>NZ_RDBL01000029.1:24512-50894 GCF_008042035.1 Streptomyces sp. col6
GGGATGAAGTACACGGAGGGGTTCACCCGGCTGTGGCCGAGTGTGTTCACGGGGCTGGGGATCGTGGCGAGCATGGTGCTGCTGTCGCATGCGGCCCGGACGCTGCCGATCGGTACGGCGTACGGGGTGTGGGTCGGGATCGGCGCGGCGGGTGCCGCGGTCCTGGGCATGGTGGTGCTGCACGAGCCGGCGACGGCGGAGACGGAGGCGGCGACGAGGGCTTCTTCGAAGGCCCCCGCGGCACCAGGGCGCCCAGCACCCGCGCCCCGAGCACCCGCCCCTGAACCCGGACCCGGGCTCAGTGCCCCGAGGTCGCCTTCAGCCCCACGACCGCCACCAGCAGCAGACACACGAAGAAGATCCGGGCCGCCGTCACCGGCTCGTGCAGCACCACCATGCCCAGGACCGCGGCACCCGCCGCGCCGATCCCGACCCACACCCCGTACGCCGTACCGATCGGCAGCGTCCGGGCCGCATGCGACAGCAGCACCATGCTCGCCACGATCCCCAGCCCCGTGAACACACTCGGCCACAGCCGGGTGAACCCCTCCGTGTACTTCATCCCGATCGACCAGGCCACTTCCAGCAGACCGGCGACGACCAGCAGAACCCACGCCACGACAGCACCTCCGACGAGACAGAACACGCGAACAACACGGGTGCGTCGTCTTTGCGGAACCCGGTACGGCGCGTCTCGTCGGGGTGCTTCCCACCGTAGCAAAGGACAGGCAAAGGGCCCGGTGACAACGGTCACCGGGCCCTTCACACACAGATCCGCGGATCTACAGATACAGCCCCGTCGAGTCCTCCGAACCCTCGAACCGGTCCGCGGCCACCGCATTCAAGTCACGCTCGCGCATCAGCACGTACGCCACACCCCGCACCTCGACCTCCGCCCGGTCCTCCGGATCGAACAGCACCCGGTCACCCGGCTCGACCGTCCGTACGTTCTGCCCCACCGCCACCACCACGGCCCACGCCAGCCGACGGCCGACGGCGGCCGTCGCGGGAATCAGAATGCCGCCGCCGGAACGCCGCTCACCCTCGGGCGACTCGGACCGGACCAGCACTCGGTCGTGCAGCATCCGGATGGGCAGCTTGTCGTCGGTGTTCTCGCTCACGCCCCGCAACCTACCGGGCCACGGGGCGCCCACGCGTCAGGGGGTCTCAGCCCCGCCGCGCGGTGCACGGGGCACGCGCCCCGTGCCGTCAGCGCCTGCCGCGCCGCGAGGACGCCACGACCAGGCCGACCACGCCCACCGCGAGCAGCGCCGCCGGGATCACACGCTCCAGCCGGGGGCTGCCCGACGGCGAGACGAACTGGGCCCTCACGTCCGACACGGCCCGGTTCACCGCCACGTACGCGCGTCCGGCCGTCCGGTCCACGGTCCCGGCGACCTTCGCCTTCGCGTCACCGATGATCGTCTTCGGGTGCACCCGCACCCCGATCTCATCGAGTACCACCGCAAGCTGCTCGCGCCTGCTGATGATGTCCGCCTCGATCTGCGCAGGGGTCCTGGCATCCGACACCGCGCCGCCTCCGTGGTCCTCGTCCGGTAAACCTTCATCGACAGTCTGTCAGTTCCGCCGCATCCGCACCCGGCGGCACCCCCATTACGCTCGGTCCCGTAGACCCCACGTACCAACGAGGAGAACCATGAGCGAGCGCCTCCAGCCCGGCGACACCGCCCCCGCCTTCACCCTGCCCGACGCGGACGGCAACGACGTCTCGCTCGCGGACCACAAGGGCCGCAAGGTCATCGTCTACTTCTACCCCGCCGCTCTTACCCCCGGCTGCACCAAGCAGGCCTGCGACTTCACCGACAACCTGGACCTGCTCGCCGAGGCCGGCTACGACGTCATCGGGGTCTCGCCGGACAAGCCGGAGAAGCTCGCGAAGTTCCGCGAGAAGGAGAGCCTCAAGGTCACACTGGTGGGCGATCCCGCCAAGGAGACCCTTGAGGCGTACGGCGCGTTCGGCGAGAAGAAGCTCTACGGCAAAACGGTGACGGGCGTCATCCGGTCCACGGTCGTCGTCGACGAGGACGGCAAGGTCGCCCACGCCTTCTACAACGTCAAGGCCACCGGCCACGTCGCCAAGATCATCAAGGACCTCAAGATCTGAGGCCCGGCACGAGGGACAGAGGGGCACAGACCCGCCCGGAATGAGCCATCCACTCGACCGAATGGCCGAAATCATGTGATGGACATCCCAATCCTCAGCCGAATCGGTTTGCCACCGCCATGTCCGCGCAGAAGCCTTTCCTGAAACAGTTGCCGAGGAAAGGAACCGGCCATGGCGGCCTCCGACCCCCATCAGGTGGCCGACCCCGAAGCGGTCAAACGTCACCCCGCCCTCTTCCGTGCCATCCGGAAGCGCCGGAACCCCAAGCTGCGGCGCACCGACATCACGATCACGGACGACCAGGCGGTCAAGCGCGCGGTCAAGGCCGCCTCGCTCGGCAACGCCATGGAGTGGTTCGACTTCGGTATCTACTCCTACCTCGCCGCCACCCTGGGACATGTGTTCTTCCCGTCCGGGAACGACACCACCCAGCTCCTCTCCTCCTTCGCCACCTTCGCGGTCGCCTTCCTCGTCCGCCCCCTCGGCGGCATGTTCTTCGGCCCGATGGGCGACAAGATCGGCCGCAAGAAGGTCCTCGCCCTCACCATGATCATGATGGCGATCGGCACCTTCGCGATCGGCCTCATCCCCTCCCACGCGACCATCGGCGTCTGGGCCGCGGTCCTGCTGATCTTCTTCCGCATGCTCCAGGGCTTCTCGACCGGCGGTGAGTACGGCGGTGCGTCGACCTTCATCGCCGAGTACGCCCCCGACAAGCGGCGCGGCTTCTTCGGCAGCTTCCTGGAGTTCGGCACGCTGGCGGGTTACGTGGGCGCGGCAGGCCTGGTGACCCTCCTGTACGCGCTCCTCAACGACGCCCAGATGGAGTCCTGGGGCTGGCGCGTCCCGTTCCTCGTCGCCGGCCCGCTCGGCCTCGTCGGCCTCTACCTGCGACTGCGGCTCGACGAGACCCCCGCCTTCCAGAAGCTGGAGGGCGGCACGGCACACGCCACGGAGGCGGCGGACAGCGTCGAGACGACCGCCAAGGGCGACCTCGCCAAGATCTTCCGCGACTACTGGCCGACGCTGATCCTCTGCATCTGCCTCGTCGGCGCGTACAACATCACCGACTACATGCTCCTGTCGTACATGCCGACGTACCTCTCCGACGAGCTCGGCTACAGCGAGACCCACGGTCTGCTGATCCTGCTCGGCGTCATGGTCTTCCTGATGCTGATCATCAGCCAGGTCGGCAAGCTCTCGGACCGCTTCGGCCGCAAGCCGCTCCTGATGACCGGCATGCTCGGCTTCCTGATCCTCTCGCTGCCCGCCTTCCTCCTGATCCGCCAGGGCAGCATCCCCGCGATCATCATCGGCATGGCGATGCTGGGCCTCTCCCTGGTCTGCATGCTCGGCACGATGTCCGCCGCCCTCCCGGCCCTGTTCCCCACGAACGTCCGCTACGGCTCCCTCTCCGTGGGCTACAACCTCTCCGCGTCGATCTTCGGCGGTACGACCCCGCTGGTGATCACGGCCCTGATCAGCGTGTCCGGCACCAACCTGATGCCGGCGTACTACGCGATGGCGGCGGCCCTGGTCGGCGTGATCGCGGTGGCCTGCATGAAGGAAACCGCGAACAAGCCCCTGGCGGGCTCCCCGCCGTCGGTCGAAACGACGGCGGAGGCGGAGGAACTGGTAGCGGCCCAGACCCCGGACCCGAAGTTCTGACCCTCTCCCCCCAACGGCCCGTACGGCTTCCCCTCGAAGCGGTACGGGCCGTTCCGCATCTTGTCGGATATCGGACGTGACGCTCCGATAACCGGTTCGTTACTCCGTACGAGGCCGCGAACGGACGGCCGGATACGGAGGGGAAACGTGGGGGCTCGGTACACACGCGCGCTGCTCGAAGAGGCGGCTCGCATGACGACGAACATCAATGGCGCCGTGCGGTGGTGTGGAGGTAAACCCACGCCGGGAGCGCGGAGCTACCTGCGAAAGAAGGTGGCGGAGTGGGGTGTGGACGTCTCGCACTTCGCCGATACGAGGGTGCGGCACACCGAGGAGGTGCTGCGCGATCTGGTGTCCCGCTCCACGAGCGTGGCAGAGGTAGTGCGCCGTCTCGGCATCAATCCGGTGGGCGGGAATCACTCGCACATCAGCCGCCGCATAGCCGCTCTCCGCATCGACACATCCCACTTCGTGCGCACACCACCACGCCGCCCCGAGGGAGTTCGTGAAAACCCCCTTGCTCTCGGCGACCCGCGCGACGGGAGGACTCCCGGCGAACGACTAAGGCGGGAACTGGTACGCGGAGGAGTGAGCGACACATGCGCCGAATGCGGCAACCCGGGCGAGTGGCAGGGGCAGCCGCTCCGGCTCGAAGTCGATCACATCAGCGGCGACTGGTGGGACAACCGTCCGGAGAATCTCCGCATCCTGTGCCCCAACTGCCACGCTGCGACCGACACTTACCGCGGGCGCAACCGCACGAGGACGGCGTGAGCAGCAAGTACACGCGCAGCGTCCTCGAAAGGGCCGCGGCCTCGGCGACCAGCCTTGTCGATCTGGTACGCGGGCTCGACGCACCACTGGGCAGCCGCACCTGCCGATACGTACGCGACCGGCTCCGGCACTACGCCATCGACACTTCCCACTTCGTGGACGAGCCTCTTCCCGAACGGACACGCACGGCCTACGCGGCCGCGCTCCTCGCCGAAGCGGCCGCCAACTCGTCCAGCATCAGAGAGATGTTCGAGTACATGGGCCTGCCGCCGAGCGACAGTCCGTACGGATACGTACGGGCGAAGCTCGACCGCCTCGGCATCGACACGTCCCACTTCACCAGCGGGCGCAGGCAGGGCGCGCCCTCCGTCCCGCGCGAGCAGCTGGAAACCGCGGTCGCCGAGTCCCGGAGCCTTGCCGCCGTACTGAAGGCGTTGGGACACGTCGACAACGGCGGCGCTCGCATCCGGCTGAAGCGGGACATCGAGAGACACCGACTGTCGACTGACCACTTCGTCGGCCGGGGCCACGCGGCGGGGACGCTCTCCCCGAGCCGCAAAAGGGCTGACGAGATCCTTGTCCTGAGGGACGGTGCATCCCGGACAAGAACGTCCCACTTGAGACGCGCACTCGACGATGTGGGGCTACCGCGCGCGTGCGCGGTGTGCGGAACCGGCGAGTCATGGCGAGGCAGACGCCTCGTGCTGGAGATCGACCACATCAACGGAAACCGCGCCGACGACCGCCAGGACAATCTGCGCTACCTCTGCCCTTCATGCCACAGTCAAACGGCGGCTTTCTCGAAGGGGCGCGCCACCACACAGTAGAGTGGGCGCGCGAGCCCGTACCCCAGCTGGCTAGAGGGCGCTGACTTAGGATCAGTGTGTCGTGGGTTCAAATCCCACCGGGCTCACAGGCAAAAAGTGGCGCTCACCTTCACTTCGAAGGTGAGCGCCACTTCTGTGTCAGCCCACCAGCTCCCGCACCACCGGCACCAGCGCCCGGAACGCCTTGCCCCGGTGGCTGATCGCGTTCTTCTGCTCAGGGGTCAGTTCCGCGCACGTGCGGGTCTCGCCGTCCGGCTGGAGGATCGGGTCGTAGCCGAAGCCGTACGCGCCGGCCGGGGTGTGGCGGAGGGTGCCGGTGAGGCGGCCCTCGACCACGCGTTCCGTGCCGTCCGGGAGGGCGAGCGCGGCGGCGCAGGCGAAGTGGGCGGCGCGGTGCGGGGCGTCGATGTCGGAGAGCTGGGCCAGGAGCAGGTCAAGGTTGGCGCGGTCGTTGCCGTGGGTGCCGGCCCAGCGGGCCGAGAAGATGCCGGGGGCGCCGCCGAGGACGTCCACGCAGAGGCCGGAGTCGTCGGCGATCGCGGGGTGGCCGGTGGCCCGGGCGAGGGCGTGGGCCTTGAGCAGGGCGTTCTCGGCGAAGGTGACGCCGGTCTCCTTGACGTCGGGGACCTCCGGATACGCGTCCGCGCCGACGAGTTCATGGGTGAGGCCCGCGTCGGCGAGGATCGCGTGGAGTTCGGTGATCTTCCCGGCGTTGCGGGTGGCGAGGATGAGACGGGTCATGGGACCAGTATCGCCGGGTCCGGGCTCACGCCTCGCCGGGCAGTCGGGCGGCCAGGGCGCGGATGCCGGCCAGCACCTCGGTGGCGGTGGGCGCCGACTCCGGGTCGGTGATGTGCTGCATCATCAGGCCGCTGAGGAGGGCGAGCTGTACGGAGCCGAGGGTGCGCACGGTCTCCTCGGAGAGTTCGTCCTCGGGTGTCCCCGTGACCTCGTGGGCCATGCCGCTGCGTCCCTGTCGTAGCCCGGCGGCCACCTGTTCGCGCAGTTCCGGGTCGCGCTGGGCGCGCAGGACCGTCTCCAGGTTGGCGAGCCAGAACGTCCGGTTGGCCGAGAAGGCCTCGATGAGGCGGGTCCAGAGCGCACCGAGGTCGCCGTCCTCCGTCGACGGGCCGAGGGCCTGGCCTCCCGAGTCGAGCGCTTCGAAGAGCGCTTGGTTGAGCAGGGCCTCCTTGGAGCCGAAGTGGTAGCCGATGGCCGCCATGCTGACGCCCGCGGCCGAGGCGAGGTCGCGGACGGTGGTGCGTTCGTAGCCCTTCTCGAAGAGGCACTTCCTGGCCGCTTCCAGCAGCTTCTCGCGGTTTCCCATACCCATGCGCCGCATCCTAGGGCCGCCCGGGAGGGTGGGGCGACCGCCTGACGCGACCGCCTTGCACGATCGCTCTATACAAACGTATTGCACAACTGCCCAACTCCCGGCTACGTTGATGCCGTTGCCGCATCCGACGTTCACATCGAGCCCTGGAGTCCTGATGGGTCACCTGAAGTCCCACGCCACCGCCCTCGCCTCGGTCGCCGTCACCGCGACCCTCGCCGCGGCGGCCCTCGCGCCGGCCGCCGACGCCTCGGAGCGCGCTCTTCCCACCCGGGTGGTGACCGCCGAAGGCCCCGTGCAGGGGGCGGCCACCGGCGCGGTGCGCACGTTCCAGGGCATCCCGTACGCGGCCCCGCCGACCGGCGAGCGCCGGTGGGAGAAGCCGCAGCCGGTCCGGCCGTGGTCCGCCACGCTGGATGCCCGCGCTCCGCGGAGTGCGTGTGCGCAGCCGACGGATCAGCCCATCGCGATCGCGGGCGGGGGGAGCGAGGACTGCCTGTACCTGAACGTCACGACGCCGGTCCGGCGGTCCGCGCGGCCCCGCCCGGTGATCGTGTGGATTCACGGCGGGAGCTTCGTGTACGGGGACGGGGCGAGCTACGGCGCGGCGAAGCTGGCGGCCGCGCGACAGGGCGCGGTGGTGGTGACGGTGAATTACCGGCTGGGGGCGTTCGGGTTCCTGTCGGCGCCGGGTTTGAACGCTCCGGCGAATCTGGGGCTGCTGGACCAGCAGGCGGCGTTGCGGTGGGTGGCGCGCAACGCGGATGCGTTCGGAGGGGATCCGGACAACGTGACGCTCATGGGTCAGTCGGGCGGGGGTTACAGCGTGTGCGCCCAGTTGGTGTCACCGGGCGCGCGAGGGCTGTTCCACAAGGCGATCGTGCAGAGTGCGGGGTGCGTGGGGCCGGACGGTTCGTTCACCCGTGCCCAGGCGGAGGAGCAGGGCAAGGCCGTCGCGGAGGCGGCCGGGTGCGACGACCCGGGGGCGGTCGACTCGTTCTTGAGGGGCATGTCCACGGCCGATCTGGTCGCCGCGTCCTCGTCGGGTCACGACGGGTTCCGGCCGGTCGTGGACGGCGAGGTGGTGCCGGAGGCGCCGTCGCGGGCGATCGCGGCCGGGCGGTTCGCCCGGGTGCCGGTGCTGCACGGTTCGACGCGTGACGAGATGAGCGGCCTGGCCGGTATGAGCGAGCTCATGACGGGCCGGCCTCTGACCGCCGAGGGGTATGCGGAGAAGGTGGCGGACCGGTTCGGGGCGGACGCCCCGGCGGTGCTGGCCGAGTATCCGGTGGAGCGGTATCCGGCTCCGGGGGCGGCGCTGTCGGCGGTGCTGACGGATGCGGAGTGGTCGACGGCGGCGCTGGACACGCAGCGGGCGCTGGCGCGGTACACCCCGGTGTACGCGTACGAGTTCGCCGAGGAGTCGGCTCCGTACTTCAGGGGCGTGCCGCGGCCGGTGAGTTTCTCCCTGGGTACGGGCCATATGACCGACCTCGCCTACGTGTTCGAGAACGATCTCTTCGAGCCGCTCGACGCAGCGCAGGCGGAGCTGTCGGACACGGTGGTCGGCTACTGGAGCAGGTTCGCGAGCACCGGGCGGACGGGCGGTCCGGGGCTGCCGGCGTGGCAGCGGTTCACGAATGACGGGGAGTACGTGCAGCGGCTCGCGTCCGGAAACGTGGGCGGGACGGACTTCGCGGCCGGCCACCACTACGCCTTCTGGAAGGGTCTCGCCTCGTCCTGAGGTTCCCGTCGGTGTCCCGGCGACCATGTGTCGCCGGGACTCTTCGCGTTACGGGGTGCAGACCTTGGCGATCTCGCCCGCGGCGTCGGTGACCGGGGTGATGTCGGGTGTGGCGTCGCCCTTGTCGATGGAGTCGCGGACGTTGGTGACGCCGGCGCGGAGGTCGTCGACGGCCTTGGAGAGGTCGGCGTTGTCCGTCTTGTCGCCGAGGTTGCCGAGTTCCTTCTGGATCTCGTCGAGGGCCTCGGACGCCTGGGTGGGGTCGCTGGAGGCGTTGGAGACCGCCTGGCGGAGGTTGTCGACGCTGGTGGCGATGGCGTCGGCGGTGCGGACGCAGTCGAGCGTCTTGTCCAGGGCGCCGCAGCCCGCCGCCGCGCTGACGGTGACGAGTACGGCCGATACGGCCAGTGCGGTGCGGTGGTGCCGGTGGCGCGTGGCCATCGTGGGTCCCTCCCCGGGTGCGGATGCGCGGACGGGCGCACGGTTCGACCCGTACGCCCGTATGCGTATCGACGCCGCTGGGCGGGACTTGGTTGCCTCTTTACCTTCTCGGGTTCGTCTTCTCAGGCGCCGAGGGTGGTGGCCAGTGCCTCGGTCTGGAGCTTGGCGAGGTCGACGCAGCCGGCGGTGGCCAGGTCGAGCAGGGCGTTGAGCTCCGTACGGTCGAAGGGCTCGGCCTCGGCGGTGCCCTGGACCTCGACGAAGCGGCCGTCGCCGGTGCAGACGACGTTCATGTCGGTCTCGGCGCGGACGTCCTCCTCGTAGCAGAGGTCGAGGAGCGGGGTGCCGTCGACGATGCCGACGCTGATGGCGGCGACGGTGCCGGTCAGCGGCTTGCGGCCGTGCTTGATGATCTTCTTTCCCTGGGCCCAGGCGACGGCGTCGGCGAGGGCGACGTAGGCGCCGGTGATGGCGGCGGTGCGGGTGCCGCCGTCGGCCTGGAGGACGTCGCAGTCGAGGACGATGGTGTTCTCGCCGAGGGCCTTGTAGTCGATGACGGCGCGCAGGGAGCGGCCGATGAGGCGGCTGATCTCGTGGGTGCGGCCGCCGATCTTGCCGCGGACGGATTCGCGGTCGCCGCGGGTGTTGGTGGAGCGGGGCAGCATGGAGTACTCGGCGGTGACCCAGCCTTCGCCGCTGCCCTTGCGCCAGCGGGGTACGCCTTCGGTGACGGAGGCGGTGCAGAAGACTTTGGTGTCGCCGAAGGAGACGAGTACGGATCCTTCGGCGTGCTTGCTCCATCCGCGTTCGATGGTGACGGGGCGGAGCTGGTCGGGGGTGCGGCCGTCGATACGAGACATGGCGCCGAGCCTATCGGGTGGCGGGGGCCTCGGTTTCCGGGTGCGCCGCAGGCCCCGTCCGGGGTGGGCGGGGCCGGCCTCGTCGACCCCAGCAAGGTCGACGAAGCCGCGCTCAAGGCCGCCGGCGCCCACGGCGTCGTCAAGATGGGCACCGCGATCCAGGTCGTCACATCATGTCTTCGATGTCGGCGGCGATGGGGTCGGCGTCGGTGCCGATGACGACCTGGATCGCGGTGCCCATCTTGACGACGCCGTGGGCGCCGGCGGCCTTGAGCGCGGCTTCGTCGACCTTGCTGGGGTCGACGACCTCGGTGCGCAGGCGCGTGATGCAGCCTTCGACCTCTTCGATGTTCTCGATTCCGCCGAGCCCGGCGACGATCTTCTCAGCCTTGCTGGCCATGGCCTTCTCCCTGGTTCTTCACGTACATGCGACGGCCCACCCTGGGTCCGTTTCGTCACGGTAACGCACGGTTGGACCAACTTCGCGAGCGAGTGGCCCGGCCATCGCCCATGCTGACGATCACCGGCGGCCTGTCTCGCGAGCGGGCTCCGCACCGTACCTCAACTGGTCTACACCAGTCTGCAACGACCGCCAAATACGCGCCGCGTTCCGGGAGGACGCCGATGAGCTCCAGCAGCGAAGCCATCCCACAGAAGCGGTGGTGGAACGGACTTTTCCAGGGCCTCCAGAAGATGGGGCGCAGCCTCCAGCTGCCGATCGCCGTCCTGCCGGCGGCGGGCATCCTCAACCGGCTGGGCCAGCCGGATGTCTTCGGTGACGACGGCCTGGGCTGGAACAACGTCGCCAAGGTGTTCGCGGCCGCCGGTGGCGCCCTGCTGGACTCGGGGCTCGGGCTCCCGCTGCTGTTCTGCGTCGGTGTGGCGATCGGCATGGCGCGCAAGGCGGACGGTTCGACCGCGCTCGCCGCGGTGACCGGTTTTCTCGTGTACTACGCGGTGCTGCATGCGTTCCCGGTGGACTGCGCCCCCGGCTCGACGTTCACCTCGGGCGGCACCTGGTTCGGTACGTGCGTGACGGATGACGCGGAGGTGACGGCGGCGGAGTACCAGAACCCAGGAGTGTTCGGCGGCATCGTGATGGGGCTGATGTCGGCCTGGTTCTGGCAGCGGTACCACCGCGTCAAGCTGGTGGACTGGCTCGGCTTCTTCAACGGCCGGCGGCTCGTCCCGATCATCATGGCGTTCGTCGGCCTGCTCTTCGCGGCGCTGTGCGCGTGGGTGTGGCAGCCGATCGGTGACGGTCTGACCAGCTTCTCGAAGTGGCTGGTGGACCTGGACTGGCTGGGCTCGGGCATCTTCGGCATCGCCAACCGCGCGCTGCTGGTCATCGGCCTCCACCAGTTCCTGAACACCTTCGTCTGGTTCCAGTTCGGTGACTACACGAAGCCGGACGGCACGGTCGTGCACGGTGACATCAACCGGTTCCTGGCGGGCGACCCGACGGCCGGCCAGTTCACCACGGGCTTCTTCCCGATCATGATGTTCGCCCTGCCGGCGGCGGCCCTGGCCATCTACCACTGCGCCAAACCGCACCGCCGCAAGGCGGTCGGCGGCATGATGGTCTCGGTCGGACTGACGTCGTTCGTGACAGGCATCACGGAGCCGATCGAGTACTCGTTCCTCTTCGTCGCGCCCCTGCTGTACGCGATCCACGCGGTGCTCACCGGTGTGTCGATGGCGGTGACATGGGCGCTGGGGACGAAGGACGGCTTCAGCTTCTCGGCGGGTCTGATCGACTACGTCATCAACTGGAGCCTGGCGACGAAACCCTGGCTGATCATCCCGATCGGGCTGGCGTTCGCCGCTGTGTATTACGTCATCTTCCGGTTCGCGATCACCAAGTTCAACCTCCAGACGCCGGGCCGAGAGCCCGACGAGGTGGAGGAGGAGATCGAGAAGAACCTCACGAAGTAGGCTTTATGCAAGGTCACTGACCTTGTGAGCGCGGCCCCCGGACCATGCGGTCCGGGGGCTTTTCGCATGTCACGGTCCGTATGCGGTGGCTGCTGCGAAGTAGTCGCAAATTGCAGGTTCCTTATCTAACCCTCACCGTGCTACAACTGGTCTACACCACTCAGTGGTCCAGACCACGTGAAGCTTCGCGCGTCACGTTTCTCGAGTCGTCGCCCACCCAAAACCCCCTGTCCCCGGCGGCGCCTTGCTTACTGGAGGAAGTTGATGAGTACGGCCACCGCTACGGCGGCCCCCGCGAAGAAGCGGGGCTCCGGCCTGTTCCAGGGCCTGCAGAAGGTGGGTCGCAGCCTGCAGCTGCCGATCGCGGTGCTGCCGGCGGCGGGCATCCTGCTCCGCCTCGGCCAGGACGACGTGTTCGGCCCCGACGGCCTCGGCTGGGGCAAGGTCGCCACGGTCTTCGCGACCGCCGGTGACGCGGTCTTCGCCAACCTGCCGCTGCTGTTCTGCGTCGGCATCGCGATCGGCTTCGCCAAGAAGGCCGACGGCTCCACCGCGCTCGCCGCCCTGGTCGGCTTCCTGGTCTACAAGAACGTGCTGACCGCGTTCCCGATCTCCGACGCCGTGGTCAACACGACGGCCAACAAGGGTGTCGACGTCGCCGCGACGTACAACGACCCCAAGGTCTTCGGCGGCATCATCATGGGCCTCCTGGCCGCCGTCATATGGCAGCGCTTCCACCGCACCAAGCTGGTGGACTGGCTCGGCTTCTTCAACGGCCGCCGGCTCGTCCCGATCATCATGGCCTTCGTCGGCACCATCATGGGTGTCTTCTTCGGTCTGGTCTGGGAGCCGATCGGTGACCTCATCACCAACTTCGGCGAGTGGATGACCGGCCTGGGCGCTGTCGGCGCCGGCATCTTCGGTGTCGTCAACCGTGCCCTGCTTCCGGTGGGCATGCACCAGTTCGTGAACACGGTGGCCTGGCAGGAGATCGGTTCCTTCAAGGACTCCGCGGGCGGCATGTGGCACGGCGACCTGCCGCGCTTCTTCCACGGTGACCCCACCGCGGGTCAGTTCATGTCCGGCTTCTTCCCGATCATGATGTTCGCGCTGCCCGCCGCCGCTCTGGCGATCACGCACTGCGCCCGCCCCGAGCGCCGCAAGGCCGTCGGCGGCATGATGATGTCGCTCGCGCTGACCTCCTTCGTCACCGGCATCACGGAGCCGATCGAGTTCGCGTTCATGTTCATCGCGCCGCTGCTGTACGTGATCCACGCCGTGCTGACCGCCGTCTCGATGGCCGTGACCTGGGGTCTCGGTGTCCACCACGGCTTCAGCTTCTCCGCCGGTGCGATCGACTACTTCCTGAACTGGAACCTGGCGACCAAGCCCTGGATGATCATTCCGATCGGTCTGGTCTTCGCGGTGATCTACTACGTGGTCTTCCGCTTCGCCATCACCAAGTTCAACCTCACCACCCCGGGCCGTGAGCCCGAGGAGGAGGTCGAGGACCTGACCAAGGCGTAAGCCCGGGTCGGCTCCCCCCGAAAGCCCGAAGCCCTCACCTTCCCGGCGGAAGGTGAGGGCTTCGTCGTACGCCTAGGAGCGCACCGCTCAGATCTCGTACACCGCGCCCGGCGCCGCGAGTTCCGTCGGGCCGGTGAAGACCTCGCGGGCGTCGGTGAGGTTCTGCTCGGCGTCGGTCCACGGCGGGATGTGCGTGAGCACGAGGCGTCCGACGCCCGCCCGAGCGGCCAGCTCGCCGGCCTCGCGGCCGTTGAGGTGGAGGTCGGGGATGTCCTCCTTGCCGTGCACGAACGAGGCCTCGCAGAGGAAGAGGTCCGTGCCCTCGGCCAGCTCGTCCAGGGCCTCGCAGGTGCCGGTGTCCCCGGAGTACGTGAGCGAGGAGCCGCCGTGCTCGATGCGGATGCCGAAGGTGTCGACGGGGTGGCAGAGCTTCTCCGTACGCACCGAGAAGGGGCCGATCTCGAACCAGCCCGGCTTCAGGGTGTGGAAGTCGAAGACCTCGCTCATCGCGTGGTCGGACGGGGTGTCGGCGTGTGCGGTGGTGAGCCGCTGCTCCGTGCCGTCGGGGCCGTAGACCGGGATGCGGGCGGGGCGCTCGCCGCCGTGCGGGTAGTACCGGACGACGAAGTACGCGCACATGTCGATGCAGTGGTCGGCGTGCAGGTGGCTGAGGAAGATGGCGTCGAGGTCGTAGAGACCTACATGGCGCTGCAGCTCGCCGAGGGCGCCGTTGCCCATGTCGAGGAGCAGCCGGAAGCCGTCGGCCTCTACGAGGTAGCTCGAGCATGCCGATCCCGCGGAGGGGAAGGAGCCGGAGCAGCCGACGACGGTGAGCTTCATGGAGCGTGAACCTCCGAGACGTGGGAACGGGGAGGGTTCGTGCGGTTCTCGCGGTGCGGTTTGTTGAGCGTAAGGCGCGAAAGAGCGGGTCGCTCCTTCGGGGCGGGTCGTTGTGGGGGAACTCACCTGCGCTGTCACCGGTTCGGGTGGCGTTCCCCTGCCCGCCTCTTCCCGAAAACGGGGCGCTGCCCCGGACCCCGCGCCTCAAACGCCGACGGGGCTGGATAGTGCGGCGCGAATGACAAAGCCCCCGTTGCCGCGGGTGTGCGGCAACGGGGGCAAGATCAAGCCCCTGCGGCGATTGAGCAGCGGGGGTACGGGGGGCGGCGCCCCCGGGAACGGCTAGGCCCAGAGCTGCCCCTGGAGCGTGGCGATCGCCGCCTCCGTGGTCGGCGCCGTGTACACGCCCGTCGACAGGTACTTCCAGCCCCCGTCGGCCACGACGAAGACGATGTCCGCGGACTCCCCCGCCTTCACGGCCTTGTTGCCGACCCCGATCGCGGCGTGCAGCGCCGCCCCGGTGGAGACGCCCGCGAAGATGCCCTCCTGCTGGAGGAGTTCGCGGGTGCGGGTGACGGCGTCGGCGGAGCCGACCGAGTAGCGCGTGGTGAGGACCGAGGCGTCGTACAGCTCGGGTACGAAGCCCTCGTCGAGGTTGCGGAGGCCGTAGACAAGGTCGTCGTAGCGCGGCTCGGCGGCGACGATCTTGATGCCCTCGACGTTTTCGCGCAGGTAGCGGCCGACGCCCATCAGGGTGCCGGTCGTGCCGAGGCCGGCCACGAAGTGGGTGACCGACGGGAGGTCGGCCAGGATCTCGGGGCCGGTCGTGGCGTAGTGGGCGCCCGCGTTGTCGGGGTTGCCGTACTGGTAGAGCATCACCCAGTCCGGGTGCTCGGCCGAGAGCTCCTTGGCGACGCGGACCGCGGTGTTGGAGCCGCCGGCCGCCGGGGAGGAGATGATCTCGGCGCCCCACATGGCGAGCAGGTCGCGCCGCTCCTGGGAGGTGTTCTCCGGCATCACGCACACGATGCGGTAGCCCTTGAGCTTGGCCGCCATCGCGAGCGAGATGCCGGTGTTGCCGCTGGTGGGCTCCAGGATCGTGCAGCCGGGGGTGAGGCGGCCGTCCTTCTCCGCCTGTTCGACCATGTGGAGCGCGGGGCGGTCCTTGATCGAGCCGGTGGGGTTGCGGTCCTCCAGCTTGGCCCAGATGCGGACGTCGTCCGAGGGTGACAGCCGCGGCAGGCGGACGAGCGGGGTGTTGCCCACCGCGGCGAGCGGGCTGTCGAAGCGCATCAGTTCATGCCGCCGGCGACGGCCGGGAGGATGGTGATGCTGTCGCCGTCGCTGAGCTTGGTGGAGATGCCGTCCAGGAAGCGGACGTCCTCGTCGTTCAGGTAGACGTTGACGAAGCGGCGCAGCTGGTCGCCGTCGACGATCCGCTCCCGGATGCCGGTGTGGCGGCTCTCCAGGTCCGTGAAGAGGTCGGCGAGGGTGTCCCCCTGGCCCTCGACGGCCTTGGCGCCGTCGGTGTAGGTGCGGAGGATGGTCGGGATGCGGACCTCGATGGCCATGGCGTGGGCTCCTGTCGAAGCGGAGTGGTGGCGGTGGGCGTGGGGCGTGCGGCTCTGCCCCCGCGCGGGGGTCAGTACGTGGTGCGGTGGCGCCCGGCCGGTCGGCGGCGCCGGGACGTGGCCCGGCTCAGGCCTCGCGGCCGGCGGCGGGCCGGTGGTTCGTACAGATTGCGCTGGAGAGGCGGCACAGGTCGACGTGCAGGCGCGCCACGAGCAGCGAGCCCGGCGTCTTGTCACTCACGTCATGGGGAACCATGCGGTCATCGTATCGATTCCCGGCCGGGGATTCGGAGTGTGATCTCACCTGGTGGATGCTCGGCGTTCGCTGGGTGGACAGGGCCGGGTGCGGCGGCCCTGTCCCGGCCCTGGCGGGCGGCGGTCAGCCGGCCGGGTACGCCGCGACGACCGCCACCTCCTCCTCGGTGATCTCGCCGTCCACGATCCGGTACGAGCGGAACTGGAAGGGGCCGGCGTCGTCGGTGTCCGCGGTGGAGACGAGGACGTAGTGGGCGCCGGGCTCGTTGGCGTACGTGACGTCGGTGCGCGAGGGGTAGGCCTCGGTCGCCGTGTGGGAGTGGTAGACGATCACGGGCTCCTCGTCTCGGTCGTCCATCTCGCGGTAGAGCTTGAGGAGGTCCGACGAGTCGAACTCGTAGAACGTGGGCGAGCGCGCGGCGTTGAGCATGGGGATGAAGCGCTCGGGGCGGCCGCTGCCGGCGGGTCCTGCGACGACGCCGCACGCCTCGTCGGGGTGGTCGGCGCGGGCGTGCGCGACGATCTGGTCGTACAGCGTCTGGGTGATGGTCAGCATGGCGCCCAGGATAGGACGACGGGCCCCCGCGTACCGAGGAGTGGTACGCGGGGGCCCGTATCGTGAAACGCTGCTGGTGGGAGGCGTACGTCTCAGCGCTTGACGCGTTCCGCGAAGGCCTTGCCCTCGGGGTTCCTGGACTTCAGGACCAGGTAGGAGACGCCGAGGAGCAGGGCCCACAGCGGGGCGCAGTACAGCGAGATCCTGGTGTCCTTGTCGATGCCCATCATCACGATCACCACGGCGATGAAGGCGAGTGCGAAGCCGCTGGTGTACGGGGCTCCGGGGGCGCGGAAGGAGGACTGCGGGAGGAGTCCGCGGTCGGCCAGGCGGCGGTAGCGGATCTGGCTGATGAGGATCATGATCCAGGCCCACATGCCGGAGATGGTGGCGAAGGAGACGACGTAGGTGAAGGCGTCGCCGGGCCACTGGTAGTTGATCCACACGCCGACGAGCATGAGCGCCGCGGAGAACGTGGTGCCGATGAGCGGGGTGCCGGTCCGGGTGAGCCGGGTGAAGAACTTAGGGCCCTGGCCGTTGAGCGCGAGGTCGCGCAGCATGCGGCCGGTGGAGTACATGCCGGAGTTGCAGGAGGAGAGCGCGGCGGTCAGGACGACGAAGTTGACGATGCCGGCGCCGACGCCGAGGCCCATCTTCTTGAAGGCTTCGACGAACGGGGAGACGCCGGGCGAGAACTCGGTCCAGGGCACCACCGAGAGGATCATGATCAGCGCGCCGACGTAGAAGACGGCGATGCGCCAGGGCACGGTGTTGATGGCCTTGGGCAGGACGGTCTTGGGGTCCTTGGACTCACCGGCGGTGACGCCGACGAGTTCGACGGCGAGGAAGGCGAACATCACGATCTGCAGGGTCATCAGGGTGCCCTTGATGCCGTGCGGGAAGAAGCCGCCGTCGGACCACAGGTGGGTGACGCTCGCGGTGTCCCCGGCGTCGGAGAAGCCGAGGGTGAGGATTCCGGCGCAGATGAGGATCATGCCGACGATGGCGGTGACCTTGACCATCGAGAACCAGAACTCCAGCTCTCCGAAGAGTTTCACGGAGATGAGGTTCACGCCGTAGAGAATGACCGTGAAGATCAGGGCCGAGACCCATTGCGGAATGGAGAACCAGAAGGTCATGTACTGGGCGGCTGCGGTGACTTCGGTGATTCCGGTGACGACCCAGAACAGCCAGTACGTCCAGCCGGTGACGAAGCCCGCGAAGGGGCCGATGAATTCGCGCGCGTACTCCGAGAAGGAGCCCGAGACCGGGCGGTACATGAGGAGTTCGCCCAGGGCGCGCATGATGAAGAAGATGACCAGGCCCGCGACGGCGTAGGCCAGGATGAGGCTGGGGCCGGCCTTGGCGATGGCCTTGCCGGCGCCGAGGAAGAGCCCGGTGCCGATGGCTCCGCCGATCGCGATCATCTGGATCTGGCGGGCGCCGAGTGCTCGCTGGTACCCCTCGGTGGAGGTGGTGGCATCCGCGGCTGCGGCGTGCGGGCCGTTCTGCCCTTTGTCGTCGATCTGCGCCGATGTCATGTGGTTGCGCCTTTCTCCACGCCGATCCGCGCCTTTCGGCCGCGGATCAGGTCCTGATCCCCCCGGATACGGATGGAGTGCCGCCGGTGGTTACCGGCTGATAGCGCCTACCCGGGAACATGGGTGGCGTTCCCGGGTGGTCGTGAAGATTTATCACGGGCACAACGGTGGTTCGGCGGACGTTTTGTGGCGCACACCACAAGTAAAAGCGGACAAGGCGGAACGGGCGCTGCAAAAAAGACCGTTCAGGTGACGCGATCGTTATTCGGATTTGAGTGTCCGTTGAGCGAACGCCGTGACGGTGCGTGCCCTTCGCGTCACTTCATCAGCGTCTCGACCAGGGTTTCCTGGAGGGCGCCGAGCCAGAGGTAGGCCATGACCATGGGCTTGCGGGGGTCGCTGTCGGGGAGCCGGTAGAGCGAGCCCTCCTCGCCGTCGTCCTCATCGGAGACCTCCAGGCGGGTGCCGATG
The DNA here is from genome assembly GCF_008042035.1 of Streptomyces sp. col6. Taxonomy (GTDB): domain Bacteria; phylum Actinomycetota; class Actinomycetes; order Streptomycetales; family Streptomycetaceae; genus Streptomyces. Next base: position 42,981 of record NZ_RDBL01000029.1, read on the forward strand.
GTGAGCCGGAGGTCGTTGAGCGAGCCGAGCCAGCTGCGGCACTCGTCGGCGGTGAGGGTGAGCACGGCGGCGTCATCACCTGCGGGTGTCAGCGCGTCCAGCGTGCGTACGACGACGAGGGCGTCCTCGCGCTTGCGGGTGCGCAGGTCGTTCTCGGTGAACCGGCGGAACTCGGAGGAGGCGGCGCGCAGTTCGTCGTCCTCGTCGCCGTACGCCTCGGGGAAGAGGCGGGCCAGGGCCGGATCGGTGGGCGGCTCGCTGGGACCCTCGGCGAACAGGGCGGCGAGCGGGTCCTCGCCCTCGGCGGGCTCGTCGCCGGGGCCGATGAGCTCCAGGAGCTGGACGGCGAGGGAGCGCAGGATCGCGATCTCCACCTCGTCGAGCGCGACGGCCGCGCCGCCGCCGGGGGTGGCCTCGAAGTGGCCGGCCATGGGTTCTCTCCGATGATGGTCGGGCGGGCGGTGCGAAAGGGGCGTACGAAAAGGGCCCCGCGAGGGCCGTGCGGGTGCCGGGGCTAGTTGCGGTCCTGGGTGAGGGTGGCCCACAGCCCGTAGCCGTGCATGGCCTGGACGTCGCGTTCCATCTCCTCGCGGCTGCCGCTGGAGACGACGGCCCGGCCCTTCTGGTGGACGTCGAGCATCAGCTTGTGTGCCTTGTCCTTGGGGTAGCCGAAGTAGGCCTGGAAGACATAGGTCACATAGCTCATGAGGTTGACCGGGTCGTTGTGGACCAGCGTCACCCAGGGGACGTCGGGCTCGGGGACGACGAGGTGGTCCTCGGCCGATTCGGGACGTTCGATCTCTGTAGGGGCGACGCTCACCTACCCCATGCTGCCACTCGTAGTGGCCCATCGCACAAACGGCCCCCGCGCCGCGCCGCCCCGTAGACCCCCATCTCGTCACTTTGACGAAATAGGGGTAGCATCCCCGGCATGAACTCTGCGGACCTTGGACGACGGGTCGGTGTGCCGTCGACAGCGCTCTTCACCGACCAGTACGAGCTCACGATGGTGCAGGCCGCGCTGAAGGCCGGCACGGCCGGCCGGCGCTCGGTCTTCGAGGCGTTCACCCGCCGGCTGCCGGAGGGGCGCCGCTACGGCGTCGTCGCGGGCACCGGGCGGGTCCTGGACGCGGTGGAGAACTTCCACTTCGACGAGGAGATGCTCGGCTTCCTGCGTGATCAGTCCATCGTCGACGGGCCGACCCTGGACTACCTGGCGGACTACCGGTTCGGCGGGGACATCTGGGGCTACCCGGAGGGCGAGGTCTACTTCCCGGGCTCGCCGGTCCTGCGGGTCGAGGGGTCCTTCGCGGAGTGCGTGCTGCTGGAGACGGTGATCCTGTCGATCCTCAACCACGACTCCGCGATCGCGGCCGCGGCCTCCCGGATGTCGGCGGCGGCGGGCGGGCGCGGGCTGATCGAGATGGGCGCGCGGCGCACCCACGAGCTGTCGGCGGTGGCCTCGGCGCGGGCCGCGTACATCGGCGGTTTCGACACCACCTCCGACCTGGCGGCCGGGTTCCGCTACAACATCCCGACGGTCGGGACGAGCGCCCACGCCTTCACGCTGCTGCACGACTCGGAGCGCGACGCGTTCCGGGCCCAGGTGGACTCGCTGGGGCGCGGTACGACGCTGCTGGTGGACACGTACGACGTGACGGCGGCGGTCCGTACGGCGGTCGAGATCGCCGGGCCGGAGCTGGGCGCGGTACGGATCGACTCCGGGGACCTGCTGCTGGTCGCGCACCGGGTGCGCCAGCAGCTGGACGAGCTGGGGGCCACGGAGACGAAGATCGTGGTGACCTCGGACCTGGACGAGTACGCCATCGCCTCGCTGGCGGCCGCGCCGGTGGACGCGTACGGGGTGGGCACGCAGCTGGTGACCGGCAGTGGGCACCCGACGTGCTCGATGGTCTACAAGCTCGTCGCCCGCGCGGAGTCGGCGGACCCGGCGGACGAGCTGCGTCCGGTGGCGAAGAAGTCGATGGGCGCGAAGACGTCGAAGGGCGGCCGCAAGTGGGCCGCGCGACGCCTGGACGAGGAGGGCGTGGCCGAGGCCGAGGTGATCGGCACGGGTCCGGTGCCGGACGAGCTGGCCGGGCGGCAGCTGCTGGTGGAGCTGGTCCGGGGCGGCGAGGTGGTCGCCCGGGAGCCGCTGGACGCGGCGCGGGAGCGGCATGTGGCGGCGCGGGCGGGGCTGCCCCTGTCGGCGATGCAGTTGTCGCGGGGCGAGGCGGTCATTCCCACCGAGTACGTGTGACGGGGGACCCGCGGCCCGGACGGGCTTGATTGCCCCCACGGAATCTCTAGGCTCGGAGCCATCCCCGTACCGCTCCCCCACTCCCCGAAGGAACCCCGCATGCACCGCGCCTTGATCGTCGTGGACGTTCAGAACGACTTCTGTGAGGGCGGGAGCCTCGCCGTGGCGGGGGGTGCCGATGTCGCCGCCGCCATCACGGACCTGATCGGCGAGAGCCGGCCCGGTTACCGGTATGTGGTGGCCACCCGGGACCACCACATCGACCCGGGCGACCACTTCTCGCCGTCGCCCGACTTCGAGCACTCCTGGCCGCCGCACTGCGTGGCCGGTACGGAGGGCGTGGGCTTCCACCCCAATTTCGCTCCGGCGGTCGCCTCGGGGGCGATCGACACGGTCTTCGACAAGGGTGCGTACGCGGCGGCGTACAGCGGTTTCGAGGGGCTCGACGAGAACGGCACCGGGCTCGCCGAGTGGCTGCGCGAGCACGACGTGACCGAGGTGGACGTGGTCGGCATCGCGACCGACCACTGTGTGCGGGCCACCGCGCTGGACGCCGCCCGCGAGGGCTTCGCCACGCATGTGCTGCTCGACCTGACGGCGGGCGTCGCCGAGGCGACGACGGACCGGGCGCTGGCCGAGCTGCGCGACGCGGGCGTGGTGCTGACGGGCAAGCCGGTCGTCTGAGCGGTCGCCGGGCCCCGTCAGCCCTGTCCGGCGGCCACCGTGGGCCTCAGCAGGGCGCGGATGGGGTGCCAGAGCTCCTGCGCGCACCCGGGTCTCGCGCGCCACAGGACGCCGTCGGGGTGGTGCAGGACGGCGGTGATCTCGTCCGGTGTGGGCGGCTCGGCGTTGCCGCGCAGGTAGACGGCGCGCAGGCCCAGGTTGCGCAGCCGGGTCAGGGCGCGGGCCCGGTTGGCCGCGTGTACCAGGACCCGGACCGGGGTGCCCGGTCCCGGGCCCTCCGCCGGGCTCGGCAGGGTGATCGCGACGACCACACTGCCGTTCGGCAACTTGCTGAATCCTCCGCCTGCCATGCGTACGAGCTCCCCCGTGAGACATCGTGTCAATAAGAAAGTGAACAGAGGCACCTAAACACGATCGGCCGCCGCCCGCTAGGGGGCGACGGCCGATCATGCTGTGACCTGCGGTGATGCGGTACTACTTGTGCGAGGCACCGACCTGGACGGTCATCGTGTCGCCGCTGAGCGGCTCGCTGACGATCGTGATCTTGGTGTTGGTGTCAGGAACCTTGACGCTTCCGGTCGGGTTCTCCTTGTACCAGTAGGTGCCCTTGTGGTCGTCGAAGGACGGCACGCCGAGCTGCGGCTTGATCTTCGTCGCCACGTCACCGTTGTGCAGCGTGAAGCCGTCCGTCGGGTACCAGCTGAACGGGGCGTCGAAGGGCTGGATCTTGTTCCGGAGGATCGTGCCGTCCGCCCACTTCAGCGGCTTGGCGTGCGCGTCGACCGGCAGGATCAGGCCCTGGCCCGGGTGGGCCGAGACGTTGTTGTCCTTCTGGGACTTGTCCCAGAGCCAGATGAGCAGACCGTTCTGGTACGGGTAGTGCTCGACCCAGTCCGGACGCGTGTTGGAGAAGCCGAAGTTGTACGGGCCGACCTTGAGGGTCTCGTCGTAGCTGACGTACTGACGGTTCTCCGCGATGTAGTACTGCGGGTAGTCCTTCTCGAACGACTTGCCGACCTGCGAGAAGCCCTTGCTGGTCCAGCCGTTGTCGTCGCCCTCGGCGTTGTCCGTGAAGAGCGCGGCGCCGTCGGCGGTGACCGAGATGGTGTCGGCGGCGAAGCCCACACCGCCCGCGCCGCCGTCGGTGGCGTAGCGGAAGCGGATGTCGATCTTCTGGCCCGCGTAGGCGTCCAGCGGGTACGACAGCTTCTTGTACGCGCCGGAGACGTCGGTCAGCGCCGGCTTGTCACTGGCGTCGCGCGGGATCGGCTGACCGTCGACGGTGCCGTCGATCGCGGTCCAGCTGGTGCCGCCGTTGGTGGACACCTCGGTGTAGAGGTAGTCGTAGTCCTTCTCGATGTCCCACCAGCCCTGGAGGTCCAGGGAGGCCTTGGACTTGCCGGTCAGGTCGACCGGGCGCGACAGCGTGTTGCTGAGGTTGTCACCCATGTCGCTCCACCACTGCTTGGCGCCCTCGGCGGGCGTCGTGACGGCGGTGGTGACGGGCTTGGGGGGCAGCGTGACGAGGAGCGCCTGCTTGTCCTTGGTGTTGTACTCGGACACGCCCAGCTTGGTGGTGGACTTCGTCCCGGCCTTGGCCTCGGCGTAGTTCAGCCAGCCCAGCTGGAGCTTGTCCCAGGCGGTCATGTCGCCCGGCATGTCACCGATGCTGTTCTTGCCGGTGCCGAGCCAGGAACCCGCCGACATCAGGGACCAGAAACCGACCGAGTTCTCGGCGGTGTTGGTGGTGTCGTACAGGTCCGGGAGACCGAGGTCGTGGCCGTATTCGTGGGCGAAGACGCCCAGGCCGCCGTTCTCGGGCTGCGCGGTGTAGTCGCCGACCCAGATGCCGGTGTCACCGATCTCGGTGCCGCCGGCCTTGTTCTCGGCCGGGCCGGTGGCGCCGGCGTTGGTGCCGTACGCGTACCAGCGGTGCGCCCAGATGGCGTTGGTGCCCTCGACGCCGCCGCCGGCGGACTCGTCCTCACCCGCGTGCACGATCTGGAAGTGATCGATGTACCCGTCGGGCTCGTTGAAGTTGCCGTCACCGTCGAAGTCGTAACGGTCCCACTGGTCGTACTGCGCCAGGTCCGCCTTGATCTGCTCGGGCGTCCGGCCCTTGGCCTTCTGGTCGGCGGCCCAGGCGTTGACGCCGTCCTTGATCATGTCCCAGGCGTTGGCGCAGTTGGTCGAACCGCAGTAGTTCGAGCCGTAGCGGGCCTCGTTGTAGGGGACCTTGACCCAGTCGGAGACCTCTCCGTCGACCGAGTAGCGGCCGGACGAGGTCTTCTCGTAGTACGTCTTCAGCGAGTGCTTGCCCGCGCCCGTGCCGAAGTACAGCTCCTGGAAGTGGGCCTGGTTGTAGTCGGCCTGCCAGGCGGTGCTGTTGTCCTTCTTCGGGTCCGGCTTGGCTATCTTGTTGTGCAGCGGACCGGGCGTGCCGCCGTACTTCTTGACGGCCGGCTTGGGGCCCGCGCCGTCCGGGTCGTACATGGTCGTGTTGTCGACCTGGTCGCCGAACTCCACCAGCACGGTGAAGATCTTGTCGGTCTTCTCGCGGCCGAGCTCGACGTACTTGTTGCTGTCGAGCTTGACGACCTTTGAGCCCCCGCGCGACGTGACCTTCTTGTCGCCGGATATGACCTGTTCCAGAGCAGCCTCGCGCTGAGCGGCCTGCTGCTTGCTGAACGGACCCTCCAGGTCGTGGTCGTTGCCCTTCGCCGACCCCGGGTCCCGGCGGTCGATCGAGGCAGCGGCGCCTGACGCCTGGTCATCTGCCTGAGCGGTGGCGAAGGCGGATGCGGTGGCGGCGGTCGCGGCCATGGCCACGACAACCGCTCCGGTCCGAAGCGCCCGTCTCTTAATGATCACGTGATGCAGTCCTCCCCGGCGTCCGCGGCGTCGGCCCGGGAGTGTGGAGAGGCCGCGCGCGGAAACGCGTCACAAGTGACGACATTCGACCGGAGTTACGGGAGAAAAGACAGACCTTGACTTGAACAGAGCAAGTGCACTATGCAGGAGCACCGTTCCGGTATCCGGACGAAGTATCCGCCCTCCACCGGCGCGTCAGACCCTGCCGAGGGCGCGTGAGATGACTCCGTGCGCCCCCCATGCACCGGTACTGTGGGTTAGGTTACGCTTACTTCCCGTTCCTCCCGGGCATCCACCGTCGTAGAGTCGCTTGACAGCGCGACCGTGTTGAGAGACCGCCCATCCGACGTCCCGAGGACGGAAAAAGCCATGCCGCGTCCCACTGCCGCACAGCTCTTCTACGGTTCGGTCACCGTCGTCTGCTCGACACTGGCCATGTTGCTGCTGTTCCGCACCGGTTCGGGCATCGGCATCGCCGCCGTCTGCACGGCCGCGCTCGCCCTCGGACTCGCGGTGTCCGTCACCGTACCCGCGAAGCCGCGCCGGCATACGGCGAGGGCGGCGAGGCCCGGCACCCCGGTGTCCGCACACCGTGGCACCGTACCCGCCGCCCGGGAGGAGAGCCGCTCCCCCGTCTCCGCGCAGAGTTCGCGCTAGCGGGGGCGTCGAGGCTCAGTTGACGGTCACCACCACCGTCTTGGCCGCCTTGTCCTGGAGGCCCTGGCGGTAGGGCTTGTCCGTGAACATCAGCACGATGTTGATCAGCCACCACAGGCACGGGCAGCACAACAGCGCCGGCAGCCACAGCACCACGGCCCGCATGAAGGCCGCCCCGGTGTCCGGCACCCGGCCGTCGTTGAGCATCGCGACCCGCATCTTGAACAGGCGCTTGCCGAGCGTGCGGCCGTCCTTGTGCGTGAAGTACGTGTCGTACGCGACGTAGACGACGAGGCCGATCAGCGACCAGAGCAGCTGATGCCCGCTGTAGGTCTGGGCGAAGACGTCGCTGACGTCGTCGTTGCCGTTGCTGTCCGACACCTCGACCGCGCCGCCCCACGGCAGCGAGATCAGATACAGCGGGATCGAGATGATCAGGAAGTCGATCAGCCGGGCCAGGATGCGCTTGCCCGGTTCGGCGAGCGGCGGCATCCCCGCCAGCGGGTCCGCCCCGCCGTACGGCCCGCCGCCCCCGTAGGGCCCGGGGTCGTACGGCGGCGGGGGCGGCGGCGCGCTGTCGTAGGGCGAGCCGGACGACGGCGGCGGCTGGTCCCCGGGCGGGCGCTTTCGGAACGGGTCGTCCTCGGGCGGCTGACCGGGCGGCGGCTGATCGTTGCTCATGGGGGCAGTGCATCCCGCGCCCCGGACCACCGCAACGGCTCAGGTGCGTTCGGGGGACAGCGTTCGGCGGAAGGTGTCAGCCCGCGACGAAGGTGTGGGCCGCCTTGTCGTGCCAGCACTGGCGCCACGGCCGGTCGGCCAGGCACCACAGCACGCCGGCCACCCCGACGACGAGGAGGCCCGGCACCCCGTACACCAGCCACCGGCGCAGCGCGGCCCCGAAGCCGGGTGTCTCGTGGGACTCGATGTCCCGTACGTCGATCCCGCACAGCTTCTTGCCGAGCGTACGGCCCCACTTCGCGGTGGGCACCGCGTCGAGGAGCACGCCCAGCACCAGGAACACCCCGAGCACCGCACCGCCCAGCGCGGCCGTGGTGGAGTCCAGCAGCCATACGGTGACCGTCTCGCCGGACAGCCTGGCCGCGTCGATCTTGCCGTCGATGTGCTCGGCGGCCCGCGCGGCGAGCGGTACGGCGGCCGCCGAGGTGAGCGCGCCCAGCACCACCGTGTCGATGAGCCGGGCGGCGAACCGCTTGCCGAGCGGGGCGGGGCGGCCGGAGGTCCGGGCCGCCGCGAGCCGCTGGAAGTGGTCGTCGACGGGGGGCTTCCAGGGGACGGGGCGCGCCTGCGGCGCGGGTTGCGGCTGCGGCTGCGGCGCGGGGGCCTGGTGCGGTACGGGGCGCGGCTGCGGCTGCGGCGTGGGGGCCGGTTGGCTCACGGGGCCCTGCTGCCCCCAGGGGGCGCCTGGGGTGGGCGGGGCG
>NZ_RDBL01000029.1:50994-83534 GCF_008042035.1 Streptomyces sp. col6
CCGGGGTCCGCCGCACCCGAGAAGACCGTCGCGATCCGCGCCCTGCGCCGGCGGGCGCGGGGCCGCGTCCAGGGCGCGGAGGGTCAGGGTGCCCTCGCTGGGGGGCTGTTCGCCGCCGCCCGGCCGGCGCAGGGCGCGGATCGCGACGGTCTTCTCGGGTGCGGCGGACCCCGGCGTACCGGTTCCGTCCTCAAGCGCCGGACGGGCTTGAGGGGGCTGGACGAGCTCGTCGGCCTCAGCCCGTACCGGCTCGTCGGCCCCAGTCCGTCCGGCGTTTGACGACGGAACCCCCGGGGCGGGGGCCGCCGCGGCTGCGGGCGCGGCGGGCTTCGGTGCGCCGGTTGCGTCCTCAGGCTCCGGACCGGCCCGACCGGCCGGGGCCTCCGGCCCCGTGCCGCCCCACGACACGCGGCGGTCGCGGTCGCCGCCGAAGCCCGCCTGGCGGGTGGCGTCGGCCTGCCAGGCGGTCGCGGGTTCGGGGCGCCCCGCCCCGTCCGGCTCGTCGTCGAGGAACACCGGACCGGTCTCCTCGACCGCGGCCGCGGGCCGCACCTCGTCCTGCTGCGGGGCCGGGCGGCTCGTGCCGGGGACCCAGGAGGCGCCGTTCCAGTACCGGACGTAGCCGGGGATGGACGGGTCGGGGTAGTACCCCTCGCGGGGGCTTTCGTCACCGGGTGCCGGGGTTGGGGCGCTCATCACCGTGGTCCCGTATCTCTTCGAGGCGGCCTCAATACAGGGGTCCACATCTACCAGACGGGCGCGTACTGCCGGGCCGGTCCGGGTGTTTGGCCCACTTTCCGGTCACGCGAACTTTTTTCTGGAAGTCGCGTAATGGATGGCGCCGAGGGCGCTCTCATCCGTGCGGGCCGGTCGTGGGACCGGCCCCGGACAAGGGAAGGACGCCCTCATGCACACCATCGTGGAGCGCGAGCTGGAGCTCAAGCTGGTCCTGTCGCCGGAGCGCAGCATCCCCGTACCCGCCAGGCTGACGTATCGCACCGAGGACCCGTACGCCGTGCACATCACCTTCCACATCACCTCGGACTCGCCGGTGTACTGGACGTTCGCCCGCGATCTGCTGGTGGAAGGGGTGTTCCGGCCGTGCGGGCAGGGCGATGTGCGGATCTGGCCCACCAAGGTGGACGGGCACAGCGTCATCTGCGTGGCGCTGACGTCGCCGGACGGCAACGCCCTGCTGGAGGTGCCGTCCGCGGCGGTGGCGGTCTGGGTGGAGCGGACGCTGCGGGTGGTTCCGCCCGGTACGGAGACCGCGCGGCTCGGCATCGACGAGGGCCTGGCCGAACTGCTCGCGCCGCTGCCGGCCGACGATCTGTGGATGAGCGACCCGTGGCCGTCGGACGAGTCGCAGGACGGGGAGAGTTGAGGGGCGTGGGCCCGGGAGCTCAGAACACCTTGCCCGGGTTGAGCAGCCCCAGCGGGTCGAACGCCTGCTTGATGCCCCGGTGCAGCTCCACGCTCACCTCGCCGAGTTCGCGGGCCAGCCACTCCTTCTTCAGGACGCCCACGCCGTGTTCGCCGGTGATCGTGCCGCCGAGGGCGAGGCCGAGCGCCATGATCTCGTCGAAGGACTCCCGGGCCCGCCGGGACTCGTCGGCGTCGGCGGGGTCGAAGCAGACGACGGGGTGGGTGTTGCCGTCGCCCGCGTGGGCGCAGACGCCGATGGTGAGGCCGTGCTTCTCCGCGATCTCCGCCGTGCCCTCCAGCATCGCGCCGAGCCGCGAGCGCGGTACGCACACGTCGTCGATCATCGTCGCCGGTTTGACGGTCTCCAGCGCGGTCAGCGACATCCGCCGGGCCTGGAGGAGCATCTCGGACTCGGCCGCGTCCTCGGCCGGTACGACGTCGGTGGCGCCGGCGGCGGTGCACAGGGCGGCGACGGCGGCGAGGTCGGTGGCCGGGTCCGGGGTGTCGAAGGCGGCGAGCAGCAGGGCCTCGGTGGTCTCGGGGAGGCCCATGTTCGCCATGCGGTTGACCGCCTGGACGGTTGTGCGGTCCATCAGTTCGAGGAGTGAGGGGGTGTGTCCGCTCTCCATGATCCGGCAGACGGCGTCGCAGGCGCTCGACGCGTCCGCGAACTCGGCGGCGAGGACGAGCTGCCGGGGCGGCCGGGGCTTCAGCGCGAGGACGGCCTTCACGACGACCCCGAGGCTGCCCTCGGAGCCGACGAAGAGGCGGGTGAGGTCGTATCCGGCGACGCCCTTGGCGGTGCGGCGGCCGGTGGTGAGGAGGCGTCCGTCCGCGAGGACGACGTCGAGACCGAGGACGTATTCGGCGGTGACCCCGTACTTCACGCAGCACAGACCGCCGGAGGCGGTACCGATGTTGCCGCCGATGGTGCACATCTCCCAGCTGGAGGGGTCCGGCGGGTAGTACAGCCCGTGTTCGTCGACGGCACGGGACAGTACGGCGTTGATGACTCCGGGTTCGACGACGGCGATGCGGTCGACCGGGCTGATCTCCAGGATGCGGTCCATCTTCACCAGGGAGAGCACGATGCAGCCGTCGGTGGCGTTGGCCGCGCCCGACAGGCCCGTGCGGGCGCCCTGGGGGACGACCGGGACGCGCAGGGCGGTGGCCGTGCGCATGATGTGCTGGACCTGCTCGACGGTGCGCGGGAGCGCGACGACCGCGGGGGTGCCGGCCTCGCAGAAGCTCGCCATGTCGTGGGCGTAGGAGGCGGTGATGTCCGGGTCGGTGATCAGGGCCTCGGCCGGAAGGCCCGCCCGCAGGAGTTCGAGGAGATCGTCCATGATCCAAGCGTGGCACCCGGGCCCATTGGTGTGAACCCGTCTGCGGTGGCGGTCCCAAGGTGCGGTGCGATCTTCATACTGACGCACAGTGAGCGGCATGGAACTCACGCCTCAGCAGCCCCCGAGGGCCCCCGGGCCCGAGGACTCCTTCGACACTGGCCTGCCCGCCGCGCCCGTCACCAGGACCGCGCCGCCCCCCTCGATGCGCACGAGCCTGCGCAGGGCCGCCTTCGGCATGGTGGCCGGCGCGGTCCTGGTGACGGGCGCGGTGGTCGCGGTGCCCGACGACGACACGGACGCGGCGCCGCCCGTGGCCGGCCCGGTCTCGCGCGCGATGACCGCGACGGCCGCCGGCTCCCCCGCCTCCCTCGCCGATCTGACGGCGCTCATCGGGGACCGGCAGAAGTGGGTGGGCACGCACCCCTCGGACGCGCCCGCCTGGGCGGTGCTGGGTTCGGCGTACGTGGAGCGGGGGCGGCGGGCCGCGGACCCGGCGTACTACACCCGCGCCGAGCAGGCGCTGAAGCGCTCGCTGGACGTGCGGCCCGGCGAGAAGGGCAACACGGCCGCCTGGGTCGGCCTCGCCTCCCTCGCCAACGCCCGCCGCGACTTCGTGACGGCGAAGAAGTGGGGCGAGACGGTACGGGCGCGGCAGCCGAAGGAGTGGACGGTCTACCCGGAGCTGATCGACGCGTACAACGGTCTCGGTGACCGGAAGTCGGCGATCACGGCGGTGGAGAGGTTCACCGAGCTGCGGGCCGGGGTGCCGGCGCTGGGCCGGGCGGCCGAGATGTACCGGGACCGGGGCTGGCGCGAGGACGCGCTGGCCACCGCGCAGGACGCGGCGAACGCGGCGAGGACGCCCGCCGAGAAGGCCGCCTGCCTGGCCAGGCTGGGCGAACTGGCCTGGGAGCGGGGCGAGCCGAAGGAGGCCGTGGCCCAGTACGGGGCGGCGCTGCGCGTCGAGAGGGGCCACCACCCCTCGCTCGCCGGACGGGCCCGCGCGCTCGCGGCCCTCGGCCGCACCGACGAGGCCGTACGGGACTACCAGGCCGCACTGGCGAAGTCGCCGCGCCCGGAGTACCTGCTGGAGCTGGGCGAGCTGTACGAGTCGCAGGGGCTCGACGGGGACTCGGTGGGCCAGTACGACAGACTCCGCGCGGCGCTGGACCGGGGGACGGCGCGCGGGGTGGACGAGTCGCTGCCGCTCGGCCGCTTCGAGGCCGCGCACGGGGACGCGGACGCGGCGGTGGAGCTGCTGCGGGCCGAGTGGGAGCGGGGGCACCGCAGCCCGGCGGTGGCCGACGCGCTGGGCTGGGCGCTGCACCGGTCGGGCGATCCGGACGCGGCGCTGGAGTACGCGCAGCGGGCGGTGGACTCGGGCGGGCAGAACGCCTCGTACGCGTACCACCTGGGCGTGGTCCAGCGCGCGCTGGGCGACTACGGGGCCGCCCGCCGCCATCTGGAGGAGGCGCTGCGGACCAACCCGGCGTTCTCCCCGCTGGACGCACCGCTGGCACGGGAGGCGCTGGACACCCTGGGGCAGCCCCCGGCGGGCGGCCCGGCGGACATGCGGCCGGCCCCGGAGCCGGAGCCCGTGGCACCGCAGGCACCGCAGCAGCCCGCTCCGGCCGCTCCGGCTCCGGACTCCGGCGGTGTCCCGGCACCGGCGGCCGGCGCCCAGGGGCATCAGGCGGCGCCGGCACCCTCGGCGGCTGCCCCGCAGGCACCCGTGAAGCCGTCGCCCGCGCCGTCGGCGGCCGTCCGCTGAGCCACGGCGGCAGAGCGGGAACGACGAGGGGCGGGCCGGAATCCGGCCCGCCCCTCACGCGTGCCGCACGGATCAGAGGTTGCCGCGCTTCTCCTGCTCGCGCTCGATCGCCTCGAACAGGGCCTTGAAGTTGCCCTTGCCGAAGCCCATGGAGCCGTGGCGCTCGATCATCTCGAAGAAGACGGTCGGGCGGTCCTGGACCGGCTTGGTGAAGATCTGCAGCAGGTAGCCGTCCTCGTCGCGGTCGACGAGGATCTTCAGCTCGCGCAGGGTCTCCACGGGCACCCGGGTCTCGCCGGCCCACTCGCCGAGGGTGTCGTAGTACGAGTCCGGGGTGTCCAGGAACTGCACACCGGCGGCACGCATCGCCTTCACCGAGGCGACGATGTCGTTGGTGGCGAGCGCCATGTGCTGGACGCCGGCGGCGCCGTAGAACTCCAGGTACTCGTCGATCTGGGACTTCTTCTTGGCGATGGCCGGCTCGTTGATCGGGAACTTGACCTTGAGCGTGCCGTCCGCGACGACCTTGGACATGAGCGCGGAGTACTCGGTGGCGATGTCGTCGCCCACGAACTCCTTCATGTTCGTGAAGCCCATGACCTTGTTGTAGAACGCCACCCACTCGTTCATCTTCCCGAGTTCCACGTTGCCGACGCAGTGGTCGATGGCCTGGAAGAAGCGCTTGGCCGGCGGCTCGACGATCGGGTTGGCGGCGACGTAACCCGGCAGGTACGGGCCGTCGTAGCCGGAGCGCTCGACCAGGGTGTGGCGGGTCTTGCCGTACGTGGCGATGGCGGCGCGCACGACGGTGCCGTGCTCGTCCTTCGTCTCGTAGGGCTCCTCGATGCCGGTGGCGCCGTGCTCGACGGCGTAGGCGTACGCGGCGCGCGCGTCCGGCACCTCGATGGCGAGGTCGATGACACCGTCGCCGTGCGCGGCGACGTGGTCCTCCAGGAAGTGGCCCCAGTCGGTGGACGCCTTGACGACGGAGGTGAGGACGAAGCGGGCGGAGCCGCTGGTGAGCACATAGCTGGCGGTCTCGCGGCTGCCGGTCTCCGGGCCGGAGTAGGCCACGAGCTTCATGCCGAAGGCCGTCGAGTAGAAGTGCGCGGCCTGCTTGGCATTGCCGACGGCGAAGACGACGGCGTCCATCCCCTTGACGGGGAAGGGGTCGGCCTGCCGGGACGTCTCGGGGGTGCTGTGCATCGTCTCTGTCATGTTCAGCAGGTTCCCGCCACTCCGCAAGGTGCGCAACAGTTCCCGGGATCGCTGGTCAACCTGTCCAGCGATTGCCCATGATGGGCGGGCTATCTGTACATGGTGCCCATCACACCGACCCCGGAGGCCGGCATGGCGATCGATCGACTGGACGGGCGGCTCATCGTGCTGCTGGCGCGTGAACCCAGGATCGGGGTCCTGGAGGCGTCGCGCAGGCTGGGCGTGGCGCGCGGGACGGTGCAGGCGCGGCTCGACCGCCTTCAGTCGAATGGCGTCATCCGCGGTTTCGGTCCCGACGTCGATCCGGCGGCCCTCGGCTATCCGGTCACCGCGTTCGCCACGCTGGAGATCAAACAGGGTCAAGGCGCCGACGTACGGGCGCACTTGAGCGGTGTACCGGAGGTGCTGGAGCTGCACACCACCACCGGGCACGGGGACATGCTGTGCCGGCTGGTGGCCCGGTCCAACGCGGATCTCCAGCGGGTGATCGACCGGGTTGTCGGATTCGATGGCATCGTCCGGGCCTCCACGGCCATCGTCATGGAGAACGCCGTGCCCCTGCGCGTCATCCCGCTCGTCGAACAGGCGGCGCAGGACACCGACTGAGCCGAGGAGTGACGGGTGAGCTTCTGGGAGTACGTGGCCAACCGCCATCAGCAGCTGCTCACCGACGCCTTCCAACACGTCAGCGCGGTCTTCCAGTGCATGGTCATCGCCACCGCGCTCGGGGTGCTGATCGGGGTCGTCAGCTACCGCAGCGGCTGGGGCTCCTCGGTGGCGATCACCTCGACGGCGACCGTGCTGACCATTCCGTCCCTCGCCGCCATCGGTCTGCTGATCCCGCTGGTCGGCCTCGGCGTGGCGCCGACGGTGATCACTCTGACGCTGTACGGGCTGCTGCCCGTCGTCCGCAACGCCATCGTGGGCCTGCGCGGCGTGGACCCCGCCCTGGTGGACGCGGCCAAGGGGATCGGGATGTCGCGGACCGCGCGGCTGTTCAAGGTGGAGCTGCCGCTGGCCTGGCCGCCGATCCTCACCGGTATCCGGGTCTCCACCCAGATGCTGATGGGGATCGCCGCCATCGCCGCGTACGCCTCCGGGCCCGGCCTCGGCAACGAGATCTTCCGCGGCATCGCCTCGCTGGGCAGCGCCAACGCGATCAACCAGGTGCTCGCGGGCACGCTCGGCATCGTCATTCTCGCCCTGCTCTTCGACGCCGCGTACGTCCTGCTGGGCCGGCTCACCATCCCCAGGGGGATCCGTGTCTGAGACCACGACCGAGACCGTGCCGGAGCCGACGGCCACCTCCGGCGCCACCATCCAGCTGGAGAACCTGTCCAAGCGCTATCCGGGCAACCCGAACCCGGCGGTGGAGAACGTCTCGATGGAGATCAAGGCCGGCGAGACCGTGATCTTCGTGGGCCCTTCCGGCTGCGGGAAGTCCACCACGCTGAAGATGATCAACCGGCTGATCGAGCCGACGTCCGGCCGGATCAGGATCGACGACGAGGACGTCACCGACATCGACCCGGTGAAGCTGCGCCGGAAGATCGGGTACGCGATCCAGTCGTCCGGACTCTTCCCGCACATGACGGTCGCCGAGAACATCGCCCTGGTCCCGAAGATGGTGGGCTGGTCCAAGTCGCGGGTGAAGGACCGGGTGGAGGAGATGCTCGACCTGGTCGGCCTGGACCCGCGCGAGTTCCACGGCCGCTATCCGCGCGCCCTCTCCGGCGGTCAGCAGCAACGCGTGGGCGTGGCACGGGCGCTGGCCGCCGATCCGCCGGTCCTGCTGATGGACGAGCCGTTCGGCGCGGTCGACCCGATCACCCGCGACCACCTCCAGGACGAGCTGATCCGGCTCCAGCACGAGCTGCACAAGACGATCGTCTTCGTCACCCACGACTTCGACGAGGCGATCAAGCTGGGCGACCGGATCGCGGTGCTGCGCGAGCGCTCGCACATCGCGCAGTTCGACACCCCGGAGGCCATCCTCACCAACCCGACGGACGACTTCGTCTCCGGGTTCGTCGGCGCGGGCGCGGCGCTGAAGCGGCTCAATCTGACCCGGGTGCGGGAGGTGGAGATCGCCGACTTCCCCACCGTGACGGTGGACGACCCGCTCCAGTCGATCTTCAACAAGCTGCGCGCCGGTTCGCACAACGAGCTGCTGATGCTCGACCGCCGGAACCGCCCGTACAAGTGGCTGCGGCGCGGCGACCTGATGCGGGCCCGGGGCTCCCTGGCGCGGGCCGGACAGCTGGTCCACGACACGGTGACCCGGGACGCCACGCTGCACGACGCGCTGGAGGCGGTGCTCACGGACAGCGGCGGGCGGGTCGCGGTGACCGGCCGGCGGGGCGAGTTCACCGGGGTCGTGGACATGCACACCCTGATGAACTCGGTGCACGAGCTCCTGGAGGCGGACCGGCTGGCCGCCATCGAGCACCAGCACGATCTGGAGGAGCTGCGCGTCCACCAGACCTCCGAGGAGCTGGAGGGCGGTGCGGGCGCATGACCCCCGATTCCCCGGGCTCCTCCCCCGCGCCCGGCCGCGAACGGCAGCCGGGCGAGCACGACGTGAAGGGCCATGCCTTCCGCGACGAGGAGGCGGCTTCCCCGGCGCCGGCGCCGGGGAAGCCGCCGCGCCGGATCACCTGGCGCAAGCTGGTGGTGCTCCCGGCGGCCCTCGCGGTGGTGCTGGTCCTCACGTACGTCTGGATCGAGAACGTCAGCCTCGACTCGATCGCGGAGAACTCGCTGGCCGGGGACACGGTCGAGGTGCGCTGGTGGCAGCACGTGCGGCTGACCGCGATCTCGACGTTCTGGGTGCTGATCATCGCCATCCCGCTGGGCATCGCGCTGACCCGGCGCGGCCTGACCAGGGCCGCCCCCGTGGTCACGGCGATCGCCAACATCGGCCAGGCGACCCCGGCGATCGGTCTGCTGGCCCTGCTGGTGATCTGGCTCGGCATCGGCCCGTCCACGGCCATCACGGGCATGGTGATCTACGCGGTGCTGCCGGTGCTCTCCAACACGGTCGCCGGGCTCAAGGCGATCGAGCCGAGCATGGTGGAGGCCGCCCGGGGCATCGGCATGTCGGCCATGGGCACCCTCACCAAGGTCGAACTCCCCCTGGCCGTCCCGCTGATCCTGGCCGGGGTGCGGACCGCGCTCGTCCTCAACGTCGGCACGGCGACCCTGGCGACCTTCGGGGGCGGCGGCGGGCTCGGCGACCTGATCACCTCGGGCATCCAGACCCAGCGCATGCCGGTCCTCGTCCTCGGCTCGGTCCTGACCGTGGTGCTGGCGCTCCTGGTGGACTGGATGGCCTCGCTGGCCGAGGTGGCGCTCACCCCGCGCGGACTGGAGGTGGGGCGATGAAGACCCGGCGGGTGCGCGGGGCTCTCGCGGCGGGGGCGGTGCTGGCGCTGACGCTGGCCGGGTGCGGGCTCAAGAGCGGTTCCCCGATGGTCGACGACGTGGTGCCCGGGTCCGTCGGACAGGGGCAGCCGCTGGACGGCGCGTCGCTGACCGTCACGTCGAAGAACTTCAGCGAGAACATCATCCTGGGCCAGATGATCGGGCTGATCTTCAAGGCGGCCGGGGCGGAGGTGCTGGACCGGACGAACCTGCCCAGCTCGATCAGCGCCCGCGAGGCGGTCATCCAGGGCGACGCGGACGCCGAGTACGAGTACACGGGCACCGGCTGGATCACGTACCTCGGGCACGCCAAGCCCATCGTCGACCCGATGGAGCAGTGGCGGGCGGTGCGCGACGCGGACCTGAAGAACGGGGTGACCTGGCTGCGGCCCTCCACCCTCAACAACACCTACGCGCTCGCCATCAGCCGGAAGAACAACGCCACGTACCACCTGAAGACGCTCTCCGACGTCGCCGCCCTGGCGAAGAAGAACCCGTCGGCGGTGACGGTCTGCGTCGAGAACGAGTTCGCCTCGCGCGACGACGGGCTGCCCGGCATGGAGAAGGCGTACGGGATGTCCCTGCCGGCCGCCAACATCAAGAAGATGGACGCGGGGATCATCTACACCCAGGTCTCGAAGTCCGACTCCTGCCTGCTCGGCGAGGTCTTCACCACGGACGGCCGCATCAAGGCGATGCACCTCGATGTGCTGGAGGACAACAAGCACTTCTTCCCCAACTACAACGCGGCGCCCGTCGTCCACACCCCGACGCTGGAGAAGTACCCGGAGATCGCCGGCCTGCTGGACCCGCTCAGCAAGCGGCTGACCACGGAGGTCGCGCAGGTGCTGAACGCCCGGGTGGACGTGGACGGCCAGGACCCGCACGAGGTGGCGAAGGACTGGCTGATCGAGGAGGGGTTCATCAAGGAGGGGTGAGGGCCGGCCTGGCCGGAGAGAGTTACAAAGATTCTTTGCAAAGATCTGTTGCAAAACCGTCTTTGCAACTCTACGGTGGAGCCATGTCACCGAACGAACCGCACGACGACCACAGCGCGACGGCCTCCGAGCTCGACTTCCTCCGCATCGACGCCCGCGCCCTGCGCGGCCTCGCCCACCCGCTGCGGATCCGCCTGCTCAACACCCTGCGGGAGCACGGCCCCGCCACCGCGTCCGGCGTCGCCGAGCGGCTCGGCGAGTCCAGCGGTGCCACCAGCTACCACTTGCGGCAACTGGCCTCGTACGGCTTCGTCGAGGACGACCCGACGCTCGGCAAGGGCCGCGAGCGCTGGTGGCGGGCGGCCCACGCCGGCACCGCCTTCGACTCCGACCTGATGCACGACGCCGACCCCGAGGTACGCGGCGCCATGGGCGTCGTCCTCCACGAGGTGGCGACGATCCACGCCCAGGAGCTGAGCACCTGGCTCGGCACGATGCACGAGTGGTCCCGCGAGTGGTACGAGGGATCGAGCCTCAGCGACTTCAAGATCCGGCTCACGCCCGAGCTCTCCCGCGAACTCGCCGAGAAGGTCCACGAGCTGATCGACACCTACCGCGGACGCGTTCCCGAGGGCACCGAGAACTCCGCCGTCGTCCGCACCCACCTGCACGTCTTCCCGCGCCGCACCGACTGAAGGGACCGACCGCCATGAACCCCGAGACCTACCTCGCCCCGTACCGCGTCCACTCCCCCGAGCTGCGCGACCACGTCCGCGGCCTCCGCGCCGCCCGGCGCACCGCGCTGCGCCGCAAGCTGCGCAGCAGGCTCGGCTGGACCATGGTCGAGATGGGCCTGCGCGTGCTCCCGGCCGGCGCCGGCCGCCCGGCCCGTGCCCCTCGTCCCGCCTAGCGTTCCGAGGCTCAGCAGCTCGGGATCTTCCCGCCGTGGTCCAGGGCCCTCAGTGAGTTCACCGCGTCCTTCAGCGTCGTGACCGGGATCAGCCGCAGGCCCTTCGGCAGCTCGGACTTCGCCTCCGAGCACTCCGCCTTCGGTACGAGGAAGACGGTCGCCCCGTCCCTCCGGGCCGCCTGCGTCTTGAGCGAGACCCCGCCGACCGCGCCGACCGCGCCGTCCGCCTCGATCGTGCCGGTGCCCGCGACGGTGCGGCCGCCGGTCAGGTCCCCGCCCGAGCCGTCGCCGTCGAGCTTGTCGACGATGCCCAGCGCGAAGAACAGGCCGGCGCTGGGGCCGCCGATGTCCGCCAGGTGCAGGGTGACGTCGACGGAACCGGGCTTGCGGTCCAGGTAGTTCAGCGCGGCGTCGACGGCGGCGTCCTGGGACTTCGCCATGTCGTCGAGGTTGTGCTTCTCGATCTCCTTCTCGGAGCCGCCGGTCGGGTAGACGGAGTCCCTGGGCAGCACGGCCCGGTCCGTACGGAACCAGCTGTCGACGACGTCCCGGAGGCCGACGTCCGCCTTGGGGCCCGTCGCCACGATCGTCGTCATCCGCAGCTCGCCCCGGGTGGTGCGGGTGGGGGTGCCCTTGATGCTGATCACGGGGGTGCCGTGGTCCTCCCCCAGCACATTCGCGGTCGTCCCGGGCTGCGCCAGCGTGAACGGCAACGGCGCGAAGGCGGCGACACCGAGGAGCGCGACGACGGGGAGGGCGGCGAGGGCGAGGGTGCGGGGCGGTGTGAACACGCGCCCAATCTAACGTGCGGGGCCCCGGACCGGGGCCGGGCGTCCGGGACAGCCCGAGCCCACATTCCGGCCCGTGCGGGCCGCATCGCAGCCCGTCCTCAAACGCCGGACGGGCTGGGTCTGCCGGGCTGGCCGGGTGCGTCAGCGCAGCGCGTCCGCGACCTCCCGGGCCGCGTCGATCACCCGCGGCCCCACCCGTTCCGGGACGGAGTCCGCCAGCATGACCACGCCGACACTGCCCTCCACCCCCGTCACGCCCATGAGCGCCGCAGCCGCACCGCTCGCGCCCGCTTCGAGTTCGCCGTGGGTGAGGGTGAAGGCCGTCTCGCCCACCGGCTTCTGGCGGGCGGCGAGGATCGCCCGGCCCGCGGCGCCCCGGTCGAGCGGGTGGCGGAAGCCCGCCCGGTACGCCACGTGGTAGTCGGTCCAGGTCGGTTCGACGACCGCGACCGCCAGCGCGTCGGAGCCGTCGACCAGCGTGAGGTGGGCGGTAGCCCCGATGTCCTCGGCCAGCGAACGCAGCGCGGGCAGCGCGGCCTCCCGTACGAGCGGATGGACCTGGCGGCCCAGCCGCAGCACGCCGAGACCGACCCGCGCCCGGCCACCCAGGTCGCGGCGGATCAGGGTGTGCTGTTCCAGCGTGGCGAGCAGACGGTAGACCACGGTGCGGTTGACGCCGAGCTTGTTGGACAACTCGGTGACCGTCAGACCGTGGTCGGTGTCGGCGAGCAGCTTGAGGACACGCAGTCCTCGGTCGAGCGTCTGGGAGGTCTCCGCTGTCACGACGCCCTCTCCTCCGTGGGTGAGCGGCGGCGGCTGGTTCCCATGGACTGTGCGCCACCGGTCCCAGCGGCGACGCACGGAGAGGCCGCCGGCCTGGCCAAGGCACCGGCTGCGCTCCGCGGCCACATTGCCACGGGGCGTTCACATTTTTGGGACAGTAGCGAGCGAGTCCGCTCAGCGGAAGACCTCGTCCAGAATCCGGTCGCCCCCGGAAACCGGGTTGTGCCGGGCGAGCATAAGTGCCGGTCAGCGGCGCGCGGGCCGTTCGGGGCGCATCTACGCGCGTCCAAGTCGGCCGACTCGTCCGCGACGCTCCGTAGTCCGTAGGTGAACCACGGTTAACTCACCGTGAAAATTTTTTCGGCCGGTTCCCCGGTCGACGAAGCCCCGGGACCCTCGCGGCGAGGGTCCCGGGGCCCCGGGCGGTGCGGAGTTGGGGGTCACCGCATCCGGGTGGCCCACTCCTGGACCTTCTTGATCCGCTGCTCGATCTGACCGGCGGTGGCCTCCGCGCTCGGCGGCCCGCCGCACACCCGGCGCAGCTCGGTGTGGATGACGCCGTGCGGTTTGCCGCTCTGGTGGGTGTAGGCGGAGACCATCGTGTTCAGCTGCTTGCGCAGGCTCAGCAGCTGCTTGTGGGTGACGACCGGCCGGTCCTGGGCCGGCTTCTCCAGCAGGTCGGCCTCCGAGGCGGGCTTCTGCCTGCTGTGCGCGATCTGCCGGGTCTGCCGCTTCTGGAGCAGCAGTTGCACCTGGTCGGGTTCGAGGAGCCCGGGGATGCCGAGGTAGTCCTGCTCCTCCTCGCTGCCGGGGTGCGCCTGCATGCCGAACTCGGCGCCGTCGTACAGCACCCGGTCGAAGACCGCGTCGGACTCCAGCGCCTCGAAGGGCAGCTGCTCCTCGGTCTCCTCGTCCTCCAGCTTCTCGGCGTCGGCGAGGAGTTTGTCCTCCTCGGCGAACGGGTTCTCCTCGTCGCTGCCCCGCTTGGGCTTGTCGAGGACGTGGTCCCGCTCGACCTCCATCTCGTTGGCGAATTCGAGGAGCATCGGGATGGTCGGCACGAAGACGGACGCGGTCTCGCCGCGCCTGCGGGAACGCACGAAACGGCCGACGGCCTGGGCGAAGAACAGCGGGGTGGAGATGGTCGTCGCGTACACCCCGACGGCCAGGCGCGGCACGTCGACGCCCTCGGACACCATGCGGACCGCGACCATCCAGCGCGAGTCGTCCTCGCTGAACTTGTCGATCTTCTTCGACGCGGCCTTCTCGTCGGAGAGGACCACGGCGGGCGTCTCACCGGTGACCTTCTTCAGGATCTTGGCGTACGCGCGTGCCGACTCCTGGTCCGTGGCGATGACGAGCCCGCCGGCGTCCGGGATGCCCTTGCGGACCTCGGTGAGCCGCTTGTCGGCGGCGCTGAGCACATTGGGGATCCAGTCGCCGGTGGGCGCCAGGGCGGTGCGCCAGGCCTGCCCGATGGCGTCCTTGGTCATCGGCTCGCCGAGCCGGGCCGCGATCTCGTCGCCGGCCTTGGTTCGCCAGCGCATGTTGCCGCTGTAGCTGAGGAATATCACCGGTCGCACGACGCCGTCGGCCAGGGCGTTGCCGTAGCCGTAGGTGTAGTCGGCCGAGGAGCGGCGGATGCCGTCGTTGCCCTCCTCGTACACGACGAACGGGATCGGGTTGGTGTCCGACCGGAAGGGCGTACCGGTGAGCGCGAGCCGCCGGGTCGCCGGGTCGAACGCCTCCTGGCAGGCCTCGCCCCAGGACTTGGAGTCACCGGCGTGGTGGATCTCGTCGAGGATGACGAGGGTCTTGCGCTGCTCGCAGCGGTTGCGGTGCAGCATCGGGCGTACGCCGACGCCGGCGTAGGTGACGGCGACCCCGTGGTACTCCTTGCTCAGCGGACCGGCGCTGTAGTCGGGGTCGAGCTTGATCCCTATCCGGGCCGCCGCCTCGGCCCACTGCTTCTTCAGGTGCTCGGTGGGCGCGACGACGGTGACCTGCTGCACGACGTGGTGGTGCAGCAGCCAGGACGCGAGGGTCAGCGCGAAGGTGGTCTTCCCCGCGCCGGGGGTGGCGACCGCGAGGAAGTCGCGCGGCTGCTCCTGGATGTACTTCTCCATGGCGCCCTGCTGCCAGGCTCGCAGCTTGCCGGCCGTGCCCCAGGGGGCGCGGCCGGGGAAGGCGGGTGAGAGGTGGTGGGAGGCGGTAGTAGTCACGGTCTCCGGTTCGGGTCTCTCGGGTACGTGGGCGCTGTCCGCACGGGCCGGACCGGCTCCGCACGCGATACGACAACCGGGCCACCCTACCGGGGGGCGGGGTGGAACCCCGTACGAACCAGCCGTGGTCCGGGGCCTCTGAGACCCGCTTCACAGAGGGCTCGCTACTTGGCGAACCTGGGCAGCTGCTCCGAGATCTTGGGCATGTCCAGTGCCCCCTGACAGACGTCCAGCACGAACCGCTCGGCCTCATCCACATCGAAGCCGGCGTCCAGCGGGTGTCCGTTCATGTGCAGGAAAACCCAGGTCGCGTACCACGCGATGCGCTTGTTTCCATCGACGAGCGCACGGTTGCGGGCCAGCGACTCCATCAACGCGGCAGCCTTCTGCCAGACGTCCGGATAGGCGTCCTGACCGAACACGCTCGACTGCGGCCGGGCCAGCGCCGAGTCGAGCAGGCCGTAGTCACGCACCTCCGCCGCACCGAGGCGCTCCGCCAGGTTGAGCAGCTCGGGCATGGTCAGGTACTGCATCAGGCGAGCCTCCGGTTGAGCTCCTCGCTCGCCTTCAGCACATGCTCCGCCGCCTCGTTGAAGAGGCGTGAGTGTTCGTTCATGGCGGTGATCACCGCATCGTGGGCGAAGGACTGCATGCTCCGCCCCTCCGCCTCGGCGCGCGCCCGCAAGGCATCCAGCTCTTCTTCGGTGAACCGCAGATTCAAACCAGCCATGAAACGGACGGTACTACGCGGTACTACGCAGTACTACGCGTTCGCCCGCACCCGTCCCGCCACCCACGCCCCCGCCAGGGCCACCGCTGCCATCGGGAAGAAGACCACCGCGAAGGCGGCCGGGTGGGAGGTGGAGGCGGCTGTCTTCGCCGCCTCGTGGGCCGCGTCCAGCGCGCCGCCGCCGAGGGCCGCGAAGGCGGCGCCGCCCGCGGCCAGCAGGAGGACGTTGGACAGGCCGTCGGAGATCTGGAGGGCGGCCGAGTTGGCACCGGCCTCCTCGGGGGCGGACAGCTTCAGGAGCAGCACGCTGGTGGAGGCGATCACCACGCCCATGCCGAAGCAGCCGAACGCCCAGGCGACCGCCACGGTCCACACCGGCACGGAGGTGATCAGGACGGCCGGGGCCGCCGCGATGGAGAGGGCGACCAGGACCATGGCGCCGACCATCAGGGGCTCGCGGTGCTGTTCCAGGCGGGGCCGGGACTGCACGTAGGAGCCCAGGGCCCAGGTGCCGCCGCCGGCCGCCAGGGAGAGGCCCGCCAGCGTCGGGGACAGGCCGCGCTGGGTGACGAGCATCAGCGGGACGAACGATTCGGCCGCGATGAACGACCCGGCGGCCACCCCGCGCAGCAGCACCACCGCGGGCAGTCCGCGCGCCGCGCGCCCCGTGCCCGGGGGCAGCAGGCCCCGGACCGCCGGAACGAGCAGGGCGGCCCCGGCGGCGGCCGGCAGCAGGGCGAGCCAGTTCCGCTCCTGCCCGGCGTACTGGAGCAGCGCCGCGCCCAGCGAGATCGCCAGCGCGAGCAGGATGCGCCGGCGGTCGTACGCCTCGACGGGCGCCTCCGGGTCGGCGGGCCCGGACGCCATGCGCCGGATCTCGGGCAGCGCGAGCGCCAGCGGGAAGACCACCAGGACCGGGATGCCGATGAAGACCCAGCGCCAGCCCAGGTGCTCGGTCACGCTGCCGGCGGCCAGCGGCCCGACGACCGAGGGGATCACCCAGCTCGCGGCGAACGCGGCCAGGATCGACGGCCTCAGGTGCTCCGGGTAGGCGCGGCTGATCACCACGTACAACGCGACGATCACCAGCCCGCCGCCGAGTCCCTGCACGGCCCGCCCCGCGATGAACATCCACATGGAACCCGCGGTCCCCGACAGCAGCAGCCCCGCCCCGAAGGCGCTGATCCCGGCGGCCAGCGGTGCCAGCGGCCCGCGCCGGTCGGCCCACTGCCCGGACAGCACCATGGCGAAGAGGCTGGTGGTGAAGTACGCCGAGAACGCGAACGCGTACAGCGCGATGCCGTCCAGCTCACGCGCGGCGACCGGCATCGCGGTCCCCACGGCGGTGGCCTCGAACGCGATCAGGAACACCACGGAGACGATGCCGATGCTGAGCGCCCGGTGGGTCCGCCCGAGGATGCCCTCCGGCAGTACGGGCTCCACCGGAGCGGGGGCGTCGACGTCTTCGATGAGGCGCGGGACATCGGCGTCACGCGGTTCCAGGGCGGTCATGAGCCAAGGGTAAGGGGCATAACCCGAGATGAACCCTGTCGATGGTCGCCTCCGGGGTCGGCCCTTGGTCCTACGCCCGCCGCCACGATCGTGAACGGCGTATGGCAGTCGCGTTGCACGGCCCCCGGAACCCTTGAGCGCCCCCGCGCCCGGCCCTACGGTCGGTGGAGCGACACCACGCAGGACCGTGTGCCCGAGAGGCTCAGGGGCTCGACTGCAACTCGAGTTACACCGGTTCGAATCCGGTCACGGTCTCCACGCACCACCGCCCGCCCCTCGCTCCGAGGGGCGGGCGGTGTCGTGTGCGGGGTGCCTCAGCCCGTCGGCGCCGCGACCGCCGCCTGGGGCCGGATCGGGAGGCGGTTGACCGGGCGGCCGGTCGCCGCGCGGACCGCGGCGGCCACCGCGGCCGGGGAGGTCACGACCGGGACCGCCGAGGCCGGCTTCGCGCCGAACGGCGCCACCACGTCGCGCTCCTCGACGAGCTTGACGATGCGGATCTCCGGCGCGTCCAGCGAGGTCGGCAGGGCGTAGCCGGTGAGGTCCGGGTGGCGGACCAGGCCGCGGGCGGTGCGGAGGTTCTCGGTGAGGGCGGCGCCGATGCCCTGGGTGACGCCCGCCTCGATACGGGTCGCCAGCTGGGACGGGTTGAGGACGCGTCCGACGTCCTGGGCGACCGCCATCTCGACGACGCGGACCGAGCCCAGCTCGATGTCGACGTCCACCACGGCGCGGACCGCGCAGAACGCCATGCCCACGAAGGCGTCGCCCTGGCCGGACTCGTCCAGCGGTTCGGTGGGGTGCGGGCGGCACTGGGCGGTGGCCCACAGTTCCTTGCCGTCCAGCGCCTCCGACACGGTCGTGGAGAGCACCCCGTCGTACGAGGTGATCTTGCCGTCGGTGATCTGGAGCAGCTCCGTGGACATCCCGAACTTGTGCGCCAGCGGCTGGAGGAGCTGGGTGCGGACCATCTTCGCGGCGCGTTCGACGGCGCCGGCGGAGACCCAGGTGTGGCGGCCGTGGGTGGCCGGGCCGGCCGGGGGCTGGTCGGTGTCGACGGAGGCGACGTGCACCTCCTCGACGCCCAGGGTCTCCTGGACGACCTGGCGGGCCAGCGTGGAGAAACCCTGGCCGGTCTCGACGGCCGCGCAGATGACGGTGGCGACCGAGTCGTGGACCCGGACCGTGGCGGTGGACACCTCGTCGGCGCCCTCGGCTCCGAGCATGTGGACCATGCCCAGCGCGTAGCCGACACCGCGCCGCACCGCGCCCGGTTCGCCCGCGCCCTCGGGGCCGCCGGGCAGCAGCCAGTCGTCCTCCGGGCCGTCCTTGGGCAGTGAGGGCAGCGGGAAGTCCCGGACGGCGGTGAGCAGTTCGGCGACGGGCGCGGGGCAGGTCACGGTCTGGCCGGTGGGCAGGATGTCGCCGGTGGCCAGGACGTTGCGCATGCGCAGCTCGGCCGGGTCGATCCCGAGCTTCGCGGCCAGTTTGTCCATCTGGCCCTCGTAGGCGGCGCAGACCTGCATGGCGCCCTCGCCCCGGACATGGCCGGAGGGCGGGTTGTTCGTACGGACGGCCCAGCCCTCGATGAAGGCGTGCGGGACGACGTACGGACCGCAGGCGAAGGCGACCGCGGCGGCCAGCGACTCCGACGAGGAGTCCGCGTAGGCGCCCGCGTCCAGCAGGATCTGGGCCTCCACCTTGACCAGGCGGCCCTCCGCGTCCGCGTGGTGGCGGTAGCGCAGCAGGGACGGGTGGCGGTGGGCGTGGCCGAGGAAGGACTCCTCGCGGGTGGCGGCCAGCTTCACCGGGCAGCCGGTGCGCAGGGCGAGCAGGCCGAGCGGCAGCTGGAAGCCGGGGTCCTCACGGTCGCCGGTCGCGCCGGGCACGCCGGTGACGACGACCTTGACGCGCTCCGGTTCGAGGCCGAAGCAGGCGGCGGCCAGGTCGCGGTCGGTGTGCGGGTCGGTGGAGGCGGTGTACAGCTCGACGCCGCCGTCCGGCCTGGGCACCGCGAGACCGGCCTCGGCGCCGATCGGGGCCGGGTCCTGGCGGCCGATGCGGTACAGCCCCTCGACGACGACCTCGCCGGCCGCCTCCGGGTCGCCGTAGCGCAGCGGGATGTGGCGGACGAGGTTGCCGTCGGGGTGCAGCGGCTCGGCGGCGAACGCCTTCTCCGGGTCGGTGACCGCCTCCAGCACCTCGTACTCGACGGCGATGGCGGCGGCGGCCAGCCGGGCGGTGTCGGGGTGGTCGGCGGCGACGGCGGCGATCGGCTCGCCGTGGTGGCGGACCAGGCCGGAGGCGAAGACGGGGCGGTCGACGACCTTGCGGCCGTACATCGTCTCGCCGGGGACGTCCTCGTGGGTGACGACCGCGCGTACGCCGGGCATCTCGGCGGCGGCCGAGGTGTCGACGGACACGATCCGGGCGTGCGCGTGCGGGGAGCGCAGGACGGCCGCCCAGAGCAGGCCCTCGGCCCACAGGTCGGCGGCGTACGGGAAGGTGCCCTCGGTCTTGGCGCGGGCGTCGGCCGGCGGCAGCGAGGCGCCGATGCCGAGCCGCGGCTGCTCGGCCTCGGGTCCGCCCGGACCGGCCGGCGACGGGATGCTGATCGCCGTGTGGGTGGCGCCGGCCGCGTCGTTGCTCACGCCATGCCTCCGTCCTGCTGGTGGGGCTGCACACTACCGGCGCCCGGGGCCGCCTGATGCGGGATGCGGGCCTCGTCCGGCTCGCCGGACGAGGGCGTCTCGGCCGCGGCGTCGGCGGCGGCCTCGCGGCCCGCGATGACCTCGTTGACGGCGTCCAGGACGCCCCGGTAGCCGGAGCAGCGGCAGAGGTTGCCGCACAGCGCCCGGCGGGTCTCCAGCTCGCTGGGGCGGTGGTTGCCCTCCAGCAGGTCGTGGACGGTCATCGCCATGCCGGGGATGCAGAAACCGCACTGGACGGCGCCGCACTCCGCCAGCGCCCGCTGCACGTCGGAGGGTTCGCCGTCGACGGCCAGGCCCTCCACCGTGCGGACCTCGCTGCCGGCGGTCGTGGCGGCGGGGACCAGGCAGGAGGCGACGAGCCGGCCGTCCACCTGGACGTTGCACGCCCCGCACTCGCCCTGCGAGCAGCCGTCCTTGGCACCGGCGAGACCGAGGCGCTCGCGCAGCACGTAGAGCAGGGACTCGCCGATCCAGGCGTCGGTGACGGGCCGGTCCACGCCGTTGACGTGGAGGGTGTACGAGGTGGCGGGGTGCTCGCTGGGCCGCGGGGGCCCCTCCGGGGCCGCGTCGTCGGGGGCCTCGT
This sequence comes from Streptomyces sp. col6, assembly GCF_008042035.1. Classification (GTDB taxonomy): domain Bacteria; phylum Actinomycetota; class Actinomycetes; order Streptomycetales; family Streptomycetaceae; genus Streptomyces. The sequence continues at coordinate 71,358 of NZ_RDBL01000029.1, forward strand.
CGGGCCGGGCGTCCTGTGCCCCGGGCGCCTCCGCGTCCGGCACCGCGTCCCCGGCGGGCTCGGCGGCGGGTGCCTCCGCGTCAGGGGCCGACGCGTCGGGCGCGTCCGCGTCGGCGCGGGAAGCGGGCTGCTCGCCGTCGGCGGGGGCCGCCTCGGGAGCGCTCTCGGCGGCGACGTCCTCCGGCGCCTCCGCGTCCGCGACCGCCTCCGCGGCCTCCTCGGGAGCCGGGTCCGGCACCGCCCAGGGTGCCGGGTCACCGGCGGGCGTCCCCGGCTCGGCGGCGGACTCCGCGCCCGGGTCCGGCTCTCCGGTCGCGGCCGGGTCCGGCTCTCCGGTCGCGGCCGGGTCCGGCACCGCCCACGGGGCGGGGGCGCCGCCCGGGAGCGTGGCCGGGCGGTCCGCGTACCAGTCGGCGGCGGGCGGCGGGGTGTACAGCTCGCCGGAGTCGTCCGAGAGCGGGGCGGCCGGGGCGGGCCAGGACGAGGTGTCCACCGCCCACTGACCCGTGGCGGCCGGGTCCGTACCGTGCGGCTCCTGGTACTGGCCGGTGGGCTGGTCCTCGGGGTGCGGGTAGCCGTAGCCGGACTGCTGGTTCGGGTCGGGCCAGTGCACCGCGTCGGGCTCGGGCTGCCCGGTCTGCTGTTCCGGCGTCTGGACGACCCAGTTGCCGGTGGCCGCCGGGTCGAGGCCGGCCGCCGGGGTCAGCGGCAGGATCATCGGCGGGGTGTAGCCGTGGCCGGGCGCGGCCAGCGGGATGTCCGCCAGGTCCTCCGGCGGCAGGTGGACGAAGGCGGTCGCCTCGCCGTCGTAGTCGCCGCCCTGCGGGGTCGGCTGCCAGCCGCCGTGCTGTTCGGCGGGGTTCTCCTTGCTCACGACAGTGCCCTCCCCAGCGCGCGTCGGGCCAGCGCGGCGACGGTGCGCCGCAGATGCAGTACGGCGGGGGGCAGCGGTGGCGCCTCTCCCCCGTCCGCGGGTGGTTCCGGGTCCGGGATGCAGGCGGCGGCGACGTACTCGCCGAAGGCGGCCAGCGCGTCGGGCGCGAGGCCGCGCGCTCCGTCCCAGTCGATCAGCGAGGCGATCCAGCGCTCGGCGTCCAGCGGGCGCAGCGGCATCGGCGCGATGGCGCCGACCGCGCAGCGCACCCCGCGCCTGGCGGGGTCGAGGACGATCGCGACGGAGGCGGTGGCGCGGCCGGGTCCGGTGCGGCCGGTGGCCTTGAGGAAGACCTGCGGGGCGTGCAGCAGCGGGACGCGGACGAAGCCGATCAGCTCGGCGGGCTCCAGCATCTCGCGGCCGGCCAGCAGATGGGAGACGGGGATCTCGCGGCGGGCGCCACCGGGGCCCGCGATGACGAGTTCGGCCTCCAGCGCGGCGAGCACCGGCAGCGCGTCGCCGGTCGGGGCGGCGGACGCGATGTTGCCGCCGAGCGTGCCGGCGTTGCGGATCTGCGGGGGGCCCGCGGCGCGGGCGGAGGCGGCGAGTGCGGGGATGAGGGCGGCGAAGTCGGGCCGCCCCATGCGGGCGTGGGTCAGGCCGGCGCCCAGCAGGGCGTGACCGTCCTGGTAGTGCCAGCCGCGCAGCTCGCTGATCCGGCCGAGTCCGACCAGGCCGGAGGGGCGCAGGAGCCCCTTGTTGACGGCCGACATCAGGTCCGTGCCGCCTGCCACGGGGACGGCGGCCGGCATGGCGCCGAGTGCCGCCACCGCCTCGTCCAGCGAGGCAGGCAGCGTCACGGACTGCGTCGCCTGCGGTGCGTGCGTGGTCAACCCAGCTGCCCCTTCCCGGTGTCCCGGCGCTCCCGCCTGTTTCGCCGTACGGTACGTGCTCGAAGCCCGGACGTGGCAACTCTGGCACATCTTCGGACCGGCCCGACGCGCAGGTCCGCGAAGGGAGTATCCGTCCCCCGTCAGGGTAATGGTCCCGATTTCAGGGCGGTTCGGCGGTGCGCACCCTTTGCCGTTCTTCCCCATGTCCGTACGGCTTTCTCCATCGCGCGGGCGGCGCTCGGCGGAAACGGCGCCGCCACCACGGTCGCAGGGACCGCGGTGGCGGGAGAGCGGGTCGCGGCCGGGCTCACACGTTCGGGGGTGCTCCCTCGATCGGGCGTCCGAGGACGCCGGGGCGCTGCTGCCAGGGCAGCGGTCCGGACGGCGGCCGGTAGCCGACCCCGAGTGCGTCGAGGCGGGCGTAATGGGTGGTCATGCGGTGCTCGAAGGCGGCGAAGTCCCGCTCGTCCGGGGCGGGCAGGGCCGACCAGGCGACCTCCGCGAAGGCGGCCAGGCGCGGGAAGACCTGGTAGTCGACGCGCGAGCGGTTCTGCATGACCTCGGTCCACACGTTGGCCTGGGCGCCGAGGACGTGCTCGGCCGCCTCCTCGCTCAGCGTCGGCGGAACGGGTTCGAAGCGGTAGACGTCCTCCAGGGTACGCACGTAGCCGATGGGCATCGGCTCGTCGGGGCCGCCGTGCTGACGGTGGTCCAGATACACCTGCTGCTCCGGGCACATGACGACGTCGTGCCCGGCCTCGGCGGCCGCGATGCCGCCCGCGTAACCGCGCCAGGAGGAGACGGCGGCGCCGGGCGCGAGGCCGCCCTCCAGGATCTCGTCCCAGCCGATGAGGCGGCGGCCGCGCGCGGTGAGCCAGGTGTCGAAGTGGCGGATGAACCAGGACTGCAGCTCGTCCTCGTCGGCCAGGCCCAGTTCCTTGATGCGGGCCTGCGCGGTGGGCGACTGCTTCCACTGGTCCTTGGGGCACTCGTCGCCGCCGACGTGGATGAACGGCGAGGTCTCCGGCGGGAAGAGTGCGAGCAGTTCCTCGAAGACGCCCTCGTAGAACCGCAGGACGTGGTCGGTGGGGGCCAGGACGTTCGGTGTGACGCCCCAGTTGTCCCACACGCCGAGGGCCGAGGTGTCGACGACGTCGGTGTTGCCCAGCTCCGGGTAGGCGCTGATGGCGGCCTGCGAGTGGCCCGGGATGTCGATCTCGGGGACGACCCGGATGTGCCGGGCGGCGGCGTAGGCGACGATCTCGCGGATGTCGTCCTGGGTGTAGTAACCGCCGTGCGGGGTCTCGTCCCAGAGCTCGGAGGCCCGGTGTCCGTACTTGGTGCGTGGGCGCCAGGCGCCAACCTCGGTGAGGCGCGGGTACCGCTTGATCTCGACGCGCCAGCCCTGGTCGTCGCTGAGGTGGAAGTGGAAGACGTTCAGCTTGTGCGCGGCGATCAGGTCGAGGTAGCGCAGGACGTCGTCCTTGGGCATGAAGTGCCGTGCCACGTCGAGCATCAGACCGCGCCAGCCGAAACGGGGCGCGTCCTCGATGTCGACGGGCCCGAAGCCGTGCGCACCGGCCTCGCCCACGGGCGCCCGGCGGAACGCCCCGGGGCCGAGCAGCTGGCGCAGGGTCTGGGCGCCCCGGAACACCCCGGCGGGGCTGCCGCCGGTGAGGACGACGCCCCCGTCGGGCCGGGTGGTCAGCCGGTAGCCCTCGGGGGCCAGGGAGCCGTCGGTGCGCAGCACGAGGGCGCCCGGGGCGTCCTCGGGGCCGGGGGCGAGGGACAGGCCGAAGGCGGCGCCGAGGGTGACGCGCAGCCAGCGTTCGGTGGTCCCGGTGCCGGGGGCGGCCGCGAGGGTGGTGGACGGATCGAGGACGAATCCGCGGCCCTCCCGGCCGTCGGCGCGCAGGGGCGCCGGGATCAGTTCCAGGTCCATGACGTCAGTCCTTAACCGCTCCGCCGAGTCCGGAGACCAGGCGTCGCTGTACGAGTACGAAGAAGACCAGCACGGGCACGGTCATCACCGTCGAGGCTGCCATGATCCCGCCCCAGTCGTTCTCGTCGGGTTTGAAGAAGACCAGCAGCGCCATCGGGAGCGTCGACTGGGAGGTGTCGCTGATGATGAACGACTTCGCGAAGAGGAAGTCGTTCCAGGTGGAGATGAACGAGAAGACGCTGGTGGCCACGAGGCCGGGGAGGACCAGCGGGAAGAGGATCTGCCACAGGAAACGGGTGCGGCTCGCCCCGTCGATGTACGCGGCCTCCTCCAGGGCCTCCGGCACGGCCCGTACGAAGCCGCGCAGCATCCAGATCGCGAAGGGCAGCGAGAAGGCCAGGTGCGGCAGGATCAGCGAGCCGAGCGTGTTCAGCTGGCCGAAGTCCCGCATCAGGAAGAACAGCGGGATCGTCAGCGCCTCGACCGGCACCATCTGCGCCACCAGGAACATGATCAGCAGCGTCGTGCGGAAGCGGAACCGGAACCGGGTGACCGCCGTGGCAGCCAGGAACGCGATGAGCGCGGAGGCGACGACGACCGTCCCGGCGACGAGCAGGCTGTTGAGGAAGTAGCGCCCGAAGTCCTGCTGCTGGAAGACCCGCCGGAAGGAGTCCAGGGACGGCGCGAGGGTCCAGGGCCTGGGGTGCGTGGACTGGATCTCGCCCGACGGCTTGAGGGCGGAGAGCACCATCCAGTACAGCGGGAAGGCGACGGCGGCGGCGATGACCAGGGCGGCCGCCTCGGCGGCGAGCCGGCCGGGCCGGCGGACGAGGGAGCGGACGGACAGGCTCACAGTTCCTCCCCCTGGCGCCGTACGAGGCGCAGGTAGACGAGCGTGACGGCGAGCAGGATGAGCAGCATCACGACGCCGATCGCCGAGCCGAGGCTGTACTGCGAGGACGCGAACGCCTTCTGGTACGCGTACACGTTGAGCACCAGGTTCTGCCCGGCGATCCCGCCGCCGTTGGTCATGACGTAGATCTGGGTGAACACCTTGAAGTCCCAGATGACCGACTGGATGGTGACGACGGTGAGGATCGGCCGCAGCATCGGGGCCGTGACCGACCGCCAGATCCGCCACTGCGAGGCGCCGTCCAGCGCCGCCGCCTCCAGTACCTCGGTGGGGATGGCCCGGATGCCCGCGTAGACGGTCACCATCACGAACGGGAAGGAGCACCACAGGACTTCGAGGAGCACCAGCGCGAAGGCGCTGTAGCGCCCGTACGTCCACGAGTGGTCGCCGAGCCCCAGGATCCGGTTGACCGGTCCGAAGTCGGCGTCGAAGAGGAAGACCCAGACCGTGGACCCGGTGATCGCGGGCGTCGCCCACGCGCCGAGCGCGGCCAGCATCAGGGCGAGCCGGGGCACGGCCCGTATGCGGGTCAGCAGGACGGCGAGCGCGCAGCCGACGAGCAGGGTGGCCAGCACGCAGGCGGCGGCGAAGACCACGGTGGCGGCGAGCACCTGCCAGAACTGGCTGTCGCCGAAGAGGGTGCTGTAGTTGCCGAACCCCTGGAAGGTGGCCGGTTCGCCGCCGCTCACCTGGGCCTGGGTGTACTCCAGGAAGGAGATCAGGCCGAGCTGGTAGATCGGGTAGACCAGCAGCCCGCCGAGCAGGACGAGCGCGGGCAGGAGGTAGAGCCAGGGCGTCCAGCCCGGCCGCCGTGCCGGTGAGACCGGGCGGCGGCGCGGGCGGGTCGCGGGCGCGGGTGTGGGGCGTGCTTTGTACGCCGTGCTGTTCGCGGTCATCGTCAGCCCGCGTCGGCGAACGCCGCGTCCATCTTCTTCGCGGCGTCGTCCGAGGCCTGCGCCACGTCCTTACGGCCGCTGACGATCTCCTGGAACATCGTGGGCAGGATCAGCGAGGAGTCGATCTGCCCCCAGGCCGGGGACGCGGGGACGAACTTGGCACCGGCGCCGAGCGTCTTGACGAAGGGTTCGACGAACGGCTCGCGCTTCGCCGCGTCGGCCCGTACGTCGGTGTAGGTCGGCAGGAAGCCCATCGCGTCGAACATCCGTGCCTGGGAGGCCTTGCCGGTCAGCTCCTTCATCAGGTCGACGGCGAGGGTGCGGTGCTTGCTGCTCTTCAGCACCCCGATGTTGTTGCCGCCCGCGAACGCGGGGGCTATGGACCCCTCGGTGACGCCGGGCAGCGGCACGACCGCGTACTTGCCCTTGACGCTGCCGTCCTCGACGGCGGTGTGGCTGAAGTCGCCGCCGATGGCCATGGCGGCCTTGCCGGAGGCGAAGGCGGTGACGGTGGCGTTGCCGCCCATGGCCGCGCACTTGGCGGGCGGGCAGTTGGTGGCGCCGAACAGCGAGGTGTAGGCCTCGATGCCCTTGCGGGCCTTGGCGCTGTTGATGGCCGCCTTGTACGAGGACCCGTCCTGGCCGGCCAGTTCGCCGCCGTTGGCCCAGATGAAGGGCATCGCGCCGTAGGTGTAGGCGCCGCCGACCGCGAGCCCGTACAGGTCCGGCTTCTTCTTGTGGATCTTCCTGGCCGTCGAGATCAGTTCGGCCTGGGACTTGGGCGGCTGGATGCCCAGGTCCGCGAAGACGTCGGTGCGGTAGTAGAGCGCGCGTACGCCGACGAAGAGCGGGGCGCCGTAGACCTTGCCGTCGACCGTCACGGACTGCTTGGCGGCCGGGTCGGTGTCCTTGGCGTCCGCCCAGGCGCCGAACTCGGAGGTGATGTCGGCGAGTCCGCCGTCCTTCACGTATCCGGCGGTGTCGGTGTTGCCGTACTCGATGAGGTCGGGGGCGCTCTTCGGGTCGTTGAAGGCGGCCTTGACGCGCTGGGCGCGGGTCTCGACCGGGATGTACTCGATCTCGACCTTCGCGTCCTTGTGCGCCTTCCTGAACGCGGCGACCGCGGTGTTGACGACCTTCTCCTTGGGCTTGTTGCCGACCTCCTGGAACAGCCAGACCCGCAGGGTGCCGGTCTTCTCGTCCCCCTTGGCTCCGGTGTCGGAGGTCTGCGGCGCGCAGGCGGTGGCCGTGAGGCCCGCCAGGACGAGCGCCGCGGCCGGCGCGGCGATTCGGGCAGAAAGCTTCATCCGGGAACCCCTACCGGTAGGCGTTGCAGCATGCGCAACGCGCGTTTCGTTCTGCACAACAGGCAGGAGATTAGGTGGGGTCCGGGACGGCGACAAGTGGTCTGCACCACGTCTGCACCACTCTGTGACCTGGCGGAGCAGCCCGTGCAACGGCACGCGAAAAACCCCCGGGGCACGCGGACGCGTGCCCCGGGGGTCTCCCGGGCCTCAGCTGTGGGTGGTACCGGGCGCCGTTACTTCTTGTCCTTGCCGCCCTTGTCCTTGTCGCCGCCGCCGGCGCCCATGGACTCGTAGATCTCCTTGCACATCGGACAGACCGGGTACTTCTTGGGGTCGCGCCCCGGTACCCAGACCTTGCCGCACAGTGCGACCACGGGGGTGCCCTCCAGGGCACTCGCCATGATCTTGTCCTTCTGGACGTAATGGGCGTAGCGCTCGTGGTCGCCGTCGCCGTTCGACACCTGCGGCGTCGGCTCCACGAGGGTTCCGGTACCTGCCCCGCGCTCGGGCTCAAGAGTGCTCATAACCGCCAAGCGTACTGAAAGACGGGACATCAGTTCAGCGAAGGGTCGTCCGGATACGTGGCGATCATGGCCAGTTCGCTGCGCTGCCGGCGCAGGACCGCACGCCACAGGCCCTCCGGGCGGGGCGAGGACACGTCCCCGGGTTCCGATTCCACGACGTACCAGGCACCTTCGGACAGCTCCCGCTCCAGCTGCCCCGGGCCCCAGCCCGCGTACCCCGCGAAGATCCGCAGCGAGCCGACGGCCGCCGCGAGCAGCTCGGGCGGCGCCTCCAGGTCCACCAGGCCGATCGCCCCGTACACCCGCCGCCAGCCCAGGGGGCCGTCGCCGCCCGGGATCACCGCGACACCGAGCGCCGAGTCCAGCGAGACGGGCCCGCCCTGGAAGACGACCTCCGGCTCACCGGTCAGCCCGGCCCAGGTCGCCAGGATGTCCACGACGCCCACCGGGGTCGGGCGGTTGAGGACCACGCCGAGGGAGCCCTCCTCGTCGTGGTCGAGGAGCAGCACCACCGCGCGGTCGAAGTTCGGGTCCGCCAGGGCGGGTGCGGCCACGAGCAGCCGCCCTGTGAGCGAGGACACCTCGGTCATGGCAGAAATGATCCCGCATCTTCGGCCGCCACGGGGGTCAAGTGACGTGGTCGTCGCGCTCGGTGCCCGAGCGCAGCTCAGGGCGCACGGGTGCATGAGGAGCGCACGGCCCGGCCGCCCATCCGGGCGGTGACCCTCCGCGAGGCCCGCGCAGCGGAGCGTGGCGAGCGCGGATCCAGGACGTCCGGATACCGCCCGCTCCCTTACGGAAGGGGGGTGCGGGGCCATTACCCTTTCGTTTGGCCCCCTGCCCGACCACTCCGGAACGCGAGATTCATGACCGGCACAGACGATGTCCTGCTTGTCCACGGCGGAACCCCGCTGGAGGGCGAGATCCGCGTCCGAGGCGCCAAGAACCTGGTGCCCAAGGCGATGGTCGCCGCGCTGCTCGGCAGCGGGCCCAGCCGGCTGCGCAACGTGCCCGACATCCGTGACGTGCGGGTCGTGCGCGGGCTGCTCCAGCTGCACGGTGTGACGGTCCGTCCCGGTGACGAACCGGGCGAGCTGGTCCTCGACCCCACCCACGTCGAGAGCGCCAACGTCGCCGACATCGATGCCCACGCCGGCTCCTCGCGCATCCCGATCCTGTTCTGCGGCCCGCTGCTGCACCGGCTGGGCCACGCCTTCATCCCCGGCCTCGGCGGCTGCGACATCGGCGGCCGGCCGATCGACTTCCACTTCGACGTGCTGCGCCAGTTCGGCGCGACGATCGAGAAGCGGGCGGACGGGCAGTACCTGGAGGCCCCGCAGCGGCTGCGCGGCACCAAGATCCGGCTGCCGTACCCGTCGGTGGGCTCCACCGAGCAGGTGCTGCTGACCGCGGTGCTCGCCGAGGGCGTCACGGAGCTGTCCAACGCGGCCGTGGAGCCGGAGATCGAGGACCTGATCTGCGTCCTGCAGAAAATGGGCGCGATCATCTCGATGGACACCGACCGGACCATCCGGATCACCGGTGTCGACCGCCTCGACGGTTACACCCACCGGGCCCTCCCGGACCGCCTGGAGGCCGCCTCCTGGGCGTCCGCCGCGCTGGCCACCGAGGGCAACATCTACGTCCGGGGCGCCCAGCAGCGCTCGATGATGACGTTCCTGAACACCTACCGCAAGGTCGGCGGCGCGTTCGAGATCGACGACGAGGGCATCCGCTTCTGGCACCCGGGCGGCGCGCTCAACGCCATCGCGCTGGAGACGGACGTGCACCCCGGCTTCCAGACGGACTGGCAGCAGCCGCTGGTGGTCGCGCTGACGCAGGCCGCGGGCCTCTCCATCGTCCACGAGACGGTGTACGAGTCCCGGCTCGGCTTCACCTCCGCGCTCAACCAGATGGGCGCGCACATCCAGCTGTACCGCGAGTGCCTGGGCGGCTCGGACTGCCGCTTCGGCCAGCGCAACTTCCTGCACTCCGCGGTCGTCTCCGGCCCGACGAAGCTCCAGGGCGCCGACCTGGTCATTCCGGACCTGCGCGGCGGCTTCTCGTACCTGATCGCCGCGCTCGCGGCCCAGGGCACCTCCCGGGTGCACGGCATCGACCTGATCAACCGGGGCTACGAGAACTTCATGGACAAGCTGGAGAAGCTCGGCGCGAAGGTGGAGCTGCCGGGCGGCTCCCTGGTCTGACCGGCGGCGTCCCGGGCCCCCTGGGGTTCCGGGACGCTCCGGAGACCGCCACACGGCCCGCAGAGGGCCCCTGGCGGGCCGAATGCCGAAGGGCGGCCACCCTGGTCGGGTGACCGCCCTTCGTCGTGCCCAGGGGTCTTACTTGCCCTTGGCGGCTTCCTTGAGCTTGGAGCCCGCGGAGACCTTCACGCTGTAGCCGGCCGGGATGTTGATCGGGTCGCCGGTCTGCGGGTTACGAGCGGTGCGAGCGGCACGGTGGGTGCGCTCGAAGGTCAGGAAACCGGGAATGGTGACCTTCTCGTCGCCCTTGGCGACGATCTCACCGACGGTCTCGGCGAGAGCGGCCAGCACGGCGTCGGCGTCCTTGCGGGTCACCTCGGCACGGTCGGCCAGGGCGGCCACCAGCTCACTGCGGTTCATGTTGTTACTCCCGTGTTCTTCTTGCCTGTGAGGCGTGAGATCGAAGCCGATGCTGCCAGGACCCTCGGACAGTGCCCGTACCCGGGTCTGCCCTTGAGAGGGTCCGGTAGACCTCGCGCCCTGTGGGGTCTCCCCTGGACGTAGTCCTTGAGGAAGCATCCTGCCCCCACCTGCGGCGGTAAAGCCAATCCGGCACCCTCCCGGAGCCGCACGAAAGGCACCACTGCCTCGTCGTGGTGACGTCCCGTCGACTCCCCCGGAGCGGTCCGCAGCGGGTGCGGGGCTCCGCGGGACGCGTCGCCCGCCCACCCTAAAGGGGCGTTTGGGGCGCCGCGACCCGCGACGCGCCGTACGTCAGGCGGACGTGGGACCCGTCACAGCGGCCCCGGCGGCGCGCGCGGCGTCCCGGACGGCCCCGGCGACGGCCCCGGCGACCTTGTCGTTGAAGACCGACGGGATGATGTAGTTCGCGTTCACCTCGTCCTCGGCGACCACGTCGGCCAGGGCGCGGGCGGCGGCGAGCATCATCTCCGTGTTGACGGTGCGCGACTGGGCGTCGAGCAGGCCGCGGAAGACACCCGGGAAGACCAGCACGTTGTTGATCTGGTTCGGGAAGTCCGAGCGTCCGGTGGCGACGACCGCGGCGGTGCGGCGGGCGATCGCCGGGTCCACCTCGGGGTCCGGATTCGCGAGCGCGAACACGATCGCGCCCTCCGCCATGGCCGCCACGTCGTCCCCGTCGAGCACGTTGGGGGCGGAGACGCCGATGAAGACGTCGGCGCCGGCCACGGCCTCCTTGAGGGTGCCGGTGATGTTCTCCGGGTTGGTGTTGTCCGCGATCCAGCACAGCGGCGAGTCCGGGTCGGCCGAGCGCAGGTCCTCGCGGCCGGAGTGCACGACACCGTGGATGTCGGCGACGACGGCGTGCTTGACGCCGGCGGCGATGAGGAGCTTCAGGATGGCCGTACCGGCCGCGCCGGCGCCGGACATGACGACCCGTACGTCCCCGATGGCCTTGCCCACCACGCGCAGCGCGTTGGTCAGCGAGGCGAGGACGACGATGGCCGTGCCGTGCTGGTCGTCGTGGAAGACGGGGATGTCCAGGGCCTCGCGCAGCCGGGCCTCGATCTCGAAGCAGCGCGGCGCCGAGATGTCCTCCAGGTTGATCCCGGCGAAGCCGGGGGCGATGGCCTTGACGATCTCGACGATGGCGTCGGTGTCCTGGGTGTCCAGGCAGATCGGCCAGGCGTCGATGCCGGCGAAGCGCTTGAAGAGGGCCGCCTTGCCCTCCATGACGGGCAGCGCGGCCTTGGGGCCGATGTTGCCGAGGCCGAGCACCGCGGAGCCGTCCGTCACGACTGCGACGGAGTTGCGCTTGATGGTGAGGCGGCGGGCGTCCTCGGGATTCTCGGCGATCGCCATGCAGACGCGGGCGACCCCGGGGGTGTAGATCATCGAGAGGTCGTCACGGTTGCGGATGGGGTGCTTGGACGCCATCTCGATCTTGCCGCCGAGGTGCATGAGGAACGTACGGTCGGAGACCTTGCCGAGCACGACGCCGTCGATGCCGCGCAGCCCCTCGACGATCTCGTCGGCGTGCGCGGTGGAGGAGGCGGCGATCGTGACGTCGATCCGCAGCTTCTCGTGGCCGGAAGCGGTCACGTCGAGGCCGGTGACCGAACCGCCGGAGGACTCCACGGCCGTGGTGAGCTGGGAGACCGCGGTGCCGCTCGCGGGCACCTCCAGCCTGACCGTCATCGAGTACGAGACGCTGGGCGCCGTTGCCATGGCCGAGTCCTTCGCTTTCCTTGGGGCCGGCCGTCACGCGGGGGGTGGCGGCCGGCCCTAGCTTCATTGCTACGCGTGTCCGAAGCCGAGCAGGCCCCGCAGCGGACACGCCTTCCGATATTCGCACCTACCGACGAGTAGTCGTTAATGACTGTCGCAGCGCGGAAACTTTTTTCCACCATACGAGAGAGAGGGGCGCAGCGGAACCCCGCCGGCCGTCCGGGAACGCGAAGAGGCCCGCGCCACCAGGGGGTGACGCGGGCCTCCTCTTCAGTTCACGACACCGGCCCGCCATGCTCGCCTCGCGGCAAGATCGAGATGGCGTCCAAGCACCCCATCCGCAACCGTGACGACCTCTCGATGATCTACACCCCCGGGGTCGCCCGCGTCTGCATGGCGATCGCCGAGAATCC
>NZ_RDBL01000029.1:83634-101773 GCF_008042035.1 Streptomyces sp. col6
CGCCCCTCCCGGGCTCCCCTCAGTCCCTGAGCAGGTCCGGCACCCCGTCCGCGTCCGGCAGGTCCCGCTCCCCCGAGACCACCGTGAGCTGCTGGGTCGCGCGGGTCAGCGCCACGTACAGCACCCGCAGCCCCGCCGGGGACTCGTCCGCGATCTCCGCCGGCGAGACGACCACCGTGGCGTCGTACTCCAGGCCCTTCGCCTCCAGGCTGCCGAGCGCCACCACCCGGTCCCCCAGCTCCGCGAGCCACTCGCGGGCCCGTTCGCGCCGGTTCATCGCCACGACGACGCCGACCGTGCCGTCCACCTCGGCGAGCAGCCGCCGTGCCTCCTCGCGCACGGTCGCGGCCAGGTCGCCGTCCCGTACGGTCTCGAAGCGCGGGACGACGCCCGTGGAGCGGACGGCGGCCGGGGACTCCATGCCGGGCATGGCGAGGGCGAGGACCTTGGCGGCCAGCTCGGCGATCTCGGCCGGGTTGCGGTAGTTGACGGTGAGCGTGAAGTTCCGGCGGGGGCGGCTGCCCAGCGCCTCGTCGCGGGCGGCGGCCGCTTCGTCCGGGTCGGACCAGGAGGACTGGGCCGGGTCGCCGACGATCGTCCAGGTGGCGTGCCGGCCTCGGCGGCCGACCATCCGCCACTGCATGGGCGTGAGGTCCTGTGCCTCGTCGACGATGACATGGGCGTACTCGGTGCGCTCGGCGGCGAGCCGTTCGGCGCGCTCCCACTGGGTCTCCTCGCGCCGGGGCATCAGCTCCTCCAGGCCGGTGAGCTGGTCCAGCGGGTCCGCCTCGCGCTTGCGCTTCGGGCGGCTCGGGGTGCCGAGCAGGGTGTGCAGCTCGTCCAGGATCGCCACGTCGTGCACGGAGAGCGGCCCCTGTCCGACGGCGTCCAGGCGCCCCAGGGAGCGCGCGAGCCGGCGCACCTCGCCCTGGTTCAGCGTGCGCCGCGCCCACCGGGCGAGCCGCTTCTCGTCGGCCATCGCGGCGAGCACCCCGCGCGGGGTCAGCTCGGGCCACCAGGCGTCCAGGAACGCGAGGAACGGGGTCTCCGTCGACACGTCCTCGTCGAACGACGAACGCAGCTCGGCGGCCAGCTCCGGGTCCGTGTAGCGGCCCCGGCCCGAGGAACGGTTCCACAGCGCGTCGAGCAGCAGCCTGCGGGCGCGCGGGCGCAGCAGGTTGACCGGGGCGGTGCCGCTGAGAACGTTGTTGCGGATGCGCCGCAGCTCGTCCTCCTGGAGCTCGACCCGGGCGCCGAAGGCGACCACGCGCAGCCGGGTGGGCGTGCCGGCGGGCTGCGGGGCCTCGTCCTCGCCGAACTCCAGCTGGCCCTCGGCGGAGGCCGCCGGCCGGGGCGCGGGCTGTTCCAGCGCGCCGCGGGTGGCCTTGCGGAGGACCGGGAGCATCCGCGAGGAGCCCTTGATCCGGGCGACGGCCGGTTCGTCGTAGGCGGTGGCACCCTCGGGTCCCGCCGCGTCGTCGGAGAGCGAGCCGACGGCGCGGATCGCGACCTGGCCCTCCTCGCCGAGCGAGGGCAGCACGCCCTCGGTGTACGCGACCAGCAGCGGCGTCGGCGAGACGACGAGGATGCCGCCCGCGTAGCGCCGCCGGTCCTGGTAGAGCAGGTACGCGGCGCGGTGCAGGGCGACCGCGGTCTTGCCGGTGCCGGGGCCGCCGGAAACCTCGGTGACGGAGGCGGCGGGGGCCCGGATGACGAGGTCCTGCTCGGCCTGGATGGAGGAGACGATGTCCCGCATGGTGTGGCTGCGGGCCTGTCCGAGCGCGGCCATCAGGGCGCCGTCGCCGACGACCGGGAGCGTGTCGCCGTCCAGGTACGCGCTCAGCTCGGGGCGCATCAGGTCGTCCTCGACGCCGAGGACCCGGCGGCCCTTGGAGCGGATGACGCGGCGGCGGACCACCCGGCCCGGCTCCTTGGGCGTCGAGCGGTAGAACGGCGCCGCGGCCGGGGCCCGCCAGTCGATGACGAGCGGGGCGTAGTCGGAGTCGAGGACCCCGATCCGGCCGATGTGCAGCGTCTCGGCGATGTCCGCGGAGTTGTCCTCGCGCACGACGTCGTCGGCGGGCTCGACGGAGGTGTACGCGCCGTCCGGGCCGCGTTCGCCGTCCTTGCCGAGCAGGAGGTCGATCCTCCCGAAGAGGAAGTCCTCGAACTCGCTGTTCAGCCGGTTGAGGTGGATTCCGGCGCGGAACACCTGGGCGTCGCGCTCGGCGAGCGCCCCCGGGGTCCCGACCTGGCCGCGTTTCACGGCGTCGTCCATGAGAAATTCCGCCTCGTGGATCTTCTCTTCGAGACGGTCGTACACCCGGTCGAGATGTTCCTGCTCGACACCGATTTCCCGGTCCCGCAGCGAATCGACAGCGGCATCCTGCGCGGCCACCGAGGCCCCCTTCTGACGTGCACTGGGCAGCCGTCAACCCTATGCGACGGGGGGCCCGTGCGCACCTGCCGCACCCCTCTTCGGCGCGTGCGGGGGTATCGATTGCGTGACGGCGGCCCGTAGCGCCCGGTCTCCCCGCCCGATTGGCCGGGAGATCCCTGTCCGCACACGACCCCCTCGTACGATGAGCCGATGAACGCCCACGCGCGCGATGCCCGTCTGCCGGCAGGTTCCCTGGTGCTCCGCCCCTGGCAGCCGGGTGACCTGGGAGTGCTGCTCGACGCGTACCGCGACCCGGCCGTCCGGGCCGGATCACGGGCGCCGGTGGCGGACGAGGAGGCGGCCGGCCGCTGGCTGTCGGCCCAGGAGGCGGGCCGGGCGACCGGGCTGCGGCACAGCTTCGCGGTGGTGGACCGGGAGCTGGGGGACGGCCCGGTCGGGAACGTCGCCCTCTCGTTCCCGGAGCCCGGGTCGCCCTCGGCCGAGGTGGGGTACTGGACGGTCGCCCCCGCCCGGGGCCGGGGCATCGCCCCGCGGGCCCTCGAAGCGCTCTCCGCATGGGCGTTCGGGACGTTCGCCGAGCGCGGGCTCGTCCGGCTCGAACTGCTGCACCAGGTGGACAACGCGGCCTCGTGCCGGGTGGCGGAGAAGGCCGGGTACGGGCTCACCGAGGTGTTGCCGCCGTTCCCGCCGTGGCCGGGCGAGGGCCACCGCCACACGCGTACGGCGTAGGGCCCGGTCCTCAGTCCTCGGCGCCGGTCATCGGGCCGTCGTGCAGGATGCGCTGGAAGAGGCGGTGGTCGCGCCACTCCCCGTCGATGTGCATATAGCGCGGGGCGACGGCGAACTCCTCGAACCCGCACTTGGCGAGGACCCGCTGCGACGCCACGTTGTGCAGGACCGTGCACGCCTCGACCCGGTGCAGCCGCAGGTCGTTCCGCGCCACTTCGCAGATCGTGCGCACCGCGGCCGTGGCCAGCCCGCGGCCCGCGAGTTCCACGTCCACCCAGTACCCGAGGACCGCGCTGTGGCAGGCGCCGAGCACGATGGCGTCGAGGGTGAATCCGCCGACGACCCGGTCCTCGGCATCGCTCAGCACCCAGGGCATCGAACGGCCCGCGTCCCGGTCCGCCAGCAGCCCGGCGAGGCGGGCACGCTGCCCCTCCTCGGTGTAGAAGGAGTCGGGCCGTACGGGCTCCCAGGGCTTCATGTACGTACGGCTGCGGGTCAGCGCGGCGGCGAGGGAGGCCGCGTCGGCCCGCGTGACGGGGCGGAGCCGTATCCCCGCGCCGAGCGGGTGGACGTCATCGGTCATGCCCGCACGCTATCCGGCCCGCCGCGCCCCTGGACGCTCGCGTAGGCGGATGCGCGCCTGGACGATGGAGCCGGTCCGGCCGCGCCGCTTCACTGGATCCATGACCAGCAACCGGGCCGACCGGCCGACCTCCGCCTCCCACCGCCTCGTCCTCGGCGCCGCCGCCGTCACCACGGGACTGATGGCCGGCACCTTCTTCGTGTTCTCCTGCGCGGTGATGCCCGCGCTCGGCCGCAGCGACGACCGGACCTTCATCGAGGTCATGCAGAACATCAACGACGTCATCGAGAACCCGGTGTTCTTCGCCGGCTTCTTCGGCGCCCTGGTCCTGACCGCCGTCGCCGCCTGGCAGCACCGCCGTTCGCCGGGGCCGCGCGGCTGGATCGTCGCCGCGCTCGTGGTGTACGTGGTGGCGTTCCTGCTCACCTCGGGCGTCAACGTGCCCCTGAACAACGCGCTGGCCGACGCCGGTGATCCCGCGCACATCGCCGACCCGGCCGCCGTACGGGACCGGTTCGAGGACGCGTGGAACCTGTGGAACACGGTGCGCGCCGTCCTGTGCACCGCCGCGCTCGCGCTCCTGCTGCGGGCTCCGTACGCCGGTGGGCGCCGGCGGGACCCGGCCGCTCAGGAGCCCGTGTACCTGGCGTCCGCCGCCGGGTCCAGCGCCAGCCGGTAACCGCGCTTGACCACCGTCTGGATCAGCCGGGGCGCCCCGAGCGCGGTACGGAGCCGGGCCATGGCGGTCTCGACCGCGTGCTCGTCCGTACCGCTGCCGGGCAGGGCGCGCAGCAGGTCGGCGCGCGAGACCACCCAGCCGGGCCTGCGGGCCAGGGTGTGCAGCAGGGCCATCCCGGCGGGCGGGACCGCGCGCAGCGTGTCGTCGACCAGGACGGCGTGGCCCCTGATCTCGACGCGGTGGCCCGCGACGGGCAGCGTCCGTGCGCGGGCGGGCAGTTCGCGGCAGATGAGCTGGACGAGCGGGCCGAGCCGGAAGCGTTCCGGCTGGACGGTGTCGATCCCGCGCGCCTGCAACGGCACGGCGGTGACCGGGCCGACGCACGCCGGTACGACGTCGCCGCGCAGTGCGGTGACGACCTCGCCCAGCAGCCCGCGTTCGTCGGCGCGGCCGAGCAGCGAGGCCGCCGCCGGGGCGCTGGTGAAGGTCAGCGCGTCCAGGGCGCGGGCCGCGGTCAGGTCGAGGAGCCGGTCCAGCGGCGCGATATCCTCCGGCGGCATCCAGCGGTAGACGGGGACGGCGACCACCTCGGCGCCGGCTTCGCGCAGCGACTCCGAGAAGCCCGGGAGGGGTTCGCCGTGCAGCTGGAGCGCGACGCGGCGGCCCTCCACGCCTTCCTCCAGCAGCCGTTCCAGCACCTCGGCCATGGACTCGGACGCCGGGGACCAGGCCTCGGTCAGCCCGGCGGCGCGGACGGCGCCCTTCACCTTGGGGCCGCGTGCGAGGAGTTCGACCCCGCGCAGGGTCTCCAGGAGCCGGTCGCCGATGCCCCAGCCGTCGGCCGCCTCGATCCAGCCCCGGAAGCCGATCGCGGTGGTGGCGACGACCACATCGGGGGTGTCGGAGATCAGCTGCTCGGTCGCGGCGAGCAGTTCGCCGTCGTCGGCGAGCGGCACGATCCGCAGGGCCGGTGCGTGCACCACGGTGGCGCCCCGGCGCCGCAGCAGTGTGCCGAGCTCCTCCGCCCGGCGCGCGGCGGTGACACCGACCGTGAAGCCCGCGAGGGGCCCGTACTGTGCGTCGTCGTGCATATGGTCTACCCGGCTCTCGTCCCGCTGCTGCCCGTTGATGCGGAGGACCGAGCCTGCCAACGCCGCGTGACAGACCCGGTTCAGCCGTATTTCCCGCTCGTTACGTCGCCCGCCCGGCCGGCGGGTGTCTCACACCTCGGCGTAGCTGAGCTGCGGCTTCGCCGGGACGGGCGCGGCACGACGAAGGTATACCGCCCAGGTGAGCGCGAAACACACGCCGTAGAAGGCGAGGAAGGACCAGAAGGCCGCCGTTCCCGTGCCGGAGGCCTGGAAGGACTGGCGGAACGCGAGGTTGATGGCGAGTCCGCCGAGCGCCCCGACCGCCCCGATCAGCCCCATCGCCGCCCCGGAGAGCCGCCGCCCCCGGGCCGCCGCCTCCTCGCCGCGCAGTCCCTGGGCGATCGCCTTGGCGTGGAAGATGCCGGGGATCATCTTGTACGTCGATCCGTTGCCGAGCCCGGACAGGACGAACAGGGCGGTGAAGCCGACGAGGAACACGGTCAGCGACGCGATGCCGGAGGCGTACACGACGACGCCCGTCGCGGCGGCCATGGCGGCGAAGTTGACGAGGGTGATGCGGGCCCCGCCGTACCGGTCGGCCAGCCAGCCGCCGGCCGGCCGGATCAGTGAGCCGAGGAGCGGGCCGATGAAGGTGAGCGAGGCCGCCTGGAGCGGGGTCCGGCCGAACTGGGTCTGCAGGACGAGCCCGAAGGCGAAGCTGTAGCCGATGAACGAGCCGAAGGTGCCGATGTAGAGGACGGCCATGATCCAGGTGTGGCGGTCGCGCACGGCCTCCTTGGCCGCCCCGGTGTCGTTCTGCACCGGCGCCAGGTTGTCCATGAAGAACGCGGCGCACCCGGCGGCGAGCAGGATCAGCGGGATGTACGCGGCGAGCACGATCCTGGGGTGCGCGGCCCCCGCCGTGCCGATCACCAGGAGCCCGGCCAGCTGCACCACGGGCACGCCGATGTTGCCGCCGCCCGCGTTGAGCCCGAGCGCCCAGCCCTTCTTGCGGAGCGGGAAGAAGGCGTTGATGTTCGTCATCGACGAGGCGAAGTTGCCGCCGCCGATGCCGGTCAGCGCGGACACCGCGAGGAAGGTGCCGTACGAGGTGCCCGGTTCCATCACCACGAGGGCGGCGATCGTCGGCACGAGCAGGGTGAGCGCGCTGAACACCGTCCAGTTCCGGCCACCGAACCGGGCCACCGCGAAGGTGTACGGCACCCGGACGACGGCCCCGACGAGGGTGGCGGTGGAGATGAGGAAGAACTTCCCGGCCGGGTCGACCCCGTACTCGGGCCCCATGAACAGCACCATCACCGACCAGAGGGTCCAGATGGAGAAGCCGATGTGTTCGGACAGGACGGAGAACCAGAGGTTGCGCCGGGCGGTCCGCTCGCCCGTCTCCCGCCAGAAGGTCTCGTCCTCCGGGTCCCAGTGCTCGATCCAACGGCCTGCCATCACGTGCCTCCACGGGTGGTCGGGGGTGTTGTCCCGAACCTAGGAAGCGCGCGTTTCGGTGCCGTGCCGCGAGGTGACCTGTGGGCAACCTTGCTCTCACCGGGCCGGGGCAGGCCCGGTGAGAAGCGCGGTCAGCGGCGGGCGCGGGCGGCGCCGTTGGGCCAGAGCCTCGGACGCCGCCGGGCGGCGAGGTCCTCGACCCAGCCGACGGCGAGGATCATCAGCCCGATCAGCGGCCAGATGAGGATCAGCGCCAGCGTGTTGTACGAGGCCTCGATGTACGTCCCCAGATGGTCGCCGACCCACGGCACGTCCCACAGCCGGTCGATGATCGGGAAGGTGGCCATCAGCAGCATGTTGTGCCAGAGGTAGATGGTCACCGCCCGGTTGTTGGCGAGGGTGACCAGGGTGTCCCAGCCGGCCAGCCGGCCCGGCAGCTCGCGCCAGGAGGGGGCGTACTGGAGCAGGATCATGCAGAAGCCGAGCGACCAGGTGGCCTGGGCGAGCGGGATCTCGTCGAGGTTCCAGCCCTCCTCGGTGAGGTGGTGGGCGCCCCACCACAGCGCGAAGGCCATCAGCATCGCGGCCAGCGAGACCGCCAGGTAGCGCGGGACGGTCTTCAGCAGCCCGTCGTGGTGGGCGAAGCCGAGGATCCAGCAGGAGCCGAACACCGCGAAGTCGACCAGGCCCTCACCGGCCGTGCCCGGCACGGTGACCAGACCCGTGCCGATGACGGCCGTGAGCCCGATCGGCGCGAGCAGGGTCACCCACGGCAGCCTGCGGAAGGCCTTCAGCAGCAGCGGGGAGGCCAGGACGAACCAGAGGTAGGCCCGGACGTACCAGAGCGGCCCGATCGCCTGCTCGGCCCACGAGGTCTCCAGCCAGCCGCCCTCGGAACCGCTCTCCCACGGGAAGGGCGGCGTGCCGACCGGCAGCAGGTAGCAGCCCAGCTTCAGGAACCACCAGATCCCCTCCTCGCGCACCGGCTTCCAGCCGAGCAGGAAGACCATGGGGACGACGAGAGCGCCGAACGCCCACATCGGCGGCAGCAGCCTGCGCACCCGGGAGCGGATGACGCTCCACGCGGGCCGGGCCAGCGACCGGGCCATCAGGGAGCCGGCCAGGGCGAACATGACGCCCATGGACGGGAAGACGACGGTCAGCCAGGCCCAGCCGAAGAGGTGGAAGACCACCACCCGGACGAGCGCGACCGCGCGCAGCAGGTCCAGGTAGCGGTCCCGGCCGGCCTTGGCGGGTGCGGGCTCGGAAGCGGGTTCGACGGCGGGTTCGGCGGCCGCCGGGCGCTGCACGGGGAGTTGCATCGTGGGCACGTCCCCGTGCGGCTGCCCCGGGTACGCCGGGGACTCGCTCGGATACGTCATGCGACGGGCCTCCGGTCCTGGGTGCGTCCGCGCGGGGCGGGCATCGAGCCGGGTGCCTCCACGACCCCGGTGCGGCGCAGCTTCTGCCAGCGCAGCCGGCCGCCGGTCAGGGCGGTGATCCAGGACTGGAGCAGCACTACGTACATGAGCTGCCGGTACAGGATCTGCTGGAGGGGCAGCGAGAGCAGATGGGTCATGCGTTCCCGGTCGAGCCGGAAGGCGTACGCGGCGCACACCAGCTGCACCGCGAGGACGCCGAGCCACGCGCCGACGGTCTTCTCGGTGGGCCCGAAGACGAGCCCGTACAGCAGGAAGACGTCGATGAGCGGGGCGAGCAGCGGGGCGACGACCATGAACAGCGAGACGAACGGCAGCCCGACGCGTCCGAACCGGCCCGAGGGCCCGCGCTCGACGACCGCCCGGCGGTGCTTCCAGATGGCCTGCATCGTGCCGTACGACCACCGGTAGCGCTGGGACCAGAGCTGCTGCACGGTCTCCGGCGCCTCGGTCCAGGCGCGGGCGTTCTCCGCGTAGACGACGCGCCAGCCGTCCCGGTGCAGGGCCATCGTGACGTCGGTGTCCTCGGCGAGGGTGTCCTCGCTGATGCCGCCGACCCGCTCCAGCGCCTCCCGCCGGAACGCCCCGACCGCGCCCGGGATGGTGGGCATGCAGCGCAGCACGTCGTACATGCGGCGGTCGAGGTTGAAACCCATCACGTACTCGATGTGCTGCCAGGCGCCGATGAGCGAGTCGCGGTTGCCGACCTTGGCGTTGCCCGCGACGGCCCCGACGCGCGGGTCGCCGAAGGGCTGCACCAGCTCGCGGACGGTGGACGGTTCGAAGACCGTGTCGCCGTCCATCATCACGATGATGTCGTTGCGGGCGTGCGCGATGCCGTTGTTGAGGGCGGCGGGCTTGCCCGCGTTGCGCTGGCGCACGACCCGGACGTTGGGCAGCCGCATCCGCTGGACGATGTCCGCGGTGCCGTCCGTGGAGCCGTCGTCGATCACGATGACTTCGACCGGATAGTCACTTGCCAGCAGCGAACGCACCGTGTTCGCGATGCACTTCTTCTCGTTGTACGCGGGCACCAGGACGGTCACCGTGCGGGTGACGGGTTCGCCCCAGCGGAAGTCGCGCCGGCGGACCCGGCGGGCGTGGATGAAGGAGAGCACCAGCATCAGCCCGAAGCGGGCGAAGACCAGCACGCCGATGACGGCGAGGCCGGCCACCATCACATCGGTGATGTGTTCCGAGACGTCCACGGCGTAGACGAACGCCTTGCCCTTCCACAGGTCGAAGCCGGTGACCGGGGAGTGCGCGCTCGGGGCGCCGAGCGCGTCGGTGAGGTTGGCGAAGGCGTAGCCCTGCTTCTGCATCTTCGGCAGGAACTTCCCCAGGGCGGTGACGGTCTGGGACCGGTCGCCTCCGGAGTCGTGCATCAGGATGATCGCGCCCTTGCCGTGCTTGGGCGTGGCCCGCTCGATGATCGCCCGGACGCCCGGCCGCTTCCAGTCCTCGCTGTCGGTGTTGTTGACGACGGTGAGGTAGCCGCGGCTGCCTATGTACTGGGTGACCGGCCAGGACTTGTTGTCCATGGCGTCGGCGAACGAGGAGTAGGGCGGCCGGAACAGCGAGGTCCGGATGCCGGCCGCACCGGCCAGCACCAGCTGGTTCTGGGACAGCTCCCAGTCGATGCGGCTGGTGGACTGGTAGGACAGGTCGGGGTGGTTGAAGGTGTGCAGCCCGACCTCGTGCCCCTCCCTCACCATGCGCTCGACGAGGTCCGGGTAGCGCGAGGCCATGGTGCCGGTGACGAAGAAGACGCCGTGGGCGTTGTACTTCTTGAGCTCGTCCAGCACCTTCGGCGTCCACTCCGGGTCCGGGCCGTCGTCGAAGGTGAGCACGATCCGGTGGTCCGGGATGCGCAGACTCTTCGCGGGCTCGGTGGTGCTGCGCGCGTCGATGACCGGCCCGCCCTCTAGCACCTGCTCGGGCACGCGGTCGGTCGCGACCGGTGGCCGGATGCGGTGGTCGGCGAGGATTTCGCTGTGCACGTAGCCACGCAGCATCAGCATGGCGAGCAGGGCAACGAGAAACAGGAGCGGCAGCATGTAGCGCATCGGAAGTCTGCGCCGGCGGGTCTGCTTCTTCCTGTGGGTGTTGCGCCTGCCCCGGGGGGCAGGGGAAGTCATCTAGTCGGCGCCTTCTTGTTCTTGCGCGGGGCCCGGGGACCCGTCGGCGGGAAGCCCGGTGTCCGGAGCCGTCGATTCGTTCCCGGTGGTGTCCGTGACCTGCTGTTCCTGGCCGGTCAGCGGGAGGAAGGGGGCGCTGGAGTTGCCGCCCATCACCGCGACGACCAGGGTCACCGCGTAACAGACGAAGACCGCGGCCAGGACCCAGCCGAGCCGCCGCAGCGTCTTGCCGCGCCGGCCGCTCTCATCGACGAAGACGGGGCCGTCGGAGCCATCCGGAGCGGTTGGTTCCGGGAGCAGCTCGGAGAGCTGCCGTCCGATTCCGTCCAGTTGGATGGTGACTTCGTTCGGCTCGTGTGTGTGCCCCGCATGGGCACCTTCACGCCAAGTTTCCACTGTTGTACGCACTTCCCCCACTCAGGATCGGGTGCGCGCAACTGACCGGTTGTGTGCCGCCGGACGGGCCCCCACCCTGTCCACGCGCCCCCTACCACAGTGCACCCGGTCCATGAATGTAGCGCACGCCGGGGAGACTCCGACCCCGTCGGCAGGTGTTGTTCATCATGAGAGATACATCTGTTTTCGAACCGTGCTGCGGTTACTGGCCCCTGCGGGTGAGCGCCAGGAGCGCGTGCGGGGAGCGCACGCCGGGCGCGCACGCCCACACGCCGCCCGCGTCCGCACCTCCGGGACGCGGCCGGACGTCCCGGCCACCGCCGGCACAGAAAAACGAGGACCCCGCTGCCGGTGGCAACGGGGTCCTCGTTCACATGGGAATTGTGGAGATGGCGGGAATCGAACCCGCGTCCAACGGTGCGGAACCAGGGCTTCTCCGAGTGCAGTCCGCTACGCTTTTCTCGGCCCCGGAGGTCACACGGACAAGCCTCCGACAGGCCCAGTCACTGTTTGATTTCCTTCAGAGCCCCGTGACCGGACTCAGAAGTTTAGATCCCTGAATGATGCCAGGATCCGGGTCGGGATCACCCCCGGGCTGACACTCCGCAGAGTCTTCGCTAGCTGCTAATTAGGCAGCGAGGGCGAAGGCGGAGGAATCGCGCTTGGAATTGGCGATTATTGGTTGCGACATATGGTTTACGAGATCATTGCCGCTTCCTCGACTCGCTTCCCCTGCTTCGACATCCGCTGTCGAAACCGATCATCCCCATGTTGATTTTTCAAGGTGGTGCCACACCCTCCCTGGGGTGCGTTGCCATCGTACGTGACCAACGCACGACGATGCCAGCGTATTCCTGCCCGAGCGGCCGGCGGCGGGCGCCGGGTCCTGATCAGGCGCTGCGCTGGCGGCGGCGGGCCGCCGCGATGGCGCGGTTCGTCTCCCTGGTGTCCTGCTTCTCGCGCAGCGTCTGGCGCTTGTCGTACTCCTTCTTGCCCTTCGCGAGCGCGATCTCGACCTTGACCCGCCCGTTCAGGAAGTACAGGGCCAGCGGCACGATCGTGTGCCCGGTCTCCTGCGCCTTGGACTCCAGCTTGTCGATCTCGGCCCGGTGCATCAGCAGCTTGCGCTTGCGCTTGGCGGAGTGGTTGGTCCAGGTGCCCTGGACGTACTCCGGGACGTGGATGTTGTGCAGCCACGCCTCGCCCCGGTCGATCTGGACGAAGCCGTCGACCAGGGAGGCCCGGCCCATGCGGAGCGATTTCACCTCGGTCCCCATGAGCACGAGCCCGCACTCGTAGGTGTCGAGGATGGTGTAGTCGTGGCGCGCCTTCTTGTTCTGCGCGATGAGCTTGCGCCCGGTGTCCTTTTCCTTAGCCATAGTGCGGCCATTTTCGCACTACGACCCACCCCCGAGGCCACTCAATACCGTCTCGGCCCGCTCCTGGGCCCGCGCGCTCACCGCCAGGTCCGGTGTGATGCCCCTGCCGTCGACCCCGTGGCCCGCCGGTGTCCGGTAGTGGCCCACGGTCAGCTCGGCCACCGAACCGCCCGCGAGCTTGCTCGGCATCTGCACCGAGCCCTTCCCGAAGGTCCGGGAGCCGACCGTGACCGCCCGGCCCCGGTCCTGCAGCGCCCCCGTGACCAGCTCGGCCGCGCTCATCGTGCCCCCGTCGACGAGGACGACCACGGGGCGCTCGGTGTCGCCGCCCGCCCCCGCGTACAGGGCGTGCTGCTCGCCGTGCACGTCGTACGTGGCGACGAGGCCGCCGTCCAGGAACGCGGAGGCCGCGGTGACCGCCTCGGTGACCAGGCCGCCCGGGTTGCCGCGCAGGTCCAGCAGCACCCCGGCGCCCGCGGGCGCGTCCTCGACCGCGTCGCGCACGGCGGCCCCGGAACCCTTGGTGAACGAGCCGACGCCGATCAGCACCGCCCCGGACCGGCCGGAGCGCTCCGGACCGATCCGTCGCACGGTCACCGACTCGACGGCGAGCCGGGCCCGGCGCAGCGTCTCGGTCCGGGTCTCGCTCCCCCGCCGTACGCCGAGGCTGACCGTGCTGCCCGCCTTCGCGCCGGTGCGGTCGCCGCGGAGCAGGGCCACCACGTCGGAGACGGGCAGCCGGTCGACGCGGCGGCCGTCCACGGTGCGCAGCAGGTCGCCGGAGCGGATGCCCGCGCGGTCGGCCGGACTGCCGGGCTGGACGCGGGAGACGGCGACCTGGCCGTCGGCGGAGCGCCGGGCGGCGAGGCCGACGCCGGTGTACGTGCCGTCGAGGGCCTGCTCGAACTCCTGGTACTCGCGCTCGTCGTACACGGCGCCCCAGCGGTCGCCGCTGCGGCTGACGACCTCCTCGGCCGCCTCCGTACCGGACTTGCCGTCGGCCACCGCGTCGGCGGCGGCCGCGGCCACCTCGTCGCCGTCGGCGGTGGCGGCGACGGACCGGGTGTGCACCGGTGGCTGCTTCTCACCGTGGGGCAGCGCGCCGGTCGCGGCCCCGGTGGCGAGGACGCCGGCGAAGACCAGCGTCAGGGCCGCCCCGCGGCGAAGACCGCGGGGCCCGACGCGACATTCGGGGTCCGACATGGCGCCGATTCTAGGACAACGCCCCGGGGGCGCAGGGGACGTTGGCCCTGCGCCTCACGGGGCGCACATCACACCTTCAGGTACTTGCGCAGCGCGAAGAGAGCGGCAACGGCGGGCATCAGAAGGCCGATCGCCAGCACCAGCGGCAGCTTCGTGAGGACCGCGTCCCAGCCGATGAAGTCGATCAGGTTGAGCTTGTCCTTGAGCGCCAGACCGCCGTCGATCAGGAAGTAACGCCCGGCCAGCAGCATGACGCAGGCCAGCACACCACCGATCAGACCGGCGAAGGCGGCCTCCATGATGAACGGCGCCTGGATGTAGAAGCCGGAGGCGCCGACGAGCCGCATGATGCCGGTCTCCCGGCGCCGGCTGAACGCCGAGACGCGCACCGTGTTGACGATCAGCATCAGCGCGATGACGAGCATCAGCGCCATCACGAAGAGCGCGGCGACGTTCATGCCGTTCATCAGGCCGAAGAGGTTGTCCAGGATGCTTCTCTGGTCCTGGACCGACTGGACCCCGTCCCGCCCGGCGAAGGCGGTGGCCACCACCTTGTACTTGGTGGGGTCGTGGAGCTTGACCCGGAAGGACTCGGGCATCTGGTCCGGCGTGATGTTGCCGGCCATCGGGGAGTCGCCGAACTCCTCCTGATAGTGCTTGTACGCCTGGTCGGAGGACTCGTAGATCACCTTCTCCACGACGTCCATCTTGTTGAGATCGCTCTCGATCTCGTCCTTCTGCTGCTTGGTGACCGCACCCTTGGCGCACTGGACCACCGTCTCCGCGTCGCCCTTGCCGCAGAGGTAGATGGAAACGTTGACCTTGTCGTACCAGTAGTCCTTCATCGTGCTGACCTGCTCGCGCATGAGCAGCGCGCCGCCGAACAGGGCGAGCGAGAGGGCGACGGAGACGATCACGGCGAAGGTCATCGTGAGGTTGCGACGGAGGCCGACGCCGATCTCCGACAGGACGAACTGGGCGCGCATGGCGTCCTTTCAGTGCTGGGTGCTCAGTGCTGGTAGCCGTAGACGCCGCGCGCCTGGTCGCGCACGAGACGGCCCTTCTCGAGCTCGATGACGCGCTTGCGCATCTGGTCGACGATGTTCTGGTCGTGGGTCGCCATGATCACGGTGGTGCCGGTCCGGTTGATCCGGTCCAGCAGCTTCATGATGCCGACGGAGGTCTGCGGGTCGAGGTTGCCGGTCGGCTCGTCCGCGATCAGCAGCATCGGCCGGTTGACGAAGGCCCGCGCGATCGCCACGCGCTGCTGCTCACCACCGGAGAGCTCGCCGGGCATCCGGTCCTCCTTGCCGCCGAGTCCGACGAGGTCGAGGACCTGCGGCACCGCCTTGCGGATCTCGCCGCGCGGCTTGCCGATCACTTCCTGGGCGAACGCCACGTTCTGCGCGACGGTCTTGTTGGGCAGCAGGCGGAAGTCCTGGAAGACGGTGCCCAGCTGGCGGCGCATGTGCGGCACCTTCCAGTTGGACATGCGCGCGAGGTCCTTGCCCAGGACGTGGACGGCCCCGGTGCTGGCGCGTTCCTCGCGCAGGATGAGCCGCATGAAGGTGGACTTGCCGGAGCCGGAGGAGCCCACCAGGAAGACGAACTCGCCCTTCTCGATGTCGAGCGACACATCCCGGAGAGCGGGACGGCTCTGCTTCGGGTAGGTCTTGGAGACGTTGTCGAATCGAATCACGGATGCACCACGGTCGGCCGGGAGTAGGTGAGCGTGACCATACGCGAACCGGGCTGAGGCGTGCAGGCACGCGTACCGGGATGGGTGATTTACGGTGAAACGGCCCTGATTCCGGGGCGGCGCGGCGCGGCAGCGGCCCGGGTGTGACCGACGGGACGGGCCGAACGGCCCGGGAGCTGGCACAGTGGTAGGGGGAACGGTCGCGTTTCCGTGAGCGTTGTGCGGAGAGAGTGCTTGTGCGGCTCCGCCGCGCGGGAGGAGGAAAGCGCATGACCTATGACCGACTGGTGTGCGCGAACTGCGCGGCGCCCGTCACCGAGGGCCGCTGCCCGGTGTGCCGGGCGAGCCGCGAGCGGATGCGGGAGCACGAGCAGGGCCCCTTCGGCGGGCTGAGCCCCGCGATGCTGGCCGCCCTGCTGGTGGTGCTCCTGGGCGCCCTGGCCCTGCTGGCCCACCAGACCGTGTAGCCCCGGCCCGCAGGACCGTACGGGAAACGGAAGGGCCCGGACCGCCGGTCGCGGTCCGGGCCCCTTCCGTCACTGTGCGCGTCCGGGCCTCAGGCGGCCGTGCGGTTGCCCACCAGGCGCGGCAGCATACGGAAGCCGATGCCCCCGGCGATCATCGTCGCGGCGCCGACCAGCAGGAACGTGGTCTCGGCCGCACCGGTCTCGGCGAGTTCGTCCTTGCCCTTGCCCTGCTCGACCGGCTGGTTGCCGACCGAGTCGGTGTCGGTGTTGCCGCCGCCGCCCGAGACGCCGATCTGGTCCGC
The DNA here is from genome assembly GCF_008042035.1 of Streptomyces sp. col6. Classification (GTDB taxonomy): domain Bacteria; phylum Actinomycetota; class Actinomycetes; order Streptomycetales; family Streptomycetaceae; genus Streptomyces. The sequence goes on from NZ_RDBL01000029.1 coordinate 99,602, forward strand.
GGGGGTGCTGTCGTCACCGCCGCCCGCCGCCGGGTCCGTCGACCGGGTCGGGTCGGACGGTTCGCTCGGGGTCGCGGGCGGGTCCGACGGGGTGGCCGGCGGGTCGCTCGGCGTGGCCGGCGGGTCCGACGGGGTCGCCGGCGGGTCGCTCGGCGTGGCCGGCGGGTCCGACGGGGTCGCCGGCGGGTCGCTCGGCGTCGCCGGCGGGTCCGACGGGGTCACCGGCGGGTCGCTCGGCGTCGGCGGCGGGTCCGACGGCTCGCACCGCGGGTCCAGCGGGCTGCACGGGTCGCCCTCGTCGTCGTCCGGGTCGTCGGCCGTCGTCTGCACGCCGATCTCCACACCCGCGACCTCGACGCCGATGCCGACCGCCTGCGCCGCGCCCGCGGCGGTCAGCGAGGCACCCGCGGCGATGACCGCGCCCGCCGCCATCCGCGCGACGCGTACACGCGTCTTCTTCGTCATGTACTGCTACCCCCAGTAGCCGTTCTCGTCGATGGAGCAGCGGTATCCGGGGTGGTCTTCGGGCAGGGTTCGTTCCGGGCGCCGGCCCGCGTCGTACGGCGGCCGGGCAGCCCGCCCCCGCCACAAAACTGCCCCGGAGACACACACGCTGCCCCAGCACCCTCGCCGGGGCCCGCGGGGAACGTCAAGGCGGATACACGCCGATACGCCCCGCCTCAGAGGGATTTGACGGCTATTCAGAGCCGCGACTGTGACACATCCACACGCACTGTGCGCGAGCCGTTCATCCGACTCGCGCACGGGTGTGGTGTGTTGGCCTACTTCTCGCTCTGCTTGCGCCAGCGGATGCCGGCCTCGATGAAGCCGTCGATCTCGCCGTTGAAGACCGCGTCCGGGTTGCCCATCTCGAACTCCGTACGCAGGTCCTTGACCATCTGGTACGGGTGCAGGACGTAGGAGCGCATCTGGTTGCCCCAGGAGTTGCCGCCGTCGCCCTTGAGAGCGTTCATCTTGGCCTGCTCCTCCTGGCGGCGGCGCTCCAGCAGCTTCGCCTGGAGGACGTTCATCGCGGAGGCCTTGTTCTGAATCTGCGAGCGCTCGTTCTGGCAGGAGACGACGATGCCGGTCGGCAGGTGGGTCAGGCGCACCGCGGAGTCCGTGGTGTTGACGCCCTGGCCGCCGGGGCCCGAGGAGCGGTACACGTCGACGCGCAGGTCGGACTCGTCGATCTCGACATGGTCCGTCTGCTCGACCACGGGCAGCACCTCGACGCCCGCGAAGGAGGTCTGGCGCCGGCCCTGGTTGTCGAACGGCGAGACGCGCACCAGGCGGTGGGTGCCCTGCTCGACGGAGAGCGTGCCGTAGGCGTACGGCACCTCGACGGCGAAGGTGGTCGACTTGATGCCGGCCTCTTCGGCGTACGCGGTCTCGTAGACCTCGGTCTTGTAGTTGTGCCGCTCCGCCCAGCGCAGGTACATCCGCTGGAGCCGCTCGGCGAAGTCCGCCGCGTCGACGCCGCCGGCCTCGGCGCGGATGGTGACCAGCGCCTCGCGGGCGTCGTACTCGCCGGACAGGAGCGTGCGGACCTCCATCTCGTCCAGCGCCTTGCGGACGGCCTCCAGCTCGGCCTCGGCCTCGGCGAGCGCGTCGGCGTCGCCCTCGGCCTCGGCGAGCTCGAAGAGGACTTCGAGGTCGTCGATCCGGCCGCGCAGGGCCTCGGCCTTGCGGACCTCGGCCTGGAGGTGGGAAAGCTTGCTGGTGATCTTCTGCGCCGCCTCCGGGTCGTCCCACAGGGACGGGGCGGCCGCCTGCTCCTCGAGTGCGGCGATGTCCCCCCTCAGCGCATCCAGGTCCAGGACGGCCTCGATCGACCCCATGGTCGAGGAGAGGGACTTCAGCTCTTCGGAAATATCGACGACTGCCACGGGTCCAGCGTAACGGCTGTCGGCGCGTACGTTCCTCGGGCCGTCCGATCACCGCCCCCGGGCGCCGCCTACGGGACGGCGGGCGCCGAGTTCTTCGTGTCCTGCGGGCCGGGGTCCGCGTCGTCGCCGCTCAGCGCGAACCAGCCGCCCACGCCGATCGCGGCCAGCAGCACCAGGGCCGCGGCCCCGAGCGTCAGCCGGCGCTTGCGGACGGCCGCCGACTTGTTGCGGGCCGAGCCGGGGCGGGGCGTGCCGGGGGCGCGGCCCTGGTGCTGCTGGCCGC
>NZ_RDBL01000029.1:101873-106188 GCF_008042035.1 Streptomyces sp. col6
CGCGGGGCGCGGGCGGTGCCCCGGGGGCCGCCGGACAGCTCGTCGGGGGCCGGGACGCGCATGCTCGTGTGGGTGTCGCGGTTGGAGTCCGGGGACGAGCCCGGCACCAGCGGGACGGCGCCGCGCCTGCGGGGCTCGTCGCCGGGCGGGGCGTACTGCTGCTCCTCGTAGCCCTGCAGGGCCTCCGGCTCCTCGTCCGGCTCGTCCACGTCCAGCGGCGGGATGCCGGCCAGCTGCGGCAGCTGTTCGCGCAGCCGGGCCGCCAGCTCGGAGGCGCGCAGCCGGGAGGCCGGGGCCTTGGCCAGGCACTGGACGAGCAGCTGCCACAGCTCGTCGGGGATGCCGGGGAGCGGGACGACGGTCTCGGTGACATGGCGGCGCAGGACGGCGCCGGGGTGGCCGCCGCCGAAGGGCGTGAACCCCGCGAGGAGCTCGTACAGCACCGTGGCCAGGGCGTAGATGTCGACGGCGGCGCGGGGCGGCAGGCCCTCGACGATCTCGGGGGCCAGGTAGTCCGGGGTTCCGATGATCTTGGTGGTCTTGGTGCGGCGCGGGGTGTCGATGAGCTTGGCGACGCCGAAGTCGGTGAGCAGCGCGGGGTGGGCGTTGCCCGGACCGAGCGGCCCCTCCATGTCGAGCAGGATGTTCTCCGGCTTGACGTCGCGGTGGACGATCCCGGCGGCGTGCGCGGCGGCGAGGCCGTCGGCGACGTCCGCGACTACGGCGACGGCGGCCTCGGGGGCCAGCCGGCGTTCGCGGTCGAGGCGGGTGCGCAGGTCGGTGCCGCGGACCAGGTCCATGACGAGGGCGAGGTCGTTGCCGTCCACCACGAGGTCACGGACGGCGACGACGTGCGGATGGTCCAGCCCGAGCAGCGCGGTGCGCTCCTGGACGAACCGGCCGACGAGCTCCTGGTCGGACGCCAGGTCCTCGCGGAGCAGCTTGATGGCGACGGGGCCCTCGGGGCCGTCCCCGAGCCACACCGTGCCGGCGCTGCCGCGCCCCAGTATCTGGTGGGCGGTGTACCGGCTGCCGATTTTCCGTGCCAAGACTGCTCCCTCAGCGGCTGGCGATGGACCCAACAACCCCCGGTCGACAAAGTTACGCGGCGATCGGGGGCCCGCGTGCCGTGGTTGGCGCCAACCTTCGCTTCTACGGGCGAATTGCCTCGGAATTGGTCCGCGGAAGTCGATATAGCTACAGAGTTGTCCGGCCGGGCGGTGAGTCCGCCCGGCCGGGACGACGTCCGGTCACTTGCCGCTGCCGCCGAGCTTCGACATCCAGTCCTTCACCGTGGAGGCGGCGTCGGTGATCGCGTGCCAGTAGCTCTGGCCCGTGCCGATCCAGTCCTTCAGCGGGGTCAGTTCCCAGATCAGCCAGCTCGCCACGAAGAGCAGCACCAGCGTGAACAGGCAGCCCTTGAGGCAGCCGAGGCCGGGGATCTTCATCGGGTTGGCGCTGCGCCGCCTCGGCTCGCGAGGTGCGCGCTGCGCGGGCTGCTGGGGCTGCTGCGGCGGCGCGTACGCCTGCTGCTGCGGCTGGGGCTGGTACTGCTGTCGCTGCGGCTGGTACTGCTGCTGCGGCGGCTGCGGCTGGTACTGCTGCTGTTGCCGCTGCGGGTACTGCTGCTGCGGCTGCTGGTACTGCTGCCGGTCGCGCGGCGGCTGCTGCGGCTGCTGGCGCTGCGGGCGGCGGCGCAGCGGGTCCTGGCTGGGGTCGAGGTACTGGACCTGGGTCTGCTCGTTGCGGTCGCGCGCGGCCCGGAGCTGGGACTGCCAGGGGTGCGGTTCCTCGGGGCGCGGGTCGCTGCCGGGGCGCGGCGGCACGGGCGGCAGGACCGCGGTCGGGTCGGCCTGGGGGCCGGCGCCGGGGCCGCCGGTGTGCGGCAGGACGCTGGTGGCCCCGTTGGGGTCGTACGAGCCCGCGTTGCTGGGCAGCACCTGGGTCGGGTCGGCCGCGCCGGGGACCTCGGGGACGGCGGTGGGCGCCGGGTCGGGCGCGAGCAGGGCGCCGACCCCGTCGGCGGCGGCGATCTGCGCGGAGCTCGCGTGGACACCGATACCGGCGGCGACGGTACGCAGCCCGCGCGCCAGGTTCTCCGCGCTGGGCCGGCGGTCGGGGTCCTTGCTCAGGCAGCGCTCTATGACCGTCCACAGCGGCTCGGGGACGGTGCTGGGGCGGCGGGGCTCCTCGCTGAGGTGCCGGTGCAGTACTTCCAGAGCGGTGCCGCCGGCGAACGGCGGACGGCCGGTGACCAGCTCGTACAGCAGGATGCCGGCGCCGTAGATGTCGACGGCGGAGGTCTGCGGGCGGCCCTCGGCGGACTCCGGCGCCACGTAGGCGGGGGTGCCGACGAACTCGTGGGTCCGGGTCAGGCCCGGCGAGTCGGCGAGGCGCGCGATGCCGAAGTCGGTGAGCATCGGGCGCATCTCGCCGTCCGGGTCGGCGAGCAGCACGTTGGCGGGCTTGAGGTCGCGGTGGACGACCCCGTCCGCGTGGCTGGCGGCGAGCGCGTCGGCGATCTGCGCGGTGAGCAGGGCGGCGGCGACCGGGGTGAGCGGACCGTTGTCGCGCAGGTACCGGTGCAGGTCGGGGCCGTCGATCAGGTCCATGACGAGGGCGAGGAGGTCGCCCTCGACGACGAGGTCGCGGGTGCGCACGATGTTGGGGTGGGTCAGCCGCAACAGGACGGAGCGTTCCCGCAGGAACCGCATCACCACGTCCGCGTCGTTGGCCAGCTCCTCCTTGAGGACCTTGATGGCCACGGTCTCGCCGGGCCGGCCGGCCACGGCCGCCTCGGCGCCCGCCGCCTCGCGCTGGCTGGCGCGCCAGACGGTGCCCGTGGCGCCGCGTCCCAGCGGCTCCTCGAGCAGGTACTTGCTGCCTACCGGCCGCACGTCATGCGCTCCCTGCTGGTCGTGGTGCTTGCGGTCCCCGGGTGCCCCCGGAGTTTCCGGCCCACTCTAGAGGCTGTACGGAAGAGGCCGGCCGGGCCGGGAAGGTTACCCGTTTGTCCGCAATCCCCGGATGTATACCCTCTGCTCACCGATGACTCCCCGGTGTGCGCTCCCCGCTTCCCGCGCGCACCGGTCACAGGGGAGGACGCGGACGCCGGGCGGATGGTTGCCGGAGGCCGGTCCGGGGAACCGGTCATGCCGCACTTTTGCGGCCAGAGCAGACCTTTCAAGATCACTTAGTGGTCACCGCCGGGCGTGTTGTCAGTGGCGGATGCGAGGATGCCTGGAGCACGACTGCGGGGTCGGGAGCCTCGCGGTGCGTGACGAACCTGTACCGGACGACGCGTCCGTGCCGGGTGGGGGGAATCACAGGGCGTCCCTCCGGCCGGCACCGCGCGCAGAAGGGACCGCTGACGGCGATGCAGATCCGGCTGACCGTCCTCGCGCCGCCCAGCGGCCAGACCCCGGCGCGCGCCTGCGATGTGCTGGTCACCGCCCCCGCGGGGACGGCGCTGGCCGCCGTCGCGTCCGGCCTGGCGATGGCCGTCGCCGGTCCCGACGGCTCCCTGGGCAGCGGTGCGGTGGTGCTCTTCGCGGGCCGGGAACGACTCGACGCGCAGCGGTGCGCGCTCGGTGAGCCGCCCCTCGTCGACGGGGCGGTGCTCTCGCTCCAGGCACCGGGCGAGGACGAGTCGGCGGACGACGCGGTGCCCGCCCAGCTCCAGGTGATCGCCGGGCCCGACGCGGGCGGGGTCCATCTGCTGCACGGCGGCACGATCCGGATCGGCCGCTCGGCCGAGGCCGATGTCCCGCTCGACGACCCCGACGTGTCCCGGCTGCACTGCGAGGTGACGGTCTCCGACGACGGCCGCGTCGCGGTGGCCGACCTGGGCTCCACCAACGGCACCTCGCTGGACGGCGCGGAGGTCCACGACCGCCCGGTCCGGCTGTCCCCGGGCGCCCTGCTGCGGCTCGGCGAGTCGACACTCCGGCTCACCTCCGGCGCGCGTCCGCCGGTGCTGCCGACGACGCCGGACGGCGAGGGCCATCTGCGGGTGGCGCGGGCCCCGGCCGCCCCGGCACCGGCCCCGGAAACCCCGGCGCCCGCCCCCGAGGGCGACCGGCACGACCACGACCGCCACGCCCCGGACGACGCCGGGGCCGCGTCCCGGCCCGGCTCCTCCGCCGGGCACCCCGGCCGCTTCCCGGAGCAGGAGATGCCCCGGCGCGGCGGCATAGGAGCCTGGGCCCGCCGGTTCAAGGGCGGCAGGACCGAGCCCGCGCCCGCGAGCGCCCCCGCCGAACCCGCGCCGTCCGCCCCCGCCACGTTCGCCTCGCTGCCCACCGCCCCGGAAGGC
>NZ_RDBL01000029.1:106288-131888 GCF_008042035.1 Streptomyces sp. col6
GGCCCGCCGCGCGGCCGCCCGCCGTGCGCAGCAGCCGCAGGGCCGTCGCCACGTCACCGCTGAGCATCCCCACCGCCCCGGAGGGCACCTGGCCCGATCCGGCGGCCGTCCTGCTGACGGCACTGGGACCGGGCCCCCGGCTGTGGGAGCGCGACCCCGCGCATCCGGAGGCGCTGGTGGTCCGGCTGGGCACGACCGAGCGGGCCGACCTGCCGGCCGTGCCGGTGACCGTGAGCCTGCGGGAGGCCGGTTCGCTGGGCCTCGCCGGGCCCCGGGAGCGGCTGTCCGGACTCGCCCGGTCCGCCGTGGCGCAGCTGGCCGCGCTGCACTCCCCCTCCGATCTGGAGATCGTGCTGATCAGCACGGACCGGGCCCGCTCCACCGAGGAGCGGCGGCGGGAGTGGGCCTGGCTGGGCTGGCTGCCCCATCTGCGGCCGATGCACGGCCAGGACTGCCGGCTGCTGGTGGCGTACGACCGGGACCAGGCCCTCGCCAGGACGGCCGAGCTGGTGCGCCGGCTGGACGACGGGCCGCTCGGCCCCGGCTGGGCGAGCCAGGACCCGGCGACGGTCGCCGAGGCCGCCCGGGACCACGAGGGTCCGTTCACCGTGGTGATCGTCGACGGCGACCCGGGCGCGGCGGTGCTCCGGGAGAACACGGCCCGGCTGGCGGCGGCCGGTGCGGCGGCGGGCATCCATCTGATCTGTCTGGCCGAGACCCCGGCCGCGACGCCCACCTCGCCGGTCGCCGCGACGTACGAGGCGGCGTGCCACGCGTCGATCGCGTTCCGCGAGTGCGGGGCGGTGGGGATGCTCAGCGGTGACGTGGCGACGGCCCTGCGGCTGCTGCGCACGGCGGGCGGCCGCGCGGCGGGCCACGGCACGGTGGCCGCGGTGGACGCGGTGTCGGCGCAGTGGGCCCAGCGCTTCGGGCGGGCGCTGGCCCCCCTGCGGGCCGAGGGCTCGGCCGCGCTGCCGGGCCGCCAGGTGCCGGTGGCGCTGCCGCCGTCCACCCGCCTCCTGGACGAGCTGGGGCTGGCCCGCGCCACCCCGGCGTCGCTGATGGCCCGGTGGGCGTCGACGGCGGACGACCAGCCGGGCACGGCGGCGGCGACCCCGCGCGTGGGCGCCCAGCGCACGGCGGCCGACTCCCCGGACTCCGGCCGTACCTCATACCCCGGCGCCACCACGACGGGCTCCGGCCGCACCCCGTACCCCCGCGCCGCCGGTGGCTCGGGGCGCACGGCGTACCCGGGCGCGGGCGACTCCGGGCGGGCCCGGGTCAGCGGCCCCCGGCAGGCCGAGGCGCCGCAGGTCGCCGCGCGGGGGGCCGAGGCGGCCGCGGGCACGCAGACGGCGACGCGCACCGCTCCCCGCCCCGCCGTCCACGCCGGGCGCCCCGTCGTCGTGCTCGGCGCCGGGCCGCGGGGGCCGGTGAGCGTGGATCTCGCCGACGAGGGGCCGCACCTGCTCATCGAGGGGCCCGGCGGCAGCGGCCGCACCGAGCTGCTGCGGGCCGTCGCGGCGTCGCTGGCCGCCGCCGCCCGGCCGGACCGGCTGGGCATCGTGCTGGTCGACGGGGCGGGCGGCGAGCGCGGCGATTCCCTGCGCCCCTGTACGGAGCTGCCGCACGCGTTCACGCACCTGGTGGCCTCGGACCCGGTCCGGATGCGGGAGTTCGCCCAGGCACTGGGCGGCGAGGTGAAGCGGCGGGCCGAGCTGCTCGGCGAGCTGGACTTCGCCGAGTGGCACAGCCGCCACGAGGACGGGCACACCGCCGCCCCGATCCCCGAGCAGCGCGGCGACATCGAGGCGCCGCCCACCAGCACCCTGCGCCTGCGCCCGGGGGCGGGCCGCCCCGTGGACCCGGGCCCCTCCCCGCTGCCCCGGCTGGTCGTGCTCGTGGACGACTTCGACGCGCTGATAGCCCCGGCGCTCGGGAGTCCGGGCCGGCCGGCCGCCGGTTCGGTGGTGCGGGCGCTGGAGGCGGTGGCCAGGGACGGCGGCCGGCTGGGCGTCCACCTGGTCGCGACCTCGGCGCGCCCCGACCGCACGGAGGACACGGAGCTGGCCCGCGGCGCGCGGCTGCGCATCGTGCTCGATCCGCCGGCCGTCCCGCCCTCGCCGGACGAACCGTCGCCGGGCCGGGGAAGGCTGGGGCATCCGGACGGGCGGGTGACGCCGTTCCAGGGGGGCCGGGTGACGGGCCGCATCCCGCGTACGGCGACGCTGCGGCCGACGGTCGTCCCGCTGGAGTGGGAGCGGATGGGCGACCCGCCCACCCGGCGCCCGGTCCGCGAGCTCGGCAACGGCCCGACGGACCTCGCGCTGCTCGCCAGCGCGCTGGAACGGGCGGCGCGTTCGGTGAACGCACAACCCCTCGCGCCCCTGTTCACCTGAGAGACCCCCTAGCCCACCCCGAGTGGCGCCGGAGCCTCCCCTGAGTCGCCCCGGAGCCGCCCCCGGGCGGCGCCGGAGCCGGGCGGCCCGAACGTCCCCCAATGGCCGGATACAGGCACTGACCTGACGTCACGAGCCCATCACGATCAAGGAATTGGGGAGGAGGGCGGTATTGCGGCTCCCGGACGCCGGGCATAGGACTGTGCGCACACAACGACGTGCGGCTCGACCGGAAGCCCTGCCTTCAGGCCCGGCGCCGGTCCGGCGCACGCGCACAGAGAGACGGGGCAGGGATGCGCACAACCCTTCGGATTCGCAGGGCGGCCATGGTGTTCACCGCCATCGGCGCACTGGCCCTCACCGGTTGCGGCGGCGACGGTGACGGCGGAGGCAAGAAGACGGACGACGGCGGCTCCACGCCGGGCAAGGACTCCGCGCCGAGTGTCGCCTTACCGAAACTGGACGGTGAGAAGCTCTCTGTCGCAGCGGTCTGGACGGGTGCCGAACAGGCCAACTTCGTCAAGGTCCTCAAGGAGTTCGAGAAGCGGACCGGCGCGAAGGTGACGTTCGTCCCGGCGCAGGACCCGATCGTGAACTTCCTGGGTACGAAGATCGCGGGCGGCCAGCCGCCGGACGTCGCCGTGATCCCGCAGGTCGGGGCCATCCAGCAGGCCGTGGCGAAGAAGTGGGCCAAGCCGGTCGGCGACGAGGCGAAGGCGCAGCTGAGCAAGAACTACGCGAAGGTCTGGCAGGACCTCGGCGCGGTGGACGGCACCCAGTACGGCGTCTACTACAAGGCCGCCAACAAGTCGCTGATCTGGTACAACACCAAGGCGTTCGAGAACGCGGGCGCGAGCGAGCCGAAGACCTGGAAGGACTTCCTGGCGACCGCCGAGACGGTGTCCGCATCGGGCGTCACCCCGGTCTCGGTCGGCGGCGCGGACGGCTGGACGCTCACCGACTGGTTCGAGAACATCTACCTCTCCCAGGCGGGCCCGGAGAAGTACGACCAGCTCGCCCAGCACAAGATCAAGTGGACGGACCCGTCCGTCAAGGACGCGCTGACCACGCTGGCCCAGCTGTTCGGCAAGCCGTCCCTGATCGCGGGCGGCGCCGACGGCGCGCTCCAGACGGAGTTCCCGGCGTCGGTCACGCAGACCTTCACCGGGGGCGACCAGCCCAAGGCCGCGATGGTCTACGAGGGCGACTTCGTCGGTGTCAACATCGCGCAGACGAAGGCGAAGATCGGCACGGACGCCAAGGTCTTCCCGTTCCCCGCCGTCGGCGCCGAGTCGCCCGTGGTGACCGGGGGCGACGCCGCGGTGGCGCTCAAGGACGGCAAGGGCGCCCAGGCACTGCTGACCTGGCTGGCCTCCACGGACGCCGCGAAGATCGCCGCCGGGCAGGGCGGGTTCATCTCGCCGAACAAGGGCCTGGACCCGTCCGCGTACCCCAACGAGGTGCAGCGGACGATGGCGAAGGCGCTGATCGCGGCCGGTGACGCCGTCCGGTTCGACATGTCCGACCAGGCGCCGCAGTCGTTCGGCGGGACGCCCGGCAAGGGCGAGTGGAAGACCCTCCAGGACTTCCTGAAGAACCCGAAGGACATCGCGGGGACTCAAGCGAAACTGGAGTCCGACGCGGCCAAGGCGTACAAGAGCTGACGGGATGACGACAGCGGCAGCGGGGGGCGCCGACGAGGCGCTCCCCGCCGACAGGCAACAACCCGGCGGGACTTCGGTACCCGCCCCCAGGAAGGGCGGGCCCCCAGGAAGGGCGGGCCCGCCCCCTCCGGCTCCCCCGACGCACGCGGACGGAGCGTGACCGGCACCCGCAGGGTGATCGCGGCGCTCTTCCTGCTGCCCGCGCTGGTGCTGCTCGGGGCCCTGGTGGTGTACCCGATCGTGTACTCCGTCTACCGGTCGTTCTTCGACCAGGCGGGTACGGGCTTCGCCGGCATCGACAACTACCGGACCCTGTTCACGGACGACACGATCCGTACGGCGGTCAAGAACAACGCGATCTGGGTGGTGTTCGCGCCGACGGTCGCCACCGCGCTCGGGCTGATCTTCGCGGTGCTGACCGAGCGCGTCCGCTGGGGCACGGCCTTCAAGCTGATCGTCTTCATGCCGATGGCGATCTCCATGCTGGCGGCGGGCATCATCTTCCGGCTGGTGTACGACCAGGCGCCGGAGCGCGGGGTGGCCAACGCGGTCTGGGTGGGCGTGCACGACACGTTCGCCGAGTCCTCGGGCTTCCCGAAGGCGCATCCGCTGCCCGTGCACCCGCTGAAGGCGGCGCCCGGCGGCGCCTTCGTGACGAAGACCGCGGTGCACGCCGGGCAGCCGGTCCAGCTCCCCCTGGTGGGGGTGCTCCCGGCGAAGATGCCGGGCGACGCGAAGCCCGCGAAGGCCCCGGCGGCGGGCGAGGACGGTGCGATCACGGGCACCGCCTGGCTGGACTTCACCAAGGGCGGCGGCGGCAGACCCAATGTCATCGACTCCAGGGAACTCGGGCTCAAGGGCCTGAAGGTGGAGGCCGTCAAGGACGGCGAGGTGGTCGCGACCGCCAAGGCCGCGGCGGACGGCACGTTCACACTGCCCGCCTCGGCGGACGGCGCCGAACTGCGCCTGCCCGCCTCCAACTTCAAGGAGCCGTACAACGGGGTGGACTGGCTCGGCCCGACGCTCGTGACGCCCGGCATCATCGGGAGCTACGTGTGGATGTGGGCGGGCTTCGCCATGGTGCTGATCGCCGCGGGCCTGGCCGGTCTGCCGCGTGAACTCCTGGAGGCGGCCCGGGTGGACGGGGCCAACGAGTGGCAGGTGTTCCGCCGGATCACCGTGCCGATGCTCGCGCCGGTCCTCGCGGTGGTGCTCGTCACGCTGATGATCAACGTACTGAAGGTCTTCGACCTGGTGTTCATCATCGCGCCGGGCTCCTCCCAGGACGACGCGAACGTGCTGGCGCTCCAGCTGTACCGGTCCTCGTTCGGCACGGACGCGGACCTCGGGGTCGGCAGCGCCATCGCCGTACTCCTGCTGCTGCTGGTGATCCCGGTGATGCTCTTCAACATCAGGCGGATACGGAAGGAGGGGCGCCGATGACGACGCCCTCGGCCACCACCGCCCCGGACACCGGCGCGGTGAAGACCCGGCGGTCGCTGGGCGCACGGATCGCGACGCGGGCCGGCGGCGGCGTGATGCGGGTCGTCCTGGTCCTGGTGGGCCTGTTCTGGCTGATGCCGACCATCGGGCTGCTGCTGTCCTCGCTGCGCAGTCCGGAGCGGATCGCGTCGACCGGCTGGTGGAAGGTCTTCACCGTCCCTTCCGAGCTGACCTTCGACAACTACTCGCGGCTGCTGGACAATTCGACGATCACGGACTCGCTGTTCAGCACGGTGATGATCACCGTGCCCTCGACGGTCCTGGTCGTGGTGATCGGCTCGCTCGCGGGATACGCGTTCGCCTGGATGGACTTCCCCGGCCGCGACTGGTGGTTCCTGCTGGTCGTGGGGCTGCTGGTGGTCCCGGTGCAGGTGGCACTGATCCCGGTGTCGAAACTGTTCGGCGAGATCGGGATCTTCGAGACGACGCTCGGCGTGATCCTCTTCCACACGGCGTTCGGGCTGCCCTTCGCGATCTTCCTGCTGCGCAACTTCTTCGCGGAGATCCCCCGGGAACTCCTGGAGGCGGCGCGGCTGGACGGGGCGGGTGAGATCCGTCTCTTCACCCGGGTGGTGATGCCGCTGGGCGGTCCCGCCATCGCCTCGCTCGGCATCTTCCAGTTCCTCTGGGTCTGGAACGACATGCTGGTCGCGCTGATCTTCGCGGACTCCGGTTCACCGCCGATCACGGTGGCGCTCCAGCAGCAGGTGCGCCAGTTCGGCAACAACATCGACGTGCTGGCGCCCGGCGCCTTCGTCTCGATGGTGATTCCGCTCGCGGTGTTCTTCGCCTTCCAGCGCCAGTTCGTCTCCGGCGTGATGGCGGGGGCCGTCAAGTAGCAGCTGCGTAACAGTGCGGGGCGCTCCGGCCGGCCGGCGGGGGCGCCCCGCACCCGTGCGAGGCCCCGGATTCCCGGGCCCCGGGGCGCCCGTCATGGCCCCGCGCGCCCCGAATTGCCCAAGGTTCACTTACTGTCCCAGGTAGTATGATAAGTGGGGCCTTCATCAGCCGCGTGGTCGATCACTCGCGGGCCCGACGCGCCCGTCTCTTCGACCCTCGTACGCCTGCCCGCCCCCTGACCCGTCCTGCGGAGCCCGTCCCAGTACGCTGGGTGCCCTCCCAGTACGCACAGTCCGAGAAAGAGTCCGTATGCCCCGGCTGAGTGTCATCATCCCCGTCCGTCGCGCCCGAGGCAGTCTGCGCGAGTGCCTGGAGTCGGTGCTCTCCCAGTCGTTCACGGACATCGAGGTCATCGGGGTCGACGACGGCGCGCCGGACGGCTCGGGCCTGGTACTGGACGAGTTCGCCGCGCGCGACAGCCGCGTCCGGGCCGTGCACCTGGAGCCGGGCGCCGGAGCGCACGGCCGCCGCAACGCCGGGATCGAGGAGGCCGCCGGGGACTACATCCTGTTCCTGGAGGGCCACTACATCCACCTGCCCGGCGCGCTCCAGGACGTCGTGGACCGGCTGGAGTCCACCGGCGACCCGGACGTGCTGCTGTTCGGCCACCGCAAGCGCCCCTTCCGCGGCAAGACCCGCTCGACGCGCTCGCTGGAGAAGCTGAGCGGCATGCCCGCGGGCCCGCTGACCCTCGCGAAGCGCCCCGACCTCCTGGACATCGCCCCGGTCTCCTGGAACCGCGCGGTCCGCCGGGCGGTCCTGGAGCGCGAGACCCTGACCTTCGGCCCCGGCCCGCACGGCGAGCGGATGTACGCGCTGGCGACCGTCGCCGTCGCCGCCTCGGTGGCCACACTGGACACCGCCTGTGTCGAGCACCGCCAGCAGCGCTACCTGCCCGGCCTCGTCGACGACGCCGAGCCCTCGGGGGGCTCGACGCCGCTGGAGCTGGTCGAGGCGTACGACGCCCTGATGACCTTCGTCGAGGCGCGCCCGGCCCTGAACGGCGTGCGCGGCCTCCTCTTCGACCGGGCCGTCCAGGAGCTGCTGTCCGCGTACCCGACGGTGACCAAGCGTCGCCGGCAGTACGTCGGCGCGGTCGCCGCCTTCCACCGCGCGCACCGCCCGGAGGGCTTCAAGTTCCCCGGCGGGGCCAAGGGCCTGCGCCCGCAGCTGATGGGCGGCGGCAAGTTCACCGCGCTCGGCGCCCTGGACACCGCGCTCGCCACCCGCCGCAGCCTGCGCTCCGCGCCCACCACGGCCCGCGCGAAGGCGAAGAAGCAGTTCACCAAGCGCTACTACAAGGCGCAGCGCAAGCTCCCGCTCGACCCCAAGCTGGCCGTGTACGCCGCCTACTGGAACCGCGGCGTGAGCTGCAACCCCGAGGCGATCTACCGCAAGGCCCAGGAGCTGGCACCGGACATCCACGGTGTCTGGGTGGTGTCGAAGAACAACGTGGACTCGGTGCCCAAGGGCATCGACTACGTGGTGCCCGGGACCCGCCGCTACTGGTCGGTGCTGGCCCGTGCCACGTACTTCTTCAACAACGTCAACTTCCCCGACCACCTGGTCAAGCGCCCCGGCCAGATCCATGTCATGACCCACCACGGCACCCCGCTGAAGATCATGGGCATGGACCAGCAGAACTACCCGGCCGCCGCCCAGGGGCTCAACTTCGACCGGCTGCTCAAGCGCGTGGACCGCTGGGACTGGAGCGTCTCCGCCAACCCGCACTCCACCGAGGTGTGGTCCCGCGCCTACCCGAGCGCGGCACGCCCGCTGGAGACGGGTTACCCGCGCAACGACGTCTTCGCGACGGCGACCGAGGAGCAGATCGCCAAGATCCGCGAGGACCTGGGCATCCGCCCCGGTCAGCGCGCCGTGCTCTACGCGCCGACGCACCGCGACTACGAGTCGGGCTTCACCAACCGCCTGGACCTGGACCGGTTCTGCGCGGCCGTCGGCCCGGACACCGTGGTCCTCATGCGCGCCCACTACTTCTACGGCGGCTCGGGCCTGGCGGAGAACGCGTCGGTCATCGACGTCTCCACGTACCCGCGCGTCGAGGACCTGTGCCTGGCGGCGGACGCGCTGATCACCGACTACTCCTCGGTGATGTTCGACTACGCCCACCTGAACCGCCCGATCGTGATCCTCGCCCCGGACTGGGAGACGTACCGCACGGTCCGCGGTGTCGTCTTCGACCTGCTGTCCGGACAGCCCGGCGAGACGCCGGGTGCCGTGGCCACGGACACGGACGAGCTGGCGGCGATCTTCACCGACGGCAGCTGGAACAGCCCGGAGAACGAGGCGCTGCTCAAGGCGTTCAAGGAGCGGTTCTGCCCGTACGACGACGGCCGCGCCGCCGAGCGCGTGGTGCGCCGCGTCCTGCTGGGCGAGGAGCCCCCGGCCGCCGGGACCGTCTGACCCGCGGGAACAGCCGAAGGGCCCGTCACCGGAACGTTCCGGCGGCGGGCCCTTCGGCGTACCCGGGCTAGCCCTGCTGCCCGGCCATCACCGTGATCAGGCCGACCACCACGAGCAGCGAGCCGCCCCAGGTCCACAGCGAGGTCCGCTCGTGCAGCACGGTCGCCCCGGCCAGCACGATCAGCAGGTAGCCGAGCGCGTTGAAGGGGTACGCGACGGAGAGCGGCACCTTGGCCAGCGTCGTCATCCAGGCGAGCGCGGACACCGCGAAGACCACCAGCCCGAGCACCACCCACGGGCTCCCGGCGGCGCGCAGCGCGACGGAGCCGCCGTCCCGGCCGGCGGCGGCCGCGGCCCCCTTCATCCCGTGCTTGAGCATGATCTGGCCGCCCGCCGACGAGAACACGGCGAACAGGAGCAGCAGCACACTGGGGAGGGTCAAGGCCTTGCTCCTGACTGCGGGGGCGGGGGCGGGTGGCTCGGGCGCCGGGGCGGGCGCGGCTCCGGGGCGGGGCGCCTCAGACACCGACCCGGTCGGCGGGGACGTACTGTCGGTTGAGGATGTCCTGTACATCGACGTGCTCTCCAGCGATGATCGTCTCGGCCGCGTGCGGGGTGAGCAGCGCGACGTGCTGATAGCCGAACAGCGTCGGCCGGACGCGGGTCAGCAGCCTCGACGCCCCGCCGAGCACCGCGGAGAGCGGTCCCCGGCCGAGCAGCGACCAGAACGGCGCCCCGGTGGAGGAGAGTTCCAGGACGTCGTAACCGGCGGCGCGTACGGTGCGGCGGAGGCTGGCCCGGGTGAAGAAGCGCAGATGCGTCTCGTCGAGGATGCCCCGGCGGTCGTAGCCGAAGGCGCCGACGGCGACCCGCAGCCGGGAGTACCAGTGGCTGAAGTTGGGGACGGACAGCAGCAGCCGGCCGCCCGGCCGCAGCGCGCCGGCCGCCTCGGCGAGGATGCGTTCGGGGCGGGAGAGGTGCTCGATGACGTCACCGGCGACCACGTAGTCGAAGCCGGTGCCGGCCTCGGCGGGCAGCCCCTCCTCCAGGTTGGCGAGGTGGAAGTGGCTGCACTTCTCGCGGACGCCCGGCACCTCCACGTAGTCCACCCCGGTCACCTCGTGGCCCAGGGACTCCAGCCGTTCGGCGAACAGCCCGCCGGAGCAGCCGAGGTCCAGGACCCGGCCGGGCGGCAGCGCGCGCATCCTCTCCAGGATGACCGCGTGCGAGGAGCCGTCGCCCTCCTTGAAGGCGTACTCGACGGGCTTGGGGATCCAGGGGCAGGTCCCGAACCCCTTGACGGCCAGCCGGTATTCGAGGACGTCCTTGACCACGTCCTTGGCGTACTTCATGCCGTTGACGTAGCAGATCTCGTCGCCGTAGTACGTCGGGACGGGGATCTCCTTGATCCGCATGCCCGCGTTCAGCAGCTGCACGATGATCTGGGTGTCGAAGTCGAAGGCGTCGGTGTTCCGGTCGATCGGCAGCTGCTTGAGGGCCGCGACGCTGTACGCGCGGTAGCCGGAGTGGAATTCGGTGAGGTCCGAGCCGAGCAGCCCGTTCTCCAGCCGGGTCAGGATGCGGTTGCCGAGCCACTTGTACATCGGCATGCCGCCCTTGAGCGCGCTGCCGGACGTCATCATCCGTGACCCGAACACCGCTTCGCACTCGCCGCGTTCGATCGGCGCGACCATCTCGGGGAGCAGCTCGGGGGCGTACTGCCCGTCGCCGTGCAGCAGCACGATGATGTCGAGCCCGTGCTCGGCGGCCAGCGCGTAACCGGCCTTCTGGTTGCCGCCGTAGCCGAGGTTCTTGGTGTGCCGCATCACCACGGTGCGCGGCATGCCCTCCGCCTGCGACCAGCGACAGCCGGCGGTGAAGGTGGCGTCGTGGCTCGCGTCGTCGAGGATGAGGATCTCATCGATCCGCGACCGGAAGTCCTCCGGGATCCGGTCGAGGGTCTTCTCCAGGGTTGTCTCCGCGTTGTACGCGACCACCAGGATGCCGATCCTGGGGCTCGGGCTTTCCTTCACGGGGCGTTCTCCAGTTGCGGTCGGGGACGGGGGGTGCGGGATCAGTCGACGGACGAGCAGGAGCGGTATTCCGTACGGGGTGCGGAGAGCGGCGCCCGCTCGGCGGGGACGGCGCGCGGGGGCGCGTCCGGGGGCGTGGCGAGGATGCGGCGTACGCCGGTGAACAGGCCGGCCGCCAGGACGAACCAGCCGGCGGCGCCCAGGTACAGCACGGGCTCGCTCCAGCGCACGGCGGAGCGCCCGCTGTAACCGAGGACGGCGACGAGGCCGACGACCGCGCTGTACGCGATCCCCTCGGCCGGGCCGAGGACGAACATGCCGGCGGCGGCCCAGGTCAGGTACTGCAGGCCGGACGCGGTGGACAGGAGCAGCAGCAGTCCCAGGGTGACGGCGACGACCCCGGGGGCCTGGGCGGGCCGCAGCCAGGCGAGCCGGGCACCGGCGGCCACACAGACCAGGACGAAGAGGAAGTGGCCGCCGCCCTGCATGAAGGCGATGGCCGGCTCGGGCAGGCCGAGGACGTCCGCGAACCGGACGAGCCCCCACAGCCGGTAGCTGCCGCCCGCGTACTCCAGGACGTTGTGCGTCAGGTCCAGGGGCACGGTCAGCAGGGCCGGCCCCCAGACGAGCGCGGTGAGGCCCGCGAAACCGGCGGCGAAGCGGACGAGGACCGGCCGCCCGCCGCGCAGCGCGGCGACGAACAGGGCCGGGATCACCACGACCGGGATGAACTTGACGCTGATGGACAGCGCCGCGGCCACGCCCGCCGCGAGCGGCGCCTTGCGGTCGGCCAGGAGATGGGCGGCGGCCAGGGCGAACGCGACGGCGACGGCGTCGGTGTTGCCGTGATAGCCGGAGGTGGCGATGAGCACCGGGCTGACGGCGACGCCGATGCCGCAGAGCATCGCGGTGCGCGGGGTGGCGCGGCGGCGGACGATCTCGAACACGAGGAGCGCGCAGGCGAAGTCGGCGGCCGACGCGGGGACGCGGATCAGCGTGGCGAAGGAGAAGCCGACTTCGGTGAGGCGGTCGAGGCCCAGCAGCATCCACCCGGCCAGCGGCGGGTGGTTGTAGACGGGCAGCCCGGTAAGCGGGTGCGCGTAGATGCGGACGGGGCCGTACCCGGTGATGGCTCTGGCGAACCCCTCGAAGATCCGCACATCGGCCGGGCCCGGGGAGTTGGCCGCGATGATCATGCGGGTGAGGAGGCCCGCGGTCGCCGCGACGAGTACGGCGGCCCTGGCCCGCCGCACGTCCGTTTCGCCCCACATTCGGATACCCATGAAAGCAGAACGTAGCAAGGCGGCGACGCTATGCGACGCAGCGAATCGTCACCGTGGCGTAAACCCTGGGCCGTGCCCCGCCCGGAAAACGCCGGTGCCCGGCCGGTGTCGGTACCGGCCGGGCACGGGTGCGGGGGTGCGGCGACTACAGCATGCGGTCAACCACGCGGGCGGTGGCCCGGCCGTCGTCGAGGTCGCAGAAGTCGTGGCGGAACTGCTCGTACGCCTTGGCGTGTCCGGCGATCGCCCGCTCCGGGTCCTTCAGCGCCGCGATCAGATCGTCGGAGCCCGGGATCAGGGGTCCGGGCGCCCGCTTCTCGAAGTCGAAGCTGAACCCGCGCAGCGTGTCGCGGTAGTGCTCCAGGTCGTACGTGTGGAACAGCATCGGCCGCCCGGTCTGGGCGAAGTCGAACATCAGCGAGGAGTAGTCGGTGACCAGGGCGTCGCTGATGAGCATGAGTTCGCCGACGTCCGGGTAGCGCGAGACGTCGCGGACGAAGCCGGTGCCGCTGTCCGGCAGCCGGTCGGTGACCATGTAGTGACGGCGCACCAGGAGCACGGTGTCGTCGCCGAGTTCGCGTTCGGCGGCGGCCAGGTCGAGCTGGAGGCCGAGCGAGTAGCGCCCGCCGCCCAGGCGCTGGTCCTCGCGCCACGTGGGCGCGTACAGGACGACGCGCTTGCCGGCCGGGATGCCGAGCTTCTCGCGTACCGCCGCGGCGACCTTGGCACGGTCCGGGGCGTGGAAGAGGTCGTTGCGCGGGTAGCCGCACTCCAGCACCTCGCCCTCGAAGCCGAACGAGCGGCGCAGGACGGGCGTGGAGTACGTGTTCGGCGAGACCAGGAAGTCCCACTGCCTGGACCGCTCGGCGAGGGTCGCGATGTACGCGGCGTTCGCCTGGGCCGTGCCCGCGAGTTCGAGGCCGATGCGCTTGAGCGGGGTGCCGTGCCAGGTCTGGACGACCGTCTGGTCCTCGCGGCGCACGAACCACTCGGGCAGCTGGGTGTTGGTGACGATGTAGCGGCTGCGGGCCAGCGCCTCGTGCCAGGCGGCCGAGCCGTGCTCGACGGCGGTGGCGCCCTCGGGGATGATCGCCTGCTGGTCGCGGACGACCCACAGGTGCTCGACCTCGGTGCCCCGGCGCACCAGCTCCTCGTAGACGGCGCGCGGCGAGTCGGAGTACTGGCGGCCGTCGAAGGTGCTGTACAGCGCCGCGGCGCGCACCGGTGCGGTGCGCTGCTCGGCGTACGCCTCGCTCAGCAGGCGCTTGGCGCGCGGGCCGCGCTCGGCGGCGGTGAGCACGGAGCCGGAGACGACGAGGAGCTGGTCGCCGAAGCGGCGCTCCAGGGTGTAGTCGCGGCCGGCCAGGTTGCGGGTGGCGGGCAGCGTGTGGAAGGCCGAGGCGGGGATGCGCAGCGCGCGGTCGCCGCTCTCGTCGGCGGCACCCTTGTCCCGGAAGAAGAAGTACCAGTTGCCCTCGCCGAGCGGCACCGCACCGCCCGGTCCCTCGACGGCGTCGGGCCGCAGCTCGGCGCGGAAGCGGCGGGCGTCCTCGGGGCCGGTGAACTCGACCGGGAAGGTCTGCTCCTCGCGGTGGCCGCTGTTCTGCGCGACCAGCTCGACCGGGTGCTCCGGGTCCTCGGGGAAGGTGCCCTCCAGGAACAGCCGGCCGTCCTCGGTCCAGCTCGCCAGTTCGACGGCGGGCTGCACGGGTCGGTCGCTGATCAGCAGGTTGCCGCGCGAGCTGGCGACGAGGGCCAGTTCGCGGCGGCCGCCGTCCGCGCCGTCGGCGAGCGGGTAGCGGCCGGGGTGCACGGAGCCGGGCACGTCGAGCGAGGCCTTCAGGCCCTTGCCGACGAGGTGGACGCTGTAGGCCACGCTCTTCGGGGCGTCCTCGCCGCCGGGGCGCGTCTCCTCGATCGCAGCGAGCGGCAGCTCGGCGGTGAAGCGGCTCCAGCCGGCTCCGGCGCCGCTGCCCACGGTGGCGGGGACCTCGTACGTGGTCTTGGTGGCGCCGTGCGTCAGACGCAGCGTCAGCTCGCCCTTGACGAGGCGGGCGCGGACCACGCCGGAGACCTTGACGGTGCCTGGCCGCTCGCCCGCGCCGTGGGTCTCGAACCGGGCGTCGACGCGCTCGGCGTGCAGCACCAGCTTGTCGCCGTCGAAGGCGGGGACGATGCGGTGGTCGCCGTCGGGGCGGTGGACGGGCGGCGCGACGGTCGCCTCGCGGACCGAGGGGAAGGCGCGCCGCAGCAGGCCGTTACGGGCGATGCCGACCTCGAACTGCCAGGTCAGCTGCTTGGGTCCGCTGTCGGCCTGGATGCGGAGCTTGGAGGCGTCGACGGAGGTCTCGAAGCCGGAGCGGTGGTAGTCGTGCAGGCTCTGGCGGGAGCGCGCGGTGGCCTCGGGCTCGTCCACGCGGCGCAGCCGGAGCGGCACGACGTTGCGGCGGCCGGCCCTCAGCCAGCCGATGCGGAACTCGCTGGGCCCGGAGGTGACCGGCAGGTTGCGCACGTACGCGTAGCCCTTGAGGAAGAGCTTGCCGTCGCGCCACTCGGCGTCGCGCAGCCGGGCGGCGAGCGGCAGGTCGCGGTCGGCGACGCGCAGCACCGGGGCGGGCACGGGCCGGGTGAGGACCGGGTAGTGGGCCTGGCGGCGGCGCATGCCGCTGACCTCGAAGGCGCCGGGCTCGCGCTTGTCCTGGAGGAGCAGCGCCAGCAGCTCGTCCATGCGGTGCTCGCGCACCAGGTACCACATCACGCGCAGGCGCAGCGGCAGCCCGTCGAGCACCGAGGGGTCGACCTGGTCGATGAACGTGTTGGTGTACGTGAGGAAGGCGTCCCGGTACTCCTGGTCGCCGTCCGGCAGGACCTCCATGAAGTACCAGAGGTCGTTGGCCAGCGCGTGGGCCTCGTAGTGGTTCTTGTCGGCGGCGGTGCGGTTCTCCGCCAGGAACTCGGAGACGCCCTGGACGTGCGCGACGCGGTCGCGGATGCCGCGGACCACGGCGCGGCTGGTGGTGATGGAGCCGGGGCGGTCGCGCCAGTAGTAGACGGGGTCCTTGACGATGTCGACCGAGCCGGCCAGGAAGTGGGCGGGCAGCACGACGGGGATGTCCTCGTACAGCGCGCCGACCGGGAAGGCGAACTCGTGCTTGTCCCAGAAGGAGCGGCGGAAGACCTTGTTGCAGGCGATGCGGTCGCCGAGGAGGTCGAGGTCGCGCGAGACATGGGTGCGCTTGCGCGTGGTGGCCATGGGCTTGCGGAACATCGGCGACTGGACGAGCTTGCCGCCGGCGCGCAGCCGCAGCACGTTGCCGGACGCCAGGTCCGAGCCGGTCTCCTCCAGCGACTCGACGAGCAGCTCGTAGGCGTTCGGCGGAATGATGTCGTCGCTGTCGCAGAAGGCGAGGTAGCGGCTCTCCGGGTGCGCGTTGCGGAAGCCGGTGTTACGGGCGTGCCCCAGCCCGCCGTTCTTCTGCCTGACCAGCTTGAAGCGGTCGTCGCTCGCGGCGAACTCGGCGGCCAGAGCGGCACTGCCGTCGGTGGACCCGTCGTCGACCATCACCACCTCGAGGTCGGTCATGGTCTGCTCCGCGAGGGACTTCAGGCAGTCCGTCAGGAAGAGTTCCACGTTGTAGACGGGGACAACGACAGTGAGCCGTGGCGGCATGTTGAGCACGTCCGTTCATCAAGGGCCTGGCTATCCGTAGGGCTCAACCGCAGGGGCGGTCGCGGGTCACCGGTTACGGTCCCGAACGAGTGACTGCGCCTGCACCGTGCTCGCCCCGCGCGCACGCTCCGGAAGGCTCGGTGGGCGGCCCGCCCACCAGATTAACCGATCGAAGGGTGACCCCTACAAGCACGCTTGCCGAGCTGCGCGGGAGGGCTCCGGGGGTCATCCGGCGGCGCCCGCGTCGTGTGTGAGCGCCGCCACGGCCGAGGCCGCGAGGTCGTCGAGATACCCGGGGGGCAGCTCGCCCCGGACCACCGCGAGCCGCCAGTAGAGGGGGCCGACGATCAGGTCGAGGGCGCGGTCGGGGTCGCTGCCGGGGGGCAGCTCGCCGCGTGCGACGGCCTCCCGGACGAGCACGGCGGCGACACCCTGCTGCGGGTCGAGCAGCGCGGCCTTGATGGCGTCGGAGATCTCCGGGTTGCGGGCCGCCTCGACCAGCAGGTCCGGGATGACCTGGGAGGCGAGCGGGTGGCGCAGGGCGTACGCGGCCAGTTCGAGCACGGCGCGCACGTCCCCGGCCAGCGAGCCGGTGGCGGGGGCGGGCATGCCCTGCGCGGCGACGGCCGAGACCAGGTCCAGGACCAGGTGCAGCTTGGACTTCCAGCGCCGGTAGACGGCGGTCTTGCCGACACCGGCCCGGCGGGCGATGCCCTCGATGGACATCCGGGCGAAGCCGACCGCGGCCAGCTCCGCGAACACCGCGCTGCGGATGGCGTCGGTCACGTCCTCGCGCAGAACGGCGGCTCCCGCCGGGGCTCGGCGGCGGCTTCCGGGGTCGGTGGTCATGGCCGAATCATAGTCCGCGACGACGAAACGGTTGCGTTCCGGCGTACGGACGTCCTACCCTCGGCGTTGCGACGATACGGTCCCGTCCCGTCGCCGGGTGTGTCCTGTTCGTCGCCGGATGTGTCCTGTTCCGTCGCCGACTGGGTCCTGATCCGCCCGTACGCCGTGCCCCCGCCTGCCCGCCTCCCGTCGAAAGCGATCGTGGTGAGCCAGACAACAGCCCCGGCCCCGGTGGACAGCCCGCCGGGCCCCGGTGGACAGCCCGCCGGCCCCCGCCCCGCCCGTGTACGGCTCCGGTGAGCTCGCCGCGCTCGCCGCGCGGCACGGCCTGACCGTGAGCGGGGCGCGCCCCTCCCTGCCGGCGTACGTACGGCAGCTGTGGGGGCGGCGGCACTTCATCACCGCCTTCGCCACCGCCAAGCTCACCGCCCAGTACAGCCAGGCGAAGCTGGGCCAGATCTGGCAGATCATGACCCCGCTGCTCAACGCGACGGTCTACTACTTCATCTTCGGCATCCTGATGAAGACGAAGCACGGGGTGCCGGACTTCGTGCCGTTCCTGGTCACCGGCGTCTTCATCTGGACCTTCACCAGTTCCTCGATCACCGCCGGCACCCGTGCCATCAGCGGCAACATCGGCCTCGTACGGGCGCTGCACTTCCCGCGCGCCTCGCTGCCGATCGCGCTCGCCCTGCAACAGCTGCAGCAGCTGCTCTTCTCGCTGGGCGCGCTGGTCCTGATCCTGCTGGCCTTC
The DNA here is from genome assembly GCF_008042035.1 of Streptomyces sp. col6. Taxonomy (GTDB): domain Bacteria; phylum Actinomycetota; class Actinomycetes; order Streptomycetales; family Streptomycetaceae; genus Streptomyces. The sequence continues at coordinate 123,768 of NZ_RDBL01000029.1, forward strand.
GGCCAGTACCCGCAGCCGTCCTGGCTGCTCGCCGTGCCGGCCCTGGCCCTCCAGGCGGTCTTCAACACCGGCATCTCGATGGTCATGGCCCGCCTCGCCGCACGCACCCCGGACATCGCCCAGCTCACCCCATTCGTGCTGCGCACCTGGATGTACGCGTCGGGCGTGATGTGGAGCATGGACACGATGCTGCGCGGCGACCGGGTCCCGCACTGGGTGAAGCTCGCGCTGGAGGTCAACCCGGCGGCCGTCTTCATCGACCTGGTGCGGTTCGCGCTGATCGACAGCTTCGGCGGCGGCCAGCTGCCCCCGCACGTCTGGGCCGTGGCCGCGGGCTGGGCGCTCGTGTGCGGCGTGGGCGGCTTCGTCTACTTCTGGAAGGCCGAGGAGAGTTACGGACGTGGCTGAGCACACCGGTTCCCGTATCCCGACCGTCGTCGTCGACGACGTCCACATCACGTACAAGGTCAACGGCGCCCGCACCGGGCGCGGCAGCGCCACCTCGGCGCTGAGCCGGATCGCCTCGCGCCGGCAGGTCCCGGGCGTGCGCGAGGTGCACGCCGTCAAGGGCGTCAGCTTCGCCGCGTACAAGGGGGAGGCGATCGGGTTGATCGGCTCCAACGGCTCGGGCAAGTCGACCCTGCTGAAGGCCATCGCCGGACTGCTCCCGGCGTCGAAGGGGCGCGTCCACACCCACGGCCAGCCCTCGCTCCTCGGCGTCAACGCCGCGCTGATGAGCGACCTGACCGGCGAGCGCAACGTCGTCCTCGGCGGCCTCGCGATGGGCATGACCCGCGCCGAGATCCGCGAACGCTACGACGAGATCGTCGACTTCTCCGGCATCAACGAGAAGGGCGACTTCATCACCCTGCCCATGCGCACGTACTCCTCCGGCATGGGCGCCCGCCTCCGCTTCTCGATCGCCGCCGCGAAGAACCACGACGTCCTGCTGATCGACGAGGCCCTCTCCACGGGCGACGCCCGCTTCCAGCAGCGCAGCAAGGCCCGCATCCTGGAACTGCGCCAACAGGCCGGCACGGTCTTCCTGGTCAGCCACCACAACAAGTCGATCACCGAAACCTGCGACCGGGCGATCTGGCTGGAAGCGGGAACGCTCCGCATGGACGGCCCGGCAAAGGAAGTCATGGCGGAGTACGAACGCTTCACGAAGAAGCGGTAACCAAAGGGTGCCCTCAATCGCCGGGCAGGCTCCACGGAGCCTGCCCGGCGCCATGAGACCTGCCCGCCGCTCGACCGCACCTGTTGGCAGCCCGCCCGGCCACCCCCAGCCCGCCCGGCGATTGAGGGCATCTTTCAGCCCGTCCGGCGTTTGAGGACGCCCGAACGGCACGTTCAAGCCCGTCCGGCGATTGAGGACAAAGGGGCGGGCGGCCACGAAAACGCAGCCACCCACCCCACCCGCGGCGCAGCCTAGACGTGCGTACGAAGCAACGTCCGCATCGTCCGCATGGCCACAGACAGATTCGCCAGATCAAACGCGTCCGACCCCTGGATCTCCTCCAGCGTCGACCGCGACCGAGCCAGAATCGCCGCGTTCTTCTCCTCCCACGCCTCGAACCGCTCCTGAGGCGAGGACGACCCGTTGCCCACGCTCAGCACATCGGCCGTCAGCGCCGCATGCGCCGCGTACAGGTCCTCGCGGATCGACGCACGGGCCATCGACTGCCAGCGGTCGGCCCGCGGCAGCTCGATGATCCGGTCCATCAGCTGCGTGATCCCCAGCCGGTCCGCGAGGTCGTAGTACACCTCGGCGACGGCCAGCGGCTCCTTGCCCGTACGGTCCGCGATTGCCACGATGTCGAGCGCGGGGAAGGCGGAGGAGAAACCGGCGACACGCTGCGCCAGCGCGTCCGGCACGCCCGCCTCGGTCAGCTCGTCCAGGATGCCCTGGTACCACTCCTGGTCGGCACCCTTCAGCATCTTGGGCAGCGCGTCCCAGACCTGCTCGACGCCGGCCCGGAAGAAGTCGACCGTCTCGGAGATCTCCAGCGGCTGCGGCCGGTTGCCCAGCAGCCAGCGCGAGCCCCGCTCCACGAGCCGGCGCGAGTGCAGCCGGATACGGGTCTGCACATCGGCGGCGACCTCGTTGTCGAGGGCCTCCACCGCGTCCCACACCTCGCCGAGCCCGAAGATCTCGCGGGCCGCGAACTGCGCCCGCACGATCTCCTCGATCGAGGCGCCGGTCTCCTCCCGCAGCCGGTGCAGGAACGTCGAACCACCGCTGTTGACCGTGTCGTTGACCAGCACCGTGGTGATGATCTCGCGCCGCAGCGCGTGCCCGTCGACCGCCTCGGGGAAGCGCGTGCGCAACTGCTCGGGGAAGTAGGCGTGCAGCAGCTTCTGCAGGTGCGGGTCGTCCGGCAGGCTGGTCCCGATCAGCTCCTGCGCCGCCGTGATCTTCGTGTAGGCGAGCAGGACGGCCAGCTCGGGCTGGGTGAGCCCCTTGCCGGCGCTCAGCAGTTCGCGGATCTGCCGGTCGGTGGGCAGGAACTCCAGCGCCCGGTCGAGGTACCCGTCGCGCCCGAGCCGCCGCATGAAGCGCTGCTGGGCGTGGAGCAGGGAGGGCGCCTGCGCGACCGAGTTGGCCAGCGCCGTGTTCTGCGCGTAGTTGTTGCGCAGCACCAGGCGGCCGATCTCGTCGGTCATCTCGGCGAGCAGCTTGTTGCGCTGCTTGACGGTCATGTCGCCGTCCCGCACCAGGCCGTTGAGCAGGATCTTGATGTTCACCTCGTGGTCGGAGGTGTCCACACCGGCGCTGTTGTCGATCGCGTCGGTGTTGATCCGGCCGCCGTCCCGGGCGAACTCGATCCGGCCGAGCTGGGTGGCGCCCAGGTTGCCGCCCTCGCCGACGACCTTGGCGCGCAGGTCCGCGCCGTTGACGCGGATCGCGTCGTTGGCCTTGTCGCCGACGTCCGCGTTCGACTCGGTGGTGGACTTGATGTACGTGCCGATGCCGCCGTTCCACGCGAGGTCGACGGGGGCCTTGAGGATGGCCTGCATCAGCTCGGCGGGCGTCATCTTGCTCACCCCGGCCTCGATGCCGAGCGCATCACGCATGTGGGCGTTGACCGGGATGGACTTGGCGCTGCGCGGGTGGATGCCGCCGCCCGCGGAGATCAGCTCCTTGTCGTAGTCGGCCCAGGAGCTGCGCGGCAGGTCGAAGAGGCGGCGCCGCTCGGCGTACGAGGTGGCCGCGTCCGGGTTCGGGTCGATGAAGATGTGCCGGTGGTCGAAGGCGGCGACGAGCCTGATGTGCTCGGAGAGCAGCATGCCGTTGCCGAAGACGTCACCGGACATGTCACCGACGCCGACGACGGTGAAGTCCTCGGTCTGGGTGTCGTGGCCCAGCTCGCGGAAGTGCCGCTTGACGGACTCCCAGGCGCCGCGGGCGGTGATGCCCATGCCCTTGTGGTCGTAACCCGCCGAACCTCCGGATGCGAACGCGTCCCCGAGCCAGAACCCGTACGCGACGGCGACCTCGTTGGCGATGTCGGAGAACTTCGCGGTGCCCTTGTCGGCGGCGACGACGAGGTAGGTGTCGTCCTCGTCGTGGCGGACGACGTCCTTGGGCGGCACGACCTCGCCGGCCACCATGTTGTCGGTGATGTCCAGCAGCGCCGAGATGAAGGTGCGGTAGGCGGCGATGCCCTCGGCCATCCACGCGTCCCGGTCCACGGAGGGGTCGGGCAGCTGCTTGGCGACGAACCCGCCCTTGGCGCCGACCGGCACGATGACGGTGTTCTTCACCATCTGCGCCTTGACCAGGCCGAGGATCTCGGTACGGAAGTCCTCGCGCCGGTCCGACCAGCGCAGACCACCGCGGGCGACCTTGCCGAAGCGCAGGTGGACGCCCTCCACACGCGGCGAGTAGACCCAGATCTCGAACGCCGGACGGGGCGCGGGCAGGTCCGGGATGGACTGCGGGTCGAACTTCATCGACACGTACGCGTGCGGCTTGCCGTCGTCCGCGTGCTGGAAGAAGTTGGTGCGCAGGGTGGCCTTGATGACGGTGAGGAAGGAACGCAGGATGCGGTCCTCGTCGAGCGAGGCGACCTGGTCGAGGGCCCCGTCGAGCTCTTCGAGGAGCCCGTCGGTCAGCTCCGTGCCCGCGCTCTGGCGCCCCGGCGACATCCGCGCTTCGAAGAGCGAGACGAGCAGCCGGGTGGTGTGGACGTTGTTCTGGAGGGTGGACTCCATGTAGTCCTGGCTGAACGTCGAACCGGCCTGGCGCAGGTACTTCGCGTAGGCGCGCAGCACCATGGCCTGCCGCCAGTCGAGACCGGCGCTCAGGACCAGCGCGTTGAAGCCGTCGTTCTCCGCCTCGCCGGTCCACACCGCGGCGAAGGCCTCCTGGAACCGCTCGCGCGCGCCGTCGGCCAGGTAGCCGCCGTTGGCGGTGGCCTGCGGCATCCGCAGCCCGAAGTCGTAGATCCAGGCGTGCGTACGGTCGGCGCAGCGCAGCTCGTACGGGCGCTCGTCGACGACCTCGACGCCGAGCCGCTGGAGGGCGGGCAGGACGGCGGACAGCGAGACCTGCTCACCGGTGCGGTAGATCTTGAAGCGGCGCTCGCCGGGGGCGGCGCCGACCGGCTCGTAGAGGCTGAGCGAGAAGTCCCGCTCGTTCTCCTTGAGTGCTTCGAGGTGGACCAGGTCGGCCACAGCCGCGCGCGCGGAGTGGTCGGCCTTGTAGCCCTCGGGGAAGGAGTGCCCGTACTTGCGGAGCAGTTCGGCGGCGCGTTCCTCGCCGAGCTCGGCGTTCAGCGCTTCCTGGAAGCCGTCGGCCCAGGAGCGGGCGGCCTCGACGAGACGCGCCTCGATGCGGTCGGTCTCGGCGTCGGTGAGGCTGGGCAGCTCGCTGCCGGGCGCGACACGGACGACGAAGTGCAGCCGGGAGAGGATCGACTCGGTGTTCCAGGCGGTGAAGTCGACGCTGGTGCCGTTCAGTTCCTCCTTGAGGATGTCGATCAGCCGCAGCCGCACCCCGGTGGTGTAGCGGTCGCGCGGCAGGTAGACGATCGCGGAGTAGTAGCGGCCGTACTCGTCCTGGCGCAGGTAGAGGCGCAGCCGGCGCCGCTCCTGGAGGTAGAGCACCGAGGTGACGACCGAGCGCAGCTGGTCGACGGGCGTCTGGAACAGCTCGTCGCGCGGGTAGGTCTCCAGGATCTGCAGCAGGTCGCGGCCGTCGTGGCTGTTGGGCGTGAACCCGGCGCCCTCCAGCACCTCGGCGACCTTGCGGCGGATGACGGGCACCCGGCGCACGGACTCGGTGTAGGCGGCGGACGAGAACAGACCGAGGAAGCGGCGCTCACCGATGACGTTGCCCTCGGCGTCGAACTTCTTCACGCCGACGTAGTCGAGGTAACTGGGGCGGTGCACGGTCGCCCGGCTGTTCGCCTTGGTCAGGACGAGGAGCTTGTGCTCACGGGCCTTGGCGCGGGCGTCGGCGGGCAGCCGGTCGAAGGAGGGGCTGACGGGGTGCGCCTCGTCCTCGGTGTGGTGCGGGTCGGACCGCAGGATGCCCAGGCCGGTACCGGGGACGGCGGCCAGCGAGTCGGTGTCCCTCAGCTCGTACTCGCGGTAGCCGAGGAAGGTGAAGTGGTCGGCGGCGAGCCAGCGCAGCAGCTCCCTGGCCTCGTTGACCTCGTCGTCGGCGAGGTCGTCGAGGGGTTCGCCGGGCAGGTCGTCGGCGATGCGCAGCGCCGCGTCCCGCATCTTCTCCCAGTCCTCGACGGTCTCCCGTACGTCGGACAGGACGCGCAGCAGGTCGGTCTGGATCTGCTTGAGGTCGGCGCGGTCGGTCTCGCGGTCGATCTCGACGTGGATCCAGGACTCGACGAGGGCGTCGTGCGGCAGGTCCGCCTGGGTGTTCCTGCCCCCCTTGCCGCTGTCGCGGCCGGTGCCGTCGGTGAGGACCTCGACCAGCTTGCCGGTCACGTCACGGCGGACGATGACCTGCGGGTGGATCACGACGTGGATGCCGCGCCCCTGGCGGGAGAGCTCGTTGGTGACGGAGTCCACCAGGAACGGCATGTCGTCGGTGACGACCTCGACGACGGAGTGGCTGCAGGTCCAGCCGTTCTCCTCGACGGTCGGGGTGTGCACCCGGACGTTGGCCTTGCCCTGGGGGCGGTCCTCGGCCAGCCGGTAGTGGGAGGAGGCGGCGCCGAAGACGTCGATCGGGTCGCGGCCCACGATGTCCTCGGGAGCGGTGTGCAGGTAGTAGCGCTGGAGATAGGGAAGCAGGACGTCCTGGCGGGAGCTCTCCTGCCCGGCCTCGGCGGAGCCGTCGGCCCCGGCGGCCGCGACGCGCACCCGGGGGGCCCCGCCCGGCCCGCCGACACCACCGCCCTGGCTGTTGTCAGCTACCTTGGAGGCCCGTGCGAGCAGCTCGGCCTTGGCTTCGTCCAGCTTGGTCTGCATGTCCTCTGGCTCCTGTCGCGCGCCGTTGCGTGACGTAGGTGAAAAGGTCGGCGTAACGCCACGACGCGGGGTTTCCGGTCTGGGTCGACGCTATGCCGCGATGAGAGACTCCCGGGACCTTATTGGCCATTTTCAGCGGCTGGTCCGGGCGAGAGGGATCAGTCGAGGCAACCCGGGCGCCGTGGCGCGCCGGGCGCGGGCCGGGGGCTTCGCTGCCCCCGAGGCGTATCGCGCTGATCACGGGGTCCAGGCTATCTCGCCCGCACCGGTGACCGTCACGGTCCGGATGTGTACAAAAGAAGGCCGCGAATTTTGACACTCCGGACAACGCGGACCGGGCACTCCGGGGTCTAGGCGGTCAGCTGCTCGGCGAGGGTGATGGCGTCGGCCAGGGTGTCCACGACGGGCACGCCGGCCTTCTCCAGACTGGCGCGGCTGTGCGAACCGCCCGTGTAGAGGACGGCCTGGGCACCGGCGTGGGCGGCGGCCACGGCGTCGTCCACCGCGTCACCTATGACGACCGTGCGCTGTGGGGATATCCCCTCCAGCGCCGCCAGATGCCGCTCCATGTACTGCGCCTTGCTGCCGCCGGAGGGTCCGGTGCGCCCGTCCACGCGGAGGAAGTGCCCCTCGATGCCGAATCCGCGCACGACGGGGACCAGCTCCTCGTGCCGGTACATGCTCATGATCGACTGGCTGCCCCCGGTCAGCTGCCACCGGGCGAGCAGCTCGGCGGCGCCCACGGTCAGCCCGCAGGCGTCGCGCTGCTCCGTGTAGTGGCGGTGGAAGACCCCGTCCATCCGCTCCCACTCGGCGTCGGTGGGGAGCCGGCCCATCAGACGCTCGTAGAAGCGGGGTATCGGGATGCAGTACATCTCCCGGTACTGCTCCACGGTGATCGGCGCCAGGCCGACCTCGCCGAACGCGGCATTGGTCGCGCCGACGACCGCGGTGTTGTCGTCGAGCAGCGTGCCGTTCCAGTCCCAGACCAGATGCGTGCGGTGGTGTCCCCGTGCGTTCCCCATGCCCAGCAACGTACTCGCCCCCACTGACAACCGACCTCCCTACCCGATCAGACCCGGGATCTCCTGCACCCCGAACCACAGCAGCTCGTGGTCCTCGGCGCCGTCGACCGTGAACTGCGCGTCGTCGTCACCGAGGTCCGCGGCCCCGAGAGCGGCGGCCGCCGCCGTGACGTCCTTGTCGGCGTCGTCCGCGTCGACGTGCACCGCCGCGGCCTTGGCCAGCGGCACGGCGGAGGCGATCGTGACCTCGCCGAGCGAGGACGCGTCCAGGATGTGGTCCGGGTCGGCGACCGCGTCGCCGTCGGGCACGTCGACGGCGACGACGACCCGCCGCCGGGCCGCCTGCGGGTCCCCGGCGATCAGCCGCAGCGAGGCGGACGCGGCCCGGTTGAGCGCCGCGTACTCCAGCTCCTCGATGTCGTCGGAGACGTACCACTCGCGCAGCGCCGGGGTGACGGCGTAGGCGGTGAGCGGACCGGGACCCAGTTCACCGGCCCGGTGCGCGGCTGCGAGCCCGGCGAGGGTCAGGGGTACGTACACGCGCATGGGCTCGGCCGCTTTCGTAGTCGGAGACGTCCTCAGGATACGTGCGGCGTCCCCCTTTGGGGTTACGCCCGGGGCCCCGCCCCCGTCCACCCGACGCCACCCGCTCACC
>NZ_RDBL01000029.1:131988-154903 GCF_008042035.1 Streptomyces sp. col6
CTCCCCGCCCCTTCCCGAAACCGGGGCGGAGCCCCGGTTTCGGGAAGGGGCGGGGAGGGGAACAGGCCCGCCGCAGGCGCACCGCACCCGCCCCGCACCCCAGGCACAAGCCCACCGCACACAAGAAAACCGACCGGACCCGAGCACCCCACGGCACCCGGCCCCAGCCGGCATTCCACACCCCGCGAACGGCTACTTCTTACGCCGCCGCCCGCCCCCGGACTTCTGCGCCTTACGCCGCTCCGCCCGAGTGAGCCCGTCCGACTCCGACCCCGCACCGCTTCCGGAACCGTCCCCGTTCGCGAAGTCGCCCTCGACGACCCCGCCCTCCCCGTCGACCGTGGGAGCGGAGAAGTGCAGCCGGTCCGGCCGCTGCGGAGCGTCCAGCCCCTTCGCCCGGATCTCCGGCCGCGCGGCCGGCACCGCGTCCTCCTTGGTCAGCGACGTCGCCGCGTCCTGGACCGGCACCTCCTCGACCTGCTGCTCGACCTGGACCTCCAGGTTGAACAGGTAGCCGACGGACTCCTCCTTGATGCCCTCCATCATGGCGTTGAACATGTCGAAGCCCTCGCGCTGGTACTCGACCAGCGGGTCCTTCTGCGCCATGGCCCGCAGGCCGATGCCCTCCTGGAGGTAGTCCATCTCGTAGAGGTGCTCGCGCCACTTGCGGTCCAGGACGGACAGCACCACGCGCCGCTCCAGCTCACGCATGATCTCGGAGCCGAGCGTCTTCTCGCGCTCGTCGTACTGCTCGTGGATGTCGTCCTTGACCGACTCGGCGATGAACTCGGCCGTGACCCCGGCCAGATCGCCCGCCGCCTCCTCCAGCTCGGCGACCGTGACCTTCACCGGGTAGAGCTGCTTGAACGCGCCCCACAGCCGGTCGAGGTCCCACTCCTCGGCGAAGCCCTCCGCCGTCTCCTGACGGATGTAGTCGTCGATCGTGTCGTCCATGAAGTGGCGGATCTGCTCCTGGAGGTCCTCGCCCTCCAGGACCCGGCGCCGCTCGCCGTAGATGACCTCACGCTGCCGGTTGAGCACCTCGTCGTACTTCAGGACGTTCTTGCGCGTCTCGAAGTTCTGCTGCTCGACCTGCGACTGGGCCGACGCGATCGCGCGCGTCACCATCTTGTTCTCGATCGGCACGTCGTCCGGCACGTTGGCCATCGACATGACGCGCTCGACCATCTGCGCCTTGAAGAGCCGCATCAGGTCGTCGCCGAGCGACAGGTAGAAGCGGGACTCGCCCGGGTCGCCCTGACGGCCGGAACGACCGCGCAGCTGGTTGTCGATACGACGCGACTCGTGCCGCTCGGTGCCCAGGACGTAGAGCCCGCCGAGCTCCTTGACCTCCTCGAACTCCGCCCGCACGGCCTGCTCGGCCTTCTCCAGCGCGGCGGGAAGGGCGGCCGCCCACTCCTCGACGTGCTCGACGGGGTCGAGGCCCCGCTGGCGCAGCTCCGCCTCGGCGAGGTCGTCCGGGTTGCCGCCGAGCTTGATGTCGGTGCCTCGTCCGGCCATGTTCGTCGCGACGGTCACCGCGCCCTTGCGGCCGGCCTGGGCGACGATCGTCGCCTCCCGGTCGTGCTGCTTGGCGTTGAGCACCTCGTGCTGGACACCGCGCTTGGAGAGCTGCTGCGAGAGGTACTCCGACTTCTCGACGGAGGTCGTGCCGACCAGGATCGGCTGCCCCTTCTCGTGCTTCTCGGCGATGTCGTCCACGACCGCGGCGAACTTGGCGACCTCGGTGCGGTAGATGAGGTCCGACTGGTCGGCGCGCTGCATCGGCCGGTTCGTCGGGATCGGCACGACGCCCAGCTTGTAGATCTGGTGGAACTCGGCGGCCTCGGTCATCGCCGTACCGGTCATGCCGGAGAGCTTGCCGTAGAGGCGGAAGAAGTTCTGCAGGGTGATCGTGGCGAGCGTCTGGTTCTCGTCCTTGATGTCCACCCCTTCCTTCGCCTCGATCGCCTGGTGCATGCCCTCGTTGTAGCGGCGGCCGGCGAGGATACGGCCGGTGTGCTCGTCGACGATCATGACTTCGCCGTCGATGACGACGTAGTCCTTGTCCTTCTTGAAGAGTTCCTTGGCCTTGATGGCGTTGTTGAGGTACCCGACGAGGGGGGTGTTCACCGACTCGTACAGGTTCTCGATGCCGAGCCAGTCCTCGACCTTGGAGACACCGGGCTCGTGGATCGCCACGGTCCGCTTCTTCTCGTCGACCTCGTAGTCGCCGGTCTCCTCGATGCCCTTGAGCGGGTTGCCCGCCTCGCCCTTGGTGAGGCGCGTGACCAGCTTGGCGAAGTCGCCGTACCACTTGGTCGCCTGGTCGGCCGGACCGGAGATGATCAGCGGCGTACGGGCCTCGTCGACCAGGATCGAGTCGACCTCGTCGACGATCGCGAAGTTGTGGCCGCGCTGGACCAGCTCGTCCTTGGACCACGCCATGTTGTCGCGGAGGTAGTCGAAGCCGAACTCGTTGTTCGTGCCGTACGTGATGTCGCAGCCGTACTGCTCGCGGCGCTGGGCCGGCGTCATGTTGGCGATGATGCAGCCGACGCTCAGGCCGAGGAACTTGTGGACCCGGCCCATCATCTCGGAGTCGCGCGAGGCGAGGTAGTCGTTCACCGTGATCAGGTGCACGCCGTCGCCGGACAGGGCGTTCAGATACGCGGGCAGCGTACCGACGAGGGTCTTGCCCTCACCGGTCTTCATCTCGGCCACGTATCCGAGGTGCAGCGCGGCGCCGCCCATGATCTGGACGTCGTAGTGGCGCTGGCCGAGGACGCGCTTGGCCGCCTCGCGGACGGTGGCGAACGCCTCGGGAAGCAGGTCGTCCAGGCTCTCGCCGTCCGCGTACCGTTCCTTGTACTCGTCGGTGAGCGCCCGCAGCTCGGCGTCGGAGAGGTTGACGAAGTCCTCTTCGATGGAGCTGACCTGGTCCGCGATGCGGTGCAGTTTGCGCAGGATCTTGCCTTCGCCTGCACGCATGAGCTTGTTGAAGACGGACACTGAGGCTGGTCTCCTTGCCGGTCGGGCCTGGGCACGGGGTCGTGTAATGGACTCGGGCACGGGCACGGCAGGTGGGCCCCACCGCAACGGTCATCGTAAGCGAGGACCCCGCCGCGCCGGGAGGGCTGCCACCGCGTTGTCCCCGCGGTGCCCTTCCGAGTCAACGGACGAAGGCCGCCGAAGGTGCCGGGAAGCGCGAAAAGTACTCGCTTCCCCACCGGTCCCTCACCAGAATCCCGTCATGGAACCGTTCACTCTCACCACGGACCGCCTGCTGCTGCGCCCCTTCACCGCGGCGGACACCGACGCGGTGTACGAAGCCTGTCAGGACCCGGACATCCGGCGCTGGACGGTCGTCCCCTCGCCGTACGCGCGTTCCGACGCGGAGTTCTTCGCCGCGCGCCTCTCGCCGGACGGCTGGCAGGACGGCTCGATGTACAACTTCGCCGTGGAGCCGCGCGAGGGCGGTCCCCTGATAGGCGCGCTCGGCATCAACCGCCGTACCGGCCCGGGTCTGTACGAGGTCGGCTTCTGGACCGCGAAGGAGCAGCGCGGCCGCGGCTACATGACCGAGGCGGTCCTGTGCGCCGCCCACTGGTCCTTCACCGCGCTCGGCTGCGACCGGCTGGAGTGGAAGGCCGAGACCGGCAACGTCCCGTCGCGGGCCGTCGCCCTGCGGGCCGGTTTCCGCATGGAGGGCGAGCAGCGCTCGGGCCTGCTCAACAAGGGCGTGCGCCGCGACGCGTGGGTGGGCGCCCTGCTCCCCGCCGACCTGGGCCTGCCGGGCACCGCCGCCTACGTACCGGCGGGCGGTGTCAGTGCCGCCCCCTAGAGTGCGGAGCATGACGTCTGTGCAGCCACCCGCAGTCGAACTCTCCGCCGACCAGGCCCGCAGGATCGCCCTGCGCGCCCAGGGATTCCTGGGCGCGCCGGACCGCCGGTCGGGGACGCGCGGGGTGCTGCGGCACCTCGGCGCCGTACAGCTGGACACGATCTCGGTGCTGGCCCGCTCGCACGAGCTGATCCCGTACGCGCGCCTGGGCGCGATCGGGAGGCGCACGGTCGAGGAGGCGTACTGGTCGGGCGGCCGCGCCTTCGAGTACTGGTCGCACGCGGCGTGCATCCTGCCCGTCGAGGAGTGGCCGCACTTCGCGTTCCGCCGCCGCGCCTACCGGGCCCGCCCGCAGTGGTCCCACGACCTGCCGGACGGCGCGTACGAGACCGTGATCAAGCAGCTGACCGCCGAGGGCCCGCTGACGGCGACGGAGCTGGGCGGCGCGAAGAACGGCGGGGAGTGGTGGGACTGGTCGGCCTCGAAGGTCGCCGTCGAACGCGCTCTGATGTACGGCGAGGTGGTGTGCACCGAGCGGCGCGGCTGGAAGCGGGTCTACGACCTGGCGGAGCGCGCCCTGCCCGACGCCGTGCTGCACGACGGCCTGGACGACGCGGAGTGCCTGCGCCGGCTGGTGGCGCTCGCCGGGCAGTCGCTGGGGGTGGGCACCCGGGCGGACATCGCGGACTACCACCGGCTCAAGGGCGAGCAGTTCGACGCCGTGGTGGCGGATTCCGGGCTGGTGCCGGTGTCCGTGGAGGGCTGGGCGAAGCCGGCCTGGGCGGACCCGGCGGCACTGGCGTCCGAACCGCGGGGACGGCACCGGACGACGCTGCTCTCGCCCTTCGACTCACTGGTCTGGGAACGGGCGCGCACCGAGCGGATCTTCGGCTTCACGCACCGCCTGGAGGCGTACGTACCCAAGCAGAAGCGGGTCCACGGCTACTTCGCGATGCCTCTGCTGGCCGGCGGGCGGCTCCAGGGCCGGGTCGATCCGGCCCGCGAGGGGACCACGCTGATCGCCCGGCAGGTGTCCCTGGCGGGCACGAAGGCCGTGGTGCCGATGGCTCAGGCCCTGGTGGAGGCGGCTTCCTGGGTCGGCTGCACGGACGTACGGCTGGAGCGGGTGGAGGCGCCGGAGCTGCGCGGTCCGCTCGCGGCGGAGATCTCCCGCCTCCTGGCCTGACCCCTGACGGTCCGCCGGTCGCCGCGAGGGTTCAGCGGATCTCCAGGATCTTCTCCCGCATGGCGTAGACGACCGCTTCCATCCGGGAGTGCAGCTGGAGCTTCTCCAGAATGTTGCGGACGTGGTTCTTCACGGTGTTCTCGGAAATGAAGAGTTGCTTCGCGATATCGCGATTGTTCATGCCGGTGGCGACCAGTTTGAGGACTTCGAGTTCACGTTCGGTGAGCCGGGGCGCCGGTACGAGCCGGCGTTCGTCGGTCCGCTGGATCATCGACTTGAACTCGGTGAGCAGTTTGGAGGCCATGGACGGGCTGATCTGGGACTGCCCGTCGGCGACCGCGCGAATGGCGGTGGAGACCTCGTCCGTGGAGATCTCCTTGAGGAGATAGCCCGTGGCGCCGGCTTTGATGGCGTCGTAGAGGTCGGCCTCCTCGTCGCTGATCGTCAGCATGATGATCTTCGCACTGGGGGCCACCTCCTTGATGGACGTACAGGCCTCGATGCCACCTCGCCTGGGCATCCGCACATCCATCAGCACGATGTCCGGCAGCAGATCGGCCGCCTTGTCCACCGCCTCCGCGCCGTCCCCGGCCTCACCGACGACCTCGATGTCCTCCTCGTGCGCGAGGACGATCTCCAGACCTCTGCGGAAGAGGGCGTGGTCGTCGACCACCAGGACCCGGATCGGCTCCTTGCGGTAGCCGTCGTCCCGGTCCGCGCCGAGGGCGCGCCGGGCATCGTCGGCATCACTCGCGTCGCGCACGGGCCCGAAGGTGTCCGCCATCGTTCCTCCCCCTGAAGGCCACGGCCTGAAGTTCACGCACGGTCCGCCAACGGCGTTTTGCGGAACACCGGTTGGCTCGGGTCGCCATGATTTCATGCCGGGACGTCGGCGCGGTGATTCCTTGGTGACACACGGGTGCCCCTGGGGGCGCACAGACGCTCACAGGGGCACCACGCAGTGGTGGGCGTCAGCCGCCGAGCGCGCCGCCCGCGCCGCCCGCCTCATCGGCGGCCAGCGGGTCGGTCCTCAAGTGGATGACACCGTAGTCGTAGGCGTGTCGCCGGTAGACGACACTGGGTTCCTTCGTCTCGTTGTCGACGAACAGATAGAAGTCGTGTCCGACCAGCTCCATCTCGTAGAGCGCCTGGTCGAGCGACATGGGCGCCGCTACGTGCGTCTTCTCGCGCATCACCAGCGGTCCCTCGCCCTGCACCTCGAGCGAGCCGATCCTGGTGGTGGGGACGGGCCGTGCCGACTCGTCGGCGATCAGTTCGCCGTCGCCGTTGAACGATGCCGCGTCCGGCACCATCTCGCCGACCTCCGCAGCGGGGATACGACCCGAACCCCGGCGGCTGTAGCGCTTGTCGTGCTGCTTGCGCAGCCGGGCCTCCAGCTTGCCGGTGGCCAGATCCAGCGCTGCGTACGGGTCGCCTGCGGCCGCTTCTGCCCTGATGACCGGTCCACGCGAGCGGAGGGTGATCTCCACCCGGTCGGAGCGGTCTGCCTGACGAGGGTTCGGCTCCTTGGACACCTCCACGTCGAGGCTGATCACTTTGCCGTCGAACTTCTGGATCTTGTCCAGCTTCAGCTTCTCGGCCACGTGCTTGCGGAACCGCTCGGGCACCTCGGTCTTGCGGCCCTTGACGACGATGTCCACGCAGAACTCCGTTCCCGGATCACTCCGCTCGGTGGCGGAGCATCTCCCTTTTGCACCAGGCCCCGGTGATGGCCGGAGCCGCGGACTCGGTGACTTCCACCTCCTCCTCCCCCGCCGGCAGGGACTCCACCCCACCGGATTTCCGGTTTCTCGAGTACTGGTGGGTCGCCTGCCCGAAACCTGGTGGTGCATTCGTCGAGGGCCGGCATTCACCATTCCTCACAACCGAACATAGCCTGCTCGGACGGATGTCGGCACCCGCTACTCGCACGTACCTCCGTTCAGGTCTTTTTACCCACTCACTACCTGCAACGATGCAAGTTCAGTTCCAGTTCCGGTTTATTTCGCGGTCAACGGGACAAGCTGCGTCGAACGCGAGCGGGGACGCCGCGACCACGGCCGCGTGGCGCACCGTCGTGCCTGCCCCCGCGCCTTCGAGGGCCATGTCGAGCGCCCGTACCGCCTCGGCCAGCGTGGCCCCCGTCGTCAGGAGGTCGTCCACCAGCACCACCCGCCCGGCCGTGAGCAGCCGCCCGCCTCCGGCCGCCACGTCCAGCGCACCGGCCAGGTTGGCCCGGCGCTCCGCCGCGGTCAGCCCCGACTGGTCGGCCACCGCCCGCCGCTGCCGCAGCACCGCGGTCACCGTCACCGGGACGCCCGTCCGCCGCAGGTGCGCCGCCGCGGCCAGCGCGATCCTGCGCGCCGGATCATGCCCGCGCGCCGCCACCGCCCGGCGCGCGGAGGGCACGGGTACGAGCAGCAGCGGCCGCCCGTCCTGCGCCCGGCCCGCCCCGGCCCTCACCGCTTCCGCCAGCGCCGTGCCGAGCGCGCGCGCCAAGCCGAGCGCACCGCGTTCCTTGTGGGCCAGCAGCACCGCGCGTACCGCGCCCTCGTAACCGGCCGCTGCATGCACGACCGGCAGGCCGGGCGGTTCCGGCGACGGCCGCACCCGGCGCGGCACCCCGCCGTACACCTGCGCGCCGCACGCCTCGCACAGCTCCGTCCGCTCCCTGCCGCACCCACCGCAGGACACCGGCAGCACGAGCCCGCTGATCTCCCGCCACCACCCACGCACACTTCAACTGTGCGCCTCACGCGGCCGTCCGACCACCCCTGTGGACAACGCCCGCGCCCGGGGACGGTGTCAGCCGGGATAGACCAGCGCCGAGCCCTCCTTGAGGACCGTCTGCCAGTTGTCCCCGGGCAGCAGTTTCACTATCCCGTCGCCGAACGTGTCCGCCATCAGCGGCAACTGCTCGTCGTCGGCGGCGGCGATGGCGAGCACCTGATTCACCCCGGGCAGCACGCCCGACGACGGCGTCGAGCCGTCCGCCTGCACGTACCGGACCTGTTGGACGCCGCCCTGCTCCTTGCCGACCACCACGAGGCGGCTGCGGCCGGACCAGGACATCGCCGTTACGTCCGCGAGCTGCGGCGCCGCCTGCCGCAGGTCGACCACGGACACTTGGACGTCGTCCCCCCTGCCCAGCCGCTCGATCCGGCCGATCTTCAGCGTCGTATGGCCGTCCTTCGTCAGCAGCAGCGCTATGCGCACCCCGTCCGAGGACAGCCGCAGACCCGCGATACGGCTGCCGTCCAGGCTCGGCACGGTCACCTCCTGCGGCTTGTCCGTGCCGTGCGGCAGCCGTAGCAGCCGGGAGTTCTCCGGGTCGCGGTCGGCCACCCAGAGGTCGCCCCGGCCGTCCCAGCTGGGCGTCGTCAGCCGGTCGGCGGGGTCGGTCGCCTTGCTCGTCACAGCCGGTACGGGCAGCTCGCCGTCCGCTGCGATGGACGCCACGTAGAGCGCGTCGTTGTGCTGGGAGAGCGCCGCCGCCGACTGCTCGTCCCGGGCCACACCGACCGTGCTCACCTTCAGCGTGCCGTTGCCGAACGGGCCCGACACCGGCTCCGGTTCGCCGCTGCCCCTGGTACTGCCGGGGATGCGCTCCACCCGGCCCTTGGCATCGACGAAGTACTGGCTGTCGGGTCCGCCCGAGGAACCGTCGGGGGCGTACTCCTCGGCCTGGTCGGCGTCGAGCACGCACAGCGGCGAACCGTCAGACCGCTGCAACTCCACCTGCTCGACCCGCGCGGACGTCAGGTCCCGGAGGGTGAACAGCACCTGCGCGGCCATCATCCGGCAGGAACGCTGCCCCGTACCGTCGGCCTTCTTGTTGAGCGGGACCTTCAGGACGTTGCGGTCGTCGGGCGTCAGGGAGCCCACCCCCTTCCCCAGATCCGTACCCGTGGGGAAGCGCGAGGCGACGACCGGCCGCAGCCAGTCGGTCGGGCCCCGCAGCAGGCTGCGGACCGCCTGGGTCACCGTGTCCGTCCCGGTCGCGGGATCGGTGCGGTTCCGGAGGTAGACGGGGTCGGCGACCAGGGTGGCCTGCGCGTCGGACCGGCCGGCCGCGAAGTAGAACTTGTTGACCGAGCGGTACAGCCGCTTGAAGTCGGACTGGCCGAGCACCAGGCCGTCCGGCACGAAGTCGATACGCCACTCCTTGCCGTCCGGCGTCTTCTCCCGCACCAGGTGGAGCGTGCGGGAGTAGTCCGTCGGAGCGAGCGGCTGGTACGCGTTCTGCTCATCGACCGTCGCCACCTTCTCGCCGGTCAGGGTGTAGGTGACCTCGGTGGTGCTGCGGTCGTGCTCGTGGACCGGGCGGTCGCTCCGGTTCGGCGCCTTGGCCAGCACCGTGGTCTCCGCGCTCGGCTTCCACCGGCGCGACGCCTCCTTGGTGAGGTACTTGCGCGTCGTCCGGAAGTCGGAGTCGTCGCTGGTCATCGACTCCAGGAAGCCGTCGACCACCTCGTTCGGAGTGGCGCCGTCACGCGGGGCCACCGCGTACACCTGCACCTGCGAGTCCCCCGGCTGCGAGGCGTCCACGGCCTTGATGTCCCCGGAGACCGGCATCGATCCGCACGCGGACAGCACGAGCACCCCGCACCCGATCAGCACGGTCACCCCCACCGCACGCCCGCGGCCCCCCTCCCGACGGTCAGTGCTCACGAGTCGTGTCCTCCCGCCCCGGATTCACGCCCCGGGGAATCGTTGTGACCGGCCTGGCGCTCCTCGGCGGGACGCGGCACCACCCGCGCCCCGTTGCCCGGCAGGGCCGCCGGGTGCACCGATGCGGGTGCCGTCCTGGCCGCCACCTGCGCCCGGCCCGGGACCGGCAGCGGGGCTCGGCCCGTACCGGCGTGCTGCGAGGGCACGGCCAGCAGCCTGTGCTCGCTGCCGGTGGTGGAGGCGTCCGCGGCCTGCTCCCGGCTCTCCCGGTTGCGCCGCGAGTCCTCGGGCTCCAGTGGTATCGGCGAGCCCCGCAGCGGCTCGTCCGCCGTACGCGGCAGCGTCAGCCGGAACTGGGAGCCGCCCCCCGGCTCACCCCAGGCCTGCAGCCAGCCGCCGTGCAGCCGCGCGTCCTCCACCGCGATGGACAGGCCGAGGCCGGTGCCGCCGGTGGTCCGGGCGCGGGCCGGGTCGGCCCGCCAGAAGCGGTTGAAGACCCGGGTCGCCTCGCCGGGCTTCAGCCCCACGCCGTAGTCCCGGACGGCGACGGCGACCGCTCCGCCCGCCGCGCCCATCCGCACCACGACGTCGCGTCCCTCGCCGTGCTCGACGGCGTTGACGACGAGGTTGCGCAGGACCCGCTCGACGCGCCGCGCGTCGGCCTCGGCTATCACCGGCTGTTCGTCACCGGTCACCAGGATCCGCGTGCCCTTGCGCTCGGCCAGCGGCTCCGCGCCGCCGATCACCCGGCGCACGACCTGCCGCAGGTCTATCGGCTCGGCCTCCAGGGCCGCGGCACCCGCGTCGAAGCGGCTGATCTCCAGCAGGTCGGAGAGCAGCGACTCGAAGCGGTCGAGCTGGTCACCCAGCAGCTCCGCGGACCGTGCCGTGACCGGGTCGAAGTCGACGCGCGCCTCGTGGATGACGTCGGCAGCCATCCGCACCGTGGTCAGGGGCGTGCGCAGCTCGTGCGAGACGTCCGAGACGAACCGGCGCTGCATCCGGGAGAGCTCCTCCAGCTGCTGGATCTTCAGCTGGAGGTTCTGCGCCATCTTGTTGAAGGCCTCACCGAGCCGGGCGATGTCGTCCTCGCCGGTGACCTTCATCCGTTCCTGCAGCCGGCCGGCGGAGAGCCGTTCGGCGATGCCCGCCGCCATGCGTACGGGGGTGACGACCTGGCGCACCACGAACCAGGCGATCGCCCCCAGCAGCACGACCACGAAGAGCCCCGCGGTCGCCAGCGTGCCCTTGACCAGGGTCAGGGACTTCTCCTCCTGCGTCAGCGGGAAGACGTAGTACAGCTGGTACGGATTGCGGTCGATGTCGTAGAGGCGCTTGCCCACGATGAGGCCGGGCTGCGACTCCTGCCCGTTCGCGTACTGGATCAGCGAGTACGTCTGGAAGGCCCCGGGCCCCTTGTTCACCGACTCGCGCAGGCTCTGCGGGATGCTCGCGGCCTCGACGCTTCCCGAACCCCGTGGCGCGCGGGAGCCCTCGTCGGCGCTGAGCGCCACCACATTGAAGGCGTTCTTCCCGCCGCTGGCGAGCTGGTCGACGAGCTCGGTCCGCCAGGAGTTGTTGGCGGTCGTGCCGTCCGCGGCGTCGTCGCCCTGGCCGGGGGCCGGGGTGAGCGGCGCGTTCGCCTTCTCCTGGGCCGCCGCGAACCCGCCCGCGGCCTGTGTCTGCGCTGCCTTGCCCTTCGCGTCGAGCAGGCCGTTGCGCACCTGCCCGATCACGACGAGGCCGAGCAGCAGCACCACTCCGAGCGACATCAGCAGCGTGCCCGCGACGACCCGCAGCTGCAGATTGCGCCGCCACAGCCGTACGGCGGGCAGCAGCGGACGCCGCACCCAGCGCATCAGCAGCCGCGGCACCGGCCCGCCGGGCGCCCGGTCCTGGAACAACCGGCCGCCCTGCAGGAAGCGCTCGACGGTGGACGACGTGTGCCCTGAACCGGCAGCCCGCTCCGCACGGACTCCCGGCTCCCCGGGCTTCGGAGCAGTGCTACCCAGGGACATGTCAGCTCGGTCCGGCCTTGTAACCGACGCCTCGGACGGTCACCACGATCTCCGGCCGCTCCGGGTCCTTCTCGACCTTGGAGCGAAGCCGCTGCACATGCACGTTGACCAGGCGGGTGTCCGCCGCGTGGCGGTAGCCCCACACCTGCTCCAGCAGGACCTCACGGGTGAAGACCTGCCACGGCTTGCGGGCGAGCGCGACCAGCAGGTCGAACTCCAGCGGCGTCAGGGCGATGGACTGCCCGTCCCGCTTCACCGAGTGCCCGGCAACGTCTATGACCAGGTCCCCGATGGTCAGCTGCTCCGGGGCCGGCTCTTCGGACCTGCGCAGACGTGCCCTGATCCGGGCCACCAACTCCTTCGGTTTGAACGGCTTGACGATGTAGTCGTCGGCCCCGGACTCCAGGCCCACCACCACGTCAACCGTGTCGCTCTTGGCAGTGAGCATGACGATCGGCACACCGGACTCGGCCCTGATCAGCCTGCAGACCTCGATGCCGTCCCTGCCGGGCAGCATGAGGTCGAGCAGGACCAGGTCCGGCTTCGCCTCTCGAAATGCAGCAAGTGCCTTGTCGCCGTCCGCTACGAACGACGGCTCGAAACCCTCACCACGCAGCACAATCCCGAGCATCTCGGCCAGTGCGGTGTCGTCGTCGACGACAAGGACGCGTCCCTTCATAAACGACATCATCCCATTAGCTAATCGTTACCTGCGATGATCTGGCACACAGCTCTGCCAGCCCGGCCCCCGTGACCGGCGAGATTACGCCTTCTTCCGTCACGATCGCCGTGACCAGCTCCGGCGGCGTGATATCGAAGGCAGGGTTGTACGACTGGGTCCCCACCGGGGCGACGGGCACCCCGCCCGCCTCCTCGTCCCCCGCCCCGCGCGACGGGATTGTGAGCTCGGCCACTTCCCGCCCGGAGCGCTGCTCCACGGTGATGGATGCCCCGTCCGCGGTGAGCAGATCCACGGTCGTCGTCGGGGCCACGACGATGAACGGTACGTGGTGGTACTTGGCGAGCACCGCGAGCGGATAGCTCCCCACCTTGTTGGCCACCGACCCGTCCG
Source organism: Streptomyces sp. col6 (assembly GCF_008042035.1). Taxonomy (GTDB): domain Bacteria; phylum Actinomycetota; class Actinomycetes; order Streptomycetales; family Streptomycetaceae; genus Streptomyces. The sequence continues at coordinate 144,780 of NZ_RDBL01000029.1, forward strand.
CGGCGATGCGGTCCGCCCCGATCAGCACGGCGTCCACTTCCCCCGCCGCGAACAGCGAACCCGCCGCGTTGTCCGTGAGCAGGCTGTACGGCATACCGCTGCGTGCCGCCTCGTACGCGGTCAGCCGGGCGCCCTGCAACAGCGGACGGGTCTCGTCCACCCACAGCCGCCGCAGCCGGCCCTCCCGGTGCGCGCCGAGCGCCACCGCGAAGGCGGTTCCCTCTCCTCCCGAGACGAGCGCCCCGGTGTTGCAGTGGGTCAGCAGCCGATGGCCGCCGCCCGGGACCAACTCGTCCAACAGCGCGAGCCCGTACCGGGCCATCCGCCCGCTGGCCTCGGCGTCCTCCCGGTGCAGCGCCTCGGCCTCCGCCAGCGCCGCCGCCCCGGCCCGCTCCTGACCGGCCCCCTTGTCGAGCGCCGCCCAGTACGCAGCGGCGGCCCGCCGCACGCCGTACCCGAGGTTCACCGCGGTGGGCCGCGCCTGTTCCAGGAGCCCCGTGGCCTCCGCCACGTCGTAGCCCCGCACCGCGGCCAGGGCCACCCCGTAGGCACCGGCGATGCCCAGCAGCGGGGCTCCCCGCACCGCGAGCGTCCTGATCGCGTCCACCAGAGCCGGCACGTCCGTGCACACCAGCTCCGTCTCCTCGGCCGGCAGCCGCCTCTGGTCGAGGAGCACCAGCACGGGGCCTTCCGGAGGTTCGTCCCAACGAAGTACGGATAGCCCGGCGGGCTCGCTGCCCACCGGCGATTGCGCGTCCTGATCAGCCATCCGTCCAGTCTGCCCGGTGACCGGCCGGGACATGAAGGCATGAGCGGGATACAAGGCCAGGCCCGGACAGGCCCGGACCTCCGCAACGCGTGGCACGATGGCTGCCAACCTGACGCCCCGATGCGCGGACAGGACCGTGAAGGAGCGAGAATGAACGACACTCCGGGCTGGGCCTCGCCCGGATCCGCCCCCTCCGACGGCCAGGAAACGGGAGTCCCCCGTCCCTCCGAACCGGCCGACGACAGCACCCCCTCGGGAACCTGGGCCGCCCAGCAGCCGCCCGCCGCCCGGTGGTCCCCGCCGAGCCCCACCGGAACTCCACTGCGTCCTCGCTGTGTTTTTGCCTGCCAAACCCGAAGGTTTCGCAGGACTTTCAAAGGAACCACCAACCTGCCGAAGCAGGCCGGGGTATCAACATATCTGGCGTTGACTTTTGGCACGCTGTTGAGTTCTCAAGGAACGGACGCTTCCTTTGTACTCACCCTCTCGGGCTTTCCTCCGGGCGCTTCCCTTCGGTCTTGCGTTTCCGACTCTATCAGACTCTTTCGTGTCCGATTCCCGGCCGAAGCGGGTTTCGCTTTCCAGTTCTTCGCTTTCGCGTTTCCCTTTCCGGCGATTCCAACCTTACCAGATTCATTTCGTTCCGTTTCCGGTTCGATCCGAATTCCAGTGGCCGTTGAAGTGGCCTTGCCTTTCGGCTGATTCGACTTTATCAGAAGCGTTTCGACCGAACCTAATCGGCTTCAACTTCAGAAGTTGGGAATCGATGGCTCTGCGGAAATTCGATTTCCGGTGAGAGCGAGATAGATATTAGCTGGTCGCATCCGAACTTGTCCAGTTCGTGGCAACCGTTCAAATCTACCTCCCCCGCTTCGCCGTGTCAACGGTTTTTTGGGGCGAGGAGGACACTAGCAGGTCAGCGACGGCGTACGCACATCAGGCGGCGGTCGGCAGCTCGGCACTTCGTTCGACGGCGTCCAGATCGCCTGCGTTTCCGGCCCGGACCGCACGTCCGCCGAGGACATAGACGTAGGCGAGGAAGAGCAGCTCGGCTGCTGTGCCCAGCGAGATGCGGGCCCAGGTGGGCAGGCCGGACGGGGTCACGAAGGCTTCGATGACACCTGACACGAACAGCACGAGCGCCAGGCCGATGGCCATGCCCAGGGCCGCCCGGCCCCGTTGCGCCAAGGCCGCACGGCGGGTCTGCGGGCCCGGGTCGATGACCGTCCAGCCGAGGCGGAGACCTGTGCCGGCGGCGACGAACACCGCCGTCAGCTCCAGCAGGCCGTGGGGCAGGACCAGGCCGAGGAACACGTCGAGGCGGCCCGCCGAAGACATCAGTCCGATGCCCACCGCCAGGTTGACCACGTTGAGGAAAAGGACCCAGATCACCGGGACGCAGAGGAAGGCGCCCAGCACCAGGCACATGGCGGCGGCCTGTGCGTTGTTCGTCCAGACCTGGGCGGCGAAGGAGGTCGCGGGGTGGCTGGAGTAGTACGTCTCGTACTCGCCGCCCGGCACCGTCATCCGGCGGAGGTCTTCCGGAGCCGCGATGGCCGACCGCACCTCCGGATGCGTGCCGATCCACCAGCCCATCAGCGCGGCCAGAAGTACGGAGAGGACCGCGGTCGGTATCCACCAGTGCCGGGAGCGGTAGACCGCCGCGGGAAACCCGGCCGTGAGGAAGCGCGCGGCGTCGCGCCAGGACGCACGACGCGTACCGGTCACCGTGGAGCGGGCCCGTGCGACCAGCTGCGTGAGCCGCGCGACGAGCAGCGGGTCGGGGGCGCTGGACCGGATCAGGGAGAGATGGGTGGCCGTGCGCTGGTAGAGATCGACCAGTTCGTCGGCTTCCGCACCGGTCAGCCGCCGGCCGCGGCGCAGCAGGTGGTCCAGCCGGTCCCACTCGATGCGGTGGGCGTGGACGAAGACGTCGAGGTCCATGGTCGGCTGCTGCTCCAGGCATGGGTGCGTACGGGTCGTACGACTGCGGCGTTGCGGGCCAGCTTGGCAGACTGTGGGCCCGCGGGGCAGGGGGCCCGGAACCGAGGGTGGGGCGATGAGTGAACTCGTAACCGGCGACGCGGTCGTGCTGGGGCTCCGGCCGGCGAGGCTGCCGAGCCGTGCGCTGGCCCTGGCCATCGATCTGGTCGTGGTCGGAACGGTCTTCGGTCTGGTCGCCCTGGGTCTGGCTGTGGCCGGCGGCTCCCTGGACGATGCCGCCTGGGCCGCGGTTTCCGTCGCCACCTTTCTGCTGGTGCCGGTGGGAGGCCCGATCGCGGTCGAGACGCTCAGCCATGGCCGGTCGCTGGGCAAGCTGGCGTGTGGGCTGCGGGTCGTGCGGGACGACGGAGGGCCCATCCGGTTCCGGCACGCGCTCGTGCGCGGGGGCATGGGCGTCGTGGAGATCCTGATGACGCTCGGAGTCGTCGCCGTCGTCGCATCGCTGGTCTCGGCGCGTGGCAGGCGGCTCGGGGACGTGTTCGCGGGAACGCTCGTCGTACGGGAACGGGTACCGGCGGGTCGGTCCGGGGCCGTTCCGCCGCCTCCGCCCTGGCTGATCGGGCGGTTCGCCGGTCTGGATCTGTCGGCGGTCCCGGACGACCTGTGGCTCTCGGTCCGGCAGTACCTGACGCGGATGCACCAGCTCGATCCCGCTGTGGGCCGGGCCATGTCGCAACAGCTGGGTGGGGAGGTCGCCGCACGTACCGGGGTGCCTGCCCCGGTGGGCGTGCCGGCCGCCGCCTACCTGGCCGCCGTGGTGCACGAACGGCAGGTACGGGACGCGCGCACGGCGTGGCACACCGCTCATCCGGAGGCGATCCGTGGCTCCGCCGGCACCTCACCGGTGGGCGCGGCCGGTGGCGCTCCCGGTCCTGTCGCGCGTGGAGTCGACGGTGCCACGCGTCCCGGCTCCGGGGCGGCAGGTGGGAGCCGGAAGTCCTCTGCCACCGGATTCGTGCCGCCTGTCTGAAGGCCGGCGGGTCCTAGCGGTCGGAGGGCGGGGATTCCAGGTCTTCGAGCTCGATGCCGGGGGCGGACAGCACCACGTCTCCGGCGAGGTGGACGGTGTGCCGTTCACCGGTGTCCAGGGCGCTGACCTGGTATTCGTCCACCTTCAGGGGGCCGTTGTCAGTGGCGTGCGCTTCACTGTTCACCAGGGCCCAGGACTGGTCGAGCGTACGGGGGGCGAGGACCGGATCCGTGAAGGTGACGACCCGGACGCGGGTCTCGGGGGAAGCGGGGGTGAGGCGCAGCAGACGGGCGGTCGCTACGAGGAAGGCGGGGGATGTGCCGTTGAAGGCGTGGCCGCGGACGTTGCCTTCGGTGGCATGGGTGCCCGTCGGGTCGGTACGGACCCAGGTGAGGCCCTCCAGGGCGGCGCCGCGGACCTGCCAGTCGGCGGCATGGAGTTCGAGACGGAGGGGGCGGCCGAGTTCGTCAAGGGTGAGGTCGACGGATCCCAGGTGACTGCCGGACGGGGCAGTCGTTTGGGAGATGTAGCGCCAGCCGGAAGGGCCGGGCGCGCAGTGGAAGTGTTCTTCGCCGAGGGGGGTGTGGTCGTGGACGTCGTGGAGCGAATATCGGCCGCGGGGCATGGGGTCCTTCGGGTCCTCGGCTCGTGCGGGTGCGGTACGGCGCAGGCCCCCGACACGGGGGTGCGGGGGCCTGCGTTCGTCACTGCTCCTGCTGCTGATCGGCTCGGGTCGTCGGGCGTCCCGCGCCGCTGAGCCGCTCCGCGCTGCGGGGCCGCCGGTGAACCGGTGCCTCCGCGGCGCGTGGCGGGATCAGTAGCGGTAGTGGTCCGGCTTGTACGGGCCGTCGACCTCGACACCGATGTACGCGGCCTGTTCGGGGCGGAGCGTCGTCAGCTTCACGCCGAGCGCGTCGAGGTGGAGACGGGCGACCTTCTCGTCGAGGTGCTTGGGCAGCACGTAGACGTCGGTCGGGTACTCCTCGGGCTTCGTGAACAGCTCGATCTGGGCCAGGGTCTGGTCCGCGAACGAGTTGGACATGACGAACGAGGGGTGGCCGGTGGCGTTGCCCAGGTTCAGCAGGCGGCCCTCGGAGAGCACGATGAGGACCTTGCCGTCGGGGAACGTCCAGGTGTGAACCTGCGGCTTGACCTCGTCCTTGACGATGCCGTCGATCCGGGCCAGGCCGGCCATGTCGATCTCGTTGTCGAAGTGGCCGATGTTCCCGACGATGGCCTGGTGCTTCATCTTGGCCATGTCGGAGGCCATGATGATGTCCTTGTTGCCCGTCGTGGTGACGAAGATGTCGGCCTGCGCGACGACGTCGTCGAGGGTGGCGACCTGGTAGCCGTCCATCGCCGCCTGGAGGGCGCAGATCGGGTCGATCTCGGTGATGATCACGCGAGCGCCCTGGCCGCGCAGGGACTCCGCGCAGCCCTTGCCTACGTCGCCGTAGCCGCAGACGACAGCGGTCTTGCCGCCGATCAGGACGTCGGTGGCGCGGTTGATGCCGTCGATCAGCGAGTGGCGGCAGCCGTACTTGTTGTCGAACTTCGACTTGGTGACTGCGTCGTTGACGTTGATCGCCGGGAACAGGAGGGTGCCGTCGCGGTGCATCTCGTACAGCCGGTGCACACCGGTCGTGGTCTCCTCCGTGACGCCACGGATCTCGGAGGCCAGCTGCGTCCACTTCTGGGGGGACTCGCCCAGCGTGCGGTTGAGCAGCGTGAGGATGTGCGCGTACTCCTCGCTGTCCGCCGTCGCCGGGTCAGGGGCCGCGCCGGCCTTCTCGAACTCGACGCCCTTGTGCACCAGGAGCGTGGCGTCGCCGCCGTCGTCCAGGATCATGTTGGGGCCGCCGGTGGGGGTGTTCGGCCAGGTCAGGGCCTGCTCCGTGCACCACCAGTACTCTTCGAGCGTCTCGCCCTTCCAGGCGAAGACCGGGACGCCGGCGGGGGCCTCGGGGGTGCCGTTCGGGCCGACCGCGATGGCGGCGGCGGCGTGGTCCTGCGTGGAGAAGATGTTGCAGGAGGCCCAGCGGACCTCGGCGCCGAGGGCGACCAGGGTCTCGATCAGCACGGCGGTCTGCACGGTCATGTGCAGCGAGCCGGTGATGCGGGCGCCAGCCAGCGGCTGGGCGGCGGCGTACTCCTTGCGGATCGACATCAGGCCGGGCATCTCGTGCTCGGCGAGGGTGATCTCCTTGCGCCCGAAGGCGGCGAGGGAGAGATCGGCGACCTTGAAGTCCTGTCGATTGGCGACCGTCGTCATAACGGGCTGCTCCTCGTGGTGGAGTCGAGGGTGGGTAGGGCGGCTCTGCGGCGGCGGGCACACGAATGCCCGGACGCTCGCAGCGCAGTCCGTCGGAGGCCCTCTCTCCCTCGGCCGGTCCGGCGTACGGACCGATCGACCGCCATCAGCAGCGACGTCTGACACTGCCGTCGAATCTACACCGAACGGCGCAGCCGCTCCCAGTCCACCGGGGCGGGTCCGGGGCGGGAGCGGCTGCGCCGTTCGGTGTAGATTCGACGGCAGTGTCAGACGTCGCTGCTGATGGCGGTCGATCGGTCCGGCCGTTCCGATCGCCCGGGTGATCTACCTGGAGCCGGACATCTACAACGCGGCGGCCGCCGCGTTGTAGATGTCCGGCTCCAGGTAGATCACCCGGGCGATCGGAACGGCCGCGCGGATGCGGGACTCGGCGGCGTTGATGGCGTTGGCGACCTCGTCGGCGGTGTCGTCGTGCTGGACGGCGATCTTGGCGGCGACCAGCAGTTCCTCCGGGCCGAGGTGGAGGGTGCGCATGTGGATGATGCCGGTGACGGTGTCGCCGTCGACGACCGCGGCCTTGATCTTCTCGACCTGGTCGGTGCCGGCGGCCTCACCGAGCAGCAGGGATTTGGTCTCGGCGGCCAGCACGAGGGCGATGGCGATCAGCAGGATGCCGATGCACAGGGTGCCGATGCCGTCCCACACGCCGTTGCCGGTGCCAAGGGCCAGGCCGACGCCGCCGAGCGCGAGGACCAGACCGATCAGCGCGCCGAAGTCCTCCAGCAGGACGACGGGGAGTTCCGGGGCCTTCGCGCGGCGGATGAAGTCCGTCCAGCTGAGCGAGCCGCGGGACTCGTTGGACTCCTTGATCGCCGTACGGAAGGAGAAGCCCTCCGCGATGATCGCGAAGACCAGGACGCCCACCGGCCAGTACCAGGCCTCCAGCTCGTGGGGGTGCCTGATCTTCTCGTAGCCCTCGTACACCGCGAACATGCCACCGACGGAGAACAGGACGATGGAGACGAGGAAGGCGTAGATGTAGCGCTCGCGGCCGTAGCCGAACGGGTGCTGCGGGGTGGCCTCGCGCTGCGCCCGCTTGCCGCCGAGTAGCAGCAGGCCCTGGTTGCCGGAGTCGGCGAGCGAGTGGACGCTCTCCGCGAGCATCGACGAGGAGCCGCTGAACAGGAACGCCACGAATTTGGCCACCGCGATCGCGAGGTTGGCGCCGAGCGCCGCCACGATCGCCTTGGTTCCGCCTGACGCACTCATGGGTTCCTGGTGTCCCTTCTTCGGTCTGCGGCCCCGGCGGCCGCGGTACGGCGGCACATTGTTGCAGCCGCCGTCGCGGACGGTGCGTCAGGCCACCACTGTCGCACGGAACAGCGTGCCCGCTCCCGACACATCTACCCGCTCGCCCGCCGGTACGAAGACCGAGGCGCCGGGGGTGAGACCGAGGTCGCCGGCCTTGGGGGCGCCCGCCGTGCAGAGCAGGATCTGCGGGGTGGCCGCGGTCAGGTCGGCGGGGGCGGCGCCGGGCGACAGGTCAAAGCGGGAGAGGCGGAACTCCTCGACCGGGGTCTCGTACAGCTCCTCGCCCGACGGGGACGCCTCCGGGCGCAGGACACCCGGGTCGGTCGCCTCGAAGCGGACGACGCGCAGGAGTTCGGGGACGTCGATGTGCTTGGGCGTGAGGCCGCAGCGCAGCACGTTGTCGGAGTTGGCCATGATCTCGACGCCGAGGCCGTCGAGGTAGGCGTGCGGGACGCCGGCGCCGAGGTACAGCGCCTCGCCGGGCTGGAGCCGCACATGGTTGAGCAGCATGGCCGCGATGACGCCGGCGTCGCCGGGGAAGTGGTGGGCGATGCGGGCGTACGGGGCGTAGTCGCCGCCGAGCCGTTCCGCGGCGGCCGCCGCGGCGGTCACCGTCTCGGCCATCTCGTCCGGGTCCGCCGTGAGGATCGCCGTCAGCACCTCGCGCAGGGCGGCCTCTTCGGGCTGGGCGCGCAGCAGATCCGCGTACGGCTTGAGGGAGTCGACGCCCAGGCCCTCCATCGCCTCGGCCGCCTCCAGGGGCCGGCGGAATCCGCACAGTCCCTCGAAAGGGGTGAGCGCGCAGATGAGTTCGGGCTTGTGGTTGGCGTCCTTGTACGTGCGGTGCGGGGCGTCGATCGGGACGGACCGGCGCTCCTCGTCCGCGTACCCCGCCCTGGCCTGGTCGAGGTTCGGGTGCACCTGGAGGGAGAGGGGGGCACCGGCGGCGAGCAGCTTGAGGAGGAAGGGCAGCCGGGGGCCGAACTTCTCGACGGCCGCCGCGCCGAGTTCGCGGGCCGGGTCGGCGGCGATGACGTCGGTGAGGGACTGCTCGGCGTGGGCCTGTGCGGCGGTTCCGCCGGCTGCCTCGCCGGTGCCGGGGGCTTCGGTGCGGGTTATCCGGGAGGGGGCTCCGGGGTGGGCGCCCATCCACATCTCCGCCTGCGGCTCGCCCGTGGGGGCGATGCCGAGCAGGGCGGGGATGGCGGTGGTCGAGCCCCAGGCGTACGGGCGCACGGTGTTGGAGAGCCGGTCCATGGGTCCTGTCCTTGTGTTGCCGTGTGTGGTGCTGAGCTGCTGCGTTACGGGGGGGCGGTGCGAGGTGTCTCAGGCGCCGGGCGCCGAGGCGAGGGCCAGATAGACAGCGGCGAAGTCGGTGACGGCGAGCAGTTCGGCGAGGGATTCGAGCGTGCTGCCCTCCTCCGGTTCGAGCTCACTGATCGCCGTGTCGTGGCCCAGGGCCAGTTCGCGGGCGGCGGGGGCGGCGCTCAGGCCGCCGGTGGGCCGGTCCCGGAGCAGGACCACGCGGGCGTGCAGGGGTTCCGACTCGTCGACGCGATCGCGGAAGAAGTCGTCCGGGTCCGCGCCCGCGGCGAACGCGCCCGCCAGCAGGCCCCCGTGCGCCGGGAGCGCCTCCGGGAGGGCGGCGGCGAGGGCCGGGCGGCCCGAGAGCTCCGCCAGGACCGCGGCGAACCGGCGTCCGACCGGGCCGGCCGCGTCGCCCTCCGTCCAGATCAGCGGCAGGCTGTCCGCGAGTTCGGCGGCGAGCGTCTTGGCCGGGTTGCTGTACGTGGCGACGGCCGGGCCGCAGCGCTCCGCCGTACGGTCCAGGCGGTCCGCGACGCTCTGCAGCGCTTCGGCGGGGGCGGTGACCAGGCCGACGCGGTCGAGGAGCGCGAGCAGCGGGGTGAACAGGGCCCAGAGCGTGCCGGGGCCCGCGGCCGAGGTCTCGGCGTCGTACTCGCCGTGCGGGGCGGAGGCCATCGGTACGACGAGGCCGTGCACCCCGTGCACAGCCTCGCGCAGCGGGGAGCGCTGGGGGGCGACGGCCACGACCGTGCAGCCGCGGCGGTAAGCCTGCTCCGCGAGGAGGGCGAGGCCGGGTTCGGAGCCGTCCGCCGTGGCGATGAGCAGCAGGTCGACGGAGCCGGCCCAGCCGGGCAGGGTCCAGCGCAGGGCGCCGGGGGCGGGGGCGACACCGGTCGGGTGGATGCGGGTGACCGGGGCGGAGGCGCCGGCGAGCGCGGCGATCAGGTCCGCCACGCCGGTCGCGGCGGTGCCGGGTCCTGCGACCAGGACGGCGCGCGGGCGGCCCTCCGGGTTCAGCTCGGTGATCCCGGCCTCCGTCGCGTGCCGGGCGGCGGTACGGACCCGGGCCCCGGCCTCGGCGGCGCCGCGGAGCAGATCGCGGCGGTCGGCTCGGGCCAGGGCGTCGGGGGCGTCGAGCAGCGACTCGTCGAGCATGGGGCGGTCCTCCGATCACGTGCCGGTCACCGGCCGGTGCGGTGTGGCGCGGTTACGCCGGGGCGGCGGGTGCGCCGGTTACGCGGGGCGGCGGGCCTCGTCGACGAGGAGTACGGGGATGCCGTCCTGGACCGGGTAGGCGAGGCCGCAGTCGGTGCCGGTGCAGACGAGTTCCGGGGCGTCGGCCGCGGTCCTGTCGTCGAGGGGCGCGTGGCAGGCCGGGCAGGCCAGGATCTCCAGGAGGCCGGCTTCGAGCGGCATGGGGTGTCCCTTCGGGCGGGTGGTGTTCGGAGGCCCTTGTGGGGGCGAGGTCAGCCTACCGCCGGGGTGGGGTG
>NZ_RDBL01000029.1:155003-207962 GCF_008042035.1 Streptomyces sp. col6
GAAATGGGGTGGGACGGGCCGCAGACTCGCGGCTAGTGCCTGATCAGTGCCAGGACCTCGTCGCGTACCGACCTCATCGTCTCCTCGTCCTTCGCCTCCACGTTCAGGCGGAGCAGCGGTTCCGTGTTCGAGGGGCGGAGGTTGAACCACCAGGTGGGGGTGGTCACCGTGAGGCCGTCCAGGGTGTCCGTGGTGGCGTTCTCGCGGGAGGCGAAGGCGGCCCTGACCTCGGCCGTGCGGGCCGTCTGGTCGTCGACCTCGGAGTTGATCTCGCCGGAGGCGGCATAGCGGTCGTACTGGGCGACCAAGGCGGAGAGCGGGGCGTCCTGGCCGCCGAGCGCGGCGAGGACGTGGAGGGCGGCGAGCATGCCCGTATCGGCGTTCCAGAAGTCGCGGAAGTAGTAGTGGGCCGAGTGCTCGCCGCCGAAGATCGCGCCGTGGGCGGCCATCTCGGCCTTGATGAAGGAGTGGCCGACCCTCGTGCGGACGGGGGTGCCGCCGTGTTCGCGTACGACTTCGGGGACGGATAGGGACGTGATCAGGTTGTGGATGACCGTGCCCCGGCCGCCGTTGCGGGCCAGTTCGCGGGCGGCGACCAGGGCGGTGATCGCCGACGGGGAGATGCCTTCGCCCCGTTCGTCCACCACGAAGCAGCGGTCGGCGTCGCCGTCGAAGGCCAGGCCCAGGTCGGCGCCCTCGGCCACGACGCGGGCCCGGAGGTCGACGATGTTGGCCGGGTCCAGCGGGTTGGCCTCGTGGTTGGGGAAGGTGCCGTCCAGCTCGAAGTACATCGGGACGAGGTCCACGGGCAGCCCGGCGAAGACCGTGGGGACCGTGTGGCCGCCCATGCCGTTGCCCGCGTCCACGACCACCTTCAGCGGGCGGATCCCCGTCAGGTCCACCAGGGAGAGCAGGTGGGCGGCGTAGTCCGTGAGGGTGTCGCGTTCGGTGACCGTGCCCGGCGTCGCGACCGGCTCGGGGGCGCCCTTCTCGGACCACTCCTCGACCAGCGTGCGGATCTCGGCCAGGCCCGTGTCCTGGCCCACCGGCGCCGCGCCCGCCCGGCACATCTTGATGCCGTTGTACCGCGCCGGGTTGTGCGACGCGGTGAACATCGCGCCGGGCAGGTCGAGCGCCCCGGACGCGTAGTAGAGCTGGTCCGTCGAGCAGAGGCCGATCATCGTGACGTCCGCGCCCCGCCCCGCCGCGCCCCGTGCGAACGCCCCGGACAGGGTGGGCGACGTGGGGCGCATGTCGTGGCCGATGACGATCGCTTCCGCGCCGGTCACCTCGGTGAACGCCGCCCCGAAGAGTTCGGCCAGCCCTTCGTCCCACTGATCGGGCACGACTCCGCGCACGTCGTACGCCTTCACGAGCTGCGACAGGTCTGCGGTCACGGGCCGGTCCTCCAGGGGTTTCTTCGGACCGCCAAACTACCCGGCGGCCGGCGGCCCCTCAGGAGTCGGGTGAGCGCAGGACACGGAGGTGACCCCGGCGGGCGACCTCCATCGGGTCCGCGGCGCGCGGGCCGCTGCCCCGGGTGCCGTCGCCACGCTCCTGCGGACGCGCGGCCTCCCGTACGGCGTTGGCCAGCGCCTCCAGGTCGTCGCCGCTGGGGCGACTGGGCGCGGAGGGGTCGGAGAGGCGGACGACCTCCCAGCCCCGTGGCGCGGTCAGCCGCTCACTGTGCTCGGCACAGAGGTCGTAGCAGTGGGGCTCGGCGTAGGTGGCGAGCGGGCCGAGGACCGCAGTCGAGTCGGCATAGACGTACGTCAGTGTCGCGACGGCAGGGCGGCCGCACGCGGTGCGCGAACAGCGACGTACAGGGCTCACGATGTTGGACGGTACCGCACTCTTGAGCGGGCTGCGACGACTCTCCCCCGGCTCACCCCTCCGTGTCGCCCTGTGACCTGTGGCACAGGACCCCCCGGATCAACTCCCCTGACCTGCGCGGGAGGAGAGGGCGAGGGTCTTGACGGCAATGATTCCGGTCACCGCTGTGCAGCGAACCTTTCACAAGGCGCGCGTTCGGCGGTCGGGAGCGGGGCCGGAAACGGGCTCTCGTATGGCCGGATTGTTCAAGAGCGGACAGGGCTCTTCGCGCCCGCTCGGCCTCCGGCCGGACGGGCCCCGGAGCGTTAGGCTGCCTCGGTGATGGACAGTTCCGTACCGCCCCGCCCGTCCGAGCCGCGTCCGCGGCGCCGCGACCGACACGGCCGCGGTATGCGCGGGCCCGTCGCCCCGCCGCAGGTGCCGTTGTCGACGAGCCGGGCGGACAGCTTCCGCGATCTCGTCCAGGACTCCGTCGAGCGGCTGGAGCGGCGCTGGCCCCAGCTGGCCGAGGTCGACTTCGTCGTCCTGGAGGTGCCGGAGACCGCGGAGGAGACCGTTCCGCTGGGCAACGCGGTCTCGGCGGAGAAGGGCCGGCCCGCCCAGATCTCCGTCTACCGGCGGCCGGTCGAGCTCCGGACCAAGAGCCGTGACGAGCGGGCCCTGCTCATCCACGAGATCGTCGTCGAGCAGGTGGCGGAGCTGCTGGGCCTGGCCCCCGAGTCCGTCGACCCCCGCTACGGGCAGGAGTAGGCCGGCCGGGGCCCGTCCCCTCGGCCGTCTCGCCCGTCCCGGTCTCCTCCGGCCGTCTCGCTCGTCTCAGTCGTCGAGCACCGACAGGTCCTGGCGGGCCGCCGGGACCTCGACCGTGCCCCGGTCGTCGGGCAGGGTCTGCACCGTGAACATCTGGATGCCGTCGACCGTCACCGTGAGCGTGCGGGCGGCGTGCACCGGGCCGCCCGACTGGGGCTCGACCGTCAGCGCGTAGGTGCCCTTGAGGCCCTTCGGCACGGGCGGGGTGACCGCGGTCGTCGTGCCCGCCGCGACCTTGTACGTCTTGCTGACCGCCGTGCCGCCCCCGCTGCCCGCGGACGCGGTGACCTTGACGGTGCCGGCGGCTCCGGGCGCGGCGAGCGAGAGGACCGATCCCTTGGACCGGTTGTCGGCGACCGTCGCGCGGGCGGCCACCGGGCCGGTCGCCGGGATGTAGGCGACCTCCTGCTTGTCGCCCTTGCCCCGGACCACCCGCAGGGCGGCGACCACGGGGGTCGCCCTGCTCTTCTCGGAGGGCACCAGCATCAGCGAGCCGGGCTCGCCGCGAGTGACGTCCTTCAGGTCGATTCCGGCCGTCATGTTCGACTTGACGTGCAGTTCCTCGTGGCCGGCCGGGGTGATCGCGCCGGACTTGCCGAGCAGCTTCAGCTGGAGGTCGGCGTCGTCGTCGCCGGGGGCGAAGGCCACCAGGCGCACCGAGGTCGCGTCCGCCGGGATGCCGGGCAGCACGAGGGTGCCCGCAGGTTCGGCTGAGGGGGCGATCCAGTCGCTGCCGTTCGTCTCGTCCGCCGCTCGGACGGCCGCACCGACCCGGCCCGTACGGGTGGTGACGTGGACGGTCACGTCGTCGACGGCCTTGCTCGTGAGCGTCGAGATCAGGACACGTACGCCGGAGCCCGCCGGGACCGTGATGCCCTCGCCCACGTCGGACTTGAGCGTGCCGTCCGGGCCGTACAGCTCGATGTCGGCGACGGCGGCGGTGTCGTCCGGGTTGGTGAGGTGGACGTAGTCCTCGCGGGACTTGGCGGTGCTGGCCGCCGGGAACCAGAAGTCGGTGTCGGGGGCGGTGCAGCTGATGCCGAGCAGGCCGCGTCCGTCACCCGCCTCGATGGTGGTGGTCTGCTGGGCGGTCCAGCCGGGTGCGAGACGGCCCGTGGCGGTGCCGACGAGCGCGGGCGAGTCCGCGCCCGACGCCTCGCCGGTGGCGGGCTTGCCGGGCTCCTTGAGGGAGACGACCGGCTTGTCCTTGTCGGCCTCCTTGCCCTTCTTGCTCTTCCCCTTGTCCTTCTTGTCCTTGTCGTCCTTGTCGTCGGACTTCGCCTCGTCCTTCGCGGACGACAGGAGTTCGGCCGTGCCGGCCGCCGCCGAACCGCCGCTCGTGTTCGGCGGTGTGTAGGCCGTGTACGCCGTCTCCGAGAGGTCGGAGAGGCCGGGCGCCGGGCAGAGCAGGCTGGTGCGTTCGACGGGCAGCCGCGCGGCCGTCCTCGCCTCGGCCGGGCCACTGCCGTCCGGTACTTCGAGCGCGGCGAACCCGGTGACGGCGGCCAGGGCGACCGCCCCGGCGATGAGGGACAGGCTGCTGGTGGACTTCACTCGGACTCGCCTCGCGCGGTCGGCCACGGGTTCTGGCCCGGGGCGGGGTTCTCGGGGTTCTGCGGGTCGTACGGGCGCTGCTCGCCGTACTGCCCGGCCTCGGGGTCGTACCCGTTCGGGTCGTACGGGGGCGGGTCGTACGACGGCGGGCTGTACGGGCCCGCGTACTGGCCGTCCTGGTACTGCGGATAGGCGGGGTCCTGGTACTGGCCCTGGTCGTTCGCGCCGTACTCGCCCTGCTGCTGGGGATAGCCGTACGGGTCGTAGCCGCCGGCGACCGGCTGCTGCCCGTCCGCGTACTGGCCGTCCTGGTACTGCGGGTAGCCGGTGTCCTGGTACTGGCCCTGCCCGCCGTCCCACTCGCCGTACTGCTGCTGCGGTACGAAGACGTCCTCGGTATCCGGGTTCGCCGGGTTCTCCGGGGCGCCTTCGGGGGCCGGGCCGGTTTCCGGGCCCTGCTGGGCGGGCACGTACGCCGGCTGCTCGCCGGTCTGTCCGTACGCCGGCAGCTCGCCCGTCTCCGGTGCCTCCTGGGCGCCCTCCGCACCCTCCGCGCCCTGCTCGGCGGCCTCGCTCTCGGCCAGTGCGGCCGCGCGCAGCCTGCGGGCCCTGCGGCCCTCACCGGCGACGGGTTCGGCGGCGACGGCCTCGGCCTCCTCGGGCAGGTCGTCGTCGATCTCCCGGCGGCGGCCCGGGAGGGCCATGACCACCAGGACGACGGCGAGCGCGACCTGCGCCCAGATCCACACGGTGTGGGTGAAGGGGGCCTCGTAGGTGAGATCCAGGGTGCCGCCCTCGGCGGGGAGTTCGAAGCCCTGGGCCCAGCCGTCGACCGTCTTGGGGGTCAGCGCGCGGCCGTTGAGCGTGGCCTGCCAGCCGGGGTCGGCGGCGTCGGCGATCCGCAGCACCCGGCCGCTGCCGCCCGCGGGGACCTCGGTGTGCGCCTCGACCGCCCGGGAGCCCACGGGAAGCGGCTCGTCGCCGGCGGCGGACGGGATGATCATGACCCGGGCGACCTGCCGGTCCACTCGCCACAGGGCGCTGCCGTCCAGCTGGCTGAGCCGGCTCAGGCCCGGGGTCGCGTCGAGCACCCGGCTCATCTGCTTGGGGGCCCCGTCGCGCACCAGGACGTACCGGATCGCGAAGCCGCTGAGCTGGCTGCCCTGGTCGGCGCCGGAGCCGGCGACCAGGTTGGCGACGACCTTGTCGAGGTGGCTGTTGCCGCCCTGGGCCTCGGCCAGTTCCGCGTCGCCGAGCCGGGCGCCCGACCCGCGTACGAGGGTGTAGTCGACGGAGGTGGTCGAGGTGCCGCCCAGGACCAGGGTGCGCGGCTGGTCGCGGGTGCCGCTCTCCTCCGCGACGAACGCGGGCACCTGGACCGGGTCGCGGCGCTCCAGCGGGCCCGCCGCGCCGCCGAGCATCCAGCCGGCGGCGGCGAGCACGGGGGCCAGCCCCGCCGCGACGGCGATGAGGGCCGCGACCGGCTGGCGCCAGCCGAAGCTGAGTTCGGCGACGCGGATGCGGGCGCCGTCCGCACCGACGAGCGCGGCGGCGATGAGCGCGGCGCCGTAGACCAGGGTGGCGGGGCCCGCCCAGCCCGAGCCGTTGGCGAGCCCGGCGAACGCCAGGGAGACCAGTGCGGCCACCCAGGCGGTGCGGACGGCGAACTGCCGCTCCCCGCGCAGCAGGGCGGCGAGCGCCGCGAGGACGATGCCGAGGAGCAGGACGCCGCCGGCCGCCTTCGGCCCGCCGGGGCTGATGCCGAGCAGGTCCAGCGCGGAGGCGGAGCCCGTACCGGTCTCCATCCCCGCTTCCTTCAGGAACGCGGACGGGCTGCTCAGCAGCGAGAGCGACCAGGGCGCGAGGACGAGGAGCGGGGTGCCGACGGCGGCGAGGAAGCGGAGCCCGTAGGCCGTGATGTCGTCGCGGCGCAGCACCAGCACGCCGAGGCCGAGGACCACGGCGAGCGGCCACACGATCGGTGTGAACGCCATCGCGAGGGTGAGGAGCAGGGTGTACGCCCAGGTGGCGCGCCAGCTGCCGCGGGCGTTGCCGGCGGCCCGCATGCCGTGCGCGGAGACGGCCGTGCGGGCGATCAGCGGCAGCAGGACGGCCAGGACGGCGGTGCCCAGCCGGCCGGTCGCCAGGGCTCCGGTCGCGGCGGGCAGGAAGGCGTACGCGATGCTCGCCCAGGCGCGCAGCAGCCGTGAGGGCAGCAGCGGGCGGGAGACGAAGTACGCGGCGAGCCCGGCGAGCGGCACCGAGCAGACGAGCAGCAGGGTGAGCGCGAAGCCGGTGGAGCCGAGGAAGAGCGCGGACAGGGCCGAGATCACGGCGAGGTAGGGCGGGGCGGTCTGGGTGCCGCCGGTGCCGACGGCGTGCCAGCCGTCCGCGTACCTGCCCCAGAGGTCGGAGACGTCGCCGGGCGCGGGCAGCAGGGCGCCGCCGGCCAGCGCGCCGCCGCCGATGAGGCCGCGGCAGGCGACGAGGGAGACCAGGAGCAGCACGGCGAAGAGCACCGGGCCCGGTTTGCGGCCGACCTTCTTCAGCCGGGCGAACTGGTCGATCTCCAGGTAGTCGGCGTCGTCGCCGCCCGGTCCGGACTCGACGGCGCCGTGCCGGGAGCCGGAGTCGGCGTCGGAGCCGCCGCCGAAGTTCCCGGCGACCTGTTCGACGGTCGCGCGGACGGTGGCGCCGGGTGCGGGGAAGAGGCCGCGCAGTTCGGCGGCGTCGGCGGCGCCCTTTCCGCGGGCGCGCCGTGCGGCCAGGATGCGGCCGGGGCGCAGCAGGGTGCTCAGGAGTCCGGTGACCTCGTCGAGCGCCTGGCCCGGGACCTTGCCGACGAGGTAGGCGAGCGTCCGCAGCAGAGTGCCGAGCACCAGTCTCAGCATCACCCAGGGCAGCCGCTTGCCCGCGGCGTTGACGAGCATGGTGTAGACGGCGCCCGCCTTGTCCACGCGGTGCGGGCTGGCGACGTTGCGGCCGGCGCAGTCGATGGGACGGCGTTCCCGCGCGGAGGCCTCGGCATGCCGCAGGACGGCGTCGGGGGCGACGAGGACCCGGTGTCCCGCCATGTGGGCGCGCCAGCACAGGTCGACGTCGTCGCGCATCAGCGGGAGCCTGCGGTCGAAGCCACCGAGCTCCTCCCAGACGTCGCGGCGGATGAGCATGCCTGCGGTGGAGACGGACAGGACGGTGCGGACCTGGTCGTGCTGGCCCTGGTCCTGCTCGCGGCGGTCGAGGCCGGTCCAGCGGCGTCCGCTGTTGGCGATGGAGACGCCGACTTCGAGGAGCTGGCGGCGGTCGTACCAGCCGCGCAGCTTGGGGCCGACGATCGCGGCGTGCCGGTCGTTGTCGACGACGCGCAGCATCTCGGCGAGTGCGTCGGGCGCGGGCGCACAGTCGTCGTGGAGCAGCCAGAGCCACTGCACCGGCTCGCCGTGCGGCAGCTCGGGCATCTCGTACGCCTCGTCGTGCCAGGTCCGGGTGACCGGGTCCCAGCCGCTGGGCCGCTTCAGGTAGGGCAGGTCGTCCGGGGTGAGGACGCCGGCCGTCCGGCTCGCCTCGTCGACGGCGGTGCCGAAGCTCGTACGGCGCGCGAGGTGCAGGACCCGGTCGGCGCCGAGCGCCTCGGTGACCAGCCGCGCGGAGTCGTCGGCGCTGCCGGTGTCGGCGGCGACGACGTTCTGCACGGGGCGTTCCTGGCCGAGCAGCCCGGCGAGCGCGTCGGGCAGCCAGCGTGCGCCGTCGTGGGAGACGAGCACGGCGGTGACGACATGCCGGGGGAACTCTGGGGCGGCGGCGGCCGCGTACGGCGCCGTTGATTGGCTGTGCACGGACATCGAGGTACGGGCCCTCCGGCCGGGTCGGGGGGAGGTCCCCCCGGGGGCTGCATCGGTGTACACGCGCGCCCTGTCGGGTCGTTGGCGCGTCTCGGACGGGGCCCCACACTAACGGTACGGATAACCCGGGGTGTGCGGAGCGGTTGACCGAGGGTGTGGAGGGGTACGGGCGCGGCGCGAATTTGAGCCGGGTCCGGCATGACGGTGCCGCCGGCCGGGTACGGCGACGGCCCGCCGCCTGCGGAGGCAGGCTGCGGGCCATGGGTGCGCGGCGGTGCGCGGTGGGTCGGGGGCAGTCGGCCGGGTCGGCCCGGTCAGATCGCCGCCTTCTTCAGGCGCCGGCGCTCACGCTCGGAGAGACCGCCCCAGATACCGAACCGCTCGTCGTTGGAGAGGGCGTACTCCAGGCACTCGGACCGGACTTCGCAGGCGAGACAGACCTTCTTCGCCTCGCGGGTCGATCCGCCCTTCTCGGGGAAGAAGGACTCGGGATCGGTCTGGGCGCACAGTGCGCGCTCCTGCCAGCCGAGCTCCTCGTCCGCGTCCTCGACCAGCAGTTGCTGGAACAGCTCGGTCATCTGCGCCCCTCGTCCGTCTCTTGCGTCCCGTGATACGGCCGTTACCGAATCGGCCGAACGACACGGGTGAAATTACAAGCGTGTAGCTCTGGCTGGTCAAGCCCAGATCTGCTATTGGCCTCGGTATTCACCCTGCGGCACCAACCGTATGCGTTAAGTGTTCAAATCACCAAAAACCTGACATATGCCATGGGCTCTCCCGCGCCCTCGCCCGCCATGGAGAGAAACCCCCACGAGCTCGGACACGTTGCGATTCGATCACTGAAGCGACCAAGATCACATTCGGGTCACGGCGCCGCACCCGTGTTTATCGGCACGGCTGTTGCGCCACCTGTCCC
Organism: Streptomyces sp. col6; assembly: GCF_008042035.1. GTDB lineage: Bacteria > Actinomycetota > Actinomycetes > Streptomycetales > Streptomycetaceae > Streptomyces. The sequence goes on from NZ_RDBL01000029.1 coordinate 163,959, forward strand.
CGTCGGCGACCGCTAAAACCTTTCTCCTCACGGAGTAACCGGATGAGGTGAAACATTGCCGCCAAACCGGGCATTGGGTTGACAGTGGGCGGTTCTCCGGTTCTCCTTGATGGCATGCCAGTGACCTCAGCGACGCACGCCACCCACGCCCGTGGGTTCCGTAGCGCTGTCCAGGCTCGCTGTTGCTGTTCCAGCTGTCTCAGCTGTTGATAGCGCCGACGCCGTCGTAGCCCCCGCTCCGGCTCGGCCCCGCTCGTCCCGGACCTCCCCCACGTGGCCCCTCCGGCCTCGCGGCCACCGGCCCCCGGTTCTCGTGACGAGTCCCTCGCACCCCACGCCGTACTCGCACCCGCCGAGGAACCACCGCCCCATGAACAGCAGCGACAGCGACCTCCAGATCGCCGGCGACCTCCTGGAGGTCCCGCACCTCCTTCGCCCCGCCCGCGAACACCCCGTCACCGTGGCCGAGTTCGTCGGCCTCGCCCGCGCCATCGCCGCCGAGCGCGACCTGTGGGAACCGCTCGTCCAGTACGACGCCACCAGCCGCTGGTACCACCGCCTGCGCACAGTTCCCCAAGGTCTCGGCTCCGCTCGACCAGGGGAGACCCCACTCGGCTACGAGGTCTGGCTGCTGAGCTGGGTGCCCGGACAGGGCAGCGGGCTGCACGACCACGGCCCGTCCTCCGGTGTGCTGACCGTGCTCGACGGCGAGCTGACCGAGCGCACGGACCGGGGGAAGCGGACGCTGGGCGCCGGGGCGCAGCGCGTCTTCGCCCCCGGCTACGTCCACGAGGTCGTCAACGACTCCCTCGAACCGGCCGTGAGCCTGCACATCTACTACCCGGGCCTCACCGACATGCCGATGCACGCCGCGCAGTGCGCCCCGGCGGTCGCCACAGCCTGAACAGCCCCCGTGCCCGAACCCAACAGCTCCTGACAAACTGTTTCGCATGCGCATTGTGGTTCTGGCCGGCGGTATCGGTGGTGCTCGGTTTCTGCGTGGCCTCAAGGAGGCCGCGCCCGACGCGGACATCACGGTCATCGGCAACACCGGTGACGACATCCATCTGTTCGGGCTCAAGGTCTGCCCCGACCTCGACACCGTGATGTACACCCTCGGCGGTGGCATCAACGAGGAGCAGGGCTGGGGCCGGGCCGACGAGACCTTCCACGTCAAGGGCGAGCTCGCCGCGTACGGCGTGGGCCCCGAGTGGTTCGGGCTCGGAGACCGCGACTTCGCCACGCACATCGTCCGTACGCAGATGCTCGGCGCGGGCTACCCGCTGAGCGCCGTCACCGAGGCGCTCTGTGCGCGCTGGAAGCCGGGTGTGCGGCTGCTGCCCATGTCCGACGACCGCGTCGAGACGCATGTGGCGATCGACGAGGGCGGCGAGAGCCGGGCCGTGCACTTCCAGGAGTACTGGGTGAAGCTGCGGGCCTCCGTACCGGCGCGGGCGATCGTGCCCGTCGGCGCGGAGCAGGCCAAGCCGGCGCCCGGCGTCCTGGAGGCGATCGGCGAGGCCGACGTCATCCTCTTCCCGCCGTCCAACCCGGTCGTCTCCGTCGGGACCATCCTCGCCGTGCCCGGCATCCGCGAGGCCATCGCCGAGGCCGGGGTGCCGGTCGTCGGCCTCTCCCCCATCGTCGGTGACGCGCCGGTACGCGGGATGGCCGACAAGGTCCTCGCGGCGGTGGGCGTCGAGTCGACGGCCGCCGCGGTCGCCGAGCACTACGGTTCCGGGCTGCTCGACGGCTGGCTCGTCGACACCGTGGACGCCGGCGCGGTCGAGCGGGTGGAGTCGGCGGGCATCCGCTGCCGGGCCGTGCCGCTGATGATGACCGACGTCGCCGCCACCGCCGAGATGGCCCGGCAGGCGCTGGCCCTCGCCGGGGAGGTCCACGCGTGAGCGCCGGCGACGCCCCCTCCTACCGGGTGTGGGCCCTGCCCGGCATGCCCGAGGTGCGGGCCGGGGACGACCTCGCGAAGCTCATCGCGGCCACCGAGCCGGGACTCGCCGACGGCGACGTCCTGCTCGTCACCTCGAAGATCGTCTCCAAGGCGGAGGGCCGGATCGTCGAGGCCACCGACCGGGAGGCGGCGATCGACGCCGAGACGGTACGGGTGGTGGCCCGGCGCGGTCCGCTGCGGATCGTCGAGAACCGGCAGGGCCTGGTCATGGCCGCCGCCGGCGTCGACGCGTCGAACACCCCCGCCGGCACGGTCCTGCTCCTCCCCGAGGACCCCGACGCCTCCGCCCGGACCATCCGGGAGGGGCTGCGGGCGGCCCTCGGCGTCGAGGTCGGCGTCCTGGTCACGGACACCTTCGGCCGGCCCTGGCGCAACGGGCTCACCGATGTCGCGATCGGCGCGGCCGGGGTGCGGGTGCTGGACGACCTGCGGGGCGGGCAGGACGCGTACGGCAATCCGCTCAGCGCGACCGTGGTCGCCACCGCCGACGAGCTGGCCGCCGCGGGTGACCTGGTCAAGGGCAAGGCGGACGGGCTGCCCGTCGCGGTCGTGCGCGGCCTCGGGCACGTCGTGGACGCGGCCGACGAGCAGGGCGCCCGCGCGATGGTGCGGGTCGCGGCCGACGACATGTTCCGGCTGGGGACCTCCGAGGCGGTACGGGAGGCGGTGACCCAGCGGCGTACGGTGCGCGAGTTCACCGACGAGCCGGTGGACCCGGGGGCGGTACGGCGTGCGGTCGCCGCCGCGGTGACCGCGCCGGCGCCGCACCACACGACGCCGTGGCGGTTCGTCCTGCTGGAGTCGGCGGAGTCGCGGACCCGGCTGCTCGACGCGATGCGGGACGCGTGGATCGCGGATCTGCGGCGCGACGGCAAGAGCGAGGAATCGATCGCGAAGCGGGTGCGGCGGGGCGATGTGCTGCGCCGGGCGCCGTATCTGGTGGTGCCGTGCATGGTGATGGACGGTTCGCACACGTACGGCGACGAGCGGCGGGACGGCGCGGAGCGCGAGATGTTCGTGGTCGCGGCGGGGGCGGGCATCCAGAACTTCCTGGTGGCGCTGGCCGGGGAGCGGCTGGGCTCTGCGTGGGTGTCCTCGACGATGTTCTGCCGGGATGTGGTGCGGCAGGTTCTGGGGCTGCCGTCGTCCTGGGACCCGCTGGGGGCGGTTGCGGTGGGGCACGCGGTTTCGGCCCCCGGGCCGCGGGTGGGGCGGTCCGCGGAGGACTTCGTCGTCGTGCGGTAGGCGCCTTTGGCGCCGTGTTCCGGGGTCCTGGCTCCGTGTGACCTGAGCCCCGACGGGCCGTTCGGGGCTCTGCCCCGGGCCCCGGTCCTCAATCGCCGGACGGGCTAGATTTTGGCCCGGCCCGGCGTCACAGCTGTGCGATGTCCCTCGGCTGGAAGCGTGGTGCCCTGCGGGGTGGTGTCGCGCCCGAGAGCAGGATGAGGCGGGTCGCCCGGTGGCGTTGGCCCTCGTACGGGGTCAGGAGGGCGAGCATTTCCTCGTCGTCCGCGTTGCGGTTGCCCGCCAGGGCGTGGCCGACGATGCCGGGGAGGTGGAAGTCCCCGACCGTCACCGCGTCCGGCGCACCGTTGGAGCGTTGCAGGGTCTCCGCCGCCGTCCAGGGGCCGATGCCCGGGATCGCCCGGAGGCGGGTCAGCGCGTCGGGGAGGTCCATGGTGGCCGCCTCCTCCATGCGCCGGGCCACCCGCACCGCGCGCAGGATCGTCGCCGAGCGCTTGCTGTCGACGCCCGCGCGGTGCCAGTCCCAGGACGGGATCAGCGACCAGGTGCGGGCGTCCGGCATGACGTAGAGGCCGTACTCCTGCGGACCCGGCGCGGGCTCCCCGTACTGACGGACCAGGAGACGCCAGGCGCGGTACGCCTCGTCCGTCGTGACCTTCTGCTCCAGGACCGACGGGATCAGCGACTCCAGGACCAGGCCCGTGCGCAGCAGCCGCAGTCCGGGGCGGCGGTGCTGGGTCTGGGCGAGGAGGCGGTGGCGCGGGGTGAAGGCGGCCGGGTCGTCACCCTCGCCGAGCAGCGTGGGCAGCTGGTCCAGCAGCCAGGACGCGCCGGGCCCCCAGGCCGATGCCTCGATCCGGCCGTCGCGGGCGACGACGTGGAGCGTGCCGGGGCCCTCGGGGGTGCGGCTGGCCCGGCGCACGGAGCCGTCGGCGACCATCCGGAACGTGGGGTCGGCGGGGCCCCTGCGCAGGGGGCCGAGGACGAGCCGCAGGTCGAGCGGGCCCGGCGGGGTCCAGACGCGGGTCTGCGCCGCCGGTACGGGTGTGGCCGCCGCCTGGTGCGGGACGGGCGCGCGCCGGGCGTTGCGGGGAGCGAAGCGTCCTGCCACGGATGAGGTCCTCGGTCGTCGGGTCTGCCTGTCGAGGGTACGGCTGTTTTCGGCCATCCGGTCCGCGTACGGGCCGGGCGGCCGGTCCGCTCACTCGTCCGAGGAGAACCGCACCGAGGCGTCCGGCAGACGCGCCCCGCACCAGATCCGCACGCCGTCGCGCAGCTCGTTGTCGGCACCCACCTCGGCGCCGTCGCCGACGACCGCGCCGGCCAGGACCGTACGGCTGCCGATCCTGGCGCGCTCGCCGACCAGGGAGTCCGTGATCACCGCGCCGGGTTCGACGACAGCGCCCGCGAGCACGGCGGAGCCGTCGATCCGGGCGCCCGCGCCGATGACCGCGCCGTCGCCGATGACCGTGCCGCCGGAGAGCTTGGCGTCGGAGGCGACGGAGGCGGTCGGCAGGACGAGGCGGTCGCCGCAGCGGCCCGGCACCGCCGGGGACGGGGCGCGGCCGAGCACCAGGTCGGCGGAGCCCCGGACGAAGGCCTGCGGAGTGCCGAGATCCAGCCAGTACGTGGAGTCGACCATGCCCTGGAGGTGGGCGCCCTCGGCGAGGAGACCGGGGAAGGTCTCGCGCTCGACGGAGACGGGGCGGCCGGCCGGGATGGTGTCGATGACCGAGCGGCGGAAGATGTACGCGCCGGCGTTGATCTGGTCGGTGACGATCTCCTCGGGCGTCTGCGGCTTCTCCAGGAAGGCGGTGACGCGGCCGGTGTCGTCGGTGGGCACGAGGCCGAAGGCGCGCGGGTCCTCGACCCGGGTCAGATGGAGGGAGACATCGGCGCCGGAGTCGGCGTGCGAGGTGACCAGGGCCCGGATGTCGAGGCCGGTGAGGATGTCGCCGTTGAAGATGAGGACCGGTTCGTCCGGGCCGGAGGCGAGGCGGTGGGCGACGTTGCGGATGGCTCCGCCGGTGCCGAGCGGTTCGCGTTCGGTGACGTACTCGATGTGCAGGCCCAGCGAGGAGCCGTCACCGAAGTAGGGCTCGAAGACCTCGGCGAGGTACGAGGTGGCGAGGACGATGTGCTCGACCCCGGCGGCCCTGGCACGCGCCAGCTGGTGCGTGAGGAAGGGGACGCCCGCCGCCGGAACCATGGGTTTGGGCGTGTGCACCGTGAGCGGGCGCAGCCGGGTTCCCTTCCCGCCGACCAGGAGGATCGCTTCTTTTGCCTCTGTCACAGCACTGTCTTCGCTTCCTGCTGGGGCCAGGCGTCCCGAGCCCAGCGGGGATGGGACAGCAGCTTCTTCGGCTGGCCAGTGTATGCAGAGCCCGGGGACGGTCCTCGGCCAGCGCTCCTCCGCAGGCGTCAGCGCCCCTGCAGACGAGCCGACGTGGTCCGCGCGGTCCCGAGCTGCTTGTAGAGACGCGCTCCCGGGCAATCGGTTGCGAATCCGTCGCGGTGGCCGGAGATGACGTTCAGTCCGACCCTTTTGCCCCTCTTGTACTTGTCACCGCCGCCCGAGACCAGCGTCACCCTGCCCTTTGGATCGGCGCCGGACAGGCCGAGCTTCCAGGCGGTGAGCCGGGAGACGGCAGTGACGGCCGCGGCGGGCGGATCGGAGCTGCGGAACGTGCCGAGGACGGCGATGCCCATGGTGTCGGTGTTGAAGCCGAAGGTGTGGGCGCCCATGACCGGCTTGGTCACACCGCCCGCCCGGCCCTCGTAGATGTTTCCGCACCTGTCGACCAGGAAGTTGTAGCCGAGGTCGCGCCATCCGTTGCTTCTGACGTGGAAGCGGTAGATGCCCCGGATCACCGAGGGCGCCTGGGAGCAGCTGTAGTTGTTGCCGGTGGCGCTGTGGTGCACGAAGGCCGCCTTCACCGTCCTCGTGTACGCGAAACCCTTCTCGCGCAGCTTCTCGTCGGCGCCCCAGCCCTTGCGGGTGATGATCCGCGGGCGCGGCCCGATGTACGGCTTCGCGGCGGGCGCGAGCCCTGCGGCGGCCTCGGTTTCGGTCCGGTCCAGGGCGGGAAGCACGGCGGACGCCTGCCCCGCCGTACGGTCCGCGCCGGCCGGGGCCGTCCCCTCCCGCGGGTCCTGGCCCGGGTCGACGAGTTCGAGGTGCAGCCCGGTGGGCAGCGATACGGGGAGGGCGTCCCGGGATTCGGGGGCCTCCGGGCGGACCCGGACCTCGACGCCGTCGGACGCGCCGACCCAGAGCGGGGCGGTGGAGCCCTTGACGGCGCCCGCAGCGCGTTCGGCGGAGCCGGGGTCGGGGGCGTGTTCGGCGTTGTGCGTCTCCAGGTCCTGCCAGCCGGACCAGTGGTGGGTGCCGGCGGCGCGGGTGCGGACCCGGGCGGTGCCGCGGAGTTCGGCGTCCTCGTCGTCCCAGACGACGCCGACCATGGAGAACGGGCGGACCTCACGCCCGGTCAGCCCCCGTTCCCCGGTGGGTGCGCCGGTGGCGCGGGCTGCGGGCGACAGCGGGTCCAGCGGCAGTGACTGCGTCGATCCGGGCAGGTCGTTCTCGTGGGCGGGGGCGTCGGGGGCGGCGCCCGCGGGCGCGGCGAGAGGCAGGACGAGGGCTGCCGTACAGGTGACACCGATGGCGGATGCAAGGAAGGCACGCATACATATGATCCTTGGCATACCGGGACAACTCCGGCCACCCGGATGGTCCCGCGTCGCTGACGGACCGTCTGCCGAATCGGTGTACGCGGCAACGGTCGGGCCCGTCGCCGTCCGGCACGGCCGCGTACGCTTCCGGGCATGAACGCCAGCGACCGTACCCCCGCCGACCTGCTGCGTTCCGCGCTCGCCGCGGACCCGGCCCGCCCCCTCGTCACCTTCTACGACGACGCCACCGGTGAGCGCGTCGAACTGTCGGTGGCCACCTTCGCCAATTGGGTGGCCAAGACCGCCAATCTGCTCCAGGGCGACCTGGCCGCCGAGCCCGGTGACCGGCTGGCGCTGCTGCTGCCCGCGCACTGGCAGTCCGCGGTGTGGCTGCTGGCCTGCGCCTCGGTGGGGGTGGTGGCCGAGGTGCAGGGCGACCCGGCCGGCGCCGATCTCGTCGTCTCCGGCCCGGACACGCTGGACGCGGCGCGGGCCTGCCGGGGTGAGCGGATCGCCCTGGCACTGCGCCCGTTGGGCGGGCGGTTCCCGCAGGCACCCGAGGGCTTCGCGGACTACGCGGTGGAGGTGCCGGGCCAGGGCGACCGGTTCGCACCGTTCGCCCCGGTGGACCCGGACGGGCCGGCGCTGATGGTGGGCGGGGCCGCGTTCACGGCGGCCGAGCTGGTGGCGCGGGCCCGCGAGGACGGGGCCGCGCTGGGCCTGGGCGCCGGTTCGCGGCTGCTGTCGGGGCGTTCGTACGACACCTGGGACGGGCTCGTCGCCGGGCTCTACGCACCCCTGGCGACCGGGGGTTCCGTGGTCCTGTGCCGCCATCTCGACCGGCTGGGCGCGGACGCGCTGGCGCAGCGGGTGGAGAGCGAGCGGGTCACGCTGACGGTGTGACAGGGGGCGGTCCGCGTACCCGGTACGACAAGCGGTCCGAGGCCCACCCGTCCGGCCCATCGTGGGCCGAGCCCTCCGCGTCGGCGCTCAACTCCGGTACATGATCTGCCGTACAGACCAGCCGAGGCACAACCAAGCGTGAGGTTCAGCCGTCTACTTCTGCGACCGGCGGCCCAGCGCGCCGCCGAACGTGAAGGATGGACGCAGACGTGACCGAAAGCGCCGGCACTCCGGGCGACCCCGACGACTCGGCAGCGGGCGAGGACCGGACGCCGGACGCGCCGCCGGACGCGGGGGACGACGTACCGCCGCCCGGCGAGGACGACGCGCCCTCCGAAAAGACCGGCCCCGGCGGCGAGACCCGCAGCGGGTCCGGCCGAGGCCCCGGCCCGAAGACGGAGGGCGGCGGCGCGGCCGTCGACATCACCGTCAAGCGGAAGCGGCACTGGCTGCGCTGGACCGCGCTCGGGCTCTCGTTCCTCGTGCTCGTCGCGGCGGGCGTCGGCTGGTGGCTGTACAAGAAGCTCGACGGCAACATCCGGACGGACACCTCGGCGGCGGCCGAGCTGAAGGCGTACGAGAAGGAGCGGCCGGTCTCCGTCGTCCACGACGCGGAGAACATCCTGCTCATCGGCTCGGACAGCCGGGCCGGCGACAACCGCAAGTACGGCCGCGACGACGGCGGCTCCCAGCGCTCGGACACGACGATCCTGCTGCACCTGGCGGCGAACCGTAAGAGCGCCACCGCCATGTCGATCCCGCGCGACCTGATGGTGAACATCCCGGTCTGCCACAAAGAGGACAAGACGGCCACGAGGGCCCAGTTCGCACAGTTCAACTGGGCCTTCGAGATGGGCGGGACCGCCTGCACCATCCGGACCGTGGAGAAGATGACGGGCATCCGCATCGACCACCACATGGTCATCGACTTCAACGGCTTCAAGGACATGGTCAACGCGGTGCACGGGGTCGAGATCTGCCTCAAGGAGCCGGTCGACGACAAGGACGCCCACCTCAAGCTCGGGGCGGGCCGCCACAAGCTCAACGGCGAGCAGGCGCTCGGCTACGTACGGGCCCGCAAGTCGCTCGGCAACGGCAGCGACACCGACCGCATGGACCGCCAGCAGCAGTTCCTGGGCGCACTGGTCAACAAGGTGCAGAGCAACGGCGTCCTGCTCAACCCGACCCGGCTCTACCCGGTGCTGGACGCGGCCACCAAGGCGCTCACCACCGACCCGGGCCTCGACAGCCTGAAGGACCTGTACGACCTGGTGCGGGGTATGCGGGACGTACCCACCGACAAGGTCCAGTTCCTGACCGTCCCCCGGCAGCCGTACCACCTGAACCGGAACCGGGACGAACTGGTGCAGCCCGACGCGGACAAGCTGTTCAAGCAGTTGCGCGACGACAAGCCGGTCGCCGTGGTGCCCGCCGACGAGCTCGGGAACGACGACAAGAACGACGACAGCAACCCGGACGCCGCCGACGCGTCGGGGCCGTCTCCCACACCCACGTATTCGGGGAACAATGCCGCGACCGACCTGTGCAAGCAGTAAAGCAATGACCAAACAGACACCAACATTCGGCGTGCAATGGGAAGAATGCCCGGTTGTAAAGGCCGTGGAATGCATCACGCGCGTCGCTGGACGCCGAATGGGACGGATAGTGTGACGCGATCCGGTGCTTCCGGCCGTCCGGCCGCGCACTTCTGGAGAGCAAGACTGAGCGCCTTTTCGGGGGAGGCGCCTCGCGTGGCACCGACGGAGGACTCGAGCAACCGTGGATGCGCAAAGCCGTGGGCGGGCGGAAGACATGAATGATCCCGCAGACCAGTGGGTTCTGAACCCGGACACCGGCGATTACGAACTGCGACTGAACCACTCCGGAGGGAATTCCCCCCGGTCCTCGGTCCCCCCGGCGCAGCGCGGCCCTTCGGAGTTCGCCGACCGGCGTCCGCCCTGGCGCGGCACCGAGGTGCCGCGCCAGGGCGGACGCCGGTCGGCGAACCCCCCGCGCGGCCAGGAGCGCCCCGCCCCGGGCGAGGCCGGCCCCGGCCGCCGCAAGCGCAAGGCGCCCAAGTCGCGCCGCAAGAAGGCGCTGTTGTGGACGGGCGGCACGATGGCGTTCGTGCTCGTCGGCCTCTCGGCCGGCGGCTACTGGCTGTACCAGCGCCTCAACGGCAACATCAACACGGTGGACACCGGCGACGTCGGCAACAAGAACGTCGTCACCGCCAACGCGCCCATCAACATATTGATCATCGGCACGGACAAGCGGACCGGTAAGGGCAACGAGGGCTACGGCGACAAGGGCAGCGTCGGCCACGCGGACACGAACATCCTGTTCCACGTCTCCGAGGACCGCACCAACGCCACGGCGATGAGCATCCCGCGCGACCTCATCACCGACATCCCGGAGTGCACCGCCAAGCAGGAGGACGGCTCCGAGAAGACCATCCCGGGCACGGAGCACGTCCGGTTCAACCGGAGCCTCGGCGAGAGCGGCCGCAACCCGGGCTGCACGATGAAGACGGTCGAGGAGCTGACCGGCGTGAAGATCGACCACTTCATGATGGTCGACTTCAACGCGGTGAAGACCCTCTCCACGGCGGTCGGCGGGGTCAACATCTGCCTCGACCACGCCATCAACGACCCGAAGTCCCACCTCAACCTCCCGGCGGGGCCGAACAAGGTCAGCGGCGAGGACGCGCTGGCGTTCGTACGGACGCGGCACGCCTACTCCAACGAGAGCGACCTCGACCGGATCAAGGGCCAGCAGCAGTTCATGGGCTCGATGATCAAGCAGGCCAAGTCGGACGAAACGCTGACCAGCCCGACCAAGCTGTTCAAGGTGGCGGACGCGGCGACCAAGGCGCTGACCGTCGACAAGCCGATCGGCGACGTGAAGAAGCTCAGCGCGCTCGCCAAGGAGATCACCAAGACGGACACGAAGAACATCACGTTCGTCACGATGCCGGTGATAGACAACCCCGAGGAGCCGAAGCCCGTCACGGTCGTCCCGCACCCGACGCAGGCGGAGCAGCTGTTCTCGATGCTGCGCGACGACACCTCGCTGACCGAGGTGGCCGCGCAGAAGAAGAAGGCCAAGAGCAAGCAGGACGCGCTCCTCAAGGGAACCAAGGCGGCCGCGGCCGACGTCCGGGTCGATGTGTACAACGGTGGAGACGTCTCCGGCGGTGCTCAGCAGACGGTCACCTGGCTGCAGAACACCAAGGGCGTCCTGAAGTCCACGAACAAGGCCAACGCACCGGAGAAGATCGCCAAGACGACTCTGGAGTACGCCCCGAACCAGGCGGACCAGGCCCGCGCCCTCGCCGAGATGATGGGGCTGCCCGGGTCCGCGATGAAGCCGGGCACGACCGATGCCGAAGGGCTTCAGGCGATGGTGCTGACGCTGGGCAAGGACTTCCAGGCGGCCGGGACGCCGATCACGGCGCCGAAGAAGATCGACATTCCGAAGTCCAGCGCCGAGTCGGCGGGGTGCTCCAAGTGACGCCACGTCACCGCGCCATACGAGTCTGATCAACAGGGGGGTCCTGGTGGGACGGAGCAGCACGTCTGGGGAGGGGACGCGGCGTCGGGCCCCGCACACCCGCGCCGAGGGGAACGGCGGCGGTACGGCCACCGCCGCCCCGGACCAGGACGGGGAGCGCGACTCGGGCAGCGGGCACCGCGCCGGGCGACGCGGCGGACGCCGAAAACCCAAGAAGAAGCACCGCGTACTGCGCTGGACAGCCATCACGCTGGCCTTCCTCATACTCGGGACCGGCGCGGCCGGTTATCTCTGGTACCAGCACCTGAACAGCAACCTTCGCAAGGGCGAGCGCAGCGCCGGCAACAGCGGGGCGAAGAAGACCGCCCCGAACGCACAGGGCGAGACCCCGCTGAACCTGCTGCTGATCGGCTCGGACAGCCGCAACAGCAAGGAGAACCTGAAGCTCGGCGGCTCGCGGGAGAGCGTCGGTGCGGAGCCGCTCGCCGATGTGCAGATGCTGCTGCATGTGTCGGCCGACCGGAAGAACGCCTCGGTCGTGAGCATTCCCCGGGACACCCGCGTGGACATTCCCGCGTGCAAGAACCCGGACACGGGCAAGACGTACCCGGCCGCCAACGACCTCATCAACGTCTCGCTGCGCGGCGGGGCCGGCTGCACCCTGGACACCTGGGAGAAGCTCACCGGGGTCTACATCGACCACTGGATGATGGTCGACTTCGCCGGGGTGGTGGCCATGGCGGATGCCGTCGGCGGCGCCGAGGTATGTGTGAAGCAGGACCTCTACGACCTGCCCAAGCCCAAGGTTCCCGGCGGTTCGTTCCTGCGGATGAAGGCGGGCACGCACAAGATCCAGGGCGAGACGGCGCTCAAGTGGCTGCGTACCCGGCACGCCTTCGGCAGCGACATCGGCCGCTCCAAGGCGCAGCACATGTACCTGAACGCGGTGCTGCGCGAGCTGAAGAGCCAGAACGCCTTCACGGACACGGGCAGGCTGATGAACCTCGCCGAGACCGGGACCAAGTCGCTCCAGGTCTCGGAGGAGATCGGGACGGTCAAGAAGCTGTTCGACCTCGGCATGCAGCTGAAGAACGTGCCGCTGGACAAGATGAACATGCTGACGATGCCGCGCATCACGGACCCGGAGGACGACAACCACGTCCTGCCGAAGCCCGGCTCCGCCGACAAGCTGTGGGCGCTGCTCCGCGAGGACCAGTCGCTGGACGCGAAGGACCGGGCGAAGGAGAAGAAGAAGGCCGCCCAGGGTCCGAAGGCCGGCGCCCCCGCGTCGCTCGGGATCACCGTCGTCAACGGCACGGGTGCCGACGGTCAGCCACCCGCCGGGGGCCGCGCCGCCGCCGTCCGCGACCTGCTGAAGTCCAAGGGCTTCACCGAGGCGGACACCACCACCGAGCCCGGTTCGGCGCTGACGACCGAGGTGTCGTACCCGCGCAGCGCCGGGGCCCAGGGCAGGTCGGACGCGCTGTCCGTGGCCAAGGCGCTGGGGCTGCCGACGAGCGTCGTCAAGGACACCCCGGACGGGGCCGGGCTCACGCTCACGGTCGGCTCCGACTGGCGTACGGGCTCCGAGGCGCCGAAGACGGTCGACGACGACAGCGATCCGTTGGAGGGCACCGAGGCGGTCAACGGCGCCAAGACGGACTGCATGGACGTCTACTGGCCGTACCGCACGCCGTAGAGGCCCCGCGTACGCGAGAGGGGGCGCCCGGTCCGGCCGGGCGCCCCCTCTCGTCGTCTGCGCCGGTCAGGCCACCGGGGCGCCCGGCTCGGCGATGGCCGGGCGGCGGCTCGCGATGACCTTCTTCGCGAGGGAGCGCGGGCTCGTCAGGAAGCCGTAGCCCCAGGACATGTGCATGGTCGCCAGCGCGACCGGGATCTGCGCGCGGGCCTTCAGCGACAGGCCCTTGCCCGCCGGGAGGGAGCCCGCGACGATCGCCGCGAGGTAGCCGCCGGGGACGATCAGGGCCCACGGGGTGACGGCCGCGCCCACCACAAGGCCGGCCGCGATGGCGACGACGGCGGTCGGGGGTGCCAGGTAGCGCAGGTTGATGGAGCCGGAGTGGTAGCGGGCGACGACGTGGCGCCAGCGGCCGTAGTCCTTGTACTGCTTGGCGAGCGCCCGCACGGAGGGGCGCGGGCGGTACTGGACGCGCAGCTCGGGCGAGAACCAGATCAGCCCGCCGGCCTCGCGGATGCGGAAGTTCAGCTCCCAGTCCTGGGCGCGGATGAACTCCACGTTGTACCCGTCGGCCTTCTCCAGCGCCTCCCGGCGGAAGACGCCCAGGTAGACGGTCTCGGCCGGGCCCGCCTGGCCGCCGGTGTGGAAGGCCGCGTTGCCGACGCCGATCTTCGACGTCATGGCCGCGGCGACGGCGTCCTCCCAGGCGTTCTCGCCCTCGGCGTGCATGATGCCGCCGACGTTCTGCGCGCCCGTCTCCTCCAGGAGCCGGACCGCGGTCGCGATGTAGTTCGGCGAGAGCATGCCGTGGCCGTCGACGCGTACGACGATGGGGTGGCGCGACGCCTTGATCGCCGCGTTGAGGGCGGCGGGGGTACGGCCGGTGGGGTTCGGCACCGTGTGGACCCGGGGGTCCTCCGCGACCAGCTCGGCGGCGATCTCGTCCGTACGGTCCGTGGACGGGCCGAGCGCGATCACGACCTCCATCTCGCCCGCGTACTCCTGCTCCAGGATGTGGCGGACGGAATTGCGGAGATGGCGCTCCTCGTCGAGCACCGGCATGATCACGGAGACGGCGGGAGGCTGCGCGGCAGACATGTGGTCCTCGGGGTCCTCGGGGGCGCCGGGGGCTCGTACCCCTCCCGGCAGCGGTATTCGGCCGCCACGTTACCGCGAATGGGGGACAGCGGTGCGCGCCGCCGGGTGACCTACCGGGATGCCGATCATATGGGCCTACCGTACGAACGGTCCCCCTCGCACCGCGGAGGTGTCCCCCGTGCCCACGCCGCAACGCTCCCCCCGTCCGACCGGGTCCCGCCCCGCGCCCTCACGGCGCGGCCGGCCGAGAAAGCAGGACGAGCGGCCGCGCTGGGGCATGCGGGTGGCGACCGGGCTCTCGGTCCTGGTGCTCGGGGCCGGCGGGATCGGCCACGCGGTCGTGACGAATCTGGAGAGCGGGATCGACCGCATCGATCCGTTCAAGGACATGAAGAACCGGCCCGCCGGCGGACGCGGCATGAACCTGCTGCTGGTCGGCACGGACGGCCGCGACAGGATCACCAAGGACGAGAAGCGGAAGTACCGGCTGGGCGGTCAGCCCTGCCACTGCACGGACACGATCATGCTCGTGCATCTGTCGGCCGACGAACAGCGCGCCAGCGTCGTCAGCCTGCCGCGCGACAGCTACGCGGAGATCCCGGCGCACCGGGACCGTACGACCGGCCAGGAGCACGCGGCGCATCCGGTGAAGCTGAACGCGGCGTACGCGGAGGGCGGGCCGGGCCTCACCGTCCGGACGGTCGAGCACATGACGGGCGTCAAGATCGACCACTATCTGGAGGTCGACTTCACCAGCTTCATGACCACGGTCGACACCCTCGGCGGGGTGAAGATCTGCACCGCGCGCCCGCTGAAGGACTCCTACACCGGGCTCGACCTGGCCGCGGGCCCCCACACGCTGAACGGCGGGCAGGCGCTCCAGTACGTACGCTCCCGGCACATCGACGGGGCCGCCGACCTGGGCCGGATGCAGCGCCAGCAGAGGTTCATGGCCTCGCTGATCAAGCAGGCGACGAGCAGCGGGGTCCTCCTCAACCCGGTGAAGTTCCGCGAGGTCGCGTCGACGATGCTGAAGTCGGTACGGGCCGACCGGGGCTTCGACACGGAGCAGATGCTCTCCCTGGGCCAGGCGATGCGGGGCTTCTCCCCCTCCTCGTCGGAG
The DNA here is from genome assembly GCF_008042035.1 of Streptomyces sp. col6. Lineage (GTDB taxonomy): Bacteria > Actinomycetota > Actinomycetes > Streptomycetales > Streptomycetaceae > Streptomyces. The sequence continues at coordinate 179,181 of NZ_RDBL01000029.1, forward strand.
TTCGCCTCGGTGCCGATGGGCGATGTCGCCTTCCAGGTGAAGGGCATCGGCTCCACGGTCAAGTGGGACCCGGTCAAGTCGAAGCAGCTGTTCACCGCCCTGCGCGAGGACAAACCCCTGACCACCGCCCGGCCCGCCGAGAAGGACCCCGCGAAGAAGGTGGACGTCCCGCCGAAGCAGATCCGCGTCCAGGTCTACAACGGCACCGCGAAGGATGGCCTCGGCACCAAGGTCGACGCCGCGCTGCACGCCACCGGCTTCGACACGACCCGCGCCCCGCTCACCGCACCGCAGCACGACCTCCAGCACACCCTGGTGACGTACGACCCGCGCTGGGACAGGTCCGCGAAGTCGCTGGCGGCGGCGCTGCCGGGGGCGGAGCTGCGGGCGGTGCCGGGGCAGGGGGCGACGATGCGGGTGACCGCGGGCGAGGACTACCGCACGGTCGAGCGGGTCCACGCGGAGGAGCCGGAGCCGGGAAGGTTCGGGGCGGTGAAGGGGGACCAGGTGGTGTGCCCGTGAGGCCGGCGGGCAACCCCGGCTCGTCCGGCGCTTGAGGCGGCCGGGCAAACCAGCCCGTCCGGCGCTTGAGGACGGAACCGGTCAGGGGCGGGCCTCGCGCCCCTCGGTCGGCCTCGCGCCCTCAGTCCTCGATGCCGTCGGCCAGCCGCTTCTCGCGCAGTTCCCTGATCGCGCGGCGCCGGGCCAGCCGGTGGGTACGGCGGATCTGGGCCTCCTGGTAGCGCCGCTTGTCGCGCTCCGTCTCCGGGATCACCTGCGGTACGGGGCGGGGGCGGCCGTCCGCGTCGACCGCCGCGAACACCAGATAGGCGCTGCCGACCTGGGTCGCGGGCGTCGACTCGTTCCAGCGCTCGGCCATGACGCGGACGCCGACCTCCATGGAGGAGCGGCCGGTCCAGTTGACCTGGGCACGCACGTGCACGAGGTCGCCGACGCGGACCGGCTCCAGGAAGACCATCTCGTCCATCGAGGCGGTGACCGCGGGGCCGCCGGAGTGCCGGCCGGCCACGGCGCCCGCCGCGTCGTCGACCAGCTTCATGATCACGCCGCCGTGCACGGTCCCCAGCAGATTGGTGTCGCTGCCGGTCATGATGTGGCTGAGGGTGGTCCGGGAGGCCGCGGTGGGCTTGGCCGGAATGTCGCTCTCCGGGCGCGGAGCCTGATCTGTCATACCGTCCACCTTATGCGTGGGCTCCGAACGCGTCGCAATGCATCAGCTTCGCAACAGCCCTGGTCCGATTCTCCACACACCCTGTAAGAGGGACGGCCCCGGCCTGCACACTGGTCCGTATGAACGATTGGCCCGACGGCTGGACCGACGACAACCGCAGCGGTAACCGCTACGGGCAGGGCAGCGCGAGCGAGCGGCCCGAGAGCGCCCGCTCGATGCCACATGTCCAGCGCCGCCCGGCCCCGCCGCAGCAGCGCCCCGCGCCGCCCAGGCAGCGCCCGGTACCGCAGCAGCCGGCGGGCTACGACGACGGTTACCCGCAGTACGACAGCGGTTACAACACGGGCCAGGTGTACGGCGGCGGGAACGGCGGCCGCGGCGCGGGCCAGGGCGGCGGCCCCGGCGACGGCAACGACCGGGGCTACGTCCAGGGCCGCCCCGCGCCGAACTGGCGCCGCCGGATCAAGATCGGCGCGCTGGTCCTGGTCGTCGCGCTGCTCGGCGTCTCCGTGGGCACGTACTTCTGGGCCGACTCCAAGCTGAACCGCGCCGTCGACCTGTCGAAGGTCATCGAGCGGCCGGAGGCGGGCAAGGGGACGAACTACCTGATCGTCGGGTCCGACAGCCGCGAGGGCATGACGTCCGAGGACAAGAAGCGGCTCCACACGGGTTCGGCCGACGGCAAGCGGACCGACTCGATGATGATCCTGCACACCGGCGACAACGGCCCGACGCTGGTCTCGCTGCCGCGTGACTCCAACGTCGAGATCCCGTCGTTCGTCGGCTCCGAGTCCGGCAAGAAGTACCCGGGGACGGGCAAGACCACCAAGCTGAACGCCACGTACGCCACGGACGGACCGGAACTCCTCGTCCGTACCGTCGAGTTCAACACCGGCCTGCGCATCGACCACTACGTCGAGATCGGCTTCGGCGGCTTCGCCAAGATCGTGGACGCGATCGGCGGGGTGGAGCTGGACATCCCGAAGGCGTTCAAGGACAAGTACTCGGGCGCCGACTTCCAGGCCGGCAAGCAGACCCTGAACGGCCAGGAGGCCCTGGCCTTCGTCCGCACCCGCCACGCGTTCACCTCCGACCTGGACCGTACGAAGAACCAGCAGAAGTTCCTCGCGGCACTGGCGAGCCAGACGGCGACCTTCTCGACGATCATCAACCCGTTCAAGCTGTACCCGACGATGGGCGCCGGCCTGGACACGCTGATCGTCGACAAGGACATGTCGCTGTGGTCGCTCGGCAAGATGTTCTTCGCGATGAAGGGTGTCACCGGCGGCGACGGCACGTCGATGAACATCCCGATCGCCGGCAACGTGGGCTCCAACCTCGCCTGGGACAAGGCGAAGGTGAAGCAACTGGTCGAGCAGCTGAAGAACGACGAGAAGGTCACGGTCACCGAGAACTGAGGTCCCGGCCCGTTCTCCCGGCGTCGTCCCGGAGCCGCCATGCCCGTAAGGATCGTGTACGAGTCGCACGCCACAACCACCGACAACGAGGCGGGCATCGCCACCGGTTGGCTGCCGGGGCGGCTCTCGCCGACCGGACGCCGCCAGGCCGCCGAGCTCGGCGACCGGCGGCGCGGCACAGGGCTCGACGCCGTCTACACCTCGGACCTGGCGCGTGCCGTGGAGACGGCCCGCATCGCGTTCGCGGGTGCCGCGACTCCCGTCCACCGCCAGGACGCGCGGCTGCGTGAATGCGACTACGGGGAGCTGAACGGCGCCCCGACCGCCGTCCTGCATCCGCTGCGCACGCGCCACATCGACCGCCCGTGGCCCGGCGGCGGCCAGAGCTACCGGGACGTGGCCGAGGCGACGGCGGCGTTCCTGCGGGACCTGGCGGCCGAGTGGGACGGGGGCCGGATCCTCCTGATCGCCCACTCGGCGAACCGCTGGTCCCTGGACTGCCTGCTCGCGGGCGCCCGCCTGGAGAGCGTCGTCGCGGACCCGCCGCCCTGGCAGCCGGGCACGTTCTACACCCTGCCCTGAGCCAGCACCGCCGCAAGCGGCAGGGTCAGCAGCCCGTCGTCGGCGAGGAATTCGCGGCACAGCACGTCGTACTCCCGCTTGGCCGCCGCCACGCCCTCCGGCCCGGCGCTGGTGATCAGACTGCCGACCGCACCGAGCCCCGCCGCAGGGCCCGCCCACCACTCTTCAGGGTCCGTCCGGTAGTCCCAGGCGTGTGTGTCGCCCTGTACGTGTGTGAGCCCGGCGGTCGTGAGCAGCGTGGCGAGGCCGTCCGGAGTGCGCGCGAAGTTGCGTTCCTCGTCGACCGTGGCCAGCCAGTCGGGCCGGGTGAGCCCGGCGGCCTGGGCGGCGCGCCAGACCAGCGCCTGGCCCGGGGTGCCGGGCACCTCCCAGACGGTGACGGCGATCCGGCCGCCGGGACGAGTGACCCGGTGCATCTCGACGAGCGCCTCCAGCGGGCGGCCGACGTGGTTGAGCACGAAGTTGCCCACGACCGCGTCGAACTCCGCGTCGGGGAACGGCAGCTGGGGCAGCGTCCCGGTGCGCACCTCGGCCCCGGGCGCGGCCCGCCGGGTGGCCGCGACCATGCCGGGCTCGGCGTCCACGGCCCGGACGGCGGCGCCCCGCGCGAGGGCGGCGGCGGTCACGTTGCCGGTGCCGCACCCCACGTCGAGCAGGCGCGTACCCGCCCCGACGCCGGCGGCGTCCAGCACGGCGGGCACGGTGCTGGCGCAGAACCGGGCGGCGGTGCGGGCATAGCTCTCGGCCTGCCCGTCCCACATCCGCCGCTCCATCACATCGAACGCGGTCATACGGTGTCTCCTCCGGTACGGCTGGTAGGTGTCTGCGGTTCCGCTTCGTTCAAGTCCTCGTGCAGGGCGCCGAGTACGCGCCCGGTGGGGTCGCCGCGGGCGGACAGTTCTCCGAGTGACCACCCGGGCAGCCGCCCCGCCACCTCGCCCGGCTCGTCGCTCCGGTCCGGGTCGTCGAGCCCCTGGAGCAGCGCGAAGGCAGTCTCCCGGGCGACCTCGCGGGCGATCTCCCCCAACTCCTCGGCGGTCAGCCCTAGCCGCACGGCCCGCTCGACCGCGCCACCCGCCGCCCCGTCTCTGCGGTAGGCGGCGACCCAGTCGGGCGCGGTGGTGCTCCAGGCGTCGATGTCCTGCCACACCGCGCGCAGCAAGCGGAACCGGGCGAGCTGCGGCAGCCCCTCCTCGGCCTCGGACTCGGCCCACCCCTCGGCGTCCTCGGCCCCCAGCGCGTCGAAGAGGCGGGCGAGCCGCGTCGTGTCCTCCCCCATCGGACTCCCCTCAGCCGCCGCGCGCACGTCGCGCGGGAGCGATGGCCGGTGCCGGCCATCGTGCCATTGTCGGACCTCCGTGGGAGGCTCCGGAGATGGAACCGTCAAAGGTGATCAAGACGTTGTGGGCCCGGATCCAGGAGCGGGACTGGGCAGGTGTCGCCGAGCTGGTAGCGCAGGATGCCGTCGTCGAGTGGCCGGTCAGCCGCGAACGGATCATCGGCCGGGACAACTTCGTCGCGGTGAACCGCGAGTATCCGGAGGGCTGGTCGATCCGCGTGCTCAAGGTGGTGGCCGAGGGCAATGAGGTCGCCTCCGAGGTCGAGGTGCCGCACGAAGATCTGGGCCTCTTCCGCGCCGCGTCGTTCTGGACCGTCCGCGACGGGCAGGTCGTCCGTGGCACGGAGTACTGGACGAGCGTGGGAGCGGACCCGCTCCCGGAGTGGCGGGCCGGCTTCGTGGAACCGATGTAGTACCGCTGGCAGGAACAACCCGCACGAAAGGCGGCACCCCGTGTCCGAAGCAACCGTCGCCGACGTCATGGCCGAGCTGGCCGCGCTCGACGACCCCAAGGCGCGCGCCGTCAACGCGCGGCACGGGGACGATCATGGGGTCAACCTCACCAAGCTGCGCGCCCTCGCCAAGCGGCTGGGGAAGCGGCAGGAGCTGGCTGTCGGGCTGTGGGCGACGGACGACACCGCCGCGCGGCTGGTGGCGTTGCTCGTGTGCCGGCCGAAGGAGTACACGCGGGAGGAGCTGGACCGCATGCTGCGCGAGGCACGGGCGGTCAAGGCGCACGACTGGCTCGTGAACTACGTGGTGAAGAAGAGCCCGTACGCCGAGGAGCTGCGGGTGGCCTGGAGCGCGGACAGCGATCCCGTCGTCGCGAGTGCCGGGTGGGCGCTGACCGCCGACCGGGTCGCGAAGCGGCCCGACGGGCTGGACCTCGACGGGCTGCTCGATGTCATCGAGGCGGAGATGCGGGACGCCCCCGACCGCCTCCAGTGGGCGATGAACACCTGCCTCGCGCAGATCGGCATCGAGCACCCCGGACACCGCGCCCGCGCGCTGGACATCGGCGAGCGGCTGGGCGTGCTCAAGGACTACCCGACGCCCCGGGGGTGCACGTCGCCGTACGCGCCGGTGTGGATCGGGGAGATGGTGCGGCGCAAGGGCGAGGCGTAGCCGCTAGACCGCGTCGCGCCAGACCGTCAGGTCACCCATGAGGAAGGCGAGCTCGGGCATCGCGGTCGACTTCGTCGCGATCACGAACAGCGCGATGTCCCCCGAGGAGTTCATCATGCAGATCTCGCTTCCGTTCGCCGAGGCCGCCAGCGGAAGGTTGTGGATCTTGCTGTGCGGGAGGAACAGCCGGCATTCGTCGAGCGTGGTGCCCGGCTTGTCGTACATGGGCATGAACACGCTTGTGTCGCTCTTCAGTTCGCAACCGACCGACTCGCAGCCGAAGCGGATGTCGCCCGTGCGGCCGTCCAGCTTCTTACGCGGATCCGCAAGATTCAGCGAGTGCTTCGCGTCCACCGTGACCAGGGGGTACGGCTCGGCCTGCGGCTCCCGGGGCGAGGGCGACGTGCTCGGCGCGGTCCGCTCTTCGGCGACCTTGCCCGCCGCTGAGAAGCCCCCCGACTCCGGCGTGGCCTTCTGAGCCCCGCCGGACGGGGCGGCCGACATCGACGCGTCGGCGGTGGCCCGGTGCTCTCCCCCACCCATCGGCCCCATCGCCTGCCAGGCCAGGCCGAGGACCAGCAGCGCGCTCACCACGCCGACGCCCGACACCAGCGCGACGCGCCTCCTGCGCGCCCCGCGCACAACCGGTACGGGCGGAGGTCCGGCCCATGGGTTCGTCCGCACCGGAGTGGACTCGGGCACCGGGGCCGGGACCTCGGCCTCCGAGCCACCGATCTCGCGCCACACGGCGGGCGCCCCGTCCGCTTCGGCCTCCGCGCCCAGCCGCTGCCGGCACCACTCCACGATCTCCGCCGGGGCGGGCCTCTGGGCAGGGTCGGCGGCCAGGCAGCGGGCGAAGAGCGGACGCAAGGGCTCGGGCAGCAGGGTCAGGTCGGGCTCGGAGTGGATGATCCGGTACAGCACATAGACGCCCGGCCCGTCCCCGTAGAGCGGCTTGCCCAGCGCCGCGAAGGCCGCCGTCTGGGCCAGGGCGAAGACATCGCTCGCCGCCGTGGCCCCTTCCCCGGACGCCTGCTCGGGGGCCATGTACGCGGGGGTGCCGATCGGGTGCCCCGTCGTGGTGTACGAGGTTGCGTCGGCGGCCAGCGCGATGCCGAAGTCGATCACGCGCGGCCCGTCGGAGGCCAGCAGCACGTTGGACGGCTTCAGGTCCCGGTGGACGATGCCCTCGGCGTGGATGGCCTGGAGCGCCTCGGCCATCCCCACCATCAGCCACAACAGCGCGGAGACGGGCAGCGGGCCGCTCCGGGTCACGGCCTGGGTGAGCGAGGGCCCGGGTACGTACAGCGTGGCCAGCCAGGGCGTCGCGGCCTCGGCGTCGGCGTCGATCAGCTCGGCCGTGTAGGTGCCGCGCACCCGCCGGGCCGCCCGGACCTCCCGGCCGAACCGCCCCCTGAAGTCCGGGTCGTCCGCCAGCTCCGGCCGTACGACCTTGATCGCCACGGCCCGGCCGTCCTCGGTGTGCGAGAGGTAGACCCGGCCCATGCCCCCCGCGCCGAGCCGGGCGGCGAGCCGGTAGCCGGCCACCTCGGCCGGGTCGGTCGCCTGAAGCGGCTCGAAGACATTCGTCACGTCCATCGGCCCGCTCCCCCACTGTGATGCACTGGCCAACGCCCGCAGCCTAGCAACGGCTTCACGCGGAGTTGATCACCGCGCGCATGCGACAGCCCCCGACATCACGGCCGGGGGCTGTGCGGGCATACGGAAGACGTCCCGTTACGGCAGGTTCCGCGCCATCACGATGCGCTGGACCTGGTTCGTGCCCTCGTAGATCTGGGTGATCTTGGCGTCGCGCATCATGCGCTCCACCGGGTAGTCACGGGTGTAGCCGTAGCCGCCGAGGAGCTGGACCGCGTCCGTGGTGACCTCCATGGCGACGTCGGAGGCGAAGCACTTGGCGGCGGCGCCGAAGAACGTGAGGTCGGCGTCGACGCGCTCGGACTTGGCGGCGGCCGAGTACGTGAGCTGGCGGGCGGCCTCCAGCTTCATGGCCATGTCGGCGAGCATGAACTGGACGCCCTGGAAGTCCGCGATCGGCTTGCCGAACTGCTTGCGCTCCTGGACGTAGCCCTTGGCGTAGTCCAGCGCGCCCTGGGCGACGCCGAGGGCCTGGGCCGCGATGGTGATGCGGGTGTGGTCCAGGGTCTTCATCGCCGTGGCGAAGCCGGTGCCCTCCTCGCCGATCATGCGGTCGGCGGGGATGCGGACGTTGTCGAAGTAGACCTCGCGGGTCGGGGAGCCCTTGATGCCGAGCTTCTTCTCGGGGGCACCGAAGGAGACACCCTCGTCGGACTTCTCGACGACGAAGGCCGAGATGCCCTTGGAGCGCTTCTCCGGGTCGGTGACGGCCATGACCGTGTAGTACTCGGAGACGCCCGCGTTGGTGATCCAGCGCTTCACGCCGTTGAGGACCCAGAAGTCGCCGTCGCGCACGGCGCGGGTCTTCATGCCGGCGGCGTCGGAGCCCGCGTCCGGCTCGGAGAGGCAGTACGAGAACATGCCGTCGCCCTTGGCGAGCGGGCCCAGGTACTTCTTCTTCAGGGCCTCGGAGCCGGACAGGACGACCGGGAGCGAGCCGAGCTTGTTCACGGCCGGGATGAGGGAGGAGGAGACGCAGGCGCGGGCCACCTCCTCGATCACGATGACCGTGGCGAGCGCGTCGGCGCCGGCGCCGCCGTACTCCTCCGGTACGTGGACCGCGTGCAGATCGGCGGCGGTGAGGGCGTCCAGCGCCTCCTGCGGGAAGCGGGCCTCCTCGTCGACCGCGGCCGCGAACGGGGCGATCTTCGCCTCGGCGAGCGCACGCACCGTCTCACGGAGCATCTCGTGCTCCTCGGCCGGACGGTACAGGTCGAAATCGGTCGAACCCGCCAAGACGCTCACTCCCCAGGGTGCTAACTACCGTTAAGTAACCCAATTTTAGGCGTTCGACCCGCCCCCGGCATACGCGCTCGGGCCGTGAGCTGCGCGACAGCCGGAAATCGGAGGTTTCCCAGGCGGGACTATGCTCATTCACCGCACGACTGTCCGCATCTCACAGGAGCACTTCATGGCCCTCAGGATCACCGTGATCGGCACCGGCTATCTGGGCGCCACGCACGCCGCGGCCATGGCGGAGCTCGGCTTCGAGGTGCTGGGCCTCGATGTCGTGCCGGAGAAGATCGAGATGCTGTCGGCCGGCAAGGTCCCGATGTACGAGCCCGGCCTGGAGGAGATGCTTCAGCGGCACGTCGCGGGCATCGAGGGGTCCACCGGGCGGCTGCGGTTCACCACCTCCTGGGAGGAGGTGGCGGAGTTCGGTGATGTGCACTTCGTGTGCACCAATACGCCGCAGAAGCACGGCGAGTACGCCTGTGACATGTCCTACGTCGAGAGCGCCTTCGACTCGCTGGCACCGCTGCTCACCCGCCCCGCCCTGGTCGTCGGCAAGTCCACCGTGCCCGTCGGCTCGGCCGCCCGCCTCGCCGCCCGCCTCGCGGAGCTGGCCCCCGTGGGCGCCGATGCGGAGCTGGCCTGGAACCCGGAGTTCCTGCGCGAGGGCTTCGCGGTCGACGACACGCTGCACCCGGACCGCATCGTCGTCGGCGTGGCCGGCGAGCGGGCGGAGAAGCTGCTGCGCGAGGTGTACGCCGTCCCGGTCGCGGAGGGCTCCCCGTTCGTCGTGACGGACTACCCGACCGCCGAGCTGGTGAAGACCGCCGCCAACTCGTTCCTGGCCACCAAGATCTCGTTCATCAACGCCATGGCCGAGATCTGCGAGGCCGCCGGCGGGGACGTCGCCAAGCTCGCCGAGGCGATCGGGCACGACGAGCGCATCGGCAGGAAGTTCCTGCGGGCCGGCATCGGCTTCGGCGGCGGCTGCCTGCCCAAGGACATCCGCGCGTTCATGGCCCGCGCCGGTGAGCTGGGCGTCGACCAGGCGCTGACCTTCCTGCGCGAGGTCGACTCGATCAACATGCGCCGCCGGGGCCACATGGTGGAGCTGGCCCGGGAGGCCGTGGGCGGCAGTTCCTTCCTCGGCAAGCGGGTCGCCGTGCTGGGCGCCACGTTCAAGCCGGACTCGGACGACGTACGCGACTCGCCGGCGCTCAACGTGGCCGGCCAGATCCACCTCCAGGGCGGCCAGGTCACCGTCTTCGACCCGAAGGGCATGGAGAACGCCCGCCGCCTCTTCCCGACTCTCGGATACGCCGAGAGCGCGCTCGACGCGGTGCGCGGCGCGGACGTCGTGCTGCACCTGACGGAGTGGCGCGAGTTCCGCGAGCTGGACCCGGAGGCGCTGGGCGCGGTCGCGGGCAGCCGGATCATCCTCGACGGGCGCAACGCGCTCGACCCCGCCGTGTGGCGGGAGGCCGGCTGGACCTACCGGGCGATGGGCCGCCCGGCCGCCTGACCCCCGGCCCTTCTCAGCCGCGCCTCGCGCGGTACGTACGCATCTTGGCGCGGGCGCCGCACACCGACATCGAGCACCAGCGGCGGCGCCCCGCCGGGCTGCGGTCGTAGTAGGCCCAGCGGCAGTCCGCCGCTTCGCACGCCTTGAGCCGGGCCCAGGTCCCGTCGGCCACCGCGGCGGCGATGGCGGCCGCGATCCGCGCCGTGAGCCCCGGCGGCTCCTCCACCGGGCACAGCGCCGCCCCGCCCGCCGCGTCCACGGTGACCCGCAGCGGCGCCTCGGCGAGCAGCCGGTCCAGTACGCACAACGGGTCGTCGTCCGAGCAGTGGCCCGCGTGGGCCAGGCAGGCCGCGCGCAGGGCCTCGCGCAGGGCGCGGGCCGTCGGCACGTCCGATTCCGCGAGAGCGAACGCGGCGCGCCCCTCCGCCGTGTCGAGGCTGTCCGCGCCGGTCTCGACGTTCAGGCTGTTGACCAGCGCTTCGACGAGCGCGAGTCCGCCGGGCGCGGAATCCCTCTCATTCATGGTTGCGACGTTACCCCCTATGCGGCAGCATGCAGTCACGGTTACCGGTTAAATGATTCAAGCGGTAACCACCTGTCCGTAGTCTGCCCGAGGAGGAAGCAACATGGCTCTGGCCGCAGTGGGTGCCGTCGTCCTGGACTGCCCCGACCCCGCAGCCCTGGCGAACTTCTACGCCGCGCTGATCGGCGGCGAGGTCGAGCAGCGGGAGGACTGGGTGGAGCTCACGGGAAGCGCCGGCGCGCCGCTCGCCTTCCAGGCCGCCCCCGGCTTCGTACCGCCGAAATGGCCGCGCGCCGACGCCTCGCAGCAGTTCCACCTGGACCTGACCGTGAGCGATCTCGACGCGGCGGAGCGCGAGGTGCTGGCGCTGGGCGCGACGGTGCTGGAGGCGGACGACCGCGAGCGGAGCTTCCGGGTGTACGCCGACCCGGCGGGGCACCCGTTCTGTCTCTGCGCCTGTGAGTAGGAAGAGGAGCGCGTGGACGCCCCGGTGGCTCAGGCCGCCGGGGCGTCCAGCTGTTCGATCGTGGCGTGCGACGGGCCGCGCCGCGCCCGCAGGTCCCGCGCCACGTCCTCGGCGTCGCGCAGCACCCGTACGGCGTTGCGCCAGGTGAGCTTGGCGAGGTCGGCGGCGGACCAGTTGCGGCGCAGCAGTTCCGCGATCAGGTTCGGGTAGCCGGCGACGCTCTCCAGGCCCTGGGGCAGGAAGGCCGTGCCGTCGTAGTCGCCGCCGATGCCGATGTGGTCGACGCCCGCGACCTCGCGCATGTGGTCGAGGTGGTCGGCGATGGTGCCCACGGTCGCGGCCGGGCGCGGGTTCGCCGCCTCGAACGCGGCGTGCAGCTTCATCGCGCGCTCGGTGGTGTCCAGGTGGTGCAGCCCGTGCGCGCGCAGGTTCTCGTCGGCGGCCTGCGTCCAGGCGACGGCCTCCGGCAGGACGAACTTCGGTACGAAGGTGGCCATGGCGATGCCGCCGTTGGCCGGGAGCAGGGCCAGGACGTCGTCGGGGATGTTGCGCGGGTGGTCGCAGACGGCCCGCGAGGACGAGTGCGAGAACATCACCGGCGCCGTGGAGGTGGCGAGCGCGTCGCGCATGGTCGTCGCCGCGACGTGCGAGAGGTCCACCAGCATGCCGGTGCGGTTCATCTCGCGGACGACCTCGTGGCCGAACGGCGAGAGGCCGCCGACACCGGGCTCGTCGGTCGCGGAGTCCGCCCAGGCGATGTTGTCGTTGTGGGTGAGCGTCATGTAGCGGACGCCGAGCGCGTACAGGCCGCGCAGGGTGCCCAGCGAGTTGTCGATGGAGTGGCCGCCCTCGGCGCCCATCAGGGAGGCGATCCGGCCCTCGGCGCGGGCCGCCTCCATGTCGTCGGCGGTCAGGGCGCGCCGCAGGTCCGCCGGGTAGCGGTCGAGCAGTTCGGCGACGGCGTCGATCTGTTCCAGGGTTGCGCTGACGGCGGCGTCGCCCGCGAGGTCGGAGCGTACGTAGACCGACCAGAACTGGGCGCCGACGCCCCCGGCGCGGAGCCGGGGGATATCGGTGTGCAGATGGGCCGACTGGTCGGTGGCGATGTCCCGCGCGGCCAGGTCGTAGTTGACCTGCTCGCGCAGCGCCCACGGCAGGTCGTTGTGGCCGTCGACGACGGGGTACTCCGCGAGGAGTTCCCGGGCCCGGTCCAGTCGGTCCGTCATGGTGCCTACTTCCCGAAGCCGAAGGACTCCGCGCCCGCCGCCTTCTGGCGCAGCCGCTTGCCCTTCTCGGTGGCCTGGTCGTTGAGGTCGCCCAGGAACTCGGTCATCCGGCCCTGGAGATCGGGGTCGGCCGCGGCCAGGATGCGGACGGCCAGCAGGCCGGCGTTGCGCGCGCCCGCGATGGAGACGGTGGCGACCGGGATGCCGGCGGGCATCTGGACGATGGACATCAGGCTGTCCATGCCGTCCAGGTACTTCAGCGGGACCGGTACGCCGATGACGGGCAGCGGGGTGACCGAGGCGAGCATGCCGGGCAGGTGGGCGGCGCCGCCCGCGCCCGCGATGATCGCCTTGAGGCCCCGGCCGGCCGCGTTCTCGCCGTACGCGATCATCTCGCGGGGCATGCGGTGGGCGGAGACGACGTCGACCTCGTACGGGATCTCGAACTCGTCGAGGGCCTTGGCCGCCGCTTCCATGACGGGCCAGTCGGAGTCCGAGCCCATGACGATGCCGACGACCGGTGCGGTGGAGGCGGGAGAGGTCATTCGGTGATCGTTCCTCGCAGGTAGTCGGCCGCGTGCCGGGCGCGCTCGCGCACGTCCGCCAGGTCGTCGCCGTAGGTGTTGACGTGTCCGACCTTGCGGCCGGGCTTCACGTCCTTGCCGTACATGTGGATCTTGAGATGCGGGTCGCGCGCCATGCAGTGCAGGTAGCCCTGGTACATGTCCGGGTAGTCGCCGCCCAGGACGTTGCACATGACCGTCCACGGGGCGCGGGGGCGCGGGTCGCCGAGCGGGAGGTCGAGGACCGCCCGGACGTGGTTGGCGAACTGCGAGGTGATCGCGCCGTCCTGGGTCCAGTGCCCGGAGTTGTGCGGGCGCATGGCCAGCTCGTTGACCAGGATGCGGCCGTCGCGGGTCTCGAACAGCTCCACCGCGAGGTGGCCGACCACGCCCAGCTCGGACGCGATGCGCAGCGCGAGCTGCTGGGCCTCGCCGGCCAGCGCCTCGTCGAGGTCGGGGGCCGGGGCGATGACCGTGTCGCAGACGCCGTCGACCTGGATCGACTCGACGACCGGGTAGGCCACGGCCTGGCCGTGCGGCGAGCGGACGATGTTGGCCGCCAGCTCGCGTACGAAGTCGACCTTCTCCTCGGCGAGGACCGGGACACCGGCCCGGAACGGCTCGGCCGCGTCCGCCTCGGAGCGGACCACCCAGACGCCCTTGCCGTCGTAGCCGCCGCGCACGGTCTTGAGGATGACCGGGAAGCCGCCCGCCTCCTCGGCGAAGGCCGCGGCGTCGGCCGGGTCCTTCACGATGCGGTGGCGGGGGCAGGGCGCGCCGATCTCGGTGAGCTTCGCGCGCATCACCCCCTTGTCCTGGGCGTGCACCAGAGCGTCGGGGCCGGGGCGTACGGGGATGCCGTCCGCCTCCAGGGCCCGCAGATGCTCGGTGGGCACGTGCTCGTGATCGAAGGTGATCACGTCACAGCCGCGCGCGAAGGCCCGCAGCGTCTCCAGGTCGCGATAGTCGCCGACGACGACCTCGCCCACCACCTGGGCCGCGGAGTCCTGAGCGGTGTCGCTGAGGAGCTTGAACTTGATGCCGAGGGGGATGCCCGCCTCGTGGGTCATACGGGCGAGCTGACCGCCACCGACCATGCCGACTACCGGGAACGTCACGCTCCCAGGGTATCCGCACCGCCCGCGGGCGGCCCCGGTCGGGGCCGGGAGGCCCCCCGGGGCACTGTTACGGACTCGCCACACGCGCACCCGTACCCACAGGCGTCCGGCGGGCGTCCTGGTTAGCATGGCCGGGTTGACGGAACACAAAGTCGAACTTACGGACGGGCTGAGCGATCACATGAGCGAACGAGGCGCACTGCGGGTCCGGCTGGAGCTGCTGGCCCGGGAGATCGCCAAGTTCGGCGTGGTCGGCGCGGTCGGCCTGGTCGTCAACATCGCCGTCTCCAACCTGCTGTGGCGCTACACGGACATCCCGACCGTGCGGGCGGGGCTGCTGGCCACGTTCGTCGCCATCCTCTGCAACTACGTGGGCTTCCGCTACTGGACGTACCGCGACCGCGACAAGACCGGCCGCACGCGTGAGCTGACGCTGTTCCTGCTGTTCAGCGCGGTGGGCGCGGTGATCGAGACCGGCGTGCTGTACGTGGCGACGTACGGGTTCGGCTGGGACACTCCGGTGCAGAGCAATGTGTTCAAGATCGTGGGGATCGGGATCGCGACGCTGTTCCGGTTCTGGTCGTACCGGTCGTGGGTGTTCAAGGCGCTTCCCGCGCCTTCGGAGGGCGTTGCCGACAAAGAGGCCCTCGTGACGGTGCCGGCGCCCGCGGTGCGGGTTGAGGCGGACCCGGCGCGACGGTAGGCCCGGGGCGTCCGGGCGGGCGCTTTGTCCTCAATCGCCGGACGGGCTTGATTGTGCTGCGGCGTCGATGCGACGCGCGGGTGCGGTTCGTCGGACGGGCTTGATTCGTCGGCTCACCGCACCGGGCGTTCCGGTTCCTCTCGGGGCTGGGACATGCGGCTCAGGAAGAGGGCGAAGACCGGGGGCTGCTGCTGGAGGAGTTCCAGGCGGCCGCCGTCCGCTTCGGCGAGGTCGCGGGCGACCGCGAGGCCGATGCCCGTGGAGTTGCGGCCGCTGATGGTCCGCTCGAAGATCCGCGCGCCCAGGTCGGCGGGGACACCGGGGCCCTCGTCCGTCACCTCGATCACCGCCTGGTTGCCGGTGACCCTCGTGCGCAGCGCGACCGTACCGCCGCCGTGCATGAGCGAGTTCTCGATCAGCGCGGCCAGGACCTGGGCGACCGCGCCCGGGGTGCCGACGGCGCTCAGGCCCTGCTTGCCGGAGCAGACGATGGCGCGGCCCTCGCCCCGGTAGGCCGGGCGCCACTCCTCGATCTGCTGCTTGACGACCTCGTCCAGGTCGAAGACGACCGCCGAGCCCGTCCGGGGGTCGCGGGCGTTGGTCAGCAGCCGCTCCACCACGTCCGTGAGCCGTTCGACCTGGGCGAGGGCGATGTGCGCCTCCTCCTTCACGGTCTCCGGGTCGTCGGTCAGCGAGATCTCCTCGATCCGCATGGAGAGGGCGGTGAGCGGCGTACGCAGCTGGTGGGAGGCGTCGGCGGCGAGCCGCCGTTCCGCGGTGAGCATCCGGGCGATCCGCTCGGCGGAGGCGTCGAGGACGTCGGCGACACGGTCCAGCTCGGGCACCCCGTACCGCTTGTGGCGCGGGCGGGGGTCGCCGGAGCCCAGGCGTTCGGCGGTCTCGGCGAGATCGGTGAGCGGCGAGGCGAGCTTGTTGGCCTGGCGTACGGCGAGCAGGACCGCGGAGACGATGGCCAGCAGCGCCACCGCTCCGATGATCATCAGCGTGCGGCCGACCTCGCGGGTGACGGCGGAGCGCGACTCCTCGACGGTGACCTTCTCGCCCTGCTCACCCGTTTCGGTGGCGGTGATCACGCTGCCGCTGGGGCGCTCGCCGACCTCGATGGGGGCGCGGCCGGGCATCTTGACCAGGGCGTAACGCTTGTCGTCGATCTGCTCGGCCAGCACCGCGGGGTTGATCCGCTCGGCTCCCAGGAGCCGGCTCTCGATGACGCTGATCAGCCGCAGCGCCTCGGAGTCGACGCTCTCCTGGGCGCTGCTGCTGATGGTGCGGGTCTCGACGATGACGAGGGAGACGCCGAAGACGGCGATCACCACGAGCACGACGGCGAGGGTGGAGTTGATCAGTCGTCGGCGCATGCCTGCTTCTGTACGTCAGTCGGCTCGGGCGAACAGCAGGGACGCTACAGCCTTCAGCTCTTCTCGAAGCGGAAGCCGACGCCCCGGACCGTGGCGATGTAGCGCGGGTTCGCCGCGTCGTCGCCGAGCTTCTTGCGGAGCCAGGAGATGTGCATGTCGAGGGTCTTGGTCGACGACCACCACGTGGTGTCCCAGACCTCGCGCATCAGCTGGTCGCGGGTGACGACCCGGCCCGCGTCCCGGACGAGGACGCGCAGCAGGTCGAACTCCTTCGCGGTGAGCTGCAGTTCCTCGTCGCCCATCCAGGCCCGGTGCGATTCGACGTCGATGCGCACACCGTGCGTGGCCGGCTGGGGGGCGGGCTCGGTGGCGCCGCGCCGCAGCAGGGCCCGGACCCGGGCGAGCAGCTCGGCGAGGCGGAAGGGCTTGGTGACGTAGTCGTCGGCGCCCGCGTCCAGCCCGACGACCGTGTCCACCTCGTCGGCGCGGGCGGTCAGCACCAGGACCGGCACGGTGTGACCCTCGGCACGGAGCCGGCGGGCGACTTCGAGGCCGTCCATCCCGGGCAGCCCCAGGTCGAGCACGACCAGGTCGATGCCGCCCTGGAGACCGGCGTCGAGCGCGGTCGGGCCGTCTTCCCGCACCTCGACCTCGTAACCCTCCCGCCGCAGGGCGCGGGCCAGCGGCTCCGAGATGGATGCGTCGTCCTCGGCGAGCAGTACACGGGTCATGCACTGATGGTAGTCCGCGTGACGGACCGGACGGGAGGTGATCCAGCGGCCCTGCGGGTTCGCACCTCGTTACCGCGAGGACCTTCGAATATGCGACTGTGGTTGCACCTGGACCTGTGATCCATCTCTCAAGTCCTTCCATATCCGGCTCTGTCGTGTCGTATGGTGTCTCAACGCCTATTGCACTACTCAAGGACCTTTGGGCAGCTCTGAGCGCCAAGGGTCTCTTTTGTGTGCGGGGCCGGTACCCGCCGGCCCGGAATTTCAGTGAATGACCTGTGGGCCGGGCCCGGACCGCCGATGACGGCGTCCCCGGGCGTGGATCCCGTCGCGGTGGGCGTACCCGTGACGGTGCCGGCCTCCCCCCACCGGGCGCGTACCCGCTTCTTGGAGGCGTCGCGTCCCGAGCACACAAGGATCGATCATGGCGTCCAGCCTGACGAAGGACCCGTCGAGCACCGCTGGTGGCGAGAAGACCTTCTTCGGCCACCCCCGGGGCCTGGCCACGCTCTTCATGACCGAGATGTGGGAGCGATACAGCTTCTACGGCATGAAGGCACTGCTCCCGCTGTACCTGATCGCGCCCGGCGGCATGCACATGAACGCCACCACCGCGACGACGATCTACTCCGCCTACATGGCGATGGTGTACCTGCTCGCCATGCCCGGCGGCTGGATGGCCGACCGCTTCTGGGGGCCGCGCAAGACCGTCGCCATCGGCGGCGCCGTCGTCATCCTCGGCCACATCACGCTCGCGGTGCCCAACTCGGCGACCTTCTTCGCCGGTCTCGCCCTCGTCGCGCTCGGCTCCGGCCTGCTGAAGGCCAACATCTCCACGATGGTCGGCCACCTCTACAAGGGCCCGGAGGATCCGCGCCGCGACGGTGGCTTCACGCTCTTCTACATCGGCATCAACGTGGGCGCCTTCCTCGCCCCGCTGACCATCGGCACCGTCGGCGAGAACGTCAACTGGCACTTCGGCTTCGCGCTGGCCGCGATCGGCATGGCGCTGGGCCTCGCCCAGTTCCTGCTCGGCACCCGCCACCTGAGCCCGCAGAGCGACGTCGTCGCCACCCCGGCGACCGCGCAGGAGAAGCAGTCGGCCCTGCGCAAGGGTCTGATCTGGCTGATCGTCGCGGTCGTCTTCTACGGCCTGCTCGGCGCCACCGGCAACTTCGTCGACTGGGGCATCCTGCCGATCACCCTGGCCGGACTGGTCATCCCGGTCGCCGTCCTGGTCCGTATGAAGCGCGACAAGGAGCTGACGACCACCGAGCAGTCCAAGCTGTCGGGCTACATCTGGTTCTTCGTGGTCGCCGCCGTCTTCTGGATGATCTACGACCAGAACGGCTCGACCCTGTCGATCTTCGGTGAGAACTCGACGACGAACCACCTGTTCGGCTTCGATTTCCCGACGTCCTGGTACCAGTCGCTGAACCCGATCTTCGTCATGGCGCTGGCCCCCGTGCTCGCCTCGGGGTGGCTGTGGCTGAACAAGCGCGGCAAGGAGCCGAGCACCGCGGTCAAGTTCGCCTCCAGCCTCGTGCTGATCGGCGTCTCCTTCGCGGTCTTCCTCATCCCGCTGATCGACACCGCCGCCAACGGCGGCAAGGTCAGCCCGATGTGGCTGGTGGCGATCTACTTCATCCAGACGGTCGCCGAGCTCTGCCTGTCGCCGGTCGGCCTGTCGGTCACGACGAAGATGGCCCCGGCGAAGTACAGCTCGCAGATGATGGGTGTCTGGTTCCTCGCCGTCACCGCCGGCGACTCCGTGACGGGTCTGCTCACCTCCAAGCAGCTGGCCGTGGACCTGGACAACACCGGGTCCGTCGCCTTCGAGGTGATCCTCGCCGTCATCGCCGGTGTCGGCATCTGGATGTACCGCAAGAAGGTCGCCCAGCACATGGGCGACGTGCACTGACACGGCAGACCGCGTACGGAAGGGGCCGCCGCACCGAGGAATCGGTGCGGCGGCCCCTTCCGTACGCCGTGGTACGCGCCGGTCACGCCGGAGCGGCCAGCTCCGCCCACACGGTCTTGCCCGCCTCGCCCGGCACCCGTACGACTCCCCAGTCCAGGCAGAGCCGCTGCACGATGAACATGCCGTGCCCGCCGGGCCGCCCGGCCCGGTGCGGTGTACGCGGCTCGGGCTGGCCCGCGCCGCCGTCGGTGACCTCGACGCGCAGCACCTTGGGGCTGTGCGCGATACGGAGCTCGTCCGGGCCTCCCGCGTGCAGGCACGCGTTGGTCACCAGCTCGGACACGACCAGCAGGACGTCCTCCGCGGCGGCCCGGCGGTCAGCGCCGGCCGAGGGGAGCCAGCCCCAGTCGTGGAGCGCCTGGCGGGCGAAATCACGGGCCGTCGGCACGATGCCGGTGGCCTCCCGCAACGACAGCGTGCGCCACTGCCGCTCGGCGGCCCCGGGCGGCCGGACGGGCTCGGCGGAGGAAACGCCCGCGCCCTCCGGCTCGCGGCCGAGGTCGCCCGGCGGATGCTGCCGGGTGGTGCTCATCAGCGCTTCACCTCACCGATTCACCATGTCGCCATTGGACAGATGCAAACTATTGAACAGATACGACTGCATACCCGTACGGACACAGATACAGGAACCGCACAGACACGGAGGGCCGGGCCGCCCCTGGCTCGCCGGAAGATCTCCTGCCCGGCCGATTCGCGACGACACCCCCTTCACCTTCGCGGATCGCGTAACTCACGCGACCGACGAGGCGCCCGGGGGACCGGAACACGGTCCGGTCAGGTCTCCAGGGCCTCGTCAAGAGTGGCGTGGACGGTGAATACCGCCTCGGCCCCCGTGATCTCGAAGACCCGCGCCACCACCGGCTGCATTGCGGCCAGATGAACCCCTCCCCCGGCTGCCTCCGCCTTGAGGCGGGCACCGAGCAGCACGTTCAGCCCGGTGGAATCACAGAAGTCGAGTCGCGAGCAGTCGACCACGAGGCGCGAACGCCCCTGTTCGACCGCGCTCTCCAGCGGCTCGCGCAGCAGATCGGCCGTGTGGTGATCGAGCTCACCGACCGGCGTCACCACCTCGCTGCGCCCCTCGGTCCGGGCCTCGACCTGAAGCCGACCCCGGTTCGCACTGCCGACCGTCCCGCGGTCCATGCCCGTCCCTCTTCACCGCTCGTCACTGTCCGCATCACCGCACGTACGGATGCGTGTCAGTTGTCACTGATGTTCTTGGAACAGTACGCGTTCCCTGCGCCACGCGGTAGCGGAAGACCTCAACAAACCGGACATATGGCGTCAATTGGAGGTTGTACCGAGCCGCGACGAGCGGGTAAGGGTAGGGGGACACCCAAAAACACGACCGGCTTCGGAGGCGCCGCTTCACCGCAGGAACACGTATGGGCATCGGCAGCCATATGCCGAGAACGATGGAGGAGACCATGTCACCCCGGCTCGACGTACCGCGTACCCACCACGCGCCGTCGGCATGTCCTCAGGGACTGACCGAATCACACACCGAAGGACTCGACGGACTCGAGGGCCTTCCCGAGATCCCGCCCTACTCCGAAGTGGGGGCGCTGGACGCCAGGGCGCTGTCGAAGACGCTCTTCGCCCGGCTCGAATCCCTCGAAGAGGGCACGGCCGAGTACTCCTACGTACGCAACACGCTCGTCGAGCTGAACCTGGCCCTGGTCAAGTTCGCCGCGTCCCGCTTCCGCTCCCGCAGCGAGCCGATGGAGGACATCGTCCAGGTCGGCACGATCGGCCTGATCAAGGCGATCGACCGCTTCGAGCTCAGCCGGGGCGTCGAGTTCCCGACCTTCGCGATGCCGACCATCGTCGGCGAGATCAAGCGTTTCTTCCGCGACACCAGCTGGTCCGTGCGCGTACCGCGCCGGCTGCAGGAGCTGCGGCTCGACCTGGCCAAGGCGGGCGACGAGCTCGCCCAGCAGCTCGACCGGGCGCCCACCGTGGGCGAGCTCGCCGACCGCCTCGGCCTGACCCGCGACGAGGTCGTGGAGGGCATGGCCGCGAGCAACGCGTACACCGCGAGCTCGCTCGACGCCAAGCCCGAGGAGGACGAGCACGAGGGCGCGCTGGCCGACCGGATCGGCTATGAGGACCACGGGCTCGAAGGCATCGAGTACGTCGAGTCCCTGAAGCCGCTCATCGCCTCGCTGCCGGGCCGTGACCGGCAGATCCTCTCGCTCCGCTTCGTCGCCAACATGACGCAGTCGGAGATCGGCGAGGAGCTGGGCATCTCCCAGATGCATGTGTCGCGCCTGCTCTCGCGCACCCTGACCAAGCTGCGCAAGGGCCTGACGCTGGACGAGTGAGACGCGCCTCGCGCCGCCGCGCGAGGACTTCCGGAAAGGACCTGCCCCGCCGGGCAGGTCCTTCCGTGTGTCGGGGGGGTACGTGGCCGGGTCAGCCGCCGTACGGGGCACTGCGCGGCGCCACGACGCGTTCGCCGGCGCGCCACACCTCGTGGACCAGTGGCACGCCCGGCCGGTACGCGAGGTGGACGTGGCTGGGCGCGTCCAGAACCACCAGGTCGGCGCGGGTGCCCGGGGCGAGGCGGCCGATGTCGTCGCGGCGCAGGGCGGCGGCGCCGCCCGCCGTGGCGGACCAGAGGGCCTCGTCCGGGGTCATGCCCATGTCCCGCACGGCGAGCGCGATGCAGAACGGCAGCGACGAGGTGAACGAGGAGCCCGGGTTGCAGTCCGTGGAGAGCGCGACGGTGGCGCCCGCGTCGAGCAGCCGGCGGGCGTCCGGCCAGGCGGCCCGGGTGGAGAACTCGGCGCCGGGCAGCAGGGTGGCCACGGTGGCCGACTGCGCCAGCGCGTCCACGTCCGCGTCGGTCAGGTGGGTGCAGTGGTCGGCGGAGGCGGCGTCGAGCTCCACGGCGAGCTGGACGCCGGGGCCGGGGCCGAGCTGGTTGGCGTGCACCCGGGGGTGCAGGCCCCTGGCGCGGCCCGCGGTGAGGATCGCGCGGGCCTGGTCCCCGTCGAAGGCGCCGCGCTCGCAGAAGACGTCGATCCAGCGGGCGTACGGGGCGCAGGCGTCGAGCATCGGCCCGGTGACCAGGTCCACGTAGCCGGCCGGGTCATCGGCGTAGTCCGGGGAGACGATGTGGGCGCCGAGGAAGGTGACCTCGTCGGTGTGGCGGGCGGCGATGCGCAGGGCGCGGGCCTCGTCCTCGACGGTGAGTCCGTAGCCGGACTTGGTCTCGAAGGTGGTGGTGCCCTGGCGCAGCGCCTCGGCGAGGTAGCGGCCGACGTTGGCGGAGAGCTGTTCGTCGGTGGCGGCGCGGGTGGCGGCGACGGTGGTGCGGATGCCGCCCGCGCTGTAGGCCCGGCCGGACATCCGGGCGTTGAACTCCTGGGTGCGGTCGCCCGCGAAGACCAGATGGGAGTGGGAGTCGACGAAGCCGGGGATCACGGCCCGGCCGCCCGCGTCGACGGCGTTGTCAGTGGCCGGTGCTTTGCTGGACGCACCGGTCCAGACGACGCGGTCGCCCTCGATGACGACGGCCGCGTCCCGGATCAGTCCGAGGGGGGACAAGTCGCCGAGGGAGGGGTCGTTGGTGACGAGTGCGGAGATGTGGGTGATGGCGGTCGTCGTCATCGGGGAGTTGCTCTCCTTGCGTGGGAGCCGGGGGGTGTTCGCCGGATTACCGCTCAGGGACGCAGGGCGCCGATGGCCTGGGCGAGCGCCTGCGGGACGTCGTCCACGAGCGTGTGCCGTCCGTCGCGTACGAGGTGGCGCCCCGCCACCACCGTGTGGCGGACGTCCGCCGCGGAGGCGGCGAATACGGCGGTCTCCGCTGCCAGCCGTGCCACCGGCCCGGCTGTCCTGACGGAGTCCAGGGCCACCGTCACCAGGTCGGCGGGGGCGCCCGGTTCGAGGACGCCCGCGTCGGGGCGGCCGAGCGCGGCGTGGCCGTCGGCGGAGGCGGCGCGCAGCAGTGCGGCGGCGGTCCAGTGGCCGCGCCTGCGGGTGCGCAGGCGTTCGTCGAGTTCCATCGCGCGGGCCTCCTCGAAGAGGTCGATCACCGCGTGGCTGTCGCTGCCCAGCGAGAGCGGGGAGCCGGCGTGCTGGAGGGCGGCCGCGGGGCCGATGCCGTCGGCGAGGTCGCGTTCGGTGGTCGGGCACATGCAGGTGCCGGTGGCCGTGGAGCCGATGAGCGCGATGTCCTCGTCGGTGAGGTGGGTGTTGTGGACGCCGGTGGTGCGGGGTCCGAGGACGCCGTGGTCGGCGAGGAGCTGAGTGGGGGTGCGCCCGTGCGCGGCGAGGCAGGCGTCGTTCTCGGCGGTCTGCTCGGAGAGGTGGACGTGCAGGGGTGCCCGCCGTTCCTCGGCCCACCGGGCGACGGTGGAGAGCTGGCCGGCCGGGACCGCCCGCACGGAGTGGACGGCGGCGCCGATGAGCGCGTGGTCGTCGCCCTTGAGGAGGGCGGCGCGCTCGGCCCAGGCGTCGGCGGTGCCGTCGCTGAAGCGGGCCTGGTGCCGGTCGGGCTCGTGGTAGTGGCCGGGCCCGGAGCCGAATCCGGCGGAGAGGTAGGCGGTGTCGAGCAGGGTGATCCGGATGCCGGCCGCGCGGGCGGCCGCGATCAGGGCCTCGCCCATGGCGTTCGGGTTGTCGTAGGGGGTGCCGCCGGGCCCGTGGTGCAGATAGTGGAATTCGCCGACCGCGGTGATGCCGGCGAGTGCCATCTCCGCGTACACCGCGCGGGCCAGCGCGTAGTAGGTGTCCGGGGTGAGCCGGGAGGCGACCTGGTACATGGTCTCGCGCCAGGTCCAGAAGGTGCCGGAGCCCACCTGGACGGTGGAGCGCAGGGCGCGGTGGAAGGCGTGCGAGTGGGTGTTGGCCAGGCCCGGCAGGGTGAACCCGCGCAGCGCGGTCGCGCCGGGCGGCGGGGTGTCCACGCCGGTGCGGACGCGGGCGATCCGCCCGTCGGACACCTCCAGGACGACACCCGGCTCGACATGGGTGCCGAGCCAGGCGTGGGACAGCCAGTACGTCTCGGTGACGGGCTTGCCCGTCGCCTCCGTCGTCAGCGGCACGCGAGACCTTCCAGTACGTCGGCGAGTGCGGTCACCCCGGCCACGCAGTCGTCCTCGGCGGCGTGTTCGGCCGGCGAGTGCGAGATCCCGGTCGGGTTCCGTACGAACAGCATGGCGGTCGGGACCGAAGCGGACAAAATACCCGCGTCGTGCCCGGCGCCGGTGCCGAGCACGGGGACCGGGCGGCCGGTGCCGTGGGCGGATCCCTTGAGCAGGGTGCCCAGCTCGTCGCGCAGGGCGTGCTGGAACTCGACGACGGGCGTGAACGACTCGCGGACGACGTCGAGGTCGATGCCGGCCCGTTCGGCGTGCTCCCGGGCGGCACGCTCGACGGCGGCGACGACCGTGTCCAGGGTGTCCTGGTCGGCGGCGCGCGAGTCGAGCCAGCCGCGCACGAGGGAGGGGATGGCGTTGACCCCGTTGGGCTCGACGGCGATCTTGCCGAAGGTGGCGAGGGCACCGGCGAGTTCCGCCTCCCGGCGGGCGGCGAGGACGGTCTCGGCGTACGTGAGCATCGGGTCGCGGCGGTCGGCGAGCCGGGTGGTGCCCGCATGGTTGGCCTCGCCCCGGAAGTCGAATCGCCAGCGCCCGTGCGGCCAGATCGCGGAGGCGATGCCGACGGGGTCGCCGCTCAGGTCCAGGGCGCGGCCCTGCTCGACGTGGAGTTCGACGAACGCGCCGATGCGGGCGAGCCGTTCGGGGTCGGGCCCGATGGCGTCGGGGTCGTATCCGGCGGCGGCCATGGCCTGCGGCAGGGTGACACCGTCGGCGTCGCGCAGCCGGTGCGCGGCCTCGACGGTCAGCTGTCCGGCGGCGAGCCGGGAGCCGACGCAGGCGAGGCCGAAGCGGGCGCCCTCCTCGTCCCCGAAGTTGGTGACGGCCAGCGGCCTGGTGAACTCCGCTCCCCTGCGGCGGAGTTCGTCGAGCGCGGCGAAGGACGACACGACACCCAGCGGCCCGTCGAAGGCACCGCCGTCGGGCACGGAGTCGAGGTGCGACCCGGTGACGACGGCGTCCCCGGCGAGCGGGTCCCCGAGCCAGGCCCACTGGTTCCCGTTCCGGTCGGTCTCGACGGCCAGCCCCCGCGCCTCGGCCTGCGCCCGGAACCACTCCCGGCACTCGGCGTCGGCCCCGGTCCACGCGTACCGCCGGTATCCCCCGCTGTCCGGGTGCCGCCCGATGGGCGCGAGCTCGGCCCACATGGCCTGGAAGCTTTGTTGTGGGCGATCGTTCCGCAGGGCGAGGGGGGCACCTCCCACGCCTTCAGGGCTGTGGGGGAGGGTGGGCACAACGGAACCCGCACCCGGCGAAGGCCCCGCACCGCCCCCCTGCGCAGCCGAAGGCAGACTCATGCGTCGCCCTCCCGCATGGGCACCCGCACACCCTTGTCCGAAGCCACCTCGTCCGCGATGTCATATCCCGCGTCCACGTGCCGGATGACCCCCATGCCCGGGTCGTTCGTCAGCACCCGCCGGATCTTCTCGCCGGCCAGCGGCGTGCCGTCGGCGACGGTCACCTGCCCGGCGTGGATGGAGCGGCCCATGCCGACCCCGCCGCCGTGATGGAGGGAGACCCAGGACGCGCCCGATGCCACGTTGACCATGGCGTTCAGCAGCGGCCAGTCCGCGATCGCGTCGGAGCCGTCGAGCATGGCCTCGGTCTCGCGGTACGGGGAGGCCACGGACCCGCAGTCCAGGTGGTCGCGCCCGATCGCCAGCGGCGCCGCGAGTTCACCGCTCGCCACCATGTCGTTGAAGCGCTCGCCGGCCCGGTCGCGTTCGCCGTAGCCGAGCCAGCAGATGCGGGCGGGCAGGCCCTGGAAGTGGACGCGCTCGCCGGCCATCCTGATCCAGCGGTGCAGGGACTCGTTCTCCGGGAAGAGTTCGAGCATGGCCTTGTCCGTCTTGTGGATGTCGGACGCCTCGCCGGACAGGGCCGCCCAGCGGAAGGGGCCCTTGCCCTCGCAGAACAGCGGCCGGATGTAGGCGGGGACGAAGCCGGGGAAGTCGAAGGCCCGCTCGTAGCCGGCGAGCTGCGCCTCGCCGCGGATCGAGTTGCCGTAGTCGAAGACCTCCGCGCCCGCGTCCATGAACCCGACCATCGCCTCGACGTGCCGGGCCATCGACTCGCGGGCCCGCTGGGTGAAGTCGGCGGGCTTCTCGGCGGCGTAGGAGGCCATGTCGTCGAAGTCGACGCCGAGCGGGAGGTAGGCCAGCGGGTCGTGCGCGCTGGTCTGGTCGGTGACGATGTCGACCGGGGCGCCCTCGGCGAGCATCCGGGGCAGCAGCTCCGCCGCGTTGCCGAGCAGGCCGATGGAGAGCGGGCGGCGGGCGTCCCGGGCCTCGACCGCCAGCTGGAGCGCGTGCTCCAGGCTGTCGGCCTTCACGTCCAGGTACCGGTGCTCGATGCGGCGCTCGATGGCGCGCGGGTCGCAGTCGATACAGATCGCGACGCCGTCGTTCATGGTCACGGCGAGCGGCTGGGCGCCGCCCATGCCGCCGAGTCCGGCGGTCAGGGTGATCGTCCCGGCCAGCGAGCCCCCGAACTTCTTCGCGGCGACGGCGGCGAAGGTCTCGTAGGTGCCCTGGAGGATGCCCTGTGTGCCGATGTAGATCCAGGAACCGGCGGTCATCTGGCCGTACATGGTGAGCCCGAGCGCCTCCAGGCGGCGGAACTCCTCCCAGTTCGCCCAGTCGCCCACCAGGTTGGAGTTGGCGATCAGCACGCGCGGCGCCCACTCGTGCGTCTGCATGACACCGACCGGCCGCCCGGACTGGACGAGCATCGTCTCGTCCTGCTTGAGCGTGCGCAGCGTACGGACCATGGCGTCGAACGAGCGCCAGTCGCGGGCCGCCTTGCCCGTGCCGCCGTAGACGACGAGCTTGTCGGGGTGCTCGGCGACCTCGGGGTCGAGGTTGTTCTGCAGCATCCGCAGGGCGGCTTCCTGCTGCCATCCCAGGGCACTCAGTTCCGTACCGCGCGGCGCCCGTACGGGGCGGGGTCCTGACATGGCGGTGCCTCCTCGCGACTGTGATTTTTCTATTCACATCTTGGGCGGGTGAATAGCTCCAGTCAACAGGCTCGGCCGGACAGCCTCTGGAGCCGTCCCGTCCGCTTCGCGGCGGGGCATTCTCCGGCACCCACCTGCATGTACCGATGGAAAATGCCAGAACCCCCACCTGGATCAAGCACGTTGCGTAACCTCAGGGTCACAGCCGAACACCGTGTCGGAGGGGAAATCCGCGTGCCCGGAATCGACGAGTGCCTGCTCGACGTCATGAGACTGCCCGGCGCCAGGGGCGCCGCCGTCGTCGACTGGACGAGCGGTCTCGCCCTCGGCACCATCGGCGACTCGCCCAACGGCGACCACGAGGCCACCGCGGCGGAGACGGCGGAGGTGGCCCGGATGGCCGCCGAACAGCCCGCCTTCGCCCTCGGGTTACCGGACGCGCCCGCTCCGGGCGGCACGGGGAGCGCTCCCCCGGTCGAGGACGTGATCGTCACCGCCCGTGCCGGCTACCACATCCTGCGGTTCGTGGAGACGGACTTCGACAGCAGCGTCTTCCTCCACCTGTGGCTGGACCGCGCCGAGGGCAACCTCGCACTGGCCCGGATCCGTCTGGGCGAGATCGCCGAGCGGCTGGTCCTCGCGTGACCGCCGCCCTCGCGGACGAGACCGCCGCCGCCCCCGTGCTCTCCCCCATGCTCCAGCGCCTCGCCGCCGAACGGGCCACCGGCGCCCTGATGCGCGACCGGGGCACGCTGTACCTCGCCGACGGCGAGGTCGTGCACGCCGAGAGCCCGGCGACGCCCGGGATCGACGTCCTGCTGACCCGGGGCGGCGCGCTGCGCCGCGAGGGCTGGTGGGACGCGGTCGCCGAGGCGGGGGCCGGGCAGCGGGTCGGGCGGCATCTCGTGGACAGCGGCCGGGTGCCGGGCGGCGCGCTGGAGCTGTGCCACCTGGGCGCCCTGTACGACGCCGCGTTCTTCGCCCTCGCGCCGACGAGGACACCGGCGCGCTTCCGGTACGGGGTCGCGCACTGGATCGGCCCCGTGCGCCCGGTCCCGGTGGACGCCGTGCAGCGCGAGACACTGCGGCGCCGGGAGCTGCTGGACCGGATCTGGCCGGACGCGGCGGTGGACACGGCCCCGCTCACGCGGACGGGCCACCCGGACGACTCGCCCGTGCCGCCGGGCCGGCGCCGCGTGCTGGAGCACGTGGACGGCGTGCGTACGGCCACCGCCATCGCGCAGGAGCTGGGCAGGTCCGCGTTCCACGTCCTGGTCGATCTGCGGCGCCTCGCGGCGGCCGGGCTGGTCGGACCGGTCCCGCCGGCGGCCGCCCGGGACGCGGAGCGGATCGCGCTGCCCGAGGTCACGGCCGACCCCGATGTCGCCCTGCTGCGCCGGCTCCGAGCCGCATTGGAGGCCTTGTGATACGCGCGCTCAGACAGCGTGCCGGGAGGAGACAGCTGATGGTGCCGGAAGCCGAAGCGCAGGACGTCCTGGCCGAACTCCAGCGGTTACGGGCACGGGTCCCGCTCCTCTCCGGCGCCCTGGCCGCCAGCACCGACGGACTGGTCCTCGCCCACGACACACCGGGGACGGAGGCCGAGTCGGTCGCCGCGCTGACCGCCGCCGCGCTCGGCGTCGCGATCCGGATGACCGACGCGACCGGCCGGGGCGGCTTCCGCGAACTGCTCGTACGCGGCGAGACGGGCTACATCGCGACGTACGCGGCGGGATCGCAGGCCGTCCTGACCCTGCTGGCCGAGGACCGGATCAACGTCGGCCGGCTGCATCTGGAGGGCCGCCGGGCCGGCTCCCGTATCGGCGAACTGGTCGACCGGGCCCTGGCGCGCGCTTCAACGACATGGTGGCGAGCGGTGAACTCGCGGCGCCGCTGGCGATCGGGCGCGACCACCTGGACTGCGGGTCCGTGGCCTCCCCGTACCGCGAGACCGAGGC
>NZ_RDBL01000029.1:208062-244052 GCF_008042035.1 Streptomyces sp. col6
CCCCCCGCAGCAGCCGGGTGCCCTCCCCCAGCGCCCGACCTGAGCCCACTGGCATCACCCGCACCACGCGCACCAACGGAACCGGCCGCAGCGGCCGGACAGAGAAAGGGAGCACCACTCATGGCGAACACCGAAGCGTCACTGAAGGAAGCGATGTCGTCCATCGAGGGCACCACCGGTGTCGCCCTCGTCGACTACACGAGCGGCATGGCCCTGGGCACGCTCGGCGGCGGCAAGGAGTTCAACCTGGAGGTCGCGGCCGCCGGCAACACCGATGTCGTACGCGCCAAGCTCCGCACCATGGAGCACCTCGGCATCAAGGACGAGATCGAGGACATCCTGATCACCCTGGGCACCCAGTACCACCTGATCCGGCTGCTCAAGACCCGGGGAAACAACGGCCTGTTCCTCTACCTGGTCCTCGACGGGAGCCGGGCGAACCTGGCGATGGCCCGCCACCAGCTGAAGAAGATCGAGGCGGACCTGGAGGTCTGAGCGGCCGAGGGGCGTGCGGGCCGTCCTCGGCCCGCACGCCGCCCCGCCTCACTCCACGAACAGCCCCCGCGCCGCCGCCCCCGTGTCGAACTCCTCCAGGCGGGCCTGGGCGTCCGGGAGGTCGTCGCACATGGCCTCCAGCAGCACCCGGCCCAGCAGCATCGGGGCGCAGGCGGTGTCGAAGGCGAGGCCGGTGCCGACGGCGGCCGGGATGAGCAGGTCGCTGTGGCGGGCCACCGGGGCGAACGCGGAGTCGGCCACCGACACCACGGTCAGCCCCCGGCCCCGCGCGTACGCGAGCGCGTCCACGACCTCCCGGGGGTGACGGGGCAGCGCGAAGCAGATCAGCGCGCTCGCCCCGGCCCGCCGGGCCGCGTCGATCCGGTCGTGCAGCATGCTGCCGCCCTCGTCGAGCACCCGGACGTCCGGGTGCACCTTGGCGGCGAAGTAGCCGAACCCCCGCGCCTGCGAGGACGCCGCGCGCAGCCCGAGCACCGGCAGCGGCCGGGACGCGGCGAGCAGCCGGCCGGCCCGCTCCACCGGGCCCGGGTCGGCGAGGAGTTCGGCGAGATGGCGCAGGTTCTCGATCTCCCCGAGCACCGCCTGCTGGTACTCGTTGTACGTCTCCTCGCCCTCTCCCGCCTCCGCCCCGGCCGGGGCCACCTCGCGCAGGTGCTTGCGCAGCGCGGGATAGCCGTCGAAGCCGAGCGCCACGGCGAACCGGGTGACCGAGGGCTGGCTGACCCCGGCCAGTTCCGCCAGCTCGACGCTGGAGAGGAACGGGGCGTCACCGGCCCTGCGCACCATCGAGTGCGCGATGCGCCGCTGCGTGGGCGTGAGCCGGCGCCCCTCGAACAGCTCCTGCAACCGCGCGGCCGGGCTGCTCCCGCTCATCCTGTCCCCTCGGTAGGTCCGCCGCGCCGAGGCCCGGCGCCGACGAATCCATTCAGCCAGCAAGGGGTCTGCATGTCCATATGCAGCCGGGCCGGTCGGCCCGCGGGTGCCCCGGCCGGGACCTCGCCCCGTCGGCCCGTACACCGACGGACGCGGTCTCCCCGCGTCGGGCACGGCGTCACGGACGACTTTCCCGCACCGGAAACCGGGGGGCTAGCCCCACTGACCCGGCCGCCTGCGCTTCGTAGCGTGGCAACCATGGACGCATCGGACACCGAGCTCGACAGAGAGCTCAAGGCGACTCTGCAGGCCCGCAGCGAACTGGGGGCCGACTACGACTCCGCGCTCGTCGAGTCGTTCCTGGAGAAGGTGGAACAGCGGCTCGACGCCACGCTCGACCGCAGGGTCCGGCGGCATCTCGCCGAGGAACGGACCTCGGTCGCCCGGGGCGCGCGGCCCGCGTCGCAGCCGCCCGGGAACTTCGGGGAGCGGTTCGGGTTCGGGATCATCTCCCTGGTCCTGGCCGTCCCGCTGTCCGCGATCGGCGCCGCGAACGCCGGCATCGGCGGGCTCGTCGTGGCCTGGATCGGCATCGTCGGCGTCAACGTCGTCCAGGCCGGGCACGGCAAGCGGCTGTTCCGTGGCCGCGAGGAGCGGCGGACGGCCTCCGACTGGGAGGACTGACCCTCACGCCTGACGGGTCGGCAGGACGACCAGCTGGCGCAGGTTGATGTGGCGGGCGCGGCTCGTGGTGTACGCGATGAGGTCGGCGATCTCGTCGGAGGAGAGGCCGCCCAGCGCCTCGAACATGCCGTCCAGCTGACCGCTCAGCTCCGCGTTGTCGACGTGCCCGGCCAGCTCCGAGTCGGTGAGGCCCGGCTCGATGTTGGTGACCCGGACGTCGCGCGGCCCGAGTTCGGTGCGCAGCGAGGCGGACAGGTAGGTGAGCGCGGCCTTCGTGGCGCCGTAGACCGCGTAGTTGGGGAACGTGATGTGCGCGCCGATCGAGGAGATGTTGACCAGGTCGGCGGTGCGGCCCCCGGCGGCGGCCGCCACCAGGTCGGCGGTGAAGGCCCGGATGACGCGCAGCGCGCCGGCCACGTTGGTGTCGAGCATGCGCTGCCACTCGTCGGCGCGCCCCGCGTCCAGCGGGTTCGGCAGCATCACCCCGGCCGCGTTGACCACCAGGTCCACCGGGCCGAACGCGTCGTGCACCCGCTCCGCCGCCGCGTCCACGGACGCCTGGTCGGTGACGTCGGCGGCGACGGCGAGGGCCTGGCCGCCGTCCGCGGTGATCTTCCCGGCCAGTTCCTCCAGCCGTTCCGCGCGGCGGGCCAGCAGAGCCACCCGTACGCCCTGGGCGGCGAGCAGCCGGGCGGTCGCCGCGCCCATGCCGCTGGCGGCTCCGGTGACGACGGCGGTGCGGCCTGCGAGCGTCTCGTACGACATGTGTACTCCCCGGTTCGGTGTCCGGCCGGGGCGTCTCCCCCGGCCGGACACCACTCTGGTCCGGGCGGCGCGGGCCACCCAGGGATGCGTTGTTCCTGGGTCTGCCAGTACCAGGCTGCGCGGGCGCCGTTCTCCTACG
This sequence comes from Streptomyces sp. col6, assembly GCF_008042035.1. Taxonomy (GTDB): domain Bacteria; phylum Actinomycetota; class Actinomycetes; order Streptomycetales; family Streptomycetaceae; genus Streptomyces. Next base: position 211,040 of record NZ_RDBL01000029.1, read on the forward strand.
ATCACACCCATGGACGGCGAACTCGGTGACTTCCTGCGCTCACGGCGCGCCCGCATCAGCCCCGAGGACGTGGGCCTCAACTCGTACGGCCGCAGGCGCGTTCCGGGCCTGCGGCGCGAGGAGGTGGCGCAGCTCGCCGGGGTGAGCGTCGACTACTACATCCGGCTGGAGCAGGGGCGCGGGCCCAGCGTCTCGGACGCGGTGCTCGACGCGATAGCCCGGGTGCTCCGGCTCGACGGGACGGAGCAGGCGTATCTGCGGACGGTGGCGCGGCCCAACGGGCGCAAGGCTCCGGCTCCCGCGGTCCGGCGGGTACGGCCGGGACTGCGGCTGCTGCTCGACCTGTTCGACCGGGCGCCCGCCTTCGTGCTGGGCCGGCGGATGGACGTGCTGGCGTGGAACGCGCTGGGCGACGCCCTCAACGGCTTCTCCCGGATGCCGGCCGGCGAGCGCAACATGCCGCGCCAGGCGTTCCTGGCACCGGGGGCGCGGGAGTTGTACCAGGACTGGCCGGCCGTGGCGGCGGAGACGGTCGCCTATCTGCGCCTGGACGCGGGGCTGCACCCGGACGACAAGGAACTGGCCGCTCTGGTCGGCGAGTTGTCGGTCAAGAGTGAGGACTTCCGCCGGCTGTGGGCGGACCACCAGGTGAAGGCGAAGACGTACGGCGTGAAGCGGATGGCCCACCCGGTGGTGGGTGCGCTGACGCTTCCTTACGAGACGCTCGCGGTGCCCGGCGAGCCGGAACTCTCACTGGTCGTCTACACCCCGGAGCCGGGTTCGGAGACGGCCGAGCGGGTCGCCCTGCTGGCGAGCTGGTCGGCGCAGGGCCCCGAGGAGCCGAAGGACGCGCGGGAGCTGCGCGCGTAGACGGTATGTCGCGGGGACCGCCGCACCCCCGGTTTCCCAGGGGGCGGGACGACGGCGGTCCCCGCGAAGGACGCGGCTGCCCGGGTCAGGGCCGGGTGACGCGTCCGGGCGACGGTGGAGGTCCGGGAGCCGCTCCGTAGTCCGTGTCGCCGTTCCGGTGCCGGGGGGTTTCCCCTCCGACACCCACTAATCTGCCCGAGCCGTGTTAAGCGGGTGCTGCGGCCACGTGACGCACGCGTACCGTTTTCGCGAAGGGCGCGTCCACATGGCCTTTTCCCCGCCGGGCGGTTCTACGCCTTCGCGGCCGGGGCGTCCTTGGCCAGGTAGGCCAGCAGGTCCTGACGGCTGACGACGCCCTTGGGCTTGCCCTCCACCAGCACGATCGCCGCGTCCGCCGCGCCGGTGCCGCCGAGCACCGCCATCAGGTCCTCGACCGGTTCGCCGGAGCCGACCTGCGGCAGCGGCGGCGACATGTGCTTCTCCAGCGGATCGGTGAGCGAGGCGCGCTGGGCGAACAGCGCGTTCAGCAGCTCCCGCTCGACGACCGAGCCGATGACCTCGGCGGCCATCACGTCCGGGTGGCCCGCGCCCGGCTTCACGATGGGCATCTGCGAGACGCCGTACTCGCGCAGCACGTCGATCGCCTCGCCGACCGTCTCCTCCGGGTGCATGTGGACGAGGGTGGGGATCGGCCCCTCCTTGTGGTTCAGGACGTCCGCGACGCGGGCCGAGGGCCCGGTGTCCTCCAGGAAGCCGTAGTCGGCCATCCACTCGTCGTTGAAGATCTTCGAGAGGTAGCCGCGCCCGCTGTCCGGGAGCAGGACGACGACCACGTCCTCGGGACCGAGCCGCTTCGCGACCTCAAGGGCGCCCACGACCGCCATGCCGCAGGAGCCGCCGACGAGCAGCCCCTCCTCCTTGGCGAGGCGGCGGGTCATCTGGAACGAGTCCTTGTCGGACACGGCGACGATCTCGTCGGTGACCGTCCGGTCGTACGCCGAGGGCCAGAAGTCCTCGCCGACGCCCTCGACGAGGTACGGCCGGCCGGAGCCGCCGGAGTAGACCGAGCCCTCCGGGTCTGCGCCGACGACCTGGACCGCGCCGCCGCTGACCTCCTTCAGATAGCGCCCGGTACCGCTGATCGTGCCGCCGGTGCCGACGCCCGCCACGAAGTGGGTGATCTTCCCCTCCGTCTGCTCCCACAGCTCGGGACCGGTGGTCTCGTAGTGGGAACGCGGGTTGTTGGGGTTGGAGTACTGGTCGGGCTTCCAGGCTCCCGGCGTCTCACGGACCAGCCGGTCGGAGACGTTGTAGTAGGAGTCGGGGTGCTCGGGGTCGACCGCCGTGGGGCAGACGACGACCTCGGCACCGTAGGCGCGCAGTACGTTGATCTTGTCCGTGGACACCTTGTCCGGGCAGACGAAGACGCACTTGTAGCCCTTCTGCTGCGCGACGATCGCCAGGCCGACGCCCGTGTTGCCGCTCGTCGGCTCGACGATCGTTCCGCCGGGCTTCAGCTCGCCGCTCTGTTCGGCGGCCTCGATCATGCGCAGGGCGATGCGGTCCTTGACCGACCCGCCGGGGTTGAAGTACTCGACCTTGGCCAGGACCGTCGCCTGGATGCCGGCCGTGACACTGCGCAGCCTCACCAGCGGGGTATTGCCTACGAGACTGATCATCGAATCGTGGAATTGCACCGTGTACTCCGGGGTCTCCGAGATGGTCCGGCAAGCGTATGCGTACGGGCACGGGATTGGACGGCGCGATTGAACAACGGCCGGTAGCGGGCAGGTAGCTGTGTGTACGGCTCTACGGCGGTACGTGCGACGAGGAGGTGGACCGGACTGTGTCGACGGCAAGGGTGGCACGGCGGATCGCGGCGGGCGCGGCCTACGGCGGTGGCAGCATCGGGCTGCTGGGCGCCGCGGCCGTTGGTGTCCTGCTGGCGGAGGTCCAGCTGGCGAAGCGGCAGGTGGGCGGCGGTATCGCGCCGGTCCCGCCGAGCGCGGACGGGCGGTACGGGGTGGCGTTCACGGGCCCGGCGGAGCCGTTGCGCCTCGGGCTGCTCGGGGACTCCACGGCGGCCGGACAGGGGGTGCGGCGGGCCGGGCAGACCCCAGGGGCGCTGCTGGCGTCGGGGCTGGCGGCGGTGTCGGAGCGGCCGGTGGATCTGCGCAACGTGGCGCTGCCGGGTGCGCGGTCGGACGATCTGGAGCGGCAGGTCTCCCTGCTGCTCGCGGACCCGGCCCGGACGCCCGACGTGTGCGTGATCATGATCGGCGCCAACGACGTGACGCACCGGATGCCCGCGACCCAGTCGGTGCGCTGTCTGACGACGGCGGTGCGCAGGCTGCGGACGGCCGGGGCGGAGGTCGTCGTCGGGACCTGTCCGGATCTGGGCACGATCGAGCCGGTCTACCAGCCGTTGCGCTGGCTGGCCCGGCGGGTGAGCCGGCAGCTGGCGGCGGCGCAGACGATCGGCGCGGTGGAGCAGGGCGGGCGCACGGTGTCGCTGGGCGATCTGCTGGGCCCGGAGTTCGAGGAGAACCCGCGCGAGCTGTTCGGCCCGGACAACTACCACCCGTCGGCCGAGGGCTACGCGACCGCGGCCATGGCGGTGCTGCCGACGCTGTGCGCGGTGCTGGGCCTGTGGCCGGAGTCCGACCGGCTGGACGGCGCCCGGCGCGAGGACATGCTGCCGGTGGCCGAGGCGGCCTCCCAGGCGGCCAAGGAAGCCGGTACGGAGGTCACCGGGGCCCGTGCGCCCTGGGCCCTGCTCAAGCACCGCAGGCGGCGGCGTCTGCCCGCGTCCACGGAGCCGCACCCCCACCCCCACCCGCACCCGGAGCCCGGGGGCTCGACCCGCCTCGATCACCGGCTCGGCACGGACGCGGACGGCACACCGAGGCACGCGTGGGTCCGCCGGCCGGGCGGCCCCCCGCGGGAATGACGTCTTCCTCCGCGCGGCCGCCGGGGGCCGCCCCGCCCCGGCGGCCGCCCCGGGAATGCACTCGCTGACTGAGCGGTTGCTTAGAAAAGAGGCCCGCATCACATGCCGCCTCGGGTGACCCGGGCGCTACGTCCGGGTAATTTCCAGAGCAGTCGTGCCGTACCGCCGGGTCTGCCCGCTCCCTCAGGCAGCCTGTCCGCCCTCAGCCCCCATGGAGCCGCGTGATGCCCGAAGCCGTGATCGTCTCTGCCGCCCGTTCGCCCATCGGCCGGGCCTTCAAGGGTTCGCTGAAGGACCTGCGCGCGGACGACCTGACCGCCACGATCATCCAGACCGCGCTGGCCAAGGTCCCCGAGCTGGACCCGAAGGACATCGACGACCTGATGCTCGGCTGCGGCCTGCCCGGCGGCGAGCAGGGCAACAACCTGGGCCGCATCATCGCCGTACAGATGGGGATGGACCACCTTCCCGGCTGTACGGTCACCCGCTACTGCTCGTCCTCGCTGCAGACCAGCCGTATGGCCCTGCACGCGATCAAGGCCGGCGAGGGCGACGTCTTCATCTCGGCCGGTGTCGAGATGGTGTCCCGCTTCGCCAAGGGCAACTCGGACAGCCTGCCGGACACGCACAACCCGCTCTTCGCCGAGGCCGAGGCCCGCACCGCCGCGCGCGCCGAGGAGTCCGGTGCGAGCTGGCACGACCCGCGCGAGGACGGCCTTGTCCCGGACGCCTACATCTCCATGGGCCAGACCGCGGAGAACCTGGCCCGGCTCAAGGGCGTGACCCGCCAGGACATGGACGAGTTCGGCGTACGGTCGCAGAACCTCGCCGAGGAGGCCCTGAAGAACGGCTTCTGGGAGCGCGAGATCACCCCGGTGACCACGCCGGACGGCACCGTCGTCGCCAAGGACGACGGCCCGCGCGCGGGCGTCACGCTGGAGGGCGTCCAGGGCCTGAAGCCGGTCTTCCGCCCGGACGGCCTGGTCACGGCCGGCAACTGCTGCCCGCTCAACGACGGCGCCGCCGCGCTCGTGATCATGTCCGACACCAAGGCGCGCGAGCTGGGCCTGACCCCGCTGGCCCGGATCGTCTCCACCGGCGTCTCGGGCCTCTCCCCCGAGATCATGGGCTACGGCCCCGTCGAGGCGAGCAAGCAGGCCCTGAAGCGGGCCGGGCTGACCGTCGGCGACATCGACCTGGCCGAGATCAACGAGGCGTTCGCCGCCCAGGTCATCCCCTCCTACCGCGACCTCGGCCTGCCGCTGGACAAGGTCAACGTCAACGGCGGCGCCATCGCCGTCGGCCACCCCTTCGGCATGACCGGCGCGCGCATCACCGGCACGCTGATCAACAGCCTCCAGTTCCACGACAAGCAGTTCGGTCTGGAGACCATGTGCGTCGGCGGCGGCCAGGGCATGGCGATGGTCATCGAGCGTCTGAGCTGATCAGAGCGGGTTCCCGGCCCGGGAGGGCCACCGAGCCCCGACCGTGACCGAATCTCCCCCAGGATGTGATCTATGTCCTGGGGGAGAGCCGTTTCCGCAGGTCACACCAGCCACAAGGGGAGACCCCGGGCACAAAGACCTGTCCAATTCGTGACGTAATGCACTGACACAGGGTGCCGCTTGGGCCCAAGCTGATGTAGGAAGTCGGGGGATCGATTGAAACCGGGAGTATGTCAGTGAGCGCCATGCCTCTTGCCCTGTTGCTGACCACCGCCGCCGCCACGGCCGTGGGCGCCGCCGCTCTGCACGCTGCTCACGGGCTGCGCAGGCAGGTCTCGGCGCTCCGGAAGGAACTCGCCGACGGTCGCGCCCTTACAGCCGCCGTACCCCCTCAGACCCGCAACGACACCACCTCCGCCGAAGAAATACGCGCGGCGGTCGCCGAGGCACTGGCCGAGGAGCGTGAGCGGGAGCTCGCCGAGGCCCGTGCGTTCTGGGCCACGCAGGAGGCGCGGGACGCCGCCGACGCCCCGTCGCTGCTGGGCGGTCTGGCGGGCCTGGGCGAGGACGCGCCGTTCTTCATGCCGCGTCAGAGCGACTTCGCCGGTCTCGAAGCGATGGACCTGGACGCGACGGAGGCCCTGGACGAGCTGACCGAGCTGGCGGGCATGAGCGAGCTGACGGACATGGCGGAGCTTCCGGAGGCGGCGGAGTTCGCCGAGGACTCCCCCGAGCTGGCCGCGGCCCGCCGCCGCCACCCCTCGCACCCCGACTTCGTACCGGTCCAGACGCCCGTCGTCACCGACCACGAGCGCACGGTGAGCCGCCTGGAGGAGCTGGCGGACAGCCGTACGGAGCTCTCCGACGTGCGCCCCGGCCCGCTCGGCACGCTCGACGTGTACGTGTTCGCCGACGGCACGACGCTCTGTATGACCCCCGGCCACCGCGAGACGGCCGAGCGGCTGGCCGACTCCCTGCGGGCCGGTGAGCACCCGGTGCTGCTGGGCGGCTCCGGTGTCTCCGGCGCGTACGCGCTGACGTTCTCCTGCGGCAGGGAGAACGTCTACATACTCGCGGACCGCGTCATAGCGAGCTTCTGAGCACGCTCCGACGCCGGTCCTCCGGCCCCCCGGAAGCGGCTCTCGCCGGCCGCTTCCCCCACGCGGCCCGCGGCCTAGGCGAAGGCCCGCCCGGCAGCCGCCTCCACGTATCGCACGGCCTCGTCCAGCTCCACGGACGGGGCCGTTTCCAGTGCCACGGCCAGGTCGCGCCCGGCGACGGCGAGCTGGTCGCCGACCGCGAACACCCCGGCGTCCGGCATGACCCGGGGCTCCCGGCCGGGCTCCTCGGCGCGCTGGGCCCGCGCCGACAGCTCCCGCGCGGCGGCCAGGCCCGCGGCGGCGGCCCCCCGCTGGAGCCTGCTCTGCGGGGCGGCGCGCAGCCGGTCGGCGAATCGGTCCACGGCGATGATCAGGGGCGTCGTATCGAGCACCCCGCGACCCTACCCACCCGCACACACGGAAGCGGCCCGCGGCCTCCGGAAGGAGACCGCGGGCCGCTTCGGGGTCCGCAGGGGCCGATCAGTCGTCCCCGCTGAGGATGGAGAGCAGGCGCAGCATCTCCAGGTAGATCCACACCAGGGTCATGGTCAGGCCGAAGGCGGCCAGCCAGGACTCCTCGCGCGGTGCGCCGTACGCGATACCGTCCTCGACCTGCTTGAAGTCGAGGGCCAGGAAGCAGGCGCCGAGGATGATGCCGATGACACCGAACAGGATGCCCAGGCCACCGCTGCGGAAGCCGAGGCCGTCACCGCCGCCGAAGGCGGCGAACAGCAGGTTGACCACCATCAGGAGCAGGAAGCCCATGGCGGCGGCCATCACAAAGCCGTAGAAGCGGCGGGTGACGCGGATCCAGCGCATCTTGTACGCCAGCAGCACACCGGCGAAGACACACATGGTGCCCAGCACCGCCTGCATCACGACGCCCGGCCCGATGTACGTGCTGACCGCGCTGGAGATGACGCCGAGGAACACGCCCTCGAAGGCGGCGTACGCCAGGATCAGCGCGGGTACGGGCTTGCGCTTGAAGGACTGGACGAGCGACAGCACGAACGCGATGATCGCCGCGCCGATGGCGATGCCGTACGACTTGTTGAGGTTCGCCTCGTCGACCGGCAGCAGCGCCCAGGCGAGCGCGGCGCCGAGCACGACCGTGCCCAGCGTCATCGCCGTGCGCGTGACGACGTCGTCGATGGTCATCGCACCGGTACGGGCCGGCGCGGGGGCGCCCGTGGGGGCGTAGGGGTTCGTCGCGTATGGGTTCGGGGCGGTGCCCTGTGCGTACGGGTTGGTACCCGCTGCGGGGGCCCCGGCCTGCGGCGCGTTGAAGCCCGCGTAACCGTTGTCGCGGCTGAAGCCCCGTCGCGAGAAGACCGGGTTGCTGCTCCTCATCTCACTCCTCCATGGCCACCCAGCGTGGCCTTCCCACAAGAGTAATGGGTAGGCAAAGCAATCAGCCTAGTGCCGAAGGAGGATCTTTCCCCCGGACCGGCCGAGCGCGGCCCCGACGGGCGGCGGCACGCCGTCACCGTGCGGTCACCCCGCGGCACGTGCGCCCGCTTCCCGGGCCGCGCCCTCCACACGTTCCCGGTGGCCGCGCCACCATGCCTCGTCACCGGGCGCCGTGTCCCCACTCCCCCGCCGCAGCCCCGCGGCCCCGTCGATCAGCTCCCGGACGACATCGGCGTGCCCGGCATGGCGCTGGGTCTCGGCGACGAGATGGACGAGGACGCGGTGGAGCGACAACGCGGGCCCCTCACCCCCGTCCTCCCCGGGCAGCCGCCCCACCGCGTCCAGCCCGAACGCCTCGACGGTCGCGTCGGAGTGCGCCCACACCCGCCGGTACCGCCCGGTGATCTCCTCGCGGGTCTCGTCGGGCGTCGCCCACAGATCGGCGTTGGGCTCGGCGTCCCCGGTGATCCACAGCCCCGGCGCGTCGACGGGCCGCCCGAAGGCGGTCCCGAGATAGAACGCCTCGGCCCCGGTCACATGCTTGACGAGCCCGAGCAGATTGGTTCCGGTGGGCGTGAGAGGACGCCGGACGTCGTACTCACCGAGCCCGTCGAGCTTCCAGAGAAAGGCGTCGCGGGCGTCCTGGAGGTAGAGCCGCAGGTCGCGCTTGTACGCATCCGTATCCGTCATGCGCCCAACCTGCCGCTACCAGGCTCCCGCGCCCCACCGGATTTCCCGGTCCGTGGACACCTACCGCTCCTCGGCGGCCTCCGCCAGCCGGTCGAAGGTGCCCCTCAGCACCGCCCGCCGCTCGTCCTTGAACCCGTCGACCGGCTCCAGACCGTCGATGCTCCGCTCCCACACCGCCATGTACGCGTCCCGCCACTGCCGGACCACCTCCGGCGCGGGCAGCGTCACGCCCACCCAGCCGCGCTCGTGCAGGAGGAGGAGCAGCTCCAGATCGCAGGGGACGGCCACCCCGTCGTACTCGTCGGGCTCGATCCCCACCGGATCACCCGCCATGGCCTCGGTCACCCGGCCGACGAGCCGGTCCACAAGACCGGAAAGATGGTCCGCCGCCGTATCACTGTCGAAGTTCCCCGCACCCCAGGTCCCCATGACCCCGCTCCTCACCCCGCGTTGACGCCATCCGGAGGGCCATGACACCAGGCGCCACTGACAGCGGGGGTCATCGGAGCGCGCCGGCGGGGCATCACGTCGCGGGGCCGGCTCAGCCGTTTCCGGGGCCGGCGCTCTCCTTGCGACGTCGTACGCGATGGTGCCCGGAACCGGACTCGAACCGGTACGCCCCCGAGGGGCAGCGAGGTTTAAGCTCGCCGTGTCTGCATTCCACCATCCGGGCTTGGCGCGCGGCTCCGCGTTGGCACATGACCCTATCCGGGGGGCCCGGCGCGATCAGCCGAACAGTGGCTCGATGTTGTCTTATTTATCGATCGCTTGAGGCCCCGTCAGCGCACGTCGGAGGCATACCCACATGCCCGGGGGAGATGGCGGGAGCCCCGGAGTGCCGGGCGAATTGACGGAAAGTCGCCGCACCGACACAGGCGATTCGCCAGGGGCGCGCCACTGATCGCCAGGGCCGCGCCACCTCGTGGCCGATTCCAGGACCCGATCCGGTCGTTCACGCATCGCGGGACCGGGCGTGTCCCCCGCGTGGGCGGGGCGTGGACGGACCCTCCAGGGCCGTACGGGCGCCGGGCCCCTCGGGCCTGTCCGGCGGATCTTCGCGGGACAGCCCCTAGGCCGCGCGGAGGCGGATGTCATACCCGAGGAGGACGCCGGGGGCCCGATCGTGCGACTCAAGAGGGCCCCGGGAACGGGCACCGGGAGTGACGACTCACGGCCGTGCGGCGGAGACGATGGAGCGGTACCCCTGACCCGGGGCCCACGCCGACGCGGCGGGCCGCCGGGCGGGTCCCGTCCCGTACGCACCCCACCCTGGAGTCTGCTGTGACCACCATGTCCACCGCTCACCGCGCCACCGCGGTGGCCGCCCGCGCCACGGAACTGTCCAAGGTCTACGGCGAGGGCGAGACCCGGGTGACCGCTCTCGACCGGGTCACCGTGGACTTCCCGCAGGGCGAGTTCACCGCGATCATGGGCCCGTCGGGCTCCGGCAAGTCCACACTGATGCACTGCGTGGCCGGCCTCGACAGCTTCAGCAGCGGTTCGGTGCGCATCGGCGAGACGGAACTGGGCTCGCTCAAGGACAAGCAGCTCACGCAGCTGCGCCGGGACAAGATCGGCTTCATCTTCCAGGCGTTCAACCTGCTGCCGACGCTCACCGCCCTGGAGAACATCACGCTCCCGATGGACATCGCGGGCCGCAAGCCGAACCAGGAGTGGCTGCACCGCGTCATCGACATGGTGGGCCTCTCCGACCGGCTGAAGCACCGCCCCACCGAGCTCTCCGGCGGTCAGCAGCAGCGCGTGGCCGTGGCCCGCGCCCTGGCCTCGCAGCCCGAGATCATCTTCGGGGACGAGCCGACCGGCAACCTGGACTCCCGCTCGGGCGCCGAGGTCCTGGGCTTCCTGCGCAACTCCGTGCGCGAACTGGGCCAGACCGTGGTGATGGTGACCCACGACCCGGTCGCCGCCTCCTACGCGGACCGCGTCATCTTCCTGGCCGACGGAGCGATCGTCGACCAGATGATCGGCCCGACCGCCGACGGGGTGCTGGACCGGATGAAGGCGTTCGACGCCAAGGGCCGCACCAGCTGAGCCGGCCCGTACCGGCGCTTCGTCCCCCTTACTCCGGTTACTCCGGCCCCTTTCTCCCCGGGCCGGCAGACTCCCAGGACTGACAGACATGTTCCGTACCGCCCTGCGCAATGTGCTCGCGCACAAGGCCAGGCTGCTGATGACGATCCTCGCCGTGATGCTCGGCGTGGCCTTCGTCTCCGGCACGCTGGTCTTCACCGACACCCTCGGCAACGCCTTCCGCAACCAGTCGGCCAAGAGCTACGACGACGTCGCCGTCGCCGTCACCACCTATGCCGACCAGCGCGACGAGAAGTCCCGTGCCATCGACGAGGCCACCCTGGAGAAGATCCGGGGCCTGGACGGCGTGGCCGCCGCCACCGGCCGGGTCGACGGCTTCGCCGGGGTCGCCGACCCCGACGGCAAGCTCATCGGCAACGGCTGGTCCAACACCGGCTCCAACTTCGCCCCCGGCAAGGACGGCAAGGACACCGCGTACACCTTCACCGACGGCTCCGGTCCCACCGAGCCCGGCAGCATCGCGCTGGACCGGGACACCGCGGACAAGGGCGAGTACAAGGTCGGCGACACGGTGCGCGTCGCCACCAACGGGCCGGTGAAGGAGTACACCCTGTCCGGGGTCTTCACCACCGAGGACGGCGCGGTCAACGCCGGCGGCAGCCTGGTCCTCTTCGACACCCCCGTCGCGCAGAAGCTGTTCCTGCGGCCGGGCGAGTTCAAGGACGTATCCGTCACCGCGAAGCCCGGCGCCTCCGACCGGAAGCTGCTGGCCGCGGTGAAGCCGCTGCTGCCGAAGGACGCCGAGGCCAAGACCGGAAAGGTCCGCGCGGACGAGCAGGCCAAGCAGATCGAGAAGGGTCTCGGCAACCTCAACAAGCTGCTCCTGGCCTTCGCCGGGGTCGCCCTCTTCGTCGGCATCTTCCTGATCGCCAACACCTTCACCATGCTGGTCGCCCAGCGCACCAAGGAGCTGGCCCTGATGCGGGCCGTCGGCGCCTCCCGCCGTCAGGTCAAGCGCTCGGTGCTCCTGGAGGCCGCCGTGGTCGGCCTCATCGCCTCCGTGGTCGGCTTCGCCCTGGGCCTCGGCCTCGCGACCGGTCTGCGCTCCGCGATGAGCCTGATCGGCGGCAAGATCCCGGCCGGGCCGCTGGTGGTCGCCCCGCTCACGGTCGTCGCCGCGTTCGCGGTCGGCGTGCTGATCACCGTCCTGGCCGCCTGGCTGCCCGCCCGCCGGGCCGCGAAGATCCCCCCGGTCGCCGCGATGAACAGCGCGCACGCGGTGGCCACGGTCAAGTCCCTGGTCCTGCGCAACACCATCGGCGGCATCATCACGCTGCTCGGCGCCGCGGGGATCGTCGGCGGCGCGGCACAGGCCGGGTCCAACGGTCAGCTGCTCATCGCGGGCGGCGCGTTCCTGGCGCTGATCGGCGTCATCGTCCTCATTCCTCTGCTGTCCCGCCCGGTGATCGCCCTGGTCCGTCCGCTCCTGCGCCGGCTGTTCGGGGTCTCCGGCAAGCTCGCCGCGCAGAACGCGGTCCGCAACCCCCGGCGCACCGGTGCCACCGCCTCCGCGCTCGCGATCGGCCTCACCCTTGTCACCGGCATCTCGGTGCTCGGCGTCACCCTCGGCCAGGCGGTCGACAAGATCACGACGGACAACATCAAGGCCGACTACATGGTCTCGATGGCCAGCGGTGACGCGCTCGACGAGTCCGCGCTGACCGCCCTGGAGAAGGCCGAGGGCGTCACCGCCGCCTCGCCCCAGCAGGCCGTCTGGCTGACGATGGACGGCCAGGGCGTCTCGGCGTCCGGCGTCACCCCGGGCGACGTGCAGCAGGTACTCACCGTCGACACCGTCGCGGGCTCCCTGGACACCCTGGAGAAGGGCGGGATCGCGGTCGCGGAGAAGACCGCGAAGTCGCACGGCTGGAAGCCCGGGGACACCGTCTCCGTCACGTACGACGACAAGAAGAAGGGCACGCTGAAGATCGGCGCGCTCTACAAGGACAACGAGTTCCTCTCGCCGGTCCTCATCCCCCGCGCGACCGTCGCCCCGCACGAGGGCAAGGGCGACATCCGCGAGATCTGGGTGAAGACGGAGGGCGGCGCGAGCGCGGCCCACGAGCAGGCGCTGGTCGACGCGCTGGGCGACAACCCGGGCATGAGCATCATGGACCGTCAGGCCATCCGGGACATGTTCGGCGGCGGCGTCAACCTCGCGATGAACATCATGTACGGCCTGCTCGGCATGGCCCTGATCATCGCGGTGCTCGGGGTCGTCAACACCCTGGCCATGTCGGTGTTCGAGCGCCAGCAGGAGATCGGCATGCTGCGGGCGATCGGCCTGGACCGTCGCCGGGTGAAGCGGATGATCCGGCTCGAAGCGGTGGTGATCTCGCTGTTCGGCGCGCTCGTCGGCATCGGCCTCGGGCTGTTCCTCGGCTGGGCGATCGGGCAGAGCGTCGCCGCGAGCATCCCGCAGTACGTGCTGGTCATCCCGTGGAGCCGGATCGGGATCTTCCTGCTGCTGGCCGGTGCGGTGGGGGTGCTGGCCGCCCTGTGGCCGGCCCGCAGCGCCGCCCGGCTCAACATGCTGACGGCCATCAAGACCGAGTAGCCGCACCCGTACGGAGAAGGGGCCGGTGTCCGCGGACACCGGCCCCTTCGCATGACGGCGTTACGGCGGCTCAGCCGGACGCGTCGGCCTTCCAGGCGCGGGCGCGCAGCGGCATCCGGGAGGAGCCCTCCTCCTCGGGGCGGACCGCGAGGATCTGGTTGACGCCGATCCGGTTGCGCTCGAAGGAGAGCGCGGAGGCGGCCATGTAGAGCCGCCAGACGCGGGCCCGGCCGGGCGAGACCAGCTTCACGGCGCGCGCCCAGTTCTCCTCCAGGTTGGCGACCCAGCGGCGCAGGGTCAGCGCGTAGTGCTCGCGCAGTGCCTCGACGTCCCGGGCCTCGAAGCCGGCCTCCTCCAGGATCGAGAGGGTCCGGCCGACCGGGGCCAGTTCCCCGTCCGGGAAGACATAGGCGTCGATGAACGCGTCGATCTCGTAGGCGGACTCGTCCTTCTCCGGGCGGCGGCCGATCTGGTGGTTGAGGAAGCGCCCGCCGGGCTTGAGGAGGGCGTAGAGGTCGTCGGCGTACTCGCGGTAGCGGACGGAGCCGACGTGCTCCGCCATGCCGATGGACGAGATGGCGTCGTACGGGCCGTCCCTGACATCCCGGTAGTCCTGCACCCGGATCTCGACGCGGTCGGTGAGGCCCTCGTCGGCGATGCGCTTGCGGGCGTAGGCGGCCTGTTCGGCGGAGAGGGTCACGCCGGTGACGCGGGCGCCGTACTCTCGGGCGGCGTGGATGGCCATGGAGCCCCAGCCGCAGCCGACGTCCAGCAGCCGGTCGCCCTCCTTGAGCGCCAGCTTGCGGCAGACCAGGTCGAGCTTGTCGCGCTGGGCGCTCTCCAGGGTTGCGGCGTCCTCCCAGTAGGCGCAGGAGTAGACCATGGACGGTCCCAGAACCAGTTCGTAGAAGTCATTGCCCACGTCGTAGTGGTGGCTGATGGCCTCCTTGTCGCGGCGTCTGGTGTGCAGGGCGCCGCCGCGGGCGCGTACCTCCTCGGGCGGCGGCGAAGGCGGGTACCACGGCCCGGACAGCTTCAGCAGGTCCTTCACCGCGGCCCGCACCCGGGGCTCGCGCAGAGCCCGGAGGCCGCCGCGCACATCGGCGCCGCGCTCCCAGACGAGCCCGGCCATCAGGTCCAGGGCCTCGTACAGGTCCCCCTCGATGTCGAGTTCGCCGGCCACCCAGGCGCGGGCCAGGCCCAGTTCGCCGGGCTTCCACAGCAGCCGGCGCAGGGCCCGGCGGTTCCTGATGACAAGGACGGGGGCGCCGGGCGGCCCGGATTCGCTGCCGTCCCAGGCCCGGACGCGGACCGGTAGGGGTTCTCCCAGCAACTCCTGGGCGAGAGCGGTCAGCCGCGATGCGGCGTCTGCCATGGCGCACACCTCCGTGACGGTGTTTCCCAACGTGCCCAGACATGCCCACACATGTCCCGGGCCACGCCCGGGGCGCCCGCGGCACCACCGGCGTGGCACATCCCCCTCAACAGTCTCCGGCGGCCGGGCCATCCCGCTACCGGGCAAGGGAACGGCAAAATGCATGCATGGCACACGCATCCGCCGGGTTTCCGGCCCGCGCGCCCCGGCGTCCCGCACCGCCCCGCCGTACCCGGATACGCCGAAGGGGCCGCCCGCACCACGGATGGCGGACGGCCCCTTCGGGCGTCGTGCTGCTGCTCCGGCAGGAGCGGGGGCTAGGAGGCCTTGGCCTTCTCGCCCACCGGCTTGGCGGCGGCCGGCGCGGGGGCCGGCTTGGCGGCCTCGTAGAACTCCTCGCGCGGCGTCTCCATGGCGCCGAGCGAGACGACCTCGCGCTTGAGGAACATCGCCAGGGTCCAGTCCGCGAAGATCCGGATCTTGCGGTTCCAGGTCGGCATCGCCATGCCGTGGTAGCCACGGTGCATGTACCAGGCGAGGCGGCCCTTGAGCTTGATCTTCATCTTGCCCATGACGATCATGGCCACGCCCTTGTGCAGGCCGAGACCGGCGACCGCGCCCTTGTTGGCGTGGCTGTAGTCGCCCTGCGGGAAGCCGCGCATCCCGGAGATGACGTTGTCACCGAGGACCTTGGCCTGACGCAGCGCGTGCTGGGCGTTCGGCGGGCACCAGGCGTTGGGGTTGCCGGCCTTGCGGCCGACCATGTCCGGGACCTGGGCGTTGTCGCCGGCGGCCCAGATGTAGTCGGTGCCCTGCACCTGGAGCTTCTCGGTGGTGTCCACGTGACCGCGGGGGCCGAGCGGCAGGCCGAAGCGGGCCAGCGCCGGGTTCGGCTTCACACCGGCGGTCCACACGATGGTGTTGGAGTCGACCTCCAGACCGTTCTTCAGCACCACGTGGCCGTCGACGCAGGAGTCCATGGAGGTCGAGAGGAAGACCTCGACGCCACGGGACTCCAGGTGCTCCCGGCCCCAGGTGCCCAGCTTCGGGCCGACCTCGGGAAGGATCTTGTCGGCGGCGTCGACCAGGATGAAGCGCATGTCCTCGCGCTTCACGTTGGTGTAGTACTTCGCCGCGTCGCGGGCCATGTCCTCGACCTCGCCGATGGTCTCCGCACCGGCGAACCCGCCGCCCACGAAGACGAAGGTGAGGGCCCGGCGGCGGACGTCCTCGTCCGTCGTCGAGTCGGCCTTGTCGAGCTGTTCGAGAACGTGGTTGCGCAGGCCGATGGCCTCCTCGATGCCCTTCATTCCGATGCCCTGCTCGGCGAGACCGGGGATCGGGAAGGTGCGGGAGACCGCGCCGAGCGCGATCACCAGGTAGTCGAAGGGCAGCTCATAGGCCTCGCCGACGAGCGGCGCGACCGTGGCGACCTTGCGGTCCTGGTCGATGGTGGTGACACGGCCGGTGAGAACCTCGGCCTTCGGCAGGACGCGTCGCAGCGGGACGACGACATGCCGAGGCGAGATGCTGCCGGCAGCAGCTTCGGGGAGGAAGGGCTGGTAGGTCATGTACGACCGGGGGTCGACGACCGTGACGGTCGCCTCGCCGTAGCGCATCTTCTTGAGGATGCGCCGAGCTGCGTACAGGCCTACGTACCCACCGCCTACTACGAGGATCCTGGGACGCTCCGTGGTGCTCATGCCATCGAGTATCCACCCCCCTCGGGGGGCATGCTCGTGAGCCCCTTCACAAGGTTGTGGCCACCCTCTGCTATAGTTCGCCGCCCACGTGACCCAGGTCATGACCCGGGCCGGGAACCCCACCCCTGTGGTGAACGTTGTTCACCGCCCGTGAGCTGGCCCTTGGGCCCCGGACCCGGATCAAGGTCCTCCCCGGGCCACATCGCCGCAACACCCCCGGAACGCTGCGGTCCGTTGCGCGAGTGACCCCGCTCACCCCCGCCATGACCCATCCGGAGCAGAAGTCCGGCCCGGGGCGGGCAATTCCTTGTGAAGAAGTTCACGAAGTTGGTGTCAGATGGGCCCGCAAGGCGCCCCACCAGGCACATCCCGCCCACTCAAAGGTGCGGGCGGGATGACGTATGAGCGTCCCGGCCGGGCCTGCGCTCAGGCCAGGGACCAGGCGATTCCATCCAGAATGTCGTGTTCGCTCACCACGACCTCGCGTGCCCCGGTCCGCTCCATCACGGCCTGGAGGATCAGCGCCCCGGACGCGATCACATCGACCCGGCCCGGATGCATGGCACCGATCGCGGCGCGCTCCGCATGGGTCGAGGCCAGAAGGCGCGCGGTGATCTCCCGGACCTGCTCCAGGGAGACCCGGGAGTGGTGGATCGCCTCGGAGTCGTACTCCTCCAGGCCCAGCGCGATGGCCGCCACCGTGGTCACCGTCCCCGCGAGACCGACGAGCGTGGCCGCCGACGTGATCGGGACGGTCTCCTCGGCCAGATCCAGGGCGGCGGCCACATCCGCGCGGATCGCCTCGGCCCCCTCGGCGGACGGCGGGTCGCTCACCACACCGTCGCGCACGAGGTGGCGCTCCGTCATACGGACGCAGCCGATGTCCACGGACCGGGCGGCCCGCACCCGGTCGTCGCCCACCACGAATTCGGTGGAGCCGCCGCCGATGTCCACGACCAGGTACGGCTTCGCCAGGTCGTCGCGTCCGGTCAGCTCCTTGGTGGCCCCGTCGAAGGAGAACGCGGCCTCCTGGTCACCGCTGATCACCTCGGGCCCGACGCCCAGGATGTCCCGCACCCCGCGCACGAAGTCGTCCCGGTTCTCCGCGTCCCGGGAGGCGGAGGTGGCCACGAAGCGGACCTTCTCGGCGCCGTGCTCCTCGATCAGCTCCGCGTACTGCCGGCAGGCGGCGAACGTACGCTCCAGCGCCTCCGGGGCGAGCCGGCCGGTCCGGTCGACGTCCTGCCCCAGCCGGACGATCTCCATCCGCCGGGCGAACTCGACGAGCTCCCCCGTGACCGGATCGGCCTCCGCGATCAGCAGGCGGATCGAGTTGGTACCGCAGTCGATGGCGGCCACGCGCGTCATGTCGCCGCCCCTCAGCCCTCGTCCGTACTCTGCTCGCCGCACGGAGACACGCACGGCCCCTTGCGCCACCACTCCGGGAGCATCGCGATCGCCTCATCCCCCAGCGGGTTCACACCGGGGCCCGCCGCGAGCGAGTGGCCGACGAGCACATGCAGGCACTTGACCCGGTCCGGCATGCCGCCGGCACTCGGGAAGCCCTCCAGCACCTCGATGGCGTCGCGTCGCGCGATGTAGTCCTCGTGCGCCGCCCGGTAGGCCGCCGCCAGCTCCGGGTCCGTGCCCAGACGCTCCGTCATCTCCTTCATGACCCCGTTCGCCTCCAGCGTGCCGATCGCGGACGCCGCGCGCGGGCACGTCAGGTAGTACGTCGTCGGGAACGGCGTGCCGTCCTCCAGCCGGGGCTGTGTCTCGACCACGTCCGGGTTGCCGCACGGACAGCGGTGCGCGATGGCGCGCAGCCCGCGCGGCGGGCGCCCCAGCTGCTGCTGGAACGCGGCGATGTCCGCGTCGGTGGGGGTGGTGGACTCGGTCTGGGGAGGGGGCGTTTCCATGCCTGCCTAGGGTGCTGATCGGACTGCTCGAACCGCGGGTTCTGCAGAGGTACGGAGGTGGGGACGGCCGTCAGCCGCGGTCGGCGCTGTCCACGCCGTCCCACAGGTTGGAGTGCCACGGCCGGTCCGTCCCGGACGGCTTCCCGTTGCGCTCCTCGACCGCGTCGGGGTCGGCCACGGTGTAGCCGGTCTCCCCGGGAAGAAGGTAGTGCAGGTGCTCGCGGGCCAGCCGCTTGATGTACGCGTCGTCCTGGAGGCGGGCCTTCTCGTCCCGCAGCTCCTCGGTGCGCGCCTCGGCCTCCCGCGCCAGCCGCTGCTGGTCGGCGATCTCGTCGCGCTGCGACACGTACTGCCGCATCGGATACGCGAGGGCGACGACCAGCGAGCAGACGACCAGGGCCAGGAAGGCGGCCCGGCCGGTGAGCCGGGAGCGGCGGGCCTGCCGCCGGTTCTGGGACCGGTAGACGCGGGCGGCGGTCTGCTCACCGAGCAGCCGCAGCCGGGTCGCGGTGGAGAACCGGTCCCGGTCCTTCGCGGCCATGTTCCCGCCTCCCCATTACGCACGTCCGTCCCCGCACACGGTACGGGACCGAGCGCGGGGACGGACGGAGGCGGGGGTACTCGCCCCTGCCGGGCTGTCAGCCCTTGAAGCGCGGGAACGCCGAGCGGCCCGCGTACACCGCGGCGTCGTCGAGGATCTCCTCGATGCGCAGCAGCTGGTTGTACTTGGCGACGCGGTCCGAGCGGGCCGGGGCGCCGGTCTTGATCTGACCGCAGTTCACGGCGACCGCGAGGTCGGCGATGGTGACGTCCTCGGTCTCGCCGGAGCGGTGGGACATCATGCACTTGAAGCCGTTGCGCTGGGCCAGCTCCACGGCGTCCAGGGTCTCGGTCAGCGAACCGATCTGGTTGACCTTGACGAGTAGGGCGTTGGCGGAGCCCTCCTCGATGCCGCGGGCCAGGCGCTCCGGGTTGGTGACGAAGAGGTCGTCGCCGACGATCTGCACCTTGGCGCCGAGCTTGTCGGTGATGACCTTCCAGCCGGCCCAGTCGTCCTCGTACAGCGGGTCCTCGATGGATACCAGCGGGTACGCGGAGACGAGCTCCTCGTAGTACTCGGTCATCTCGGCGGCCGAGCGGGACTTGCCCTCGAACTCGTAGGAGCCGTCCTTGTAGAACTCGGACGCGGCGACGTCGAGCGCGAGCGCGATGTCCTTGCCCGGGGCGTAACCGGCCTCCTTGATGGCCTCGATGATGAGGTCGAGGGCGGCGCGGTTGGACTCCAGGTTCGGCGCGAAGCCGCCCTCGTCGCCGAGGCCGGTGGACAGGCCCTTGGTCTTCAGGACCTTCTTCAGCGTGTGGTAGACCTCGGCGCCCCAGCGCAGGGCCTCGGAGAACGACTCGGCGCCGATCGGCGCGATCATGAACTCCTGGATGTCCACGTTGGAGTCGGCGTGCGAACCGCCGTTGAGGATGTTCATCATCGGAACGGGCAGCAGGTGCGCGTTCGGGCCGCCGAGGTAGCGGAACAGCGGGAGGTCGCTGGCCTCGGAGGCGGCGTGGGCGACGGCGAGGGAGACGCCGAGGATGGCGTTGGCGCCGAGCGAGCCCTTGTTCTCCGTGGCGTCCAGGTCGAACATCGCCTGGTCGATGAGGCGCTGCTCGGTGGCGTCGTAGCCGACGAGCTCCGGACCGATCTGCTCGATCACGGCGAGGACGGCCTTCTCGACGCCCTTGCCCTGGTAGCGGTTGGGGTCGCCGTCACGAAGCTCAATGGCCTCGAACGCGCCGGTGGAGGCGCCGGACGGAACGGCAGCACGACCCGTGCTGCCGTCGTCGAGGCCAACCTCGACCTCGACCGTGGGGTTGCCCCGGGAGTCGAGGATTTCCCGGGCTACGACGACGTCGATGGACGGCACGAGGCATCTCCTTCTGGGATATGACGCTGGTTGTGCAGGGTCACTTTGGCCTTGCGACAAGAGCCTAACCGGCCCGGCCGTCGGCGTCGGCCGACCGCCCGTCCCCTGGGACGAAAAAGGACCCAAGGGCGGGCATACCCGGGCGAAGTGCCAGATATTTACTGGCCAGTAACTACAACAGTTGAACGATCAAAGGGTGCCCACGCCCCTGACGCGGCGTGCCCCGGCCCGGCACGCACGGGGGGAAGGTGCGCGCCGGGCCGGGGCGGCCTGAGCGATCAGCGAGGAGGGACCGCGGTTACTTCGTCAGGTGGAGCTGCTGACCCGGGTAGATCAGGTCGGCGTCCTCGACGATGTCCTTGTTCAGCTTGAACAGCTGCTCCCAGCCACCCTTGACCTTGTGGTCGGCCGCGATCCTGCTCAGGGTGTCACCGGCGACGACCTTGTACTCGCCGTCACCCTTGGCGACCTTCTGGCCGGTGGGGGTGGTGACCGTCTTCTTCGCGGACTTCTTCGGGGCGTCCGAACGGTCCGAGCGGTTGGTGGCGGGGGCCTCGGTGCGCTCGGCCTTCTTCGGGGCGGCCTCCTGCTTGGGGGCGGCCTCCTGCTTCGCTGCACCGGAGCCGGTGTCGACGCCCGGGTCGACACCGTCGTTGGTCAGGTTGCCGGCGCCGGCGCAGGACCAGGCGCCCGGACCCTGGAGGTCGAGGAGCTTCTCGGCGGTGGCGATCTGCTGGGCCTTGGTGGCCAGGTCGGCGCGGGGCGCGTACTGCGTACCGCCGGCGGCGGCCCAGCTGGACTGGGAGAACTGCAGGCCGCCGTAGTAGCCGTTGCCGGTGTTGATCGACCAGTTGCCGCCGGACTCGCACTGGGCGACGGCGTCCCACGTGGCGACGGAGGCGGCGGAGGCGTTGGTCGCGCCCATCAGCGGCACGGCGACAGCGGCACCGGCGACACCGGCGAGCGTCGCGATACGGACGGCCTTGGACGGACGGCGGTGCTTGTTGCCCTTGCGGTTGAGCAGCATCGAGTCTTCTCCTCACCGACGCCTACGAGGTGAGCTGTCGGGTTCGGGCCAAGTGAGTTGCCCGGCCGCGCTCCTGGCGCGACTTCACCCCTAGCCGGTCCTGATGCGTCTCCCGACGATCCGGCCCAGCGCCTACCTGGGTCCCCCGCTCCTGCCTACGGCGCTTTCGCGTCTGTTCCCTCCGACCGACGGCAGGATTCGGCGTGACGGTCGACGGGGCCCGCGGTGCGAGCGGTTCAGACCGTAATCACATCCAACCCTCATATTCAAAGACGGACATACCGGATAATCATCCCGTACGAGCATCCGATGAGCCCTCATTTGTGCAGGTCGGAAGGGATGCGGCGGGACCTCCCGGACAAGGGGCGCCAGTTCACGCAAAGAGACCCATGTCTCACTCGGTCAAAAGTGGGACATGGGCCTCTTAAACCACCCAGAACTCAGATGGCTCTCAGCTGTTCATCAGCGGCTCTCACGGGGCGTCGGCGAGGGCATCGGCCTGGGTGTCCGCCTGGCCGTCCGCCTGGGTGTCGGCCTGCGTGCCGGTCAGGCCGAGGTCGAGGTTCTGGCCGGGCAGGATGAGGTCCGGGTCGGAGCCCACCTCGGCCTTGTTCGCCTCGTACAGCTCGGGCCAGCCGCCGGGCAGGTCCTGCGCGTCGGCGATCGCCCACAGGTTGTCGCCCGGCCGGACGGTGTACGTGCCGTCAGCCGGCCGCGCCGCGCTGTCGCGTGCCTCACCGTCACCCCGCGAGGCGTGCCGGCCCGTGTCGCGGCCGCTGTCCGCCTCGGCGGTGTCGTCGGCGGCCGGGGCGCCCCGGTGCTTGCCGCCCGTCTCCCCGGCACCGTCCGAGGCGCCGGCGGACGGCTCGGCCGAGCCGGAGGGGTCGGCGGAGGGAGTCGCGGACGGGTCGGCGGACGGGGAGGCGTCCGCGTCCTTCTCCGCGCTGCCCGCGTGCTTGCCCTTGCTCTTCCCGGCGCCCGTGTCCGCGGCCGTCCCGCCGGCCGCGTCATCCGTGGCCTCGTCCGAGGGGGTCGCGGTCGAGCCGGACGAGGCATCGTCCGCCGGGTCGGTGCCCAGACCGGCGTCCAAGCCCGCGTCCGCGCCCCGGGAGGGCTCGTCGGAGTCGGTACTGCCCGGGTCCACGTCCGCGGCACCGGCGGCCTTGGTGAGCCCGGAGATCACCGCACAGCTGGGCCACGCCTTCGGACCCTTGGCGGCGAGGACCTTCTCGGCCACCGCGATCTGCTGCGAGCGGCTGGCGAGGTCGGCGCGCTCGGCGTAGGCCTCACCGCCGTACGCCTTCCACAGCTCCGGCGTGAACTGGAGCCCGCCGTACGAACCGTTGCCCAGGTCGGCGCTCCACATCCCGCCGCTCTCGCACTCGGCCACCCGGTCCCAGGTCGACGTGTCCGCCGCGTGCGCGCCCGACGCGCCGAGCAGCGGGATGGCGATGGCCGAGCCGGTCACGCCTGCGGCGACGACGATGGCGGGTGCCTGACGAGGGCGACGGTGTCTGCCGTTCGCGGAGCCCATGGGAGATGCCTTCCGTGTGACTGACAAGTGACTGGTGAGTCGAACGGTGAACCTAGCGGGGTTCGAACGTGAGTCACAAGTCGATGCAGCAGAGATCACGTGAAAGTCACAGAGTTGACAGAGTGTCACTTTCGCCGATGTGCTCCCCGGGCGTGAACCGCACCGGGAGCGTGCGCAATCCGCGCATGATGAGCCCTCCGCGCCAGCGCAAATCGTCAGGTTCCCCCGCAAGTCGCAGGTCCGGAAGCCGTGTCAGGAGCGTGGCGAGCGCGGACTGACCCTCCAGCCGGGCGAGCGGCGCTCCCAGACAGTAATGAATGCCGTGACCGTAGCCGAGGTGCTGGTTGTCACGCCGTGACAGGTCCAGCGTGTCCGGTCCGTCGAACCGTGTGGGGTCCCGGTCGGCCGCCGCGAGCACCACGAGCACCGGGTCGCCCTCGCCGACGCGCTGCCCGCCGATGGTCAGCGGTTCGGTGGCGAACCGCCAGGTCGCCAGCTCCACCGGGCCGTCGTAGCGGAGCAGCTCCTCGATCCCGGTGGCCAGCAGCCCGCTCTCGCCCGCCGCCAGAGAGCGCTGGAGCCGCTCCCGCTCGGCCGGGTGGTTCAGCAGGGTGTGGACGCCGTTGCCGATCAGGTTCACTGTCGTCTCGAAGCCGGCGAAGAGAAGGATGAAGGCCATCGCCGCGGCCTCGTTCTCCGTCAGGTGCTCGCCGTGGTCGCTCGCCCGGATGAGCCCGGAGATCAGGTCGTCCCCCGGGTCCTCGCGCTTGCGGTGGATCAGTTCGAGCAGATAGGCCCGCATCTTCTTCACGGACCGGGCCACCCCGCCGCGCGGCCCGCCGCCGTGCCGGATCATCATGCCCGCCCAGTCCCGGAAGTCGTCCTGGTCCTCGTGCGGGACGCCGAGCAGGTCGCAGATCGCGTAGATGGGGAGCGGGAAGGCGAACTCGTGGATGAGGTCGGCCTCACCCTTCTCCACGAACCCGTCGATGAGCCGGTCCGTCAGCTCCTGCACCCGGGGAGCGAACTGTGCGATGCGGCGGGGCGTGAACGCCTTGGACACCAGGCGGCGCAGCCGGGTGTGGTCGGGTGGGTCGATGTTGAGCAGGTGCGTCATCAGCTCGGCCTTGCGCTCCCCGGGAATACCGGTCTTCCCCTTGGCGTGCGCGGGCTCGGCGTGGTGCGCCGGGTTCTTGGACAGCCGCGCGTCCGCGAGGGCCTGCCGGGCGTCCGGGTACCGGGTCACGAGCCATGCCTCGACCCCGCTGGGCAGCGTGGTGCGGTGCACGGGGCTGTGTTCGCGCAGCCAGGCGTATGCGGGATACGGGTCGGTGGCGAACTCCCACGTGAAGAGCTCGGGTGCGGGCGGCACGGCCGAGGTGTGGGCAGGGCAGCCATCGGGTACGGCTGCGGCCCCGGCGGGGGTGTCCTCGGGCACGCCATCGGGTACGGACGCGGCGTCGGCCGGGCTGTCGGCAGGGCTGTCGTTCACTCCCCGACGTTATCCGGTGCCCTCCGCCGTCCTGATCGCGTCCCGGTACGCGCGTCCCGCGGCCCGCAGGGCGGCCTCCGGGTCGACGCCCTCCTTCTGGGCGCGTACGGCGAGGGCGAGGAGGCGGTAGCCGATGTCGTCGCCCTCGGGGAGCGGCACGTCGAGGCCGGCCGTACGGGCCCGGCTCGCGAGCTTCGCGGCGAGGGCCAGGCCGGGCTGGCCGAGGGGCACCCCGTCGGTGACCGAGGCGCGCTGCTTCTCGATCGCCTTGGTGCGCAGCCAGTGCGCGTGGACGTCCTCCGGGGTCTCGGCGGTCTCGTCGCCGAAGACATGCGGGTGGCGGTGGATCAGCTTCTCGATCAGCGTGCCGGCGACGTCGTCCACGGAGAACGGCTCCCCCGCGTCCTCCTCCGCGATGCGCGCGTGGAAGACGACCTGGAGCAGCACGTCGCCCAGTTCCTCGCGCAGTTCCTCGCGGTCGCCGTCCTCGATCGCCTCGACCAGTTCGTACGCCTCCTCGATGGCGTACTTGGCGAGGCCCTCGTGGGTCTTCTGCGAGGTCCACGGGCACTCGACGCGGATGCGGTCCATGATCTGGACGAGATCGAGGAGCCGGGCGCCCGGGAGGTCGTAGGAGCCGGGCAGCAGTTCCAGGTCGGGCATCCGCACCCTGCCCGAGCCGGCGAGCCGGGCCAGGCCGTCGGTGAGGGGCTGGTTGCCCTCGCCGCCGGTGAGGACGACCACGGTCCGGCCGCCCGCGCAGGCGTCGACGAGCTGCTCGGCGTCGGGCACGCCGGGGGTGACGGTGACGCCGGCCTCGCGCAGATAGGGCAGCTGCGGCTGCTCCGGCTCGCCGCAGCGCACCTCGTCGGCGGCGTGCAGCGCCTGCCAGGCCGGCCAGGACAGCAGTCCGGGCGCGACCCGGTGGCTGGCGGTGAGCAGGACGATGCGGCCGGGGTCTTCAGCGTTCACAGCGCCGAATCTACCCGGCCGCACGCGGCGGCTCTCAGGCCCCGGCCTCGGCGGCGGCCTGGGCGGGCTTGGTGACCTGCGTGATCCAGGGGGCCTTGTAGTCGGTCAGCTGGATCTGCTGGTTGTTCCAGGTGCCGTAGCGGGGATTGACGTCGACGTTCAGCGCCTTGGACGCCTTGGTCAGGGCGTCGCCGATGGCCTTGGTGCCCTCGGGGGTGGACGGGTCGGCGCCGAGGGCCTGGCCGAGCTTGGTGATCTGGATCTGCTCGCGCAGGAAGGCGTCGATCTGGCCCGGGGCGAGCCAGCGCTCCTGGAGGACGGCGGCCTGGAGTCCCTTCTCGTCCTGGTATTGCGCGACAGCCGACTGGCGCATCTGCTGGATCTCGGCGCGGGTCACCGTGACGCCCGCGTCCGCCGCCGCCCGGTCGAGGACCCGGTCCAGGATCAGCCCGTGCAGCTTGGCGCGGGCGAGCTGGCCGGACTGGCCGGTGAGCTGGGCGGACTGCGCGGAGGAGCCCTGTGCCTTACGTACGTCCGCTACCTGGGCCTGCACGGTGGACACCGTGATCCGGTCCCCGCCGACGACGGCCGCGGCGCCTGGGTGGGCCTGGCTGCCGCAGGCGGTGAGGAGCGGCGCTGCGGCGAGCAGCGCTGCGGAGATGGTGAGCGCGGTGCGACGGCGGCGGTGCAAAGGAGCCTCCCGAGGAGATTGTGCGGCGGTGCACAAGGCCTTGCGGTGATCGATGTTAGGCAGTGGAAGTGGTCCGGGCCACTGATTCGACCAACGATTCGGGAGGAGTTGGGGATGTGGCCTGCCGGCGGGCTGCTCAGCCGACGCGTTCGGCCGCCTTGGGCGGCGGGGTGTCCGGCCGCAGCATGATCGTGCGCGACACCACGAACGTGATCGGGATGGCGGCCGCGGCGGCCACCAGCGGGGCGTAGCGGTCGCTGAATCCGGCCAGGTCGACCAAGAGGTAGACGCCGCCGGTGGTGATGACGAAGTTGGCCGCGTTGGTGAGGGGGAAGAGCAGGAACTTCCGCCAGGTGGGCCGGGTGCGGTACGTGAAGTACGAGTTCAGGAAGAACGAGCCGGTCATGCTGAGCGCGAAGGCGAGCACATGGGCGGCGATGTACGGCAGCCAGTGCAGCAGGAGCAGGTAGAGGCCGTAGTACGTGCCGGTGTTCACCGCGCCGACGACCGCGAAACGTACGAGTTGTGCGGAGACCGTCATCGGCGTACGAACTCCCGGGGCTCCTGCGGTGCGGCCTCGTGGGCGCGGGTGTTGGTGGCTTGGACGAGGTAGTGCGGGCGGCGCTTGACCTCGTAGTAGATGCGGCCGACGTATTCGCCGACGACTCCGGCGAGGACCATCTGGACGCCGGCGAGCGCGGTGACGACGACGAGCAGGGTGACGTATCCGGGGGTGTCGACGCCGCGTACGAGGGCGACGCCGACGATCCAGGCGGCATAGGCGAGGGCGACGGAGGTCAGCAGCAGGCCGAGGTAGAGGGCGGCGCGCAGGGGCTTGTTGTTGAAGGAGAGGAGCCCGTCCAGGCCGTAATTGAGGAGCTTGCCGAAGGTCCAGGCGGAGCGTCCCTGTTCCCGTACGGCGTTCTCGTAGCTGAAAGTGGTGGTGGGGAAGCCGACCCAGGCGAAGAGGCCCTTGGAGAAGCGGTTGTACTCGGTGAGGGCGAGCACGGCGTCGGCCGCGCGGCGGGACAGGAGCCGGAAGTCTCCTACGCCGTCGACGAGTTCGACGTCGACGAGGCGGTTGATCAGCCAGTAGTAGGCGCGTGCGGTGAGGGTGCGGGTGACGCGGTCGCCGGCGCGGGTGCGGCGGGCGATGACCTGGTCGTGGCCCCGGGCGTGCTCCTGGAGCATGCGGCCGACGAGCTCCGGCGGGTGCTGGAGGTCGGCGTCCATGAGGACGACGGCGCCCCCCTCGGCGTGCTGGAGGCCGGCCAGCATGGCGGCTTCCTTGCCGAAGTTGCGGCTGAAGGAGACGTAGCGGACGCGGGGGTCGGCGGCGGCCAGTTCCTGGATGAGGGTGAGGGTCCGGTCGGCGCTTCCGTCGTCGATGTAGACGACCTCGAACGCGTGGCCGAGGCGGGACATTTCGTCCGTGACGCGTTCATGGAAGCGTTCGAGGATCTCTTCCTCGTTGAAACAAGGCACCACCAGCGAGATCAGCACCCATGTACATCAACCGGTCGAAGTGTCGCCCTCCGGAGCCCGGTGTGACCGGGGGGCGGCCATCGGGTGAACGGCCCCGGACGCCGTCCCCGGAGCCCGCCCGCTCAACCGCCCCGGACCTCCAGCTGCCGCTCCAGCTGCCGGCGCAGCTCTGCGGGCAGCGGGTGGTGGGGGCCGTAGGCGCGCTCGGTGTCGTACAGCAGCGCCTGGAGCTGGGCGCGGGCACCGAGGTGGTCGCCGAGGGCGAGAAGCAGCTGTCCGATGCGGTGGCGGATCTCGTACGAGCGTGCCGGGTCGTTGCCCGTGGCGTACTGGTTCTCGTAGTACGGCAGGACCGCGCGGTACTCCGCGAGCGCGGCGGCGGGTTCCCCGAGCTGTTCGAGGCACTGGGCCACGTCGCAGCGGTAGCCGAGGGTCTGCGGGTCGGCGGGGCCCGTCTCGGCGGCCCGGTCGTCGGCGAGCCGGCGCAGTTCGGGCAGGGCGCGGCGGTACTGCCCGTCGTCCATGAGGGTCGCCGCGTACTGCTTGCGCAGGATGCGGACGACCGGGGAGCCGGGTCCGTGCTGTTCGGCGGCGACGGGCAGGAGCCCGCCGAGCATGTCGACGGCCTGGGTGATGCGGCCCTCGCCGAGGAGCCTCTTGACCTCGTCGACGGCGGCGGCGACGTCCGGCCGGGCGGGCGCCGGGGCGGGCCTGGCGGGCGGCGGGACCGTGGCGCGGTCCGGCCAGGGGGCGTGCGGGCGCAGGAAGGGGCGTGCGGGCGCAGGAAGGGGCGGGTGGGGTCGAGCGGTCCCGAGGGCGGCCGGGAGTCGCGTGCGGGCAGCAGCGGGGCGAGCTGCGCGTACACCTCCTGGGCGTCGGCCGGGCGGTGCTGCGGGTCCTTGGCGAGCAGCCGCAGGACGAGCGCTTCCAGGGCTTCGGGGATGTCGGGCCGGATCTGCCGGACGGGCAGCGGCGGCTCGTAGAGGTGGCGGTGCAGCACGCCGAGGGCGGTGGAACCGGCGAACGGCACGTCTCCGCTGAGCAGTTCGTGGAGCAGGACGCCGAGGGCGTAGAGGTCGGTGTACGGGCCGACCGCGCCGCCCATCGCCTGCTCGGGGGCCATGTAGGCCGGGGAGCCTATGGGTGAGCCGGTGTGGGTGAGGCGGGTGGTGTCGGTGTCGAGGACGGAGGCGACGCCCAGGTCGAGGACGAGGACGGTGCCGTCCGGGCGGACCATCACGTTGCGGGGCTTGAGGTCGCGGTGGACGATCGGTACGGCGTGCACGGCGCTGAGGACGGCGCACAGCTGCGCGGCGACCGCGACGGCCCAGGGCCAGGGGTAGGGGTCGTGCTCGGCGAGGTGGTCGCCGAGGTCGGCGCCCTCCACGTACTGCATGACGAGGAACAGGTCGTCGCCGTCGCTGCCCGCGTCGTGGACCGTGACCAGGCCGGGGTGGTCCACCTGGGCGGTGACCCGGCACTCGCGGACGAAGCGCCGGCGCAGTTCGTCGGCGGCCTCGCCGCCGATGGGTCCGGTGACCCGGTCGGGGCGCAGCAGCTTGACGGCGACGCGGCGGTCCAGGCGCTGGTCGTAGGCGGTCCAGACCTGGCCCATGCCGCCCTGGCCGAGGATCGTCGCCAGCTCGTACCGCCCGCCGATGAGGCGACCGTTCACCGGCCCTCCTCCTTGCGGAGGTAGTCGCTCAGTTCGTCGAGCTCGGCGCGGACCTGGTCGATGCGCTGGGGCGGGGCGGGGCGGACGGCAGGTGGCGGGCGGGGGCGAGGTCGACGTCGTCGTCGAGGAGTTCGATGACGGGGACGGTGCGCGAGGCGCCGGTGCGCGGCGCGTCGGGCTGCGGGCGCCGGCCTTCGTACGCCTGCCAGGCGTCGAGCACGGCGTGGCGCAGGGCGGTCAGGTCGAGGCGGTCGCGGCCGCCGCCGGTGCTCTGTTCGGCGGGCTCGGCGGTGTCGACCAGCAGCAGTTCGGGTGTGGGGTGCGGCTCGGCGCCCGGCTTGCGCAGCACCCACAGGTGCAGCGGGATGCCGTACGGGGGTGCGGCGCCGGCCGGGAGCGCGACGACGGCGCGCAGCGCGCCCCGGCGCAGCAGGTCGGCGCGGATACGGCGGCCGGAGCGGCGGGACGCGGCGGCGGGCGGCATCAGCAGGACGGCGGTGCCGCCTTCGCGCAGCCGGGCCAGCGCGTGCTGCACCCAGGCGAGTTCGGACTCGGTGCGGGCGGGGAAGCCGTACTCCCAGCGGGGGTCGTAGGCGAGTTCGTCGTGGCCCCAGTTGCGCTCGTTGAACGGCGGGTGGCAGAGCACGGCGTCGGCGGCCAGGTGCGGGAAGGCGTCGGTGCGCAGGGTGTCCCCGGTGCGCACGTCGAGCGCGCAGTCGGCGGGGGCGGTGCGCAGGGCGAGGCGGAGCGCGGTGACGGCGGCTAGGCCGGGGTCGCTCTCCTGCCCGTACAAGGCGGCCGGTTCCGGGGCGGCGGCCAGCAGGGCGCCGGTGCCCGCCGCCGGGTCGAGGACGGTGCGCACGCCTGGTTCGCCGGTGCCGGCCAGCTCCGCCATCAGCTCGGCGAGCGGGGGCGGGGTCAGCGTGTACTGGCGCGGGTTGGCGTCGAGCTGACGGCCGAGCAGGAACTCGTACGTCTCCTGGGCACCGGTCTCGGCGGCCAGCTCGGCGGCGCCGCGCACGAGGGGTACGGAGGGCAGGAGTTCGGCGCGGTCCGGGGTGTGCACGGCGCGCCCGTTGCCCGCGGGCCCGAATCGGGCGGCGAGGGCGTCGTTCACCGCGAGGGAGAGCACGCCCGCCATCCGCTCGTCGGTCACACCGGTGATCTCCCGCCAGGCGCCGGCGCTGCGGTCCGCCACGAGGAGGGCGCAGCCGACGTGGACGAGGGCGGTGACGGCGCCCGCCGGGTGGCCGGCCAGTTGCTGCCAGACGCGTTCGCGGAGCGGGACCTCGACGAGCTTGCCCTGGTCGCGCAGCCACCGCTCGACCTCGGCGAGGGCGAAGGAAGGGCTGGTCTCGGTGCCGCCCACGGGCTGGGGGAAGTCGGCGTGCCGGCGGCGCCAGTTGCTGACGGCGGCGCGCCCCACGCCCGCCAGGCGGGCGATCCCGGCGGCGGTCACCTCTGTCGCGTTCTCCGGCACGTGCTGTCTCCCTGGGCTGTACCGCTGGCGGGTTGTGCGGGCGAGCATACCGACCCGTTCACAGCGCACGACTCGACGTTCGATTCACAGGGGTAGCGGTCCCGTTTCGCGTGGACCGTGTTGACTCGGTTCACAGATGATGGTGTCATTGACCTGTCGCTGCACGACAGCGGCATGTGGGTCCGCTCACCACTCCAACCCGTACTTGCCGAAGGGCACAGCCATGTCCCAGTTCACGCAGCCGCCGCAGTCCCCGCACTCCCAGCCGCAGCAGCCGTACGGCCCCGGCCACACCCCCGGCCTGCGCCCCGCGCGCAACGGACTGGGCATCGCCGCCCTGATCCTCGGGCTCATCGGCGCGGTGTCCGGCCTGATCCCGTTCCTGTTCTGGCTGGCGGGCATCCTCGGCACGATCGCGCTGATCCTGGGGCTCGTCGGCCGGGGACGCGCCAAGAGGGGCGAGGCGACGAACAAGAACATGGCCACGTTCAGCACGGTCCTCGCGCTGATCGCGCTGATCATGTCGGTGGTCGGCGCGGTGATCACGTTCAAGGCGGTCGACGACGCGGTGGACGACCTGAACAAGGCGGTGTCGGACACGACCGCGTCCGCGAAGCCGAAGGCGGGCGGGGACAAGGCCGGCAAGGGCGAGGAGAAGGGGAAGTCCGGCGACGACAAGGCCGGCAAGGAGGAGAAGCCGAGCACCGAGGCACTGGAGGCCGGTGACTCGGCGGTGTACGACGACGACGTCACGGTCACAGTCGGCGACGCGACGAAGTACTCCGCCACCGAGTACGCGGCCGGTCACACCAAGGGCAACAAGGCCTACCAGGTCGCCGTCGTCATCGAGAACGCGGGCAAGGAGAAGTTCGACTCCACGCTCGTCACCGTCGAGGCGCGGGCCGGCAAGGACGGGGTCGACGCCGAGCAGATCTTCGACGACAAGGTCGGCGAGGGCTTCAGCGGCACGGTCCTGCCCGGCAAGAAGGTCACGGTCCTCTACGCGTTCGACGCACCGGCCGACGCGAAGAACCTGACCGTGGAGGTCAGCCCCGGCTTCACGTACGACGCGACGCAGTGGGACCTGAAGCTCTGACGCGCACAGCGCGGCCGGCACCCGTGGAACCCGCCCTCCAGGGCGGGTTCTTCGCGTCGGCTCACTCCTCGCGCGCGCCCGGCCAGGCGGCCAGCGCGAGTTCGGCGATCCCGCCCAGCTCCTCCGCCTCCGCCCCGTCGCAGGACCGCTGCGACATGCCCTGGATGATCGTGGCGAAGTATCCGGCGAGCGCCTGGGGGTCCACCCCCTCCGGCAGTTCGCCCGTGCGTCGCGCGTCCCGCAGCCGCGCCTCCCACGCCACCAGGTTGGCGTTCCGCAGCCCCCTCAGGTAGTCGCCCACCTCTACGTCCTGCGGGGCGAGGTTGACGGCCGCCGTGATCGTCATGCAGCCCGACGGGTGCGAGGGGTCCGCGTAGATCCGGGCGGCCTCCCGCAGGATGCGCGCGAACACGCGATAGGCCGTGGGCTCCTGCTCCAGGGCCTCCCGCATGAAGGTCCCGACCGGCAGCGTCCCGTACGCGGCCACCGCCTCCCGGAAGAGCGACCGCTTGTCACCGAACGCGGCGTAGAGGCTGGCGGGCCGGATGCCCATCGCCTCCGTCAGCTCACCGATCGAGGTCGCCCCGTAGCCCCGCTCCCAGAACAGCCGGACGGCGGCCGCGAGCGCGGCGTCCCGGTCGAAGGAGCGCGGCCGTCCGCGCGTCGCACCAGTCTCACCCATACCCCACATTCTAGAGCGCCCGCTCAACAAGTCGTGCTACGTTCTTTCTGGAACGATCACTCAACAAATTGGTGAGGGGCAACAGCCATGTCTGCACGCGCACTTGAGGGCAAGGTCGCACTGGTCACCGGCGGCAGCCGGGGTATCGGCCGGGGCATCGCGGAACGGCTGGGGCGGGACGGGGCCGTCGTCGCCGTGGCCTACGCCAGGGACGCGGCGGCGGCCGACGAGGTCGTGGAGGTCATCCGGAAGAACGGCGGCACGGCGTTCGCCCTCCGTGGCGAGCTGGGGGCGCACGGCGACGCCGCCGCACTGTGGGAGGCGTTCGACGAGCGCATCACCGAGCACGTACCCGGCGGCGGGGTGGACGTCATCGTGAACAACGCCGGCGCCGGGCTCTCCTCCGAGCTGTCCTCGCTCACCGAGGAGGCGTTCGACGCGGTCTTCGCCGTCAACGTGCGGGCGCCGTTCTTCATCGTCCGGCACGGTCTCGGCCGGCTGCGCGACGGCGGGCGGATCATCAACATATCCAGCGGTGCGGCCCGGATCGCGATGCCGGGGATCATCGCCTACAGCGCGACGAAGGGCGCCCTGGACAACTTCACGCTGACCCTCGCCAAGGAACTGGGCCCGCGCGGCATCACCGTCAACTCGGTGGCCCCCGGCATCATCGACACCGACATCAACGCGGACTGGCTGCGCGGCAACGCCGAGGCCGAGGCACACTCCGCGTCCCTGGCCGCGCTGGGCCGGGTCGGACAACCGCAGGACGTCGCGGACGTGGTGGCGTTCCTCGCCTCGGACGACTCCCGCTGGGTGACGGGCACGG
>NZ_RDBL01000029.1:244152-265651 GCF_008042035.1 Streptomyces sp. col6
GGTTACGTGGGATCTAGTCGTTGACAAGTTCCCGGATCACGCGCACTCTGGAGATCTAGGCAGTGGCTAGATGGCCGGTGCGTGGCGGAAGGTGTGGGGCATGTCCGAGGAACTGGGTCGCGTACGGCAGTTGTGGCACCTGCTGGAGCCCCTGCACGCCGTCCTGTACTACGCGCCGGAGGCCTTCGAGGTGGCCGTCGCCCCGGTGTTCGCGCAGGACGGTCGCCGCGTGCCAGAGGGCGAGGTGGGGTGCGTCGGGCCAGGGCAGCGCGGCGTTCGCGGCGGCCATCGGCCGGTCCGCCGTGTCGGCCGCTTCCGCGACGCGCCGCAGCAGCGCGGCGGCCTCGGCCGTCCCCGGCGCATCGGCCTCCTCCCCCAGGAGCGCCCGGTACGTACGGTCGACGGCCCGGCCCCGCGCGGCCAGCACGGCGTCCGGCGAGGCGACGGCCCAGGCGGCGGGGACGTACGCGCCGACCATGCGCGGGCTGAAGCTGAAGAAGGTCTCGGAGACCCGGTCCGCCCCCGCCTCCCCGAGCGGCGCCGCCCGCCAGGCGAAGTAGCTCGGCCACCGCTCGTCGACGCCGTACCCGAGGGCGGCGGCCTCCTCGAAGGCCTCCGGCGCGTAGTACAGGACGGCGTGCAGGGGCTCCAGCAGGTGCCACAACTGCCGTACGCGACCCAGTTCCTCGGACATGCCCCACACCTTCCGCCACGCACCGGCCATCTAGCCACTGCCTAGATCTCCAGAGTGCGCGTGATCCGGGAACTTGTCAACGACTAGATCCCACGTAACCTGCTGTCCATGACCAGCGACCGCGCCTACCACCACGGCGACCTGCGGCGGGCCGTGCTCACCGCCGCCCTCGACGTCATCCGCACCGAGGGCCCCGCCGCGCTCAGCCTGCGCGACCTGGCCCGCCGGGCCGGCGTCTCCCACGCCGCCCCCGCCCACCACTTCAAGGACCGCACGGGCCTGCTCACCGCCATCGCCGCCGAGGGCTACGGCCTGTTCGCGGACGCCCTGGCCGGGGCGCCGGACCTGCGCGAACGGGGCGTGGCGTACGTACGGTTCGCGACGACGCACCCGGCGCACTTCCAGGTCATGTTCCAGCCGGACCTGTACCGCACGGACGACCCGGACCTCCTCGCCGCGAAGGACCGCGCCACGGCGGAACTGCGCGCGGGCGTCGCCGCCCTGAGCCCCGACGGCGACCCCCGCCTCTCCGGCATCGCCGCCTGGTCCCTGGCCCACGGCTTCGCCACGCTGCTCCTCAGCGGCAACCTGGACGACGCGGTGGGCGACCGCGACGCGGAGGACGTGTTCCGGGATCTGGGCCGGCTGCTGTTCGCGGAGGGCCCCGGGGCGGCCGGGTGACACCATGAGAGCCCCGACGCCACCCCGGAGGACGGATGCGCGACACGCTCGACACGCCCCGGCTGGCCCTCCGGCGCCTCCGGCCGGACGACGCGCCCGCCCTGCACGAGCTGTTCGGTGACCCCGAGACCCACACCATCGGCACCGGACCGGTCGCCTCGCTCGCCCGCACCGAGGAGTGGATCGCGCGCCGGACCGCGTTCCACGCCGAGACCGGGCTCGTCTGGTACGGGGCGTGGCTGCGCGACGACGGCCCGCTGGTGGGGAACTGCGGGATCTTCGCGGGCCGGACCGGCCGCGCCGAACCGGAGATCGGCTACGAGATCCGCCGCTCCCACCAGGGCCGCGGCCTCGCCGGCGAGGCCGCCCGCGCGGTGCTGGCGGAGTGCGACGCCGCCGGGATCGCGCGTATCTGGGCCACCGTGCGCCCGCACAACGCCGCCTCGCTGAAGGTCTTGAGCCGCCTTGGCATGGTGCAGGCGTACACCCGCACCGACGAGCGCGGCGAGCTGCTGTACCTGTCCCGCCGGGCCGGGTGCTTCACTCCGGGCGGGAACTGACCTCGTACGCCCCCACGTCCGACGGCGCCAGCGACCGGATGCGCGGGATCGGGGACGGCAGGAGCCACAGCAGGGAGAGGCAGCCGCCCGCTGCCGCGGCCAGGAGCGTGGGGCGCAGGCCGAGGAGGGTGGCCAGGGCGCCTCCGGCCACCGCGCCCAGCGGGCGTACGCCGTAGTTGACCGTGCCGAACGCGCCCGCCACACGGCTGCGCATCCCGTCCGGGATCACCGCCGTCTGGAGGGAGTTGAGGTTGACGTCGAACAGCATGACCCCGAAGCCCGAGAGGAACTCCGCCCCGGCCAGCGCGGTGGCGCGGAGCCAGAGCGGGCCGTTCGCGGCGGCGGCGAGGGCGATCGGGGCGGGGAAGAGGACGGCGCCCACGAGGATGCCCCGGCCCACGCCCAGGCGGCGGGAGATCGCCGGGGCGCACACCGCGCCGAGCAGGGCGCCGGACGCACCGAGGCCCAGGGCGAGGCCGATCGCGCCGGCCGACAGGCCGAGGTCGCGTGTCGCGAACAGGACGAGCAGGCCGCTGCCGCCGACGAAGGTGAAGAAGTTGACCGTCGTCGCACAGCCCAGGGATGCCCGCAGCACCGGGTGGCGCACCACGAACGCCAGGCCCTCGCGGGCGCCGCGCAGCAACGGGGGCGCCGCCGGGCCGGTGGCGGGTGGCTCGTCGACCGGGATGCGGCCGATCAGCGCCGCCGACGCCAGGAACGACAGCGCGTCCACCACGATCGCGACGGGCGCGGTCAGCGCCTGGACCAGCGCGCCGCCGAGCGCGGGGCCGGCCACGTAGGAGGCCGAACGGCTGGTGCTGATCCTGCTGTTGGCGTCCACGTACGACGCCCTCGGTACGAGCCGGACGAAGAACGGCGGGTACGCCATGTTGAACAGCAGCCCGCCCGCGCCCGCCAGGACCGCCACCACGTACAGCTGGGTCAGCGTCACCGATCCCAGGAGGTACGCGGCCGGCAGGCTCAGCAGGACCGCCGCGCGCAGGATGTCGGCCAGGACCATCAGGCGGCGCTTGCGGGCGCGCCGGTCCACCCACGCGCCCACGAAGACCCCGAGCAGATTGGGTGCCCAGACGAGGGCGGTCAGCCAGGCGACCTGGTTGGCGGAGGCGCCCAGGGTGCTCACCGCGATCAGCGGCAGGGCCAGCTCCGTGATCCGGTCGCCGAACTGGGAGACCGTTTCCCCGGCCCAGAAGCGGGTGAACCGCCGGTTCCGCCATAACGACGGCGTGTTCGCGGGCGCGGATACGCCGGGGGCCGGGGGTATGCCGGAGGACGTCGACGCCTGCCCGGATTCGGTGCTCACGACTCCGGACCCCCTTCGGTCCCGCCCTCCGGCAGCGCGTACCGCAGCAGTGCCACGCCCCGGCTTCCCTCGGGGCGGTCCGCCGCGTCGCGGGTGACGTACGGGGCGAGCACCTGCTCGATCGCGTCCTCGATCGCGGCGAGTTCGCCGGCGCTCACCGTGATGCGGGTGTGGGCCAGACCGGCCGCCGCGCGCCACTCCGGGGCGAGGCCGGGCTCGACCTCGGCGGCCCAGCGGGCCGGGAGACCGGCGGTACGCAGGAACATCTGGCGCGACAGCTCCCGCGCGGCCGAGTGGCCCTCGCCGTCCGCCGGATCCTGCGGCGCCTCGAAGCGGAAGCCGCGCGCGACCGCCTCCCAGCGGCGGCTGCGGCGGTCGGGGCCGGGGGCG
This sequence comes from Streptomyces sp. col6, assembly GCF_008042035.1. GTDB lineage: Bacteria > Actinomycetota > Actinomycetes > Streptomycetales > Streptomycetaceae > Streptomyces. Next base: position 247,802 of record NZ_RDBL01000029.1, read on the forward strand.
CTGTCGCGGACCAGGCCGAACGTCGCGAGGTGGCGCAGGTGCCAGCTGGTCACCGAGGGGGTCGCCCCGACGTCCGGCGCCAGCTCGGTGGCGGTCGCCGGTCCGTCCCGGCCCAGCCGTTCGAGGATCGCCAGGCGCACGGGGTGCGCCAGGGCCCGCATCGCCTGCGGGTCGGTGATGTCGAGGTCGCCCATGCGGTTGCTGGAGTCCATGACGTGAGAGTGTCCTCTCACATATTGTGGGAGTCAACTCTCACAACTGGACTCCAGCAGCCTTCCGGGCTTCTACGACCCGAGGATCGTCGTCAGGAACTCCCCCGTCCACGCCAGCAGTTCGCGTCCCACCACCGGCTTTCCGCCGATCTTGCCCGTCGTCGGGCGCGGTACCAGGATCTGGTGGACGGCCGGTTTGATGACCGTCTTCGGGTACAGCCGCTTCAGGCGCAGCTCCTGCGACTCGCGCAGTTCCACCGGCGCGAAGCGGATGTTCGGGCCCTGGAGCACGATGTCGCCGACCCCGCAGGCGCGGGCCAGCATGCGCAGGCCGGCCACCAGGAGGAGGTTCTCGACCGGCTCGGGCAGCTTGCCGTAGCGGTCGGTCAGCTCCTCGCGGACCGCCTTGATGTCGTCCTCCGAGGTCGCCGAGGCGATGGCGCGGTACGCCTGGAGGCGCAGCCGCTCGCCGGGGGCGTAGTCGTGCGGGACGTGCGCGTCGACCGGGAGCTCGATCTTGACCTCCAGCGGCGGCTCCTCCTCCACGCCGCCCTCCAGGGACGCCCGGTAGTCCGCGACGGCCTCGCCGACCATGCGGACGTACAGGTCGAAGCCGACGCCCGCGATGTGGCCGGACTGCTCGCCGCCGAGGAGGTTGCCCGCGCCGCGGATCTCCAGGTCCTTCATGGCCACGTACATGCCCGCGCCCATCTCGGTGTGCTGGGCGATCGTGGCCAGGCGCTCGTGGGCGGTCTCGGTGAGCGGCTTCTCCGGCGGGTACAGGAAGTACGCGTACCCCCGCTCGCGGCCCCGGCCGACGCGGCCGCGCAGCTGGTGGAGCTGGGAGAGGCCGAAGTTGTCGCCGCGCTCCACGATCAGCGTGTTGGCGTTGGAGATGTCGATGCCGGACTCGACGATCGTCGTGGAGACCAGCACGTCGAACTTCTTCTCCCAGAAGTCCACCACGACCTGCTCCAGGGCCTGTTCGGACATCTGGCCGTGCGCCGTGGCGATCCGCGCCTCGGGCACGATCTCGCGCAGCCGCGCCGCCGCCCGGTCGATCGACTCGACCCGGTTGTGGATGTAGAAGGCCTGGCCCTCGCGCAGCAGTTCACGCCGGATCGCGGCGCCGATCTGCTTCTCCTCGTACGGGCCGACGAAGGTGAGGACCGGGTGGCGCTCCTCCGGCGGGGTGGTGATCGTCGACATCTCGCGGATGCCGGTCACCGCCATTTCGAGCGTACGGGGGATGGGCGTCGCGGACATGGTCAGCACGTCCACGTTGGCGCGGAGCTTCTTCAGCTGCTCCTTGTGCTCGACGCCGAACCGCTGCTCCTCGTCGACGATGACCAGGCCCAGGTCCTTGAACTTCGTCTCGGAGGAGAAGAGGCGGTGGGTGCCGATGACCAGGTCGACCGCACCGTCCTTCAGCCCTTCGAGAGTCGCCTTGGACTCGGACTCCGACTGGAAGCGGCTGAGCGCGCGTACGTTGACGGGGAACTGGGAATAGCGCTCGGTGAACGTGCCGTAGTGCTGCTGCACCAGGAGCGTGGTGGGGACGAGGACGGCGACCTGCTTCCCGTCCTGGACCGCCTTGAACGCCGCGCGGACCGCGATCTCCGTCTTGCCGTACCCGACGTCGCCGCAGATCAGCCGGTCCATCGGGACCGACTTCTCCATGTCCTCCTTGACCTCGGCGATCGTCGTCAGCTGGTCGGGCGTCTCCGCGTACGGGAAGGCGTCCTCCAGCTCGCGCTGCCAGGGGGTGTCCGGGCCGAAGGTGTGGCCGGGGGCCGCCATCCGCGCCGAGTACAGCTTGATCAGGTCGGCGGCGATCTCCTTGACGGCCTTCTTGGCGCGCGCCTTCGTCTTCGTCCAGTCCGCGCCGCCGAGCCGGTGCAGGGTCGGGGCCTCGCCGCCGACGTACTTGGTGACCTGTTCCAGCTGGTCGGTCGGGATGTACAGCCGGTCGCCGGGCTGGCCGCGCTTGGCGGGGGCGTACTCGACGAGCAGGTACTCGCGCGTCGCGCCCTGCACCGTGCGCTGCACCATCTCGATGTAGCGGCCCACGCCGTGCTGCTCGTGGACGATGTAGTCGCCGGTCTCCAGCGTCAGCGGGTCGATGGTCTTGCGGCGCCGGACCGGCATCCGGCCCAGGTCCTTGGTGGCGGTGCGCTGGCCGGTGAGGTCCGTCTCGGTGAGGACGGCGAGCTTCAGGCCGGGGTGAACGAAGCCGTGGTCGATGGCCCCGCACGAGACGTGGACCACGGACGGGGTGATCTCCCCCAGGTCCGGGTCGAGCCGGGCCGCGATCCCCTCGCCGCCCAGCATCTCGACGGTACGCGAGGCGAGCCCCTGGCCCTCCGTGACGTACACCGTGCGCCAGCCGTCGGCCAGCCGGCCCTTGGTGTCGGCGAACGCCCGCGCGGTGTCGCCCCGGTACGTCTCCGGGGCCTGCATCCCGAGGGACAGCGTGTCCGCGTCCAGCTCCGCGTCGGCGGCGAACGGGGAGATCGACCACCACATCATGTCCAGCTCACGGGCGCGCTCGCGCACGTCCGCGATGCCCCGCAGCGAGGCCGCGCCGACGTCGATGGGGGCCTCGCCGCCGCCCGCCGACGCCGCCCAGGACGCCTGCAGGAACTCCTGGCTCGTCGCGACCAGGTCCGCGGCCCGGGTCCGCACCCGCTCGGGGTCGCACACGACGGCCATCGCGCCCTTGGGCAGCACGTCGAGCAGCAGCTCCATGTCGTCCACGAGGACCGGGGCCAGGGACTCCATGCCCTCCACCGCGATGCCCTGGGCGATCTTGTCGAGCAGTTCGCCCAGCTCGGGGTGGGCCTCGGCGAGCACGGCGGCCCGCTCGCGGACCTCGTCGGTCAGCAGCAGCTCACGGCAGGGCGGCGCCCACAGTCCGTGCTCGGCGACCTCCAGGGACCGCTGGTCGGCGATCTTGAAGTAGCGGATCTCCTCGACGTCGTCGCCCCAGAACTCCACCCTCAGCGGGTGCTCCTCGGTCGGCGGGAACACGTCGAGAATGCCGCCGCGCACCGCGAACTCGCCGCGCTTCTCGACCAGTTCGACCCGGGCGTACGCGGCTGCCGCCAGCGCCTCCACGGTCTCGCCGAGGTCCGCGCTCTGCCCCGTGCGCAGCGAGACGGGCTCCAGGTCGGCGAGCCCCTTGACCTGCGGCTGGAGCACGGACCGGATCGGCGCGACGACGACCGAGACCGGCCCGGTCTCCGGGTCGTCCGCGCGCGGGTGCGCGAGGCGCCGCAGCACGGCCAGCCGGCGGCCCACGGTGTCGGAGCGGGGCGACAGGCGCTCGTGCGGCAGGGTCTCCCAGGACGGGAACTCCGCGATCGTGTCCGGCGGCAGCATGGTGCGCAGCGCGGCCGCCAGGTCCTCCGCCTCCCGGCCGGTCGCGGTGACCGCGAGCACCGTCCGCCCGGCGTCCCTGGCCAGCGCCGCCACGGCGAAGGGTCGCGCGGCGGGCGGGCCCACCAGGTCGATGTGCATCCGGTGGCCGTCACCGGCGGCCTTCACCGCTTCGTCGAGCGCCGGATCACGTACGACGACATCCAGCAGACCGTTCAGGCTCATGAAGGGGTTCCGTCCGGGTGAGGAGAGGGGCCTCTGACGGCCGGCTGCCGCCAGGGCGCGCTGCCCCGGGGGCAACGCGAAGGGCCCGACACGTGGAACGCGCCGGGGGTTCCAGCGTACGACTCCGCAACGACAGCCGCCCCCGCGACGGGGGCCGCCACGCACCGCACGCGGTCCGGCCCCGGGCGTTCCGAGGAACGCACCGGGGCCGGACCGCGTCAGCCGGCGGCCGTCCTTCTCACCCGTCCGTGGCGATCGCGTTCAGGACGTTCATCCGGCCCGCCCGGAAGGCCGGGACCAGGGCGGCGAACAGTCCGACGAAGGCGGAGGCGACGAACACAGTGATGATGGTCGGCCACGGGATCTCCAGGACGCCCATGCCCTCCAGGGCCAGCAGCTTCTGGGCCGAGGTGCCCCAGCCCATGCCCAGGCCGAGGCCGAGCAGGGCGCCGAAGAGGGCGATGACCACGGACTCCAGCCGGATCATCCGGCGCAGCTGGCGGCGGGAGAGGCCGATGGCGCGCATCAGGCCGATCTCGCGGGTCCGCTCGACGACCGACAGGGCCAGGGTGTTCACCACGCCGAGGACCGCGACGATGATCGCCAGGGCGAGCAGGCCGTAGACGACGTTCAGGAGCTGCCCGATCTGGTCCTTCAGGTCCTCCTTGAAGTCGGCCTGGTTCTGGACCTTGTACGTCGGGTACTTCGCGAGCGAGTCCTTGAGCGCCGCGTAGGCCGCGTCCTCCTCGCCGTCCTTCGCCTTGGCGAACATGAGCATGTTCTGCGGCAGCTTGCCGGCGGGGACGTACTGCTGGGCGGTCGAGGTGTTCATGTACATCGCGCCCTGGTCGAGCGAGGTCTCGTCCGAGGTGATCGCGGCGACCTTCAGCTTCGCCGTCGTGCCTTCCTTGAACGCGACGGTGATCGTGTCGCCGACCTTGACGCGGTGCGCGGTGGCGTAGTCCTCGCCCACCGACATGGCGTTCTTGCCGTACGCCTTCGCCAGGTCACCGGAGAGGACCTCGCGCCGTACGTCCTCCTGGTAGCTGGGGTCGGCCGCCGTGACCTCCTCGCTCTTCGTGGTGCCGTCCGGGGTGGTCAGCTTCGCGTCCAGGACCCTGTAGTGCGTGAGGTGCTCGATGCCGGGCGCGGCGGCCAGCGCCTCGGCGGCCTGCGGGACGATCGGCTGGCCGTTGCCCGCCTGCACGATGAAGTCCGCGCCCACCGACTTGTCCAGCTCGTCGGTGGCCGAGGCGACCATCGAGGAGCCGACCACGGACAGGCAGGCCACCAGGGCCAGGCCGATCATCAGGGCGGCGCCGGTCGCGCCGGTGCGGCGCGGGTTGCGCAGCGCGTTGCGCTCGGCGAGCCGGCCGACGGGGCCGAAGAACCGCAGCAGGACGGCGCTCAGCGCCCGTACGACGACCCCGGCGAGCAGCGGGCCGATGACGATGAAGCCGATGAGGGTGAGGACCACGCCGAGCCCGAGGAAGGCGGAACCGTCGCTCGCCTTGTCGACCTCGGCCGTCCACCACAGGGCGGTCACGCCCGCGCCGGTGACGACGAGGCCGATGCCGGCCCTGATCCAGCCCGACTTGGCGTCCGCGGGGGTCCCGGCGTCGCGCAGAGCGGCCATGGGCGAGACCTTGCCGGCCCGCCGGGCCGGGATGTACGCGGCGAGGACGGTGACGATGATGCCGAGCGCGAGGCCGGTCACCGGGGTGGTCCAGGCGATGGTGAGGTCGTCGGTGGACAGCTCCATGCCCACGGCGCCCATGACCTTCATGAGTCCGACGGCGAGCCCGACGCCGGCGCCGACGCCGAGGATCGATCCGACGATGCCCAGGAGCACCGCTTCCAGCAGCACCGAGCGGTTGACCTGCTTGCGGCTGGAGCCGATGGCCCGCATCAGGCCGATCTCGCGGGTGCGCTGGGCGACCAGCATCGAGAAGGTGTTGACGATCAGGAAGATGCCGACGAGGAAGGCGATCCCGGCGAAGCCGAGCATCGCGTACTTCATGACGTCGAGGAACGACCCCATGGAGTCCTTGTTCGCCGCCGCGGCTTCCTTCTGGGTCTGGATCTTGTACGTGGCCGGGTCGCCGAGCGCCTTGGCGACGTTCTGCTTCAGCTGGGTGTCGCTGACGCCGGGCGCGGCGGTGAGGGAGAGGTGCGTGAAGGCGTCGGGGGCACCGAGCAGCGCGCGCTGGGCGGTGGCGGTGTCGAGGTAGACGATCGCCGCGCCGGGGTTGGTCACCTTGAAGGTGGCGATGCCGCTGATCTTCCCGGTGATGTCGCCGGTGGCCGCGATGGTGCGCAGCTCGTCACCGATCTTGAGGTGGTGCTTCTCGGCGGTGTCGGCGTCGACCATGACCTCGGTCGGGCCGCGCGGGGCGTGGCCGGAGGTGATCTCCATGGACCGCAGGTCGTTCTGCGTCCAGTTGCCGGCGATGGTCGGGGCGCCGGTGTCGGAGCCCATGTTCTTGTTGTGGCTGTCGACGACCGTGACGGCCGGGCTGGAGACCCCGCCCTCGGCCTTCTTCACCCCGTCGGCCTTCGCGACCCGCGCGAGAACGGAGGCCGGCAGCGATTCCGGCTTGCCGTTCTTGGGGATCTCGTCGACCTCGGCGTTCTTCGGGCTGACGGTGACGTCGGCGGAGGTCGCGGCGAAGAGCTTGTCGAACGTGGTGTTCATGGTGTCGGTGAAGACGAGCGTCCCGCAGACGAACGCCACCGACAGCAGGACGGCGACGGCGGAGAGCGCCATGCGTCCCTTGTGCGCGAAGAAGTTGCGCATCGAGGTCTTCCACACGGTCATGACGTCCGCCCGCGCGCGTCGAAGTCCTTCATGCGGTCCAGCACCTGGTCGGCGGTGGGGTTGTGCATCTCGTCGACGATGCGTCCGTCGGCGAGGTAGAGCACCCGGTCCGCGTAGGAGGCGGCGACGGGGTCGTGGGTGACCATGACGATGGTCTGGCCCAGCTCGTCCACGGACTTGCGCAGGAACGTCAGCACCTCGGCGCCGGCCCGCGAGTCCAGGTTCCCGGTCGGCTCGTCGCCGAAGATGATCTCCGGCTGGGCGGCGAGGGCCCGCGCCACGGCGACGCGCTGCTGCTGGCCGCCGGACAGCTGGGTCGGGCGGTGCTTGAGGCGGCCGGCCAGGCCCACGGTCTCCACGACCTGGTTGAGCCAGGCGGCGTCGGGCTTGCGGCCCGCGATGTCCATCGGCAGCGTGATGTTCTCCAGCGCGTTCAGCGTCGGCAGCAGGTTGAACGCCTGGAAGATGAAGCCGATGCGGTCGCGGCGCAGCTGGGTGAGCTTCTTGTCCTTGAGACCGGTGATCTCGGTCTCGGCGAGGTGGATCTGCCCCGACGTCACGGTGTCCAGACCGGCCAGGCAGTGCATCAGCGTCGACTTGCCGGAGCCGGACGGGCCCATGATCGCCGTGAACTGCCCGCGGGCGATGTCCACGTCGACATGGTCCAGCGCGACGACCCGGGTCTCGCCCGTCCCGTACGCCTTGACGACCTGCCGCGCCCGCGCAGCCACGGCCGTACGCCCTCCAGTGCCCCCGTGCCTGGGAATGGTTACAGCCGTTGTCACGGTTTTTCTCCTATGTCGGTCGGCGACAGGTCGTCGCCGTCTGCTGTGAAGTCTGCTGGGAGGAGGGGGTCCGGCGCGCTGGTGCCCGGCGCAGTCTTCGGGTGGGGTTTTCCCCACCCCTCCCCCTGCGGTCCGCCCTCGGCGGCAGGTCTGCGGTACGTCTCCGGTACTTCTGCGGTACGACGAACACGCTACGGAAGGGGGGTGCCCCGGCACGTCCTCCGGCGGGAGGAACGGCCCCTGGCCCGGAGTAAGGAGCTCCCCCTAGGGGGCTGGGCCCCTGGGTGGACATCCCTCTCAGGGACTGCACCCAGGGGTCCACACCGCTGGGTGGGGAGGGGTGTTACCGGAAGGGGTGCTACCGCCGGCGCGGGGCGAGGGCGGCGCGCAGGCCTCGCGCACCCGCGCGCGGACGACCCGGAGACCGGGCCGGTCTCGGTCGTCGTCGCGCCGATCCGGTCCGTGCTCCAGCCGCAGGTCAAGGGCGTTCCGCCTCACCTCGAAGGAAGCAGCCCACACCATGCGCATCACCGTCTTCGGCGCCAACGGCCCCACCGGACGCCACCTCACCGACCAGGCCCTCGCCGCCGGCCACGAGGTCACCGCCGTCACCCGCCGCCCCGGCTCGCTGCCGGCCCGCGCCGGTCTCACCGCGGCCGTCGCCGACGCCACCGACCCGGCTGCCGTGGACGCCGCGGTCCAGGGGGCGGACGCGGTCCTGTCCGCCCTCGGCGCCCGGTTCAGCAAGGAGCCCATCACCCTGTACTCGCAGAGCGCCGCCGCCATCACGCGGGCCATGGACCGGCACGGTGTGGAGCGGCTGCTGGTCATCAGCTCCAGCATCGCCGACCCGGACTGGCGGCCCACCGGGGCGCACTTCTTCAACCATGTGCTCGACCCGCTGGTGAACCGGCGCTTCGGCCGCACCCTGCACGCGGACATGCGCCGCATGGAGGACGTCGTCCGCCGCACGGCTCTCGACTGGACCCTGGTGCGCCCCTCGGGCCTCTTCGAGCACCCCGTCGTCACCGACTACCTGACCGCCCCCTCCAGCGCCGACGGCGTCTTCACGGCCCGCACCGACCTCGCCGCGAGCATGCTGCGCGAACTGGAGGAGCGACGCCATGTGCGTACGGCCATGGGCGTCGTCACGACCGCTGTGAAGCCGAACATCGCCAAGCTGATCTGGAACGAGGGCGTGAAGAAGAAGTGAGCCGGCCGGACAGCGCGACCACCGCCGCCGCGCGGGCCTTCCTCGCCCTTCCCCGCACGGCCACCCTCACCACGCTGCGTCCCGACAACACCCCGCACGTCGCCCCCGTCCGCTTCACCTTCGACGCGTCCACCGGTCTGGCGCGGGTGACCACCAGGGCCGGCGCCCGCAAGGCGCGCAATGTGGCGGCGGGCGGCCCGGCGGCCCGGGTGGCGCTCTGCCAGGCGGACGGCTTCCGCTGGATCACCCTCGAAGGCCGGGCCGCGGTCGAGGACGATCCCGTACGCCTGGCGGAGGCGGTGCGCCGGTACACCGCCCGCTACCGCGCGGCCCCGCCCGCCCCGCCGGACCTGGCCGTCATCGAGATCGCGGTCGACCGCGTCCTGAGCCTCAACGTCTGAGCCCTCACCACCCCTTCGGATCCATGAAATCCCCGACCAAGAAAGCGATGTGACCTTTCGTCATGCCCACCGTTTCCGTTCTCGGCACCACCGTCCACCACCGCGAGGCCGGCGACCCCGACGGCCTGCCGTTCGTCTTCCTCCACGGCAACCCGACCTCCTCCCACCTGTGGCGCAACGTCCTGCCGGGGGTGGCCGCGCCCGGCCGCCGGCTGCTGGCCCCCGACCTCATCGGCATGGGCGAGTCCGGCAAACCCCCGCTCGCCTACTCCTTCGACGACCACGCCCGCCACCTCGACGCCTGGTTCGACGCGCTCGGCCTGACCGAGGCCGTGCTCATCGGTCACGACTGGGGCGGCGCGCTCGCCTTCGACCGGGCCGCCCGCCTCCCGGGGGCCGTGCGCGCGCTCGCCTTCACTGAGACGATCGTCAAGCCGCTGTACGGCGACGAGTTCCCGGCCGCGGGACGCGAGTTGTTCACCCTGCTGCGTACGCCCGGAGTGGGCGAGCGCATGATCCTGGAACAGGACGCGTTCATCGAGGGACTGCCGGCCACGCTCGCCACCCCGCTCGACCCCGCCGACCTCGACGTCTACCGCCGCCCCTTCCCGACCCCGGAGAGCCGCCGCCCGGTCCTGGCGTGGACGCGCATGATGCCGCTGGACAGCGAACCCGCCGACGTCGTGGCCCGGATCGAGCGCTACGACGCCTGGCTGGCCACAAGCCCCGAAGTCCCCAAGCTGCTGGCCGCGTTCGAGCCGGGGCCCGGGGCGATGACCGACGCGGGCACCGTGGCCTGGTGCGAGAAGAACATCGCGGGCCTGGAGGTCTCCCGCCACGGCCCGGCCGGCCACCACTCCCCGGAGGACCGCCCGGAGGAGCTGGCCTCGGCCATCAGCGCCTGGGCGGACCGCCACGGGCTGGGGCGCCCGCCGGTGACGGGCTGAGCCGGTCCACGTCCTCGTCCAGGAGCGCCGTCTCGGCCTCGTCCAGGACGAGTCCGGCGGCCCGCGCCGAGTCCTGGACGGATGCCGGGCGGCTCGCTCCCGGCACCGGGACCATCACCGGGGACCGGGCCAGCAGCCAGGCCAGGACGACCTGCTGGGGGCTGACCCCGCGCGCGTCCGCGACGCGGTGGAACGCGGTCCCCGCGGAGGCCGGCCCCGACGGGCCGTCGAGTGCGCTGCGGGAGATGCCGCCCAGCGGGCTCCAGGGCAGGAAGGCGAGGCCCAGCCGTTCGCAGAGCCGGAGTTCCGGCTCGCTGTCACGCACGGCCGGCGAGTACTGGTTCTGTACGGAGACCAGTGCGTCGCCGAGGATCGCGTGCGCCTCCCGGATCTGTCGGGTGCTCACGTTGGAGATCCCGGCGGCGCGGATCGTGCCGGCGTCGAGCAGGTCGCGCAGGGCCCCGACGGAGTCGGCCCAGGGCACGGTCGGGTCGGGCTTGTGCAGCTGGTAGAGCCCGATGGCCTCGGCGCCCAGGCGTGCGGCGGACTCCTCGGCGGCCCGCCTGAGGTGCCCGGGGGTTCCGGTGACGGTCCAGCTGCCGTCGCCGGGCCGCCCGCGCCCGCCCTTGGTGGCGACCAGGACGCCGGAGGTGTCGCCGCCGTGGCTCCGCAGGGCGCGGGCGAGGAGGAGTTCGTTGTGGCCCCTCTCGCCGGCGTGCCAGTGGTAGCTGTCGGCGGTGTCGATGAGCGTGACGCCCGCGTCGAGCGCGGCGTGCACGGTGGCCGTGGCCCGCTGCTCGTCCGGGCGCCCCTCGATGGAGAGCGGCATGGCGCCCAGGCCGATGGCGCCGACCGTCAGGTTTCCGATGGTGCGCTGACGCATGGCGTACTCCTCAGGCGGCGGGGGCGGTGGCAGCCGCTTCGGTGACGGCGTCCGGCAGCCAGTCGGCCGTCCGGGAGAAGACGAAACCCAGCTCCTTGGCGCGTCGGTTGCTCATGGCGTAGTACCGGTCGAAGGAGAACGGTCCCGTCGGCTCGCCCGGGGCGGCGGTCCGGTGCACGGGATGCCCGCCGCTCGCCGCGGCGATGGCGGCGGTCAGGCCGGTCACCTCGACCAGGCCGTCGGAGCAGGCGTTCAGCGGACCGGTGAAGGCGGTGGCCGTGGCGGCCCACCGGAGCAGATCGGCCAGCTCCGCGTAGTGGATGAAGACGCTGGGCTGCTCCTCGCGGTGTACGGCGATCTCCTCGCCCCGGCCGACGCGCTCCACGTAGTGCGCCAGGCGTCCGGTGAACTCCTGGGCGCCGCCGCCGAGTACGTGCGCGCTGCGTACGGAGACGAAGGCGAACCGGCCCTCCCGGGTGAACACCGCCTCCGCCTGCCGCTTGCCCTCGGCGTAGTGGGCCTCCAGGTACGCCGCGTCGTGCCAGGGCAGGTCCAGCCGCACCCGCCAGGCGGCGGGGTCCACGTGTTCCTCCGCCACGGGGACACCGGGGGCGAGGGGCGGCAGCCCCGCCGTCGCCGGGTCGTAGACCTCGATGGTGGAGGTCATGACGTAGCGCGCGGTGCGGTCCCCGAAGACGCGGACGGCGCTCGCGGCCTGGACCGGGGTGTAGCAGACCTGGTCGACGACCACGTCGAAGGTGCGCCCGCCGAGCGCGGCGGTGAGCGCGGCCTCGTCGTCGCGGTCCACGACGAGGTGTTCGGCGCCCGGGGGCGGCGGGGCCGAGCCGCGGTTGACGACCGTGACCCGGTGTCCGGCCTCCAGCGACCGCTGGACCAGGAGCTTTCCGAAGTATCGGCTTCCGCCGATGACGCAGATCCTTTGCATGCCTCCATCCTGGAGACGTACCGTCAGCAGCAGAAGTACCGGTCTGCTGAACGCGTATGAAGGAAAACTGTTGATCGATGTGCAGCGGCTCCGCGTCCTGCGGGCCGTGGCCGAGCACGGCAGCTTCAACCGGGCGGCCGCCGCCCTGCGGCTGACGCCCTCGGCCGTCTCCCAGCAGGTGGCCGCCCTGGAACGCGGTCTCGGCACCCGGGTCGTCGAGCGCAGCACCCGCGGGGTCACCCTCACCCCGGCCGGCCGGATCATGGTCGGCGCGGCGGAGTCGGTCGCCGCCGAACTCGCCCACGCCCAGCGGCAGGTCGGCGAACTGGCCACGGGCCGGACCCAGCTCACCGTCGCCACGTTCACCAGTGGCGGCAGGCTCCTGCTGCCCGGTGCCCTCGCCGAACTGACGGCGGCGCACCCCGGCACCGTCGTCCATGTCCGGGAGTACGAACCGGAGGACAGCCTCCCGCTGGTCCGCCAGGGCGCCGTGGACCTCGCGCTCGCCTACCACTTCGACGGCCCGCTGCCCGGCCGGCCGGGGCCGGAGTGGGCCGCGCTCATGGACGACCCCCTGCACGTCGTGCTGCCGCGCCACCACCGCCTCGCTTCGCGGGACACCCTCGACCTCGCCGAACTGGCCGGTGAACCCTGGGTGCTCGGCTGCCTGAAGACGGAGGCGTACCTGCGCCGCCACGCCCGGCAGGCCGGGTTCGCGCCGGACATCCGCGGCACGACGACCGACTACTTCTTCGCCCGCTCGCTCGTCGCCGCGGGCCTGGGCGTCTCGCTGATCCCGTCGGTCGCGCTGGCCCCGGAGATCCCCGGCCTGCACACCGTCCCGGTCGGCCGGTCGGCCCCGGCACGGCACATCGGTGCCGCGACCCTCGGACATCCCCGCGCCCGCCTCCAAGTCACCACCCTGATCCGGGCGCTGCGGAAGCAGGCGGAGGCATGGCGGGAGCGGTCCGCCGGCTGACGGACCGCTCCCGGTTCGTCCTGCTCAGCCCTTGGCCGCGGCCACCTCCGGGGCGGCGGGGGTGCCGGTCGTGTCGCCGCCCGTGGCGGTGGTACGTACCGCCGGGATGAAGGCGGAGATCGCGACCGCGACCAGGGCGACGCCGCAGCCGAGGACCAGGCCCGTGCGGAAGCCGGCCTCGGAGGTGAAGGTGAAGCCGCCCGCCTCGGTGGTCAGCTGGGCGAGGACCGCGCCGATCACGGCGGCGCCGACCGAGGTGCCGAGGGCGCGCATGAGGGTGTTGAAGCCGTTGGCGGCGGCCGTCTCGGAGGCCGGGACCGCGCTCATGATGAGGGCCGGCATCGCACCGTAGGCGAGGCCGACGCCGCTGCTGCTGACCATGAGGAACAGCATCAGGCCCCAGGCGGAGCCCATCAGCAGGATGCCGAGGCCGTAGGCGGCGGCGATGACGAGGACGCCGGAGATCAGGGTGAACTTGGGGCCGCGGGCGTCGGTGAGCTTCCCGCCGAACGGGGAGACGACCATCATCATGATGCCGCCGGGCGCCATCCACAGGCCGGCCTGGAGCATCGACTGCCCGAGCCCGTATCCGGTGGCCTCGGGGAACTGGAGCAGCTGCGGCGCGATCAGCATGCCGGCGTACATGCCGAAGCCGACGAAGAGCGACGCGATGTTGGTGATGAGCACCCGGGGGCGGGCGGTGGTGCGCAGGTCGACCAGCGGGTCGGTGGTGCGCAGCTCCCAGAAGCCCCAGGCGAGGAGCACCACGACGGCGGCGGCGAACAGGCCGATGGTCGTCGTGGAGGTCCAGCCCCAGTCGGCGCCCTTGGAGACGGCGAGCAGCAGGCAGACGAGGCCGGCGGCCAGGCCGAGGGCGCCGGGCACGTCGAAGCGCTGCCCCTTGGCGCCGGCCGGTACGTCCGGGATCACGAACCAGATCAGCGCGCAAATCGCGGCGGCCAGCACGGCCGAGCCCCAGAACAGCACGCGCCAGCTGGCGTACTGGGCGACCGCCGACGCGATCGGCAGGCCGAGGGCGCCGCCGATGCCGAGCGAGGCGCTGACCAGGGCGATGGAGGAGCTCATCTTCTCCGGCGGCACCACGTCGCGCAGCAGGGCGATGCCGAGCGGCACCATGCCCATGCCCATGCCCTGGAGACCGCGTCCGACGATCATCGGGACGACGGAGGACGAGAGCGCGCAGACCACGGAGCCGGCGATCAGCGGCACGGAGCAGGCGAGCAGCATCCGGCGCTTGCCGAGCAGGTCGCCCAGCCGGCCGGAGACCGGCACGCACACCGCTGAGACCAGCAGGGTGGCGGTGATGACCCAGGCCGCGTTGGAGGACGAGGTGTCCAGGATCGTGGGCAGTTCCGCGATGAGGGGTGTGACCAGCGTCTGCATGATCGCCGCGACGGTGCCGGCGAAGGCCAGGGTGGCGACGACGCCGCCCGTCCTCGCCGGCGGCTGGGTGGCATCCATGAGGGGGACTCCTAGGAGATCGAGGTCCCGCCTGCCGGGACAGCGACGTGCATCGTACATGTCCAATGCGTCATACACATTATGTGCCCCGTACACACTCCATGCGAGAATGGGCCGCCGTCCGGACGCAGCAGAAGCAGGAGGCCGCAGCCATGCCCAGGCCCACGGAAGAGGTGGAGTACGAGCAGATGCTGCTCGGCCGCCACAGCCTCGCCGACCACCGCGGCGGACGCCACAAGTACGCCCTGCTGGACCGCAGCGCGTACATCCTGCTGAGCCGGCTGCGCGTCCAGGGCCCCATGTCCAACGGCGAACTCAGCGACGCCTTCGGCCTCGACGCCTCCACCCTCAACCGCCAGACCGCCGCCGTGACCCGGGCCGGGCTCGCCGAACGCATCCCCGATCCCGACGGCGGCATGGCCCGCAAGTTCCGCATCACCGACGCGGGCAGACAACTCCTCGACGCCGAGCGCGAGCGCGTCGTCCGCTCCCTGGACCAGGTCATGCACGACTGGCCGGACGACGACATCGCCGCCTTCGCCGGCTACCTCAAACGCTTCAACAGCGGCATCGAACAGCTCTCCAAGCGCCCCTGGCCCCGGCCTTGAGAGCTCCGGAAGGGCAGATCAGTCCCGCGAGGGCGAAACCCGCCCGGTGAGCGCCGCGAGCGAACTGCGCACGTGCGCCATGTGCGCCTGGACCTCCTCGCGGCCCTCCTCGTGCTCCCGCAGGATCCGCCCGGTCTCGCGCACCACCCGCTCCTCGCGCACCCGCGCCCGCGCGACCAGCTCGGCGGCACGCGCCTGCGCGTCCTCCTGACCGTGCCGCGCGGCCTCCTCCGCCTCCGCCCGGTCCTTCCGCGCGGCGGCCAGATCCGCCTCCGCGCGTTCGAGGAGAGCGGCGTGCTCCGCGGCCCGCGCCGCCTCCGCGCCCGCGATCTCCCCCTCCGCCGCCTTCCACCGCTCGGCGTGCTCCTGCTCCTGGTGCGCCAGCACGCTCGCGGTGCGCTCCCGGGTCGCCGCCCTCGCGGCCTCCGCCTCCTCGCGCACCGCCGCGGCCTCGGTACGCGCCGCCTCCAGCACCTCACCGGCCGCCGCCTCCGCGACCCCCACCACCTCGTCGGCCCGGCTCACCGCCGCCAGCTCCTCGGCCAGCTCCGTCAGCCGGGCCACCCGCGCCACGGCCTCGTCCCGCTCCGCGGAGAGCGCCGCCACCGCGCGGTCCACCTGCTCCGGGCGGTAACCACGGCCCCGTACACCGACGAACCCGTACGCGGACCCCGGTGCAGAACTCATCCCTGACGCCTCTTTCCGATCATCCCGACTCCTACGCCCCGACCATCGAGCGATACGTCAAGGATGCGGCAATTGGTCAAGAAGTCTGAATAGATGCGTCGCTTTCCGGACGGAAGCGACCGGCATCACACACGGCAAAGGCGTGGTGCCCGGTCCCCGCGGGGGACCGGGCACCACGCCCGCACACGGAACGGTCAGATCAGCCCGTCCCACATCTGCTCCAGCAGCACCGACCACCAGCTCTCCGGCGAGGCCAGCGCCGCCCCGTCCAGCGCCACCAGCTGCGCCTGGAAGTCCACCGTCCAACGGCCCGCCTGCTCCGGGTTCAGCCCGTACCGCAGCCGCCACATCCGGCCCAGCAGCGCCATGCAGCGCACGAACTCCGGCAGCCCCGTGTTCACGAACTGCGGCGGCACCGGCGCACCGCCCGGACCCGCCTCCACCGGCACCGCCACGATGTGCGCCGTGCCGTACTGGACACAGATCGCCCGGCCGAAGTCCGAACCCATCACCAGGTACGACCCCGCGTCCGACGCCGGCTGCACCTGACGCTGAGCCGCCAGCTCCGCCAGCGTCGGGATCACCGGCTGACCCGGCTGCGCCCAGAAGAACGGCCCGAAGTCGGCGGGCAGACCCGCCCACACCAGCGTCCGCGCCACGATCTCCGGCACACCCTGACGGGACACCGCACGCTGATCGAAACGGAGCACACCCTGCGGACCGAAGGTCTGCGCCATCTCCTCGGCCAGCGCCTCCGGCGGCACCGGCGGCGCCGGCTGCATCTGCGGCAGCGGGGCCCGCACCGGCGCCGGCCGCGCGGGCCCGTCCGCCACCTGGTGCAACTCGCCCTGATGCGTCAGCAGATGCTGCATCCCCTGCTGCCGGCTCGCATGGTCCGTGCCGTACGGGGCGACCGACGTGATCCGCACCTGCGGCCAGGTCTCCCGGATCATCCGGGCACAGTAACCACCGGGCAGCTCACAGGACTCCAGCTCCGTGTGCAGCTCGATCACCTGCTGCGGCGGTACGTTCATCGCCCGCAGCTCGTGCAGCATCTGCCACTCCGGGTGCGGCGTACCCGGCGCCGAGCGGCGGATCAGCTGCTGCTCGCTGCCGTCCGGCGCCCGGAAGCGCAGCACGGCCTGATAGCCGGGACCGACGGTCGGCTGACCGGTCGGCGGCGCCTGCGGATAGCCGTACGCCGGCGGCGGCGTGTGCCCGGCGGGCGGCGCGCCCATCGGCGGACCCGGCGGCTGCGGCGCACCCGGACCGACCTGCCCAGGACCCGCGAGCATCGTCGCCGCGTGATGCACCCCGCCCGGACCGGGCGGCGGCGTCGCACCCGGCGGCGGCGGAGGCTGCTGCCCCGCCGGCACACCGGGAGCACCCGGAGCACCGGGCGGGCCGGGCGGCTGCGGCGCACCCGGAACACCCGGCGGACCGGGCGGCTGCGGCGCACCCGGACCGGCCGCGTTCGGGTCGGCGAACATCGTCGCCGCCTGGTGCACCCCGCCACCGGGCGGCGGCGTCGGCGCGCCGGGCGGCTGCGGGGCCCCGGGCGGGCCCAGCTGCGAGACCAGCTGCGTCGGCACATAGCCGCCCGCCGGGGCGCCGGGCGCACCCGGGCCGGACGGCGGCGGCACCGGGGCACCCGGCCGCGCGCCCGGAGTGCCGGGGGCACCCGGAGGCGGCGGAGGCGTGCTCCCGCGCCCCGCACGCGGCGGGAGGGCGGCCTTGCTCGTCGCGGCGTCGGAGATGTCCCCGGCCCCGGGACCGCCGGGCACACCCGGCGGCGGGGTCTGCTGCCCCGGAAAATGCGGCGCGGGCCCACCGGGCGGGCCCGCGTTCGGACCCGGCACCGGAGGCGGACCCGGCACGCTCGTACCGGGCACCGGAGGGCCGGGCACAGCGGTCCCCGGCACGGGCGGACCGGGCACCGGCGGGGCCGGCTCGGCCGGGCGGCCGCCCGGGCTCGGCGCGATCGCGGTCTTCGGGAGCGCGCTGCCGCCCGACATCAGCGCCGTCGGAGCGTCCGCCGGCACCACCGGGGGCAGCTCCTCCTCGTCGTCGGCGCCCGACAGCGGCGGCGCGAACACCGTCGCCGGCAGCGCCACCTCCGCGTCGTCCGAGCCCGCGTTCGTATCGGTCCCCGCCCACGGCGTGGCCCCCACGGGCGGCTGGAGCGAGGACGCCGGAACACCCTCCGACGCGGTCGGCTCGTACGCCACCGAACCGCCCTGCGACGGCGTCGGGGAGGACGGGATCGGGGCCGGCGGCGGGAAGGAG
>NZ_RDBL01000029.1:265751-276484 GCF_008042035.1 Streptomyces sp. col6
GCCGGGGACATCTCCGACGCCGCGACGAGCAAGGCCGCCCTCCCGCCGCGTGCGGGGCGCGGGAGCACGCCTCCGCCGCCTCCGGGTGCCCCCGGCACTCCGGGCGCGCGGCCGGGGCGGGCGGCGGGGTGTCCCGGTCCGCACGCCGGTCCGGGATGCCCAGCTTGTCCGCCGCCTCCTGGAGCCACTCCGGCGGGCTCAACAGGAACGACGTCTGATTCAGGTCCACCCGCTCGGGCGGCGCCGGGGCCGCCGGCTCCACGTCCTGCGAGCCGTACTCCTCCTCGTACCGCCGTATCACCTCACCGACCGGCAGTCCGGGCCACAGCGTCGCCTCGCCGCTGTCGCGCGCGATCACCATCCGCTGACGGCCGCCGTCGGACACCGGACCGTCCGCACGGTCCTCGGCCCACACCACGAATCCGAGTTCGAATTCACGCACCCGGACCTCACGGTGCTGATACGCCGGAACGTCACCGTTCACCCACTCGTCCGCGCGCTCCTGCGCCTGTGCGAAGGTCACCATCGCGCTCATCCCTCCACCGGGACGGCCTGCGCGAAGCCACCGTCCACCATCAGGTTCGCCACCGTCTCCAGCTCCGGCGGATTGCCCGCCAGACGCTGCAGGAACGCGTCGAAGTCCGCACCGCACGGCAGCAGCAGCCGGTCCACCCGCTCCTGCACCGTCCAGCCGTCACGGTCCCGGGCGTCGTCGTACGCGCAGAACCAGACCGAACCCAGGCCCTCGCCCCGCACCTTCACCGCGATCAGACCGCCCTGGACGAAAGCGACGCCGAGGTAGTCCTTCGTCAGGTGATCACGCAGGCACTTGTTGACATAGACCAGATCGTTCACGGCGGCCTCCTCGCGCACCGTGAAGAACGGCTGGTCGATCAGGAGACCCAGCTCCGCGTCCAGCGCCGTACCCGCCGGGGCCGAACCGCCGGCCGCCTTCAGGAACGAACGGTACGCACCCGGCAGCCGGTACCCGAGATCCTCCTCGACACCCAGGATCTGCTGCTCCGTCACCGCCACGGCCCCCTTCGGAAGCCGGAAGTGCGCGGGCCGCGTCTCCTGCAACGGACGCGTGCCCCGCTTGTCCTGGTCGACCTGCGTCGACGCGAGACCCCCGTGGTGACGCAGCAGCGCCTTCACCTCGACCGGGATCAGCTCCATCCGGCGGCCGCCCGGCACGTGGTGCCAGGTCCAGCCGTGCGGCGTCGCCACCGGCGGGATCGTGTCCCACAGCTCGTGCCCGGCCGCGGCCAGCGCCGCGTTCGCCGACACATAGTCCGTGAGCCGCAGCTCGTCCACGCCGAAACCCTGCGGGGGCTCCGCGATCTCCGCCGCGGCACGCGCGTACGGCGAGAAGTCCGGACACCCGTTCTCGTCCATCCGCACCCCTCTGGGGTGGCGGGACGCCCGGACCGGGTCCGGGAAGTGCACGAGCTGCCCGGCGTAGGCCGCGTTCGGTGGCGCGGCTTGCTGCCCGAGCCGACCTGTCGTCATGGCGGTTGCCCCCTGCTGCGTCTGGCTGATGAGGACCGACCCGCCCGAGGGAATCCGGCGGTCCGGGCAACAGCCTAAGCGGTGACACCCGTACGGGAACCGGCCCCGCCACCCCCGGGCCCCATCCGTCACCAACCGTCACAACCGCGTGACGGACGAGCGACGGGACGGCCACCGAACCGCGACACGCAGACACGTTTCACCGACCCAGCTTTCACAGGACCCGACACATTTGGCAGGCTGTCACCCGCATACACGGGGGGCGTGCACACAAAGCAGCGGCCGCTGCGGGCACGGGAGGGACACAGCACCATGCACACCGCACACTCTGCACAGACCGTCACGACCGGGGACCCACGACTCAGCTGGAGCAGCACCGAGAAGGGCCCCGCGCCCCGGCTCGGCCAGCGGCGCGACGGCATCCTGCCCGCCGTCGCGGCCGCCCTGTCCGTACGCGGCGAGACACTCACCTGCACCGCGGGCAAGGGCGACCAGCCGCCCGTCCTGCACCACCTCGTCCAGGACTTCCTCGACACCCTCCCCAGCGCGCAGCGCGAACGGTTCACCGGCCGCTGCCCCGAGGCCATACTGCTCTCCCGGCACCTCACCGCCGCCGAAGCCGGCCGCTCCAAGCGCGCCCAGCGCAAGCCCCTCACCAACGGCGAGGCCCGCCGCGCCCTCAAGCACGCCCGGCTCACCGCCCGCCGCATCCGCGAGGACGGCGACCCCTTGCACGGCAGCTACGCCGCCCCCTGCCGGTCCTGCGCCGTCATGCTCGCCCACTTCGGCGTCCGCCCCGTCGACCTCACCGCGAACGGCGCGGCCGCCACCGCAGAGAAGAGCTGACCGCGCCCATGCACGACCGCACCGACCTCCCCGCCCAAGCCGGGGCCGCGGGCCGCGACCGCCAGTCCGCCACGCGCTTCCCCGTCGCCGTCGACGCCGCCCTGCGCGCCGCCGGCTGGCTACCCGGCCGCTGGGACATCCGCCAGGCCGAGGAATGGGCCGACGCCCTGCGCTCGCACGCCTCGCCCGCCGGCCACCAGCACGCCGTCTTCCCGGCCGCCGTCGAGGCCTGGGCCGAATTCGGCGGCCTCCACATCACCGCCACCGCACCCGGCCGCCAGATCGCACCGCCGGCCGTCCGCATCGACCCGCTGAGCGGCCTCCACCTGGCCCGCACCCTCGGCGACCTCGGCCGCGCGCTGGCGACCGAGGTCGCGCCACTCGGCGAGGAGGGGGACGGCCAGGCCGTCCTGGCGATCGACGTGGCCGGGCGGGTCTACAGCATCGACCACACCGGGGACTGGTACCTGGGCCAGGACATCGACGCGGCGCTGGCGACGCTGGTGACGGGGTTGCAGCCGGAGCGGTTGGTTTCGGGCTGAGCGGTTGGTTCCGGGCCGAGCCGGGGTCTCCGGCGCGCCGGTGCACGCCGGGTGCGCGATCAGGGCCTCCGGCACGCCGGTTCACGCCGAGCTGGCGGCCCCCACCGCGAGGGTTCCGTCCTCAAACGCCGGACGGGCTGGGTATGGTCCCGTCGCCGCCGTCCGGCAGGACCGCCGAGACCCTGAAGCCGCCCGCGTCCGTGGGGCCCGAGACGAAGACGCCGCCCAGGCCGAGCACCCGCTCGCGCATGCCGAGCAGGCCGTTGCCGCCGCTGGGCAGGCCCGCGTCCGCCGTCGCCGCGTCCGACGGGCCGTTCTCCACCTGCATCGCGACCTCGGCGCCCCGGTGCGCCAGCCGCACCCACGTCTTCGCGCCCGCCGCGTGCTTGTGGACGTTGGTCAGGGCCTCCTGCACCACCCGGTACGCCGTCTGCTCGACCTCGGGCGCGTAGGCGCGCGCGGAACCCTCGACCGAGAGCTCCACGGTCATGCCTGCGGCCCGCGACTGGCCGACCAGGGCCTCCACCTCGACCAGCCGCGGCCCGTCCTCGGCCGCCGCCTGCGCCGCCCGGCCCACCGAGGCCAGCGGCACCTTGTCCACCCGGGTCACCATCGGCTCGCCGGTCCGCAGCACGCCCAGCATCTCGCGCAGCTCCGTCAGCGCCTGGCGGCCCATGTCCCCCACCAGCGCCGCGTTGCGCACCGCCTTCGCGGGGTCCTTGGGCGCCACCGCCTGGAGGGCCGCCGCGTGCACCACCATCAGGCTCACGCGGTGGGCGACCACGTCGTGCATCTCGCGGGCGATCCGGGTCCGTTCCTCCGTACGCGCCCACTCGGCCCGCTCCTCGGCCCGGTCCGCGAGCAGCGACAGCTCCCGCTCCAGCGAGTCCGCCCGCTCCCGCAGGCTCTCCATCAGCCGGCGCCGGGCCCCTATGTAGAGGCCGAAGAGCACCGGCGGCGCGGTCAGCCCGACGGCCATGAAGAGGGACAGCATGGGCACGTACCAGTCGCCGGGCCCGAAGTCGGCGTTCTCATCGACGCCCTGCCGCAGCCGTACGTACGTCACGATGAACGTCCCCACCAGGGACATGCTCATCAGCACCGCGGTGATCCGCCGGGGCACCTCGGACGCGGCCAGCGTGTACAGGCCGACCAGGCCCATCAGGAAACCCATCTCCGCGGGCGTCGTCGCGATCGAGACCAGCACCACGGCGATCGGCCACCGCCGCCGCACCAGCAGCACGGCCCCCGCGACCAGCCCGAACACCACCCCGAAGGGCACCGGCAGCCCGGTGTCCCCCGCGAAGTCCACCCCTTCCAGCGCACACTCCAGCGCCGAGACCAGCGCCAGCCCCACATCCAGCGCGACACTCCGTCGCCGGTCCCACCACCAGTAGCCACGGGTGGTCGGACCCGCCGCTTCCCGGTCTTCCCCCGTTGCGGTCATGGCATCCAGCGTACGGGCGCCCGCACCTCATTTTCGGGTGACCTGCACAGCACGTCGTACGTTCGGCCGAGGGCATCCGCATCCTCGTCGCGTACAAGGGGCTTGGTACGGCATAGTGTTGGGTGCCGTTCCGGCGATCCGGGCAATTGTCCGTTTCAGTCGGAGTTATTCCCCCGTGGTGTAATTGGCAGCACTGTGGCTTTTGGTGCCATCTGTCCGGGTTCGAGTCCTGGCGGGGGAGCTCTCGCGCGCGGGCCCCGACCGATCCGGTCGGGGCCCGCGCCCATGTCCGGTCCGACACCCCCCGGTATCCTGCGGATGTCCACCACCCGAAGCCGAAGGGCCTATCCGTGAGCTCCGTACGCCCGGCAGCCGTCGTCGTCCTCGCAGCGGGTGAGGGCACCCGCATGAAGTCGAAGACCCCCAAGGTTCTGCACGAGATCTCCGGGCGCTCGCTCGTCGGTCATGTCGTCGCCGCCTCCCGCGAGCTGGACCCCCAGCACCTCGTCGTGGTCGTCGGCCACGCGCACGAGCAGGTCACCGCACACCTCACCGGCGCGGACGCGCAGGTGCGCACCGCCTACCAGGCCGAGCAGAAGGGCACCGGGAACGCGGTGCGGGTCGCGCTCGACGAGCTGGGCGGGGTCGTCGAGGGCACCGTGGTCGTCGTCTGCGGGGACACCCCGCTGCTGTCCGGCGGGACGCTGGCCGCGCTCTCCGCGACGCACACCGCCGACGGCAACGCGGTCACCGTGCTCAGCGCCGAGGTCCCCGACTCCACCGGCTACGGGCGGATCGTGCGCGACGCGGCGAGCGGTGCGGTGACCGAGATCGTGGAGCACAAGGACGCGAGCGACGAGCAGCGGGCGATCCGGGAGATCAACTCCGGGGTGTTCGCGTTCGACGGGAAGCTCCTCGCCGAGGCGCTCGGCCAGGTGCGGACGGACAACAGCCAGGGCGAGGAGTACCTCACCGACGTGCTGTCGATCCTGCGCGCGGCCGGGCACCGGGTCGGCGCCTCGGTGGCGGGCGACCACCGCGAGATCCTGGGCATCAACAACCGGGTGCAGCTCGCGGAGGCCCGGCGGCTGCTGAACCAGCGGCTGCTGGAGCGGGCGATGACGGCCGGGGTCACCGTGGTCGACCCGACGTCGACGCTGATCGACGTGACCGTGACGTTCGAGCGGGACGCGATCGTGCACCCGGGGACGCAGCTGCTCGGCGCCACGCACCTCGGGGAGGACGCCGAGGTCGGCCCGAACTCGCGGCTCACGGACACCGTCGTGCACGCGGGCGCGCGGGTGGACAACACGGTGGCCGAGGGCGCCGAGGTGGGCCCGGGTGCGCTGGTGGGTCCGTACGCCTATCTGCGGCCGGGGACGAAGCTCGGCCCGAAGGCCAAGGCCGGTACGTACGTGGAGATGAAGAACGCGACGATCGGTGAGGGGACGAAGGTCCCGCACCTGTCGTACGTGGGGGACGCCACCATCGGCGACCACACCAACATCGGCGCCGCGAGCGTGTTCGTGAACTACGACGGCGTCGCCAAGCACCACACGACGATCGGCTCGCACTGCCGTACCGGGTCGGACAATATGTTTGTGGCGCCTGTCACGGTCGGGGACGGCGTCTACACCGCCGCCGGGTCGGTCATCACGAAGGACGTACCGTCCGGTTCGCTGGCCGTGGCCCGGGGCCAGCAAAGGAATATCGAGGGTTGGGTCGCGCGCAAGCGTCCCGGAAGCGCCGCCGCGCAGGCGGCTCAGGCGGCCGCGGAGGAGCCGGCCGGCGAAAGCTGACCGGAAACAGGTACGTCGCGCACCGCGTACCGTGATAGATGCTCACCCCATTTCGGCTGGCTCGTTGCACATCGGGACATCTGCGTGCGGCGCCAGGAACACGTCTGAGGAGACTGTGCTGTGACCGGGATCAAGACGACCGGCGAGAAGAAACTGATGCTCTTCTCCGGCCGCGCCCACCCCGAGCTGGCCGAGGAGGTCGCGCACCAGCTGGGTGTCGGCCTCGTGCCGACGAAGGCCTTCGATTTCGCCAACGGTGAGATCTACGTCCGCTTCCAGGAGTCGGCACGTGGCGCGGACTGCTTCCTGATCCAGAGCCACACGGCTCCGATCAACAAGTGGATCATGGAGCAGCTGATCATGCTGGACGCGCTGAAGCGCGCGTCGGCCCGTTCGATCACGGTGATCGTGCCGTTCTACGGCTACGCCCGCCAGGACAAGAAGCACCGCGGCCGTGAGCCGATCTCGGCCCGTCTGATCGCGGACCTGATGAAGACGGCGGGTGCGGACCGCATTCTCACCGTCGACCTGCACACGGACCAGATCCAGGGCTTCTTCGACGGCCCGGTCGACCACCTGTTCGCGCTGCCGATCCTGGCGGACTACGTGGGCGCGAAGGTGGACCGTTCCAAGCTGACGATCGTCTCGCCGGACGCCGGCCGGGTGCGTGTCGCCGACCGCTGGTGCGACCGTCTGGACGCCCCGCTGGCGATCGTGCACAAGCGCCGTGACAAGGACGTCGCCAACCAGGTGACCGTCCACGAGGTCGTCGGCAATGTGAAGGGCCGGGTCTGTGTCCTGGTCGACGACATGATCGACACCGGTGGCACGATCTGCGCCGCCGCTGACGCCCTGTTCGCGCACGGTGCCGAGGACGTCATAGTGACGGCGACGCACGGTGTCCTGTCGGGTCCCGCCGCGGACCGTCTGAAGAACTCGAAGGTCAGCGAGTTCGTGTTCACGGACACCCTGCCGACCCCGGGTGAGCTGGAGCTCGACAAGATCAAGGTGCTGTCGATCGCACCGACGATCGCCCGCGCCGTGCGCGAGGTCTTCGAGGACGGCTCGGTCACGAGCCTGTTCGAGGAGCAGTAGAAGAGCGGTGGAAGAGGGGCGACCGCGTCGCCGTTGATCCACTTTGGGGTGCGGCCTCCCCGCCGGGTAGACTCAGCGAGTTGCTCGGCGAGGGAGGCCGTACTCATGTACGGGGCTCCGTTATCGGCGCGCTCTTCGTAGCAGGCCTGTAGTGGGCCGGGTGACCATCCGTTTTTTCGTCACCTCACGAGGAGTGCCCCATGGCCGAGATCAAGCTCGCCGCCCAGGTCCGTACCGAGTTCGGCAAGGGTGCCGCCCGTCGCGCGCGTCGCGCCAACCAGGTCCCCGCGGTCGTCTACGGCCACGGCGCCGAGTCCGTCCACATCACGCTTCCGGCCCACGAGCTGCAGCTCGCGCTCCGCACCGCCAACGTCCTGATCGGCCTCGAGCTCGACGGCAAGGACGCCCTGGTCATCCCGAAGGCCGTGCAGCGCAACCCGCTCAAGGGCGACATCGAGCACGTCGACCTGCTGACCGTGAAGCGCGGCGAGAAGGTCAACGTCGAGATCGCGGTGCACGCCGAGGGCGACCTGGCCCCGGGCGGCAACCTGCTGGAGTACGTGCAGGCGACCCTGCTCGTCGAGGCCGAGGCCACCCACATCCCCGAGTCCGTCACGGTCTCCGTGCAGGGCCTGGACGCCGGTGCGTCGGTTCTCGCCAAGGACATCCCGCTGCCCAAGGGCTCCGTGCTCGCCGGTGACGAGGAGGCCATCGTGCTCCAGGTCGTCGCCCCGCAGGCCGAGGAGCCGGCCGCCGAGGACGCCGAGGAGGAGGGCGCGGAGGCCTGAGCCTCTGTCCGCCTGCTTGACTGACGGGGCGGTGGTCTCCCTTCCGGGAGCCGCCGCCCCGTTTTCCTGTCCGCTTCCTGTCCACGCCCGTTGTACGTGTACGAACGAGGAGACTGCGCGCGATGTCCGACGCCACCGACCCCTGGCTGATCGTGGGGCTGGGCAATCCCGGCCCCGAGTACGCGGCGAACCGGCACAACGTCGGGTTCATGGTCGCCGATCTGCTCGCCGAGCGGATCGGCGGGAAGTTCAAGCGCGCCCCGAAGGCGCAGGCGCAGGTGCTGGAGGGGCGGATCGGTCCGCCGGGCCCGCTGAGCCGGCGGGTGGTGGTGGCGAAGCCGATGTCGTACATGAATCTGTCCGGGGGCCCGGTGGCGGCGCTGCGGGACTTCTACAAGGTGCCGCTCGGTCATGTGGTGGCGGTCCATGACGAGCTGGACATCGACTACGGGACGCTGCGGCTGAAGCTGGGCGGCGGTGACAACGGGCACAACGGGCTGAAGTCGATGACGAAGGCCATGGGTGCGGACTACCACCGGGTGCGGTTCGGGATCGGCCGGCCGCCGGGGCGGATGCAGGTGGCGGACTTCGTGCTGAAGGACTTCTCGTCGACGGAGCGCAAGGAGCTGGCGTACGAGGTGGACCGGGCGGCGGACGCGGTGGAGTGCCTGCTGGCGGAGGGCCTGGAGCGGGCGCAGTCCGCGTACAACACGTAAGGGGCGCGGGCCCGGCTTGACCGGCCGCAGGGCTCTGGCCAAGGATCTGGGCCCATGAAGCGGAACCCCTCCCACCGTGCCCTGTTGTACGGCCGCAGTGCCGCGCTCGGCCTTGTCGTCCTGGTGCTGCTGGTGGCGGGTGTGCTGACGTCGTGGGACGCGGCGCACCACATCGTGCTGGCCAAGGGGCGGGAGCACGGGACGATGACGGTGACGGGGTGCGGCGACAAGGTCTGTACGGGGCCGTTCGCGCCGTCGGACGGGGGTGCCGCGCGGTCCCGGGTGTCGGTGGACAGCTCGGTGGCGGCCCGTAAGGGTGACCGTTTCCCCGTGGTGGTGAAGCCGGGGACGGACGAGGTGGTGCGGACCGGGGCGCCCGGGTTCCTGCACGCGTGGGTGCCGTTGGGCGGGGCTCTGGTGCTGGCGGCGCTGGTGATCGGCGGGGGTCTGCGGCTGACGCGTACGGCCTGGGGCACCGGGATCGCGGGCGGGGCGCTGCTGCTGGCGGCGTTCATCGCGCTCTGAGACGGTGGCCGGACGTGCGACGGGGCGCGGGGATCTCTCCCCGCGCCCCGTCGGCGTGCGGTGCCGGGTCAGCCGGTGTTGCGCAGGCCCGCGGCGACACCGTTGACGGTGAGCAGCAGGGCGCGGGCGAGCAGCGGGTCGGGCTCCTCGCCGCGTTCGGCGGCCTGGCGCTGGCGGGCGAGCAGGGACACCTGGAGGTAGGAGATCGGGTCCAGGTAGGCGTCACGGATGGCGAAGGTCTGCTGGAGCGCCGGGTGGGTGTCGAGGAGTTCCTGGCCGCCGGTGATGCGCAGGACCTCCTGCACGGTGAGGTCGTGTTCGGCCTGGATGACGTCGAAGACGTGCTTCAGCTCGTCGGGGACGAGGGTGTCGACGTAGTGCCGGGCGATGCGCAGGTCCGTCTTGGCGAGGGTCATCTCGACGTTGGAGAGGAAGTTCCGGAAGAAGTGCCACTGCTCGTGCATCTCGTCCAGGACGGTGTCGAGGCCGGCCTCGCGCAGGGCCTTGAGCCCGGAGCCGACGCCGAACCAGCCGGGGACGATCTGCCGGGACTGGGTCCAGCCGAAGACCCACGGGATGGCGCGCAGGCCGTCGAGCGAGACGCCGGAGCCGGGGCGGCGGGAGGGCCGTGAGCCCAGGTGCAGGTCGGCGAGCTGGTCGACCGGGGTGGAGGCGAGGAAGTACGACGGCAGGTCCGGGTCCTCGACGAGCTTGCGGTAGGCGGCGTGGGCGGCGTCGGAGACGGTGTCCATGGCCGCGTCCCAGCGGGCCAGGGCCTCGTCGGACTGGCGGGGCGCGGTGTGCAGGGCGGACGCCTGGAGGGTGGCCGCGACGGTCAGCTCCAGGTTCTCCCGGGCGAGGGCCGGGATGAGGTACTTGTCGGAGATGACCTCGCCCTGCTCGGTGACCTTGATCTCGCCCTCCAGGGTGCCCCAGGGCTGGGCGAGGATCGCGTCGTGCGAGGGGCCGCCGCCGCGGCCGACGGTGCCGCCGCGGCCGTGGAAGAGGCGCAGGCGTACGCCGTAGCGGTGGGCGACGTCGCGCAGGCGGCGCTGGGCGCGGTGGATCTCCCACTGGGAGGTGGTGATGCCGCCGAACTTGGAGGAGTCGGAGTAGCCGAGCATGACCTCCTGGACGTCGCCGCGCAGGGAGACGAGGCGGCGGTAGGAGGGATCGGCGAGCATCTCGTCGAGGATGACGTCGGCGGCGCGCAGCTCGTCGGTGGTCTCCAGGAGCGGGACGATGCCGATCTTGGCCCAGCCGGCGTGGAGGTCGAGGAGTCCGGCCTCGCGGGCGAGGACGGCGGCGGCGAAGACGTCGTCGGCGCCCTGGCACATCGAGATGATGTAGGACTCGATGACCTCGGGGCCGAAGCGCTCGAAGGCTTCCTTGATGGTGTGGAAGACGCCGAGGGTCTTCTCGCCGGCGGCGTCTTCCACACCATCAAGGAAGCCTTCGAGCGCTTC
>NZ_RDBL01000029.1:276584-293044 GCF_008042035.1 Streptomyces sp. col6
GGGTGGGTGCGAGGGGGCGGCGGGAGCGCAGTTCCTTGGCGAGGAGCTTCTGCCGGTAGTCGCGGGGCATGTCGGCGTAGCGCCAGGATTCCTCGCCGAGGCGGTCGAAGAGCTGGCCGAGGGTGTGGTGGTGGGCGTCGGCGTGTTCGCGGACGTCCATGGTGGCGAGCTGGAGGCCGAACGCGGAGAGGGTGCGGATGGTGCGGTCCATGCGGCCGTCGGCGACGATGCCGCCCTTGTGGCGGCGCAGGGAGTCCTGGATGAGGGCGAGGTCGCTGACGAGTTCGGAGGTGCCCAGGTAGTCGCAGCCGGGGCGGTGGGGGCGGCCGGTGGCGAGGCGCTCGCGGGTGTTGACGAGCTTCTGGCGGATGCAGGTGGCCTTGAGGCGGTAGGGCTCCTCGGCGTTCAGCCGCTTGTAGCGGGGGCTGATCTCGGGGAGGAGTTCCAGGTCGGCCTGGAGGGAGGCGAGGAGTTCGTCGGTGGCGCCGGTGTAGCGGATGGAGTTGGAGAGCAGTCCGCGCAGCTGGTCGACGAGTTCGAGGGCGTCGGTGATGCCGTGTTCGTGCTGGAGGATCAGGACGTCCCAGGTGACCTTGGGGGTCACGTTGGGGTTGCCGTCGCGGTCGCCGCCGATCCAGGTGCCGAACGTGAGGGGGCGGGTGCCGGCGGGGATCTCGACGCCGACGCGCTGCAGTTCGGCGGCGAGGTCCTCCAGGACGTCGCCGACGGCGTTGGCGTGGAGCTCGTCGAGGTAGTAGATCGCGTTCCGGGCCTCGTCGGTGGGCTCGGGGCGTACGACGCGGAGCTCGTCGGTCTGCCAGATGAGGTCGATGTTCTCGGCGAGGCGGAGGTCCTGGCGGCGGCGGTCGGCCTCGATGACCGGGGTCTCCAGGAGGGCGGCGATGCGGCGGAGCTTGTTGAGGACGGAGCGCCGGGCGGCCTCGGTGGGGTGCGCGGTGAAGACGGGGCGCACGTTGAGGTTGTTGACGGTGGCGCGCAGGTGCTCGGGGTCGGCGTCCTTGAGCCGGTCGGCGGTGCGGGCGAGGAGGCCGCCCTCGGCCGCGCGGCGGTCGCGCATCTCGTGGGCGCGGTGAACCTGCTCGGTGACGTTGGCGAGGTGGAAGTAGGTGGAGAAGGCGCGGACGAGCTTGGCCGCGGTCTCCAGGCCGGTGTCGCCGAGGAGCTCGGCCGCGGCCTCGCCGTCGGTGCGGGTCAGGGCGCGGACGCGCTCGACGAGGTCGAGGAGTTCCTGGCCCTCCTGGCGGACGAGGGTCTCGCCGAGGAGGTCGCCGAGGCGGCGGATGTCGGCGCGGAGCTCGGGGCTCGCGGCGGGGGTCTGGTCGGCACTGCTCACAGTGTGCGGCTCCTTGCAGTGGTGGTGCACGGGACCCGGGGACCGCGGTCGGCGGATGCCGACGCCACCCCGGAAAGCAGGGTGCGGACCGCGCTGTCCGACCTCTCCAGGATAGGTGTCCGTGCTTTCGGTGCTGTTCGCGCCCCGGAAGGTGTCCTCTGTTCGTGACGTGGGCCGCCGGGGTACGCGGTGTGTGTCTACCCGGTATTCGCGCGTCTGTGCGTGGTGTTTCGTCCTCTCGTGGGCGGGCCTTCGCGCTGCCATACTTACGAAGCCGTAGGTTACGGATGCGTAACCCGGCTTTCCGACACGTTCTCACCCTCAGGGGACTCCCCATGAAGACCAGCCCCGATGTGATCGAGGCCGCCGTTCCGGCGGACGGCGATCAGGCTCTTCCCTCCGCCACGCTCGGCGGGGACAACAAGCGGTCGATCGAGCAGATCGCGCTCCTGCTGTTCATCGTCGTGCCGTTCGTGGCGTTGGTCGCGGCCGTGCCGCTGGCCTGGGGCCGCGGTGTGAGCTGGCTCGATCTGGGTCTGATGGTGGCGATGTACTTCATCGGCTGCCACGGCATCACGATCGGCTTCCACCGGTACTTCACGCATGGCTCGTTCAAGGCGAAGCGTCCGCTCCGCATCGCCCTGGCCGTGGCCGGTTCGCTGGCGGTGGAGGGCCCGATCGTGCGCTGGGTGGCCGATCACCGCAAGCACCACCGTTTCTCGGACGCGGAGGGCGATCCGCACTCGCCGTGGCGGTTCGGCGAGACGGTGCCGGCGCTGATGAAGGGCCTGTGGTGGGCCCACATCGCATGGATGTTCGACGAGGAGCGGACGCCGCAGCAGAAGTACGCCCCCGACCTGGTCAAGGACCCGGTGATCCGCGGCATCTCGCGCCACTTCCTGACCTTCACGATCGTCTCGCTGGCGATCCCCCCGCTGGTCGGCGGCCTGGTGACGATGTCGTGGTGGGGTGCGGCGACGGCGTTCTTCTGGGGCTCCCTGGTACGGGTGGCCCTGCTGCACCACGTGACGTGGTCGATCAACTCGATCTGCCACGCGGTCGGCAAGCGCCCCTTCAAGTCGCGCGACAGGTCCGGCAACGTGTGGTGGCTGGCGGTCCTGTCGTGCGGCGAGTCCTGGCACAACCTGCACCACGCGGACCCGACGAGCGCGCGGCACGGCGTGATGCGGGGTCAGATCGATTCGAGCGCCCGCCTCATCCGCTGGTTCGAGCAGGCCGGCTGGGCGTACGACGTGCGCTGGCCCGACGACGCCCGTATCGAGTCCCGGCGCAACCGCGCGGCGGCCGACGCGGCATGATGGACGATGTGGCGACCGACTCCAGCGCAAGCAGCGAGAACACCCGTGCACCCTCCACCCGGCGGGCCCGCCGGGTGCGGATGACCGGGAAGGAACGCCGCGAGCAGTTGCTGGACATCGGTCGCACCCTGTTCGCCGACAAGGGCTTCGAGGGCACCTCGGTCGAGGAGATCGCCGCCCGCGCCGGGGTCTCGAAGCCGGTGGTCTACGAGCACTTCGGCGGCAAGGAGGGGCTGTACGCGGTCGTGGTGGACCGGGAGATGCGCCAGCTCCTGGACATGGTGACCAGCGCCCTGACCGCGGGCCATCCGCGGGAGCTGCTGGAGCAGGCGGCGTTCGCGCTGCTGGACTACATCGAGACGTACACCGACGGGTTCCGCATCCTGGTCCGGGACTCCCCGGTGGCCCAGTCGACGGGCACCTTCGCCTCGCTGATCAGCGACATCGCCACCCAGGTGGAGGACATCCTGGGCCTGGAGTTCAAGGCCCGGGGCTTCGACCCGAAGCTGGCCCCGCTGTACGCGCAGGCGCTGGTGGGCATGGTGGCGCTGACGGGCCAGTGGTGGGTGAACGCGCGCAAGCCGAAGAAGGCGGAGGTCGCGGCCCATCTGGTGAACCTGGCCTGGCACGGTCTGGAGAACCTGGAGTCCAAGCCGCGGCTGATAGGGCACCGCAAGAGCTGACGTCCCCCGGGGGGCCGGTGTGGTCAAGCCGTAATCATGATCCATCGCTAAACCACTTCAGTCCCGGTGGTCACAGTTGTAGAGTCTGTGACCATCCCGGGAATGCTTCGCCATGCACGTAATGCATCTGCGAACGCGTTTCTCCCGGTTCCACCACTTACCCCTGGGGGGGCTTTGTCTTCTGTGGAACCCGGCCGTTCTGTTCCGCGCCCGAAGCGCGCGCGGCGGATCGCGGCCTGCACCGCACTCGTTCTCTCCGCCGGCATGCTGCTGGCGGCCCCGGCCTCGGCCGATGACTCGGCGCCCGCCCCTGCCGGCGCCACCCCGCAGTTCACGCCCGAGCGCGGCGGTCAGCCGACGCTCACGCTGCCGAAGCGCACGGCGAAGAAGAAGTCCGGCGCCTCGCGCGCGCCGGGCGCGCAGTCCCCGTCCTCGGTCGTGCCCGCGAACCCGCGCCTCGACCTGGACGGCGACGGCTACAGCGACATGATGTACCGGGGCCTGGACGGCAACGTGTACGCCTCGACCGACGCGTCGGGCACACACCCGTACCAGATCAACAGCAACGACCAGTACGAGATGCCCAAGGACATCATCACGCCGGGCGACCTGGACGGCGGCGGTATGGCCGAGGTGCTGACGCTGTCGGCGTCGGGCACGCTCTCGCTCTACCAGAGCTGGGGCGCGGACAGCACCGGTTACGTCACCTGGTCGGGCAACGGCTGGCAGAAGTACAACAAGGTCGTCGCCCCCGGCGACCTGGACGGCGACGGCCGCGGCGACCTGCTCGCGCGTACGCCCTCCGGCGACCTCTACACCTACGTGTCCACCGGCAAGGTCGACAGCGCGCCCTTCAAGGCCGGTGTCAAGGCGGGCTACGGCTGGAACATCTACGACCAGGTCGTCGGCGCCAACGATGTCAACGGTGACGGGCTGGGCGACGTCATCGCCCGCACGCCCTCCGGCGACGTGTACTTCTACGCCGGCACCGGCGACGCCTCGAAGCCCTTCAAGGCGCGCGTCAAGGTGGGCTACGGCTGGGACATCTACAACCAGCTCGTCGGCATGGACGACATCGACGGCGACGGGCTGGGCGACCTCATCGCCCGCAAGCCGGGCGGCGACGTCTACACGTACTTCTCCACCGGCTACGGCACCTTCGAGGCCCGCGTCGCCGGCGGCAAGGGCTGGAACGCGGCGGCGCTGTTCGTCGGCGCGGGCGGCAACCCGGACTTCGGCAAGCACGAGCTGGAGGCCCGCACCAAGGGCGGCAGCCTGTACTGGTACCAGGCCCGCAACAACGGCCAGTTCTTCCCGCGCCAGCTGGACAGCTCGGACACCGGCTGGAACCAGGTGAGCCTGTCGCTGGCCTCGTCGCTCGACAACGACGGCTGGGGCGAGCTGACCCAGATCTACAAGGGCACCCTCTGGGTCGGCGCCCAGGAGATCGGTTCCGGCTGGCAGGTCTACAACAGCCTGACCGGTCCGGGCGACCTGAGCGGCGACGGCAAGGGCGACCTGCTGGCCCGCGACACCAAGGGCGACCTGTACCTGTACAAGGGCAACGGGCTCGGCACGAAGTTCGCGGCCAAGGTCAAGGTCGGCTACGGCTTCAGCACGTACAACAAGATCGTCGGCGCCGGTGACCTCAGCGGCGACGGCATCGCGGACGTCGTGGCCCGCGCCAAGGACGGCACGCTGTACCTGTACAAGGGCACCGGCAACGCCGCCAAGCCGCTCTCGGCCCGCTCCAAGATCGGCACCGGGTACAACATCTACAAGCAGTTCGCCGCGCCGGGCGACACCGACGGCGACGGCAAGGCCGACCTGATCGGCGTCGACGGCAAGGGCGACGTGTACCGCTACTCGTCCACCGGCACCGGCCAGATCAGCAAGCGCGTCAAGATCGGCTACGGCTGGGACATCTACAACGGCCTGTACTAGGCCGCGTAGCCCCGTAACCACGTAACCACGGCGCCCCGTCCCCGCACGCGCGGGGGCGGGGCGCCGTCGTGTGCGGGCTCAGCCGGTCACCGGCTCCAGGAACTCCAGCCGGTTGCCCACCGGGTCGTGGCTGTAGAAGCGGCGGTGGCCCGGCAGGTTGTCGTCCCACACCACCTCGGCGCCGCGCTCGGCCAGCAGGGCCGCGTACGCCTCGATGCCCGTGACGCGCAGGCCCGGGTGCGCCTTGCGGGCCGGGCGGAAGTCCGCCTCGATGCCCAGGTGCAGCTGGACCGGCCCGGCGGCGAACCAGCAGCCGCCCCGGGCCGCGAGCACGGGCGGCTTGGGAATCTCCGTCATGCCGAGGACACCGGTGTAGTACGCGCGCAGCGCGTCCTCGCTGCCCTCGGGCGCGGCGAGCTGGACGTGGTCGAGCGAGGTGATCATCGCTTCTCCCGGTGGGCGACGGCGAAGATGCGGCGGAAGGGGAAGACCGTGCCGTGCGGGCCCCTGGGGTAGGCCGTGCGCAGCAGTTCGCGGTACTCGGCGAGGAAGGCGTCCCGGGCCTCGTCGTCGTCGGCGAGGGCTGTGAGGACGGGACGCAGTCCGGTGCCCTTCACCCAGTCCAGGACGGGGTCCTCGCCGGGCAGGAGGTGAAGGTAGGTGGTCTCCCAGACGTCGGCGGTGGTGCCGGGGCCCGTCAGCGCCTCCAGGTATCCGGCGGGGCTCAGCACGGCGTCCGCGTGGCGCAGCAGGCCGCCGAGGCGGGGGCGCCAGCGCGGGGACTCGGCGAGTTCGCGCATCAGGGCGTGCGAGGGCTGGTCGAAGTTGCCGGGGACCTGGAGGGCGAGGGTGCCGCCGGGGAGCAGGGCGTCCAGCCAGTCCGGGAAGCGGCGGGCGTGGCCGGGGACCCACTGGAGCAGGGCGTTGGAGACGATCAGGCCGTACGGCTGCTCGGGCGTCCAGGTGGCGGCGTCGGCCTCGGCGAAGTCGATCAGCTCCGTGGCGTGGGCGCGGGCCCGTTCCAGCATCTGCGGGGAGTTGTCGTAGCCGGTGATGCGGGCGTGCGGCCAGCGCCCGGCGAGCAGGGCGGTGACGTTGCCGGCGCCGCAGCCGAGGTCGGCGATGCGGGGAGCGCCCGGCGGGTCGGGGATGCGGGCCAGAAGGTCGTGGAAGGGGCGGGTGCGGTGGTCCGCGTGGCGCAGGTACTGCTGCGGATCCCAGACGGGTGCGGTCATGGGTCCCAGGATCGATCGCAAGTATCTTGATGTCAAGACACTCGAATTCAAGAGACTTCATGTCGACAGACCCTCTACACTGATCGACATGGAGGACGAGGTCGACCGTCTGGTCGCTGCATGGCGCCGCGAGCGCCCCGACCTCGACGTGGAACCGCTCGAGGTCCTCAGCCGCGTCTCCCGCCTGGCCCGCCACCTCGACCGGGCCCGCCGCATCGCCTTCGCCGAGCACCAGCTGGAGCCGTGGGAATTCGACGTCCTCACGTCGCTGCGCCGGGCCGGCGCCCCCTACCAGCTCTCCCCCGGCCAGCTGCTCACCCAGACCCTGGTCACCTCGGGCACGATGACCAACCGCATCGACCGCCTGACCAAGAAGAACCTCGTCGAACGCCTCCCCGACCCCAGCGACCGGCGCGGCGTCCTGGTCCGGCTCACCGCCGAGGGCCGCGACAAGGCCGACCAGTCGCTGGCCGGACTGCTGGCCCAGGAGCGCGCCATCCTCGGCGAGCTCTCCCACCAGCAGCGCGGCGAACTGGCCGGACTGCTACGCCAGTTGACTGCCCCGTTCGACAACATCCCCGGGTAGCTCCGGGCCGTCCAGGTCCACCGGGCCGACCCCGGCCCGCCGCGCCAGCGCCACGGCCGCCAGCGTCGAGTGCACGTCCAGCTTCCCCAGCACGTTCTGCATGTGTGTGCGCACCGTGTGCGGGGACAGGAACAGCCGCTCCGCCACCGCCTTGCGGCCCAGGCCCGCCACCATGCACCGCAGCACCTCGCGCTCGCGCGGGGTCAGCGACTCGACGAGCTTCTCGCTCTCGGTGCGGTGCTTGCGGTCGGCCAGCAGCTCCCGCAGCACCCCGGTCAGCAGCGCGGCGGGCAGATGGGTCTCGTCGCGCAGCACGCCCCTGATCACCGCCAGCAGCCGTTGCAGCGAGCTGTCCTTGGCGACCCAGCCGCAGGCACCGGCCTGGAGGGCGCGCGCGGCCCGCGCCGGGTCGTCCCTCTCGGCGAGCACCACCGTGCGGACCGAGGGCCGGGCCGCGCGGACGGCGCCGACCAGGGAGATCCCGTCGACCGGGCCGGTCCGCCCGGTGCGCGGGACGGGCACCGGGACCGGGACCCCGCCGGTGCGGGCCTGCGGGACGAGGTTGCCCAGCTCCGCGTCGACGAGCAGGACGTCGTACCCCCGGCCCTCCGCCACCGCGCGCTCCAGACAGCGCAGCGCGGCCGGACCGCTGCCCGCCGCCGCCACCTCGACGTCCGGCTCGGCCGCGAGCGCGGCGGCGAGCGATTCGGCGAAGATCCGGTGGTCGTCGACCACGAGAACCCGGATACGGGTCACAGGCACCCCCATGCTGTGTGTGAGAGGGCGCCCCGAAGCGTGCGTCCCCCGGCGGGGCAGGACCCGCACGGTGCTGCGCCCGGCTGTTCTCGTACCCCTGAATGCGGCGCAGGCCCCCCGCCCGCGCTGAGGATCAGGGTACGGGCGGGGGGCCTGGGGGGAAGGTAATTGGCGGAACTTGTCGGGGGTTGCCCCCTAGGCTGTGGCGCATGTTTCATCTTGAGACAGAAGTGGACAAGGAGCGGCGGGCTCTGTTGTTCCGGCAGTTGCGGGACGACAACACCGCACGCTCACCGCATATGAGCGCCCTGCGCGGCGCCCCCGAGGCGGACGAAGTACCCCTGCACGTCTGGGCCCTGGACGCCGAGGGCCGTCTCGCGGCCGGGCTGGCCGCCCGGACGTGGGCGCGCTGGCTCCATCTGGAGCTGCTCTGGGTGGATCCCGCGCACCGGGGTTCCGGCCTCGGCGCGCGGGTGCTCGCCGAGGCGGAGCGGGTGGCGCGCGAGGACCGGTCGTGTGCCCGGTCCCGGGTGGAGACCTGGGACTTCCAGGCTCCCGGCTTCTACCGGAAGCAGGGGTACGAGGTACGCGGGCAGGTGGACGACTACCCGCCGGGCGTCACGGAGTTCACCCTGGTCAAGGAGTTGCGCTGACCTTCGCGGGTGCCCGTGCGGACGGGCACCCGCGTCCGGTCAGACGAGCCGGCGCGCGCCCGCCGACGGCACGGCCGGGAAGACGCCCGGGGTGCCGTACCCGGCCGAAGCGAACGCCTCCAGAACGGACTTGGTGACGGACTCCGCCCGGTCCTCGTCGACCAGCACGATCGCCGAGCCGCCGAAGCCGCCCCCGGTCATGCGCGCGCCGAGCGCCCCGGCCGCGTTCGCCGTCCCGACCACGAGGTCCAGCTCCACGCAGGAGACCCGAAGGTCGTCGCGGAGCGAGAGGTGTCCCGCCGTGAGGACCGGGCCCGCCGCGCGGACGTCGCCCGCGTCGAGCAGTGCGATGACCTGTTCGACGCGCTGGTTGTCGCCGACCACATGGCGCACGTAGCGCACGACCGACTCGTCCGCCCCCGCCTCGGCCAGCCGGCCGAGCGCGGCGTCCAGCTCCTCGTACGGCAGGTCGCGCAGGGTGGGTATGCCGAGCAGGCGGGCGCCCTCCTCGCAGCCGGCCCGGCGCTCCGCGTACGCCCCGTCGCCCAGCGCGTGCTTGACGCGGGTGTCGACGACCAGGAGCCGCAGCCCGTGCGCGGCCAGGTCGAAGGGGACCTGGCGGCGGCCGAGGTCGCGGGTGTCCAGGTGCAGG
This sequence comes from Streptomyces sp. col6, assembly GCF_008042035.1. Lineage (GTDB taxonomy): Bacteria > Actinomycetota > Actinomycetes > Streptomycetales > Streptomycetaceae > Streptomyces. The sequence continues at coordinate 285,767 of NZ_RDBL01000029.1, forward strand.
GCGTGGCCCTCGGTGCAGCAGGCGGACGCCATCTGGTCCATGACGCCGCAGGGGACGCCGACGAACGCGTTCTCCGCGCGCTGGGCGAGGACCGCGAGCTGGGCCGCGTCCAGGCCGAGGCCGAAGAGGTCGTTCAGCGCGAGGCCGGTGACCACTTCGAGGGCGGCGGACGAGGAGAGCCCGGCGCCGGTGGGGACGGTGGAGGTCAGCTGGATGTCGGCACCGGTGACCTTGTGGCCGGCCTCGCGCAGCGCCCAGACGACGCCGGCCGGGTAGGCGGCCCAGCCGTGGCCCTCGTGCGGGGTCAGCTCGTCCACGCGGAGCCGGACGACGCCACCGGGCACATCGGTGGAGTGCAGCCGCAGCTCGCCGTCGGTGCGGCGGGAGACGGCGGCGCGCGCGGTGTGCGGGAGGGCGAGCGGCATGACGAAGCCGTCGTTGAAGTCGGTGTACTCACCGATCAGGTTGACCCGGCCGGGTGCGGCCCAGATCCCCTCGGGTGCGCTTCCGTACAGCTCGGTGAAGGAAGCGGTCAGCTCGGCGTGGTCCTCGGTCATGGTGCGGTGGGCTCCTCTCGGCGGGCGAACGTCCAGGCGTCGGAGACGATTCCGGCCAGGTCGGCGCGGGACGGCTGCCAGCCGAGGCGCTCCCTGGCGGTGGCGGCGGAGGCGACGAGGACGGCCGGGTCGCCGGCGCGGCGCGGGGCGGCGGTCTCGGGGACGGGGTGGCCGGTGACCTCGCGGACCGTCTCGATGACCTCGCGGACCGAGAAGCCGTTGCCGTTGCCGAGGTTGCAGATCAGGTGTTCGCCCGGGGCGGCGGCGTCGAGGGCGAGGAGGTGCGCCTCGGCGAGGTCCGCGACGTGGATGTAGTCGCGGACGCAGGTGCCGTCCGGGGTCGGGTAGTCGTCGCCGTAGACGGAGATCGACTCGCGCCGGCCGAGGGCGACCTGGAGGACCAGCGGGATGAGGTGCGACTCGGGGCTGTGCCGCTCGCCGCAGTCGCCGTACGCCCCCGCCACGTTGAAGTAGCGCAGCGAGACGGCGGCCAGGCCGTGGGCGGCGGCCTCCCCGGTGATCATGTGGTCGACGGCGAGCTTGGTGGCGCCGTACGGGCTGGTCGGGGCGGTGGGGTCGGTCTCCGTGATGGGGCTGGAGACCGGCTCGCCGTAGGTCGCGGCGGTGGAGGAGAAGACCAGGGTGCGGACGCCGGCGTCGCGCATCGCGGCGAGCAGGGCGGTGGTGCCGCCGACGTTGTTGACCCAGTACTTCTCGGGGTCGGTGACGGACTCGCCGACCTGGGAGTACGCGGCGAAGTGCAGCACCCCGTCGTAGGAGGCGTCGAGCCACTTCGCGGCGTCCTGGATGCGGCCCTCGATGAAGTCGGCGCCGGCCGGGACGCCCTCGCGGAAGCCGGTGGAGAGGTCGTCGAGGACGGTGACGGCGTGGCCGGCCTCCAGCAGGTGCTGGGCGACGACACTGCCCACGTAACCGGCGCCGCCGGTCACCAGGTACTTCTTCGGGGACTTGCTCACTGGCTCGCTACCTCTCGCAGTCGCTGGGCCGCGGTCTCCGGCGGCACGTCGTTGATGAACACGCTCATGCCGGATTCGGAACCCGCGAGGAACTTCAGCTTGCCGGAGGTCCGTCGGATGGTGAAAAGCTCGAGGTGGAGCCCGAAGTCCTCACGCCCGGGGACCCCGAACGGCGCCTGGTGCCAGGCGGAGATGTACGGGGTCGGCGGCTCTCCGGGTCCGAAGATCCGGTCGAATCGCCTCAACAGTTCCAGATAGACCTGTGGGAACTCCGTGCGCGCCTCCTTGTCCAGCTCCCGCAGGTCGGCGACGCGGCGGCGCGGGTGGAGGTGGACCTCGTACGGCCAGTGGGCCGCGTACGGGACGAAGGCGATCCAGTGCTCGGCGGCGAGCACGATGCGGGAGCCGTCGGCCTCCTCGCGGGCGACCACGTCGTCGAAGAGGTTGCGGCCGGTCTTCGCGTGGTGGGCGGCCATCGAGCGCAGCATCAGCTCGGTGCGCGGGGTGGTGAAGGGGTAGCCGTAGATCTGGCCGTGCGGGTGGCCGAGCGTGACGCCGATCTCGGCGCCCCGGTTCTCGAAGCAGAACACCTGCTTGACCTGCGGGAGCCGGGCCAGGGAGGCGGTGCGGTCGGTCCAGGCCTCCAGGACGAGCCCGGCCTGCTCCTCGGTGAGGTCGGCGAAGGAGGCGTCGTGGTCGGAGGTGAAGCAGACGACCTCGCAGCGGCCGGAGTCACCGGCGAGCGAGGGGAAGCGGTTCTCGAAGACGGCGACGTCGTAGCCGGGCTCCGGGATCTCGCTCCGCCGGCCCTCGCGCGAGGGGCACAGGGGGCACTCGTCGGCGGGCGGGTGGTAGGTCCGGCCCTGGCGGTGCGAGGCGATGGCGACGCTGTCACCGAGCAGGGGGTCGCGCCGGACCTCGGACGAGGTGGAGACGGCGTCGAGGGGGCGTGTGTCGACGGCCTCGCGCACGACGTCCTCGCGGCTGTCGTAGTAGATCAGCTCCCGGCCGTCGGCGAGCGTCGTAACCGTCTTCTTCACCAGTCTCCTCCCACCCAACATAAGCAAACACAATGAACCACAAGTCAACAGATGCGTCAATGACTCGATGCGTGGGGCATACGGCGGGACGAGACGTGGATCTCAGGCCTGCGGAGGCCCGGGATTCCGGCAATGCGATCACAAACAAACAAAGAACCTCAGGGGAACTGTTCACTTTCCGAACACAAGAGCGTAGTTTCCTTCGGGTTCAGTTCGCGCAACGAAGCGAGACCCCCACATGCAATATCTGGCCGCAGGGCTCCGGCTCCCCACGAACGGGCTCGACTACACGATCCTGGCGATCTACTTCGTCGTCGTGCTCGGCATCGGCTTCGCCGCCCGTGCAAGCGTGAAGACCAGCCTCGACTTCTTCCTCTCCGGACGGTCACTGCCCGCATGGGTGACCGGTCTGGCCTTCGTCGCCGCCAACCTCGGCGCCACCGAAATCCTCGGCATGGCGGCGACGGGCGCGCAGTACGGCGTCGCGGTGGTGCACTGGTACTGGATCGGTGCCATCCCCGCGATGGTCTTCCTCGGCCTCGTGATGATGCCGTTCTACTACCGCTCGAAGGTGCGCTCCGTCCCGGAGTTCCTGCTCCACCGCTTCGACAAGTCGGCGCACCTGCTGAGCTCCATACTCTTCGCCTTCTCGGCGATCCTGATCGCGGGCGTCAACCTGTACGCCCTGTCGATCGTCGTGGAGGCGCTTCTCGGCTGGCCCCAGTGGGTCGCGATCGTGGTCGCGGGCCTCTTCGTGCTGGTCTACATCACGATCGGCGGGCTCTCCTCCGCGATCTACAACGAGGTACTGCAGTTCTTCGTCATCCTCGCCGCGCTGATCCCGCTGACCCTGCTGGGGCTCAAGCGCGTCGGCGGCTGGGACGGGCTGAGCGACTCGCTGGAGAAGAGCCACGGCCACGACTTCCTGACGGCCTGGGGCGGAACCTCCATCGGTGACGCCAACCCGCTCGGCGCCAACTGGCTGACGATCATCCTCGGCCTGGGCTTCGTGCTCTCCTTCGGCTACTGGACGACGAACTTCGCCGAGGTGCAGCGCGCCCTGTCCGCGAAGAACCTCTCGGCCGCCCAGCGCACCCCGCTGATCGCCGCGTTCCCGAAGATGTTCATCGTCTTCCTCGTGATGATCCCGGGCCTGGTCGCCGCCGTGGTCGTGCCGAACATCGGCGCCGCCGGCTCGGACACCACGTACAACGACGCGATCCCGCTGCTGATGCGCGAGCTGCTGCCCAACGGCGTGCTCGGCATCGCGGTGACCGGTCTGCTGGCCGCGTTCATGGCGGGCATGGCCGCCAACGTCTCCTCGTTCAACACCGTGTTCACCACGGACATCTGGGCGCGGTACGTGAAGAAGGACCAGCCGGACGCGTACTACCTGCGCTTCGGCCGGCTGATCACGGCGCTCGGCGTGCTGGCCTCCATCGGCACCGCGTTCATCGCCGCCAGCTTCTCCAACATCATGAGCTACCTCCAGACGCTCTTCTCGTTCTTCAACGTGCCGCTCTTCGTGGTGTTCATCATCGGCATGTTCTGGAAGCGCGCCTCGATGAAGTCCGGTGTCTGGGGCCTGCTGGCGGGCACCACGGCCGCGATGGTCAACTACTTCGTCATCTACAAGCAGGGCGTCATCGACATCCCGAGCGACCAGGGCGCCAACTTCGTCTCCGCGATCGTCGGTTTCGTCGCCGGCGCGGTCGTCATGATCGCGGTCACGCTCTTCACCGCTCCCAAGCCCGAGGCCGAACTCGCCGGTCTCGTCTACGGAACCGAGTCCCCGGACGCCGCCGAGGTGCCCGACGAGGGCGACAGCGCCTGGTACCGCAGGCCCGCGCTGCTGGGCTGGGGAGCGATCGTGCTCGCCGCCCTGTGCTACGTCCCCTACTCGTTCTGATCGGAGCGACCCACCATGTCCGACCTGCACAAGGAAGTCTCCGACCTGGAGCAGAAGTCCGCCACGGCGGCCCGCCTCTTCGACATCCGGCGGATCATCGGCGGCCTCTTCGTGGTCTACGGGATCATCGTGACGATCGCCGGGATCAGCCCGTCCGACGCGGACCTGAAGAAGGCCCAGGGCGTCCACATCAACCTCTGGACCGGCCTGGCCATGCTGGCGCTCGGCCTGTTCTTCCTGGTCTGGATGAAGCTGCGCCCGGCCCAGGCCCCGGCGCACGCGCCGGAGGACACCACCCCGGACACCCCGGAGAAGTAGTACGCCGTCACGCGGCAGGGGCCGGACACCGTCAGCCGACGGTGTCCGGCCCCTGCCGCGTCACCGCCGCCCGGTCCAGCAGACCGGTCCGGGCGGCCAGCGCCGCGGCCTCCAGGCGGGAGCCGACGCCGAGCTTCATCAGGACGCGCTGGACGTGCGTACGGGCGGTGCTCGGCGCGATCCGCATCCCGGCCGCGATCAGCCGGGTGTCCTCGCCCTCCGCGACCCTGACCAGCACCTCGACCTCGCGCGGGGTGAGCAGCCGCAGCAGCCGGCGACCCTCGTCGTCGGGCTGCTCCACCGGGTCCAGCAGTTCGGCGAACGCGCCCTGGAGGAGCTGGGGCGCGATGGCCGCCTCGCCTGAGCGGGCCTTGACCATGGCGCGCTCCACGCCCTCGATGCGCTCGTCGTGCCGGACGTATCCCGCGGCCCCGGCGGCGAACGCGGCGGCGATGCCCCGGGGGCTGGGCACGGGGCCGAGGACCACCACCGCGGTCTGCGGGCGCTCGCGCCTGATCCGTACGACGGGGTCGAAGGTGCCGGGCACGGCGGGCGACGCGGTGCCGAACAGGCAGACCTCCGGGGCCCGTCCGACCACCAGGTCCGCCGCCCCGGTGGTCGGCGCGGCGGCGGCCAGCACCCGGTGGCCGCGCAGCTTCAGCGCCGAGGCGAGCGCCTCGGCGAGCAGTCGGTGGTCGTCGACCACCATGAGCCGGACACTCATCCCGCCATCCCCCTGTACACCGACCGACACAGGCCCCCCGGCCCTCCAGGGCCTGCAAGTTACACGTCCGGGTACGCGTGTGGGGGTGGAACCGGCCGGTTCCACCCCCACATCCGTGATTCGCGCTCAGCTGGTGTGGAAGGACACCACCAGGTACTCCTTGTCGTCGAACGAGCTCTTGCGGGGAGCGCTGATCATCGTCTCGGAGATGAAGAAGTGCCCCTGCTCGTAAAGGAATTCGGCGTAGTCCGACGAGAAGCTGGTCTCCGCGTCCCGGACGGCCTCGTCGGCCGGGTTGCGCATCAGGACCGTCTGCTTGAAGGTGCTGCCGTCGATGGAGACGATCTCACCGCCCTTGTCGTACGGGGGTTCGCGGTACGCGATGATGTTGCCGCCGTCCATGCGCAGCGGGAACATCGTGAACTTCTCGCCCGCGTCGGCCCGGTCGCCGGTCTGCTTGCCGGTGGTGAGGTCGAAGGAGACGATCTCGTTGGTCCGGCTGAAGCTCTCGCCGGTGCCGTCGTGCTCCTCGGTCGGCAGGTAGATGCGGTTGTTGCCGACGGCCAGGTGCTGGCAGCTCTCGACCTTGGTGGAACGGCAGCTGGCCGCGTACTTCTCCGCGTCGGCGGAGATACGGATCTTCAGCTTGCCGGTGGCCTCGTCGATCGAGAAGAAGTCCGAGATGCCGCTGCCGTCACCGGCGGTGTCACCGACGTCGGCCGCGACGACGAGCGGCTTGGTGGAGACGATGCTCGCGTAGTCGACGCCGGCGGGCATCTTGTACGAGGAGATCGGGGCGCCCGTGGTCGGATTCAGCGCCTGGACAATGAGCTGCGGGTCGTCGTACGAACCGCAGGTGCGGACCACGGCGAGGGCGTCGCCGCCGCCGTATCCCCGGTCGTAGCAGCCGTCGGTGCTGGTCTTCGGCTTCCAGAGCTCGGCGCCGGTGTCGATCTTGAAGGCGGCGCCGCCGTCGTTGCCTCCGGCGGCGACCGTGGTGCCGCTGACGGTGACCTCGTCGAACCGGACCGGCTGGTCACCGGCGCTGGCCGCGTGGACCTGCTTGCTCCAGATGAGCTTGCCGGTGGCCAGGTCGAGGGCTCCGACCCGATTGCAGCTGGCGTACTTGGCGGTCTTGGTGCGCTTGGTCTCCTCGAAGGCGATAGCCGTCTTGAAGTCCTTGGTCATGTACCGGGAGGCGGCGCAGACCTGGCCCTCCAGCGGGATCGACCAGAGCTTGGTGCCCTTGTCCAGGTCGTAGCCGACGATCTCGTTGACGCCCGACTTCACGTACGCCTTGTCGGTGACCCAGGAGCCGCTGACGGTGGTGACCTCGGCGACCTTGGGCTGCGGGAGCTGGAAGCCGACGGCCGAATCGACGTTCGCCGGGGCCTTCTCCTTGCCGCCGCCTCCGGTCGAGCCGTCGCCCTTGTCGCCGCCGTTGCCGCCCTTGTTCTCGCCGCCCGTGGTGCCGGCGGAGGAGCCCGCCTCGTCCTTCTTGCCGTCATCGCCGCTGGAGGCGTACCAGATGCCACCGCCGACGATCAGGGCGACGGCGACCACGGCGGCGACGATGATCTGCGCCTGGGTGGAGAACTTCTTCTGCCCGTTCCCGCCCGGCTGGGGCGGGAACGTGGCCGGCTGCATCGGGGCGGTCGGGTAGCCGTACGGCTTCCCGCAGCAGGGACAGCCGGGCCAGCMGCAGCCGTACGGCTACCCGACCGCCCCGATGCAGCCGGCCACGTTCCCGCCC
>NZ_RDBL01000029.1:293144-309514 GCF_008042035.1 Streptomyces sp. col6
GGCCGGGCCGGGGCGGGCCGTACGGGCCGGGCGGCTGCGCGGGGGCGCCGTACGGGCCGGCCGGCTGGGGGTGCGGCCCGTCTCCCGGACCGGTCTCCGGGCCCGTCTGCGGGTCGTACGGTGCTCCGAACCCGCCCTGCGGCGGCTGCTGTCCGGGCGGCTGGCTCATCGACCCGTCCCCCCTGTTCCGTTGACACCTGTGAAGCGGCACGGTCGTACCCCGCACCGGGCGAGGCTTCTTTCTACCACCCGCCCCACAGGCCTCAGCAGTCACACCCGTTGCCGCATCGTTGCGACGGCGAACGGTCAGCGGTCAGGCGTCCTCGGCCAGTTCCAGCCAGCGCATCTCCAACGTGTCGCGCTCGGCTACGAGTTCGCGCAGTTCGGCGTCCAGCTTCGCCACCTTCTCGAAGTCCGTGGCGTTCTCGGCGATCTGCTGGTGCAGGGTCGTCTCGCGGTCCGACATCTTCTCCAACTGCCGTTCGACCTTCTGCAGCTCCTTCTTGGCGGCGCGGGCTGCCTGGGCGGAGACCGCGGGCGCCGGGGCTGCGGCCGTCGGCGCGGCGGAGGGCGCCGCGGCGGGCGTGGCCGCCTCGGCCTGACGCTGCCTGCGCTCCAGGTACTCGTCGATGCCGCGCGGGAGCATCCGCAGCGACTTGTCGCCGAGGAGGGCCATGACCCGGTCCGTGGTGCGCTCGATGAAGAACCGGTCGTGGGAGATCACGATCATGGAGCCGGGCCAGCCGTCGAGAAGGTCCTCCAGCTGGGTCAGGGTCTCGATGTCGAGGTCGTTGGTGGGCTCGTCGAGGAAGAGGACGTTGGGCTCGTCCATCAGCAGCCGCAGGATCTGGAGCCGGCGGCGCTCGCCGCCGGAGAGGTCGCCGACGGGCGTCCACTGCTTCTCCTTGGTGAAGCCGAACTGCTCGCACAGCTGCCCGGCGGTCATCTCGCGGCCCTTGCCGAGGTCGACCCGGTCGCGCACCTGCTGGACGGCCTCCAGGACCCGCAGGTTCGGGTTCAGCTCGTGGACCTCCTGGGAGAGGTAGGCGAGCCGGACGGTCTTGCCGACGACGATCCGGCCGGCGGCCGGCTGCGCCTCTCCCTCGGTACGCGCCGCCTCGGCGAGCGCCCGCAGCAGCGAGGTCTTGCCGGCGCCGTTGACCCCGACCAGGCCGATGCGGTCGCCGGGGCCGAGCTGCCAGGTGAGGTGGGTGAGCAGGGTCTTGGGGCCCGCCTGGACGGTGACGTCCTCCAGGTCGAAGACCGTCTTGCCGAGCCGGGCGTTGGCGAACTTCATCAGCTCGCTGGTGTCGCGCGGCGGCGGCACGTCCGCGATCAGCTCGTTGGCGGCCTCGATGCGGTAGCGCGGCTTGGCGGTACGGGCGGGGGCGCCGCGCCGCAGCCAGGCCAGCTCCTTGCGCATCAGGTTCTGCCGCTTGGCCTCCTCGGTCGCGGCGATCCGCTCCCTCTCGGCCCGCGCGAACACGTAGTCGCTGTAGCCGCCCTCGTACTCGTGGACGGTGCCGCGCTGGACGTCCCACATGCGGGTGCAGACCTGGTCCAGGAACCAGCGGTCGTGGGTGACGCAGACCAGGGCGGAGCGGCGGGCGCGCAGATGGCCGGCGAGCCAGGAGATGCCCTCGACGTCGAGGTGGTTGGTGGGCTCGTCCAGAACGATCAGGTCCTGTTCGGCGATGAGCAGCTTGGCCAGCGCGATCCGGCGGCGCTCACCGCCGGAGAGGGGGGCGATGACGGTGTCCAGGCCGTTCTCGAAGCCGGGCAGGTCCAGCCCGCCGAAGAGGCCGGTGAGCACGTCGCGAATCTTGGCGCTGCCCGCCCACTCGTGGTCGGCGAGGTCGCCGATGACCTCGTGGCGGATGGTGGCCGCGGGGTCCAGGGAGTCGTGCTGGGTCAGCACACCCAGGCGCAGTCCGCCGTTGTGGGTGACGCGGCCGGTGTCCGCCTCCTCCAGCCGGGCGAGCATCCGGATGAGGGTCGTCTTGCCGTCGCCGTTGCGGCCGACGACACCGATCCGGTCGCCCTCGGAGACGCCGAGGGACACACCGTCGAGCAGGGCACGGGTGCCGTACACCTTGCTGACCTGCTCGACATTGACGAGGTTGACGGCCACGAACGCTCCAGCTTCGAGAAAAGACTCCGGCCTTCAGCGTAGTCGCCACCGCGCGGGCCTCCGTACGAGCGCCCGTCCCGCCCCGGTGTACCTTGCGCGCAACGATCAAGGGGTGGGGATGTTCATGACTCGTCGTACCGTTCGCGGGCTGGTGCCCGTACTGCTGGCCGCGACCGCGCTGACCGGGTGCTCGTCGGAACCGGAATCCGACGGCGGCGCGAAGGCCGGGAAGTCCGAGAAGTCTGCCGGGGCCCCGGCCGTGGAGGCCGCGGCCAGGGGCGGCACGGTCGGCGCCTCCGGCTCGGGCTGCGAGCTGCCGGTGACCTTCGACGTGGCGAAGGACTGGAAGCCGAAGGCCGTCACGATCGACCCGGACTCGGAGCTGGCCGAACTCGGGACGCAGGGGCCGGTCTCCATGGTCTGCGAGATCGACGCCAAGCCGGCCGGGCACATCGGCTTCCTGCGGGTGTGGCAGGGCAAGGGCAAGGACGCCTCGCCGCGCGCGACGCTGGAGGGCTTCGTCAAGGCCGACGAGAACTCCTCGAAGGCCGCGTACAAGCAGGTCAGCGCCGGAGAGCTGACGCTGACCGAGGTGACCTACACGCTCCACAGCAAGCTCATGGACGAGGACCGCCCGGCCCGCGCCTTCGCCCTGGCCACCCCCGAGGGCCCGGTCGTGGTCCACCTGGGCGGCCTGGACTCCGACGAGCACGAGGGCATGGTGCCGGCGTTCGAGCTGGCGAAGAAGTCGGTACGGCTGGGCTGACCGCCCGGCCGCTAGAGGACCGTCGCCCCCGGGGCCGGGGAGGCCGCCGTGCGCGCCGTGCGGCAGGTGCCGGACGCGGTGAGCGCGGCGGCCACCTCCCGGGCCGTCGCCTCGTCCTCCGTGAGGAACGCGGTCGTCGGGCCCGAGCCCGAGACCAGCGCGGCCAGCGCACCGGCCCCGGTGCCCGCCGCCAGGGTGGCGGCCAGGGAGGGGCGCAGGGAGAGCGCGGGGGCCTGGAGGTCGTTGCTCAGGGCCCCGGCCAGGGCCTTGGCGTCGCCCGCCCGCAGCGCGTCCAGGAGGGCGTCCGACGCCACGGGCTCGGGGACGCGGGCGCCCTCGGTCAGCCGGTCGAACTCGCGGTACACCGCCGGGGTGGACAGCCCGCCGTCGGCCACCGCGAACACCCAGTGGAAGGTGCCGCCCACCTCGACGGGGGCCAGCCGCTCGCCCCGGCCGGTGCCGAGCGCGGCGCCGCCGACGAGGCTGAACGGCACATCGCTGCCCAGCTCGGCGCAGAGGGCGAGCAGCTCCTCGCGGGGGGTGCGGGTCCCCCACAGCGCGTCGCAGGCCAGCAGGGCGCCGGCCCCGTCCGCGCTGCCGCCCGCCATGCCGCCGGCGACCGGGATGTCCTTGTCGATGTGGAGGTGCACGTCCGGCGCGATGCCGTGGCGCGCGGCGAGCGCGACCGCCGCCCGTGCCGCCAGGTTGGACGCGTCCAGCGGGACCTGTGCGGCGTCCGGCCCGGAGCAGGTGATCCGCAGGCTGTCGGCGGGAGTCGCGGTGACCTCGTCGTACAGGCCGACGGCGAGGAAGACGTTCGCCAGGTCGTGGAAGCCGTCGGGGCGCGCGGCCCCGACCGCGAGCTGCACGTTGACCTTGGCGGGGACCCGTACGGTGACGCTCACCGGTCGCTCCCGTTCTCGGCGGCGGGCTTGTTCTCGGCGATGGCCGCGAACTCCTCGATCGTCAGGGACTCCCCGCGCGCCTGCGGCGAGATGCCCGCCGCGAGCAGGGCGGCCTCGGCGGCCGGAGCGGAACCGGCCCAGCCCGCGAGTGCCGCGCGCAGCGTCTTGCGGCGCTGCGCGAACGCCGCGTCCACCACCGCGAAGACCTCTTCCTTGCTCGCGGTCGTCGCCACGGGTTCGGTGCGGCGCACCAGCGAGACGAGCCCGGAGTCCACGTTCGGCGCGGGCCAGAAGACCTTGCGGCCGATGGAGCCGGCGCGCTTGACGTCCGTGTACCAGTTGGCCTTCACGGACGGCACACCGTAGACCTTGTTGCCCGGCCGGGCGGCCAGCCGGTCGGCGACCTCGGCCTGCACCATGACGAGCGTCCGCTCGATGCTCGGGAAGCGGTCGAGGACGGTGAGCAGCACCGGCACGGCGACGTTGTACGGGAGGTTGGCGACCAGCGCGGTGGGCGGCGGGCCCGGCAGTTCGCGTACGAGCATGGCGTCCGAGTGCACCAGCGCGAAGCGGTCGGCACGGGCGGGCATCCGGGCGGCGACGGTGGAGGGCAGGGCCGCCGCGAGGACATCGTCGATCTCGACGGCGACGACGCGGTCGGCGACCTCAAGCAGCGCGAGGGTCAGCGAGCCGAGGCCCGGCCCGATCTCGACCACCACGTCGTCCGGCCGTACCTCCGCCGTGCGCACGATCCGGCGGACCGTGTTGGCGTCGATGACGAAGTTCTGGCCGCGCTGCTTGGTGGGGCGTACGCCCAGCGTGTCGGCCAGCTCGCGGATGTCTGCGGGGCCCAGGAGGGCGTCGGGCTCAGTGGTGCTCACCTGTAAAGCGTACGGGGCCCTGTGACGCGCCCCGCTCAGTAGTCGAACGCCCGCGCCGTGTTGTCCGCGATCGCCTCGGCCATGGTGTCCTCGTCCAGGCCCTTCACCGCCGCCATCGCCCGCAGCGTGACCGGGATCAGGTACGGGGCGTTGGGGCGGCCCCGGTACGGCGCCGGGGTCAGGAACGGGGCGTCCGTCTCGACCAGCACCAGTTCCACCGGCGCGACCGCCAGCGCGTCGCGCAGCGGCTGGGCGTTCTTGAAGGTCATGTTGCCGGCGAACGACATGAAGTAGCCGGCCTCCGCGCAGACCCGGGCCATGTCCGCGTCGCCGGAGTAGCAGTGGAAGACGGTCCGCTCGGGCGCCCCCGCGTCCGCGAGGATGCGCAGGACGTCCGCGTGGGCCTCGCGGTCGTGGATGACGAGGGCCTTGCCGTGCCGCTTGGCGATCTCGATGTGGGCCCGGAAGGACTCCTCCTGGGCGGCCATGCCCTCGGGGCCGGTACGGAAGTAGTCGAGGCCCGTCTCGCCGACCCCGCGTACGTGCGGCAGCGCGGCCAGCGCGTCGATCTCCGCGAGGGCTTCGTGCAGCGCGGCCGTACCGCCCGCCTCGCGCTCCCCCTGCCGCGACCACCCATCGGGATCACCCAGAACGATGCGCGGCGCCTCGTTGGGGTGGAGGGCCACCGCCGCGTGCACGTTCGCGTGGGCCGCGGCGGTCTCCGCGGCCCAGCGGGACCCCTTCACGTCGCAGCCCACCTGGACCACGGTCGTCACGTTCACCGCGGCGGCCCTGGCCAGGCCCTCCTCGACGGTGCCGTCCTGCATGTCCAGGTGGGTGTGCGAATCGGCGACCGGCACCCGGAGGGGTTCCGGCAGGGGCGGGGCTTCGGAGCGGCTCATGGCCACGATCGTACGAGGATCGCGGCGCTCCGCCCCACGAGGTCACTTGCGGAACGGATGCAGGAGGTCGGAAAGGTGCCAGTGGTGACCGGCGGACGGGACGGCGGTGGCGGCCACGGGCTCCTCGGCGGGCGGCGGTCCGGCCGGGACCTGGGCGCGGGCCGGGTTGCGCAGGAGCTGCTGGACGGCCGAGACCCGGCCGGCCCGCATGATCCGTACGACGTGCCCGCCGCAGTTGGCGCAGGTGGGGGTGGACAGGGGCGAGGGCACCTGTTCGCCGTCCGCCTTGTAGACCACGTACGCGTGCTGCGACGCGTCGACGTGGTGTTCTATCTCGTAGGCCTGCTCCCACCCGTGTCCGCACCTCATGCAGGCGAAGGCGTACGCCTCGTGCGCGGTGGTGGCTGTGATGTCGCTCATGCCTGCTCCTCTTGTCCGTCGGACAAGCACTCCGGAGAATGCGCCCTGCCATCCAGTGGACGCCTTCACCGGCGGGAGCGCACCGGCCCTGTCGAGTGTTGGAGCGGTTTTGGCCTTCTCGTGGTCAAAGGGGCCGGTACGCGGCTCTCGCTTTGCTTTTCACGATAGTCCTTTGCCGTCCGCGTGGCCGGTCCGAGCAGCATTCTTTGCCGCGACGACGGCGTCGAACACCTCGCGTTTGGGCAGCCCCGCCTCGGTGGCGACGGCGGCGATCGCCTCCTTGCGCCGCTCCCCCGCCTCCTCGCGCACGCGCACCCTGCGCACCAGCTCCTCGGCGTCCAGTTCCTCGGCCCCGGCGGCGGCGCCCTCGACGACGACGGTGATCTCGCCGCGCACCTGCTCGGCGGCCGACCAGGCGGCCAGCTCGCCCAGCGGGCCGCGCTTGACCTCCTCGTACGTCTTGGTCAGCTCGCGGCAGACGGCGCCCCGCCGCTCCGCGCCGAAGACCTCGGCCATCGCGGCGAGGGTGTCGTCGAGGCGGTGCGGGGCCTCGAAGAAGACCATCGTGCGGGGCTCGCGGGCGACCTCGCGGAGCTTGGAGAGGCGTTCGCCGCCCTTGCGCGGCAGGAAGCCCTCGAAGCAGAACCGGTCCACCGGCAGCGCGGACAGGGCGAGCGCGGTGAGCACGGCGGAGGGGCCGGGCACGGCGGTGACCTTGATGTCCTGCTCCACGGCGGCGGCGACGAGCCGGTAGCCGGGGTCGGAGACGGACGGCATCCCGGCGTCCGTGACCAGCAGGACCCGGGCGCCGCCGGCCAGCGCCTCGACGAGTTCGGGCGTACGCGCGGTCTCGTTGCCCTCGAAGTAGGAGACGACACGGCCCGTGGTGTGGACGCCGAGCCCCTGGGTCAGCCGGCGCAGCCGGCGGGTGTCCTCGGCGGCGATGATGTCGGCCGCCTCCAGCTCGGCGGCGAGGCGGGGCGGGGCGTCCGCCAGGTCGCCGATGGGGGTCCCTGCGAGCACGAGCGTTCCAGTCGTTCCAGTCACAAGCCCCATCCTCCCGCACGGGGAGCACCGCACCCACAGACGTGTTCCCTACGATGGCGCGGTGACGAGTACTGCGCCCGAAGCCCGGCAGGGCGAAGACGCCGGGGAACAGCATGGCCCGGAGCCGACCTCCTGGCAGCGGCGGCTGCGCCGCTTCGGCCATGCCCCGCGCCCCGGAATCGGGCTGCGGGAGCGCCTGGTCCCGCCCTACACGCGGCCCGGCAGCCAGCTGTGGGCGGTGCTCGGCGTGCCGCCGCTGCTCGCGGACCGGCTGGTGCGCTGGTCGGCGTGGGGCGGTCCGCTGCTGGTCGCGGCGGTCGCGGGGGTGCTGCGCTTCTGGAAGCTGGGCAGCCCGCACGCGGTGATATTCGACGAGACGTACTACGCGAAGGACTCCTGGGCGCTGATCAAGCAGGGGTACGAGGGCGCGTGGCCCAAGGACGTCGACAAGCTGATCCTGAACGACCCGTCGCAGGTGCCGGTGCCGACGGACCCGGGCTATGTGGTGCACCCGCCGGTCGGCAAGTGGATCATCGGCATCGGCGAGCAGATGTTCGGCTTCACGCCGTTCGGCTGGCGGTTCATGGTCGCCGTGCTCGGCACGCTGTCGGTGCTGATGCTGTGCCGGATCGGGCGCAGGCTGTTCCGCTCGACGTTCCTGGGCTGCCTGGCGGGCGCGCTGCTGGCGGTGGACGGGCTGCACTTCGTGATGAGCCGTACCGCGCTGCTCGACCTGGTCCTGATGTTCTTCGTGCTGGCCGCGTTCGGCTGTCTGCTGATCGACCGCGACTGGGCCCGGCGCCGGCTGGCCGCGGTGCTGCCGGTCGACGAGGAGGGCGTGCTGCGCCCCGACGTCCGGGTCGCGGAGAACCTGCGCCTGGGGTGGCGCCCCTGGCGGATCGCCGCCGGTGTCTCGCTGGGCCTGGCCGCCGCCACGAAGTGGAACGGCCTCTACATCATGGTCGCGTTTGGCCTGATGACGGTGTTGTGGGACGCGGGCGCCCGCCGCACCGCGGGCGCCGTTCGCCCGTACACGGCGGTGCTGCGGCGGGACGTGCTCCCGGCGTTCGTCTCGGTGGTGCCGGTCGCGGTTGTCACGTACGTCGCGTCCTGGACGGGCTGGATCGTCCGCAACTCGCCGGGCCATCGCGGCTACTACCGGGACTGGGCGGCGACGGACGGCAAGGGCGGCAGCTGGACCTGGCTGCCGGACTGGCTGCGCAGCCTGTGGCACTACGAGAACCAGGTCTACGACTTCCACGTCCACCTGACGTCCGGGCACACCTACCAGTCCAACCCGTGGAGCTGGATCGTGCTCGGCCGCCCGGTCTCGTACTTCTACGAGGAGCAGAACGGCTGCACGACGTCCTCGACCGGCAAGTGCGCCCGCGAGGTCCTGGCCATCGGGACGCCGCTGCTGTGGTGGGCCGCCTGCTTCGCGCTGGTCTACGTGCTGTGGCGGTGGATCTTCCGCCGCGACTGGCGGGCGGGCGCCATCGCGTGCGGGGTGGCCGCGGGCTGGGTGCCGTGGTTCCTGTACCAGGAGCGCACGATCTTCCTCTTCTACGCGGTCGTATTCGTCCCGTTCCTGTGTCTCGCGGTGACGATGATGATCGGCGCGATGCTGGGCCCGGCGGCGGACACCGGACCCCGGTACGAACTCGGCCTGGCGAAGCCCGACCCCTCGGGCGAGCGGCGCCGGACCCTGGGGGCGGTGGCGGCCGGTGTGCTGGTGCTGCTGATCATCTGGAACTTCATCTACTTCTGGCCGCTGTACACCGGGACCCCCATCCCGGAGGACGCGTGGCGCGACCGGATGTGGCTGGACACCTGGATCTAGCACGGCGAACGCAACAGGAGGGCCCGGCTACTCGTCGGGCCCTCCTGTTCGTTGTCGGTCATCGCCGGTCGTCGTCTGTCCCCTTCGACGGCCCACGGACGGCCCCGGAACCCCCTGATGGCTGGTCTGAAGCCGCGGTGGAAGCCTCTCCTGCCGAGAGCAGAAGGAGACAGGCCCACGCCATAGATGCCGTTTCAGACAGAGCGCCGGATGCGGATGCAGCGGAGCGTGATGAGCGCGATGAGCCCCGCGACCGCCCGGTGAACCTCGCCGTCCTGGTGGAGCAGGTAGTACACGACGCCCGCTACCGCGATGTCGGCGACGTGTGGTCGCGTCCAGGTGACGGTGAGGCCGCGCCAGCTCTGTGATTCCATGTACCCAGTCCTTTACTTGTCGATCTGCGGAGATCAGGGTCTTGGACGCCATCGGAGGCCGCCCTGCATGGCGGCCTCCGTCGTCTTGTCACATGACAGTACGGGCCGGAGCATGGCCTTAACGACGTCAGGATTTCCCTCCGGCCACCACGCTCAAGGTGCCTTTGCCCCTAGGCGGTTGAGGTGCACCGGGATTTTCTACAGCCAAAGCTAAAGGCCCTGACCTGCGACTTTGCTGCCCCATCCGCGCAGATGGGCGCCGGGACCCCAAAAGCTGGGCCGAGATTGGCTGAAATCGCTCCCCGCACAGCGGCCATTCTGTTCCCTCTGGGTGGATAGCAGCAGATATGTGAAGTAGCTGCGGGAGTTGCGCCACGTCCAGGGGCGGGACATCCAGGCTCCGCCCCCGATGTCCGCCTCGACATCCGCCGAAGCTCCACCGCGGCACGCAGGGGCAGCCGTTCTGTCCAGATGAGCGCAAGCCGCTACTGCCGCTGGGGAAAGCTCTGCTGGAGCCATCCACGCACCGCGGCGACGATGGTCCGGCCGTGCCGCCGGAGTACGTCGAGGATGTCGCGACCACAGACAAGCACCATCGGATGCCCGTCCTCCTGGACCTCACAGGTTTTCCAGGCTTGGGGGCACTCTCCTTCGAGTACGTCACCGCCGCCAAGGACGTGGCTGATCCAGCTGCGGGATACCTGCCCGACATTCCAGCACCGTGAAGCGTGAGCGGTAGTTCTCGTTCATCTACTTCCGACCGCTGTACGCGAGCACACCCATCCCGGAGGGCTCCTGGCGGGACCGGATACGGCTGGACACCTGGATCCGACGAGCCGTTCACGCCATTCGGAGGCCGGTCGCATCGCATTCCGATAACAACCGGTGCTCCTGTCACTACCGTCCCGTAGCCTGCGTCACACAGCCCCCTTGAACACGTTCAAGAGGGAGGCTCCGGGGGATGGGGACGGCAGGGAATGCGTAGTGGGGCGAAGGTAGGCATAGTCGGCGGCGGTACGAGCACGGCCGCCGAGTCCTCCGAGGTGAAGACCGGCCCGGTCACCGAGGAGGAGATCGCCGAGACCTCGAAGAAGTTCCTCGCCGCGTGGGCGGAGGGCGACGCGGCGGTCGCGGCGGCGCTCACCAACAACCAGGGCGACGCCGAACCGGCCCTCGCCGGCTACAGCGACACGGCCCACGTCACCAAGGCGGTCATCACCCCGGGCGCGGCGACCGGCTCGACGGTCCCGTACACCGTGAAGGCGACCGTCTCGTACAAGGGGACGTCCAAGCCCTGGTCGTACGCCTCCAAGCTGACCGTGGTCCGCGGACTGACGACCGGGCACCCGCTCGTCGACTGGGAGCCCTCGGTCATCCACCCGGCCCTCGCGAAGGGCGAGTCGCTGGAGACGGGCGAGGCATCCACCGCGTCGATCGAGGCCGTCGACCGCAACGGGCAGGTGCTCACCACCGAGAAGTACCCGTCGCTGGGCGGCATCCTGGCCGAGCTCCGCAAGAAGTACGGCGAGAAGGCCGGCGGCACCGCGGGCATCGAGACATGGATCAACAGCGCGAACGCCGACGGCGCGGACAAGACGTTGCTCACCCTGGTGAAGGGCAAGCCGGGCAAGCTGCAGACGACGCTCGACGCGAAGGTCCAGGCGGCGGCCGAGCGGGGTGTGAAGAAGTTCGACAAGGCGTCCGTGGCCGCCGTGGAGCCGTCCACGGGAGCCATCCGGGCCATCGCCAACAACCCCTCGACCGGCTTCGAACCGGCCCGCAGCGGCGGCGTGGCCCCCGGCTCGACGATGAAGATCATCACCGCCGCGATGATCATCCAGAACGGCCTGGGCAGCGCGAACACGCCCGTCCAGTGCCCGTCCACCGTGCCGTGGGAAGGGGTCGTCTTCCACAACCTGGAAGACTTCTCGATGCCGAGTGCCACGCTGAAGACGGCCTTCGCCCGGTCCTGCAACACCGCGTTCATCAAGCCGGTGCTGCCCCTGAAGTCGAAGCGGGACACCGCGCTCGGCGTGGAGGCCAGGCAGTACTTCGGGCTCGGCCAGAACAACTGGAAGACGGGCGTCGACACGGTCGACGGCAAGATCCCCGACTCTTCCGGTGCCGAGACCGCCGCCTCGTACATCGGCCAGGGCAAGGTCCAGATGAACCCGCTCAACATGGCCTCGGTCACCGCCACCGCGGTCAACGGCCGCTTCCGGCAGCCGTTCATCGTGGCGCAGTCCCTGGACAACCGGCCCTTCGCCACCGCGAGCCCGCTGCCGCCCGGTGTCTCCACCCAGCTCAAGGACATGCTGCGCTACACCGCGACCGCCCCCGAGGGCACCGCCACCCAGGCCATGGCAGGCGTGCGCGGCGACAAGGGCGCCAAGACCGGCTCGGCGGAGGTCGACGGCCACGCCACCTCCGACAGCTGGTTCACCGGCTTCAACAACGACCTCGCGGCCGCCGCCCTGGTCCAGTCCGGCGGCCACGGCGGCGACGCGGCGGGCCCGGTCGTCGCGGAGGTCCTGCGGGCGGGGCCGTGACGGGCGCGGCGGGTCGGGGGCCCTGGGCGGCGGGCCCGGACGTCCTGGTCGATCCCGGCGTCGACGTACCGGTCCCCGCCGACGGCGAGACGTGGGCCGTCGGCGCGGTGATCCTCGACGGACAGGGCCGCGCCTTCGCCCAGAAGCGCGGCCCCCGTCAACGGCTGTTCCCCGGCTGCTGGGACATCGTCGGCGGCCATGTGGAGTCCGGCGAAACCCTGTTGACCGCCCTCGCCCGGGAAGTGGGCGAGGAGACGGGATGGCGCCTGCGCCGGCTCCGGGCCCTGCTCGGGGTCACCACCTGGACCGGCGACGACGGTGGCGGACTGCGCCACGAGGCGGACTACCTCGTGGAGGTCGACGGCGACCTGGACCACCCCACCCTGGAGTGGACCAAGATCAGCGACTACGGCTGGTTCGGCCCCGGGGACCTGGACCGGCTCAAGGAGAACCGCGATCCCGCCGACTTCCTGATCCACGACAGGATCGCCGCCGCCCTGCGGGCCGCCGGGTCTCAGTAGCCCACCGTGAAGTGCCGCTCCCCGCGCGGCACTTCCAGCTCGTCCAGCACCGCCACCGCCAGGTCCTCCGCCGAGATGCGCGAGGTGCCGTCCCCGGCGGTGAGGAGGGTGGTCGTACCCCGGCGAAACGCACCCGTGCGGGGCCCCGGCTCCAGAACGGCGGGCGGGCTGAGGTAGGTCCAGTCGGCCTCGTGCGCCCGGCAGGCGGCGAGTTGGGCCGAGCTGGCGGCGGCCACCGTGCGCCACTGCGGCGGTACGTACGCGGGGTCGTCCACCACCCGTCGTCCCGGGTACCCGGGGACCTCCAGCGGGCCCGCGCCGCCGATCACCAGGATGCGCGTCCCGGTCTTCGCCGCCGCGTCGAGCAGGGCGGTCGTGGTCGCCGCGATCGTGTGCTCGCGCCCCACGGGCGGCCGGGTCGCGGCCACCACCGCGTCCATGCCGTCGAGCAGGGCGCTCATCGCGCCGGTGTCGTTCGCGTCGCCGCCGGTCGCGGTGATGCCTGGCGGCAGGGCGTCCGGGCGGCTGCTGCGGTACACCGCGAGCACCGCGTGGCCCCGGTTCGCGGCTTCGGTGACCACGCGGGAGCCGGCCATGCCTGCGGCTCCGATGACGGCGATCCTCATCGATGTGTCCTTTCCAGTACGGGAGTTGTGGGGACGATCGACGTTCGGGCGCGTCCCGGGAGCTGGCCCCCGACGATCGACGCCAGGGCGAGCGCGAAGCCCACGAGCTGGACCGGGCCCAGCGTCTGGCCGAGCACGAGTGCGCCCAGGCCGGCCGCGACCAGCGGGGAGAGCAGCCCGAGGACCGCCACCGAGGTCACCCGCAGGGCCGCGATGCCCTGGAACCACAGCGCGTACGTGAGCAGCCCGCCGATCAGGCCCAGCCAGAGGTAGCCGAGCGCGGCCCGCCCGTCGATCGCGGGCGGCGCGCCCTCCGCGAGGAAGGTCACCGGTGCCAGGAAGAGGCCTCCGGCGGTGAGCTGCCAGCCGGTGAAGGCGAGCGGGCCGACGCCCTCGGGCCGCCCCCACCGCTTGGTGAGCGTGACGCCGAGCCCCATCGTGGCCGCCCCGGCGAGACCGGCCGCCACCCCGGCCGCGTCCAGCTTCGCCCCGGGCCCGATCACCACCAGGCCGACGCCGAGCACCCCCGTAACGCCCCACAACAGCGGCCGGGCGCCCAGGGATTGGCGCAGGACCGCCACCGCGAGGACGGCGACGACGAGCGGCTGCGCGGCGCCCAGCGTGGCGGCGACACCGCCCGGCAGCCGTTCCGCCGCGATGAACAGCAGCGGCAGGAAGAGGCCGATGTTGAGCACCCCGAGCACCGCCGCCTTCCCCCACCACGCCCCGCGCGGCAGCGTGCGGGTGAGGGCGAGGGCGATGAGCCCGGCGGGCAGCGCACGCAGGAAGCCGGCGAACAGCGGGTGCCCGGCCGGCAGGAACTCCGTGGTGACGATGTAGGTCGTGCCCCACACCGCCGGGGCGAGCGCGGTCAGGGCGGTACGGGGCAGCGCCCCGGCAGCCCCCCGCGTGGGTCGGCTTGTCATGTCTCGAAGTCTCGCGCCGGGCCCATTGATGAGTCCAACACATGTCCGTCACGTCATTGATCTCGATCCACGATGAATGGACCATGCAGTCATGGAGCTCCAGCAGATGCGTTACGTGATCGCCGTGGCCGAAACCGGCAGCTTCACCCGGGCCGCCGGGCGCTGCCTCGTCGTGCAGTCGGCCCTCAGTCACCAGATCGCCCGCCTGGAACGGGAGTTGGGCGCGCGCCTCTTCGAGCGCACCACCCGCCGGGTGCGGCTCACCCCGGCCGGCGAGGCCTTCCTCCCGGCCGCCCGCCAGTGCCTGGAGGCCGCCGAACGCGCCGCCGCCGAGGTCGCGGCGGCGGTCGGCGAGGTGCGCGGGCGGCTCGCCCTGGGCCTGATCCCGACGGTGACCGCCGTCGACATCCCGGCCGCCCTGCGCGACTTCCGCCGGCGCCACCCACAGGTGCGGGTCAGCCTGCGGGTGGGGGCGAGCGACGAACTGGTCGAGCAGGTCCGCGAAGGCGCCCTCGACCTGGCCTTCCTGGGGCTGCCCACCACCGCCCGGCCCCGGGGCGTCGGCCGTCACGAACTGGCCCGCGACCGCCTCGTCGCGGTGGTCGCCCCGGGCCATCCGCTGGCCGGGGCGCCCTCCGTGGACCTGCGCCGCCTCGCCTCCGAGGTGTTCGTGGACTTCCCGGCGGGCACGGCCGGCCGCGCCCAGACCGACCAGGCGTTCGCGGCGGCCGGGCTGGTCAGGGACGTCGCCTTCGAGGTCACCACCGCCGACTACGTCGCCGGCCTCGTCGGCCCCGGCCTCGCGGTGGCGATGCTGCCGCCCGCGTACGCCGCACGGCTCCCCGGCGTCGTCGCGATCGAGGTGTCCGACGCACCGGTCCGCGTTCAGCACGTCACCTGGAGCCGGACCGGCCGGACCCCGGCCGCGGCGGCGTTCCTGGCGGCGCTCGGCATCCCCGTAACGGACGGGGAGGACTCATGAAGCGCTGACACGAAGTATTGACACGCTCTTGTCAGGAGCGGAACACTCCACAGCGGGAGAGCGCTCTCCAAGAATGGCCGCACCGCTTCCGTCCTCCCCGACCGGGCGCGCTCCCCACTCCAGGCTCCCCCACAACGCAGCAGGAGGTCTCTCCATGCCACGGAGGTCCAGAACCCTCACCGGACTGCTCTTGTTCACCTCGCTCAGCCTGACCACGGCGGGCATCGCCGGGATCGCGGCGACGGCGAACGCGTCCTCCGGGACGGCCGCCACCGCGCACACCGAGCACGCGGCGTACTCCATGCCGGGCATGCCCGGCATGCCCGCGTCCACGAAGGCGTCCGGCGACGACCCGGACGGGGACGGCTACATCATGGCCGACCCGCCGGTCACCGGCGTCACCCCGTCGACGGAAGTCCCGCCGACGGCGTACTTCCACGAGTTCCAGGCCAAGTGCGCCCCCACGCACACCGCTCCGGACGACCCGATCGTCTACCCGGGACAGCCGGGCAAGTCCCACGACCACACGTTCATGGGCAACACCACGACGGACGCGTACACCACGGCCGGCTCGCTGGAGGCCGGGAACACCACGTGTCTGGCGCCCGGCGACAAGTCCGGCTACTGGATGCCGAGCCTGTTCAAGGGGGACACGAAGGTCCTCCCCGACGGCGTCCAGACCATCTACTACAAGTCCGGCGTGACCGACTACCGGAGCGTCCGCCCGTTCCCCAAGGGCCTGCGGTACGTGGTCGGCAGCCCGATGCAGAGCGAGGAGGAGTTCAAGAACCTGAAGGGCACCGTCGAGGGCTGGGAGTGCGGTGACTCCTTCAAGAACTACAACTTCCCGCCCACCTGCCCCGACCGCCGGGACGTGCAGCTGAACCTGCGCCTCCAGGCGCCGAGTTGCTGGGACGGCATCCACCTGGACACGCCGGACCACAAGAGCCACATGGCCTACCCGGTCGCCGGGGGCGCCAACTACAACTCGTGCCCGGCGGACCACCCGGTGGCCCTGCCGATGATCGAGTTCAAGATGGCGTGGCCGGTCAACGGTGACATGTCGCAGGTGAAGCTGGCGAGTGGCGCGGGCTACTCGTTCCACTACGACTTCATGAACGGCTGGGACGCCGCGACACTCGACGCGATGGTCACCCACTGCGTCAAGGGCGGCCTCCAGTGCGACCCGCACGGCTACGACGAGAACCACCCCGAGAAGGGCGCGGTCCTCGACGCGAACTACGAGCTGCCGTAACCGGCACCGCGCGCACCCCCACAGGTCCGGGGCCTTTTTTCGGCCCACACCGGAGAGCGCTCTCCAAGATCGCGGAGGCCCCGGACCTGTGGGGGTGCGCGCGGTGCCGGTTACGGCAGCTCGTAGTTCGCGTCGAGGACCGCGCCCTTCTCGGGGTGGTTCTCGTCGTAGCCGTGCGGGTCGCACTGGAGGCCGCCCTTGACGCAGTGGGTGACCATCGCGTCGAGTGTCGCGGCGTCCCAGCC
>NZ_RDBL01000029.1:309614-364014 GCF_008042035.1 Streptomyces sp. col6
GGAGGGGGAGGTCGGGGAGGTCGGTGACCTCGGCGAGGCTCAGGTGGGGGCGGAGGCTGAGGGGGTGGCCCGCCGGGAGGACCGCGACCTGGCCCTCGGTGTGCAAGTCCTCGGTGTCGAAGCCGGCCAGGTCGTCGAACGGCCGGTGCAGCAGGGCCACGTCGGCCCGGCCGTCCCGCAGCACCCCCGCCTGCTCGCCCGGCCCGCACAGCAGGACGTCCACGGTGACGGCACCGGGCTCGGCGGCGTACGCGTCGAGGAGCTTGGCCAGCAGTTCGCCGGAGGCGCCCGCCTTCGCGGCGAGGACCACGGTGGGCTGACCGGCCGCGGTGAGAGCGGCCCGGCGGGTACGGCGCTCGGCGGCCTCGACGGCGTCCAGCGCCGCCCGTGCCTCCCGCAGCAGCACCGCCCCGGCCGGGGTCAGGGTGATACCCCGGCTGCCGCGTTCCAGGAGCAGCGCGCCCAGTCGCCGTTCGAGTCCGCCGATCGCCCGCGACAGCGGGGGCTGGGCGATCCCGAGCCGTTGTGCGGCCCGGCCGAAGTGCAGCTCCTCGGCGACCGCGACGAAGTACCGCAGTTCACGTGTCTCCACCCCGCCAGCGTAACCGGGCCGGCCAGGGGCGATACCCCAGCGGTATCGCCGCCCACCCGGTCGGTCTTGGACGCCCCGCCCGGTGCGGGAGAAGTATCGGAGTCATGACTGAGACGAACACCATGAACCACCCCAAGGTCGCGCTGGTGACCGGGGCCAACAAGGGCATCGGATACGAGATCGCCGCCGGACTCGGCGCGCTCGGCTGGACCGTCGGCGTCGGCGCCCGGGACGAGGAGCGGCGCGAGGCCGCCGTGGCCAAGCTGCGCGCGGCCGGGGCCGACGTGTTCGGCGTACCCCTGGACGTGACCGACGACGCGAGCGTGACCGCGGCGGCCCGGCTGGTGGAGGAGCGGACCGGGCGGCTCGACGCGCTCGTCAACAACGCGGCGATCACCGGCGGCCACCCCCAGGAGCCCACCACGGTCGACGTGGACCGGGTGCGGGCAACCGTGGAGACCAACGTGATCGGCGTCATCCGCGTCACCAACGCCCTGCTCCCGCTGCTGCGCCGCTCCCCCTCGCCGCGGATCGTGAACGTGTCCAGCAGCGTCGGCTCCCTCACGCTCCAGACCACTCCGGGCGCCGAGACCGGCCCGATCTCCATCGCCTACGCGCCGTCCAAGAGCTTCCTCAACGCCGTCACCGTGCAGTACGCCAAGGAGCTGGCCGACACGAACATCCTGATCAACGCCGTCTGCCCCGGCTACACCGCGACCGACCTCAACGGCTTCCGCGGGACGCGCACCCCGCAGCAGGGTGCGACCTCCGCGATCCAGTTGGCCACCGTGGAGGACGGCGGCCCGACCGGCCGCTTCTTCAGCGACGAGGGGGAGATCCCCTGGTAACGCGCTTCCGGTGCACGATGTCATGGAACGCGCCGAGCGACGCTGAAGCCCGTTGGCGAGCGGGCCCTCTCAGCCCGTGGTCTTCGCCGGGCCGACGCTCAGATACGTCTCACGCTGCACGACGTGGCCGGGGTCGTCGTCCGGGTCGCTGTTGACCTCCAGGACACGCCCGTCGGACGGGGAGACGATCCAGTTCGAGCGGAGGGTCGGGGCGGACTCCAGCTTGAATCCGGTGGGTGCGTCCTCGCCCTTGGGGCTGCCCGCGTCCTCGGGGCTGTCCACGTAGTAGTTCGGCCAGAAGCCCCAGTCCTTCGGCTTCTGTTCGTTGAAGTGCTTGGCCCATTTCCAGGAGATGCGGGTGCCGGAACGGCCCTTCGCGTCCTTCGCACCCTCCTTCACCGTGGCCCCGGGTGTCTTCGCCAGGACGCGGAAGATCGCGGCGCGCAGCTCGGGGGACAGCGGGGCGTCGGTCAGCAGTTGGCCGGCCTGCTGGACGGTCTGCTCGGCTGCGTCGTCGGCCCCGTGGGAACCCTCTGCCAGTTTGCGTCGCAGTGCGTCGGGCTCGGTGGGCAGGTCGTCGAGACCTTCCCAGGTCACCGACCCCTTGCCGACCGGCCAACTGGCGCGTCCGGGGATCCTCTTGGTGAAGGTCCGGCCGTCCGCGGTCTTGATGGTCACCGAGTCATGACTCAGGTAGCGGGTGTCCGTGCGGGGCTTCTGGCCATCGATCCACGTCTCCACCGTGCTCTTCCAGTACGCCGACGACCTGATCTGCCCGGTGATCATCCCGCCGTGGGCGCCCTTGGCGACCGTCAGGTGGTCCGCCATGCTCGTGAACACCTCTGACGCCGACGCGCTCGCCGCCGGGCCGTCGCCTCCGACGTCGGTGACCGGGACGATCGCCGCGCCCACCGCGATGGCCGCGACCGCCGCCGCGAGGGCGAACACCCGGCGGCGTCCGAAGCGGGGCCGCACGACGGGGGCCGGAGCGGCGTCCGCCGCGATCGCGTCCAGGATCAGCGCGTGTGCGCGGGCCTGGACCGCCGGGTCGAGCGGTTCGGTGCGGCCGGCGCGCTCCAGGGCGGCGGCGCCGGGGAAGTCGAGTACGTCGGTGTGCTGGTTCTCGTGCGTCATGCGAAGTCTCCCGTCAGGGTCGTACGGGTGGGGCCGGTCAGTCCGTCGCGCAGGCGGGCGCGGGCCCGGTGCAGGCGGGAACGGGCGGTTCCGGCGGGTATGCCGACGGCGGCGGCCGCCTCGGCGGGGGTCAGCTGCTCCCAGGCCACGAGCAGCAGCAACTCGCGCTCGGTCGAAGGGAGTTCCGCGAGTTTGCGGCGCAGCTCGGGTGCGACGGACGCGGCGTCCAGCCGCTGGTCGACCGCCTGCCAGGGGTCGGCCGTCGTGGCGTCGGGCTCCGGCTCGGTGCGGGCCGCGGCGCGCGCCGTGGTCTGCCGGTGGCGGGACAGTACGTTGCGGGCGACGCCGAACAGCCAGCCCCGGGCGGAGCCGCGCGCGGCGTCGAACGTGCCGCGATGGGCGTACGCCTGGAGCCACACCTCGGAGAGCAGGTCGTCGGCGGCGGCCGGGGCGCGGCGTACGAGGTAGCCGTGCAGGGCCGCCGAGTGCCGGGCCACCAGCGGCTCGAAGGCCGTGGGTTCACGTGCGGAACGGGCGAGCAGGTCCTCGTCCGGGTCCATGAAGTCTCCTGTCCGAGGCCGCCGGGGCGGCGGTCTCACCCCGTACTTGCACACGGGCGGGGCGAGCGTTCGCGGAGGAGGGGAGCCGGGGCGTGGGCCGTCCGGCCGGCCCGCCGCGCTACTCCGAAACCGCCGCCCGGAACCCCGTGTTCACCGCCGTGAGCCCCCCGTCCACGCACAGAGACGTGCCCGTGATCCACTCCGCGTCCGACGACGCGAGGAAGGCGACGGCCTTCGCGATGTCCTCCGGCTCCCCGACCCGGCCCAGCGGGTACAGCGCGCTGACCCGGTCCAGTTCCGCCTCGCGGCCCGCCCAGGCGTCGGTGCGGATCGTGCCGGGGACGACGAGGTTGGCGCGGACGCCGCGCGGGCCCGCGTGGCCGGCGAGGGTGCGGGTGAGGCTCGCCAGGCCCGCCTTCGCGGCGCTGTAGGCGTGGTTGCCGAAGTCCTGCATGCCGTTGACGGAGCCGATGGAGACGATCGCGCCCCGGCCGGACGCGGCGAGGTGCGGCATCGCGGCGCGCGCGCAGCGGTAGGCGCCGCCCAGGCTGATGTCCAGGTCGCGGTGCCAGGTCTCGTCCGGCTCGTCCTCGAAGAGCGTGCTGTCCAGGCTGCACGCGTACGCGTTGTTGACGAGGACGTCGAGCCCGCCGAAGGTCTCCACGGCGTACGCCACGGCCGCCTCGACGGCGGCCCGGTCCGCCACATCGCAGACCTGTGCATCGGCCGTGAAGCCGGCCGCACGGATCTCCGCCGCCACGGTCTTGGCCCGGTCGCCGTCCAGGTCGGTGACGAGCACGCGGGCGCCCTCGGCGGCGAGCAGGCGGGCGGTGGCGGCACCGATGCCCCGGCCCGCACCGGTGATGAGGACGCCGTATCCATCGAAGCGAGTCATAGCGCCGACCGTACCGCGCGGATCAGGGCCTGGGCCCGGGGCAGCCGGCGGCAACTCCCCCGAAGCACACAGCGGTCACAGCACCGACCGCACCGCCCGCACCAGGGCCTGGGCCCTGGGGTCGGCGGTGACTCCCTTCTGGAGGCCGTTGGTCACGTATCCGAAGGCGATCCCGGACTCGGGGTCCGCGAAGCCCAGCGAACCGCCGCGGCCCGGGTGCCCGAAGGAGCCGGGGGCGAGCAGCGGGCTGGCCGGG
The DNA here is from genome assembly GCF_008042035.1 of Streptomyces sp. col6. Classification (GTDB taxonomy): domain Bacteria; phylum Actinomycetota; class Actinomycetes; order Streptomycetales; family Streptomycetaceae; genus Streptomyces. The sequence continues at coordinate 313,900 of NZ_RDBL01000029.1, forward strand.
CCGTGGAGCATGTAGCCCAGGCCGAAGCGGGTGCTGACGACGAGGACCCGGTCCGGGCCCGCCGACTCCTCGGTACGGGCGAGCGTCAGGGTGGCCGGGGCGAACAGCCGGTGGCCGTCGACCGGGCCGATCATCGCGGCGTAGCAGCGGGCCAGGCCGCGCGCGGTCGCGGTGCCGTTGGAGGCGGGGAGTTCCGCGGCCCGGTATCCCCCGTCGTTCTCGTCGGGCAGCGGGTCGATCGCACCGAACGCCCGCCGGGTCAGCGACTCCGGGTCGCGGTAGGCGTCGACGACCGACCGCTTGGGCCGCACCCGCAGCGCGCCGGTGTTCTCGGCGGCCGGTGCCTCCACGGGCCCGATGCGGCCGACCCGGTGGGCCTCGTCGTCCGGGATGCCGAACCAGAAGTCGAGGCCGAGCGGGCGGGCGATCTCCTCGGCGACCCAGCGGCCGACGGTGCGCCCGGTGACGCGGCGCACGAGTTCGCCGATGAGCCAGCTGTAGGTCTGCGCGTGGTAGCCGTGCGCGGTGCCGGGCTCCCAGGCCGGGCGCTGGGCGGCGACGGCCCGCGGCCCGCTCACCCCGTCCGCGGCCTCCTTTGGGGTCAGCGGCCGGTCGAGGGCCGGGACGCCGGCCCGGTGGGCGAGGAGGTGGCGGACGAGGACGCGTTCCTTGCCGTTCGCCTTGAACTCCGGCCAGTACGTGCCGACCGGGGCGTGCAGATCGATCTGGCCGCGCTGGTGGAGCAGCAGGGGGACGGCGGCGGCGATGCCCTTGCCGGCGGAGCGGACGACCTGGACGGTGTCGACGGCCCAGGGTTCCCTGCCGTCCACGTCTCTGGTGCCGGCCCACAGGTCGACGACCTTGCGCCCGTGCCGGTAGACGGTGACCGCCGCTCCCCGGTCCCCGCGCTGTTCGAAGTTACGGACGAAGGCGTCCCGGACCGCTTCGAATCCGGGCGCCGCCGTGCCGCGTACGTCCACCCCTGCTGCCGCACTCCCGCTCATGCCCCCATGGTGCACGGCGTCGCAGGCCGCGGGTGGGCCGGGTCACCTCACGTTCACGATGCCGGAACGCGGGGCGCCGTTTCACGGGGCCTGGACGGTCACCGAGCGCGGGTCGAAGCCGAAGGGGAGTTCCAGGCGGTGGGCGCGCATCAGGGCCTCGTCGCACAGGAGTTCCTGGGTGCGGTCGTCGGCGGCGATGACCCCGTCGCTGAGGATCACCGCGCGGCCGCACAGCTCCAGCGCGTACGGCAGGTCGTGCGTGACCATCAGGACGGTGACGTCCAGGGAGCGCAGGATGTCGGCGAGTTCGCGGCGGGAGGCCGGGTCCAGGTTGGAGGAGGGCTCGTCCAGGACCAGGATCTCGGGCCGCATGGCGAGGACCGTCGCGACGGCGACGCGGCGGCGCTGCCCGAAGGAGAGGTGGTGCGGCGGCCGGGCCGCGTACTCCTCCATCCCCACCTGCTTCAGCGCCTCCATGACCCGCTCCTCCAGCTCCGCGCCGCGCAGTCCGCCGGCGGCGGGTCCGAAGGCGACGTCCTCGCGGACGGTGGGCATGAAGAGCTGGTCGTCGGGGTCCTGGAAGACGATGCCGACGCGGCGGCGGATCTCGGCCATGTTCCGCTTGTCCACCGGCATCCCGGCCACGCGCACCGATCCGGCGCCCGCCTCCAGGATGCCGTTGAGGTGGAGGACGAGGGTGGTCTTGCCGGCGCCGTTCGGGCCGAGCAGCGCGACGCGCTCGCCGCGCCCGACGGTCAGGTCGACGCCGAAGAGCGCCTGGTGGCCGTCGGGGTACGCGTACGCCAGGCCGCGGACCTCCAGGGAGGGCGGTACGGGGGCGGGGTCGGTGCTCATACGGTCCATCCCACCAGACACACGGCGAGGGCGAGCAGCGGGAGGGCGGAGGCGTACGCCCATTGGGTGCGCGAGGCGGTCACCTCGTCGATGACGGGCATGGATCCCCGGTAGCCCCGGCTGACCATCGCGAGGTGGACGCGTTCGCCGCGTTCGTAGGAGCGGATGAACAGGGCCCCGGCCGACTTGGCGAGGACGCCCCAGTGCCGTACGCCGCTCGCCTCGAAGCCGCGCGAGCGGCGGGCGACGGACATGCGGCGCATCTCGTCGGTGATCACGTCGCCGTACCGGATCATGAAGGACGCGATCTGGACGAGCAGCGGCGGGAGCTTGAGGCGCTGGAGGCCGAGCAGCAGCTCGCGCAGCTCGGTGGTGGAGGCGAGGAGCACGGAGGCGGCGACGCCGAGGGTGCCCTTGGCCAGCACGTTCCAGGCGCCCCAGAGGCCGGGGACGCTGACGGAGAGGCCGAGGACGTGGGTCTGCTCGCCGGGCACGACGAACGGCATGAGCAGGGCGAACGCGACGAACGGCACCTCGATCAGCAGGCGCTTGAGCAGGAAGCCGGCCGGGATGCGGGCGAGCGCGGTGACGCCCGCGATGAGCAGCGCGTAGAGACCGAAGGCCCAGACGGCCTCGCGCGGGGTGGAGACGACGACCACGACGAAGCAGAAGACGGCGGCGAGCTTGCAGTGGGGCGGCAGGTCGTGGACCGGTGAATGCCCGTGCCGGTAGAGCTTGTGCGCGTGGCCGGCGCCCATGTCAGACCTTCTCGTCGGTGCGGCTGTCGGCTTCGTCCTGCGTACGGCGGCGGCGCGAGACCACGTAGAAGGCGCCGCTGCCCACGACGAGGGTGGCACCGACGCCGATGATGCCTGCGAGGCCGCCGGAGAGCCGGGCGTTGGAGACGTCCTTGACGCCGTAGTCGGCGAGCGGGGAGTCCTTCGCGGCGTGCTCCTTGGCCTCCTTGTCGATGCCCTTGTCCGTGGCGACCTTCTCCAGGCCGTCCGGGTTGGCGGAGGCGTAGAAGGAGACGAACCCGGCGAGCACGAGGGCGGTGACCAGGCCGGTGGCCCAGAGGCCGCGGGTGGGGCGGTGGGGGTCGGTCTCCGTACCGGCCGCCGCCTGCGCCTTCACGCTGATGTACTGGATCGGCGGGACCACCGACATCCCGATCGGCAAGGTCTTCACCGCCATGGTCGGCGTCCACGTCCTCATCGGCATCGGCGAGGCCCTTCGCGCCGTGGACCAGGTCCGGGCGGACGGCGAGGACGGCGCCGACGGTGAGCGCGGTGATCACGGCCTCGCCGATGCCGATGAGGACGTGGACGCCGACCATGGCGGTGAAGACCTTGCCGATCGGGATGTCGGTGGTCCCGCCGATCCAGTACATCAGCGTGAAGGCGCAGGCGGCGGCCGGTACGGAGACCAGCGCGGCGACGAACGAGGCGGCGGTCATCGAGCGGCGGGTGCGCGGCAGCACGCCGACCAGACCGCGGAAGAGGGCGTACGCGACGACGGTGGTGACGATGCCCATGTCGAGGACGTTGACGCCGAGCGCGGTGAGGCCGCCGTCGGCGAAGAGGATGCCCTGCATCAGCAGGACGACGGATATGCAGAGCACGCCTGTGTAGGGCCCGACGAGTATCGCGGCCAGCGCCCCGCCGAGCAGGTGACCGCTGGTACCGGCGGCGACCGGGAAGTTCAGCATCTGCACGGCGAAGATGAAGGCGGCGACGAGCCCGGCCAGCGGCGCGGTGCGCTCGTTCAGTTCCCGGCGGGCACCCCGGAGGCTGACGGCCACGGCACCGGCGGCGACGACGCCCGCGACGGCGGAGACAGGTGGGTTGATGAATCCGTCGGGTACATGCATGGGGGAGGCTCCGCTTCCTGCGTTCTCGCGTTGCTGCGCCGGGTGCGCGGGGTCGTGAACCTCTCGATGATACGGGCCTCCTGCGAAGGGTTCGCAAGAGCGGTGCAGGCTCAACTACACAGGGTTCCCATAATGCCGTTTACATAAAATATGGGACATTGGATAACAAAGTTGCATAAACAGGAGGAGAGTCGGCCCATGTCCCCCGTGATCCATGAACATGCCCGAGCCCGGCTCGTCACCGACGCCCGTGACCTCCCCGTCGTCCCGGTCGAGCTGCGGTTCGACGGCGCGGACAGCCCCGCCACCGTCCGCGTCGCCTATCCCGGGGGAACCGAGTGGGCCGTCGACCGCGAACTGCTGGAACGGGGTCTGCGCTACCCGGTCGAGCAGGACGGCTGGCGGATATGGCCGTGCGGCCGGGTCCAGGTGGTCGTGGAACGGCACGACGCGGCGGGCGTGGACGTGGTGCAGTTCGACTGCGCCCCGCTGGTCCGCTTCCTGCGGCGTACGCACCAGGAGACGCCGAAGCCCGAGGCCGCCCGCGCGTGACATGCCGAGAGCCCCCGTGCGCATGCACGGGGGCTCTCGTCGCCCCGGCCCCCCGTCCCCACAGGTAACCCGGGCTCCCGGGGCCGCGCTCCGCTCAGACGCGGCCCCGGAGTTCAGTCCGCGCGGTTCACACGCGGATCAGTTCGCGCTCGTCGCCGGACTCCGGGCCGCCGTCACCGGCGGCGGGCTCGTCCAGTTCCTTGCGCAGGCCCTCGCCCTCGACGTCCACGTTGGGCAGCGCGCGGTCCAGCCAGCGCGGCAGCCACCAGGCGCGCTTGCCGAGCAGCGCCAGGACGGCGGGCACGATCGCCATGCGGACGACGAACGCGTCGAAGAAGACGGCGATGGCGAGCGAGAAGCCGATCATCTTGATCATCTGCTCGCTGGAGCCGATGAACCCGGAGAACACCGCGATCATGATCACGGCCGCGGCCGTGACGACCCGCGCCCCGTGCTTGAAGCCGGTGACGATGGCCTGGCCGGGCTTCTCGCCGTGGACGTACGCCTCACGCATCCGCGTGACGAGGAAGACCTCGTAGTCCATCGCGAGGCCGAAGACCACGCCCACCATGAAGATCGGCATCATCGACATGATCGGACCGGTCTGCTCCACCCCGAAGAGCGAGCCGAGCCAGCCCCACTGGAAGACCGCGACGACCGCGCCCAGGGCCGCGACGACCGAGAGCAGGAAGCCGAGCGCCGCCTTGAGCGGCACCAGCACCGACCGGAAGACCACCATCAGCAGCAGGAAGGCGAGGCCGACCACGAGCGCCAGGTAGGGCAGCAGCGCGTCGTTCATCTTCTGCGAGAAGTCGATGTTCATCGCGGTGGCACCGGTGACCAGCACCTCGGCGCCGGTGTCGGACTTGATGTCCTTGCCCGCGTCGCGGATCGCGTGGACCACGTTCTCCGTCTCGACGGAGCTGGGGCGGTCCTTCGGGACGACGGTGATCATCGCCGCGTCGCCGGCCTTGTTGAAGGTGGCCGGGGTGACGGCGACGACGCCCTTCATGCCGGAGATCTGATCGCCGACCTGCTTGGCCGCGGCCTTGCCGTCGGAGCTGTTCTCGGTGTCGACGACGACGAGCAGCGGCCCGTTGAAGCCGGGGCCGAAGCCGTCCGAGAGCAGGTCGTAGGCGCGGCGCTGGGTGGTGCTGGTGGGCTGGGAGCCGTCGTCCGGCAGGCCCATCTCCAGCGAGGCGGCCGGTACGGCGATGGCGCCGAGGCCCAGGACGCCGACGAGCAGCACCCAGACCGGCTTGCGCAGCACGAACCGGGCCCAGCGGGTGCCCATGTTCGGCTTCGCCTCGGGCTTGTTCTCCGCCTCGGCGGCCTTGCGCGCCTTGCGTCCCACGATCCGCTTGCCGACGAAGCCCAGCATGGCGGGGACGAGGGTGAGCGCGATGAGGACGGCGATGGCGACCGTGCCGGCCGCGGCGAAGCCCATCTTGGAGAGCATCGGGATGTTGACGACGGCCAGGCCGACGAGGGCGATGACCACGGTGAGGCCGGCGAAGACGACCGCGGACCCGGCGGTGCCGACCGCGCGGCCCGCCGCCTCCTCGCGTTCCCGGCCCTCGGCCAGTTCGGCGCGGTAGCGGGAGACGATGAACAGCGCGTAGTCGATGCCGACGGCGAGGCCGATCATCATCGCGAGCGTGGAGGTGGTGGAGCCCAGGTCGAGCACGTTGGCCAGGGCGGTGATCGTGGAGACACCGATGCCGACGCCGATCAGGGCGGTGAGCAGCGGCAGCCCGGCCGCGATGAGCGAGCCGAAGGTGATGACGAGCACCACGGCGGCCAGCGCGATGCCGATGACCTCGGTGGCGCCGGTCTCCGGCATCACCTGGAGCGCGTCACCGCCGATCTCGACGGTCATCCCGCTCTTCTGGGCGTGGGTGCCCGCGTCCTCCAGCGCGTCCCGGGTCCCGTCGGTCAGCTCCATCGAGTTGACCTTGTACGACACCGAGATGTACGCGGTGGAACCGTTCTTGGAGACGGCGTTGCCGGTGTACGGGTCGGTGACCGAGGCGATCTGGTCGGAGCCGTCCTTCAGCTCCCGGGTGATCTTCTTGACCTCGGCCTTGTTGGCCGGGTCCGTCATCTTCTCGTGCGCGGGGGCCTTGAAGACGACGCGCGCGGTGGCGCCGTCCGCACTGGCGGCCGGGAAGCGCTGTTCCAGCAGGTCGAAGGCCTTCTGGGCCTCCGTACCGGGGATGGAGAAGGAGCTGGAGGTCGCGGTGGCTGCGGAGGACGCGCCGAACCCGGCGAGCGCCAGCAGTGCCACCCAGATCAGGGCGACATAGCGGCGGCGCCGGAAGGCGAGCCGTCCGAGCTTGTAGAGGAATGTGGCCACGGGGGCGTACTCCCGGTCAGGTCGTTGAGTGGAAATGGGCGTGAGGAACCAGCCCGACGACGAGAGCGGCGTGTCAGGTGGGGCTTGGGGAGGGGGCCGTGCGGGAAAGCGCGGGGACCTGAGGTCAGACGCCGAGAGCGGGGAGGATCACGGAGTCGACGTAGTCGAGAAGGAATGCCTGGTCGACGGGGCGGTCCTCGACCAGCTGCCGAGTGGCGAAGGCGCCGATCAGCATGTGCGGTACGTATCTGAGCGCCGGGTTGTCCGGGCTCACCTCTCCCCGGTCCACGGCCCGGCGCAGCAGCGTGTCGAGACCGGTCATCTCCGGTTCGACGAGCAGTTCGCGCAGGGCCTGGAGCAGGTCGGGGTTGTTGTGGACGGCATGGCTCAGACCCCGCATCAGCGCGGCGTCCTTCTCCATCTGACAGTCGTCACTGCGGCTCAGTACGGCATGGAAGTCACCGCGCAGCGAGCCGGTGTCGACGTCGCCGAGGGTGCCGGGTTTGTTGTGCCGCAGGGCCGTGACGACCAGCGCCGGCTTGCTCCCCCACTGGCGGTAGAGGGTGGCCTTGCTGGAATGCGTACGCGCGGCGACGGCGTCCATCGTCAGGGCGTCGTAGCCGACCTCGCGGAGCAGGTCGAGCACGGCGGCGTACAGCTCGCTCTCACGCTCGGGCGTGAGCCGTGTGCGTGCCATGGGTCGACCTCCTGTTCCCGTGGGCCCGGCCTGCCGCGCATAAGCTGCGCATAAGCAAATCGAACGAAACTGTTTCGTACAGCAGAACGGTACCCCGCCCACCTAGCGAAACGAAACAGTTTCGCTTGTGTCCCGCACCACAAAAGCCGTCCCTCTGAGTTGCCGGGCCCCCTTCGCGCGGAAAGCATTGGGGGGTGAGTGACGACGTCTCGTATCTCCGGTTCCCGCACCTCCACGAGGATCTGCTCTGCTTCGTGGCCGAGGACGATCTCTGGGTCGCCCCGCTCGCCGCCGAGGGGGAGCGCCCCGGACGGGCCTGGCGGGTGACCGTCGACCGCACCAGAGCCGGCCATCCGCGCTTCTCCCCCGACGGGACCCGGATCGCCTACACGTCCTGGCGCAGCCTCGACCCCGAGATCCACCTCGCCCCGGTCTCCGGCGGACCGTCCCGCCGGCTCACCCACTGGGGCTCCACCGACACCCGGGTCTGCGGCTGGACGCCCGACCCCGGCGACGCGGCGCAGATCCTCGCCGTCTCCTCGCACAACCAGCCGTTCTCGTACTTCTCCTGGGCCTACAGCGTCCCCACCGACGGCGGCCCCGGCGGCAAGCTCCCCTGGGGCCCGGTCTCCGACATCGCCGTCGCCGACATCGACGGCGAGCGCCGCACCCTGCTGCTCACCGGCACCCCGCCGCACGAACCGGCCGCCTGGAAGCGCTACCGGGGCGGGGCCATGGGCCGGCTGTGGCTGCACGGCGAGCGGCTGCTCCCGGACATCGACGGGCACCTGGACTGCCCGATGTTCGTCGGCGGCCGGATCGCGTTCCTCTCCGACCACGAGGGCGTCGGCAACCTCTACTCCTGCCGGCCCGACGGCACGGACCTGCGGCGGCACACCGACCACGACGCGTTCTACGCCCGGCACGCGGCGAGCGACGGGCGCCGCGTCGTCTACCAGTGCGCGGGCGAGCTGTGGCTCGTGGACGACCTGGAGACGCCGGACGCCGTGCCCCGCAGGCTGGAGGTCCGGCTCGGCGGCCCGCGCGCCGGGCGGCGGTCGTACCAGGTGCCCGCGTCGAGCAACGTGGACGCGCTGTCCGTGGACGAGACCGGCCGGGCGAGCGCCGTGTCGGTACGCGGCAGTCTGTACTGGCTCACGCACCGCGACGGGCCCGCCCGCACCATCTCGGACACCCCGGGCGTACGGGTGCGGCTGCCGGAGATGCTGGGCAGCGGGGGCCAGGTCGCGTACGTCACCGACGCGGAGGGCGAGGACGCGGTCGAGATCGCCCAGCTGCCGCGCGCCAGCGGCGACCGCCCGGTCCGCCGGCTCGCCTCGGGCCTGATCGGCCGGGTCCAGGAAATGGTCGCCGACCCGGACGGCGAACGCCTCGCCCTCGCCTCGCACGACGGCCGCCTGCTGCTCCTGGACACCGACGAGGAGACGGCCACCGGCGAGCCGGTCGAGCTGATCCGCTCCGTCAACGGCCCGGTCCGCGATCTGGCGTTCTCCCCCGACGGCGCCTGGCTGACCTGGTCGCACCCGGGCATCGGCCGCTCGCTGCGCAAGATCAAGCTGGCCCGGATCGGCGGTCCCGGCGAGCCCGCGATCGTGGACGTCACCAACGGCCGCTTCGAGGACGAGAACCCGGTCTTCACGGGCGACGGCCGCTATCTGGCGTTCCTGTCCTGGCGCGGCTTCGACCCGGTGTACGACGTGCACACCGGCGACCTGTCCTTCCCGCTCGGCTGCCGCCCGTACCTGGTGCCGCTCTCCTCGGCGACCCCGTCCCCCTTCGCCCTGCTCCCCGACGGGCGCCCGGCGGCGGGCGGCCTGGACCCGGTCGACACCGCCGAGGCGGGGATGACGGAGGGGTCGACGGTCACCGTCGAGTTCGAGGGCCTGGAGAGCCGGGTCACGCCGTTCCCGGTCTCCGCCTCCAAGTACTCCGCGCTGGCGCCGGTGAGCGGCGGCGGTCTGGTGTGGCTGCGCTGGCCGATCTCCGGGGCGCTCGGCGAGACCTTCGCCAACCCGGCGGACATGTCGGGCCGGCCGACCCTGGAGCACTTCAGCATCGCCAAGGCGAAGAAGACCGAACTCGTCGGCCATCTCGACTGGTTCGAGGTCAGCGGCGACGCCTCGCGCCTGGTCGTGATGGACGACGGCGAACTGCGCGCGGTCCCCGCCACCGAACCCGGCGACAACGACTCCACGGTCTACCTCGATCTGCGCCGCATCCTGCACGAGGTGGACCCGGCGGCGGAGTGGCGGGGCGCGTACGACGAGGCGGGCCGCATCATCCGCTCCTACTTCTGGGAGCCGGACATGTGCGGCATCGACTGGCCCGGGGTCCTGGACCAGTACCGCCCCCTGGTCGAACACGTCGCCACCCCGGACGAGTTCGCCGACCTGCTGCGCGAGGTGCTGGGCGAGCTGGGCACCTCGCACGCCTACGTGTCGCCCGCGCGCCGCAACGAGGGCCCGCCGCACTACCAGCGCGCGATCGGCCTGCTCGGCGCCAACTTCGCGTGCCGGGACGGCGACTGGACCCTGCTGCGGATCCTGCCCGGCGACTCGTCGGACTCCAAGGCCCGCTCCCCGCTGGCCGGTACGGGCATCCGCGAGGGCGCGGTGCTGACCCATGTCGACGGCCGCCCGGTCGACCCGGTCACCGGCCCCTACCCGCTGCTGGCGGCGGCGGGCGGCACCACGGTGGAGCTGACGTTCCGCCCGGCGGAGGGCGAGGGCCGCCCGCGCCGCATCGCGATCGTCCCCCTCGTCGACGAACGCCCCCTGCGCTACCAGGACTGGGTCGCCAAGCGCCGCGAGGTGGTCCGGGAACTGAGCGGCGGGCGGTGCGGCTACCTCCACATCCCCGACATGGGCGGCTCCGGCTGGGCCCAGTTCAACCGCGACCTGCGCATGGAGGTCTCCCGCCCCGCGCTGATCGTGGACGTACGCGGCAACGCCGGCGGCCACATCAGCGAGCTGGTCGTGGAGAAGCTCACCCGCACGATCCTGGGCTGGGACCTGACCCGCAACGCCCAGCCCGTCTCGTACGCCTCCAACGCCCCCCGGGGCCCGGTCGTCGCCCTGGCCGACGAGGCGACCTCCTCCGACGGCGACATGATCACCGCCGCGTTCCGCCTGCTGAAGCTGGGCCCGGTCGTCGGCCAGCGCACCTGGGGCGGCGTCGTCGGCATGACCGGCCGCCACCGCCTGGGCGACGGCACGGTGATCACGGTGCCGATGAACGCGGCCTGGTTCGACACGTACGGCTGGTCGGTCGAGAACCACGGCGTCGAACCGGACCTGGAGGCGCTGCGGACCCCGCTGGACTGGGCGGAGGGACGCTACGCGGTGCTGGACGACGCGGTCCGCGTGGCGCTGGACCTCCTGGCGGCGCATCCCCCGGCGACCCCGCCGACGTACGACTCGGCCCCGGACCGCAGGAGGCCGCCGCTGCCGCCGAGGTAGCCGGGAGGGGGCTCACTCCTCCTCGTCGTCGTCCTCCTCCGACTCCGCGTCCAACTGCTCGTCCAGCGCGTCCAGTTCCTTCTGCGGGTCGATCATCCGGGCCAGGACGTCCAGGTCGTCCGTGTCGTAGAGGCGGAGGACGTCGCGCCAGCCCTCGACGGCGGTCGTCAGGAGGGTCATGGCCTCGGCGAGGCGGTCGAGGTGGCGCAGGGCGGTGCCGTAGTAGCCGGCGGTCTCCGTGCGGAAGGCGTCGTTGTCGTCGCCCTCCTCCCAGGCTCGGCGGAGGTACGGTTCGGCCTCCGCGTACGCCCCGCGCTGGACCATCAGCTTGCCCGCGAGCATGGAGTCCAGGCGGGAACCGAGACCGGCCGCGCGGGCGTACCAGCGCTCGGACTCCTGGTAGTCGTGGTGGTGGTCGGAGAGCCAGCCCATGTGGTGGCAGGAGTGGCGGTCGCCCCTCTCGGCGGCCACCCGGTGCCACTTGTCGCGGTCCGTGAAGCGGCGCAGCTTCGCGCACAGCTGCGCCAGGTCGTACGCCGCCTCCGGGTCCCCGGCGCGGGCGGCGGGCTCCAACCAGGGGATCAGGTAGCGGGCGTTCTTGCCGCCCCAGTCGTTGAGCATGTCGGCGTACTCGTACCCGGCCCGTACGTCCCCGGCCTCCGCCCGCTCGCGCAGTACGGGCAGCAGCCGGTAGTCGGGCTCGTCGGCGGCGCGGGGGCCGCCCTCGCGGAGCGCGGCGATCCGGGCGAGCTGCTGAACGGCGTCCCGGTCGTCGTCGCCGAACTCCCGGAACCAGCGCTCGGCCTCGTCGTACCGGCCGAACCGCAGGCACAGCATCCCGAGGTTCCACTTGGGCGCCTCCTCGCCCGCCTCGACGGCCAGGAGGTGGGCGCGCTCGGCCTCCGCCATCTCGCCGCGCTGCTCGCACTTGTTGCCGAGGAGGGCTGCGGCCTGCGGGACGCCCTCCTCACGGGCCCGGAGCAGCAGCTCGATGGCCTCGGGCCAGGACTCCTCACCGGTCTCGGTGAGGAACATCGCGTAGTACATCCCCGCCTCGGCGCTGAGCGCGGAGCCCCGGCGGTAGAGCGCGTCGGCGCGGGGGGCGAGCCCCGGGTAGTCCGCGAAGTGCGCGTCCAGCTCGAAGAGTTCGCGCACCGCCGCCAGGGCGGCAGCGCCGTCCTCGTCGGCCTCGGCGGTGTCGAGGGCAGCGGCGACCCGGTCGAAGACCTCCACGAACGAGTCGAAGAGCTGTGACCAGCGGAAGACCGCGATGTCTCCCAGCTCGGTGTCGCTCATCAGGAACGCGGAGGCCTCGGCGGGCTGCCCCTCTGCGGCCATGAGCTTCCCCAGCTCGATCTTGCAGTCGAGGTGCCGCCCGTTCTCCCACCCCCGCCGGAACCACTCGGCGGCCTCCTCGGTGTTCCCGTCCTCGCGCAGCAGCACCCCGAGCCCGTACGCACACCCCGCGTCGAACTCCGCCACGGCCCGGTACAGCGCGTCCGCCGCGTCCCGGTCGCCCCGGATCTTCCGGTACCGGGCCAGCGTGTAGTGCGACCAGATGTCCCCGGCCTCGACGGCCCGCTCCCAATGGGGGATGCCCTCGTCGATGTGTCTGCCGAACACGAAGAAGTCCGTGTGGCGGTGGGCGGCTTTGGCATCCTTGGCCAGAGCGGCGGCGACAAGCGCCTCGCCCCGGGCCTGTATGTCCTGGATGGTCATGGGCGCATGGTGCCAGGCGGCGTCATGTGCGGTCGTGCGGGGTCCTGTTGTCCGGGCGCTCCCGCGCCGGAGCGTACGGTCCCGGCCCCTCCGGCTTGAGTCTCCCGTGGCGGGAGACCCCAAGCTGGACCCATGGACGGCATGGACGGCAACACGCACTACTCGATCGGGGAGCTGGCCCGGCTGACCGGGCTCAGTGTGAAGACGATCCGGTACTACTCCGATCGCGGGATCGTGACGCCGGCCGGCCGTACCTCCGCCGGATACCGCCGTTACGGCACCGACTGCGTCGCCCGCCTCGGCCTCGTACGGACCCTGCGGGAGCTGGGGCTCGGTCTCGGGACCGTACGCGCGGTCGTCGACCGGGAGGTCCCGCTGCCCGAGGTCGCCGCCGCGCACGCGGAGGCGCTGGAGGTGCAGATCCGCGTACTGCGTTTGCGACAGGCGCTGTTGGCCGCGGTGGCCGAGCGCCGGCTCACCCCTGAGGAGACCGATCTCATGCATCAGCTCGCCCGGCTCACCGACGACGAACGCCGCCGCCTCGTCGACGACTTCCTCCACGCGGTCTTCGGCGGCCTCGCGCTCGACGGTGTCGCCCGGACGATGACGCCGGAGCTGTCCGGCGAGCCCGACGCCGCGCAGACCCGCGCCTGGGCGGAGTGGGCCGCGCTGGCCCAGGACCCCGGATTCCGCGCCGATCTCCGGGAAACGGTCCGGGAAGTCGCCGCCGAAAGCCCCCAAAACGGCCTCCCCCGCCGCAACTTCACCGCCGCCGTCCGCGACCTCGTCGCCCCCGCCCTGGCCGCCGGCCTCGCCCCCGCCTCACGCGAGGCCGACCCGATCGTCGCCGCCGTCACGGCGGAGCACACCGGCCCCGAAGAGCTCCTCCCCCGGCTCCGGCGCCTCAACGACGCGCGCCGGGAACGGTACGTACACCTGCTCGCCGTGATCAACGGCTGGCCGGCCCCCGAAAGCCCGGCCCCCGCACTCGACTGGGCCGCCGAGGCCGTACGCGTACGGACGGCGTAGCGCGAGACGTACGTCACACACCGCGTCCGATGTCACAGCCGCGCCCCCCGTCTCGTCCAGGGAATGAACGCACCCGACGACCAGCCCGAGGAGCACCCCATGAACGCTCGCCTCAACTACTTCGCCAACCCGGCCGCCGGCAGGGCGCTGAAGCACTTCATGGCGTTCGGCCGGGAGATGAAGGCGCTGCCGCTGCCCGCCGTGACGCAGGAGCTCGTCGCACTGCGGGTCAGCCAGATCAACGGCTGCGCGGCCTGCCTCGACATGCACACCAAGGAAGCGGCCGCGGCCGGTGAGAGCGCGGTGCGGCTGCATCTGGTCGCGGCCTGGCGGGAAGCCACCGTCTTCACCGACGCCGAGCGCGCCGCCCTCGCGCTCGCCGAGCAGGGCACCCGTACCGCCGACGCGGGGACGGGGGTCGACGACGACACCTGGGCGTACGCCGCCAAGTTCTACGACGAGGAGCAGCTGACCGCACTCGTCATGCTGGTCTCGTTCATGAACGCGGTGAACCGGCTGAACATCATCACGCAGCAGCCGGCGGGCGACTATCAGCCCGGACAGTTCCACTGAGTCGAAGCAGCACGGGAGGAGACCGGCATGGGCAAGGCCGAGGAGTTCGAGGAGCTGCGGGCGCTGCTGTTCTCGATCGCGTACCGCGTCCTGGGCAGCGTCACCGAGGCGGAGGACGCCGTCCAGGAGACCTGGCTGCGTTACGACGCCTCGGCCACCCGGCCCGATTCGGTCAAGGCGTTCCTGTCCACCACGGTGACCCGGATCGCGATCGACGTCCTGCGGTCCGCCCGGTTGCGGCGCGAGGAATACGTGGGGCCGTGGCTGCCGGAGCCGCTGCTCGACGACCCGTACGCCGACCCGGCGCGGGCCGCCGAGCTGGCGGACTCGGTGTCGATGGCCTCGCTGCTCCTCCTGGAACGGCTCAGCCCGCTGGAGCGCTCGGTGTTCGTGCTGCGGGAGGTCTTCGCCTTCGGCTTCGACGACATCGCGGCGGCGGTGGGCCGCTCCGAGGCGGCGTGCCGGCAGCTGCTCGTACGGGCGCGCCGCCATATGCACGAGGGGCGGCCCCGGTTCGAGGCCGACCGCGCCGAACAGCGGGAGCTGGCGGGCCGGTTCTTCGACGCGCTGTCCCGGGGCGACGTGGACGGGCTGCGGAGCCTGCTGTCCGCCGACGTCCAGCTCGTCGGGGACGGCGGCGGCCGGGCACCGCAGCTGGCCAGGGAGATCGCCGGCGCGGACCACGTGGCCCGGCTGCTCGCCATGGTCTACCCGCTCATGGCCGAGGCCGGCATCACCTGCGAACCGCGCGAGGTCAACGGCCTGCCGGGCGCGGTCTTCCGGGTGCGCGACGGCGCCGTGCTTCACATCCTGGCCCTCGATGTGCTGGACGGCCAGGTGCAGACGGTCCGCTCGGTGATCAACCCCGACAAGCTCGGCCACCTGGGCCCGGTCGCGGACGCGTGGGCGGTGGACCGGGAGGTGAAGGCCCTGCGCAAGCGGGACCGCTGAGGGTTATGCGCCTTCGACCGCCTTCGCCGCACGTTCCACCTTCGCCCGGTGCGCCTCCCAGAACGCCGCGTCCTCCTGCTTCTCGGCGACCGCGGCAGACCTCCCCGTCGCGTGGTCGAGCTGTTCGCGGAGGATGTCGGCGTGGCCCGCGTGCCGGGCGGTCTCGCCGTGCATGTGGACCAGGATGTCGAACAGCCGGACCTCGGGCCGCCCCCACCACTCCACCCGGCCGGGCGCGTCCAGGGCGAGCGTGGCGATCGTCGCGTCCGAGTGCGCCCACACCCGGCGGTAGCGGCTGGTGATCTCCTCCCGTGTCTCGTCCTCGGCCGCCCACATCTCGGGCCCGCCGGGTTCGTTGTCCTGCCGGCGGGGAAGCGGCTCGGGGAACGGCCGCCCGAAGACCTCCCCGAAGTACCGGGCGTCCCAGAACGACAGGTGCTTGACCAGGCCCAGCAGATTGGTCCCGGTCCAGGTCAGGGGCCGCCGGATGTCGTACTCACCGAGCCCGTCGAGCTTCCAGAGAACCGCCTCGCGTGCGGTCCGCAGATTGTTGTGGAGGCGTTCCTTCGCGGCGTCTTCGTCGATCATGCGCACGACTCTGCCAGCCGAGGCGCCGGATGGGGAGGCCCCCTCCTTTGTCGCCGGTCTCCCGCAGATATGTCCGCGATCGGTAACAGAGGCAGCCTCCGAGCGCACCCGCCTGTCCTGATGGGAGCAGGGCGGACACGGCATCGGCGGCAGCGGGCAAAGGGGCGGGGCGGACATGGCGAAGCACAGGGAACGCACGTGGCACAGTCGGCTCATCGCGGCGGCTCTCGGGGTCACCGCGCTGGCCGCGGCCACTTCGGTGTGGACCGCGCAGGCCGGCACCACCGACGGGCAGGGGGCGGCGGCCGTCTCGGCGAAGTCCGCCCCGCAGCATGACCGGTCCGTGCCCGAAGCGGTCGCGCAGGAGATCGCCCACGCGTCGGACAAGGGCCCCAAGGGCGTCAACATCACCATCGACGACGGCCCGGACCCGACCTGGACGCCCCAGGTGCTCCGGCTCCTCAAGGAGAACGGGGTCAAGGCCACGTTCTGCATGGTCGGCACGCAGGCCCAGGCCTACCCCGACCTGGTCAAGGCCGTCGTGGCGGGCGGGCACCGGCTGTGCGACCACACCGTCTCGCACGACGTGACCATGGACAAGAAGTCCGAGGCGTACCAGGCCAAGGAGATCCTCGACGCCGAACGGATGATCACCAAGGCGTCGGGCGGCGTCCACCCGCAGTACTACCGCGCCCCCGGCGGCGCGTTCACCCCGTACAGCCGGAAGCTCGCCGCCTCGCACGGGATGCGGCCGCTGGGCTGGAACGTCGACACCAAGGACTTCGAGCACCCCGGCGTGGACGCCATCGTCGCCACCGTCAAGGGCGAGATCGCCAACGGCCCGACCGTCCTCTTCCACGACGCGGGCGGCGACCGCTCCCAGACCCTGGCCGCACTGGGCCAGGTCCTGCCGTGGCTGCGGGAGCAGGGGTACGCGTACGGCTTCCCGGTGCGGTGAGGCCGGGGGCCACGCTCTCGCCGATGAGTTTCCGGCGCTCCCGACGTCTACCCCTTGACGAAAGGAGCGCACCCCATGCGCAAGATCATCGTTTCCACATTCCTGACCCTCGACGGCGTCATGCAGGCCCCCGGCGGCCCCGACGAGGACACCGAGAGCGGCTTCGCGCACGGGGGCTGGCAGAAGCCCACTTCCGACGACGAGGTGGGTGAGGCGATCGGCGGCTGGTACGAGGACACCGACGCGCTGCTCCTCGGCCGCAAGACGTACGACATCTTCGCCTCGTACTGGCCGACCGCCGACCCGGACAACCCGTTCACGGAGCGGATGAACTCCATGCACAAGTACGTGGCGTCCCGCACCCTGACCTCCGTGGACTGGCAGAACTCCACGCTCCTGGAGGGCGACACCGCCGAGGCGGTACGCCGCCTGAAGGCGACCGAGGGCCGCAACATCAACGTCGTCGGCAGCGGCGACCTCGCCCAGACCCTGATGCGCAACGACCTGGTCGACGAGTACCGCCTCACCATCCACCCGGTGATCATCGGCACCGGCAAGCGCCTCTTCGCGGACGGCGCGATCCCCACGGCCCTGGAACCGGTCAGCGTCACGGCGACCAAGGGCGGCACGGTCCTGGCGGTCTACCGCACGACGGGCAGGCCCACGTACGACAGCTACCAGTAGCCCCCGCCCGCCCCTCTCCAAGGACGTCACCCATGCGCACGCTCATCACCACCGCTTTCGTCTCCCTCGACGGCGTCGTCGAGGCCCCCGGCGGCGAACCGGGCTACCGGAACTCCGGCTGGACCTTCAAGGACATCGAGTTCCTTCCCGAGGCGTACGAGATCAAGGGCCGGGAACAGGAGGAGGCCGGGGCGCTCATGATGGGGCGCGCCAGCTACGAGGCGTTCAGCCCCGTGTGGCCCGGCATGGCGGAGTTCGCCGGCTACAAGGCGATGCCCAAGTACGTCGTCTCCACCACGCTCACCGAGGACGGACTCGCCTCCGACTGGGGCGAGACCCACATCCTGCGCTCCCTCGACGACGTCGCCGCCCTCAAGCAGACCGACGGCGCCCCGATCATCGTCCACGGCAGCGCGGCCCTCAACCGGTCCCTCTCCGACGCGGACCTCGTCGACCGCTACCACCTCCTCGTCTTCCCGCTCCTCCTCGGCGCCGGCAAGCGCCTGTTCAGCGGCTCGGACAAGGACACCCGGCACCTGAGGCTCGTCGAGCACGAGGCGTTCCCCAACGGCATCCAGAAGAACGTCTTCGACGTGGTCCGCTGAAGCCGTCACCTGGCGAGTCCCCGTCCGCGACTCCAAGCGCCCCGAAGGGCCCGCCCTTCTTCTCGGCGCCGCCGCATGGGCGCCCTTCATCGACGCCGTCAAGGCCGGCTGACGCCGTAGTACGGCTCCACCACCGCCCGTACCTCCTCCAGCAGCGCCGGGCCCTCCTGCGGTACGGGCGGGCGGTTGCTGCCCGGCCGGATGGTCAGCAGTTGTTCGCCGGAGAGGGCGAAGACCACGCGGCCCAGCCCCGCTTGCTGGATGACCGCCGCGCACATCGTGCAAGGCTCGCAGCTGGTGTACATCGTCGTGGCGGCGGCCGTCGCCGCGTCCAGCCGCGCCGCCGCCCAGCGGGCGAGCTTCAGTTCGGGGTGGGCGGTGATGTCGTGGTCGGTGAGGGTCGTGTTGCGGTCCTCCGCGAGGATCGTGCCGTCCGGGGCCGCGAGGAGCGATCCGTACGGCGGGTTGCCGGTCTCGCGGGCCTCGGCGGCGAGGGCGATGGCGCGCCGCAGGAGGGTGTGGTCGGCGGTCGTGGTCATGGCTGCTCCGTTGTCGAGAGGTGGGCGGCGACCGTGGCCAGGGCCTGGCGGGCGGGCTGCGGGCGGGAGGTCTCGCGGGGGTCGCCGTGGTACGGGTCGAGGACGACGGTGTCGGCGCCCAGCAGCCGCAACCGGTCCAGGTCCTCCATGATCTGGTCGATCGTGCCCTCGCCCGCGAGGCGTTCGGGCCCGTCGACGGGGGTCGGGGTGACCCGGAGGGCGATCCGGGGCGCGAACGCGGGGACGGGGAGGCCCTGTTCGGACGCGGAGGCCCGCAGCCGGTCCGCGCCCTCCCGGAGCCACGGCATCGTGCAGCGCAGGGGGTGCCAGGCGTCCCCGAACCGTACGGCCCGCCGCACGCCCGCGTCGCTGTTGCCGCCGATCCAGACGGGGATGCGCCGGTCGCCGTAGGAGGCGGTGTCGGCCCAGGCCTCCCGGAGGTCGCGCAGGACGCCGTCGGTGAGGCGTCCGCGCCGGTCGAAGGGGATGCCGAGGGCGGCGAACTCCTGCCGGGCCCAGCCCACTCCGACGCCGAGGACAAGCCGTCCGCCGCTGAGGGCGTCCAGGTTGGCCGCCATCCGGGCGGTCAGCAGGGCGTGCCGGTACGGGGCGATGAGCACCGTCGTGCCGAGGCGGACGCGGGTGGTGAGCCCGGCGAGCCAGGACAGGGTGGTGAAGGGCTCGTAGAAGGGGGCCGGGTAGCGCTCGGCGACGTCGGGCGTGATGGCCACGTGGTCGGAGAGCATCAGCAGGTCGAAACCCAGGCCCTCCACGGTCAGCGCCCAGTCGCGCAGGACGCCGGGGTCGGTGCCGGGGCCGAAATTGGGGACGTTCACGCCGATTTTCACGCCGCCGAGCCTAGCCAGGCAGACCCGCCTCCTTGAAGGGATTCCCGCCTGTGCAGGGGCCGTTGACCCGTGAATATCCCGGTAATCTGACCGGATGACCGGGAATCTCGACGCGACGGACTGGGCGATCCTGGACGAGCTCCAGCGGGACGGCCGGATCGCCTTCACGGAGCTGGCGCGGCGGGTGAACCTGAGCGCGTCGGCGGCGACCGAGCGGGTGCGGCGGCTGGAGACGGCCGGGATCATCACGGGATACCGGGCGGAGGTGGACCTGGAGCGGACCGGATACGTGGCGCTGGCGGTGGTCCGGCTGAAATATCCCGGCAGCCGGCACGAGCCGCTGCGCCGGATGCTCGCAGAGCGCCCGGAGATCCTGGAGTGCCTGCGTACCACCGGGGACGACTGCTACGTCCTGAAGGTGGCGGCCACCTCGATGGCACACCTGGAGGAGATCGTGGACGAGCTGGCCGAGTTCGGGAGCACGACGACCAACCTCGTGCTCAGCCGGACGCTGCCGTTCCGGGGTCCGGCCGAGCCCCGGGAGCGCCCGCGTCCCTGACTTCCGGCACGCGAAGGGGCGCACCCGGAAGAATCCGGGTGCGCCCCTCGGCGTCACCGCGCGACCGTTACCGGTCGAAGCGCTCGCGCACCTCGTCCGTCGCGCCCTGGGCGCGCTCGCGGCCCTGCTGCGAGGCCTGCTTGGCGCGGTCGCGGCCCTGCTGGGACGCGTCCTTCGCGCGGTCGCGGCCCTGGCCCTGGCGCTGGCGGTCCTGCGCCTGGTCCTGCGCCTGCCCGGCGAGGTCCTTGGCCTTGTCCTTGAACTGGTCGGCGATGCCCATGCTGTTCACTCCTATGTGGTGCGTGGGGGTCGGCCCCGGTGGGGCCTCGACCAGATTCACACGGCCGGCCACGCTCCGCATGTCGATCACTCACACTCCGTGCGCGCGGCGCGTTCGCCCTGGTCAGCGGCGCCCCCGGCACCGACGAGGCCCTTGCTCATGCCCTCCAGGCGGGGGGCGAACCGGCGCATCTCGCGCTGGCCGACGACGCCGATGAGGGAGGGCAGATAGCCGCGTACGGACTGCATGCCGCGCAGCCACCACTGGGCGTAGACGTGGGGCGAGCGGCGCTCGATGCCGGCGACGATGCGGTCGACGGCGGGGCCGAGCGGGTACGTACGGTTCGCGGGCCACGGCAGGCGCTGGCGGAGGTCGCGCATGACGTCGTCCTCGTCGGCGCCGCGCACCATGTCGGTGTCGGTCCACGAGAGGTAGCCGACGCCCACCTTCACGCCCCGGTAGCCGACTTCGGCGCGCAGGCTGTGTGCGAAGGCCTCGACGCCGGACTTGGAGGCGCAGTAGGCGCTCATCATCGGGGCCGGCGTTATGGCGGCGAGGGACGCGATCTGGAGGAAGTAGCCGCGGCTCTCCATGAGGACGGGCAGGAACGCGCGGGCGGTCACCGCGCCGCCGATGAGGTTGACCTCGATGACCCGGCGCCAGGCGACGGGGTCGGAGTCGACGAGGGGGCCGCCGGTGGCGACGCCGGCGTTGGCGACGACGATGTCGACCTTGCCGAAGCGAGCCTTGACCTCCTGGGCGACGCGGGCCATGGCCTCGTGGTCGGTGACGTCGGCGTGCCAGTGGTCGCTCTCGCCGTGGAGGCGGGCGGAGACCTTCTTCAGCTCGTCGGGTTCGAGACCGACGAGGGCGAGGACCGCGCCGCGGGCGGAGAGTTTGCGGGCGAGCAGTTCACCGACACCGCGGGCGGCGCCGGTGACGACGACGACCTGTCCTTCGAGACTTCCCCTGCCGCTCATGCGACCTCCTCCTTGCCCTCGGCGTTGTCCTCGACGTGTCCGACGTCCGTCGGGCCCGCTGTGTTCCGGTCCGGGACGACCGGCAGGTAGGTGGTCACCAGTTCGCGTATCCTCGCCGTGACCACCTCCGGCGCCTCCACCGGAGTCATGTGCCCCATGCCCGTCAGCTCGGTGAGCCCCAGACAGTCGGGCAGCGCCGCCGCTATGGCGCGGGCGTGGACGGGCGGCGTGAGCCGGTCCTCCGTACCCGCGATGACGGCGGTGGGCACTCGCAACTCCCGTACGCCCGCGTCGAGGTCCAGCTCCGCGAGGACCTGACCCCAGGCGACGCGCGGCAGCCGGGGGCAGGCGTGCACGATACGGGCGCAGGTGTCGACCTTGTCCGGGGCCGAACCGGGGCCCATCGTCCCGTACTTCAGTATCCGCCGCGAAACCGGCGTGACCGGGCCGAGCGGGGCGCGGGCGCCGAGTACGGCGCGGGTGAGCCGCGTGCGTACGGCTCCGGCGCGCATCGGCACGACCAGCGACTCGGCCAGGAGCCGGGAACTGCCGGTGCTGCAGAGCAGGACGGCGGCGGTGTGCTCGCGCAGCTTGGCGCGGCGGGAGGCGGACATGATGGTCATGCCGCCCATGGAGTGCCCGGCGAGGACGGCCTTCTCGCCGGGGGCGAGGGTCGCGGCGAGGACCGCTTCGAGGTCGTCGGCCAGCGCGTCGGTGCTGTAGCCGTCGCGGGCGGCGGCGGGTGAGGTGCCGTGGCCGCGCTGGTCGTAGGCGATGACGCGGTGGTCGACGGCGAGGTCCCGTATCTGGGCGTCCCAGAAGCTGGTGTTGCAGGTCCAGCCGTGGGAGAGGACGACGGCGGGCGCGCCGTCCTGGCCGTGGATCTCGACGTGTATGCGGGAGCCGTCGGCGGAGACGGCGAGGAGTTCGCGGGCGGCGACGGGCCGGCGCCCGGCGACGGGCAGCGGACGGCTCATCGGACGGCCTCCTCGGAGACGGTCTCGCCGGGGGTGCGCTGGGCCGGGAGGGCCGGGCGCAGGACCTGGTACTCGGAGACGTCGACGGTCCGGGTGGCCTTGCGGAACTCGGCGGTGGTGCCGGGCCAGACAGTGGTGTTGCGGCCGTTGGCGTCGAGGTACCAGCTGTTGCAGCCGCCGGTGTTCCAGACGGTGCGCTTCATGCGCTCCTGGACGCGGCGGTTCCAGGCGCCGACGGCGGAGGGGCGGGCGTCGAGGGCGACCTTGCCGCCGAGGACGTCCAACTGCCGCAGGTAGTCGGCCATGTAGTTCAGCTGGGACTCGATCATGAGGATCATCGAGGAGTTCCCGAGCCCGGTGTTGGGGCCGATGATGGTCATCCAGTTCGGGAAGCCGGCCGCGCTGGCGCCGCGCAGCGCCTGCATGCCGTCCTTCCAGGACTCCGTGAGCGTGATCCCGTCGGCGCCGACGACGCGTTCGGCGATCGGCATGTCGGTGACGTGGAAGCCGGTGCCGAAGATGATCGCGTCGACCTCGGCCTCGGTGCCGTCCGATGCGACGACGGTGGAGCCGCGGACCTCGGCGAGGCCGGAGGCGACGACGTCGACATTGGGCTGGGCGAGGGCTGGGTAGTACGTACTCGACAGCAGGATGCGCTTGCAGCCGATGCGGTACGAGGGGGTCAGCTTGGCGCGCAGGGCGGGGTCCTTGATGGACCGGGCCATGTTGGACTTGGCTATCCGCTCGACCAGGCCGAGCTGGTCGGGGTGCTTGGTGAAGGCGCTGACCTGCAACTCCCGGATACCCCACAGGAGTCCGCGGCGCGCGGTGCCG
Source organism: Streptomyces sp. col6 (assembly GCF_008042035.1). Classification (GTDB taxonomy): domain Bacteria; phylum Actinomycetota; class Actinomycetes; order Streptomycetales; family Streptomycetaceae; genus Streptomyces. The sequence continues at coordinate 336,837 of NZ_RDBL01000029.1, forward strand.
GTGGCGGGCAGGGCGCGGTGCAGCCATCGCTCGGCGCCGCTGATCTTCCGGTCCATGCGGGGCATGACCCAGGGTGGGGTGCGCTGGAAGAGGGTGAGCTTGCCGGCCTTGGGCTGGATCGCGGGCACGATCTGGATGGCGGAGGCGCCGGTGCCGATCATCGCGACGCGCTTGCCGGTGAGGTCGGCGTCGTGGTCCCAGCGGGCGGAGTGGAAGACCTTGCCGGGGAAGTCGGCGAGCCCTGGGATGTCGGGCATCTTCGGGTCGGAGAGCGGCCCGGTCGCGGAGACGACGACGTCGGCGACGATCGTGGTGCCGTTGGCGCTGTCGATGACCCAGTGCAATTCGTCGTTGTCCCAGCGCATCTGCTTCACCTCGTGGTTGAGGCGCAGGTGCGGACGGAGCCCGAAGGTGTCGGCGACGTGCTCCAGGTAGGCGCGGATGTGCTCCTGCCCGGAGAAGGTGCGCGGCCACTCGGGGTTGGGGGCGAACGAGAAGGAGTACAGGTGGGACGGTACGTCGCAGGCGCAGCCCGGGTAGCTGTTGTCGCGCCAGGTGCCGCCGACGGAACCGGCGCGCTCCAGGACCACGAAATCGGTGATGCCTTCGCGTCGCAGCCGGACCGCGGCCCCGAGGCCCCCGAATCCGGATCCGATCACCGCCACGCGTACATGCTCGTGCTGGGCCATGCTGCCGCCTCCCGCGGTACGTCACACGACTCTGCCAGCAATCACTGGCATTGTTGGGAGGGTAGAGCAGCTTCGTACCGATGGGTAGGGGGCGGGCGAAGGAAAGTTACCCGCGGTACAACCTGGGGCCCCGGCGCCGGGGAGGCGGATAGGGTGCGGGGGTGGCAGAGGGACGCGAGCACCGCGAGTACCGCATGGAGGAGCTGGCCAAGGAGGCCGGCATCCCCGTCCGGACCGTGCGCTTCTACCGGGAGCGCGGCCTGATCTCACCGCCCCGCCGCGAGGGCCGCATCGCCTGGTACGACGACCACCACCTGGCCCGCCTGCGCACGATCACCGGTCTCCTGGAACGCGGCCACACCCTCACCGGCATCGCCGACCTCGCCCGCACCTTCGAGAGCGGGCGCGACGTCGCGGAGGTGCTGGGCCTGGGCGAACCGTCCGAGGAGACCCCGGTCCGCCTCACACCGGAGCAGCTCGCGGACTACTTCGGGGGCGAGTCCACGCCGGAGAACCTGGCGCTGGCGATGGAGCTGGGCTACCTGGGGACGGACGGCGCGGCGATCGTCCACATCAGCCGCCGCCTGCTGGACGTGTCGGCGGAGCTGGTCCGCGAGGGCGTCCCCCTCGCCTCGGTCCTCGCCACCGGCCGCCGGGTCCGTGAACACGCGGAGGCGCTGGCGGACCTGTTCGTGTCGGTCCTCCAGGAGTACGGCGCGGAGACGGACCCGGAACCGCCCCAACTCCGGCCGCTGGCCCGCGCGGTGATGGACGCGGAGTTGTCGATGGCGCTGGACCGGCGGCTGCGGCGGGAGAAACCGGAGCCGGAGGAGCAGTAAGCGGCCCCGCGCCCGGTCTGCAGGCGTTCTGCAGGATTTTTGCAGCAGGACGCTGGCAGTGTCCCGGGGAGCGGGCGGTCGTCAGGGCCACATGCCACACGGTGTCCAGAGCCCGTGCGGTGAGGCACGTGCCGTCGCCCGAGTCGATCAGTGCGGAGGGGATCCCGTGACCCGGGGTCGGCCCGGCACGTCCGGCGTCCCCCCACCGCTTTCCGTGCGGCACGCGGCACAGCCCGCTCCGCACGGTTTCTCTCGCAGAAGGAGCCACCCTGTGAAGCCTCGTATCGGGCGGATACTCGCCGGCGCGACCGCGCTGGCCGCCGCCGCCCTCATGATGAGCGGCGCCACCGCCTCCGCCCAGACCGAGCCCGGCATCGACTGGGACCACATCTTCAATCCCTACAGCCCCAACCCCAGCTCCGGCGCGCGCGTGTACGTCGAGGAGTACGGCGACATCATCTCGGTGTGCGACACCGCGAAGGACGGGAAGTCCGCCACCGTCGAGGTCAGCGAGGACGGTTACACCGACGCCGGGTACACCATGACCGTCAGCAGCGGTTACGGCACGTGCAAGACGCACCGGGCCAGCGACGGCGGAAAGTACAACCTCGACGAGAAGAACTACGTCTTCCTCAGGTTCTGGGCCAAGGGCGACGACAGCTACGGCGACTTCTACAACGATCACTGAGCCGTCGTCGCTGTTCATGAGCAGTTGAACGAGGGCCGGGGTGAGGCGAGGCACGGGGGTTCCCGCCTCACCCCGGCCCTCGGGCAGCGGCCAGGATGGTGCGGGCGCGGTCTGCCACCGGTCGCAGACCCAGTTCCCCGGCGGCCGCCAGGGCGGCTTCCGCCAGCTCCGCGGCGGCCTCGGCGTTGCCCTCCGCATACCGCACCCGGGCGAGGCCGGTACGGGCGTCCGCCTCCTGGTGCCGGAAGCCCGAGCGGCCGGCGATCTCCAGCGCTTCCTCCAGGTGCGCCGCCGCCTGCGGCAACTCGCCACCGAGGCGCGACACTTCGCCGAGATTGAGCAGGCAGTCACTCAGCGCGGTGGGATCCGCCGTCTCACGGGCGAACGCCAGCGCCTTCTCCGCGAGCGGGCGGGCCAGGTCGAGGCGGCCGGTGTCCCGGTGCGTGCGCGCCAGAATCTCTTGGGCATCCGCCTCGTTGCGGCGCTTGCGGTGCTCCTGGGACAGGCGCAGGGCCAGGGTTCCGTCGGCCAGCGCCGCCTCGTAGTCGCCCCGGCCGTGGTGGGCTATGGCCCGGTTGACGAGCGGGCTGATGGTGCCCATCGTCTGCCCGTGACTCCGGGAGAGTTCGATGGCCTCACTCCCCCGCTCGACGGCCTGCTCCCACTCGCCGAGGTAGGAGTGGATCAGGGACACGACGTTGAGGGCGATACCGAGGAGTACCGGGCGGTCGAGGCCGCGGAGCAGTTCCACACCGCGTTCCTGCCATTCCCCTGCCTGACGCATCTGACCGCGACGCCCGTAGTAGACGGCCAGGTTGGACATGACGCTCGCCTGGCCGGGGACGAATCCGGCGGTGCGGTAGCCCTCCAGGGCGCCGAGGAAGTGGTCCAGATTGCGCCCCTGGTCCTCGGTGTGATGGCCCAGCACTCCGAGGCTCTGGAGCATCGCCGCCCGCGCGAGGGGGTCACCCGCGGCCTCGGCGGCGCGCAGGCCGGCGGTGGCCATCGCCTTCCATTCGACCCGGTGGTGCCGGTAGTACACGTACATGCGCAGCTGGTCGGCGAGCTGCCAGGCGATGTGACGCGGGCCCGTCGCGGCAGCGCGGCCGACCACGGCGACCAGGTTCGCGAGTTCCTGGTCGAGCCACCCCAGGGCCTGCTTCCGGTCGGCGAACCGTCCGGAGGCGGCGCGCTCCCGGGGCAGTTGCGCGACGCCCGTGTACTCGAAGGCGGTGGCGGCCTCGGCGGTGGCGAGATACCAGTCGCACAGCCTCTGCCACGCCGCCTCGTGCGCGGGCTGCGCCGCGGCGTGCTCCGCCGCGTACAGCCGCAGCAGGTCGTGGAAGAGGAAGCGGTCTGCCGCACTGCGCTGCAACAGGCTCGCGTCGGCCAGCACGTCGAGCAGCTCCTCGGCCACGGCCGGTTCGTCCCCCAGCAGAGCCGCAGCGGCCTCCGCGCCGAAGTCCGGTCCGGGGTGCAGGCCGAGCAGGGCGAACAGCCGGACCGCGGACGGGTCCAGGAACGCGAGGGAGTCGTCGAAGGCGGTACGGACCGCGGCCCGGCGGTCACCGGCGATGGACAGTTTCGCCAGGCGCCCGTCGCTGTCCAGGTCGGCGGCGTAGGCCTCCAGCGACCGTCCGGGCCGGGCCGCGAGATTGGCGGCGGCGATCCGCAGGGCCAGCGGAAGCCGCGCGCACTGCTCGGCGAGGCGTCGGGACGCCTCCGGCTCCGCGGCCACCCGGTCCTCGCCGAGAACGCCGGACAGCAGGGTGTGCGCCTCTTCCCGGTCCAGCACCTGGAGCCGGACGGCGTGCGCGGCATGGCTGACGCCGAGACCGCGCAGCTCGAAACGGCTGGTGACCAGCACGGCCACCCCCGCGGTGCCGGGCAGCAACGGCCTGACCTGTTCGGCGTCCGCCGCGTCGTCGAGCACGATGAGGACCCGGCGGCCGGTGAGCCGGCCACGGAAGACCGCGGCCCGGTCCTCCAACGGCTCCGGAATGGTGGCCACGTCCAGACCGGAGGCCTGCAACAGAGCCGCCAGGACCTCGGACGGATCGCGGGGGCGGTCGCCCGCGCCCAGCAACCGCACGTACCACTGCCCGTCGGGGAAGGCCTGCCGCAGACGATGACCGAGGTGCACCGCCAGCGCCGTCTTGCCGACACCGGGCGTGCCGGTGATGACGACGGGTGCGGTGGTCTCCCCCCGCGCCGCCGCCGTGAACAGGGTCTCCAGTTCTTGTATCGCCCCACTCCGGCCCACGAACCCCGGGACGGCGAAGGGGAGTTGGCACTGCACGGTCCAGTCGCCCGGTATGCCGTCCGACGTGGCCCGCGGCGGCTTCCGGGGCCGGGCAGGTGCCCCGCCCAGCTCCGGGGCGTCGCGCAGGACCGCCTCGTGCAGATGCCGCAGGGCCGCACCGGGATCGACGCCGAACTCCTGCGCCAGGCTGCGCCGGAACGCTTCGTAGTGAGCGAGCGCCTCCACCTGCCTGCCGGAGCGGAACAGCACGGTCATGAGCTGCGCGGCGATCCGCTCGTCCCACGGGTGTTCGGCGGCGAGGCCCCGTACCTGCTCGGTGAGACCGGCCGGCCCGCCCGCGGCAAGCCGGTGGTCGATACGGTCGAGCAGAGCGGCCAGCCGTTCCTGCTCCAGGCCCGCGCGTACGGATTCGGCCCAGTCGCCGGCGATGCCGGAAAGCGCGTCACCGTGCCACAGGCCGAGCGCCTCGTCCAGAGTTCGCTCCGCCTCCGCGTCGCTGCCGGCGTCGCGGGCCCGCACGGTCAGGCTCCGGAAGCGGTGCAGGTCGATGTCGGCGGCAGAGGCCGTGAGCAGGTAGCCGCCGGCCCGGCGCTCTATCGCCGCCGTGTCGGCGCCCTGCGGGGGCAGGGCGCCCCGCAGACGTGTCAGGTAGCTCTGGAGCGTGCCTCGTGCGGTGGGGGGCGGGGAGTGGCCCCATACGCACTGGATCAGATGATCGACGGAGAGCGGGACCCCCGGGGCCAGCAGGAACGCGGCGAGGACGCATCGCTGCTTCGGCGAGCCGAGGGATACCTGGCGGCCGTCGTGCGATACCCCCACGGGGCCCAGGAGCTGGAATTGCAAGCGGTGTCACCCGTCCGTAGATGTGCGGCAGGCACGGCATGCCATCGGCACCGCCGGGCCGGAACACGGGCCTGGCGCTGCCGGCCCCACGGCCGTCGCGCCGGAGGCCGCGGCAGGTGGCCCGATGCCGGGCCAACCTAGCGCGACCGCGCCCCCGCACCCGAAGAGGGGGCACCACCCCTCGGCCGGGGCGTTCCGCAGCCGCTCGCTACAGGTCGAAGACGGCGGTCACGGGCGCGTGGTCGCTCCACCGCTCGCCGTGGCTTGCCGCCCGCTCCACCCACGCCTTCACCGCGCGCCCGGCGAGCCCGGGGGTGGCCACCAGGTAGTCGATGCGCCAGCCCGTGTCGTTGTCGAACGCACGCCCCCGGTACGACCACCACGAGTACGGGCCCTCGACGTCCGGGTGCAGGGCGCGTACGACGTCGACGTACTCGGCCTCCGCGAAGACCCGGGTCAGCCACGCGCGCTCCTCGGGCAGAAAGCCGGAGTTCTTGCGGTTGGCGCGCCAGTTCTTGAGGTCGGCCTCCTGGTGGGCGATGTTCCAGTCACCGCAGACGACGACCTCGCGGCCCTCGGCGGCGGCGCGCGCCTTCAGCCCGACGAGGTAGGGCAGGAACGCGGCCATGAAGCGCTCCTTCTCGTCCTGCCGCTCGGTGCCGACCTCGCCGGAGGGCAGGTACAGGCTCGCGACCGTGACGCCGGGCAGGTCGATCTCGACGTACCGCCCGCTTGTGTCGAACTCCTCGCCCCCGTCCTGCCCGTGACCGCCGAACCCGGTCTGCACGCGCTCGGGGGCCCGCCGCGAGTAGAGGGAGACCCCGGCCCGCCCCTTGGCGGCAGCCGGCGCGTGGACGGTGTGCCAGCCCTCGGGCTCACGCACCTGAGCGGGCAGCTGCTCGGGCTCGGCGCGCACTTCCTGGAGGCAGATCACATCGGCGTCGGTCGCGGCCAGCCACTCGACGAAGCCCTTCTTGGCCGCGGCGCGGAGACCGTTTACATTCACGCTGGTCACAGTGAGCATTCCGGCACGATACCGACCCTTGACTGCCGCATACATGTACACTACTTCGCATGAATATCCAGGTCCGGGCCTTCGACCACCCCGATGCCGTCAAACTCAACGATCGCGTGCAGCTCGAATACGCCGAGCGCTACGGCGATGGGGGCGATGTCACACCGCTGGACGCCACGATGTTCGACCCGCCTCACGGCCTGTACCTGATCGCGTACGACGCGTCGGAGCAGCCCGTCGCCACCGGCGGCTGGCGCGCCCAGGAGCGCAACGACGAGGGCTACTCGGACGGTGACGCCGAGCTGAAGCGGATGTACGTCATACCGGAGGGCCGCGGCCAGGGCCTCGCCCGCCGCATCCTCGCCGCCCTGGAGGCCGATGCCCGTGCCGCCGGCCGCACCCGCATGGTCCTGGAGACCGGCGACCGCCAGCCGGAGGCCATCGCCCTGTACCTCTCCAGCGGCTACACCCCCTGCGGCAAGTTCGGCCACTACCGCACGTACGACAGCAGCCGCTGCTACGCGAAGCCGCTCCGGGAGGGCGGCGCGGTCTGAGACCGCCTTTCCCTCACCCCGTCTTCGGAAACGCCGTCCGCAGCGCCGCCCCGCGTGTCAGGAACGCCACCCGGATCACCGGCAGCATGCACAGCGCCTGGGCCGCCGCGTACCAGGGCGGGCAGACGCCCGGGATCAGGTCCACGCCGATGATCGCGATCGGCATGATCACCGCGAGAGTGCTCATCCGCTCGAACGCGCGGCGGGAGCCGTCGGCCGCGGCGGTCGTGATGCGCAGGAGTACGTACGCGATCACCGGCAGCAGGACCGCGCGGACCCACATGAAGGTGTTCACCGAGTGGCCGGTGGCCGCCACCGCGATCACCGCGAGCAGGGCCGCGCCGGAGAGTGCCCCGTAGAGCGTGATGCTCAGGCGGGCCGATGCGAGGGCCTTCAGGGCCCCGGGCTGGGTGTTCGTCTTCTTGGTCATGGTGACGACGCTACGAATGGCCGGTCCGGCGCGGTATGCGCCTGGACGTACGACGGGGTGGGTCCAGACCCACTCCTCCCCCGGACGGGGCCCGCGCGCCCTCCGCACGGTGCAGAGTGGGGCACCGGGACGAACGGGGAGAGGCGGCAGGCGACATGAGTGCGCGGGAATCGTGGCCGGCACGGGCCGGTACCGGCTTTGTACGGGCGTGCGCAGTCGCCGGCGTCACGCTGCTGATCCCGGCCGTGTGGGCGGGCGCGGTGGCGTGGGGCATCGCGTGGGGCGCGGCGAACCCGTGGTCGTGGGTGGGGCCCTCGGTGCTGGTGTGCGTGGGCACGCTCGCCCTGGCACGGCCGGTGTGCCGGGCGGTCCGCTTCCTGGTCGCCCGCTGGTCCGGGACCGTGATCCCGTCCGGCTACCGGCAGGCGCCGCCGGTGACGCGCATGGCCACCGGCTATTGGTGGAACGGCTTCGACTACCACCGCACCCGGCGCGACGCCCTGATGGACCAGCGGTGGCGGGTGCGCTGGAAGGACCCGGCCAACCGGCGCGACCTCCGGTTCACCGCGATCGCCCCGTTCACGGCGGGGATCGTCGCGTGCGTTCCACCCGCGGGGGTGGTTCTGGCGGCCGTCGGGCTGGGTACGGGCACGCCGGCCGCGCTCCTGGGCCTCCTGGTGGCCGTCGCCTCTTCCCCGTACGCCTGGCGGCCGGTCACCCCCGTCGCGGTCCACTTCCTGCGGCCGTCCGCCACGATGGCGCTGGCGGACCGGGTGGACGAACTCACCGGGCAGCGGGCGGACGCGACGGTGGCTCAGGCCGCCGAGATCCGCCGGATCGAGCGGGACCTGCACGACGGGGCGCAGGCCAGGCTCGTCGCGCTCGGGATGTCCCTGGCGACGGTGGAGAAGCTGATGGAGACCGACCCGGACCGGGCCAGGGCGCTGATGCGCGAGGCACGGGCGGGTGCCACGGCCTCGCTGGCCGAACTGCGCGACCTGGTCCACGGCATCAACCCGCCCGTCCTCAACGACCGGGGCCTCGTCGACGCCGTACGCGCGCTCGCCCTCGACAGCTCGCTCGAAACGGAGGTCGTCGCGAACGTGCCGGGGCGGCTGGACGCGCCCGTCGAGTCGGCGGTGTACTTCGGCGTCGCCGAGCTGCTCACCAACGCGGTCAAGCACGCCCGTGCGACCCGGATGCGGATCTCCCTCGCCCAGGACGAGACGGGTCTCGTCGTCGAGGTGGAGGACGACGGGTGCGGCGGAGCGGCCGTCCGGGACGGCGGCGGGCTCGCGGGGCTGCGACGGCGCCTCGCGGTCTTCGACGGGAGCCTGGACATCACGAGTCCGGCCGGCGGGCCGACCCGCGCGAGGATCATGGTGGCATGCGAATCGTTGTAGCCGAGGATCTGTATCTCCTGCGCGACGGCATGGTCCGTCTCATCGAGGCGTACGGACACGAGGTGGTGGGTACGGCCACGACCGGCCCCGAGACGCTGGCCGCCCTGCGCGAGTTCCGCCCCGACGTGGCGGTGGTGGACGTCCGCATGCCGCCGACGCAGACGGACGAAGGGCTGCGCGCGGCCCTCGCCGCCCGCGCCGAGATGCCGGGCCTGCCGGTGCTGATCCTGTCCCAGTACGTGGAGCAGCTGTACGCCCGCGAGTTGCTGGCCGACGGGTCGGGCGGGGTCGGCTACTTCCTGAAGGAGAGCGTCTTCGACGCCGACCAGTTCATCGACGCGCTGCAACGGGTCGCGGCCGGCGGTACGGCGATGGACCCGGCGGTCATCGCGAAGCTGCTGTCCAGCGGCTCGTCGCACCGCAGGCTGGGCGGTCTCACGGAGCGCGAGCACTCGGTGCTGGCGCTGATGGCGGAGGGCCTGTCCAACCAGGCGATCGCGGGGCGGCTGTTCCTGAGCGACAGCGCGATCAGCAAGTACACGACCTCCCTCTTCGGCAAGCTCGGCATCACCGACGACGGCTCGAACAACCGCCGCGTGCTGGCGGTGCTGGCGTACCTGAACAACCCCTGACCGCTCCGCCGACGCCGATCGTCCGCGAGCGCGACGGCCGGGCCTGTTCAACAATGTCGTGGGGGAAGGGACACGGTCCGGGCGGAGAAGGGAGCGTCGCGGGATGTGCGCACAGCCGCTGCCGGTACGCGACGCGCCGCGCCCGACCGACGGTGGCTGCCGGGCGCCGGGGTGAGCGTCGACAGCGGGTGGCCGGTCGTCGTCCGGCGGGGCGTCCGGGTGGCGCTCGCGGCGGGAGCGGGGTTCTACCCGTTGCTCTACGCCGCCGACCGGCCGGTCGCCGCGCTGTACGCGCTCTTCGCGCCCGTCGCCCTGGGCCTGCTCTCCGCCGTTCCGGGGTCGAGCCGTCAGAAGGCCTCCGTCCTGCTGCGCGCCCTCCCGCCGGGCCTCGTGCTGGCATCCCTGGGCACGTTGCTCGCCGTGAACACCTGGGCCGCGGCGGGCGGCATGCTGGTCATCGGGTTCCTGCTCGCCTTCACGGCCGTCGGGGGACCGCGCCCGGCGGGTACGGGGCCGGGCCTCCAGCTCTTCTACATCCTCGCCTGCTTCCCGCCGTACGCCCCCGGCACCCTGGGCGACCGGCTCCTCGGGCTGACCGCGGGGGTGCTGCTCCTCGTCGCGTGCGAGACCCTTCTGCTGCCCGAACCCGCCGTCCCCTCCTACCGCCGGCGCATGGCCGACGCGCTGCGGACCGCCGCGGACGAGGCGGCCTCGCCCGGCCGCGTACCCCCCGCGACGCTGCGCGCGGCCGGAGCGCGGCTGCGGCTGTCGTCGCTGCCTCCGGCCGAACAGCCCGCGAGCGCGGGGCGGACGGACCGTGCCCTGGACCAGGCCGGCCGCTCGGTGCGCCGGCTCCTGAACCAGCTGGCCACCCTCGCCGAGGAACCGCCGCACGTCGCCGACCCGGCCTCCGCCGAACTCCTGGACCGGGTCGCCGAGGTGTGCACCGGCTGCGCGCACTACCTGCGCACCGGAAAGCGGGCGCCCGTGGCCGGGACGCTCGAAGCGGCCATGCGGCACTTCAGGGCGGAGCGCGTCCGGCTCACCTCCGGGCCGCCGGCGCTCGTCCCCCCGATCGCCGTGCTCAGACGGCAGTCGCGGGTCATGGCACTGGCCGAGTCGGCCCGGATCGTGGAGGTCACGGCCGACATCGCCGCGCACGGCAGGCCCCTCGGCCCGGCCGTCCCGCACGACCAGTTCTGGTACGCGGAGCTGTCGTCGCCGAGGCTCTGGGCGCGCCGGGTCCTCGGCAACATCACCCTGCGGTCGGTGCTCTTCCAGAACGCGGTGCGCACCGCGCTCGGGCTCGCCGCCGCCCGGCTGGTGGCCGGCACCCTCGACCTGGCCCACGGATTCTGGGTCCTGCTGGCGGTGCTGACCCTGGGGCGTACGACGGTGGGCGCGACCTGGCAGGCGGTGCGGCGCGCCGTGGCCGGCAATGTCGTCGGCGCCCTCGCGGCGGGCGCGCTGGTGATCGGGCTCGGCACGCACACCGACGTGTACGCGGCCCTGCTCGCGCCGGCGATGCCGGTGGCGTTCTGCCTGGGCCCGCTGCTGGGGATCGCCTGGGCCCAGGCGGGGTTCACCCTGGTCGTGGCCACCGCGTTCGCCCAGATCGCCCCCGTCACCTGGCGGCTCTCGGAGGCGCGGATGATCGACGTGCTCACCGGCAGCGCGGTCGGCCTGCTGTGCGGGCTCCTCGCCTGGCCGGCCGGAGCCCGGCGCGAGGTCCGCCGCACCATGGCCGCGCTGCTGCACTCCTGCGGCGGCCTGGTCCCGGCCACCGCGCAGGCGCTGATGCACCCTTCGCCCGGCGCGCCCACCCCGGCGCCGACCCTCCCGAGCCTGCACCGGCTGCGCCTCGCCGAGGCGGCGTACGCCCAGTACCGCAGCGAGGCCCCCGCCCTCCGGGAAGGAACCGGAACCGACTGGCACGCGGTGCTCATCGTCGCGAGCCACACGATCCTCGGCGCCCACCGGCTGCCCCGTCTGAGCCTGCCCCAGACCGCCGAGCCGACCGGACCGCCCGCCGCCTGGGCCCGTACGACAGCGGAGGAGCTGGAAGCGGAGGCCGACCGGATCGCCGCCCTGGTCGGCGGCGGGAACCCGGGGCCCGCGCGAGCGCCCGCACCGGCACCGGCCGACTACGCCCCGGCCTCGCTCTCCGTCGACCTGGAGGTGTGGCTGACGAGCCTCGGCCGCCAGCTGGCGTGGATCGAGACCACGGCCCGGCGCGCTGCCGAACCGGCCGCAATCACCGGGAGGGGCGGACATGCCGACGCGTGAAGGGGCGCCCGACACCCGGCCGCCGGCCGGACGGGCCACCAAACTCGTGGTCCTGGGCACGGCCCTGGTCCTGTTGGTCCTGGTGGTGGTCCTCCAGCTCACCACCCCGCCCTCCTCGCACATCGCCTCCGTCCTCGTCGCGATCCCCGCCATCATGGCGTTCGCCTTCCGCCCGCCGATGATCATCGCTTCGGCGATCGTGGCGGCCGCGACCCGCTGGGTGCTCCTGCCGACCGAGCCGCAACGGATCGGTTCCGTGGCCGGAACCACGGTGGTGATCAGCGTCATCGCCGCACTGAGCTGTTTCGTGGTCCGCCGCGGCGAGCAGGACTACGCGCGGCTGCGGAAGGTGGTCTCCGTCGCCGAAACCGCGCAGCGGGCGGTGCTGCGCCCGCCGCCCGAGACCCTGGGCCGCTTCCGTACGGCCGCGAGCTATCTGGCGGCCGCCCAGTACGCCCGCATCGGCGGCGACCTCTACGCGGTGGCGGAGACCGACTTCGGCGTACGGGCCCTCATCGGCGATGTACGCGGCAAGGGGCTCGGCGCCGTGGCCACCGCCGCCGCGGTCCTGGGCTCCTTCCACGAGGCGGCCTACGAGGAGCCCACCCTCGGCCGCCTGGCCGGCCGGCTCGACACCGGGCTGAACCGCTTCCTGCCCGACGAGGAGGCTTTCGTCACCGCTCTCCTGATCGAGACCGCGCCCGACGGCCGCACCCACGCGTACTCCTGCGGCCACCCGCCCGCCCTCGTCCTGGGCGCCGGCACGGTCCGGGAACTCCCGGCCGCCCCCGGTCTCCCCCTGGGCCTGCGCGCCCTCGCGGCCGCACCCGCCCCGGCGGACGCCCCGCAGCCGGCCGGCATGCCGCTGCGCCCCGGCGACACCCTCCTGCTGTACACCGACGGAATCGCGGAGACCCGGAACAGGGCCGGAGTCTTCTACCCGCTCGCCGACCGCCTGACGGCCTATCAGCACGCGTATCCCCAGCCGGTCGACCCGCAGCACCTGCTCGCCTGGCTGCTCGACGACGCCCAGGCCTACAGCGCCGACGACACGTACGACGACGCGGCGCTGCTGGCGCTGACGTGGCTGCCGGATCCCGGCACCGAGTGAGCCCGGAAACGCCGAAGGCCCTGTCCGGTCTTCCGACCGGACAGGGCCTTCGTTGTTGCAGTGGACCTGTGGGGATTTGAACCCCAGACCCCCTCGATGCGAACGAGGTGCGCTACCAGACTGCGCCACAGGCCCTTGCGACGTGTGAAACTCTAGCACTCTCGACGGGGTGCTCGGAAATCCGTTCCGCGCTGGTCAGCCGTGGCGTGGCTCACGGCCGTCCGGCGAGGTGTCACTCGTTGGCCGCACGGGGGCGGTCGCCGTCCTCGTACTGGTCGAAGAGCGGCGTGCGGCCCCGGTCACGGGAGCGGCGGGACTGCGGGGAACGCTGGCGCGGCGCCGGGTCCACCGGGGGCGTCGCGGTCTCCGGGTGCGCGGGCTCGGCGGTGCTGGAGCGGGCCGCGCTCCAGGTCTCCGGGTTGCCGACCTCGACACCGCCCGTGGCGCGCGGGGCGACCGGAGCGGTGACGTAGGTGGGCAGGGGCACCGGGACCGGCTCCCAGCTGTCGCCCTGGACCCGGCCGCGGTCACGCTGCTGGTCGACCCACTCCGCATGGTCCGTCTGCTCGACCAGGGCGCGGCGGCCGGCCTCCTGCGGGGAGACCGTGGGGGCGGGTTCGGGGACCGGGTGGCGCGGCTCGGAGTCCTCGTCGGTGTCGGCCGGGGCCGTGGCGGCGGGCTGGTGGCGGCGGGGGCGGTTCTCGCGGAGCCGCTGGGCCGCCACCTCGGCGCGGCGCTGGTCCATGGTGAAGGCGAACCTGCGCCGCTCGTGCCGCCGCAGGTGCGCGATGTACGCGCTGAGCAGCACGGCCGGGACCGCGGGGGCCCACAGGAAGCGCAGGCCGCCGACCGCCGCGACGATCGCGCCGAGCGTGAAGGCGAGGAAGAGAACGACGGTGGTGCGCCGGCGCCGCGCGAGGACCTGGTGGCGCTGGGCGCGCCGGGCGCGTTCCGCGTCGATTCCGCCGGGGCGCGCGCGCCGGGCGGGGACGGGGGCCGCGGGTGTGGTGCCGCGCCGCTTGCGCCGGGCGCGTTCCGGCGGCCCGGCCGGGTCGTGCACCCGGGCCTCGGTGTGCGCCGGAGGCGCGGCGAAGGCCCGGACGTCCGCGGAGTCCCTTCGGTCCGCGCTCACGTCCGGGTCGGCGTCGGGCGCCGCCTCTTCCTCGGTGCGCTCCTGCAGCCCCTTGGCATACCGGCGCTCCATCGCCGCCCGGCCGGACAGCAGCCGGATGGCGGTGCTGAAGCGCTCCGTCGGACGCTCTTCGTTCAGCTCGTCCTGCCTGCGGAGCCACATCGGCACCAAGTAGGCGGCCCAGGCCCCGACGATGACTGCGTAGATGAGGCCGCTGCTGCTCACATCTCACACCGTAGAGGGGTTTGCGCGGAGGGATCCGCCAATTGGCGCGGTGTGTCGCACGATCCGGCCGATATCCCGGACTTTTTTTGTGATTGTTCAGATCAGCAGACCGAAATCGAATTCGAACATACTTGCTATTACGGGGAAGACTGAGGTCGGTCCGGGCGTGACCGGTGCCATCGGCGCAGCAGCCCGTCCGGTACCTCCTCGGCCGTGAGCGCGTAGATCAGGTGGTCCCGCCAGGCCCCGTCGATGTGCAGATAACGCGGGCGCAGCCCCTCCTCGCGGAATCCGAGTTTCTCCACGACCCGCCGGCTCGGCCCGTTCTCGGGACGAATGCACACCTCGATGCGGTGGAGTCCGACCACCTGGAAGCAGTGGTCGACGGCGAGCGCGACAGCGGTCGGCATCACCCCGCGTCCGGCCACCTCCCGGTCCACCCAGTAGCCGACGTGCCCCGAGCACATCGAACCCCAGGTCACCCCGGCGACGGTCAGCTGGCCGACGAGCCGGCCCCGGTACTCGATGGCGAACGGCAGCATCCGGCCGGCGTTGGCCTCGGAGCGCAGGTGCCTGATCATCTGGCGGTACGTGGGCCGCTGGGCGACCGGGCCGCCCGGGGCCGGCGGGGGGACCGTCGCCTCCCAGGGGCGCAGCCAGTCCCGGTTGCGGCGGTTGACCTCGCGCCACTCGCGCTGGTCGCGCAGCTTGATGGGCCGGAGGGCGACGTCGCCGTCCGCCAGGATCACCGGCCAGGTCGGGACGTTCAGCTCGGGCTCCCGGGTCGGGGGTGGTCGCCGCCGCGCAGCTGGTCCACGGCGTGCACGAGCAACCGGTCCAGGACGGCGAGCCCGTCGCGCACCCCGCCGGTCGAACCGGGGAGGTTGACGATCAGGGTGCGGCCGGCCACACCCGCCAGACCGCGCGAGAGCGCGGCGGTGGGGACCTTGTCGCGGCCCTCGGCCCGGATCGCCTCGGGGATGCCGGGGACCTCGTGGTCCAGGACGCGTCGGGTGGCCTCGGGGGTGCGGTCGGTGGGTGAGATGCCCGTACCGCCGGTGGTGACGACCACGTCGTACGCGGCGGCCACCCCGTCCCGCAGGGCCTGTTCGACCGGGTCCCCGTCGGGGACGACCCGGGGGCCGTCGACGGTGAAGCCGAGCCCGGTCAGCGCCTCGGCGATCAGCGGCCCGCCCTTGTCGGCGTAGACCCCGGCGGATGCCCGGTTCGACGCGGTGACGACAAGGGCGCGGTACGGGGGCTGTGTGGCGCTCACGCGTCGGCCCCGGTTCCGTGGGCGCGCACGTAGTCGCCGGACTTGCCGCCCGACTTGGCCTCGACCCGGACGTCGGTGATGACCGCTGCCTTGTCGACGGCCTTGACCATGTCGACGACGGTGAGCGCGGCGACGGAGACGGCGGTCAGGGCCTCCATCTCGACGCCCGTGCGGTCGGTGGTCTTCACGGTGGCGGTGATCTCCACGGCGTCGTCGGCCACACTCAGCTCGACCCCGACGCCGGAGACGGCGAGGGGGTGGCAGAGGGGGATCAGGTCCGGGGTGCGCTTGGCGCCCATGATTCCGGCGATCCGCGCGGTGGCGAGGGCGTCGCCCTTGGGAACCCCCTCGCCCCGGAGCAGTTCGACGACACGCGGCGACACGAGGACCCGGCCGCTGGCGCGGGCGACGCGCGCGGTGACGTCCTTCCCGGAGACGTCGACCATGCGGGCGGCGCCCGCCTCGTCGATGTGCGTCAGCCTGTTCTGCGTACTCAACTCACTCCGCCTAGCGGTAGGGCGCCGGATTCCCCGGTGCCGCACCGGGGCGCGGATCCGGGGGCCGGGGGGTGTCCCCCGGACGGCACAGCGGCAGACACCGTACCGCCACCGGGCCGCTGTCAGCGGAGCAGGACCACCTCGGTGTCGGTGCCGGGCTCGGCGGAGGTGACGTCCTCGCGCAGCACGATCAGCGCGTCCGCCCGCGCGAGCGCGGCGATCAGATGCGATCCGGAGCCGCCGACGGGTGTGACGGTGCCGGCCTCCGCGTCGTACGTACCGCGCAGGAACTGGCGCTTGCCGGCCGGCGAGGACAGGGCCTTGTCCGTGACGAGCACGGCCTTCACCGTGGGGCGGTCGACGGGGGGCAGCCCCATCAGGGCGCGGATCGCGGGGCGGACGAAAAGCTCGAAGGAGACATAGCTGGAGACCGGGTTCCCCGGCAGGGCGAGCAGCGGGGTGTGGTCGGGGCCGATGGAGCCGAAGCCCTGCGGTTTGCCCGGCTGCATGGCGAGCTTGCGGAAGTCGACCCCGGCGCCGGGCTCGTCCTCGTCGCCCACGGAGGACAGGGCCTCCTTGACCACGTCGTACGCGCCGACGCTGACGCCGCCCGTGGTGACGACGATGTCGGCGCGGATCAGCTGGTCCTCGATCGTGGAGCGCAGGGTCTCGGCGTCGTCGGCGACGGCACCGACGCGGTAGGCGATGGCCCCGGCGTCCCGGGCGGCGGCGGTGAGCGCGAAGCTGTTGGAGTCGTAGATCCGGCCGGCGGTCAGCTCGCCGCCCGGCTGCACGAGTTCGCTGCCGGTGGAGAGCACGACGACGCGGGGGCGGGGCCGGACCTTGACGGTGGAGCGGCCGATCGCGGCGAGCAGTCCGATCTGCGGCGGCCCGATCACCGTGCCCGCTTCGAGCGCCAGGTCGCCGGGGCGCACATCGCTGCCCCGGTCCCGGACATGGGCGCGGGCCTCGGCCGGGCGGTGGACCCGGACCTCGCCGCCGGCGCCCTCGGGGGCGTCGCTGTGGGCGCGCATCGCGGCGGCGGGTCCCTCGCCCGTACCGCCGTCGGTCCACTCGACTGGGACGACGGCCTCGGCGCCCTCCGGCAGCGGGGCGCCGGTCATGATGCGGGCGGCCTCGCCGGGGCCGACGCGCCGTCCGGCGCCGAGGCCGTCGTCGCCGGCCGCGACGTCACCGATGACGGTGAGGACGGCGGGGAACTCCTCGGTGGCGCCCTCGACATCGGCGACGCGCACCGCGTAACCGTCCATCGAGCTGTTGTCGAAGGGCGGCAGGGCGACCTCCACCACGACGTCCTCGACCAGGACGCAGCCCTGGGCCTCGGGCAGTTGCAGCTCGATGGGTTCGAGCGGCTTCACCGCGGCGAGGATGTCTTCCAGGTGCTCGTCCACCGACCAGATCGTGCTGCTCAACGTGCTACATCTCCTCGGTGACGTACCGGCGGAGCCAGCTGCGGAACTCCGGCCCCAGATCTTCACGTTCGCACGCGAGTCTGACAATGGCACGCAGATAGTCGCTGCGGTCGCCGGTGTCGTACCGGCGCCCCTTGAAAACGACGCCGTGCACGGGTCCGCCGGCCTTCTCGTCCTCGGCGAGCAGTTGCAGGGCGTCGGTCAGCTGGATCTCGTTGCCCCGGCCCGGCTCGGTCCGGCGCAGTATCCCGAACACCGCCGGGTCCAGCACATAGCGGCCGATCACGGCGAGGTTGCTGGGCGCGTCGGCGGGTTCCGGCTTCTCGACCAGGCCGGTGACGCGTACGACGTCGCCCTCACCGGTGGGCTCGACGGCCGCGCAGCCGTACTGGTGGATCATCGCGGACGGGACCTCCATGAGCGCGATGACGCTGCCGCCCTCGCGCTCCTGGACCTCGGTCATCCGGGACAGAAGCGGGTCGCGGGGGTCGATGAGGTCGTCGCCGAGGAGTACGGCGAAGGGCTCGTCGCCGATGTGCGGCGCGGCGCACAGCACGGCGTGGCCCAGGCCCCGGGGGTCGCCCTGGCGGACGTAGTGCATGGTGGCGAGGTCGCTGGACTCGCGGACCATGCGCAGCCGGTCGGCGTCGCCCTTGCGGGTCAGGGCGCTCTCCAGCTCGTAGTTCCGGTCGAAGTGGTCCTCCAGGGGACGCTTGTTGCGGCCGGTGACCATCAGGACGTCGTGCAGCCCGGCGGCCACCGCTTCCTCGACGACGTACTGGATGGCAGGCTTGTCGACGACCGGCAGCATCTCCTTGGGGGTGGCCTTGGTGGCCGGCAGGAAGCGGGTGCCGAGGCCCGCCGCCGGGATGACGGCCTTGCTGATCCTGGAGTTCGACTGGGTCATGCGCTGAACCTTAACGGGGCCACATGGGCGGAAGATGAGCCTCCGGTTAACTTTGTCCTCATATAGACGTGTACGAGAGGCCGGTAGGTACCCCGTTGAACACCGACATGTCCGCAAAGGCGCTGCTGCGGCGTGAACTGCTCGCCGCGCGTCGGCTCCTGACGGATCATGACGTCGAACGGGCCGCCGCGGTTCTCGCCCGTCACGCGCTGGCCCTCCCGGAGCTGAGCGGGGCCCGTACCGTCGCCGCGTACGTCTCGGTGGGGCGCGAACCGGGCACCCGCGCGCTGCTGGACGCGCTGCGCACGCGGGGCGTACGGGTGCTGCTGCCTGTCCTCCTGGCCGACAACGACCTGGACTGGGCGGTGTACGAGGGTGCCGAAGGCCTGGTGAAGGCGGGGCGCGGGCTGCTCGAACCGGTCGGTGAGCGGCTGGGTCCCGGTGCCGTGCTGGAGGCGGACGCGGTGCTGCTGCCCGGTCTCGCGGTGGACGCCCGCGGCATGCGTCTCGGACGCGGCGGCGGCAGTTACGACCGGGTGCTGGCCCGCCTGACGGCCGCCGGGGCCGTACCCGCGCTGATCGTCCTGCTGTACGCGGACGAGGTGACCGAGCGGGTCCCGGCGGAGCCGCACGACTTCCCCGTGCACGCGGTGGTCACACCACAAGGCCCCCGGCGCTTCGGCGTGAGCCGAAGCACCGGGGGCCCGCGGTGAGCGCCTACGGCTTCAGGGTCAGCGTGTCCGTCGTCGACCCGGCCACGGCGTTCGTGCCGTAGGACCAGGGCAGCAGCTCGCCGTTGACCCACTTGTCGGTCTGGTCCGTGTAGTGCGCGCTGAACGCGTGCCCGGAGGCGCCGGTGAGGTTGATCCAGCGGGACTTGTCCCAGTCCCCCACGTTGACGACCATCCGCATCGACGGCACCCAGACCACCTCGTAGCCGCCGGCCGCGTTCCAGCCGGTGGCGTCCACCGCGGCCTCGCCGCCGCCGAGGTTCCAGGGGCCGCGGTTCAGGACCCTCTGGAGGAGTCCGGGGCCCTCGGTGCCGAGGGTCTGGTTCTTCAGGGTCAGCTGGTGCAGCCGGCCCCAGTTCCAGGTGGTGATGTCCTTGCCGAGCTTGGCCGTCAGCTCCCAGCGCGCGTCCTCCATGGCGCGGGCGAACAGCTCGTCGCGGGTCTCGGTCGCCTTGTCCTTGCGGCCCTTGGGCGACTTCCACCAGTCGCTGTCCGGCTTGTCCATGAGGTTCGCGACGACCTGGTACCAGCGGTCGCCGCCGTCCGGCTGCGCGGAGTCCGGGGAGCGCTGGCCGCACTCGCGCACCAGCCGGTCCTGCTCGTCGACCGGGCCGGAGCTCTTGGCCGGGCGGACGTTCAGGCACTCGCCCTCGACGCGCATCTCCTTGGGCAGCTTGTCGCCGAAGGCCAGCTTGAGGATGTTGCGCCAGACGCCGTTGAAGTACGCGGCGGCGGCCGAGTCGGCCTCCTGGGTGTAGTCCCAGCCCTCCAGCAGCTTCTGCGCCTGGCGGACGTCCTTGTCGGAGACGTTGATCTTCAGCAGCTCGGGCACCAGCAGCGCGGCGATCTCGCTGGTGTTGTCCATCTGCATCTTCTGCATGTCTTCGGTCGAGATCTTGCCGCCGCCCTTGATCTTCGACTGGATGAGGTCGTTGATCCGCTGGCTGCGGCTGCCGTAGCCCCAGTCCTTGGTGAGCAGGTACGGGTAGTCGTCCTCGTCGATCACGGCCTGGTTGGCGGTGACGATGTAGCCGCGCTTCGGGTTGTACTCGTAGGGCAGCTCGTCGAACGGGATCGGGTCCTTCCTCCAGCCGTACGCCGAGGACCAGCCGGGGCTGGGCGTCGTGCCGTCGCCCTGCTTGCGGACCGGGATCTTTCCGGGGGCCTGGTAGCCGATATTGCCCTTGGTGTCGGCATAGATGAGGTTCTGCGAGGGAACCTCGAAGTGCTCGGACGCCTTGCGGAAGGTCGTGAAGTCCTTGGCGCGGTTCAGCTCGAAGACGGCGTCCATGGAGTGGCCGGGCTCCAGCGCGGTCCACTTCAGGGCGACGGCGTAACCGTCGGCGCGGTCCGGGGCGGAGTTGGCGACGGGAGCCTTCTGGCCGACCTTCTCCAGTTCGGCGCTGCGGTCGGAGACCAGCGGGCCGTTGTTGGTCTCGCGGACGGTGATGTGCCGGTCCTTGCCGCCGGCGACCTTGATGGTCTCCTCACGGGTGGTGAACGGCTTGGTCTTCCCGTCGTACAGGTAGCCGTCGCCGGAGACCTTCTCCAGGAAGAGGTCGGTGACGTCGGCGCCCAGGTTGGTGAAGCCCCAGGCGATGTCCTGGTTGTGGCCGATGATCACACCGGGCATGCCGGAGAAGGTGTAGCCGGCGGTGTCGTACTTGCAGGTTTCGGAGACCTGCCGGCAGTGAAGGCCCATCTGGTACCAGAGGGACGGCAGCATCGGCGCCAGGTGCGGGTCGTTGGCGAGCAGTGGCTTGTTGGTGGTCGTGTACTTGCCGGCGACCACCCAGGAGTTCGAGCCGATGCCGGTGCCGTTCGGGCCGAGCAGCGCGGGGATCTCGTCGAGGGTGTCGGAGAGCGCGCCGAGCTGCGTGTTCAGGCCCTCGGTGGCACCCGCCACGGTGTTCGCGCCGCTGCCGTCGGAGTCGGTCGCCGCGGGATCGAACTTGCCGGTGACCGAGGAGATCGCGCCCTCGGTGACGATCGGCTGATGCTTGTCGTACGGGTACTCCGGGTAGAGCTGCTCGATCTGGCCGGCGTCGAGCCGGCTCGTCATCAGCGAGCGGTCGATCTCGTCCTGCATGTTGCCGCGCAGGTCCCAGGCCATCGCCTTCAGCCAGGCCACCGAGTCGACCGGGGTCCACTCCGACGGCTTGTAGTCGTTGGTGAAGCCGAGGGCGGCGTACTCGACGGAGATGTCCTTGCCGTCGCGCCCCTTGAGGTAGGCGTTCACGCCGTCCGCGTACGCCTGGAGGTTCTTCTTCGTCTCGTCGGACAGGACGGTGTCGTACTCCTCCTGTGCGACCTTGCGCCAGCCGAGCGTGCGCAGGAAGGAGTCCGTCTCGACCTGGCCGGAGCCGAACATCTCGGAGAGCCGGCCGGCCGTCAGGTGGCGGCGGACGTCCATCTCCCAGAATCGGTCCTGCGCCTGGACGAAGCCCTGGGCGCGGAACAGGTCGGCGTCGGAGTCCGCGTAGATCTGCGGGATTCCGTAGCCGTCGCGCTTGACCTCGACGTTGCCGGAGAGGCCGTCGATGTGGATGGTCCCGTTCGTCTGCGGGTAGGAGGCGCGCACGGTGGATACGGACCAGTACGTTCCGTAACCGATACCCGCGACGAGCGCCAGCACCAGGACGATCAGGAGCAGGCGGGCGCGGCGCCCCTTCTTCTTCTTGCGCGGCCCGCCACCGGCGGTACCGGTGGATCCGGAAGAGGCGGTTGTTGTGGCGGGCATCGCTGTCCTTCGAGGGCAGGGCGGTCCTGGGAGTGCAGGAGCAACCATAGGCGCAGCGCGCAGGACACTCGGACGCGGTATCAGGATGGCTCGAATTGCGTAGCGATCGTACGAATACTCGAACGCATCAAGAAAACGTTAAAGATTAGGTAAGGTAACGAAGTACCGGCCGCCGGAAGACGATCCGGCAGGCGTACGCAGGGAAGGACCGGCCACTGACTGTCCACACGCTCAACGAACTCCTGCTCGTCTGCTCGCTCGTCCTGCTCGTCGCCGTCGCGGCGGTACGCATCTCGTCCCGCAGCGGGCTCCCCAGCCTGCTCCTGTACCTGGGCATCGGCATCGCCCTGGGCCAGGACGGCTTCTTCGACGTCAAGTTCGACAACGCGGAACTGACGCAGGTCATCGGCTACGCGGCGCTCGTCGTGATCCTCGCCGAGGGCGGCCTCGGCACGAAGTGGAAAGAGATCAAGCCCGCGCTGCCCGCGGCCATCATGCTGTCGCTGGTCGGCGTCGGCATCAGCGTGGGCGTGACCGCGGCCGGGGCACACTACCTGGTCGGCCTGGAATGGCGGCAGGCGCTCATCATCGGCGCGGTCGTCTCCTCGACGGACGCCGCAGCCGTCTTCTCCGTGCTGCGCAAGGTCCCGCTGCCCGCCCGCGTCACCGGTGTCCTGGAGGCCGAATCCGGCTTCAACGACGCCCCCGTCGTCATCCTCGTGGTCGCCTTCTCGACGGTGGGCGAGGTCGACAGCTGGTACGTGCTGATCGGCGAGATAGCCCTGGAGCTGGCCATCGGCGCCGCCGTCGGCATTGCCGTGGGCTGGCTCGGCTCGTACGGGTTGCGTCATGTGGCCCTGCCCGCGTCCGGTCTCTACCCGATCGCCGTCATGGCCATCGCGGTGTCCGCGTACGCGGCCGGCGCCATGCTCCACGGCAGCGGGTTCCTCGCCGTCTACCTCGCCTCGATGATCCTCGGCAACGCCAAACTGCCGCACTGGCCGGCGACCCGGGGCTTCGCGGACGGGCTCGGCTGGCTCGCCCAGATCGGCATGTTCGTCCTGCTCGGTCTGCTGGTCACCCCGCACGACCTGCTCGACGACTTCTGGCCCGCCGTCGTCGTCGGCCTGGTGCTGACCGTGGTGGCACGGCCGCTGGAGGTCTTCATCTCTCTGCTGCCGTTCCGATTGCCCTGGCAGGAGAAGGCCCTGATGTCCTGGGCCGGGCTGCGCGGCGCCGTACCCATCATCCTGGCGACCATTCCCATGGTGTCCGGAATCGAGGGCTCCACCCGGGTCTTCAACATCGTCTTCGTCCTGGTCATCGTCTACACCCTCATCCAGGGCCCGACGCTGCCCTGGCTCGCCAAGGCCCTCGACATCAAGGACGACCCGTCCGAGGCCTCCGACCTGGGCATCGAATCGGCCCCCCTGGAACGCCTGCGCGGGCACCTGCTGTCGGTGGCCATCCCCGCGAAGTCGAAAATGCACGGCGTCGAGGTCGGCGAACTGCGCATGCCCGCGGGCGCTGCCGTCACCCTCGTGGTGCGCGACGGCAAGAGCTTTGTACCCGCCCCGTCGACCGTGCTGCGGCGCGGCGACGAACTGCTCGTCGTGGCCACCGATCCGGTGCGCGACGCGGCCGAGGCACGGCTGCGCGCGGTCGGCGAGGGCGGCAAGCTGGCCGGCTGGCTCGGCACCCCCGGCGGGCATCCCGCAGGCCACGAGGACCTCACCGGGCCCCATGTGGCCGGGGCGCTCAAGGCGGTGAAGAAGCTCGGCAGGGCGGACGAGGCGAAGAAACGCGACTCCGCCAAACGCGTCGCCGCCAAACGCGAGGCCGCCGAACAGGAGGCACGCGCACACGACGCGAAGGCCCACCACTGAGCCCACGCCGCGTTCACAGGCGGAGAAGGGCGGTGCGCGCACAATCACAGGAGCGCCGCCCTTCCTGCCTGTAGCATGAAGGAAACCCAGTACCACCGATTGATCGACCAACTCTGCCTGACGCAGAGCTGGCGCGACCGTATGGCGGTCGTGGCGTCCTCCGTACCGGCTGTGCACAGCACACCGGTTTCGAACGCCCGGCATCTACCGCAGTTCCGCGCGAAGAGGACAGCTCTCGGCAGCCCCCGCCCGGCCCCGCACGCACGTGCCGGCCGCCCCGGGAGCACGGCCACCAGGCGGCAGAAAGGCAAGGACCGTGGCGTCCACGGTCTCCGACCGCCCCGGATACGGGCAGTTGCTGCGCACCCCCGGTGCGTGGACCTTCCTCCTTCCCGGCTTCGCCGCACGGCAGCCCTTCGCGATGCTGACGATCGGCATCGTGCTGCTGGTCCAGCACACCACCGGCTCGTACGGCAGCGCGGGCGCCGTCGCGGCCGTCACCGGGGTCTCCATGGCCCTGTTCGCCCCGCAGACCGGCAAACTCGCCGACCGCTTCGGCCAGCGGGCCGTGCTGCTGCCCGGTGTGCTGGTCCACTCCGCCGCCGTCTCGCTCCTGGTGACGCTCGCGCTGGCCGACGCGCCCCTGTGGGCCCTGTTCGTGGCGGCCGTCCCGACCGGCGCCTCCGTCCCGCAGATCGGCCCCATGGTGCGGGCCCGCTGGGCCGCCGTACTGGGGGCGGCGCCCGGACGCGAGGCGTCGCCGCTGCTGGCGACGGCCGCCGCGTTCGAGTCGGTGACGGACGAGTTCACCTTCGTCATCGGCCCCGTCCTCGCCACCGCGCTGTGCACGGGCGTGCACCCCGCGGCCGGCCTGATCGCGGAAGCCGCGCTCACCCTGGTGGGCGGCCTGCTGTTCGCCGCGCGGCGCGCCACTCAGCCGCCCGTCCGCGACCGCGCCCTGCCCGGCGGCGAACGGCACGTCTCCGCCCTGTCCATCCCCGGCGTGCGCGTGCTCGCGGTCGCCTTCCTCGGCATCGGCTCGGTCTTCGGCGGCATGCAGGTCTCCCTGACCGCGTTCGCCGAGGAGATCGGCAACCCGGGCGCGAACGGTGTGCTGTACGGGATCTTCGCCGCCGGCAACATGCTCGCCGGGATCGCCTGCGGGGCCATCGCCTGGAAGTCCGGGCCGCGCCGCCGCCTGATCACCGGCTACACGGCCCTGGCGCTGACGGCGTCGGGCCTGTGGGCGATGCATTCCGTCCCGCTGCTCGCCGCGCTCGGCCTGCTGGTCGGCCTCTGCATCGCTCCGGCCCTGATCAGCGGCTACACGCTGGTCGAGGCGCTGGTGCCGGGCTCCGCGCGGACCGAGGCGTTCACCTGGCTGACGGGCGCGGTCGCGCTGGGCCAGGCGGCCGCGGTGACGGTGGCCGGCCGGCTCGCGGACGGACACGGCGCGAGCGCCGGATTCCTGGTGCCGCTGGTGGGTACGGTGCTGGCGCTGGTGACCCTGTTGACGCTGCGTTCGAGGCTCCTGCCGACGGGCGTGGGACGGACCGTGGCGCGTGGTATCGGTCACCGCGGGCCGGTCACGGTGGACTGATCCAGCGGAATACGTCACTATGGAGCGTCGTTAGCACTCATCGAGTCAGAGTGCCAGGAGGAACAAAGTGCCGACCTACCAGTACCAGTGCACCGAGTGTGGCGAGGGCCTCGAAGCGGTGCAGAAGTTCACCGATGACGCCCTCACGGTGTGCCCGAACTGCGACGGACGCCTGAAGAAGGTGTTCTCGGCGGTCGGCATCGTCTTCAAGGGTTCCGGCTTCTACCGGAACGACAGCCGCGGCTCCTCGTCGAGCAGCACCCCGGCTTCCTCCGCCTCGAAGACCTCCGGTTCCGGATCGTCCTCGACCAGCTCCTCGACGTCGTCGGAGACCAAGTCGTCGGCCGCCCCGGCGTCCACGTCGTCCGCCTCCTCGTCGTCGTCCTCTTCCTCGACGAGCGGTTCGTCGGCCGCCTGAGCTGCCGGCCCCCCAGCTTTTCCGAAGACCCCGCCGACCTGCTCGGCGGGGTCTTCGCGCGCTCGCGCCCGCCGGACGCGGCTTCGCGGACACGGCCTAGGGTGACCGCATGGCGAACGCAGAGATCGGCGTGATCGGCGGCTCGGGGCTGTACTCCTTCCTGGAGGACGTCACCGAGGTCCGCGTGGAAACCCCCTACGGAGAGCCCAGCGACTCCGTCTTCATCGGCGAGACGGGCGGCCGCCGGGTCGCCTTCCTCCCCCGGCACGGCCGCGGCCACCACGTGCCCCCGCACCGCATCAACTACCGCGCCAACCTGTGGGCGCTGCGCTCGGTCGGCGTACGCCAGGTGCTCGCCCCGTGCGCGGTGGGCGGCCTGCGCCCGGAGTACGGGCCGGGCACGCTGATCGTGCCGGACCAGCTGGTGGACCGCACGAAGACCCGCGTCCAGACCTATTACGACGGTGAGACCCCGGTCGACGGGCTCCTGCCGAACGTGGTGCACCTGGGGTTCGCGGACCCGTACTGCCCCACGGGCCGCAAGGTGGCGCTGGCCGCCGCGCGGGGACGGGACTGGGAGGCCGTGGACGGCGGCACTCTGGTGGTCGTCGAGGGGCCGCGCTTCTCGACCCGCGCCGAATCGCGCTGGCATGCCGCGATGGGCTGGTCCGTGGTCGGCATGACGGGGCACCCGGAGGCGGTTCTCGCGCGCGAACTGGGCCTCTGCTACACCACGATGACGCTGGTCACGGACCTGGACGCGGGCGCGGAGGCCGGTGAGGGTGTCTCCCACGAAGAGGTGCTGAAGGTGTTCGCGGCCAACGTGGACCGGCTGCGCTCGGTCCTCTTCGACGCGGTGGCCGGGCTGCCGCCGGAGGCGGACCGGGCGTGCCCGTGCGGGCACGCGCTGGACGGGATCGACACCGGGATCACGCTGCCGTAGGGAGCTGGTCGTACCCGCGGCGGGTGGCGGAGTTTTCCACATCCGGTGGACGGTCCACAGGCTCCGGCGGGAATCGGGCGGCTCGTGGATCGTGGGGGTTGTCCGGCGGCCGAACCCACGGGTTCCGGCGGCCGGACCGGCCCAACGACTCCCGACGCAGGCGGTGTTCGCGATGCGCACGTCCGGTTTCCCCTTCTCCCTCTCCGAGGCCCGCCCCGCCACTCCTTTCGCGGGTGCGCCGCCGGGACCGTTGCCCGCTCCCCCGCCGTGCGGGGTGCCCGCGTTCCCGCCGCTGCGGGTGCGCGGAGGCGCCGGTCAGCGGCTGCGCCGGGCGGTGTGGCGGCAGCGCCGCTCCATGGCCGCGGGGCTGGCGCTGACGGCGGCCGCGCTGGCCGTCTCCGGGTTCGCCGGGGGCGGTGGCGGCGGCCACGGGGGCGGTACGGCGCAGGGGGCGGCCCGGGAGCGGGCCTCGCCGCCGGTGCGCCTGGTGTCGGCGCCGGTCCGGATCGCGGACGCGGAGACCGTGCGGCTGCTGCGGCCGGGCGACCGGGTTGATGTGGTCGCGGCGGGGGATGCCGGGGCGCGGGCCCGGGTGCTGGCCAGGGGCCGGGGCGCGGGCCCGGGTGCTGGCCAGGGG
>NZ_RDBL01000029.1:364114-376745 GCF_008042035.1 Streptomyces sp. col6
GCCGTACTCCCCGAACAGCACCCCCGTACGGGGGTGCTGTTCGGGGAGTACGGCGGCAAGGAGCCGGCCGTCGCCCCGCCGGCCGGGGTCCATGAGGCGGCGCGACGACGCCTGGCGCAGGCGCGCGAGGCGAACACGCGCCCCCCGCTCAACACCACGCTCGCCGTCGTCGCCACCGACGCCGGCCTCACCCGTGCCCAGGCGCAGAAGCTGGCGGGCACGGCGCACGACGGGCTGGCCCGTGCGATCCGGCCGGTGCATCTGATGACCGACGGGGACACCGTGTTCGCGCTCGCCACCGGCCTGCGGGACCTGGGCGCGGAGGACCCCGTCGCGCTCAATCCCCTGCTCGCGGCGGGTGCGGAGGTGGTGGCGCGGGCCATCGTGAAGGCGGTGCGGGCGGCCACGGGCGTCGAGGGCCGGGACGGCGGCGGCACGTTTCCCTCGTACACCGACCTCTACGGGCCGTTCCCGCACGGCGAAGACGCGCCGGGCGGCCGGGGCGGGGAGTCCGGCTCGCCCTCCGCGTAGGGAAGTCCGGGCGGCGTGCGCGGAACCTTCCGTGCGCCCCGTGCGTTTTTCCGAACCCCGGTCCGATGTCAGTCCCAGGGGCTACGTTGAGCACGCATCAAGTCACACGCGGCGACGGCCTGGAGACAGCACCTTGAGCGATCCGCACGAGACGACCGAGCAGCACCTCGAACGAATCCTGCGACGGGCTCTCAATTCGTTCGACCTGCCCGACAGCACGGTGGAGCGGCTGGGCACCGCGCTCGCCCACAGCAGTTCCCTGCACTCCTCGCACCACAGCGCCCTCCTGCACCGCGAGACCTACCGCCATGCGTATCTGCTGGGCGACGGCTCCGCGCTGACCCTGTGGGAGCTGGTGCACGGCGGTCCTCGTGGGGCGGGTCATCCGGACACCCGGCAGCACGAGCTGTACGACGACGAGGCCGACGCGCACATCGCCGCCGCGCGGCTGACCGGCAGCCTGTGGGATGTCCCGGACTTCGGTGACGACGAGGGGGCGCAGGCCGATCTTGAGCTGATGTCGGCCCTGCTGGCCGCGCCTCCGGCCCCGCTCCCCCGGATGTACGCGCCGGACAATTCCGCGGACCACGCCCGCCGCGTGCTGCGCCGCGCGGAGAACGGCGACGTGCCCGGTGAGGAGACCGCCGTGCTGTTGCGGGCCGCGTTCGCCCACCACATCACGCAGGTCTTCGGGCGTCAGTGCCGGGTGGAGGGCCGGGACGCCGGGTTCACGCTGTACGAGCACGCGTTCCTGCTGCTCGACGGGAGCGAGACAAGCCTGTGGGAGGTCGAACACACGGCGACGCCGGACGGCCGTCACATGTGCGAGGTGTACGGCGACGAGAAGGCGGCGCGCGGCGCGATGGAAGCACGTACGCGTATCTGCTGACCCGGCTCGTCGCATGCCGGTGCCCGCGCCCCTCGGGGGGATGCGGGCACCGGTGACTCTGCCGCGTACGCCGTCGGTTCAGTGCGTGAGCACCGGCTCCTTGGCGGTCTCCGCCGTGGCGGGCTCGTCCGCCACGGCGCCCTCCACGTGCTGCTTCGGCCTGGCGGGCAGGGCGAACATCACCACGAAGATCACCAGAAGCACGCCGGTCACCCACCACAGCGACTGCTCGAAGGCGTCGGCGAACGCCGGGCCGATCCGCGCCGGGGTGAGCCGGTCGCCGATCGCCCCGTAGAAGACGACCGAGACAAGGCCGAGTCCGAGCGCGTTGCCCATCTGCTGCACGGTGTTGAACAGGCCGGAGGCGGAACCGGAGTGCTCCTTGGGCACCTCGGAGAGCACCGCGTCGGCCAGCGGCGCCACGATCAGCCCCATACCGACGCCCATGACCACGAGCGGCAGCGCCATCTGCAGGGACGTGATCTCCATGCCGTAGTGGTTCGACTCCCAGATGTAGAGCAGCAGGCCGGCCGCCATGAGGAGCGCGCCCGTCTGGAGGACCTTGCGGCCGAACCGGGGCACCAGCTTCTGCACGGAGAGGCCGGCGGCCACCGAGACGGAGACGGAGAACGGGATTCCGGTCGTGCCGGCCCGCAGCGCGCTCCAGCCGAGGCCCATCTGCATGTACAGGGTCCAGACCAGGAAGAAGATGCCGAGGCCGATGCCGAAGGTCAGTTGCACGGCGATGCCGGCGGCGAAGCTCCGGACCCGGAACAGCGACAGCTCGACCAGCGGCGAGCCGTCCCGGCCGGCCTTGGCGCGTTCGAACAGGACGAGGACGAGGAAGACGAGGACGCTCCCGGCCATCGACAGGTAGCCCCAGAGCGGCCAGCCCAGCTCACGGCCGCGGGTCAGCGGGTAGATGAGCATCAGCATGCCGAGCGTGACGAGGACGACGCCGACCAGGTCGAGGCGCAGGGCCTTGGGCGACTTGGACTCGGTGATGAACTTGCTTCCCAGGACCAGGCCGAGGATGCCGACGGGCAGGTTGATCAGGAAGATCGGGCGCCATTCGAGGCCGGCGATGTTCCACTCGGT
Organism: Streptomyces sp. col6; assembly: GCF_008042035.1. Taxonomy (GTDB): domain Bacteria; phylum Actinomycetota; class Actinomycetes; order Streptomycetales; family Streptomycetaceae; genus Streptomyces. Next base: position 366,633 of record NZ_RDBL01000029.1, read on the forward strand.
GAGCAGCGCGCCGAGCAGGGGTCCGGAGACGGCGCCGAGGCCGACGATCGCACCGAAGAGGCCGAAGACCTTGCCGCGCTCGTGGGCGGGGAAGGTGGCGTGGACGATGGACAGCACCTGCGGCACCATCAGCGCCGCCGTCGCTCCCTGGAGGAAGCGGGAGGCGACGAGCATCTCCGGGTTGGCGGCGAAGCCGCAGAGCGCGGAGGCCAGGGTGAAGCCTCCTATGCCGATGAGGAAGAGCCGCTTGCGGCCGTAGATGTCGCCGAGCCGGCCGCCGGTGATGAGCCCGGCGGCGAAGGCCAGGGCGTAGCCGGCGACGATCCACTGGATCGAGCTGAACGAGGCGCCGGTGTCGCGCTCGATGCTGGGGATGGCGATGTTGACGATCGTGACGTCGACGAGGTCCATGAAGGCCGCGGTCATCACGATGGCCAGGGCGAACCACCGGCGGCGGTCCGACGGGGCCGGGGCCGCCGGGGCGGCTTCCGTCGAGGGTGGCGTCGGCGACGGCTGAGGTGCGGGGGAAGTCATGGATAGAAAGTAAACGGCCACTAGGTCAGTTCATGACCCAATGGGCGCGCATGCTGAGTGACATGACCGATACTCCGGCACGTCTGCTGAATCTGCTGTCCCTGCTCCAGACGCCGCGCGAGTGGCCGGGCAGCGAGCTCGCCGAGCGGCTCGACGTCAGTCCGCGCACCATCCGCCGCGACATCGACCGCCTCCGTGACCTGGGCTATCCGGTCGAGGCGTCGCGCGGTTCGGTCGGCGGGTACCGGCTCGTGGCGGGTACGGCCATGCCGCCGCTGCTGCTGGACGACGAGGAGGCGGTCGCCATCGCGGTGGGGCTGCGGGCCGGTGCCGGCCATGCCATCGAGGGCGTCGACGAGGCCTCCGTACGGGCTCTGGCCAAGCTGGAGCAGGTGCTGCCGTCGCGGCTGCGCCACCGGGTCTCGACGCTGCAGAACGCGACGATGCCGCTGGCCCGGGGGGACGGTTCGACGATCGATCCGCGGACGCTGACGGTGATGGCGTCGGCGGTCACCGGCCGGGAGCGGCTGCGGTTCGCGTACCGGGCGGGGGACGGCGCCGAGTCGCGGCGGCAGGTCGAGCCGTACCGGCTGGTGAGCACGGGGTGGCGGTGGTACCTGGTGGCGTACGACCTGGAGCGGGAGGCGTGGCGCACGTTCCGGGTGGACCGGGTGAGCGAGCCGTTCGCGACGGGGTCGCGGTTCACGCCGAGGGAGCTGCCGGCGGGGGACGCGGCGGAGTTCCTGAGCAGTTCGATGGCGCGCCGACAGCCGGAGACGGAGGTGGAGGTGAGTTTCGCGGCGCCGCCGGAGTTCGTCGCGTCGCGGCTGCCCGGCTCGATCGGCCCGCTGGAGCCGGAGGGGGAGGGCGGTTGCCGGCTGCGTACGGTGATGCGGGACTCGCTGGAGTGGGTGGCGGTACGCATGGCGATGGTGGACTGCGAGTTCACCGTGCACCAGCCGCCCCAGTTGGTGGCGTACGTCGCGGATCTGGGCGGGCGGCTGAGCCGTGCGGCGGGATCGTGAGGTCCGCCGGGGGCGGCGCGTAAAAGGATGAGCCCCGGCGCCAGGGGGGGTGGGCGCCGGGACTCAGCTCAGGGGGCCGGGTGAAGCGGCCCAATTCGGAGGTTACTGGACCGGGGCTCAGGCCGCAGCGTCAAAGCCCGTGTCGTGAGCCATTCGCTTCAATTCGAGGAGCGCGTGCTTCTCGATCTGGCGGATGCGCTCGCGGGTGAGGCCGTGTTCCTTGCCGACCTCGGTGAGCGTGCGCTCCCGGCCGTCCTCGATGCCGTACCGCATACGGATGATCGACGCGGTGCGGTTGTCGAGCTTTCCGATGAGCTCCTCCAGCTCCTCGCTGCGCAGCAGGGTGAGCACCGACTGCTCGGGCGAGACGGCGGAGGTGTCTTCGAGGAGGTCACCGAACTGGGTGTCGCCCTCGTCGTCCACGGACATGTTGAGGCTGACCGGGTCGCGGGCCCAGTCGAGGACGTCGCCGACGCGTCCCGGGGTGGAGCCCAGCTCGGCGGCGATCTCGGCGTGCTCCGGGTCGCGGCCGTTCTCGCGGTTGAACTCGCGCTGCACCCGGCGGATGCGGCCCAGCTCCTCCACCAGGTGGACGGGGAGCCGGATCGTGCGCGACTGGTCCGCTATGGAGCGGGTGATGGCCTGGCGGATCCACCACGTGGCGTACGTGGAGAACTTGAAACCCTTGGCGTAGTCGAACTTCTCGACGGCGCGCACGAGGCCCGCGTTGCCCTCCTGGATCAGGTCGAGCAGGGGGAGCCCGGCCCGCGGGTAGCGGCGGGCGACGGCGACGACGAGGCGGAGGTTGGAACGGATGAATACGTCCTTCGCGCGCTCGCCCTCGGCGACCAGCGCCTCCAGCTCTTCGCGCGAGGCGCCGCCGGCGTCGCTCTCCACGCCGCCGTCGAGGATCTGGCGTGCGTAGACGCCCGCCTCGACGGACTGGGAGAGGTCGACTTCCTTGGCGGCGTCGAGCAGCGGCGTACGCGCTATCTCGTCCAGGTACATGCCGACCAGGTCGCGATCGGCGATCTCTCCGCCCACGGCGCGAACACTGCTCGCCCGGTTGGTCCCGCCGGTGGCGGACGAACGACGGGCGACGGCACGGGTTGCCATGCGTGCTCCCTTGCTGAGTAGGTCGCGACACCCTCTCGGGTGCCCTGCATCCGATGGAAACAACGACTGGAATCCGGACAGAATTCCCACGCCTGGCATTCAATTTCGCGATCATGCAGTACCCTGTCTCGCCATCGAGACGGTCGCATGACGCAGCCGGGCACGTCCGTGCAGGTCGGAACGGGTGCCGAGGGCGTTTCGGGGCCCCACGCGCGCTCTCGGCGGTGCTCTGCGGTGGCTCTTCCGCGCTAGTACCCCGGAAGACGTCCGGTACGGGTCGCGGGTTGCGTGTTCCCGTGATCTCCCGGTCCTGGTTCCGGCTTCCGAGGGCCCGGGACCGGAGTCCTAGGCCCCATGCCCCCGGCCCCTGGGACCACGGGCCGTTACCGGGCGCGCACCGAGTGCCTAGCGTCACTGGCATGAACGAGACGACGCCCCGCACCGCGCCCGACACCACCGCCCCCGACACCTCCGGCACGCTCGACGAGGCCCTGGAGCGGCTGCACTCCTCCGGCCCCGAGCGGGAGGGCTGGCTGACCAATCACGCACCCATGGCCGTGGAGGCCCTGGTCCGCAACGGCCAGTCGGCCGCCGTGCACCGCTGGCTCGACCACTACCGGGTGAAGCTGGAGGACATGCCGGACCGTTTCGCCGAGGTCACCCCGGCGAACTGGCAGGAGGCCCTCGGCGACCCGCGCCGCATCGCCGACTGGGCGGTGTACTTCGAGCGGGAGACGACGGACCGGCCGTGGCGCGAGGTGCTCGCCGAGTGGTGGCCCCGGCTGCTGCCCGGCATCGCGGGCGGTTCCACGCATCCGGCGATCCGGCTCGGTCACAGCGTGCGCACCCTGCTGACGACCGAGGAGACCGGCCCCCGCGTCAAGGAGCTGGCCCATGCGCTGGGCTACTGGGCAGCCCGTCACGAGCCGCTGCCGCCGCTGACCCCGCTCGCCCCGGCCGGTACCGCCGGCGACGCGCTGGACGCCGTGCCGAGGGTGCCGGACCAGAGCGGCGGCATCCGGGCCCGGCTGGCCCAGATCACGGCGTTCCCGCAGTGGACGGGCACGGCGGTGACCGGCGCGGACGAGGCGCGCGACCGGCTGGAGGAGTTGGTGCGGGCGGCCACCCACCGCTACGCGGAGTACGGGCACGGCTCGCCGGTCATGCTGGTGCACGCGGCGACCGCGCCCAACGCCGTACTGCGGACGCTGCCGGCGCTGCCGCGCGAGCTGTGGGCGCCGAGCGTGGGGGCCGCGTGGGCGGCGAGCGCGGCGGTCACGGCCGCCTACTCCCCCGCCGGGCCGGTCGCCCTGCCGGCCGGGTACGGGGCGTCGCTCACGGCCGAGGAGGTGTTCGCGCAGGCGGCCGCGCACGGCGACGACCACACCATCAAGTTCACGGACACCGCGCTGGACGTGGGCGACGCAAGGGCCCTGGCGGCGGCGCTGCGCTCGGTGGAGCTGAACCCGCCGGTGTTCTGACGGCCCGTCCCCCTCCGCACCGCACGGGTCTATCCGTACTGCACCGAGCGCTTCGCGAGCCCCATCCAGAATCCGTCGATCACGCTGCGCCCCTGGTCGAGCTCCTGCTCGGCGGCGCCGAGGGTGACGAAGAGCGGGGCGAAGTGCTCGGTGCGCGGGTGTGCCAGGCGGCCCGCCGGGGACTTGTGCTCGAAGTCCAGGAGCGCGTCGATGTCCTGCGCCTGGAGTGCGCGGCGCCCCCAGTCGTCGAACTCCGCCGACCAGCCGGGGGTGCCGCCTCCGGTGTGCCGCAGGGCGGCGAGGTTGTGCGTGAAGAAGCCGCTGCCGATGATCAGGACGCCCTCGTCGCGCAGCGGCGCCAGCTTGCGCCCGATGTCCATCAGCTTCTGCGGGTCGAGCGTGGGCATCGAGATCTGGAGCACCGGGATGTCGGCCTCGGGGAACATCTCGACGAGCGGGACGTAGGCGCCGTGGTCGAGGCCGCGGTCCGGGATGTCCTGGACGGGCGTACCGGCGCCGCGCAGCAGTTTGCGGACGCTCTCGGCGAGCTGCGGGGCGCCGGGGGCGGCGTACCCGACCTGGTAGTAGTGCTCGGGGAAGCCCCAGAAGTCGTAGACCAGCGGGATCGTCTCGGTCGCGCCGAGTGCGAGCGGGGCCTCCTCCCAGTGCGCGGAGACCATGAGGACGGCGGTGGGGCGCGGCAGGTCCGCCGACCAGGCGGCCAGCTCGCCGGGCCAGACGGGGTCGTCGGCCAGGGGCGGGGCGCCGTGGGAGAGGTAGAGGGCGGGCATGCGCTCCGCGGTGATTGTCATGACACTCCCCATCTGCGGCTACTCAAGGTAAGTCTTCTATGGAAGGCTTCGGCAGGAAAGATTCTTTAATCTTCAAGCTCCTACCTTCGGAGACCTTAGCTCTATCTAGTTCAACTTTCAAGAAAAGGTCGTACAGTGGAGTACATGACCACGGCATCAACCGGTGCGCCGCACTGGCTCACCGACGAAGAACAATGCGTCTGGCGGGCGTATCTGCACGCCACCACGCTCCTGGAGGATCACCTCGACCGCCAGTTGCAGGCCGATGCCGGCATGCCGCACATCTACTACGGCCTGCTCGTCCAGCTCTCCCAGGCGCCCCGCCGCCGGCTGCGGATGACCGAACTGGCCAAGGACGCCAAGATCACCCGCTCCCGCCTCTCCCACGCGGTCGCCCGGCTGGAGAAGAACGGCTGGGTGCGCCGCGAGGACTGCCCCTCCGACAAGCGCGGCCAGAACGCCGTCCTCACCGACGAGGGCCACGAGATGCTCCGCCGCTCCGCGCCCGGCCATGTGAAGGCCGTCCGCCAGGCGATGTTCGACCGCCTCACGCCCGAGCAGGTCCGCTCGCTCGGCGAGATCATGAAGGTCCTCGCGGCCGGGCTCCAGCCGGAGGGCGCGGACGCCGACCTCCCCTGGCTGCGCTGAGCCACCCGCTTCCGACGCACCTCTGCCCCGGTCCTCCCGTACGCGTACGGGAGGACCGGGGCAGAGACGTACCGGCCGGGGCGGCCCGGATCAGTGGGCGACGACCGGGACCTTGAACTCGTCCTCGACACCGTCCACCTCACCGGAGGCGGAACCCTCGGAGGTTCCCGCCGCCCCCGGACGGCCCGCGTTGATGAAGGTCAGCGCGATCGCGGCGGCGACCACCAGGATGCCGACCGCCCACCAGATGGCGCCGGTGAAGCCGTGCACCATCGACTGGAGCTTCAGCAGCTCGGGGTTCTTGGCACCGAGCGCGGCGTGCGAGGTGGCGTACGCCGTGGCGGCCGAGGCGGCGATCGTGTTCAGCAGGGCCGTACCGATCGCACCGCCCACCTGCTGCGAGGTGTTGACCATCGCGGAGGCGACACCCGCGTCACGCGGCTCGACCCCGTGCGTGGCCAGCGACATGGCCGGCATGAACGCCGTACCCATGCCCAGACCCAGCAGGAGCTGGCCGGGCAGGATGACCGCGGCGTACGAGGAGTCGATGCCCAGGCGCGTCAGCAGCAGCATGCCGACCGCGGCGGTCAGGAAGCCCGGACCCATCAGCTTGCGGGCCGGGACCCGCGTCATCAGCCGGGCGCCGATCTGCGTGGACCCGGTGATCATGCCCGCGATCATCGGCATGAAGGCGAAGCCGGTCTTGATCGGCGAGTAGCCCTTGACGACCTGGAGGTAGTACGTGAGGAAGAGGAACAGGCCGAACATCGCGATGACGGCCAGGCCCAGCGAGAGGTAGACGCCACCGCGGTTGCGGTCCATCACGACGCGCAGCGGGAGCAGCGGCGACTTGACCTTGGCCTCGGTCAGGACGAAGGCCAGCAGCAGGACGGCGGAGGCGACGAACGAACCGACGGTCAGCGCGTCCGACCAGCCCGCGGACTCTGCGCGGGTGAACCCGTACACCAGCGAGACCAGGCCCAGCGCCGACAGGACCACGCCCGGGATGTCGAGCGGGGAGCGGTTGCGGGTGCCGGAGGGCTCACGGATGACGAAGTACGCACCGGCCGCGGCGACGACCGCGAAGGGGATGTTGACGAAGAACGTCCAGCGCCAGTTCAGCGTCTGGGTCAGGAAGCCGCCGAGGATCAGGCCGACGGCGCCACCGCCACCGGCGATCGCCCCGTAGATGCCGAACGCCTTGGCGCGCTCCTTGGCGTCGGTGAACATCACCGCGAGCAGCGAGAGCGCGGCCGGCGCGAGCAGTGCGCCGAAGACGCCCTGGAGGGCGCGGGAGCCGAACAGCATGCCCTGGTTCTGCGCCGCGCCACCGAGCGCGGAGGCGAGCGCGAAGCCTATGAGGCCGACCACGAAGGTCCGCTTGCGGCCCCAGAGGTCGGCGATGCGCCCGCCGAAGAGCAGCAGACCGCCGAAGGCCAGGGCGTAGGCGGTGATGACCCACTGCTTGTTGGCGTCGGTGATGCCGAGCGCGGTCTGGGCGTGCGGCAGGGCGATGTTCACGATCGTGGCGTCGAGGACGACCATCAACTGTGCGAGCGCGATGAACGCCAGAGCTTTCCAGCGGCTGGGGTCCGGGAGTTGGATATCAGCTGTTTTTGACATGGAAGTAGCCACCTAGGAGCGCGCGAGGGCGCAAGAGATCGCGAACCGTGCGTGCCGCTGGGCGCGGGCACGTGTACGGACGGGAGGTCGGGGTCGGATCGATGAGGTCGGGCGGGCGCGGGTCACATCACGTCACGTCCGGCGCCGCAGGTCCTCCAGGGTCGCCGCCGTTCCGGGGAGTACGGACCGGGCCGGGGCCTCGAGTCCGTCCAGGAACAGCTGGATGTGGCGGTGGGTGAAGCGGTCGATGTTCGGGCAGGCGATGCCCGGCAGCGGCCGGGTGAGCTGGGAGAGGGCGACCAGTACGTCACCGACGGCGATGTCGGTACGCAGGCGCCCCGCGGACATGGCGCGCGCGACGAGCCCTTCGACGGCCTCTTCGAGGCGCCGGCGCTCGGCGAGCAGTTCGGGGTGGTCCTTGTCGAAGCCGCCGGACAGCATGGGGCACAGGGCCCCGATGCGTTCGTCGGCCGCCGCGTGGACGAAGCGGGTGAGCGCGTCGAAGGGGTCCGCCTCCTCGGCGGCCGCCTCCTCGGCGCGGTCGGTGGTACGGGAGGTGACCGCGAGCACGACCTCGTGGATGAGGGCGGCCCGGTCGGGGAAGTTCCGGTAGAGGGTGGCGTTGCCGACGCCCGCGCGGCGGGCGACCTCGTCGAGCGGCACGTCGGGCCCGAACTCGACGAACATCTCGCGCGCGGCCGTCACGATCCGCTCCCGGTTACGCAGTGCGTCGGCCCTCGGTTTGGGCGTACGCGGCTGCGCGGGTGCGGTGGCGGTACGGGCGGCGATGGCCACGGCTGCGCTCCTTCTCTTCCGTTTCTTCCCTCGCGGTTCCGGCCGGAGAACCAACCGGGGACCGCTTCCCCGTTTCGCGGGGACACGAGTGCAAACGGGGAAACCCTCCCCGGTTATTTCCCGGCACTTTGTGACCTGCGTCACGCACACCGCCGCTGGGGAAAACCAACCGAACGGCGCACCCAGCGAGCGGCCCGCGACCGCCCGGCAGAGGCTGACGGCAGAGCGCAGCCGGGGTCGGCCGGCTGCCGCGCACCGGAAGGCGTCTCGATGCAGCAGCCTCGCCGCCGGATACGCAAGCACCGCCGCCCAATCGCTCTCGGTGCCGCAACGGCCCTGGTCATCGCGGCACTGGCGACGGCGAGCAGCACGCTGCCCCTGCAGAGCCCCGCGTCGGCCGGCCCCGCCGCGACGGCCCCCCTCGCAACCGGGCTCGGCCCCTGCCGGATCGCGTCGTCCATGGGCGTGCAGATGTCGGAGGGCATGCCGACGCAGCCCGGCTACGCGCGCTCCACCGGCCGCGTCCACGCGCTGAACCTGATGATCGACTTCCCGGACGCGCAGGGCACCGAACCGGCCATGGACCGCCTGGCCGAGTTCTTCCCGCAGACCACGGACTGGTTCCGGACGAGCTCCTACGGCCGGCTCACCTACATACCCGAGGCCCCGATCCGCTCATGGCTGCGGATGCCTCTGCCCTTCGAGGAGTACGGGATCGAGCGCGGCTCCCCGTACGAGCCGGGCTACCGCCACCTGGTCCAGGACATCGTGGCCGCCGCCGACCCGAGGGTGGACTTCGACGAATACGACCTGGTCAACATCCTGGTCACCCCGAACGCCGGCCCCTCGGCGCTGGACACCGTGCTGTCGGTGACGTTCTCGGGCAACGACGACGCACCGGTCGCGGACGGGGTCCCGCTGTCCAACACGTCCTTCGTCTACAGCCGCCAGGACGACGGCTCCGGCTCGTACGCCCAGACCGGCTACCGGGTCCTGCCCCACGAGAACGGCCACGTCTTCGGCCTCCCCGACCTCTACACCCTGGAGGGCGGCGGCTCGGTCGGGCACTGGGACATCATGTCCGAGGACTGGGGCGCCAACAACGACCTCCTCGGCTGGCACAAGTGGAAGCTCGGCTGGCTGGACAACGACCAGGTCAGCTGCGCCGCCCGCGCCGGCACGACGGACCACGTCCTGGAACCCCTGGCCACCCGCGGCGGCATGAAGCTGGCGTTCGTCCCCCTGACCGCCGAGTCGGGCTACGCGATCGAGGTCCGCACCCAGGCGGGCAACGACCAGGCGGTCTGCCGCCCCGGCGTCCTCATCTACAAGGTCAGCTCCGACGTGGACACCGGCCAGGGCCCCGTCTCCGTCGCCGACAGCACCAAGGACAGCCCCGGCTGCACCCGCCTCCCCAACGTCCACGCCGAACTCTCCGACGCCCCCTACCAGCCGGGCGACACCTTCACGGACCGGGCCAACGGCATACGGATCTCGGTACTGGAGAAGGACGACGAGGGGGACTACCGGGTGCAGGTGACGCGGCCCTAGGGGTTGTCCGGCCGCTGCTCCCGTACGATCTCGGCGAACCGCGTCACGACCGCTCCAGGCAGCTGGGGGACGGGCGCCTCGACCGCGGTGACCGTGAAGACCGGCGGCTCGTCGTCGGACGGTTCGAGCCGGACCCGGGTGACCAGACCCTCGGGCGTCACGGCCCAGTACGCGCTGGGCGGCGCCTCGACGGCGGGAAACAGCACGGTGGTCCCGGCCTCCTTCGCGAGCGCGGCGGCGACCTCGCCCTCGGGCGGCTGCCCGGCGACGGACTCCCCCGCGTAGATGTCCCATGCCCGGCTCAGGTCCCCGCGGACGGCCTCGTACTGGCACAGGACGGGTGCCTCCCAGTTCCGCAGCTCCGGGTCCCCGTCGGCATCGGCCACATCGACGTCCCGCACGGCGACCCCCAGGCACCCGGCGAGCGCGCGGGCGACGACGACGGCCCCGACGGGGTCGACGGTCAGCAGGTTGTAGGCCACGACCACCTCCCCTCACCGCCGGCTCCCCCGCCGGTCCCCTCCCCAC
>NZ_RDBL01000029.1:376845-412547 GCF_008042035.1 Streptomyces sp. col6
CTCCTCCGGCGTGAGCGGCGTGACGGCCATCCGATAGGGCGGCGTACTTTCGGACGCCGCCCTATCGGATGGCCGTCACGCCGCTCACGCCGGAGGAGGCCGGGGCGCTCGCCGCTCACCTGGAGAGCATCGGGGACGACGTTCCCGGGGTCAACGCGGACAGGGGGACCTCCGCCGCGTTCGCGGAGGCGTGGCGGGTGCGTACGGGGGTGGAGCCACGGCTGCACGAGCGGACGCGGCTCTACCGGCTCGGGGAGCTCCAGCGGCCGGAGCCGGCGCCGGAGGGGCGTGGCCGGGTCGCCGGGGAGGGGGACCGGGAGCTGCTCATGCGGTGGTACGCGGGGTTCGTGCGGGACATCGGCGGGGGCGGTTTCCACGACCCCGGTGCATGGGCCGACAGGCGGATCGCCGGCCGCAGCATCACCCTCTGGGAGACGCCCGACGGGGTGCCCGTCTCGATGGCTGGGCTGACGCCCCTGGTCGCCGGGCAGATCCGGGTGGCGCCCGTCTACACGCCGGACGGCCTGCGGGGGCGCGGTTACGCGGGTGCGGCGACCGTCGAGGCGAGTCTCGCCGCGCTCGCGCAGGGCGCGGAGGAGGTGCTGCTCTTCGCGGACCTCGCCAACCCCATCAGCAACGGCCTCTATCAGCGCATCGGCTACCGGCCGGTGACGGACTTCGTGGTGTACGACCTGACGGCCGGGGCGTGACCTCCCCGCCACCTCGGTGGCGGGGAGGCACAGCCGGTCACATCTGGTCGGGCGTCTCGATGCCGAGGAGGCCGAGGCCCAGTTCGAGCGTCCGGGCGGTGATGTCGCACAGGACCAGCCGGCTCTGCTTGACGTCGCCCTCGGAGCGCAGCACCGGGCACTTCTCGTAGAAGCTGGTGAAGGCGCTGGCCAGGCCGTAGAGGTAGTTGGCGAGCTTGTGGAACTCCAGCGTTTCGGCGACCTCGGAGATGAGGCTGTCGAACTGCAGGAGTTCCAGGGCCAGTGCCCGCTCGGCAGGCTCCGTGATGACCAGCTTGTCGACACCCGTCAGCGGCTGTTCGACGCCGGCCTTCCGGAAGATCGAGCAGATGCGGGCACGCGCGTACTGCAGGTAGGGCGCGGTGTTGCCCTCGAACGACAGCATGCGGTCGTAGTCGAAGACGTAGTCCTTGAGACGGTCCGTCGACAGGTCGGCGTACTTGACCGCCCCGATGCCGACCTGTCTCGCGACCTCGGCGCGGGTCTTCTCGTCCAGTTGCGGGTTCTTCTCGGCGATGACCGCGGAGGCCCGTACGACCGCCTCTTCGAGCAGGTCGACGAGCTTCACGGAGACGCCCGCACGGGTGCGGAGCATCTTGCCGTCGTCCCCGAGGATCGATCCGTGGCCGACGTGCTCGGCGCGGGCCGGCGGGGCGAGCCAGCCCGCGTCCTTGGCCACGTCGTAGATCATCCCGAGGTGCTGGCGCTGCGGCAGGCCGACGACGTACAGCAGCCGGGTCGCATCCAGGTTCCGCAGGCGGTGCCGGATGGTCGCCAGGTCGGTGGCGCCGTAGCCGAAGCCTCCGTCGCCCTTCTTGACGATGATGGGCAGCGGGTCGCCGTTGCGGTTGGTGTAGCCGTCGGGGAAGACGCACTGGGCGCCCTCGCTCTCGCGGAGCAGGCCGATCTCGTCGAGCTCGTCCACGACCGACTGGAGCTGGTCGTTGTAGTAGCTCTCGCCGAAGAAGTCGTCCTCGGTGAGCCGTACGCCGAGCATGCCGTAGACGGTCAGGAAGTACTTCTTGGACTCGTCGACGAGGGTCTGCCAGAGGCGCAGCGTGACCTCGTCGCCGCTCTGGAGCAGCACGACGCGCTTGCGGGCGCGGTCCTTGAAGGTCTCGTCCGCGTCGAACTTCACACGGGCGGCCCGGTAGAAGCCGTTCAGGTCGCCGACGGACAGCTCGTGGGCCGCCTCGCTCTCACCGATGTCGAGGAGGTGCTCCACGAGCATGCCGAAGGGCGTGCCCCACTCACCGATGTGGTTCATCCGCATGACGGTGTTGCCCTGCCACTCCAGCAGGCGCACGGCGGCGTCACCGATGATCGTCGAACGGAGGTGTCCGACGTGCATCTCCTTCGCCGCGTTCGGCGCGGAGTAGTCGACGACGATCTTCTCCGGGTCCTTCGCCTGCGGTACGGCGAGCCGCTCGTCGCCGGCGGTGTCGGCGAGGAGCCGGGCGAGGACCTCGTCCGAGAGGGTCAGGTTGATGAAGCCGGGGCCGGAGATCTCGACCGTCGAGCACAGGTCGTCGAGCTGGGCGGCCTCCACGACCCGGGCGGCGATCTCACGGGGGTTCCCGCCGATCTTGCGCACGAGGGCGAGGGCGGCGTCGGACTGGAAGTGCGCGTGCTGGGATCGTCGGATGACCGGGTCGACGGGGGCGCCGGCTACGGCTTCGAACGCGGGGGCCAGCCGCTGGTGCAGCAATTCTTCCAGATTCGCCATTCGAAGAATCTAACCGAGTCAAAAGAGGGGTGTCCAATCACATCACGGGCGCCCGGCCCGCCGTCGGCATCCGGTCCGTATCCCCACGTCACCGCAGGCGAGACCGCCGTCACAGCGGCCGGGAAAAGAGAGGCGAAACGCTCCCTCCGGGACCGGTCGCGGGGAGGATGATCCACAGGCCGCAAGCATGCGCATGCCACCCCCGGGTGGCCTGCGAGGAGAGGGAGGGAACAGGCATGGGGATACGTCACGGTGGATGGCGCCCTGAACGGCTGCGGGAGGTGCGGGAGGCTCGGGGGCTGACCGTCTCCGAGACCGGTGGCCTGTTACGGGAGGCGGTCCGGGCCCTCGGCCTGACGGGGCCGGAGGCGGCCGAGCGGGAGATCCGGCGGCACGAGACGGGTGAGGCGTACCCGGCCCCCGGCTTCCGGCGCGCCTACTGCCTGGCCCTCGGCCGTACGGAATCCGGGCTCGGGTTCCGTGACGCGTTGCCCGGGGAGGCCGCCGGGGCCGTTCCGCTGCCGGCCCTCACGGGGACGTGGCACGCCGATCTCCGGGCAGCCCTGGAAAGGAGTCCGGGCCCGCTCACCGGCACCGCCGCCCAGGACGTGTGCCGCCGCATCGCCTCCGCCTGGAGCGCGCGTCGCGCCGGGGCCGCCGACGAGGCCCGGCCCACCCTGCTGCTCGTGTGCGGGTACGCCGGGAGCGGCAAGTCGGAGTTCGCGCGCTTCGTGAGCCGGATGACCGGGTGGCCCGTGCTGGACAAGGACCCCCTCGCCCGGCCCCTGGTCGAGCGCCTGCTCGCGGCGGCGGGGTGCGAGCCCGACGACCGGCATTCCGTGTTCTACCGCGAGCAGGTCCGTCCGCAGGAGTACGCGTGCCTCATGGCGGCGGCCGACGCCTGTGCGGAGGCCGGGGCGAGCGCCGTGCTGTCCGCGCCCTTCGTCGCCGAGGTGACCGATCCGGGGTGGCTGGAGCGGCTGGCCGAGCAGTGCGCGGCGCACGGGACGGACGTGTCCGTCGCCTGGGTGCACAGCGACCCGGAGACCATGCACGAGCACATCACCTTCCGCGCCGCCGCCCGCGACCGGTGGAAGCTCGGCCACTGGGACGCGTACGCCGCCGGGCTCGACCCGGACCTGCGGCCCGCCGGGCCCCATCTGCTCGTCGACAACCGGGGCGGGTCCGCCGTCTCGTTCACCGATCAGGTGCTGCGGCTCTTCGGGGGCGCGGCAGCCGAATCCCCTCGCAAGGGAGCCACCCATGTCTGAGCGTCCGGTCGTCCACCTCGTCGGCTGCGGGTCACGGCCCACCGGTGATCTGCCCGCGTTCGCCGCCGAGTTGCGGGACGCCGGGTGGGTTCCCTATGTCGTCCCCACCCCTGTCGGGGGCCTGTTCCTGGACGTCGGGCGTGCCGAGGCCGCGTCGGGGCAGGGCGTGCACGGTGCGTTCGACCCGGACGACCCGGTGGGGCTGCCGCAGGCGGACGCGGTCGTCGTCGCGCCCGCCACGTACAACACGGTCGTGAAGCTCGCCGCGGGCATCGCGGACACGCTGGCCCTCTCGGTGACCGCCGACGCGATCGGGGGCGGGGCCCCGGTGGTCGTCGTGCCGTGGACGAACAGCAGGCTCGCCGGCCACCCGGTGTTCGCGCCCGCCGTGGAGACCCTGCGGGCGTGGGGCGTCCGGGTCGTGGCCGCGGATCAGGCCGGGCCGTTCCCGTGGGCGGCGGTGCGGGAGGCGCTGGAGGAGGCGCGGGGCGCCCTCGTCAGCGGGTCACCTCGACCGTGAGGTGCGGCGGCCACTGCGCGAGCCCGGCCTCCGTCGCCCCGGCGAGCCCGGCCGCGGGGCGGAAGTGGACCCGGGTGCCCGTGGTGCCGTCGTCCGGGACCGGGGTCAGGTCCGTCACCGGGACGCCGTGCTCGTAGCGCTGGGTCCAGGAGCCGCCGGCGCGGCGGTTGGTGTGGACGAGCCAGTCGCTGAGCGCGGCGACCACGGACATGCCCCGGCGCGGGTGGCCGTCGGGGAGGGCCGGGGCGTCGGGGGCGTCGAAGAAGCGCAGGTCCTTCGTGGCCATGACCGGCTTCTTCACCGGCCGGCCCGCCGCGTCGAGGCGGGTGTCGGTGCCCCGGCCGTCGTCCGTGACGGAGACCGAGCCGTCCGCGTGCAGCGTGACGCGGGCATGGCCGCCGCCGGTGCACTCCGCCTCGTCCGCCGCGTAGGCGAGGACTTCGAGGACCAGGTGGCGTACACCGCCGGGGGCGTACGTCTGCGGGGCCGAGCGGATCGCGTCCAGGTGGGCGTGGTCCGTCCCGGCCGCCCAGTCGTGCGTGGTGTTGCGCCAGGAAGCGCGTACGGCGTCCGTCATCGCAGCTCGTCCGGGCAGGGCGTGCCGGGCGGGAGCTGGTAGGGGGCGCCCACGCGGTAGGTGCCGGGGCGCGGGGCCAGGAGTTCCGTCCACTCGTCGCCGTCCTCGTCTGCGTCCACCTTGATCAGGCAGCCGTTCTCGTTGACGAAGGACCTCGGGGTGTCCTTGTCCTCGCGGTCCTTGGACGCCTCGGTCTCCTGGGGGCGCTCCAGGCCCTTGCCGTCCTCGTCGACGAGGGCGAGCCAGGGCGAGTACGGGATGCGGATCAGGACCCGGCCCGCCTTCTTCACGTCGATGGTCAGCTCGCCCTCGTCCGCGCGCCGCACCGTCGCGGGCGGGTCGGCGAGCGGGACGGGGCTGTCGACCTCGAAGAGCCGCCAGTCGGCGTTGGACCAGATCGCCTTCAGGTACGGCAGCCCCTGGCCGACCAGTTCCGCCTCCTGGCGCGCCCCGCTGGAGTCGGGGTCGCCCTGCGGCAGCACCACGTAGTGCACCGCCCAGCGGTCGAGCCACTGGCGGTAGTTGATGGCGTCCAGGGTGTCGTCGTAGAAGAGGGGGTTGCGCTTCATGTCGGCCTGGCGGTTCCAGCCGCGGGCCAGGTTGACGGAGCGCGGGAGCGCGGAGGCCTCGCGGTGGCTGCTCGGGGGGACGACCTCGACCCGGCCGCGCTCGGCGCCGACCTTCTGGAGCTGGTTGACCAGGGGCGCCAGCGAACGCGTCCAGGATGCGGTGGGGGCGGTCCTGACGATGTCGTCGACGCCCTTGAAGCCGATCCAGGCGTTCAGCGAGACGAACGCGATGACCACCGCGTACCACTTGCGGGAGCGGGGCGCGGTGTACGGCAGCGCGGCCAGCAGGACGACGCCGGCGAACAGCATCGCCATCCGCGAGACGTTTGAGCCGATCTGCGAGTCGACGACGTACGTCAGCAGCGTCCCGGTCCCGTACACGGCCGATGCCATGCGGACCGTCTTCCAGTCGCGCGGTACGAGGAAGAAGACGACCCACGAGAAGATGAACGGCCCCGAGAGCGTCGCGACCGACATCGGCTGCGTGCCGGAGAACGGGAACAGCCACGCGGACAGCGCGACCACCACGACCGGGGCGAGCCCCAGCGCGTACGCGCCCGGCCGCCGCTTGTTCAGGAACAGCGCGGCGGCGACCACCCCGAGGAAGAGGCCCGCGACCGGACTGCCGGCCGTCGCGAGACCCGCGAGGGGGGCGGCGACCGCGGCCTTGGCCCAGCGCTTGTAGCGCCAGCGGTACGGCCAGCAGAAGACCGCCGCCGCGGCGCCGACCGCGAACATCATGCCGAGCCCGAACGTCACCCGGCCCGACAGCGCGTTGCACAGGTAGGCGAAGACGCCCGCCATCGAGCAGGCCAGCGGATTGCGGACCGCCTTCACCCGGTACAGGATCAGCGAGGTCAGCCCGGCCGAGACGGTGCCGGCGATCATCATCGTCGTCCGCACACCGAGCAGCGACATGAGGTACGGCGAGACCACGCTGTACGAGACGGGGTGCATGCCCCCGTACCAGGCGAGGTTGTACGCCGTGCCCGGGTGGCGGCCGACGAACTCGGCCCAGGCGTCCTGTGCCGCGATGTCGCCGCCGCTGTTGGCGAAGAAGAGGAACCACAGGATGTGGACGACCGCGGCGACCGCGGTCGTCAGCAGGACCGGGTGGCGCAGGCACCGCTGCTTGAGCTCGTCGAGACGGGCCGCCCCCGGGGAGCGCGGGGCGGGTCCGCCGTCCGCCGGTTCCGTCTCCGCCTGCGCGGGGTCCGCGGCGACGGCGTCGTCGTCCGCCCGTGTCGGCTCGGCAGTGGTCACTGCGTCTCTCCCCGTCCCTCCCCGGACGCGTGGTTTCGGCCGGCTCTCCTGCTCGGGTCTCATGGGCCGAAAGACGCGTTCCGGGGTCCACGCGTTGCCCCCGGGACGCTAACACGCGGCGACTCCCGGCGTACGGGAAGGCCGTCCGGCCCCCGGTGGGGAGGTGCGGATTGCCCTTCCGGGCGCCCCGCGCCCCGGGTCAGCCGAGGCGGGTCAGCTTGTCGCTGACCGACGGCTTCGCCAGGTCGCTCCGGAGCGCGACCGCCACCTTCACCTGGCTGCGGCCCTCACCCACGGTCAGCGTGCCGACGTGCGTACCGGCCACCGCCTCGTGCGGGATCGTCTTCCCGTCGTCGGTCAGTTCCAGCTTGACCGTGAGACCGGACCAGCCGACCGCCTTGACGTCCTTCGTAGCGACGACGGGCGTGGTGTGACCCATGCCGTCGTCGACCTGGCCGACCACATCGCCCTTCCGGACGACCTTGGCGCCCTCCAGCAGGTCCTGGGTGGCCAGCATCACCTTCTTGCTGACCCGGTTGACCTCGTCGATGATCGAGAGCTTGTCGTACTGGCCGAGGATCGCGCCGACGATGAGCTGGTCCGTGCCGTCGATCATCTTGTGCGCGGCGAAGAGCAGGTTGCCGCCCGCCTTGGAGGTGGAACCGGTCTTGATGCCGAGGGCGCCGTCGTACGGGACGAGCGTGTTGTAGTTGCGCCACTTGTGACCCTTGGGGTCCTTCCACTCCGGCAGCTTGGTGATGTCCATCAGCGCCGGGAACTCGACGAGCTTCTCGCCGAGCTTCACCAGGTCCTCGGCCGTGCTGACCGTGGAGGCGGTGAGCCCGGAGGGGTCGGTGTACGTGGTGTTCTTCATGCCCAGCTCGTCGGCGGTGGCGTTCATCTTCGCGACGAACGCCTTCTCCGAGCCGGCCTCCCAGCGGGCGAGCAGCCGGGCGATGTTGTTGGCCGAGGGGATCATGATCGCGGCCAGGGCGTCGCGTTCGGTGAGGACGTCGCCCTCCTTCACCGTGCTCAGCGTGGACTCGCCCTCGGTGTAGAGCTTGCCGTCCGCCTCCGCCTTGGCGTCGATCTTGATGTCCGGGCCGTTCTCGCCGCGCTTGAGCGGGTGGCTCTTGAGCACGAGGTACGCGGTCATCGCCTTGGCCACGCTCGCGATCGGCACCGGCTTCTGCTCGCCGAACGAGTCGACCTTGCCGAGGCCGGTGGCCGCCATGTAGCCCTGGCCCTGGTCGGGCCACGGCAGCTTCGGGGCGTCGCCGTCGAAGCTGTACGTCGACTTCGCGGTCATCGTCAGCGAGGGGTCCGGCAGCGGGCGCACCATCTGCACGATCGCAAACACGATGAGCAGGAGGAGGACCAGCGGTGTCCAGATCTTGACCCTGCGCACGGCCGTGCGGACCGGGGTCTCCGGCGGCGGCGGGGTGTTCGTCAGCTCGGCGAGCAGGTCGAGCGGCGGCTTGGGCGGCATCGGCTGCTGCCGGGTCCGCTCGGCACCGCTGAGCGCCGCGGACTGCGCGGGGGCGGGCCGGGCGCCGGGCTCCGGCGCGGGGCTCTCGGGCTTGCGCGGCGCGGGCGCCGACCGTACGTCGTCGGAGCGCAGCGGTACGAACCGGCTGGTGCGCTCGGCCGGCGACTCGACCTCGGCGGTGACCGGCCGGCCCGAAGGGGACCGGGTGATCTTCAGCGCGGTGGTCGGCTGATCGACCTTGGGCAGCCGGGGCGCCTTGAAGACGGCGGTGGGCTGATCGACGGGCGCGTCCGCCTCGGCGGCGGGCTTCTTGCCCTCGGCGGCGGGCCCGTCGTTGTCGGCGGCCGGGGGGCTCGCCTGGGCGGCAGGCCCGTCGTTGTCGGCGGGTGCGTCCTCGCCTGCGGCGGGCTTCTCCCCGTCGGGGGCGGGCTCCTTCGCCTCGGCCGCAGCCGGCTTCTTCGCCTCGGCAGGCCCGTCGTCGCCGGCGGCGGACGTGTCCTCGCCGACGGCGGGTGCGTCCTCGCCGGCGGCGGGCTTCTCCCCGTCGGCGGCCGACGCCTTCGCCTCGGCGGCGGGCTTCTCCTCGGCACCGGCCTTTGCCTCGGCCGAGGACTCGGACTTCGCCGCGGCGTCCGGCTTCGGCTTCTCGGACGGCTCGGACTTCGCGTCCGCTTCCGGCCTCGCGGCGGGCTCGGTGGCCGGCTTCTCGTCCGGTTCGGAGGACTGCTCCTCCTCGCGGGACCGGGGTACGCGGGGCTGCTCCTCCGGGGATTCGCCCTGGTCATCGGCGCCGCCGTCAGCGTCGTCGGCCTTCGACACCCAGGCGGCCACCGCCGCCCGGAGGCGCGCGTCGCCCTCCTCCGGCTCGTCGCCGGTCTCGGGTTCGCCGGTCCGGGGCTCGTCGCCGGCCTCGGGCGCGGCAACCTCGGCCTCGGACTTCGCGGCCTCGGGCTCGTCGGCAGCGTTGGGCTCGGGCTCCTCGGCCCGGGGCTCCTCGCCGGCCTCCGACGCGGCGACCTCGGCCTCGGGCTCGCCGGCCTCGGCATCCGCATCCGCATCCGCATCCGGCTCCACGGCCTCGGGCGCACCGCCCGCCGTCGCGGCCTCCGGAGCGTCCTGGGCGGCCTCCGGGCCGTCCGGGGCCTCCTCCGGCGCCTCAGCGGGCTTCAGAGCGCTCTCGGCGCCGCCCCGCTCCGCAGCCGCGTCCGTGCGCGCACCGCGCTCCGAGCCGGGGGCCACCTCCCCGGCACCGCCGGACGTGGGCTCGTCCTTCTCGCCGGCACCCCCGGGCGCGGGTTCGCGGAAGACGTCGAGTCGCGGATCGCGCCCGTTCCGAGTCGTTCCCGACGACTGCTGCTGCTCCGACTTGTCGGGGGACTCGCCCGCCACCGATGCCTCCTCCATGCGGCGCGGGGAACCACCCGCGCTGTCCGAACCATCTACCAGTGTCCCGTGTGAACCCTTGGCCGGGCTGCTAGACGAGAACGACATACCTACTGGTTCCCGTACAAAGCCCCCAGGCACCCTCGACAGGAAGATGTGAGAGGGGTCACCCTGTCATTCATCCACGCGGGGAGGCATGGATGGGCAGGAGCCGCAGAACAATTCCGGAGGAGCTTCTGCTGCTCGCTCTGGACCCGACCACGGGTACCACAGCGCAGCCGCAGTCGCTCGACCTCGGCCTCGCCGGAGCCCAGCTAGTAGAGCTGGCCCTGGCAGGACGGATAGCCCCTGACGGGGATCGTATCGCCGTGGTGATGCCACGGCCGACAGGAGATCCGACCCTGGACTCCGCACTGGAACTGCTGCGCAGGCGCGGCAGTCCGGTACGGGCCGTCCACTGGATCGGCGGACCCCGGCTGGGGCTCCGCCAGATTTACCTCGCTCATCTGGAGCGGTGCGGCATGGTGCATGCCGTCGCGGGCCAGATGTGCGGAGTGCTGCCGACGACTCGCTACCAGGCGACGGACACGGCGATCAGCCGGGACATCAGGGCCCGGCTGGACAGTGCGATCCGCACCGGCGTACCGCCGGACCCGCGGACCGCGGCGCTCGCCGCACTGGCCCACGCGGTCGGACTCGGCAAGCACCTGTACCCCGGGAACGAGGGGCGTTCATCGCGCTCCCGGCTCCGGGACCTGATCAGGCACGACCCGATGGGCGGTCTCGTGGCGCACGCCGTGATGGACGTCCAGAACGGGGCGGTCGCACAGCCGCGTCGCGGTCAGGCGGCCGGCGTTCCGTTGCAACCGCAAGTGCAGTCGCCGTCACGCGGCGGCAGCATGGCGCACACCGCGGCCCACTAGGTCCGCACCGCGCACACCCCACGCATCACCCGCACCACGCGCACCATCGCGTCAACAACCGCACAACGCCGCACCGTCGTCCCCCAGACCCGGTTCGGGAGCCGCACCAGAGGCGCGGGGCAGTCGATACCACCGACTGCCCCGCGCCGCTGCGTGTAGCCGTTTCCCAGCGCGGCCGGGGCCAGGGGTGGCAATCTGCTCAGCAGTAGATACGCACAGCTACATAGCCGGAGGTGCCGTTTCCGTGCCGTCCAACGTCAATCCCACCGTCAGGCGCCGCAGGTTGGGTCAGGAATTGCGCCGACTGCGCGAAGTCAAGGGCATGACGGCCGAGGAGGTGGCGGAGCGGCTGCTGGTCTCGCAGTCGAAGATCAGCCGCCTGGAGAACGGCCGCCGCTCCATCAGCCAGCGCGACGTGCGCGATCTGTGCGGGGTGTACGAGGTCGAGGACCACCGGGTGGTCGACTCGCTGATGCAGATGGCCAAGGACTCGCGCCAGCAGGGCTGGTGGCACGCGTTCGGGGACATCCCGTACAGCGTGTACATCGGCCTGGAGACCGACGCGGCGTCGCTGCGGGCCTACGAGCCCCAGGTCATCCCCGGGCTGCTGCAGACCCGGGCCTACGCCGAGGCGGTCATCAGCGGGGCGCTTCCGGAGGTACCGCAGTCCGACATCGACAAGCAGGCGAGCGTTCGCGCGCGGCGCCAGCAGCGGATCTCCGACCCGGACCAGCCGCTGCGGCTCTGGGTGGTGATCGACGAGTCCGCGCTGCGCCGGCTGGTCGGAGGCAAGCAGGTGATGATCGAGCAGTTGGAGCACCTGGTGGAGCTGTCCCACCTACCGCATGTGACCGTGCAGGTCATGCCGTTCGACATGGGCGCACACCCGGGCGTCAGCGGACAGTACGCGATTCTGGAATTCCCGGACGCGGCGGATTCGAGCGTGGTCTACATCGAGGGCGTCACCAGTGATCTCTATCTGGAGAAAGCGAATGACGTCCAGAGGTACAGCGTCATGTACGAGCACCTGCGCGCCCAGTCGCTGAATGTGGAGCAGAGTCGCGCGTTCATCGCCGGAATCGCCAAGGAGCACACCCGACGCACCATGGAGTGATTCCGGATCCCCGTCCGGGAACAGGGGTGCCACGTAAGGGAATCCAGCGATGCGACGAGCAAGAGGGCGGAGGTTACACCGCCGCTCTCTTGTCACTGAAGACTCGGGCCGCATTTCCATCCGTTCGAGTGAACGCCTACTTCGGGCCGCGAGCTGGCCGAGTACCTTCGATCAAGCCAGCCGGAGCATCACTGGCACACCCCACACAGATCTCTGGAACCGGAGTAGACATGGCTATTCGTCAAGGTGCCACCACCAACTGGACGAAGTCCTCGCATTCGGGCACCGGTGCCTGCGTAGAAGTACGGTCCCCGCTCACGCAGGCGATCGACGTGCGCGACTCCAAGGCGCACGAGGGGCCGTCGGTCACCTTCGCCTCCGGGACGTGGACCGCGTTCGTGCGTGAGGTCGCCAGGGGCGTCGCAGACGCCTGACCGATGGCCCGCTTACCGACCGACGCACCGCCCGCACCACCACAGCCCTCTCGACCGGCCCGCCGTCCTGGCCGAGAGGGCTTTCGCCTTTTCCGGGCCGGATTCTCTGGCAGTTCCCCTCCTTCTCGACCGCACGGGACCCGCATCCCGTGCGGTCTTCTTCGTGCTTCCCTGCACTCTCAGCCTGGCGAAGCGCCCGCTCATCGTGTGGCCGTCGTCACGTTCACGACAACGCTTCCACGGGTCAAGAACGAGTAAAATCGTTCGGCTTGCTGATCTGCGTTCACATCTCTGACCGGATGGGTCCTTGACCGGGGCCCCGGACAGACGGTTCAATCCCCGAAGTCCCCGCTCCCGCACGGGGCGCCGCTGAGCGGCCGTACTGGCGAAGTGCGTACCCCGTTCATAAGGCGGATCCCCGGAGGGGACACATGAACAGTCTCGACTGGGTCGTGCTCATCGGCTACTTCGGCGTGATGATCGCGATCGGGCTCTGGTCCCACAAGCGTGTGGACAACGTCAGCGACTTCTTCACGGCAGGCGGCCGGATGCCGTGGTGGCTGTCCGGCATCTCGCACCACATGTCGGGGTACAGCGCCGTGATGTTCACGGGCTACGCCGGCATCGCGTACCAGTACGGCGTCACGTCCTTCGTGACGTGGTCGCTGCCGATCGCGATCGGCATCGGCATCGGGGCGAAGCTGTTCGCGCCCCGGCTCAACCGGCTGCGCTCGCGGCTGCATGTGGCCTCCCCGCTGGAATACCTGAAGAACCGCTACAACGTGCCCACCCAGCAGGCGCTGGCCTGGTCCGGGCTGCTGCTGAAGATCGTGGACGTCGGGGCCAAGTGGGCGGCCATCGCCACCCTGTTGTCCGTCTTCACCGGGATCTCCCTCACCCAGGGCATCTTCATCACCGGGATCATCACGGCCGTCTACTGCACGGTCGGCGGCCTGTGGGCGGACGCGCTCACCGAACTGGGCCAGTTCGTCATCCAGTTGCTCGCCGGACTCGCGATGCTCATCACCGTCATGCGCGAGCTGGACGGCTTCAGCACCCTGTGGACGGTCTGGGACAAGCTGCCCGAGGGCCACGCGCAGCCGACGGCCGGTCCGTACACCGTGACGTTCCTGCTGGCGTTCCTGTTCATCAAGACCTTCGAGTACAACGGCGGTATGTGGAACCAGGCCCAGCGGTACATGGCCACGGACTCCGCCGCCTCCGCGACCCGTTCGGCACGGCTCTCCGCCCTCCTGTGGCTGGTGTGGCCGACGGTCCTGTTCTTCCCGATGTGGTGCGCCCCGCTGCTCGTCGACGCGCAGAAGCCGGACGCCTC
This sequence comes from Streptomyces sp. col6, assembly GCF_008042035.1. GTDB lineage: Bacteria > Actinomycetota > Actinomycetes > Streptomycetales > Streptomycetaceae > Streptomyces. The sequence continues at coordinate 390,200 of NZ_RDBL01000029.1, forward strand.
CGACAGCTACGCGCTGATGACCGAACAGCTGCTGCCGCACGGGCTGCTGGGCCTGGTCGTCGTCGGGTTCTTCTCGCACACGATGGCCATGTGCTCCTCCGACGCCAACGCCATCGCGGCCGTCTTCACCCGGGACATCGCGCCGGTGTTCTCCAAGGCCGCCCGCGAGTGGAGCAGCCGAGCCGGTCTGCTGGCCGCGCGCCTGTCCACGCTGGGCTTCCTCGGACTGTCCATGGCGCTGGCGACGCAGATCAACTCGCCGACGTTCAAGGACATCATCTCCGTCGTCATCAAGTGGGTCGCCGGGCTCATGGGCCCGATCGCGATCCCGTTCATGCTGGGGCTGCTGCGTACCTTCCGCAGGTCGGGGCCGACGGCGGCGCTCACCAGCTGGGCGGCGGGTCTGCTGGCGTTCTACTTCACCAACTACGACCTCGACGGCTCCGTGAAGGAGGGCGTGGCGCTCCAGTACCAGGTGGCGCTGCCGCTGGCGGTCTCGCTGGTGCTCTACATCGTGATCGGCCTCGTACGCCCGGAGGACACCCCGGAACGGGACGCGCTCATCGAGCAGATCAACGCCGACGGCGACGGCCCCGGGGCGGCCGGGGCGGCCGTCGTCCCGGCGCAGGGCGGCCCGGAGGACGTCACGGCCGCCACCGACGGCACGAAGGGTCAGCGCGGGTAGCGGGCCAGCCAGCCCGGGGCCGCGGTGGCCGGGCTGTGCAGGGCGGGCCCCTGAGTCATCTCCATGGCGAAGTCGTCGGCGAGTTCGAGGAGGGTGGCCCGCCCCTCCAGCTCGGCGAGCCAGGCCGGCGGCAGCGCGGTCTCGCCGTGCATCGCGCCCAGCAGCGCCCCGCACAGCGCCCCGGTCGCCGACGAAGGCCCGCCGTGGTTCACGGCCAGCCGCAGCCCGTGCCGCACGTCCTCCCCGACCAGCGCGCAGTACACCGCCACCGCCAGCACCTCGTCGGCGGAGTCGGTGGCGCCCAGGGACTCGATGAGCGCGGGCCCCGGGATGCCCTGGCGCACGGTGCCGAGGGCCCGGCGCAGCGCCTCGCTGACGGGTTCGTGGCCGGGGCGTTCCGCGAGGAGCCCGAGCGCGTGCTGCACGGAGCCGTCCAGGGTCTCGCCGCGCGCCAGTCCGTGCACGAGGACGGCGAAGGCACCGGCGGAGAGCAGGGCGGTGGGGTGGCCGTGGGTGTGCGCGGCGCACTCGACGGCGAGCTGAAGCACCAGCTGCGGTTCCCAGCCGACGAGCAGTCCGAAGGGTGCGGAGCGGGTGAGGGCGGCGGCGTCGTGCGCGGCGGGGTGCTTGGGGCGGTCCAGGGTGCCCATGATGTCGTCGCCGAGGCCGTTGAGGCATTCCCGGGTGGGGGCGCGGCGGGCGTAGAGCCATTCCTGCCCGGCGAGCCAGCCGTTGTCCTTGCGGCGCTCGTCGGGCCCCCAGTCGCGCTGGGTCGCGGCCCAGCGCAGATGGGCGCGGTGGACGTCAGTGGGCGGGTGCCAGGCGCCGGTGTCGCGGCGGACCTGGGCGCGGATCAGACCGTCGACGGTGAACAGGGTGAGCTGGGTGGCGGCGGTGACGGTGCCGCGCGCGCCGTGGGCGGGGACGAAGCCGGTGACGGCGTCTGGCCCGTGGGCGGCGCGGATCTCCTCCAGGGTGAGGGTGTCGACACCGGCGCCGAGGGCGTCACCCATGGCGCCGCCGAGGAGGGTGCCGCGTACCCGGCTGCGGAAGTCCTGCTGCTCGGCACGGCCCCAGACGGCCAAGATCCCTGTGCTCACCGCGCCACTCCCGTATGCCGTGGTTTCGTTCCCCTGTGCGACTGTGCGGTAACTGCGCAGCACTGTAATCGAACGGGTGCGGCCTCCAGGAGGGCGGAACGTTTTGTACGGCTCCGAGGCGCACCGAATTCCGTTGCGGCACGCGCCCCCCGGGGACGATGATCGCCCGATGCCCTCATCCCACCCCCACGCACATCCGGACGGCCGCGCGGGCATCGACGCCGCGCTCGTGGAGCGGCTGATCGACGCCCAGTTCCCGCGGTGGAGCGGCCTGCCCGTGGTCCCCGTCGAGATCGACGGCTGGGACAACCGGACGTACCGCCTCGGCGACGCCATGACGGTCCGGCTGCCCACCGCCGCCGGCTACGTGCCCGCCGTGGAGAAGGAGCACCACTGGCTGCCGCGCCTGGCTCCCTCTCTGCCCGTCCCCGTCCCGCCGGTGCTGGCCCTGGGCGCGCCGGGCGAGGGCTATCCCTTTCCCTGGTCGGTGCGGCGCTGGCTCCCCGGTGAGACGGCGGCGCGCGGGCGCATCGACGACCTGCCGGGCTTCGCGGTCGCGGTGGCCGGCTTCGTACGGGCCCTCCAGCGCTGCGATCCGGCGGGCGGCCCGGAGGCGGGTGCGCACAGCTGGTACCGGGGTGCCTCGCCCGCGTACTACGACGGGGAGACCCGGCGCTGTCTGGCCGCCCTGGAGGAGCGCGTCGACACGGGCGGGGCGCTGGCGGTCTGGGAGGCCGCCCTCGCCGCCGAGTGGCGCGGGGCGCCGGTGTGGTTCCACGGCGACATCGCCTCCGGCAACCTGCTGGTCCGGGACGGCGAGCTGGCGGCCGTCATCGACTTCGGGACCTCGGGGGTGGGCGACCCGGCCTGCGATCTGGTGATCGCCTGGGGGATGTTCGACGGGGAGAGCCGGCAGGCGTTCCGGGACGCGGTCCGCCAGGACGCCGGGACATGGGCGCGGGCGCGGGGCTGGGCGCTGTGGAAGGCGCTGCTGAATCTGACGGGGGACGCGGGCGGGGACCCGGCGCGCGCGGCGAACGAACTGCGCGTGGTCGACGCGGTGCTGGCCGACCACGACGCGTTCGGCTGACGCTAGGGCTCTAGAGCTCCTTGACCAGCATCACCGCCAGGTCGAGCGGCATGCCCGGGTGCCGGCGTCTGAGCTCGCGCACGGCCTTCATCGGGCCCTTCTCGTCGCGCATCCAGCGGAGTCCCCGGCTGTCGACGGACTGCCGCAGCGCGTCGACCGACCCGAACGTCCGGATGTACCGCTCCCGCTTCTCGCGCAGGCCGCGCACGTTCCCGTACACCTCGCCTGCCAGCGGGAACACGAAGGCCAGCACGAAGCAGAGTGCCAGCAGCCATGGGGCGACGGCCGAGCGGAGGAGCAGTACGGACACCGCGAGGCATGCGATTCCGGCGCCCCAGAGAACGATCCGCCATGCGTACACGCGATCCCCTGCCTTTTGGTCCGAATGGTCTGCGGGACCGCGTTCACCCGGCGGCGGCCAGCGGCAGCTCGTGCAGTTTCTCGGCGTGGGCGCCGTGCTCGCCCATCACATAGAAGCTGAGCCGGTCGAACGTCCACGCGGCGGGTATGCCGGGGTGCGTGGACGCGGAGCGTACGAGGGCGAGCGCCGTGTCCTCGTCCGTGCGGCCGAGGGTGAGGTGCGGGGTGTAGGCCTCGCCGGTGTAGCGGTATCCGTACCGGGCGTAGCTCGCGCGCTCGGCGTCCGTGAACCGCGACATGTCCTGCGCGATGTCGAACGCCGCCCGGTCGAGATGGGGTTCGAGCAGGTTGGTCACGGTCTCCTGGAGCTTGTGCAGGAGCGCGGTCCGCTCGACCGACATGAATATCCAGCCGGTGGGCTGGTGGACGATTCCGGCGGAGGTCAGGGTCATCGCGGCGGGCAGGCTCATCGAGGCCGCTATGCGCCCCAGTGCCGGACCGGGTTCCAGGGCATCGTCCAACCAGCCCTGGAACAGGGTCAGATGAGGCAGGTTCCCGTCCTCGGTGAGGACGGGCCGCAGCGGGTCGCCCGCCCCGGGCAGGTCCCGCTGGAGCCGGATCGCGGTGCGGGTGTGGTCGGGGGACGGGAGCAGCGCGACGCCGAGCCGTCTGGTCATCGAGGGGTCCTCTCCGGTCGGCCCGGCGGGGCGGGCGGGGTCGGTCGGTCCGGCAGCAGCGGAAGCAGCTCCGGCAGGTGCCCGTCCGACGCGCCGGCCGCCGCGATCCGCTCCTCGGGGACCTCCCCGTACAGGGTGGTGCGCGGTTTCGCGGGCCGGCCGGCGAGTTCCGCGATCGCGGTCAGGTCGCGCACCGAACGGTACGAACCGTAACTCGACCCGGCCATACGGGAAATGGTCTCCTCCATCAGGGTGCCGCCCAGGTCGTTGGCGCCCGAGCGCAGCATCTCGGCGGCGCCCTCCGTACCGAGCTTGACCCAGCTGGTCTGGATGTTGGTGATGTGGGGGTGCAGGAGGAGGCGGGCCATCGCGGTGACGGCGCGGTTGTCTCGGTCGGTGGGGCCGGGGCGGGCGATGCCGGCGAGGTAGACGGGCGCGTTGGTGTGGATGAAGGGCAGCGTCACGAACTCCGTGAAGCCGCCGGTCTCCTGCTGGAGCGCGGCCAGGGTGCGCAGGTGGCCCAGCCAGTGGCGGGGCTGGTCGACGTGCCCGTACATCATGGTCGAGGAGGAGCGCAGGCCCACCTCGTGGGCGGTCCTGATGACCTCCAGCCAGGTCGCCGTGGGCAGTTTGCCCTTGGTGAGGACCCAGCGGACCTCGTCGTCCAGGATCTCGGCGGCCGTGCCGGGGATCGAGCCGAGACCGGCCTCCTTCGCGGCGGTCAGCCAGTCGCGGATGGACAGGCCGGTGCGGGTGGCCCCGTTGACGACCTCCATCGGCGAGAACGCGTGGACGTGGATGCCGGGCACCCGCTCCTTCACCGCGCGGGCGATGTCGAAGTAGGCGGTGCCGGGCAGGTCCGGGTGGATGCCGCCCTGCATGCAGACCTCGACCGCGCCGACGTCCCAGGCCTGCGCGGCCCGGTCTGCGACCTGGTCCAGGGAGAGGGTGTAGGCGTCGGCGTCGGTGCGGCGCTGGGCGAAGGCGCAGAAGCGGCAGCCGGTGTAGCAGACGTTGGTGAAGTTGATGTTGCGCGTGACGATGTACGTGACGTCGTCGCCGACCACGTCCCGGCGCAGGGTGTCCGCGATCCGGCACAGCTCGTCGAGGGCCGGGCCGTCCGCGTGCAGCAGGGCGAGCGCCTGGTCGTCGGTGAGCTTCGTCGGGTCGTCCGCCGCCTGGCTCAGCGCCGCGCGCACGTCCCCGTCGATCCGGGAGGGCACCATGCCGGGGGCCGCCGCCTCGCGCAGCGCCTCCCAGTCCCCGTACACCACGTCGAAGTCGTCGCGGCGGTCGCCTGTGCGGCCCTCGGTGTCGATGGTGCGGTGCAGGTCGGTGCGGCCGGAGGCGTTGAACCCCTCGTCGGGCTCCTGCCAGGGCAGCCCCTCGGGGATCGCGCTCTCGCGGGCGAGGCCCGTCTGCGGGTCGGCGAGCGCCCGGACGTGCGGGAGCAGGCGCGGGTCGAGCCAGGGTTCGCCGCGCTGGATGAACTCCGGGTAGATGGTGAGGCGTTCGCGCAGCTCGAAGCCGGACTCGGCGGTGCGGGCGGCGAGTTCGTCGATGTGCGGCCAGGGGCGCTCGGGGTTCACATGGTCGGGGGTGAGCGGCGAGACCCCGCCCCAGTCGTCGATGCCTGCGCCGATGAGCAGGGCGTACTCCGCGTCGACGAGGTTCGGCGGGGCCTGGATGCGGGCGGACGGGCCGAGGATGTGCCGGGCGACGGCGATGGCGGCGGCCAGCTCCTCCAGCTCCGCGTCCGGCATGCCGCGCATCGCGGTGTCGGGCTTGGCGCGGAAGTTCTGGACGATGACTTCCTGGACGCCGTGGTAGGCGCGGGCGGTGCGGCGCAGCTCGAAGAGCGAGTCGGCGCGCTCCTCGTACGACTCGCCGATGCCGATGAGGATGCCGGTGGTGAAGGGCACGTTGGACCGGCCGGCGTCCTCCAGGACGCGCAGCCGGACGGCGGGTTCCTTGTCCGGGGAGCCGTGGTGGGGGCCGCCGGGCTCGGACCAGAGCCGGGTCGCGGTGGTCTCCAGCATCATGCCCATGGAGGGCGCGACCGGCTTGAGGCGCTGGAGGTCGGTCCAGCTCATCACCCCGGGGTTGAGGTGCGGCAGCAGCCCGGTTTCCTCCAGGACGCGGATCGCCATCGCGCGTACGTACGCGAGGGTGTCGTCGTACCCCTCGGCCTCCAGCCACTCCCGGGCCTCGGGCCAGCGGTCCTCCGGCCGGTCCCCCAGCGTGAACAGGGCCTCCTTGCAGCCCATCGCGGCGCCCTCGCGGGCGATGGCCAGCACCTCGTCCGGCGACAGGAACATGCCGTGCCCGGCCCGGCGGAGCTTGCCGGGGACGGTGACGAAGGTGCAGTAGTGGCACTTGTCACGGCAGAGCCGGGTCAGCGGGATGAAGACCTTCCGGGAGTACGTGATGACCCCCGGCCGCCCCGCCGCCTCCAGGCCCGCGTCCCGCACCCGGGCGGCGGACGCGGCGAGATCCGTCAGGTCGTCGCCGCGTGCCCGGAGCAGCACGGCGGCCTCCGCCCGGTCGAGGGCGACACCGTCACGGGCACGCCTGAGCGCACGCCGCATGGAGTTGGTGGTGGGGAGTCCGGCTTGAGGATCGGTCATGTTCCGAGCATACGAGCGGGTGGCCGGCGCCCCGGATGGTGCCGGGTCAGGCGTAGCACTGCAGGATCAGCGGCAGGTCCTGTGTCCATTCCCGCAGGCGGGACCGCCTGCGGGCGGTGAGCATCCAGGTGTGGACGGCGCCCGTGCGCAGGCGGACGGTGACGCCGAGGTGCTTGGGGCCCGCCACCGCGTACTCGACCCGGCCGATCTCGTCCCAGGTGAACTGCGCGTCGACTCCGGCGTCCGACTGGAACGCGACCCCCACCGCGTCGATCACCAGCGCGCTGTCCGTCCCCAGACCCACGAAGTCGACGTCGCCGCCCCCGGCGGCCACGGCCGGCGCCTGCTGCCACGGTCCGCCTCCCGGCCCCTGCGCGTACGGGTTCGGGGTGGCGGCGACCGGTGCGTACGGCGAAGGGCCGTACGGGGAAGCCGCGTACGGGTTCGGGACCGCGGCGGCCGGCGGATACGGAGACGGGTACGGAGTGGTCGGCGCGACCGGCGGGTACGCGGGCGGCGGCGGGGTCGCGTCGGCGGCCGGCTGCGAGTGCCGCGGCGGGGCCGCGTCGGCGGGCTCCGGAGGGACGGCCACGGTCGGGGCGTACGCCGGAGCCCCGGGCACGAACAGGTCCAGCAGGGCGTCCGGGGTCGGGCGCCGGCCTGGCTCCTTCTCCAGGCAGGACGCGACGACGTCCCGCACCCCCTCCGGCACCGCTGCCAGGTCCGGCGCCTCGTGCACGGACCGATACATCAGCCCCATGGGCGTCCCGGCCCCGAACGCGCTGCCGCCCGCCGCCGCGACGAGCACGGCTCCGAGGGCGAACACATCGGCCGGGCCGCCGACTTCGAGGCCCTGTGCCTGTTCGGGGGCGAGGAACCCCGGCGTCCCGAAGGCCACACCGGTCGCGGTGAGCCGCGTCGACTCCAGGGCGCGCGCGATCCCGAAGTCCAGGACGCGCGGCCCGTCCGACGCCATGATGATGTTGCCCGGCTTGAGGTCCCGGTGGACGAGCCCGCAGCCGTGGATGGCGGCCAGCGCCTCGGCGAGGGCGGCGCCCAGCTGCCGCAGCCGGGTCTCGTCCATCGGTCCCTCGGCCTCGACGAGCGCGGCGAGCGTGGGCCCGGGTATGTACGCCGTCGCCAGCCAGGGGGCCGCCGCGTCCGGGTCCGCGTCGACCACCGGCGCCGTGTGGAACCCGCCGACGCTCCGCGCCGCCTCGACCTCGGCCCGGAACCGCGTCCGGAAGTGCGGATCGGCGGCCAGTTCGGACCGCGCCACCTTCACGGCGACCGCGCGCCCGCCCCGCGACCGGGCCAGATAGACGACCCCCATGCCGCCGGCGCCCAACTGCCGCTCCACGGCGTATCCGCCGACCTTCTCGGGCAGCTCCGCCCCGTCCGTTCCGTACGCCATGCGCTCGGCGCCTCCCCCGTGGTCCGGCGGCCAAGTATGCCGTGCGCCTGCCAAGTCGCGGCGACTGCGGGGGCGATCGGGCGGGAGGAGAGGGGGTGCGGGACGTCGTCGCGTCCTGCCTGGAGAAGGAGCCGTCCGGGGGCGGCCGTACCCGGCGCCGGACTCCTCGGACCCGGACACGTGGCCCCCGACGCGGGAGCCGGGCCCCTCCGTCCAGACGAGCCCGTGGCCGGAACCGGAGGGCGACGACCCTTACGTGGGGCCGCCCCCGGACTCCCCGGGCCCGCGCCCGGACTCCCCGGGGGCTCCCGGGACCCGTCCGTCCGGCGGACATCCCAGCCCGTCCGGCGATTGAGGACGGAACCCTTGCCGCTGGGAGCGGCGCCTCTTGGACCGGGGCGGCCCCATTTCAGCCCGTCCGGCGTTTGAGGACGGAACCGGTCGTCGGGCGGGCCCGAACCCATGGGCGCCGGTCACCCCAGCGACGGTTCCGTCCTCAAACGCCGGACGGGCTGGAGGTGGGCGGTCCGCACACGCACACGCGCCCGACACCGGCGCCACGGTTCCGTCCTCAAGCGCCGGACGGGCTGGCGATGCCCGGTCCGGAGGGGCGCCCGACGGGCTGGGAGGCGCGCCGGGCCGGCCGGAGAGGGCCTACGCCCGCGCGCGGGCGCCCGTGCCGGTGCCCTTCAGCGCGTCCAGCGCGTACACGCAGCGGTCCTTGCTGCACGCGTACACCACGCCCCCCTGGGCCACGGGCGAGCCCGTGATCTCGCCGCCCGTGGCCAGCTTCCAGCGGAGCTGGCCGCCGGCGGCGTCGAGGGTGTACATGACGTGGTCCGCGGAGCCGAAGTGGACGCGGCCGTCGGCGACGACGGGGGCGCCGACCACCTCACCGCCGGCGGCGAACCGCCACTTCGGGGTGCCGGTGACCGCGTCGAGGGTGTAGAGCGCGCTGCCGCTGCCCACATGGACGTTGCCCGCGACGACGAGCACCGGTTCCGTCGACTGGCGGGCCTCCGTGGCGATGCGCCAGCGGTCCTTGCCGGTCGCGGCGTCCAGGGCGTACACCGTACCGAGGTAGTCCGCGAGGTAGACCCCGCCGCCGGTGACGGCCGGGCCCGGGGCGAAGGCGGGCGGGGACAGGAAGACCGCCGGGCACTCGAAGTGCCAGCGCACGTGCCCGGAGCCGATGTCCACCGCGAGGACCCGCGTCCCGGCGGCGACGTACACATAGCCGTCCGGCGCGGGGGTGACCCGGACCGGGACCCCGCCGCAGGAGGCCGCGTCGCCGATGGGGTACGACCAGCGCTCGGCGCCGGTCCGGGCGTCGAGGGCCTTGAGGCGGGCGTCCTGCCAGACGTAGACCGTGCCGTCGTGGATGACCGGCCCGCCCTCCGGCGTCTCGAAGTCCGTCTGCGCGCCCGTGAGGTCCCACAGCTTCTCGCCGGTCGCGGCCTCCCAGGCCTGGATGCCGCCGCCCCGGGTCGCGGTGACGACCGTGCCCCGGTCGGCCTTGAGCGCGTACACCCAGGCATCCGTGCCCGTGCGCCACCGCTCGGCGCCGGTGGTGGCGTCCAGGGCGTAGAGGGAGGGGCCGTCCGACGCGTGGATGCGGCCGCCCTCGACGGCCATCGCCCAGGCGACGTCACGGGTCTTGAACTGGCGCCGCCCGTTGCCGGTGTCCAGCGCGTGGACCTCGAAGGACGTGACGTAGAGCAGGTCACCGACGACGACCGGCGTGCCCCACACGTCGTTGGACATGCGGAACCGCCAGGGCCGCCACCGCGCGGGCCCGGACTGCCCACTGTCGGGGGCCTGGGCGGGCGGCGGTACGGGGGCGGCGACCGAGGCCCCGGCCGGCGGGCGGACCCAGCCGGTCGCGGGCCCGGCGTCGGCACCGGCGGCCGAGGCGCGGACGTCCTGGGCGCGGGGCCCGGGGCCGATCGGCACCTGGGCGCCGGTCAGCCGCACCGGCCCCCCGGCGTCGGGCACCGGCGCGGGCGGGGCCGGCGGGCGGGCCGGGGCCCCGCTGTGCCAGGGCCCGTCCCAGTCGGCGCCCGGCGGCTGGTGGGGCGCGGTCGGCCCGCCGTCGGAAGGGTGCCGACCGGGGCGCGCGGGGGACGGCTCGGCGCGGGAAGCGGCCGGACGCGCCGGCTCCGGGGCGGGCGGCGTGACCGGCGGGGCGGTGCGGCCACCGCCCCGGCGTCGCTCGATCAGCTCGGTCGCGGCGGCCGGCAGCCACGCGGAGGCCGTGCCGCCGTCGTCGTCACCGCCGCCGGAGGCGAAGAGGTGCGGGGCGAGCTGGGACTGGAGATCGGCCGGGCTGGGCCGCAGCGAGGGGTCCATCTGCATGCAGGAGTCGATCAGCGGGCGCAGGTCGTCCGGCAGGCCGGAGAGGTCGGGGCCCTCGCGCAGCAGCATGAACACCGTCTCGACCGGGTTGGCCCCCCGGTACGGCGCATGGCCCGTCGCCGCGAACACGAGCGTCGAGCCGAGCGAGAAGATGTCGCTGGCCCCCGTCACGCTCCGCGAGTCCCGCGCCTGCTCCGGAGACATGTACGCCGGTGTGCCGACGGCCACGTTGGTCATGGTGAGCCGGGTGTTGGAGACGCCGGAGGCGATGCCGAAGTCGATGACCCGGGGGCCGTCCTCCACGACGAGCACGTTCGACGGCTTCATGTCGCGGTGGACGAGCTGCGCGCCGTGGATGGACTGCAGGGCCTCCGCGATGCCCGCCGCCAGCCAGCGCACCGCCTGGGTGGGCATCGGCCCGCACTCGTTCACGATCTCTTCGAGCGAGGGGGCCGGCACGTACGCGGTGGCGAGCCACGGCACGGCGGCGCGCGGGTCGGCGTCGACGACGGCGGCCGTGTAGAAGCCGCTCACGGCGCGCGCGGCCTCCACCTCGCGCGTGAAGCGCACCCGGAACAGCTGGTCCTCGGCCAGTTCCGTACGGACGGTCTTGATCGCCACCCGCCGGCCGGACGCCGACCGGGCCAGATAGACCAGCCCCATGCCGCCGGCCCCGAGCCGTGCCAGCACCTCGAAGGGGCCGATCCGCCTCGGGTCGTGCTGCGTCAGCTGCTCCACTACTTGCCACCTCCCCGTACGGACCTCAGGGCACAGAGGTCCGCGAAAATCCCGCCGTGTGCAGCGTCTCATCACTGGACGCCGCCCGGCGGCGCGCACCCCGATTGTTCCTGGCCGGGGCCCCGGTTGCGAACCCGGGGGCGGATCGGGGTGTCCTGTGCCACTCCGCCCGTATCAGGACACAGGCTCCTGAAGTACGGCGAACTCGGCGCCCTGGTCGTCCTGGAGGACCGCCATCCGCCCGTACGGGATGTCCAGCGGGGGTTCGGTGACCCGGCCGCCGAGGCGCTGGACGGTCCGCACCGTCTCGTCGCAGTCCGCGACGTTGAAGTAGTTCAGGAAGTGGCTGGGCAGCTCGGCCGGGAGCGCGTCCGTGATGACGCCGCGCCCGCCGACCGCCGTGTCGGGGCCGGGTTCGGTGCCGGGCGGGGACCACGTACGGAAGTCGACGCGGTGCTCGTCGGTGTCCGGGACGCCCGGGGGCGAGTCGTCGACGTCCGCGCAGCGGAAGCCGAAGACCTCCTCGTAGAAGGGGTCGACGCGCTCCTTGGACCGGGTGTGGACCTCGGTCCAGCAGAAGGAGCCGGGCTCGTTCTGCTTCCGGAAGCCCGCGCGCTCGCCGGCCTGCCAGAGGCCGAAGACCGCGCCGGCCGGGTCGGCGGCCTGGGCGAGCACCCCGTCCCGGCCGGCCGCGACCGGTTCGGTGATCACTTGGCCGCCGGCCGCGCGGACCCGGGCGACGGAGGCCTTGATGTCGTCGGTCGCGAAGTAGACACCCCAGGCGGTCGGCATCCGGCCGTCCTTCTTCGCGGCCAGCGCGGCGACGAGCCTGCCGCCGCTGAGGGCGTCGGCGCGGGGGCCGTCCGGCCGGAAGGTCCAGCCGAACAGCTCGCCGTAGAAGCGCTTGCCCGCTTCCAGGTCGGGGAGCTGTACATCCACCCAGCACGGTGCGGACTGCGCGAATGCGGCCATGGGCCCGGATCCTTCCATCGTCATGGTGACGCCCGTCACACTCACGGTAGCTTCGTGCCGCACGGGGCGCGTCCCGGAACCTCCCCGGACCCTCCGAAGCGAACGCGGGTTCGAAAGTTATCCACCGAAGTTATCCACAGGCTGTTAATAACACTCATCACACTGTGGGCAACGCGGGGTCGGAGCGGGGGTCGGAGCCGGGCCGGAGCGGGGCCGGAGCAGGCCCCATTCCCCATTTGCTTCGGCCGAATCGCGCTCCGATCACCCGTCGGTAAGCTGACGGCATGACAGGACAAGTACGCACCGTCGACGGCCGCGTGGCCGGTCGGCGCGGTCAGGCGACGCGGCAGAAGCTGCTCGACTGCCTCAGCGAGATGCTCAGCTCCTCGCCGTACCGGGACGTCAAAGTCATCGACGTCGCCCGGAAGGCCGGGACTTCACCTGCGACTTTCTACCAGTACTTCCCCGACGTCGAGGGCGCTGTTCTCGAACTCGCCGAAGACGTGGCGAAGGAGGGTGCCGGAATGACCGAACTGGTCGCCGGACGCTCCTGGGTCGGCAAGTCGGGCTGGCAGACCTCCGAACAACTCGTGGAGGGCTTCCTCGACTTCTGGCGGCGCAACGACGCGATCCTGCGCGTGATCGACCTCGGGGCGGCCGAGGGCGACAAGCGGTTCAACAAGATCCGCATGAAGATCCTCAACTCCGTCACCGGCTCCCTCACAGAGTCCGTGAAGGAGCTCCAGGCCAAGGGCAAGGTCGACAAGGACGTCAGCGCCGCCGCGATGGCGGGCTCCCTGGTCGTCATGCTCGCCGGTGTCGCCTCGCACCAGAAGGGCTTCACCGCCTGGGGCGTCAAGCAGGCCGAACTCAAGCCGAATCTGGCCCTGTTGGTGCATCTCGGCATCACCGGCAAGAAGCCCACCAAGTAGCGCGCACCCCCGCTGGGGCGACGCGCGGCGATCCCGGCGCCCCCAGGTCCTGTCTCACCGACGGCGGACCACGCCTGTGGTCCGCCGTCGGCGTATCCGGACCGGGTCCGGGCGGGGCCGGACCGTCACCCGGCGTAGCGTCGGCCGTATGACCGACGCACTCGATCCCGCCACCCGGCAGTCCTTCCTCGGCCTGCTGCACGCCCAGCGCGTCTGGGACACCGATCTCCCCGCCTTCGGCCCGGAGGGCGCACCACTCACGCCGCACGCCCTCTTCTTCGACTGGTTCGCCGAGGCCGTCGCCGCCGGGCAGGCCGAGCCGCACACCATGCATCTGGCCACCGTGGACCCCGACGGCCTGCCCGACGTACGGACGCTGATGCTGCACGACGTGGACGAGCGGGGCTGGCACTTCGCCACGCACTCCACCAGCGCGAAGGGCGGCCAGCTCGCCGCCCGTCCGTACGCCGCGCTCGGCTTCTACTGGCCCGCGCAGGGACGGCAGGTCCGCATCCGGGGCGCCGTCACCGCCTGCCCCACGGCCGAGAGCTCCGCCGACCTGCACGCCCGCTCGACCGGGGCCCTCGCTTCCGCCCTGGTCGGGCACCAGAGCGAGATCCTGGACTCACCGGCCGACCTCGCCCGCGCCTCCGACGCCGCCTGGGACCGGGCCCGCGAGGAGCCGGACGCGGAGGTGGAGAGCTGGACGCGGTACGTGGTCGAGCCGCGCGAGGCGGAGTTCTTCCAGGGCGATGCCCGCCGCCGCCACATCCGCCTGCGGTACCGCCGCACGGCCGACCCGGCGACGGGGGCGGGGGCGTGGGAGCGGGAGCTGCTGTGGCCGTGAGCGGCGAACCCAGCCGGTCCGGCGCGTGAGGACGAAAGCGGTCATCGGGCGGCCCCGGAGCCCCGGTGCGACGCCCGCCAGGGCAACGGTTTCCGTCCTCACACGCCGGACGGCCCGGGGTCGCCGCCCGCGCTGATCGCCCCCACCGGGCACGCCCGGACCGCCTCCGCCACCATCGGGCCCGGCTCCGCCTCCGGCAGGAGTTCGCTCAGGCCGTCGTCGTCCTGGGTGAAGACCTTCGGGGCGGCCAGGGCGCACTGCCCGGCGCCGATGCACACGTCCTTGTCGATGTCGATCCGCATGGCGGTTCCCTCCTCCTTCACCAGGTCACCGGCAGTTCCAGCAGGCCCTGGATCGTGTCGCCCGGCTTGACCGGGACCTCGTCCGGTTCGACCGCGAGCCGCAGGCCCGGCAGGCGGCGGAAGAGGGCGGGCAGCGCGATCTCCAGTTCGGCGCGGGCGAGGTTCTGGCCCAGGCACTGGTGGATCCCGAAGCCGAACGCCACGTGGCCCCGCGCCTCGCGCCCGAGGTCCAGCGCGTCCGGTTCCGCGTAGACGGAGGCGTCCCGGTTGATCACGGCGGTGGACAGCAGCACTCCGTCCCCGGCCCGCAGCGTCTCCCCGCCGATCTCGATGTCCTCCACCGCCACCCGGGAGAGCCCGTCCGCGATGGACAGGAAGCGCAGCAGTTCCTCCACGGCGGCCGGCACCGCGGCCGCGTCGCCGCCGGTCAGCCGTGCCAGCTGGTCCGGGTGCCGGAGCAGCGTGAACGTGCCGAGCGAGATCATGTTCGCGGTCGTCTCGTGACCGGCCACGAGCAGGATCTCGGCCAGCCGGACCAGCTCCTCCCCGCCCATCGCCCCCGTCTCCAGGTGCTTGGCGATCAGCTCGTCCAGCAGCCCGTCCCCCGGGTCGCGCCGCTTGAGCGCGATCAGGTCGCGGAAGTACGCGTCCAGATCCTCCCGGGCCGCGACCACGTCCGACGGCTCGGGCCCACGCAGCAGCCTGCGCGAGCGGTCCTCGAAGAAGTCGTGGTCCGCGTACGGCACACCGAGGAGCGCGCAGATGACCATGGACGGCACCGGCAGCGCGAACGCGTCGACCAGTTCGGCCGGCGGCCCCTGTTCCTCCATCGCGTCCAGCAGCCGGTCCACGGTCTCCTGGATGCGGGGCCGCAGCTCCGCCGTGCGCCGGAGCGTGAAGCTCGGGATCAGCATCCGGCGCTGGGCGTTGTGCTCCGGGTCGTCGACCCCGAGCAGTTCCACGCGCCGCTGCTTGACGGCCGCCAGCCGGGGCGCGAACAGCGGGAAATCCGGGTGCGCGCGGTCGGAGGACAGCCGGGGGTCGGCGAGGAGTGCCCGCGCCTCGGCGTGGCCGGTGACCAGCCACACCGTACGGCCGTCGAAGAGGCGGACGCGGGACACCGACCGCTGGCCACGGCTCGCGCTCGGGTAGCCGGTGGGCGGGTGGTAGGGACAGGTGCGGTCCTGCGGGAAGGCAAGGGGCTCGGACTGGGTCTCTGTCATGACGGACCTCGCAACGAGGGGGGTGTGGTCCTGCCGATCACCTTCACTAGATGCCCCGGGCATCTACTTGGGGTAGGTGATGTTCGGCCAACCCGGGCGAATGGAGCGAGAGCATCCGTTTTCAGCCGCCGAGGAGCACCATGGAGACAGGCGAGGACTGGAGGTCGTCCATGGCCGGAACCCGTAGCCGGTACGCCACCGACCGTGGCCTGACCACCCGCATGGTGACGACCATGTTCCTGATCGGGCTGCTGTACGTGGTGCTGGTCGGCGTGCTCCTGGCCGTGCTGCGCGGGGCCTGGCCGATCATCCTGGTCCTGACCGGCGGCATGTTCGTCGCCCAGTTCTGGTTCAGTGACCGGATCGCGGCGTTCAGCATGGGCGCCCGGGAGGTCTCCCCCGCCGAGGCGCCCGAGCTGCACGGTGCGATCGACCGGATCTGCGCTCTTGCCGACATGCCGAAACCACGCGTGGCCATCGCGGAGAGCGATGTGCCGAACGCCTTCGCGACGGGGCGCAGCCAGAAGTCCTCGCTCGTCTGCGCCACGACGGGCCTGCTGCGCAGGCTGGAGCCGGAGGAGCTGGAGGGCGTCCTCGCGCACGAGATGTCGCACGTGGCGCACCGCGATGTCGCCGTGATGACCATCGCCTCGTTCCTCGGCGTCCTGGCCGGGATCATCACCCGGGTCGCGCTGTGGGGCGGCTTCGCCCGCAACAGCCGCAGCAACGACCCGATGGGCATCCTGATCCTGCTGATTCCGCTGGTCAGCGCGGTCGTCTACGCCCTGAGCTTCCTGCTCACCCGGGTGCTCTCCCGCTACCGCGAGCTGTCCGCCGACCGCACGGCCGCCCTGCTGACCGGCCGCCCCTCGGCCCTGGCCTCCGCGCTCACCAAGGTGAGCGGCCAGATGGCCCGGATTCCGACGGAGGACCTGCGGAAGGCGGAGCCGTACAACGCCTTCTACTTCGTCCCGGCCTTCGCCTCGAAGGAGAGCATCGGCCGACTGCTCTCCACCCACCCGACGCTCGAACAGCGCCTCGACCAGCTGGCCCGCATCTCGGCCGACCTGTCCCGCCCGTGAGCCCGTCCCCCCGTCGCCCGTAAGGCCGTCCCGGCCGTAAGGAGTCCCCCGTGGGCCTGCTCGACACGATCCTGGGCCGCAGCAAGCCGGTCCGCCCCGACCTCGACCAGCTCTTCGCCGTCCCCTCCGCCGCGCTGACCCTCCAGGCCGCGACGGGCCTCGTGCCGACGGGCCTGGGCTCGGTGTGTTTCGCGGGCGTGGAGGGCTCCGCCTTCGCCCGGGTCCGGCAGGACGTACGCGAACTGCTCGACGCGGATACGGTGCGCGGCGGCGTCCCGGTGGAGTTCAGCCGCGACGCGTACGGCTACACCTGGCTCCTCGCCCGGCAGGCGCCCGAGGATACGGCGGCCCTGGTCAACGACCTGCACGCGGTGAACACCCTGCTCCAGGACGGCGGCTTCGGCCCGCAGCTGCTGTGCTCGCTGGTGGGCTTCCGGGACGACCGGGGGCGGGCGCTGGCGCTGGTGTATCTGTACAAGCGCGGCACGTTCTACCCGTTCGCCCCGGTCCCGGGCGGCGCCGAGAAGCGCGACAACCAGCTGGAGCTGGAGGTCCGGGCCGCGCTGGGGGACGACCTGCGCGTGGAGCAGGACCTGGCGCGCTGGTTCCCGGTGTGGGGCGCGCCGGGGCTGTGAGCGGCGGCCCGACGGTCAGGTCGCGTTGACCACGTCGGGGTGTGCCTTGATGACGACCGTCGTGGTTCCGACCGATCCGAAGTAGGCACCCGGTCCGCCGTAGGCCGCGTGGAACGACCGCTGGAGGTCTCCCACCGTGTAGATCTCGGAGTCTGCGGCGGCCAGGTTGGGCGGGCTGTTCCCGTCCGACCAGGCTTGCAGGACGACGCAGTCGTTCCCGTCGCGGGCCACTACCGCGCCGGCGTGGAACTGACTCATCTCCTTGTCCGGGTCGGGGGTGGTGACCACGATGACGAACGCCTCTCCCGCCCGGGGGTCGGCCATGTCGTTCTTCGGGCCGGAGAACTGGCGGGCCTGGCGGCGGTTGGTCGCGTCCTTCTGACCGAACACCTCGGTCGGACCGTAGCGGCTGCTGGTGGTCTCGATCGTGCTGTACTCGCCCTCACCCCAGCCGAGTTCGCGGACACGGTTGTTGATGATCTCCTCGGCGGCGTGGAGGCAGTCCTGCTGGACGTCGCCGCCCAGCCAGGCCTTGAAGTACGTCGCCCCGTTCCACTGCACCGGGTCGTCCTCCGTGCGCCTCAGGGCGGGTGCGACGCTCTGGGCCGGCGCGTTCTCCCGGACCCAGATGTAGGGGGTGTCGGGGTACGTCAGGAAGAGACCGCTCTCGGACACGCGAAGGGCCCGCCCGTCCACCTCGACGTCGGTGTACCGCTGCACGGTCTCACCGGTCCGGGCGGCCGTCCTCGTGTCCGTCCGGTGTTCGGCTTCCTCGCCGTGTTCGGGCGCCGGTCCCCGCATGACCCGGGTCGCGTTGGCCTCCGCCGCCCGTTCGAACCGGTCGGAGGGGTCCGATACGCGCAGCCCGCCACCGTTGTCCGTACCGGCGACCGGGCCCTGGCGCTGCTGGATGACGTGGGTCAGCTCATGGGCGAGCGTGTGCTTGTCGGCCCCGCCGTCCCCGATGACGACATGGTGGCCGGAGGTGTAGGCGCGGGCCCCGACCTCGGCGGCCGAGGCCTTGGCGGCGGAGTCGGTGTGGATGCGCACGTCGGAGAAGTCCGCCCCGAGCCGGGACTCCATCTCGGCCCGGACACCGCTGTCCAGCGGCCGGCCGCCCGAGCGCAGCACGTCCGTGACGGCCGAGCGCTGCACCGCGTCCTCGTGGCCGCATCCGGGGCCGTGGCTGTGCCGGTCCGCCGTGTGACCGGCGGCCCGCAGCATCTGGACGACGGCCGCGTTCCCCAGGCTGCCCTGGAGGGACAGGAGTTCGGTGGCGGGCATACCGGCGGCGGCAGCGGGCTTACGGGCCGCCGCGTGCCCCCCTCGATCCGCACCGGTCTTCTCGGCGCCGTCCTGGCCGCGCATGGGGACCTCTTCCTGCCGGGGGCATGACCTCCTCCTGCATACCCCGGCGCACGGCCCCGGTTCCAGGTCCCCCGGGGCAGAGTTGACTGGCCCGGGAGCGCAGCCGCCGGGGCCGGCCCGCGCCTGCGGCGGCTCAGGGGTGCTCGAACCACTGGAGTACCCCGGTCGCCGCGAAGCACAGCGCGCCCGCCAGGGTGCCGATGTTGGAGACCGCGAGGCTGACCGGGACGTCCTCGCCCGGGGTGACCAGGTCCGCCAGGGCCGCGATCATGAACAGGCCCGAGCCGGCCATGTTGACGGTGACGATCCACCAGCCGAGGTCGTGCGGGCGGACTCCCGTGGGGGCGTGGCACACCTCGGCGAGGGCGAGCTGGCCGGAGATCAGGAAGAGCACGCAGCCGATCACGTCCGGCGCCCACACGAGGCGGGCCGCCTGCTGGGTGCTGAGGCCCTGGAGGAACGAGTCCAGCAGGTTGAGCCCGAACACCAGCGTGCCGGCGAACAGCAGGAACGTACTGAGCCAGTCGATGCGCATCGGCTCGTAGCTCCACCACCGCCACGCGACCGGCTCCAGGCGGTACCCGTCGTCCGGGCGCCGGGGTGCGTTGACGGACTGGAGGAGCGAGGCGTAGCCCCCGATGTTGAAGAACAGGCCGCCGCCGAAGTACGTGGCCGACACGGCTGTCGCCGCCGCCCCGGTGAGCGCGAGCGCCGCCCCGGCCGCGAAGAGCAGGCCGCCGAGGGTGA
This sequence comes from Streptomyces sp. col6, assembly GCF_008042035.1. Classification (GTDB taxonomy): domain Bacteria; phylum Actinomycetota; class Actinomycetes; order Streptomycetales; family Streptomycetaceae; genus Streptomyces. The sequence continues at coordinate 409,354 of NZ_RDBL01000029.1, forward strand.
ACGTCACCGCCGCGACGGAGTTGAGCGCCCGCATCCGGGCGAGCGTCGGAGCGTCGGCGCGGTGCGCGGCCTCGGTCCCGTCCGCCGCGCGCACCGTCAGCGTGCCCTTCCTGCGGACCGCGCGTGACTCCCACACGGCCTCCACCCCGTCGGCCCCGCGCAGGGTCAGCCGGGTGATGAACGGGCCGACGCCCTCGGGCCGTTTCTCGTCGCGACGCACCCGCGCCAGCGTAGTGAGGCGCCCGTTCCGCTTCCGGCAGCGACGCGGGGCGCGTACGGCGTCCGCCGTCGGGCGGCCGTGCTACAGCTGGTCCGAAATGTTCCGGACGCCCGGAACGGCGCATCCCTCAGGAGGTACGGAATGGCCGGCGTGCTCCACAACACCGGGGACACCCCGGACGCCCGGACGGCGCAGGCGGCCGTCTCCACCGGGCGGCTCCCGACCGCCGAGGCCGTACGGGCGACCCTGGACGGCGTGCGCCGGCGGTTCCAGGAGGACCGCGACGGGCAGGTCCCCGACTACATCCCGGAACTCGCGGAGGTCGATCCCGAGCTGTTCGGCATCGCCGTCGCCCATGTGAGCGGCCATGTCTACACGGTCGGGGACGCGGACCACCCGTTCTCGATCCAGTCCGTCTCCAAGCCGTTCGTCTTCGCCCTCGTCAACCAGGCACTCGGGCGCGACACCGTCCGCACCCGGATCGGGGTCAACAGCACGGGCCTGCCGTTCAACTCGGTCCTGGCCGTCGAGCTGAATCACGGCAGCCCGATGAACCCCATGGTCAACGCGGGCGCCCTCGCCACCACGGCCCTGGTGCCGGGCGAATCGCCCGAGGAGCGCTGGGAGTTCGTCCACCGTGGCCTCTCCCGCTTCGCGGGCCGCGAACTGCACGTGGACGAGCGGGTGTACGCCTCCGAGTCCGGCACCAACCAGCGCAACGAGTCGATCGCCCGCCTGCTGGACAGCTACGGGGCCCTCGCCCGGGACCCCGTCGCCTCCACCGACCTCTACACCCGCCAGTGCTCCGTCACCGTCTCCGCCCGCGACCTCGCGGTCATGGGCGCGACCCTCGCCAACGGCGGCGTCTGCCCACTCACCGGCGAGCAGGTGGTGGACGCCGGAGTCTGCCGCGACACGCTCTCCGCGCTGGCCACGGCGGGCCTGTACGAGCGCAGCGGCGACTGGCTGTACGAGGTGGGAATGCCGGGCAAGAGCGGCGTCTCCGGCGGCATCATCACCGTCGCCCCCGGCAAGGGCGGGCTGGGCGTGTTCTCACCCCGCCTGGACGAGGCGGGCAACAGCGTGCGGGGGCAGCGCGTCGCCCACTTCCTGTCCGCGGCGCTCGGCATGGACCTGTTCGCCTCGACGGCCCATGGCACCCCCGCCCAGTGATCAGTGCGCGGTCGCGTGGCCCAGGAACGCGGTCCAGGCGGCGGGGTCGACGGCGAAGGTCGGCCCGTCGGTGAGCTTGCTGTCGCGGACGTGGACGGAGTGGGGGCAGGTGGCCACCTCTACGCAGGCACCGCCGGTGTTGCCGCTGCAGCCGGACTTGTGCCGGTTGTAGGCGACCTCGATGCAGGCTTCGCCTGTGTTACCGCTGTAACTCGACTTGAACCAGGTCAGTCCGACGCCGTCGTAGCTCACAGTTGCCCCATCTTCTTCTCGATGATCGCCTCCACCAGCAGATCGAGCGACGGGATCCGTTCCGCCCGATCCACCGCCCCGAGCAGCGATTCCGAGATCAGCAGCTTCTCGGCGGCCGTCTTCCGCGTGAACCCCGCCCGTACGCGATGGATCCGCATCAACTCCCCTACAAGCCGCCGCCCGTGTGTCACCTCACTACTCGTCCCCACAGCCCACCACCGTTCCCCACATCGCCCCGATGTGGATCGCGTCCTCCTGGTCACGCTACGCATGCGGCGGAATGCTTACTGCCATTGACGCAGAAGAAACTCCCCGAATGGGTACCGTCCTCGGGGCTCCAACTCCACCTGACCGGCATTCACTTCGACGCCATCCGTCTGCGCGGCGTCCGGGGCGAGGCGGTGGTGCACCATCTGTCGGCCCTCACGGACGGTGATCCGGGGCCGGTGGTGCGGGAGATCGCGGGCGCGCGGTGGACGTACCTCCTGCTGGAGCCCGGGGCCGGCCAGGACTTCGACTGGCCGCCGGGCGCGAAGTGCTTCGGTCCGGCCGTGCGGGACCAGTACGTGGGGATTCCGGCGGCCCACGGCAACACGTACCCGCTGAGCTGGCGTTGCGGGGCGCCGGAGGACGGGGACTTCGTGGACGCGGAGCTGCTGCACGGCGTGGTCACCGCGCAGCTCGTGTCCGAAAAGTAGCCGCACCCCTCACGTGCGCTTGAAGTACTCGATCTCGCCCAGGGCGATCGGGTGCCCGTTGCCCTGGCCCGCCGCCTCGCGGATCGTGAAGCGGACCGATACGACGTCGCTGATGCCGGTCCGCAGGGTCTGCTCGCCCGGCTTGTCGGCGAGGGTCATCGTCTTCTCGTGGGTCTTGCCGTCCTTCGTCGTGATGGTCAGGTCCGCCCGGGTCGGCCTGGCGCCCTTCTGGAAGACCTCCGGCTTGGTCGAGACGCCCGTGTGGACCGTGATGCCGACCAGCCGGAACGGGTCCTCGAACTTCGCGGTCAGCGCGTCGCCCACCTTCGGGGCGCCCCAGTACGAGTTCGTCACGCCGTCCGTCGCCGCCTTGGCCGGGTGGCCGGGGGCGGAGGCGGTCGCGGTGACGTGGAGCGGGGAGACCTCGCCCGTGCCGCCGAGCTTGTCGCGTACGTCCTCCACGACGAAGCGCCCGGCCGGGATCAGCAGGAAGCCCGCGACCAGGAGGCCCACGATCACCAGGGCGATCAGGCTGCCGCGCAGCAGCCGGCCGGAGCCCGCGCGGACGCGGCGGTTGAACGGCCAGCGGGTGCGCCACCAGGGCAGTTTCGCCGCCTGGGCCTGCGGCTTCAGGGGCTTGGCGCAGTTGCGGCAGAACGTGCGGCCGGGACGGTTGTTCGTCCCGCAGGAGGGGCACGGCTCGCCGTCCGGTTCGTCGTCCACCGCGGCCGTACGGACCGTGGGGCGCGCGGCTATCGGCATGCCGGGCAGGACGGCCCCTACGGGCTCCTCCGCCGGTTCCGGCTCCGGCGGCTTCGGCCGGCTCGGCTGTACGGGGGCGGGCGCGGGGG
>NZ_RDBL01000029.1:412647-440999 GCF_008042035.1 Streptomyces sp. col6
CGCCCGCCCCGACCACACGGGCGGCGGCCCGTCCGGCGCCTCCGCCCGTTCCCGCACCCGCTCCGCGGTGTTCCTCGACATGAGAACCCCCTCCCGCGTGCATTCTGGCGCTACGCCACGAGCGCCGCCCCAGCGGGTTCCCGTACGCGCCGGATCACCAGCACCATCAGCGCCGCCACCGCGCACAACGCCCCCGCCGCGTACCAGACGACGTCGTACGTACCGAAGTAGTCCCGCGCCACCCCGCCCAGGAAGGCGACCAGCGCCGCGCCCACCTGGTGCGAGGCCAGCACCCAGCCGAAGACGATCGCGCTGTCCTCCCCGTACTGCTCGCGGCACAGGGCCAGCGTCGGCGGGACCGTGGCGACCCAGTCCAGGCCGTAGAACACGATGAAGAAGACCATCGGCGGCTCGACGGTGGGCTGCATCAGGAGCGGCAGGAACAGCAGCGAGACCCCGCGCAGCGCGTAGTACACCGCCAGCAGCCGGCGGGCGTCGAAGCGGTCGGTGAGCCAGCCGGAGAAGACCGTGCCGATGATGTCGAAGATCCCGATGACCGCGAGGAGCGAGGCGGCGGCGGTGATCGGCATGTGGTGGTCGTGCGCCGAGGGCACGAAGTGCGTCCGGATCAGGCCGTTGGTGGAGGCGCCGCAGATCGCGAAGGACCCGGCCAGCAGCCAGAACGGTCCCGTACGGGCCGCGTCGAACAGCACCCGTACGGTCCGGCCCGCCGCACCCCGCGTGGGCGCCGGCTTCTCGACGTAATCGCCGCCGTACGGGGCGAGCCCCACGTCGGCCGGGTGATCCCGCATCAGCAGCCAGACGAACGGGACGACGACCAGGGCCGCCAAGGCCACGGTCACCGAGGCCGGGCGCCAGCCGTGCCGGTCCACGATCCACGCGCAGAGAGGGAGGAAGACCAGCTGGCCCGAGGCCCCGGCGGCGGTGAGGATCCCGGTGACCAGACCGCGCCGGGCGACGAACCAGCGGTTGGTGACCGTCGCGGAGAACGCCAGCGCCATCGAGCCCGTACCGAGGCCGACGAGCAGGCCCCAGTAGAGCATCAGCTGCCAGGCCGCCGTCATCCGGACACTGGCCAGCGCCCCGGCCGCGACCATGGTCAGCGCCACGGCCACCACCCGGCGGATGCCGAACCGGTCCATCAGCGCCGCGGCGAACGGCGCGGTGAGCCCGTACAGCGCCATGTCGAGGGAGACGGCGAGGCCGATCTGGCCGCGCGACCAGCCGAAGTCGTCCTGGAGCGGGTCGAAGAGCAGACCGGGCAGGGAGTTGAAGGCGGCGCCGCCGATGATCGTCACGAAGGTGACGGCGGCGACGATCCAGGCACGGTGGACTCGCCACCGGCGCGGCGCGTCGGGAGCGGTCGGCAGCGGGGCGACGGGGACGGCGCTCTCGGTTGTCGGATTCACCCGCCCAGCATCCGGTCGCGGGCCCGTTCCCCACGAGTGGCCCGAGGGACACGGTTCGCAAGGATCGGGCCATGCCGCTTCCGCTCGTATGCGCGTACGATCTGCGACGCCCGGCGGCCCGCATCCGTGCCGCACCGTCCATGTCCTCGGGGGGACTTCATGCAGTGGGCCGAACGTCAGCGCTTCAACCACGGGTCCTCGCTGATGCAGGGGTGGGGCGCCCTGCTGCTGCTCATCGCCTGCGCGCTGTGGGCCTGGCTGGGCTTCCTGATCTGGGACACCGAGGACACGCTGTACTGCTTCCGCGCCTCGTCCATCTGCGAGATGGACACCACGATGCCCAAGCAGCTGACCCTGCTGGGGATCTCGGCGCCGCTCTCGGTGGCCGGTACGGGGCTGCTCGTCGCCGGAAGTGTGCGCCGGCAGACCAGCGCACACGTCCTGCGGGTCATCGAGATGCAGCAGTCCGAGGAGCGGGCGCGCAACAAGTAGCGCCCGGGGCTCAGCCGATCCGCTCCAGGCGGCGGACCGGGCGGGCCGCGAGCAGCACGCCCACCACGGCGAGGTTGATCACCGCCCCGGCGATCAGCACCTCGCCCGTGCCCAGTTCGTCCGCGACGGGCCCCGCCAGCGCGCGCCCCGCCGCCACCATCAGCAGCGAACCGGCCACGTCGTACGCGTGCAGCCGGTTCAGGGATTCGGGCGGTATGTGGGTCTGGACCGTCGTCGACCACATCACCAGCCAGAACGCGGAGGCCGCGCCCGCCACCAACTGCCCCGCGCCCAGGGCCGCCACGGGCAGCCCGAGCCCCAGCACGACCAGGTTCCCGCACACCCCGGTCAGCGCCACGGCACCCGCCGCGAGCGGGCGGCGCGGGCGCAGCCGCAGGGCGAGCAGGCCACCGACGACGCTGCCCGCGCCGTTCACCGCCATCATCGCTCCGTACGTCCCCGAGCCGTGCGCCTCGGTGACCCGGACCGCGGTGAGCGGGAGCATCGGGCCGAGCACGGCGAAGCCGTACACCGTCCAGACCGCGATCACGCCCCAGAGCCAGCTGCGCGCGGTGAACTCCCGCCAGCCGTCGACGAGTTCGGCCACGAACGAACCGCGCGGCGTCTCGTCCGAGGGCGCGGGGGCCAGGCGGAGCAGGAAGAGGCACGCCCCGGAGACCAGGAAGGTGGAGGCGTTGGCCGCGTACACCGCTCCGGCGCTCGCCAGGCCGACGAGGACGCCCGCGAAGGCCGGACCCGCCATGGTCATCAGCGCCTCGGAGACGCGCAGCGTGGCGTTGGCGCGCTGGACGTCCGAGGCCACGCGCGGCACGGTGGACGCCACGCCCGGCTGGAACAGCGCCGCCCCGACACCGGCCACCGAGCTCAGCGCGTACACCGCCCACAGCGGCGGGTTGCCGGTGGCGAAGGAGACGGCGAGCAGGGAGGCGCCGACCAGCCGCAGCGCATCGGCGATGATCATCATGCGGCGCGGGGTGAACCGGTCCGCGAGCACGCCGCCGGAGAGCACGAACACGGCGAGCGGGCCCATCCAGCAGGCCAGCGCGTAGCCGACGGACGAGGCGGGGCGGCCGGCTCCGAGCAGCCCGGCGGTGAGCGCGACCGGGATCATGCCGTCGCCGAAGACGGCGGCCGTCCGGGCCACGAAGAACAGCCTGAAGTTACGGTTCCAGAGCTGCCGGCCGGTCTCCTCGAAGAGCGGCGGCAGGGGCGGGAGAGGGGACGGACCGCCGTGAGCGGCCTCGGGGTCCGTGGCGGGAATGCGCACGGGGTCTGCTGACTTTTCCTTCACGCCGATGACATGTATCAGCTTATGGTCTATACCAGCTAGGCAATTTCACCGACCGGAACGGACCGAAGGGAGTCCGCTGTGCCGCACCGGGTCGTCGTTCTCGCCCTCGATGGGCTGCTCCCCTTCGAACTGGGCATCCCCCAGAGGATCTTCGGACTCGCACGCCCCCTGGAGCCGCAGGACCGGGACCGGAGGCTGTACGACGTCGTGACCTGTTCGGTACGCCCGCCGGGCCCGGTCCACACCGACGCCGACTTCACGATCACCGTCGGCCACGGGCCCGAGGCGCTCGCCACGGCGGACACCGTCGTCGTCCCGGCCAGTTACGAACTGGGCCCCGTCCACAGCGAGGGCCGGCTGACCGACGAACTGTCCGCCGCGTTCGCGTACGTCCGGCCGGGCACCCGGATGGTGTCCATCTGCACCGGCAGCTACGTCCTGGCCGCCGCCGGCTATCTCGACGGGCGCCCCGCCACCACGCACTGGGCCTCCGCCGACCACTTCCAGCGGCTGTTCCCGGCCGTCCGGGTCGACCCGGACGTCCTGTTCATCGACGACGGCGACGTCCTGACCTCCGCCGGGGTCGCCGCCGGGATCGACCTCTGCCTGCACATGGTCCGCCGCGACCACGGGACCGCCATAGCCAACGACGTCGCCCGGCGCACCGTCGTGCCGCCGCACCGCGACGGCGGGCAGGCGCAGTACATCCAGCGGCCGGTCCCCGACGCCCAGTTCGCCTCGACGACCACCGCCCGGTCCTGGGCGCTGGGCCGCCTGGAGCGGCCGATCCTGCTGCGGGACATGGCCCAGCAGGAGTCGATGAGCGTACGGACGTTCACCCGGCGGTTCCGCGAGGAGGTGGGCGTCAGCCCCGTGCAGTGGCTCACCCAGCAGCGGGTGGAGCTGGCGCGCCGGCTCCTGGAGTCCACGGACCTGTCCATCGACCAGGTGGCGCGGGACGCCGGCTTCGGCACCTCCACGTCCCTGCGCCAGCACCTCCAGGCGGCGCTGGGCGTCTCGCCGACGGTCTACCGGCGCACGTTCCGCACGACGGCCGGGAACCGGGCCTAGGGCCTGTCGTCAAACTCCCCTCGTCGCCCGGAGGGCGGCCGTGCGGCGTCTGGTGCGTGCTCTCGGCGTGCCGGGCGCGATCCCTCGTACTGGACGTACTTGGGATCTCGGCCGGTGCGGCGAGAGTGCGTGCCAGGCGTCGCGCGGCAGAGGGGAGTTTGACGACAGGCCCTAGGGGACTGCCGGCTCGGCGCCGTGGACGCCGGGCTGCTGCAGCTGGACCTGGATCAGCGGGACGCTCCGGTCGACCTCGCACCAGATGCGCTTGCCCGCGCCCTCCGGCTGCCAGCCCCAGCGGTCGGCGAGGCCGTCGACCAGCTCCAGGCCCCGGCCGCCGGTGTCCTCACCGCGCGCGTGCCGCTGCTGCGGCGGGCGGCAACTGGCGTCGGCCACCTCGACCCGGACGGTCCCGGCGCCGCCCGGGGAGCCCGACGAGCCGAACAGCATGCGCAGCACGGCCGGACAGCCGGTGTGCACGACCGCGTTGGTGACGAGCTCCGAGATGAGCAGGATGAGGGTCTCGGCCAGCGGCTCGTCGTCCCGCACACCGGACCCGGCGAGCCGTGAGCGCGCCCATCTGCGGGCCCGTCCGACCTCCGCGGGGTCGGGCCCGACCTCCAACTGAACCTGAAGCACCTGCACCGCTCACACCATCCGAACCGGCGGACACATCGCCTCGCGCCTCCTGAGGGTCACGGAACGTGATTCCCTTACGCGACAGCATGGTTGACGTACAGTCACCGCAACAAGCGCTTCGGGCATATTCCAGCGCGAAGGAGTACGCGTAGTGCATACTGTGCGACGCACATTGCGGAGAGTCGAACAGTGACGCCGTCCGCGCCCGGGAAACGACTTCCCGGCAGGCCCGGCCCCGCTGTGCCGACCGCGAGCAGCGCACCTCGCGCGGACCCGGGGCGCCGCACAGGCCGCACCCGGACCGCCAGGTTCCAGAACCACTCGCATCCCACGGAGGGTACCCGAGGCGGGCGCCGACTCCACCCCGTGACGAATCACGCAAAGGACACAAGCCGGTATCGGTGACCGGTCGTCGCGCTGCGTCACGCCCAGGGGCGGAGTGCCCGCCCCCGGAGCACGAGCCCGGTTCCTAGTCCGGTTCGATCACCGTCACGTACGCCGCGAGCGCGGCCACCGCGTCCTCCTCGACGACCCCGCCGTCCCGGTCCGTGTCCAGGCTCTGCGCGGCGAACGCCGCCGCGTCCGGGCTGGCGCCGAGCACCTTCAGCGCGCGCTCCACGGCCGGCACCGGCGCCCTGCCGTCGCCGGACGGGCCCGCGGCCACCGCGAGCGCCGCACGCAGGAACGGGCGGGCGATCTCCGCGAACCGCTCCGGGTTGTCGCGGAGCCGCTTCACCGCCCCGCCGACGAACTCCTCACGGGTGACGCGCTGGTCCCCGTCCACGTCGGCGATGCCCGCCATGCCCTGCCAGAACGCCTCGGCGCCGTTGTAGAGCGCCTGCCCCTTGTCGCAGCGGGCCGTCGTACCGAACTCGGTGAGCAGACGGGCCGCGGCGGCGTTGAAATCCGCGCGATCGATGTATCCGTTGCCGTCCTGGTCGAAGGCGGCGAAGCGGAAGGCGATCTTGCGCTCATACTCTGCGCTGTCCATGCGGGGAGCGTACGACGCCTTCAGGCGTCACGTGTCACTTACCGGGACCAGCCCTGTGACAGCCGCGCATCAACCGGACCGCGACGACGGTTTCAGGCCGTCAGGGGCTCGGCATCCTCGTCGACCGCCGCGTCCCAGTCCGGGTAGACCTCGAACAAGCGGCGCACGCCGAGGGCGGCGAGCACGCGGTTGACGTGGGAGCCCTCCTCGGCGCCCCGGGCGGGCAGGATCAGGCGCAGACGGCCCCCGCAGGACCGCATCAGGCGGCGCAGGGCGATGAGCACGCCGACCCCGCTGGAGTCGCAGAACAGGACTCCCGACAGGTCGAGGACCACGTCGTGGCGGCCCACGGCGACCACGTCGTGCACGGACTGGCGGACGGTGGCCGAGGTCAGCAGGTCCAGTTCGCCGCCTATGTGCAGCACGGTCCATCCGCCCCGCTCGGTCTCGGAGACTTTCAGGGTCACGCGACTGGGCCTCTCGTTCCGGGGATTCCGGAGCCCGGCAATCCGGAAGTTTGGGTTCCTCCTTGGGCGGCTGCCCCCGTACGCCCCTCACGAAACACCCGTCTCGCAAGGTCGGCGTGTTCATGGGACGTACTTGTCGCAAAGGGGCGTGCTCCGGCGGGGCGGCCGACTACATTCGGACAGGACGAGGGGGACGGCTACGGCGCAGGTCCGACGGCGGAGGGTTGGGGCACATGGCCAGAAACGCACCACCCCGCTGGGACCGCAAGATGCAGCAGCGGCTGTCGCGGGGCGAGGCGGCCGCCCTCGGCGAGATGTACGACCGGTTCGCCGCCCTCGTCCACAGCCAGGCCCACCGGATGCTGGACGACGAGGACGCCGCCGACCTGGTCACCCGCGAGGTCTTCGCGCACGTCTGGGAGAACCCGGACGCCTACGACCCCAAGCAGGGCTCCATGCGGGCCTGGGTGACTCATCTCACCCACCGCGAGTCCGTACGGCGGCTGCGCGGCGGCCCGGACGACGACGATCCCGACGACCCCGATGATCCGGACGAGCTGGAGGAGCGGGTGCGCCGTGCCACCGCCGCGGCCCGCGCGGACTACATCGCCGCCTCCATGCCCGCCCCGCTGCGGGCCGCCCTGGAGCTGGCCTACGTCCAGCGGCGCGACTACCGGCAGACCGCGGCGGACCTCGGGGTCACCGAGGACGAGGCCCGGCGCCGGCTGCGGCTCGGGCTGCAGCTGCTCTCCACCGCCCGGACCCGGCCGCTGGAGGGCGCCCCGCCGCCCGGATACGGGAGGTCGCTGTGAGCGGCTCCACGGACGGCCGGGACGAGGACGGCCGCGACGAAGAGGTGCGGGGCGCCCGGCGCATACCGGGCCCCCGGCCCGCCGCCGACGACTTCGGCGACCTGAGCCGCGTACCGCCGCCGGAGCCCACGCCCCGGCCGCAGCCTGAAACGGAACCGTCGGGGCAGGCCGCGCCGGAACCGGAAGCGGAACGCCTCCCCCACCCCGCGCCGGAACCGGAGGCGGAAGCCGAAACGGAAGCCGGGCCGCCCGCCCTCGTCCTGCCGCACCGGGTACTTCAGGCCCTCCTCGGGGCCTGGGCGCTCGCCGCGTGCTCCGCCGAGGAGACCGCGGCCGTCGAGGCGCACCTCACCGAGTGCGCGCCCTGTGCGGACGAGGCGCTGCGGCTGCGGGACGCGGTCGGGCTGCTGCACACCGACCGGAGCCTGGATCTCGACCCGCTGCTGCGGGCCCGGGTGCTGGAGAACTGCCTGAACCGCCGGCCCGCGAAGATCCCGGTGCCCGACTGGGCCGCCCCGTACGACGCCGAGACGGCGCGGCTCGACGCGCTGCTGCGGGACATCGGGGACGCCGAGTGGCATGCCCCGGTGCGGCTGGAGTGGTTCGAGGGCGAGCGCGCGGTGGGCCGCCGGACCACCGTCGCCGGGGTGATCGGGCATCTGACGGCCGTGGACAGCCTGCTCGGCGCGGCCCTCGGGCTCGACGACCCGCTCGCCGGCGCCCCGCTCTCCCCCACCGCGCGCACCGAGTCGTACTGGTCCGCCCACCGGCTCCCGCCGACCCGCGCCGTCCGCGAACCGTGGCGCGAGCAGAGCCACACACTGATCCGGACGGTGTCGTTCGCCGGGCGCGGGGTCTCGGAGCTGTCCGTGTCGTACGGGGACTTCGCGCTGCCGTTGCAGGACGCCCTGCTGGACCGGGCCTTCGAGTGCTGGGTGCACGCCGGGGACATCGCGAAGGCGGTGGACTACCCGTACGAGCCGCCGTCCGCCGGGCATCTGCACCGGATGATCGACCTCGCGGTCCGGATGCTGCCCGCCGCGCTGGCGGTGCGGCGCCGGTCGGGGCTCGCGGGCCCGGCCCGGCAGCTGGTGACGGCCGGTTCGCCGGGGCGCTCGCTGCACCTGGAGATCGAGGGCTCGGGCGGCGGCGACTGGTACGTGGCGCTGGACTCCCCCGCCGCCCTCGGCTCGGCCGCGCACACGGTGGCGCAGGTCGCGCTGGACGGCGTGGAGTTCTGCCGGCTGGTGGCGGGGCACGTGCCGCCCGTGGAGGCGGCGGCCGGGCAGAGCGGGGACCCCGAGGCGATCCGCGACGTGCTCCGCGCGGCCGCCTCGCTCAGCCGTCTGTAGGGGCGCCGCTCAGTCGAAGACCACCGTGCGGCGGCCGTTGAGCAGGATGCGGCGTTCCGCGTGCCACTTCACCGCGCGGGCGAGCGCCTGGCACTCCACGTCGCGGCCGATGGCGACCAGCTGGTCCGGGGTCACGCCGTGGCCTACGCGCTCGACCTCCTGCTCGATGATCGGGCCCTCGTCGAGGTCGGCCGTCACGTAGTGGGCGGTGGCGCCGATGAGCTTCACACCGCGCGCGTGCGCCTGGTGGTAGGGCTTGGCGCCCTTGAAGCTCGGCAGGAACGAGTGGTGGATGTTGATGATCCGGCCGCTGAGCTGCTTGCACAGGTCGTCCGAAAGGACCTGCATGTAGCGGGCCAGGACGACCAGCTCCACGTTCTCCTCGCGGACCAGCTCCAGCAGCTCCGCCTCGGCCTGCGCCTTGTTGTCGCGGGTGACGGGGATGTGGCGGAAGGGCACGTCGTACGAGGCGACCAGCTCGGCGAAGTCCGGGTGGTTGGAGACGACGGCGGCGATCTCGACGGGCAGCGCGCCGATCCGGGACCGGAAGAGCAGGTCGTTGAGGCAGTGGCCGAACCTGCTGACCATCAGCACGATCCGCATCCGCTCCGACGACCGGTGGATCTGCCAGTCCATGGCGAAGGAGTCGCCGATCGCGGCGAAGCTGGCCCGCAGCTTGTCGACGGTCACCGGGGTGCCCGCCGAGAAGTGGACGCGCATGAAGAACAGACCCGTGTCGTGGTCGCCGAACTGCTGGCTGTCCTCGATGTTGCAGCCGGTCATGAACAGATAGCTCGACACGGCGTGCACGATGCCCTGTTTGTCCGGGCAGGACAGGGTCAGAACGTACTGATCGGGGGCGGTCTCGGCAGGCTGCGGCGCGGTCATCCCCGTAGCGTGCCACACGGGCGGCTTCTCAGGCGGCCCTGGTCATAATGCGGAGCACGTCCAGCGAACGGGGCGGGGCGTCGGGGTCCTCGCCGTCATTGGTGGACAGCAGCACATGGGCCTCGCGGGCCGCCGAGACGGCCTCCGGCCAGCCGTGGTGCTCCAGGTAGGCGGAGACGGGGGCGTCCGCGCCGACCTGGTGCATGATGCGCAGCACCCGCAGCACGGCGGCGTCCACGAGCGCGGCCTCGCCGGCGTCCCGGAAGATCGTGCCGACGTACTTCTCGGCGGACCAGTTGTCGAGCCAGGTGTCCTCGACCAGGCGGTACACGGCGTCGGTGACGTCGCCGTACCCCTCCCGGCCGGCCAGCCAGCACTCGTGGTGGAAGACGGGGTCGGAGAGCATGTGCAGCGCCGAGCGCACGTTGCTGCGCCAGCGCCACCACGGAAGGTCGTTGAGCGGCATGCCGCCCATGGTGGAGGAGCGACGGCCGCGACGGGAAGAGTTCTCGGAACCTTGCTGCACGGTTGTCGATCGTACGTTCCCTTTTCGATGCCCTTCACCGGCCCCCGGCCCCCGGCGTTCACCGGGACGTCACCGAGCGTTGAGGGACGCACAGCACGGCGTTACCCGGGGCCGGGAAGGGTCTGGGTCCATGACCGGACGGCGACGCCCCCCTTCCTCCCGCTCCTTCAGGACGATCACCGGTGCGGTGGCGGCGGGGGCCATGCTGCTGACCGGCTGCGGCGCGCTCCCTGGGGGATCGGGGGACTCCAGGGAGCCCGTCACCGTCGTCACCTGGGCGCCGAGCGGGGACTCCGCCCCGGAAGCGGCGAACATGGCGGGGATGACCGCGATGGCGCAGGCGTACGGGCGCTGGATCAACGCCGCCGGCGGGATCGACGGGCACGAGCTGCGCGTCGTCACCTGTGACGAACAGGACACCCCCACCGGCGCGGGGAACTGCGCCCGCCGGGCCGTCAAGGAGAAGGCGGTCGCGGTCCTCGGCTCCTACAGCCGGCACGGGCGGGCGTTCATGGCCCCGCTGGAGGCCGCCGGAATCCCGTACATCGGCGGCTACGGCGCCTCCGAGGAGGAGTACCGCAGCTATACGTCCTACCCGCTGACCGGCGGGCAGTCCGCGCTCCTCGCGGGCACCGCCGGTCAGCTCGCGCACGGCTGCGACCGGATCTCGCTGGTCCGCCCGGACACGCTGGCCGGCGACAGCCAGGCGTGGCTCCTGCGCACCGGGCTCACGGGCGCCGGCCGGCCGGCGCCGCTCGACATACCGGCGTCCGAGGAGGCCACCTCGTACAACGCGGAAGCGGAACGCGCGCTGTCCGGGGCGGGCACGGACGGCGGGTGTGTGACCTCCGTGCTCGGCGACCGCACGGAGACGTTCTTCGACTCGTTCCGGCGGCTGGAACCGGAGGGGACCCGGGTGCGCGTGGCCTCCGTGCTCGGCAGCGTCGGCCAGCCGCTGATCGACCGCACCGGCGGCCGGAACAGCCCCTTCGAGGGGGCGTACGTCACCGGCTGGTACCCGGCCCCGGGCGACGCCCGGTGGAACGAGATGCGGAAGGTGATCCGCGAGCACGCCTTCCGCGACGACCGGATCGACCCGGACGACACGGGCGTGCAGACGACCTGGATCGCGTACACCGCGCTGAGGTCGCTCGTCGAGGCGATGCACGAGTCCCGGATCACCGCCGGGAAGGTCACCAGGGCACTCGGCCGGGGCGTCCGCGTGGACACCGGCGGCCTCACCCCCACGCTGCGCTGGCGCTACGACGACATGCTCGGCTCGGAGGCGTACCCCCGCATCGTCAACAGCAAGGTGACGTTCCAGGTGGTGCGGGACGGGCGGCTGGTCGCCGAGCGGAAGGGCTTCGTGGACGTCGCCCGAACCCTCGTCGACGCCAGCGCCACCCGCTGACCGGGCGGCGGACGCCCGCGCGCCGCACCGGCGCGCGGGCAGTCGTCCTCAGAGCGCGGTCGCCTCGCGCTTCGTCAGGCCGTACTTCTCCGCGATCTTGTTCCACAGGGTGGACGCCTGCCGCTTCGCCTTGCTGGCCTCGCCGCTCTTCACGGTTGCCTGCTGGGTGTGCGACGTCGTCCGGGCGTGGCCGTGCTTGCAGACCTTCTTGCTCTTGGCCTGCTGCGCCCAGGCCGCGTAGTGGTCGTCGGCGGACGCGGACGCCTGCCAGGCCGTGGTGAGCGCGGTGATCAGCTGCTGGTTGTCCGGCAGCCGGTCGAGGGTCAGGCCCTGGAGCCGGGTGACCAGCTCGCGGCGCTGCTTCGCGGCGCCCTTGAGGTCGGTGACGGCCTGGTCCAGGGCCGTGCAGTTCTTGGTCTTCTCGACCGCGCCGATCACCGCCGCACGGCTGTTGTTGCTGTCCGCGAGAAGCTTGTCCAGCTCCTCGGCCTGCGGCTTTGCCGGGTCGGCCGGGGCCTCTCCCTTCCCCTTCGACGGGCCACCGGCGGCCGGTGAACTCGCGGACGCCACCGGCTGCTTGCCGTCCTTGTCGTCATCGTCGCCGCCGCTCATCAGCGCGCCCGCGCCGAGCCCGATGACCGCGCATCCGACGACGACCGCCGCGATCAGCGGCACGGCACCGGACCGCTTGCGCCGCCCGCCGCCGTCCCCGTCGTCGTGCCCGGCGCCGTCCTGGGGGCCGCTGTACGGAGGCGGCTGCTGGAAGCCCTGCTGCGGCGGCGGTCCCGCCTGGTACGGCGGCGGCTGCTGCCGGCCGCCCTGGCGCGGAGGCTGCCGCGCCGGGTCGAACCGGGGCATCTGCTGCGTGGCGCCCTCGGGCTCGTCGCTGCGGAAGAGGTTGTCGAACTCGGCGGGCGGCTGCCGCTCGCCGGGCGTCCCGGGCCGGATGCCGTACGGGGCTCCGCCGGGCACCGGGGGGATGTACTGCGTCGCCTCGGCGTCCCCGCCGCCCTGCGGGGCCTGCGGGCCGGGCTGCGGGCCGGGCTGCGGTCCGGGCTGGGGGAAGCCCTGCTGCGGGGCGTGGCCCAGGAACTGGGTGGACTCCGCGGGGTTCTCAGGCGGCAGCCCGCCGGGCGCCGGGCCCGCCGGGATCGGCGCGATGTACTGCGTGGCGTCGGCGTCACCGCCGGGGGCCGCGCCGGCCTCGGGCGGCAGCGGCTGCGCGTACGGCTGCGGCTGGTGGGCGGGCGGCTGCGCGGCCGGGAGCGGCCGGCCCTGGTCCTGGCCGTACGCGGGCGGCTGCTGCCCCTGTCCGTACGGGTCCTGCCCGCCGTACTGCTGCCCGTACTGCCCCTGCTGCTGCCGGCCGTCCTGGTACGGCTGCTGCGGGCTGTCCTGATACGGCTGCTGCTGGGGGTAGCCGTACCCGCCCTGGCCACCGCCGTCCTGCGGGCCCCAGGGCTGTCCCCAGGACTGCCCGCCGACCGGGGCCGCCCGGTCCGCGGCACCCCCCGGCGTCCAGGGCTCGCCGCCGTCCGAGGGCAGCACGACACCCTCGTGTGCGGGCCGTACAGCAGGGGGCTGCTGCTCGTCGCCCTGTCCGCTCTGTGTCACCGGGACTCCTACGTGTCAACTATGGAATCGTCGGCTCACGCTATCGGGTGGCAGCCGCCGTTCGCCAAGCGCCCGTTGTCCCCCGCCTACCCGTGACACAGGGTGTAACACCACGTCCCCTTGAGACGCAGTTAAGGGGCCGGCCCGCGCACCGCCCGGCCTTTCAGGCCGCCTGGAGCTCCAGGCGCGCGCCGAACTCCCGTACCGCGGGCTCGTCCCCGTACGGCAGCAGACGCTGCTGCAGATCCTCCAGATACTCCGCGCCCCGGCTGGAGCGCACCGTGCCCAGCAGCTCCATCGCCCGCGTCCCCGTGTGGCACGCCTGCTCCACCTCCCGCATCTGCACCTGGGCCGTGGCCAGCAGCGCGAGCCCGATGCCGCGGCGGCGGGCCCGGGACTCCGGATGGCCGTCCAGGGACTCCTTCGCCCGGCGCGCGGCGGCCTCCGCCTGCCCGAGGTCGCGGTGGCAGTGCGCCAGTTCGTCCGCGAGGTAGGCGTGGTCGAAGTGGGCGATCCAGTCCGGGTCGTCCCCGGTGTCCGGCTCGGCCTGCTCCAGGGCCGATTCGGCCCGCCCCACCACCTCCAGGCAGGCACGCGCGTCGCCGAGCAGCGCGTGGCCGCGCGCCTCCGCCGCGTAGAACATCGCCTCCGCGCGCGGCGTGACCCGGCCGCGCGCCCCCTCCTGCGCCGCCCGTGCCAGCTGCGCGATCTCGCGCGGATTGCCGAGCTGGGCCGCGAGATGGCTCATTGAGGCGGCCAGCACATAGCCGCCGTACGCGCGGTCGCCCGCCGCCTGGGCGAGGCGCAGGGCCTGGATGTAGTAGCGCTGGGCGAGGCCGGGCTGACCCGTGTCGACCGCCATGTACCCGGCGAGTTCGGTGAGCCGGGCGACCGCCGCGAATAGCTGACGGCCCGTCGATTCGCGGTAGGCCCCCGAAAGCAGCCCGGACACCACGCTGTTGAGGTAGTGCACGAGCACCGGGCGCACATGGCCGCTGCCGAAGCGGTGGTCGAGGTCGACCAGCGCGGCCGTCGTCGCGCGCACCGCCTCCACGTCCGACATCCCGACCCGGGACCCGGCCGCACGGGCCACCTGCGGGTCCGCCCCGGTGATCAGCCAGTCCCGGCTGGGCTCCACCAGCGCGGACGAGGCAACCGTCGAGCCGGACAGGAAGTCGCGGCGGCCGACGTCGCTGCGCCACAGCTCGCAGACCTGCTCGATCGCCCCGACGACCGTCGGGGCGAACTGCAGGCCCACGCCGGACGCGAGGTTCTTGCCGTTGGCCATCCCGATCTCGTCGATCGTGACCGTACGGCCCAGCTTGCGGCCCAGCGCCTCGGCGATGGTGCCCGGCGCCCGGCCGCGCGGCTGCTGGCCGCGCAGCCAGCGGGCCACGGAGGTCTTGTCGTAGCGGAGGTCGAGGCCGCGCTCGGCCCCCACCATGTTGACGCGGCGGGCCAGGCCCGCGTTGGAGCATCCGGCTTCCTGGATGAGTGCCTGGAGCCGTTCGTTGGGCTGGCGTGCGACGAGAGGCCTGGCTGCCATGTGTGTCCCCCTGAGGCCGCAGTGATCGGTGGACCGGATCACTGCCCGACATATGTCTGAGAAATGCGCCGATTCATCGTGTTGGTCACTTTCTGCGCGACTCACCTCATTCGTCACGGCAGTGTCCCTAGAATGCCGCGCGGACCGCACCGCCCGGATGTCCCGTAACCAGTTACCCACCAGGGGCCCGTGCCTCTCCCGCGCGCCCCCGCCCGTGCACCCGTGCGCCCCGTATGCGGAACCACCGGGACGGCGGCCGTAACTCTTCGTGAAGCCCGTAGTTGAGCCGGTCGTGGAAGAGCCCATCGGAGTCATGGAAGCCGCACAGGTCCCCCGGCAGCGCGCGGAGCAACTGCTCGACGCCGCCGTGCGGTACACGGAGGAGCGACGCTGGGACGTCTGCCCCGGCACCTGGCTGGAGCCGTCCGGCACCGGCCGGCGGTGCTCGTGCGGCGAGGAACGGTGCGGAGCGCCCGGCGCCCACCCCACCGGCGTCGACTGGGCGGACGGGGCCACCGGCAGCGGTGCGGCGGCCCGCCGGCTGTGGACCCAACAGCCGGGCGCGGCGGTCCTGTTGCCGACCGGGCGGACCTTCGACGCCGTCGACGTACCGGAGTCGGCGGGCTTCCTGGCACTCGCCCGGATGGAGCGGATGAGCCTGCCGCTCGGCCCCGTCACCCGCACCCCCGACCGCCGGATGCAGTTCTTCGTACTGCCCGGCGCCGCCGCCAAGACGGAGGACCTGGTGCGCCGGGCCGGGTGGAACGCCGCGTCGATCGGCCTGCGCGGTGTGGGCGAGGGCGCCTATGTCATCGCGCCGCCCACCCGGGTCGGCGGCGTGGGCGCGGTGCAGTGGGCCCGCTGCCCCACCACCGCCAACCGCTGGCTGCCCGAGGTGGAGGAGCTGATCGGCCCGCTCGCGTACGCCTGTGGCCGCGCGAGGGCAGACGCCCGCGACAGCCTTTCGTAGGGTTGCCCCCACGTACGTACGGGGACTGCGAAAGGCGCACACATGCCGGACCGGGCAGAGAGCGACGGAACGGACCGCACGACCGGACCCGGCGTACCGCGGGCGGCGGCGCCCGCGGTACGCGTCGAGGGGCTGTGGAAACGGTTCGGCGAGCAGACCGCGGTCGCCGGCATCGACCTGGAGCTGCCGGCCGGCAAGTTCATCGGGCTGGTCGGCCCCAACGGCGCGGGGAAGACCACCACGCTCTCCATGGTCACCGGCCTGCTCCGCCCGGACCAGGGAAGGATCGAGGTCGGCGGGCGCGACGTCTGGCGCGACCCGGTCGAGGTGAAGTCCCGGATCGGCGTCCTGCCCGAGGGCCTGCGCCTCTTCGAGCGCCTGTCCGGCCGCGAACTCCTCGCCTATACGGGCAGGTTGCGCGGGCTGCCGGGCCAGGAGGTGGACAGCCGCGCGACCCAGCTGCTCGACGTGCTGGACCTGGCGGGCTCCCAGCACAAGCTGGTCATCGACTACTCGACCGGCATGCGGAAGAAGATCGGGCTCGCCGCCGCCCTGCTGCACAACCCCGAAGTCCTCTTCCTGGACGAGCCGTTCGAGGGCGTCGACCCCGTCTCCGCGCAGACCATCCGCAAGGTCCTGGAGCGCTACACGCGGTCCGGCGCGACCGTCGTCTTCTCCAGCCATGTCATGGAGCTGGTCGAGTCGCTGTGCGACTGGGTGGCCGTCATGGCCGCCGGCACCATCCGCGCCCAGGGCCCGCTGGCCGACGTACGCGGCGACGCCTCCTCCCTGCAGAACGCCTTCCTGGAGCTGGTCGGCGCGGGCGACCGCGATACGGGCGAGGCCCTGGACTGGCTGGGCGGCGACCGATGAGCGTGCTCGACGCCCCGGCCGGAACCGGGCCCCGGACGGGCGCCGCCGGACGTGCCGGCGCCCTGATCCCCGTCTTCGCCCGCCTCAAGGTGGCCCTCCTGCGCAACGGGCTGCGGCAGTCCGCCGGGCGCCGGGCCGTCTACCTGATCTCGGTCGCCGGCGCCCTGCTGGTCGCCGCCGGTCTGCTGCTGGGGCTCGTGCTGCTGCGCAGCCACGCGCACGCGGACTCGCTGGTCGTGCTCCTCACCGGCGTCCTGGCCCTCGGCTGGGCGGTGATGCCGCTGTTCTTCTCCGCCGGGGACGAGACCCTGGACCCGACCCGGCTCGTGATGCTGCCGCTGCGGCCCCGGCCGCTGATCGTCGCGCTGCTGGTGTCCTCGCTGATCGGCCTGGGCCCGCTGTTCACGCTGTGCCTGGCGGCCGGCTCGGTGACCGCCCTGGTCGACGGCGCGGGCTCGGTGGTCTTCGCCGTGCTCGCCGTGCCGCTGACCCTGCTGGTCTGCGTGGCCCTGGCCCGCGCCGTCGCCGCCGCCAACACCCGGCTGCTCACCTCCCGCAAGGGCCGCGACCTGGCGGTCCTGAGCGGCCTCGTGATCGCGGTGGGCATCCAGGTCGTCAACTTCGGCGCCCAGCGCCTCGGCCGGTCCGGCGGGCTCGCCCCCCTCGACCCGGCGGCGGACGTGGTCCGCTGGCTCCCGCCCGCCTCGGCCGTCGGCTCCGTGGGCTCCGCCGCCGAGGGGGCGTACGGGCGGGCCGTCGTACAGCTGCTGCTCGCGGCTGCCGCACTGGTCGCCCTCCTGTGGCTGTGGCAGCGCAGCCTGACGAAGCTGATGACCGCGCCGGACGGTTCGACGACCGCCGCCGCCGAACCGGGCCGGCGCGAGAAGTCCGGCCGGACCGGCGGCGGCCTGTGGGCCCTGCTCCCCGAGGACCGCACCGGCACGGTGATGCAGCGGGCCCTGCGGTACGTGGCACGCGACCCCAAGACCAAGGCCGCCTGGGTGACCGCGCTGGCGGTCGGGCTGATCGTCCCGCTGATCAACGCCCTCCAGGGCCAGGGCACGGTGTACTTCGCCTGCTTCGCCTCCGGGATGCTCGGCATCCAGATGTACAACCAGTTCGGCCAGGACACCTCCGCGTTCTGGATGGTGGCCCAGACGATCTCCTCGGCGCGGGACGCGTACCTCGAACTGCGCGCGCGGGCGCTGGCGATTCTGCTGATCACCCTTCCGTACACGGTGCTCGTCGCCGTGGTGACGGCGGCGCTGCTCGGGGACTGGGAAGCGCTGCCCGGGGTGATCGGCCTGTCGTTCGCGCTGCTGGGCGCGATGCTGGCGACGGGCGCGGTGGCGTCGGTGGCCTTCCCGTACTCGATTCCGCAGGAGGGCGCGTTCAAGAACGTGGCGCCGGGGCAGGCCGGTCTCGCCTGGATCTCCATCCTCGGCGGCATGGTCTCGGCGGCCGTGCTGAGCGCCCCCGTGATCGCCCTGACGGTCACCCTGCACGTCACCGGCCGCACGGACCGGCTCTGGCTGCTGCTGCCGGTCGGGGCCGTGTACGGGGCCCTGATCGGCTGGGGCGGGCTGCGGCTGGCGGCCCCGCGCATGGCCGCCCGGCTGCCGGAGATCCTGACGGCGGTCAGCAAGGGCTGAGGGCCGGTCCTACGGGGAGACGGGCTCGCGGTCGTCCTGCGCGTCCTCGGCCAGCTGCTCCAGGAAGGGTTCGACCGCGGCGCGCCAGCCGTCGGGCTGGTCGAAGTGCACGAGGTGGCCGGCGTCGGCCACCTCCGCGTACTGCCCGCGCGGCAGGACCCGGACCATCTCCTGCGCCTCCGCCCGGCCCAGCTCCCCGTCAAGCCCGCGCAGCACCAGCGTCGGGCATCTGACCTGGGCCAGCTCCTCCCAGTGCGCGTCGAACACCCAGGTGGCGCGGGAGGCGAGCATCTGCTTCCGGGAGAACACGGGCCGCCAGCCGTCGGCCCGCTCCGCCATCACCTCGGCGTAGAACGCGGCGCGCGACGGGCTCGGGCGCTCCGTCCAGGGGTCGTCCTCGCCGAACCACCGCCGTACGTCGTCGGCCGAGGCGAACGGGAGCGGCCAGGAGCGGAACCAGTCCTCCCACTCACGCTGCGAGGCCGCGCCGAGGGCGGAGGCGCGCATGTCGCAGATGACCAGCGCGCGGACCAGGTCGGGGCGCTTGGCGGCGAGCTGCCAGGCGGTGAGCGCGCCCATCGAATGGCCGACGAGGGTGACGGGGCCGAGCCCCAGCTGTTCGATCGCCGCCTCGGCGTCCGCCACATAGGCGTCGCGGGTGTAGGGGCCGTCGGGCGGCTTCTCGCTGTCGCCGTGGCCGCGCTGGTCCAGGGCGACCGGGCGGTGCCGTTCGGCGAGCCAGCCGGCGGTGGACGCCCAGTGCGAGGCCCGGCCCATCAGGCCGTGCAGCAGTAAGACGGCGGGAGCGCGGGTGCCGTCCGCGCCTCCTGCGGGCGGCTCGGCGAACTCCCAGGCCGCGAGGCGTACGCCGTTCGTTCCGGTCACATCGATGCGCCGCGCCATAGCTTCTGGCACCCCCTTCTCTCCCTGAGACACCGGGTGGTCCTGTCGGCCAGAGTATCGAACTCCTATTCGAAAACGCGGATCTGCCCGGCAACACCGCTCGTTCGAGTGACGGCCTCCCAGGATTGACGGCGGCGGCTGCGGGGAGATCTTCTCCGGGAGGCGGGCCACTCGGGGATGAGGGCTCGCGGGACCGACCTCGAGAGCTCGGGGCTCCAGGTCGGACACAGGGGAGGACAGGCCCCGGTGCCTTGCGGCGCCGGGGCCATCCGCATGCCTGCGTACGACGGGGCGTACCCGCACGACGGGTGCATCGCAGCTCCCCTCCCCGGCCGCGGCCGGTGGCCGACACGCTCAGCAACCCCTCCGCCACAGCCTGGCACGCGCGGCGCCGACGCGCTGCGGTTCCGTACGGAAAAAGAAAAACCGGGCACCGGCAAGCGCCGGCGCCCGGTCTCCCGAACGCTCCTCGGGACACCCCCGGTCGGGGACCTCCCGAAACGGGTCCTACCGCTTGGCCACGAAGACGTGCGAGGCGACCTCGGAGTCCAGCTCCGCCGCCTCACCGCTGCTGCCGACCAGCACTCCGCCGGGCGACTGCGTCACGCTGACCACCGAACCGGGCTGCACGCCCGCCCGCCGCAGCGTGTACATCAGCTGGGCGTCCGTCTGGATCGGCTCACCGATCCGGCGGACCACCACCGTCTTGCCGTCGCTGCCCGGGTCGAGATCGGACAGGCTCACCATGCCCTCGTCGAGGAACGGATCGGCCCCGGCCTTCTCGCCCAGCTCCTCCAGGCCCGGGATGGGGTTCCCGTACGGCGACTCCGTCGGGTGGCGCAGCAGCTCCATCACCCGGCGCTCGACCGCCTCGCTCATCACGTGCTCCCACCGGCACGCCTCGGCGTGCACCTGCTCCCACTCCAGGCCGATCACGTCGACCAGCAGACACTCGGCCAGCCGGTGCTTGCGCATGACCCGGGTCGCCAGCCGGCGGCCCTCCTCGGTGAGCTCCAGGTGCCGGTCGCCCGCGACCTGCACCAGGCCGTCGCGCTCCATCCGCGCCACGGTCTGGCTGACGGTCGGACCGCTCTGGTCCAGCCGTTCCGCGATCCGGGCGCGCATGGGGACCACGCCTTCCTCTTCGAGTTCGAGGATGGTGCGGAGATACATCTCCGTTGTGTCGATCAGTCCGGACATTCGTGCCCCTCGATGCAGTCGTGCGCTGGCCCTGCACCAATTCTGACGCATCGCGCGCGGAACCGTGCCGCGCGGTGTCCGCCGGGGTCCTGCGGTATTGACATGTCACTGGTCCAGACCGCAACGTGATCGGCGGTACGGACGCCCCATGGTCACCTCACCCCGCCGGAAAGGTCCTCCCCGATGAGCGAAAGCAAGCTGGCCGGTCAGTTCTTCGACGCTGCGATCGGCCTGCTGGGGAGGGTGCGCGACGAGGAGGCCGGGAACATCGCGGCCGCCGGCGCCGCCATCGCCGACACCGTCGAGGCGGGCGGCCGGCTCTTCGCCTTCGGCGCCGGGCACTCCTCGCTCGCCGCGCAGGACGTCGTCTACCGCGCGGGCGGACTCGCCCTGATGAACCTGATGGCCGTCCCCGGCGCCCTCGGCGTGGACGTCATGCCCGCCACCCTCGGCTCCGCGCTCGAACGCGTGGACGGCCTCGCGGGCGCGGTCCTCGACTCCAGCCCCGCCAAGTCCGGCGACGTGCTCGTGATCATCTCGCTCTCCGGGCGCAACGCCCTGCCCGTCGAGATGGCGCTCAACGCCCGCGCGCTGGGCCTGAAGGTCATCGGCGTCACCTCCGTCGCGTACGCGGAGGGCACCCGGTCCCGGCACAGCTCGGGCGGCTTCCTGCGGGACCACTGCGACATCGTCCTCGACAGCAAGATCGCGATCGGCGACGCGGAGCTGGAGGCCGACGGCATCGAGGCGCCGTTCGCGCCCGCGTCGACCGTCGTCACCAGCGCGATCATGCAGGGCATGATGGCCGCCGCCGCGGAACGGCTGCTGGAGCGCGGCATCGAGCCGCCACTGCTGCGGTCGGGGAACGTGGACGGCGGGCACGAGTGGAACGGGCGCGTGATGACGCAGTACGCGGACCGGATCTTCTACCGGCACTAGGCATTACGGGGCGGCCGCGCCGGCCACCTGGTGCAGGTCCACCGACGCCGCCACCCGTGCGGCCACGCTCTCCGCGTACATCGCGTCCGGGCGTTCGAACGCGGCCCGGTGCGCGGAGCGCAGGAACGTCACCACGCCCAGGGTCCGCCCCCGGCTCCGCAGCACCGCGCACAACGCGTGCACCGCGTCGGCCGGCCACTGCCGCCGCCGCGCCCACTCGCCGTCCGTACGCCCGGCCCCCGCCGAGGTCCGCACCGAGCCCGTGCGGTCCACCGCCTGGAGGGCCGGGTGGCCCGGCGCGTACCGCAGCGGGATGCCGCCGCCGGCCACCGGCAGGCAGGGCCCCGGCGCCTCGGCCGGCGTCGCGGCGGCCCGGACCAGCCGCTCCCCCGCGACGAGGTCGACCAGCACGTGATCGGCGAACCCGGCCAGCGCGAAGTCCAGGGACGACGTCGCCGCCTCCATCGGGTCCTCGCACTCGGCGGCCGACCGCGCGGCGCGGTGCAACTGGTTCGACCGGAAGCGCAGCCGGTCCGCCTCCTGGGCCGCGAGCTTCGCCGCCGTGACGTCCTGGAAGACCCAGCCCGCGCCCAGCGGCACCGGCTCCTCGGTGAGCGGCGAGGCCAGCCGCAGGAACCCGCTGCGCCAGCACCGCCGGCGCGCGCCCTCACCGCCGCGCAGGGTCACCCACAGCTCGGCGGGCGCGTCCGGCGCACCCTCGGCCAGGACGTGCTGGAGCGCGCCCTCCAGCTCCTCCACCCCTTCGGCGATCAGCTCACCGAGGGGCCGCCCCAGCAGGGTCGTACGCCCGCCGCCCAGGGCACGGGCCGCGTGCGCGTTGACGACGGTCGGGCGCAGGTCCACATCCACCAGGACGACCCCCCAGGAGGCGTCCTCGAACAGCGCCTCGCTCAGCGCGATGGCCCGTTCCAGGTCGATCTGCGCATGGACCTCGCTGAACGCGCAGTACACCCCGGCGGCCCTGCCGTCCGCGCCCCGGACCCCGGCGGACTGCGTACGGACGAGGACCCGGCCCCCGTCCTTGCGCAGCAGCGCGAACTCGTGCACCTGCCGCCCCGGCGCCCCCATGACGGCCATCAGCCGCCCCTGCACCTCGTCCGCGTCGGCCCGGCGCACGGCCCACCCGGCCAGTCCGGGCCGCCCCACGGCCTCCTCGGCGGACCACCCGAGAACGCGCTCGGCCTCGCGGTTCCAGTGGGTGACGGTGCCGTCCGCGTCGAACGCGCAGAGCGCCGCGTCCATCCCGTCGAGAAGAGCCGCCAGCAGCTCCGCCCCGGGAATGGCACCGGCCGTCCCCCTGCTCGTGGAAGCACTCATCCCGGACCCCCTGCGAGACGTGTCCGCCATAGCCGCACGTCAGCCCATTGAACTCGAACGTGACCCAGCCCACAGCGACTTCCCGGAAATCGTTCCCCCGTTAATTCGGTTGTGCGGGCCCGCAGGGGGCTCCTAGGCTGATGCCAGCGAAGAAAGGAGGTGTTCCGGAAGTGATTTCTTCTCGGACTCGTGAGGTGGCTGCGGGCTGACGCCCGTTGTCGCGCTCTTTGCAGTGCAGGCCGGTCATCGGCCAATCCCAAGCAGTCACCGACCCGCAGGCTCGCCGGTAAGTCCGGCCGGCTCCTCCGCAAGGAGGGACCAGAGCTTGCGGGTTCTGCTTTTCTCAGGCCCCGTGAGGCTTCACGGGCACAGGCGCTCCACGTGCCACTTGGGGGTCTCGTCGCCCTCGCGGACATAGCGCAGCCGGTCGTGGAGCCGGTTCTCGTGGCCCTGCCAGAACTCGATCGTGTCGGGGACGACGCGGAAGCCGCCCCAGTGCGGGGGCGCGGGGACCTTCTCGCCCTCCGGGTAGCGGGCCGACAGGTCCTCGTAGTGCCGGATCAGTTCCTCGCGGCTGCCGATCACCTTCGACTGGTCGCTCGCCCAGGCGCCGAGCTGGGAGCCGTGGGGGCGGGTGCGGAAGTAGGCGACGGTCTCCTCGCGGGCGACGCGGGAGGCGGTGCCGGTGACGATGACCTGGCGGGCCAGCGGATGCCAGGGGAAGAGCAGCGAGACGTGCGGGTTCGCCGTCAGTTCGCGGCCCTTGCGGGAGCCGTAGTTCGTGAAGAAGACGAAGCCGCGTGCGTCGTACATCTTCAGCAGCACCGTGCGGGAGGAGGGGCGGCCCTCGGGGGTCGCCGTGGACACCACCATGGCGTTCGGCTCGTGGAGCATGCCGCCGGCGGCGACCTGGCGGAACCACAGGGCGAACTGGTCCATCGGATCGGGCGCGAGCGAGTCCTCCGTGAAGGACTCGGAGCGGTACTGCTCGCGCATCGCGGCCGGATCGGTGGTGGAATCGGAGGAGGAGTCTGCGGTGGGCACGGGGCCATCCTGCCGCAGCGGCCGGACCGGCAGGAGGTCCGCCCGCCGTTGCGTGGGGTACGGGTGGCTGTGCGAGACGTCACCTTCCCGGCCCCGGTGGAACCCGCCAGTATCGGGGGTGGGTCTCCGGGCCCGCCGCAGCCGTCGATCCGAGGGAGCCGCCTGATGTCCGACTTCGTACCCGGACTCGAAGGAGTCGTCGCGTTCGAGACGGAAATCGCCGAACCCGACAAGGAAGGCGGTTCGCTCCGGTACCGGGGCGTCGACATCGAGGAACTCGTCGGCCACGTCTCCTTCGGCCATGTGTGGGGGCTGCTGGTGGACGGGGCGTTCAAGCCCGGTCTGCCGCCGGCCGAGCCGTTCCCGATCCCGGTGCACTCCGGTGACATCCGGGTCGACGTGCAGGCCGCGCTGGCCATGCTCGCCCCGGTGTGGGGGCTGAAACCGCTGCTGGACATCGATGCGGAGACCGCCCGCGAGAACCTGGCGCGGGCCGCCGTGATGGCGCTGTCGTACGTGGCCCAGTCGGCGCGCGGGCAGGGCCTGCCGATGGTCCCGCAGCGCGAGATCGACAAGGCGGAGTCCGTCGTGGAGCGGTTCATGATCCGCTGGCGCGGCGAGCCGGACCCGCGTCATGTGAAGGCCGTCGACGCGTACTGGACCTCGGCCGCCGAGCACGGCATGAACGCCTCCACGTTCACCGCCCGGGTCATCGCCTCCACCGGCGCCGACGTGGCCGCGGCGCTGTCCGGCGCGGTGGGTGCCATGTCGGGCCCGCTGCACGGCGGCGCCCCGTCCCGGGTCCTCGGCATGATCGAGGAGATCGAGCGGACCGGCGACGCCACGGCGTACGTGAAGAAGACGCTGGACCGCGGCGAGCGGCTGATGGGCTTCGGCCACCGGGTCTACCGCGCCGAGGACCCGCGCGCCCGGGTGCTGCGGCGTACCGCGGAGGAACTGGGCGCGCCCAGGTACGAGGTGGCGCGGGCGCTGGAGAAGGCGGCGCTGAAGGAGTTGCACGCGCGCCGCCCGGACCGGGTGCTGGCGACGAACGTGGAGTTCTGGGCGGCGATCATGCTGGACTTCGCCGAGGTGCCGGCGCACATGTTCACGTCGATGTTCACGTGTGCCCGTACGGCGGGCTGGTCGGCGCACATCCTGGAGCAGAAGCGCACGGGCCGTCTGGTGCGTCCGTCGGCGCGTTACGTGGGTCCGGGTGCGCGCAGCCCCCGCGAGATCGAGGGGTTCGGGGAACTGGCGGACCTCGGGAACTGACGCTGCCGGACCGAGGAGCGGCGGGTGCGGCCCCCCTTGCGGGGGCGTCGCACCCGTCGCTCACCTGTGCCGTGCCTGTGGCGAGCCTGTGCCATTCCCGCCTCAGTCTGGGATGGGCTCGCGGCGCGCCCCGGTGACGTACCACCGGGCCCGCCTTCTCGGTCCAGTTGTTGAACGTTCCGGCTGTCGTACAGGGCAGCCCTCACTGCCAGTTAGGTCGACATGACACACAAGGGACGCATCGTCTCCGCAGTTGCCCTCACCGCCCTGAGCCTCGGGCTCACCGCCTGCAACGACGGCGAGGACGGGGCAGCGGTACAGGAATCGCCTTCGGCCTCCGCCCCGGCGTCGCCGGACCCGGCGTCGTCCGACGCGGGCAGCGAGAGCCCGTCCGCGGACCCGAGCGAGGGCGGCGGCGCTCCGGCCGGCGGCGAGGTCGCCGCGCCGGGCACGAAGGTCAAGGTCGGGGACCGGGCGGTCGTGCCGTTCTCGTACGGGACCAGCAAGAAGGGCACCGTCGCCATCACGGTCACGGCGATCGAGAAGGGCGCCGAGGCCGACATGGCGCCGTTCGGTGACAAGGCGAAGGGCATGACGCCCTACTACATCCGCATGAAGGTGGAGAACGTCGGCGGCACCGACCTCGCGTACTCGTCGCTGCGGCTGCGCGGCAAGCTGGCGGACGGCAGCCCTTCGGGCGTCATCCTGATCGGCGATCTGCCGGGCAAGTGCGCCAGCGAGACGGCTCCCCGCGGGTTCGTCACCAAGGGCGCCTCGTACGAGACCTGCTCGCTCGCCGCCACGAAGACGGACCCCATCGCGGCTGCCGCGTTCGAGGAGGGTGACGCGTACAGCGACAGCCCGGTCCTCTGGACCAACTGACCGCCCGTTCCGGTGCGCGCGCCGGGCAGCCCGTCCCCGACGGAGTGCCCGGCCGCCCGCCCGGGGGTTACAGCTTGCCCTGGAGCAGCACCGTGCGGTGGCCGCCGAGTTGGTGCCCCAGGTCCCGGACGAAGGCGGGCGTCAGTTCGGCCCAGTTCCAGAAGGTGAATCCGAGCCGCCCGCAGGCGAAGTAGTCGTCCTCCCAGGTCCACCGCTCGATGGAGGAGGCCCGGGTGCAGGCGGGGCAGGTCACCAGTCCTTCGCCGCCCTCGATCCAGTCGTCGAACGTGCCCGCGAACGGGTCCCAGGCGTCGTCGATCGGCTGCCAGGTCTCGTCCACGAGGCGGATATCGCCCTCGCACAGCGGGCAGACCGCCGCCGCGACGTCACCCTGGCCGCTGTCGAAGACGGTGCGGCCGGTCGCGACGGCGAGGCCGTTCGTCCAGAGGTCGACGGGCGCCGGGTCCTCGACGGCCTTCGCGTAGTGCGGGCCGGGCGGGTACCCGTATCCGCCGCCGCCCAGCACGCAGTCGGTGCGCGCGGCCTCGACGATGCCCTCGGCGACGAGCCGGGCGAGGACGCGGTCGCCCAGGGCCGGCGCCTCCTCGTCGGTCGCGTCGAGATCGACGACGGTCTGGAACCAGTCCCCCATGTGCGTGTCTCCCGGTAGGTGTCGTCAGGCGCGGTCGAGCGCCCAGGTCTGGAGGGCGTACGGACGCCCCTTCTCCTCGCCCTCGATGAGGGGGACGCCGAGCAGCCGGAAGCCGGTCGCGGAGGCGACGGCGACGCTGGCCGCGTTCTCGGGCTCCAGTTCCAGGATGACCCGGTCGGCGTCCAGTTCCCCGAAGGCGTACGCGGCCATCACCCGTACCGCCCGTCCGGCGAGCCCCTGTCCACGGTGGGCCGGCCCGACCGCGTAGCCCAGCTCCGTGCCCTCGGGGGCGCGGCGGAGCATGACCTCGCCGAGGGGTGCCCCGCCGTCGAGGGTGATGGCGAGCAGGACGGCCGTGCCGTCGGCCCGCAGCTGCCGGGCCCGGTCGAGCCGGGCGCGGGCCGCCGTGTCGTCGAAGGGCGAGACGATCGGTGTCCAGTACGCGATGTCGGGGTGGTCGAACAGGTCGGGCATCGCGGCGAGGTCGTCCTCGGTCCAGTCGCGCAGCACGAGCCCTTCGCCCGTGAGTTCGATGTGCTCGGGGAAGGGGGGCGTGGCGCTGGTGCTCATGCGGGGACCCTATCCGTGCGTTCCCCCGGCACCAAGGCGTTTGCCGTACGCCCTCGGCGGAGGAGGTCAGTCCAGCGCCGCGTCGAGGAGCGCGGCCCACTGGGCCACGACCTTGCGGCGGCGGGCGGTGTCGTCGGTGAGGACGTTGGCGAGGCCGAGGCCCCGGGCCATGTCGAGCAGCCCCTGTACGGTCTCGCGCACGCCGGGCCTCGTCTCGTCGGCGCGCAGGAGGTGGACGGCGATGCGGTGGGTCTCGCGGCCGACCCGCGCCTCCAGTTCGGTGACGCGGGGCCGCAGTTGCTCCTCGTTGGAGGCGGCGACCCAGAGCTGGAGGGCGGCGCGGAAGAGGGGCCCGGTGTAGAGGTCGACGAGGGCGGCGACGACGGCGGCGCGGTCCTGGTCGGGGACGGCGCGCAGGGCGGCGGAGCGTTCCTCGGCGACGTATTCGACGGCGGCGGTGAACAGGTCCTCGCGGGTGGGGAAGTGGTGCTGGGCCGCGCCGCGCGAGACGCCCGCCCGTTCCGCGACGACGGCGACGGTGGACCCGGCCCAGCCGTGCTCGGCGAGGCAGGCGACCGCGGCTTCGAGGAGGCGGCGGCGGGTGGCGCGGCTGCGGTCCTGTTTGGGGCCGGTACTGCTGCCGCCCGGTGTCACAACGCCCATGCGGGGTCCCGTCGTTCGAGGAAGGCCGTCATCCCCTCCTGGGCCTCTGCGGAGGCGAAGAGCTGGGCGGAGCGGGCGACGAGGTCTTCGGCGTGCTGGTCGAAACTCTGCAGCACAGTAGCCGTGACCAGCGCCTTGGAGGCGGCCAGCCCCTGCGGCGAGGCCCGGCGCAGCCCGTCCAGGACGGGCCCGAGCGCGTCGTCCACGTCGTCGGCGGCCAGCGTGACCAGCCCGATGCGGGCGGCCTCGTCCGCGTCGAACCGCTCACCGGTCAGGTAGTACCGGGCGGCGGCGCGCGGGTCGGTGCGCGGGAGCAGCGGCATCGAGATCACGGCGGGCGCGAGGCCGAGCCGCGACTCGGTGAGCGCGAAGGTGGCCCCGGGCCCGGCCACGGAGATGTCGCACCCCGCGAGCAGCCCGAGGCCGCCGGCCCGGACGTGTCCGGTGACGCGGGCGACGACCGGCTTGGGCAGGGCGACGATCCGCCGCATCAGGGCGACGAACGCGTGCGGGTCGGCCGGGGCGCGCAGGTCGGCGCCCGCGCAGAACGTGGTGCCGGCGTGGGTGAGGACGACGGCGCGCACGGAGGCGTCGGCCGCGCATGCCTCCAGCGCGTCGGCCAGCTCGGCGACGAGCCCGGCGCTGAGGGCGTTGCGGTTGGCGGGCGAGTCGAGCGTGAGGGTGGTAATGCCGCGGGTGTGGGTGGGGGGCGCGAGCTGACTCATCCGCTGGGTCTCCTTCTCGGCCGGCATGTGGGGACGAGGGTGGCACCGGAGGCAAGAACAATCAAGCGCGCTTGCATGATTTTACCTACGGCGGAAGCGGGGCGGGGCGGCACGGGGG
>NZ_RDBL01000029.1:441099-478621 GCF_008042035.1 Streptomyces sp. col6
CCGCCGCAGGCGGCGCGGCGGGGCGGGGCCGGACGCCACAGGCGGCACGAGGCGGGGCGCCCACAGGCGGCGCCGGGCGGCGCCCCCTGCGGCGGTGGCCGTCAGAGCCGGTCCGCCAGTGCGGCCGGGCGGTCCGCCGTGACCAGCCACGACGTGCTGCGCAGCCGGACCGTGCCGTCCGCCGCCTCATGGGCGCGCAGGTGGCCCGTGAGGACGTCGCACGCCCGGGTGCGGGATGCCGCGTCGGCCTGCTGCATCAGATACCGGCCGGGGCCCGTGCCCAGCAGGAAGTCCGCCGCGTCCTCGGCACCCGCGCCCCATGTCCCGTAGGCCTGGGCGCGGTTGACGGCGACACCGGAGAAGCCGGCCGCCGTCAGGACCTCGCGGATACGGTCCGGGGCGGCCAGCGAGAACATGCCGGGGAGCCCCGGCTGCCCGAAGTCGCCCACCGGGAGGACGTCGCGCAAGGACGCCATCGCCGTCACCCACTCGTTGAGCACGGCGTCGGCCGGACAGACGAAGGCCAGCCGCCCGCCGGGGCGCAGAGACCGGCCGATGGCGCCGAAGGCCGCCACGGGGTCGGCGAAGAACATCACCCCGTAGCGGCTGATCGCCGAGTCGAACGAGCCCGGCTCGAAGGGGTGCGTCCGGGCGTCGCCCTGGACGAAGGACACGTTGCCGACACCCTCCCCCTCGGCCCGGCCCCGCGCCTCGGCCAGCATCGGGCCGGACAGGTCGAGGCCCGTCGCGTGCCCCCGGGGCGCCCGGAACGCGGCGAGGCGGGTGGCCTGTCCGGCGCCGCAGCCGACGTCGAGCGTCCGGCCGTCCGCGATGATCCCGGCGGCATCGAGGAGCGGGGTGTTGAAGCCCTCGTTCACGGCGTTCCAGCGGTCCTGGTTGCGGGCCCAGTGGGCACCCTCCGGACCGTTCCACGCCTGCGCCTGCTCGGTGTTGACGATGTCCTGCACGGGTTCCCCCTGGGTGGACGACGAAGAATGGGCGTACGCCCAAACAGTATGGGCAAGCGCCCAAACTGGCAATCCCGGCTACCATCCGAAGCGGTCGCGCCCATGAGGGCGGGGGAAGCGGAACGAAGGAAGGCCCATGTCACCGCGCGGAGTGGCGACGCCGGACGTGCGCGAGCGGCTGTTCGCGGCGGCCGAGCGCATCGTGGAGAGGGACGGGCCCGGCGCCCTCACCAGCCGGTCCGTCACGACGGAGGCGGGCTGCGCCAAGGGGCTCCTGCACACGCACTTCGAGGGGCTCGACGAGTTCGTGGCGGAGCTGTGCCTGGACCGGTTCGCCCGTACGGCCAGGAAGGCGCGGGCCCTGTCGGCGCTCACCGGGCAGGGCACGGTGGCGGGGAACCTGGAGGCGGTCGTCCTCGCCCTGTTCGCCTCCGGCGGCCCCGCCATCTCGGGCCTCGCCCTGACCCGCCCCGCCGCCGCACTGCGCTTCCGCGAGGCCCTGGAGGCCGGCGCTCCGGGCTTCTCGGCGATCCAGGAGGCCGTCACGGACTACCTGAGGGCCGAGCAGGAGGGCGGCCGGGTGGCGAAGACCGTGGACCCGCCCACGGTGGCCCTCGCCGTCGTCGGCACCGCCCACCACCTCCTGATGACCACCTGGCCGGGCGGCCCGGACCCCCGCCCGGCGATGGCCCGGCTGGTGGCGGTGCTGGTGGCGGGCTGAGCGGTTCCCGGGGCCACGGACCACGGGGGCGACCGGTCCGGGGCCCCGGCGACACCGGCCCTCACCGGAGGGCGGCCCTCACCGTGAGGCCAGGGGCGTGCTCCAGTGCTCGTCGACCCAGGTCTCCAGGGTGACCGGCGCGGGCAGGGCGCGGCGCAGGTCCCTCACCTCCGCCCGGAAACCGACCTCGTTGAACCAGGTGAACATGGCGGCCATCTCCTCGCTGAACGCGCGGAGTTGCCCGATCGGCTGGGAGACGAAACGCACCGGCCGGCCCGCCGCACGGGCGAACACCTCGGCGATCTGCGGCCCGGTGAGTTCGTCGCCGGCCACCTCGACGATGCGGCCGAGGTAGTCGGCCGGAGCGTCGAAGGCGGCCGCCGCGAGGGCGCCGATGTCGTCGGGGCTGACCATCGCCAGTCTCGTACGCGGATCGAGCGCCAGGGTGAGTGTCAGCTCGTCACCGTCCCACCGCGGGCCCAGGCCCTCGAAGTTGGAGAGGAAGAACGTCGGTCGCAGGACGGTCGCGGGCAGCCCCAGGGCCTCGATGTGCCGCTCGATCTCGCCCTTGCTCGCGAAGTGCCGTACGTCGCCGGCGCGGTCGGCGCCGTCGACGGAGCTGTACACGATGTGCGCGACCCCCGCCCGGACGGCGGCATCCGCGACCGCCCTGCCCTGCCGGATCTCCCCGTCGAAACCGTCCGGCCCGTCGAAGGTCTGCACGCTGAACACCCCGTACGCGCCCGCCAGCGCCGCGTCCAGGGAGACGGCATCGTCCAGATCCCCGCGTACCAGCACCGCCCCCGCCTCCTTCAGCGCGAGCGCCCCGGGCTTGTCCGGGTCGCGCACCAGCGCCCGTACGGTCCAGCCCCGGCCCAGCAGAGCACGGGCGACGGCACCGCCCTGCTTCCCGGTCGCGCCGGTGACCACGATGACTCGGTTGTCGGACATGGGTGTCCCTCCTGATACGGGGCCCGCCTTCGGTGCGGCGCGCCGGGCACAGGTAGACGGTGATCCCTCAAGCGCGGTTGAGGTCAAGTGATGCCGGCCACCGTCCGGAGCGAGGCGCGAGGCACCCATGCCGCACCCCCGTCACATCGCCGCCCTCAGCACATCCAGCTCGCACCCCGGCGCCGCCGGGTCGAAGCCGTGCTCGGTGAGCCAGCGGTACGCGGTCAGGGCGCGCAGCGACCACCACCCCCGGATGACACCGGGGTCGACGTCGGTGCCGTAGCCCGCGAGGAGGTCGCCCAGGCGCTCCTCGTGGCCGAGCGTCAGGGTGGCGAGGTCGAACAGGGCGTCCCCGCGCGCCGCTTCGGACCAGTCGATGATGCCGGTGACCTCGTCGTCGCCGTCGACGAACACGTGCGTGATCTGGAGGTCGCCGTGGATGAACGCCGGCTCCCACGGGCGGAGCGCCGCCTCGGCCACCCGGCGGTTGCGGGCGACCAGGTCCGCGGGGAGGATCCCGCGCGCCAGGAGCAGCCCGCACTCGCGCTCCAGCTCCGCCGCCCAGTCGTCCACGCTCCGCCCGGCCCGCGCCGGCAACGGCGCCTCGTGCAGCGTCCGGATGACGGCCCCCGCCCGTTCCCACGCCGCCGGTGACGCGGGCGACGGCTCCCCGAGGCGGCCGAGCGCCGTGCCCGGGAGCGCGGCGACGGCGAGCACGTGCGGCTTGCGCCACAGCACCGCCGGGGTCGGGACCGGCGCCAGCGCCATCGCCTCCGCCTCGATGTCGATACGTGCCTGATCGGCGTCCACCTTCAGGAACATGTCACCGACGCGCAGGGTCGTACGCTCGGAATGGGCTACGACGACTCGGACCTCATCCATGACGCCCAGTCTTCCGGCCGACGGCCGCCGATCGCACCGGGTTTGCATCCCTGTGTACGGCGGGTCCGTCAACGCCCCCCGACGCGCTCGTGGTTCCAGACCGGGACCGTCGTGGTGCCCTCTTCCCAGTCGCGGCGCAGGATCGCGTACCCCACGGAGTCGTGGACCGTGCCGTCGGCGGCCGGCCACGCCTCGCGGTAGTGCGCCTCCTGCACGTATCCGCACCTCCGGAACGTCCGCCGCATCGCCGTGTTGTCCTGCCGCGTGTTGCCCTCGACCCG
Source organism: Streptomyces sp. col6 (assembly GCF_008042035.1). Taxonomy (GTDB): domain Bacteria; phylum Actinomycetota; class Actinomycetes; order Streptomycetales; family Streptomycetaceae; genus Streptomyces. The sequence continues at coordinate 444,903 of NZ_RDBL01000029.1, forward strand.
GCGGACCTGGGGGAACTCGTCGAACACGTACCGCGTGAGCCAGGTCAGGGTCTGCGCGCCGAGGCCGCTCCCCCGGCGCCCGGAGCGGATACGGAGATCGAAGAGCGGAGCGTTGTCGCACAGGTCCATCAGGCGCACGAAACCGACGCGTTCGCCGTCCCGCGTGACCCAGAACGACCGGTTGTCGTCGCCCCCGAACCGGCCCTCGTCGATCCACCGCCGGGCCTCGGTCGGCTCCACGACGTCGCGCCCGTGGAACGGCCAGGTGTCTCCGGAGAGGAAGGCGACCAGCTCGTCCGCGTGGGCGGGCTCGAAGCGTTCGTACGTGATCCCCATGTCCATGGGTGCACTGTATGGACGGGGTCCGGCAGCCGGGCACCGATTTTTCCGCCCACCGGCGAGGGGCGGCCGTGCAAGCCCGGCAACGGCACGCGAACGCGCGGGCTGCGGCACCGGGCGGGGAAGGCGTTCCCCTCGACGCCGACCCCGCGCTGCGCGACCTGCGCTGGGAGACCTGGCCCGGGAGCCTGCCCGGCGGCGTTTCAGCCCAGCCGAGCGGCCCCGTCGGGCCAGACGACCTCGACCGGCAGCCCCCGCTCCCCGGCCTCGGCCACGGCGTCGGCCGTACCGCCCCGGCCGTTGCCCGGCCGCCCGTCCCAGACGGCGACGAGCCGGTCCGCCCGGCGGAACAGTTCACGGTTCGCGGCTGCGTACGCTTCCCCGTCCGCCTTGGCGTACGGCATCACGACCACCTCGGCGGCGGCCCGGCGAAGGCGGTCGAACTCCCCCGCGCGGCCCGCCTCGGCCTGGACCTCCCGATAGTCCCGCGCCGGCACGACGACGACCAGCCGGCCACCGAGGTCCAGGACGACGTCGGCGAACAACGCGTCGGCCCCCTCCGCGACGCAGGACACCCCGGTCAGCCCGTCTCCGGCGTACGCGCCGAGCAGCGCGACGAGCGCTTCCCGCACCAGCGGCACGCTCCTGCCGGTGAGGTCCCTGTGCCCGGTCACCGCGATGACGGCCGTGGGTTCCGGACCCCAAGGGCCGGCGGACCGGGCCGTCACCCCCGCCCCGCCTGCCGGTCCCGCAGCTCCCGGCGGAGGATCTTGCCCGATGCCGCGCGGGGTATGGCGTCCGTGAATTCCACGCCGCGGATCTTCTTGTACGGGGCCACCCGCTCCGCCACCCACGTCATCAGGGTGTCCGCCGTCAGGGCCGTGTCCGCGCCCCGCACCACGTAGGCCTTCGGGAATTCGTTGCCGTCGGGGTCGTGGGCGCCGATCACCGCCGCGTCCGCGACCGCGTCGTGGGCGAGGAGCAGCGCTTCCAGTTCGGCGGGGGCCACCTGGTAGCCCTTGTACTTGATGAGTTCCTTGACGCGGTCGACGACGAAGAGCCAGCCGTCCTCGTCGGTGCGGCCGATGTCGCCGGTGTGGAGCCAGCCGTCGGGGTCGATCATCGCGGCGGTGGCGTCGGGGCGGCCGAGATAGCCCTTCATGACCTGGGGACCGCGGATCAGGATCTCGCCGGGCTCGCCGGGCGGGGCGTCGCGGGACGGGTCGTCCAGGGAGACGATCCGCATCTCCGTGTTCGGGAGCAGCGTGCCGACCGCCCCCGGTGGCGGGTTCTCGGCCGCGAGCGGGACGACGTGCGTGCCGGGGGACAGTTCCGTCATCCCGTACGCCTGGCGGACCGGGGGCAGGCCGAGGCGGCGGGAGCAGGCCGTGGCCAGGTCCGCGTCGAGCGGGGCGGCGGCGCTGACGATGTACTCCAGCGAGGACAGGTCGTAGCGGTCGACCACCGGGTGCTTGGCGAGGGCCAGGACGATCGGCGGGGCCACGTACAGGCCGTTGATGCGGTGCGTCTCGATCGCCGCCAGGAACTGCGCCAGGTCGAAGCGCGGCAGGACGACGACCGTGGCGCCGGTGCGCAGCGGGGCGTTCATCAGGGCCGTGAGGCCGTAGATGTGGAAGAAGGGGAGAACCGCGAGGATACGGTGTCCCTCGCCCAGCGGCACGAACGGGCTCAGCTGTTCCAGGTTCGTCGCCATCGAGCGGTGCGTGAGCATGACGCCCTTCGGGGCGCCGGTGGTGCCGGAGGAGTACGGGAGCGCCGCGACGTCCTGTGCCGGATCGACGGTCACCATCGGTTCGGGGGCGGTCGTGGTGAGCATGTCCAGGATCGACGCGTGGCCCTCCGCGTGGTCGCAGACGAAGATCTCCTCGATGCCGCCCACGAGTTCGGCGGCCCGGCGGGCGACCGCGAGCAGCGGGGACACCGTGACGATCCAACGCGCGGAGGAGTCGCCGAGCTGTTTGGCGAACTCCTCGGCCGTGGCCAGCGGGTGCACGGTCGTGACCGTGGCGCCGGCGCGGGTCGCGGCGTGGAAGACGGCCGGGTACGCGATGGTGTTGGGGCTGTGCAGGGCGAGCACGTCGCCCTGGGCGACACCGGCGGCGGCGAGGCCGGCGGCGATCCTGCGGTGGAAGGCGTCGAGCTGCGCGTAGGTGAGGCGGCTGCTGTCGTCGGTGCCGTCGATCAGGGCGACGGTCTCCCCGAACCGCTCGGTGGCGTGCCCGAGCACCGCGTCGTGGATGGCGAGATCGAGGGGCTGGACGTCGGGGTAGTCGCTGCGGAACACGTGCGCCATGGCGGGGGTCGGTCCCTTCGGTGCGGTGTGGGTGCGGGGGCGGCCGCCGAGGACCGCTCCCGTACAACAGTGGGCCGCTCAGTACGACTTGGGGAGCCCCAGGGTCTGGTGGGATATGTAGTTCAGGATCATTTCCCGGCTGACCGGCGCGATCCGGGCCACGCGGGCGCCCGTGATCAGGGAGGCGAGCCCGTACTCGCGCGTCAGGCCGTTGCCGCCCAGTGTGTGCACCGCCTGGTCCACCGCCTTCACGCACGCCTCGCCCGCCGCGTACTTCGCCATGTTCGCCGCCTCGCCCGCGCCGAAGTCGTCGCCCGCGTCGTACAGGCGGGCGGCCTTCTGCATCATCAGGCGGGCGAGTTCGAGTTCGATGTGGGCCTGGGCCAGCGGGTGGGCGATGGCCTGGTGGGCGCCGATGGGCTCCTTCCAGACCTGGCGCGTCTTCGCGTAGTCGACCGCCCGGCCCAGCGCGTATCGGCCCATACCGATGCCGAAGGCGGCGGTCATGATGCGTTCGGGGTTGAGGCCGGCGAAGAGCTGGAGCAGGCCCGCGTCCTCGTCCCCCACCAGCGCCTCGGCCGGCAGCCGCACGTCGTCCAGGACGAGTTCGAACTGCTTCTCCGGGGCGTGGACCTCCATGTCGATCTGGTTCCGCTGGAAGCCGGGCGTCTCGCGCGGGACGATGAACAGGCAGGCCTTGAGCTTGCCGGTCCGCGCGTCCTCGGTGCGGCCGACGATCAGCGTGGCGTCCGCGATGTCGACGCCCGAGACGAAGACCTTGCGGCCGGTGAGCAGCCAGTCCACGCCGTCGCGGCGGGCGGTCGTGGTGATGCGGTGCGAGTTGGAGCCGGCGTCGGGCTCGGTGATGCCGAACGCCATGGTGAGGGAGCCGTCGGCGAGGCCCGGGAGCCATTGCCGCTTCTGCTCCTGGGTACCGAAGCGGGCGATCACCGTGCCGCAGATGGCGGGCGAGACGATCATCATCAGGAGCGGGGAGCCGGACGCGCCCAACTCCTCCAGCACGATGGACAGTTCTGCCATTCCGGCGCCCCCGCCGCCGTACTCCTCGGGGAGGTTCACGCCGAGGAAGCCCGCCTTCGCGGCCTCCGCCCACAGCTCGCGGGGGTGGGCGCCCTCGCTGACGAGGGACTGCATGTACTCCCGGCCGTAGCGCTTCCCGAGTGCGGCGACGGCGGCGCGCAGGGCCTGGTGCTCTTCGGTTTCGAGGACGGTGCTCATGCGGGCTGCTCCTCAGAGGGGTCGGTGACTACGGCGAGCAGGGCGCCGACCTCCACCTGGAGGCCGGGCGCGGCGTGCAGGGCGGTGAGGGTGCCGGAGGCGGGGGCGAGGATGCGGTGCTCCATCTTCATCGCCTCCAGCCAGATCAGCGGCTGCCCGGCCTCGACGGCGGCCCCCTCCGCGAGGCCGTCCGCGAGGCGGACCACCGTGCCGGGCATGGGGGCGAGCAGGGAGCCGGGTTCGGTGCGGTCGGCGGGGTCGGTGAAGCGGGGCAGGGCGGTGAACGTGTACGCGCCGGAGGCGGTGTCCACGTAGACCTTGCCGTCGGCCGGGAAGACGTCGAAGTGCCGGGTGACGCCGTCGTGTTCGAGGGTGGCGCGGGCGCGGCCCGCCGACACGACGCGTATGCCGTCGGTGCCGACGGTCAGGCCGCCGTCGCGGGTCGGGCGGTACGTGATCTCGTGTTCAGCACCGTCCGGTTCGCTGCGGTAGCGGCGGATCTGGGGCTGCGAGGGCAGGTTGCGCCAGGCGCCGAAGCGGGCGAACCCGCCGGCGGTCGTCCCGGTGGTGTTCCGGGCCGCCTCCACGACGGCCGCCGCGGTGGCCGCGAGCCGGACCGCCGCTTCATCCGCCGGGGCCGTCAGCTCCGCCAGGTGCCGCTCGTAGAACCCGGTGTCCAGCCGGGCGCCCACGAAGTCCGGGTGGCGCAACGACCGGACGAGGAGGTCGCGGTTGGTGACCGGGCCGTGGATGCGGGCGCGCTCCAGGGCGCGGGCGAGCAGCCGTACGGCCTCGGTCCGGGTCGGGGCATGGGCGATGACCTTGGCGAGCATCGGGTCGTAGTGGACGCCGATCGTGTCCCCGCCGGTGTACCCGGTGTCCAGGCGGACGCCCGGCTCGTCCGGCACCTCCAGCGAGAGCAGTACTCCGGTCTGCGGCTGCCAGTCACGCGCCGGGTCCTCCGCGTACAGCCGGGCCTCCACGGCGTGCCCGGCCGGGGGCGGGGGCTCGGCGGACGGCAGCGGCTCGCCCTCCGCGGTCCGGAGCTGGAGCGCGACGAGGTCGAGCCCGAACACCGCCTCGGTGACGGGGTGTTCGACCTGGAGGCGGGTGTTCATCTCCAGGAAGTACGGCCGCCCGTCGGCCGCGACCAGGAACTCGACGGTCCCCGCGCCCCGGTAGCCCACGGCGCGCGCGGCGGCCACCGCCGCCTTGTGCAGCTGCTCCCGCAGCTCGTCCGGCAGGCCGGGCGCCGGTGCCTCCTCGATGACCTTCTGGTGCCGCCGCTGGAGCGAGCAGTCGCGGGTCCCGAGCGCCCAGACCCCGTCGTGCTCGTCGGCCATCACCTGGACCTCGACGTGCCGGCCGCGCTCCACGTACGGCTCGGCGAATACCTCGCCGTCTCCGAACGCGGACAGCGCTTCGGCCGCGGCTGCGGTCAACTCGCCGGGCAGATCGTCCAGTTCCCGTACGATCCGCATCCCGCGCCCGCCGCCACCGGCCGCCGCCTTCAGCAGCAGCGGCAGGTCCTCGGCGGTCGCGGCGGACGGGTCCACGGGGGCGAGGAGCGGCACCCCGGCGGTGGCCATCAGCTCCTTGGCGCGGGTCTTGGACGCCATCAGCTCGATGGCCTTGACGGGCGGCCCGATCCACCGCAGCCCGGCGTCCTGCACGGCGGCGGCGAAGTCCGCGTTCTCGGAGAGGAAGCCGTAGCCGGGGTGCACGGCGTCCGCCCCGGCCGCCAGCGCGGCGGCCACGACGAGATCGCCGCGCAGATACGTGTCGGCGGGGGCCGCGCCCGGCAGCCGTACGGCGGTGTCGGCCTCCCGGACGTGCAGCGCGCCGGCGTCCGCGTCGGAGTACACGGCGACGGTGGCGATGCCGAGCGCCCGGCAGGTGCGGAAGATCCGGCAGGCGATCTCGCCCCGGTTGGCGACGAGCAGGCTGGTGATCACTTCACTCCTCACATCCGGAAGACGCCGAAGCCGCCGCGGGCGCCCTCGACCGGTGCGGTGTGGATGGCGGACAGGCACAGGCCGAGGACGGTCCGGGTGTCGCGCGGGTCGATGACCCCGTCGTCGTACAGCCGCCCGGACAGGAACATCGGCAGGGACTCGGACTCGATCTGCTGCTCGACCATGGCGCGCAGGGCGGCGTCCGCGTCGTCGTCGTACGGGCGGCCCTTCGCGGCGGCCGAGGCGCGGGCGACGATGGAGAGCACCCCGGCGAGCTGCTGCGGGCCCATGACGGCGGACTTGCTGCCGGGCCAGGCGAACAGGAAGCGCGGGTCGTACGCCCTGCCGCACATGCCGTAGTGCCCGGCGCCGTACGAGGCGCCCATCAGGACCGAGAGGTGCGGGACCCTGGAGTTCGACACCGCGTTGATCATCATCGCGCCGTGCTTGATGATGCCGCCCTGCTCGTACTCCTTGCCGACCATGTAGCCGGTGGTGTTGTGCAGGAAGAGCAGCGGAATGTCGCGCTGGTTGGCGAGCTGGATGAACTGGGCGGCCTTCTGCGACTCCTCGCTGAACAGCACGCCCTGCGCGTTGGCGAGGATGCCGACCGGGTAGCCGTGGAGCCGCGCCCAGCCGGTGACCAGGCTCGTCCCGTACAGCGGCTTGAACGCGTCGAAGTCCGAGCCGTCGACCAGCCGGGCGATCACCTCGCGCGGGTCGAACGGCACCTTCAGATCGCCGGGCACGATGCCGATCAGCTCGTCCTCGTCGTACTTCGGCGGCTCGGCGGGGCCCGGATCGGCGTGCGCCTTGCGCCAGTTGAGGCGGGCGACGATGCGGCGGGCCTGGCGCAGCGCGTCGTGCTCGTCGACGGCGAAGTGGTCGGCGAGCCCGGACGTACGGGCGTGCATCGCGGCGCCGCCGAGCGATTCGTCGTCGCTCTCCTCGCCCGTGGCCATCTTCACCAGGGGCGGTCCGCCGAGGAAGACCTTGGACCGTTCCTGGATCATGACCGTGTGGTCGGACATGCCGGGGACGTACGCGCCTCCGGCGGTCGAGTTGCCGAAGACCACCGCCACGGTCGGGATGCCGGCGGCGGAGAGCCGGGTGATGTCGCGGAAGAGCGCCCCGCCGGGGATGAAGATCTCCTTCTGGGACGGCAGGTCGGCGCCCCCGGATTCCACCAGGCTGATGCACGGGAGCCGGTTGGCGAAGGCGATCTCGTTGGCCCGCAGCGCCTTCTTCAGCGTCCACGGGTTGGAGGCGCCGCCGCGTACGGTCGGGTCGTTGGCGGTGATCAGGCACTCGACGCCCTCCACCACCCCGATCCCGGTGACCAGCGAGGCTCCCACCGCGTACTCGCTGCCCCAGGCGGCGAGCGGCGACAGCTCCAGGAACGGCGTGTCCGGGTCGATCAGCAGCTCGATGCGCTCGCGGGCGAGCAGCTTGCCGCGCCCCCGGTGCCGCTCGACGTATTTCTCGCCGCCGCCCTCAAGCGCCTTGGCGTGCGCGGCCTCCAGCTCGGCGAGCTTGTCCAGCATGGCGGCCCGGTTGGCCGCGTAGTCGGGGCTCGCGGTGTCGAGCCCGGTGGGCAGGACGGTCATGCGGGCACCTCCAGAAGGGTCACGGGTATCTCCAGATGGCGGGCGCGCAGCCACTCCCCCAGCGCCTTGGCCTGCGGGTCGAAGCGGTGCTGCGCGGCGACGCCCTCGCCGAGCAGCCCGTGCACGGTGAAGTTCAACGCCCGCAGGTTGGGCAGGACATGGCGTACGACGGTGAGGCCGGCGGCTCCGGCAGGGGCGGCTGTCCGACGTCGTGCAGCTCTTGGGTCCGTACGGGAGGGGCGAGGGCCCGGCGCGTTCCGTCGGGGAGTACGGCTACGTGCTCCACGTCCCCCGCCGGTACGTACCGCGCCTCGAAGACCCCGTAGGGGGCACCCTTTCCGGGCGGGGCGGTGACATGGAACCCGGGGTAGCTGCCGAGAGCCAGCTCGATCGCGGCTCCGGACAACGCCCGCCCCACGGGGTCCTGTTCGCGGTCCCGGACGACCAGCCGGAGCAGGGCGCTGGCGGTCTCCTCGGTGCCGGCATCGGGTTGGTCCGTACGGGCCAGCTCCCAGCGGACCTCCTCCGGCCGCTGTCCGGCGCGCGCGAAGGCGTCCGCGAACTGGTCCTGGACGAGCGCCGCCTTGGCCTCGATGTCGAGTCCGGTGAGGACGAAGACGACCTCGTTGCGCCAGCCGCCGAGCCGGGTGAGCCCGGCCTTGAGGGTGGGCGGCGGGGCCTCGCCGCGTACGCCGGAGATCCTGACCCGGTCGGGGCCGTCCTGCGTCAGCCGTACGGTGTCGAGCCGGGCGGTGACGTCCGGCCCCGCGTACCGGGCGCCGCCCGTCTCGTAGAGGAGCTGGGCGGTGACGGTGCCGAGGTCGACCACGCCGCCGGTGCCGTCGTGCTTGGTGATGACGGAGCTGCCGTCGGCGTGGATCTCGGCGACCGGGAAGCCGGGGCGGCGGATGTCGTGGGCGCGGAAGAAGGAGTAGTTGCCGCCGGTGGCCTGCGTCCCGCACTCCAGGACGTGCCCGGCGACGACGGCCCCGGCGAGCGCGTCGTGGTCGTCCGGGCCCCAGCCGAAGTGGGCGGCGGCGGGGCCGGTGACGAGGGCGGCGTCGGTCACCCGGCCGGTGACGACGACCTCGGCACCGGCCCCCAGGCAGGCCGCGATGCCCGCTCCCCCGAGGTAGGCGTTGGCGGTGAGGAACCCCTCCGGTACGGGGATGCCGTCGCCCTCCACATGGGCGACCCGTACGGGGACCCCGACCTTCTCGGCCAGTTCCCGTATCGCGTCGGCGAGCCCGGAAGGGTTGAGGCCGCCCGCGTTGGCGACGATCCTCACCCCGCGCTCGTGGGCGAGCCCGAGCCCTTCCTCCAGCTGCCGCAGGAAGGTGGAGGCGTACCCGCGCGCCGGGTCCTTGAGGCGGCTGCGGCCGAGGATGAGCATGGTCAGCTCGGCGAGGTAGTCCCCGGTGAGGACGTCGAGGGGGCCGCCGGTGAGCATCTCGCGCAGGGCGTCGAAACGGTCGCCGTAGAAGCCGGACGCGTTACCGATACGGAGGGGCGCAGGGGCGCCCGGCTCACTGGGGGCAGCCACGGGCGCGGTTGCCTCGGGCGCCCCCGCCCCCGGTGCCGCTCGACGTATTTCTCGCCGCCTGGGGCAGCGAGTACGCGGTGGGAGCCTCGCTGGTCACCGGGATCGGGGTGGTGGAGGGCGTCGAGTGCCTGATCACCGCCAACGACCCGACCGTACGCGGCGGCGCCTCCAACCCGTGGACGCTGAAGAAGGCGCTGCGGGCCAACGAGATCGCCTTCGCCAACCGCGCCCCGTCACCGCTCCGCCTGCGGCGCGCGCCCCGCCCCCGCCGGGCCGGCGAACGCCTGGGCGATGTCGAGCCAGGCGTCCGCGTCCGGGCCCTGTGCCCGCACCGCCAGGTCGTCGCGGTGGGCGCGCTGGGTGACCAGCAGGCAGAAGTCGTGCAGCGGTCCGGTCACCCGCTGCCCCGCGCCCTCGGGGCCGTACGCGATCAGCTCGCCGCCCGGCGCCTCCAGTTCCACCCGGAACTCCTCGGCGGGCGCCTGCTTCCCCCGGACGAGGAAGGCGTAGTCGCGGGCCCGGACGCCGATGCGGGCGACGTGCCGCAGACGGGCTGTGGGGGTGCGGGTGACCCCCAGGGCGTCGGCCACGTCCTGGCCGTGGGCCCAGGTCTCCATGAGCCGCCCGGTCGCCATGGACGCCACGCTCATCGGCGGCCCGTACCAGGGGAACTTCGTGCCGGCGGGGGCCGCGCGCAGGGCCTCCTGCAAGCGCTCGCGGCCTTCGCGCCAGCGGACGAGCAGCGCGTCGGGGGCGTACGCGGCGACGATCTCCTCGGCGGCCCGGTCGACGAAGCCCTCCGGGTCCTTCATCGCCCTCGCCACCTCGTCGCCGAAGCGGTCCGGGTCGGTGACGGAGATCAGCGCGACGTCGTCGGTCCAGCTCAGGTGGGCGATCTGGTGGGCGAGGCTCCATCCCTCGGCGGGGGTCGCCCCCGCCCACTGTCTCGCGGTCGCCCCGGCGACGAGCAGATCGAGCTCCAGGCTCTCGCTGCGCAGATCGTCGAGCACGGCTGAGGCATCGGACACGGTGCGCTCCCCTCGGGGCGTGGCGGTGTGCCCGGGAGCCTGCCAGCGGAACGTAAAACAATCAAGCATGCTTGCATGATTTTTACCCCGGGGCCTGCGGCCCGCCCTCCGGTCAGCGGGCGTGGCGCTCTGCGGCGGCGTGCCACCAGCGGGGCGGAGACGCGCCGGTCACCCGGGAGGCCGGCTGGTCAGGATGCAGCCCGAGCCGCCGCAGCGCTTCGGCGCGCACGTGGACGTCGAACCAGCCGTGCCACTGCCCGTCCGGGCCGACACCGCAGGCGAGGTCGAACCGGATCTCGTCCGGGGCGAAGGGCATCCAGTCGATGCCCCGTTCCCGCAGTCAACCGCGCACGGCCGCCATCGGCGAAGGGCGGCCCGGCAGGTTCTCGTAGGCGGCGACGGTGATCCACTCGGCGGGCGGGGTGTCCATGCGCCCATGATGCGGGGCGCGGGGGCGGGCGTCGAGGCCCACCCGCTACCGCTTCGAGGCGCCCCGCACCTGGCTGCGCACCGCGCCCATGCTCGCGCCGATGACCAGTGCGATGGCGAGGGCGTCCGTAGTGGAGAGGGCCTGGTGGAGGACGAGGAAGCCGGCCATGGCGGCGATCGCGGGTTCCAGGCTCATCAGGATCGCGAAGGTGGGCGCGGGCAGGCGGCGCAGGGCGATGAGTTCGAGGGTGTACGGGAGGACGGAGCTGAGCAGCGCGACGGCCGCGCCGAGCCCGAGCGTCGTCGGGACGAGGAGCTTTGATCCCGCGTCCATGATGCCGAGCGGCAGCGAGAGCAGGGCGGCGACCACCATGGCCAGCGCGAGCCCGTCGGCCTGCGGGAAGCGGCGGCCGGTGCGGGCACTGAAGACGATGTACGCCGCCCACATCGCCCCGGCCCCGAGGGCATAGGCGGCGCCCACCGGATCGAGCCGGTCGAAGCCGCCGCCACTGAGCAGGACGACCCCGCCGAGCGCGAGGACCGCCCAGACCAGGTTGACCAGGCGGCGCGAGGCGATCACGGACAGGGCGAGCGGGCCGAGCACCTCCAGGGTGACGGCGGCGCCGAGCGGGATGCGGTCGGCGGCCTGGTAGAACAGCGTGTTCATGCCGCCCATGGCGATGCCGAAGGCGACCACCGTGCCCCAGTCGGCGCGCGAGTGGCCGCGCAGCCTGGGCCGGCAGACGACGAGCAGGACGAGCGCGGCGGCGGCCAGCCGCAGCGTGACGACTCCGAGCGCCCCGGTCCGGGGCATCAGCAGCACCGCGATGGCGGCGCCGAACTGCACGGACAGCGCGCCCGCGACGACCAGCGCGACCGGGGCGAGCGCGGCCCGCCGCCCGCCGGACCGGGCGCCCGGTTCACCGAGGGCCGGGGTGGCGACCGCCTCCGGCACGGTGACGGCGGCTGCGGCGGCTGCCGGTTCTGCGGCGGTGGTCTGGTCGTTCACCCGGGGCCTGTCTCTCCTGATCATCCATGAACAACGAGAGTGCATCAAGCTGCACTACCCGATACACGGTACTGCACTTCTCCGATGCGGTCCGCCTCTCCACGGTAAGGACTCGCGCAAACGGTTTGATGCGCCGGGAGACCGCCCTCAGGGCCGGCCCTCCTCCAGCCCTTCCGCCAGCAGCTCCGCCAGGTGCCGTCCCCGTACGCCGCCCAGCTGGTCCAGCTGGGTCCGGCAGGAGTAGCCGTCGGCCAGGATCTCCGTGCCGGGGGCCGCGTCCCGGACCGCCGGGAGCAGCCGGTCCTCCGCGCAGGCCACCGAGACGTCCCAGTGGCCCCGCTCGTAGCCGAAGTTTCCGGCCAGCCCGCAGCAGCCGCCCGCGAGCTCGCCGGTCAGGCCCGCCCGCTCGCGCAGCCGGCGCTCCGCCGCGTCGCCGAGGACCGCGTGCTGGTGGCAGTGGGTCTGGCCGGTGACCGGGCGGTCCAGGCGCGGGGGCTGCCAGTCGGGGGCGTACGCCTCCAGGTACTGGGCCAGGGTGTGGACGGAGGCGGCGAAGCGGGCGGCGCGCGGGTCGTCCGGGAGGAGTTCGGGCAGGTCGGTGCGGAGGGTCGCCGCGCAGCTGGGTTCCAGGACGATCACCGGATCGCCCAGCGCGCCGCCCAGCCGGTCCAGCGTGCGGCGCATCACCCGGCGCGCCGGGTCGAGCTGCCCGGTGGAGACGTAGGTGAGGCCGCAGCACAGCCCCCGCCCGGCGGGGAGCACCTGGCGGCCCGCCGCCTCCAGGACCGTCACCGCGGCCCGTCCCACCCCGGGCGTCAGGTACTCGGTGAAGGTGTCGGGCCACAGCAGGGCCGGCCGGTCGCCGGGGCCGGGCCGGGCGCCCCGGTGCCGGTCGAGCCACCAGGTGAACGTCTCCCGGGCCAGCGGCGGAATCCCGCGTTCCGGTGCGATGCCCGCCAGCCGCTTGGCGAGGGCGGCGAGCGGGCGGACCCGGGCGAGGGCGTTCAGCGGGCCCGCGAGGGGCGCGGCGAGGCGGAGCCAGAGCGGCAGCCGGCCCAGCGCGTAGTGGGAGGCGGGGCGCGGCCGCCGGCGGTAGTGGTGGTGCAGGAACTCCGCCTTGTACGTGGCCATGTCGACGCCCACCGGGCAGTCGCTGCGGCAGCCCTTGCAGGACAGGCAGAGGTCGAGCGCGTCCCGTACCTCCGTGGAGCGCCAGCCGTCCGTGATCAGGCCGCCCGCGTCCCCGGCCAGCATCTCGTGCAGCAGCCGGGCCCGGCCGCGGGTGGAGTGGGCCTCCTCGCCGGTCGCCCGGAAGGAGGGGCACATCACGGACGGGCCGGCGGCCGTCTCCGTACGGCACTTGGCGACGCCGACGCAGCGGCGGACGGCGGCGGAGAAGTCGCCGTCGTCGTGCGGGTAGCCGAAGGCCACGTCGACGGGTTCGCGGGGCAGGACGCCGAAGCGGAGGTTGTCGTCCAGGCGGGCGGGGCGGGCGAGGATGCCCGGGTTCATGCCGCCGTCCGGGTCCCACAGGTCCTTGAACCGGACGAAGAGGGCGACGAGTTCGTCCCCGTACATCTTCGGGAGCAGTTCGGCGCGGGCCTGGCCGTCGCCGTGCTCGCCGGAGAGCGATCCGCCGTGCGCGACGACGAGCGCGGCCAGGTCCTCGGAGAAACGGCGGAAGCGGGCCACGCCCTCGCCGGTCAGCAGGTCGAAGTCGATGCGGACGTGGATGCAGCCGTCGCCGAAGTGCCCGTAGGGGGTGCCGCGCAGCCCGTGCTGAGCGAGCAGGGCGCGGAAGTCGCGGAGGTAGCCGCCGAGCCGGGCGGGCGGCACCGCGCAGTCCTCCCAGCCGGGCCACGCCTCACTGCTGTCCGGCATCCGGGTCGCCGTGCCGGCCGCGTCCTCGCGGATGCGCCACAGGGCCCGCTGCCCGGCCGGGTCGGTGACGACGGCGGTGTCCACGGCGTCGGCGTAGGCGGCCCGGACGAGGCGTTCGGCGTGCGCGCGGGCCTCGGCCGGGGTGGCCCCGCCCGTCTCGACGAACAGCCAGGCCCCGCCGCGCGGCAGCCCGGCCGGTTCGCGTACGAGGTCGGCCGCCATGCCCTCCACGGTCAGCGGGTGGTACGGGAGGAGGCCGGGGGCGGCCTCGGCGGCGGCGGACTCGTCGGCGTATCCGAGGACGGCGAGGGCGCGGGCGGCGGGCGCCTCGACCAGCCGCACGGTCGCCTCCGTGACGACGCCGAGGGTGCCCTCGCTGCCGCAGAACGCGCGGGCGGGGTCGGGGCCGTTCTCGGGCAGCAGGGCGTCCAGCGCGTAGCCGGAGATGCGGCGCGGGAGGGCGGGGAAGCCGGTGCGCAGGAGGGCGAGGTGCGCGGCGACCAGTTCGCGGACGCCGGGCGGGCCGGGCGCACCGCGCTCCAGGCGCAGGGTGTCGCCGCCGTAGCGGGCGACGGTCAGGGCGTGGATGTTGTCGGCGGTGGTGCCCCAGGCGACCGAGTGGGAGCCGCAGGAGTTGTTGCCGATCATGCCGCCGAGGGTGCAGCGGCTGTGCGTGGAGGGGTCGGGGCCGAAGGTCAGGCCGTGCGGGGCGGCGGCGGCCCGCAGGTCGTCCAGGACGGTCCCGGGCTGCACCACCGCCGTACGGGAGGCGGGGTCCAGCTCGACGACGGACCGCAGATGGCGGGTGAGGTCGAGGACGACGCCGGTGCCGGTGGCCTGCCCGGCGATGGACGTACCGCCGCCGCGCGGCACGACGGGCACCCCGTGCGCACGGCAGACGGCGAGGGCGGCGGTGATGTCGGCGGCGTCGCGCGGGGCGACGACACCGAGCGGCACCCGCCGGTAGTTGGACGCGTCCATCGTCGTCAGCGCCCGCGCGGTGGCATCGAAGGCGACCTCGCCGCGCACGGCGGCCCGCAGCTCGCGGACCAGGGCGTCAGGGGCGGCGGGTGCGCGGGTGCCGGGGTGCGGGGCGGGGCCGGATGCCATCCGTCCAGGATGCCGTCGAAGATCGCCGGACGCGGGGCAACACGACATTATTCAGTCGGAATTTGACAGGTTGAAAACACAAACAGAACAGAGGTCACCACAAGTTCTTCCCAAACAGTTAGTCAATTCTCATATAGTGACGGGGACTTATCTGGGAATCAGCTGTTCCAGTTGTCTCGCTTGTCTCTGGTGCCACGCTCGTCCGAACCGTCCCGTCCGCCACCGTCCGCCCCCGAGGACTCCGCTTTGCGCCCATCGACCCGGCCGACCGCACTGGCCCTTCTGGTCACGGTGGCCCTCACCGCACCCCTGTGCGTGTGGGCGACCCTCGCCGCACCCGAATCGGCCGGGACCGCGGTGGCCTGGGGCTCCGGTGGAGCCGCCGTGCTGCTCGCCGCCGCCGTCGCCACCGCCGTCCACGCCCGCACTGCGGTCCGCCGGCTCCGGGAGGCGAACGCCGCCGAGAGCGGACGGTTCACCGCGGAGGTCTCCCGGATGGTGTCCGCCTCCGCCGCCGAGGCGCAGCGGTTCACCGCCGAGAGCGCCCGCGTGAAGGCCGCCGCGACCGCCGAGGCGGCGAGGGCCAAGGAGGAGGCCGAGGCCGGCACCGCCCGCCTCACCGCCGAGAACGCCCGGCTGCGGGCCCGCGCCTCGCGCGCCGAGACCGAGCGCTCCGCCGCCCTCACCGCCTGCGCCAACGCGGCCGGCCGGATGCAGGCCCTGTCCACGAGCATGCTCGCCGACCTGCGCGAGATGGAGCACCGGCACACCTCCGAGGACGTCCTGGGCGATCTGCTGCACCTGGACCACCGCACCGCCCAGGCCGGCCGCCTCGCCGACTCCATCGCCGTGCTCACCGGCGCCCGCTCCGGCCGGCGCTGGGCCAAGCCCATCGTCATGGAGTCCGTGCTGCGCGGCGCGATGGGCCGGATCAGCGGCTACCAGCGCGTCCGGCTCCACTCCACCAGCGACGTCGCCGTCGCCGGACACGCGGCCGAGGGCGTCATGCACGCCCTGGCCGAACTCCTCGACAACGCCGCGAACTTCTCGCCGCCCACCGCCGAGGTCCATGTGTACGTGGAGGAGGTCCCGGCCGGGATCGTCGTCACCGTCGAGGACAGCGGCCTGGTCATGAGCGATGTGCAGCTGCGCCGGGCCGAGCGCGCGGTCGCCACCGACGACAACGGCCTCACCGGCCTGACCGGCACCCGGCTCGGGCTCGCCGTCGTCGGCCGGCTGGCCCGCAAGCACGGCCTGACCGTCTCGTTCCGGCCCTCCGCGCGCGGCGGCACGGGCGCCCTGATGATGCTCCCGCAGGAGATCATCACCCGCGCCCCGGCCCGCACGGCCCCGGCCGTCGCGTCCGACGAGCCCGAGCCCGTCCACACCTCGGGCGCCGACCCGGCCGACCGCCGCCCCGGCCCGGCCGCTCAGCCCGACCCGGCCGACCGCCACGTCACCCCGGCCGCCGCCGCACCGCCCGCCCAGGCCGACCGCCTCGCGGCCCCCGCCCAGGAGCCCATGCGCTCCGACTCGGCATCGGAGACCACCGGCAACCTCCCCCGCTTCGGCGAGAGCGGCCTGCCCCGGCGTTCGCGCGGGCGCACCCTGGCCGCCGCCGAGGCCAGGGCGCGGGCCTCGGCCCCCGCCGACGACACGGGGAGCGCCGAAGCGGCGGACGGCTCCGCAGCCGCCGCCCCGGCAACCGATCCCAAGGCGCGGGCGGCCCGCTTCAGCAGCTTCCGCAACGCCGTACGCCCCGACTCCCCACACCCGGAAGGCAACTCCCGATGAGCGCGACCACCGACGAGAAGCTCAACTGGCTGCTGGAGGGGCTCCTCGAACGGACCCCCGGCACCCGTCACGCCCTCGTGCTGTCCAGGGACGGCCTCAAGCTGTGCCGCACACCCGAGCTCTCCGTCGACCAGGCGGACCAGCTGGCCGCGATCTCCGCCGGCATCCAGAGCCTGTCCCACGGCGCGTCCGTGGAGTTCGGCAACGGCAGCGGCGGCGTCCGCTCCGCCATGGCCGAGTTCTACGGCGGCATCCTGTTCATCGTGGAGGCGGGCGCGGGCGCCCATCTCGCGGTCGTCGCCGCCGAGAGCGCCGACGTGGGCCTGGTCGGCCACAACATGAGCGAGCTCGTCGAACAGCTCGGCGAGCACCTGGTCGCCCCGCCCCGCGAACCCGCCGAGGCCGCCGCCGGCCGGGGCACGGCCGTATGACGCCGCGCCCACGACCCGGCAGGGACGAGGACCCCGACCGGCTCTACACCCTCACCGGTGGCCGCACCCGGTCCGACTCCGCCGCCTTCGACCTGGTCACGCTGGTGGTCTCCGAGTGCGAGCCGGCCCCCGGCATGCAGTCGGAGCACGTGGCGATCCTGCGGATGTGCGAACGGCCCACCGCCGTCGTCGAGATCGCCGCCACCCTCGACCTGCCCGTCAGCATCGTGCGCATCCTGCTGTGCGATCTGCTCGACACCGGCCGGATCAGCGCCCGCCACCCGCGTACCGCACGCGTATCGGACCGGCTTCCGGCCCCCGACATCCTGGAACAGGTGCTCGTTGGACTCCGCAACCTCTGACCGTGCCGCCCTGCAGGCGACGGCCGACAACGGACTGAAGATAGTCGTGGTCGGCGGCTTCGGGGTCGGCAAGACCACCATGGTCCGATCCGTGAGCGAGATCCGTCCGCTCAACACGGAGGAGACGATGACCCGCGCGGGCGAGGTGGTCGACCACCTCGACGGCGTGCGGTCCAAGACGTCCACCACGGTCGCCTTCGACTTCGGCCGGATCAGCCTCGACGAACGCTCGGTGCTGTACCTGTTCGGCGCGCCCGGCCAGGAGCGCTTCTGGTTCCTGTGGGACCGGCTGTTCTCCGGCACCCTGGGCGCCGTCGTCCTCGTCGACACCCGGCGCCTCGCCGACTCCTGGTACGCCATTGACCGGCTGGAGCACCACGGCACACCGTTCATCGTCGCGTGCAACGACTTCGGCGGCCCGCTCCACACCGAGCAGCAGATCCGGGAGGCGCTCGACATCTCCGCGGACGTCCCGCTCGTGGAGTGCGACGCGCGCGACCGGTCCTCCAGCAAGTACGTGCTGATCACGCTGGTCGAGCACCTGCACCGCCTCTCGGCGGCCCGTACGGGGAACACCCCCGCGCCCGCCGAAGGCGCCCCCGCCCTGACCCCGGAGCCCACCCCCCCGGAGCCCACCCCGTGACCCAGTGCCCCCACGCGGCGGCCGCCGGAGCCGTACCGCTGTCCGGCCCCCGCTTCCAGGCCGAACCGGCGCAGCTGTACCGGGAGATCAGGCGCGATCACGGGCCGGTCGCCCCGATCACGCTGCCCGGCGACATCCCCGCCTGGCTCGTCCTCGGCTACCGCGAGCTGCACCAGGTCACCGGCGACGCGGCCCTCTTCAGCCGCGACTCGCAGCTGTGGAACCAGTGGGACGCGATCCCCGAGAACTGGCCGCTGATGCCGATGATCAGCCGGACCCAGCCGTCGATCCTCTACACGGTCGGCGAACGCCACAGCCGCCGCGCCGCCGTGATCTGCGACGCGCTGGAGGCCACGAACCCCTTCGAACTCCGCAAGAGCACCGAGGAGTTCGCGGACGAGCTGATCGACGCGTTCTGCGCGGCCGGTTCGACCGACCTGATCGCCGACTACGCGATGCTGCTTCCCGTACGGGTCATGGCGAAGCTCTACGGGTTCTCCGACGACAAGGGCCCCGCCCTCGTCACCGCGATGAACGACATGATCAACGGCGGGCCCACCGCGCTGGCCGGCCAGCGGCACATCGCCACCTCCGTGTACGCGCTGCTGGCCGAGCGGCGCGCGGAGCCCGGCGACGACGTCGCGTCCCGGATGCTCTCCAACACCGCCGGGTTCACGGACGAGGACGTGGCCCGGGACCTCATGGTGATGATGGCCGCCGGGCACCAGCCGACCGCCGACTGGATCGGCAACTCGCTGCGCCTGATGCTCACCGACGACCGCTTCGCCGCCTCGCTCTCCGGCGGCCGGCACAGCGTCGGCGAGGCCATGAACGAGGTGCTGTGGGAGGACACCCCCAGCCAGAACATCGCCGGGCGCTGGGCGGCCCGCGACACCCACCTGGGCGGCCGCCACATCAAGGCCGGCGACCTGCTCGTGCTCTCCCTCGCCGGGGCCAACGCCGACCCCCAGGTGCGGACCGACGGCTCCACGCTCACCGGCGGCAACAACGCGTTCTTCTCCTTCAGCCACGGTGACCACCGCTGCCCGTTCCCGGCGCAGGAGACCGCCGAGGTCATCGCCCGTACGGCCATCGAGGTCATCCTCGACCGGCTGCCCGACGTCGACCTCGCCGTCCCCGCCGAGCAGTTGACCCGGCGCCCCTCCCCCTGGCTGCGCGGCCTGACCGACCTGCCCGTGAGCTTCACGCCCACCCCCGCACTTGGAGGCCCCCGATGACCGCCACCACCCCCGAGCAGGACACCGGCCGCATCGTCCTCGACCCCCTTGTCTCCGACCTCGCGGGCGAGAGCGCGCGGCTGTACGCGGCCGGGCCGCTGGCCCGGGTCGAGCTGCCGGGCGGGGTGCCCGTCTACACGGTCACCCACTACGCCGAGGCGAAGGCGCTGCTCACCGACAGCCGCCTGGTCAAGGACATCAACGTGTGGGGCGCCTGGCAGCGCGGCGAGATCCCGCCCGACTGGCCGCTGATCGGCCTGGTCAACCCGGGCCGCACCATGCTCACGGCCGACGGCGCCGAGCACCGCAGGCTGCGCGGCCTGGTCGCGCAGGCGCTCACCGTGCGGCGGGTGGAGCGGCTGCGCGAGGGCATCGAGGCGCGGACGGAGGTGCTGCTGGACCGCCTGGAGGAGCACACGGCGGGCGACATGGTCGACCTGAAGGCGGAGTTCGCGTACCCGCTGCCGATGAACGTCATCAGCGAGCTGATGGGCATCGACTCGGCGGACCTGCCCCGGATGAAGGAACTCTTCGACAAGTTCTTCTCCAACATGACGCCCCGCGCCGAGGTGCCGCGGATGATGGCGGACATCCACGCGCTGTTCTCGCGCATCCTGGACGAGAAGAAGGCGTCCCCGGCCGACGACCTGACCGGGGCGCTGCTCGTGGCGTCCGAGGACGGGGACCACCTCACCGACGAGGAGATCCTCAACACCCTCAAGCTGATCATCGCGGCCGGCCACGAGACGACGATCAGCCTCATCGTGAACGCCGTGGTCGCCCTGGAGAGCCACCCGGAGCAGCGGCGCGCGGTGCTGGCCGGCGAGGTGGGCTGGGACGCGGTGATCGAGGAGACGCTGCGCTGGTCGGCACCGACCTCGCACATCCTCATCCGGTTCGCGACGGAGGACATCACGGTCGGCGACCGGGTGCTGCCGAAGGGCGAGGGCGTCATGACCTCGTTCGCGGCCATCGCGCACGACGAGGACCAGTGGGGTGAGACGGCGACGGAGTTCGACGTCACCCGCTCCCCCAACCGCCACATCTCCTTCGGTCACGGCCCGCACGTCTGCCCCGGCGCCGCGCTGTCCCGCCTGGAGGCGGCGGTCGCGCTGCCCGCACTGTACGCCCGCTTCCCGGACCTGTCGCTGGCCGTCCCGGCCGCGGAGCTGCGCAACAAGCCGATCGTCACGCAGAACGACCTCTACGAACTCCCGGTCACGCTGCGCTGACACCGTACGTACGGATGTTCCTCCGACGACCACGAGTCGGAACCCCTGTCTCATCGGACGGACAGGGTGCGTAGCCGCAGCGGCGAGCGGCTACGCTCCGACTCGTGGCCGACATCCAGATTCCCGCTGACATCAAGCCCGCCGACGGGCGCTTCGGCGCCGGTCCCTCCAAGGTGCGGACGGAGGCGCTCGACGCGCTGGCCGCCACCGGAACCTCTCTGCTCGGTACGTCCCACCGCCAGGCCCCGGTGAAGAACCTGGTCGGCGCGGTGCGCGAGGGCGTGCGCGACCTCTTCTCCCTCCCCGAGGGCTACGAGGTGATTCTCGGCAACGGCGGCTCCACCGCCTTCTGGGACATCGCGACGCACGGCCTGATCGAGTCGAAGTCCCAGCACCTCAACTTCGGCGAGTTCTCGTCGAAGTTCGCGAAGGCCGCCAAGCTCGCCCCGTGGCTGGCCGACCCGACCGTCATCGCCTCCGACCCGGGCACCCACCCGGACCCGCAGGCCGAGGCGGGCGTCGACGTCTACGCGTTCACGCACAACGAGACCTCGACCGGTGTCGCGGCTCCCGTCAAGCGGGTCGCGGGCGCGGACGAGGGCTCCCTCGTCCTGGTGGACGCCACCTCCGGCGCGGGCGGCCTGCCCGTCGACATCGCGGAGACGGACGTCTACTACTTCGCCCCGCAGAAGTCCTTCGCCTCCGACGGCGGCCTCTGGATCGGCGTGTTCTCGCCTGCCGCCCTGGAGCGCGCGGCCCGGATCCACGCCTCGGGCCGGCACATCCCGGAGTTCTTCTCGCTGCCCACGGCGATCGACAACTCCCTGAAGAACCAGACGTACAACACCCCGGCGCTCGCCACGCTCTTCCTGCTGAACGAGCAGCTGACGTGGATGAACACCCAGGGCGGCCTGGACTTCACGACCGGCCGCACGGCCGCCTCCTCGGGCCACCTCTACGGCTGGGCCGAGGAGTCCAAGTACGCGACCCCGTTCGTCACCGACCCGGCCAAGCGCTCGCAGGTCATCGGCACGATCGACTTCGCCGACGAGATCGACGCCTCCGCGATCGCCAAGGTGCTGCGTGCCAACGGCATCGTCGACACCGACCCGTACCGCAAGCTGGGCCGCAACCAGCTCCGCGTGGCGATGTTCCCGGCCATCGACCCGTCGGACGTCCAGGCCCTGACGGCCTGCATCGACTACGTGATCGAGAAGCTGTAGCCCGTACGCCCCGGAACGGCCCTGCGCACCGCGAGGTGTGCGGGGCCGTTTCTGCTTCACTCGACCGTGTGGCATATGCCAGACACACGACCCGGCGCCGTTCCGCCCTACGATGATGGTCTCGACACCAGCCATTCCAGGAGGCCCGCAATGTCTGCATCAGCAGTCGAGCACCCCTGTGACGATGGACCGGAGCCCCTGCTCGTCACGGCCAACCGGCTCGCCGAGCAGAATCCCGGCCATCGCGTCGAGATCATCGGAGGCGTCATCACCGTGGCCCCACCCCCGGACGGCCCGCACGCCCGCGCTCTGACCAAGCTCATGCGTCCATTCATCGCGGCCGGACTCGATGACGGGGAGACGGCGGTCCTCCAAGGCATCGGCCTGTGGCTGCCGGGCGGCCCCGAGGACTACGCGGTCCCCGATCTCGCCCTGGTGGACGCGGACTTCGACGAACACCTGATCAAGAACAACAGTTACGACCCGGCCGTCTTCCGCCTGGTCCTGGAGGTCACCTCCAGCAACTACACCAGCGACCTGCGGCACAAGGTCGCCGCGTACGCCGAGGCCAAGATCCCCGTCTACGTGATCCTCGACCGGAAGCACGGCCGCGTCCACGTCCTTACGGAACCGCTGGGCAGCTCGTACGACCGCCATGAGGTGTACGCCCCCGGCCAGCAGGCGCCGCTGCCCGCCTCGATCGGGGCCGAGGTGAGCCTCGATGTCGCCGAGCTGATCGATGCGGGCCGGGCCAAGCCCCGTACGCCGGACGCCTGAGGCCCTAACCCAGCGCCCACCGCTCCTCGCCGTCCTCCCACTCCCCCGTCCGTGCCAGGCCCGCCCCGGTGGCCACGGCGGCGGAGGCCGTGTGTTCGGGGTGGATGTGGGCGATCACGGTCCGTACGCCGGTCTCCCTGAGGTGCGCGACCAGGCCCCCGGCCGCCTCCCGGGCGTAGCCGCGTCCCTGCCAGGGGACGCCCACCACCCAGGCGATCTCGGCGCGGTCGCCGCGCACCGTGGCCTGCACGTACCCCACGAGGCCGTCCCCGGCCCGCAGTACCCAGTTGCACCACAGCTCCTCCCGGTCCGGCGACCCGGCCGTCTGGCGTACGTACCGGGCGCGCAGGGCGTCCGGTGTCTCCGGAGCGCCCCCGGTGAAGGTGTGCAGGGCGGGATCGGACAGCACGGCGGCCATCTCGTCCGCGTACTCCACCCGCAGGGGCAGGGCGTCGAGGCGGGGCGTGGCGAAGGGCGCGGGGCCGCGGAAATCGGTCGTCATGATCCGGGGACCCTACGCGAATCGGCGGCCCGGTGTCCGCTGCCCGGATGAGCACGGGCCCGTACCGGCGGACCATGGAGGCATGGATACGATCCCGCAGCTCAAGCCCTATGTGAGGCAGTACACCGTCCTGCTGAGCACGCGGCGGCAGGACGGGACGCACGCCGACACCCCGGTGCACATCGCGGTCGAGGGCGACCACGCCTACATCCGGACGTTCTCCTCGGCGTGGAAGGTCGAGCGGATGCGCAACCACCCGAGGGTGCGGATCGGCCCGTGCACCGTACGCGGCCGGCCGACCGGGCCACAGATCGAGGCCCACGCACGCCTTCTCCCGGCCGGTTCGAAGGAGAACACGCACGCGTCCCGGATGCTGTCCCGCAAGTACCCGGCCACCCAGGGCGTGCTCGTCCCGCTGACCCACCGGCTCAAGCGGGACCGGACCCTGCACTACGAGATCCGGCCGGTCGAGCCCTGACCCCAAGTTCCCTTCGTGGTAGGTAGGTTGAAGGTGTTGCCGGCCGACGGGGATGTGATGACAGGGAACGTACGGTGAGCGCCGGGACCGCCGCGCGCCTCCTGCTCGGTCAGTCCGCCCGCGCGGAGACCGATGCCCGCGCCCTGGAATGGTTCCTCGGCCCCGAGGCGCAGGCGGCGGCCGACGAGGTGCGGGCCGCCGTCGTCCTGCCCGACAACACCCCCTGGCCGCCCGGGGCCCTCGCCCTCGGCCACACCGAGTGGTGCCGCTTCCTCGCGGCGCAGGAGGCCGACCCGGCGTCGCTCGGGGCCGCGGTGCTGTGGTTCCTGGCGGTGGACGGGCAAGACCCCGGGCAACTGCCGCAGGACCTGCGCCCGTTGTACGCCCTGCTGAGGGGCGCGCCGGGCGGCGCGGCGACCGAGCCCGGCCACGCGTACGAGGCGGCCATCGGGATGACCGTGCTGTTCCAGCAGGGCCGTGCCGAGGGCGCCCTCCCGTACACCGAGATCCTGTTACGGCACGCCGCCGCGGCCTTCGGCGACGGCAGCCTCGAACAGGGCACCTGCCTCTCCGACCTGGGGCTCGTTCTCTTCTACGGGGCCCAGACCGGCGGCGAGCAGCACGCGCTCACCGCCGCCGTCGGGGTCGGCCGCGCCGCCGTCGTCTGCGCCCCGGGCAACGAGGACGAGCAGGCCCGCAGGCACGGCAACCTGGGCCACACCCTGCGCCACTGGGCCGCGGCGAACGGCGACCACGACGCCATGCGGGAAGCGGTCGCCGAGCTGCGGAAGGCGGTGGAGCTCACCACCTGGAACAACCCGTTCCGTCCCCAGTTCGGCGCCACCCTCGGCTCGGCCCTGTGCTCCGCGGCGAAGCTCCTGGCCGATCCCGCGCTCCGCCGCGAGGGCGTCACCCGGCTGCGCGAGGCGCTGGCGGAACCGGACACCGCGCTGTCGAGCCGGGCCTCGTTCCTCTCCGACCTGGGCGTCGCCCTGGTCCAGGGCGCCCCGGAGAACGGGGACCGCACCGAGGAGTACGAAGAGGGCCTCGCCCTCTGCCGCGAGGCGGCGGCGACGGCCCCCAACCCGTACGAGCGCACGGTGTACCGCAGCAACCTCGTCCTGATCATGGGCAGTTACTCCTCCCGCATCGGCGACCGCCGCGTACTGGAGGAGGCGTGCGAGATCGCCCGGGAGACCCTGGCCGGCACACCGGACGGGCATCCGTTCCGCGCCCAGGGGCACTCGTCGCTCGCCCGCCTGCTGGGCGCGCGGCACACCGTCTCGGGCCGGCAGGACGACCTGGAGCAGGCCGTCGACCACGCCCGCCTCGGGCTGGAAGGCCTGCCCGCCGACGACTTCGGCCGACGGGTGACGCACGCCGACGGACTGGCCGATCTGCTGTCCAACCGTGCCCGCCGGCCCGCCGGTGCGGACGTCCCGGCGGCCCTGCCCCAGTGCCTCGCGCTCATCCGTGCCCTGGCCTCGGACCTTCCGGCCCGCTCGGCCCTGCGGGCGCGTGCCCTGCGGGCGCTCGGGAGCTGCCTGCGGGGATCGGGCGACCCGGCCGACCTCGACGAGGCCGTCGACTGCTTCCACAAGTGCCTCGCCCTGCCCGCCCCCGACGACGGCTTCCGGGCCACCACGCGCTTCGCCCTCGGCACGGTGCTGGCCCAGCGCGCGGGGGCGGACGAGGGCGCGTGGCGGCAGGGCGCCGAGGAGATGCGCCGGGCGCTCGGCCTGTTCGCGGCCGACGACCCGGCGTACTGGGAGTGCCATACGGAATACGTGACGGCCCTCATCACACGGGGCGACGTGACGACGGGTACCGACCTGTACGAGGAGGCGGTGCGCCACGTACGCGAGGAGCTGGAGCGTGCTCCCCTCTCCCGGTCCAGGGAGTCCGTGCGCCGGTCCAACCTCGGCGTCTGCCTGGTGAAGGTCGCCCTGCGCGCCGGCCGGCCCGAACTCCTCACCGAAGCCGTGGCCGCCCACCGCGAGGCCATGGCCCTGTCCTCGCCCGACGACTTCCTCCACGCGCACCAGCGCACCTGCTTCGGGGAGGCCCTGCTGGCCCGCGCCGAGTTCTGCTCGGACACCGAAGCACTGCGGGAGGGCGTCGAGGTGCTGCGCGGGGCCGTGGCCGTCTCCGACGAGGAGACGTACGGCGGGGCCACCTGCCGCACCGCGCTCGGGGACGCCCTGCGCAACCTCGCCCGGCTCTCCGCCGACCCCGCCCCGCTGGAGGAGGCCGTCCGCTGGCACCGGGAGGCACTGGTGATGGCGTCGGGGCCGCCGGAGCCCGTGACCCTGCTCGGCCTCGCGAACAGCCTGGGAGCCCTGCACCGCCACACGCGCGACGTGCGCCACAGCGACGAGGCCATCTTCCAGTTCCGCGCCGCCCTGGCCGCGCTGAGCCCCGAGACCGCGGAGCTGCGGGGCTCCATCCTCACCAGCCTGGGCTACATCCAGTGGAGCCGGGCCCGGCACACCGGCGACGAACTCCTCATGGACGCCGCCGTCGACACCTTGCGCGAGGCCGTGTCCTGCACGCCCCGGGCCCGGATCAGCATGACGCTCACCAACCTGGGCAGCGCCCTCATGGACCGCAGCCGCCGCACCGGCGACCGCACCTGGCTGGCCGAGGCGGTGACGGTGCTGCGGAGGGCGCTGAGCGAGTCCCTGCCCGCGGCCATGGACCGCTCCCTGCACCTGAACAACCTGGCCGAGGCGCTGCGCCAGTGGGACGCGCTCACCGGTGACACGGCGGCCACCGGCGAGGCGATGGCCCTGCTGCGCGCGGCCATCGCCGTGGAGCACGGCGACCTCGAAGGCGGTGAGGGGGCCTCGATCAACCTGGCGGACATGCTGATCAACCAGGCGCAGGCCACCGACGACCTGCCCACCGCGGCGGAGGCCCGCCGGCTCCTGGAGGACGTGGTGGCCCGGCTCGGCGAGCGCCACCCCTCACGCTTCTTCGCGCTGCAGAAGCTCACCGTGGCCTGTCAGGTCTTCGCCCACCTCTGCGGCGACCCGTCCGCACCAAAGGCCCGTCAGGCATGGGAGCGGGCGGCCGCGGCCGCTGGGGAGTCCCTGGTCGGCATGGCCGAGGGCGACCCCAACCACGCCCTCTCCCAGACCCTGCTGGCCATGACCCAGCTGAACCGCCATGCCGCGGGCGAACCGGTCGACCTGGCGGAAGTGATCCGCGTCGCCCGCGACGGCGCCCGCAATCCGGCCGCCCACGGTGTGACCCGGGTCCAGGCCGCCCACGGCTGGGGGCTGGCCGCCGTCCGGGCGGGCGACCGCGCGGAGGCGCTGGAGGGATACGCGTACGCCGTGGGCCTGCTGCCCGGCATCGCCCCGCGCGGCCTGGCCCGCATCGACCAGGAGGCCCGGCTGACCAGCGGTGAGGGCGTGGCGAGCGACGCCGCCGCGCTGGCGATCGACGCGGGCCGGCCGGACTACGCGCTCACCCTGCTGGAACAGGGGCGGGGCGTGCTGCTGGGCCAGGGCCTGGAGGACCGGGCCGACGTGTCGCGGCTGCGCGAGCTGGACCCCGTCCGCGCGGCGGAGTTCGAGCGCGTCCGCGACGAGCTCAGCGCGCCGCCGCCGCTCTCCCCCACCCAGGACGCGCACCGGGCGGGCGAGATCGCCGAGGCCCGGCACGCCCTGGCCGCCCGCTGGAGCCGGCTCCTCGCGGAGGTACGCGAACTGCCCGGCCTGGACGGCTTCCTGCGCCCGCCCGCCGTACCGGAGCTGGTCGCCGCCGCCGACGGCGGACCCGTGGTGGTGGTCAACGTCAGCGGCCACCGCTGCGATGCCCTGATCGTGACCGCGGGCGCCGGGATCGACGTGGTCCCGCTGCCCGGACTCGCCCTGGAGGCGGTCATCGGGCGGGTGGCCGAGTTCGTCGACGGCATCGAGACCGCGTACGGCGCCAACGGCGTGGACGAGGCCGTGGCCATGATGGGCACCCTCTCCGACACCCTCACCTGGCTCTGGAACACGATCGCCGCCCCTGTCCTCACCCGCCTCGGTCTCCACACCACCCCGGCCGCCGGTGAGCCCTGGCCCCGGCTGTGGTGGTGTCCGACCGGCTGGCTGTCCTTCCTGCCGCTGCACGCGGCCGGGCGCGGCGGCCGGGACTCCGGCACCTGGGTCATGGACCGTGCCGTGTCCTCGTACACCCCGACCCTGCGCGCCCTGGTCCGCGCCCGCGCCGGGCTCACCGCCGGTGCCCGGGTCCGTGCGCGGCCCCGGCCGCTCGTCGTGGCGCTCGCCGAGACGCCGGGGGCCTCACCGCTGCCCGGTGTCGTCCGGGAGGTGGAGGTGCTGGCGGAGCTGTTCCCGGGCGGGCGGCTGATGTCCGGGCCCGAGGCCACGGTGGCGGCGGTCGGCGGGGCGCTCGAAGCGCATCCCTGGGTCCACTTCAGCTGTCACGGGGTCAGCGAGCCGCTCACCCCGTCACGGAGCGGGCTCGTCCTGTACGACGGCCGCCTCACCGTGTCGGATGTCGCCACCCGGCGCCCGGGGAACCCGGAACTGGCCGTGCTGTCCGCCTGTTCCGCTTCGCAGGGCGGCATCGAGCTGTCCGACGAGGCGGTGCAGCTGGCCGCGTCCTTCCAGCTGGCCGGGTATCCACATGTGATCGGGACCCTGTGGCCCATCGCGGACAAGCTGGCGACGCACCTCACCGAGGAGCTGTACACCGCGCTCGCCGAGGACGTGGCCCGGGGCCGCCCACTCGACCCGGCCGCCGCCCTGCACCGCCCGGTCAGGGCCCTGCGCGACCGCTACGCGCGCGCCCCGCACCTGTGGGCGGCGCACATCCACTCCGGGCCGTGAGCGGGACGCTCAGGGCGCGTCCGGCTCCCCCGGCGGCAGCGGCTCCCCCAGCTCGCCCATGACCGACCCCGAGGGGCCCTGCGGCAGTTCGTCGGGCTCGGCCAGGCCGTCGGTGGGGTGGTAGGTCCTGCGGAAGGAGAACTCGTCGACCAGGGCCGCGAGTTCGTCATCACTGTCCGGACTGCCCGGTTCCTGATCGCTCACCCTCGTCCGCTCCTCTCACCACCGGCCGCTGCCGCGCGGGCGGCAGCAGCACCTCCAGTACGTCGATGTCGGCCGCCCGTACGTACACGCCCCCGGTCCCGGGCACCCGGCCCAGGAAGCGGCCGTCGGCCCCCATCCGGTACTGGGCCTCCAGATAGAGGTCCCCGCTCTGCGGATACGCCGAGACGGCGGACCGGGAGCCCAGCCAACCGCCCACCCACAGCCCGCTCTTGAGCCGTACGCGCACGAAGCAGGAGCCGCGTCCGCTGAAGAGCGCGTCCCAGGCGGTCGGCGTCGGCTCGTACCGGGCCCGCGCGTGCCGCCGCTGCAGGACCGCCTCCGCCCAGGCGAGCGCGGACGGCACGGCGACGATCAGCAGCAGCGCGGCGAGACCCGCCTGCCGGGGCTGCCGGGACACCGCGGCGAGGGGCCCGTCCCCGTCCCCCAGCAGCAGCCCGAGCAGCCAGGGCCCGGCGGCCACCACGTACAGGGTGTCGAGCAGGGCGCCCGCGGCGATGGCGCGCACCAGACGGTTCTGCGGCTCCTGTTCGGTGGCGAGCGGGCCGCGCAGCCGTTCCCGCGCGGCCTGGTAGAAGACGCCGGGCAGCACGAGGATCAGCAGGATGGTCAGCTGCTGCACCGTTCCCGGGACCATCGTGGTGCCGCACCCCCGTGCCGTGTACGTGCCCGAACCCTGCCGCCCCAGGATGACGCACCGGGCGGCCCCGCGTCAGCGGATCGGGCCGCCTCAGCCCTTGCGGCGGCGCCGGCCGAGGAAGAGCACCAGGGCGAACGCGGCGAGCACGATGCCGCCGGTCAGCGTGGTGCCCTTCGCCGGGATTCCGTTCCCGTCGGCCGTGTCCTTCGTCCCACCGTCCCGGTGCGCGGCTCCGCCGCCGCCCCCGTCCCCGCTCTTCTCCAGGTCCACCCGCACGACACTGCTCTGCTCGCCCTCGGAGCCGTACATCAGGGCGGAGCCGTCCGCCGTGAACGTCACGGACTCGGACTGCGGGAGCAGCGGCGACTCGACGTCGTAGTCCTTGCCGAGGCGGCCGTTGGCGAAGGCGTAGCCGCGGGCGCTGAAGTAGGAGCGCAGGACCAGCTCCTTGCCGTCCGGCGAGAAGGCGCCGTCGGTCACCCAGGGGACTTCCCCGACCCTCCGGAAGATGTTGTCGCCGCCGGTGGTGAGCTTCGCGGGGCCCTCGTACAGGCCGCCGCCGTCCTCGTTCTTGGACGCGATGTAGACGCGCCCGGTCCTGGGGTGGACCATCAGCGCCTCCGCGTTGCGCGCCCCGTCGGCGTACTTCACGTCGAACTGGGTGGCCCGGACCGTCGCGTCCTTGAGCACCTTCGGCTCGGGGAAGCGGTAGATCCAGACGTGGTCCCAGCTGCCGTTGAGGTTGTCGCCGATGTCACCGACGTACACGTTGCCGTCCGGGCCGATCGAGATGGCCTCCACGTCGCGCGGCTGCCCGACGCCCTTCATGGTGATCGTCGCGACGGTCTTGCCCGTACGGGAATCGACGGCGAACACGTAGGGGCCGTCGTCGCTGTCGTTGTGCGTCCAGTAGATGCCGGGGTGGGCGCGGCTGGCGGCGAGGCCGCTGGACTCGGTGATCCGGGGGTCCTCGATCGTGAAACTCCGGTCGGCTCCGTCGTCGTCGGCGAGCGCCGGGGCTGCGGCGAGGGCGAGGAGTGCGGCGGCGCCGAGGGCGGCCAGTCGGTACGAACGCATGGCACAAGTGTCCATCGTCACCTACCGGCCCGTAGCCAAGATCGGCCATGATGGCGCCATGCGTTTCATGTGTGTCGGCGATTCCATGACCATCGGGCGCGCCGGCGACTTCACGTGGCGCTACCGCCTGTGGCAGCACCTGGAAGCGGTGCCCGACGGCCCGCACACCCTGGTCGGCCCGCGTACGGAGCTGTACGACGCGGAAACTGGCACCGCCTCCTCGTCCGCGTACGCCGCCGCCTTTCCGCCCGCCGCGCGCCGCCACCTGGCGGGCTGGGGCGAGGGCTGGCTGCACATGGCCCCGGTGATCGCGGACACGGTCACCGCGCACCGCCCGGACATCCTGCTCGTCTCGCTCGGCCTGATAGACCTCGGCTTCTACACGGACAGCGGCCAGACGGCGGAGAACGTCCGCGCCTTCCTGACGGCGGCCCGCGAGGCGAACCCGCACATCCGCGCCGTCCTCCTCCCGGTCATCCCGAACATCCGCGCGGAGACGGACGCCCCCTTCGCCACGGAGTGCGCCCGCTTCAACGAACTCCTGGCCAAGGCGGTGGCCGACCTCGACACCCCCGGCTCCCCCCTCCTCCTGGCCTCGCACCCTCCGGCGTACGACATCCACACCGACACGTACGACGGCACCCACCCGGGCCCCACAGGCGAACACCACCTGGCCGCGGCCTTCGCGAACGCGATGCACCAGGCGTGGGGCGTGGGCGGCCCGTACGCCCCCGAGCCGGCCCACCGCGTCCCGGCGGCCTCCGGAACCCGCTGAGGCCACCGGAAGGGCGCACGCCGGAACGGCGGCCCCGGATCGCCTCCGGTGCCGCCGCCCCCACCCGGGCCGCTCACGCGGCGGCCCGCTCGCCCGCTCCCCGCACCCGGTCCGCCAGCTTCAGCCACACCACCCCCGCGATGATCAGGCCGAGCCAGCCGGACTGGGCGGGGGTGAGGCTCTCGTCGAAGAAGACCGGGCCGAGGGCCGCCGCGCCGGCCGCGCCGATGCCCGCCCAGACGGCATAGCCCGTGCCCACGTCGATCGTGCGCAGGCCCACGCTGAGCGCCCACAGCGTCAGCAGGAAGAAGACGACGGCGACCAGGGACCAGGTGAGCCGGGTGAAGCCGTGGCTGCCGCCGACGGCGAGGGCGTAGCCGATCTCGAAGACGCCGGCGAGCAGGAGCATGAACCAGGAGTTGGCGTTGGAGGGGCGGTTCGCAGACATGGCGGGACGGTCCTTTCGGAAGGAACGGATCAAAGAGTTCTCGTGGGTGGAGGAATCCGCACCGCTCACGCGGCGCCGCTGAGCTGCAGCCCGACCACCCCCGCGATGATGGCGACGATCCCGAGCGCCTTGCGCCAGCCGAGGCGCTGCCCGAAGAGCAGGGCCCCGAGCAGCGTGATGCCGACCCCGGAGACGGACGTCCACAACGCGTAGCCGACGCCGACGTCGAAGGTCAGCAGCGCCCGGCTGAGGAAGTACGTGCCCAGCGCCCCGCTGACGAGCGTCACCGTCGTCCACTTCCGGTGAGTGAAGCCCTCGGCCTTGCCGGCCGCGAGGGCGACGCCGATCTCGAAGACGACGGCGACGGCGAGGTAGACCCACTGCATGGGAGATCCCTTCATCGAGCAAGGCTCAAGTCCTTGCTTGCTCATGCAACTAAAAACACCCTGTGCGCGCCCCGTCACTGGACTCGGGGACGTCAGAAGCTTGCATGAGCATGTACTCTGCTGTCAACAGCCGCTCAGGGAGGACGCGTTCATGACCACCGCACCCCCGCACACGTCCGACCACGCCGTCTGGAACCGCATGCTCCTGCTCCACGCCCAGGTGGAACGCGAACTGGCCCTCGCCCTGCAACGCGCCAACGGCCTCGGGCTGTCGGAGTTCCGCTCCCTGGAGCACCTGCACCACTCCGACGACGGCGAACTCCGCATGCAGGACCTGGCCGAGCGGGTCGGCCTGGAGCCGTCCTCGATCAGCCGCCTGGTCGGCCGACTGGAGAAGTCCGGCTTCGCGTACAAGGACACCTGCCCGTCCGACAAGCGAGGCGTCTACGCGGTCATCACGGACGAGGGCCGCCGCCGCTACGAGTCCGCCCGCGCCACGTACGCCGAAGCCCTGTCCTCAACCCTCAACACCCTGAGCGCCACCCCGGACCTGGGCACCACGATCCAGGCAATGCGCACGGCCCGCGGCTGACGGCCCGCGCTCCCTCGCCGTCCCCGATCTGGCCGCGCGCATCCGTCAGGAACGGCACCACGACCTGGAGAGCCGGGACGGCAAGCTGATGACGCTGTTCATCTGCGCGAAGATCCTGACCCCGGACGCCCACCCCGACGACCCCCGCCTCGAACCCGCACGCCGGATGACCGCACAGATCGCGGAGGCTCTTCAGAGGTCCGGCGCGCCGGTCATGGACCGGCGCGCGTAGCGAGACCCGACGCCGCGCCGACCCGGCCCACAGCGGCAAAGATCTCCGGCGACGCCCGACGGATGAACCGCCCTACGAGGCTGTCGGCCCCGTACCGGTCCGTGATCTCCGCCACCCGCTCCTGGGCAGTCGTCGATTCGCCGTCGGGCGTTGTCGTCATGTCGCAATAGACCAGCGCATCCACCAGCAGAGGCCCATCCAGCAAGGGGAACTCCGCTTCCAACTCCTCCCGCAATCCCCGCTCCTCGGCCTCCATCCAGCCGAACGAGTGGTTCGCCACCAGCCGTGCCAGCCGCTCATCGGCACCGTGAACGTCACGAAGGAAGCGAGCGCCGTCGAGCGGATGGAATCCGGTCGCCGCGAGGCGGGGCGCGTAGCCCACATCGTGCAGCGTTGCGGCAGCCACCAGCAGATCGGCGTCCTCCCCGAGCATGTGTCCGAGACCTGCGGCGCGGCGTGCGACCCCTTGTGTGTGAGCCCACCGCCGGGGGAGCGCGGCACCGAGCTCCGCCTCTGCCACCTGCGTGGCCCAGCCCACCATCGATCCGCTCATGGCTGGGTTCATGCCCGAGCCGGCCGGACCGGAACCGTCTTCCGCAGGAGCGGCGCAGGCGGCCCCGCCCCCCTCACCCCGCAGGCTTCGCCCGGACGTGCATGCGCTCGCCCTGGGGGCCGAACAGGCTCAGGAACTCCACCGGGTCCGGGCCCGCCGCGCCCCACCAGTGCGGGGTGTGGGTGTCGAACTCGGCCGCCTCGCCCGCCGTCAGGACCAGGTCGTGGTCGCCCAGGACCAGGCGGAGGCGGCCGGAGAGGACGTAGAGCCATTCGTAGCCCTCGTGGACGCGTTGCTCGACCGGGCCGGACGGGCCCGTCGCGCCGGGCATGACCTGCTTGTACGCGTTCACGCCGCCGAGGTGGCGGGTCAGCGGGACGAAGGTCATCCCGTGGCGTTTGAAGGGGCGGAACGTGACCCGAGGATCCCCCGTGTCCGGGGCGCCCACCAGTTCGTCCAGCTGGACGCCGTACGCCTTCGCCAGGGGCAGCAGCAGCTCCAGGGTCGGTTTGCGGCCGCCCGACTCCAGGCGGGAGAGCGTGCTGAGCGAGATGCCGGTCGTCTCGCTCAGCTGCGTCAGCGTCGTCCCGCGCTCGGTGCGCAGCGCCCGCAGGCGGGGGCCGACGCCGGTCAGGACGGCCGCCAGGTCGTCGTCCGCCAGGGGGCCGTCAC
This sequence comes from Streptomyces sp. col6, assembly GCF_008042035.1. Taxonomy (GTDB): domain Bacteria; phylum Actinomycetota; class Actinomycetes; order Streptomycetales; family Streptomycetaceae; genus Streptomyces. The sequence continues at coordinate 478,481 of NZ_RDBL01000029.1, forward strand.
CGCGTTCCTTCGCTGCCATGCCTCCATTTGCCGACCCGGCAACGCCCCTTGTCAACCGGAGCGCGCCACCGACCCGGCCACCCGCCGCCAACCAGCGCCGCGCCGACCCACCGACCGCAGCCACCCAGCGCCCCGGCCAAC
>NZ_RDBL01000029.1:478721-566145 GCF_008042035.1 Streptomyces sp. col6
GCCGGCGGGGGCGGGTTGCGGCGCGACTCCCGGCGGGGTGGGCGGCGTCGCGGCCAGACGCCCGAGGCGCGGGTCATCGACCACCTCGCGGGACGCGGGTTGCTGCGAGACTGGCGGTATGCGGAACGAACAGATCTTCTCGGTCCACGGGGACGCGGAGCTGCTGGCCCGCGCGGGGCACCTCTTCGAATCCGCCCGCACGGAGTTCCTGTGCGCCGCCCGGGACCTGGCGACCTGGGCACAGCCGGAGGCCCGTACGGCGGTCGCGCAGCGCATGCACTCCGGCCAGTCGCCGGAGTTCGTCACCCGCAAGCTGCTCAGCCCGGTGGCCCTCACGGAGGAGGCGTCCCGGGCCCACATACGGCTGGTCCTGGGCCACGGCGCCCAGGTCCGCATCACCGACGCGGCGCTCCCGCACGAGACGATCATCATCGACCGCCGCGTCATGATCCTCGCGGGCCGCGACTCCCCGGCCGGTCGCGAGTACTCCGTGACCACCTCGAAGAACATGATCGACGGCGTCCACTCCCTGTTCGACGCGATGTGGCACCAGTCGACGGACTACGACACGTACCTGGCGACGGACACCCCCCACCTGGCCCCGGAGTCCCGCCGCATCCTCGAAGCCCTGAGCACGGGCCTGACGGACGCCACGGCGGCCAGGCAGCTGGGCGTCTCCCTGCGCACGTACCGCCGCCGCGTGGCCGACCTCCTGGTGACCTTGCAGGCCGCGTCCCGCTTCCAGGCGGGGCTGCGGGCGGGGGAGCTGGGGCTGCCGGGGCGGTGAGACCGGGTGTCACAACGAAGCCTCGGCGTCACCCACCGAACATGCGTCTCATGCAGCCTCACCCCTCCGGGACCGGCTGCGTGAGGTTCACCGCGTTGCCGTCGGGGTCGCGGATGTGGGCGACGCGTTGGCCCCACGGCATGTCCTTGGGGCCGCCGCTGACCGAGCCGCCCAGGGCCTCCACGCGGCCGAGCATCTCGTCGACGTCGTCGACCTCGATGCTGAGCAGGATGCGCGGCGCCGCACCGTCCGCCGGGTCCGGCTTGGTCACCAGGCCCAGGTCGGTGTCGCCGATGCGCAGGCCAAGGTAGAAGACCGGGCCCTTCGCGGGGACCCGGAAGATCTCCTCGGCGCCGAAGAGGTCCGTGTAGAAACGGCGCAGGGTGTCCAGGTCGGCGGTGAGGATCACTGGCTGGATGGTGGACATGGCACTCCTGTCGAGGACGGTCGGGTCACTCGGTGGACCGTCCGCGAACGGAGAACTCATCGCTCGCCCCGCGTGGGAGGGTGGCCGTCCATACGAAGCCGCTGGAGGCGCGCGTGAAGGGCCCCGCTTCGACCTGTCCCCGGACGAGGCCGCCTTCGTCGGGGAACACCGCGCGTACGACGAGTGCTACGCCGTGAACCACCTGGTCAACTGGCTGGCCGTCGCGCTGTACGGCCACCCCCCGGCTGAGCGCAGGAGGGGATTCCGGCGTCGATCGCGGCACTCCTGCTCCGGCACGGACCGGTGGCGGCGGCGATGGGCGACTTCTACCGCGCGTTCCAGCGGGAGAGCCGGACGGTGCCGCACCCGCTGGGGACGATCGGCCCGGTCGCGTGGAGCGGGACCACTTACTCGGTGGACAACGCGGCGGCCGGCGACGACCGTTGACCGAATGCAGCAGCAGAAGATCTGGGGCGCCGACACCGCCCGACGCTACGACACCCCCGGTTCCGGGATGTTCGCGCCCGAGGTCCTGGAGCCGGCCGTGGACCGCCTCGCCCAGCTCGCGGGTGACGGAGGAGCGCTGGAGTTCGCCATCGGGACCGGCCGCGTAGCCGTTCCGCTCGCGGGGCGCGGGGTGCCCGTCACCGGCATCGAGCTGTCGCGCCCGATGGTCGAGCAACTGCGTACGAAGGCCGACGAGGCGGCGATTCCCGTGATCATCGGCGACATGGCGACCGCGGTCGCCCCTGGGGAGTACTCCCTCGTCTACCTCGTGTACAACACGATCTCCAACCTGCTCACACAGGACGAACAGGTGCGGTGCTTCCGCAACGCGGCCCGCCACCTCACACCCGGCGGCCGGTTCGTGATCGAACTCTGGGTACCCGACCTGCGCACGCTGCCGCCGGGGCGGACGGCCGCGGTCTGGCAGTCCGAAGCCGACTACATCGGGCTGGACACGTACGACGTGCTCCACCAGCGCGTCGTGTCTCACCACTTCCGCTTCGACGAGACCGAGGAGGCGCGGCTGTTCCGCAGCCCGCACCGCTACATCTGGCCGGCCGAACTCGACCTCATGGCCCGGCTGGCCGGCTTCGAGCTGGAGAGCAGGCACGCGGACTGGGCCGGCGCCGAGTTCACCGCCGAGTCGGGTTCCCACGTCTCCGTGTACCGGCTCCCGGTCTCGGGGGACCTCCCCTAGGGACCCCTCTTCGCCGTGGCGACGGCACGCGCAGGGCCCCGCGGACCGGTCGGGTCGTCCGCGGGGCCCTGCGTGTGGGAGGAGGCCGTCAGTCGGTGAGGGCGTCCTTCGCCTTCTCCTTGGCCTGGCGGGCGTCGCCCTTGGCCTGCTCGGCGCGGCCCTCGGCGGTGAGCCGCTCGTTGCCGACGGTCCGGCCGGCGACTTCCTTGATCTTGCCCTTGGCCTGCTCGGTCTTGGCCTGGGTCTTCTCGTCAGCAGCCATGTCACTCACACCTTGCTGTGTTCGACGTCTGGATGCCTTCCGTCTGACCGTGCTTTCCCGTTCCAAACACGGCAGTCGCGGAATCCGCCCGTTATCAAAAATCCATCTTCGCGGGATGAATGAACGTCCCGGCCCAGGGCAACTGGCCGAACATGCTTCCTATCATTCTGGTTCTCCTCCTCGCCCTGATCCTCTTCGGCGCCGGTTTCGCCCTCAAGGCGCTCTGGTGGATCGCCGTCATCGTTCTCGCGATCTGGCTCATCGGATTCTTCGTCCGCCCCGCAGGTCACGGCGGCAAGCGGGGCCGCTGGTACCGCTGGTAACCGTCCCCCGACCATCCTTTTCGCGAGATCCGGCAGCACGAGCTGCCGGATCTCGCCCGCATTTCCCGATCTCCGGAAAATGCGAAACGCAAGGAAGAGCGATGAGCCCGCGAGATCGGATTACCGGAGGAACGGGCCTCGGCTCACGGCCGGTTGAACGCCGGCCCTGCCCCTGTCAGTGGGCTCGTTTACGGTGGCCCCATGGACGAACAGCAGCAACCGCCGGACGCACAGGACCAGCAGCCGCAGGGCGACGACCTCATACGGCGCTGGGCACGCGCCAACGGTTTTCTCGTGAACGACCGGGGGCGTATACCCGCGATGTTCCGCGAGGCCTACGCGAGGGCGCAGGCGGAAACGCAGGACCCGGCCGGGGAGTAGGGCCTGTCCGGCGAATCTTCGCGGGCCCGCCGGCCAGGTCCTAGGCCGCCGCCCGCCGCAGCGTGAACTCGTTGCCGTCCGGGTCCAGCAGCACCCCGTCCGGGCCGGGTCGCGCGCCCAGGGCCGTCAGGCGGGCGGTCTCCGCCGTCTCGTCCGCGTCCGCCGGGAGCGTCAGCTCGAAGTACAGACGGTTCACGTCCGGCTTCGGTGCGACCGGCGGGCCGCCCCAGGTGATCTTCGTGCCGCCCTGCGGGGACTGGATCGCGGTCTCCTCGTCCTGGTCCCAGACCAGCGGCCAGCCCAGCGCCTTGCTCCAGAAGTAGCCGACCGCCTGGGTGCCGTCGCAGGCGACCGCGCCGATGACCCCGGTGTCCGCGAGGAACTTGTTGCCCGCCTCGATCACGCAGAACTCGTTGCCGTCCGGGTCGGCGAGGACGATGTGGCCCTCCTCCGGCGTCTGGCCGATGTCGATGTGCCGGGCGCCGAGTTCCAGCGCGCGGGCCACCATGTCCTGCTGCGCCTGCGGGGTGGCGCTGGTCAGGTCGAAGTGGGCCTGGTTCTGCCGGGACTTCGGCTCCTGGCTCTCGGTGAAGCGGAGGCCGAAGCCCTTGCCGTCCGGGGGCAGGACCGTGACGGCGTCGGTCCGCTCCCAGCCCAGGAGGCCGGCCCAGAAGCGGGCCAGGTCCGCCGGGTCGGTCGCGTGGAAGCCGATCGCTGCGAGGTGGGGCGTCATGTTCCGTACGTCTCCGAATCGTTGGCAGGGCGAGCCCGCGCATCCTAGGTACGGCACACAGGGGACGCATCCCGATTTCGCGCGCCTCCACCCCCGGTTACGCTGACCGGCCCGGTCCGCCCCGACGAACGGATGCAGTCGTGCGTGTCTTGTTCAGCAGCCGCGTCATCGAGTGGCGCGGCCCCGCGCCGTACTACTTCGCCCCCGTGCCAGCGGAACAGGCCGCCGACATCCAGGAGGTCGCCCAACTGGCCTCGTACGGCTGGGGGGTGATCCCCGTCGAGGCCGAGATCGGCGGGACCGCCTTCACCACCTCGCTCTTCCCGAAGGACGGCGGCTATCTGCTGCCGCTCAAGAACGCGGTCCGTGTGCCGCAGGACATCGCGGCGGGCGACGACGTGACCGTGACGATGACGGTCCGCCTCTGAGGCGCGCGCCGCTCAGGCCGGCGTCACCCGCGCCGTCACCGGCAGGTGGTCGCTGCCCGTCGCGGGAAGCGTCCGGACACGGCCCACCGTCGCCCCGCGGGCCATCACCTGGTCGATCCGGGCCATCGGGAACGACGCGGGGAAGCTGAAGGCGAAACCGCGCTCCGGGACGTTGAGCTGCGAGGTCAGCGGGGACAGGCCACGGTCGTCCACCGTGCCGTTCAGGTCGCCCAGCACGATCACCGGGCCGGTCGGCTCGGCCGCCAGCGCCCGGCCCAGCAGCCGGGCGCTCTCGTCGCGGCGGTCGGTGCCCAGTCCGCCCGCGCCGAGCCGGAACGACGGCAGGTGCGCCACGTACACCGCGACCTGGCCGTGCGGGGTGCGGGCCACCGTACGCAGGCCCCGGCTCCAGCCCTCCGTGATGCCCGCCGGCTTGATGTCCACGGTCCGGGTGCCGGAGAGGGGGTGCCGGGACCAGATGCCCACGGTGCCCCGGACCTCGTGGAAGGGGTACTCCGCCGCGAGGGTCCTCTCGTACGCCGGCAGCGCGCCGGGCACCAGTTCCTCCAGCGCGATCAGGTCGGCGCCGGCGGCTGCCAGCACGCGGGCCGTGCCCGTCGGGTCGGCGTTCACATCGCTGACGTTGTGCTGCACGACGACCAGGTCACGCGGGCCCGGGTCCCCCGCCGGGAGGAGCAGCCCGCCGAACGCGTACGCCCACGCCGCCACCGGCAACACCACCGACACCAGCGCGAGCACCGACCGGCGCAGCACGGCCAGGGTCAGCAGCGGGACGACGGCCAGTCCGAGCCACGGCAGGAACGCCTCCAGGAGGCTGCCGAGGTGGCCGGGGGTGTTGGGGACGGCGCGATGGCCGATGAGGAGAAGCGCCACGAGGCCCGCGAGCGCGGCCGTGACCCGTCCCCGCCGCCCGGCGCGATCCCACGCCCGCCACGAGACGGCGGCCCGCGCCGCCGCAGCCACTCGTTTCACCCTCGTCTGTGCCATCACCCACCAGGACGGGGGACCGACGCGCCCGGTTCCTCCCCCGGCCGGATCGGGGCCCCGGCGCGCCGGTCTCGCCCACGGGTGCCGGCGCCCCTCCCTCACCGCCCCGGAAACCGCTCCCCGCAAGCACTGCAGAACACCGGTGCCGACTCCGGGGACATCCGGCCGCACTCCGGGCACACCCGGTCCAGCGCGCACGGCGCCTCTCCGCCCTCCTGCGCGTACACCGTCGGCTTGAGCGTCAGGCCGGGGCGGCGACGGTGGACCGTCAGGTAGGCGAGGCCGTCCGGGCCCGCCGTCAGGGAGCGGCGGGAGGTGCGGGGCAGCCAGGTCGCCGTCGTCGGGGTCAGGGGCAGGGGCTCCGCGCCGTCGCCCGGGGTCAGGCGGCCGCTGCCCGCGAGGACGACCAGGAGCACGTCGAGCACGTCCTCCTGGTGCTCCCCGACCTCCGCGCCCGGGGGCAGCCGCACCAGGTTCGCGTCGAGCTCCCTCCCCTGCCGGTCGAGCTGCCACAGGGCGCCCCGGTCGTCGGGGGCCGCGGCGGCGAGCAGGTCGTCCAGTACGGCGAGTACCTCGGGAGTCGCGTTCACGCCGACCAGGCTACGACCGGGTGCGGCCGGGTGCGGCCGGGGGAAGGGTCGTATCAGGCGGAGGCTGCCCGGAGCAGGGTCTCGGCCGCGGCGGTGCGGGCGTAGAGGACGAAACGGCCGCTCCGGTGGGCGCTCACCAGACCGGCGTCGCGCAGTGCGGTGAGGTTCTGGGACACCGCCGCCGGGGAGAGCCCGGTGCGCTGTGCCAGCCGCGTGGTGGCGGCCGGGATCTCCAGCTCGGCCAGCAGCAGCGTGCGGGAGCGGCCCAGCACGGCGGACAGGGTGGCGGCTCCCGTGACGGGCCGGGGCTCCCAGAGCAGGCCGACACCGCGCGCCCGATAGGCGAGTTGGGGCGGGTCCGGCGGCGTCGTCCGGGTGCGCAGGCCGGGCCCGGCGAAGGCCGAGGGGATCAGCAGCAGTCCCGTGCCCGCCGTCGTGCGGGTGAGCGGCCGCTTACGGTGGGCCATCAGCAAGGCACCGTCGTCCCAGCTCAAAGACGTGTGCAGGTCGTCGAGGAGGTAGCCGGTGCCGCGCTCGGCGGCCAGACGCGCCCGGTACCCGATGTCGGCGTCCAGGACCGCCCTGATGCGGGCCCAGTAGGGGGCGAGGGCCCGTTCCCAGTAGGTTTCGAGCTCCTTGGTGAGCTCGGCGAGGAGCGGCCCGTACGGGTCGTCGCGCAGGGCGCGCAGCCGAGGGCCGAGGAACCCCTGATGGCGCGCCAGATGGTCCAGGTCCCGGCGCACACGGTCCCCGGGCGTGGCCCGGATCGCCTCCCACTCCGCCTCCGGGGCGGGAGCGGGACCGGAGGGGGCCGGGTTGAGGAAGTCGGGGATGTAACCGCGAGTGAGCGGGATCAACTCGCCGAGCCAGCCCCGGTCCAGCCCGCCGGCCACCCAGCGCGGGCGTACCTGATCGACCCAGGTGCGATGGACCGGATGCGTGGAGTGCGATCGCAGCAGCCGGAAGCTGGGCGCGACCTCCCACATCGGTGAGACCGAGAACCGCACCTGTGCCAGATCGCTCGTCGAGAACGCCAGCCCGGCCAGAACACCCACTCCTCGACGGATTCACGCATGTCCGAATCAATGGCGGACCAGCCTAGCGCGCGGACATCATCCCGCCATGACCTCACAGACGATCACCGCGGCGGCATCGGGCACCTGGGAGCTCGGTGACCTGACGGTCCACCGGATCGGCTTCGGCGCGATGCGCCTGCCGCAGTACGGCGAGGCGCTGGTCGCCGACGCCCTGCCGCGCGACCGCGACCAGGCGGTCCGCGTGCTGCGCCGCGCCGTGGAGCTCGGCGTGAACCACATCGACACCGCCGCGTTCTACTTCTCCCCGCTGCGCTCGGCCAACGAGCTGATCAACCGGGCGCTGGGCCCGTACCCGGACGACCTCGTCATCACCACCAAGGTCGGGCCCGGCCGTGACGCCTCCGGCGAGTGGCAGGCTCACGCCACCCCCGGGCAACTGCGCGGCCAGGTCGAGGAGAACCTGCGCCAGCTCGGCCGCGACCACCTCGACGTGGTGAACCTGCGCATCGTCGGGACCGGCTCGATCGCCGAACGCTTCGGCGCCCTGGCCGAACTGCGCGAGGCCGGGCTCATCCGCCACCTGGGCCTGTCGAACATCCGCCCCCACCACCTGGCCGAGGCCCAGCACATCGCGCCGGTGGTCTGCGTCCAGAACATGTACGGCATCGACGCGTCGCCCGAGCAGAGGGAGCTCCTGGACCTCTGCGGCGAACAGCGCATCGCGTTCGTGCCGTTCTACTCGATCGCCGGGACCGGACGCACCGCCGGCGCGACCACCGGCCACAGCCCCGAGGTCCACGCCGTCGCCCTCGCCCACGGCGTGACCCCGGCCCAGATCAGGCTGGCGTGGACGCTGCACCAGGGTCCGCACGTCCTGGCCATCCCCGGCACGGGCGACCTCGGCCACCTCGCCGAGAACATCGCCGTCGGCTCCCTGCGCCTGACGGAGGAGGAAGCCGCCACCCTGCGCGGAACGGCATGAGAACGGAACGGCATCAGCACGGAAGCGCGTGAGCAGGGGCCGGCATGAGCAAGCGGCTCCGCCGCGAACCGGCCCTAAGCTGGCGCCCTTTGCTGTACGCCGATGAGGAGACGCGGTCATGGAACGCCTGCCCGACGAGAAGTACCCGCCCATCGAGCCGTACGACCACGGCATGCTCGACGTCGGCGACGGCAACCTCGTGTACTGGGAGGTGTGCGGCAACCCCGCCGGGAAGCCCGCCGTCGTCGTGCACGGCGGCCCCGGTTCCGGCTGCACCGAGCGGCCCCGGCAGCACTTCGACCCGGAGCGCTACCGCGTCGTCCTCTTCGACCAGCGCAACTGCGGCCGCTCCACCCCGCACGCGAGCGACCCGGCCGTCGACCTGCGGCACAACACCACGGACCACCTGATCGCCGACATGGAACGCCTCCGCGCACACCTCTCCATCGACCGCTGGCTGCTGTACGGGGGTTCCTGGGGCTCCACGCTGATCCTGGCGTACGCCGAGCGGTACCCGGAGCGGGTCGCCGAGATCGTGATCCCGGCGGTGACGACGACCCGGCGCTCCGAGATCGACTGGCTGTACCGGGGCGCGGGCCGCTTCTTCCCCGAGGCGTGGGACCGCTTCCGGGCGGGTGTCCCGGAGGCGGCGAGCGACGCGACCCCGGACGTGCTCGCGGCGTACGCCCGGCGGACCACCGACCCCGATCCGGAGGTACGGGCGCGGGCGACGGCCGGCTGGTGCGCCTGGGAGGACGCGGTGCTCTCGCAGGAGGCGTACACGGGCCCGCCCCCGTACAGCGGGCGGCCGGGGCGGGCGCAGCGGGCGCTGGTGCGGATCTGCGCGCACTACTTCGCGCACGGCGCCTGGCTGGAGGAGGGGCAGCTGATCCGGGACGCGGGGCGGCTGGCCGGGATTCCCGGGGTGCTGGTGCACGGGCGCGGCGACATGGGCGGGCCGCTGGTCACGGCGTGGGAGCTGGCGAAGGCGTGGCCGGACGCGGAGCTGACGGTGATCGAGGACGCGGGGCACCTCGGCGGGGCGGCGACGAGCCGGGCGGTCCTCGCGGCGCTGGACCGGTTCGCCCGGACGTAACGGACACGCTTGCTTCGAGCGCGCTCGAAGGAGTTGGCTTGGGGGTCATGAAGTACACGCAGCTCGGACGCACCGGACTCAAGGTAAGCCGCCTCGTCCTGGGGACGATGAACTTCGGCCCCCAGACCAACGAGAGCGACAGCCACACCCTCATGGACGCCGCGCTGGACGCCGGCGTCAACTTCTTCGACACCGCGAACGTCTACGGCTGGGGCGAGAACAAGGGCCGCACCGAGGAGATCCTCGGCACCTGGTTCGCGCAGGGCGGCGACCGCCGCGACAAGGTCGTGCTCGCCACCAAGGTCTACGGCAACATGGCCGCCGACGGCGAGGCGTGGCCCAACCACGACAAGCTGTCCGCCGTGAACATCCGCCGGGCCGTCGACGCCAGCCTGAAGCGGCTCCAGACGGACCACATCGACCTGTACCAGTTCCACCACGTCGACCGGGACACCCCGATCGACGAGATCTGGCAGGCCATCGACGTACTGATCCAGCAGGGCAAGATCCTGTACGCCGGTTCCTCGAACTTCTCCGGCTACAAGATCGCCCAGGCCAACGAGCGCGCCCGGCAGCGGGGCAGCTACGGCCTGGTCAGCGAGCAGTGCATCTACAACCTGATGGAGCGCGGCGCCGAGATGGAGGTCATCCCGGCCTCCCAGGAGTACGGCCTCGGGGTCATCCCCTGGTCCCCGCTGCACGGCGGCCTGCTCGGCGGCGCGATCCGCAAGGAGCGCGAGGGCGGCGGCGCCCGGTCCACCTCCGGCCGCTCCGGCGAAGCGCTGGCCGACCCGAAGGTCCGGGCGCAGATCCAGGCGTACGAGGACCTGCTCGACAAGCACGGCCTGGAGCCCGGTGAGGTGGGCCTCGCCTGGCTGCTGACGCGGCCCGGGATCACCGGCCCGATCTCCGGCCCGCGCACGCGGGAGCAGCTCGACTCGGCGCTGCGCGCGGTGGAGCTGGAGCTGTCGGCGGAGGTGCTGGACGCGCTGGAGGAGATCTTCCCCGGTCCGGGCCCGTCGCCGGAGAACTTCGCCTGGTAGCAGCGCCCGTCAGCCGAGGGCGGCCGCCACGGCGACAACGGCGAACATCAGTACGAGCACGGCCGCCATAATGCGGTTTCTGGTCTTCGGGTCCACCCGATGAGCGTAACCGGACCGGCGTGCCTGAACGCGACGCGGCCCCGTCCCGGAGAACCGGGGCGGGGCCGTAGTCGCGCGTTCACGTACGGGAAGACCCCTACGCGGCCGTCGCCAGCTGCTCGCGCGGCACGAACCGTACGTGCGGACGGCCCGGCCGCAGGTCGACCTTCAGCCGCAGGCCGCCGAGGCGGGCCAGGATCACGCCGATGCCGACCGCGGCCGCCAGGGACAGCGCACCGCCGACCACCATGCCGGTGCGGGCGCCGTACGCGTCGCTGATCCAGCCGACGATCGGGGCGCCCACCGGCGTACCACCGGCGAAGACCATCATGTAGAGGCTCATCACCCGGCCGCGCATGGCCGGGTCGGACGCCATCTGGACGCTGGTGTTGGCGCTGACGTTGGTCGTCTGGCCGATCATGCCGATCGGCACGAGCAGGACCGCGAAGATCCAGACCGTCGGCGCGAGCGCCGCGACGATCTCCAGCAGGCCGAACGCCGTACCGGCGGCGACCAGCATCCGCAGCCGCGAGGAGCGGCGGCGGGCGGCGAGCAGCGCACCGACCAGGGAGCCGACCGCCATGAGGATGTTGAAGAACGAGTACATCCCGGCGCCGCCGTGGAAGATCTCGTCCGCGAAGGCCGTCAGCCAGATCGGGAAGTTGAAGCCGAAGGTACCGACGAAGCCGGCCAGAACGATCGGCCAGATCAGCTCGGGCCGGCCCGAGACGTAGCGCAGCCCCTCGCGGAGCTGCCCCTTGGCGCGCGGCACGACGACGGACTTGTGGAGCTCGCTCGTCCGCATCATCATCAGGCCGACCAGCGGCGCCAGGAACGACAGGCCGTTGAGCATGAAGGCCCAGCCGCTACCGACCGTGGTGATCAGCACACCCGCGACGGCGGGACCGATGAGCCGGGCGGACTGGAAGTTCGCCGAGTTCAGGCTGACCGCGTTGCGCAGCTGGGCGGGGCCGACCATCTCGGACACGAAGGCCTGGCGGGCCGGGTTGTCCACGACGGTGACCATGCCGAGCAGGAACGCGATCAGGTAGACGTGCCAGACCTGGACCACGCCGGAGAGCGTGAGCACGGCGAGCACGACACCGCAGGCGCCCAGGGCGGCCTGGCTGACGAGCAGGAGCTTGCGCTTCGGCAGCCGGTCGGCGATGACGCCGCCGTACAGGCCGAACAGCAGCATGGGGAGGAACTGGAGTGCCGTGGTGATACCGACGGCGGCGGCGGACCCTGTGAGGCTCAGGACGAGCCAGTCCTGCGTGATGCGGGACATCCAGGTACCGGTGTTGGAGATCACGGCGCCCGTGGCGAACAGGCGGTAGTTGCGGATCTTCAGCGACGAGAAGGTCCCGCCGGGCTTGCTCTCGTGGGTGGAAGTCGGTGCGGGGGCGGAGTCTGCTCCGGATCCCGTACTCAAAAGGGTTCGCCTCCTCGGCGTGGGCATCTTGCTGGTCGACGGGGACGGAGACGTGTCTCCTACAGGTGGGCGAGCTTCTCCAGCACGGGCGCCGCGTTGCGCAGCGTCTCCCACTCGTCCTCGTCCAGGCCTTCGGCGAGGGTGGTCAGCCAGGCGTTCCGCTTGTCGCGGCTCTCGGCGAGCATGGCCTCGGCCTGCTCGGTCTGGCTGACCATCTTCTGACGACGGTCATCGGGGTGCGGTTCCAGCCTGACCAGGCCCTTCGATTCCAGCAACGCGACGATGCGGGTCATCGACGGCGGCTGGACGTGCTCCCGCCGGGCCAGCTCACCCGGAGTGGCGGAGCCGCAACGGGCGAGAGTCCCGAGCACCGACATCTCGGTCGGGCTCAGCGACTCGTCGACGCGCTGGTGCTTGAGGCGCCGGCCGAGCAGCATGACGGCGGAACGAAGGGAGCTCACGGCGGCGGCACTGTCGCTGTCGTGGATCAGGTCAGGCATGTTTGTTAGCGTAACTCATTACCTACTCTAAAGACCACTTGTGTTACACGCGCGTAAGCGGGATCACCTCCCGCGGATGGGCCGGATCACCAATCGATCACCCAAACGAGTGAGTCGATGGCGGAAAATCACGCACGGCGGGGCCGGGGGACGTAACCCTGCTTGGCATGGGATCGACAGTGCTCAGCCTGCGCATAGACGGTGAGCTGCTCGACCGGCTCAAGCAGCACGCCGCAAAACGCGGAATGAGCGTCCAGGACTACGTGGTCCGGACGCTCATTCGCGACGACTTCGACGAGCGCTTCCAGGCGGCCGTCGACGAGACGGAGAAGTTCTACGGGCCGGAGAAGCTCTGCCCCGCGGACGGCGTGCCGGCCGAGGAGGTCACCTGACCCCCGGGGCCGGCCCGTTCCCCGCCCTTACGTGAGGCCGAGCGCCGGCATCATGTAGTAGAAGACGAAGACCGCCGACACCACGTACATGGCCACCGGCACCTCGCGGCCCCGCCCGGAGGCCAGCCGCAGCACGCTGAACGCGATGAAGCCGATGCCGATGCCGTTGGTGATCGAGTACGTGAACGGCATCATGACCATGGCGAGGAACGCCGGGATCGCGAGCGTGAAGTCGCTCCAGTCGATGTCCCGCACCGAGCCCGCGATGATCAGGAAGCCCACCGCCAGCAGGGCCGGAGTGGCCGCCTGCGAGGGGACCATGGTCGCCAGCGGCGTGAGGAACAGCGCCACCGTGAACAGCAGCCCCGTGACGATGCTGGCCAGACCCGTACGGGCACCCTCGCCGACACCCGCCGTGGACTCCACGAAGCAGGTCGAGGCGGAGGAGGAACTGGCACCGCCCGCGGCGACCGCGACACCGTCGACGAACAGCACCCGGTTGATGCCTGGGAAGTTGCCCTTCGAGTCCGTCAGCTTCGCCTCGTCGCCGACACCGAGGATGGTGCCCATCGCGTCGAAGAAGCAGGACAGCAGCACGGTGAAGACGAACAGGATGCCGGTGAGGACGCCCACCTTGTGGAAGCCGCCGAACAGGCTGAAGTGACCCAGCAGCCCGAAGTCGGGCGACGCCACCGGATTGCCCGGCCACTCCGGGACGGTCAGCCCCCATGCCTCGCCCGGCAGGTCCGCCACGGCGTTGATGATCAGCGCGACGACGGTCATCGTCACGATGGAGATCAGGATCGCGCCCGGCACCTTGCGGACGATCAGGATCAGCGTCAGCAGCGCGCCGAGGACGAAGATCAGGACCGGCCAGCCGGTGAGGTGGCCGTCGCCGCCGAGCTGGAGCGGGACGGTGGTCATCGCCTTGTCGGGGATGCGCGAGACGAAGCCGGAGTCGACGAGGCCGATCAGCAGGATGAACAGGCCGATACCGATCGCGATGCCCTTGCGCAGCGAGCCCGGTACGGCGTTCATCACGCGTTCCCGCAGCCCGGTCGCGACCAGCAGCATGACCACGATGCCCGCGAGGACCACCATGCCCATGGCGTCGGGCCAGGTCATCCGGGGGGCGAGCTGGAGGGCGACGACGGTGTTGACGCCGAGGCCCGCGGCCAGCGCGATCGGCACGTTGCCGATGACACCCATGAGCAGGGTGGAGAACGCGGCGGTGATGACGGTCGCGGTGACCAGCTGGCCGTGATCGAGGAAGTGCTGGTTCACGTCCTTCGCGCTGCCGAGGATGATCGGGTTCAGCACGATGATGTAGGCCATCGCGAAGAAGGTCGCGAATCCGCCGCGGATCTCGCGGGCGACCGACGACTTCCGCTCGGAGATCTTGAAGAAGCGGTCCAGCCCGTTGGTGGGCTGCGGAGTCGGGGCGTCGACCGGAGCGGTGGCCGAGGGGGACATGTATGACCTCAGTACGTACTCAGAGGGGATCAAAAGCGGTCAGCTTTGGACTTTCACACGAATAATTCGAGCCAGCCATAAGCAGATTCAGTATGAATACATAAGGCGAAGATCGCTATCTCCGCGCGTAGACCCTTGGGCCGACTGGCCCGAACGCACTTACATATGCGCCGCATACACTGACCGCATGGCGAAGTGGACACCGAAGCACGAGGCGCCGGAGCCCCTGGAGGGCCCGGTCGTCGCGACCATCACCGGCGGCACGATCCTCTGGTTCGTCCTCTTCCTCGTCCAGATCCCGTTCTACGGCTGGTTCGACGACCACGGCCACCTGTGGTGGGTGTGGACCTGCCTGGCCGGTGCCGGCCTCGGCCTGATCGGCATCTGGTACGTACGGGGACGCGACGCGGCCCTCAAGCGCGCGGCGGCAGCGGCGGCGGACCCGCAGACCGACTGAGGCACGGTCCCGTACGACCACGGGACCATTCCCCTCCTCCCCCGGTCTGATCTTCGTACTTCCCGGCGGGTGCCTCGGACGTTCCGCCCGTACCGTCGGAACCATGACTCAGCGGGCATCCGACCCCTCCGGGGAGCAGCGAAGCGGTCCCTCCGGCCGGGAGGCCACGATCGACGCCGGGGCCGAGCTCGACCCGGTCCACCCGGTCGAGCTGCCCGAACCGCCCGCCGGGCGCGGACTCACCTCGGCCGAGGTGGCGGAACGGATCGCGCGGGGCGAGGTCAACGACGTACCGGTACGGTCCTCGCGGTCGCTCACCGAGATCGTCCGGGCCAACGTCTTCACCCGGTTCAACCTGATCATCGGCGTCCTCTGGGTGATCATGCTGTTCGTCGCGCCGATCCAGGACAGCCTCTTCGGCTTCGTGATCGTCGCCAACACCGGCATCGGCATCGTGCAGGAGTGGCGGGCCAAGAAGACCCTGGACAGCCTCGCGGTCATCGGCGAGGCGAAACCCGTGGTCCGGCGCGACGGGACGGCCGCCGGGATCCACACCTCCGAGATCGTCCTCGGCGACCTGGTCGAGCTGGGGCCCGGGGACAAGGTCGTCGTCGACGGCACGGTCGCCGAGGCCGACGGCCTGGAGATCGACGAGTCCCTGCTCACCGGCGAGGCCGACCCGGTCATCAAGAAGACCGGCGACACGGTGATGTCCGGCAGTTTCGTCGTCGCCGGCGGCGGCGCGTTCACCGCGACGAAGGTGGGGCGCGAGGCGTACGCGGCCCAGCTCGCGGAGGAGGCGTCCCGCTTCACGCTCGTACGGTCCGAGCTGCGCAGCGGCATCTCGACGATCCTGAAGTACATCACCTGGATGATGGTGCCCACGGCGACCGCCCTGGTGATCAGCCAGCTGGTGGTCAAGGAGCACAACTTCAAGGACTCCATCGCCCGCACGGTCGGCGGGATCGTCCCGATGATCCCGGAGGGCCTGGTCCTGCTGACCTCCGTCGCCTTCGCGATCGGGGTCGTACGCCTGGGGCGCAAGCAGTGCCTCGTCCAGGAGCTGCCCGCCATCGAGGGCCTGGCCCGGGTCGACGTCGTCTGCCTGGACAAGACCGGCACGCTCACCGAGGGCGGCATGGACGTCACCGAGGTCCGCGCGCTGAACGGCACCGACGAACCGTATCTGCGCCGCGTCCTGGCGGCCTTCGGCGCCTCCGAGCCCCGGCCCAACGCCAGCCTCCAGGCGATCATCGACGCATACCCGGCCCCCGGGGACGGCGGCTGGCGGACCACCGGCACGCTGCCGTTCTCCTCCGCCCGCAAGTACAGCGGCGCCGCGTTCGACGAAGACGGCGGGGCCTCCTCCGCCTGGCTGCTCGGCGCGCCCGACGTGCTGCTGGCCGAGGACGACCCGGCCCTCGCGGAGGTGGAGCAGCTCAACGAGCAGGGGCTGCGGGTGCTGCTGCTGGCCCGCGCGCGGGGCGAGCTGGACGCCCTGGACGCGGCGGAGGGCGCCGAACCGGCCGCCCTGGTCGTCCTGGAGCAGCGGTTGCGGCCCGACGCCGGGCAGACCCTCGCCTACTTCGGCGAGCAGCGGGTCGCGACGAAGGTGATCTCCGGCGACAACGCGGTCTCCGTCGGCGCGGTCGCCGCGAAGCTCGGGATGAAGGGCGCGGAACACCCCCAGGACGCGCGCAGGCTCCCCGAGGACACCGACGCGATGGCGACGGTGATGGAGGAGAACGCGGTGTTCGGCCGCGTCACCCCGCAGCAGAAGCGGGAGATGGTCGCCGCGCTCCAGTCACGCGGCCACACCGTCGCGATGACGGGCGACGGCGTCAACGACGTCCTCGCGCTGAAGGACGCCGACATCGGCGTCTCGATGGGCTCCGGCTCCGAGGCCACGCGCGCGGTCGCCCAGATCGTGCTGCTGAACAACAGCTTCGCGACCCTGCCGTCCGTCGTCGCCGAGGGCCGCCGCGTGATCGGCAACATCACCCGGGTCGCGACCCTGTTCCTGACGAAGACCGTGTACTCGGTGCTGCTCGCCGTGCTGGTGGTCTGCTTCCAGGTCGAGTACCCGTTCCTGCCCCGCCATCTGACGCTGCTGTCCACGCTGACGATCGGCATCCCGGCGTTCTTCCTGGCGCTGGCCCCGAACAAGGAGCGCGCCCATCCGCACTTCGTACGCCGTGTGATGCGGTACGCGGTGCCCTCGGGCGTCATCGCCGCCGCCGCGACCTTCGTGACGTATCTGATCGCGCGGCACCACTACTCCGGTACGGGGGCGCTGGACGCGGAGACGAGCGCGGCGACGCTCACGCTGTTCCTGGTCTCGATGTGGGTCCTGGCGATCATCGCCCGCCCGTACACCTGGTGGCGGATCTGCCTGGTGGCCGCGATGGGTCTCGCGTTCCTGGTGGTGCTGGCGGTGCCATGGCTCCAGGACTTCTTCGCGCTGAAGCTGGTGGGCACGCAGATGCCGTGGACGGCGGTGGGCATCGCGGTAGTGGCGTCGGTCGTGCTGGAGTACGCCTGGCGGCTGGTGAGCCGCCGCTTCCCGGTGTAGTCCCCGTACGTGGGGAAGCGGCGGCCCTCGGCCCGTGCGGGCCGGTCTACTTCACGTCGACGTAGTCACCCGTGGCGGTGGCCGCCGGGGTGGTGGACGTACCGGCGAAGCTGTAGCGCCAGTAGCCGTCGACCGTGGCCTTCACGGTCGTCTTCGCGTCGCCCTTGTTGTTCGTCTTGACGGTCTTCACCGTGGTGTAGGTGCTGCTGCCCTTCTTGCGGAACTGCAGCTTCACGGACTGGCTGGTGTAGCCGTGGTACTTGTAGTCGTCCCAGTTGGCCCGCGAGAGCCAGCCGGTGACGGTGATGGTCTTGCCCTTCTTGACCGGCTCGGGGGAGGCGTTGACGGTCTGCCGGGAGGCGCGCTGGAACTTGAACGAGCTCGCCTTCTCCTCCCAGATGTAGTCGCCGTCCTTGGCATCCACCCATGCGTCGACGTACCAGGTGCCGGCGTAGTCGTTGGAGTACATGAGGTCGGCCTTGGGGTCGACGGTGAACGACGCCGTGCAGGTGCTGCCGGAGCAGCGGGCCTTACCGGTCATGAAGCCGAACCCCGGACCGTGCAGGCTGATGTCGGCGCCTTCGATCCCGGAGTTGTCCTTCGCGGTCACGGAGACGGTGAACTTCTTGACCTCGCTGGTACCGACGACCACGTTCTTGCCGCCGTTGACGGTGACCTTGGTGATCCCGGTGTCGCCATAGCCGCCGTCGGCATGGGCGGCCGGCACGGCAAGGGCGGTCAGAGCCAGGGCGCCGGTGAGGACGGCGGCGGAGGTGCGCATGCGCATGTGTGCTTCCCCGTGGGAAAGGGCCCGGGTCCGCGCGCGGACCCCTCGGGCCGATCGGTCAGTCGAGTCGGGGTGACTCAACAGACCAGACGAGCAACGGATGTGAAGGGTTGTGCAGGATTTGAAGATTCTGCGAAGATCGCATAAATCGGTGTAGTTGCCACAGACCTCCGCACCCGCCCGGCCGGGCCCCTGTCTCAGTCGAACCAGCGGTCCCGGGCCAGTTCCGCCGTACGGGAGGGGTCCTCCAGCAGGGCCGCGACCTCGAAGCGGCGGGGCCACTGGCCGGCCGCCCAGGCGAGGCCCGCCGCGACGCCCTCCAGCGTCGAGGCGTGCACCACGCCGTCCGGGGTCCGGCGCCAGTCCAGTTCGACGCCGCCCGCGCGCAGTTCGCCGTGTTCGACGTACGTGGCCGGGGTGGCGGGCCCCAGCAGGACGCGGACGGACTCGGGCACCTCGTGCTCCTCGCCGTCGCTCGTGACCCCGGCCTCGACGCTCTCGCCGAGCCGCCGCACCTGGAACAGCTCGGCCAGCTCCGCCGCGTGCGCCGGGGCGACGGGCAGCAGCGGCAGCCCCTCGGTGAGCGGCAGCAGGTCCGGCGCGTCGGCGATCACCGCGTCCGCAGCGTCGGCCACCCGCACCTCGCCGTCCACCACCGCACGCAGCTCGTCCGGCAGCGTGACCTGTTCCGGGTCGAGCGCGGACAACGCGGTGTACAGGGCGTGCAGTTGTACGCCGGTGACCGGGCGGTCCCCGTCCGCGAGCCGGCCGAGGAGTTCGGCGGCCCCGCCCGGCTCGTCCAGCAGGGCGTCGACCGAGGTCCGTACGCCCAGGGCGCGCAGCACCTCGGCGTCGTCGAAGCCGGTCGCGTCGGCGGAGTCGTACAGGCCCGCGAGCCGGGCGTCGCTCCCGTGGGCGCGCAGTCCGGCGGGGCGGCGGCCGTCCAGCACCGGGTGCCCGCGCAGCCACCACGCGGTGTACGGGCGGACGGACTGCGTGGTGCCGTCCGGGAGCAGCACCCGGACCGGCTGGGTGAGCGCGTCGCGCAGCGGCGGTTGGGCGAGGAGTGCGAGCGCCTGCGGCCAGGCGTCGTCGTCGACGAGGTCGAGGTCCCGTACGGCGACGAGCTCCGTGGCGACCGGCGGCACCGGGCTGTCCGGGAACCGGTCGAGGATGTCCTCGCACCACACGTCGACGGCGTCGAGCAGCCCGGCGTCGTCCGGCTCCGGGAAGTCGCTGTCGCGCGGCTCCAGTTCGTCCGGGTCCAGCACGACGTCGGTGGCCCGGACGAGGGCGAAGGTGGCGAGCACCCCGCAGGCGGTGAGCGGCTGTTCGCCCCAGCGGTCGGCCAGCTCCGCGTCGCACAGGGCGAGTTCGCCCTCGCGCATCACGTCGGCGAACGCGCTGCCCGGCAGCACGAGTTCCCCGGCCGGGGCGAGTTCGCCGTCCTCGTCGGTCAGCGCGAGCGCCCCGAGCCAGGGCTCGTCGCCCGGCTCCAGGGCCGCGTCCCGGACCAGGGTGAGCACGGTCTCCACCAGCTCGTCCCCGTCGAGCGCGTCCTCGTCCCAGATCTCCCCCGCGTCCAGCGACCCGGCGACGGCGGACCGCACCTGCGGGGTCGTCAGCACGGCGCGCGGGGTGGCGGGCAGGGCGCCCAGCTTCTCCAGGAGCGGATGCGCGGCGTCCGGGTGCGCGACCTTGAGACCCAGCCGGCCGAGGCGGTCGAGGACCGGGCCGGAGAGGGCGTCGGGGAGCGGGAGGAGGACCTGGCGGGGGCCGATGGTGGTGCGGGGAGGCGGGGGAAGCGCGAGCGCTTCCCGGCCGGCGGAGGGGGCGTCGGGGCCGCCGTACGGGCCGTCCGCTCCGGCACCGGCCGACGGGGCGTCGGGGCCGATGCCCGCGGACGGGGCGTCCCAGTCGGCGCCCAGGGACAGAGCGCCCCGGACATCCCTCGCCGCGCCCGTCCCCGCGAGCGGTACGGGGAGGCCCGACAGCCGGTCCGGGTCGACGCCGGTCAGGCTGTCGTAGAGCCGCCGCCACCAGGCGGGTTCGCGCTCCAGACCCGCCAGGCGGTCGATCGCCTCGGTCAGCGGGACGCGGGCGACGCCCAGCGTGCGCAGCTCGACGCGGCGCTCCAGGCCGGCGGGCAGCAGGCACGGCAGCACCTCGGCCAGCACGGCGACGGTCTGCGCGCCGACGCCCTCCACCACCTCGGCCTCGACCGGCCGCAGGGCGACGGTGTCCTTGCGGACGCCCTCGTCCCAGCCGTCCCAGCGCTCCGGCTCGGCGGCCGGGTCGCGCGGGGCGGCCGGCTCCAGGAACGCCACGCGCGGCAGCCGCTCCAGGATGGCGCCGCGCAGCGCGGCGTCCAGCCCGCCCTGCCCGAGGGGGCCCGGGACCAGGGAGATCGTCGCGACGGAGACCGGCTCCCAGTCGCCGAGCAGTTCCGCGTACGCGTCGGCCGCGCGCTCCACCAGGAAGTCGGTGAGCGGTCCGGGGGCGGGGTGCCTGCGGGTGGTGTCCAGCGGCAGCGAGGCGATGAGCAGCGCGGGCAGGCCGAGCGGTTCGTCGGTGGGCGTCGGCGCGTGGACGACGGACGCGGTACGGGGGTGGACCGGGGCGCCCTCCGTGTCCACCGGGACGGCCCAGGTCACCGACCAGTGCGGACGCAGCCGTTCCTCCAGCGGCCGGTCGGCGAGCAGGGCGGGCTCGATCGGGCCGTGGTGGACGGCGGTCCGCCAGCGGTGCGTGCCGTGCGCGGAGTCCTCGATGTGCGTGTACGGGCCGTGCTGGGAGCGGCGCAGGGTGCGTACGCCCTCCGGGGTCTCGACGACGACCTCGTCGAGCCCGGTCAGCGTGAGGAGCAGCGCGTCGTCCACGGCGGCGAGCAGCCGGCCCACCAGGTCCTCGGCGGTGCCGTCGCGCAGCGGCAGCACCACGACGGTGTCGTAGCCCTCGGGCGCGGTGCCCTCGGCGGGCAGCGGGAGGCGCAGCAGCGGTACGTGGCCGTCGCGGCGGCGCAGCTCGTCGCCCAGGCCGGGGCTGCCGACAGCGGCCTCCCGGGCGAGTTCGCGGGCCTCCGCGAGGGACCAGCGCACCCCGCCGTGCCGGCCGACGACCGCCGGCTCGTCGCTGACCGCGAGGACGGCGGCGAACCCGACGCCGAACCGGCCCACGGCGCCCTCGTGGCCCTCGCGCTTGGCGGAGGCCCGCAGCGTGGACAGCGACTCGACGCCGGTGGCGTCCAGGGGGGCGCCTGTGTTCGCGGCGGCGAGGACGGCGGGGGCGCCGTCCGTCGCCGGGTGCAGGGTGAGCCTCAGGCGGCCGGGGGTCCCGGCGCGGGCCGCGGCGTCGGCGGCGTTCTGGGCCAGCTCGACGACGAGGCGGTCGCGGTAGCCGCCGAGCGCGAGGTCCTCCTCGGCGTTGGCGTCCTCCCGGAACCGGGCGGGCCCCGCGCCCCAGGCGTCGAGCACGCCGCGCCGCAGCCGCGCGGTGCCGAATGGGTCGGCGCCCTCGGTCGCGTTGATGCCCATGGGCGTACTCCCTCTGCCGGTTGCCGGTAACGCGTACCCCGCGAAGCTACCGGGTACGGGCGAGCACCCGAACGCACCGGTCCCCGCGCGCGGGCTTCCGTCCTCAGTCGCCGGACAGGCTGGATTCCGCAGTCCCCGGGCCCACCACCCCGGAGGTTCCGTCCTCAAACGCCGGACGGGCTGGGAATGCCGCGGGCCGCGCTCGACGGATCAGGCGAGCCACACCAAGCCCGTCCGGCGATTGAGGACGGAACCGGCTCGCCGGGGCACCCGAGGTCATCGGGACCCCCGGCCCCGGAGGGGCTACGCGTGGCCCAGGTCCTCCGAGGAGGAGGACGACGCCTCGTGCAACGGATACTCGTCCACCCGCACCGTGTCCAAGCGATGCGGCACCGCCGCAGGCGGCTTCGGCATCACCGCCGCCTCCGAATGCCCCCCGCACCCGTACGACAGCGACACCACATGCCCGTCCGCCGGACCGAACTCGTTCGCGCACACGCCGAACGCCTGCCGCAGCGAGCCCGCCAGCGGCATCAGGAACGCGCAGGACACGCACGAGGCCGGCGCGGCCTGCGCCATCGGTGTCTTCGGGCCGAACTCCTCGTCCCAGCGGTCCGCCGCCGAGTGCAGCCCGTAGCGGGACAGCACCCGCGCCCGCCGCATGCCCAGCTCGTCCGCCACCGCGGCGATCGAACCGCGCACGGCCGGATCCGGGCGCGTCGTCAGCTCCGCGTCCTCCACGTCGACGAGGTCGGCCAGCTCGTCGGTGACCGGCGCGTTCGGCAGCGGCTCGTCCGCCCCCGTGTACCCGGGCTCCAGCCGCAGGTCGTCCGCCTCGGTGGGCAGCAGGTCGCCCGGACCCATGTCGCCCGGCCGCAGCCGCTCGCTCCACGGCACCCACTCCGGCGCGAGGAGCGCGTCACTGCCCGGCAGCAGCACGGTCTCGTCCAGCGTGACGTTCTTCGCGCGGGAGGCCCGCGCGACCGTCACCGCCCAGCGCCAGCCCCGGTACCCCGGGTCCTTGCACTCGAAGTAGTGCGTGACGACCCGGTCCCCCTCGGAGACCACCGCCACATGCTCACCCACGATCCCCGGCGCGGCAGCCTCCTCGGCGGCCGTGCGGGCGAGGTCCACCGCCTCGGCGCACAAACGGTCGGGCACAGGGGTACGGGCGGTACGGGCCGTACGGCCTCGCGTCGTCGCAGCACTCACAGGTCTCGCTTCTCTCCTACGCCAGTCTCACGAGCGCGCCAGCACATCGACCATCGATTTCGGCCATACGGTCGCGGACGGAGCGGACCTGAGGGCCGCGTCGACGTCCACACCCGTTGAGCCAACCTCGGGCACGCCTTCCGCAATCCATTCTGCGGGATCGCCAAGAAGCGCGCGGCCGAGAACAACCGCCGGTGGCGCGCTACGCACGGTACCCTCTCCGCCGCCCCCCGCCCACCTGCCGTCCCAAACGGCGCCGTATCCGCGCCGCGCGCCGCCCGTCGGCAGGCCGCCCCCGAGAGGCGCCCCGCACCCCGCCACCTGGCCGATCACTGACCCGACGGGGCGGTCCGGCCCGCGCCCCGCAGTGATGCCGGTTCGCATCGCCCGGTCCTGGGGCACTATGACCAAGTGGCTTCTGCCAGGTCGCACGACGGACCCGGCCCCTTCCGCAGGACGGGCCGGTCGATCGGTCATGCCCTGAGGGTCCCGTTCACCGGCACCGCCCGGGGCATCCGGAAGGCCACGCACGCGCACGGCGCCGGCGAGAGCGGCCTCGGCAAGCTGATCGAGCTGCACGCGGTGAACGGCGCGGGCGACGTGATGATCACCGTCGCCCTCGCGTCCACCGTGTTCTTCTCCGTACCCACGGACCAGGCACGCGGCCGGGTCGCGCTGTACCTCGCCGTCACGATGGCGCCGTTCATCCTGCTCGCCCCGGTCAT
Organism: Streptomyces sp. col6; assembly: GCF_008042035.1. Lineage (GTDB taxonomy): Bacteria > Actinomycetota > Actinomycetes > Streptomycetales > Streptomycetaceae > Streptomyces. Next base: position 502,205 of record NZ_RDBL01000029.1, read on the forward strand.
CGGACCACTCCTGGACCGCCTGCCGCACGGCCGCCGCGTCGCGATGGCCGGTTCCATGCTGGCGCGGGCGCTGCTGGCGCTCACCATGTCGGGCGCGGTCGCCACCGGCGGCCTGGAGCTCTACCCGGCGGCGCTCGGCGTCCTGGTCTGCTCGAAGGCGTACGGAGTGGTGCGCAGCGCCGTCGTACCGCGCCTGCTGCCACCGAACTTCTCGCTGGTGAAGGCCAACTCCCGGGTGACCCTGGCCGGTCTGCTGGCCACCGGGGCCGCCGCGCCGATCGGGGCGGGGCTGCAGATGATCGGCCCGCCGTGGCCGCTGTACGGCGCCTGCGCGGTGTTCGTCGGCGGCGCGATCCTGGCGTTCACGCTGCCGCCCAAGGTGGACTCCGCGAAGGGCGAACGCAGGGCGCAGCTCGTACCGCCGCACGGCGAGGGCACGCCCCGCCCGGAACCGCTGCGGTCCACCTCCACGCAGGCCGGGGCCAAGGGCGGCCGGTGGCGCAAGCGGCGGGAGAACGGTGAGCGGCGGCCGGGGCTGCGGTCCGTCGGCCCGTCCGTCCTGCACGGCCTCCAGGCCAACGCCGCGCACCGCGCGCTCTCCGGCTTCCTGATCTTCTTCCTCGCGTTCCTGCTGCGCGAGCACCCGCTCGCCGGGCAGAGCGCCGCGATCTCGCTGGGGATCGTCGGCGTGGCGGCGGGTGTGGGCAACGCGCTGGGCACGGCGATCGGCTCCTGGCTGCGGGCGCGCGGCCCCGAGATCATCGTCGCCTCGGTCCTGGGCCTGGCGCTCGGCGTCGCCGTCCTCGCGGCCATCTTCTTCTCCACGGTCATGGTCGCCGCGCTCGCCGCGACGGCGGGCCTCACGCAGGCCCTGTCGAAGCTGTCGCTGGACGCGATGATCCAGCGCGACGTGCCGGAGGAGGTGCGGACGTCCGCGTTCGCCCGCTCCGAGACCCTGCTCCAGATGGCCTGGGTGGTGGGCGGCGCGATCGGCATCGCCCTCCCCCTCAACGGCGTACTGGGCATGTCCGTCGCCGCCGGGCTGCTCGCGCTCGGTGCTTCCGCCTCCGTACGGGGGCTGCTGGGCGCCGCGCGGCGCGGCTCGCCGCACCCCCGCGTGGCGTGAGCGGGAGCGACCGATAGCCTTCGGCCCATGACCGTTGCGTTCTTCTCCGGTAAGGGCCGTCGAATCGGCGTCGCTCTTGGTGCCGTGTCCGCGGGACTTCTCGTCCTCTCCGCCTGCGACAAGCCGACGCCGCTCGCCACCGTGACGGTCGGCGACAACTCGGTGAGCACCGAGGCCGCCTGCTACAACGACGGCAAGGCCCTCAAGGAATCCGAGGTCAAGTCCTGCCTCAACAAGGAGGCGGAGAAGACCGTCAAGGTCTCGATGTCCGACACGGTCCACTTCGGGGTCGACCCGGAGATCGCGGACCACGGCTGGACGCTCTTCATCAACGGCCAGCAGGCCGAGCAGGAGCCGTTCAAGAAGACCTACCGCTCCATCTCGGGCAGCGCCTTCTTCTCCAGCCAGACCGGCGAGACCGCGGACAAGACGCAGATCAGCGTGGTGGAGACGAAGGGCGCGAGCGTCCTCGGCGTCTGGCACTTCGAGCTGAAGAAGACGGACTGACCCTCTCCCGACCTCGAAGGGCTCCTCTTCGTGCGCGTGCTTGTCGTGACCGCGGTCCCGGTGGAACGGGACGCGGTCACGCGTGCGTACGGGGACGAGCCGGCGGTCCACCGGATCCGCGGCGCGGAGATCCACCGCGCCGGCCCGCTCGACGTGCTCGCGGGCGGCGCGGGACCGGCCGCCGCGGCGGCGTCGGCCGCCTTCGCCCTCGCCTCGGACCGCTACGACCTGGTGGTCTCGGCGGGCATCGGCGGCGGCTTCGCACCGGCCGCCCCGGTCGGCTCGCTCGTCGTGGCCGACGCGATCGTGGCCGCCGACCTGGGTGCGGACACCCCGGACGGCTTCCTGCCGGTGACGGCGCTCGGTTTCGGCCGCGACCGGTTCGCGCCGCCGCCCGCGCTGGTCCGGGAGACGGCCGCCGCGACGGGCGCGCGCACCGGCGGCATCCTCACCGTCTCCACGGTGACCGGCACGGCGGAGCGCACCGCCGCGCTCCTGACCGCCCACCCGCACGCGGTCGCCGAGGCCATGGAGGGCTTCGGGGTCGCGGAGGCGGCGGCCCTCGCCGGCGTACCGGCCCTGGAGATCAGGGCCGTGTCGAACACCGTCGGCCCGCGCGACCGCGACGCCTGGCGCATCGGCGACGCGCTGACCGCGCTGACCGGCGCGTTCGGCAAGCTCATACCCGTACTGGAAGGCTGGACCCGCCATGACCGAGACGACACCGCAGGCTGACGCGCTGCGCATCGCCTTCTCGCCCTGCCCGAACGACACGTTCGTCTTCGACGCCTGGGCGCACGGCAGGGTCCCCGGCGCGCCGGCGCTGGACATCACCTTCGCGGACATCGACCTGACCAACGGCATGGCCGAGCGCGGCGAACTGGACGTGCTCAAGGTGTCGTACGCGGTGCTGCCCTGGGTCCTGGAGGAGTACGCGCTGCTGCCGTGCGGCGGCGCGCTGGGCCGGGGCTGCGGGCCGCTCGTCCTCACCCGCGAGGCGGGCACCGACCTGACCGGGAAGACCGTCGCCGTACCGAGCGAGCGCTCCACCGCCTACCTGCTGTTCCGCCTCTGGGCGGCCGAGGTGGTGCCGGGCGGGGTCGGCGAGATCGTCGTCATGCCGTTCGACGAGATCATGCCGGCGGTCCGGGACGGCAAGGTGGACGCCGGCCTGGTCATCCACGAGGCGCGCTTCACGTACCGGAACTACGGCCTGCACAGCCTGGCCGACATGGGCCGGCACTGGGAGGACACCACCGGCCTGCCGATCCCGCTCGGGGCGATCATCGCGAAGCGCTCGCTGGGCGCGGACACGCTGAAGCTGCTCGCCGAGTCCGTCCGCACCTCGGTCCGCATGGCCTGGGACGACCCGGAGGCCTCCCGCCCGTACGTCCTCGCGCACGCCCAGGAGATGGACCCGGCCGTCGCGGACCAGCACATCGGCCTGTACGTGAACGAGTTCACCGCGGACCTGGGCGAGGACGGCTACGCCGCCATCCGCGGCCTGCTGACCCGGGCGGCGGCCGAGGGGCTGGTCCCGGCGCTCGCCCCGGACGCGCTGTCGTTCGCCTGAGAGCCGGGGGCCGGGCGAGTCCCGCGCCGGTCGTGCCGCGCACGGGCCCTTCACATCCCCCGCGCCACAAACGCGGTGCGCGGTGGCATGGTTGACCGACTGGCGAGCCTGATGCCAGGACATCCATTCCGTGGGGGGATTTCTCATGCGTACCCGTACCACCGCGGCCGCCGCGGCCGTTGTCCTGCTCACCCTGCTGGGTTCGACCGCCTGCTCGTCCTCGTCGGACGGCACGTCACGATCCGATGAGCGGCAGGCGGCCCCGAGCGAGCCCGCCGTCGACCCCTCGAAGTGCGCGGTCCCCGCCGACAGGACTCCGGCGGAATGCGAGATCGACGCGTCCTTCGCGGTGATCGAGGAGGGGGTCCCCGCCGAGGGGATGCCGACGCAGGCGGCCGGCAAGTAGGCCTTGGCGCGCGAAACGCGAGGTGGGCGCCCCCGGCCGGGGGCGCCCACCTCGCGTCGCGTCGGCGGCTACACGTCGAGCTGGTCCGCGACCGCCCTCAGCAGGCCGGCGATCTTCGCGCCCGCCGCCTTGTCGGGGTAACGGCCGCGTTCCAGCATCGGGGTGATGTTCTCCAGGACCGTCGTCAGGTCCTGGACGATCGACGCCAGCTCGTCCGGCTTGCGGCGCTGGGCGGCCGCGACGGACGGGGTCGGGTCGAGGACGGTCACGGAGAGCGCCTGGTCACCGCGCTGGCCGGCGACCACGCCGAACTCGACGCGCTGGCCGGGCTTGAGAGCGTCGACCCCGGCCGGGAGCACGGACGAGTGCACGAAGACGTCGCTGCCGTCGTCGCGGGAGAGGAAGCCGAAGCCCTTCTCGCTGTTGAACCACTTGACCTTGCCAGTCGGCAAAGCACGCACCCCATCTCAACCCGTATGCCGGAACGAAAGCCCTCAGCAGGTCAGGCCGTCCTGTGGTCGTGCTCCCCTGCCGGGCCTGAAGCCTCCACAGGTGACGTACCCCTCGTCAAGCCTGGTCATCCGGACTGTGTCCGGAAACGGCATCTGCTTCACCCGGACACGGTTCGCCGTGCCCGGGAACTACCCTGACGGGGTGAGTACCTCATCTTCCGGCGCAGGCGACCGGCTGGTCCGGATCGGCGCGATCGTCTTCCTCATCGGCGCCCTCTCCACCCTCGCCACCATGGCGCCCCTGTTCCTCGGCACCCACCCGCTCCCGTCGATCGCGTGGTCCCTCTGCATGCTGATGGGCGTCGGCTTCCTGATCGCGGCGGCGGGCGTGGTCCGCTCGGCCCGCGCGGGGTCCCGCGAGCGGTAGCTAGGGGCGGTACGCGTCCAGCCAGGCCGGCAGTTCGGTGAGGGACGTGAGGACCACGTCCGCGCCCGCGTCGCGCAGCTCCTCCGCGCCGCACGGGCCCGTCGTGACGGCCACGGAGACGGCGTTCGCCGCCCGGGCGCCGCGTACGTCGCCGATGTGGTCGCCGACGTAGACCGTGGCGCCGTGCTCCTTCAGGGCCACCGCCTTCCGCTCGGCCCAGAGGTTGCCCACGATCACGTCCGGTTCGATGCCGAGGTGGGCCAGGTGCAGCTTGGCGTTCGGCTCGTACTTGGCGGTGACCACGAGCGTCCGGCCGCCGCGCGCCCGTATCGCCTCGACCGCCTCCCGGGCGCCCGGCAGGGCGAGCGTCGGGGTGATCGCGTACGAGGGGTAGATCTCCCGGTACCGGTCCGCGACGGCGGGCACCTCGGCGGCCGGCAGCCAGTTCGCCAGCTCCTCCTCCAGCGGCGGGCCCAGGCGGCTCACGACCAGGTCGGTGTCGATCGCGGCGCCCGTCTCGGCGACAAGGGCCTCGTAGACGGCCTTGATGCCGGGACGGGAGTCGATGAGCGTCATGTCCAGGTCGAAGCCGACCGTCAGGGGTGTGGGGGTCATGTCCCCCATTGTGGACGCCGGACGAACGGCCGCCGCGCCCGGTCGTCCCCGCCGCCTACCTCCGCCTCGCCCGCCACAGCAGGAACAGCGCCGAGGCCACCGCCGCCGCTCGTACCGTGACCGGCCAGACGTCGCCCAGGGCGTCCTTCATGCCGTCCTCCGCGATCGGAGCACCCCAGCGGCCGTCCATGCGGCCCCACAGCCAGACCAGGGCCGCCGCTGCGACCGCCCCGGGCAGGCCCATCGCCGCCCACTTCGCCTCCGCGCGCGTCAGCTTGCGGGAGCTGTACGCGAGCAGCCAGCCGCCCGCCAGGGCCAGCAGCGAGCCCATCACCGCGCCCGTCACCAGCAGGGCGGCGGCCAGCAGCAGCACCGGGTGGCCGAAGCCCCGGCGCGGGGCGGCGGCCTCCGGCGCGACGGTGGGCCTGCGGCGGAGCTTCGGCAGCCGGCGGCGGCGCTTCTCCGGGGGCGCGGCCTCCGGGGCCTCCTCGTCGGAGACCTCCTCGTCCGGCTCCTCCTCGTCCTCCTCCGGCTCCGGCGGGCGCAGCAGCGCCTCGATCTCCACCCCGCCCCGGAAGCCCGGCACCTCCGTACCGGGGCCGAACTCGCCGAACGCGCCCGGTCCGGACTCGCCGAACGGGCCGGGTTCGTCCCGCCACCAGTCCGCCTCGCCGTCGCCCAACTCGTCCGTACCCGCCCGGTGCGGGCCGGCGGCGCCGAAGTCGGCCGCGTGCGCGACGGCGCCCGTGTCCGCCTCGTCCGGTGCTTCCGGCGGTGCGGGCCTGTGGTGACGCGCGCGGCGCGGTCCGGGAATTTCCGGGGCGTCCGGCGCCCTCCGGCCCGCCTCCGCGACGAGTTCGTCCGGGGTGCCGAGCGTGCCGATGATGCGGCGCACCTGGCCCGGCGTGTGGGCCGCCTGGGCCGTGCGCTGCCGGTCGATCTCGGCCCGGAGCTCCGACACGAGCCGCATCCGGGCGGCCGACGACAGCTGTTGCTGCTGGGCGAGGTCGCCGACCCGGCTCAGATAGTCGTAGACCAGCTGGTCGCTCTCGATCCCCACGCGATGCTTCCCCTCGGTTCCCCGCTACCGGCCTGCACCGACGGTAGCGCCCTCACGGCTGTCCGGAACGACTACCGTGGGGCGGATGGGGACGACCACACCACCGCGGACGCTCGCCGAGGCTCTGCGCGCCCGGGACGACGAGTCACTGGCCGGGCTGCTGCGGGCGCGGCCCGATCTCCTCTCCCCCGTGCCGGGCGACATCACCCAGCTCGCCACGCGCGCGGGCACCCGTGCGTCCGTCGTCCGGGCCCTGGAACACCTCGACCGGTTCGCCCTGCAGACCGCCGAGGCGCTGGCGGTGGCGCCCGACCCGGCGCCGTACGGGACGCTGCTCGGCCTGCTGACCGGTGACGGGCAGGATGACGGCGAGCAGCGCGACGACGCGGGCGCCGCGATCACCGAGGCGCTGCCCGGCGCGCTCGGCACCTTGCGCGAGCAGGCCCTCGTATGGGGCGAGGACGACCGGCTGCGGCTGGTGCGCACGGCGCGGGAGCTGCTGTCGCCGTCCCCGCAGCACCCCTCCCCCACCGGGCTCGGGCCGACCGTCGCCGAGGCCACCGCCGGGATGTCGCCGGGCCGGCTCCAGGAGATCCTGACCGCCGCCGGACTGCCCGCCACCCACGACCCGGTGTCCGCGGTGACGGCCCTGACCGCGCTGTTCACCGACCGCGCCCGGATGGGCGGGCTGCTCGACACCGCCCCCATGGAGGCGCTGGCGGTCCTGGACCGGCTCGTGTGGGGGCCGCCGTACGGGGAGGTGACGCCGAACCCGACGCCGCCCGTGAAGTGGCTGCGGGACCGGGGCCTCCTGCTGCCCGTCTCGACCCGGACCGTCGTGCTGCCCCGCGAGGCCGCGCTGCATCTGCGGGCCGGACGCGCGCACCGGGTGCCCGAGCCCCGGCCGCCGGTCGTGGCCGCCGTCGCCGAACGCGATCCACAGGCTGTGGACAGCGCGGCGGCCGGTCAGGCGTTCCTGGCCGTGTCCACCGTCGAGGAGCTGCTGAAGCTCTGGAACGGCGGCGGCCCCGTCGTCCTGCGCGCCGGCGGCCTCAGCGTCCGGGAGCTGCGGAAGACGGCCACCGCGCTGGACGTCCCGGAGCCCGCCGCCGCGTTCTGGGTCGAGCTGGCGTACGCCGCCGGGCTGCTGGCCTCCGACGGCGAGGCGGACGAGCGGTACGCGCCGACGCCCGCGTACGACGAGTGGCTGGAGCTGCCCGCCCAGGAGCGCTGGGTCTCCCTCGCCACGACCTGGCTCACCGCCACCCGCACCTCGGGGCTGGTCGGCGGCCAGGACGCCAAGGGGCGGGCCCTGTCCGCGCTCGGCCCCGATCTGGACCGTTCCGCCGCGCCCGAGGTACGCCACCGGGTCCTCGCCCTGCTCGACGCCCTGCCGGCCGGCACCGCGCCCGACCCCGAGACCGTGCTCGCCCGGCTCCGCTGGGAACGGCCCCTGCGCGGGACCGCCGCCACCGGGGAGACCACGGATCTGCGCTCCCGGATCGCCCTGTGGACGCTGAACGAGTCGGAGCTCCTCGGCATCACCGGGCGCGGCGCGCTCGCCGCGCCCACCCGCGCCCTGCTCACCGGCGGGCCCGCCGAGGCGGCCGGGCTGCTCGCCCCACTGCTGCCCGAGCCCCTGGACCACGTCCTGCTCCAGGCCGACCTGACCGCCGTCGCGCCGGGGCCGCTGGAACGCCCCCTCGCCGATCTGCTCGGCGCGCTCGCGGACATCGAGTCCAAGGGCGGGGCGACGGTGTACCGGTTCACGCCCGGGTCGGTCCGCCGGGCCCTGGACGCCGGACAGACCACCGCCGACCTGCACGCCTTTCTCGCCGCGCACAGCCGTACGCCGGTGCCGCAGCCGCTGAGCTACCTCATCGACGACGTGGCCCGGCGCCACGGCCACCTCCGGATCGGCGCCGCCTCCTCGTACGTGCGCTGCGACGACGAGGCCGTGCTCAACGAGATCCTCGCCGACAAGCGGTCCGCCGCGCTGCGGCTGCGCCGGATCGCGCCGACGGTGCTGGCGGCCCGAGCCGATCCGGCCTCGCTCCTCGAAGGGCTCCGCGAGATGGGGTACGCGCCCGCCGCGGAGTCCGCCGACGGCGACGTCCTGATCACCCGGGCCGGTGCCCACCGCACCCCGCCCCGGTCGGCGCCCACGCCCGTCCCCGAGGGCCCGCCGGTGCCGGACACCACCCTGCTCGGCGCGGCGGTCCGGGCGATCCGGGCCGGGGACACCGCCGCCACGGTCGTCCACGCGCAGAAGGACACCGGCCCCGCCACGCCGCCCGGCGCGCTGCCTCGTACGACCCCGGCGGAGACCCTGGTCACCGTCCAGGCCGCCGCGATGACGGGCTCCGCGGTGTGGATCGGCTACGTCAACGCGGAGGGCACCGCGAGCCAGCGCGTGATCGCCCCGGTCCGTGTGGAGGGCGGCTTCGTGACGGCGTACGACCACACGGCGGACGAGGTCCGCACGTACCCGCTGCACCGGATCACGGGCGTGGCCGAGCTGGCGGAGTAGGCCGGACGCGGCTGTTTGCCCCTGGGCCGGGCGCGGGCACACTTTGGCGTGTCCGCGACTAAGTCCGCGATCACAGGGGGAATCACATGCGACGCACCGACGCTGCCCGGCAGCTGGGCGGCTTCGTCCGCGAGCACCGCACGGACGGCGGCAGACGGCTGGTGCAGGCCGGCGTGCTGGCGGCCGTCGGGGCGGCCGGACTGGCCTTCGGGATACCGGTCGTGCTCGCCTCCGTCGGCACCACGGACGGGGCCCCCGAACTGGCCGGCCTGCTCCTCGGAGTCGGGCTCGTGGGGCTGGGCCTGGCGGTCTGGCGGTTCGTGCAGGGCTTCCGTACGCGTGAGCAGAGCTTCGACGTCCACGAGCGGGGGCTGACCCACCGGGTCGCGGGGACCGCGACGCTGATCCCGTGGGAGGACATCGCGTCGGTGGGGGCGCACGGCGACGACGGCCGGCCGCTGGCCGAGGCGCGCGGCATGGGCTTCACGTGCGTGATCCGCCTCCGCGACGGGCGGGCTCTGCGGGTCGACACGTTCACGCAGGACGCGCCGGAGCTGGCGCGCACGGCGCACGCGGCGGTCCACCAGGGCCGCCTCCCGCGGGGCCGGGGCCAACGGCCGCCGACGCCGTGACCCTAGCGGGCCGCCCGCGCACATCCGGTCGTGAGACTGGTGGGCCCGCACGTTGAGGTGTCGCGTATCCTCCGGCGGTCTCCAGTTCTGGTCACCCTGAGTGGTCGGTGGTGGGCACGTAGGGCGGGATCGTCCAGCGCACTGTTGTCCGGCCCGTGGGACCAGGCGGAAGAGTCACGAGACAGACCTGTCCGGAGGTTCGTTCGCCGCAGCCCAAAGACGATGCCGAGCGAGCTGCGCGGCTGACGGCATCGGAGCCCGCCACCCGCAGCCGTTCCTCCGCTGCGGGTGGCTCCCCTGCCCGGCAGGACGGGGCGCCGTCCTGCCGGTGCGCGGGCCGAAGGGCCCGGTCGCTCAGGTTCTGCCGGGTTTGCCCGTCGAGACCAGCAGGAGGACGGACGAGCCCGGTGCCACCGGTGCTGCGCCGCCCCGGGGGGCACTGCTGATCACCTGCCCGGCGGGAGCGTTCCAGTCCGTGTGCCGCATGATCGTGCAGCTCAGTCCGAGTCCGCGCAGCAGGCTTCCGGCCTGTTCGACCGGCATGCCGGCCAGGTCCGGCAGCGCGATGCCCGCTCCCGCGGTCTGCTCCCGTTCCTGTGTCGGAGTCGGATCGGCGCTTCCGCTCTTGGGGGTGCCGGTGGCGAGCGGGGTGCACGCCCCGTTCGCCGCTGGGGACGGGGAGGCGCCGGGCGCGGGCGGCACGGGCTTCAGCGCGAAGAACCCCACCGTGGCGCACGCCAGCACGCAGCACGCCGCAGCGGTGCCGAGGAGCGCCCGGCGGGTGCGGCTGCGGCTGACGACTCGCTCGATCGCGGCCGCGTCGACGACCGGCGCCGTCGGCCCGTCGGCGAAGGAGGCCACCGCGGCACGCAGCTCGGCTTCGAGGCCCGGCTCGAACGGGGCGGGTCCGGACGACGTGTTCCTCACTTCGTACCTCCGAAAGCGGCCGACGGGGTGTGCGGCGCCTGGGCGCCCGATACGGAATCGCGCAGCTTGGCCAGGCCGCGGGCTAGCTGGGACCTCACCGCACTCGAAGAGATGTCCAGGACGCCGGCGACCTGCTCGGCGTCCAGATCGTGCAGGTAGTACAGGACCACCACGCTGCGCATGCCCATCGGCAGCCCGAGCAGTGCCTCGATCAGCTCCGCGCGCAGATCCACCTGCCCGAACCGGTCCCGGGGGTCGGCCGTCTCGGGCACCCCCGACAGCCCGGGGCGCCAGCCCGGGCGCGACAGCCGCCGCCAGCGGTCGTTGGCCAGGTTGACCAGCACTTTGCGCACGTACGCCTCCGGCGAGTCCGCCACCGCGACCTTCCGCCAGTGTCGGCACGCCCGCTCCAGCGCCTCCTGCACCAGATCCTCGGCCACATGCACGTCACCGGTCAGCGCATACGCGGTGCGGAACAACGCTCCCGACCGCTGTGCGACGAACTCCGTGAACCCGATGCCCGGACCACTCCTGCGAAACCTCACCCGCCGACCTCCTCTCCTCGTCCCGTCCCGATCACTGCCCCCATGACGGCGGAACGAGGCCGGGTGCTGCACCGAGCCGCCGGCAGTGACGTGAATCACAGCTGGGACGGAAGGGTGTCCCAGGACCTCGCGCCGCTGCCACGGCCTGGCGGGCGAGAGCGGCAAGCTCGGCGTTCGGCGCTTGAGGACAAAGCCGGTGTCCCCGGACCGGGCCTAAGGGTTCCGTCCTCAAACGCCGGACGGGCTGGGTTGCCCCGGCCCCGACGACGGGCCCACGACACACCGCCCCCCGATGCGGCACACTGGAGGTTTCCCCCGAGCCGGAAGGGCCAACGCGCGTGAGCGGACCCCTCATCGTCCAGAGCGACAAAACGCTCCTCCTCGAAGTCGACCACGAGCAGGCCGACGCCTGCCGTCGGGCCATCGCGCCGTTCGCCGAGCTGGAGCGGGCGCCCGAGCACATCCACACGTACCGGCTGACCCCGCTCGGGCTGTGGAACGCCCGCGCGGCCGGGCACGACGCCGAGCAGGTCGTGGACGCGCTCGTGACGCACTCGCGCTACCCCGTCCCGCACGCGCTGCTCGTCGACATCGCCGAGACGATGGACCGCTACGGCCGCCTCACCCTGTCCAAGCACCCCGTGCACGGGCTGGTGCTGACGACGACGGACCGGCCGGTGCTCGAGGAGATCCTCCGCTCGAAGAAGGTCCAGCCGCTGGTCGGGGCCAGGATCGACCCGGACACCGTCGCCGTGCACCCCTCCGAGCGCGGCCAGGTCAAGCAGACGCTGCTCAAGCTCGGCTGGCCCGCCGAGGACCTCGCGGGGTACGTGGACGGCGAGGCGCACCCGATCGAGCTGGACGAGAACGGCTGGGCGCTGCGCCCGTACCAGCAGCAGGCCGTGGACGGCTTCTGGCACGGCGGGTCCGGCGTCGTCGTGCTGCCCTGCGGCGCGGGCAAGACCCTCGTCGGGGCGGGCGCGATGGCGCAGGCCAAGGCGACCACCCTGATCCTCGTCACGAACACCGTCTCCGCCCGGCAGTGGAAGCACGAGCTGGTGAAGCGGACCTCGCTGACCGAGGAGGAGATCGGCGAGTACAGCGGGACGCGGAAGGAGATCCGGCCGGTCACGATCGCCACCTACCAGGTGCTGACGACCCGCAGGAAGGGCGTCTACCCGCACCTGGAGCTGTTCGACTCCCGTGACTGGGGCCTGGTGATCTACGACGAGGTGCACCTGCTGCCCGCGCCGGTCTTCAAGTTCACCGCCGACCTCCAGGCCCGGCGCCGCCTCGGCCTGACCGCGACGCTGGTCCGCGAGGACGGCCGCGAGTCGGACGTCTTCTCGCTCATCGGGCCCAAGCGGTTCGACGCGCCGTGGAAGGAGATCGAGGCGCAGGGCTACATCGCCCCGGCGGACTGCGTCGAGGTCCGGGTCAACCTCACGGACTCGGAGCGCCTCGCGTACGCGACCGCGGAGGCCGAGGAGAAGTACCGGTTCTGCGCGACGACCGCGACGAAGCGGAAGGTGACCGAGGCGCTGGTGCGCAAGCACAAGGGCGAGCAGACCCTGGTCATCGGGCAGTACATCGACCAGCTCGACGAGCTGGGTGAGCATCTGGACGCCCCGGTGATCAAGGGCGAGACGAGCAACGCGCAGCGCGAGAAGCTGTTCGACGCCTTCCGGGAGGGCGAGCTGAACGTGCTGGTGGTGTCGAAGGTGGCGAACTTCTCCATCGACCTGCCGGAGGCGACGGTCGCCATCCAGGTGTCGGGGACCTTCGGTTCGCGCCAGGAGGAGGCGCAGCGCCTGGGCCGGGTGCTGCGGCCGAAGGCCGACGGGCACGAGGCGCGGTTCTACTCGGTCGTCGCGCGCGACACGATCGACCAGGACTTCGCGGCGCACCGCCAGCGCTTCCTGGCCGAGCAGGGCTACGCGTACCGCATCGTCGACGCGGACGAGCTGCTGTCGGAGAGCTGAGGCAGGGGCGGCGGCGCGGTCAGCGCCGCCGCACCCCCGCCTCCTCCGCGTACTCGCCGAGCACGACGACGCCGAACGCCGCCTGCGCGAACACCTTCACGGCGTGCAGGGCCTCCCAGGCGCGGTTGTGGGGGTGACCGGGGGCCGCGGTGGCGCCGGTCCTTCGCGGGTCAAGAGTGACGGTACTCATGTATCCATGGTGCTCCGGACGGGTGCGCCGGGGCGTCGGTCCGGAGGCGGAAGCGGGGCGCGGCCCGCGTACACCTCCGGTCGCACGGCATCCCCTACGGGACGTACGGGACTGCCCCCACCCCGCCCCCGTAAACCGTTCGAGGTTCTGGGCGTCCTCCCGCATGGCGCGCAACGCGGCGCGGGACGCGGCGAGATGGGCGCGCTCATGGGCGAGGGGGTCGGTGGTGGTGTCGCTCTCGAATTCGTGCGCGGGCACGGTGTTGCCTCCGGCATTCAACGCAGGACGGCGGACCGCACACCCCCCAAAGGTGAGACGCGGTCCGCCGTCCTGCGTTGAATGCCGGAGGCAACACCGTGCCCGCGCACGAATTCGAGAGCGACACCACCACCGACCCCCTCGCCCATGAGCGCGCCCATCTCGCCGCGTCCCGCGCCGCGTTGCGCGCCATGCGGGAGGACGCCCAGAACCTCGACATCCGCGATGTCACCGCGAACTGGGTGAACGCGGCGGTGCTCCAGGCCCAGATCGACGAGCGGATCAAGTCGCTCGCCGACCTCGCGCACACCCCGCTGTTCTTCGGACGCCTGGACTACCTGCACGTGGTCGGCGCCGAGGAGGCGGAGGGCGCCGAGGGCGAGCAGTTCTACATCGGGCGCCGCCATGTGCACGACGCGGTCGGCGACCCGATGGTGATCGACTGGCGCGCCCCGGTCTCGCAGCCGTTCTACCGGGCCTCCCGCAAGGACCCGCTGGACGTCGGCCGCAGGCGCCGCTTCGGTTACACGGGCGGCGACCTCACCGCGTACGAGGACGAGCACCTGACCGACCCGGCGGAGGCGGAGCAGACGAGCAAGCTGCTCCAGGCGGAGATCGAGCGCCCGCGCGTCGGCCCCATGCGGGACATCGTCGCGACGATCCAGCCGGAGCAGGACGAGATCGTCCGCAGCGAGCTGGGCGGCACGGTCTGCGTCCAGGGAGGCCCCGGCACCGGGAAGACCGCCGTCGGCCTGCACCGGGTCGCGTATCTGCTGTACGCGCACCGCGAGCGCCTGGCCCGCACCGGCACCCTGGTCGTCGGCCCGAACCGCTCCTTCCTGCACTACATCGAGCAGGTGCTCCCCGCCCTCGGCGAGCTGGAGGTCAAGCAGGCGACCGTCGAGGACCTGGTGACCGCGCAGATCGAGGTCCGGGGCGCGGACGAGGCGACGGCCGCCGTCGTGAAGGGCGACGCGCGGATGGCGGAGGTGCTGCGCCGGGCGCTGCGCTCGCACGTCACGCTGCCGACCGAGCCGGTCATGGTGGTGCGCGGCTCACGGCGCTGGCGCGTTCCGGCGTACGAGATCGAGGAGATGGTCCAGGAGCTGCTGGCCCGGGACATGCGGTACGGCGCCGCGCACGAGGCGCTGCCCCAGCGCATCGCGCACGCCGTGCTGGTGCGGATGGAGGAGGCGGGCGAGGCGCCCGACGACCGGGTCCAGAACGCGGTGGCCCGCACCCCCGCCGTGAAGGCGGCCGTCAAGGCGATCTGGCCGGCGGTCGACCCGGCGAAACTGGTCCTGCGGCTGCTGTCCGACGCGGAGTTCCTGGCGGAGCACGCGGAGGGACTGCTGACCGAGGACGAGCGGAAGGCGATCCTGTGGGCCAAGCCGGCGCGCAGCGTGAAGTCCGCGAAGTGGTCGGCGGCGGACGCGGTCCTGATCGACGAGGCGGCAGACCTGGTGGCACGTACGCACTCGCTGGGCCATGTCGTGATCGACGAGGCCCAGGACCTCTCCCCCATGCAGTACCGCGCGGTCGGCCGCCGCTGCTCGACCGGTTCCGCCACCGTCCTCGGCGACCTCGCACAGGGCACGACCCCGTGGTCGACGCAGAGCTGGGAGCAGGCGCTGCACCACCTGGGCAAGGCGGACGCGCTGGTGGAGGAGCTGACGGCCGGTTTCCGCGTGCCGCGCGATGTGATCGCGTACGCCTCCCGGCTGCTCCCGGTGATCTCGCCGGGGCTGACGCCGGTGGAGTCGGTGCGTGAGTCGCCCGGTTCGCTCTCCGTGCGGGAGGTGGCCTCCGGTGTCCTGGACGCGGCGGTGATCGCGGCCTGCGAGGAGTCCCTGGCGCACGAGGGGTCGATCGGTCTGATCGCCGCCGACGCCCGCGTCCCGGCCCTGGCCGACGCGCTCACGGCGGCCGGTCACACGTATCTCTCCCCCGGTCAGGAGACGACCGCCGAGTCCCGGCTGACGCTGGTCCCGGCCTCGCTGGCGAAGGGCCTGGAGTACGACTACGTGGTGCTGGACGAACCGGCCGCCGTGGTCGACGGCGAACCGGACGAGCGCACGGGCCTGCGCCGGCTGTACGTGGCGCTGACCCGTGCGGTCTCCGGGCTGACAGTGCTTCACGCGGCTTCGCTGCCGGAGCAGTTGGTGTAAAGAGGGAGCGGGAGCGGGAGGACCCTCGCGTCCACTCCCGCCCCCGCCCGGTCATCATCCCGCCGTGCAGGCCCGCCCGTTCAGCTTCACGGTGCCCGGGTCGGCCGCCGGGCCCGTACGGCTGCTGTTGAACCCGAAGTCGATAGAGGCCCCGGGCGCGAGCGTCCGGTTCCAGGACAGCGGCGCGGCCGTCACCGTCCGCCCGTACTGGCCGATCTCGGCGCTCCAGGTGTGGCTGAGCTTCTGGTCGCCCGGCAGCAGCCAGGTCAGGGACCACGGGGTGACGGCCTCGCTGCCGGTGTTCTTCACCGTGACCGTGGTGGTCGAGCCGGTGCTCCACGGGTGCGAGGAGTACATCACCGTGCAGGCGCGCTCCGGTCCGGCGCCGTCGCCCGCGTCGTCCAGGTAGGAGGCGACGAAGGCCAGCGGCGCGTTCCAGTTGATGGCGACCTCATTGGTGGCGTACGAGCCGTTGTCGTCGAGGTAGCACATCGCGGCGGCGCAGCCCTTGAGCTTGGCGGCGGCCTCCGGGTCGCCCGAGGTGGGCGCGGTCAGGTTCGGCCCGCCCGCGAGGGACCCGGCCGGCGGGTGCGGCAGGGACGGGTCCGACTCGTGCGCCCAGAACCGGTGGTGCTGGTTCTGCGAGAACCGCTCGCCGTAGCCGGTGACATACGACTGGTTGAGCGGGTTGCGCCCGAACAGGTAGTCCGCGCCGCGCAGGACGGCGTCCCGGTATCCGGCCTCGCCGGTGAGGTCGGCGGCGGTGGCCAGCACGATCATGTTGTTGAGGACCTGGCTGTTGGAGCCCCAGACGTAGTTCTGGTCCTTCGGCGCGTACGGCACGCCGTACAGCTGGTCCGCGGTCTGCGCCGCGTACCGGTCGGCGGCCGTGGTGACCACGGACCGTACGTCGGCGAGCTGCGCGGACGTCAGGTCGTTCGGGACCGTGGCCAGGGTCAGCACGCCGAGCCCGGCGGTGCCGCCCCACCACATGCCGCCGTCGGCGGGGAACGCCGCGTCCACGTCACCGTGGAGCGGCGAGTCGAGCAGCGCCTGCCGGTAGGTGTCCTTGCCCGTGGTGGTGAACAGCTCGGCGGCGGCCCAGTAGAACTCGTCGCTCACGTCGTTGTCCTCGTACGTCCCGCCCCCGACCCCGTCGGCCGGGCTGGCGTACACCGCCGGGTGGGCCTTCGCGGCGGCCCATGCCGTCTCGGCGGCGGTACGGCACTTCGCCGCGAAGTCCGCGTCGTACGGGGCGTACAGCCGGGCGCACTGGGCGGCGGTCGCGGCGAGGTTCAGGGTGGCGGCGGTCGTCGGCGGGTGCAGTTCGCGCTGCTCCGGGTCGAGTTCGGGCCGCATCGGGATGCCGGTCCAGTTGGCGTCGTGCACCTTGTGGTGCACCATGCCGGCCAGCGGCTTCCCGGCCGGGACCTGCATGCGCAGCAGGAAGTCCAGCTCCCAGCGCGCCTCGTCGAGGATGTCCGGCACCTCGTTGCCGTGCTCGGGCACCCGCAGCGCGCCGTCGCCCAGCTCGGCGGACTCCGCGCCGTCGGCGGTCAGCGTCCTCTCGTAGGTGTCCATCAACTCGGCGACCGCGATGCCGCCATTGACGACGTATTTGCCGTGGTCCCCGGCGTCGTACCAGCCGCCGCGCACATCGAGCCGGTAGTCGCAGACGCCCGCCTGGCACGGCACGTCCGTGTCGCCCTTGTTCGGCGCCACACCGAGGTGGCCGGCCGGGCGCGCGTACTCCGCGCCGACGAGGTCCGCGTCGATCGCGATGCCGCTGCGGTTCTGGTAGAAGTACGCCAGCGAGTCGGACCGCAGCCCGTCGTAGAGGTCCGCGCGGATCGAGAACGGCTCGCTGACCTGCCCGTCCGCCTCGACCGTGAAGCCGTCACCGGTCGCGGTGGCGTCGCTGAAGTCGAAGGTGTGCACGTTCTGCCGCGAGGTCGGGTCCTCGCCGCCCGGCACGGTGGTCCCGCTCGCGACGGTCGCCCCGTCGGCGGCCTTCAGCTTCCACGGCAGCGGGTCGGCGGCGTCGGTGACCAGGGTGCCGGTCTTGGGGCCCTTGGGCAGGTAGCCGACCTGGTTGACGCGTACGGGCGACCCGGTGTCGGGCTCGTACACGGGCGGCTCGGCGCCCCCGCGCAGCGACACGTCGTCCACACAGAAGGTGGCCGCCGCCGCACCCCCGCCGACCTGGAAGGCGACCTGCGCCCCGTCCTGGTCGGCGCTCGCGGTGAAGACGTGGGTGAAGGGGGCCGCCTCCGCGTCGATGTGATCGGTCGCGGAGAGGTCGGCGGTGTAGGGATCGGTCGCCATTTGCACGTTGGTGTGAATGGAGAGCGGCGCGCTCGAACTCGCCGTGTACGTCAGCGTGTACGTCTCCCCCGCCACGAGCGGGATGTCGTTCTGCCCGATGATCGCGTCCCACGGGTTGGCGGTCCCGGCCGGTACGTCGGCGCAGAGCCGCCCGTCGACCACGGCGACGGGCGCGTTGGCCGTGGACCACCAGGGCGCGGTCCCGGCGGAGAAGTCACCGTTGGTGATCTGCTCCGGCGCGGGCTCGTCGTCGGCGGCAGCGGCGGCCCCGGGCGCGGTGAGGAGGCCACCGCAGAGGGCGGCCAGAGCCACCACGCCGAACACACGACGTCTGCGCCGGACGGGGGACGGGGGCGAGAAGGCGTTCACCGGGAGCCTTTCGACGTGGGGGCCGGAGACAGGGATGGGAGCGCTCCCACAACAGATGGGCATGCCGGGGAGGCGCACCATGGGAGCGGTCCCATCGCTGCGCAGTCATTGTGGGGCGAGGGGCGCCTGATGCGCCAGGGTCATGACAGGACGAGGTTGCGAAACCAGCCCCTCCGGCGCTTGAGGAGCGGGGGTCCGGGGGCAGCGCCCCCGCGCAGACAGCCCGCGCCGGGCGGGGCGGGCCGCACACCACCGCACCCGCCCCGCCCGGCGCGGGCTGTCTGCGCGGGGGCGCTGCCCCCCACGCACCCCGCCCCCGCGGCTACGCGTCCAGCACGTCCCGCCACTCCCGTACCGCCGCCGCGTCCACCGGCCCGGACCAGCCCCGCGGCCGGGCGGCACCACCGATGTGCACCGCATCGATCCCCGCGGCCAGCAACTCCGGCAGATGCTCCAGCCGGAGCCCGCCGCCCACAAGGATCCGCGGCTCGTACCCCGGCTCGCCCGCGCGCCCCGCCTCGGCCACCAGCGTCGGAATCCCCGCGTCCACCCCGGCGGCCGCCCCGGCCGTCAGATACGTGTCCAGCCCCGGCAGATCCGCCAGGGCCTTCCGCAGGGCATCCCTGTCCGCCGCCCGGTCGATCGCACGGTGGAACGTCCAGCGGCACCCGTCCAGCTCGGCGACCAGCCGCTCGACCGCCACCAGGTCCGGATTGCCGTCCGCGTCCAGGAAGCCGAGCACGAACTCGTCCGCACCCTCCGCCCGCAGCTCACGCGCCTTGCGTACGAGTATGTCGACATCGCCGGCCGCGAAGCCGTCGGCGACCCTGAGCATCACGCGCAGCGGAATGTCCACCGCGGCGCGGATCGCCGCGAAGGTCGCACAGGACGGGGTGAGGCCGTCCGCCGCCATGTCGGTGACCAGCTCAAGCCGGTCCGCACCACCCGCCCGGGCAGCGACCGCGTCCTCCGCGTCGAGAGCGATCACCTCCAGGACTGCACGGTTGCTCATGGGAACCCAATCCTCCAGGAAGCAGCTACAGGTCTAGTCCAATGGCCCAGCCTACGGGGCGGTAGGCCGGGGGCGCAGCCCCACCGTGAACGTGAAGATACGCGAGGTCAAACGCGTGACGGACGACCGCTCACGGGGCGGCCCGCGCATCCACGGCGGATCACCCTTGCCCCGACATAGGGGGTGGGGGTATACATGAAGCAGAGGGAGATACCCCCAGGGGGTATATAGAAGCCGATCGAGGAGGGCCCGTGTCCACGCACACCACAGCCACCGCAGCCACCGCCGAGGTCGAGCTGGCCATCGGAGGCATGACGTGTGCCTCCTGCGCGGCCCGTATCGAGAAGAAGCTCAACCGGATGGACGGCGTCACCGCGACGGTCAACTACGCCACGGAGAAGGCCCGCGTCAGCTACGACGACGGCGCCGGGGTCTCCGTACAGGACCTGATCGCCACGGTCGAGAGGACCGGGTACACCGCGCAGGAGCCCGCACCCCCGGCGCGTACGCCCGAGGAAACGGCCGAACCACCCGTCCAGGAGACGGACACGTTGCGGCAGCGGCTGATCACGGCGGTCCTCCTCGCCGTGCCGGTGATCCTGATGTCGATGATCCCGGCGCTCCAGTTCGACAACTGGCAGTGGCTCTCCCTGACCCTGGCGGCGCCTGTCGTCACCTACGCCGGCTGGCCCTTCCACCGCGCCGCGTGGACCAACGCGCGGCACGGCGCGGCCACGATGGACACGCTGATCTCGGTCGGTACGTCGGCCGCGTTCCTGTGGTCGGTGTGGGCGCTGTTCTTCGGCACCGCCGGGATGACCGGCATGACGCACCCCTTCGAGCTGACGATCGGCCGCAGCGACGGTTCCGGGAACATCTACCTCGAAGCGGCGGCGGGCGTCACCGCGTTCATCCTCGCGGGGCGCTGGTTCGAGGCCCGCTCCAAGCGGAAGGCGGGCGCCGCGCTGCGGGCGCTGCTCGAACTGGGCGCCAAGGAGGTCACGGTCCTGCGCGACGGCCGCGAGGTGACCGTGGACACGGCGGACCTCCGGGCCGGCGACCGCTTCCTGGTCCGGCCGGGCGAGAAGATCGCCACGGACGGCGTGGTCGTCGAGGGCTCGTCCGCCGTGGACGCGTCCATGCTGACCGGCGAGTCCGTCCCGGTGGAGGTCTCCACGGGCGACGCGGTGACCGGTGCGACGCTGAACGCCGGCGGCCGGCTCGTCGTCGAGGCGACCCGCGTCGGCGCGGACACCCAGCTCGCCCGGATGGCGAAGCTCGTCGAGGACGCGCAGAACGGCAAGGCGGCCGCGCAGCGGCTGGCGGACCGGATCTCGGCGGTGTTCGTCCCCGTGGTCATCGTGCTCGCGCTGGGCACGCTGGGCTTCTGGCTGGCGAGCGGGGCGGGTCTCACGGCCGCGTTCACGGCGGCGGTCGCCGTCCTGATCATCGCCTGCCCGTGCGCCCTGGGCCTCGCGACCCCGACCGCGCTCATGGTCGGCACCGGACGCGGCGCCCAGCTCGGCATCCTCATCAAGGGCCCCGAAGTCCTGGAATCCACCCGCCGCATCGACACCATCGTCCTCGACAAGACCGGCACCGTCACCACCGGCCGCATGACCCTCCAGGCCGTCCACACGGCCGCCGGAACCACCGACACCGACGTCCTCCGCCTGGCCGGAGCCCTGGAACACGCCTCGGAACACCCCATCGCCCAGGCCGTCGCCACCGCAGCCACCGAACGCACCGGCACCCTCCCCACCCCCGAGGACTTCGCCAACGTCCCCGGCCTCGGCGTCCAGGGCGTCGTCGACGGACACGCCGTCCTCGTGGGCCGCGAACAGCTGCTCGCCGAGTGGGAGATCCGCCTCCCCGCGGACCTGGCCGCCCGCAAGGCCGAGGCGGAGGCCGCCGGCCGGACGGCCGTCGCGGTCGCCTGGGACGGCGAGGCGCGCGCGGTCCTGGAGGTCGCCGACGCGGTCAAGGACACCAGCGCCGAGGCCATCGTCCGGCTGCGCCGGCTCGGCCTCACCCCGATCCTGCTGACCGGCGACAACCGGGCGGTCGCGGAGTCGGTCGCGGCCGAGGTCGGGATCGACGAGGTGTACGCGGAGGTCCTGCCGCAGGACAAGGTGGACGTCGTCAAGCGCCTCCAGGCGGAGGGCCGTTCGGTGGCGATGGTCGGCGACGGCGTGAACGACGCGGCCGCCCTCGCCCAGGCCGACCTGGGCCTGGCGATGGGCACCGGCACCGACGCGGCGATCGAGGCGGGCGACCTGACCCTGGTCCGCGGCGACCTCCGCGCGGCCCCGGACGCGATCCGCCTGGCCCGCCGGACGCTGGGCACGATCCGGACGAACCTGTTCTGGGCGTTCGCGTACAACGTGGCCGCGCTGCCGCTGGCCGCGGCGGGGCTGCTGAACCCGATGATCGCGGGCGCGGCGATGGCCTTCTCGTCGGTCTTCGTGGTCGGCAACTCACTGCGGCTGCGGGGGTTCCGGGCGGAGGCGTAGGGCGTACGCCTGTCAGCCTCGGCGCTCCGCCCACTCCTCGTACAGCAGGCCGTAGACCACCCGGTCGTACCAGCGGTCGCCGACGCGGACGGCGGAGCGCCGG
Source organism: Streptomyces sp. col6 (assembly GCF_008042035.1). Classification (GTDB taxonomy): domain Bacteria; phylum Actinomycetota; class Actinomycetes; order Streptomycetales; family Streptomycetaceae; genus Streptomyces. Next base: position 523,925 of record NZ_RDBL01000029.1, read on the forward strand.
CGTCCTTCCTCCACGAACCCGGCGCGCCGGAAGGTCCGCATGGCGCGCTCGTTGCCGCTCCAAGTGTCGAGCTCGACGCGCCGGATCCCGCACGCGCCGAAGAGGTGCTCAAGCAGCAGCCCCAGGGCCTCGGAGCCGTATCCGCCTCCCCAGTGGCTGCGCTCGCCGATGGTGATGCCCACCGTCGCCTGCCGGGTGAACGGTTCGACGTCGCGGTAGTCGACGGTGCCGATGACCCGCCCGTCGGCCAGGTCCTCCACGGTGAGCGAGGCCTCCGTACGCGGGTCCTGCCGGAGCCTCGCGTCGTGGAACCCCTCCAGGGCCTCACGGGTGATGGGCCCGTAGTGCGGGTCGCCACCGGTGGCCCAGTGCACGACCTCGGGGTCGTTGCGCCACCGCAGGTGGGCGTCCAGGTCGGAGGCCCACAGGGCGCGTATGCGAACGAGCTTTCCCTCAATCATGCGGTGATCGTAAAGGAGCCGCTACGGCGTAGGACCGGCCCTCAGCGCACGATCCGCGCCTCCAAACGCCCCCGCACGTCCGGCCACTCCTCCGCCGTGATCGAGAAGATCGCCGAGTCCCGCAGCCGGCCTTCCTCGCCGGGTGCCCAGGACGGGGACCAGTTGCGCAGGACGCCCTCGAAGCGCGCGCCCACCGACTCGATCGCGGCCCGCGAACGCCGGTTGCGGGCGTCGGTCTTGAGGTCCACCCGCGCCACGCCCCACACCTCGAACGCGTGGCGGAAGAGCAGGTACTTGGACTCGGTGTTCACGCCGGTTCCCTGCGCGGACGCGGCGAGCCAGGTGAAGCCGACCTCGATCGCGGTGAGGCTGTCCTCGTCCAGCCAGGAGCGCGGCTCCCAGTACGCCGTGGCCCCGACGACCTGTCCGGAGGCCCGGTCCACCTGCACGTACGGCGCGAGCTTCCCGTCGGCCGCCCGCCCCAACTGGGCGTCGATGTAACCCTCGACCTCCCCTGGCCCCGGCACCCAGGTGAACCCGTACGAGTCCCGGTTCTCCTGTCCGGCCCGCAACAGCCCTTCCGCGTGCCGGTGTTCAAGTGGTTCGAGCCGCACCCGCGAACCCTCCAGAACCGGTCCCGCCAGCACGAAAGCCATCGCTCCCCCATCCCGTCACCGGGCCCGCGACCGCGCGCCCGTGCGTAGGTTTCCAGAGCCGCCACACGCGTGTCGCGCGAATATGTCCGCAGGCCGGAGCCGCATACGCAGGCCCCGCCCCGCCGTTGTCAGTCCCGCCGCCTACGCTCGCCGCATGACTTGGATCCACGACGCGTACGGCTTGCCGGGCCACGAGGTCAATCTCGTCTTCGCCCGGGGCACGTCCCTCGCCGCGCTCACCGCCGGGCTGCGCGAGCTGAACCGCGAACCGCTCGCCGAGGGTGAGGAGGGCGGCTGGGCCTGGGTGGTGCACGACATGGTCAACGACGAGCTGGAGGACTACGAGAACGTCGACTACACGCGCGTCTGCCCGCCGGGCGCCGAGGTCGCCGTGCTCGTGACCGAGCCGTGCAGTGCCAAGGCGCACGCGCCGGACTTCACGTATCTGCGCGACGGCAAATGGACGCTGCACTTCAGCTTCGAGGACCTGGAGCAGCGCGTCGGCGACAACCCCGACTACATGTCGGCCGAGCTGCTCGCCGCGAACCTCATAGGCCCGGACGCGGAATGCCTCGCGTGGGAGACCGATCCGGCCCACGACTGCGACGCGCACGACTTCGACCGCGAGGAGCGGATCGTGCGGGCGATAGCCGCGTGCTTCGCCCTGCCGTCGCCGCCGCTCGCCCCGGAGGTGGTCGCGGCGTGAGCACGCCCCTCCTTCCCCCGGACACGTTCGTCACGTACGCCAGGGGCATCGACCTGCCCACGTTCAGCGGCATCTGCGCCGACGTGGGCCTCCCCTCCCGCACTCAGGGCGCGGCGGACGGCTGGGTCTGGGTGACGCACGACGCGGCCACCAGCAACGGCGGGGCGGTGGCGGACCAGGCGGGTTTCGTCACCGGGTTCCGCTACGAGGAGCGGTTCGGGAGCCCCAACCCGGTGGAGACGGTGTTCCTGGCCTCCACCCCGGCCTGCGAGTGCCCGCACGGGCAGAACTACATGGTTCCGCACTGCGAGGCGCACCCGTTCCACTTCATCCACAGCCGGCGCGGCTTCTCCACGACGTACTTCAACATGGGCCGGCGCCGTGAGTCCCGCCGCTCCGGCGACCTTCTCGTACGCGAGCTGCTGGCCGCCGGAATCGTCGGCCGGGAGACCCCGCGCTACGAGACCGAGCCCGGGTTCAACGAGGACGGCGCCGTGACCCTGCGGCTCATCGCCGACCGCTTCGGGCTGCCCGCCACGGTCTGACGCGACCGGCGCGCCCGGCGGCCCGCATGTGACGGGCGAGCCGCCGGGCAGCGCGACGCCTCAGCCGAAGAGGTTCAGCTCGCTCTCCCGCGCCCCGGTCAGCTCGTACCGTGTGCCGGTGAGCGGCCGGCCCGCGTACAGCCGGATCAGCGTCGCCCCGTCCCCGGCGTACCGCGCCCGCTCCCGGTCGCCGTCCTCCGCGCCGAGCGCCAGCTCGCCGTCCGCGCCGGTCAGCCGGGCGGTGAGCGGGACCGTGCCCCGGTCCCGGGTCACCGCCGCGAGGAGGTCCAGGGCGGGGTCGAGTCCGGGGCCCGCGTAGGCGCCCGGGACGCCGAACGCCTCGCGCACGTCCCCCGCGTGCACCCACTCGCCCAGCGCGATCCCGTCCAGCTTCCCGCCGGACGCCGCGATGACGGGCCCCGCCCCGGTCATCCCGCGCTCCAGCTCGTCCACGACGCGCGCGTTGGTCCAGCCGGCCCGCTCCGCGATGTCCCGGTCGTTGGCCTCGGGACTGAACACCCCCCGCTCGAACCTGCCCTCCACCACCCGTGTCAGCGCCGCCCCACAGTGCGCGAGCACATCCCGCACGGTCCAGCCGGGGCAGGCGGTACGCAACTCGAAGTCGCGGTCCGCGGCCTCACGCAGCAGCGGTACGAAGAGGTCACGCTCGGTACGCAGCAGAAGACCGGGCAGTTCCGGATCACGTTCGTCAGCCATGGCCACAACCTAACGCCCCCTCGCAGCAGGGGACTTCGGGAGGCAAGTGCCGTCACCGTCCGCCACGCCTACCCTCGTACGCATGACGGACGACCGCACGCAGCACAACCACGGCCCGGCCGCGCTCCGCACCCGCTGGCGGGGCGCCCTCGTCGCGGCCCGCGCCGGGGCGGAGGGGCCCGACCCGCTTCCGTACGCCGACAATCTGCTCGCCCGCTGGGCCGAGCCGCAGCGCAAGTACCACACGACCGCGCACCTCGCGGCGGTGCTCGACCGCGTCGACACGCTCGCCGGGCACGCCGCCGACGCGGACGCCGTACGCCTCGCGGCCTGGTTCCACGACGCGGTCTACCGGCCCGACCGGTCGGAGAACGAGGAGCGCAGCGCCGTCCTCGCCGAGCGGGCGCTGCCGGAGGCGGGAGTGCCCGACGCGGTCACCGAGGAGGTCGCCCGGCTGGTCCGGCTCACCGTCACGCACGACCCGGCCGCCGGCGACACCAACGGCGAGGTGCTGTGCGACGCGGACCTGGCGATCCTGGCGGCGCCGCCGAAGGAGTACGCCCAGTACGCGGCGCAGGTCCGCGAGGAGTACGGCTTCGTACCGGAGGAGGCGTTCCGGGAGGGCCGGGCGGCGGTGCTGCGGCAGCTCCTCGGGCTGCCGAGGCTGTTCCGTACGCCGTACGGGACGGCCGAGTGGGAGCCGAGAGCGCGGCAGAACCTGCTGACGGAACTGGAGCTGCTCACGCGCTGAGGCGGGAATGCCCAGGTGCCGGTCCGTGTTGGGTGCTGTTATGCCTGACTCAGCCGCGCGCGGCAGCTCCCGTATGCCTCTGGCCGTCTACATCCTCGGCCTCTCGGTCTTCGCCCTGGGCACGAGCGAGTTCATGCTCTCCGGGCTGCTGCCGCCGATCGCCGACGACATGGACGTATCGATTCCGCGCGCCGGACTCCTCATATCCGCGTTCGCGATCGGCATGGTGGTCGGTGCCCCGCTGCTCGCGGTGGCGACGCTGCGGCTGCCGCGCCGGACCACGCTCATCGCGCTGATCTCGGTCTTCGGCCTCGGCCAGGTCGCGGGCGCGCTGGCGCCGACGTACGAGGTGCTGTTCGTGTCCCGCGTGGTGAGCGCGTTCGCGTGCGCCGGTTTCTGGGCCGTCGGGGCGGCAGTCGCCATCGCGATGGTGCCGGTGAACGCGCGGGCACGGGCCATGGCCGTGATGATCGGCGGGCTGTCCATCGCCAACGTGCTGGGCGTCCCGCTCGGGGCGTTCCTCGGCGAGAACCTGGGCTGGCGGTCCGCGTTCTGGGCGGTCGGCGCGGCCTCGGCGGTGGCCCTGGTGGGTGTGGTGACGCTGATTCCGCGTATCCCGCTCCCGGACGAGAAGCCGCAGCTCAAGCGCGAGATGGGGATCTACCGCGACCGCCAGGTGTGGCTGTCCATCGTGATCACCGCGCTCGCGGCGGGCGGCGTCTTCTGCGCGTTCAGCTACCTCGCGCCGCTGCTGACGGACGTGGCGGGGCTCGACTCCGGCTGGGTGCCGACCGTGCTGGCGCTGTTCGGGGTGGGCGCGCTGGTCGGTACGACGATCGGCGGCCGGGTCGCCGACGCGCACCTCTTCGGGGTGCTGCTGAGCGGGATCACGGCGTCCACGGTGTTCCTGGCGGCGCTGGCGCTGTTCGCCTCCAACCAGGCCGCCGTGATCACGCTGTCGTTCCTGCTGGGCCTGTCCGCGTTCTACACCGCCCCGGCGCTCAACGCCCGCATGTTCAACGTGGCGGGCGCCGCCCCGACGCTGGCGGGCGCGACGACGACTGCCGCGTTCAACCTGGGCAACACCGGCGGGCCCTGGCTGGGCGGCGCGGTGATCGACGCGGACTTCGGCTTCGCGGCGACGGCGTGGGCGGGCGCGGCGATGACGGTGGCGGCCGTGGTGGCCGTGGTGTTCTCGCTGCGGCTCCAGCGCTCGCACGCCTCGGCGTCCTCCCGGCTGGTGGCACAGGGTTCGCCGAAGGCGGCGCCCGTGGAGTCGACGGAGTGCACCACGGGCTGAGCCGGACGGACCGAGCGGGGGCAGGCGGTCAGGGGGCCGGGCGTCCCTTGGGCCGCCTCAGGCCCGCCTCCGTCAGCCGCCGCACCAGCTCCTTCGAGCCGATCTCCCGCGCCCCCGCCCGCACCGCGTCCTCGTACCGGGTGGCCGGAATGTCGTAGTGGTCGCGCTCGAAGGCGCGCTCCGGGGCGCCGATGGACGCGGCGAAGGCGTGCAGCTCCTCGAAGGAGACGTCGCTGACCAGGTGCGACCAGAGGCGCCCGTGTCCGGGCCAGGTCGGCGGGTCGATGTAGAGCGTCATCGGTTCACCGCGTCATCGCCGGAGTATGCCGCTGAGCGCGCCGACCGGGGCGACCGCCACCGCGGCCTTGGTGCAGACCCAGTGCGGGTGCGGGCCGAGCTCCGGCTCGACGTCCAGGGCGTGCGGGTCGCCCGCGTCGCAGACCGGGCACAGCGGCCAGCGGCCGTACGCCTCCAGGAGCGCGTCCTGCACGTCCTGGGCGACCAGGCCCACGACGAACTCGGCGCCCTCGGGCCACTGCTCCACCCACCAGCGGCGGTGCGTCACGGCGTCCTCGACCATCGACACGATCTGCGCCTCGGCGACGTCTCCGGCGGCGAGGTCGGCCATGACGAGGGCGCGCGCGGTGTGCAGCGCCTGCTCCAGGCGGTCCGGCTCGGGGGGGTTCTGCTCCATGCACCCATTGTCCACCCGCCCGCCGGGCGTCAACCGTTTCTTTCAGAGGTCACACCAAAGGGGGTTGACGGGCCCCCGGCTTGAAAATATCTTTCAAAGGTGACCAATGACCTGAAGGAAAGTTTCAGTACGGACTCGCCGCCCGCGCCGGCCGCCCTGGCCGCCAAGGTGCGGACGCTGTCCCCGTCGATGACCCGCTCCATGCAGCGCGTCGCCGAGGCCGTCGCCGGTGACCCGGCCGGCTGCGCCGCCCTGACGGTCACCGGTCTCGCCGAACTGACGGGCACCAGCGAGGCGACGGTGGTCCGCACCGCCCGCCTCCTCGGTTACCCCGGCTACCGCGACCTGCGCCTCGCGCTCGCCGGTCTCGCCGCCCACCAGGAGTCCGGCCGCGCCCCCGCCGTCACCGCGGACATAGCGGTGGACGACCCGATCGCCGACGTGGTCGCGAAGCTGGCCTACGACGAGCAGCAGACCCTCGCCGACACGGCCGCCGGGCTGGACACGGTGCAGCTCGGCGCCGCTGTCGCCGCCGCCGCCACGGCCCGCCGGATCGACATCTACGGGGTCGGCGCGTCCTCCCTCGTCGGCCAGGACCTGGCCCAGAAGCTCTCCCGGATCGGCCTGATCGCCCACTCCCACACCGACCCGCACCTGGCGGTGACCAACGCCGTGCAGCTGCGCTCCGGTGACATGGCCATCGCGATCACGCACTCCGGCTCGACGGGTGACGTCATAGAGCCGCTGCGCGTCGCCTTCGACCGGGGCGCGACGACGGTCGCGATCACCGGCCGCCCCGACGGCCCCGTCACGCAGTACGCGGACCACGTCCTGACCACGTCCACGGCCCGCGAGAGCGAGCTGCGCCCGGCCGCGATGTCGAGCCGCACCAGCCAGCTCCTGGTCGTCGACTGCCTCTTCATAGGCGTCGCCCAGCGTACGTACGAGACGGCCGCCCCGGCCCTCGCCGCCTCCTACGAGGCACTGGCCCACCGGCACACCCCGCGCACCCGCTGACCGTCACCCGGACCCCTCCGGCAGCATCCGCACCCCGCACCCGCACGCCGTACGAGAAAGCAGAGCCGCCCTCCATGACCTCCCTGACCGACGCCGACGCCACCCCCGACGGCTACGGCGAGCTGCGCGCCCAGCTCGCGACCCTCACCACCGAGGCGTTCCGCCCGGAGCTCGCCGATATCGACCGGCTGGACACCGCGGAGATAGCCCGGATCATGAACGGCGAGGACCAGACGGTCCCGGCCGCCGTCGCCGAGCGGCTGCCCGAGATCGCGGCCGCGATCGACGGCACGGCCGAGCGCATGGCCCGGGGCGGCCGGCTGATCTACGCGGGCGCGGGCACCGCGGGCCGCCTCGGCATCCTGGACGCCAGCGAGTGCCCGCCCACCTTCAACACCGACCCGGCCGACGTGATCGGCCTCATCGCGGGCGGCCCGTCCGCGATGGTCACCGCCGTCGAGGGCGCGGAGGACAGCAAGGAGCTGGCCGCCGCCGACCTGGAGGCGCTGAAGCTCACCGCCGATGACACGGTGGTCGGCATCTCCGCCTCCGGCCGCACGCCGTACGCGATCGGGGCCGTGGAGCACGCCCGCGCCAAGGGCGCCCTGACCCTCGGCCTGTCGTGCAACGCGGACTCCGCGCTGGGCGCCGCCGCCGAGCACCCCCTCGAAGTGGTCGTCGGCCCCGAGCTGCTGACCGGCTCCACCCGGCTCAAGGCGGGCACGGCGCAGAAGCTCGTGCTCAACATGATCTCGACGATCACGATGATCCGGCTCGGCAAGACGTACGGGAACCTCATGGTCGACGTGCGCGCCTCCAACGAGAAGCTGCAGGCCCGCTCCCGGCGCATCGTCGCGCTGGCCACCGGCGCGTCCGACGAGGAGATCGAGACGGCGCTCGCCGCCACGGACGGCGAGGTGAAGAACGCCATCCTGACGATCCTCGGCCAGGTCGACGGCCCCACCGCCGCCACGCTGCTGTCCGAGTCCGACGGCCACCTGCGCGCCGCACTCGCCGCCGCTCCCCGCACCACCTGAACCCACCGCACCACCTCCCCGCACAGCAAGGCACCACGCACCATGGCTACAGAAGACAAGAACCGCGCCACTGCCGCCGCGATCCTTCCGCTCGTCGGTGGCGCCGCGAACGTCAGCTCCATCGCCCACTGCATGACCCGGCTCCGGCTCGGTCTGCACGACCGTTCGCTCGTCCAGGACGACGCGCTGAAGGCCGTTCCCGCCGTCATGGGCGTGGTCGAGGACGACACGTACCAGATCGTGCTCGGTCCCGGTACGGTCGCCCGCGTCACCCCGGAGTTCGAGAAGCTGGTGGAGGAGGGCCGCGCCGCGGCCCCCGCCCCGGCCGCCGCCCCGCTCACGGCGGAGGAGCTGGCCGCGCAGGGCGCCGAGATGAGGGCGGCCCGCAAGGCGAAGAACGCGACGCCGTTCAAGCTGTTCCTGCGCCGCATCGCGAACATCTTCGTGCCGCTGATCCCGGCCCTGATCGGCTGCGGCATCATCGCCGGGCTCAACGGCCTGCTGGTCAACCTCGGCTGGCTGACCTCGGTCACCCCGGCGCTCGCGGCGATGGCGTCCGGCTTCATGGCGCTGATCGCGGTCTTCGTCGGCTACAACACGGCGAGGGAGTTCGGCGGCACGCCGATCCTGGGCGGTGCGGTCGCGGCGATCATCGTCTTCCCGGGCGTCGCGAACATCGAGGCGTTCGGCCAGAAGCTCTCCCCCGGCCAGGGCGGTGTGCTCGGCGCGCTGGGCGCCGCGGTGCTCGCGGTGTACGTGGAGAAGTGGTGCCGCCGCTGGGTGCCGGAGGCGCTGGACGTGCTGGTCACGCCGACGCTCACGGTCCTCATCTCCGGTCTGGTCACGATCTTCGGCCTGATGTACGTGGCGGGCGAGGTCTCCACCGCCATCGGTGACTTCGCCGACTGGCTGCTGTCCAACGGCGGCGCGGGCGCGGGCCTGATCCTGGGTGGCTTCTTCCTCCCGCTGGTCATGCTGGGCCTGCACCAGGCGCTGATCCCGATCCACACGACGCTGATCGAGCAGCAGGGCTACACGGTCCTGCTCCCGATCCTCGCCATGGCCGGGGCCGGCCAGGTCGGCGCCGCCATCGCGACGTACTTCCGCCTGCCGCGCAACGAGTCGATCCGCAAGACCATCAAGTCCGCCCTCCCGGCCGGCTTCCTGGGCGTCGGCGAGCCCCTGATCTACGGTGTCTCGCTGCCGCTGGGCCGCCCGTTCATCACGGCGTGCGTGGGCGGTGCGTTCGGCGGCGCGTTCGTCGGCTTCTTCAACCAGCTGGGCGACGCGGTCGGCTCCACCGCGATCGGCCCGTCCGGCTGGGCCCTGTTCCCGCTGCTCGACGGCAACCACGGCCTGGGCGCCACGATCGCGATCTACGCGGGCGGCCTGGTCGTCGGCTACCTCGCGGGCTTCCTCGCCACGTACTTCTTCGGCTTCAGCAAGGAACTCCTGGCGGAGTTCAACGTGAGCCAGGAGGAGGCGGCCCCGACGGCGACCCCGGACCCGGCCCCGGCCACCACGACGGCGAAGGCACCCGCGTCGGTCTGACCCGTACGGCTACGGAGCGGCGGCACCCTTCACCCAGGGGTGCCGCCGCTTCGTCGTCACGGCTCAGTTCTCGCCGGCACCGAGGGAGATGACCGAAAACCTTTATCAGGGATGGCTGAAAGTCGCCCCCTCCAATGAGGGTCGGCGCGGGTCGATGTGAACACCAGCTGATTCAAGCCTGAATCACTCCCGTCCCGCTGGTGACATCCACTCGCGGAAAATCCCTGGGGGGACTTTGCCTTCCGCTACATCCGGCCGTTTCGGTCTCGCGCGCGCGAAGCGCGCGAGACGGATCGCGGCCTGCACCGCACTCGTTCTCTCCGCCGGCATGCTGCTGGCGGCCCCGGCCTCGGCCGACGACGCCTCCAGGGGCTCCGGCGGCCCCGAGACGCCGGCCACTACGAAACCGCGCCTGGACCTGAACGGCAACGGCGACAACGACCTCATCTACCGAGGCGTGGACGGCGGCCTGTACGTCAAGACGGCCCCGAACACCCCGGACTACCCGTTCCGGATCCCCGCCACCGACGAGCGGGAGATGCCCAAGGACATCATCCCGCTGGGCGACCTCGACTCCAACGGCCCGCCCGCGCTCGTCACGCTCTCCGCGACCGGCACGCTCACGCTGTACCCGAGCGCGGGCGAGGAGAGGGCCTCCCCCGCCACATGGTCCGGTGACGGCTGGCAGAAGTACAACAAGGTCCTCTCCCCCGGCGACCTGACCGGTGACGGCCGCAACGACCTGCTCGCGCGCACGCCCTCCGGCGACGTCTACCTCCATGCCTCCACCGGCGCCATCAAGGGCGAGCCCTTCGCGCCCGCGGTCAAGGTGGCCTCCGGCTGGGAGCAGTACGACCAGATCGTCGGCCTCAACGACAGCAACGGTGACGGGTTCGGCGATGTCGTCACCCGCACCACGGGCGGGGACCTGTACTTCTTCGCGGGCACCGGCGACGCGGCGAAGCCCTTCAAGACGCCCACCAAGAGAATCGGCTACGGCTTCGGCATCTACAACCAGCTCGTGGGTGTCGACGACCTCAACGGAGACGGCCACGGCGACCTCATGGGCCGCAAGCCGAACGGCGACACGTACATCTACCGGTCCACCGGGCAGGGAAGCTTCCGCACGCGTGCCGCCGATACCTTCGGCTGGCAGAAGGCCGCCCTGTTCGTCAGCCAGGGCGGCAACCCCGACTTCGGCAAGCACGAGGCCGTGGGCATCACCGACAACGGCAGTGCGTGGTGGTACGACTCCAGGAACAACGGACAGTTCTACCCCCGCACGTTCTACACCGACCAGTCCGGGCTGACGAGGCTCGTCTCCTCCCTCGACGCCGACGGCCGGGCCGAACTGCTCCAGCTCCAGGACGGCCGGCTGACCATCGGGAACCACTCCTTCGGCAGCGGCTGGGGCGCCTACGACGATCTCATCGGGCCGGGCGACCTGAGCGGTGACGGCAAGGGCGACCTGCTGGCCCGCGACACCAAGGGCGACCTGTACCTGTATCCGGGCAATGGCCTCACCAAGTTCGGTGCCAAGATCAAGGTCGGCTACGGCTACGGCACGTACCGCCACATCGTCGGCGCCGGCGACCTCACCGACGACGGCAGGACCGATGTGGTGGCCGTCGCCAAGGACGGCACGCTCTATCTGTACGCGGGCACGGGCCAGGCGTCCGCGCCGCTGAAGCCGCGCGTGAAGATCGGCTCCGGCTTCGACATCTACAACAAGTTCGCCGCGCCCGGCGACATCAACGGGGACGGCAGGGCCGACCTGATCGGCGTCAACGGCTACGGCGACCTGTACCGCTACACGTCCACCGGGACCGGCACGATCAGCAAGCGCATACGGATCGGCTACGGCTACAACATCTACAACGGCCTGTACTGATCACTGCGCCGCGGCGCCCTCCTCGCGGATGCGCGGGAGGGCGCCTTCGAAGCGGCGCACCGAGCGCCGCTCGCCTTCACTCCCCGGCGCGCGCCAACCCCAGCAGCGCCGCGTGCGTCTCGGCGTCCGCCGCGACGATCAACCCGCCCTCGCCCCGGTCCACCGGCAGCCCGTCGATCCCCGTCACCACGCATCCGGCGGCCTCGCACAGCGCGATGCCCGCCGCGAAGTGGACGCTGTCCAGACGCAGGCCGGGCCCGCCGTCCGTGACGTACGCGGCCCGGCGCCCGGCGGCGACCCAGGCGACGGCCACCGTGCTGGAGACGACGCGCGGCCGGAACCCGGCGACGAACTCCGGCGCGGCCATGAGCTCCACCGCCCGGAAGCCGGGGGCGTGCGGGAACGGCGGGTCCAGGTTGAGGTCGACGAGCCGTGAGCCCGCCGAGGGTATGAGCCGCTCGTCCCGTCCGTCTTCGCCCCGCACCCAGGCGCCCGCCCCGTCGGTCCAGAACACCTCGCCGCTGAACGGATCGGCGGAGGCCGCTGCCGCGATACCGGAGCCGTCCCGCAGCGCGACGTTCACCGCGACGAGCATGTTGCCCACCGCGTAGTTCAGCGTCCCGCACAGCGGATCGACCAGCCACCGGCGCCCCGCACCGGCGGCCCCGGACTCCCCGCTCTCCTCCCCCGTCACCGCATCATCGGGCCGGGCCGCGCGCAGCACGCCGAGCACGGCCTCCTCCGCCGCGATGTCCGCCGCCGTCGCGAAGTCACCGCCACCCTTCTCGTACCGCGTCAGCGAGGCCCCGTACATCTCCCGCACGACGGCCGCGCCCGCCCGCGCGGCCCTGACGGCCAGTTCGGCGTCGCTCTCCATGCTCATGATCACCATCACCGCAGGCTAGCTCCCGCCCCCCGCCCCGGCAGCGGTACGCAGGAACCGCACGAGGTCGTCGGTCCCGTACCCGAGCTTCGGTCCTCGTTCGGCCGCCATCAGGAGCAGCTGGCCCACGATCTCCGCGCCCCACCCGTCGGTGCCGTCCGCCGACCACTCCCACAGCTTCTCGATCCCGAGGTCGGTCATCAGCAAGCCGTGCCCGGTCCGGATCTCGGCACACACCTCGGCCACCGCGTCGAGCAGGGTCGCGCCCGGACGCTCGCAGACGAGCCCGAAGTACGCACCGAACTCCTCGACCCGGCACCCCTGCGGCGGAGCGGCCCTGATCCCCTCGTACTCCGGACCGTCCAGACGCGGCTGCTCCCCCACCGGGCAGTGGATCAGCGTGAACCGGTGCCATCCGGGCGGCAGCGGAAGCTCCGGTGTCATCGCGGCAGCTTCCCCTCGCGGTTGATCTCCGTCACCCGTGCCCGCAGGACGACCCCTGGAGGCGCCGGCCGGACGGAGTCGGGCGGGCAGTCCCACACCGGCCCGCCACCCGGCGGACGCAACCGCACGTACGGCCCGACGCGCCCCAGCACCCGGCCCACCCGTCCGTCCCGCGCGTCCACGGCGAACGACCCCGGCTCCGGCGCACACGGCTCCGGTTGGCCGCCCTCGGCCGTCATGCCCCCGCCGCCCTCTCGTCCAGCACCCGGCTCAGCCGCACCGCCGCGTCGAGGTTGCAGCGCCCCAGGTCGACGAGCACCGCCGGTGCGTCGCCCGCACACGAGGCCGCGTCGATCCGCAGCGACGGCAGCTTCACCCCGGCCCGCGCGAAGCCGTCCCGCAACCGCGCCACCACCTCCTCGGCCTCCCGGATTCTCTCCACTGCCGCCCTGCGTCGTTCCGTAGTAGTCATGATCCATTCCTTCCACGCTGAGTAACGACGATGCATACCCAGAGTGGTGATTCTCTCGCTAGCCTGGAAGAGGTTCAGCCCCAACAAACGCATGTGTGCAACCGGGAGTTGTCATGCCAGGGCCCAGGAAGCTCGACCCTTCCTCCTCCCCGCGCGCCCTCCTCGGCGCGGAACTCCGCCACCGACGGGAGCTGGCAGGACTTTCCCAGACGGCTCTGGGCGAGCCGTTCTTCCTCAGCGGCTCATTCATCGGCCAGCTGGAATCCGGCGTGCGGCGCATGCAGATGGACCAGGCCGTCCAGTTGGACTTCGGAAGCCGATACCACCGAAGCGCGTAGCGGGCCCGGCTTCCGTCCCGTCCCAGCTCTTGACCTCAACCGCGCTTGAGGCCAAACGATCTCCTGAGTGGCCCGCACAAGCGGAGCTCGGAGACGAAGGGCAGGTCCATGCAGGCGGCTACGGAATGGATCGAGAAGAACTCCCACGCGCTCACCGCAAGGAAGCCCGACGAGCCGTTGGACGATCTGCGACCGCTCGCCCCACTGGTGCGCGACGCCAAGATCGTGGCGCTGGGGGCCGCCGCCCGGCTGACACGCGAACTGTCGGACGCGGCACACCGCGTGGTGCGTCTGCTGGTGGATGAGGAGGGATTCCGGAGCGTCGCCCTGGAGGGTGACGACCCCGGCCGACTCGGCTTGGACGCCTACGTCGCCACCGGCAAGGGGGACCCGCGGGCCATGCTCGCCGAGGCGCGAACGTTCTGGCAGACAACGGAGATCCTCGAACTCGTCCACTGGATGCGGTCCTACAACAAGCACCACCCGGACGACCCGGTACGTTTCGCGCAAGCACCGGCTGAACCGATCCGCCACACCACGCCCCTCAGCGGCCTGGCCGAAGCGGAGCGCACTCTCGCCGACAATGCGGCCTGGTGGCAGCAGCACTCCGGAGACAAAGTCGTCTACTGGGGCGGCATGGCCCACACCGCCATCGGCGACCCACGCACCATTTCCGTGCCCTCCTCCCAGACCCCGGAAACGCACTGGAACATGGGCGGATACCTGCGTGAGCGCTTGGGACCGGACTTCCGGTCCGTCGGCCTCACCCTGGGGCACGGATCCATCGGCCTGCCCTTGCCGGCTGCGGGCCCGGACTTCGTGGAGGGCGTGCTGAGCGAGGCAGCCGGGAACAGGGCCGGCTACCTCCTCGACCTGAGCCTGCCGCGCCCCGAGCCGGTGCGCCGCTTCCTGGACACCCCGACTCGTACGCGACTGATAGGCCCGTCGTACGACCCCCGGGACGACGAGGCCCACCACATGTCCGGCGGGTCACTCGCGAGCTGGTTCGACGCCGTCGTCCACACACCGAAGGTGACGCCGGCCCGGCCCCTGCCGTGAGGGCCGCATGGCAGAGAGGAGAGCGCGACAAGGTGATCTCCGGGGCTCAAGTCGCGAGGTCCGAGCGCTCTTTCAGCGGAATGGTGGGGTGGGCCTGAACCCGCCCACCCACGAAGGAGGCGACGGGGGCGGTGTCCGTGGGGGCCTCCCGGGTGAGGTGGCCGTCGGCCGTCGGGTACCAGGAGACGGCGCCCCCGCCGGTGGGCCACGCGTCCAGGTCCCGGACGGCCGGGTCCGCGCCGCCCACGTGTACGCGGACCGGCGTCGGGCGCAGAGCGGACGGGTCGTCGCACAGGTGGGCCCGGAGCCAGGCGAGGGATTCGGTGAACACCTCGGCCCAGCCCTTCTGGAGCGCGGAGGTGTGCGTCCACGGGCCGACGAGCAGGGACACCTCGCCGTCCGCCCGGCGCAGCCGGCCGTACTGCTCGAAGCTCTGGTCCACGAGGACGTCGTGCCATCCGGTGATCAGGGCGGTGGGCACGGCCGCCCGGTCCGCCGCACCGGCCTGCCACGCGCCCGCCCAGTACGGGTCGTCCGGGTCCGGGTGGCTCAACACCTCGTCCAGCCAGGGCACTTCGGCGCCGAGCGCACCCGCGTACGCCCCGCGCAGCGGACGCGCGGCGAGGACGGCGCGCATGCCGCGCCGCAGGCGCATGGACGCCCGGACGAATGGGCCCATGCCCCGGTGCTGGTATGTCATCCCGGCGCCCACGGCGAGCGCGGTCTCCAGGTGCGGGACGCCGCCCGTGTGGAAGAGGGCGTACGGATCGTGCAGCCCGACCTGCACCACCATGGCCTTCAGCTCCGGCGGCGGATCGAGGGCGAGCGCCCACTGCGTGTACCCGAGGTAGCTGGGGCCGACCGTGCCCAGCCGCCCGTCGAACCAGGGCTGTTCGCGCAGCCAGCCGACAGCGGCCCGGCCGTCCGCGGCCTCGTTGCGCCACAGGTGGAAGTCGCCGCCCGAGCCACCGGTGCCCCGGCAGCTCTGCAGGACGACATGGAAGCCCTGCTCGGCGAAGAGCATCCCGTACTGCGGGGACCACGGCACGCCCCGCCCGTACGGCGAGCGCACCAGGAGCGTGGGGAAGTCGCCCTCGGCGCGCGGGAAGTAGTGGTCGGTGACGAGCGTGCTGCCGTCGGCGGCGGGGACCGCGAGCCCCCGTTCGACACCCACCCGGTGGTGCGCGACCGGGAGGTCGCGCCAGGTGGCACGCATCAGCCGGGAGGCGAGCGGTGGCTTCCCGGACGACGGCGTCCATGCGGCCCCGGTGCGGGCGTCGTGCGTCGGTCGTGTCATCTTCGCCTCCGTCAGTCATTCTCGTACTGCGTACGAGAATACTGGATGCTTGGATGGACGCGAAGGGGGATCCAGGTGAGAGAGGCGGAGAGGGTGACCCGCACCGAGGAGTCCGGCGCCGGCGGCGTCGACCCGCGCGAACTCTGGCGGAGGCAGGACCGGCCCCGGCGCGGGCGCAGACCCGCCTTCAGCCGGGAGGCGATCACGACGGCGGCCATCGCCCTCGCGGACGCCGAGGGGATCGACGCGGTCACCATGCGGCGGGTCGCCTCCGAGGTGGGCGCCGGCGTCATGTCGCTCTACAGCTACGCCCCCGACAAGGAGACGCTGCTCGACCTGATGATCGACCAGGTCTCGGGCGAGCTGCCCACGTCCGGCCCGCTCACCGGCGACTGGCGCGCCGACCTCAAGACCATCGGGCGTGACCAGCGCACCCATATGCTCCGCCACCCCTGGCTGCCCGCCGCCGTGCAGGCCCGCCGCACCCTGGGCCCCCACACGCTCGCCTTCCTGGAACACGCCCTCACCGCCCTGCGCCCCAGCGGCCTGGCCGGGGCGGCGCGGCTGGAGATCTTCGCCCAGCTCACCTCGTTCGTGGCGGCCCACGTGGCGTACGAGGTCGGGCAGGCCAGGGCGGCCCAGGACCCCGATCGGGCCGCCGCCGAGGTGCTCTATCTGGCCGAGGTCGCGGCGGACGGCGATCATCCGGAACTGGCGGAGGCCCTGGCCGGGGCGGCCGGACGGCCCGGCGACCCGGACGCCATGTTCGACCGCTTCCTCACCCGGCTGGTCGACGGCCTCGACGCGGGCTGAGCCGTACCCGTACACACAAAGGCACCGGCCCCCGGGGACGAATCCCCGGGGGCCGGTGCCGTGGTACTGCTGAACTACCGATCCGTCAGGATCAGAAGTCCATGTCACCGCCCGGCATGCCGCCCGGAGCGGCCGCGGCGGCCTTCTCCGGCTTGTCGGCGATGACGGCCTCGGTGGTGAGGAACAGCGCGGCGATCGACGCGGCGTTCTGCAGGGCGGAACGCGTGACCTTCGCCGGGTCGAGAATGCCCTCGGCGATCATGTCGACGTAGTCGCCGGTCGCGGCGTTGAGGCCGTGACCGATCGGCAGGTTGCGCACCTTCTCCACGACGACGCCACCCTCGAGACCACCGTTGACGGCGATCTGCTTGAGCGGGGCCTCCAGGGCGAGCTTCACGGCGTTGGCGCCGGTCGCCTCGTCACCCGAGAGCTCCAGCTTCTCGAAGACGGCCGAGGCCTGGAGCAGAGCCACGCCACCACCGGCGACGATGCCCTCCTCGACGGCGGCCTTGGCGTTGCGCACCGCGTCCTCGATGCGGTGCTTGCGCTCCTTGAGCTCGACCTCGGTGGCGGCACCGGCCTTGATGACGGCCACGCCGCCGGCCAGCTTCGCCAGACGCTCCTGGAGCTTCTCGCGGTCGTAGTCCGAGTCGGAGTTCTCGATCTCGGCACGGATCTGGTTGACGCGGCCCTGGACCTGGTCGCTGTCACCGGCGCCGTCGACGATCGTCGTCTCGTCCTTGGTGATGACGACCTTGCGGGCGCGGCCGAGCAGGTCGAGACCGGCGTTCTCCAGCTTGAGGCCGACCTCCTCGGAGATGACGGTGCCACCGGTGAGGATGGCGATGTCGCCGAGCATGGCCTTGCGGCGGTCACCGAAGCCCGGGGCCTTGACGGCGACGGACTTGAAGGTGCCACGGATCTTGTTGACGACCAGGGTCGACAGGGCCTCGCCCTCGACGTCCTCGGCGATGATCAGCAGCGGCTTGCCGGACTGCATGACCTTCTCCAGCAGCGGAAGGAGGTCCTTCACGTTGCTGACCTTGGAGTTGACGATCAGGATGTACGGGTCGTCGAGGGACGACTCCATGCGCTCCATGTCGGTGGCGAAGTACGCCGAGATGTAGCCCTTGTCGAAGCGCATACCCTCGGTGAGCTCCAGCTCCAGACCGAAGGTCTGGGACTCCTCGACGGTGATGACGCCTTCCTTGCCGACCTTGTCCATGGCCTCGGCGATGAGCTCGCCGATCTGGGTGTCGGCGGCGGAGATGGAGGCGGTCGAAGCGATCTGCTCCTTGGTCTCCACGTCCTTGGCCTGCTCCAGGAGGGCGGCGGAGACGGCCTCGACGGCCTTCTCGATGCCCCGCTTGAGAGCCATCGGGTTCGCACCCGCGGCCACGTTGCGCAGGCCCTCGCGGACGAGCGCCTGGGCGAGAACGGTGGCGGTGGTCGTACCGTCGCCGGCGACGTCGTCCGTCTTCTTGGCGACCTCCTTGACCAGCTCCGCACCGATCTTCTCGTACGGGTCCTCCAGCTCGATCTCCTTGGCGATGGACACACCATCGTTGGTGATCGTGGGGGCGCCCCACTTCTTCTCGAGGACGACGTTGCGACCCTTGGGGCCAAGGGTGACCTTGACGGCGTCGGCGAGCTGGTTCATGCCGCGCTCGAGACCGCGCCGGGCCTCCTCGTCGAACGCGATGATCTTGGCCATGTGAAGTGGTCCTCCCGGACAGGGGTGGATTGCTCCGGACCGAGTGGCGCCCGCGACGGACGGCCTGCGTGCCCGGCGGTTCCTTGCCCCGCCCGGCGTGCGGGCCTCACCGGCCCGGTCCAAAATTCTGTCACTCTCACCTGGAGAGTGCTAAGCCAATGATTAGCACTCGGCACCCTTGAGTGCAAGCGTCGCCCTCGGTATGTGGACGGGCTCGGGACGCGGGGCGGGCGGGACCGGGACGCGCGAAGGGTCCGTACCCCTGCGGGTACGGACCCTTCGTACGTGCGTGGCGTCGCGGCCGACGTGCCGTGCCGGGCTCAGCCGACGGCGAGCTTGACCATGTCCGCCTGCGGCCCCTTCTGGCCCTGCGAGATCTCGAACTCGACCCGCTGACCTTCTTCGAGGGTGCGGTACCCGTCCATCTGGATCGCGCTGTAGTGGACGAATACATCCGCACCACCGTCGACCGCGATGAAGCCGTACCCCTTCTCCGCGTTGAACCACTTGACGGTGCCCTGAGCCATGCCTAACTCCCCTGTAACGTGTGTGCGCCGAAGCGCGTCGACCGCGGCTGAATGTATCTGCCCAACTGCCCTCTGCAACAGGTCAATCGGACGACAATTCTGCGCAGCACCGATCGCCCGAATATGAGGAATTCGCGGGATTGCGGGGCAAGTCGGGCCCGGCAAAGGTGACTTATGGCGCAAGACGTTCAAGCACTTTGGCTGCTTCTGGTCGTGGGGCGGCGCATTCTCATATGCGGGCGGCACGGGCAGCGAAGGGGACTTCCCACACTCTACCCCGCTCAACCATGCAGAATTGCCCCCTCCGCTTCTCTCGCAGAGGGGGCAATTCCTGTAACTCCGTGAAGTCGGGGGCCCCTTCCGGAAGCCCCCGGGGATCAGCAGCCGCCGGCGACGGCGGGGATGATCGAGATACCGGCGCCGTCCGGGGTGGCCGCGTCGAGGCCGCCCTCGAACCGCACGTCGTCGTCGTTGACGTACACGTTGACGAACCGGCGCAGCTTGCCCTGGTCGTCCAGCACGCGGGCGGCGATGCCCGGGTGGTCCTTCTCCAGCGAGGCGATGACCTCGGAGAGGGTCGCGCCCTCGGCCGGGACCTCGGCCTGGCCGCCGGTGTAGGTGCGGAGGATGGTGGGGATGCGGACCTTGACGCTCATGGCGGATGCCTTCCTGAAGTCTCGGGGTGGTCAGCTGGTGGCGAGGCCGGCGGCGCGGAAGGCGTCGAGGCTCGGGCGGATCGTGGCGGTCGCCTGCGAGGTCTCGGCCACCGCGTCCAGCGTCTTGAGGCCGTCACCGGTGTTCAGGACGACGGTGGTCAGCGACGGGTCGAGCAGACCGGCCTCGATCAGCTTCTTCGTCACGCCGACCGTCACCCCGCCCGCCGTCTCGGCGAAGATGCCCTCGGTCCGGGCCAGCAGCTTGATCGCGTCGACGACCTGCTCGTCGTTCACGTCCTCGACGGCGCCGCCGGTGCGGCGGGCGATGTCCAGGACGTACGGGCCGTCGGCCGGGTTGCCGATCGCCAGGGACTTGGCGATGGTGTTCGGCTTCTGCGGGCGGACCACGTCGTGACCGGCCTTGAAGGCGGTGGAGACCGGGGAGCAGCCCTCGGCCTGGGCGCCGAAGATCTTGTACGGCTTGTCCTCGACCAGGCCGAGCTTGATCAGCTCCTGGAGACCCTTGTCGATCTTCGTGAGCTGCGAGCCGGACGCGATCGGGATGACGATCTGGTCGGGCAGCCGCCAGCCGAGCTGCTCGCAGATCTCGTACGCCAGCGTCTTGGAGCCCTCGCCGTAGTACGGCCGCAGGTTCACGTTGACGAAGCCCCAGCCATCGCCCAGCGGGTCGCCGATGAGCTCGGAGCAGAAGCGGTTGACGTCGTCGTAGTTGCCCTCGATGCCGACCAGCTCGCCGCCGTACACCGCGGCCATGACGACCTTGCCCTGCTCCAGGTCGTGCGGGATGAACACGCAGGAGCGCAGGCCCGCGCGGGCGGCGGCGGCGCCGACGGCGCCGGCCAGGTTGCCGGTGGAGGAGCAGGAGAGCGTGGTGAAGCCGAAGGCGCGGGCGGCCTCGACGGCGATCGCGACGACGCGGTCCTTGAAGGAGTGCGTCGGGTTGCCGGAGTCGTCCTTCACGTACAGGCCGCCGGTCACGCCCAGCTCGCGGGCGAGGTTGTCGGCCTTGACCAGCTTGGTGAAGCCGGGGTTCAGATTGGGCTTGTCGGCGACATCGGCGGGCACCGGCAGCAGCGGCGCGTAACGCCAGATGTTGTCCGGGCCGGACTCGATGCGCTTCTTCAGCTCTTCGGGGGAGCCGCTCGGCAGGTCGTACGCCACTTCGAGCGGCCCGAAACAGGACGCGCAGGCGAAAATGGGGCCGAGTGCGAACCGTTCACCGCATTCGCGGCAGGAAAGCGCCGCGGCGGGACCCAGGTCCACAGAAGATTCGGTGTGTGCTGCGACGGTTTCAACAGCCATGATGGCGAGGCCCTTTCTCCTCATCTTCCTCACGGCGCGTTTCGCCGCGAGACGGAATTGGCACCTTCCCCACCTGACCTCGCGGTCGGCAGGAGGGTTGCCGGGACTTCAACGGGCCGTTCCCTCTGTCCCTCTGGATGAGCGCTGTGGCACCGGATCATGGATCCGGGCATTTGTCGGCGGACCGACCCCGGCATGCGCCGGTCGTCCGCGTTGTTCAAGACTGTAACCGAAGCACCGGACTGTTGAGATAGCCGTCCGTACCGCGAGATGGATCACATACAGGGAGTATCGACCGTGCTCGAAGAGGTCGAACGCTGGCTGACCAGGCGTTCCTGGTCGGCCGCCGACCGTCCGTCGGCGCGTGCGCAGGCCGCCGCGCACGGCACGGGCGTGAGCGTCGTCCTGCCCGCGCTGAACGAGGCGGAGACCGTCGGGGACATCGTCGCGACGATCCGGCGCGAGCTGATGGAGCAGGTCCCGCTGGTCGACGAGCTGGTGGTGATCGACTCCGGTTCCACGGACGCCACCGCCGAGGTCGCCCGCCGCGCGGGCGCCCGGGTGGTCCACCGGGACAGCATCCTGCCCCGCCTCCCGGCCGTCCCCGGCAAGGGCGAGGTGCTGTGGCGCTCACTCCTGGTGACCGGCGGCGACATCCTGTGCTTCATCGACGCGGACCTCAAGGACTTCTCCGCGGACTTCGTCTCCGGCATCGTCGCCCCGCTGCTGGCCGACCCCGAGGTGCAGTTCGTCAAGGCCATGTACGACCGCCCGCTCGGCGAGGTCGCGGGCCAGGGCGGCCGCGTCACCGAGCTGGTGGCCCGTCCCCTGCTCAACCTGCACTGGCCGCTGCTCGCGGGCTTCGTCCAGCCGCTGGGCGGCGAGTACGCCGTACGCCGCTCGCTCCTGGAGCGGCTGCCCTTCCCGGTCGGTTACGGGGTGGAGCTGGGCCTGCTCGTCGACGCCCTGCACACCGTCGGCCTGGACGCCCTCGCCCAGGTCGACGTCGGCGTCCGCGTCCACCGCCACCAGGACGGCCAGGCCCTCGGCCGGATGGCCGCCGCGATCTACCGCACCGCGCAGGTCCGGCTCTCCCGCGGCCATCTGGTCCGCCCCTCGCTGACCCAGTTCGAACGCGGACCCGGCGGATTCGTCCCGCGCACGTATCCGGTCGACACGCAGGAGCGGCCGCCGATGCGTGAGATCCCGGAGTACGCGGCACGGCGCGCGGCCTGATCACGACCCCGCCCCGTCCGACTTCGTACGTTTGGGCGGATCGGGTTCGGGCTAGATTCCGCCCATGGTCTCCGAGCACTCCCCCCAGCCCGCTGCCCAGGTCCTCGTCGCGTCCAACCGCGGCCCCGTGTCGTACGCGCTGGGCGACGACGGCTCCCTCGAAGCGAAACGGGGCGGGGGCGGACTTGTCTCCGGCCTCAGCGCCGTCGACGACAAGATGTGGGTCTGCGCCGCCCTCGGCGACGGCGACCGCGAGGCGGTGCGCCGCGGGGTCGGCGAGCCGGGCGTCCGGATGCTCGACATCGACGCCGGGACGCACGCCGACGCGTACAACGGCATCGCCAACTCCGTGCTGTGGTTCGTCCACCACATGCTGTACCAGACGCCCGTCGAGCCCGTCTTCGACGCGGAGTTCCGCCGGCAGTGGGCCTCCTTCGAGACGTACAACCGGGCCTTCGCCGAGGCGCTCGCCGAGGAGGCGGGCGAGGGCGCGGCCGTCCTGGTGCAGGACTACCACCTCTCGCTCGTCCCGGGCATGCTCCGCGAACTCCGCCCCGACCTGCGGATCGGCCACTTCTCGCACACCCCGTGGGCGCCGGTCGACTACTTCCGGCTGCTCCCCGACGACATCGCCGAGCAGCTGCTGCGCGGCATCCTCGGCGCCGACCGCGCCGCCTTCCTGACCCGCCGCTGGGCGGACGCCTTCATCGGCTGCTGTACGGAGATCCTGGGCGGCACCGGCCGCACCCGCATCGGCGTCCACGGCCTGGGCGCCGACGCCGGCTTCCTGCGCCGCCGCGCGCACGAGGCGGACGTGGACGAGCGGATGGCGGCCCTGCGCGAGCAGATCGGGCCCGGCCGGAAGACGATCGTCCGGGTCGACCGCACGGAGCTGTCCAAGAACATCGTCCGGGGCCTGCACGCCTACCGCGCCCTGCTCGACGAGCGCCCCGAGTGGCGCGAGCGCGTCGTGCACGTGGCGTTCGCCTACCCCTCGCGGCAGGACCTCGCGGTCTACCGGGAGTACACCGCGGAGGTCCAGCAGGTCGCCGACGCGATCAACAAGACGTACGGCACGGCGGACTGGACCCCGGTCGTCCTCCACGTCAAGGACGACTTCGCCCGCTCGCTCGCCGCGTACCGGCTGGCCGACGTGGCCCTCGTCAACCCCATCCGCGACGGCATGAACCTGGTCGCCAAGGAGGTCCCGGTCGTCTCCGACGAGGGCTGCGCGCTGGTCCTGTCCCGCGAGGCCGGCGCGCACGAGGAGCTGGGCGAGCACGCGTTCACGGTCAACCCGTACGACGTCTCCGCCACCGCCGCGGCGCTGCACGAGGCGCTGACCCTGCCGGACGACGTGCGCGCGGCCCGCTCGGAGCGCCTGGCCGAGGCGGCGACGGCGCTGCCGCCGCAGCAGTGGTTCCTGGACCAGCTGGAGGCGCTGCGGCGCGACTAGGCGAGCCGGTCGGCGAGCGCTCGCAGGTACGCGACGACCGCGCCCGGACCGGGCAGGGCCAGATCGGCGCGGTCGGCCAGCTCGGGCACCTCGGCACTGCCGCTGCAGATGAGCAGCCCCGGTACGGGGTTCTCCTCGTCCGTGCGCAGCTTCTCCACGGCCGCGTACGCGGCGAGGTCGCCCAGGTCGTCGCCCGCGTACAGCACGGAGCCGGCGCCGATCTCGCGCACGTACTCGGTGAGCGCGACGCCCTTGTCCATGCCCGGGGGGCGCAACTCCAGGACGAGGCGCCCCGGTTCGACGATCAGCCCGTGCTCGGCGGCCAGGTCCCCGAGGGGCCCGCGCAGCGCGTCGAACGCGGCCTGCGGGTCGGCGGCGCGGCGGGTGTGCACGGCGAGGGCGCGGCCCTTGTCCTCGGTCCAGGTGCCGCGCCAGAAGTCGAACTTCTCCAGTACGCCCGGGAGTTCGGCGCGCACGGCGGCGACACCGGGGGGCGGGGCGGGGGCGTGCACGGTCCCGGTGACCGCGTCCCAGCGCTCGGCGCCGTAGTGCCCGAGGACGACGAGGTGGTCGAGCCCTTCGACCCCGGCGAACCCGCCGTACCGCACGGCGACGGCGGCGGGCCGCCCGGTGACCACGGCCACGGACCTGACCCGCGGCGCGAGCGCGGCCAGCGCCTCGACGGCGCCGGGGTGCGCCCGCGCCTGCTCGGGGTCCGGCACGATGTCCGCGAGCGTCCCGTCGAAGTCGAGCGCGACGAGGGCCTCGGCCGGCCGGGCGAGGAGGGCGTCGAGGCCGGTGCGGCCTGCGGGGGTGTGCGGAGGGGTACCCATGCGCTTGAGCGTATCCCCGCGCGGCACCGTCACGGGGGCGCTGCCCCCGCACCCCCGCTGCTCAATCGCCGCAGGGGCTGAAAACCGAGCGCGCCGCCCCCTAGCGCCTCCCGCGCCGGGCCTCCCGCACGCGTCGGAGGCGGTTCACCGTCACCGGGTCCTCCTCCAGCGCCCGCCGGTCGTCCAGCAACGCGTTCAGAAGCTGGTAGTACCGCGTCGGCGACAGCCCCAGCCCCTCCCGGATCGCCCGCTCCTTCGCCCCGGGCCCGGCCCAGGCGCGCCGCTCGACCGCCAGCACCGCGCGGTCGCGGTCGGACAGCGGGGCGGGCTCGTCGGCACCGGCAGGGCCGTTCGGGGGGAGGGCGGTCATATCAGCCAATATATGGCGCGGCCCGCCCCCACGAAACGCCCCGTCCTACTCGGCCGCCTCCGCCGCCGTCGCCTCCCGCGCTATCTGCGCGAGCACGGTCTCCGGGTTCGCCCCCGGCTCCACCGCCTTGCCGATGTTCTCCTTGATCGACTCGCTCGCCTGCGCCCAGGACGTCTTGCCGAACGGGTAGAACTCCGCCTGCGGCAGCGCCGTAAGGAACTTGTGCAGCGGCTTGAACTTGGAGTCGTCCTCCATCGCCGCCGACGCGCTGTCCGTGACCGGCAGGATGTCGTACGTGTCCGCGAACTGGATCACGTTCTTGTCGCTGAACAGGAAGTCGAAGAACTTGCCGATCTCCAGCCGGTGGTCGTTCTGCTTGAAGCCCATGATCCAGTCGGCGACACCCATCGATCCCTCGGTGGGGCCCTTCTCACCGGGGAGGGGGACCATGCCGATGTCGACGCCCTTCTGCTCGGCCTCCTCCATCAGCGTGGGGTGGCCGTTGAGCATGCCGACCTGCCCCTTCGTGAACGCCTCGAAGGCCTTCGCGCGGTTCAGCTTGCCGGGTGCGACGGGGCCCACGAGCCCCTTGTCGACGAGGTTCGACTTCAGCCAGGTGAACGTCTTGACGTTCTCCTCGGAGTCGATGTCGTACGAGCCGACGTCATCGGTGTAGCCGCCGCCCCCGCTGAGCATCCACATCAGGGTCTCGGCCTGGGACTCCTCCTGGCCGAGCGGCAGCGCGAAGGGGTACGTCACCCCGCGCTGCTTGAGCGCGGCGGCGTCGGAGGCGATGTCGCTCCAGGTCCGGGGGGCCTTGAGCCCCGCCTGGCCGAAGAGCTTCTTGTTGTAGAAGAGCAGCCGGGTGCTGGCGACGAACGGCAGTCCGTACTGGATGCGGTTGACCCGCCCGGCATCGGTCAGCTTCGGCAGGAAGTTCGCCTGGGTGGGGATGCTGAGCATCTCGTCGGCGGAGTAGAGCTTGCCGGCCTTGGCGTAGTCCGCGTAGGCGCCGATCTGCGCGATGTCGGGGGCCTTGCCCGCCTTGACCATCTCGGCGACCTTGCGGTCGACGTCCGTCCAGGGCAGGACGGTGACCTCGACCTTGATCCCGGGGTGGGACGCCTCGAAGCTCCGGGCGATGCCGTCCCAGTACTTGTCGGACTTGTTCGCCGCGCTGGTGCCGTAGTCGGCCGCGACCACCTTCAGCGTGACGTCGCCCGAGCCGTCGCTGCCACCGCAGCCCGACAGCGTCGCCGTCATCCCCAGTGCGGCGACAGCCGCAGTCAGTCCCAAGTAACGCCGCTGCACAGCTCAGTCCGTCCTCGTCGATTGCACCGCCCGCGGCTCCCACGTCCGCGCGGGGCACTCCGGGTGAGCTGCGATTTTCCCCGCCACCGGCGTAGAGGTCTACACCACGGAGGTATCGCTTCCACAACGCAGCAGCATTGCACGGGGCCTGCGGCGGCTGCTAAGTAGGTCTCGGCGTACGGGTCTTATTGGTCCAGACCTTTAGCCGCCCGCGCGCCAACTCCCCGCCGCGTCGCCCTGTCCGCCCAGCCTCAAGGAGCCGTTCCGCATGTCGCGTACCGCATCTGAAATTGCCACCCAGCCCAGCTGCTGGCGGCGTGCCGCGCAGGCGGGCGCGGAGTTCGACGGGCTGCCGAGGCCCGGCGAGCGCGTCGCGGTCACCGGATGCGGCACCTCCTGGTTCATGGCCATCGCCTACGCGGCCCTGCGGGAGGCCGCCGGACAGGGCGAGACGGACGCGTACGCCTCCTCGGAGTTCCCGGTGGGCCGCCCGTACGACCGGGTGGTGGCGATCACCCGGTCCGGCACCACGAGCGAGGTGCTGGCGCTCCTGGGCGAGCTGCGCGGGAAGACGGCCACCGTCGCACTGACCGGCGACCCGGCGACGCCGGTCATGGAGGCCGCCGACGCGGTCGCCGTACTGGACTGGGCGGACGAGGAGTCGGTGGTCCAGACCCGGTTCGCCACCACCGCGCTCGCCTTCCTGCGGGCGGGCCTGGAGGCGGCCGGTCCGCTTCCGGCGGGCGTGAAGACGGTCGCCGAGGCGGCGGTGGACGCGGAGCTGGCGGTGACCGAGCCGCTGGACGAGGCGGTCGTCGCGGCCGAGCAGTGGACGTTCCTGGGGCGCGGCTGGACCTATGGGCTGGCCCAGGAGGCCGGGCTGAAGATGCGCGAGGCGGCGGGCGCCTGGACCGAGTCGTACCCGGCGATGGAGTACCGCCACGGCCCGATCGCGATCACCGGCCCGAACCGGGTCGCCTGGGTCTTCGGCGCCCTGCCCGAGGGGCTGGCGGGCGAGGTGGCGGCGGTCGGCGGGACGCTGGTCGCACACCGCTCGGCGGACCCGATGGCCGACCTGATCCGCGCGCAGCGGCTCGCGGTGGTGCTGGCCGAGTCGAAGGGGTACGACCCCGACCACCCCCGCAACCTCTCGCGCAGCGTGATCCTGCCGGAGTAGGAGCGGAGCCAGGGCCCGCCGGGGGACGGTTCTCGACAATCCGGGACCGTTCCCCGTAACCGGTACCGGGGATTTTGTATGGATGCGCAACAAACAGCGATAGTGGACTAGACCTTTTGGGGTCCCTCGGGCGAAACTGTTTCCCGTGAAACACGTCATCGCCCTCGATGTGGGCGGCACCGGGATGAAGGCCGCACTGGTCGGGGCCGATGGCGCCCTGCTCTACGAGGCACGGCGCGCGACCGGCAGAGAGCGCGGCCCCGAAGCCGTCGTGGAGTCGATCCTCGCCTTCGCCGCCGACCTGCGCGCGTACGGCGAGGAGCACTTCGGCGAGAGTGCCCTCGCGGCCGGAGTCGCGGTGCCCGGCATCGTCGACGCGGAGAAGGGGATCGCCGTCTACGCGGCGAACCTGGGCTGGCGCGACGTACCCATGCGGCAGCTGCTCGGCGAACGGCTCGGCGGCGTGCCCGTGGCGCTCGGCCACGACGTCAGGACCGGCGGCCTCGCCGAGGGCCGGATCGGCGCGGGCAACGGCGCCGACCGCTTCCTCTTCATCCCGCTCGGCACCGGGATCGCCGGAGCCATCGGCATCGCCGGGGCCATCGAGGAGGGCGCCCACGGCTACGCCGGCGAGATCGGGCACATCGTGATCCGGCCGGACGGCCCGGACTGCGGCTGCGGCCAGCGCGGCTGCCTGGAGACCCTGGCCTCCGCCTCCGCCGTCAGCCGCGCCTGGGCGGCCGCGTCCGGCGACCCGAAGGCGGACGCCGCCGACTGCGCCAAGGCCGTCGAGTCGGGCGACCCGAAGGCCCTCGCCGTGTGGCAGGACGCCGTCGACGCGCTCGCCGCCGGGCTCGTCACCGCGCTCACCCTGCTGGACCCGCGCACGCTCATCATCGGTGGCGGGCTCGCCGAGGCCGGGGAAACCTTGTTCACACCACTCCGTGCGGCCGTCGAGGAACGCGTCACGTTCCAGAAACTGCCCCACATCGTCCCGGCGGCCCTCGGGGACACCGCCGGATGCCTGGGCGCAGGGCTGCTCGCCTGGGATCTACTCTCCACGGAGGTATCCGCCTGATGGCCGGACGCGCAGACAGCACCGTTCTCGCAGGGGCCCGGGTGGTACTGCCCACCGGCACCGTCGAGGACGGCCGGGTGATCGTCGAGGGCACCCGCATCTCCGGCGGCGGGGCCGAGGGCGCCCCGGTCGTGGACCTCTCCGGCCACTGGATCGTCCCCGGCTTCGTGGACATGCACAACCACGGCGGCGGCGGCGCCTCCTTCACCTCGGGCACGGTCGACGAGGTCCTCACCGGCGTCCGCACCCACCGCGAGCACGGCACCACCACCCTGGTCGCCTCCACGGTCACCGGCGAGATGGACTTCCTGGCCGAGCGCGCCGGCATCCTCTCCGAACTCGTCGAGCAGGGCGACCTCGCCGGTATCCACTTCGAGGGCCCCTTCATCTCCCCGTGCCGCAAGGGCGCCCACAGCGAGGCCCTGCTGCGCGACCCGGACCCGGCCGAGGTCCGCAAGCTGATGGACGCCGCGCGCGGCACCGCGAAGATGTTCACCCTCGCCACCGAACTGCCCGGCGGCATCGACTCCGTACGGCTGCTCGCCGAGCACGGCGTGATCGCGGCCATCGGCCACACCGACGCCACGTACGAGCAGACCGTCGAGGCGATCGACGCCGGCGCCACCGTCGCCACGCACCTCTACAACGCGATGCCAACCCTCGGACACCGCGCGCCCGGCCCGATCGCCGCCCTCCTGGAGGACGAGCGGATCACCGTCGAGCTGATCAACGACGGCACGCACCTGCACCCGGCCGCGCTCGAACTGGCCTACCACCACGCCGGCGCCGACCGGGTCGCCCTGATCACGGACGCCATGGACGCGGCGGGCTTCGGCGACGGCCGCTACCAGCTCGGCCCGCTCGCCGTGAACGTCGAGAACGGCGTCGCCCGGCTCGTCGAGGGCAACTCCATCGCCGGTTCCACGCTCACCCTGGACACCGCTTTCCACCGCTCCGTGACCGTCGACCGGATCCCCGTCGAGGACGTGGTCCGGTCCATCTCCGCGAACCCGGCCCGCCTCCTCGGCGTGGACGACAAGGTCGGCTCGCTGGAACCCGGCAAGGACGCCGACCTGGTCGTTCTCGACGAGGACTTCCGGCTCAAGGGCGTCATGCGCAAGGGCGAGTGGATCGTCCGCCCCGAGGCCGCAGCCGGCTGAACGGGCTACGTAACGAAGAGACGGCGGTTGGTCCCGAGGTCTGGGCCGACCGCCCCCTCTTTGGCATGATCGCCTGGGAAACCAGCACGGAAAGCGCGTTCCGGCAAGGAATCAGCGCTCGGCACGGATCGA
This sequence comes from Streptomyces sp. col6, assembly GCF_008042035.1. GTDB lineage: Bacteria > Actinomycetota > Actinomycetes > Streptomycetales > Streptomycetaceae > Streptomyces. The sequence goes on from NZ_RDBL01000029.1 coordinate 553,530, forward strand.
AAGCGAAGGGGCGGCCGCGGTGATCCTCACGGTCACGCTGAACACGGCACTCGACCTGACCTACGGCGTCCCCGCCCTCGTGCCGCACTCCAGCCACCGGGTCACCGACCTCTCGGAGCGCCCCGGCGGCAAGGGCCTCAACGTCGCCCGTGTCCTCACCGCCCTCGGCCACGACACCGTCGTCACCGGCTTCGCCGGCGGCGCCACCGGAGCCGTCCTGCGCGACCTGCTCGCCGCGCTCCCCGGGCAGAAGGGCGCCCTCACCGACGCGCTCGTCCCCGTATCCGGCGACACCCGCCGCACCCTCGCGGTCGTCGACGCGGCCACCGGCGACACCACCCAGTTCAACGAGGCCGGACCGCACGTCACCGCCGACGAGTGGGCCGCCTTCCTCGACGCGTACGCCGGCCTGCTGGAGACCGCCGACGCCGTCGCCCTGTGCGGCAGCCTCCCGCCCGGCATCCACGTCGGCGCCTACGGCGAACTCGTCCGGCTCGCCCGCGCCGCCGGCGTCCCCGTCCTCCTGGACACCAGCGGCGAACCGCTGCGCCGGGGCATCGCCGCCCGCCCCGACCTGATCAAGCCGAACTCCGACGAGCTCGCCCAGCTCACCGGCTCCCGCGACCCCCTGCGCGCCACCCGCGACGCCCGCCGCCGCGGCGCCCACGGCGTCATCGCCTCGCTCGGCCCCGACGGCATGCTCGCCGTCACCCCGGACGGCGTCTGGCGGGCCGCACCGCCCGCCCCCGTCAAGGGCAACCCGACCGGAGCGGGCGACTCCGCGGTGGCCGGGCTGCTCTCCGGGCTCGTGGAGTCCCTGAGCTGGCCGGACCGGCTGCGCCGGGCGGTGGCACTGTCGACGGCGACCGTGCTGGCCCCCACCGCGGGCGACTTCGACCGCACGGCGTACGAGGAGCTGCTGCCGCGCGTCGCCATCGAGGAACAAAGACCAGGAGCGGTCTGAGGGCCGCACCCGCAAGGGAGCGGCCCGCACGCCGCCCCCGCCCCGCACCGGGCCCGCCCGCCGGACCCGGGGAAACAACAGAGGTCAGCAATGCCGCTCGTCAGCACCGGTGAACTCGTCTCCGCCGCCCAGGCACAGGGACACGGGATCGCCGCCTTCAACGTCATCACGCTGGAACACGCGGAGGCCATCGCCACCGGCGCCGAACGCGCCGGCGCCCCCGCCATCCTCCAGATCTCCGAGAACGCCGTGAAGTTCCACGGCGGCCGGCTCACCGCCATCGCCGCCGCGGCCGCCGCCGTCGCCCGTACGTCGAGCGCCCCGCTCGCCCTGCACCTCGACCACGTCGAGTCCGTGGACCTGCTCCACCGGGCCCACGACGAGGGCTTCGGCTCCGTGATGTTCGACGCCTCCAAGCTCACGTACGAGGACAACGTCCGTGCCACCGCCGAGGCCGTCGCCTGGGGCCACGAGCGCGGCATCTGGATCGAGGCCGAACTCGGCAAGGTCGGCGGCAAGGAGGGCGAGGCCCCGCTCGACGCCCACGCCCCCGGTGTCCGCACCGACCCGGACGAGGCCGCCGCGTACGTCGCCGCCACCGGCGTGGACGCCCTCGCCGTCGCCGTCGGCTCCTCGCACGCCATGACCGAGCGCACCGCCGCCCTCGACCACGCGCTGATCGGCCGGCTGCGCGACGCCGTCCCCGTCCCGCTCGTCCTGCACGGCTCCAGCGGCGTCCCGGACGAGGAGATCCGCCAGGCCGTCGCCGCCTCCGGCATGGTCAAGATCAACGTCGGCACCGCCCTGAACACCGCGTTCACCGGAGCCGTCCGCGCCCACCTCGCCGAGCACACCACGGGCGTCGACCCCCGCAAGTACATCGCCCCCGGCCGCGAGGCCATGGCCGCCACGGTGGCCGGCTTCCTCGCCCTGATGGGCTGAGCGGCACCCGGGAAACGCACCGGCCCCCTCGCCCGGAGGCGAGGGGGCCGCAATGCGTCAGGCGCCGGTCAGCGGGTCTGGTGACCGGCCTTCAGCGACAGCTGGTCCAGGTTGGCGTCGCACTGATCGCCCTCGTTGCACGAGATCTTCAGCGTGTTCGCGCCCTTGACGAGGTTGACGTAGGCGTACGTCGTCGTCCAGCCCTTCTCCAGATCGCCCTCGGGGGCGTTCGCGTAGTTCTTCATGTTGATGGCGCGCGGGTCCTCGGAGTTGACCGTCAGCGACGTCTTGGCGTCCTTGCCCGGCACGCCGTACGTCACGAACAGCGTGTACTCGCCGTCCTCCGGCACCTCCACCGACCAGGTCGCCGAACGGCCCACCTCGTTGAGGTTGATGTACTGCCCGTTCGCGCTCTTGGCGCCCTTCACGGAGTTGTCCAGCTGCGCCGTCCCGCCCAGCTGGAGCGAGGCCGCGTCCTGCTTCGGCAGCTCCGCCGGGGCGGAGGAGGACGGGGACTGCTCCGGGGTCGGGGACTCCTCGACCTTCGAGCCCGGACCCTCCGAGGTGGTCGGCTCGGCCTTCTTGTCCTTGTCGCCGTCGTCCGTCAGCAGTGCAGCGCCGATGCCGATGAGCACCACCGCGACCACCGCGACGGCGGCGATCAGCAGGCCCTTGGTGTTCGGACCGCCCCGGCCGGAACCGCCGGAGCCACCGCGCCCGCCCTGCTGCGGCACCTGCGTGGTGGCCGCGCCGCCGGGATACGTCTCCGGGGCGGCGTACTGCGGGCTGGGCTGGCCGTACTGACCCTGGGGCGCCTGCGGCGGGTACCCGTACGCCTGCTGCTGGGGCACCTGCTGCCCGTATTGGCGCTGGCCGACGGTCCGCACCTGGTTGTACGAGGTCCGGGGCACACCCGGCTGGGCGGCGGGCCCCGGGTAGCCGTAGCCGCCCTGCCCCGGAGGCTGCGCACCGGCCGCCTGCCCGTCCTCGTAGAGGTAGCCGAACGGATCGTCGTCCTCGGGTGTGCTCGCGCCGTTGTTCCCGGCCATCCCTGGGTCACTCCTCACCATGTCGCCAGCCGTCGCCCAGTAGCGCCGGCCGTCGCCGACCGGCCGAGCCTACCTCGAATGGAGGATGTCAAGAATTGACACAGAGGTTCCCGGGAATCCCGCCGGGACCGCTCGGGAGAACGTCAGCCGGCTCTGCGGTGAACCTTCGACCGGGACCGCTTCTCGATGTACATCCGCTGGTCGGCGGAGCGCAGCACCTCTTCGGCGGTCATCCCGCAGGCCGCCCAGCCGATGCCGAAACTCGCCCCGACCCGCACCGCGCGCCCGTCCACCCTGATCGGCGGAATGATGGCGTTCCGCAGCCGAACCGCCAGGTCAGCCGCGTCCGCCGCGCCCAGCCCGTCCGCGAGGACGACGAATTCGTCACCCCCGAGCCGGGCGACCGTGTCCCCGTCCCGCACACACGTGGTCAGGCGGCGCGCCACCTCGATGAGAACCGCGTCACCCGTGTGGTGCCCGAAGCGGTCGTTGATCGACTTGAAGCCGTCCAGGTCGCAGAAGAGGACCGCGAGCCCCTTCGCGCCGTCGTCGCGCGATGTGTCCGGTGCCACGGCGTGCACATGGTGGTCGAACGGGTGCGCGCCGGGACCGGCGGGCACATACCCCCGGGCCTCCACGTCCCCGTACGCCGCGTCCAGGGCCTGCACATCGGTGGTCGCCGCCGCGTCCGGCCGGGCGCACAGCCGGGAGCCGAGCCGGGAGCGCAGCTCCGCGCTGTTGGGGAGCCCGGTCAGCGCGTCGTGCGAGGCGCGGTGGGCCAGGTTCAGCTCGTGCCGCTTGCGCTCCTCGATGTCCTCGACGTGCGTCAGCAGGAAGCGCGGCCCGTCCGCGGTGTCCGCGACGACGGAGTTGCGCAGCGACACCCAGAGATACGTGCCGTCCCGGCGGCCCAGGCGCAGCTCGGCCCGGCCGCCCTCGGCGGAGGTACGGAGCAGGGTGCCGATGTCCTCGGGGTGGACCAGGTCGGCGAAGGAGTAGCGGCGCAGCACCGACGCGGGGCGGCCGAGCAGCCGGCACAGCGCGTCGTTGGTCCGCAGCAGCCGCCCCTGCTGGTCGCCGCCCAGCTCGGCGATGGCCATGCCGCTGGGGGCGTACTCGAAGGCCTGGCGGAAGGATTCCTCGCTGGCCCTGAGCGCCTGCTGCTCCCGCTCCAGCCGGACCAGGGCCCGCTGCATGTTGGCCCGGAGCCGGGCGTTGCTGATCGCGATGGCGGACTGGGAGGCGTACATCTGAAGGGCCTCACGGCCCCAGGCGCCCGGACGGCGTCCGTTGCGCGGCCGGTCGACGGATATGACGCCCAGGAGGTCCGAGCCGCCGCCGGAGGCGTACATCGGGGCGTAGAGCCGGTCCTCGGGGTGCCACTCGTCCTCGAACCGGGGCTCGGGGCCCTCGGTGTGCCACTGCGGGACGTCGTCGTCGAGGAGGATCCAGCCCTCGGTGTGCGGTATGAAGCGGAGCCCGTCCCAGGCCTCACCCATGGCGAGCCGGCGTTCCCAGGAGGCGCGGGAGCCGACCCGGCCGGTGATCAGGGCCTCGGCGGCGTGGCTACCGGCCAGGGCGGCAACGACGAGGTCGCCGTCGGGGCGGACGAGATTGACGCAGGCAAGCTCGTAGCCGAGATTGGCGACGATCCCGTCGGCCACGGTCTGCAGGGTGTCGGCCAGACTCCGTGCCGTGTTGAGATCGGCGACCGCCTGGTGCAGCTGCCGCATCGTCGCGAGGCGGACGTAGGGCTCCGACTCGGCCTCCATTGCTCGCACTCCCCGAGACCTCGACAGCACTCCAGAATTCATATCGACGTACGTGACGTACTTACTGCAGTGTCACGGCCACTGAATCACAGCGAGCTGTGCACCCGGTACACAGGGTCAGCAAATATTGCACTCTGTGACTCAAGTCACAAACGAGCAGGGAGTGAGGGGAGCGGGCCGGCGGCCCGCGGTCCTAGGACCCGGCTGGTCCCCTGGCCCGATGCGGGGGCACGGCGCGCGCGGCTAGCGTTCCCGGTGTGTTGCAGACGAAGCCCCCCACACCGCGTTCCGAGCCCGTCCCCCATGCTGAGGGGGTGAGCAACGAAGAGTTCCGTGCCGCCCTGTCCCGGCTGGCGGCCGGCGTGGTGCTGGTCACCGCCCAGGAGCCGCCGCTCGACGAGGACGGACGGGGCGAGGACGTCGGCATGACCGCGACCGCCTTCATGTCCGTGTCCCTGGACCCGCCGCTGGTCATGGTGAGCCTGCGCAACGACTCCCGGATGGACGACCTGCTGGCGGAGCAGCCCCTGTGGGCGGTGTCCGTCCTGGCGGAGAGCCAACGGCACATCGCCGGGCGGTTCGCGATGAAGGGCCGGATCAGCGACCGGCTGCTCTTCGAGGACATCCCCTATGTACGCGGTGAGGTGAGCGGCGCCCCGCTGGCGGGCGGCGCGCTGGCGACGCTGGAGTGCCGTACGGAGCAGAGGGTGGTGGCGGGTGACCACACGCTGGTGATCGGCCGGGTGCTGAGCGCCCATGTCCCGAGCGGGGAGGGCGGCCCGCTGACGTACTTCCGGGGGAAGTACCGGCACCTGGGCTGAGTGCGCGGGGCCCGCTCTACCAGTCGCGCCCCGAGCGGCCCCGCTTGGTGTCGCCGCGCGCCTTCTTCTCCCGCAGCCGGCGCTCGTTGATCCCGCGGGGGACCTTCCGCTTCACGCGCGGCCGGGGCGGCGGCGCGGACGCCTCCGCCAGCAGGGCCGCGAGGCGTACGGCGGCCGTCTCGCGGTTGCGCCACTGGGAGCGGTGCTCGGAGGACCGGACCGCGATCACGCCGTCGGTCAGCCGGCCCGCCAGCCGGTCCAGGGCGCGTTCCTTCCACACCTCGGGCAGGGCCTCGGTGGCCGCGAGGTCGAAGCGCAGTTCCACCTGGGAGTCGCTGGTGTTGACGTGCTGCCCGCCGGGCCCCGAGGACCGCGAGAAACGCCACATCAGCTCGGCCTCCGGCAGGGAGACCGAACCGCGGATGACATAGGGCCCGGACATGACACCCATGTTCCCCGCCCCACCAGCTGTTCGTCACCTCTTTTTGCGGCGCCCCGCCGCCTCTTCGGCAAAGAAAGTAAAGGCGCGCGGAACCTCTCGGTCCCCTGTCGGCGTTATGACCTGTGACGGTAGCTTCGTGACCGCGAAGCCCGCACCCGACAGATGAAAGGGACTTCCCATGGCAGTAAGCCTGTCCAAGGGCGGCAACGTCTCCCTCACCAAGGAGGCCCCCGGCCTCACCGCCGTCACGGTCGGCCTCGGCTGGGACGTCCGTACCACCACCGGCACCGACTTCGACCTGGACGCCTCGGCGATCGCGGTCAACGCCGGCGGCAAGGTCTACTCCGACGCCCACTTCGTCTTCTTCAACAACAAGTCGACGCCGGACCAGACCATCGTGCACACCGGTGACAACGTCACGGGTGAGGGCGAGGGCGACGACGAGCAGATCAACGTCAACCTGGCGGGCCTGCCGGCGGACGTCGACAAGATCGTCTTCCCGGTCTCCATCTACGACGCCGAGACCCGCAGCCAGAACTTCGGCCAGGTGCGGAACGCCTACATCCGCATCCTCAACCAGGCCGGCGGCAGCGAGATCGCGCGCTACGACCTGAGCGAGGACGCCGCCACCGAGACCGCCATGGTCTTCGGCGAGCTGTACCGCAACGGCGCCGAGTGGAAGTTCCGCGCCGTGGGCCAGGGTTACGCCTCCGGCCTGCGCGGCATCGCCCAGGACTTCGGCGTCAGCCTCTGACGCCCAGCAAGCCCTTCCGAGGAGCCCCCGGCCGAACGTCCTGCGGCCGGGGGCTCCCGCATGTCCGCACACCCGGTCCGGACCGGTCGAGGTCCGCCGGATAACGAACATGACAGCGCTTCAGTCGGACAAGAACTGGTCAAAGAAATGTGAGGTATTTGTTCGTACATCGTCAATGACGGTCATTCGGTGGCAGGCTCCCGGCTCGTAACCCCCCACGGAACGAGCAACGGAGTCCGTATGACCCCCCACATGAACACCCGTCGCGCCGCAGCCCTGGCCGCCGTGGCCGCGATGGTCGTCGTCGGAGTGCAGACCGGTGCGGCGAACGCCCACCCGAACACCCCCGGCGACTCCCCCTCCGTCTCCGCCACTCCGGCGTTCAGCAGTGCCTCCGCCCGTACCGCCGCCATCAAGTCCGCCCAGGCCGACACCTCCTCGACCGCCACCGCGCTGAAGCTCGGCGCCAAGGAGAAGCTGATCGCGCGTGACGTGATCAAGGACGCGAACGGCACCGTCCACACCCGCTACGAGCGCACCTACGACGGCCTGCCCGTCCTGGGCGGCGACCTCGTCACCCACACCGCCGCCAACGGCAAGCTCAAGAGCGTCACCAAGGCGACCACGGCCCGGATATCCGTGCCGTCCACCACGCCGAAGATCAAGACCGCGGCGAGCGCCCGCAAGGTGATCTGGGCCGGCGGCTCCACCCCCGTCCTCGCCCTGGAGTCCGTGAAGACCGGCGTCCAGAAGGACGGCACCCCCAGCCGCAAGCGCGTCATCACCGACGCCACCACCGGCAAGGTCCTGCGCAGCTACGAGGAGATCGAGACCGCCGGCGTCGGCAACAGCCAGTACAGCGGCAAGGTCGACCTCAGCACCACCGCGTCCGGCTCCGGCTTCGAACTGACCGACGGCGACCGCGGCGGCCACAAGACGTACGACCTCAACCAGGGCGAGAGCGGCACCGGCGACCTCGTCACCGACGACGACGACACCTGGGGCGACGGCACCGGCAACGACCGCCAGACCGCCGCCGTCGACGCCCACTACGGCGCCGCGAAGACCTGGGACTTCTACAAGTCCGCCTTCGGCCGCGACGGCATCGCCGGCGACGGCAAGGCCGCGTACTCCCGCGTCCACTACGGCGACGCGTACGTCAACGCGTTCTGGGACGACAGCTGCTTCTGCATGACGTACGGCGACGGCGCCGACAACAAGAGCGCCCTCACCGCCCTCGACGTCGCCGGCCACGAGATGAGCCACGGCCTCACCGCCTCCACCGCCAACCTCGAGTACGCCGGTGAGTCCGGCGGCCTCAACGAGGCCACCAGCGACATCCTCGGCACCTCCGTCGAGTTCTTCGCCGACAACTCCACCGACGTCGGCGACTACCTCATCGGCGAGAAGATCGACATCAACGGCGACGGCAGCCCGCTGCGCTACATGGACAAGCCCAGCAAGGACGGCGGCTCGGCCGACTACTGGGACAGCAGCGTCGGCGACCTCGACGTCCACTACTCCTCGGGCGTCGCCAACCACTTCTTCTACCTGCTGTCCGAGGGCAGCGGCGCGAAGACCATCAACGGCGTGGACTACGACTCCCCGACCTCCGACGGCTCCACCGTCACCGGCATCGGCCGGGACAAGGCCGTCCAGATCTGGTACAAGGCCCTCTCCGAGTACATGACCTCCACCACCGACTACGCGGACGCCCGCACCGCCACCGAGAAGGCGGCGACCGACCTCTACGGCGCCGACAGCGCCGAGCTCAAGGCCGTCGACGCGGCCTGGAGCGGCGTCAACGTGAAGTAACCCCTCCGCGAGGAGCGAGCAGAGCACCAGGAGCCGGTCAGCCGTCCGCGGCGGGCCGGCTCCTGCCGTACAGCCACGCCTTCCACAGGTCCGACAGATCCTGGCCGGTCTCCTCCTCCACGTACGCCGTGAAGTCGGCCGTCGACGCGTTGCGGTGCCGGTACTTCTTCGTCCACCCCCGCAGCAGCGCGAAGAACTCCTCGTCGTCGTCCACCGCCTCGCGGATCTTGTGGATGACCATCGCCCCGCGCCCGTACACCGGCGGGTCCGAGATCTCCGCGGCGGACGGCGGCAGGGCGGGCGGGAACGCCCAGTTGTCCTTGTCCTCGTAGGCGTCCTCGAACGACTCCTCGGCCGGGGTGTCGTTCTTCTCCTCCTCCCACAGCCACTCCGCGTACGTCGCCAGGCCCTCGTTCAGCCACATGTCGCGCCAGCTCTCCGGCGTGACCGAGTCGCCGAACCACTGGTGCGCCATCTCGTGGACGAACGTCCCGAGGTCCGGCGGGCCGGGGAAGACCGGCCGGTTCTGCGTCTCCAGCGCGTATCCGGAGTCGTCGTCGCGTTCCACGATCGCGCCCGTCGCGGAGAACGGATACGGACCGAAGTGCTCCGCCTCCCACGCCACGACCTCCGGCACCCGGCCGACGGTCCGCGCGCTCGCCTTCGCCACCTCCGGGTCCACCGCCGTGAACACCGTGATGCCGCCGGCCATCGTCGACGTCTTCGTCTCGAACTTCCCGATGGCCAGGGTCGCGAGATAGCTCGCCATCGGCTCGGCGGTGTGCCAGCGGAAGGTCGTACGGCCCTTCTCCGTGACCGGCGGACCCGCCATCACGCCGTTGGAGACCGCCGTCAGCCCCTTCGGGACGGTGACCGTCAGGTCGTACGTGGCCTTGTCGCTCGGGTGGTTGTTGCCCGGGAACCAGGCCATCGAGCCCGTCGGCTCACCGAGAGCCAGCGCCCCGTCGTCGGTCGGCAGCCAGCCCTCCTCGGACTCGTCCGGGTCCGTGATGGTCTTCGGCGAACCGGAGTAGTGGACGACCGTACGGAACGTCTCGCCCTTGCGCAGCCGGTCCTCGGCCTTCGCGTCCGAACGGAGCGTCAGCTCGTTGCCCGCCCGGTTCACGGCGGCCGGACGCCCCTCCACCGTCGCCGAGTCCACGGTCAGCCCGGCCAGGTCCAGATTGAACGAGCTGAGGTCCTGCGTGGCCCGCGCGGTGATCTCGGCGGTCCCGCGCAGCGTCTGCTCGTCCGGGTCCACATCGAGCGTGAGGGCGTAGTGCGTGACGTCGTACCCGCCGTTGCCCAGCTTCGGGAAGTACGGGTCGCGCACACCGGCCGCCCCCGGCTTGCCCTCCACCCCGCCCGTGCAGGCGGGCGCGAGGAGGACGAGGGCGAGCAGCGGGAGGGCGGCGCGGGCCGCCCTGGGGGCCCTTGGGCGTACCGGAGTTCGATGATCCACACCGATGATCCTATGTGCGGAATGTCGCGATCCGGGTAGGTGCGGCGGTCTCAGAGCACCGCGATGCCCAGCGGCCGTTCGCCCGCCGCCAGGCGGACCGGGGGCGTCCTCCCGTCGAGGGCGACGACCGTGATCCCGTTCCAGTACCCGTCCCGGGTGAACCCGCCGGTGACGTACGCCGTGCGCCCGTCCCGGGACACGGCCACGTCCTCGTGCGGACCGTCCAGTTCCACGACCCGCTCGGTGCCGTCCGGCTTCCGGATCGTCAGCGACGGCTGCTCGTCGTCGGAGGCGATCGGGCCGGTGCCCACGACGAGCAGGGTGCCGTCGGGCGCCATCGCCGCCCCGTGCTGGTGCGTGTCGGCCGTCATCCGCTCGACGGCCACCTTCCCGGTGCGCGGGTCGAGCACCGCGAGCCGCTCGCCCTCGAACGGCAGCAGCAGCTTCCCGTCGGACGGCCTGACCACCGCGTAGTGCGGCTTCAGCCAGGACCCGAGCCCGCCCTCCGTGCCGAACGGGGCGACCTCCATGCGCCGGGTGCGCAGCGTGTCCGTGCGGACGGACGTCACGTCGAACGAGTCGTGCCCGGTGGCGTACGCCTCCTTGCCGTCCCGCGACACGTCCACGTCGAAGGGCCGGCGGCCGACCGGGGCCGTGCCGGTGACCTTCCGGGTGCCGGTGTCGATGACCTCCAGCACCCCGTCGCCGTCGGGCACGTTGACGCCGACGTACGCCTGCCGGCCGTCGGGGGACAGCGCGATACCCATCCCGCCGCCCCGGTACTCGCCCGTGGTCACCGGCCCGGTCCGCGTCTCGTACGGGATACGGGCCAGCCGCGTCCGCTGGTCCGTGTCCACGACCGCGACGCCCTCGGCGGTGGCCACCCATGCCCGCCCGTCCGCGCCGACGGCCACCCCGTAGGGGGCGGTGCCGACCTTCACCCGGTCGAAGGTGCCGCGCTCCGGATCGACGAAGCTGACGGTGTCGCCCCCGAAGTCGGCGACGAGCAGCGTGCCGTCGGGGGTGGTCCCGGGCGCGGGCGCGGCGGTGGCCGAGGGTGCGGGCGCCTCCGCGGCGGGCGAGGTGGCCGACGACGCGGGCGCGTCGGTGGCGGCGCAACCGGCGAGCACGGCCGCAGCGGCGACGACGGCCAGGAGGACGGCCGGGCGGCTCCGGTTCCCGGCACGGCGGGGGCCGGCTCCGCGAACCGGGCCCCAGGCACGGCGGGGGCTCACCGCGTGCCTCCCGCGCCCGTCGCCGCCCGCAGCAGCCCCGCGATCCCGGCGAACCCGCGCCGCTCCGCGTGCTCCAGCGCCGTCACGCCGTCGCCGTCCGGAAGTCCGGGCGTCGCGCCCGCCGTGAGCAGCAGCTCCACGATCTCCTGGTGCGCCCGGCCGCCGTCACCGAGGATCACGGCCTCCAGCAGAGCGGTCCAGCCCAGCCGGTTGACGTGGTCCACGTCGATGTCGGTGGCCCGCAGCAGCTCCCGTACGTACGCCACGTGCCCGCGCTCGCTCGCCGGGATCAGCGCGATCCCGCCGAACCGGTTGCGCAGCTTCAGGTCCGGCCCGGCCGGCAGCAGGACGTGCAGCATCTCCACGCTGCCCGTGACGCCGGTGGCCAGCCAGGGGCTCTCCTCGCGCCGGTCCTGCGCGTCCGGGTCCGCGCCCGCCGCGACGAGCAGCCGGGCGGCCTCGACGTGGCCGCCGTGGACGGCCAGGAGCAGCGGGGTGCGCAGCTCCTCGTCCCGGGCGTCCACCCGGGCTCCGCCCTCGATCGCGGTCCGCACGGCGTCGGTGTCGCCGGTGCGCGCGGCGTCGAGCAGCTGGTGATCGAGGGCGTTCATGTCCGTCTCCCGGGGGTCGTCGCGTACGTACTACTTGGCGAGGGCGGCGACGCCGGCCTGCGCGAACTTCTCGTCGAGGTCGCCGCTGGGCGCGCCCGCGACACCGATGCCCGCCACCGGGGCGCCCTTGACCTGCACCGGGGCACCGCCCGCGAGGAACAGCGTGCCAGGGATGTCCTTCAGGTTCGGGGCCTGGGCGAGCCGCTTGGCCAGCTCGGAGGTCGGGGCGTTCCAGGACACGGCGGTGTACGCCTTCTTCTCGGCCGACTCGTACGCCTGCGGGCCCGAGCCGTCGCCGCGCAGGGTCAGGATCGTGTTGCCGTTGCGGTCGACGACCGAGACGGCGACGCGCTGGTTCTCCTTCTTCGCCGCGTCCAGGGCCGCCTTCGCGGCCTTCGTCGCGGCGTCGAGGGTCAGGTGCGTGGTCTGCTGGAGGTTGCGGTTCGCGGTGTCGGCCTTGACGGTGGTGGCGTCGGGCGGCGGCCGGGTCGGTGTCCCAGGTGCGGTCGGCGGCCTGGAGGAGCATCTGCTGGCTCGACAGGCCCTGGGCGAGGGTGTCGTGGATCTCCATGGACAGCCGCTGGCGTTCGGCGAGGGTGCCTTCGCGGCGTTCGGTGGCGGCGAGTTCGCGGCGGGTGCGGAGCAGGTCGTCGATGAGCCGGCCCTGTTGCACGGCCTGGCGCCGCATATGGACGAACACGGCGGTGGCGACGGCGGCGACGGCGGGCGGGGCGAGGACGAGGTTGGGG
>NZ_RDBL01000029.1:566245-568949 GCF_008042035.1 Streptomyces sp. col6
GCGTACGCGGCCACGGCCTCCCCGCCATGCGCGCCCGGCTCCACCAGCTCGGCGGCACCCTCACCATCGAATCCGCCCCCGGCGAAGGCACCGTCGTCACCGCCACCGTGCCCGTCGCCCCCACCCACCAGGACCCCGCATGACCGACGACCGCATCCGCATCCTGCTCTGCGACGACCACGCCGTCGTACGCGCCGGGCTCCTCGCCCTCCTCGGCAGCGAACCCGACATCGAGGTCATCGGCGAGGCCGGCAGCGGCGAGGAGGCCGTCGCCCTGACCGCCCGCCTGACCCCCGACGTCGTCCTGATGGACCTCCAGCTCGGCACCGGCATCGACGGGGTCGAGGCCACCCGCCGCATCGCGGGCACCACCGGCACCCACGTCCTCGTCCTCACCACCTACGACACCGACGCCGACATCACCCGCGCCATCGAGGCCGGCGCCACCGGCTACCTGCTCAAGGCCGAACGCCCCGAGGAACTCTTCGCCGCCATCCGCTCCGCCGCCCAGGGCCGCACCACGCTCTCCCCGCCCGTCGCCAGCCGCGTCATGGCCCGGATGCGCGCCCCGCGCCCCACCCTCACCGACCGCGAACGCGACATCCTCGGCCAGCTCTCCCAGGGCCTCGGCAACCGCGACATCGCCCGCGCCCTGTTCATCAGCGAGGCCACGGTCAAGACCCACCTCGGCCGCATCTACGACAAGCTCGGCGTCGACACCCGCGCCGGTGCCGTCGCCGTCGCCAAGGAACAGCGCCTGCTGCCGTAACGGGCGTCCCGCCGGGCATGACACCATCGAACCGTGCTCGACATCGGCTACTCCCTCTCCCGCCGCTTCCCCGACCCCCCGCAGACCGACTACCGCCGCGCGGACGTCCGCGCGCTGCGGCACGACCTGTTCTCCGGGGACGTCTACCTCGCGGACACCAAGGCGGACCGCGAAGTGTCCACAGCCTGGGGATGGGTGCCGGTGCTCGACTTCGCCTGGGCGCTGTGCGACATCGTCGAGCAGATCGACCAGGACCCGCGCGGCAGCCGCTCGCACCGCCGCCAGCAGGCCGAACTCGACTTCACCGAGTCCACCGACCGCATGCTCTTCGAGCGCCGCTTCGGCTGGGTGGACATCGAGGCCGACTGGATGGACCCCGAGGAACCGCCCCTCACCTTCAGCCACTCCCTGCTGCGCCGCGAATCCCGCGACTTCCTGCACGACCTGATCGCCGACCTCGCCGACATGCACGAGGGCCTGGCCGACAACCCCGCCGTCTGGAGCCTCCAGTCCCGCTTCCCCCGCCTCTGAGACGACGCGTCTACGCCTCCACCCGCACCCCGATCTGCGCCGCGAACGCCGGAGCCAGCTCCATCAGCTGCAGCGGACTGATCACCGCACCCGCCAGCCGCTCCACACCCCGCGCGATGTCCAGCTCGGCGACCGCCCGCAGATCCACCTCCTCCATCCGCGCCGCGCTGAAGTCCGCCCGCTTCAGCACGCAGTCCCGGAACTCGACCCGCTTCAGCCGCGCACCCCCGAAATCCGGCTCCGCCAGCACACAGCCCTCGAAGACGACATCCGTCAGCCGGGCCTCCCGCAGATTCAGGTAGTCGATCTTCCCGCCGCGCACCAGCACCCGCTCCAGCACGGCGCCGTGCAGCTGCACCCCGCCCAGGCGCGCGTCCACGACCTCCACGTCCCGCAGCGACGCCTCCGCGAGATCGGTGCCCACCCCCCGTACACCCGTCAGCACCGAGTCGATGAACCGTGCCCGCACCAGCTCCGCCCGGTCCAGGGCGCACCCCTCCAGCGCGCAGTCCATGAACCGCGCACCCCGCCCCGACGCGTCCGCCAGATCCACGGACGGCCCGAACCGCACCCCGTCGTAATCCCCGTCCGGCTCCAGCCCCCCGTCCTCGAAATCCACCAGCGGCGGCAACCGCACCTCCGGCCGCCGCGCCGCCTTCACACCACCGCTCCGACCACCACCGCGCACCATGCCCCCATCGTGACGCACGCCACTGACAACGCCCTCGGGGACCGCGCGATCAGGCCCCGCCCAGCTCCGCCAGCGCGCCGTCCGTCAGCCGGTACACCGTCCACTCGTCCTGCGGGCGCGCGCCCAGCGACTCGTAGAACGCGATCGACGGGGCGTTCCAGTTCAGCACCGACCACTCCAGGCGCTCGTAACCCCGCTCCACGCAGATCCGCGCCAGCTCCGTCAGCAGCGCCTTGCCGTGCCCGCCGCCCCGCCGCTGGGGGCGTACGTACAGGTCCTCCAGGTAGATCCCGTGCACCCCGCGCCACGTGGAGAAGTTCAGGAACCAGATCGCGAAGCCGACGACCTCGCCGTCCTCGTCGGACTCCGCGATGTGCGCGAACGCGGCCGGCCGCTCGCCGAACAGCGCCTCCCGCAACTGCTCCTCCGTCGCACGCACCTCGTGCAGCGCCTTCTCGTAATCGGCCAGCTCACACACCATGGCGTGGATGACGGGGACATCGGCGGGGGTAGCGGTACGAATCATGGGGGCAGCGTAGACAAGCCCCCGTCCGCCGCTACGCCCGGCCCAGCAGCACCCGGGCGATCTCCGCCTGCTCCGGCGCCAGCCGCCGCGCCCCGCCCTCCACCGACCAGCACGCGTTCTGGAGCACCCGCCCCAGCGTCCAGGCCGCCGCCCGCCCCCGGTCCAGGCCCAGCACCCCGGTCATCAC
>NZ_RDBL01000029.1:569049-577279 GCF_008042035.1 Streptomyces sp. col6
CCCCCACCCCTGCCGCCCGAGACCCGGCTGCTGCTGGCCAGCGACGGCTCGACCACCCTCCTCCTGGAGTCCCTGCTCGGTCTCACGATGACAGTGCGCGTAATCTCCCAGGAAGTGGTGGACGCCGCCGCGCTCCCCTCCGGCGTACGCGAGGTCCTCGGCCTCGCCGGCGACAGCCGCACCGTCCGCCGGCTGTCGGAGCTGCGCGCACCGGACGGCCGCGTCGTCAGCCGCAACGTGGTGGCATACCCGGCCGCCGACGCGGCGCACCTGCCGGACGCCACCGACGGGACCCCGCTCGGCCTGCGCCTCCGGGCCCTGCGCTTCCCCCAGCAGCACCGCTCCCTGCTGGCCCACGGCCTGACCCACTGGGACGACACGGCGGACGCGCCCGTGTGCGCGTTCAAGGAGTACGTCATCCGCTGCGCGGACGAGTCCCGGATCCACATCCGCGAGCGCTTCAACCCCGGCCTCGTGCCCGTGAGCGACACGGCCGGCGCCGGCCGTCCCGTACCCGGAAAGGCGATCTGATGCGCACCACTGTGGGAATCATCGGCGGCGGACCGGCCGGGCTCCTGCTCGCCCGGATGCTGCACCGTGCGGGCATCGACTGCGTCCTGCTGGAGAGCCGCGACCGCGCGTACGTGGAGCAGCGCCAGCGGGCCGGGACGCTGGAACAGACCACCATCGACGCGTTGCGGGCGGCCGGGGCGAACGAGCGCCTGGACCGCGAGGGCATGTTCCACGACGGCATCGAGTTCCGCTTCGCCCGCCGGTCGCACCGGATCGACTTCGCCGCCCTCGCGCCCGGCCGGCAGGTCGCGATCCACCCCCAGACCAAGGTGGTCCAGGAGCTCATCGCGCTCAACCTCGCCGACGGCGTCCCCGTGCTGTTCGAGGCACGGGCCGACCAGGTGGAGGGCGCGGAGGGCGACCACCCCGTCATCCGCTTCACCCACGAGGGCAGACAGCGCGCGCTGCACTGCGACTTCGTCGTCGGGTGCGACGGCTTCCACGGCATCAGCCGCCGTACGGTGCCCGACGCGCTCTCCCGCACGTTCAGCAGGCGCTACCCCTACTCCTGGCTCGGCATCCTCGCCGACGTGCCGCCCTCCTGCACCGACCTGCTGTACGCCCACTCCCCGAACGGCTTCGCCCTCCACAGCATGCGGTCGTCCACGGTCAGCCGCCTCTACCTCCAGGTGCCCAACGGCACCGACCCGGGCGACTGGGACGACGAGCGGATCTGGGACGAGCTGAGCTTCCGGTTCGCGGTCGACGGGGACTGGAAGCTCGACCGGGGCCCGATCACCGCCAAGTCCGTGATCCCCATGCAGAGCTTCGTCACCGAACCCCTGCGGCACGGGCGGCTGTTCCTCGCCGGCGACGCCGCCCACATCGTGCCGCCCACCGGCGCCAAGGGCCTCAATCTCGCTGTCGCCGACGTGGTCGTGCTCGCACGGGCGCTCACCGCCTGGGCCGACGACGGATCGACCGCGCTCATCGACGCCTACTCGGACACCTGCCTGCGAAGGGTGTGGCAGGCGGAGCACTTCTCCTGGTTCATGACGACCACCTTCCACCGCGAGCCCGGCCGGACGCCGTTCGAGGACCGGCTCCAGCTGACCCAGCTGGAGCGGCTCGCCGCCGGCGGCCCCGCCGCGGCCGAACTCGCCGACAACTACACCGGTCTGCCGATCGGCTGAGGAGCCCGTACCCATGCGCTTCGAACCACAGAACGTCCTCGTCCACGCCGAGCGCCTGACGAAGACCCACGGCAAGGGGGCGTCCGGCGCGACCGCGGTGGACGGCATCGACTTCTCCCTGCGCAGCGGCGAGGCCT
This sequence comes from Streptomyces sp. col6, assembly GCF_008042035.1. Classification (GTDB taxonomy): domain Bacteria; phylum Actinomycetota; class Actinomycetes; order Streptomycetales; family Streptomycetaceae; genus Streptomyces. Next base: position 570,893 of record NZ_RDBL01000029.1, read on the forward strand.
TCGGCTTCCTGGGCCCCAACGGCGCCGGCAAGTCCACCACCATGCGCATGATCTCCTGCGTCTCCCGGCCCACCGGCGGCACCCTGCGCGTCCTGGACATGGACCCGGTCCGTGACGGCACCCGTATCCGCTCCCGCATCGGGGTCATCCCCCAGGCGGACACCCTGGACCAGGAACTGACGGTCCTGGAGAACCTGCTGATCTACGGACGGTACTTCGGCCTCGGGAAGCGGGAGGCCCGGCTGAAGGCCGCCGAACTCCTCGACTTCGCCCAGCTGCGGGACAAGGCGGACGCCAAGGTCGCCGCTCTCTCCGGCGGCATGCGACGACGGCTGACCATCGCACGCGCCCTGGTCAACGACCCCGAGCTGCTGCTCCTGGACGAACCCACCACCGGCCTGGACCCGCAGGCGCGCCACGTGCTGTGGGAGCGGCTGTTCCGGCTGAAGCAGCAGGGGGTGACGCTCATCCTCACCACGCACTACATGGACGAGGCCGAACAGCTCTGCGACCGCCTCGTCGTCATGGACCGCGGCCGCATCGTCGCCGAGGGTTCGCCCCGGGCGCTGATCGAACAGCACGCGACCCGCGAGGTCCTGGAGCTCAGGTACCCGCCGGACGACCACGAGCTCATGGCGGCGAAGCTCGAAGGCACCGCCGAGCGCGTGGAGGTCCTGCCCGACCGACTGCTGCTCTACACGGCCGACGCGGAGGCATGCCTGGCCTCGGTGCGTGCCCGGGGCGTCGAACCGCTCACCCTGCTCACCCGCCGGGCCACCCTGGAGGACGTCTTCCTCACGCTCACCGGCCGCACGCTCATCGACTGAGGAAGTGTCCGCATGTCTTCGCTCGCGCTCCGCGAATTCTCCTTCTGGATGATCCACTACCGGCGGACCTGGCGGGGCTCGGCCGTCGTCAGCTTCGCCAACCCCCTCCTCTTCCTGCTCGCGGTGGGGGCCGGTCTCGGCCGGCTCGTCGGCGACGCCGGGCAGGAGCAGCTGGGCGGGGTCTCGTACCTCGCCTTCTTCGCGCCCGGCCTGCTCGCGGCCACCACCATGCAGACGGCCTTCATAGACTCCACCCGGTCCGTGCTCACCGCGGGCCGCCCCAGCGGCAGTTACCGTGCGGCGACGGCGGGTCCACTCGAACCCGGGGACGTCTTCCGTGGCCACCTGCTCTTCATCACCGTGCGCATCCTGCTCACGGTCTGCGCGTTCGTCGCCGTACTCGCCCTCTTCGACGACCTGCGCGGCCCCCAGCTGTTCGCGCTGGTCCCGGCGGCGCTGCTGACCGGCGTGGCCTTCGCGGCGCCGATCGCCGCCTGGTCCGCCACCCTCGACAGCCCGAAGGCACAGATGTCGCTGTTCCGCTTCGTGCTGCTGCCGCTCTACATGTTCTCCGGCACGTTCTTCGCCCTGGACCAGCTGCCCCGGTTCCTGCGGGTCGTCATCGAGGCCGCGCCGCTGTGGCACGGGGTGGAGCTGTGCCGGGCGATCAGCCTGGGCCGTGCGGGAACGGCGGGCACGGCGGCGCACTGCGCGTACCTGGCGGCGCTCGCCCTCGCGGGAGTGCTGTGGGGCGGGCACACCTATCGCCGGAATCTGCATGAGTGACGCACCGTCAGGAAGGTTGACGCACATGACGACAACGACCACGGCGGCGAGAGAACCGGCCGGACGCGGCGTGGTGCCGGTCCGTGCCCATCTCGTCGTCGAACGCAATCTCATGATCCACCGGCACGCCTGGGCCGTGTTCGCCGCCGAGATGCTCGAACCCCTGCTCTACCTCATGTCCATCGGCGTGGGCGTCGGGCAGCTGATCGGCCGGGTGCCGGGGGTCGCGGACCCCCACCTGGAATACGCCTCCTTCGTGGCGCCGGCCCTGCTGGCCACCTGCGCCATGAACGCGGCGATGAACGAGACCACGTTCGGGATGTTCTTCAAGCTCAAGGACGACCGGATCTACGAGTCCATGGTGACGACGCCGCTGAGCGTCGCCGACATCGCCTTCGGAGAGATCGGCTGGGCCCTGCTGCGCGGCGTCGCCGCCGCCACGGGCTTCCTGGCCATCGTGTCGGTGCTGGGCTACGTGGAATCGCCCTGGATCCTCCTGGCACTGCCCGGGGCCGTACTCATCGGCTTCTGCTTCGCCGCGATCGGGCTGGCCGTCACCACCTGGCTGCGGACCATGCAGGACTTCCAGCTGATCCAGCTGGTGATGCTCCCCATGTTCCTCTTCGCCACCACGTTCTACCCGGTCACGGTCTATCCGGAACCGGTACAGGTCCTGGTGAAGTGCCTCCCGCTCTACCACGGCATCGAGCTCCTGCGAGGACCGGCGCTGGGCGACCTCCACCCGGGGCTGCTCCTGTCCGCCGGATACCTGCTGGCCCTCGGAGCGGCGGCTGTCCTCGTGGCCCTGCCGAGGCTCGAACGCCGGTTGATGTCATGACCGGGGCCCGTTCCGGCCGGGGAGCCGGCGCACCCACGGAGGAGGAGCTCGTGCGGAACTCGCACGTCGGCAAGCTGCCCCCGCCCCGCTCCCGCACCCCGGACCGCGTCGAGTACCGGGACATCGTCCACGCCGAGGTCGACGGCTACCGGCCGCTGACGCTCGACCTGACCGTGCCCGCGACGGCCCCGGCGCCCGTGCCGCTGCTGGTCTGGATCCACGGCGGGGCCTGGCGGCGCGGGTCGCCCCGGGTCGGCGAGTCGTGGCTGGGCGTCGCCGATCCGGTCGGGGCCGCGGTGGCCGCCGGGTACGCCATGGCGACCGTCCAGTACCGCTTCAGCGGCGAAGCGCACTACCCGGCGCAGCGCGACGACGTCCGGGCGGCGGTGGCCGTGCTGCGCGGGCTCGCGCCGGAAGCCGGGCTCGATCCCGGCCGGTTCGGGGCCTGGGGCGAGTCCGCGGGCGGCCACCTCGCCGCCGTACTCGGGCTCGACCGGCGGGAGGCCGGGCCCGAGTCACGGGTCCAGGCGGTCGTGGCCTGGTACGCGCCCAGCGACCTGGCGGCCTTCGACCGCGCCCCGGGCTCACCGGAGGCGATGCTCCTCGGGCCCGCCGCCCAGCAGGAGGAAGCCGTACGGCTCGCCGGGCCGCTGGCCCACGTCTCCCGGGACGCGCCGCCCACCCTGCTCGTCCACGGCGACGCGGACCCCCTCGTCCCCTGCGACCAGAGCCGCCGGCTGGCCGCCGCGCTCACCGGGGCCGGCGCCACCGCCGAACTCGTCGTCGTCCCGGGGGCCGGTCACTGCTTCGACGGCGCCGACCTGCGCGAACCCGTACGCCTCAGCCTGGACTTCTTCGACCGCCACCTGTGAACCGGGCTCAAAAAAAGGCCCAGGTCACGACCATGTGACCTGGGCCTCATCCGAGCCCCCTGTCGGATTCGAACCGACGACCTACGCATTACAAGTGCGTTGCTCTGGCCAGCTGAGCTAAGGAGGCGTGCCGGAGCAGTCTAACCAACACGGCCCCCGGCACCGTGCAGAAATTTCACAGCCGGGGAACTACTGACAGATCCGAAACCGCCAGGTAGCGTCCTTGCAGGTTCACTCGTATGGACCAGACCACTCCCTTACCACGGATCGTCCGGCACGTACCTGCCGGTGGAGGAGAAGCATCAGCATGGCCAGTGTCACGTTCGACAAGGCGTCCCGCGTCTACCCCGGCTCCACGAAGCCCGCGGTCGACCAGCTCGAGATCGACATCGCGGACGGCGAGTTCCTCGTCCTCGTCGGTCCCTCCGGTTGTGGCAAGTCCACCTCGCTCCGCATGCTCGCGGGTCTTGAGGACGTCAACGGCGGTGCGATCCGCATCGGTGACCGTGACGTCACGCACCTGCCCCCGAAGGACCGGGACATCGCCATGGTGTTCCAGAACTACGCGCTGTACCCGCACATGACCGTCGCGGACAACATGGGCTTCGCGCTCAAGATCGCCGGTGTGAACAAGACCGACATCCGGGCGAAGGTCGAAGAGGCCGCCAAGATGCTGGACCTCACCGACTACCTGGACCGCAAGCCGAAGGCGCTCTCCGGTGGTCAGCGCCAGCGTGTGGCGATGGGCCGCGCGATCGTGCGTGAGCCGCAGGTGTTCCTCATGGACGAGCCGCTGTCGAACCTCGACGCCAAGCTCCGTGTCTCCACCCGTACGCAGATCGCCTCGCTCCAGCGCCGCCTGGGCATCACGACCGTGTACGTCACCCACGACCAGGTCGAGGCCCTCACCATGGGCGACCGCGTCGCGGTCCTCAAGGACGGTCTGCTCCAGCAGGTCGACTCGCCGCGCAACATGTACGACCGCCCGGCGAACCTCTTCGTGGCCGGCTTCATCGGCTCCCCGGCGATGAACCTCGTCGAGGTCCCGATCACCGACGGCGGCGTGAAGTTCGGCAACAGTGTCGTCCCGGTCTCCCGCGAGGCGCTCACCGCCGCCGCGAACCGCGGCGACACGACCGTCACGGTCGGCATCCGCCCCGAGCACTTCGACATCGTGGAGCACGGCGGCGCCGCCGCGAAGACCCTCACCAAGGACTCCTCGGACGCCCCGGCCGGCCTGGCCGTCTCGGTCAACGTGGTCGAGGAGCTCGGCGCCGACGGCTTCGTCTACGGTGCCGCCGAGGTCGGTGGCGAGCACAAGGACCTGGTCGTCCGCGTCGGCGGCCGCGCCGTCCCGGAGAAGGGCACCAAGCTGCACGTCGTGCCCCGCCCGGACGAGCTGCACGTCTTCGCGACGTCGACCGGTGAGCGCCTCACCGACTGACCCCGCACGCGCTGTACGGTGGCCCCGCACGATCTTCGTGCGGGGCCACCGCGCTGTGCGGGGGTTTAAACGGCGGAGGCGGATTCCCCGGCACAACGGTCATTTCGTTCCGGTTCGTCAACACGCGATTCGAAAAGCACACTCGAACCATCCCCCGCGAGGGTGACGTAATGTCGTCATGCCATCACCGGCCGCTACGCTCGCTTGCGTGACCCACACCGTGCGCCGTATCGGCCGAACTCTCGCTTTCGTACTGCCTGTCGTCATGGTTCTGTCCGGGACCCTCGCGGTCACCGCCGTGCCGTGGGCAGCCAGCAACTCCGACTCGCAGCTGCTCGCCGCGTCGGCCCGCACCGTCCCCGACGCCAAGGAGGTCAAGGTGCGCGCGCCCGAGGACGTCCTGCGCGACCGGCTCCTCCAGGAGCTCAGGGCGAAGGACCCCGCCGTCGCCCTGACGGACCTCCAGCGCGCCGTCGAGGGACGCCCGTCGCTCGCCCGGCACTGCATGTCGATCGCGAAGACCCTGGGCAAGGCCGCCGTCGAGAAGTACGGCCCGACGCGCGCCCACCGCTTCTCGCGCCCCGTCTGCGACACCTCGTTCGCCTCGGGCGTCGCCCAGTTCAGCTGACCGACGCGACACCTTCCGCTGCCGGGCACGGCTTATCGTGCCTGGCATGCATACGTTTCCGACGCAGGCCGTGATCCTGGCGGGTGGCCAGGGGTCACGGCTGCGCCCGTATACCGATGACCGCCCCAAGCCGATGGTCGAGATCCCGGGTACCGGGACTCCGATCATCGGCCATCAGCTTTCCTGGCTGGCCGCCGAGGGCGTGACCGATGCCGTGGTGTCGTGCGGACATCTGGCCGAGGTGCTCCAGGAGTGGCTGGCCGACGCGGTGCTGCCGCTGCGCGTGACGACGGTGGTGGAGTCGGAGCCGCTGGGGCGCGGCGGCGGGCTGAAGTACGCGGCCGAGCGGCTGCCGGCACCGGACGAGCCCTGGTACGCGACCAACGGGGACATCTGGACGCGGTTCTCGCTGCGGGAGATGGCGGCGTTCCACGCGGAGCGCGACGCGACCGCGACGCTGGCCCTGGCCCGTCCGCGGATTCCCTGGGGCGCGGTGGAGACGGACGCGTTCGGGCACATCACGGACTTCATCGAGGCGCCGCCGTCGCCGTATCTGATCAACGCGGGCGTGTACGTGTTCTCCCCGGAGTTCACGGGGCTGCTGCCGGACCGGGGCGACCACGAGCGGACGACGTTCCCCCGGCTGGCCCGCGAACGCCGCCTGGCCGGCTACCCGTTGCCGCACGGGGCGTACTGGCGGGCCATCGACACGGCGAAGGACCTGACCGAGGCCGCCAAGGAGCTGGACGGCCGGTAGGGCGTACGGGAAAGGGGGCGGGCCCGGAGGAGACTTCCTCCGGGCCCGCCCCCTTTCCGGATGGGCGCCCGCGGTCAGCCGAGGAGGCCGCCGATGGGGTTGCGGCCGCTTCCGCTGTCGCCGCCCGAGGTGGAACCGGGCTCGGGCTCGGAGCCGCCGGTGGTGGAGCCGCCGCCGGTGCCGGTGGTCCCGGAGGAGCTGGGGCCGGAGCTGGTGGCGGGGGGCTGCTGGGGGG
>NZ_RDBL01000029.1:577379-628308 GCF_008042035.1 Streptomyces sp. col6
GTGCTGTGGGACGGGGTGGGGCGGTCCCCGGCGGGGCTCTCGGAGGCCTTGCCCTTGCGGGACTTGTCGGGGAGCGGCGAGCCGGGGAGCTGGTTGGTGGGGACGCCGTGGGGGCCGGGGACGGTGACGACCTCGGTGGAGCGGACGGCGCCGCCGAGGACGGAGCCGATGAGGAGGGTGAGGCCGACGACGACACTGGCGACGACGGCACCGCGGCGCAGGACGCGGCGGCGCAGGTCCCAGATCTCGGAGCGGGGGCCGAGCTTGCGCCAGGCCTCCCCGGCGAGGCGTCCGTCGATGGAGTAGACGGGGGCGCCCGCGATGATCAGCGGGCTCCAGGCGGCCAGGTAGATGATGTCGGGCGCGTCGTAGGCGGCGACGGTGCGCCAGCTGACGGTGACCAGGAGAGCGGCGGACAGCAGGGCGCCGATGGTGGCGGCGACGCGCTGCCAGAGCCCGAGGACGGTGAGGACACCGACGACGACCTGGAGGAAGGCGATGGAGAGCCCGGCGCCGACCGGGTGCGAGAGCGCGAAGTCGCGCAGCGGTTCGGCCAGCGCCCACGGGTGCAGCGAGTTGAGCCACTTGACCATGGAGCCGCGTTCGCCGCCGTCGAAGTAGACGGGGTCGCAGAGCTTGCCCATGCCGGCGTAGATGGAGATGAAGCCGAGGAAGACCCGCATCGGCAGGAGCACGACGCCGAGGTTCATGCGGCGGCCCGGGTAGTACGCGTGGCGCACGTCGTCGTTGCCGTCCCGGCGGCGGCCACGGGTCTCGCCGTCCCCGTCGGTGAGGTCGACGGCGGACTCGTCGTCGTACGCGTCCCGGTGGTCGTAGCGGTCCGCGTCGTACGGGCCGGGGTCGGCGGCGTCGTAGGCGCCGACCGCCCGGCGCATCGGCGGCAGCAGCGGACCACCGGAACGGGGCGCGCCGATGACGGGGTTGGGCTGGGTCTCTTCGAGGGGGTGCTCGTCCAGGCGCGGGATGACCTGGGTGCCGGCGCCGCCGCGTCCGTGGTCGAACTCGTACGAGGCGTACGGCTCGTACGGGTCGTAGGCGGTTTCGGGGCGGCCGGCGGTGGAGTTGCGTACGGCCTGGAGGAGCCCGGTGGCGCCGGGGTCACCGGGGGCGGACTTGCCGCTCCAGACGACGGGGGCGCGGCGGCCGCGTCCGGCTCCGGCGGCGCTCATGGCGGGGATCCTGGGCGCGCCGGCGGGGGTCGCACCGCGCAGCCGTGCGCGCTGGCCGGGGGCGAGCTGCACCCGGAAGCTGGCGTGGTTGACGATGACCTGCGCAGGGTCGCAGTCCACCTTGGTCATGCTCAGGGCGGGTAGTTCGTCGAACCGAGGCGTTCTGGTGTCCACACTCATCTAACCGAGTGATGTGTGATTAGGACACTGCCTGCACCGTGTCGAAGTGTCCGAGACCCGTCAACAGGTGGTGGGGGGTTGCGCGGGGGCGCGTGCACGTGCGTGCGCGCCCCCGCGCGGCCCGTCCGGGGCCGGTGGATCAGGCGCGGCGGCGGGCGACCTCGTACATGACGATGCCGGCGGCGACACCGGCGTTGAGGGACTCGGCGCCGCCGGGCATGTTGATGCGGACGCGGTAGTCGCAGGTCTCGCCGACGAGGCGGCCGAGGCCCTTGCCCTCGCTGCCAATGACGATGACGACGGGTCCGGCGAGCGCTTCGAGGTCCTCGACGGTGTGCTCGCCGTCGGCGGCGAGGCCGACGACCGCGATGCCCTCCTTCTTGAAGGCTTCGAGGGCGCGGGTGAGGTTGGTGACCTTGGAGACCGGGGTCCGGGCGGCGGTGCCGGCGGAGGACTTCCAGGCTCCGGCGGTCATGCCCGCGGCGCGGCGCTCGGGGACGACGACGCCGTGGCCGCCGAAGGCGGAGACGGAGCGGACGATCGCGCCGAGGTTGCGGGGGTCGGTGACGCCGTCGAGCGCGACGATGAGGGGGTCCTCGCCGTTGTCGTAGGCGGCTTCGAGGAGGTCCTGCGGTTCGGCGTACTCGTAGGGCGGGACCTGGAGGACGAGGCCCTGGTGGTTCAGTCCGCCGGTCATGCGGTCGAGCTCGGGGCGGGGCGCTTCCATCAGGTTGATGTTGCCGCGCTCACCGGCGAGCTGGAGGGCCTCGCGGACGCGCTCGTCGTTGTCGATGTACTGCTGGACGTAGAGCGTGGTGGCGGGCACGCCGTCGCGCAGGGCCTCGAAGACGGGGTTGCGGCCGACGACCATCTCGGAGGCGCCCTTGACACCGCCGCGGCGGGGGGCCGGGCGGCGGTTGGCGGCCTGCTTGGCCCTGGCGGTCGCGATGCGGTTCTTCTTGTGCTTCTTGCGCTCCTCGGCGGGCGGCGTCGGGCCCCGGCCCTCCAGGCCCCGGCGTCGCTGGCCACCGCTGCCGACCTGCGCGCCCTTCTTGTTGGACGTGCGGCGGTTCCTGCGCTGGCTGTTCCCGGCCATGACCTACCTGTTTCGTTGCTTCGGTCGTGCGTACGTATAAGTGAAGTGTGCCGCCCGGCGGACCGGGCGGCATGTGGTGGGGCTACTGGCGCGGGCCGAGTGTCCACCGCGGTCCGGACGGGCTGTCCTCGATGACGAGTCCGGACTGGTTGAGCTGGTCGCGGATGGCGTCGGCGGCGCCCCAGTCCTTGCGGGCGCGCGCGGACTGGCGCTGGTCGAGGACGAGGCGGACGAGGGTGTCGACGACGCCGTGCAGGTCGTCGCCGCGGTCGCTCTCGCCGGCCCAGTGGTCGTCGAGCGGGTCGAGGCCCAGGACGCCGAGCATGGCGCGGACCTCGGCGAGGCGCGCGACAGCGGCTTCCTTGTCGTCGGCGGCGAGGGCGGAGTTGCCCTGGCGCACCGTGGTGTGGACGATCGCGAGCGCCTGCGGGACACCGAGGTCGTCGTCCATGGCTTCGGCGAAGGCGGGCGGCACCTCGGAGGCGGCGGCGACGGTCTCGCCGGCCTTCTCGGTGACGCGCTGGATGAAGCCCTCGATCCGGGCGAACGCCGACTCGGCCTCGCGCAGAGCCTCCTCGCTGTACTCGATCATCGACCGGTAGTGCGGGGTGCCCAGGTAGTAGCGCAGGACGATCGGGCGCCAGGCCTTGACCATCTCGCTGACGAGGACCGAGTTGCCGAGCGACTTCGACATCTTCTCGCCGGACATGGTGACCCAGCCGTTGTGCACCCAGTACTTCGCGAAGTCGTCGCCGAAGGCCTTGGCCTGGGCGATCTCGTTCTCGTGGTGCGGGAAGATCAGGTCGATGCCGCCGCCGTGGATGTCGAAGGCGGTGCCGAGGTACTTGTGCGCCATGGCGGAGCACTCCAGGTGCCAGCCGGGGCGGCCGCGGCCCCAGGGCGTCTCCCAGCTGGGCTCGCCCGGCTTGGTCGCCTTCCACAGGGCGAAGTCGCGCTGGTCGCGCTTGCCGGTCTCGCCCTCGCCGGAGGGCTGGCGCAGGTCGTCGAGCTCCTGGTTGGAGAGCTCCAGGTAGCCGGGGAACGAGCGCACGTCGAAGTAGACGTTGCCGTCGGCGGCGTAGGCGTGACCCCGCTCGATGAGGCCGCGCATCATCTCGATCATCTCCGGGACGTGCCCGGTGGCGCGGGGTTCGTAGGTGGGCGGCAGGCAGCCGAGCGCGTCGTAGCCCGCGTTGAACGCGCGCTCGTTCTCGTAGCCGATGGCCCACCACGGGCGGCCCTGTTCGGCGGACTTGGCGATGATCTTGTCGTCGATGTCCGTGACGTTCCGGACGAACGTCACGTCGTAGCCGCGGTACTCGAACCAGCGGCGCATGATGTCGAAGTTCAGTCCGGACCTGATGTGCCCGATGTGCGGGGCGGCCTGGACGGTAGCGCCACAGAGGTAGATCGAGACACAGCCCGCTGCGAGCGGGACGAAGTCACGGATCTGCCGGGCGCTGGTGTCGTACAGGCGAATAGTCACCCCTCAAGGGTAGTGGGCCCGCACCAGTGCCCCGCGCCCCTGTGGATATTGCGGGCGCAGTTGTTACGGGGCGGGTGCGGGCGGCCCGTGCGTACGTGCGGCCGGCGTCAGCCGGTGCGGTAGACGAGGGCGGTCGCGAGGCCGGCGATGCCCTCGCCGCGGCCGGTGAAACCGAGGCCGTCGGAGGTGGCCGCGGACAGCGAGACGGGGGCGCCGACGGCGTCGGACAGGACCTGCTGCGCCTCGTCGCGCCGCTTGCCGATCTTGGGGCGTACGCCGACGACCTGGACGGCCACGTTGCCGATCTCGAAGCCCGCCGCGCGGACGACACGGGCGGCCTCGGTGAGGAGGGTGACCCCGGCGGCGCCGGACCACTCGGGGCGGCCGGTGCCGAAGTGCTGCCCGAGGTCACCGAGGCCGGCGGCGGAGAAGAGGGCGTTGCAGGCGGCGTGGGCGACGACGTCCGCGTCGGAGTGTCCGGCCAGGCCGGGGCCCTCACCGTCCCAGCGCAGTCCGGCGCACCACAGCTCGCGGCCCTCTTCGAAGGCGTGGATGTCGGTGCCGATGCCGACGAGCGGGATCACCGGCGCGGGGGCCTGTGCGGGCCCGGGGGTCTCAGAAGCCATCGTTGGCCCTCCTGCGTGCGAGTACGGCCTCGGCCAGGACCAGATCCAGGGGCCGGGTCACCTTGAACGCCTCTTCGTGTCCGGGCACGACGACGACGGGCGCGCCGAGCTGTTCGACCATGCCGGCGTCGTCGGTGGCGCCCTCACCGCTGACGGCGACCTGTTCATGGGCGCGGACGAGGGTGGCGCGTTCGAAGCCCTGCGGGGTCTGTACGGCCCTGAGCCGGGCGCGGACCGGCGTCGAGAGCACCGGTTCGGGCGCGCCGGGAGCCCCGGGCTCGACCTCCTTGACGGTGTCGGCGAGCGGCAGGGCGGGGACGACGGCGGGGGCGCCGTCGCGTACGGCCTCGACGACCGCGTCCACGGTGTCGACGGGGACGAGGGGGCGGGCCGCGTCGTGGACCAGGACGGCGGTGATGGTGTCGGGGAGGGCGTCGAGGCCGCGCTTCACCGATTCCTGGCGGGTGTCGCCGCCGGGCACGACGAGGAAGTCGGTGCGCTCGGGCAGGGCGTGCTCGTCGAGGAGGTTGCGGACCTCGGGGGCGCCGTCGGGCGGTGCGACGACGACGACCAGGGAGACGTGCCGGGAGGCCGCCATGGCGCGTACGGCGTGGATGAGCATGGGCGTCCCGTTGAGCGCGCGGAGCGCCTTGGGGGCCCCGGGGCCGAGCCGTACGCCGCGGCCGGCCGCGGGAATCACGGCGGCCGTGCGGGAGGGACGCGGTTGTTCAGACATCGGTAGCACTCCGAGGCTTCGGCATGTTTGTGTCCACGGCCGGCGTGGGTATGGCCACAAGCGAGCCGGGGCGCTGCGCCATGACTCGACCGGGACCCTTTCCGTGACCCCGGGCGGGTGGGGGCACGTCGCGGCCGCTCGGGGTCGGCCTCGCACGCCGGTGTCGGCAAGATCGCGAGCAACGTACCAAGGGCGTGCGGCGGGGGATCATCGGCAGGTGCCGGGGAATCCGGCCGAATCTCGCCGTTGGTGGCCGAAAACAATGTCCAGCCGGACCCGCATATGGCTGGAATTCGCCGTTCGCTTGCGACCCCGCAGGTCCGAACATGCCGCAGCGCCCGACGACACAGCGTGAATAGAGCTGGTCAGCGGGCACCGCGGCACATTTTCTACGGCCGGTGCGATCCGGTCGTCAGGACGACCGGTGCCATCCGGTTCAGGATGCGAGAACCTCGTCGAGGAGGGCCTCGGCCTTGTCCTCGTTGGTGTTCTCCGCGAGGGCGAGCTCGCTCACCAGAATCTGGCGGGCCTTGGCGAGCATGCGCTTCTCACCTGCGGAGAGTCCGCGCTCGCGCTCACGGCGCCACAGGTCGCGAACGACTTCGGCGACCTTGATGACGTCGCCGGACGCCAGCTTCTCGAGATTTGCCTTGTAGCGCCGCGACCAGTTCGTCGGCTCCTCGGCATACGGTGCGCGCAGCACCTCGAAGACGCGGTCCAGCCCTTCCTGCCCGACTACGTCGCGCACACCCACGAACTCCGCATTGTCCGCCGGTACACGCACCGTCAAGTCGCCCTGAGCGACCTTGAGCACCAAGTAGGTCTTGTCCACGCCTTTGATCTGGCGAGTTTCGATAGCCTCGATCAGCGCGGCCCCGTGATGGGGATAGACCACGGTGTCGCCAACCTTGAACGTCATGTGACAGGTACCCCTTCCGTGGCTATCAAGCGTAACACGAGAATCGCTTCTCCTGAATGGCGTTTTCGCAGGTCAGGGCATATCTCGGGGCTTGACAACTGCGACAGGGACGTGCTGCGGACGGGCCGCGGAAGACGGTATTCGCAGGTCGGAGCCGCTGTACGGGGACGGAGAAACGCGGACGTTACACGCACTCCGCCTAGCTCCGAAGGGGCCGAACGTCCCGTTTTGTCGGGTTCCGGTTGCCGAACTTTCCGTAGCCCGTTCGGCGATGGATCACTCGTTCGGACGTAAGTGCCGATGGCCAATGAAATTGATCAACGTACGGCCGCACGGGGGATTATGCGCAATGAATGCGCCACCGTCCGTGAACAGCCACGAAGCCCGGGGTGAACGCGCGGCCGGAATTTGATCAAGCGCGTTATGTGAAGAGACCGCGAATGTACGGACGCGACCGGGCCCGGGATCACGGGCCCGTCAGGGGCGGGTCGGGTGCGGGGCGGCGAGGGGGGTGCGGGGCGGCGAGGGGGGCTCGGTAACCTGACGGCTGACAGACCCTTGGGGCGGCTTTGCACCACCCGCCCGACCCGTCCGTACCCGTCCGCTCGTTCAAGGAGTTGCCGCCGCCGTGAGCCGCAGCCTTCGACACGGCGCCCTCGCCGCCACTGCCATCGCGTTCTCGATCACCGCGCTCACCGCGTGCGGTGCGGGCAATAACGCGCAGACGCTCGAAGTCAGGCCTGACAACGCCGCCACCTCGGCCGGCACGATCAAGATCCAGAACGTCAACGTCATCACGCAGCCCGAGCGCGACGCCAAGGGCCCGGCGGTCGTCTCCGCCACGGTGTTCAACACCGGCACCAAGGCGGAGACCCTCGACTCCATCACCCTGAAGGGCAGCAGCGGCTCCGTGCAGCTGCACCCCGCCAAGGGCTCCGGCCCGCTCGTCGTCCCCGCCGGCGGCAGGGTCGTCCTCGGCGGCAAGGGCAACGCCGCCGCCGTGATCGAGAACGGCGACGAGGCGACGGAGAACGGCAACGTGCAGCCGCTGGTCTTCACGTTCAGCCGGACCGGCCAGGTCTCCCTGGGCGCCTCCGTGGTCCCCGCGACCCACTACTTCGAGGGCTTCGGCCCCAGCGCGCTGCCCGAGCCGCCGAAGACGCCGGACGCCTCGCCGTCCGGCTCCGCCTCCGGGTCCGCGTCGCCGAACACCTCCGAGAGCCCGTCCGGCGAGGCCACGGCCTCCTCCTCGGCGAGCGAGTCCGGCCAGCCCGGCTGAGCCGCACCCCGCAGCACACATGGCTGAGGCGCCTTCCCCGCCGGGGGAGGCGCCTCAGCCATGCCGGACGTACGGGCCGGTCTACGGCTCGAACTTGTACCCCAGGCCGCGCACGGTCACCAGGAACCTGGGCGCGCCCGGGTCCGGCTCGATCTTGGCGCGCAGGCGCTTCACGTGGACGTCGAGGGTCTTGGTGTCGCCCACGTAGTCCGCGCCCCAGACCCGGTCGATGAGCTGCATCCGGGTCAGCACCCGGCCCGCGTTGCGCAGCAGCATCTCCAGCAGGTCGAACTCCTTGAGCGGCAGGTCGACCTTGCCGCCGGAGACCGTGACGACGTGCCGGTCCACGTCCATGCGGACCGGGCCCGCCTCCAGGGCGGCGGGGGCGACCTCCTCGGGCTCGCCGCGCCGGCGGAGCACCGCGCGGATGCGGGCGACGAGCTCGCGGGAGGAGAAGGGCTTGGTGACGTAGTCGTCGGCCCCTATCTCCAGGCCGACGACCTTGTCGATCTCGCTGTCCTTGGCGGTGACCATGATCACCGGCACGTTGGACCGGCTGCGCAGCTGGCGGCAGACCTCGGTGCCGGGGAGTCCGGGCAGCATCAGGTCGAGCAGTACGAGGTCGGCGCCGTTGCGCTCGAACTCGTCCAGGCCGTCGGGTCCGGTGGCCGCGATGGCGACCTCGAAGCCTTCCTTGCGGAGCATGTAGGACAGGACGTCGCTGAAGGATTCCTCATCCTCGACGACAAGCACTCGGGTCACGGAAGAGCCTCCGGGGCAGGGAAGGGTACGTAGGAGTCGGGGGTGGCGCCCGGGTGGGACGCCTCGTCGCCGTTGACGATGAGCGGGCCGCCCGCCGCGCGGTCCCGGCCGCGTGCGGAGCCCGCTTCGGGCAGCCGCAGGGTGAAGGTGGAGCCCTGTCCCTCCGAGCTCCACACGGTGACCTCCCCGCCGTGCGAGGCGGCCACGTGTTTGACGATGGCGAGGCCGAGGCCCGTGCCACCGGTGGCGCGCGAGCGGGCCGGGTCGACGCGGTAGAAGCGTTCGAAGACCCGTTCCCGGTCCTTCTCGGAGATGCCGATGCCCTGGTCGGTCACGGCGATCTCGATCTCGTCCCCGCCGGGCACGACCACACGGCGGGCGGCGATGCCGACGCGGGTGCGGGCGGGGCTGTAGTTGACGGCGTTCTCGACGAGGTTGCCGAGAGCGGCGGCGAGCTGGCCGCGGTTTCCCCATATCCGCAGGTCGGCGGTGCCGCCGGCGGCCATGGTGATCTGCTTGGAGCCGGCCTGCTGGCGGCAGCGGTCGATGGCCTCGGCGACCAGTTCGTCGACGCGGACCGGTTCGGCGTCCTCCAGCGGGTCGTCGTTCTGCACCCGGGAGAGGTCGATCAGCTCCTGGACGAGGTTGGTGAGCCGGGTCGCCTCGATCTGCATGCGGCGGGCGAAGTGCTCCACCGCCTCCTGGTCGTCGGAGGCGTCGAGCACGGCCTCCGAGAGCAGGGACAGGGCGCCGGTCGGGGTCTTGAGCTCATGGCTGACGTTGGCGACGAAGTCGCGCCGGACCGCCTCGATGCGGCGGGCCTCGGTGAGGTCCTCGACGAGCAGCAGCACCAGCCGGGAGCCGAGCGGCGCGACCCGGGCGGAGACGGCCAGCGCCTCGCCCCGGCCCGTTCCCCGGCGCGGGAGATCCAGTTCGACCTGGCGTATCTCGCCGTCGCGGCGGGTGTCCCGCGCCATGTTGAGCATCGGCTCGACGGCGAGCCGGCCGCCCCGGACGAGCCCCAGCGCGTACGCGGCGGAGCTGGCCTTGACGACGCTGTCGCTCTCGTCGAGCACGACCGCGGAGGAGCTGAGCACGGACAGGACCGTGTCGACGCCGGGGGGCAGCGGGGCGTTGCTGTCGGGCCGCAGGGAGGTGCGCGTCGGCTTCTTCTGGTCGCGCTCGCTCCAGCGGAACGCCAGCATGGCGATCACACCGGTACCGACACCGGCGATCGCGGCAGCTGCGGCGACCGCCGCGTTCACGTCCATGTGTCCAGGTTATGCGGCCGGGCGGACACTCTCCCAGCCGTCCGATGGCCTCCTCGGCCACTCGTCGCCCAGAGTTCACCGAGGGGCAAGCACCGGTTCACTTGGCCGGTCGGAATCCGACGCGTACGCCCGTCACGGTGGCGTCGTGGGGTTCGGAGCCGGTCATCGGCGGGCCCCGGCCTCGGTCAAGGACTGGAGAGGGACATCCCATGCGTGACGCGTACCACGAGGAACTCGACTCGATCGGCGAGGGCCTGGTCGAGATGGCCCGGCTCGTCGGGTCGGCGATAGGCAGGGCGACGACGTCGATGCTCGACGCCGATCTCAAGCTCGCGGAGTCGGTGATCGCCGCCGACCAGAAGGTGGACGACCTCCAGCACGAGCTGGAGGCCCGCGCCATCGCCCTGCTGGCGCGCCAGCAGCCGGTGGCGACCGATCTGCGGATCGTGGTGACGTCGCTGCGGATGAGCGCGGACCTGGAGCGCTCCGGCGACCTGGCCCAGCACGTCGCCAAGCTGGCCCGGCTGCGCTTCCCGCAGTCCGCCGTCCCGCACGACCTGCACGCCACCATCCTGGAGATGGGCCAGCTCGCGCAGCGCCTGATGGCGAAGGCGGCGGAGGTGATCGTGACCAAGGACGTCGACCTGGCGCTCCAGCTGGAGCAGGACGACGACGAGATGGACCTGCTGCACCGCGCGCTGTTCCAGCACCTGATGGACGACCGCTGGAAGCACGGCATCGAGACGGCCGTCGACGTGACGCTGCTGGGCCGTTATTACGAGCGGTTCGCCGACCACGCGGTGTCGGTGGCCAAGCGGGTGGTCTACCTGGTGACGGGCGAGCACGCGGACGAGATCCAGCAGCCGGCACCGGTCGACGGCGCTTGAGAGGGCCCCGGCGCGGGAAGGCCGGGGCGCGGGACGGCGGGGCGCACGCCCGCGCGCACGGCTCGCACATGCGTTCCTGCGCATGTGCGCCGTTGATGCGCCCGTCCGGGTGGGCATGCAATGGGGTGGGGCGGCACGACGTGTCCGTACGCCCCGGTCGCGGGCCCCGTGCGGGCGTGCGGCCCTGTCGTACGCCTTGAGGAGGAACCATGGCCGACTCCCCCATGACCGAACCCGAGCAGGAGGCCCCCGTCGAGGTGGTGCGCCTGACCGTTCTGGGCGCCTGCGGCTGCGGATCGGGCTGCGGGTGCGGCTGCCAGTCCGGGGCGCCGTGCCAGTGCGGTGGCTGCTCGGGCTGACGCCGGACCGGCCACCGGCCACTGGGCCGTACGGGTTACGAGGGCGACGCCTCCGCCTTCGTGACCCGTACGCCGGTCTCCTGCGGGGCGGTCCCGGTCGCGACGGCCGTCTCCGTCGCGACGACGGTCTCCACCGCGACGGCAGCCTCCACCGCGACGACGGTCTCCTTCGTGACGGCCGCCCCGGACGGCAGGCCGCGCATCAGCAGCCAGTACCCGGCGGCGGCCACGGTGCCCAGCAGCGCGCAGGTGGCCCACAGCCAGCCGGCGCCGAAGTGGTCGATGACCACGCCGGACATCAGGGGCGCGACGAGCGCGGCGGCCGACCAGGACAGGGCGTACACCCCCTGGTAACGGCCCCTGCCGTGGGCGGGCGACAGCTGGACGACCAGGCCGTTCTGCACGGGCGCGTTGATGATCTCGGCGACGGTCCACACGCAGATGGTCAGGGCGTACACCCCGACGGAGTCCGCGAGAACGGTCAGTCCGAATCCGTACCCCGCGAGCAGCGAGGAGACGACGAGCAGCCGGCGCGGGTCGCGGCTCTGGATGAACCGGGTGACGGGGATCTGCAGGGCGACGATGAGCACACCGTTGACCGCGATCGCCGTACCGAAGTCGGAGCTGCTGAGCCCGTCCGCACCCATCGCCACCGGCAGGCCCACGTACCCCTGCTGGAAGATCAGCGCGATCACGAAGGACAGGCCGACGACGCCCATGAACCGTCCGTCGCGCAGGACGGTGGAGAGCCGTACGCCGTCGTCGGCGGGCACCCCGCCGGCCGTCGGTCCGCCGGAGCGCTCCGGCCTGGACTCCGGCACCTTCAGGAAGACGACGACCGCGCAGACGAGGGTCATCGCGGCCTCGCCGACGAAGCCCGCGAGATAGCTGTACTCGGCGACGAACCCGGCGCCCGCGGAGGAGACGGCGAAGCCGAGGTTGATGGCCCAGTAGTTGAGCGAGAAGGCCCGCACCCGGTCCTCGGCCGGGACGATGTCGGCGATCATCGCCTGGACCGCCGGGCGGGAGGCGTTGCTCGCCATCCCGACGAGGAAGGCGACACCGGCGATGGCCACCGGGTGCACCATGAACCCGAGCACGGCGACCGACACGGCGGTGGAGAGCTGCGCGGCGAGCATGGTGGGCCGGCGCCCGAAGCGGTCCGTCATCACTCCGGCCCCGAGCGAGGACACGACCCCGCCGAGCCCGTGCAGGGCGGCGACAAGACCGGCGTACGAGGCGGAGTAGCCGCGGTCCAGCGTCAGATAGAGGGCCATGAAGGTGGCGACGAACGCCCCGAGGCGGTTGACCAGGGTGCTGGTCCACAGCCACCAGAACTCCCTGGGGAGACCGGAGACCGTTTCCCGGGTGGCCCGGGTGGCCCGGCCGAAACCG
This sequence comes from Streptomyces sp. col6, assembly GCF_008042035.1. Classification (GTDB taxonomy): domain Bacteria; phylum Actinomycetota; class Actinomycetes; order Streptomycetales; family Streptomycetaceae; genus Streptomyces. Next base: position 589,566 of record NZ_RDBL01000029.1, read on the forward strand.
GCGGCGGCAGACATACGGGTTCCCCCCAGGGACGTACGACGGATGACGTCGGGGAAGTAAGTGGCCCACCGACGATCCGAACATTACGAACCCGCGAGCCGCCCCTGCCACTCAATTGACGCGCCCCGTCAAACGACGGAGGGCACCCCGCTCCCCCGCCATCCCGGTCCTCGCTGTCCGCCCTGTGACCGGTCGCGCGCGGCTCGGACGGGTTCGATTACGCTCGGACTCATGGCCGACGCACCGTACAAGCTGATCCTCCTCCGCCACGGCGAGAGTGAATGGAACGCGAAGAACCTGTTCACCGGTTGGGTGGACGTCAACCTCACCGAGAAGGGCGAGAAGGAGGCGGTCCGCGGCGGTGAGCTGCTGAAGGACGCCGGCCTGCTCCCCGACGTGCTGCACACCTCCCTCCAGAAGCGCGCCATCCGCACCGCCCAGCTCGCGCTGGAGGCCGCGGACCGCCACTGGATCCCCGTCCACCGCTCCTGGCGTCTGAACGAGCGCCACTACGGCGCCCTCCAGGGCAAGGACAAGGCCCAGACGCTCGCCGAGTTCGGCGAGGAGCAGTTCATGCTCTGGCGCCGCTCGTACGACACCCCGCCGCCCCCGCTCGAGGACGGCACCGAGTTCTCCCAGAGCGACGACGCGCGCTACGCGACGATCCCGCCGGAGCTGCGCCCCCGCACGGAGTGCCTGAAGGACGTCGTCACGCGCATGCTGCCGTACTGGTACGACAGCATCGTCCCGGACCTCCTGACCGGCCGCACGGTCCTGGTCGCCGCCCACGGCAACAGCCTCCGCGCCCTGGTCAAGCACCTCGACGGCATCTCCGACGCCGACATCGCGGGCCTGAACATCCCCACGGGCATCCCGCTCGCCTACGAACTCGACGCGGACTTCCGCCCCCTGAACCCGGGCGGCACCTACCTCGACGCGGACGCCGCCCAGGCGGCCATCGAGGCCGTGAAGAACCAGGGCAAGAAGTAACAGCTGCCCCGAGAAGGCCCCCGCCCGGCACCATCGGGCGGGGGCCTTTGCGTGGGCCGGCACTGCGGGGCACCGGCTCCCTCGCGTAGGTTCGGCCTCTGTGTCCGAACAGACGGCCGATCACCGGTCCCTCATCGATGCCATCCTCGCCAACTGCCGTCGCTCCACGCTGCCGTATCAGCGGGCACACCGCGACGACGCCTTCGGGACGGCGTTCTGGTTCAACGATCTCGTGTCCGAGGACGACGACAGCGAAACGTACGTGCAGTACCTGGTGACCGCGGGGGCGCTGACGCGGTACGACCTCGCCGAAATACGTCTGCGGGCCGAGCTCTCGGATACACCGATGAGCGCGAACGCCCTGATGATGCCGCGGTTCCAGGAGGGCTGGATACCGCTCGGCGACACCGGCGTCTCCGTCCTGCCCGCAGGTGTGCTGCACGCGCTCGCGCGCCGGAAGAAGTGGGCGTGGGCGACCGACGAGATCACCGATGGCATCGCCGCGAAGGCGGAGGACATCGCGCTGCTGGGTGACGGTCCGGTTCCGGCGTACGTACTGGGCCACGACGTGGGCCCCGACCGCACCCAGCGGGAACAGGCCGTGGTCGTCGGGGAGATCGTGCGGCGCGACGACGGCGAGGGTTTCGTCTGGGGCGGGCCCGTCCCCCGAGGCTGTGCCGGGGCGCCGGTCTTCGTCGGGCTCCACCTCGCGGAGCGCAGTTTCAAGCTCATGTGCCTCGGTGTGCTGCTGCCCGGCGAGGGTGAGGACGAGACGGCGTGTCACCCCGTGGCCGGCTTCGACCACATACGTACCGCCGTACGGGACCTGCTGCGGCGGCCCGCCGCGGACTCCGACGCCGCGACGCCCGCACCGGCCCGCTGGTGGCGCAGGCGGAAGTGACGCGCGTCACCTCGCCCCGTACCCTGTGGCGCATGCGGGGAAGAGCGGGAGGGCGGTCATGGGTGAGCCGTTGAAGACCTTTGTCGGGGGTGCCGAGGTCGAGGTGCCCAACAGCATTCCGGCTATCCGCGACGCGTTGCCCGAGGGGCGGCGGGAGGAGTTCGACCGGGCGATCAACGAGGCCGGGGTGCACGAGATCCAGGCCGTGATGCGGCACTGGATGCTGGAGGCCGTACCCGATCCGGAGGCCGAGCGGATCCTGGACCGGCTGGCGCGGGACGAGGCCGAGAGGCGGAGCGTCGCTTGAGCTTCCGGATCTCCTACGCGCCGCCCGCCGACGACACCCTGGCCAAGATGCGGGACGGCGACACCTTCCGGGACGAGATGGCGGGGACCCTGGGGGTGGAGCCGTACGGGCACGGGTCCACCGCCGTCAAGGGAGAGCACGATCGCCGTGAGGCGACGGTCGCCGGGGCGATCGTGCTCTATTACGTCTCCGGGTCGGTCCTGACCGTCACCGTCGTACGGCTCGTCCCGCTGCCCTGACGAGCCGTCAGGCGAGCTTCTTCGCCTGGGCGTCGATCACCGCGGCCGGCAGGTCGAAGTCGCCGCCGTCGTCCATGGCGGCGAGGTTCATCGCGCTGAACGAGGCGACCGTGGCGCCCTGGCGCAGCGCGATGAGCTTGAGGGTCATCTTCTCGCCGTCCGCCTCCACGGCCACCTTCCAGGCCGCGGCCTCCTCGCCGCCCTTGACCTGCTCCTCCGTGATCTTGACGATCTTCTGCTTCGAGCCGGCGGCGGTGAGCGTGAAGCCGGAGGCGCACTCCGTCGCGGCGGTGCGCAGGGAGGCCAGTGTCTCCTCGGCCCCCTTGCCGTCGTACGAGGCCAGCGTGGTCATCGTGGTCGTGATGTCGAACGCGGCCTTGAACGCCTCCTCGGCGTCGGCGGTGTCCTTGTCCGCGCCCTTCTTCGGCTCGCTGGCCACCTTGCGCTGTGTGGAGGCGGCGGGCGAACCGGCCTTGGCGCCCATCAGCAGGTCGCCGAAGACGTCACAGGCGGCCTTGTCCGCGGTGACGTCCTTGGCCTCGATCACATCGGCCGGACCGGCCTTGCTGATCTTGTGCCCCTTGACGTCGCCCTGCGCCAGCGAGACCTTCTCCAGCTCGGCGGCCGACAGCGCCTTCGCGGGAGCCTGGTCCGCGCCCTTCTCCGACGGCTGGGCCGAGGAGCCGGACGCCTTGCCGCTGTCCTTGTCGTCGCTGTCGGAACCGCAGGCCGCGGTGAACAGGGCCAGGGACATCACCGTGGCGGCAACGGCGGTACGGCGTATGGCAGTGGGTCGCATGGCCCATCCTTCTGTCTCAAAGTGTTTCGCCCGCACGAGAGCAGCCCCGCCGGGTTCGGCGCGGCTGGAAATGGGGGTTCGTGGGGGTGAGCCAACTCTAAGAGTCCGCTGTGGTTTGACAATCCTTTACCGTGGGCATCGCGGGTGATCGTGACAACGTCGTGATCACTTCGCTCCCTCGGGGCCGGCGTATCCGCACCTGATCGCGCCGGTCACGCGAGGTCAGCTCTCCGGGCGCTGGGTGAGGTGCGCGAAGGCGTCGAGGTTGCGGGTGGACTCGCCGCGCGAGACCCGCCAGGCGTACTCCTTGCGGATCGCCGTCGCGAAACCGATCTCCAGCAGGGAGTTGAAGGCGCCGTCGGCGGCCTCCAGAACGGAGCCGAGCAGCCGGTCCACTTCCTCCGGCGTCACGACGGAGAGCGGCAGCTTGCCGGTGAGGTAGATGTCCCCGAGCGGGTCGATCGCGTAACTCACGGCGAAAAGGCGCAGATTGCGCTCCAGCAGCCAGCGGTGCACCGCCGCGTCGTTCTCGTCGGGGTGCCGGATGACGAACGCGTTGAGGGAGAGGCTGTGGGCGCCCACGATCAGCGAGCAGGTGGTCGCGAGCTTGCGGGTGCCGGGGAGCTGGACGACGTAGCTGCCCGCCGCGGGGCTCTCCCAGTCGAGCCCGGCGTCGGCGAAGGCCGCTTCGAGGACCTGTGCGGCCCGGGTGGCCTCGTTCTTCGCCGGTACGGGTGCGTCAGCCATGTTTCGAGCGTACGTCAGGCGGTAAAGGCACGCGGTCGGGGGCGGGTGCGCACGGTTTCACGTGTGGCGGAGGCGGGCAGGACGCGAGGTTACGCGCGGGTGCGGGTCCGCCTGCGGTGTTCCTGGACCGCCGCCGTGTACACCTCCGCGGTGGCGGCCGCCGCCGTGTCCCAGCCGAACCGTCGCGCGTGCTCCGCCGCCGCCCCGCCCATCCGGGCGACCAGCTCCGGCGCCGCCACGAACCGCTCAAGCGCCTGCGCGTACGCCGCCGGGTCGTGCCCGGGGATCAGGAAGCCGCTGACCCCGTCGCGCACGGCCACCGGGAGGCCGCCCACGGCCGCGGCGACGACCGGGGTACCGGCCGCCTGGGCCTCGACCGCGACCAGGCCGAAGGACTCGCTGTACGAGGGCATGACCAGGACGGACGCGGCGCGGAACCAGTCGGCCAGCTGGTCCTGCCCGACCGGCGGGTGGAACCGTACGACGTCCGCGATGCCCAGCCGGGCCGCGAGCTTCTGAAGCCCCTCCGGCTTGGCGAGGCCGCTGCCGCTGGGGCCGCCGACGACGGGCACCACAATCCGGGAACGGAGCGAGGGGTCGCGGTCGAGCAGCACGGCGACCGCCCGCAGCAGCACGTCCGGGGCCTTCAGCGGCTGGATGCGGCCCGCGAAGAGGGGCACCAGGGCGTCCTGCGGCAGCCCCAGACGGGCGCGGGCCGCGGCACGGCCGTCGGCGGGGCGGAAGCGGTCGAGGTTGACACCGGGGTGGACGACGGCGACGGCGTGCGGATCGGCGTCGTAGAAGCGGACGAGCTCGTCGGCCTCCTCGGCGGTGTTCGCGATCAGCCGGTCGGCCGCGTCGACGATCTGGGTCTCGCCGATGACCCGGGCTGCGGGCTCGGGGGTGTCGCCCTCGGCGAGCGCGGCGTTCTTGACCTTGGCCATGGTGTGCATGGCGTGCACGAGGGGAACGCCCCAGCGCTGCGCGGCGAGCCAGCCGACGTGTCCGGAGAGCCAGTAGTGGGAATGGACGAGGTCGTAGTAGCCGGGGCGCTGGCCGGCCCACGCCTGCATCACGCCGTGCGTGAAGGCACAGAGCTGGGCGGGCAGCTCCTCCTTGGCCAGCCCCTCGTACGGGCCCGCGTCGATGTGCCGGACGAGGACGCCGGGCGCCAGCTCCACGGCGGCGGGCAGCCCGCCGGTGGTGGAGCGGGTGAAGATCTCGACCTCGATGTTGATCGCCGCGAGCCGCTTGGCCAGCTCCACGATGTACACGTTCATGCCGCCGGCGTCGCCCGTCCCCGGCTGGTGCAGCGGGGAGGTGTGCACGGAGAGCATCGCGATGCGGCGCGGCCTGCGGTGACCGGCGGTGAAGGAGCCGGCGAGTCCTGCGGGGAACCTGAGACGCGGTGCGCCACGGCTGCTGCCGAGCCGAGAGACGTACTGGGTCACGTCGTCCGTCCTCCTCGCTGGGCCCCGGTGCCGGCTTGGTTCACGGCACGGCACCGAAGGGGCGCACGGTCCCTTCGAAGGTGGGGAACAGCGGAATCCCTCCTTTCATTTCCGCTTTGCCAAATCATTACGCTGTACACGCGGCGTGTCGTCACGATGCTCTCCTGCCCGCCCTGCGCCCGCATCCGCCCGGATCGTTACGCTCTGTGTCATGCGCCCGATCGGCACCGCGACCCGCGGGACCACCAACCCGAACCGGCTGCGCCGCATGGACCGCTGGATCGCCGCCACGCACGGCCCTGCGCTGCGCCGCGCCGACTCCCCCGTCGCCGTCGACCTCGGTTACGGGGCGGCGCCCTGGACCGCCGTCGAACTGCTGGAGCGCCTGCGCACCGCCGAGCCGCGCACGGCGGTGGTCGGCATCGAGATCTCCCCGGAACGGGTGGCCGCCGCGCAGCCGTACGCGCGCGAGGGCCTCACCTTCCGGCACGGCGGCTTCGAGATCCCGCTGCCGGAGCGGCCCGCGCTGATCCGGGCGGCGAATGTGCTGCGCCAGTACGACGAGGGCGAGGTGACCGCCGTCTGGCAGCGGCTGTGCGACCGGCTCACGCCGGGCGGGCTGCTGGTGGAGGGCACCTGCGACGAGATCGGGCGCCGGCACGTGTGGGTGGCGCTGGGGCCCGAGGGGCCGCGCACGGTGACCTTCGCGACCCGGCTCGGTTCGCTGGACCGGCCGTCCGATCTCGCCGAGCGACTGCCGAAGGCACTGATCCACCGCAATGTGCCGGGCGAGCGCGTGTACGCGTTCCTCCGCGACTTCGACCGGGCGTGGGCGGCGGCGGCGCCGTACGCGTCGCTGGGGGCCCGGCAGCGCTGGATCACGGCGGTCCGGACGCTCTCCGGCGACTGGCCGCTGACGGACGGGGTACGCCGGTGGCGCCAGGGCGAAGTCACGGTGGAGTGGGGGGCGCTGGAGCCCGGGGGGTTGTGAGGGGGCGCGTTCACCGGTCGCGGCGGTGCGCCCTCGTCGCGCCAGGATTCACCCGTGCGGGGGGAACGGCGGGCGGTCATCGTTCGTCGGAGTCAGTGGGGCACCGATGGGGTGGGGTTGGCGGGGAGTGACGGAAGAGCGAAGTGGCGCCCCCTGGCCGGGATGTGTCTGCCTCTGTTGCTTTTCGGTACGGCATGGCACGATCTCGTCGAGACCACATGTTACTGACGGTTAATCAGGTTGTTGGGAACTGCTCGAACAGTGAGGAACTGCTCGGAGGGGGAGCTCGTGTACCGACGTCACTGTGCCGCCGCCGCGATCACTCTGGTCTGCGCGCTGGCCGTCGTCGCCGCGCCGGTCCAGGCGTTCGCCGCACCGACACCACCGGGGCCGGGCGGGCCGACCGCACCGGCGGAGCCCGGGAAGAAGAGCCTCGAAGAGGTGCGCGCGGAGATCGACGAGCTGTACCTGAAGGCGGGCGCCGCCACGGACGCGTACAACCTCGCCGAGGAGAAGACCAAGAAGCAGTCGGGCGAGATCGTCAGGCTGGCGCAGGCCATAGCCGAGGGCCAGGCGAAGATCGCCGGCCTCAAGAGCCGGGCGGGCGCCCAGGCCCGTGAGGAGTACCGCAACGCCGGACTGCCGCCGGGCGCGCGGCTCATGCTCAGCGGTGACCCGCAGCTCTTCCTCGACGGGATCAGCCGCGCACGCCAGGGCCAGCAGGCCACCAAGGGGCTCCTGGGCGAACTGACCAGGACCCAGCAGGACTTGGAGACCTACACCAAGGACGCCAGCACCAACTGGACCAAGCTCGAAGCCGGCCGGGTCAAGCAGGCCAAGGCCAAGAAGAAGATCAACGCGCAGATAGCGGCGGCGAAGAAGCTGGAGTCGCAGCTGGAGAAGGAGGAGCGCGCCCGGCTCCTCAAGATGGAGCAGGAGGCGGCGCGCCAGGCACAGACCTCCTGGCTCGGCTCCGGAGCGCTGAAGGAGATCAACCGCGAGGCAAGCCCGCTCGGCAAGAAGGCGGTGGCCTTCGCGACGGCGCAGATCGGCAAGCCGTACGTGTGGGGCGCGGAGGGCCCCAAGTCGTACGACTGCTCCGGGCTGACGTCCCAGGCGTGGGCGGCGGCGGGCCGCCCGATCCCGCGCACCTCGCAGGAACAGTGGCGGCTGCTGCCGCACATCGCCATCCAGGACATGCGCCCCGGCGACCTGATCATCTACCACGCCGACGCCACACACGTCGGCATGTACGTGGGCGACGGCCAGATCGTCCACGCCCCGCGCCCCGGCCGCGACGTCACCCTGGCGGGCGCGGGCACGATGCAGATACTCGGCGTGGTAGATGATCAGGTCGCCGGGGCGCATGTCCTGGATGGCGATGTGCGGCAGCAGCCGCCACTGTTCCGCCCCGTACGACGGCATGACAAAGGTCACGCCGAACGGAAGGGCCGCAGTGGCCCGCCTCACGCGGGGGCGGCTGCGCCGCCGGGTGCACCCAAGTGGAGCCGGGCGCCGACCAGGGCCTCCGGCGCGCCGCGCATGGAGCGCCCGCCGCACGGGGCGCCCACGCACCGAGCGCCCAGGCCCCGACGCGTAGTCCCTGGGCGGACGGCGGGGGCACGGGGGCGGCGGTGCCGTCCCGGGGTGCTCCGCGCGCGGGGGCACGAGGCGCGCCGGGGCCTGGGCGCTCGGTGCGTGGGCGCCCCGTGCGGCGGGCGCTCCATGCGCGGCGCGCCGGAGGCCCTGGTCGGCGCCCGGCTCCACTTGGGTGCACCCGGCGGCGCAGCCGCCCCCGCGTGAGGCGGGCCACTGCGGCCCTTCCGTTCGGCGTGACCTTTGTCATGCCGTCGTACGGGGCCGCAGGGCGGCCCACCGCGTCTGATCCGTGGTGGGACGCGGCTTATGGCGGTGCATATGCCGGAGGCCGTGTGCGAGTCGCCATTCCGTTCGCGCGGCCCGGACCGCTATGGTCCCCGTCTGGCGGGACGTCGATCGTCGCTCCGCCGCGCCCTCGGGGGGAGGGAAGGAAACCCGAACCGATGCCCGTACCCGAACCGCAGCCGTGCTCCGCGCCCGCCGCGGAGAACAGCTCCGGCGCCGGCCTCACACTCCTGGTGATCGAGGACGACCCAGCGGGCACCCTCACCGCCCCGGAGCTCTCCGCCGCGGCCGGTGCCCGGGTCCGTATCCGCGCCGCCCGCAACCTCACCGAGGCGGGCCGGCTCCTCACCGACGACGTGGACTGCATCCTGCTCGACCTGGCCCTGCCGGCCGGGGCCGAGACGCGCGGCGACCGCGAGGGCGAGGAGGACGCGCTCGCCACGCTGAAGCACGTCCTGCGGATCGCGCCCCGGCACGCCGTGCTCGCCCTCACCACCGAGGACGACGCCGAACTGGCCGCCGAGGCGGTCCGGGTGGGCGCGCAGGACCACCTGTTCCGGGGTGAGCTGGACAGCAGGCTGCTCAGCCGGGCCATCCGCTACGCCGTCGAACGCAAACGCGCCGACGTCGCACAGCGCCAGCTCACCGAGTCCCGGCTGCGCGCCCAGGAGAACGCCCGGCTGGAACGCGGACTGCTCCCCACCCCGCTCCTCGACGGCTCCGACCTGCGCTTCGCGGCGCGATACCGTCCGGGCCGCAGCCGGGCACTGCTCGGCGGGGACTTCTACGACACGGTCCGCACCCCGGACGGCACGGTGCACGCGATGATCGGCGACGTCTGCGGCCATGGCCCGGACGAGGCGGCTCTCGGCGTGGAACTGCGCATAGCGTGGCGCGCGTTGACGCTGGCGGGGCTGTGCGGCGACGAGTTGCTGTCCACGCTCCAGCAGGTCCTGGAGCACGAGCGGGAGAGCGAGGAGATCTTCGCGACGCTCTGCACCGTGGACATCGCCCCGGACGGCCGCCGCGCGGGCCTGTGCCTGGCGGGCCACCCCGCGCCGCTGATCGCCCGCCACGGACGGGCGGCCCAGCTGCTCCCGTACGAGGACGGCGGACCGGCGCTGGGCCTGCTGCCGCGTGCGCGGTGGCCGCGCCGACAGGTGGAACTGGGCGGCGCCTGGAGCCTGATGATGTACACGGACGGCCTGATCGAGGGCCGCGTCGGCGACGGCACGCAGCGCCTCGGGCAGGACGGCATGCTGGCGATGGTCAACCGGCAGCTGGCCGAGGGGCTGACCGGCGAGGACCTGCTGGAGGCCGCGGTCACCCAGGCCCGGGAGCTGAACGGCGGCGAGCTGACCGACGACGTCGCGGTCCTGCTGCTCGACCGCGACCAGGACCCCGCCCGGCTGCGGGCCCCGGGCGGCGGGCGGAGCGTCAGCATCCCGCGCCCGCGCCCGGCGTCACCGGCAGGGGCTCAGCGCCCGCCGTTGTAGGGGCCGTACGGGCCGTCGCTGCTGGAGCCGCCGCGTCGGCGGCCCCCGCCGGAGACGGCCTTGAGGGCGGGCCGCACGTCGACGAAGAAGACGATGCTGGCGATCAGCCCGGCGAGCTGGAGGAAGAGGAAGGGCGCCCAGAGGTTCACCGCCACCGCGACGCCGAGAATGATCAGCCAGAACGACTTCTTCTGCTTGTCCGCGGCGCGGTACGCGTCCTCGCGGGCCATCAGGGCCATGACCAGCGCGATCACGGCGAGGACGAGCATGGCCGTGTAGAGCAGCCCGAGGAACGAGTTGAAGCCTTCGAGCAACATGATGTGCACCGCCTAGTCAGTGGAAAGCGCCTCGCGGCCAAGGTACCGGGACAACGACCGGGCCACCCGGATGGTGCCCGCACGCCGTCCCGGCACACCTGCCGGACGGCACGGCTACTTGGCGGAGGGCGGCGTGGCCTTCTTCGCGGCGGGCTTGCGCGCGGGCGCCTTCTTGGCGGCAGCGGGCTTCGGCTTCGCCGCGGCGGGCTTGGCGGTGGCCGGCTTGGCGGTGGCGGCGGGCTTCGCGGCGGCCGGCTTCGCGGCGGGAGCGGGCTTCGCGGCCGGGGCAGCCTTCGTGGCGGCCGGCTCCGACTCCTTGCGCGGCTCGACGACGACGGCGATCTCCACGATCTCGTCGGCGGTCTCGCCCCGCCACGTCCGCACGGTGCGCTCGCCGCGCTCGGCGACCTTCTCGTACGTCTCACGGGCCCGGACCGCGTACTCGGCGGCCACGCCCACGCCGCGCAGCGCCAGGTCCTGGGCGTTCTCGCCGAGCTTCTTCAGGTCGGTGTCGAACGCGCCGATCACCTCGGTGACCTTGGACTGGAGCGTCGCCTGCGCCTCACGGGCCTGCTCGGTGACCTTCTCCTGCACGGCCTTGGGGTCGGTGTTGCGCACGGCCTCGATGCGCTCGGGCGCCTCGGCGCGCAGCTGTTCGAGCAGCGCCGGGACCTTGCGGGCCTGGCGCACGGCGAGGTCGGCGGTGCCGGCGGCGAAGTAGAGGGGGGTCGGGTCGGTGAGGGTCTTGCGCAGGTCATCGGTGATGGCCATGACTGTGGTCCTCCCGGATCATCAGACGGTGTGAGGGTGGTGGAACTCTCAAGCTGTATCGGCAGCACTGCCGTCGGCATTGAAGGGCGCGTCCGCGCCGGACGCGTCCCCCTCGCCTGCCCCGGACTCGTCGTCCAAGCCGTTCTCCTTGCGGAAGGAGGCGTAGATCTGGAGCAGCACACTCTTCTGCCGCTCGTTGATCGACGGATCGGCGAGGATCACCGCCCGCGTCTCCAGCTCCTCCTGCTGCCGCTCGTCCAGAATCCCGGCCCGTACGTACAGGGTCTCGGCCGAGATGCGCAGCGCCTTGGCGACCTGCTGCAGCACCTCCGCGCTGGGCTTGCGCAGCCCGCGCTCGATCTGGCTGAGGTAGGGGTTGGACACCCCGGCGGCGTCGGCGAGCTGCCGCAGCGAGAGCTGGGCGGTACGGCGCTGCTCGCGCAGATACTCGCCGAGATTGCCGACGTTGAGTGAGGCCATACGTCGATGCTGCACCCCCTTGCTAACTTTTGCAAGCAACCGCTTGCAAAAGTGTTCCCCGCCACTCGGCGGGGCTACACGGGGCCCGCCCCGCCCAGAAACTCCGCCACCGTCGCCGTGAACGCCTTCGCGTCGTCCGCCCACGGGTAGTGCCCCGCGCCCGGCTGCACGACGAGGGCGGCGTCCCGGAACAGGGCGGCGAACTCGGTCACCGCGGCCGGCGGGCTGTTCAGGTCGTAGGCGCCTGCGACCAGAAGTGCGGGGGCGGCCAGGGCCGCGAGGGCCTTGCGGGTCGCCGGGGGGTCGAAGGCGCCCTCGGCACCGAAGAGGGCGACCGACTCCGGATTGGCGGGGCGGCCCAGCTCCTGCAAGCGGCGGGCGGACTCGTCCCAGCGGCCGTGGAGGAACGGTTCGACGGCCGCCCAGTCGGTGCCGTTTCCGCGTGTGATCGCGTCCAGCGCGGGGAAAGCCGCCGGGAACCACGGCTCGCCGCTCCGCAGCAGTGCGAGCGCCCTGCGCTGCTCGCCGGTGACGTCGATACCGACAGCACGCGTGCTCGGGGCGATCAGGGCCAGCCTGCCGACCCGGTCCGGGTGGCGCTCCGCGTACCGCACCGCGATGTTCGCCCCGGCGGAGTGGCCCAGCAGGTCGACGCGGTCCAGGTTCAGGTGGCGGCGCAGCGCCTCCACGTCCTCGGCGAGATGGTCGCAGCGGTACGTGGTGACGTCCGCCGGGACCGCCGAGTCGCCGTTGCCCCGCAGGTCGGGGACGACCAGGCGGCGGTGCGCGGACAGCCCTCCGAGGTCGCCGAGGTAGCGGGAGCCGGCCGGGCCGCCCGGCACACAGACCACCGGGTCGCCGGGGCCGTCCCCGTACAGGCGGCAGGCGAGGCGGGTGCCGTCGGGCGCGGTGAAGGTGTGCGTCGTCATGGGGACAGAGTGGCACCCAAAACCGGGTTGTACAACCTGGTTATAGCGACCGGACGCCGGTATATAACTGAGTTGTGGCAGGCGAACGGAAGCACAGCGGCGGCAGCGGCACCGCGCTGACCGAGGAACAGGCCGCGCACATGCTCGCCGGGATGAACGAGGTCATCCGCGCCGGCGAGGAGATGCGCCGGCTGCGCACCGAGATGATCAAGGTGTTCGCGGACCTCGGCTGGACGCAGGAGCGCATCGCCCGGCTCACCGGCATGAGCCAGCCCGCCGTCTCCAAGCAGGTGATCAAACACCGCGATGCCGGACCCCCGCGGCCCATGGACGTCTCGCTCGGCCAGAGCGACCTTCCGTGGCTGGAGGGGCGCCTGTGGGGCGTGGCCGGGGACATCGCGGAGACGTACGCGGGCGCCGCCCGCTGCGCCCCCGCCGTCGACGCACTCGCGCGCGGCCGGAAGCGTTTCACGCCCGAGAACACCGATGCGCTGCGCCGTCTCGTCGAGGAGGACCTGCGGCGGTACGGGGACGAACTGGCCGCGCACCGGGCCGCGTACGACGAGATCAGCCGCGCGCTCGACGTCCCGTCACGGTCCACCGGCACCCCGCCCGGCTCGGCCTCCGTGCGCCGCACCCTCGCCCGCCACCTCCAACTCGACCGGCTCCGGGGCGAAGACGGCCGGAGCGCCACGCCGTAGGCTCGTCGGCATGGACCAGTTCCTGGTGGCGCAGGGGCTGACCCGCGCACCCGACCCCGGCCACGCGCGCCCTAGAGCGAGCCGTCCAGCCCCGACCCCAGCTGGTCGAATCCGCCCTCCGCCGCCGCGACCGCCTCCTCGTACAGTTCGTCCGCCGTCGCGCCCTCGCTGATGCGGCGCCAGTTCTCCGAGGCCAGGATGCGCTGGACGGCGATGATCTGGCCGGCCGCCAGGCGGTCCGGGACACGGCCGCCCAGGGCGCGGGCAAGAGCGTCCTCCGAGCGGCGCAGGTAGGCGTGGAGGCGGGCCACCAGGGCGGGGGTGCCGTAGAGGAGCGCGTGGTACGCCAGCACCTCCGGCGCGTCGCAGAGGCCGGTGATCGGGTCGCGGCGCTCCAGGCCGTCCAGGAAGTGCGCCCGGAGCGCGGCCAGCGGGGACATGCCGGACGGGCGGGCGGCGACCACCCGCGCGGCCTCGTCCTCGTGGTCGGCGAACCGGTGCAGGGCCAGGTCCTCCTTGGCCGGGAAGTACCGGAAGAGCGTCGGCTTGGAGATGTCGGCCGCCGCCGCGACCTCCGCCACGGACACCTTGTCGAAGCCGCGCCGGAGGAACAGGGCGATGGCGGCATCGGAGACCGCCTCGTACGTCAGCTGCTTCTTCCGCTCCCGCAGGCTCATCGGCGCGCGCCCGTCCGCCGACCCGTCCGACCTGGCCTTCTCTGCGCTCATGACTCCGAAGCGTACGCCCTTGACCTCAAGCGGAGTTGAGCCCTCCGCCCGGCCCGCCCCCTTCCGTCAGAACACGTCCGGGCACCAGGCCCGCCGCGCCGCCCGGAACACCGCGTCCGCCGTCGCCGCCGCACCGGGGTTCAGCTCCTCCACCCGCCCCAGCGCCACCAGCCGCAGGACCGATTCGTCACCGAGCCAGAGCGTCCCCAGCTCCCGTACGTCCAGGGCCAGGTCCGCCGAGCGCGTGGTCGGCGTACAGGTGGCGCCGTCCGGCGAGGCGTCGAGGTGGAAGCGGCCCGCCGCGAGGCCCGCGTCGTCGCGGATCTCCAGCACCAGGGAGCCGGGCACCGCGTAGGTACGGGCCTCCAGGGCGCGTACGACGTCCAGGACACGCACCCACAGGAAGTCCGCCTGCGTCACCACGCGCGCCGCGCGCGGGTCCGGCAGCAGCAGCGGGAGCAGGTCGTCGGCGGGCCGGTTGCCGGTGCGGATCGTCGAGATCCAGTCCACCGAGCAGAGGAAGTGCCACAGCGAACGTTCGGCCGCCGGGGTCACCGCGATCATGTCGCGCACCTGCGCGCCGTTCAACGGCTGCTTGGCGTCGCCCCAGTTCTCGTCGGCGCGGTAGACCAGCATCCCGTCGACCGTGCCGTCGGCGCCCCGGTACACGGCGTAGAAGGGTTCGGTCCAGTGGTCCCGGGCGAAGACCCCCTCCCCCGTGACCACGTCCCACCAGCGGGTGTCACGGCTCACCGCACCGTGCTGCCGGGCCCGCAGCCGGTCGTGCAGTGCGGGGCCCAGCTTCCGCGCCTCCGCGCCGTCCACCAGGTCGATCCGCCCGCCGTCGCCCTCCGCCGGCACCCGGCGGTGCGGGTCGAGGCCCGTGCGGTGGACGTCGATCTCCCAGTGGGTGGTCCAGGCCGCCGGGCCGAATCCGTACCGGCCGTAGATCGGGTACTCGGCGGCGATCAGCGTCGCCGCCACGTCACCCCGCTCCTTCGCCGCCGCCAGGTCGCCCGCCATCAGCCGCGACAGCAGACCCCGCCTGCGGTGGGTGGGCGAGACCGTGACGTTGGTGACCGCGTTCGCCGGCACCGCGGCACCACCGACCGTCGTCAGCTCCTGGGCGAAGGTGCGGAACGTCGCCACGCACCGCTCCCCGTCGAACGCACCCCACGTGCGCGCCAGGTCCATGTACGCCAGGCGCCCGGTCACCTCCTCCTCCGGCGGTGTGGGCGGCCGGAGGAAACCGGTGTTCAGGGCGCGCAGCCACTCGGGGAACCCGGAGGGGGTGACAGGGCGGATGTCGGGGGCGTTCATGCCCCCCACGCTAAGCAGCACGCTGCGGGATGTCGCCCGGTTTTGCCGCCGGTACGCGCGGGAGGAGCCCGGGGCTCAGAACACCGCCCGGATCTCCCCCACCTGCGCCGCCCCGCCCAGCAGCGGCGCCCGGCCGATCCGCCCGACCACCGGGGCGTCGATCCCGAGCAGCCCCAGCGCACGGGCCAGCACCGGGCCCAGCGCCCGGGTCGAACCGTCGTCGATCTTGAAGGCCAGCGCCCGGCCGTCCGCCAGGGCCACCGCCTGCACGGCCTCCGCGCCCATCTTGGACAGGGTGCCGGGCACCTCGCGCATCAGCCAGGTGTCGGGGCGCCGCGTGCCCGCCACGTACTCCGGGTGCGCGCGCATCGCGTCCGCCACCCGGCGCTCCGCCGTACCCGGCTCGGCCGTGACGAAACCGCGGAACGCCCGCGCGAGGCCCACCAGCGAGATCGCCATCAGCGGCGCCCCGCAGCCATCCGTGCCGACGGCGGCGACCTCTTCGCCGGCGGCCTCCTCGACGACCTGGTGCACCAGCTGCTGGAGGGGGTGCGCCGGTTCCAGGTAGCCCGCCCGGTCCCAGCCGTTGAGCGCGCAGGCGGCGAGCATCGCCGCGTGCTTGCCGGAGCAGTTCATCGTGATGCGCTCGCGGACATGGCCGGCGGCGAGGTACGTCTCGGCCTCCGCCGGGTCCAGCGGCAGGTCCGGCGGGGTCTGCAGGTCGTCGGGCGACAGTCCGTGCTCGGCGAGCATCTTGCGTACGAGATCGAGGTGGAAGCCCTCGCCGGAGTGGCTCGCGGCGGCCAGCGCCAGCCGCTCGCCGGACAGGTGGAGCCCGGCCCGCAGCACGGCCGCGGCCTGCATCGGCTTGTTGGAGGAGCGCGGGAAGACCGGCGCCGCCGGGTCGCCCAGGGCCAGTTCCACGCCGCCGTCGGCGGCCAGCACGACCAGCGAACCCCGGTGGTGGCCCTCGGTGAAACCGGACCGTACGACCTCGGCCAGCACGGGCAGGCCGGGAGCCGGGTCGGATATGGCGGGGGTGCGGGATGCGCTGGAGGTCATGGTGGCCTTCCGGGGACGGGAGGGACCCGCCCCCGGAGGGGTCGCCTCAGGCGAGCAGGTCGTCTACTTGTGCTTCCCCGTCACGGTACCTGCGGGCGATCTCCGCGCCGCACCCGTCCGCCGTGCGCTGGAGCCGGTGCCTGCGGCGGGAGACCTGCTGTTCGTAGCGGACGAGCCGTCCCATCGCGGTGTGCAGCTCTTCGTCCGTCCGGGCGTCGAGGTCGGACAGCTCCACCTCGGCGAGCGTCTCGGCCGCCAGCCTGCGGTACTCGTCGCTGCGCGGCGTGGACAGCGTGACGTGCCGGGCCGAGGAGCGCTGCGGGGACGGGGCGTCGGCAAGGATCTCCGACAGCCGGTCCACCACCGGCGACTCCGGGTCCCGGCGCCGGGCCAGCTCGGCCCGCAGGATGTCGATCCGCCCCTGGACGAGCCGCCGCACATAGCTGAGGTCGGCCTCGTCGCGCTGCGCGTCGCGGCGCAGGGCGCGCAGCTCCGTCAGTCTCAGGGAGCCCAGTTCGGGCCGGGCGCCGTCACCGGCGTCGTCGCCCTGCCCGGTCCGCTGTACGGGCGGGCGCATGGTGCTGATACTCGTACCGGTACCGCTGTTGCTGCTGACGCCGGGGCGCGCGACCGGCACTGCGCCCGGGGACTGCCCGGTTCCATGGGTGCTCATGCTTGTGTCCATCCCCTCGACCGGTGCGTCGGCGCACCGCCTCCCGAGCATGGTGCCACTCCGAGGGCCCCTGTGAGGTTGCTCTGTACCCGTTCGGCCCAAGATAGGTTGGTCTGTATGCGTGCAGTGGTACAGAGGGTGGATGGTGCGAGCGTCACGGTGGCGGACGCCGCGGACGGCGACGGGGGTTCCCGGGTCGTCGGGGAGATAGTCGGCGAGGGCCTGTGTGTGCTGGTGGGGGTGACCCACGACGACACGCCGGAGAAGGCGGCGCAGCTCGCCCGCAAGCTCTGGTCGGTCCGCATCCTGGAGGGCGAGAAGTCCTGCTCCGACGTGAATGCGCCACTTCTGGTGATTTCGCAGTTCACTCTCTACGGGGACGCCCGCAAGGGCCGCCGCCCCACCTGGAACGCCGCCGCGCCCGGTGAGGTCGCCGAGCCGCTGGTCGACGAGGTCGTGGCGCGGCTGCGGGCGCTCGGGGCGACGGTGGAGACGGGCCGGTTCGGGGCGGACATGCGCGTCTCGCTCACGAACCACGGCCCGTTCACCGTCATCGTCGAGGTCTGAGCGGTCCTACGGCTCGACGACCGTCTCCTGGGCCGCCGCCGTGTCCCCCGCCAGCAGCTCCGCGTCGACCGCCACGTTCCGCTTCACCAGGGCCAGGGCGATCGGGCCCAGCTCGTGGTGGCGGGCGGACGTGGTGACGAAGCCGAGCTGCCGGCCCTCGGGCCCGTCGGCCGCGAGCCGGACCGGGGTGCCGGGGCCGGGCAGATGGACCTCGCTGCCGTCCAGGTGCAGGAAGACCAGGCGGCGGGGCGGCTTGCCCAGGTTGTGCACCCGGGCGACGGTCTCCTGCCCCCGGTAGCAGCCCTTCTGGAGGTGCACGGCGACGCCGATCAGGCCCAGCTCGTGCGGGATCGTGCGGTGATCGGTCTCGAAGCCGAGCCGCGGCCGGTGGCCCTCCACACGCAGCGCCTCGTGGGCCAGCACCCCGGCGAGCGGACCGTGCGCGGCCGCGTACTCCTCAAGGCCGGCGCGGGGCAGGAACAGGTCGCGGCCGTGCGGTGTCTCGCGTACGACGACCCCCTCCGGGGCCTCGGCGATCGAGCCGGCCGGGAGGTACACCACCGCGAAGTCCTCGGTGCGGTCGGCGACCTCGACCCGGTAGAAGAACTTCATCGACTCCAGGTAGGCGATGAGGTCGCTCTGCGTACCCGGTTCGACGTGCATCCACACCGTCTCGCCGTCGTCGACGAGGTACAGGGCGTGCTCGATGTGCCCGTTCGCGCTGAGGATCAGGGCCTCGGTGGCCCGGCCCGGAGCGAGTTCGGTGACGTGCTGGGTGATCAAAAGGTGCAGCCAGGCCAGCCGGTCGCTTCCGGTGACGGCGACGACGCCGCGGTGCGAGAGGTCGACCAGACCCGAACCGTCGGCGAGGGCGCGCTGCTCGCGGAACAGGTCGCCGTAGTGCGCGGCGACGCCTTCGTCGCGGCCCTCGGCGGGGACGGCGCCGGGCTGGGACAGCAGGGGGCTCTTCATGCGACCAGCGTACGACTGGTCATCGGGCCCCGGTCGCCGGTGCTCTCAGTCCCCGGCCGCCGGTGCCGAACCGGCCGCGTCCGACGCCTCGTCCGCCGCCTTCGCCGTGCAGCCGGCGCAGCGGCCGAAGATCGCGAAGTGCTTCATGTCCGTCTCGAAGCCGAACGCGCCGCGCAGCTTCTCGGTGAACTCCTCGACGACGCTCACATCGGCCTCGATCACGTCCGAGCAGTCCCGGCACACCAGGTGGATGTGGTGGTGCCGGTCGGCCAGGTGGTACGTCGGAGCACCGTGGCCCAGATGGGCGTGGCTGACCAGCTCCAGCTCCTCCAGGAGCTCCAGCGTCCGGTAGACCGTCGAGATGTTCACGCCCGACGCGGTCCGGCGCACCTCGGAGAGGATGGCGTCGGGCGTCGCGTGTTCGAGGGTGTCGACGGCCTCCAGGACGAGCTGGCGCTGCGGGGTCAGCCGGTAACCGCGCTGCCGGAGATCGGTCTTCCAGTCGGTGCTCACCACAGCCCCCAGTGTAGGTCCGCGCGCGACGCCCTCTCCGGGGAAAGCGACGGCTACTTGAAGAACGCGATCCCGTCGTCCGGCAGGTCGCCGAGGCTCTTGGCCATCGCCTCGACCTCCTCGGGCGTGACGGTCTTCTTCAGGTGCGCCGACATGTACGGCCGCAGCTCGACCTCGGGCGTCGCCTTCTCGCCGACCCACATCAGGTCGCTGTTCACATAGCCGTAGAGCCGCTTGCCACCGCTGTACGGGCCGGAGGCCGCGGTCCGGGCCACCGCGTCGGTGACCAGGTCGATCTGCGGCTTCTTGTCGGCCAGCTCGCCGTACCAGATCTCGATGACGCCCTGGTCACGGGCCATGACGACCTCGACCTTGCGGTCCTTGTCGATGCGCCAGTAGCCGGTCTCGGTCTCCAGCGGGCGCACCTTGTTGCCCTCGGAGTCGAGGACCCAGGAGTGCGAGGTGTACTCCAGGAAGTCGCGGCCGTCCTGGCTGAACGTGACCTCCTGGCCGAAGTTGCACTTCTCGGCGCCCGGGAAGTCGGAGACTCCCGCGCCCGCCCAGTTGCCCAGGAGGAAGGCCAGCGGCACGAGGTCCGGGTGGAGGTCGGACGGAATCTCGATCATGAGCGGCTCAGTCGATCTGTGAGGCGGGAGGCGGGAACGCCGGGAACAAGGAGGGGGTCAGCGCTGACCCTGGTACAGCTTCTTCACGGTCACGGCGGCGAAGGCGAGAACGCCGACACAGACCAGGACCAGCAGGGCGGAGAAGAATGCCTCAAGCACGGGGGGCTCCTCGAACGAGCGGTATGGCGGCATACAGGGCCGGTCCCCAGCCTAATGGGTGGGGACCGGCCCTGCCGTTCCGGGGCGTCCGGTCAGCCCAGGAGCTGGTTCTGCAGGATGAGCGTCTGGTGGAACGGGACCCGGGGCGTCCCGACACCGCCCTCGCGTGACTGGACGACCATCGCGAGGGTGTCCCCCGCGACCACGTAGCCCGCCCGCACCTGGGCGGAGTCGTAGGGCTTCGGTTCGCTGAAGACGTACGAGGACGTGCCCTCGATCTTCCCGCCACCCTTCCAGCTCTCGTCCAGCTTCAGCTCGTGCGCGCCGCGCAGCGGGGCACCGGCCGACGACGCCCCGATGTACCGGTCGTCGCGGTACGCGTCCGCGTCGTCCGCCGAGCTGAACTGGAGCAGGTAGATCCGGTTCGACGTTCCGTCGGGCATGGTCCAGCCACGTGCCGCGATGTGCCGCAGGGTCCCTTCGCGCAGGGTTCTGACGATGCCGGGGCGATCGGTCTCGATGAACTCGGAAACGAACTGCTCGTTGCTGACCCAGCCGCCCTTGAGCTTCTTGTCCACCGTCGCCCCGGCCGGGGCGGGCAGCAGCAGCTCGCGCAGGTCGGCGTAGTGGACCTCGGACGGGTTGCCGTCGTTGTACGGGCGCGGTTTGTCCGCCGGGAGCGCGGGAAGGGCGAGTGCCGGGTAGTCCCAGCGCCCGTCGTCCTCCGTGGCGAGACCGGGCACGTCGGTGCGCTCCATCGAGGTGATGCCGTACGCCGTACCCGCCCCGGCCGCGCCGAACACCAGCACGGCGGCGGTCCACCGCGCCACGGCCCGCAGCACCCGGCGCGGAGGCCGGGGCCCCTGCGCCACGGGGGCCGGCGGCAGCGGCGGCACGGGTGGGAGGTCGGGGGCCGGTGGCGCCGCCACGGGCTCCGGCCCGGTCGCGGGCGCGGCCGTCTGCTCGGTCATACGTACTCCCCCGGGGACGTGATGTGGTTCAGCTGGTCCTTCACCAGTTCGGCGACGGCCGGCCTGCGGAACGGCTCGGTGCCCGACGCCGAGAAGGTGACCATCACCTCGCCCTCGTACGCCATGCAGAACATCCCCTCGATCCGCCGGTCGTCGTCCTTCGGGTCGAGGAAGCAGGAGGCGTTCTTCTTGTGGCCGTCGATCTTCGGGCCGTCGCGCAGGACGCCGATGCTGTCGAAGAGCTCGTGCCGGAAGGTGTAGAGGTCGCGGACGGCCTTCTTGTCCTTCATCCGGACCAGCTGGGTGTCGATGACCAGGTCGTTGTCGTGCGAGGCGTAGGTGCGGACCGCCAGGCCCCGGACGCGGAGCTTGTCGACCCGCTTCTCGAACTCGCGCCGCTGCCGGCCCGACAGGCCGCGCCCGCCGTCCTTCATCTCCGCGGTGGCCGCGGCGCCGCTCAGCTCGGCGTCGTTGCCGTACGTGCCGGAGTCCGGGCCGAGCCGGTAGCCGGCCGGGACGGGCAGCAGCAGCTTGCTCAGCTCGGTGGTGGCCCTGCCCCGCGACAGGTCCCCGGCGGGGTCCTCGGCCGGTTCGTGGGCGGGCTTCTGCCACAGCTGCGTCGGGACCGTACGGTCCGCGTGGTCGACGGTGGCCTTCGTGTACGCGGCGCCGCCGCCGACCGCGGCGAGCACCAGCACGACGGGGAGGACCGCGAGGACCACCCGGCGCGCCCGCCCCTTGCGTACGGGAGCGGGCTCCGGAGCGGCGGGCGCCTCGGGAATGCTGTCGTCGTTCACAGGCGCTCCAGCTGTTGCTCGGCCAGCGTCCGGATGTCCTTCTTGCTGATCGGCGCGCTGTCGAAGATGTGGATGTCGACCATCACGTCGCCCCGGCTGAAGATCGCCCTGGCCTGGTAGAAGGGCAGGTAGCCGGCCTTGCGCTCGGCCGGGAAGAGGTAGTAGCGGCCCTCGGCGCTGCCCTTGATCGGGGTGCCCTCGTTACCGGCGCCCTTCTTGCCGTCGGGCATGTACGAGCGCTGGTCCTCGGCGTGCGAAGCGGCCGCGGCGCCCGAGCGGAACTGCACCAGGGCGACAGCGCCCGAGCGGTACTCACCCTTCTTCCAGGCAGCGCCGGCGACCCGGCGGATGCCCTGGTCGAGGAGCTCGCCGTACATGTAGTCCTCGCTCTCGAAGTCGAGGGCGTAGTTCTCCACCCCGAGCCACCCGTCCTGGGTGAGCGCGGTCAGCTCCTTGGCCTCCTGCCAGCCCTTCGGCCGGGGCACGATGAGCTTGCGCAGGTCACCGTCCGTGCGGACCCGGCGGTCCTGCGAGGCCGGCAGCGGGTCCGGCTCCTCGCCGGCGGGCAGTGCCTTCGCCGGATACGCGAGACCGGGCTGCGAGAGCGCGGCCAGGGGTGTCGGGGCGCGGTCGGCCTGCACGGCGTAACCGGTCGCGATGCCGCCGGCGATGCCGAGCACGAGCGCGGCGGCGATGATCAGGGTCGTACGCCCGCGCGGGCGCCGCCTCACGACGGCGGCGGGCTCGGCGGCGGGCGCCGGGTCCTCCCCCTCGGCACCGGTCACACCGGTACCGGCGTCGACGGGCGGCTCGGGCCCGTCGGAAATGCTGTCCTTCGGATGCAAAATGGGTCCCCCCACGAGACCTTGAAGCACGGATTCCGTTATCCGCGCACACAACTGACCCACAGATTCCGGGTGGGGTTGTGCGGCCGACGATTACAGTTCCGTATATGCCGAAGAAGCTCGTGATCAAGGTGACCGCAGGTGCCGATTCCGCCGAGCGCTGCTCGCAGGCGTTCACCGTGGCGGCGGTGGCCGTCGCCAGCGGGGTGGAGGTCTCGCTCTGGCTGACCGGGGAGTCCGCGTGGTTCGCCCTGCCGGGGCGGGCCGCCGAGTTCGAACTGCCGCACGCCGCGCCGCTGCCCGACCTCATCGAGTCCATCCAGGCGGGCGGCAGCATCACGCTGTGCACGCAGTGCGCGGCCCGGCGCGACATCACCGAGGCGGATGTCCTGGAGGGCGTCCGGATCGCCGGTGCGCAGGTCTTCGTCAGCGAGATCATGGCCGACGGCGTGCAGGCGCTCGTCTACTGAGACCCGTCCTCAGCGCCGCTTCCTGCCGTCCAGCTCGTCCCACCAGGCGTCCGACTCCGGATCGCCCGTGGCGCCGCCGCCCTTCCCGGACCGCGTGTCACGGGGCGGGGGCTCCTGCCGCCCGCCGGGCTCGTCCCACCAGCGGTCCTCCGGCCCCTTCCGGTTGCCCACCATCGCCGCGACGGGCGGGATCACCATCGCGACCACACACATCGCGATGGCGGCCGGCATCGACCAGAGCCTCACGAAGGCCCAGGCCGAGACGAAGAGGACGAGGCATACGCCCATCAGTACGAAGTAGGCGCGCCGGCGTCGGCGGTA
The DNA here is from genome assembly GCF_008042035.1 of Streptomyces sp. col6. GTDB lineage: Bacteria > Actinomycetota > Actinomycetes > Streptomycetales > Streptomycetaceae > Streptomyces. The sequence goes on from NZ_RDBL01000029.1 coordinate 612,593, forward strand.
CATGAGTCCAGCGTAGGACGGATTCGCTCGCACGGCCGGTTCGCGGGAGCGGAGTCCGCGTCCGGGCAGCACGAAGGGCCGTACCCGTGCCAGGCAAGCGTCCAAACCCCCTGGGGTACGGCCCTTCGGCCGGTCGTCGGCCGGCGCCGACGGCGGTGCTAGACGGCGATGGCCACCTCGGCCAGGCCACCGGTCTGCGCGACGACCGTGCGGTCGGCGGTGCCGCCGGGGACGAGCGCACGGACGGTCCAGGTGCCCTCGGCCGCGTAGAAGCGGAACTGGCCGGTCGCCGAGGTCGGGACCTCGGCGGTGAACTCGCCGGTCGAGTCCAGCAGGCGGACGTAGCCGGTGACGGGCTCGCCGTCGCGGGTCACGCTGCCCTGGATGGTGGTCTCACCGGGCTTGATCGTCGAAGCGTCGGGGCCGCCGGCCTTTGCTCCACACATGGTGTTCAGTCCTTCTGGTCGGGGGTCGTGCTGGTCCGGGTGGTGCGGAGTTACTTGTTGGCGCCGAGCTCGATCGGCACGCCGACGAGGGAGCCGTACTCGGTCCACGAACCGTCGTAGTTCTTGACGTTCTCCTGGCCGAGGAGCTGGTGCAGCACGAACCAGGTGAGCGCGGAGCGCTCACCGATGCGGCAGTAGGCGATGGTGTCCTTCGACAGGTCGACCTGCTCGCCCTCGTAGAGCGCCTTGAGCTCTTCGTCGGACTTGAAGGTGCCGTCGTCGTTGGCGTTCTTCGACCACGGGATGTTGCGGGCGCTCGGCACGTGGCCGGGGCGCTGCGACTGCTCCTGGGGGAGGTGGGCCGGGGCGAGCAGCTTGCCGCTGAACTCGTCGGGCGACCGCACGTCGACCAGGTTCTGGGTGCCGATGGCCTTCACTACGTCGTCGCGGTAGGCGCGGATCGACTCGTCCTGCGGCTGGGCCTGGTACTGCGTGGCCGGGCGGGACGGAATCTGGTCGCCGTCGACGAGGTCGCGGGAGTCGAGCTCCCACTTCTTGCGGCCGCCGTCGAGCAGTCGGACGTCCTGGTGGCCGTAGAGCTTGAAGTACCAGAACGCGTAGGACGCGAACCAGTTGTTGTTGCCGCCGTAGAGGACGACGGTGGTGTCGTTGCCGATGCCCTTCGCGGACAGCAGCGCCTCGAAACCGGCCTGGTCGATGAAGTCGCGGCGGACCGGGTCCTGGAGGTCCTTGGTCCAGTCGATCCGGATCGCGTTCTTGATGTGGTTCTTCTCGTACGCGGAGGTGTCCTCGTCGACCTCGACGATGGCGACCTGCGGGTCGTCGATGTGGGCCTCGACCCAGTCGGCGTCTACCAGGACGTCACTGCGGCTCATTGTGTTTCTCCTCCGGGGCAGTCTGCGGCGAGATGGTGCACGGATCGTGCGTGATGCGGATGTGCGGGGCGCGGGCCGGTCCATGGACTGCGGGCGGCATGCGCGCCGGCCCCGACGTGCGGTCGAAGGGCCTGGGGAATGCGGGAAACCGGACGTCCCGCTCAGACAGTGCGACAGAGCATGGCGGCGACGCGGCACAGGTCCACTGCCCGCCGCTTCGTGAGATCCGCCTGGCCACCCTGGGGGAGGCCGCTAATAGAGCACTGCATGGGTCCGATCGTAGGGAGGTACGGGCGGACATGTCACCGCCGTGTCGTATCCTGAGACAGGATCGTCCGCATTACGGAACGGATGCCGCCGCCGAACGGGCCCGTTGCCCCCGGGCGCGACGTCGGAACGGTCGGCCATCTGCGGATCGGACCGGCCTGTCTCACTATGTGGCGGGGCTCTCGATCCCTACCCGCTCGCGGGCCCGGTCATCCCGACAGGCGCACGTCCGTGCCGGTCACCGAGATCTCCAGGCCGTCGGCGGTCGGCTGGATCTTCTCCAGCTTCAGGCCGTTCGGCAGCCCGCCGACCTCGCGCTCGAAGTCGGTCTGGTCACGGACCAGCTTCTCCAGGCCGGGGATGCCCTCGCCCGGCACCTTGTCCGCGTGGACGCGGACGGTGTGGCCGCCGATCAGGGTCACGGTGGACAGGACGCTGCGCGAGATCGTGCGCCCCAGGATGTTGACCGCCCCGGTCACCTTCACCTTGCCCTTGCCGCCGTACTCGACCACGACACCGTCGCTGGCCGCCGCGGTCAGGTCCTTGTACGAGATCACGGCCGTCCCCGAGGCGCGGGCGGCGGTGGCGCCCGAGAAGCCGTCGGTCAGCCGCACGTCGCGCAGCTCGGCGTTCATGGTCGAGATCCGCAGCGTGCGGCCGCCGGCGTGGGTCTCGATCCCGGTGATCTTCACGTCGACCGCGTCGAGCTCCGCCCCGGCGACCTGGGTGAGGAACGGGAAGCCCTTGATGGAGACGTCGGTGGAGCCGATCTGCGCGCCGGGCACCTTCACCCGGTCCTCGGCCTGCGACTCGGCGACGTACACCGCCACCCGGTCCACGGCGACGAACACCGCCACCAGGATCACCAAGACGACGGCCGATATTCGCAGTGCACGCATGCCTGTCCTTCCCCCACCCTGCCGTCCGTACGGACCCCCGGGGCCCATGGGCCTCCTGTCGGCCGCACGGCACATCCCCCGCGTGATCGACGAGCGAAAGCCCCCCAACGGTTCCCCGTGGAGGGCTTCGCCATGCGGACGCGACGGTACGGATTCCGGCGGTACGGGACTACGTCAGTACGCGCCCCAGCAGATAGACGGCCGGCGCGGCGGCGGTGAGCGGCAGGGCCACACCCGCCGTCATGTGGACGAAGCGTGACGGGTAGTCATAGCTCGCCACCCGCAGCCCGATCAGCGCGCAGACCCCGGCCGCGAGGCCGAGCAGCGCGCCCTTCGCGCCCAGGTCGGTGACGCCGCCCGCCAGCGCGCCCGCCCCCGCCGCGACGGCCAGTGCCGCCACGACCGAGACCGGCCCCGGCAGCGGCAGCGCCCGTACGAGCACGGCGGCGGCGACGGCGACCGCGCCCACCGTCACGGCGTCCGGGACGGCCGCGAGGTGCCCGGCCGCCAGGACCGCGAGCGCGGCGGAGGCGACCGTGGCCATCAGGCCCTGCATCCGCTCGTCGGCGCCGGCCCGGCTGCGCAGCTGGAGAACCACGGTCAGCAGCACCCAGACGCCGAGCGTGCCGATGATCGCGGCCGGACCGTTCTCCCGGCCCGCCGCCAGCAGCGCCACATCGGCGACCAGGCCGCCCGCGAACGCCAGCGCGATGCCCTGCCGCGCCGGCCACATGCCGTTGAGCCGGAACCAGCCCGCCGCCGTCACCGCCTGGAGCAGCACCAGCGGCACGGCCAGCGCGTACGAACCGACGGCCGCGCCGAGGGCCAGCAGCAGCCCGAGCGCGGCGGTGATCGCGGCCGGCTGGATTCCCGGCGCGATGATCGGGGAACGCCCCTCGGCCCGCGCGCGCTGCGCGTCGGTGATCCGGGCGTTGCCCAGGGTGGTGGGGGCGCTGTACCCGTCGTCGGGGCCACCGGCCGGAGCGACGGGCGCCGGGGCGGGCGCGGGCTCCGCGTGGACCTCGGGCGGCAGCGGGTACGAGCCGGTGCCGGGGGCCGTGGGCTGCGGCGCGGGGACGGCGTGCGGGTCGCCCTGCGGCGCGGGGCCCTCCGTGCGCCGGACCGTCGGCTGGTACTGGGTGTCCCACGTCTGACCCTGCCAGGTCTGGGCGGCCCCCTGGTCCGGCTGCCCGGCCGGGGTGTCCGGGTACCCCTGCCCGCCGTACGCCTGCTGGTCGCCGTACGCCTGCTGCGGGTACGCGTTCTGCTGCGGGTATCCGTACTGCTGCGGCGCCTGCCCGTACTGCTGCGGGTCCTGCGGCTGCGCGTACGGCTGCTGGGGCTCCTGCGGCCGCGTGTACGGCGGCTGCTGCGGGTCCTGCCCGTACCCGTACTGCGGCTGCTGCTCCGGCCCGGGGTAGTACGGATGCTGCTGATCGTTGCTCATGTGCTGCGGTTCACCCTCCTGCGAACGGCGGGAGCACCTCGACCGTGCCGCCCTCGGCAAGGCGTACGGTCTCATGGCTCCGGGTACCGACGGGGTCGCCGTCGATGAGGAACGAACACCTTCGCAGGACGCTGCTCAGCTCGCCGGGGTGCCGCTCGCGCACCGCGTCGAGCGCCTCCTTGAGGGTCGCGGCGGCGTACGGCTCCTCCGCGGTCCCGGCCGCGGCCTTGGCGGCTGCCCAGTATCGGATCGTTCCCGCAGGCATGGCGGCGCTCCTTTCGTTCCGTCCGGTCGGTGCCCGTTCGGGGGTCACCGGCTGCCCATCATGGTTCACCGTGGCACCGCCCAGTCGGCGATGCGGGTGAGCAAGGTCTCGTCGGCCGCGTTCTCCGCGTGCCCCATGCCGCGCTCCAGCCACAGCTCGGCCGCGTCGCCCGCGGCGGTGGCCAGCATGCGGGGGTGGTCGAGCGGGAAGTACGGGTCCCGGTCGCCGTGCACGATCAGCAGGGGCGCCGGGGCGATCAGGGCGGCGGCCCCGGCCGGGGAGAGCGGGACCGGGTCCCACGCCTCGCGGTGGATGCGCGTGCGGAAGCCGTAGCGCCCGACCAGCCGGCCCGTGGGCCGGGTGACCATCCAGTGCAGGCGGCGCATCGGAGCCGTACCCCGGTAGTACCAACGCGCGGGGGCGCTCACGGACACCACCGCGTCCGCGTGTGCTTCCTTACGCGCCCCTGTGCGCCCCTCGCGCTCCGCAACGCTCCCGGCGCCCCCGGCGTCCGCCGCCCGGTCCGCGTACAGCGCGCCGTGCCGCAGCACCACCGAGCCGCCCATCGAGAAGCCGACCGTCACCACGCGCCGGTGTCCGAGCGAGCGCGCCCAGGCGACCGCCGCCGCCAGGTCCAGCACCTCCCGGTCGCCCACCGTGGACAGCCCGCCGGACCTGCCGTGACCCCGGAAGGAGAAGGTCACCACCGCCGCGTACCGGGAGAACGTGCGCACCGCCCGCCGCACCGCGGGGCGGTCCACCGAACCGGTGAATCCGTGCGCGACGACGATCACCGTTTCCGCCGCGTCATCCGCCGTACACGGGTCGTACACCGCCTCGATCCAGGTCCCGTCATCCGCCCGCAACGTGGCCCGCACCGGACCGTGCGTGACCGAGCGAACAGTGGAATCCGGAATTCTCCCCTCGGACACTGAACTCATGTGGGTTATTCTCCTGTGAAGAGGATCCGGGCAAAGCAGCCCCCGGGTCCTTTTGTGCTTTCCGAGCGTTGTTACGGCAACGTTTCGACAAGCTCAGCGGAACACCAGCGTACGAAGCAGAGCCGCATACTCCCCCGGGTCCGGCCCGGGAGTGCCCCTCTCGCAGGGAACGAGGAGGACCGACGTCATGGGCGAGCCAACCGTGCACGATCACCGACCGACGAACCGGGCAGGTGGGCGGCGATGAGTTCTCTGCTGCTCCTGACCAACGCCCTCCAGCCTTCGACGGAGGTGCTTCCCGCCCTCGGCCTCCTGCTGCACAGCGTGCGTGTCGCACCCGCCGAGGGCCCCGCACTGGTCGACACCCCGGGTGCCGACGTGATCCTCGTGGACGGGCGCCGCGACCTGCCGCAGGTCCGCTCCCTCTGCCAGCTGCTGCGGTCCACCGGACCCGGCTGTCCGCTGATCCTCGTCGTCACGGAGGGCGGTCTCGCGGCCGTCACCGCGGACTGGGGCATCGACGACGTGCTGCTCGACACGGCGGGCCCCGCCGAGGTCGAGGCGCGGCTGCGGCTGGCCACCGGCCGGCAGCAGATCACCGCCGACGACTCCCCGATGGAGATCCGCAACGGTGATCTCTCCGTCGACGAGGCGACGTACAGCGCGAAACTCAAGGGCCGGGTCCTGGACCTCACCTTCAAGGAATTCGAACTGCTCAAATACCTGGCGCAGCACCCGGGCCGGGTCTTCACCCGCGCCCAGCTGCTCCAGGAGGTCTGGGGCTACGACTACTTCGGCGGTACGCGCACGGTCGACGTGCACGTACGGCGGCTGCGCGCCAAGCTCGGCCCCGAGCACGAGTCGCTGATCGGGACCGTGCGGAACGTGGGTTACCGGTTCGTCGCTCCGGAGAAGGTCGAGCGGGCGGCGGAAGAGGCCAAGGCAGCCGCGCGAGAGGTCACCCATTCGGAGCAGTCTCGCATCGTGGACGTTACGGAAGAAGCCCCGGTCCGGCCAGCCAAGAGGTAGTTCCATCCGCGTAGACTGCCGCGCGTGGCCAAGGTGACGCGGGACGATGTGGCGAGACTGGCGGGGACGTCGACCGCCGTGGTCAGTTACGTCATCAACAACGGACCCCGGCCGGTCGCCCCGGCCACGCGCGAGCGGGTGCTCGCCGCGATCAAGGAGCTGGGCTACCGGCCCGACCGGGTCGCCCAGGCCATGGCCTCGCGGCGGACCGATCTCATAGGGATGATCGTGCCCGACGCCCGGCAGCCGTTCTTCGCGGAGATGGCGCACGCGGTCGAGCAGGCCGCCGCCGAGCGCGGGAAAATGGTCCTCGTCGGCAACTCCGACTACCGCGACGAGCGCGAGGTCCACTATCTGCGGGCCTTCCTCGGCATGCGGGTCTCCGGCCTGATCCTGGTCAGCCAGGGCCCCAGCGAGCGCGCGGCGGCGGAGATAGAGGCATGGGACGCCCGGGTCGTGCTGCTGCACGAGCGGCCCGAGGCGATCGACGACGTCGCGGTCGTCACGGACGACATCGGCGGCGCCCAGCTCGCCACCCGCCACCTGCTGGAGCACGGCAACGCGTACGTGGCGTGCCTCGGCGGTACGGAGGAGACCCCGTCCGTCGGCGACCCGGTCGCCGACCACGTCGAGGGCTGGCGCCGCGCGATGCACGAGTCGGGCCGCTCGACGGAGGGCCGCCTCTTCCAGGCCCCGTACAACCGCTACGACGCCTACCGGGTGGCCCTGGAGCTGCTCTCCGGCCCCGACAGGCCGCCGGCCATCTTCTGCGCCACGGACGACCAGGCCATCGGCGTGCTGCGGGCCGCGCGCGAACTGCGCATCGACGTGCCGGGCGAGCTGGCGGTCGCGGGCTTCGACGACGTGAAGGAAGCCGGGCTGACCGATCCGCCGCTCACCACGGTCTTCTCGGACCGCCCGGCGATGGCGCGGGCGGCGGTGGACCTGGTGCTCGACGACTCGCTGCGGGTGTCGGGGTCGCGGCGGGAGCGGCTGAAGCAGTTCCCGTCCGCGCTGGTGGTCCGCCGCTCCTGCGGCTGCGGCGAACCGGCGGGGCGCGCGCTCCCGTAGAGGGCCGCCCGGGTGGCCCTTATATCGGGCATACGAGGTTCTGCCGGGCTTCTCAGGGCGCCCTCACGCTCCTCTCATCTTGGCCGGACAGTCTCATAGACATGACAGAGAGCCAGCGCCCGAGCGGCGAGTACCCGATGTACCCCTCGTACGGCAACGGCGACGCGGCCTACCCGCCGCCGCCGTCATACCAGCCCGTCCAGCCGGTCCCGATGGGCCCCGGGACCACCGTGTGGCCCGCCCCCGCACCGGCCGACGCGCACTACGGCGGAGCCGGCGACGGCGGCGGTGACGGCCCGTACGGTCACGGCCCCGCGCAGCCCGCAGCCGAACCGCCCGCCGCCCGGCGCCGGATCCGCAAGCCGGTCGCGCTCCTCGCGGCGGTGGCCATCGCCGCGGCGATCGTCGGCGGCGGCACCGCCACCGTGATCAGCAGGCTCACGGACGACGGCACCGCGACCACCGCCGGGGGCGGCGTCATCCCGGGCACCACCGTCTCGCAGAGCAGCAAGGGCACGGTGGCCGGTGTGGCCGCGGCCCTCTCGCCGACCATCGTGGAGATCGGCGCGACCTCGACGGCCGGCCAGTCGACGGGTTCGGGCGTGGTCATCACGTCGGACGGCGAGATCGTCACCAACAACCACGTCATCGCGGGCGCCTCGGAGATCAAGGTCACGCTGAGCACCGGCAAGACGTACACCGCCGATGTCGTCGGCACCGACGCCGACAAGGACCTCGCCCTCATCAAGCTCCAGGGCGCGAGCGGCCTGAAGACGGCCACCCTGGGCGACTCCTCCAAGGTCGCCGTCGGCGACCAGGTCGTGGCGATCGGCTCCCCCGAGGGCCTGACCGGCACCGTCACCAGCGGCATCGTCTCCGCGCTCGACCGCGACGTCACGGTCGCCAAGGACGGCGACAGCGGCCAGGACCAGAGCCAGGGCCAGGACCAGGACCAGCAGGGTGGCGGACGCCAGTGGCCCTTCGAGTTCGGCGGGCAGCAGTTCAACGGCAACACCGGCGAGTCGACCACCACGTACAAGGCCCTCCAGACCGACGCCTCGCTCAACCCCGGCAACTCCGGCGGCGCGCTGATCAACATGGACGGCGAGATCATCGGCATCAACTCGGCCATGTACTCGGCGAGCTCCGCCAGCGGCTCGGGCGGTTCGAGCGCCGGCAGCGTCGGCCTCGGCTTCGCGATCCCGGTCAACACCCTGAAGGCCGACCTCGACACCCTGCGCGCCGGCAACGGCTCCTGAAGCGGGCGGGGCTGAGAAACTGGGCCCGCAGCGCCCCGGCCCCGTACCGAACGAGAAGAGGACGAGAGAGCGATGAGCCCCGCCGAAGACGATCCCCAGCGCATCCTGATCGTCGACGACGAGCCCGCCGTGCGTGAGGCACTGCAACGGAGCCTCGCGTTCGAGGGATACGGCACCGAGGTGGCCGTCGACGGTCTCGACGCGCTCACCAAGGCGGAGTCGTACGCCCCCGACCTCATCGTCCTGGACATCCAGATGCCCCGCATGGACGGCCTGACCGCCGCCCGCCGCATCCGCTCCACGGGCACCACCACGCCCATCCTGATGCTCACGGCCCGGGACACCGTCGGCGACCGCGTCACCGGACTCGACGCGGGCGCCGACGACTACCTGGTCAAGCCCTTCGAGCTGGACGAGCTGTTCGCCCGCATCCGCGCGCTGCTGCGCCGCAGCTCGTACGCGGCCGCCGCGGGGCCCGTGCCGGACGACAACGTGCTCTCCTTCGCGGACCTGCGCATGGACCTCGCCACCCGCGAGGTCATGCGCGGCACCCGGCGCGTGGAGCTGACCCGTACCGAATTCACCCTCCTGGAGATGTTCCTCGCGCACCCGCGCCAGGTCCTGACCCGCGAGCAGATCCTCAAGGCCGTCTGGGGCTTCGACTTCGAGCCGAGCTCCAACTCCCTGGACGTGTACGTGATGTACCTGCGCCGCAAGACGGAGGCCGGCGGCGAACCGCGCCTCGTCCACACCGTCCGGGGCGTGGGGTACGCGCTCCGCTCGGGCGGGGGCGACGGATGACGGGGCCGCTGCACCGGTTCCGCGCGCTGCCGCTCCGCTCCCGGCTGGCGCTGCTGGTCGCCACGGCGGTGGCGGTGGCGGTGGCGGCGGTGGCGGTGGCGTGCTGGTTCGTGACGCGGGAGCAGTTGGAGCAGCAGCAGGACAGGGCGTTGCGCGGCGCCAACGTCGACGCGCGGTATCTGACCAACCTGTACGACTACTGCCGCGGGGCCAGCCAGATCTCGCCCCGGCCCTACACGGGGCTCACCGTTCAGCTCATCGATGACCAGGGCACGATCTGCGTCGCCCCCGGCTCCTCCAAGCTCCCCGTGAGCCAGGCAGACCTCGCCGTGGTCACCCACGACCGTCCGGACGCCCTGCGCACGGCGAAGGACGCGGACGGCGTCGAGATGCGCGTGTACACCGCCCCCGTGAAGGGCCCCATCGACCTCGCCGTCTCCATCGCCCGCCCCATGAGCGAGATCGACAAACCCCTCTCCACCCTCGCCTGGGTCCTCCTCCTCGTCAGCGGCATCGGTGTCATCGGCGCCGGCGCCGCCGGCCTCTGGGTCGCCCGCTCCGGCCTGCGCCCCGTCGACGAGCTCACCGAGGCCGTCGAGCACGTGGCCAGGACCGAGGACCTGACCGTCCGCATCCCCGTCGAGGGCGAGGACGAGATCGCGCGGCTGTCCCGGTCCTTCAACTCGATGACCGCCTCGCTCGCCAGCTCCCGCGACCGGCAGGCGCAGCTCATCGCCGACGCCGGCCACGAGCTGCGCACCCCGCTCACCTCGCTGCGCACCAACGTGGAGCTGCTGGCCCGCAGCGACGAGACGGGCCGGGCGATCCCGCCGGACGACCGCAGGGCGCTGATGTCCTCGGTCAAGGCGCAGATGACGGAGCTGGCCGCGCTCATCGGCGACCTCCAGGAACTGGCCCGCCCGGACGCCGCCCAGCCGGGCCCGCTCCAGGTGGTGGCCCTGCACGACATCACCCGCGCGGCGCTCCGGCGCGCCCGGCTGCGCGGCCCCGAGCTGACGATCACGGAGGACCTGGCCCCCTGGTACGTACGGGCCGAACCGGCGGCGCTGGAGCGGGCGATCGTCAACGTCCTGGACAACGCGGTGAAGTTCAGCCCGCCCGGCTCCACGATCGACGTGGTGCTGCACCGGGGCCGGCTCACGGTCCGGGACCACGGCCCCGGCATCCCCGCCGACGAACTCCCCCACGTCTTCGAACGCTTCTGGCGCTCCCCCTCGGCCCGCCAGCTCCCCGGCTCGGGCCTCGGCCTGTCGATCGTGGCCCGCACGGTCCAGCAGTCGGGCGGCGGCATCACCCTGAGCCCCGCCGAGGGCGGCGGCACGGAAGCGTCGATCACCCTCCCGGGGGCACCGCAGCCCCCGCCGGACCCCCCGCAGGAGTAGCCGGACCGGGAAGGGCGCCGGAACTCCACAGCGAACCACGTGACGTTCGACACAGGGAAAACGGCCGAACCGAGGGCAACTGCACTCTTTGGCGATATCTGTCCTCGCCCGGCGAGGGGCGGGGCGGCGGCGCCGCGGAAAATATCTCCCGGCCGTGTCCGACCGGGCTCATACGATCTTCACAGCCGCACGCGTGAACAAGCCGCTGTGGCGCGCACGTCCCCAGAACTCTCCGCTTCTCCGGATCGACCCCAAGGGCTCATGTGAAGATTCGCCGCATACTCGCGACTGCCGTGGCCGTCGCCGTCACCACCCCCGCCGCGCTCCTCTCCGTCACCCCCGCGTTCGCCGACGCCAAGCCGGCGGCGGAGGCCAAGGCCAAGCCGACGATCGAGGAGCTGGAGAAGGCCGCCGCCGAGGCGCAGAAGGCGTACGACGAGGCCGTCGCCGCGCAGAAGGCCGGTTACGAGGTGCTGAAGGCGGCCCTGTCCGACGAGGCGCCCCTCGCCGTGGAGGCCAAGGCCGCCCGTAAGAAGGCCGACGACGCCGCTGCCGCCAAGACCGCCGCCGACCAGGCCGTCACCGACGCCAAGGCGGCGCTCGCCGCGCTGCCCGACACGGCGACCGACGCCGAGCGGACCGAGGCCGAGAAGGCCGTCACCGACGCCGAGACGGCTGCCGCCACCGCGGCCACCGCCAAGGCCGACGCCGAGACCAAGGCGACCGAGGCCACCACCGCCTCCGACGACGCCCGCGTCGCCGCCGCCCGCGCATACAGCGTGCTGCAGAAGGCCGTGGCCGACGCGCTCGCCGTCAAGACCGCCGCCGACGAGGCACTGGCCAAGGCCCGGGAGGAGGAGGGCGGTCCGGACTGCGTGCCCGCGAACCTCCGCGCCACCGTGAGCGGCCTGCCCTCCTCGGTCGTCGCCGGCACGAGCACCACCTTCTCGCTGCGCGTGAAGAACGGCACCGCGCAGACCCTCGACGCGGTCACCACGTACGCGTACGTCCACACCACCGACACGACCGGCCTCAAGACCACCGACCAGTACATGCACCTCCAGTGGTCCACCGCCGCGTCGCCGAAGTGGCACGCCGTCCCCCAGGACCACCAGATCGGTCTCGGTGCGCTGAAGGCGGGCGCGCAGACCGACGTCAAGCTCCGGCTCACCGCCGACGCCAAGGCTCCGGCCGGCAACGGCGTCGTCCTCACCTCGGCCGAGTACGTCAACAAGGACGGCTCCTGCGGCGGCGCCCCCGGCATGGACACGACCGCCTTCACGGTCAAGGCCGCGGGCTCGGGGACCGGCACGACCGGCGGCTCCGGCACCGGCGGCACGACCGGGTCCACCGGCTCCACGGGCTCCACCGGTTCGACGGGCACCACGGGTTCCACCGGCCAGCAGGCCCAGGGCTCGGCGTCCGGTGACGCGTCCACCGGCGGCGGCCTCGCCTCCACGGGCTCGTCCGACGCCACCGTCCCGCTCGGCATCGCCGGCGCCGCGGCCGTCGTCCTCGGTGGCGCGGCCGTGCTCGCCGTCCGCCGCCGCCGGGCCGGCGCGGAGGCCTGAGCAAGCGCGTAGGCAGAAAAAAGGGGGGAGGGGGCTGCGGGCCGGTCGACCGGTCCGCAGCCCCCTCCCCTCTTGCGGGGCCGGGTCAGGACGTGGGGTTGTGGCGGATCAGGGACTCCACCAGGCCGGAGCGGGTCGCCGGGAAGTCCAGCGGGACGATGCCGAGGCCGGTCCAGCCGGCCGTCTGCGCCGAGTCGAGGAACGAGTGGACCTGCGGGTTCAGCCGGTCCGCGTTCCAGCGGGGCGGCAGCAGGGCGGCCGTGCTCACGTAGTTCATGAACAGCTTCCCGGGCTCGGCCGCCACCTTGCGGAACTGGGCCTCGATCTTCGGGTACTTGGCGAACGGCTCCGCCATGTAGTCGTCCTGGATGTCGAAGAGCGCCGGGTCGGCGTACCGCACCCCGGGCAGCCCGCCGTTGTCGGCGAGCAGCACCACCTTGCCGCGGGCCCCGCCGAGCGTGGGCAGCGCGCTGTCGATGTGGAACAGCGGGCGCCAGCCCCTGCCGTCGAGGTAGTCGTCGAAGACCGCCCGGAACGCCGCGTCGCTCTCCTCCGAGTACTCCTGCTTGACCCGCATCAGCACGGTCTCGGTCGGCCGCGCGGCCAGGAAGTCCCAGCAGGCGCCGAGGACATCACCGAACATCAGGTTCTGGTACGAGGCCCCGTGGTGGATCGCGAAGGAGCCGTCGGTGATCCGGCACCGCACGTCGAGGAAGCGCACCCCGCTGTTCAGCTGCTCCGCGATCGTGGTGTTCTGGCACTCCGTCCAGGGGCCGCCGTAGCGGGCGCCGGAGTCGTGCGAGCCGGGGATCGTGAGGCGCTGGAGCGCGGTGCCGTCCGCGATGCCGCTCATCCAGTCCTGGACGGTGAGCGCCTTCGGCGCCGCCGCGCGGGCGGGTGCGGCGCCGACGAGGGCGGTGGCGGAGACGGCCAGCGCCCCGGCCAGGAAGTGTCTGCGGCTCGCGGTGTACGTGCGCGTCTGGCCCATGGGGATGCCTCCGGCTGCGTGGGGGTCGGGACCGGCCCGCGCATTATGTCCCGTACACGTCACTCACGGAACAGGGCTGCGAGCACCGCACCCGCACACGGCGCGAAAACGACGGATGCGCGGGCCGGGGCAGTCGCCCCGGCCCGCGCATCCGCGTCCGCTCACATGCTGCTTACTGCACGATCGTGATCCGGTCCGTCGCCGGCGGGGCCAGCGGGGCCGAGGCCGTGGAGTGCGCGGCCAGGTAGGCGTTGAACAGGTCCAGGTCGGAGGCGCCGATGAGCTTGTTGGTGCCCTCGCCGAGCGCCGCGAAGCCGTCGCCGCCGCCCGCCAGGAACTCGTTCATCGCGACGCGGTACGTCTTGCCCGGGTCGATCGCCTCACCGTTGAGCTTGATCGTGTCCGTGACCACGCGGGCCGCGCCGGACTTCGTCATGTCCAGCGTGTAGGTGAGGCCCTTGGAGACCTGGAGGATCTTCGGGCTGGCCTCGTTGGAGCCGCTGACCTGCTGCTGGAGGGCGCTGACGAGCTGCGCGCCGGTCAGGTCGACGACGTTCATCATGTTGGTGAACGGCTGCACGGTGAACGACTCGCCGTAGGTGACGACACCGTCGCCCTCACTGCCGGACGCCTTGTACACCAGGTCCGCGCGGATGCCGCCCGGGTTCATGAAGGCGACGACCGCCCCGCCCTTGTCCGCCGGGGCCAGGCCCTCCAGCTGCGCGTCGGCGATCAGGTCGCCGAGCGGCTTCTCGGGGGCCGTGGAGCCGCGGCCGTTGATGTCGGCGGAGATGAAGCCCTGCGGCCGGTTCGCGATCGGGGCCGCGAGCGTGTTCCAGCGGGCGATCAGGTCCGTCATGTCCTTGGCGGGCGTCTGGTCCCGGCTGACGAGGTGGTTCGCGGAGACCGGATTCGAAGGCGTCGAACCGTGGTGCTTCGAGCCCTTCTTGCTGCTCCCCTTCACCGCCGTGCGCACGATGTCGCCGGTGCGGCGGTCGTACGTGAGCGTCGTGTCCGTGTACAGCCGGCCGAACGAGGCGGCCGACGTGACCAGGCGCGGGTTGCCCGCCGGGTCCGGGATCGTGCAGACGTACGCCTGGTGCGTGTGGCCCGTGACCAGGGCGTCCACCTTCGGCGTGATGCCCTTGGCGATGTCCGTGATCGGCCCGGAGATGCCGTCACCGGCGCCGGGGCTGTCGCAGTCGTAGTTGTACGACGCCGAGGCGGGCGCGCCGCCCTCGTGGATGAGCGCGACGATCGACTTCACGCCCTGGCGGTCCAGCTCCTTGGCGTACTTGTTGATCGTCTCGACCTCGTCGTGGAACTTGAGTCCCTTGACGCCGTTGGCCGTCACGATGTTCGGCGTGCCCTCCAGGGTCACCCCGATGAAGCCGATCTTGACGCCGTTCTTCTTCCACACCGTGTACGGCTTGAGGATCGGCTTGCCGGTCTTCTCGCTCGTCACGTTGGCCGCGAGGTACGGGAAGTCGGCGCCCTTGAACTTCTTGCCCTTCTCGTAGCACCCCTCGACCGGGTGGCAGCCGCCGTTCTGGAGGCGGGCCAGCTCGACGGCGCCCTCGTCGAACTCGTGGTTGCCGACGCTCGTCACGTCGAGGTCGATCTTGTTGAGCGCCTCGATGGTCGGCTCGTCGTGGAAGAGCCCCGACAGCAGCGGGCTCGCGCCGACCATGTCGCCGCCGGCCGCGGTGATCGAGTACGGGTGGCCCTTGCGGGCGGTGCGCAGCGACGAGGCGAGGTACTCGACGCCTCCGGCCGGGATCGCCTTCGTGGTGCCGTCGGCCTGCGTCTCGGTGACCGTACCGGCCGAACCGGCCGGCGGCTCCAGGTTGCCGTGCAGGTCGTTGAAGGACAGCAGCTGTACGTCGACGGTCCGGGCCGGCGTGTGGTGCCCGTGGTCGTGGCCGTGCCCGTGTCCGCGCCCGTGGGCGTCGGCCGGCATGGCGGCGACCAGCGCACCCACGGTGGCGAGACCGGCCGCGGCGGCGAGCACCCGCCGTGACGCACGGTTCTTCTGCGGTGTCGCTGACATCGGTCCCCTTGTGAGTTCAGCGGGTGGAAGTTCGAGCCGCAGCCTAGAGTCAACGCGCGTAGCGCGACCAGATGTTTACGGTTACGAACTGGTTGCCGACCGGTGCGTGTCTGCCAGCCCGTCCGGCGATTGAGGACGGAACCCCGCGCCCCGGACCGGGGTTCCCGGCAAAGCCCGCCCCCCGCACGAGGGGCCCGTACGCTCGTACACATGACGACAGACGTACCCCTCCCCGCCCCCGGACGCGAGATCCAGACGCTCGACACCCTCTCCCCCGACCAGGCCGCCGGCGTGCTCGACCTGCTCGCCGAGGCCGCCCGGACCGACGGCCGGCAGGCCGTGTCGGAGCAGGGGCGGCTCCAGCTGCGGGGCGGGAGCGGGAG
>NZ_RDBL01000029.1:628408-729503 GCF_008042035.1 Streptomyces sp. col6
GTGCGGCCCCGAGCGCGCGGCCGTGTCCGTGGCCCCGGTGCGCGGGGTGGACGACCAGCTCGGCGGCCGGTGCCTCCACGGGGTCGGTGTCCTCCAGCTGCGGGGCGGGGAGCGGGAGGGCGTACGGCACTTCCTGCTGTCCGCCGGGGGCGTGCTCGCCGGGTACGCGCAGCTGGAGGACACCGACCCCGTGGAGGCACCGGCCGCCGAGCTGGTCGTCCACCCCGCGCACCGGGGCCACGGACACGGCCGCGCGCTCGGGGCCGCACTGCTCGCCGCCACCGGGAAGCGGCTGCGGGTCTGGGCGCACGGCGGGAAGGCCGCCGCGCGCCACCTCGCCCAGGTGCTCGGCCTCTCCCTGTTCCGTGAACTGCGCCAGCTGCGCCGCCCGTTGAGCCCCCTGAACCTCGCGGAGCCGGCCCTTCCCCCGGGCGTCACCGTGCGCACCTTCGTCCCGGGCGAGGACGACGCCGCCTGGCTCGCGGTGAACAGCGCGGCCTTCGCCCACCACCCCGAGCAGGGGTCGCTGACCCAGCGCGACCTGGACGACCGAAAGGCCGAGCCCTGGTTCGACCCGAAGGGCTTCTTCCTGGCCGAGCGCGAGGACGGCGCGGGCAGCACGGAGCTGATCGGCTTCCACTGGACGAAGGTGCACGCCGATGAACAACTCGGCGAGGTGTACGTGGTCGGCATCCGGCCCGACGCCCAGGGCGGCGGGCTCGGCAAGGCCCTCACCGCGATCGGCCTGCGCCATCTGGCCGCCGAGGGCCTGCCGACCGCGATGCTCTACGTCGACGCGGACAACCCGGCCGCCCTCGCCGTGTACGAGCGGATGGGCTTCGTGACGCACGAGGTCGACCTGATGTACCGCACGGAGTCCTGACCTCCCCTCAACCCGGCCCGGGGCGGCGTCGCTTGACGCCGCCCCTTCCTTACGTCACCCTTTCACTACTCAATTAGTGAAAGGGTGAAGATGGCAGAGTCCGCGGCAGTCGAGTTCCGCATCGACCGGCGCAGCGGCGTCGCCACGTATCTCCAGATCGTCCAGCAGACCAAACAGGCCCTGCGCCTGGGCCTGTTGGAGCCGGGTGACCGGCTGCCCACCGCCCGGGAGGTGGTGGAGGCGACCGCGATCAACCCGAACACCGTGCTCAAGGCGTACCGCGAGCTGGAACGCGAAGGGCTCGTCGAGGGCCGTCGCGGCCTCGGCACCTTCGTCACCGGGACGCTCGGCGGCGCGGCGGCCGCCGACGACTCCCCGCTGCGCGCCGAACTGGCCGGCTGGGCGGGCCGGGCACGGGCCGCCGGTCTGGACCGGGACGACGTGAGCGCGCTCTTCACCGCCGTACTGGACAGCACCTTCGAGGGGGACCAGGACCGATGACAGGAACAGCGCTGGAGGCCGACGGCCTCGGCATGAGATACCGGAGCAGGCGGGGCGGCTGGGCGCTGCGCGACTGCGCGTTCCGGCTCCCGGCCGGCGCGGTCTGCGCGCTCGTCGGCCCCAACGGCGCCGGCAAGTCCACCCTGCTCGCCCTGGCGGCGGGCCTCCTGCGGCCGGCCGAGGGCACGATCCGGGTCCTGGGCTCGGCGCCCGGCGAGACCCGTGCCCGAATGGCGTACGTGGCCCAGGACAAGCCGCTGTACCCGGGGCTGACGGTCGCCGGGACGCTGTGGGCGGGGGCCGAACTGAACCCCGGCAGCTGGGACCGGGACGCCGCCGAACGCATCGCCGGACCGCTGCCGTCCGACGCGAAGGTCCGCGAGCTGTCCGGCGGGCAGCGCACCCGCCTCGCCCTGGCCCTCGCGCTCGGCAAGCGGGCCGAACTCCTGCTGCTCGACGAGCCGATGGCCGACCTCGACCCGCTCGCCCGCCACCAGCTCATGGGCGTCCTGATGGCCGAGGCCGCCGAGCACCGGACCACCATCGTGATGTCCTCGCACATCCTCGGCGAACTGGAGGGCGCCTGCGACCACCTGCTCCTCGTCGACGGCGGCCGCGTCCGCCTCGGCGGCGAGACGGACGACCTCATCGCCGCCCACGCCGTCCTCACGGGCCCGGTCCGCGACCTGGCCCCGCACACGGTGGTCGAATCCCGCACCACGGGTCGCACCCTGACCGCGCTGGTCCGCCCGGAGGGCGCGGTCGACCCGGTCTGGGACCGGGCCGAACCCTCCCTGGAGGAACTGCTGCTGGCCCACCTCCGCTCCCCGGAGGCCCCCACGCTGCTCACCCCGAGCACGACGACCCGTCAGGCGGTGGCGGCATGAGCGCGCTCGCCCTGCGCGCCCCGGCGCGCGTCGTCGCACGCATGCAGCGCCGCTCCCTGTGGGCGGGCGGCATACTCGTGGTCCTGGGCATCGCCTTCGTGATCGGACTGCGGATCTGGGTCGCCTCCGGGCACGAGAACTGCCCGGACGGCGACACCACGCGCTGCGGCGACGGCACCTATCTGCCCACCTACGCCCGCAGCGCGACCCAGACCTACCTGTCGGGCGGGGGGACCGCCCTCCTGGTGCTCTCCGTGCTCATCGGGGTATTCGTCGCGGGCCCGCTGATCGCCCGTGAACTGGAGAGCGGCACAGTCCGCTTCGCCTGGGCCCAGTCGGTCTCGCCCGCCCGCTGGCTCGCGGCACGGCTCGCCCTGCCGGCCGTCCTGGCGACCGCCGGCGTGACCGTGCTGGTGCTCGTCTACCGGTGGGGCCGGTCGGGCGTCCTCGGTGACACCCCCTACGAACTCCACTGGTCCCGGAGCGGCGTCTACCCCGCCCTCGGCCCGGTCGCCCTCGCCTACGCCCTGTTCGCCGTGGCCCTCGGAGCGCTGTGCGCCGTCCTCGTACGCCGCACACTCCCGGCCATGGCCCTCACGGCCGTGGTCCTGGGCACGGTCATGTACGGCTTCGGCAAGCGGCGCTACGAGCTCTGGCCCACCACCCGGGGCCTCGGCCACAACCCGTGGCCCAGCGGCAACGCGTGGCCCATCGAATCGGGCATGCTCACCGCCTCGGGCAAGGAGCTGTACTGGAAGGACTGCTTCGCCAGGGGCACCGCGGGTCCGGACTGCCTGAAGGACCAGGGCGGGGTCACCAGCTTCGTCGACTACCACCAGGCCTCCCATTTCTGGCCCCTCCAGCTCATGGAGACCGGCATCCTCCTCGTCCTCGCCGCAGCCGCCACCGCCGTCGCCTTCCGGGTGCTGCGCCGCTACCACGCCTGAGGCGTTTCCAAACCCGTCCGGGGCCCCGGCCCCGGGCGGGACCGCCACACACGGCCACCCACCGCTTCCCGCACGTCATGTCGTCGTAACCGGGCATTCAGACGGCCTTGCGACCCTCGCAGGATGCAGCCAGCTGTGCCGACCCCCCGCAACGGGCGAAATCCCGGCAGAATGCGCCCCGACCGCGCCCTCCCCGCGATCTCGTCCTCCTCCGACGCGCCCCCGGAGCGCTCCGGGCGGAACAATGGGCTCATGAGCCAGCAGCCCAGCTCCGAGGTCCCGGTCCAGCCCGCCGCCCAGCCGTCCGTCGGCGCCCTCGCCGCACACCGGCCGCATGCCGTCGCCTCCCCCTCCTCGCGGGAGGCGGGTCTGTCCACCGCGGCGGATCTCGATCCCGACATCGACGCGGACGCCGACGCGTACGAGCCCGACGTGGACGGGGACGAGCTGCCTCAGGGCCGCTTCCTGGACCGGGAACGCAGCTGGCTGGCGTTCAACGAACGGGTGCTGGAACTCGCCGAGGACCCCACCACACCCCTGCTGGAGCGGGCCAACTTCCTGGCGATCTTCGCCTCGAACCTGGACGAGTTCTTCATGGTCCGGGTCGCCGGCCTCAAGCGCCGCATCGCGACCGGGGTCGCCACCCGGTCCGCGTCCGGCCTCCAGCCCCGCGAGGTGCTGGACCTGATCTGGACCCGCTCACGCGAACTCATGGCCCGGCACGCCGCCTGCTACCAGCAGGACGTCGCCCCCGCCCTGTCCGACGAGGGCATCCAGCTGATCCGCTGGCCGGAGCTGACCGAGAAGGAACAGGCCCGCCTGTTCACCTTCTTCCGCCAGCGCGTCTTCCCCGTCCTCACCCCCCTCGCCGTGGACCCGGCGCACCCCTTCCCGTACATCTCCGGCCTCTCGCTCAACCTCGCCGTCGTCGTACGCAACCCGGTCAGCGGCCACCGCCACTTCGCCCGGGTCAAGGTGCCCCCGCTGCTGACCCGCTTCCTGGAGGCGTCGCCGCAGCGCTACGTCCCCATAGAGGACGTCATCGCGGCCCACCTGGAGGAGCTGTTCCCGGGCATGGAGGTGCTGGCGCACCACATGTTCCGGGTCACCAGGAACGAGGACCTGGAGGTCGAGGAGGACGACGCCGAGAACCTCCTCCAGGCCCTGGAGAAGGAGCTCATGCGGCGCCGCTTCGGCCCGCCGGTCCGCCTGGAGGTCGAGGAGTCCATCGACCCGTACGTGCTGGACCTGCTGGTCCGCGAGCTGAAGGTGTCCGACGCCGAGGTCTACCCGCTGCCGGGCCCGCTCGACCTCACCGGCCTCTTCGGCATAGCGTCGCTGGACCGGCCCGAGCTGAAGTACCCCAAGTTCATCGCCGGCACCCACCGCGACCTCGCCGAGGTGGAGTCCGCGTCCGCGCCGGACATCTTCGCCGCCGTACGCGAGCGGGACGTGCTGCTGCACCACCCGTACGACTCCTTCTCCACCTCCGTCCAGGCCTTCCTGGAGCAGGCGGCCGGCGACCCGGACGTCCTCGCGATCAAGCAGACGCTGTACCGGACCTCCGGCGACTCACCGATAGTGGACGCCCTCATCGACGCCGCCGAGTCCGGCAAGCAGGTCCTCGTCCTCGTCGAGATCAAGGCCCGCTTCGACGAGCAGGCCAACATCAAGTGGGCGCGCAAGCTGGAGGAGGCGGGCTGCCACGTCGTCTACGGGCTCGTCGGCCTGAAGACGCACTGCAAGCTCTCCCTCGTCGTCCGCCAGGAGGGCGACACCCTGCGCCGCTACTCGCACGTCGGCACCGGCAACTACCACCCGAAGACCGCCCGGCTCTACGAGGACCTGGGCCTGCTCACCGCAGACCCCCAGGTCGGCGCCGACCTCTCCGACCTCTTCAACCGGCTCTCCGGCTACTCCCGCCGCGAGACCTACCGCCGCCTGCTCGTCGCCCCCAAGTCGCTGCGCGACGGCCTGGCCGCCCGCATCACCAAGGAGGTGACGCACCACCGGGCCGGCCGCCCCGCCTACGTACGGATCAAGGTCAACTCGATGGTCGACGAGGCGATCATCGACGCCTGCTACCGGGCCTCGCAGGCCGGCGTCCCGGTCGACATCTGGGTCCGCGGCATCTGCGCGATCCGGCCCGGCGTCACCGGCCTCTCCGAGAACGTCCGGGTCCGCTCGGTCCTCGGCCGCTTCCTCGAACACTCCCGGGTCTTCGCCTTCGGCAACGGCGGCGAACCCGAGGTCTGGTTCGGCAGCGCCGACATGATGCACCGCAACCTCGACCGCCGCATCGAGGCCCTGGTCCGGGTCACCGACCCCGCCCACCGCGCCGCGCTCAGCCGCCTCCTGGAGACCGGCATGGCCGACACCACCTCCTCCTGGCACCTGGGCCCCGACGGCGAGTGGACCCGGCACTCCGTGGACGCGGACGGCCGGCCCCTGCGGCACGTACAGGAAATGCTCATTGACGCCCGGAGGCGCCGGCGTGCGACGCCCTGACCACCCGACCCGGACCACCGCCCCGGCCCACGCCCCCGGCATCACCGGCGTGAGCGCGGGGACGGTACTCGGCCCGTACCTGCGCACCCAGGCCGCGGACTTCCTGCGGAGCCTGCGCCTGCACCGCGAGAACACCGCCCCCACGGACGCCGGCTCCCGCGCCGCCGACCAGGCCGCCACCGCGCTGCGCCGCTCCTCCCGCCGGATCGGCTCCGCCCTGCGCACCTTCCGCACCGCGCTCGACCCGCTCTGGGCCGAGCAGCTGCGCACCGAGCTGACCTGGCTGTCCGGCACGCTGGCCCGCGAGCACGCGTACGCGGACCGGCTGGCCCGGCTCCTCGAAGCGCTGCACGGCCTGTCCGGCGACCCCGTGCTCCCGGCCGCCCGCACCTCCGGGGACTCCGCCGACAAGAGCCGCCCCGTCCTCGGCGTCGGCGCCGCCCGCGCCGGCGCGCTGCTGGAACGGCAGCTGACCCTCGCCCGGACCCGCGCCCACTCCGCCGCGCTCCAGGCCCTCGGCTCCGCCCGCTTCCACGCGGTGGCCGACGCGGTCGCGCTGCTCGCCTCCGAGGTCCCGCTCGCCCCCGCCGCCACCGGCCCCGCCCGCGAACTGCTGGGCGAGCCCGCGGACCGGGCGGAGCAGCGGCTGCTCGGTGCGGTGGCCGCGCTGCCCCCGGACGAGGCGGCGGAGCCGTACAACGAGGCGCGCGACGCGCCCTGGCACCAGGCCCGGCTGCTGCTGCGGCTGCACCGGTACGCCCACGAGGTGGTGCACGGCGCCCCCGACCCGGTCCTGGCCGCCCCGGTCCACGCCCTCGATCTGCACCGGGACGCGGCGGAGGCGGCCGGCGCGGCCGCCACGGCCGCCCGCACCCCGAGGATCGCGCCGGCGACGGCGTACGCCCTCGGTGTGCTGCACGCCGACCAGCGCCACGAGGTGGAGGCGGCGCGCGCCGTCTTCCGCGCGAGCTGGCCGTACGCGACGACGGGCGCGGCCCGGCCGTGAGCGGCACGGTGCGGGCGGCGGGCTGCGTGCTGTGGCGCCGGCCGCCCGCGTCCGCCGGGGGCGTGGAGCTGTGCCTCGTGCACCGGCCGCGTTACGACGACTGGTCGTTCCCCAAGGGCAAGCTGAAGCGCGGCGAGTCCCTGCGGGAGGCGGCGGTCCGCGAGGTCCTGGAGGAGACGGGCCACCACTGTGTGCCGGGCCCCGTGCTGCCCATGGTCCGGTACGACGCGCACGGCCGCCCGAAGGAGGTCACGTACTGGTCCGCCGAGGCCACGACGGGCTCCTTCACCCCGAACGACGAGGTCGACGCGGTGCTGTGGCTCCCGCCGACGGCCGCCCGCGCCCGCCTGACCCAGCCGCGCGACCGCGAGGTCCTGGACGCCGCGGTGGGGACGCTGCCGGAGGCCTAGGCCCGCCCCGGCACCCCCGGCCTCCACGGCACCCCAAGGGCCCCGCACGGTTCACCCCCCGTTCACCCACCCCCGTAAACCACGTCACCTGATCTGCCTAATTTCAGACCTACCGGGTGCAGCGATCAGCCACTGCACCACCCGCGTCGCACGCCGCCCGCAACAGCAGCCGCGGCGGCTCCTGGAAGGAACACCCGAAAGTGAAGCTTCAGCGCAAGAACCGGCTTCGTGCCACCGCGCTCGGTGCCCTCGCCGTCTCCGGCGCCCTGGTCCTCACGGCGTGCGGTTCGGACGACAACAGCGGCGACACCTCCGCCACCGGCGGCAAGACGAAGGCCGCGTCCAACGTCAAGTGCGACGGTGCCAAGGGCCAGCTGCGCGCCTCCGGCTCCAGCGCGCAGAAGAACGCCATGGACCTCTGGGTCAAGGAGTACATGGCCGCCTGCTCCGGCGTGGAGATCAACTACAACTCCTCCTCGTCCGGCGAGGGCATCGTCGCCTTCAACCAGGGCACCGTCGGCTTCGCCGGCTCCGACTCGGCGCTGAAGCCCGAGGAGGTCGCCGACTCCAAGAAGATCTGCAAGACCGGCCAGGGCATCAACCTCCCGATGGTCGGCGGCCCGATCGCGGTCGGCTTCCACCTCGAAGGCGTCGACAGCCTGACCCTGGACGCCCCGACCCTCGCCAAGATCTTCGACACGAAGATCAAGAAGTGGAACGACGAGGCGATCGCCAAGCTCAACCCCGACGCCAAGCTCCCGGACAAGGCGATCCAGCCCTTCCACCGCTCCGAGGACTCCGGCACCACGCAGAACCTCGGCAAGTACCTGGGCGCCGCGGCCCCGTCCGACTGGAAGTACGAGGCCGAGAAGAAGTGGCCCGCCCCCGGCGGCCAGGCCGCGTCCGGCTCCTCCGGCGTCGCCACCCAGGTCAAGCAGGTCGACGGCGCCATCGGCTACTTCGAGCTGTCCTACGCCACCTCGCAGCAGATCTCCACGGTCGACATCGACACCGGCGGCTCCGCCCCGGTCAAGGCGTCCTCCGAGAACGCCTCCAAGGCCATCGCCGCCGCCAAGGTCAAGGGCACCGGCAAGGACCTGGCGCTCGACCTCGACTACACCACCAAGGCCGACGGCGCCTACCCGCTGGTCCTGGTCACGTACGAGGTCGTCTGCGACACCGGCAACAAGGCCGACACCCTCGGCACCGTCAAGTCCTTCCTGACCTACACCGCCTCGGCGGACGGCCAGAAGCTCCTCACCGAGGCCGGCTACGCGCCGATCCCCGAGGAGATCAACGCCAAGGTCCGCGAGACCGTCGCCGGCCTCTCGTAACCAGCGACACACGCCCGACCAGCGACACACGACGCAACCGGCGGCCGGTCCGGAACACCCCTCCGGACCGGCCCGCCCCCAGCCCCTCCGGTGCACCGCCGCCAGGGGAGCCCCGGCTCCCCCACACAGACCGGAAAGACCATGGCTTCCACCACACAACAGATACCGACCCCACCGGCCGGGCGAATCCGCCCCCGGTCCACGGGCCGCGCAGGCGACCGCATCTTCCTCGGCCTCTCCCGCGGCTCCGGCATCCTGCTCCTGGTGATCATGGCGTCCATCGCCGTGTTCCTCACCTACCGCGCCGCGATCGCCATCTCCAAGGACGAGGGCAACTTCCTCACCACCTTCGACTGGAACCCGGCCGGTGACCCGCCCGTCTTCGGCATCGCCGTCCTGCTCTTCGGGACCGTCGTCAGCTCCGTCATCGCGATGGTCATCGCGGTCCCGGTCGCCGTCGGCATCGCCCTGTTCATCTCGCACTACGCCCCGCGCAAGCTGGCCGGCGTCATCGCGTACGTCATCGACCTGCTCGCCGCGGTCCCCAGCATCGTCTACGGCATCTGGGGCGCCCTCGTCCTCGTGCCGTACCTGGAGGGGCTGAACCTCTGGCTCGACCAGTTCTTCGGCTGGACCTACGTCTTCGAGAAGACCGAGATCGGCGTCGCCCGCTCGCTGTTCACCGTCGGCATCCTGCTCGCGGTCATGATCCTGCCGATCGTGACCAGCGTCAGCCGCGAGGTCTTCCTCCAGGTCCCCCGGATGAACGAGGAGGCCGCACTCGCCCTCGGCGCGACGCGCTGGGAGGTCATCCGCCTCTCGGTGCTGCCCTTCGGCCGCTCCGGCGTGATCTCCGCCTCGATGCTGGGCCTCGGCCGCGCGCTCGGCGAGACCATGGCCGTCGCCACGGTCCTGTCGCCGAACTTCCTGATCTCGCTGCACGTGCTCAACCCGGGCGGCGGGACGTTCGCCCAGAACATCGCCGCGAAGTTCGGCGAGGCCGACGCGTTCGGGCGGGACGCCCTGATCGCCTCCGGCCTGGTCCTCTTCGTCCTCACCCTGCTGGTCAACGGCGCCGCGCGGCTCATCATCGCCCGCCGCAAGGAGTACTCGGGGGCCAACGCATGAGCCACGCGACCACCACCGGCGTCCAGGAACGCCCGACGCCCGCACCGTCCGCGCCGACGGGCACCCTCAGCAGCCGCTCGCTGCCCCGCCTCGCCCCGCTCGGCTTCGCCGTCGCCGCGATCGCCCTGGGCGTCGGCCTGAGCCTCGCCGCCGGCTGGCAGAGCCGTGTGCAGTGGGGCCTGGTCTCCGCGCTGTTCTTCCTGGTGATCTCGTACGTCACCACCAGCGTCGTCGAGAACCAGCGCCAGGCCAGGGACCGCCTCGCCACCAGCCTGGTGTGGGTCTGCTTCCTGCTCGCCGTCGTCCCGCTCGCCTCGCTGCTCTGGACCACCATCAGCCGCGGCTCGGAGCGCCTGGACGGCTACTTCCTGACCCACTCCATGGCCGGCGTCCTCGGCCCCGAGGCCAGCGGCGGTGTCTACCACGCGCTGATCGGCACCCTGGAACAGGTCGGCATCGCCACCCTGATCTCCGCCCCGCTCGGCCTGCTCACCGCCGTCTACCTGGTGGAGTACGGCAAGGGCGCGCTGGCCAGGTCCGTCACCTTCTTCGTCGACGTGATGACCGGCATCCCGTCCATCGTGGCCGGCCTCTTCATCCTCTCGATCATGCTGATCGCGGGACTGGAGCCGTCGGGCCTGATGGGCGCGCTCGCCCTGACCATCCTGATGATCCCGGTCGTGGTCCGCTCCACCGAGGAGATGCTCAAGCTCGTACCGAACGAGCTGCGCGAGGCATCGCTCGCCCTCGGCATCCCGAAGTGGCGCACCATCCTGAAGGTGGTCCTGCCGACCGCGATCGGCGGCATCGCGACGGGCGTCATGCTCGCCGTCGCCCGCATCGCCGGCGAGACCGCGCCGATCATCCTGCTGGTCTTCGGCAGTCAGCTGATCAACACCAACCCCTTCGAAGGCGCCCAGTCGTCACTGCCGTTCTACATCTACGAGCAGTACAAGATCGGTGAGGCCGCGTCCTACGACCGCGCCTGGGCAGCGGCCCTGGTCCTGATCGCCTTCGTCATGATCCTCAATCTGGTGGCCCGCGGCATCGCCCGCTGGAAGGCCCCCAAGGCCGGGCGCTAGGCCCGCCGGAAAGCAGCAGTGATTCAGATGGCCAAGCGCATTGACGTCAGCGGACTGTCGGCCTACTACGGCAGCCACAAGGCGATCGACGACATCTCCATGACCGTGGAACCCCGCTCGGTGACGGCCTTCATCGGCCCCTCCGGCTGCGGCAAGTCCACCTTCCTGCGCACCCTGAACCGGATGCACGAGGTCACCCCCGGCGGCCGCGTCGAGGGCAAGGTGCTCCTGGACGACGAGAACCTGTACGGCACCAACGTCGACCCGGTCACCGTGCGCCGCACGGTCGGCATGGTCTTCCAGCGCCCGAACCCGTTCCCCACCATGTCGATCTTCGACAACGTGGCGGCGGGCCTGCGCCTCAACGGCTCGTACCGCAAGAGCGCGCTGAACGACATCGTCGAGAAGTCGCTGCGCGGCGCGAACCTCTGGAACGAGGTCAAGGACCGGCTGAACAAGCCCGGCTCCGGCCTCTCCGGCGGCCAGCAGCAGCGCCTGTGCATCGCGCGCGCCATCGCGGTCGAGCCGGACGTGCTGCTGATGGACGAGCCGTGCTCCGCCCTCGACCCGATCTCCACCCTCGCCATCGAGGACCTGGTCGGGGAGCTGAAGGAGCGGTTCACGATCGTCATCGTGACGCACAACATGCAGCAGGCGGCCCGCGTCTCGGACCGCACCGCGTTCTTCAACCTGGCGGCGGTCGGCAAGCCCGGCAAGCTCATCGAGATCGACGAGACGGAGCGCATCTTCTCCAACCCGTCGGTCCAGGCCACCGAGGACTACATCTCCGGCCGCTTCGGCTGATCCGTCCCGGCCCCCCGTACGGCCTTGGGGTGCTGCATGGCGGTGCCACCACAAGGCGAGAAGGGTCCGCCCCGCACTCCCGAGGGAGTGCGGGGCGGACCCACGTACAGCGGCCGGCGTCAGCCGAACAGCAGGTAGACAACCCCGTAGCTCCCGGCGGCGACCAGCGCAGCCGCCGGCATCGTGATGAACCAGCCGAGGATGATGTTCTTCGCGACACCCCAGCGCACCGCGTTCACCCGCTTCGTGGCGCCCACACCCATGATCGCCGAGGTGATCACGTGCGTGGTCGAGATCGGCGCGTGGAAGAGGAACGCCGAGCCGAACATGATCGACGCACCCGTGGTCTCGGCGGCGAAGCCCTGCGGCGGGTCCAGCTCGATGATCTTCCGGCCGAGCGTACGCATGATGCGCCAGCCGCCCGCGTACGTACCGAGCGACAGCATCAGCGCGCAGACGAGCTTCACCCAGACCGGGATCGGGTCGCTCGGGGACTCCACGTCGGCGATGACCAGCGCCATCACCACGATGCCCATCGTCTTCTGCGCGTCCTGGAGGCCGTGACCCAGCGCCATGCCCGCGGCCGACACCGTCTGCGCGATGCGGAAACCGCGCTTGGCCTTGTGCGGGTTGGCCTTCCGGAACATCCACATGATGGCGACCATCACCAGATAACCGACCACCAGGCCGATCACCGGCGACAGGAACATCGGAATGACGATCTTGTCGAGCACCCCGTCCCAGTGCACCATCGTCCCGCCGGCCAGCGCCGCGCCGACCATGCCGCCGAACAGCGCGTGCGAGGACGACGAGGGCAGGCCGAAGTACCAGGTGACAAGGTTCCAGATGACCGCCCCGACCAGCGCCGCGAAGAGGATGCCCATCCCCTTGTTGCCCTCGGGCGTCGCGATCAGGCCCTCACTGACGGTCTTGGCGACCCCGCTGCCGAGGAACGCGCCCGCGAGGTTCATCACCGCCGCCATCGCCAGCGCCGCACGCGGGGTCAGTGCCCGGGTGGAGACCGACGTGGCGATGGCGTTCGCCGAGTCGTGGAAGCCGTTGGTGTACGTGAAGCCGAGCGCGACGCCGATGGTCACGATCAGTACGAAGGTGTCCACGTGGTTCAGGACTCCTTGACCGCGATGGTCTCCACCGTGTTCGCGACGTGCTCGAACGCGTCGGCAGCCTCTTCCAGCACGTCCACGATCTGCTTCAGCTTCAGCACCTCTATGGCGTCGTACTTGCCGTTGAAGAGGTGGGCGAGCAGCTTGCGGTGGATCTGGTCGGCCTGGTTCTCCAGACGGTTGACCTCGATCCAGTACTCGGTGAGGTTGTCCATGGTGCGCAGACCCGGCATAGCCTCGGCGGTCAGCTCGGCCGCCCGCGCCAGCACCTCGATCTGCTGCTCCACACCCTTGGGAAGCTTCTCGATCTGGTACAGCACGACCAGGTCGACGGCCTCCTCCATGAAGTCCATGATGTCGTCGAGCGACGACGCGAGGTTGTAAATGTCCTCGCGGTCGAACGGCGTAATGAAGGAGGAGTTCAGCTGGTGGAAGATCGCGTGGGTGGCATCGTCCCCCGCGTGCTCCGCTGCCCGCATGCGCTCCGCGATCTCGACTCGGGAGGCAGAATCCGCCCCGAGCAGTTCCATCAGGAGTTTCGAGCCCGTGACGATGTTGTCCGCGGATGCGGAGAACATGTCGTAGAAGCTCGTCTCCCTGGGGGTCAGACGAAAGCGCACGTGGGGTCCTCGGGGTGCTTTGGATTCGGTCAGGCTGATGCTAGGCGCATCATCCGGCCACGGCTAACCGGCATTCTTCAGTGTCGCGCATCAGGCACAGTGATCAGCACGGGACCCCGGTCACGTTTCAGCTGAATTCGTTAGGATATACCCACCAGGGGTATTCAAACGGCAGGGTAAAGGGAAAACGGGAGGCAGCAATGACGACCACCGAGGCCACGGGGACACAGCACGCACCGGAGGCGGCGCCCGGCGCGGCCCCCGTCGAAGCGATCGTGACCGACCACGACCGCGGAATACACGGCTACCACCACCAGAAGACCGAGCACCTCAAACGCCTGCGCCGCATCGAGGGCCAGATCCGCGGCCTCCAGCGCATGGTCGACGAGGACGTCTACTGCATCGACATACTCACCCAGGTCTCGGCGTCCACCAAGGCGCTCCAGTCCTTCGCGCTCCAGCTCCTGGAGGAGCACCTGCGCCACTGCGTCGCCGACGCGGCCGTCAAGGGCGGCGACGAGATCGACGCGAAGGTCGAGGAGGCCACCAAGGCCATCGCCCGCCTGCTGCGCACCTGATCCCCCGCACCCGTCAGCCCTGGCGGTGCCCCTGCCGGGGGACGGTGGTGCGGTCGGTGCCCGCCTTCACGTCGAGCACCTCGTCGATACGGTCCGCGCTGAGCCGTTCCCCGATCGCCGCCGACGCCGCGATCATCAGTTCCCCGCACAGCTCGATCTCGGCGAGCGCCACATGGTCCGATACGGTCGGGGCGCCGAGCGTCACCACGTCACTCACCTCTCACTGCCGTCACCGGCTTTCCAGGGTAGAGAGCCCGATACGTGCCGCGCATGGCACGGACGGACCATTTCGCCGCCACCGGAGGGCTAGGGCGCGTCCGCGAAGTCCCGTCGTACGCCCGGGGAGACGCGGGGCCCGTGCGATTCATCTCACGCCCGCCCCTGCTCGATCTCACCGGTGTAGATGTCCCGCTCGTCCGGCAGCCGTACGGTGACCGGCACGCCGAACCCGTACAGGAGCGTCGTCGACACGACCTCCGCCGCCGGGCCCTCGTTGGCGAAGCTGAACCGGTGGCGCACCTTGCGCAGCCGGCCCTGCTCGTCCAGATACGCGTCGAACGGCACGGCCCGGCTGCGGAACCCTTTCGCCGCCGCCGCCAGCGACGCCCGCGCACCGGGCGCCGCCAGCCGCGCCGCCCGCCCGATGTCCGCGGTGCCCCGGTAGTGCCGTACGGCCACCCCGGCCACATCCGTCTCGCCCACGTACGTCACGGCCCCCGCGCCGCGCAGCAGTTCGGCGGCGGCCATCGGGTCGGTCACCCCGCCGGTGACCAGATTGCCGTCCTCCAGCGCCGTCGTGTCGATCCGCACCCACTTGTCCGCGGGCACCCCGGCGCCCCGGTTCATCATGTACAGCGCGCCCGGGGCCAGCAGCTCCGTGATCGGCCGGTGCTCCTCCTCGCCCGCCGCGTCCGGCGGCAGCACGACCTTCAGCCGGCCGGACCCGGCGCGGAAGTCGTACGCCCCCGTGCCCCTGATCGTGACCCTGGTGCCGCCGGCCGCCGTCTCCATCGACGTGCTCACCTCGGCGCTCGCGACACCCTCACCGGCGAGCACCGCCGCCGCCCGCCGCACCACCTCGACGGCCCCGTCCCGGGCGTCCGCGGCGGCGGCCGCCCGGTCGACGCCACCGCCCCCGGCGCACCCGGCGGCCGTCGCCATCACACCCATCACGGCGAGCGCACGCACAGCGCGCGCCCCGCCCTTGGCCCTGTGCTGCTGCACCACCATCGCCTGCCATCCCCCAACGACGTACCGCTTGCCCGAGGCCCCACCCGCCTCGCATAACGACGACCTCTGTCGCCTGTAACGTCCTGCGCCCCGATTGGCGCCGCGCGGGGGACGGCCGTGCCCCGTTCCCCGCCGGGTGACCCCTCCCGGCCGGGCCGCCCCGGCCAGTACCGTGGTCGCGTGTACGACCAACACGCCGCCGAGGTCCCGCCGGCCCGGCCCGCCCATGAACCCACCACCGTCGAACGCGGCTCGTTCTGCACCGCCCGCTGCGCCTGCGGCTGGTCCGGTCCTGCCCGCCGGTCCCGCGACCGTGCCCGCGCGGACGCCGAGGAACACCGCACCACGGCCTGAGCACCGGCCCTCCACCCCCCCTCTCCCCCACACCGGAGGTCCGATGACCTGCGGGACCGGGGCTCCTGCGGGACCGGGGCCCTTGCGGGACCGGGGCCCTTGCGGGGCCGGGCCCGGGAACGCCGGTGCCCCGGAGGCCGAGGGCTTCCGGGGCACACAGGTCTGCCGGGTCTCAGGCCGCGAGACCCTTCTCGCCGTCGGAGCCGCCGCCGCGCGAACCGGGCCGGGGCTCCGGGATGCCCAGTGCGTCGTCCCGCCCGGAGGCATCGGCCCGGGGCCGGCGCGAACGGACGAGCGGGCCGAGCCGGGGCGACCGCGACACCGCCGCCACCAGGGGCGTCAGCATCATCATGGCCAGCGGGGCCAGGAGCAGCGCGACGGCCGTACCGAGCGCGAAACCGCCGATGACGTCGGTCGGGTAGTGGACCCCCATGTAGACCCGGCAGAAGCCCTCCAGCAGAGCGAGCCCGATGGCCGCGATGCCGAACTTCCGGTGGGCCACGAAGAGCCCGACGCCGAGCGCCATCGCCATC
Source organism: Streptomyces sp. col6 (assembly GCF_008042035.1). Classification (GTDB taxonomy): domain Bacteria; phylum Actinomycetota; class Actinomycetes; order Streptomycetales; family Streptomycetaceae; genus Streptomyces. The sequence continues at coordinate 644,338 of NZ_RDBL01000029.1, forward strand.
GTGGCGTGGTCGCTGACGAACGAGAAGTCGTTCTTGCCGTCGACCAGGACGTCAAGGCCGGAGTGGTCCTTGAACGGCCGCGGCCGCTCCACGAATCCGCGGATCGGGATGTTGATGAGCAATGCGACGCCCGCCGCGAGCGGGGCCCAGACGAGCCCGGCCACCGCCGACACCGACTCCTCGGCCGTACCGCGCCGGCGGACGCTCCACCAGCACCACAGGACCACGAGGACCATGCCGAGCATGATCCCGTACTCGCCGACGAACTCCATCACCCGGTCGAACCAGGTGGGAGCGGACTTGGCGAGCCCGTTGATGTCGTAGAGCAGGCTGACGTCGGGGTTCGACCCATCCAGTGCGAGTCCAGCCATCTGCTGCGGCCCCTTGCCTTGTCTGCTGCTGCGGCACACGTCCCTGTGCGCCGCGATTCACGAACCCCCGTATTCGGTTCGTCCCCATCGATCACTCATGCGTCCACCAGAGAACGCCGGGCGCCGCGTGTACGTTCCACTCTCCACGGAATGATCACCATGACGTTATCGAAGAGTGACACATCGTCGCAGCTCAGGGCCCAGGCTTCACGGAGAGTTCCGGCCACCGGCACACGGCTTTCAGGCCGCGGGCCGCGCGGTCGGCAGGGCCGCGGCCCCGTCCTTGGTCACACGAGTGGCGCCGAAGTAATCGGGCGTATCGATCTTGTCGAACCGGATGACCGCACCAGTGTACGGAGCGTTGATCATGTATCCGCCCCCGACATAGAGGCCGACGTGATGAATGGCACGCGAATTGGTCAGATCGTCGGAGAAGAACACCAGGTCGCCGGGGAGCAGTTCGTCCCGCGAGGGGTGCGGCCCGGCGTTGTACTGGTCGTTCGCCACGCGGGGCAGCTCGATGTCCACGGAGCGGTACGCGGCCTGCGTCAGCCCCGAGCAGTCGAACCGCCCGCCCTGCTCGGGCGTGCCGTTGCCGCCCCACAGGTACTTGGTGCCGAGCTTCTTCTGCGCGAAGTAGATGGCCCCGGCCGCCTGCTGGGAGGGCTGCACCCGCCCGACGGGCCGGGCGAAACTCTTCTCCAGCGACCGGATGATCTTGACGTAGTTCTCGGTCTCGGAGATGTCCGGAACACCGCCCGCCCTGATCACCCGGTACGCCCCCGCGTTGTAGGCGGCGAGCATGTTGTCCGTGGCGTCCCCGGGCACCTTCTTCACATACCCGGCGAGCTCGCAGTCGTAGGACGCGGCGGAGGGGATGGCGTCGGCGGGATCCCACACGTCCCGGTCCCCGTCCCCGTCCCCGTCGATGCCGTGCCCGGCCCAGGTCCCGGGGATGAACTGCGCGATGCCCTGCGCGGCGGCGGAGCTCTCGGCGCGCGGGTTCCAGCCGCTCTCCTGGTAGAGCTGGGCGGCGAGCAGGGCCGGGTTGATGGCGGAACAGAGGTTGCCCCACTTCTGCACCAGCCCCTGATACCTGGCCGGCACCGCCCCCTTGGCCAGGTATCAGGGGCTGGTGCAGAAGCCCTTGGCCAGGGCCACGGCCCCCCCGCCACCACCACCGGCGAGCCCGGCGGCGGCGGAGTACGTACCGACGACGAGCAACGCCACAAAACACACGGCGGCCCCGACGCCACCCCCCACGGCCCACCAGAATCTGCGCACCCGTCAACCTTCCCCCATCGAGCCCGGGTTCGGCAGTGTTTTCGACGGTGCGTACGAGTCAGTGGGGGGCGCACACTCCCCATCCCCAACGCTCAGGACGCCCCGGCAGACCAGAACGGGTCGCGGACGTTGGGCCTGGGGATGATCTCGGCACCCGCATAGCTGGGCCCGTTTGGTTTGGACGCTGGCCCAGCGACCTCCGATTCTTGGACACATGGGCTATCAACCTCAAAGAACACCTGCCCCTCGCCTCCGACGATGAGACTCACTCCGAAGCCATCCTTCGTCTCCGCGAAAACCGCTGGCACATCCGCATCTCTATTCACAGCCTTGATCTTGTATTGACTCTTATGCCAGAAGCGATCAACCAGGCCCAAAAAGCTTCCACGCCGCTCTGCAGAGATCACCGTCATGACAACCCTCCTTCGAGTCACATCACAACTCCCTGTGGTTGTTGGCCCGTGCGTCCACTGCACCGCAGGCTGAATCGCGGCGAAGACTTCGTCGAGCAACCCGTCTGCACGTTCCGCTGCGTCCTGCATGTTCATGCTTGACATCCCGTCTACACCCACGACTCCGCCACCAGCGCACGCAGTAACCAAAGCACACGAAATCATCACCGCTGCTAGGTTCGCTTTGCGAAGGATCACCGATACTCCTCGGTCTTCAATTTATCCGCCCGTCCGGCCACCACGAGGGCAATATTGTGAGCCGACACCGTGTCTCGTTTAGGATCAGAGACGAAGTAATCGGAATGCGCATCGAGAGACAAGCCTCCGCCGCTGACTAGCCTTGGCCCCTCATTCACTTGGAAGCGCTGAGCACCAAATGCCCTACTGGCAGGATCGCGCCCAAACCACAAGTCGTCATCGCCTTGATCAGAGATTTCACCGAGGGCGCCACCAGCAACAGGCCCACCGACGGCTAGCCCGATTGCACCAATTACCGTCTGCTGCTTCGATGGAATCTTGGTCACAACATCATTTTCTGCCGCACCAACGAATACATGGTCTGCACCTACACCCAGATCCTTGGCATGGTCGACTCCGACGCCAGGACTGCCGACCAGAACGATTTCATCGGCACCTGGAATCCCACCTTCGAACTGCGTGGCAGCCCCCACTGTCCGAGAGCCGTACGAGTGACCGATCACCGTCAGATGGGGGTCCCTATTGTCATTTGTTGCCGAGATTCCTCCCATGAATCCATTCAGCAACTCCCCACCCTTTTCAGCCCTCGCGTCACCGGCAACATCAAGGCTGTTTAGCCAATCCGGCGTCTGCGGCGCGTCGTAACCGAGCCAGGCAACCGTCGAAGTCGAAGAGTCCAGGTAGCGAGCCCCGATGGCGGTGTCCCGAGCTCGCTTCAGGTCACCTTTTGCGAATTCCAAATCCAGCGACGTGTTCAAACCCGGGACATATGTAGCAACGTTTTTAGCCGTGTCTGGGTTGCCGAAGGCAACAATCGCCCGACCGTTCCCCTCGTCCCCTACGCCCAACAAGTACATGCGCGGGTCCCCGGCCTGGCCGCCCGCCGCCAGCTGGCGGTCGATCTCGCGCAGCCCCGCCAACCGCACCTGCGACGTCTCGTCGTCCCGCCCCTCCAGCTTCCCGATCAGAAGCTGGAGGTTGTCGCGGTTGGCCGTGTCGCGGACCAGCGACGGGATGCCGTCCAGGTTGCCGATCTGGTCCGGGTACACCGCGAGGTACTCCTCGCGCTGTTCGTCCGTCAGGTGCTCCCACCACTCCCGCCGCGCCGCCGGCGTCGCGTCACGCGGGATACGGGACTTGAGGTACCCGCGCGCAGCCACCCGTACCGCCGCCGCGTCCCCCGCCGCGTCGGTCCACGTGCGGTCCGGGACCGTCAGGCCCTCCTCCGCCTTGAGCCGGCGCAGCACGCGGGTGAAGCGCCAGTCGATCTCGGACGCCGTGCGGACCGCCTTCGCGACCCGGTCCGCGATGTCCTGCGCCTTCGCCGCGTTCGGGTTCGGGGCGACCAGCCCCGACGCCGGGAAGACGCCGGGCGCCGTGGTCACCCGCGCCGTGCCACCCGGCAACGGCGCCCCGTCGACCAGCCCCGCACCCCCGGCGGGGTACGTCACCGAGCCGTCCGCGTGCACCGTGAACTTCAGCGCCTCCGCATCCTCCAGCGCCCGCCGCAGCACGGTCTGCTGCACCCGCATCTCGTGCGCGAGGCTGTTCAGCGCGGTACGGATCAGCCCGCACTCGGTGTAGACGTACTGCAGGTTCCGGCCCATCCGCCGCAGCCGGCCGACCGCCGCGTCGGCCGCCGCACCGTGCTGGCTCTCGCGCAGACCGGCCAGCAGCTGCTTCTCGATCCGGTCCCGCCCGGCGTCCGCCCGGTTGCTCGCCCGGCCCCAGCCGTCGGCCGCGCCCTCCAGCTCGGCGCACTTGATGTCGCGCAACTGGGCCCACGTCAGCGTGGCGGCCGGCGCCGTCATCGCTCGACCCCGTGGGTCCGGCGCGCGACGGGCGAGAAGGACGACCGCACGGACTCATTGGTCTCGCCCTGCGCCCGCGCCACGGCGCGAAGGTTCCCCGCCAGCGCCCCGCACTCGTGGCGGGCGGTCTCGAAGCGCCGGACCCAGGACTCCTGGACGGCGCCCAGCTCGGCCAGGGCGCTCAGACCGGCGGTGCCGGCGATCAGCCCCTCGTGCGCCGTCGTCAGTTCCGTGCGCACGGGGCCGAGATGGGCCCCCATTCCCTCCGCACCCCCGGCGGCCCGCAGCCACGCGCCGCCGCTGTGCCGCAGCTCCTCCCCGGCGGCGGAGCCGCCCCCGCCCCCGCCACCCGCAAGATCGCTCAGTCTCAGCCGCGCACCGCTCACTGTTCGCCCCGTTCTTGATCGTGAAGATCGTGGAGCGGCACTGTGCCAAACGCGGCAACCGCGACACGCCGGACACCGGCACGCCGGGGAGCGGGGATCACCCCGCTCCCCGGACCTGCCAACGCCTCGCCCCCGCCGACGGATCACCCGAACGGTGGACCGGCGCTACCGTCCGTACGTCCGCGGGTCCTCCCTGGTCAGCCGGTCCAGCGCCGCCGCCGCACGGTCCTCCGGCGAGGTGCCGTCCTCCGGGACGCGCCAGAGGATCTGCCGCGCGGTGCCGTCCTCGGCGTCGTACAAGAGGCTGATCACGGTCACCTCGGGGTCGCTGAAGGCCGTACCGGTCCAGCCGAGCCGGACGTTCCACCGGGTGAGGAGGTCCGGCCGGCCGCGCAGTCCGGCGACGGTCAGCCGGGCGGCCCGGCGGGCGGGCCATGCCCAGCTGTCGTCGCCCTCCGCGCGGGCGATCTCGGCGTCGTACGCGGCGGCCTCGAAGCGGATCTCCGGCATCTCGCGTTTACCGCCGGGCGGGACCGGGCAGCGCCACCCGCCCCAGACGACCTGGTCCCCGTCGCGCCGGACGGTGACATACAGCGCTCCGCAGCAGCCCTCGGTGCAGTACGCCTCCGCGAGCTGCACCTCGCGGGGCTCGTCCGTGGCCCGCAGGAGCCCGGTGTCGAGCAGTTCCTCCGGCGCGTTGGCGGGCCCCCGGCCGAAGTACTCCGGCACGAGCGGGCGCCCGTCGACCAGGATGCGCGCCTCGACCGTCGCCCGGTCGGCGGGATCGCGGTCGTGGATCTCGATGCGCAGCCGCGCAGAAGGGGCGTGCGGGGAGCGCAGCACGTACGCCCGCGTGCGCCGGATCCACGCGAGCCTCCGGCGCACGCCGGGATCGTCGCTCTCCCGGTCCGGCAGCGTCTGCCACGCGGGCCGGTTCAGGACGGCCGTCAGCTCCGACAGCGCCGCCTCCCTCCGCCCCGGCCCCCAGTCGTGGAGCATCGCGGGCCCCGTACGGAGTTCCTGGACGGCGGACAGCAGGAGCGCCTGGTGGTCGGGCGTGGGCGGGAGGAGACCGGCACCCCGCGCGAGTTCCCCGTAGGCGCGAGGGCCGTCGGGATAGGAGAGGATCTCGGGCTGGTAGTCGTGCAGCGTGGTCATGCGGAACAGCAGCCGGCCCGCCTGGGCGACCAGTGCGGCACCCTTCGGGGCCGGCAGCTCATGGACCACCGGCAGCAGCTCCGCCAGCCTGGACGCCTCCGCGACCCTCCGGGCCACCTCGGGCGACACATCCCCGGGCAGCGCGACGACCCGCTCCCGTATGGCGGCACGGTCACCGGAGTCGAGTGCGGCGAGCAGCGGCCGGAGTTCGGGCGCCCCGTTGTGGTCGCGCAGAGCGAGCACTGCGGCAGCCGGTCTGTCGATGGCGTCGAGCGCGTGAACAACGGGACGTACGAGGGTCCGCAGCAGGCCGAGCGTACGGAGATACGGCACATCCTCCGGTTCACCGAGCCCGGCCAGCAGGACGAGACCGGTGCAGACGGCCTGGTAGCCGGTGCCCGTACGCACCAGAACACGCGCCAGGGCCCGCCCCCGCTCCTCGTTCTCCACCGGCAGCCCGGCGACGAGAGGACGCAGGGTGCGGTGCCGGACGGGCGGGTCCATGGCCGCCAGCCGCCGGTGCACCTCCGCCGCCGACTCGACGGCGTCCGGGGCGACCAGCAGCGGACCCAGCAGGCGGGCCAACTCGTCCCTGGTCCGGGTGAAGTCACGGCTCGGCCGGTTGGACGGGACGGGGCGGGGAACGGGTGGTGCCGCGTCCGCCAGGCACCACTCGCCCTCGGGCTCGGCGTTCCGGACGTGCAGCGCGCACGCGTACAGGGACAAGGGCCGGGAAGTGAGCGCTCCACGCTCTTCCTGGGCGCTCAACGGGCGGGGTGGTTCTCGATTCCATAGGTCATGGCCCGGAGTCTGGCAGAGCTCCGCCACGGGTGCCAGCGTTTTCCACCGGGCGCGGTCCGCACCGCTCCGCCCCGCCGAGCCGGAAGAATGCGCACCCATGAGCTCATCGTCCCCCTCCCCCAGCTTCTGGCACCGGCCCATGGTGGCCCGCAGCGCCGACGAGCAGCACCGCGCCTCGACGATGCTGGAGCTGTTCTTCGACCTCTGCTTCGTCGCCGCCGTCGCCCAGGCGGCCTCCGCGTTCGAGCACGAACTCGCCGCGGGCCGCATCGGCCACGGCGTCCTCGGCTACGCCATGGTGTTCTTCGCGATCTGGTGGGCGTGGATGAACTTCACGTGGTTCGCCTCCGCGTACGACACCGACGACGTCCCGTACCGGCTGCTGACGCTCGTACAGATCACCGGCGCGCTCGTCCTCGCGGCGGGCGCGCCCGAGGCACTGGAGCACGAGGACTTCACCGTCATCACCTGGGGCTACGTGATCATGCGGCTCGCCATGGTCACCCAATGGCTGCGCGCCGCACGCGCGGACCGGGAGCGTCGCCGCACCTGCCTGGCGTACGCGGGCGGGATCCTCCTGGTGCAGATCGGCTGGGTCGTACGGCTGGCCCTGCCCGAGGACACCGGGCTCGCCACCTTCGCTGTCCTGGTGGTGGCGGAGATCGCCGTTCCCGCCCTGGCGGAACGCAAAACCACCACCACCTGGCATCCGCACCACATCGCCGAGCGGTACGGCCTGTTCACCCTGATCGTGCTCGGCGAATCCATCACCGCAGCCACCGGAGCCGTCCGCACGGCCCTGGACACCCACGCGGCGCTCGGCGACCTCGCCGCCCTGGTGGCGGGCGGGCTGCTGACGGTGTTCGCCCTGTGGTGGCTCTACTTCGCACAGAGCGCGCCCCGGCTGCTGACGAGCCTGCGCACAGCGCTGCTGTGGGGGTACGGGCACTACCTCGTCTTCGCGTCGGCGGCGGCCGTCGGCGCCGGACTGGCCCTCAACGTCGCGCACACCGAGGGCCACGGCCACATCTCCGACCGCACGGCGGCGGCCGTCTACACCGTCCCTGTCGCCGTGTTCATCGCCCTCGTGTGGCTGCTGCACCACCGCACCGCCGAACTGCGCCGCGCGGCCGACGTCCTGCACCCGGTGGCGGTGCTCGCGGTCCTGGCGGCCACGTTCGCCCCGTCCCCCATCCTGACGACGGGCATCATCACCGCGCTCCTCATCGCGGCGACCCTGCTCCTGGCCGCCAGGAAGCGGTGACCGCGGGCCCTCAGCGGCCGGCCCGCGCCACCTGTCCCGGCAGGACGATTCCCTGCGCGTGGGCGGTCCCTCCCGGCCGCAGCGTCCAGGGCACCGGGGGCGTGGAGGTCAGCCAGCCCTCGGTGATGAGGGTGCTCACGATGACCCCGCGCAGCTCCCTCGGCAGCTTCTTCCACCCCAGCCCCTTGCACAGCTGGCCGTACGACGGCCCGTGGCCGTGCCCCGTACGGAACGCCACGGTGAACAGAGCGGCCTCGCGACCGCAGTCCCGGTGGGCCGCCCGCCAGGTGTCGTAGGCGTCGAGGGCGGACCGGGGCATGGGCAAGGGGGCGGGCGGCGTCATGAACGCGTTCGCGACCCGGCCGAAGGGAAGGCGGCAGAGCCGGCAGTTCTCGACCGCCTCCGCGTGCCGCAGCAGCGCGGGGCTGACGTCCCCCTTCCACGCCGCCCAGCTGTCCGGCGTCGCCTCGCTGACGGTCGCCGTCTCCCGGGCCGCCCGCCGCTCCTCCGCCTCCCGCGCGGCTGCGGCCACCTCCTCCGGGGTACGGAACAGGCCCGCGAGGTGCCCCACCGCAGGACCGAGCCGGTACGACTGACCGCTCACCTCGGCGAGGAACCCCTTCTCCAGGAGCGTGGGCACCGCCCCGTAGCAGGCGACGGGCAGCTCGTCCGGCGCGTGGCCGACCAGCTCGGCGGAGCAGTGGGCCGCCAGGAACAGCGCGGCCAGCCGGACCGCCGACGACCCCTTCCGTACGGGCTTGGCCAGCCTCGTACGCATGGACCAGCCCGACACCCGCGACCGCGCGTCCTTGCCCAGCGGCAGCACATGGCCGGGCCCGGGGGCCATACCCGGCACGACGATGCCGAAGGGCGTGTCCGGGTCCCCGCCGATCAGCTGCCCGGGGACCTCCCACCCGGCCGCGGCCAGTTCGGCCAGGGCGCCCTCCGGGTCCTCCAGCCGCAGCGACCGCAGATCGGTCCCCGTGATGTTGCCCGCCCCCGACCGCGCGGCCCGGACCGCCACGACGACGGCGAGGAGCTGCGCGTCGACGGAGTCCAGCGGCAGGGCCGCCACGTACGAGAGAAGCGCACGGGCGGCCTCCCCCTGGTGCGGTGTGAGCAGGAAGGGCTGCGGCGGAGCGGCGGCACCGTCCCCGGCGGAAGCGGTCGTCACGGGCGGCACGGCGGACACGACAGGCTTGGGCACATCACATCTAACGGTGATCGGACCGCCGAAGTCACGCACGGCCGGAGGTCTTCCCGAAGAGCCACCCGGTCATGCGTGTCCGGTGGCCCGAACCCGGCCCCCAGGGACGTCAGCGGGACGTCAGGGAGGCGTTAGCAGAACATGAGCGGCGGACGAGAAGCTTCCTGTGTCAGACAGTCCGGAGGGGGAGCGGTTCGCCGCAGGTCCCGGGCCCTGACCGCACCGAGCGACCATTCGACCGCCACAGACTTCGGGGATTCCCATGCGTACGATCCGTAACCGCAAGCGCACCGCCGCCCTCGGCGCCGCCGCCACCGCCGTGCTCGCCCTCGCCCTCACCGCCTGCGGCGGCGACGGCGGCGGCACCAAGGCGGCCGGCCCGGCCGACAACTCCGCCTCGACCAAGGCCACGGTGGCCGCCAAGGACGCCACCAAGGACGACGTCCAGGGCGCCGCCTCCGACGGCGCGAAGACGGGCGGCGGCTCCACGGAGGCGGTCAACTCCAGCTCCGGCAAGTCCACGGGCGGCGCCGCGAAGACGGGCGGCTCGACGAGCGCGGCCACCGGCGGCAACACCAGCGACGACTACGCCTACAAGCACCCCTGCAAGAGCTCGGACCTGTCGGTGCGCGTGTACGCCCGCGAGGGTTCGGCCACCCAGCACGTGATCGAGGTCAACAACACCGGCAAGAACTCCTGCGGCCTGAGCTACTTCCCGCGCGTCAGCCTGGGCGCATCGAAGGCCACGGACCACAGCGGCGACATCACCCCGCTGGTCCCCGGCGGCCTGGGCGGCGCCCCGGCGTACCCCGTCAAGCCGAAGACCGCCGCGATCGCCGTGATCGACCTCAACCCGGGCGGCGGCAACGGCGTGACCTGGGTCAACGAGCTGAACGTGCTCGCCGACGGCGACCACATGCCCAACGCCGAGCAGCTCAACTTCCCCCTCGGCCCGGACGTGAAGGTCGGCACCCCGAAGCTCGGCCTGTACGAGCGCTCCGTCGCCGACGCGGTGGCCTCCATGAAGCAGGCGAACACCAAGTCCTGACCCGGACGCGCCGTGGCGGACGGCGACGCAGCACTCGGGCCCTCGGGCGGACCACGACGGTCTGTCCGAGGGCCCCGTTACGATCCCGGCATGCCTGCCTTCCGCGACTTCAACTTCAAGCTGCTCGTCATCGAGAAGCTCATGTACGACGACGAGACGCTCACCCCGGCGTTCCGCATAGCCGACTGCCTGAAGGCGAAGGGCATCGACGACCCGCAGACCTACGCCTACGACAACGACCTCGCGTTCACCGTCCTCGACGAGGCCCGCACCCACTTCGAGGCGCTGGAGATCAGCCCGGAACTGCTGGCGACCGTGGAGACGCTGGACCTCGACGGCGGGCTCCAGGTGTACCAGGAGTGCTCCCCGGTCTGGGACGGCGAGGACGACCTCTACGACGTACGCTCGCTCGACGACCTCGACCTGCTGCCCAACCTGCGCCTGATCAGCGGCGTCGACGACTGCGGCATGGGCGCCGCCTTCGACCCCGACATCCTCGCGAGCCGCGGCATCGCCACCGACTGACGGCCCGTGAGCGGGCCGCGCCCGGCCCTCGCTCCCGTACGTGTCCGGCGTGCCCGCTGCGGGAATGATCACTCGCATGAAAGAGGACAAGAGGGACGTCACAAGCAGCACGCCGGGTCAGATCCTGCACTGGAACTTCTTCATAGGCGGCCACCTCAGCGCCTCCGTACCCGTACGACTCGTCGAGCGCACGGACGCCGGACAGCTGGTGTGGATGAAGTCGGGCACCCCGATGTGGCGCACCGCCCTGCCGCGCGGGGTCAGCCACCTGCGGGACATCGACCCGCACGAACGCCCTCCCGGAGGCTTCCCCGTGGTCGCGGGCCGCTGGCCGATGGGCGACGCCCTCTTCTACCAGCCGCGCGGGGCCGCGCACTCGGTGCTGTGGCTGTTCGGCCGCAGACACACGTTCCGCGGCTGGTACGTCAATCTCGAACGGCGCGTCCATCACGGCGCCGACATCGACATCACCGACCACGAGCTGGACATCAACGTCGCGCCGGACCGGACGTGGTGCTGGAAGGACGAGCAGTCCTTCGCGGAGAAGACCGGCCACCCCGCGTACTGGACGGCCGAGGAAGCGCTCGCCATCCGGTCCGAGGGAGCGACGGTCGCACAGCTCGCCGAGGCCGGAACCTTTCCCTTCGACGGCTCCTGGTGCGACTTCCGGCCACCGTCCTCGTGGAAAACCCCGTCCCGGCCACCGGTCCCGCGCCATCCGCTGCTCCGACCGACGCCCTGAACAGCAGGGTTCGACCACTTTGCGGCATCTCGGCCGGTCTGGCGTGATGACGATCATTGCCCGACGTCACTCTCCGTGATACACAGAGTAACCATACGTATTTCGCCCATACACCGATTCGATCCGCAGGTCAGGGCGGTCAGACCGGTCAAATGTGCGAGATCCGGGTAAAGAGAGCCGTGAAGTCGTCGTACGAAACCAGTTTCATCAGCGAAGATAGAGAGTGACCCGTGCCGTGCGGCACGGGCGCCGAACTACCCAACAGGGGCGGTGACTTACATGATCCTGGCAGCTGAAAAGGGCGACATCACCACCATCATCGGCGGAATCGCCCCGAACTGGGGTCCGTTCGGGACCCTCGGCAACGAGGCCCGCGTGATGATCGAGGTAGTGATGGCGATCGCCATCCTGCTCTGCCTCGGCATCGCGGTCTGGGGAGCGGCCAAGCAGCGGATCGGCGCGACGGCTCTGCGCGACACGTTCAGCGCGGAACAGGGCAAGGGGCTGATCGTGGCCGGCCTGACCGGTGTGTTCATCATCGGATCGCTCGGCACCCTGTTCACCATTGTGTACGGGATGGCCGTCTGACCGCGCGTCACCCCACCCGGGCCGTCCCGCCCCACCCCTCCCATCCGTCCGTCGTGCCCACCGGCAGAGGTTGCGTACCCCTGATGTCGAGTCACCACACCGCGTCCGCGCGGAGAGCAGCACGGCTACCGTCGTACTACGACACGGTCCGAGCAACGGTTGAGGGGGCGTACGCGGCATGAGTCTCGGCGACGAGGACGGCTACGGCAAAGACGCGGGACGCACGAGCGACGCCTACAGCACCATCGGCGGCACCCGTCAGACCCGCACCCGCCTCCCCGACGGCCCCACCGGCGACGGCCCCCGCCGCCCGGCCCGCAACTCACGCTCCCTCATCACGTTCGCCGGCGTGGTGATCCTCCTCCTGGGCGCCATCGCCTTCGCGAACATGGGCGGCGACGACGGCTCCTCCCCCAAGTCGGGCACCGGCACCTCCGACAAGGCCGACGCCGCCCCGACGGCAGCGACGGGCACCAAGCCGGTAACAGGCAAGAACGGCACCATCCCTTCGGGCTTCGCCCACGACGAACAGGGGGCGGCGAGCGCGGCGGCGAACTATTCGGTCGTCCTCGTGTCTGCCGACATCCTCAAGCCCGCACAACGCGGGCAGATCGTGCGCGAGGTCTTCGTCGCGGGGAGAGTCGGAGAACTCGAGAGCAAGTTTGACCAGGCGTACAACAAGGACTTCCTCGACAAGGTCGGCCTGGACGAGAACGGCAATGCCAGCGATGGCATGACCTACGTTTCCAGGACAGCACCTGTCGGAACAAAGGTGACCCAGTTCACCGATACCTCCGCCACTGTGGAGGTCTGGTGCACCGGCGTCTTCGGCACAGCAGGCGTCGGCTCCACCAACCCCGTGAGCAACGACTGGTTCACGATGACGCTGAAGCTCCGCTGGGAGAACAACGACTGGAAGGTCGACAGCTTCTCCCAGAAGGACGGCCCGGCACCCGTCAACGCCGACCGCACTGCCTCCGGTGCCGACGAGATCGCCAAGGCTGTCGAGGAGTACGGAGGGTTCACTTATGCCCGCTAAGTCAGGGCACCTGCTCCGGTTGGGCGCAATGCTGGCGAGCATCCAGGCCACCCTGGTGGTCGTCGCGACGCGTGTCACAGCTGCTCCCAGCCCCTCGCCGTCACCTTCGCCGTCCGACGACGGGAAGTGCTCTCTCATCGTCGGCCCCGCCAAGGACTACTGCGAAGGCGGCAACGCCAGCTCGCACAAGTCCACCCCACCCGCCAACACCGACCCCGCCCTCGACCCGCTCACCTCCCTCGGCCGCGGCTGCGCCGACGCCGCCGCGTGGATCGTGGGCAAGCTCAGCGACGCAGTCAAAAGCACCGCCAACGTCGACTTCACGAACACCCGCTTCCTCCAGCAGTACGCCATCGTCTTCGCCGCCTCCACCGTCCTGACGCTCGTCCTCTGGCTCCTCGCCGTCGCCAAACGCGCCATCCGCGGCGTCCCCCTCACCACCGCCATCTCCGAAGCCATCGGCTTCCTCTGGCTCACCGTCCTCGCCTCCGCGTTCACCCCCCTCATCCTCTACACGATCGTCTCCGCCACCGACGGCGTCACCGAAGTCATCGCCTCCTCCTCCGGCGGCCAGACCGACGTCTTCTTCGGGTCCTTCGCCGAAGCACTCAAGAAGGACTCCGACATCGGCGGCGGCCCGATCATGCTGATCGTCGTCTCCCTCGTGTCGATCCTCGCCGCCGGCATCCTCTGGCTCGAGCTCGTCATCCGCGCCGCCCTGCTCTACGTCGGCGCCCTCCTGGGAACCGCCGTCTACGCCGGGCTCGTCGACAAGAACATGTGGGGACACGTACGCCGCTGGGCAGGCATCATGATCGCGGTGATCATGGTCAAGCCCGTCATCGTCGTCGTCCTCGGCCTGGCCGGCGCCCTGTCCTCCGAGGACGGCCCCGACGCGTTCTCCGCCGTGGTCTCCGGCCTCGCCATCATTCTGCTGGCCATCTTCGCCTCCGGCATGATCTACCGCTTCGTCCCCGGCTTCGGCGACGAGATCCAGGGCGCCCGCACCAACCGCAAACAGGCCACCGACGGCTCCCAGGCCGCCGCCATGATCAGCTCCCCCGCCGCACTCGTCTCCCAGGGCATCAAGACCCACAGCAGCCGCGGCGGCGGCCAGGACAACAGCGGCAACACCAGCGGCGGCCGGCCCGCCAACCCGGTCAGCGGCGGCGTCGCCGCCCACAGCTCCCGCAACAGCGGGAGCGGAGTCGGCGGCGGATCTGTCCCCTCCGCCGCACCTCCGCCCCGCAGCGGCTCCGGCCCCACCTCCGGCACCCCCCACAGCAGCCGCGGCACCCGCGGCGGTTCAGGCAGCACAGGTAACAACCGCACAGGAGGTGGCGGGCGTTGAGCACACAGTCCCATCCGATGACGCCCCGCCGTACGTATCTCATCGGCCGCGCCCGGCCGAACGCGATCGTCGGCAAGAACCGCGAGACCGGCGAGATCGCCCTGATCATCGCGGGCGCGTTCCTCGGCATGATGAGCGGCCTGCTCGTCCCCGTCCTCTCCCTGCGCATCGTGCTGCTCACCGGCTTCCCGCTGCTCGCCATCGCCATGGTGTACGTCCCGTACCGGCACCGGACCTTCTACAAGTGGTTCGAGATCAACCGCAGCTACAAGCGCTCCCTGCGCCGTGGCACCGCCTACCGCTCCTCCGCCATGGAGGCCGGCACCCGCGCCGACGGCCGCGAGGTCGAGATCGGCCCGCCCCCCGGCATCGGCCGGATCAACTGGCTCGCCGCCCCCTTCGGCCCCGACGAGATCGCGGTTCTCCTCCACGCCGACCGGCGCACCGTCACCGCCGCCATCGAGATCGAGGGCCCCGGCGTCGGCCTGCGCGACAGCGAGGACCAGGAAGCCCTCGTCGACCGGTTCGGCACCCTGCTCAAGCACGTCGCCAACGGGGACGGCTTCGTCACGCGCCTCCAGATGCTGGCCCGTACGCTCCCCGCCGACCCGGACGCCCACGCCAAGGACGTCGCCCAGCGCGGCGACAAGTCCTCCCCCCACTGGCTCCAGGACTCCTACGACCAGCTCCAGTCCATGGTGTCCACCTCCAGCGAGCAGCACCGCGCCTACCTCGTCGCCTGCATGCACTTCAACCGCGAGCTCGCCGCCGAGGCCAACGCCATGGCCCGCGCCGCCCGCCCGCACGGCGGCCGCAAGCTCGACCGCGACGCCGGACTCGCCGTCGTCATGGCCCGCGAGCTCACCGACATCTGCGCCCGCCTCGCCGAGGCCGACATCCGGGTCCGCCAGCCCCTCGGCCAGAGTCGGCTCGCCTCCCTCGTGCACTCCATGTACGACCCCGACCACCCCATCGACCACATCCAGGCCATGACGAAGCGCAACGCCTGGCCCGCCGAGCTCGACGCCGTCGAGCCCACGTACCTCCAGGCCAAGACCCGCGAATCCTCCACCCGCGCCCCCTGGTGCCACTCCACGGCCTGGGTGAAGGAGTGGCCGATGACCCCCGTCGGCGTCAACTTCCTGGCCCCGCTCCTCGTCCACACCCCCGACGTCATCCGTACCGTCGCCGTCTGCATGGACCTCGAACCCACCGAGATCGCCATCGAGCGCATGCTGACCGAGAAGACCAACGACGACGCCGAGGCCAGCCGCCAGGCCAAGATGAACCGCACCGTCGACCCCCGCGACATCGCCGCCCACGGCCGGCTCGACCAGCGGGGTGAAGATCTCGCCAGCGGCGCGGCCGGAGTCAACCTCGTGGGGTACATCACCGTGTCCTCGCGCTCCCCCGAGGCCCTCGCCCGCGACAAGCGGACCATCCGGGCCTCCGCCGGAAAGTCGTACCTGAAGCTCGAATGGTGCGACCGCGAGCACCACCGCGCCTTCGTGAACACCCTGCCGTTCGCCACCGGCATCCGCCACTGACGGCCAGTCCGCGACACCGAGAGGGAGGTCAGTCACGCCATGCGAGATCCGCTGTCCGCGTTGTCGGACGCCTTTACCGCCTTCCTCTTCGGGAAGGTGGAGACGACCCGGCTGCCCGTCCGCACCTCGACCGGCCAGGCCCAGGCCGTCTACCTGCCCACCGCCGCCCCCGGCCTCGGTGACTCCGGTGTGATCATCGGCCGCGAGGTGTACTCCGGCAAGGGCTACATCTACGACCCCTTCCAGCTCTACGGACAGCAGCTCCCCGCCCCGCACTGGCTGGTCCTCGGCGAGTCCGGGAACGGCAAGTCCGCGCTGGAGAAGACGTACGTGCTCCGCCAGCTCCGCTTCCGCGACCGCCAGGTCGTCGTCCTGGACGCCCAGGGCGAGGACGGCGTCGGCGAGTGGAACCTCATCGCGCAGGAACTGGGCCTCACCCCCATCCGCCTCGACCCCACCTCCGCCCTCAACGGCGGCATCCGGCTCAACCCGCTCGACCCCGCGATCACCACCACCGGCCAGCTCGCCCTGCTGCGCACCATCATCGAGGTCGCCATGGGCCACGGCCTCGACGAGCGCTCCGGATTCGCGCTCAAGGTCGCCCACGCCTACGTCAACGCGACGACGACCGACCGCCAGCCCGTACTGACCGACATCGTCGAGCAACTGCGCCACCCCGAACCCGAATCCGCGCGGGCGATGAACGTCGACATAGACGACGTACGCGCCTGGGGCCTGGACGTCGCCCTCGTCCTCGACCGGCTCGTCGACGGCGACCTGCGCGGCATGTTCGACGGCCCGACGTCCTTCGGCATCGACCTCGACGCCCCGCTGATCGTCTTCGACCTCTCGCACATCGACCGCAACTCGATCGCCATGCCGATCCTGATGGCGATCGTCGGCGTCTGGCTCGAACACACCTGGATCAGGCCCGACCGCAAGAAGCGCATCTTCCTGGTCGAAGAGGCCTGGCACATCATCAACTCGCCCTTCGTCGCACAGCTCTTCCAGCGCCTGCTGAAGTTCGGCCGCCGGCTCGGCCTCTCCTTCGTCGCCGTCGTCCACCACCTCAGTGACGTGGTCGACGGCGCCGCCGCGCGGGAAGCCGCCGCCATCCTGAAGATGGCGTCGACGCGCACCATCTACGCCCAGAAGGCCGACGAGGCCAGAGCCACCGGCCGGGTGCTCGGGCTCCCCCGGTGGGCGGTCGAGATCATCCCCACCCTCACCCCCGGCATCGCGGTCTGGGACGTCAACGGCAACGTACAGGTCGTCAAACACCTGATCACCGAGGCCGAACGCCCCCTCGTCTTCACCGACCGCGCCATGACCGAGTCGTCCACGAGCGACCTGCTCCCCGACGACGTACGAGCCGCCGACCTCGAAGCCGAGGAGCGCGCGGCCAGAATCGAGAACCAGCAGCGGCTGAACGAGTCGTCCGAGTCAACGGTGGCATGACATGGCAGGCAGCGACGGGGCCCGGCCCGGCGACGGCAAAGGGGGTGGCATCCCCGACGGTCTGCTCATCGGACTGCTGGCCTTCCTCCTCGGGGTGACCCTGATGGCCTGGACGGCCACCGGATTCGCCGGCCTGCTCGCCCACGGTGCCTGGCCCGAGGACGTCACCCTGGCCGAGACACCACTCGCGCTGCGCCGACTGCTGGAGGCCCCGCACGACCTGCCCGCCGCCTGGCCGAGCACACCCCCGGGCGAACTCTCCGGGTACGGCCTGTTCTGGGGCCTCCTCATCGGCGAACTGATGGTGTTCGTGGTGCTGTCGGTGTTCGTGATGGGCGTCATCACCCGCTGGCGGGCCGTGCTGGCCCGCCGCCGCGCGGAACGCATCGAGCGGCTGGCACAGTACGAACAGGTACGCAGGGAGGAACGGGCCCGGCGCCGGATTCAGCAGGGCAAGGGCCGCCCCCGCAGACGGCGGGGCAAGCGCCAGGAGTACGCGTACGAGGCAACGCTCCCCGAACCGGAACCGGGAGCCACCCCCGACGCCCTCCACAAGACGGCCCCCGTTCCCTTGGAGCCCGTCACCGAGACCGTGCCCACGGCGATCGACGGACCGAAGAGCCGCCCCGACGAAGGGCGAGTTGATGATGTGCCAGGCCTCTTCGACCAGGAAGATGCGCTTCTTGCGGTCGGGCCTGATCCAGGTGTGTTCGAGCCAGACGCCGACGATCGCCATCAGGATCGGCATGGCGATTCCACTGCGTCCTCGCTGTGTTTTTGCCTGCCAAACCCGAAGGTTTCGCAGGACTTTCAAAGGAACCACCAACCTGCCGAAGCAGGCCGGGGTATCAACATATCTGGCGTTGACTTTTGGCACGCTGTTGAGTTCTCAAGGAACGGACGCTTCCTTTGTACTCACCCTCTCGGGCTTTCCTCCGGGCGCTTCCCTTCGGTCTTGCGTTTCCGACTCTATCAGACTCTTTCGTGTCCGATTCCCGGCCGAAGCGGGTTTCGCTTTCCAGTTCTTCGCTTTCGCGTTTCCCTTTCCGGCGAGTCCGACTCTATCGGATCCTTTCGGGCCTGATTCCCAGTCAGCGGGGCTTGTCCTCCCGGCCGTTGGGCCGTTCCGACGTCCAAAACTCTAGCGGATTTTCCCGGCGGCTCATAATCGGGCCTTCGAAATGAATTTCGGCATGCCGAAATTCTCCCGAACGGGAGATCGTGCTGAGTTTGGTTTGCCGCAGATGCGGCGGGATCGGTTGCCGCAGAACCCTTCAGGCTCCGTGGCAACCCGAAGAACCTTACGGATCGCGTAGAGGCGTGTCAACCCCCTCCCCGGCCGGCCCGATCGTGCGGTTCAGTCCAGGTCGGTGAGGCGGCCGCCGGCGTCCGGCTGAGCGTGCTCCACCCTGCGCAGCAGCCGCGTCAGCATCTCGCCGAGCACCCCCCGCTCCTCGCTCCCGAGGTCCTGGAGCAGGTCCGCTTCGAAGTCGGTGGCCATCCGCATCGCTTCGAGCCACTTCGTACGTCCCTCGTCCGTCAGCTCGACGATGACGCGGACGCGGTTGTTCTCGTCCCGGTCGCGGGTCACCAGCCCCTCGCCGGCCATGCGGTCGATGCGGTGCGTCATCGCGGCCGGAGTGAGGCCGAGCCGCTTGGCGAGTTCGCCCGGCCCCAGTCGGTACGGCTCGCCACCCAGGACGAGGGTCTTGAGGACCTCCCACTCCGCGTTGCTGATGCCGAGCGCGGCGAGCTGTCTCCCGTACGCGACGTTCATCCGGCGGTTCAGCCGGCCCAGGGCGGAGACGACCTGTTCGACCTGGGGGTCCAGGTCGCGGTACTCGCGCTGGTAGGCGGCGATCTGCTCGTCGAGGCTCGGCTCCTCGAGTCCGGGCTCGGTGGTGTCAGACATGGCGCGCAGTATGACACGCCACCCATAGCCGTCGAAGTCCTTCGAGTCGTAGTGTTCAACATCTAACTTTAGTGATAAAGTCTTCGGGTTCGAGTCGTTCGGTTGGGACGACTCTCAGGCACCGAGAGCTTGAGGAAGGTGAGTGTGACCAGGGAAATGGGCGCAGCACTGCGGCGGATCCAGCTGGGCAGCGCGCTGAGCGCGTTCGGGCTCGGGTTCACCGTTCCGTATCTGTACGTCTACGTGGCGCAGGTACGGGATCTGGGCGCCGGTACGGCCGGGATCGTGCTGGCGGTCTTCGCGATGGCGGCGCTCGCCGTCCTGCCGTTCACCGGCCGGGCGATCGACCGTCGCGGCCCGTTGCCCGTACTGGTCGCCGCCTCTGTCGCCGCTTCCCTCGGTGCCGTCGCGCTCGGGCTGTCCTCGCAGGTCACCGCAGCCGTTCTGTCGGCTGCGGTGCTCGGTGCGGGCACCGCCGTCATGCAGCCGGCACTCGCCACCATGCTCGTCCGGTGCACCGGCGCCGCCACCCGTACGCGGGCCTTCGCCATGCAGTTCTTCCTGCAGAACCTGGGCCTCGGCATCGGCGGGCTGGTCGGCGGCCAGATCGTCGACACCAGCAGCCCGGCGTCGTTCACACTGCTGTTCCTCATCGAAGCCGTGATGTTCCTGGTGCTCGGTGCCATCGCGGCGACCGTGCGCATGCCGCGTACCCCCGTGGTCGCGCCGGAGGCGGCGGCCGGGGCACCGGCCGCGGGGGGCGGGCTGCGGGCGCTGCTCTCGCACCGGGCGATGGTGCAGCTGTGCGTGCTGGGCTTCGTGCTCTTCTTCGCCTGCTACGGGCAGTTCGAGTCCGGGCTCGCGGCCTACGGCACCGAGGCCGCCGGGATCGAGCCCTCCACGCTCGGTATCGCACTGGCCGCCAACACCGCCGTCATCGTCGTCGCCCAGTTCGTGGTGCTGCGTCTCGTGGAGCGCCGCCGGCGCACCCGGGTCATCGCCGCCGTCGGTCTGATCTGGGCGTTCGCCTGGATCGTGGCGGGCTACGCGGGCCTCGGGCACGGCAGCCAGACCATGGCGACGGCCGCGATGATCTCGACGTACGCGCTGTTCGGGCTCGGCGAGTCCATGCTGTCGCCGACCGTCGCGCCGCTGGTCGCGGACCTGGCGCCGGAGTCGATGGTGGGGCAGTACAACTCGGCGTTCGCGCTGTGCAAGCAGCTCGCCCTGGCGGTCGGGCCCGCAGTCGGCGGTCCGATGGGGGCCTCGCTGCACGGTCCGTACATCGTGACGTTCGTGCTGTTCTCGCTGGGCATCACCGCGCTCGCGCTGCGGCTCGGCCGACGGCTCACTCCCGTACAGGACCAGCCCACGCTCGCGCGGGTGCCGTCGCGGGTGGTCGCCGTTTCGGTGCCGGAGAGCGCGCCGGCCCCGGTGGCCGCCGCGCGCTGACCGCGCGCGCTACTGCGGCAGGGCGAACTCGCACCACACCGCCTTGCCGCCGCCCGGCGTGCGGCGGCTGCCCCACGACGTGGCGATCGACTCGACGATGGTGATGCCCCGGCCCGCCTCGTCCGCCGGCTCTGCGCGGCGGCGGCGCGGCAGGTGGTCGTCGCCGTCCGTCACCTCGATGATCAGGCGGCGATCGGTGCGGCGCAGGCCCAGACGCATGGGCGGGGTGCCGTGCTGGAGGGAGTTGGCGACCAGCTCCCCGGCGGCGAGCACCCCGAGATCGCACAGCTCCACCGGGAAACGCCACGAGGCGAGCACCCCCGTCGCGAAGGCACGCGCGCGGGGTGCCGCCTCGATGCCGCCGAGCAGGTCGAGCGAGGCGTTGTGGAACAGCTCGGCGGCGGCGCCCGTGCGGGCGGGATGCTGCACGACCAGGACCGCCACGTCGTCGTCGTGCTCCGCGGTGACGTTGAGGGAGCGGATCAGCCGGTCGCACACGACCTGCGGTGCGCCCTTCGCACCGGACAGCGCACGCTCCAGCGCGGCCACGCCCTCGTCGATGTCCTCGCTGCGGCGCTCGACCAGCCCGTCCGTGTAGAGGACGGCGGTGGAACCCGGCGACAACGGGATCGTGCCCGAGGTGTGGAGCCAGCCGCCCGTCCCCAGCGGCGGGCCGATCGGGTCCTCCGCACGGCGGACCGTGCCGTCCTCGTCGCGCACGAGGATCGGCAGATGGCCGGCGGAGGAGTAGACGAGCAGCCCCTCGTTGGGGTCGTGCACGGCGTACGCGCAGGTGGCGATCTGGCTGGCGTCGATCTCGGCGGCGAGTCCGTCGAGCAGCTGGAGGACCTCGTGCGGCGGGAGGTCGAGGCGGGCGTAGGCCCGTACGGCGGTGCGCAGCTGGCCCATCACGGCGGCGGCGCGCACCCCGCGCCCCATGACGTCCCCGATGACCAGCGCGGTGCGGCCCGCGCCGAGCGTGATGACGTCGTACCAGTCGCCGCCGACCGCGGCGTCCGTGCCGCCCGGCTGGTAGGTGGCGGCGATCCGCAGGTCGTCGGGCTGTTCCAGCTCCTGCGGGAGCAGGGAGCGCTGGAGCGTGACGGCGGTCTCGCGGTGGCGGCCCTCGCTGGTGCGCAGCCGCTCGGCGGCCTCGGCGTGGTCGGTGACGTCGGCCGCGTATACGAGGACTCCGCCGTCGCGGCCCCTCTCCTTGTCGGGGCGCACGGGGGTGCAGGTCACGGTGTACGAGCGGCCGTCGGCGGCCTTGCGGGACTTGACCGTGCGCGGCGTCCCGCTGCGCAGGACCTGGTCCATGAGGGGGAGCAGGCCGATCTCGGTCAGCTCGGGCATCGCGTCGGCCGCCGGGGCGCCGCAGGGGCGGGGGCCGAATGCGGCGGTATAGGCGTCGTTGACGTAGGCGATGTGGTGGCCGGGGCCGTGCACCAGGGCGACGAGGGCGGGCAGCCGGCCCAGGATGTCGCGGGCGGAGAGGTCCTCCAGGTCGGGCGCCGAGGGCAGGGGGACGCCGGCGGGCCCGTCCTGCGACGGGCCTGCGCCCGCTTCGGCCCTGCTGTACTCGGCGCGGGCCGCCGGTACGGAGCTGTGGTCCTCCCGGGCGGCGCGACGCTGCGTACCGGGGAGGCGGGCGCTCCAACGCGTGAAGTTCACGGAATTTCTGGCCTCGTGTGTCGGTCTGGTCCGCTCGGGCGGGTGCTTCGTCTGCCGGGGCGTAGGGCGCGTTACCGCGCTCCTGGGGAGGTCTTCGCTGGTCACTGTCGGTTGCTGCCGGCCGGGTCACTCTGTGCAGATGTGGGCCCACCCATGGTCACACGTCCAGTGTGTCGGACCCTACTGACAGTCGTCCCCGTCGGGCCGGGGCTGCCGCCCCGCGGCGAGTTCGAACTCGGCCCTGGGGTGCTCCAGGGAGCCCAGGGAGACGATCTCGCGTTTGAAGAGGCCGGCGAGCGTCCATTCGGCCAGGACGCGTGCCTTCCGGTTGAAGGTGGGGACGCGGCTGAGGTGGTACATGCGGTGTATCAGCCAGGCCGGATAGCCCTTGAGCCTGCGTCCGTAGATGTGCGCGACGCCCTTGTGCAGCCCGAGCGAGGCGACGGATCCCGCGTAGCTGTGCCGGTATTCGGTGAGCGGAGCGCCGTCGAGCGCGGCGACGACGTTGTCGGCGAGGACCTTGGCCTGCCGGACGGCGTGCTGGGCGTTGGGCGCGGTCGTACGGCCGGTTTCACCGGCGGTGAGGTCGGGTACGGCGGCGGCGTCGCCCGCGGACCAGGCGTGCTCGGTCCCTTCGACGGTCAGCCGGGCCGTGCAGCGCAGCCTGCCCCGTTCGTCGAGGGGGAGGCCGGTGGCGGCGAGCAGCGGGGCGGGTTTGACGCCGGCCGTCCACACGAGGGTGCGGGTGGGGAAGCGGGAGCCGTCGCTGAGGACGGCGATCCGGTCCTCGCAGGAGTCGAGCCGGGTGTCGAGGCGTACGTCGATGTTGCGGCCGCGCAGTTCCCGTACCGCGTACCGGCCCAGGGATTCGCCGACCTCGGGCAGGATGCGGCCGGTGGCCTCGACGAGGATCCACTTCAGGTCCTCGGCCTTGATGTTGTGGTAGTACCGCGAGGTGTAGCGGGCCATGTCCTCCAGTTCCGCGAGTGCCTCCACGCCCGCGTAGCCGCCCCCGACGAAGACGAAGGTCAGGGCGGCGTCACGGACGGCGGGGTCGCGGGTGGCGGAGGCGATGTCCATCTGTTCGATGACGTGGTTGCGGAGCCCGATGGCCTCCTCGATCGTCTTGAAACCCACGCCGTGGTCGGCGAGCCCGGGGACCGGCAGGGTGCGCGAGACGGAGCCGGGCGCGAGGACGATCTCGTCGTACTCGATCTCCAGGGCGCCGGTACCGTCCTCGCCGCTGGCCAGCGTGGTGACGGTGGCGGTCCGCTTGGAGTGGTCGACGCTCCGGGCCTCGCCGATGACGATGGTGCAGTGCGGCAGGACCCTGCGCAGCGGTACGACGACATGGCGCGGTGAGATCGAGCCGGCGGCGGCTTCGGGGAGGAACGGCTGATACGTCATATAGGGCTCGGGCGCGACCACGACGATCTCGGCCTCGCCGCTTCTCAGCCGCTGCTTCAGCTTCCGCTGGAGGCGCAGCGCTGTGTACATCCCGACGTAGCCTCCGCCGACGACGAGAACGCGCGTCGCCGGCGGGGGGCCGGGGGGCGTACCCCCGGAAGCTGAAGCCATCACCACCCCATGACGCAACGTGTACCGGAGTTTGTCCACAGCCCCGGCAAATTGTGTGACCGGAGGTTGGCGACGGGCCGTTGGTGCCGGGTGGGCCATTGATGCGCGAGTCCCGCAGGTCAGGCACTGCGCTTCGGGGCAGGGCCCGGGACCAAGTGGTGATCAACCGGTCCTTGCTCCGATCGGGGGGCGCTCCGGGCGGAACTGCCCCCTTCTGAATTGACCCTCGCTCAACTATGTTCGTATGTCGTCGGGGTGTCGGACGGTGACGATCGGTCCACCTCGACTGACACGGCGGGAGTCTCCGGGGGGAGACGTCATAACCGGGGGAACAGTTATGGATATTCAGGAATCGCATTGGCCGACCACTGCTGTCGCGCCTGAAGGAAACGGACACATCGGGGCAGTTGGCACCCTCAACGGGGTGGCAGGCACCACGGCGCCGGCACCTCAGACCACGGTGGGCGCACTGGGCAACGGCGTCGCGTCCGCGCATGCGCGGTCGGCCCCGCTGCGGGTGGACGCGCAGCGCAATCTGGAACACGTACTGCGCGCCGCGCGCGAGGTGTTCGGGGAGCTGGGGTACGGCGCCCCGATGGAGGACGTGGCCCGTCGGGCCAGGGTCGGTGTCGGCACGGTCTACCGGCGCTTCCCCAGCAAGGACGTGCTGGTGCGCCGGATAGCCGAGGAGGAGACCTCCCGGCTGACCGACCAGGCACGGTCCGCGCTCGGCCAGGAGGACGAGCCGTGGTCGGCGCTCTCGCGCTTCCTGCGGACCTCCGTGGCCTCGGGTGCGGGGCGGCTTCTGCCCCCGCAGATACTGCGGGTCGGTGTGGAGGCCGAGGACTCGGTCGTGGCCGGCGAGACCGAGGAGTCCGTGGGGGACGAGCCGCGGGTGCCCCAGCAGCGGCAGGAGGCAGGTACGGCCGCACGCCGGGTGACCGGGCAGCAGTCCGCCCCGGAGACCGGCGGTGAGGACCTGGGCGCCGGTGCGGCCGAGTTGCTGGAGGTCGTGGGACGGCTGGTCGACCGCGCGCGGACCTCGGGCGAGCTGCGCCGCGATGTGACGGTGTCGGACGTGCTGCTGGTCATCGCGACGGCGGCCCCTTCGCTGCCGGACGCGGCTCAGCAGGCGGCGGCCTCGTCCCGGCTGCTGGACATCCTGCTGGAGGGGCTGCGCTCACGGCCGGAGTGACGGACACCGGGCGGGGGGAGGGGCCGCGGTGCCCCTCCCCCCGCCCGTCGCGTGTCAACGCAACCGCTCGCTCCTTCCCCGAATGAGTGCCCCGTAGTGCTCACGCTCGGAGAGAACGCCCCGGATGAGTGGTTGGCAGGACTGGAGGCCCGCCGCATCGGCGCTCTGTGGCACGCTTGCCCGGTATTCAGGGTCCGATGGCGCATACGGGGGCGTCCGCGATGAGCGGTGACGGGCAGAGGGAAGAGTCGTACGACGGTGTGTCCACCGCCGGCGGCGGTACGGAGCCGGCCGGCTCGTCCGGGCACCAGGTGCCGAGCCAGACCGGTCCCGGCCATCAGGCCGACCAGGACGACGCAGGCGGAACGGTCCTGCCGGGGCCGTGGCCGCCCGCGCCGGTCGAGGACGGCGGTGCGCCGGGGGCCTCCGGGAGCCCCGGAGCGGGCCCCGCCGAGGCGATTCCCTCCGTGCCGATGCAGCGGGCGGGGCGCGGCTCCGGTTCCGTGGACGGTGCCGCCGCCGGTCCGTCGGACGCGCAGCTGATCCAGCGCATGCGCGAGGGCGACGACCTCGCGTACGACGAGCTGTTCCGGCGCCACTCGCAGGCCGTGCGCCGCTACGCCCGCACCTGCTGCCGGGACGCGCACACCGCGGACGACCTGACGGCCGAGGTCTTCGCCCGGACCCTGCAAGCGGTACGGGGCGGCAAGGGGCCCGAGGAGGCGGTGCGCGCCTACCTGATGACGGCGGTCCGGCATGTGGCCGCCGCCTGGACCAAGACCGCGAAGCGCGAGCACCTGGTCGACGACTTCGCCGCGTTCGCCGCCCAGGCCGCGCGCTCGTCGGAGATGTCGGACGCGGACACCCTCGACCTCGGCGCGGATGTGCTGGCGATGCACGAGGCCGAGCAGACCATGGCCATGCGGGCCTTCCGCAGCCTCCCCGAGCGCTGGCAGGCGGTCCTGTGGCACACCACCGTCGAGGAGGAGTCGCCCAGCGACATCGCCCCGCTCTTCGGGCTGACCGCGAACGCCACCTCGGTCCTGGCCAGCCGCGCCCGTGAAGGGCTCAAGCAGGCCTACCTCCAGGCCCATGTGAGCCAGGCGCTCACCGCGGGCGGCGACTGCGCGCGGTACGCCGACCGGCTCGGCGCGTATGCCCGGGGCGGGTTGCGGATGCGGGCGGAGCGCGGGCTGCGGGGGCATCTGGACGAGTGCGCGAAGTGCCGGGTGGCGGCGGGCGAGCTGGCCCAGGTCAACGCCGGTATCCCCGCGCTGCTTCCGGTCGCGGTCATCGGCTGGTTCGCCGCGGGGTACGCCCTCAAGGCCGCCGGGATCGTGGCGGGAGGCGCCGCCGGGGCCGCCGGGGCGGGTGCAGCGGCGGCGGCGACCGGAGGGGGCTCCTCCGCCGGCTCGGCCGGTGGTGCGGCGGCCTCCGAGGGGCTCGGCGCCCCGGCCAAGGCCGGAATCGCCGCGGCGGTCGCCGTCGCGGCGGCGGCCGGGCTCGTCTGGGCGCTGGTGGGCGACGACAGCCCCCGGCCCGAGGCCAAGCCCGCCGCCAAGCCCCCGGCCGTGGCGCCCGCGGTGCCCTCGCCGACACCGCCGAAGCCCACGCCCCCGAAGCCCGAACCGACTCCGCCGGCGCCGGAGGTCTACCAGGTCAGCGAGATGGACTACACCCTCTTCGGCGACCACACCTCGCCCGAGGTGGTGCTCGGTGAGAGCGGCTGGGTCTGGCAGCGCTCCGGCATGTCGATCGGCGGTTCGCGCTACGTCCACGGGGTCACGGTCAACAGCCGTTCCTCGGTGGTCATCCAGCTGAACCGTCAGTGCACCCGGTACGAGGCGATGGTGGGAGTCGACGACCTCACGATGGGGCTCGGCGCGGTGCGGTTCTCGGTGTACGGCGGGGACGGCACACGGCTGTGGCAGTCCCCGGTGGTGCGCGGCGACGACCCCGCCGTGCCGGTCGGCGTGAACGTGGCGGGGCAGAAGCGGATCCGGCTGGTCGTGGAGCCGGAGCAGCCGTTCGGCGGAATCGCCCTCGCGGACTGGGCCGATTCACGCATCAGCTGCCGCTGAGCGCGGTGACCGGGAGCAGCCGAGGCGACCCCGCTGCCGGTACCGCGCGGCTCACGGCAGGTCCGCGACGATGCCCTCCAGCAGACCGATGACGTCGTCGAGGGTCAGCCCGGCGCCCGCGGTCCGCTCCTCCGCGTAGCACGCGGGCCCCAGCGCCTCGCGGCACAGGCGCTCGGCCGCGTCGACCTCGGCCTGCTCCCCCTCGGTCCTCGGGCTCGACGTCCGCCGCCACTCCGCGGCGGCGGCGAGGATACGGACGGCGGCCGCGTGGTGGCCCAGCTCGGCGATGACAGCCGCCGCGCCATCGGCCAGGTTCCCCGTGACGATCTCGGCGCACTGGGCCCCCTTCCCCGTGACCAGGGACGCGGTCAGCTCGCGCGCCCCGGCGACGAGACCGCCGTCCGGTCCGGGTTCGTGCACGGTGATCCGGGCCGAGAGGCCGCTCATCGCCACGGTGAAGTGCGACGGCGGACCGCCGCGACCGGCCTCCTCCAGGGCGTTGCCGAGCAGCCGCCGGGCGTCCGCGATGTCGCCCCGGTAGTACGCCATGGTGGCGCGCAGGTAGTGGACGTACGCGGTGGCGTCGTGCGCCTGGTGACGTTCGGCCTCGGCCTCGGAATGGTCCAGCCGCTGGTGGGCGTCGGCCAGGTCACCGGTGCG
This sequence comes from Streptomyces sp. col6, assembly GCF_008042035.1. Classification (GTDB taxonomy): domain Bacteria; phylum Actinomycetota; class Actinomycetes; order Streptomycetales; family Streptomycetaceae; genus Streptomyces. The sequence continues at coordinate 672,117 of NZ_RDBL01000029.1, forward strand.
GTAGGAGAGTTCGGCGAGCCGGGCGAGGTGGAACGGGGCCTCGGCATGGGCGCCGACCTCGCGGGAGAGCAGCAGCGCCTCCTCGTAGGCGGTGCGCGCGGCGTCGTAGCGACCGCGCATCATGCCCGCCTCGGCCACCGCGCTCGCGACCTGGGCCCGCATCCAGCGGTCACCAACGCGGCGGCTCAGGACGCGCAGCTCGTCGAGATCGTCGTCGATTCCAGGCATGCCCCCCGGCATGTCGACCATCATGTGCGCACGGAACATCAGGATGACGCCGTATTCCCACGGGCCGCCGTGCGCACGGGCGTTGTCGACCGCCCGGTCGATCCTCTCCCGGGTGTCCTCCGACGTGCCGGTGAGATACGCGGTCATCGGCCAGAGCAGCCCCGGGAAACGGACGCCATGAGTCCGGGAGGCGGCGAACGCGTCGGCCACCCGGATCACGAGCGCGTGGAGTGCGGCGTCGTCCTGCGCCGTCGTGACCTGCCCGCTCTCCGCCGCGTAGAAGAACCACAGCAGGTGGAGGTTCATCCGGGGCCAGTACCGGGGGTCCGACTCGTCGGTGGGCTCCGGGCCGAGCGAGCGGGCCTTCAGGGTCCAGGACAGGCCCTCGGGGCGGTAGTTGCGCAGCCACCAGAACCAGCCCATGCCCAGCGCCAGGCGGGCGGCCTCCGCTTCGGAGGGGGACGCGGGCGCGGTGGTGCGCTGGAGAGCGGCCCGGATGTTGTCGAGTTCGGTCTCCAGGCGCTCGATCCACGCGAGCTGGTCGCCGGAGCGCAGGCGGGGTTCCGCCTCCTCGACGAGGGCGAGGAAGTACGCGGTGTGCGCGCTCTCGGCGGCGGCGCACACCTCCGGGGCCTCGGCGCACCGCTCGGTGGCGTACTCGTGGATCGTCTCCAGCAGGCGGTAGCGCATCGCACCGTCCGCCGCCGGGGCCGCTACGACCAGGGACTTGTCGACCAGGGCGCCGAGCAGGTCGGCGGTGTCGGCGGCGGGCCGGCCGGGCGCGGCCGGTGTCCTGATGACGGCTTCGGCGGCGGCCAGGTCCCAGCCGCCCGCGAAGACGGAGACCTGGCGCAGGGCGGTGCGCTCGTCCTCGCCGAGGAGGTCCCACGACCAGTCGACGACCGCCCGCAGAGTCTGCTGGCGGGGCAGCACCGTCCGGCTGCCGCCCGTCAGCAGGCGGAACCTGTCGTCGAGCCGGTCCGCGATCTGACGCGGTCCGAGCAGGCGCAGCCGGGCGGCGGCCAGTTCGATGGCGAGCGGCAGCCCGTCCAGCCGCCGGCAGATCTCCGCGACGGCGTCCGCGTCGTGCGCGGGCCCGTGGCTGGGGTCGAATCCGGGGCGTACGGCTCTGGCGCGTTCGGTGAACAGGCGGTGGGCGGGGTCGGCGGGCAGCGGACCGACCGGCCGTACGGACTCGCCGGGAACGGCGAGCGGCTCCCTGCTGGTGGCGAGGACGCGCAGGTGGGGGCAGCGGGTCAGCAGGCTCTCGGCCAGCGCGGCGGCGGCACCGATGACGTGCTCGCAGTTGTCGAGGATGAGCAGGACGGGCGTGGGGCGGGAGCCGTGCCCCAGCCGGTCGACGAGCAGGTCGACCGGGTCGGTGCGCGGGAGCGAGCCGTCGAGAGTGTTGTCCCGCAGCAGCGTCGTCTCGCGCAGTCCGAGCGCGGACAGCACGGCGCCGGGGACGGCGTCGGGGTCCTCCACGGGTGCGAGTTCGGCGATCCAGACGTCCGGTGGCAGGGTGCCGGGCGCGGACTCCTGGCGCGCCGCGGACTCCTCGGCGAGGCGCGTCTTGCCCGAGCCGCCGGGACCGGTGAGGGTGACCAGCCGTGACCGGGTCAGGTCGTCGTGGATGGCGCGCAGTTCGGGCTCACGCCCCACGAAGGAGGTCAGCCGGGGGCGCAGATTGCTCCGGGCGGGTTTCACGTGAAACAGCCCGGTTTCGGCGGGCGCGGGCGCGGGGGCGAGCAGTTCGCGGTGCAGGGCGGCCAGTTCGGGCCCGGGGTCGGTGCCGAGACCGTCGGCCAGGGCGCGGCGGGCTTCCTCGTATGCGGCGAGCGCGTCGGCCTGCCGGCCGTCGGCGCGCAGGGCCCGTATGAGCTGAACCCGGAAGCGCTCGTCGTACGGGTGGGCGGCGGTCAGCTCCGTCAGCTCGGCGACCAGGGCGGCGGCGGGCAGCGCGGTGGTCTCCGCGGTGCTGCGGCTTGTGGCTCCTGCGGGGGCGGGGGCCTCGGCGGCCGTGGCTCCCCAGGGCCCCGCGACGGACGGCGGCCCGACCGACGCGGCGGCGGTGGCGTGCGTCGGGGCGGGCGCGGTGAGCGCCGCACCGGGAGCGCCGGCCGCGCGGCGCAGGTCCGCCTCGATGCGGCGCTCCAGGGCGGCCAGGCGGTGAGCCTCGGGGCGGAGGGCATGGCCGTGGTCGCCGTCGGGCAGATCGGCCAGGGCGGGGCCGCGCCACAGCGCGAGCGCGGTCCGCAGGGTGCGGGCGGCTTCCTCCGGGGCCCCGGCCTCCAGTTCGGCCGCGCCCTGCCGGGCCAGCCGCTCGAACACGAACAGGTCGACGTCGTCCGGCGCGGCCGTGAGGCGGTACCCGCCCGGTGTACTGGCCAGCGCCTCCCGGCCGAGCACCCTGCGCAGGCGCCCGACGAGGGCCTGGAGCGCGGCGGGCGCGTCCGCCGGGGGGTCGTCCGCCCAGACGTCGTCGACGAGATCGGCGACGGGGACGGGGCGACCCGGCCGCAGGGCGAGGGCGGCGAGAAGGGCACGCAGCCTGCCGCCGCCGAGGGGCAGAGCGCCACCGCTCTCGTCTCGCGCCTCGGTGGCGCCCAGGATCAGATACCGCACGCCACCCATTGTGTCCCGTCGGCACCCCGGTGAGCGGCGGTCGGACGGACCGGGACGCCTCCGGACGATCCCGCCGAACCTGCCGGGAGATCGCGAGGCGCACGGACCCGCCGGAGTCCTGCCGCGCTCGGCGGAACGGGCTCAGCCCTGGAGCGAGCGCCGGGCCGGGACCACGCCGCCGGCGACCGCACGCTGGCGAGGGGCCGCCGTACCCGTCCAGCAGGTGCCGCGCCGTGAGACGAGGCGGCGCAGCCACAGTTCCGTGGAGGCGAGGTCGGCCAGGCCGTCCAGGGGCAGCGGCTCGCCCTCGGAGGCCGCGCGCAGGGCCTTGCGGACGACGCGGGCCTCCACCAGGCCGGCGTCGGCGAGCAGCGGGGCGTCGAACAGGGCGATCAGCTCGGGCAGGGCGGCGCGCAGACCGGTCCGGGTCACCGCGGTCGAGGTGTGCTGCGAGGGCGCTCCCCAGCCGGGGGGCAGCTCGTGGATGCCCGCACCGGCCAGCACGCGGCGCAGGATCGCCGCACGGGCGCCCGGCTGGACCCGCAGGGACTCGGGGAGCGCGCGGGCGGCGCGTACGACCTGGTTGTCGAGGAAGGGGGCGTGGAGCCGCTGACTGCGGATCTCGGCGGCCTGCTCCAGGATGCGGTGGTCGGCGGCGCTGCGGGCGAGGGCGGCCCTGGCGCGGGCCTCGCCGGGGCGCTGGACGGAGGAGGGGCGGATCGCCGCCTCCTGGAGGCGAACCGATACTTCAGCGAGCGCCTCTCCGGTCAGCCACCGGGCGGCCGGCCCCGGTCTCGACCACGCCAGCGCGGCGAGCGAGGCCTCGGCCGGGGTGTCGAGGCCGGGCGCGAGCCGGTTGGCGTCGGGCAGTCGTCCGGCAGCCGTTTCGAGGCCGGTGCGGTAGGACGTACGGGCCAGCTTGCGGGCCGCCCGGTAGACCGTCAGCGGCACGAACAACGAGTGCGCGGAAGGCCCTTCGGCCTTGGCGAGGGCGGCGACCGGGCGCAGCAGATGGCGCCGGCGCCGGTCCATCAACAGGTCGGCGAGGCGGGCCGGGTGGGCGTCGAGCACCTGCCGGGCGCCCGCGCCCACGAAGTGGTCGGCGCTGCCCGCGGAGAGCCGGCGCCGGTGGCGTTCGGCGAGGACGAGGGAGGGGGCGGGCTCGTCGGTGAGCGCGCCGGTGCCCAGTTCGGCGTAGGGCAGGGCCTCTTCGCCCGCCGCGACGACGACGTGGTGGAGCCGGGGGTTGGCCGCGATGGCGCGGGCCCGTTCCAGTTCGGGCTCGTGGGCGCGGGTCGTCAGGTCGTTGAAGGTGACGGCGAGCAGCCGCTCCCCCGCACCGGTGCCGTGGCCCAGGATCGTGCCGGGCAGTCCGGGGAGACCGGCGGCGAGCAGGGCCAGGGTCGCCGACGCGCTGCCGCCGGAGAGGTCGGCGCCGATGCCGGGCACGGGCGCGCCCCGGGCGGCGCGGCGTTCGGCCGGGCCCATGCCGGGGACCGGTCCGGGGTCGGGGGGCAGGGTCTCCGGGGCGTGGCGCGGGGCCAGCAATCGGGCGCGTACCGCTTCGACCAGCGCGTCGCGCACCCCGTCGACGGCGCTCACCGGATCGAGCTCCGGCGCGGCCACGGCGAGGGAGGCCACGGCCTCGTACCCGGTGATCTCCCGCGAGCCCTCGCGGAGGATCAGGGCGTGGCCGGGCGGGATGCGCTTCACGCCCGCGTAGGGGGTGCCGTCGCGCAGCGCCTCGGGTGTCTCGGGGCAGGCCAGCAGCGCGGCCAGGTGGCCGATGTCGAGCTGGGCCTCGATGAGGTCCGCGAGGGGAAGGGCGGCGGTGGCGTACGCCGTGCCGCCGGCCCAGGGTGTGTAGAAGACCGGGCGGGCTCCGGCGAGGTCGCCGACGACGGTGATCCGGCGGCCGATCTGGACGACGGCCGTGTAGCTGCCGGTCCACGCGGTGAGGTGGCGCAGGGCACCGCCCCGGGCGGCGAGCAGCCCGACGCGCAGCTGTTCGTCGGTGGCGCCGCAGCAGCCGAGGACGGCGAGCCGGACCATCGGGGCGCCCTCGGCGGTGTCCACCCGCACGGTGCGGATCTCGTCGGGCCGCCAGTCGCCGACCGCCCAGAGCGGATCGGGGTCGCCCCACAGGAGTTGGGAGCCCACGGGGTGCATCGTGCGCCCGTCGTCGCTGCCGCCGACCGCCCCGGCCGTGCCGAAGCTCGCGGCGATACTGCTCCAACCCACCAACCAACGCATCGCCGCCTCCACAGGCTGTGGACAAAAAAACGGCGCGGCAGGCAAGCACCCGGAGAACTCCGGTGACGATCGGCGCCGTTGCGGACATGCTGCCACGACAACGGCGTGCAGGAGTGGCTACGGACGGCGCACGTCGTGAGCGCATGCGCCCCTGGCAAAGGCCGCAGGGCGGACGCCGGGAATCACATCTCCTCCGCGGCTCGCGCGCGTCGCCCCCGAGGCCAACGGAGTTGTCGATTCCGGGCGTTGCGTTCCCCGCTCCCGCTTCGCGCGAACGGCCCGGTTCCGGCCAGCGCCCGCGCCCGGCCGGCCCGGCCGCGGGGAGGTCCACCCGTCCCCCGGCCCGACCTCGTCCGACCGTCGACATCCGGCCAATCTCGGCGCCACCAGGAACCGTTGGCCCGGTGATTGATTGACCTCTTTCACCCGCATTCATGCTGATTGTGCCGCGGCTTCCGCGGCCGGCCCCCCGGACCGGTCCACCGCCTGCGGGGAATGAGGCGGCGATATCCCCCAGCCCCCTGCGTCCAGCGCAGCGAGCCGATCCACGCAGCACCCATGCAAGCGCCGCCCCCGGGACCGGGCCAGAGCGCACGTACAGGCGCACAGCCACACACCGGGGGGCACGCGCGAGGACCCCGGAGGGACCTCGGACGAGCGGCCACGAGCAACAGGGGCGGCGCCGCGTCCGTATGCCCCGCGCGCCGGTCCGCGCCCGCCGGCGGGCGGAGGCGGGCCGGACGACGAGCCTTTCCCCACGGGGGCGAGGCCGGTCCCCCAAGCCGCCGCGGACGGCCCGGAGTTCCGGACCGACGGCCTCCACGCACCCTCCCCCGCTCCCTCGCCGTTCCCCCGCTTTTCCTTCGCCCTTCCTCCGCCGCGTGTTCGCCCCCACCGCCCCGGACGTCCCTCGCGTTCCCTCCCGCCCCACAGCTCTCCGCGGGCGGCCGGGACGGACAACAATCCCGCCATACGGACGTCCAGCCCTTAACGGTAGGGATGCGACGAACTACGCTGGGTGCACTGATGTTCTCAGCAGGGCGGCATATTCCCCGGGGCACGGCCAAATGCGTGTGCGGGCGGAGTGACAGGGTTCGTCCCTGGGGAGAACACGGTACGAATGCCGCGCGCCGTGACGGTGACGCGGCTGCCGTCTGTGTGTCGAGGGGTGGCCATGTCCAGGGAGCAACGCGGACCGAACGAGAAGCTCGGCACCGTTCTCGCCCTCGCGGGAATCAGTAACGCCGGGCTCGCCCGGCGGGTCAACGACCTCGGGGCGCAGCGCGGTTTGACCCTCCGGTACGACAAGACGTCGGTCGCCCGGTGGGTCTCGAAGGGCATGGTGCCGCAGGGCGCCGCGCCCCATCTCATCGCCGCGGCGATCGGCGCCAAGCTCGGCCGGCCCGTCCCGCTGCACGAGATCGGGCTCGCCGACGCCGATCCGGCGCCGGAGGTGGGCCTGGCCTTCCCGCGCAACGTGGACGCGGCGGTGCGCTCGGCGACGGAGCTGTACCGGCTGGATCTGGCCGGGCGGCGGGCCGGCAGCGGCGGGATCTGGCAGTCGCTGGCGGGCTCGTTCTCCGTGAGCGCGTACGCCACACCCGCGTCCCGCTGGCTGATATCCCCCGCCGACCCGTCGGTGGCGCGGACAGCGGCGACGGCCGGGGGGCAGCCGCCCGGCGCGCAGGGCGCACCGGGGGCGCACGGCCCCGCCGGAGCACCCGCCCCGTCCGCATCGCCCTCCCAGGGACACGGCACCCCGCCGGTCCCCGGCCACAGCCTGCTGATCCCGGCGCAGCCCGGCCCCGAGTCCGGAGGCGACGCCTCCTCGCTGCGCGTGGGACACAGCGACGTCTCCAAACTGCGCGAGGCCGCCCAGGACGCACGCCGGTGGGACTCCAAGTACGGCGGCGGCGACTGGCGTTCGTCGATGGTCCCGGAGTGCTTACGCGTCGACGCGGCCCCGCTGCTGCTCGGTTCGTACAGTGACGAGGTCGGCCGCGCGCTGTTCGGCGCGGCGGCCGAGCTGACCCGGCTCGCCGGCTGGATGGCCTTCGACACCGGCCAGCAGGAGGCGGCCCAGCGCTACTACATCCAGGCACTGCGCCTGGCACGGGCGGCGGCCGACGTGCCGCTCGGCGGTTACGTCCTGGCGTCGATGTCGCTGCAGGCGACCTACCGCGGCTTCGCCGACGAGGGCGTCGACCTCGCGCAGGCCGCCGTCGAACGCAACCGGGGCCTCGCCACCGCGCGCACGATGAGCTTCTTCCGCCTGGTCGAGGCGCGGGCCCACGCGAAGGCGAATGACGCGCCGGCCGCAGGGGCCGCGCTCAAGGCGTCGGAGAGCTGGCTGGAGCGCTCACGCGAGGGCGACGCGGACCCGGCGTGGCTGGGCTTCTACTCGTACGACAGATTCGCGGCCGACGCCGCCGAGTGCCACCTCGACCTGAAGGCGCCCCGCCAGGTCCGCCGCTTCACCGAACAGGCGCTGTCCCGGCCCACCGAGGAGTTCGTCCGCTCGCACGGGCTGCGGCTCGTCGTATCGGCGGTCGCCGAGCTGGAATCGGGCAATCTGGACGCGGCCTGCGCGGCGGGCACCCGGGCCGTGGAGGTGGCGGGCCGCATCTCGTCGGCACGGACCACGGAGTACGTGCGCGACCTGCTGCACCGGCTGGAGCCGTACGGGGACGAGCCGCGCGTCGTCGAGCTGCGCGAGCGCGCCCGCCCCCTGCTGGTCGCCCCGGCATAAACCTCCGCTCCTCGGGAAGCGCCAGGCTCGCCGAACGGGTTTGAGTCCGTTGTCAGTGGGTCAGTGCACTATCGGGGTGGGAGGTGGCGTGATGATGACGCACGCGGCGTACGACTGCGATGTGCTGGTGATCGGCGGCGGGATCGTCGGCCTGTCGGCCGCGTACGCGCTCACGCGCACCGCACCGGGCACCCGCGTGACGGTGCTGGAGAAGGAGGACGCTCCCGCGCGCCATCAGACGGGGCGCAACAGCGGGGTGATCCACAGCGGGATCTACTACCCGCCGGGCTCGCTCAAGGCGCGGTACGCGCTGCGCGGCGGCGCCGAGCTGGTCGACTTCTGCCGGGAGCACTCCCTCGCGCACGCGGTGACCGGCAAGCTGATCGTCGCCACGGACCGCGCCGAGCTGCCCCGGCTGCACGCGCTGGTCCAGCGCGGCCGTGAGCACGGACTGCCGGTGCGCGAGCTGGGGCCCGCGCAGATCGCCGAGTACGAGCCGAAGGTGCGGGGCCTCGCAGCGATCCGGGTCGGCACGACGGGGGTGTGCGACTTCAGGGCGGTCGCCGGGCGGCTCGCCGACGAGGTGCGCGGCGCGGGCGGGGCGATCAGGTTCGGCGCGGAGGTCACGGCGATCGACCGCCGCCCCTGGGGCGTCGCCGTGCGCACGGCCGACGGCCTGGTGGTCAGGGCGAGGGTGCTGGTGAACTGCGCGGGGCTGCACTGTGACCGGATCGCCCGGCTGGCCGGCGACGAGCCGGGCATGCGGATCGTGCCGTTCCGGGGGGAGTACTACGAGCTGGCAAGGCCCGAGCTGGTGCGCGGCCTCGTCTACCCGGTGCCCGATCCGGCGTTCCCGTTCCTCGGTGTCCATCTGACCCGGGGCTTCGACGGTTCCGTCCACGTCGGGCCCAACGCGGTGCCCGCCGCGGCCCGCGAGGGCTACGGCTGGCCGGTCGTCCGGCCCCGCGAACTGATGGACACCCTGAGCTGGCCGGGCGCGTGGCGCATTGCCGGCCGGCACTGGCGGTACGGGGCGGGCGAGGTGCACCGCTCGCTGTCGAAGCGCGCGTTCACCGAGGCCGTCCGGCGCCTCCTGCCCGAGGTCACGGAGGACGACCTGCGCCCCTCGCCGGCCGGAGTCCGCGCCCAGGCCGTGCTGCGGGACGGCACCCTGGTCGACGACTTCCTGATCCGCGAGGCCCCGCACACGGTGCATGTGCTGAACGCCCCGTCGCCCGCCGCAACCGCCTCGCTGCCGATCGGGCGGGAGGTGGCCCGCCGGGCGCTGCTCCGGGCCAGGGCGGCCGGGTGGCGGCCGCCGGCCCCGGCGACGGCGGGCTGACCCGGGCGCCCCCTGGCGCCGGACGCCCCCTGGCGCCCCGCCCCGTAGAATCAGAGCATTGTGTCTGAGCCCATGAACCCCTCCCGTCCGACGCCCGGCGACCCCGCCGAGCCGGACGGCACCGCCCCCACCACCGCGGGAATCCCGGACGACCTGCGGGCCGCGTCGCTGGAGCGCGCGCGCCGGATGCGCCAGGAGCCCCGCTTCCCCGGTGGCCCCGCGGCCGACCCGGCCGGCTCGCACCACGAGCGCCGCATCCGCAGCTTCCAGCCGCGCCGCAGCCGGGTCACGCCGGGCCAGCAGGACGCCCTGGAGCGGCTGTGGCCCCAGTGGGGCCTGGACATCGACGGGCTGAGCGTCCTCGACCTGCCCGCGATGTTCGACGGGCTGCCGGTGGTGCTGGAGATCGGCTTCGGCATGGGCGAGGCCACCGCGCGGATGGCGGCCGACGACCCGGGCACCGGCATCCTCGCCGTGGACGTGCACACGCCCGGCCAGGGCAACCTGCTCGGCCTCGCCGACCGGAACGGCTCGACCAACGTCCGGGTCGCCAACGGCGACGCGATCATCCTGCTGCGCGAGATGCTGGAGCCGGAGTCGCTGGACGGGCTGCGGGTGTACTTCCCCGACCCGTGGCCCAAGACCCGCCACCACAAGCGCCGGCTGATCCAGCCGGAGTTCCTGGACCTGGTCGCGGGCCCGCTGAAGCCCGGGGCCATCGTGCACTGCGCGACCGACTGGGAACCGTACGCCGAGCAGATGCTCGAAGTCCTGACCGCGCACCCCCGCTTCGAGAACACGATGGCCGACGGAGGCTACGCCCCGCGCCCCGGGTTCCGGCCGCTGACCCGGTTCGAGGGCCAGGGCCTGGGCAAGGGCCATGTGGTGCACGACCTGCTCTTCGCCCGCGTCTGACCGGCAGGGCCCCGGCGTCGGCCGGCCGCGCGGGCCCGCCCCCGACCGCGTCCGGACCGGCCCGCAGCGCCGCAGGCGCCATGGCCGTTGTCGGACCCGCTCGTTAGGGTCGAGGGGTGTGCGACGGGTCTGTTCAGCGACAACGGCAGGATCAGCCGGCCGTCCCGGTGCTCCAGGAGCAGCGGGCCGCCGAGATCCTGGCTGCCGTCCCGGAGCGGGCCCACTGGCGCTACCGGCCGCGCCGCGTCGGCACGCTGTGGCGGAACCGGACCTTCCGAGTCGTCGCCGTCTTCACGCTGCTGGCGCTCTGCGGTGTCGTGATCCTCGCCCTCGTCCGCGACGAGACCGGAACCGAGGGCTTCCTCGTCGGTCTGGGCCTGGCCGTGCTGCCGGTCCCGGTGCTGATGACGGCCTTCCGCTGGCTGGACCGGGTCGACCCCGGCCCGTGGCGCAACCTGCTGTTCGCCTTCGCATGGGGCGCGTGCGCGGCCGCGCTGATCGCGATCCTCGCCAACTCCCTCGCCGCCCAGTGGATGGCCGACGCCGATCCGGGGAACGCGGACACCCTGGGCGCCACGGTCATAGCACCGGTCGTCGAGGAGAGCGCCAAGGCGGCGGCCGTCCTGCTGCTCTTTTTGTTCCGCAGGCGGGAGTTCACCGGGATCGTCGACGGCGTGGTGGCCGCCGGGTTCACGGCGACGGGCTTCGCCTTCACCGAGAACATCCTCTATCTGGGCAACGCCTTCGGCGAGGACCGGCAGATGGGCTCCGGCTTCGCGGCGGTGACCGTGATGACGTTCCTCGTCCGGGCCGTGATGACGCCGTTCGCCCACCCGCTCTTCACCGTCCTGACGGGCATCGGCCTCGGCATCGCCGCGAGCGCCGGGCCCGGCCGGCGGGCACGGCGCGTCGTGATGCCGCTGCTCGGCCTGGTCCTCGCGATGGGCCTGCACGCCCTGTGGAACGGCTCGCCGCACCTCGGGCGGTACGGGTTCTACGTCGTCTACGGGGGGTTCATGGTCCCCGTCTTCGGCCTGGTGACCTGGCTGGCGGTCCGGACCCGCCGGCAGGAGCTGCGTTCCCTGGCCGTCGAGCTCCCCGCGTACGCCGACGCCGGCTGGATCTCCCCCGCCGAACCCCACGTCCTCGCCTCGATGCGGGCCCGCGCCCTGGCCAGGACCGCGGCCCGCCGGCGGTACGAGGCGGCGGGCAACGCCTTCGGGTATCCGTACCACCCGGCGCACGCATCGGCCCCGGCCCACGCCCGACGGGTCAAGGAGGCCAAGGAGCAGGGCAGGGCGGCGGCGCGTACGGTCGCCGAGTACGAGGGGTTCGCGACGTCCCTCGCCTTCCTGCGCCGCCAGGCCCGCCGGGGCGCGGCGGACCCGGACTTCGCCGCGCGCGAGCTGGAGCTGCTGCACCACCTGTGGCAGCGCCGGGACATCGCGGCCCCGGCCCTGGCGTACGCGGCCCGCGCCACGCACCGCCGGCCCCCCGGCTTCCCGCCCCCTCTGCCGCACCACGGGTACGGCGCCCCTCGTCCCTACGCGGCGGCCCCGAACCCGTACGCCGCCCCGAACCCGTACAGCAGCCCGCCGCCGTACGCCCCACAGCCGTACGGCCAACAGCCCGCGCAGCCGCACACCGCGGCTCGGCCCTTCGCCCCGCCGCCGTACGGCCCACAGCCCCACACCGGCACCGGCTACGCTGGCCACCCCCCGGCCTGACCCACGGCCGGCGACGGGAGCCGGACCCTGCCGGGGCCGGGGCGGAAGCCGGAAAAGGCCTCCTAGGCCGACGCCTCGGTGAGCACCGACAGCTCCTGGTCCGTCAGGCGGAGGTCGGCGACCGCCAGCAGGGCGGGCAGCTGCTCGACGGTACGGGCGGAGGCGATCGGCGCGGCGACCGTCGGCCGGGACGCGAGCCAGGCCAGGGCCACGGTCGCGATCTCGGCGTCCCGTTCCCGCGCCACCGTGTCGAGCGCGGCGAGCACCCGCCGGCCGCGCTCGGACTCCAGGTGGCGGGCCGCGCTCCCGGCGCGGGCACTGTCCACGTCCGTACCCGGGCGGTACTTGCCGGTGAGGAAGCCGGCGGCCAGCGCGAAGTACGGCACGGCGGCGAGCCCGGCGTCGGCGGCGGTGTCCTGGAGCTCGCCCTCGTAGGTGTCGCGGGAGACGAGGTTGTAGTGCGGCTGGAGCGCCACATAGCGGGCCAGCCCCTCGCGTTCGGAGAACTCCAGCGAGGCGCGCAGCCGCTCCGGGCTGATGTTGGACGCGGCGATCTCCCGCACCTTGCCGTCCTTCACCAGCTGGTCGAGGGCGGTGATGATCTCCTCGACCGGGACGGTCTCGTCGTCGAAGTGCGTGTAGTAGAGGTCGATGTAGTCGGTGTTCAGCCGGCGCAGCGACTCCTCGGCGGCCGCCTTGATCGTGGGCGCCGACAGCCCCTTGTACCCGGGGAGGGCGCCGACCTTGGTGGCCACCACGACGTCGGACCGGTTGCCGCGCGCCGTGAGCCACTTGCCGATGACCGTCTCCGACTCGCCGCCCCCGTTGCCGGGAACCCAGTGCGAGTAGGCGTCGGCGGTGTCGACGAAGTTGCCTCCGGCACCCGTGTACGCGTCGAGCACGGCGAAGGACTGCTCGTCGCCGGCGGTCCAGCCGAAGACGTTTCCACCGAGGCAGAGCGGGAAGACCTGGAGGCCGGACGGGCCGAGGTTGCGCAGTGAAGTCATAGAGGGAACAACGCTTTCCGGCCACCCCGCTATTCCGTGCCCCATACATCCGGTCAGGTGCCCCCACGCAGACCGGCAGCCCTGACGTCGGGGGGTGTGCGTCAGGGCTGCCGGGGTTCGGAAGGCCGCGGACCGGGAACGGTGAAGGCCGTCCCGGGGTCGCGGGAACTACTGCGGAAGAGTCAGACGGTCAGACCGCGGGCATGCAGCCAGGCCATCGGGTCGATGCCGGTGCCGTCCGGGGTGTGGACCTCCAGGTGGAGGTGCGGGCCGGTCACGTTGCCGGTCGCGCCGACGCGGCCGATGGTGTCGCCGGTGGTGACCTTCTGGCCGATGCTGACGTCGATCGAGGACTGGTGGCAGAACCACAGCTCCGTGCCGTCCTCCAGCTCCAGGACCGTGCGGTAGCCGTAGGAACCGGAGTAGCCGGCCGACTTGATCGTACCGGTGTGGATGGCCTTGATCGGGGTGCCGGTCGGAGCCGCGAAGTCGAGGCCCGTGTGATAGCCGGAGGACCACATCGATCCGGCCTGGCCGAACGTCGAGGTGATCGTGTACGACGAGGTGGGAAGGGAGTAGCTGGCGGCGAGCTTGGCCAGGCGCAGCGCCTCGGCCTTCTTCTTCGCCTCCTCCTCCGCCTTCTTCTTCTCGGCGGCGGCCTTGGCCTCGGCGGCGTCCTGCTGCTTCTTCGCCTCGGCGGCGGCCTTCTCGGCGGCGGCCTTCTCCTCGGCCGCCTTGGCCTCGGCGTCGGCGGCGCCCTGCTGCTGCTCCGCCTGCTGGAGGATGCGGGCGCGCAGCGCCTCACCGGCGTCCGTGGTGCCCTGCTCGGCCTCGGTGGTGGTGATGCCGGCGGTGGTCAGCGGGGCGGCGGCGGTGGCGACGGCGGGCGTCTCGGCCTCGGCCTCGCCGGAGAACAGCGCACCCACGCCGGGAAGTGACGCGGCGTCGGGGAGATTGTCCGAGATGGAATCGGGAAGAGAGATGGAGACCGGCGGTTTGCTCTGCGCGGTGGCCATGCCTCCCGCGCCGACGGCCGCGATGACACCGACGCCGAGGACGGTGGAGCTACGGGCCAGACCATTGCGCTGCTTGGCGACTCGGTGCTTGCCGCGGACGGGGCGGACGGACTCCTCGGTGGGGTTCCATTCCTCCCAGGCCCGCTCGGCCTCGGCCTCATCGGCGCGGAAGCCGCTGCCGAACCCGGCGCCGGTGCCGAAGCCGTTGCCCCGATCGGTCGCGTAGTCGCTCCCCTGTTCCGGGATGTACGCGGTGCCGGGGCCGGTCGCGAAGTCGGCGCCGTACTCGGGCACGAACCGTGAAGGGGATTCGGGGGCAGGCTTGTTGGACGCCACGCGGGCGCACTCCTTTCCTTCCTTCTCGCCTACCGGGTTAGCTGACGGGTTCGGAGCAGGAAGGTCTCCTACGGGTTCCTCCGCCTCTCGTGAAGACAGAGATGCCCGATTCACCCCATGTAGGTGGTTCCCCGGTTCCCTTGCGGAATTCGGCGCTCGCGCACGGTGCCGCCACTGACGGCGGCTGGGACAACCGCGCTGCGTTATCGAACGTTAATAGACAGACGGCTCCGATTCCAAGCCGTTCCCACTGATCGTTCATGTCCTTGGCCTGGACTTTACGGGACACAAGTGGGTGGAATCGGGCGAGTTGAATAACACTCGGCCACTACCCGTTTTCTGACGTTGCGTCAAATGTTATGCGGAGCGACGTCCTTCAATCACTCAGAGTCGCGTCCCGCTTGACGATCTTCACGGTCCTGCGCCGGTCGGGCTGCCCCTTCGCCGGCCGCGCCACCGCGAGCAGCGCCATGTCGTCGGTCGACTCGCCCCCCGTATGCAGCCGCACGTCGTCGGTCAGCGCGGACAACAGCTCCTCGGGCCCGGGGAAGAGGCGCCCGCGCAACCGCTCCGCCGGGTCGTAGAAGACACCCTCGGCGTCGCGGGCCTCGGACAGGCCGTCCGTGTAGAACAGCAGCGTCCCGCCGGCCGGCAGCTCCCACTCGTCCGAGCGGTCCGGCCGCACCCCCAGGCCCATCCCCAGCGGCAGCGCGGCCTCCGAGGGCGTCAGGGCGTCCACCGCACCGTCCCTGTACAGCAGCAACGGGTCGGGATGGCCCCGGTTCACGGTCCGCACGAGCTGTCCGCCCGGCGGGATCTCCGCGAGCACGGCCGTGACGAACTCCTCGAAGGCGTCGAATCCGCCGCCGCGGGTCGACTCACGCGCCAGCGCGCGTTCCAGCCGCTGCGCCACGCCCTCCAGTGACTTCTCCTGCTCAGCCGCCTCCCGGAACGCACCGATCACCACCGCCACGGCGCCGACCGCCTGCAACCCCTTCCCGCGCACGTCCCCGAGCACCAGCCGCACGCCGTACGGGGTATCGGCCGCCGCGTACAGGTCACCCCCGACGAACTCGTCCGCCTGAGCCGCCTCGTACCGCGCGGCCACCTGCAGTCCGCCGATCCGCTCGGGAGGCGCGGGCAGCACGGCCCGCATGGCGGTCTCGGCGATCATCCGGGCCGACGCCAGCTGCTCGTTGCCGCGCCGCACGACCCGGTTGATCACACAGGCCTGGACGGCGACCGTGAGAACGGTGATCATCTCGATGAGCGAGACCACCTCGATCAGGTCCCCGGTGTAGAACCGGATCCCGGCGACGGCGAGCACCGCGGCGGTCCCGACCCGGATCGTGGTGGCCAGACCGAAGAAGGGTGCCGCGATCAACGGGGCCGCCGCGAACATCGGCACGGCCGTGAAGGACGGCGGCGTGAAGAGGTCGAAAACCACGCCGATGACGATCATCGCCACCGGCAGCACCCGGACGAACCGGCGGCTCCCCGCGCCACGCCACCGTCGCTCCCACTTCCCCACCTGCGGTCTCCTGCCCGGTGCAGCCACGGCCGCGGACGGTACCGCGCACCTCCCCCAGCCTCGCCGCCGTCCGGCCGGCCGGCGACTCCTCGGCCGCCGATGGGGCGAAGCACGTACGCCGACAACGCATCAGGCCCGGCACGCTGCCTGCGTGCCGGGCCTGATCCTTCAGTAGCGGGGACAGGATTTGAACCTGCGACCTCTGGGTTATGAGCCCAGCGAGCTACCGAGCTGCTCCACCCCGCGTCGGTGAACCCAACTCTACGGCATGTTCGGAGCACTCATGACCACCCGCCTCGCACACCCGTACGCACCCGCCGTCCCCCGAACGCCAAAGTGCCGAAAACGAGAAGGTATTGCGAGGAACATGTGTTCTGTCGCAAGGTATCTGCTGCACCCCCCGGCTCGGCGGGCTGCCCGTGTGAGCAGGCCTCCGACCGTGCGTGACGGCGCGCCCGGGGCCGCTCCCGGTCTCTGATCGCAGCCTGTCTGGAGGGCTCCCGACCATGACCGCACCGCTCGCCTCCGATCGCACCCCCGCCCCCTCGGCGACCCCGACGTCACCGGTACGCGCCGCCGCCACCGGCGGCCTCATCGGCGGCGTGATGGGCGCGGTGATGAGCGCGGCGGTGAACTACCTGGCGATCGGCCTCCCGGGCAGCGAGTCGGCCAACGCGGCCAACCACGCGATATCGGGCCTGATCAGCGGGTTCCTCGCCGGCTTCATCGGCATCATGGTGAACAGCAGGAAGGCGGCCGCGGCCACCGCCGGCGCCGTACCGGACTCCGGAGCAGGCACGGAGACGGCGCCCGGCGCAGACACCGACAAGGCCCCGGCCACTGCCTCCGGGCCGGAGAAGTAGCCGCCGCACCCCACCCCGCCCCTTGCCTCTCGACGGGCGCGCGCACCCATATGGCGATATGACTGATTTCTGACTCAGCCATATCGACGGCGCCGGGAGTGGACGATGGACGACTATCCCCTGCTCAACCTGTTCTGGACGATGCTCTGGTTCTTCCTCTGGATCATGTGGCTCTTCCTGCTTTTCCGGGTCATCATGGACATCTTCCGCAGCCACGACCTCAGCGGCTGGGCCAAGGCCGGCTGGCTGATCCTGGCGCTGGTCCTGCCCTACCTGGGTGTGCTGATCTACGTGATCGCCCGCGGCAAGTCCATGGGCAAGCGCGACGCCCAGGAGGCGAAGGAGCGCGACGCCGCCTTCAAGGCGTACATCAGGGACGCGGCGGGCACAGAAGGCGGCAACGGTCCCCAGGGCAGTCACGTCGACGACCTCTCACGGCTCGCCGATCTCAAGGACCGGGGCGCGATCACGGAGGACGAGTACCAGCGCGCGAAGTCGAAGCTCCTGGTCTGACGCCGGAAGCGGGCGAGTACCTTATTGCATTGGGATCGCAATAGCGATCCCAATGCGAGAAGGGGAGTGTGTGCGGACTCCGGTGGTGCTGGGCATCGAGTCGTCGTGCGACGAGACGGGTGCGGGGATCGTCTCGGGCGGCCGGCTGCTCGCGCACGTCGTGGCGTCGAGCATGGACGAGCACGCCCGCTTCGGCGGAGTGGTGCCGGAGATCGCCGCCCGCGCGCACCTCCAGGCGTTCACCCCCGTCGTCCAGGAGGCCCTGGCACAGGCGGGGCTCGGGCTGCGGGACCTCGACGCCGTCGCGGTGACCACCGGCCCCGGTCTGTCCGGCGCCCTCCAGGTCGGTCTGGCCGGGGCGAAGTCCCTGGCCTACGCGGCGGAGGTGCCGCTCTACGGAGTGCACCACCTGGCCGGGCACGTGGCCGCCGACACCCTGGAACACGGCCCGCTGCCCGACCCGTGCATGGTCCTCATCGTCTCCGGCGGCCACACCTCGCTGCTGCTCGTACGCGACCTGGTGCGCGATCCGATCCTGCACCTGGGCGACACCGTGGACGACGCGGCGGGCGAGTGCTTCGACAAGGTCGCCCGCGTCTTCGGCCTCCCCTACCCGGGCGGACCGGCCATCGACCGCGCCGCCCGCGACGGCAATCCCTGCGCCGTCGCCTTCCCCCGGCCGCTGCTGGGCTCGAAGGACGACCCGTACGCCTTCTCCTTCTCCGGCCTGAAGACCGCCGCCGCCCGCTGGGCCGAGCAGCACCGCCTGCGCGGCGAGAACATCCCACTGGCCGACGGCGCCGCCTCGCTCCAGGAGGCCGTCGCGGACGTCCTGACGCGCAAGGCACTGGCCGCCTGCCGCCAGTACGACGTCCACACCCTCGTCGTGGTCGGCGGCGTCGCGGCGAACTCCCGGGTCAGGGCCCTGGCCGAGGAGCGCTGCGCCGCTGCGGGAGTCGAGCTGCGCGTACCGCCGCTGACCCTGTGCACCGACAACGGGGCGATGATCGCCGCCGTCGGCGACCTCCTCGTACGGGCGGGCGCCGACCCGGCACAGCTGAACGTCTCCATCGACCCGTCGGCTCCCCTGGAGTACGCCTCCCTCAACCCGGTCGCGGCCCGCTGATCACCTCTGCTGCGATGATGAGGTCATGTCGGCTGGTGGGTCCAAGGAGTCCGCGTCCTCGGGCGGTTACGCGAAGGGGCGTGCGCGCCGGGAGCAGATCGTGGCGACGGCGGCCGAGGCCTACGGGGACGTGGGGTACCACGGTGCCTCGCTGCGGGAGATCGCGAAGCGGGCCGGGATCAGCCATGTCGGCCTGATGTACTACTTCCCCAGCCGTGAGGCGCTGCTGGCGGCGGTGCTGGAGCGGCGGGACGAGGAGGAGGCCGCGCGGACCGCGCCGCTGGTGTCCTCGCCCCGGGACGCGATGCGCCATCTGCTGGATCTGGCCGGCCGCAACGCCGGTCACGCGGGGATGGTCGAGTTGTACGTACGGCTGGCGGCCGAGGCGACCCCCGCGGACCATCCGGCGCACGGGTACTTCGAGCGGCATTACGAGATGGTCCGCTCCTATGCGCACCGCGCGTTGGAGGAGCTGGCCGCGCAGGGGGCGCTGCGGGACGGGGTCGACGCCCGGACCGCGGCCGTGGGCCTCGTGGCGCTGATGGACGGGTTGCAGGTGCAGTGGCTGACGAGTCCGGACGAGGTGGACATGGCCGGGGTCCTGCGGGCGTTCGTGCAGCAGCTTCTCAGGGAACCCTTGGCGTAGCGCCGCTCAGCCGTCGCAGAAGAACCAGCGCCACGGCGGCGGTGGCCAGTTCGCCGGCGGCCAGTCCTGCCCAGACGCCACCGGTGCCCAGCCGGCCGAGGACCACGATCAGCGGCACCTTGACCAGGAGCAGGCTGCCGATGGACATCAGGTAGGCGGGCGCCGGCCGGCCCAGGGACTGGGAGTAGGCCGCCACCAGGGGGCCGATCCCGGCGACGGTCAGGCCGAGGGCGATGACCCGCAGCGCCCGGCCGGCGGTGGTGACGGCGGCCGGGTCGTTGAGGAACAGTCCGGCGAGCGGCTCGGCCAGCAGGGCGAGGACCGCCGCGGTGAGCAGTCCGTAGAGCAGGGAGGCGAGCAGCGCGAGGTTGCGTGCGCGCAGGGCGCGGTCGGCAAGGCCGCGGCCGCTGTTGTAGCCGACGATGGGCTGCAGGCCCTGGCCGATGCCGGTGTGGGGCATCATCACGAAGGTCTGGAGCCGGGCGCAGACGGCGTACGCGGCCAGCGCCACGGCCGACCCGGTGGCGGCAGCGTGGCGTTGACGAGGACGGCCAGGAGCGTGACACCCGTTCCGGCCAGGAACGAGGGCAGGCCGATGCCCAGCAGCGCCCGCAGGGTCGGGCCGTGGGGCAGCAGGTCGCGCGGGGCGACGCGGTAGGGGCGGTGGCGCCGTCCGAAGAAGAACCACAGGCTCATCGCCGCGGAGACGGCCTGACCGCCGACGGTGCCCAGGGCGGCACCGCGTACCCCCATGCCGAGCCCGAAGATCAGGAGCGGGTCGAGCGTGATCTGGACGGCGACGGGGACGAGCCACAGGAGGGTCGAGTAGCCCATCCTCCCCTCGGCGCGCACCAGGCTGGAGAACCCGGTGGAGACGAGCGCTCCGCACAGCAGCACGACGGCATAGGGACGTGCGCTCTCCCGCAGTTCGCCGTGGGCGCCGAACAGGGCGAGGAGCGGGTCCAGGAAGGTCAGGCCGAGCACGGTGGTGGCGGCGGCGCAGGACCAGAACAGGGTGAAGGAGTTGCCGGCGGCGCGGGCGGCGGCCCGCCGGTCCCCCGCGCCCAGGCACGGGAGATCAGGGAGGCGCCGCCCGCGCCCACGGTGGTGGACACCGCGCCGAGCAGCAGCAGGAGCGGGGCGGCCAGGTTGACCGCGGCCATCGCGGTGTCGCCCACGCCGTGCCCGACGAACCACGCGTTGGTCAGGGCGTAGACGCCGTAGACGCCGACGGCGGCCGTGGTCTGCGTACAGGCCCGCCACAGCAGCCGGCCCACCGGCTCGGTGCCGAGCCGGGTGGTGTGGTCGGCGGGTGCGGGAGCGGTGGGCCGGGAGGTCACCGGCGGGTGCGGCCGAGCAGCGCCATCGCCTCGTCGAGGAGGGGCCGGGCGAAGTCGTACTGCTCGGTGTCCGTGTGGCCCCGGTACACGGTCTCGATGACCATCACCAGCATCAGGTGGAGGCAGTACAGGCGGCGTCGCACCTGCTGGGTCCCGGTCAGCTCCGGGTGGCCGTAACCGCGCATGAAGGGCGTCGGGTCGCCGAATGCGGACAGCTGGGTCCCGGTGAAGCCCGCCTCGATCAACGGGTCGCCGTAGAAGGCGCGTTCGTGGTCGATGACGCAGGCGATGCGGCCGTCGCGGACCATGACGTTGCCGGACCACAGGTCCCACTCGACCAGACGGGGTTCGGTCACCTCGTCGAGGCTGCCGGCGTGCTCGGCGACCACCGCGCGCACGGTGTCGTAGTCCCAGCCGATGTCGACCCCGCGGCGTTCGCCGTCGAGCAGGACGTCCTCGACGATGCCGGTGAACACCCGCCGCCAGCTCGCGTCGTGGGGTCCGGCGAGCGGGCCGAAGCCGTCACCGCAAACGGAGTTGATCTCGCGGTTGGCCGCGCCGAGCTGTTCCATGCAGGCGTCGCGCTCGGCGGCGGGAAGCCCCTCGGAGACGATCCCGAGGTTGTCGGCGTCGATGTACGGCATGAAGAAGTAGTCCGCGTCGCACAGCTCGTGGCTCCGGTCGGCGAAGTGCACGTCCGGGACCGGCACCGAGGTACGGGTGCGTATGAGATCCAGCGTGTTCAGCTCGATCGACATGGCACCGCGCTCGTAGGTCATCACCTCCACATACGGCGGCGGGGCGATCTTCAGCACCACGTCGGCTCCGTCGCGGAGCCGGATGCGATAGGCGACGTTGAACCAGCCGTGCCCCAGCTCACTCGCCCATCCGTCCCCGGCGGGGACCTGCCCCGGCCCGTAGGCACGCTCGATCATGGCGCGCAGTACGTCGGGGGGCTGCCGGTTCTTGGTGATGCTCTCCATGCCCTGCCCTTCGCTGGTGGCGTGCTCACGGGCGCCGCCGGCAGGTGCGAGACCCCCGTGCCGGGCAGGCGGCCGGCCCGGCCGGGTACACCCGGGACGAATACTTACCACGTGGTCGATATTCTTGGCCATAGCGATGTGCGCCCGCCAACGACAGAGCGCCCCGCCCGGAAGAAACCGGACGGGGCGCTCCTCTGCGGGCGGAGGGTCACCGCTCCCCCGCTGTCGGTAGGCCGTGTGGGACTCGAACCCACAACCAACGGATTAAAAGTCCGCTGCTCTGACCAATTGAGCTAACGGCCCTCGGCAGATCACCCCCGAGCATAGCCCGCCCCGGCCGCGCAGCCGATCGGGTATCGGCCGCGCGGCCCCGTCACCGGGGTGGGGCGGGCTCAGGGGCTCATGGCCCAGGACTCAGAAGATGCCCTTGTACGTCTGCCAGCCGGTGGCGATCTGCGTACGGGCGCCGAACGAGCCCTTGCCGTTGCCGTTGTTCCGGAACAGCTTGCCCGCCGAGTCGCGGACGACGATGTCGTTCCGGCCGTCACCGTTCAGGTCGCCGACGCCGACCATGGTGTTGTACGAGCGGCCCCAGTCGGTGAACACCTTCACGCGGGCGGCGAAGCGGCCGTTGCCCAGGCCGTCGTAGCGCCACAGGCCGCCGTTGCGGTCGTGGCCGAGCAGGTCGGGGATGCCGTCGCCGGTGATGTCTCCGGCGCCGGTGAGCTGGGCGTACGTCCGCCAGTCGGTGTTGATCCGGAGCTTCGGGGCGAACTTCCCGCCCGCGACGCGCGCGTAGAAGTAGATGTCGCCGGTGGACTTCTGACGGGCCACGAGGTCCGCACGGCCGTCGCCGTTCAGGTCGCCGGGCGACGTCAGTACGTCGTACTGCTGCCAGCCGCCGCCGATCACGGTGTGCGTGCTGCCCGGTGTGTAACCGGAACGGCCGCAGCGGCCCGTGTACTGCCGCAGCTCACCGTTCGGCATCCGGACCAGGAGCTCGGCGCAGCGGTCGCTGCCGGTGTCCGCGAAGGGCACGGCCACCGTGCCGGCCGGCCAGCCGGAACCGGACTTCTTGCCGTCGAAGACCCCGCCGGGCCCGCCGAACTGAATGGTCAGCCCGCCCGAGGAGTTGAGGGTGACCAGGTCTCCGTTGCTGTAGGCGCCCTGGTCGTGGAAGCCCGGCTCGCCGCCGCCGACCGAGATGCTGCCGGTGGCGGTGTACTTCCCCGTACCGTCCTCGGGCGTCGCCGTCAGCGTCCAGGTGTGCCGGCCGTTGCCCGTGTATCCGCCCGCGTCCGTCCGGCCGTCCCAGTTGACGTCCGCCTCGGTTCCGTCACCGCCCTTGAGGGTGCGCACCGTACGGCCCGTCCAGTCCTTGACGGTGTACGTCCAGGAGACGGGCTTGTTGAACTGCCAGGTGCTGTTCCACGCCGGGAGCCCGTTCACCCCCTTGATGTCCATGTACGGATCGCCGACATCGGAGGCGATCTTCGCGAGGGGCTGCGCGGGCACCCCGCTGGGCACGATGTGGATGTTCTGCGCGGCGTCGAGATACGCGATGTCGCCACCGAACCTGTCCACCGCCCAGGTCAGCCGCCGCTGGTCGGCGGTCTTCCCCGCGGGGAGCGCCGCAATCACGCGCGGAGCGGCGGCCTTGCCCGTGTGGAAGTCGGTGAGCAGCAGCTCTCCCGCGCTCCGGTCGTGCCGGACGAGGTAGCCGTCGCCGACGAGGGCGGGCCCGGACGGCACGGTGAACGACTTCTTCGCCGTACGGTCGTACACACCCGCGGCACCGGTCGTCCCGCAGTTCCAGTAGACCCAGCGGCCGACCGCGCGCACCTCCTTGATCACACAGGGAGCGCCGGTGGCCGCGTTCTCCACGACCTTCTTCGTCTCCAGGTCGGTCGCGGTGAGCGCCCCGGTGGCGGTGGTCGCCGCCCAGAGCGTCGTCCCCCAGACGGAGGCCGCGCCCGGGGTGCGGACGATGGGCGTGGCGGTCGAGGTGTAGCCCGGGTACATGCCCGCCTGCTGCTTGGCGGGAGAACCCCCGTTGACGACGTAGGCCCGTCCGGTCGTGTCCACGATCCGCGCGGTACCGGTCGGAACGTGGGCCCCGGTCCCGTGGTACGAGTTGCCGGGCGCGCGGAACTGCACGCCCTCGGTCCCGGCGTCGTCGCCGTCGACGAACACCACGCCGACGTCGCCGTGGCCCGAGGCCATGAGGTCGACGCAGCCGCCGTTGTCACAGGGCACCGTCCTGAGGTGCGCGCCGTTGGCGTAGGTCCCGGCGAAGGCACGGCTCTCGCGCGCCCCCACGCTCACGGCGTCGGCGGACACCCGGCGGTCGAACACCATGCGGTCGCCGGAAGCGCTCTGCTCCGCCGTCACCAGCAGCCCGCCGGCGAAGTCGAGGCCGTACACCCCGGTCGTCGCCACGGTGGCCGGGACGGGATCGGCGGCGCTCGCCGGTACGGCGGCCGTGGCGAGGACGGTCGCCCCGGCCACGGCGCCGACGAGGGCGGCGCGGCCGCGTATGAACACGGTCAAGAGAAGTTCCTTCCCGGGAAGCCCGGATGACGAGTGAGTGATCAGAAGAGGTGCGTGTACATCTGCCAGCCGCCGCCGACCGCGGTACGCGCCGCCAGCGCGCCCTTGCCGTCGCCGCGGTAGCTCCAGAGCACGCCGGACTTGTCGCGGGCCAGCAGGTCCGCGCGGCCGTCGCCGTTCAGGTCGCCGGAGCCGGCCATCGTGTCGTACATGGTCCAGCCGTGGCCGACCTCGCTGCGGGTGCCGAACGTGCCCTTGCCGGTGGCCGGGTAGCGCCAGACCTTGCCCGAGCGGTCGCGGGCCAGCAGGTCGCCCCTGCCGTCGCCGTCCATGTCGCCCATGCCGGCCAGGAGGTACCCCTGCCAGCCGTAGCCGATCTTCACCCGGGGCTCGAAGAGGCCGTTGCCCTTGCCGCGGTAGAAGTACAGGTCGCCCGCCGGGGTCCGGCCGAGCAGATCGGCGCGCCCGTCGCCCGACATGTCGCCGGGCGAGGTCAGGGCGTCGAACATGTTCCAGCCGGTGCCGATCTTCGTGTACGGCGTGGTGGGCTTGAGCGCGGCCCCGCAGCCCGGCTTGTACGCGCGCAGCTCGCCCGCCTTCGTACGGACCAGCACGTCGTTGCACCGGTCGCCGCTGATGTCTTCGAACGGCACGGCGGCGGTCACGGTGTTGCCGCCCGTCCAGCCGGTGCCCGACACCTTGTCCTCGACCCGCCCGGCCCCGGTCCCCGTACCGGCCCGCCAGTCGGCCTTCCCGGCCGAGGTGAACGCGAGCAGGTCACCGAACCCGTCGCTCTTGACGAAGTCCCGCGCCACGGCGGCCCCGCCGGTGAGTTCGAGCGCGCCGGACGTGGTCAGCGCCGCGCCCACGCCGTCGGCGGGGGTGGCCGTGAGCGTCCAGGTGTAGGAGCCGTTGGGGGCATACGCGCCGGAGGCGGTCTTCCCGTCCCAGGCGGCCGTCACCTGGCCGCGCGCCTCGCCGCCGGTGAGCGTGCGCACCGTGGCCCCGGAGGCCGTGTTCCTCAGCGTCAGCTTCCAGGACGCGGCGGGCTTGGACAGCCACCAGGAGCCCTTCCAGCCGGCCGGCGCGGTGAGGGTGCCGGGGGTGTGCGCGGTCACCGCGGAGAGCGGGGAGGCGGGCTCACCGCTCTGGGTGACGTGCATCATCCCCTCCGTGTCGACGTAGGCGATGCCACCGCCGAACCGGTCGACCGAGTACGCCGCACGACGATTGTTCGAACCGCTGCCCACCCGCACACCCAGGTACCGTGTGGCCACCGTTCCGCTCTGGAACGTGGTCAGCCGCAGTTCGGCGGCGGCGTACTGGTGCTGCACGAAGAAGCCGTCACCGAGCAGACCGCTGCCGCCGTATCCGGGCAGGTCGATCTTGACGCCGGTCCGCAGGTTGACCGCACCGTGCCGTGTGTACTGCTCACAGGCCCAGTAGAGCCAGTCCCCCGCCGTCTGCAGTTCGGCGAGTTCGCAGGGCGCACCGGTCTCCACGGTGCCCGTCTGCTTCAGCGTCGTCAGGTCGGTCCTGGTCACCAGCCCGTTCGTGCCGGTGCCGGTGAACAGCGTTTCGCCCCACACCGACGCAGCCGTCTGCGGCCGCTCCAGCACGACGGAGGAACCCGCGGCCGCGTCGAGGTCCACCACGATCGTCTTGTCGTCCGGGACGAGCATGCCCTCGACCGTCGGTCGCCCGCCCTGGTAGACCGCGTAACGCCCGAACGAGTCGGTGAGCCGCCCGTCGAAGTTGCCGGTCAGCGCCCTGGCCGCCTCCGTGGGGGACCGCCGCCCGACGATTTCGACCTGGGGGTTCTTCTGGTAGTTGCGGACCTGGTAGACGCTCCGGCCGTCCCCGCTGTTGTACAGCTGGGTGCACAGGCTCTGCCCGCAGACGGTGTAGTCGTAGTCCCGCCCGGTCTCCCTGCCGGCCCAGGACGGGGCGCCGGCTGCGGGCTCGCCCGGCGCGAGGCCGAGCGACCGGTTGTAGAAGCCCGCCCCCTGCGGGCCGTCGAGCTCGACGGTGGACAGCACGCCTCCGCTGAGCGCGAGCGCCTGCACCGTGGCCGGGACCGGGGCCACCCGGTACAGGTCCTTGGTGACGGGCACACCGTCGGCTCCGGCGGAGATCTCCTTCAGCTGCCAGTCGGTGGCCGAAGTACCGCCCACCACCGCGACTTTGTCCCCGGGCATCGACACGAGCCCCCGGCCGGACTTGTCCAGCAGGGAGACCCGCCGCTTCCCGTCCACGGACAGCGCCACCAGCCCCCGCTGGAGGTCGCCGTCCGTGCCGGTCACGTCCTCGGGCGCGAGGACCCAGCCGTCGAGCAGTCCGATACGGGAGCCGTCGAGGCCCTCCGGGAGCGCGAGGATCTGCTCCGGAGCATCGAGCGCCGCCCGGTCCAGGACATGCACCCGCCGTTCCCGGTCGGTCCAGGCGAGCGACCCCGGCGACAGAGCGGCGGAACGGAAGGAGTCGACGGCCGGCACGCGCATCGCGCCCGTGGCCAGGTCGAGCAGCCCGAGCCGGTCGTTGTCCCCCCGCTCCGGGCTGCTCGGGAAGGCCAGCACCAGCGCGTCCGCGTCCCCGGCGAGCACCTTGACGTGCCCCGGTGCCACGCCGGACGGCCAGCCGGTGACGGGCACACGAGCGGACTGGTCACCGTCGGCGGGCAGGAGGTACCAGCCCTGGGTGACGAGGTTGTCGTCGCTGTCACGGCTCTGGGCCCGCACGAGGACCGAGTTCCCCGCCAGCGCCTCGAACGAGTCGTCCTGGGGCAGGGTCAGCTCGGTCGCCG
The DNA here is from genome assembly GCF_008042035.1 of Streptomyces sp. col6. GTDB lineage: Bacteria > Actinomycetota > Actinomycetes > Streptomycetales > Streptomycetaceae > Streptomyces. The sequence continues at coordinate 698,670 of NZ_RDBL01000029.1, forward strand.
CCCCGGTCACGCCGTTGCGGAGAACGATGTCGTAGCCCTGGTGGTCCACCACCAGGTCGGACTCGACTCCGAAGTACCCGAAGGAGTCGTTGGTGTCCCCGTATCCGAGCGGGAGGCTCTTGCCCGAGCCGAACGGCGTCCACTCGTAGGTGTCCCCGAAAGCCGGCTCCGCGTCCTCCGGGGCGTGGGCGAAGCCCGACGGGCCGACCGCGGTCAGCACCTCGCCCCTCGGCGCGGTCCGCCAGTTGGGCGTGATGTCGAGCGGTGCCGGCGTGGACCGCACGGCCGCCCCGGCGGGCTTGTCCTGTCCGCCCGGCGATGCCTCGGCCATCGTTCCGGAAGCCACGGCGACCCCCCAGGCCGCTACCACGGCCACCGCACCGCGCACATATGTGTGACGTCTCAAACCGGGTCCCTCCTGGGCACCTCAGAGAAGGCATGAGGAGGACGCGGCAGACGTGCCGCGGTTTGCGCGAAGTGAAACCCCCCGGTCCCAACCCCCCATGCGAATGCGATGACTTTAACAGCAGGCACACAGGCACCGACAGGCAAAATCGAACTTGTTCAAGTCCCGGTTCCGCCGGAAGCGCGGGAAACGAAAGAGCGGGCCCGTCCGGGAAGGACGGGCCCGCTCTCAGCAGACCTTCAGCAGGTCATCGGCACACTCAGCCGTTGCGCTTCCAGCGCGGCTTGTCGTCGCGGCGGCCGAAGGAGCCGGTGCTCGTGCCGGTCGCGCGGTGGTCGTCGCGGCGGCCGTTCGGGCGGTCGCCACCGGAACGGAAGCCGCCCGAGGGGCGGTCGTCGCGGCGGTCACGGTTGAACGGACGGTCGCCGCCACCCGAGCGGAAGCCGCCCGAGGGACGGTCGTCACGGCGGTCGCGGTTGAAGGACGGACGGTCGTCGCGGTTGAACGACGGACGGTCGTCGCGGCGGTCGAAGGAACGGCCACCGCGGTCGTCGCGGCGGTCGCCACCCGAGCGGAAGCCGCCCGAAGGACGGTCGTCACGGCGGTCGCGGTTGAACGACGGACGGTCGTCGCGGCGCTCGAAGGAACGGCCACCACGGTCGTCGCGGCGGTCGCCACCCGAGCGGAAGCCGCCCGAAGGACGGTCGTCACGACGGTCGTTGCTGCTGCGGAACGAGGGGCGGTCGCTGTTGCCCCGGTAGCCGCTCTGGCCGGCGGGACGCCCGGAGCGCTCACCGATGCGGTCGTCGCGCCGGTCGTTGCCCCGGTAGCCACCGCGGTTGTCGCGGCGCTCGTAGTTGCCCCGCTCGTCGCGGCGCTCCTCACGGGCGGCCGGCTGCTCCGGCACGGAGGCGGCGGCAGCCGCGAGGGCGGCCTCGGCCTCGGCGGTCACCTCGGCCACGGCGGCCTCGGGGTCGTCGCCCCGCTCGCGGGCGGCACGCGCCACCAGGCGGTCGGCCTCCTCGCGCAGCTCCACGGCACGGCGCTGGGCGCGCTCCAGCTGCTGGGTCAGCTCGGCGGCCTCGCGCTCGGCCTGCTTCGCGGCGTTGTTCGCGGAGTCGGCCTGGACCTCGGTGAGCGAGCGGGCGCCGGTGATCTCGGCGACCTCCGGCTCGAAGACGCCCGCGCCCTGCACGATGTGGCGCGAGGCGTCGACGCCCGCGTCCTCCATCAGGCGGAAGATCTGGCGGCGCTGGTGCGGCAGGGCCAGCGAGACGACGACACCGGACTTGCCGGCCCGCGCGGTACGGCCCGAGCGGTGCAGGTAGTCCTTGTGGTCACCGGCCGGGTCCACGTTCAGGACCAGGTCGATGCCGTCGACGTGGATACCGCGCGCGGCGACGTCGGTCGCGACGAGCGCGTTGACGTAGCCCTTCTTGAAGTCCTCCAGGACGCGGGTGCGCGCGCCCTGGGTCATGCCGCCGTGCAGCGCGTCCGCCTTGACGCCCGCGTCGACGAGCTGCTCGGCGATGCGGTCGGCGCCCAGCTGGGTGCGGACGAAGATGATGGTGCGGCCCTTGCGGGCGGCGATGGCGGAGGTGACCGGCGCCTTGTCCTTCGGCTTCACGACGAGGACGTGGTGCGACATGGTCGAGACGTTGCCCTGGGCGGAGTCGACTTCGTGGGTGACCGGGTTGCTCAGGTAGCGCTTGACCAGCGTGCCGATCTCGTTCTCCATGGTGGCGGAGAAGAGCATGCGCTGACCGCCGCCGGGGATCTGGTCCAGCAGCTCGGTGACCTCGGGCAGGAAGCCCAGGTCGGACATCTGGTCGGCCTCGTCGAGGACGGCGACCTGGACGTTCTCCAGGGAGCAGGCGCCCCGGTTGATGATGTCGCGCAGCCGGCCCGGGGTGGCGACGAGGATGTCGACACCGCGCTCCAGGGCGTAGATCTGGTTGCCCATCGACGTACCGCCGCAGACGACCTTCATCTTCAGGCCGAGCACGTCGCCGTACGGCTGCAGGGCGTCCGCGACCTGCATCGCGAGCTCACGGGTCGGGGTGAGGATGATCGCGCGGGGCTTCTTCTTCTCGGTGTGCCCGCCCGCCAGCGCGGACAGGGTCGGCAGACCGAAGGAGAGGGTCTTGCCGGAGCCGGTACGGCCGCGGCCGAGGATGTCCTTGCCGGCCAGGGCGTCCGGGATGGTCGCCGCCTGGATCGGGAAGGGCGTGGTCACACCGTTCTGCGCGAGCTTGCGGACGATGCCCTCGGGCAGGCCCAGGTCGGCGAAGGTGACGGTCGGCTCGCTCGCCGACTCGGCACCCTCTGCAGCCTCGGCACCCTCTGCGGCCTCGGCGACGACGGCCTCGGCGACCGCGGTGAGCTCGTCGTTGTCGACGTTCTCGGGCATGACGGTGTGGTCAGAACTGGAAATTGACATGCGAAATGCGAAACCTTCCGGAGTCTCGGCACGCGCCCATAACTCCGTGATTTCGCAATGTCGACCGCCTCAATGCGGTCCAGCCACGGCAAGGGAGAGTACGCGCCACACGGCGCTCTTCTGTGTCGGCGCCGGGCAATGGGATCAAACGATCTACCACCATACGCACTCTCACCCACATTGCGCAAACCGCCTGCTCCGGGCCCACCCCTGCGCCGCGTCCCCTCCATGATCGACAGGGCACCTCTAGGCCGGCCCCACCTGCGGCGATGCCTCCGGCGTCCGCATGACCTCCACCGCGTCCGGCCACCCCATGGCGTCGTTGCGGAACTGGGCGGCCGGAGACGCCGACGGCCCCGGCGGCGCGGGCTCCGAGGGCTCCGGCTCGGGCTCCGGCGGGTCCGGCTGCCGCGGCGTGTCCTGCGGCTCCGGTACGGGGTCCGGATCGGCCGGAACCGGTGATTCCGGCTGCCCGGACGCGCCGGTGCCGGGCAACGATACGGAGGGGTGGGCGGCCCGGTCCTTCCCCTCGCTCCGGCCGGCGCCGGGCCCGTCGGTGGCCGGGGCGCTCCCGGACGGCGACGCGGAGGCGCTCGGGCCGGCGCTCCGGCGCTGCGACTGCGCCCCGGGGCCGCCGACGCGGGAGCCGCCGGTCCCCGCCACCGTGGAGCCGTCCGGCTCGACCGCGGCGCCCTTGGGGTCGACGCTCCGCGAGGGCACCGGTTCCGCGCCGTCGGAGCCGACACTCATACAGCCGGTGGCCGTGGCGAGCGTCACAGCGGTGACGGCTGCCCAGCGGACGGGGACGGGGAACTGGCGCACGGGGCACCTCCGGGGGCGCGAGGAAGGACGGGGCCTGACATGAACGAGCCGGGTGCGCTGTGCCCAACTCCCGTCACCCCGCCCGGGACACGCCCGACGGACCGGTCCGCACACCTCGTTCACACCACGCGCCCCACACGCCACTCACGCGACAGGAGCCCGCACCCCTCACCCGTAACCGAGCGCGTGCAGCCTCTCGTCGTCGATGCCGAAGTGGTGGGCGATCTCGTGGACGACGGTGATCTCGGTCTCCGCCACCACGTCCTCGCGCGTCTCGCACATCCGCAGCGTCGGCCCCCGGTAGATGGTGATCCGGTCCGGCAGCACCCCCGCGTACCACTCACCGCGCTCGGTCAGCGGCGTGCCCTCGTACAGCCCCAGCAGTTCCGGATCATCGGATTCCGGTTCGTCCTCGACGAAGACCGCGACGTTGTCCATCAGCCGGGTCAGCTCCGGCGGAATCCGGTCCAGTGCCTCGGCGACCAGTTCCTCGAACGCTTCCCGCGTCATCTCCAGCACCCGGCCATTGTCCCGTACGGCCGCCCCGTCCGCCCCGTCCGCCCCGGTGCCGGACGCGGGCATACCGGGCCCGCCGCCGGGGCACAGGCACCCAATGGTCCGCGCCCGTCTCCCCTTCCGCCGCCCGCTGTCCCGCCGCACCCCGGGCGGAACGTCCGCCGTGCCCCGGCCCTTCGTCCGCGCGCTCGGCCTGGTGGTCGTCGTGCTGTTCGGCGCCTGGCTCGGACTGCTGGCCGTCGGCAGCGTCCGTACGACCGTGGGCCCGATGGACACGACGATGACCCTGCGGCCCTCGCTCACCGGCGGCACCAAGATCAACGTGTCGCCGCTCGGCGCCCTGCAGCTGGACTCGCACCAGGCCCCGGTCCGCCTGGACGTGGACGTGGACCGCCTCGACCCGGTCCGTTCCCAGGCCCTGGTCCAGCATCCCGAGCGGCTGGCCGGGCTGCAGGACGAGGTCACGACGGACGTCGCGTCCGGCACCCGCGAGCTGGCCCTGCGCTCCTGCGTGGCGGTCGTGACCGGGGCCACCGCACTGGGCCTCGCGGTCTACCGCAGGCCGCGCCGGGCCCTGGCCGCCGGAGGACTCGCCCTCGCGCTGCTGGCCGCGTCCGGCGTCGGCGCGTACGCCACCTGGAACCCGAAGTCGGTCCTGGAGCCCAAGTTCTCCGGACTCCTCTCCAGCGCCCCGTCCGTCGTCGGCGACGCCCGCTCGATCGTCAGCGACTTCGACGTCTACCAGCAGGAGCTGGCCCGGCTGGTCACCAACGTCACCAAGCTGTACGACGCCACATCGACGCTCCCCGTCTACAGCCCCGACCCGGCGACCCTGCGCGTCCTGCACGTCTCCGACATCCACCTCAACCCGGCCGCGTGGCACATCATCGGCTCGCTCGTGGAGCAGTACGACATCGACGTGATCATCGACTCCGGCGACACGATGGACCACGGCGCCGCCGTCGAGAACAGCTTCCTGGACCCCATCGCCGACCTCGGCGCCCCCTACGTCTGGGTGCGCGGGAACCACGACTCGGCGGTGACGCAGAAGTACCTGGGCGACAAGAAGCGCTTCCCGAACGTGCACGTCCTGGACCAGGGCCGGGCGGTGAGCGTCGGCGGGCTGCGGATCGCCGGGATCGGGGACCCGCAGTTCACCCCCGACCGGACGGGCCCGGAGCAGGCCGCGGACGTCGAGCGCGTGGCCGGCCGCACGCTCGCCGCCGCCCTGCGCGAGCAGCAGCGGTCCGGCACCCCCGTGGACGTCGCCGTGGCCCACGAGCCGGAGGCGGCGAAGGAGACGGCCGGCGAGGTACCACTGGCCCTCGCCGGCCATGTGCACCACCGGCAGAACGAGGTCCTCAAGGGCGGCACCCGGTTGATGATCGAGGGCTCCACGGGCGGCGGCGGACTGCGGGCCGTCCAGAACAAGAAGCCGGAGCAGGTGCTTGCCTCGGTGCTCTATCTGGACCGCTCCACCCGCCGGCTCCAGGCCTGGGACGAGATAACGCTGGGCGGCCTCGGGCTGACGACGGCCGAGGTCAGCCGCCATCTGCCCCAGGAGAAGCCCACCCTCACGAGCCCGTCCCCAACGGCCCCCACACCCTCCCCGTAAACCGTTTTGGCGATCCCCGCCGGCATCCCATATGCTTCTCACGTCCCCGACGCGCTGGAAAGCGCGCAGGTGGGCCCTTAGCCCTCATCGTCTAGTGGCCCAGGACGCCGCCCTTTCAAGGCGGTAGCACGGGTTCGAATCCCGTTGGGGGCACGCTTGAACGTGTGCGAGACTTGTCTCGCACATTGCTTGGTCCTGTGGAGCAGTTAGGAGTGCTCGCCACCCTGTCAAGGTGGAGGCCGCGGGTTCAAATCCCGTCAGGACCGCTGCAGCCCTTGTGAGCTGCGTGGCTGGGTAGCTCAGTTGGTACGAGCGATCGCCTGAAAAGCGATAGGTCGCCGGTTCGATCCCGGCCCCAGCCACCACCCGAAGGCCCCGTCCGATGGACGGGGCCTTCGTCGTGTCAGACGGCCCCGCCCTCCGTGGAGTCGGGCTCGTCCTCGCTGACGTCGCGCCCGCGCCACGCCCGTACCGCGAGCACCAGCAGCACCACCGCCACCACGGCGACGAGCAGCACCGCGTCCGGCACATGGCGCCCGACGCCCTGGGCCCACTGCTCCACGGCGAACGACCGGTCCACGTCCAGCAGGCCGGGCAGCGCGGTCGTCCCGTCGTACGCCAGGAACAGCGCGCCGAGCGCCACGAAGAAGAGGCCCGACAGCAGGGTCGTGGTGTGCAGCTCGAACCGGCCGAGGCGCAGCACCCGGCCGCGCAGCCAGACCCGGCGGCCCAGGTCGAACCGCTCCCAGAGCAGCGCGAGCACGAAGAGCGGCATCGCCATGCCCAGGGCGTAGACGGCCAGCAGCAGTCCCCCGTACGCCGGGCTGCCGCTGACCGCCGCCACCGTCAGCACGCTGCCCAGGATCGGGCCCGCGCAGAATCCGGCCAGCCCGTAGACCGCGCCCAGCGCGTAGACGGAGAGGGCCGTCGTGGGGCGGATGCGGCCGCCGAGGGCGGAGATCCGGCGCGAGGCGAAGCCCAGGCCGACGATCTGGGCCACGCCCAGCGCGATGATCAGCCACCCCGCCCCCAGGACGAGGGCGTCACGGTGGCGGTAGAACAGCCGCCCGGCGTACGAACCGGCCGCACCCAGCGGGACCAGGGTGGTGGCCAGGCCCGCGTAGAAGATGCCGGTCCGGGCGAGCAGCCGGGAGGCGGAGTCGATGGAGTACGCGAAGAACGCGGGGAGCAGCAGCGCGCTGCACGGGCTGATCAGGGCGAGCAGCCCGCCGAGGAACGCGGCGAAGTAGCCGACATCGGGCGTCACTTCGCGGAACCGTTCGCCCCGGCCGCCGCCTCGGCCTCCTTGGCCTCCTCGGCCGCTCGGTCGATGGCCCGGGTGAAGGTCTCGGTGGACTGGGCGCCGGCGATCGGGCGGCCGTTGATCAGGAAGGACGGGGTGGAGGTCGCACCGATCCCGTACCCCTGCTCCTGGTCCTTGCGTACGGCCGCGGTGGCCGCCTGCCCGTCGGCGTCGCGCGCGAAGCGGTCCAGGTCGTTCACGCCCGCCTGCCGTGCGAGTTCCTTCAGGCGGTCCTCACCGAACCCCTTCTCCTTGGCGCCCTCGGCGTACGCGGCGCGGTGGAACTCCCAGAAGCGGCCCTGGCGCCCCGCCGCCCAGGAGGCCCGTGCGGCGGCCTCGGACTCGGCACCGAAGATCGGGAAGTTGCGCCACTCGATGCGCAGCACGCCCCGGTCGACGTACTTCTCCACCAGGGCGGGTTCGGTGTCGCGGGCGAACTTGGCGCAGTAGCCGCACTTGAAGTCGGCGTACTCGATGAGGACGACGGGTGCGTCGGCGCGGCCCAGGGCCAGCTTGTCGCCGGTGTCGCGGCGGGCGAGCTTCGCCAGCTCGGGGTAGACGCCGTCCCGCGGGTCCGCCGTGACGTCGGCGACCGCGGAGGAACCGGAGCGCGGCGGCTCGGGGGCGGTGGCGCGGTACGAGACATAGCCGAGCAGGGCGGCCGCGACGACGACTCCGGCGCCGTACACGAGGGGCGTGCGGGACTTCTTGCGGGACTTCGGGGACGGCGTGGACGGCGTGGACGGGGATGCGGGCATGCGGAACTCCGGGAGGGCGATACGGAAGAGCGAGGACGGCGGGGGGACGGGCCGCCGGTCTACACCCTGAGTACGGAGAGCTCCACCGGCCCCGGCGCCGCCTCGTCGGGACCGCGCGGGGTCATCGGCACGGACACCTCGGCCGGCCTGTCCCCGGGCGCCGCGGGCAGGCCCCACTCCGCGAGGCCGGGCGCCTGGTCGTGGGAGGCGCGGGCGGGCGCGGGGACGGCGGGCTCACCACCGTCGCGCTTTCCGCCCTCGCCGCAGCCCGGAATCCCCTGCCCGTGCCCGGCGGCGACGACGGGGGCGGTGGCAGCACGGGCCGGGACCTGCGCCATCGCCGCCGCCGGTCCGCAGAACAGCCCGAGCACGACCGCGAGGGCCGCCACCAGGCAGTACCACTGCGAACGGGGCACGGGACCGGCCTTCCGGCTGGGGGATGATCGACTGCCCGGAATGGTACGTGCTGTGCCCGCGCCGTTCCCCACCGTGCCGGTGTCCATCCCCCTCGGCACGCACAACCGTGACCGGGACCGCGCGAAATGGGTTCGCCCTTCCTCGGGCCCGGGTGAGATCCTGGGATCCGTATGTCTACTTCCTTCGCCGATCTCCAGTCCCGGCTCGCGCAGGTCTCGCTCCGCGACGCGAACCGGCTCGGCCGCCGCCTCGAGGGCGCCCGCCGCATCCGCAAGCCCGAGGCCCAGCAGGCCGTGCTGGACGAGATCGCCGCCCAGGCGGACAAGGCGGCCGGGCGGCTCACGCAGCGGGCGGGCCGGGTGCCCGCCGTCACGTACCCCGAACAGCTTCCGGTCAGCCAGAAGAAGGACGAGATCCTGGAGGCGATACGCGACCACCAGGTCGTGATCGTCGCGGGTGAGACCGGGTCCGGCAAGACCACCCAGATCCCCAAGATCTGCATGGAACTGGGCCGGGGCGTCCGGGGCATGATCGGGCACACCCAGCCGCGCCGGATCGCCGCGCGCACGGTGGCCGAGCGGATCGCCGACGAGCTGGACACCCCGCTGGGCGAGGCGGTCGGCTGGAAGGTCCGCTTCACCGACCAGGTGAACCCGGACGCGACCTTCGTCAAGCTGATGACGGACGGCATCCTGCTCGCCGAGATCCAGACGGACCGCGAGCTCCTGGCGTACGACACGATCATCATCGACGAGGCCCACGAGCGGTCGCTGAACATCGACTTCCTGCTCGGCTATCTGGCCCGGCTGCTGCCCCGGCGCCCCGATCTGAAGGTTGTCGTCACCTCCGCGACCATCGATCCGGAGCGCTTCTCGCGCCACTTCGGGGAAGCCCCGATCATCGAGGTCAGCGGCCGTACGTATCCCGTCGAGGTCCGCTACCGGCCGCTGCTCGAAGAGGACGGCGACGATGCCGACCGCGACCAGATCACCGCGATCTGCGACGCCGTCGACGAGCTCCAGTCCGAGGGCCCCGGCGACGTCCTGGTCTTCCTCTCCGGCGAGCGGGAGATCCGCGACACCGCCGACGCGCTCGGCAAACGGAACCTGAGACATACCGAGGTGCTCCCCCTCTACGCGCGCCTGTCGCACGCCGAGCAGCACCGCGTGTTCCAGCGCCACACGGGGCGCAGGATCGTTCTGGCGACCAACGTCGCCGAGACCTCGCTGACCGTCCCCGGCATCAAGTACGTGATCGACCCGGGCACCGCCCGTATCTCCCGCTACAGCCACCGCACCAAGGTGCAGCGGCTGCCGATCGAGCGGATCTCGCAGGCCAGCGCCAACCAGCGCAAAGGCCGCTGCGGCCGTACCTCCGACGGCATCTGCATCCGGCTGTACTCCGAGGACGACTTCCTGACCCGTCCGGAGTTCACCGACGCGGAGATCCTGCGCACCAACCTGGCCTCCGTCATCCTCCAGATGACCGCCGCCGGCCTCGGTGACATCGAGAAGTTCCCCTTCATCGACCCGCCGGACCACCGCAACATCCGCGACGGCGTGCAGCTGCTCCAGGAGCTGGGCGCGCTCGACGCCGCGGAGAAGGACCCGAAGAAGCGGCTCACCCCGCTCGGCCGCAAGCTCTCGCAGCTGCCGGTGGACCCGCGCCTGGCCCGGATGGTCGTCGAGGCCGACCGCAACGGCTGCGTACGCGAGGTCATGGTCATCGCCGCCGCACTCTCCATCCAGGACCCGCGCGAGCGGCCCTCCGACAAGCAGACGCAGGCCGACCAGCAGCACGCCCGGTTCAAGGACGAGACCTCCGACTTCCTGGCCTTCCTGAACCTGTGGCGCTACATCCGTGAGCAGCAGAAGGAGCGCGGCTCCTCCAGCTTCCGCCGGATGTGCAAGCAGGAGTACCTGAACTTCCTGCGCATCCGCGAGTGGCAGGACATCTACGCGCAGCTGCGTACGGTCGCCAAGCAGATGGGGATCGAGCTCAACGAGGACGATGCGCCCGAGCAGTCGGTGCACACCTCGCTGCTGGCCGGTCTGCTGTCGCACATCGGGCTCAAGGACACCGAGAAGAACGAGTACCTGGGCGCCCGCAGCGCCAAGTTCGCGATCTTCCCCGGTTCGGCGCTGTTCAAGAAGCAGCCCCGGTTCGTGATGTCGGCGGAGCTGGTGGAAACGTCCCGGCTGTGGGCACGGGTCAACGCCCGGGTCGAGCCGGAGTGGATCGAGCCGGTCGCCCAGCACCTGCTGAAGCGCACCTACAGCGAACCGCACTGGGAGAAGGACCAGGCCGCGGTGATGGCGTACGAGCGGGTCACGCTGTACGGCGTACCGATCGTCGCCCAGCGCAAGATCAATTTCGGCCGTATCGACCAGGAGACCTCGCGGGACCTCTTCATCCGCAACGCCCTGGTCGAGGGCGACTGGCGTACGCACCACCAGTTCTTCCACGACAACCGCAAACTGCTCGGTGAGGTCGAGGAGCTGGAGCACCGCGCCCGGCGCCGCGACATCCTCGTGGACGACGAGACGCTGTTCGACTTCTACGACCAGCGCATCCCGGAACACATCGTCTCCGGCGCGCACTTCGACTCGTGGTGGAAGCACAAGAGGCGCGACGAGCCGGACGCGCTCGACTTCGAGCGCTCGATGCTCATCAACGAGAAGGCCGGGGCCGTCACCAAGGACGACTACCCGGACTCCTGGCGGCAGGGGAAGCTCAAGTTCCGGGTGACCTACCAGTTCGAGCCCGGCGCGGACGCCGACGGGGTGACCGTCCACATTCCGCTCCAGGTGCTGAACCAGGTCACGTCCGAGGGCTTCGACTGGCAGATCCCGGGCCTGCGCGAGGAGGTGGTCACCGAGCTGATCCGCTCGCTGCCCAAGCCGATCCGCCGGCACTACGTGCCCGCCCCTAACTACGCGGACAAGTTCCTGGACCGGGCCGTACCGCTCCAGGAGCCGCTGCCGGTGACCCTGGCCCGTGAGCTCCAGCGGATGGTCGGGGTCCCGGTCACCGCGGACGACTTCGACCTCAGCCGGGTCCCGGACCACCTCAAGATCACCTTCCGGATCACCGACGAGCGGCGCCGCAGGGTCGCCGAGGACAAGGACCTGGAGGCGCTGAAGCTCCAGCTGCGCCCGAAGGCCCGTCAGGCCCTCTCCAAGGCCGCCGCGGCGACCGCGGGGCCCTCCGGCGAGTCCATCGAGCGGTCGGGCCTGGAGGACTGGACGATCGGCACGCTGAACAAGGTCTTCGAGACCCGACGCGCGGGCCAGCCGGTCAAGGCGTATCCCGCGCTCGTCGACCAGGGCGAGACAGTCGCCGTACGCCTCTTCGACACGGAGGCCGAGCAGCAGCAGGCGATGTGGCGCGGGACGCGGAAGCTGATCCTGCTGAACATCCCGGTGAACCCGGCGAAGTTCGCCTCGGACAAGCTGACGAACCAGCAGAAGCTGGCCCTGTCCCGCAACCCGCACGGCTCGATCCAGGCCCTGTTCGACGACTGCGCCACGGCGGCCGCCGACCGGCTGATCGCGGCGCACGGCGGGCCCGCCTGGGACGAGGCGTCGTTCCGGACGCTGTACGACAAGGTGCGCGCGGACCTGGTGGACCTGACCGTCCGCACGATCGGCCAGGTGCAGCAGATCCTGGCGGCCTGGCAGGCGTGCGAGCGCCGGCTGAAGGCCACCAACAGCCTGGTCCTGATCAACAACGTCACGGACGTACGCGATCACCTGGCGCGCCTGATGCCGCCCGGCTTCGTCACCGCGACCGGGCTGCGCAGGCTCCCCGACCTGATGCGTTACCTGGTCGCCGAGGACCGCAGGCTCCAGCAGATGCCGACCAACGTCCAGCGCGACACCACGCGCATGGAGAAGGTCCACGAGATGCAGGACGAGTACGCCTGGCTGCTGGAGCAGCTGCCGAAGGGCAGGCCCGTCCCGCAGGAGGTGCTGGACATCCGGTGGATGATCGAGGAGCTGCGGGTGAGCTACTTCGCGCACGCCCTGGGCACCGCGTTCCCCGTCTCGGACAAGCGCATCGTGAAGGCGATCGACGCCGCCGCCCCGTAGGGGACGGACGTAACGGGACCGCCACCAGGAGTGAGTTCGACCGCACCCTCTGAACTCCTGTACAGTCTGTTTTCGCAGCCGGACGCGAGGAAGGCCGCGAAACCTGGTCCTGTGGAGCAGTTAGGAGTGCTCGCCACCCTGTCAAGGTGGAGGCCGCGGGTTCAAATCCCGTCAGGACCGCAGTAACGAAAGCCCGGATCCCCTGGATCCGGGCTTTCGCGCGTCTTGACTCAGCTGTCCGCCGACGAGTACTCAGAAACCAGGGGCCGCCCCCGGATTTCCCGGAGCGGGGCGGCGCGCATCCACCGGGAGGTGGCGCGATGGGGGCATCCACGGGCGAGGGGTACGGCGAGCCGGCACGAGGGCGCACGGGGGCGCCCCGGCACGATGTCCGCGCGCTGCTGCGCGCGCATCTGGCCGCCGCGTCCGGCTACCGCCATCTGACCCGGCACTGCGCGGTCTGCGCCCGGCTGCTGCGGCTCGCCATGGAGCCCGTGACGGCCTCCCGTGGCGCCGGGACGGCCGATGAGCCGCCCGGGGCGCCCGAAGCCTCCACGGGGGACCGACGAGCCCCCGCGCGGGCGTCGCGGGCCGAGGACGTAAGTCCCCCCACGACATGACCTTCGGCGCCACCGTCGGCTTCCTCACAGTGGCAGGCTCGTAGTTGGCAACACTCGTGCGGTGTGACGGGTGTCACTGAATCAGTTTTGAGAAGGGGGGACTTTACACCCTTCATACAACTGGCGAATTTAATATGTGCAATTGCACCCCCCGGAACGATGTCGTCCGGTTACCCCCGTACCACCCGCCGACACCTCCGGCAGGGACCCGAGCCGGCGTGCCGGACTGGGCAAACAGCCGCCGGAGGCCGGTCGGGGCGGGCTCGGACAGGGCCGGCGCGGGCACAAAAAAATCGCGCTGGACCCGGCGGAGTCCAGCGCGATCGGATGACATGACCCGTACGGCACAGGTATGGCGCCCGTTGGGGCGGGCGCCCGTCATATGGAGCTATGGGCGGGCAAGTGGGTTGGGGGACCCAAAAGCCCAGGTGTGACGGGGTGACAGGGGGTATGTCAGGCCTCGCTGCGCTGCTGCGGAATACCCGCAAGCAGTGCGCGGACCTCTGCCTCGCGGTACCGGCGATGCCCACCGAGCGTGCGGATGGACGTGAGCTTGCCTGCCTTCGCCCAACGGGTAACCGTCTTCGGGTCCACGCGGAACATCGTGGCAACCTCAGCCGGGGTCAGCAGCGGCTCGGCATCAGGGGTGCGAGCGGTCATGAGCGGCCTCCTCGGGAGAACCGAACCATCTCGGTTCTTTCCTCTAAATTCTGCACCTTGACCCACGTTGCCCGAAATGGCGGACGCGGGCCGAGTCGGTTATAGGACGAACGGCTTGTCCTCGGCACTACAACTACACCATCCGTCCAGCCACGTCGGCCAAACCGATGGAATTGCCCTCCCAGGTGTTCATCAGCGACGGAAAGCCGATGGACCATGCCATAGCGGACAGTCACACCACCGTGACGATCAGTCACAGAGCGATCAGGAGTCACCAGACCTCCCATAGCGTGCAATGCCGAGCGATCCGCCCATACATGGACGGATGGAGTCCTCACCGGACTCCTTGTCCTATTTTGGCACGAGGGGTAGGGAAGGGCGCAAGGGCCCCGTAAGTGCTATCCATCACGGTTGAACCAAAGGCCCGGTTCGGGACGTAGGTCCCGACGCCTCACGAGACCCGTGGGTCCCTTCACTCTCACGTGTCACATCCGAAACGGGTTCACACGCCGTTCCGTGCGGGTGACTCCTCGATCAGTTGGCGAACTGACGGTCCCTTACGGCCCGCCAGCGCTCCGCGAGACGCGCGTACGCCTCGGCCGCCCTCTCGGCCTCCCCCGCACGCAGCGCGGCGATCCCCTCGGCCACATCGGCGGCGCTCCGGTCGTCCGCGAGCAGCCGCTCCGGCAGCGCGTGCACGAGCCCGCCGTAGTCCAGCTCGACCAGCGAGCGCGGGTGGAACTCCTCCAGCCATCGCCCGACGTCCACCAGCCCGGTGGTCAGCGGCCCCTCGTCCATCGTCTCCCGCAGCGTCCTGAGCGACCTGGCCAGCCGGCGCCGCGCCTCGACCATCCGCGTCCGGTACCGGAACACGGGCGGCTCCCCGTCCGGCCCGGCCACCACATGCTCCCGCTCCTCGTCCGTGAACAGCACGAACCAGCGCACCGGGACCTGCCACACCGCCGTCCTGATCCACGGCCGGGCGTCCGGATTGCGCTCCGCCCACCGCTCGTGGTCGGCCAGCGCCTGGCCGCGCACCACAGGCGGCAGCACCGCGTCGAGCACCGGCCCGGGGAACAGGTCCGCCAGGCCGTCCAGGGCCAGCCAGCCGCGCAGCCGGGTCCGCCACGGGCAGACGCACACCACCCCGTCCAGCTCGGCCACGAACGCGTCGGCACTCTCGTGCGCGGGCACACCGGCGGGCGGGGTCGCGACCAAGTCGGCCAGCGAGCGCCGCAGTTCGTCCTGCGCCGTGGGAATCAGGTCGCGGGCCGCGTAACGGGACCAGTGGGCGCGCTCGTCCTCCGGGAAGGCCACCAGCGGCTCGTACACCCGAAGGTAGGACGCGTAAGGGACGAGCACCGAAGACACCACCGACATGCGGTGATCGTGTCACGCCTGTCCCCCGGTGGGGGGTGATCCTTGGCACTGGAACAGATCTACGTCGGGGTAGGACTTACGCTCTTGCCCACCGGGCCGTCCCACGCGGTCGGACCGGTGGGCCCTCCCCACCTTCAGGAGGGTCTTTCCGCCGCTTCGTACTTGGGAGTCACCACAGTGACCGATGTGACCGGCGTGCCTGTCGATGTCCTGCACACCCTGTTCCACTCGGACCAGGGCGGACACGAACAAGTCGTCCTCTGCCAGGACCGGGCCAGCGGCCTCAAGGCCGTCATCGCCCTCCACTCCACCGCCCTGGGCCCCGCCCTCGGCGGCACCCGCTTCTACCCCTACGCCACCGAGGCCGAGGCCGTCGCCGACGCGCTGAACCTCGCGCGCGGCATGTCGTACAAGAACGCCCTGGCCGGGCTCGACCACGGTGGCGGCAAGGCCGTCATCATCGGCGACCCCGAGCAGATCAAGAGCGAGGAACTGCTGCTGGCCTACGGCCGGTTCGTCGCCTCGCTGGGCGGCCGCTACGTGACGGCCTGCGATGTCGGCACCTATGTCGCCGACATGGACGTCGTGGCCCGCGAGTGCCGGTGGACCACCGGACGCTCCCCCGAGAACGGCGGCGCCGGGGACTCCTCGGTGCTCACCGCCTACGGCGTCTTCCAGGGCATGCGGGCCTCGGCCCAGCACCTGTGGGGCGACCCGACGCTGCGTGGCCGAAAAGTGGGGGTCGCCGGAGTCGGCAAGGTCGGGCACCACCTCGTCGAGCACCTGCTCGCGGACGGCGCCGAGGTCGTGATCACCGATGTGCGCGAGGAATCCGTGCGCCGGATCACCGAGAAGCACCCCGAGGTCGCCGTGGCGGCGGACACCGAGGCGCTGATCCGCACCGAGGGCCTGGACATCTACGCCCCGTGCGCGCTGGGCGGCGCCCTCAACGACGACAGCGTGCCGGTGCTCACCGCGAAGGTGGTGTGCGGCGCGGCCAACAACCAGCTCGCGCACCCGGGCGTCGAGAAGGACCTCGCGGACCGCGCGATCCTCTACGCGCCGGACTACGTGGTCAACGCGGGCGGGGTCATCCAGGTCGCCGACGAGCTGCACGGCTTCGACTTCGACCGGTGCAAGGCGAAGGCGGCGAAGATCTTCGACACCACGCTGGCCATATTCGCACGTGCGAAGGAGGACGGCATTCCGCCGGCCGCCGCGGCCGACCGGATCGCCGAGCAGCGGATGGCGGAGGCCCGCCGCCGCTGATCCGGAGGCCCTCCCTTCGGCCACGGCCCGCCGAGCCCGCCGATAAGAGGTTAAAATCGCAGTTGACCAGCGAGGACGGGGCGTCTCGCGGGTCCTCTTCCGGGGCACGTGATGCGGGCGGCGTACCGTATGGCCGCGGAAGCAGGTACCGTTAAAGCTCTACAGGCACGGTCTCTCTGCCGAGAGTCCGTCCTGAAACATGAACGCGTGTCAAGACTCTGGGGCCGTCGAGCCCCGTCACCGAGGGGGTCGAGCCATGGGGCGCGGCCGGGCAAAGGCCAAGCAGACAAAGGTCGCCCGCCAGCTGAAGTACAGCAGCGGCGGGACGGACCTGTCACGTCTGGCCAATGAGCTGGGCGCATCGACTTCGAGTCAGCCACCGAACGCGGAGCCGTTCGAGGACGACGACGAGGAAGATGACCCGTACGCACAGTACGCGGATCTGTACAACAACGACGAGGACGAGGACGAGAACGACCAGTCCGGTCCGTCGTCCAAGCGCCGCGGCGCTTGACCTCGCGCTGACACATCACCCCGGTCCGGACCTGCTCCGGACCGGGTTTTGTGCTGTCCCGACACAGGTTTGCGCTTTTCCTGTACGGGAAGGCCGCTGACCGGCCGGGCCCGTCGGCCCGACCGGTGTTCCCGCTCAGCGTGCGTACGAACCCACCAGCTCGGCGCCCGTCGCGTGGTCGCCCCGGCCGGTGATCTCGCCGGCGACCCAGGAGTCGACGCCCCGGTCGGCCAGCGTGGTCAGGGCCGCGTCCACCGACTCCGCGGGGACGATCGCGATCATGCCGACGCCCATGTTGAGCGTCTTCTCCAGCTCCAGCTGCTCGACCTGACCGGCCTTGCCGACGAGGTCGAAGACCGCGCCCGGCGTCCACGTGGAGCGGTCCACCGTCGCGTGCAGGGTGTCCGGGATGACCCGGGCCAGGTTGTTGGCCAGGCCGCCGCCGGTGACGTGGCTGAAGCCGTGCACCTCGGTCGTACGGGTGAGGGCCAGGCAGTCCAGCGAGTAGATCCGCGTCGGCTCCAGGAGCTCCTCGCCCAGGGTCCGGCCGAACTCCTCGACCTGGCGGTCCAGCGTCCAGCCGGCCCGGTCGAAGACCACGTGGCGGACGAGCGAGTACCCGTTCGAGTGAAGCCCGGAGGAGGCCATGGCGATCACGGCGTCGCCCTCGCGGATGCGGTCGGGACCCAGCAGACGGTCCGCCTCCACCACGCCCGTACCGGCGCCGGCCACGTCGAAGTCGTCCGCGCCCAGCAGCCCGGGGTGCTCGGCGGTCTCGCCGCCGACCAGGGCGCAGCCGGCCAGCACACAGCCCTCGGCGATGCCCTTGACGATGGCCGCGACACGCTCGGGGTGCACCTTGCCGACGCAGATGTAGTCGGTCATGAACAGCGGCTCGGCGCCGCAGACGACGAGGTCGTCGACGACCATGCCCACGAGGTCGTGACCGATGGTGTCGTACACGCCCATCTGGCGGGCGAGGTCGACCTTGGTGCCGACGCCGTCCGTGGCGGAGGCCAGGAGCGGACGCTCGTAGCGCTTGAGGGCCGAGGCATCGAAGAGGCCGGCGAAGCCGCCGAGGCCGCCGAGGCCCGCGACCTCGGGGCGCTGCGTCTTCTTCACCCACTCCTTCATCAGCTCGACGGCGCGGTCGCCGGCCTCGATGTCGACGCCCGCTGCCGCGTAGGAAGCACCTGTTGTCTCAGACATTGCCTGGGATCTTTCGTGTGGAAATACGGGGCTGGGGGAAGGGCTGCCGGGCGGTCCGGGTCACGGACGCCGCAGCGCGTCGGCCGCCGCGGTCGCCGCGGGGCCCGCCGCCAGCTCGGTCTCCAGCAGCTGCTTGCCGAGCAGTTCCGGGTCCGGGAGCTCCATCGGGTACTCGCCGTCGAAGCAGGCGCGGCACAGGTTCGGCTTGTCGATCGTCGTCGCCTCGATCATCGAGTCGATCGAGATGTACGCGAGCGAGTCGGCGCCCATGGAGGTGCCGATCTCCTCGACGGACATGCCGTTGGCGATCAGCTCGGCGCGGGTCGCGAAGTCGATGCCGAAGAAGCAGGGCCACTTCACCGGCGGGGACGAGATCCGGATGTGGATCTCGGCGGCACCGGCCTCGCGGAGCATCCGGACCAGCGCGCGCTGGGTGTTGCCGCGGACGATCGAGTCGTCGACGACCACCAGGCGCTTGCCCTTGATGACTTCCTTGAGCGGGTTGAGCTTGAGGCGGATGCCCAGCTGGCGGATCGTCTGGGACGGCTGGATGAAGGTCCGGCCGACGTAGGCGTTCTTCACCAGACCGGCGCCGAACGGAATCCCGCTGGCCTCCGCGTAACCGATCGCGGCCGGGGTGCCGGACTCCGGGGTCGCTATGACCAGATCGGCCTCGACGGGCGCCTCGGCGGCCAGTTTCCGGCCCATCTCCACCCGGGAGAGGTAGACGTTGCGGCCCGCGATGTCGGTGTCGGGGCGGGCCAGGTAGACGTACTCGAAGACGCAGCCCTTGGGCTTCGCTTCCGCGAATCGCGAGGTACGCAGACCGTTCTCGTCGATGGCGACCATCTCGCCCGGCTCGATCTCGCGGACGAAGCTGGCGCCGCAGATGTCGAGGGCGGCGGACTCCGACGCGACGACCCAGCCGCGCTCCAGGCGGCCGAGGACCAGCGGGCGGATGCCCTGCGGGTCACGGGCGGCGTAGAGCGTGTGCTCGTCCATGAAGACCAGGGAGAAGGCACCCCGCACCTCGGGAAGCACCTTGGCGGCGGCCTCCTCGATGGTGAGCGGCTTGCCGTCCTCGTCCGTCTGGCCGGCGAGCAGCGCGGTCACCAGGTCGGTGTCGTTGGTCGCGGCGACCTGGGTGGCGCGGCCGTCCTTGCGCGGGAGGTCGGCGACCATCTCCGCGAGCTGGGCCGTGTTGACCAGGTTCCCGTTGTGACCGAGGGCGATCGAGCCGTGCGCGGTCGCACGGAACGTCGGCTGCGCGTTCTCCCACACCGAGGCACCGGTGGTGGAGTAGCGGGCATGACCGACCGCGATATGGCCCTGGAGCGATCCCAGGGAGGTTTCGTCGAAGACCTGCGAGACCAGTCCCATGTCCTTGAAGACCAGGATCTGGGACCCGTTGCTCACTGCGATGCCCGCGGACTCCTGTCCACGGTGCTGCAGGGCATACAGTCCGAAATAGGTGAGCTTGGCGACCTCTTCGCCCGGAGCCCAGACACCGAAGACGCCGCAAGCGTCCTGGGGGCCTTTCTCTCCGGGGAGCAGGTCGTGGTTGAGTCGTCCATCACCACGAGGCACGCCATCGAGTGTAGGGGAGATCGACCACTGGTCCGAATTGGGGATGCTCCGCCGGACCGCCGGGGAAGAGCCTCCGGAACGCGCTCCCGGACCCCTCGGAACAGTCACGCACGGTGACCGCACCCCTTCCCGGATCTACGCGCGGCAACCGCCGCAGGGCAGGCGCCGCCCGGATCGCCGAGTGGTTACCGACCAGTTCCGGCCACCCCTCCGACGGACCGATCGGCGCGTCCGTGGCGCTCCGTGAGGCGGTGCGCGACGCCCCGGGACGAGCAGCCCGACCGGTCGTTTCGTGGCGAGCCTCACACCGGGGCCGCCCGGTATGCGGCATCTGGAGGGGATCCGCCGGGCGCCTTGAGCACCGCCCGTACTGCGCGTTCGAGCGGTCCGAGCGGTCCGTCCGGCCCCCTCGGGGCACGGGAGCCGGTGGTTCGGGCGGCCCGCCCGGTCACCCCATCAGAGGCAGCAGCTCCGACAGATCCGCCCGCTCACCGCTCGCCGCGACCTTCGCCGCTTCGAGCTCACGCGCCCATTCCGTGCGTCCGGTCGCCAGCCGTATCCAGGTGAGCGGGTCGGTCTCGACGACGTTGGGCGGGGTGCCCCGGGTGTGGCGCGGACCCTGGACGCACTGCACCACGGCGAACGGCGGCACCCTGACCTCGACCGAGCCGCCGGGCGCCTTCTCGGCCAGCGCGTCGGCGAGCAGCCGGCTGCACGCGGCGAGCGCCTGCCGGTCGTACGGGACCGAGAGCCCGGTCGCCGCGTTGAGGTCGTAGGTGTGGACGACCAGCTCCACGGTCCGGGTGACCAGGAAGTCGCCGAGGCGCATCGCCCCGACCCGGGTGGCCAGCAGCCGGTCCTCGGACGCGCCGGGCACCAGCGCCTCGAAGCGGGCGGCCACCTCCGCGTACAGCGCGTCCAGGTCGGGGTGGCCGGCGGCCCGTTCGGCGGTGTCGTCCGCGATTCCGGTGGCGCGGGCCGCCGTGGTGAACGGCCACTCCAGCAGGGACACCTCGGGTTTGGCGAGGGCCGGCGCGGGAAGCTCCAGCGTCCGGCAGACGTGCGAGAGCGCCATCGTGATGTGGGCGGCGAGCTCGCGCACCGTCCAGTCCCCGAGGCCGCTCGGCGCGGCGAGCTGCTCCGGGGTCAGCGTGCGTACGGCGTCCCGTACGTGCGTGAACTGGGCGAGGACCGCGGTGCGGGTTCTGGCCGGGTCGTAACGACGGGCGCGCTTCTGCGAGGGCGGCATGCCGGGGAGCCTACGGTGCGGCACTGACAGGGCGTCCGCCTCGCAGGGGGGCGGCCCCGGCTCAGACCCGGGTCGCGTAGCCGCCGAGACCCTTCTCCAGCAGGTCGAAGCCGCGGTGGGCCAGGGCGACGGCGTCCGCGGCGACCGCCGCGGACGGTTCGCCGGCCAGCAGGCGGCGGCGGTTCTCGGTGAGCAGCGCGTTGCGGGTGCCGAGCAGCTGGGCGGCGACGATGCGCGCGATCACCGGCTCCTCGCCCTCCTCGATCAGCGCCTCGGTGAGCTGGTCCTGGGTGCGGACGAAGAAGGAGTGGGCGCGGGTGAGCAGGGCCGGGGTCTCCATGATGAGCCGCACGATGCCGAGGGCCAGCGGCTTGTCGCCCATCCCCACCGACGGGTCGTGGGCCTCGATGGCCTCGATGAACTGCCGGCGCAGCGCCCCGACCACCGATTCGCCGGGGGCGCGCTCCCGTACGACCCGGGCCGCGTCGCCGACGTGCTCCTCCAGCGGCGCGAAGACCAGGTCCTCCTTGCTGTCGAAGTAATTGAAGACGGTCATCTTCGACACATCGGCGGCGTCGGCGACCTCCGCGACGGAGACCTGGTCGAAGCCTCGCTCGGAGAAGAGCCGCGTGGCCTCCTCCAGCAGACGCCGCCGGGTCTCCATCTTCTTGCGCTCGCGCAGCCCCATCCCCTCGGTCATGGACTCACTGTACCAGGATGAAAATTAATCCAAGGCGAAAACTTGACTCGGTATATGAATATCGGCAACAGTGAAGCCACCACAGCGGCCCGTCCCGGCGCCGCCCAGGAGGGGGGCCTGTCCGTCATGCTCGAAACGAAAGCCGCACCCGCGGCACCGGAGTCGACCGCCGCCGGACAGCCGGCCGGCACCCGCGGCACCACGATCGCCGTGGCGCTGTGCATCGTCACGATCCTGCTCGCGGTGCTGGACTCGAACATCGTGTCCTCGGCGACCGTGCCGATCGTCCGCGACCTCGATCCGGTCCACGGCGTCGACCGCATCCCGTGGCTGATCGCCGCCTACCAGCTCGCCGCCACCGCCGCACTGCCGCTCTACGGCAAGCTCTGCGACTCGCTCGGAGCGAAGAAGATCTTCATCGGCGCGCTCGCCACCTTCCTGACCGGATCCGCGCTCTGCGGCATGGCCCAGTCCATGGGCGAACTGATCGCCGCCCGCGCCTTCCAGGGCATCGGCGGCGGCGGGCTGATGAGCGTCACCATGGTCGTCCTGCGCCAGCTCGGCGCGACGGACGAGGCGAAGCAGGGCGAGGTGAAGGAGAGCGACGACAAGGGGAAGCCCAAGGGCGGCGACAAGAAGGGCAACATCGGCGGGATCATCGCCGGTGCCGGCATGGCGCTCGGCCCCTGGCTGGGCGGAGCCCTCGCCGACCACGCGGGCTGGCGCTGGATCTTCTACGTCAACCTGCCCGTCGGCATCGCCGTCCTGACCGCCGCGATCCTCGTCGTGAAGCTCCCGGCCCACACCACGCGCCACCGCATCGACTTCCTCGGCGCCGGTCTCGCCGCCGGCTTCTCCACCGCGCTGCTCCTCGTCACCGAGTGGGGCGGCGAGGACTACGCCTGGACCTCCCCCACCATCATCGGGCTCTCCCTCGCCGCCGTCGCCGCGCTCGGCCTGTTCCTCCGCCGCCAGGCCACCGCCGCAGAGCCGATCCTGCCGCTCTCGCTCTTCTCGCTCCGGACCATGCGGTACGGCTTCGCCATCCAGGGCCTGGTCGGCGTCGCGATGATGGGGTCGATCGTCTACGTGATGATCTACCTCCAGGTCGTCCGCGGCATCGCCGCGACCTCGGCCGGTCTCTTCCTCGTCCCGATGGCGATCGGCATGACCGTCGTCGGCCTCCTCTCGGGGAGCCTGGTCGCGGCCGGCTGGTCGCAGAAGACCTTCGTCGTCAGCGGCACGGTCTTCGCCTCGGCCGCCCTCGCCCTGCTCACGACGCTCGACACGGACACCGGGCTGTGGACGCTGCGCGGCGCGATGCTGCTCATGGGCATCGGCTTCGGCCAGCTCATCGGCCAGCTGATCCAGCTCGTCCAGGACACCGCCCCGCCGAGCCAACTGGGCGTCGCCACCACCGGCGTCCGCTTCTTCCAGACCCTCGGCACCGCGCTCGGCGCCTCCCTCTTCGGAGCCGTACTCAGCAGGGTCTACGCCGCCAACGGCCCCGGCGGGTCGACCAGCGACATCGCCGGGCTCACCGGCTCGGCCCGCCGGCAGGCGCTGGACGCCTTCGTCTCCTCCGCCGACGTGGTCTTCGCCTGCGCCACCGGCGTGATGGTCCTCGCCCTGATCCTCGCGACCCGACTGCCGGGCACCCGCACGAAGGCCTGACTCCTCCCCGTACGAGGAGGGGCCAGTCCCCCGCAGAGCCCCGGCGCTTCCCCGTACACAGAACGCGAAAACCCCCGACCGGGCGGACCGGTCGGGGGTTTTCGGCGTGAGCCGTCCGGGAACTACGCGAGCAGCGCCGGGATCGTCCCCTCGTGCGCCGTACGCAGCTCGCTCAGCGGGATGCCGAACTCGCCCTGCACCTCGACCTCGTCGCCGTCCACGACACCGATGCGGGTCACGGGCAGACCGCGCGCCCCGCACATGTCGTTGAACCGCAGCTCCTCGCTGCGCGGCACCGAGACGACCGCGCGGCCCGCGGACTCGGAGAACAGCAGCGTGAACGCGTCGAGGCCGTCCGGCACGACCAGCCGGGCACCCTTCCCGCCGCGCAGGCAGGACTCGGTGACCGCCTGGATCAGACCGCCGTCGGACAGGTCGTGCGCCGCGTCGATCATGCCGTCGCGGGAGGCCGAGATCAGGATCTCGGCGAGCAGCTTCTCGCGGCCGAGGTCCACCTTGGGCGGCATGCCGCCGAGGTGGTTGTGGACGACCTCGGACCAGGCGGAGCCGCCGAACTCCTCACGTGTGTCGCCCAGCAGGTAGAGGAGCTGGCCCTCTTCCGCGAAGGCGACCGGCGTGCGCCGCGTGACGTCGTCGATCACACCGAGCACGGCCACGACCGGCGTCGGGTGGATCGCGGTCTCACCGGTCTGGTTGTACAGCGAGACGTTGCCGCCGGTCACCGGGGTGCCAAGCTCCAGGCAGCCGTCCGCGAGACCGCGGGTGGCCTCGGCGAACTGCCACATGACGTCCGGGTCCTCGGGCGAACCGAAGTTCAGGCAGTCCGAGATCGCGAGCGGCTTGGCGCCGGACGCGGCGACGTTGCGGTACGACTCCGCCAGCGCCAGCTGGGCGCCGGTGTACGGGTCGAGCTTCGCGTACCGGCCGTTGCCGTCGGTCGACATGGCCACGCCGAGGTTGGACTCCTCGTCGATGCGGACCATGCCGGCGTCCTCGGGCATCGCGAGCACGGTGTTGCCCTGCACGAACCGGTCGTACTGGTCCGTGATCCAGGCCTTCGAGGCCTGGTTCGGCGACGCGACCAGCTTGAGGACCTGCTCGCGCAGCTCCGCGCCGTTCGCCGGGCGGGCCAGCTTGCCGGCGTCGTCCGCCTGGAGCGCGTCCTGCCAGGACGGGCGGGCGAACGGACGGTGGTAGGTCGGGCCCTCGTGGGCGACGGACCGCGGCGGAACGTCCACGATCTGCTCGCCGTGCCAGAAGATCTCCAGCTGCGAACCCTCGGTCACCTCACCGATGACGGTGGCGATGACGTCCCACTTCTCGCAGATCTCCAGGAAGCGGTCCACGTGCTGCGGCTCGACGATCGCGCACATGCGCTCCTGCGACTCGCTCATGAGGATTTCCTCGGGCGAGAGGGAGGAGTCGCGCAGCGGCACGGTGTCCAGCTCGACGCGCATACCGCCGGAGCCCGCGGAGGCCAGCTCGGACGTGGCGCAGGAGAGCCCGGCGCCGCCGAGGTCCTGGATGCCCGCGACGAGCTTCTCCTTGAAGATCTCCAGGGTGCACTCGATGAGGAGCTTCTCCTGGAACGGGTCGCCGACCTGGACGGCGGGGCGCTTGGTGGGCTTGGTGTCGTCGAAGGTCTCCGAGGCCAGCACGGAGACACCGCCGATGCCGTCGCCGCCGGTGCGGGCGCCGTACAGGATGACCTTGTTGCCGGGGCCCGACGCCTGCGCGAGGTGGATGTCCTCGTGCTTCATCACACCGATGCAGCCGGCGTTGACGAGCGGGTTGCCCTGGTAGCAGGAATCGAAGACGACCTCGCCGCCGATGTTCGGCAGACCGAGGCAGTTCCCGTACCCGCCGATGCCCGCGACGATGCCCGGCAGGACCCGCCGGGTGTCGGGGTGGTCGGCCGCACCGAAGCGCAGCGGGTCGACGACCGCGATCGGGCGGGCACCCATGGCGAGGATGTCGCGGACGATGCCGCCGACGCCGGTGGCCGCGCCCTGGTAGGGCTCGATGTACGAGGGGTGGTTGTGCGACTCGACCTTGAAGGTGACCGCGTACCCCTGGCCGACGTCGACCACACCGGCGTTCTCACCGATGCCGACGAGCATCGCGTCGTTGACGGGGACCTTCTCGCCGAACTGCTTGAGGTGGACCTTGCTGCTCTTGTACGAGCAGTGCTCGGACCACATCACGGAGTACATGGCGAGCTCGGCGCCGGTGGGACGGCGGCCCAGGATCTCGCGGATGCGGGCGTACTCGTCCTCCTTGAGGCCGAGTTCCTTCCAGGGCTGCTCGGTGTCCGGGGTTTCGGCCGCGTGCTTGACCGTGTCCAGGCTCATGCGTTGACCAGCTTCTTGATGATCGAGGTGAAGAAACCGAGACCGTCGGTGCGACCGGTGCCGATCAGCGGCTCCACGGCGTGCTCCGGGTGCGGCATCAGACCGACGACGTTGCCCGCCGCGTTGGTGATGCCCGCGATGTCGCGCAGCGAGCCGTTGGGGTTGCCGCCCAGGTAGCGGAAGGCGACACGGCCCTCCGCCTCCAGCTCGTCGAGCGTGTGCTCGTCGGCGGTGTAGCGGCCGTCCATGTTCTTGAGCGGTACGGAGATCTCCTGGCCCGCGGCGTAGTCCGAGGTCCAGGCGGTCTCCGCGTTCTCCACGCGCAGGGTCTGGTCGCGGCAGATGAAGTGCAGGTGGTTGTTGCGCAGCATCGCGCCGGGGAGCAGATGCGCCTCGGTCAGGATCTGGAAGCCGTTGCAGATGCCGAGAACCGGCATGCCCGCCTTCGCCTGCTCGATCACCGTCTCCATGACCGGCGAGAACCGGGAGATGGCTCCGGCGCGCAGATAGTCGCCGTAGGAGAAACCGCCCGCGAGGATGACCGCGTCGACCTGGTGCAGGTCCTTGTCGCGGTGCCACAGCGATACGGGTTCGGCACCCGCGACCCGTACGGCCCGAAGGGCGTCCTGGTCGTCGAGCGTTCCCGGAAAGGTGACGACTCCGATACGAGCAGTCACTTCGACTCCTCGGCGTTCTCCACCTTGACGGTGAAGTCCTCGATCACGGTGTTGGCGAGGAACGTCTCCGCCATCTCGTGAATACGGGCGAGGGCGGCGTCGTCGACCGGCCCTTCGACCTGCAGCTCGAAACGCTTTCCCTGACGTACGTCCGCGATTCCCTCGAAGCCGAGACGGGGCAGTGCGCGCTGCACCGCCTGTCCCTGCGGGTCGAGGATCTCGGGCTTGAGCATGACGTCGACTACGACGCGTGCCACTGGCACTCCCGGTGTGGTGGTGTGGTGCGGCTGTTTCTCCGGAGGGGGTACCCCGGACCCCCGCGGGTCCACTCAGCGTACCTGGCCGGAAATTCTACGCGGGTAGATATCAAACGGGATAGATCACGCCCAGATTTCGGCCGATCGCCGGAGGGCGGAAAAGCCGCGAAACAAATGCTCACGAGCGGCGCACATAGCGGGCGGACACGCGCAGGTAATTGGACGGGCTTCACAATGCGGCACCAGTCGCTGTACAAATGATTACCGGGGAATGCAGCATTGCCCCGGAGCACCGACAGCAGTCGGCCCGCATCCGCGCTCACAGCCGGAAGGCCGGCATCGACGCATGTCAGACGCGTCGATGCCGTAGGAAAGGACCGATATCCGTGGCGCAGCGCGTAGTGGTCACACTCTCCGACGACATCGACGGGGGAACAGCGGCGGAAACGGTCACCTTCGCCCTGGACGGGAAGTCGTACGAGATCGACCTCAATCCGTCCAACGCAAAGAAACTGCGCAGCGCCCTGGCCCCGTACATGGCGGCCGGCCGCAAGCAGACAAATACCGGCAAGCACGGCAAGGCTCCCGTTCCGTACCGGCACACCTCGCTCGCGCCCGACCCCGCGGCGGTACGCGCCTGGGCCCGCTCGCACCGGATGGAGGTGCCGGCCCGGGGCCGCATCCCCAAGAGCGTCTACGAGGCGTTCCAGGAAGCCAGTTGACGCTGCGGAAGTTCCGGCGGAGGCCCGGCGGACGACCCGCGGGGCACCCGCGGGGGAGCCGACTTGCGCTACACCCCCGCAGGTCGGCTAGAGTCTGGAGCACGCCGAGGGGCAAGGCCGAAAAGGCCGAACCCCACGCAGCGTGCGGGTGTAGTTCAGTAGTAGAACATCCCCCTTCCAGGGGGAAGGCGCAGTGTGCAATTCCTGTCACCCGCTCTGCACAACTCTTCAGGACCACTCCGGTGGATCGGGTAGAGTAGTGATCGCTCCACCGGTGAAAGCCGAGTGGCTGCAATGCGGACGTAGCTCAGTTGGTAGAGCGCAACCTTGCCAAGGTTGAGGTCGCCAGTTCGAACCTGGTCGTCCGCTCGGAGAAACGAAGGCCCCGGTCGATTTCGACCGGGGCCTTCGTCGTGTCCCGGGTCTTCCTGTGTCTTCCGTCTTCCCCGCTCGCCTTCTGTCTTCCCGGCTCCCGGCCCACCACCCATGACGTTTGTCATGGGTGGTGGTGACAGCTCGCACTGCCCCCGGCCCTCCGCGCCCGGAAACCTGGAGACATGACCAGCGACGACAAGTCCCGTGAGTACGTGATCCAGGCGGAGGACGTCCGGCGCAGCTACGCAGGCGGCTTCGAGGCCGTGTCCGGTGTCTCCTTCTCCGTGGCACGCGGCGAGCTGTTCGCCCTGCTCGGTACGAACGGCGCCGGCAAGACCTCCACCGTCGAGCTCCTGGAGGGCCTGGCCCGCCCCGACGGCGGCACGGTCCGCGTGCTGGGCCACGATCCGTACGCCGAGCGCATACGGGTCCGCCCCCGCATAGGCGTGATGCTCCAGGAGGGCGGCTTCCCGTCCGAGCTGTCGGTCACCGAGACGGTACGGATGTGGGCGGGCTGCACCAGCGGCGCCCGGCCGGCCGGGGAGGCCCTGGAGCTCGTGGGGCTCGGCCACCGCGCCCGCGTCCGGGTCAAGCAGCTCTCGGGCGGCGAGCGACGCCGGCTGGACCTGGCGCTGGCCCTGCTCGGCCGGCCCGAGGTGCTTTTCCTCGACGAGCCGACCACCGGTCTCGACGCCGAGGGCCGGCGCGACACCTGGGCGCTGGTGCGCCGGCTCCAGCAGGACGGCATCACCGTGCTGCTCACCACGCACTACCTGGAGGAGGCCGAGGCGCTCGCGGACCGGCTGGCGATCATGCACCGCGGCCGGATCGTCACCGCGGGCACCACGGCCGAGGTGACGGCCGCCCGCCCCGCCCGCATCCGCTTCGAACTGCCCGACGGCGTCCCCGCCGCCCGGCTGCCTCTGGAGCTCCGCGCCGCCGCCGACGGCCCCCGGATCGAGATACGTACGCACCGGCTCCAGGACTCCCTGGCCGAACTGCTCCGCTGGGCCGCGGCGGCGGACGTCACGCTGCACGGGCTCGACGCCCGCTCGGCCTCGCTCGAAGAGGCCTTCCTCGACATCGCCAGGTCCGCCGCCGCAACCGAAGAGGTGCCTGCCGCATGACCACCACGACCACCCCCGCGACCGATACCCCGCGCACGACGGCCCTGACCCGGCTGACGGCACTCGGGCGGGCCGAGCTGACGCTGCTCTCCCGGAACCGGACGGCGATCTTCGTCGCGCTGTTCATGCCGGCGGCCATGATCATGGCCATGAAGTCGACGTTCGAGAGCATCGACCTCAAGGGCACCGGGCTCACCGTCGCCGGGGCGGCGCTCATCGGCGGTATCGGGACGGTGCTCTTCCAGGCCGTCTACATGAACATGGTTGCCGCGTACGTCGCACGGCGCGAGGAACTGGTCCTGAAGCGGCTGCGCACCGGCGAGGTCACCGACGGGGAGATCCTCGCGGGGACCGCCCTCCCGGCCGGCGCGCTCGCGCTAGCCCAGAGCGCGGTGATCATCGTCGCCGGTACGGCCTTCTTCGGCCTCGGCGCACCGGACCGCCCGGAACTGCTCGTGGCGGGCCTGCTGTTGGGCGTGGTGCTGCTGACGGCCCTGGCCGCGGTCACCTCCGTGATCACCCGCACCGTGCAGACGGCCCAGCTGACGACCCTGCCGCTGTTCCTCGTCTCGATGATGGGCTCGGGGCTCTTCGTCCCCCTGGAGATATTTCCCGACCGTCTCGCGGCGGTCTGCGAGTTCCTTCCGCTGACCGGGGTGATGACCCTGATACGGACCGGCTGGCTCGGCGCCTCCGAGGGCACCGACCTGCTCGGTGCCGCACTGACCGGGCTGGTCTGGACGGCGGTGGCCGTGTTTGCTGTGCAGCGATGGTTCCGCTGGGATCCGCGCCGCTGAGAAGGAGGTTGGGCCGTGAGAGGCGTACGGGGCTGGCACCGCAGCTGGCAGAAGCGCAACAAGATGGAGCGGATCGATCTGTACTCGCGGTTCACCATCTCCTGCATTCCCTGGCTCTTCGCCCTGGCCTGGCAGGGAGCGCCCTTCCAGTCCGACATCGGCCACGAACCGCTTCCGCTGACGCTGGGCGTGGCACTGCTCCTGGCGAGCCTCGCGCAGTGCGTGCTGAGCAACCGCAACCTCCCCGCGTCGTACGAGCACTACCTCGGCGTCTCCGCCTTCCCCGAGCGACGCCTGCTGGCGCCCGTGGCGCTCCTGCTGCTGGCCATCGGGCTGCTGGCGACCCTGGCCGGGGTGGACGGGGTCCAGGGCTCGGGGCTGCTGCTCATGGCGCTGAACGCACCGATGGCCCTCGTGATCACGCGAGTGCTCCTGGTCCCGGTCCGCCGCTTCGTGATCGAGTCCCTCTGCCTCACCGCACTGACCACCGGGGCCCTCGCGGCGGCCGGAGTCCGGGGCGGCCTGCTGGCCGGTGTGGTGCCCTGCACCCTCTTCGGCTGTGTGCTGGTCCTGATCTCGGTCCGGCCCAGTGCCTGGAGCATGAGCGTGATGTGGCAGGCCGAGCAGGCCCGGGACATACAGGCCAGGCTCGCCGTCGCCGAGGAACGGCTGCGGTTCGGGCGGGACATGCATGACGTGCTGGGCCGCAACCTCGCGGTGATCGCGCTCAAGAGCGAGCTGGCGGTGGAGCTCGCACAGCGCGGCAGGCCGGAGGCGGTGGACCAGATGGTCGAGGTGCAGCGGATAGCCCGTGCCTCGCAGCAGGAGGTGCGCGAGGTGGTGCGCGGTTACCGGGAGGCCGATCTGAGTACGGAACTGGCCGGGGCCCGTGGCGTGTTGAGCGCGGCCGGTATCGAGTGCACGGTGACCGGCGACAGCGGTGAGCATCTGCCTGCGCCCGTGCAGTCGGCGCTCGGCTGGGTCGTCCGCGAGGCGGCGACCAATGTGCTGCGGCACGGAGATCCCCGGCGGTGCGTGATCCGGCTGGGGGCCACCGCGGACGCCGTGGTGCTCCAGGTGGAGAACGATGGCGCGACGGCCACGACGGCCACTCCCGCGCCCGACGGGCCGGGCTCCGGGCTGGCCGGCCTCCGGGAGCGGCTCGATGTGCTCGACGGCACGCTGGAGGCGGTGCCCGCGAAGGGCGGCCTGTTCCGCCTGACCGCGACGATCCCGCTGCGCGACGACCGGGACGGGGCGGAGGAGGGGGGCGGTGG
>NZ_RDBL01000029.1:729603-738270 GCF_008042035.1 Streptomyces sp. col6
GCGTCGCCCCCGAGGTTTCCCGGCGCAGCGTCGCCACCGAGGGAAGGCCCCAGAAGGCCGAGGTGCCCCGCCGCCGGTCCGAGGGGCCTTCCCTCGGTGGCGACGCTGCGCCGGGAAACCTCGGGGGCGACGCTGCGCCGGAAGGCCTCGGCGCCGACGGTGCGCCCGGCATCGCGCGGCCGCGGCCCGGGACCGTGGTGGCTCCCGGTGTGATGGTGGGGCCCGGACCCGGGCCGATGGAGGAACGACGATGACCGCGGTACGGGTACTGCTCGCCGATGACGAGCATCTGATCCGGGGCGCGCTCGCCGCCCTCCTCGCGCTGGAGGAGGACCTGGTGGTGGTCGCGGAGGCGGCCACGGGCCCGGAGGCGCTCGCCATGGCCCGCGCGCACCGCCCCGATGTCGCGGTGCTGGACCTGGAGATGCCGGGGGCGGACGGTGTGAGTGTCGCCACAACACTGCGGGCCGAACTCCCGGACTGCCGGACGATGATCGTGACGAGCCACGGCCGGCCCGGCCACCTCAAGCGCGCCCTCGCTGCGGGGGTGCGGGCCTTCGTGCCGAAGACCGTCAGCGCCCGTCAGCTGGCCGGCATCATCCGCACCGTGCAGGCGGGAAACCGTTTCGTGGACCCCGAGTTGGCGGCGGACGCGATTGCCGCCGGGGACTCGCCGCTGACCGTGCGCGAGACCGAGGTGCTGGAGTTGGCGGCCGATGGCGCACCGGTGTCGGAGATCGCCGAACGGGCCTCGCTGTCGCAGGGCACCGTACGGAACTACCTGTCGGCGGCGGCCTCGAAGCTCGGGGCGGAGAACCGGCACGCGGCGGTGCGTCTCGCACGCGAGCGGGGTTGGGTATAGTAGGTCTCGCGCTTCGGCGCTTGCGGACGTAGCTCAGTTGGTAGAGCGCAACCTTGCCAAGGTTGAGGTCGCCAGTTCGAACCTGGTCGTCCGCTCCAGCGAAGAAGAAGCCCCCGGCCTTTCGGCCGGGGGCTTCTTCGTGTGCGCACGGGGACTTCTTCGTGTGCCCGGGGGCAGAGGGGTGTCCCGCCGGCCGCGACCGGCGGGACGCCGCTGCTACCAGGACGTACCGGTGAGGAGTTCGTACGCCTCGATGTACTTGGCGCGGGTCGCGTCCACGATCTCCTGCGGCAGGGCCGGCGGCGGCTGCTCGCTCTTGCGGTCCCAGCTGGAGGCCGGGGAGGTCAGCCAGTCGCGCACGAACTGCTTGTCGTACGACGGCTGGGCACGACCGGGCTCCCAGGAGGCGGCCGGCCAGAAGCGGGAGGAGTCCGGGGTCAGGACCTCGTCGGCGATGATCAGTTCCTCGCCGCCGTCCGCAGTGGGCGCGAAGCCGAACTCGAACTTGGTGTCCGCCAGGATGATCCCGCGCTCGCGGGCGATGTCGCGGGCCCGGCCGTAGACGTCCAGGGTGGTCCGGCGCAGCGCGGCGGCCGTCTCCGTGCCGACCTGGCGGGCCACCTCCTCGTAGCTCACGTTCTCGTCGTGGTCGCCGACGGCGGCCTTGGTGGCGGGGGTGAAGATCGCCCCTGGGAGCTCGGAGCCGTCGACGAGGCCGTCGGGGAGCCCGATGCCGCAGACGGTGCGCGAGGCGTTGTACTCGACGAGGCCGGAGCCCGTCAGATAGCCGCGGGCGACGCACTCGACCGGGACCATTCGCAGCGACCTGCAGATCATCGTGCGGCCCTCCCAGTCGGCGGGGGCCCCGGCGGGCACCTCGGTCGACAGGACGTGGTTCGGCACAAGATCGGAGAGCTGGTCGAACCACCACATCGAGAGGCGGGTCAGGACGCGGCCCTTGTCCGGGATCTCGGTCGGCAGCACCCAGTCGTACGCGGACATCCGGTCGCTGGCGACCATGACGAGGTCCCCGGCCTCGTTCCGGTACAGGTCACGCACCTTGCCGGTGTGCAGGTGGGTGAGTCCCGGTACCTGCACGGGCTCGGGCTTTTCTACAAATCCGGACACGCTGCCTCCGCGTAGGTTGTTCCAAGGACCGTTCCGATTGTCCCGTATCGGGGAACGGCCGGCTGCGGAGGGGTGCCGGCGGGTGGCCCGGAGACGTCCGTGGTTCAGGCGCGCTTGCAGATCCGGTCGAGGAGATTGGCGGTGGCCTTCTGGATACGGGGGTCCACATGGCCGGGGCGGTCCAGGGCCGGGGACCAGGCGAAGGTCCCCGAGGCGAAGACGAGCGCGCCGGACGGGGCCCGGTACAGCGAGGTCTCCTGGTGCCGCATCACGCCTTCGCTGTCCTGGTACGGGGAGTGGGCGAGCAGGATGCGGTTGTCGTGCTCGGGCAGCGAGGTGCGCGGGAAGTAGCGGTCGGCCTCGCCCGCCACCAGGCCATCGATCTCGTCGCCCTCGCCGGCACCCGTCGCGTCCCACAGCCAGTGCTCGGCGTTCCGCACGACCAGGGGGTGCGGCTCGGGGACCCGGCCCGCGTACTGGATACCGAGCAGCTGTTGCTCGGGGCGGTCGATCTCGCGCCAGAGCGCGGGCTTGCCGGGGCCGCGGCGCTTGCGGCAGGTGAGCAGCCGGTCCGGCACCCCGGAGGCCGAGGGCCCGAGGCTGACCTGCCAGTACATGGTGTTGGCCGAGAGGTGGACCAGCGAGGTGCCGTGGTCGCGGGCGCGCTCGGCGGTACGGCGCATCGGCACCGACCAGTACTCGTCGTGGCCGGGGAAGACCAGGCCCCGGTAGCGCGTGGGGTCGACCCGGCCCGCGTGCAGGTCGCGGGTGTCGGCGTAGGCGAGGTCGTAGCCGTAGCGCTCGGCCCAGCGGATGAAGTCGTAGGCGTGCCCGACGTGCAGCGGGAGGCCGGCGCCCGCGTAGGGGCGGTCGAAGGAGACGGTGACCGCCGCGTCCTCCTCGCCGAGCAGCCGGCCCTCCTCGTCCCAGGCGTGGTAGAGGCTGGCGCCGGTCCGGCCGTCCTCCGGGTAGAGGTTGTACGCCTGCCAGGTCACGTCCGGAAGCACCAGCAGCAGGTCGGCCGGGTGGTCGTCGCGGATGGTGAACGGGATGTGGGAGCGGTAGCCGTCGAGCGTGGTGAGCACGGCGACGTACGCGCCGATCGACCAGTACGTGGGGATCTGGAGCCGCCAGGACAGCCACCAGTGGTGGCAGGAGACCGTGCGGTCGGCGGTGAGGGGAGCCGGCTGGACGATGCCGGACAGCCGGGGGCTGGTGGTGATCTTGGAGGCGCCGTCGCCCCCGTAGTGGCCGATCCGGTAGACGTCCACGGAGAACTGCTGCGGCGGGTCCACGGTGATGTGGAAGTCGATCGCCTCACCGGGGGCCGCGGCGCCGGTGGAGGTGAAGCCCTTGATCTGCCGGCGCACGTCGTCCGCGGTGCGCGTGCCGCCGCCGGAGCCGCGGGACAGGGTGGGGTCCGCGTACCAGGGCACGACCTGACCGGTGTCGTCGAAGTAGTTCTCGCTGCCGCGCAGCCAGGGCAGCGGCCCCTGGCCGAAAGGGTCGGTCACGGCATGCGCCAGGGCACCCGATTCCCACCGACGGATCTGTTCCGCCCCCATCACGCTCCCCCTCCCTCAGGCCCCCGGATCAACAGTGGCGCGCCGACAGTCAGCGCCGTTCCCAGCACATCACATAACGCACGCACTCCGTCACCGTTCGTCGTGAATTGACGTGAACGGAACTTGGGGCTCCGGTTATGCGGTCGTTCTCGGCCATCCCGTCCGCCGCGTCTCCTGTCGGCGGGGGCCTGTTTCAGACGAGGCGGACGGGCTTGTCGGTGCGTACGCCGACCGAGGTGAGCCAGGAGCGCAGCGGGGCGGCGTCGCCGTCCTCGATCAGGCTGAGGACCGGGCTGCCGAGGTCGGCCCGGCGCTCGCCGTCGACCAGCAGCGTGGGCCCGTCGAGCCAGTCGAGGCCGGGCGCGGCGCCCGCGGTGTCCACGGCGGCGCAGCAGACCATCGCCGCGACATGGTCGGCGAGCAGTTCGGTGCCCGTACGGGGCGGCTGGAGCGGGAAGAGCGGGAGCGGGTCGGGGCCCCACAGGGCCAGCAGGTCGTCGCCGGGAGCGGAGGCGGCCGCTGCGGTGGCGCCCGCGCCCTGCGCCTCGGCCTCCTCGCGCGCCACGGCGGCGCTGATCCCTGCCGCCAGCTCCTCGCCGCCGTTCTCCCCCGCCTCCAGGTGCTCGACGACGCGGGCCAGGGTGGGCACCCCGCCGAGGGCCGCGGCGGGCGGGACCCCCATGGTGTCCAGGACCCGGTGCAGCCGGGCCGCCTCCGAGCGCCACTTCCGGTCGACCACCTCGTCCGGATACTGCTGCCAGTCCACCGGGGACCAGTCGGGGCCCGTCTCGGCGGGGCCGCCGTGGAAGAGGCGGGCCGCCAGCAGGGACGCCGCCTCGTCGGCCGCGCCCGGCTCCTCCAGCAGGTCGCAGGCGGGCCGCTCGCCGAGCCGGGAGGCGTACCCCTCGGCCAGCCGGTCGCGGCGGGACAGCTCGGTGAGGGCGGAGACGACGCCCGCGTCCAGCTGCGAGGGCCAGCGGCCCATCCGCCAGGCGGGCAGCGCGACCCGGGTCAGCAGCCGGTCCCAGCCGGCGTAGGCGAGGCCGACCTGTTCCTGCGCGACGATCCGCAGCCCGTAGTCCACCGCCTGGGCGCGCGTCGACGCGGCGGCGGCGACCCCCCGCTCCATCTCGGCGGCGTGGCCGCGACAGCTGCGCAGCAGTATCCGGGCGA
Organism: Streptomyces sp. col6; assembly: GCF_008042035.1. Taxonomy (GTDB): domain Bacteria; phylum Actinomycetota; class Actinomycetes; order Streptomycetales; family Streptomycetaceae; genus Streptomyces. The sequence continues at coordinate 734,332 of NZ_RDBL01000029.1, forward strand.
TCCGGCCGATGAAGACGCGCGGCAGCCGCAGGGCCCCGCGCACCGGGCCCTTGGCGGGCGCGGAGCCGTCGGCGACGGCCCCGTCGAGGCCCCGGACGAAGCGCCGGGCGGCGGCTATGTCGGGCTGGGCGGAGGCGCTGGTCCCCGCGACGACCGGGGCGAGCAGGGCGCGCAGCTCCGCGACCCGCATCCACCAGAGGAACGGGGAGCCGATGACCAGCACGGGGGCCGCCCCGGTCCGGCGTGCGGAGCCGCCGGACGCCGGACGCGTACGGTCCTCCAGCCAGCTGTCGCAGTCGGGCGTGAGCGCTATGGCCGAGGGCGCGGGTACGTCGAGCCGGTCCGCCAGCTCGCGGACCAGACGGTAGAGGTCGGGGGCGGCCGACTCGCTCAGCGGCACGGTCGGGCTGACCGCCGGCTTCGCCCGCGCCACCGCGATCGCGACGGCCGCCGCGATCAGCAGGACCACGACCGCGCAGGCGGTCACGGCCCAGCGCGCCGCGTCCCAGCCGCCGCCGTCGGCGAAGCCCTGCGCGCCCGCGGCGAACAGCACCACGGCCAGCGCGGCGGGCAGCAGCGCGACCGCCGTCGCCCTGCCGCGGATGCGCAGCAGGGCGAGTGCTCGGGCCCGCGCTGCCCGTGCACCCGGCTCCTCACCCGTACCGGTACCGGACACGGCTGGACCTCACCCCCTCTGCCCCCACGGCGGTGTTGCTCACTCCCCCACTGTGGCACCCGCCACCGACATCGCAATGCCGGTGGGCCAAGTGCCGGAACGCTTGCGCCGCACCCTAGTTGGGGGTGCGGCGGGCGTCATCCGGATGGCTCAGCCGTCACTCGATGGAATGGCTTTGGGCAAAGGTGTTGAGCTGCGGAGGGTCGGGGAGGTACGGGCCCCGGCCCCACCGCGACGCGGGATTCAGGCCCGCGCGGTCGCCGCGTCCTGTGCGGCCTTCTTCGCGATGTCCGTACGGAGCTGGGAGCCCTCCAGCCGGATCCTGGCCGCCGCCGCGTAGGCGCGCTCACGGGCGCCTGCGAGGTCGTCGGCTGTCGCCGTCACCGAGAGCACCCGGCCGCCCGCGCTGACGACCACGTCGCCCTCGCGCCGGGTGCCGGCGTGCAGCACGTACGCGTGCGGGGCGTCCTGCGCCGCGACCTCGTCGAGCCCCTCGATCGGGTCGCCCGTGCGCGGGGTGCCCGGGTAGTTGTGCGAGGCGATGACCACGGTGACGGCGGCGTCGTCGCGCCACTTCAGCGGCGGCAGCTGGTCCAGGGTGCCGTTCGCGGACCCCAGCAGCACCCCGGCCAGCGGCGTCCGCAGGCGTGCCAGGACCACCTGGGTCTCCGGGTCGCCGAACCGGGCGTTGAACTCGATGACCCGCACGCCGCGCGAGGTGATCGCGAGGCCCGCGTACAGCAGCCCCGAGAACGGCGTACCGCGCCGGCGCAGCTCGTCCACGGTCGGCTGGAGCACCGACTGCATGACCTCGTCGACCAGCTTGGGGTCGGCCCACGGCAGCGGGGAGTACGCGCCCATGCCGCCGGTGTTCGGGCCCTCGTCGCCGTCGAGGGCGCGCTTGAAGTCCTGGGCCGGCTGGAGCGGCAGCACGGTGGTGCCGTCGGTGATCGCGAAGAGGCTCACCTCGGGGCCGTCGAGGAACTCCTCGATGACCACCCGGTCGCAGGCCAGCGCGTGGGCGCGGGCCACCTCGACGTCATCGGTGACGACGACGCCCTTGCCGGCGGCCAGACCGTCGTCCTTGACCACGTACGGGGCACCGAACGCGTCGAGCGCGGTGTCGATCTCGGCGGGCGTGGTGCACACGTAGCTGCGGGCGGTCGGTACGCCCGCCCCGGCCATGACGTCCTTGGCGAACGCCTTCGAGCCCTCCAGCTGGGCGGCCGCGCCGGACGGGCCGAAGCACGGGATGCCGGCGGCGCGGACCGCGTCGGCGACCCCGGCGACGAGCGGTGCCTCCGGGCCGACGACCACCAGCCCGGCGCCCAGCTCGGTGGCGAGGCGCGCGACGGCAGCGCCGTCGAGGGCGTCGACCGGGTGCAGTTCGGCCACCTCTGCGATGCCGGCGTTGCCGGGGGCGCAGTACAGATCGGTGACGTCGGGGTCGAGGGAAAGAGAGCGGCACAGGGCGTGTTCGCGGGCGCCGCCGCCGATGACGAGGACCTTCACGGGGTGCAGCCTAGCCGCCGGGGCACGGCGGCCTCGACGGCCGCCGGTCCGTGGACAGGCGGCGGCGACCGGCGTCCCGCGCCCGGCGGGGCTACTCGTTCGTGAACTCCTCGACCACCGTGGCACCCAGCTCCCGGACGATCAGCTCGTGCCCGGAGAGGGCGGAGTCGACGAGGTCCGGGTCGTCCGCCTCCGGGATGTCGTCCTCGGGGGCGACCGGCCTGGGCGCCTCGGGGGCCGCGTACGGGGCGGGCGCGGGTCCGTCCTGCGACCCGCCGCCGCTCGGCTGCTGCGGTGCGGGCGCGGGGGCCGGGGCGGGCGCCGGCGAGGGCCTCGGGGCCGGGGACGTACCCCATGGCGGGCCCGGGGCCGGTCGTCGCGAAGGATGCGCCGCGCTCCAGCCGGTCCAGCCGGGCCTGGAGGGAGCGCTCGTCGTCGAAGGCGGCGGGGAGCAGGACCCGGGCGCAGATCAGCTCGACCTGGAGACGCGGCGAGGTCGCGCCGCGCATCTCCGTGAGCCCTTCGTTGACCAGGTCGGCCGCGCGGCTCAGCTCGGCCGCACCGAACACGGAGGCCTGGGCCTGCATCCGCTCGACGACATCGGCCGGCGCGTCGATCAGCCCCTTCTCACCGGCGTCCGGCACGGCGGCGAGGATCACCAGGTCGCGCAGCCGCTCCAGCAGGTCGGCGACGAAGCGGCGCGGGTCGTTGCCGCCCTCGATGACCCGGTCCACGACCTCGAACGCCGCGGCACCGTCGCCCGCCGCGAAGGCGTCCACGATCGAGTCGAGCAACGAGCCGTCCGTATAACCGAGCAGGGCCGTCGCCATGGCGTATGTCACACCGTCGTCGCCCGCGCCGGCGAGCAGCTGGTCCATGACGGACATCGAGTCACGCACGGACCCGGCACCGGCCCGCACGACGAGCGGCAGGACGCCGTCGTCGACGTGGCTGTTCTCCCTGCCGCACACCTCGGCGAGGTAGTCGCGCAGGGTGCCCGGCGGGACGAGCCGGAACGGGTAGTGGTGCGTACGCGACCGGATGGTCCCGATGACCTTCTCGGGCTCGGTGGTCGCGAAGATGAACTTCAGGTGCTCCGGCGGCTCCTCCACCACCTTCAGCAGGGCGTTGAACCCCGCCGACGTCACCATGTGCGCCTCGTCGATGATGTAGATCTTGTAACGACTCGACGCGGGCCCGAAGAACGCCTTTTCCCGCAGGTCACGGGCGTCGTCCACGCCACCGTGCGAAGCGGCGTCGATCTCGATCACATCGATCGACCCCGGTCCGTTGCGCGCCAGGTCCTGGCAGGACTGGCACTCCCCGCAGGGCGTGGGCGTGGGCCCCTGCTCGCAGTTCAGACAGCGGGCCAGGATGCGCGCACTCGTCGTCTTGCCGCAGCCGCGCGGGCCACTGAACAGGTACGCGTGATTGACCCGGTTGTTCCGCAGGGCCTGCTGGAGCGGGTCAGTGACATGCTCCTGACCGATGACCTCGGCGAACGACTCGGGGCGGTAGCGGCGGTACAGCGCAAGGGACGACACACCTACGAGGTTATCGGGGCCCACCGACAACCGGGCCCGCCCGTGACCCGCACCACCCCGGGAACGCAAAGGGCCCCCCACGCACCCGCCAGAGCCAACCTACCCTTGCTGCCTTCCGGCCCTGGGGGAGTTCAGTCAGATAGCGCCACGTGAGGGGCTGACGCCTACCTTAACCGATCCCCACCCCCACAAGTCCACCTCCCCCAC
>NZ_RDBL01000029.1:738370-912178 GCF_008042035.1 Streptomyces sp. col6
CTCCCGCACCCCCGGACCCCCTCCCCGGGGAACGGGTTCGCGAGCACTCCTCAACGTCTTGTATTGTTTGCCGCGGAGGATTCGCCTAGTGGCCTAGGGCGCACGCTTGGAAAGCGTGTTGGGGGCAACCCCTCACGAGTTCGAATCTCGTATCCTCCGCCATTGCTCTCACCGGGCAATACGTCGAAGGCCCCCGCAGCTTGCTGCGGGGGCCTTCGACGTATGTGGTTGCAGTTCCAGCTGTCGCCCGTTGAGGACGGACCGGCACACGTTGCAGTACATGGCGGCGTTCAGCCCGTAGCGCCGCATCATCTGGCCGCAGCCGGCGCACAGCCCGAGCTCCCACGGCGGGCATCCCAGAGCGGCGGAGGCGGCGTGTTCCACGGTGATGCCGCACCAGCCGCACACTCGTGGCATTTCAAGGGCGCATGCCCGGCAGGGCTCACGCCGGCAGGGCGGCGTCGAGGTAGCGCTGCACCGGCTCGAACAGCCCGTACGGCACGTACTGAGGAATCTCACCGAGTGTGGCCCAGACCGTGTCGGCCACTTCACCAGCGCTCGCAATGGCCGCCTCGCCCCCGACGGGCCGACATGCGATGTAGTGAATCTCCCGACCCGTCAGAGGGTGCACTCTGCACCCCAGTGACTCTTGTGGGGCCACCCGTAGTCCGGTCTCTTCTTGGGTCTCACGTACGGCGGCTTCTTCGGGTGTTTCGCCGGGTTCGATCTTTCCTGCCGGGAACTGCCATGAGAGGGCGCCTTCCGTCACGCGTCGTTGTACGAGCAGAACGCGCGCGTCCCGAGCGACTATGGCAGCAGCGACCGCCACTTCTGCCCTACTGGTCACAAGGGTTCCCCCTCCAAGAGCCATCCCCTGACGCGCAACACCGTGGCCTCACCCCTTGATGGGCAGGTGCCGGGCCGCGTAGTACGCGTGCAGCGCCGCCTCGCTACCGGAGCCCAGGGCGGTCATGATCCGTTGGAAGCGGGTGGAGCGGAGGTCGCCGGCCACGAGGAGACGGGGCTGCTGGTCGGTGGGCGGGCAGTATCCGTCCGGGCCGCGGGTCAGGTCTCCGGGTGGGGCTGCGGGGGCGCTTCCCAGGCTGAGGAAGGCCGCGTCCGCCGTGATCGTCCGGTGAATACCGTCCTGTCCCACTGCCTCGGCCGACAGCTGGGCGCCTTCCCCGCCGTGCAGCGCCAGGTGATCGACGGGGAGGAGCGTGACCCGGGAGTCCTCACGGATCTCGTCGATCTTGTACGCGTCGGCCGCCGGGTACGCCACGAGGAGGCGCGTGTCCGTGGTCGGGTGTGCGCGCAGGAAAGTGCCAATCGGGCGGTCGCCGCCGAGGACGAGGAGGGTCCGGCCTTGGGCGTCGACGGCGTCGGCCTGCCAGAGCGCAGGCAGGGACAGGCCGGCGGGGGCGGTGATCCAGGGCGCGTCGCTGGGTTGGAGAGGGCCGACACCCGTGGCGACGACGGCGTGCGGGGCGGTGAGAGAAGCGCCCGTGTCCAATGTGGCGGTCACCTGGTCGTCGTCGGCGCGGAGCTCGGTGACGTACCGACCGAGTTCGAGGCGACACAGCTCCGTGCCCTTCAGCTCGGCGACGATGGAGTCCGCCAGCTCGGGGCCGCTGGTGTAGCCGCCGAGGACGTTGTTCAGGGCTGGGATCCGGTACAGGTTCCGGCACAGCCGGTCCGGCTCGACCAGAATCGAGCCCATGCCGACGCTGGCGGCCATACGTGCGGCAGCGCACCCGGCGGGTCCGCCGCCGATGATGATCAGGTCGGTGTCGTACAGCGTGTCGCCCATGCAGCTATTCCAGCACCGGGGCCCCGGCACACGCGGTGAGTTGGCCGACCACGTGGTCCGTGGTGACAAGCTGGCCGGTTCCGATCAGACGGCGGGCGACGACGAGTCCGGCGTCGTGTACGTCAGGACCGGCGTCGCTGGCGCAGGCGTCGGTGACGATCCAGGGTGCGTAGCCATGTTCGAAGGCGTCGGCCGCGGACTTCAGGACACAGCTCTCGGTGGCGATCCCGCAGAAGACGAGGTCGGTCCAGCCGCCCCCGCGGACCAGTTCGGCTGCCTGGGGGGTGAAGAGCGTGTAGCCGGTCTTGTCGACGACCGCGTGCGCGCGGGCTGCCGCCTCCGCGAGTTCGGGGACGATTTCGGTCTCAGGTGGTTCTTGGAGTCGGCGCCACTGGAAGAAGCGCTCGTACGGGCTGTCCGGATAGTTGAAGTACCGGGTGAAGATCACGGGTCGGCCGGCGCCGGTCCACTGGGCGACGAGATCGGAGACCGCAGGCACGGCGTGGCGGCTTCGCTCGTTCACGAAGCCGTTCTGCATGTCGATCACGACCAGCGCGGCGCTGCCGATGTCCATCCGTTGCTTCTCCTGCCCTGTGTTCTCACCCGACGCCCTCTCGCAGAGCGTCCTGCGCGGCGCGCAGCCGTTCGGCCAGCCCGCTGGTCTTCATGATGGCCTCCCGCATCAGAACGTGTTGAGCGGTCTCCTGGGCTCGGGCGGCGGTGAGCCGGGAGGAGGCGGCACGCAGGAAGCGCCAGCCGTACTGCTCGGGCATGAAGGGGTCCTGGCCGTCCTCGATCATTTGCTGCACCTGGCGGGTGAAACACCAGAGGGCTTGGACGGTCAGTTCGCAGGTGACCAACTCGTCGATCGTGAGGCTGCGCTCGCGGGAGTGGGACGCGTAGGCGACGCCGGACCAGCCCGCGTAGGCGGTGGACACACCCCGTACGCCGAAGGACACGATGTCGGGGTGGTCGAAGCCGGTGGCGAGGAGAGACTCCTCGACCGCACCGCCCAGAGGAGCGGGGCCGTCCGGGGCGCCGCGGTCGACCAGGACAGAGGGCGTGGACAACAGGCGCAGTGCGGTGTCGTGGGCGTCGCCGGACCAGGGGCCCGAGATGAGCCAGTAGAGGGAGAGGACGTACTCAGGGTTGGGAACGCCGGCGGGTTCCTCGTCCAGGAGGTCGCGGAGCTTGTCCCGCGCCCAGGGGAGGTCGGAGGCGTAGGAGCGGTACCGCCAGACCGCAAGGTCGGTGAGCGCGGCGGGCTGGTGCGGCTGAACGAGGTGGAAGACAGCCACCCCGCACGCGAAGGCGTGAAGGATGCACTCCTGTGCCTCGGGGTGGTCGACACGGGCCGAGGAGGACTCCAGCCACTCGTCGTGCGTACTCGGTCTCATGTGTGCGCGGAGGCGGCCGGCGCGCTCGACGCCGATGAAAACTGGCAGGAACTTGTGAGAGTCGACTTCGATGCGGCCTGTCGCGGGTGGCGCAGCACCGTTCGTTCCCAGCGCCGCCGCGAACCGCGTCTGCGCTTCGCCCGACGCATGGTCGAGCGCGGTGTCGAGCACAGCCTGGGACTCGGCACGCGGCTGGTAACCCGCACCGCCACCCTCCCAGTTCGACACGGTCCGGTCGCTGACTCCGAGGTAGGCGGCGAAGTCACGCAGGCTCATGCGAAGGGCTTCGCGCAGCAGCCGTGCTTCGCGGCCGGACCATCTCTGCACAGTCACCACCGTCGTACCCCCCGTCCGTCACTTGGTGAAACGCCGAAGCACCCTGCGCGAGCAGCCCTGTTCGGCATAACTGCGGCATTGCTGCAGCACCTGTGCGTCACACTCAGCGATCAGTTTGCACCATGCTGTATTCACGAACCGGGGAAAGTGGCCACAGCCAAAATGCGCCCCTCCGCCCGTTCTCTCCGGTTACACACCCAAGGAGCAAACGGCATGACCGACATCATCAAGCGCAACGCCCGCGCCATCCTTCTCGACGGCGACGAACTGGTCCTCATCAAGCGCACCAAGCCGGGCAGGGAGCCGTACTGGGTGTCGGTCGGCGGAGGCGTCGAGGAAGAGGACGCGACCATCGAGGCGGCGCTGCACCGGGAGGTGTTCGAGGAGCTGGGCGGCAAGCTGGAGCGCTCCGAGCTCGTGCACCTCATCACCGACGCGCTGGAGGGAGGCGTCGGAGTCCAGCACATCTTCGCTGCGCGCCTGGAGTCGATGGACCTGGCCGCACGGACGGGCACCGAGTTCGACAAGCCGGAGCGGGGCGAGTACGAGGTGGTCCGGGTGCCCTTCACCGCCCAGGCCGTCCGTGAGCTGAACCTGATGCCGCCTGAGTTGGCCGAGTTCATCGCCACGAACACTGCCGCGATCACCTCCGTCCTCGACACACCGATCCGCGAGGCATGAGCGATGGAGCGGTTACCGGACTTCGTCAGCCTCAACGGCCCTGACAACGTGGGCAAGACGACGCATCTCGATCGGCTGGCCGCGCGCCGACACGTCCTTCAGCCGCTGGGGGCTGTCCACGAGCACGATCCCGAGCCGTGGGCGCGGGTAGCGGCCGGCGACTACGCCCGGTGGTGGTTCGAGACGTCCACGACGGTCGAGCTGACGGAGATGCTCCTCGTCGGTCACGCCAAGCGGGCCGCCGCACGCGAGTCCGGTCGTACGGGGCTGCTGGACCGTGGCCTGCCCATGCTCCTCGCTGTGGCCACCGCGACATGCGTGGTCAAGGACGGGCTGACGGTGGGCGAGGCGTTCAAGACCGTAACGGATATCGCGGGTTCGCGCGCCACCGCATCGGAGACCTCGGTGCTGCTGCTCGCGTCCTTCGACGCCGAGCGCAGTTACGCCATCACCAGCGCCCGCGAGGGCCGCCCGTGGACCGGGATCTACCCGGCTTATCAGAAGACACTGCACGCTGTTCTGCTTCACCAGGCCGGCCACGGCACGTACGCCGCCGTCGTGGACTGCGAGAACCGCTCCCTGGACGACGTGCACAGCGCCGTACTCGATCACCTTGGCCTCACTCCACTCATCGACGGGAGTCCCCGATGACTCAGAACTCCCCGCCCCTGGTGCTGCCTCCGGGGCTCACCCGCGCCATGGCCACCCTCCAGGACAAGGACCGGCACCGCCTGGACGACACCGTCACCCGGCTCCACACCGTCAACGGGCGTCTGTGGGACACCGAGGACCGGGTGCGCAGCACCTTGCTCTCCGCCGCCCAGGTCGCCGACTGCAAGCGAGAGATCGACCAGCTCAACGCCGAACGCAATGCCCTCGCCGAACGGGCTGACGAAGTGCTCGGCTCGCTGGTGGACGCGGGCCGTGCCGATGTGCCGCTGCACACCGAGACGCTCGCCTCCGTCGTGGACCGCATGTCGGTGCTGACACTGCGGATCTGGCACAGCGAGCGTGCGGCGAGCCGCGACGAACTGGCCGCACGACGTGTCCCGGCCCTTCACGGGCAACGTGAGGAGCTCTGCGCCGCTCTCGACGCGCTGGTCTCCGATGTCGTCGCCGGCCGTCGTCGGCTCCCCGTGCCGGCCCGCTTCAAGCTGTACGGGCGGGAGGACGTCGCTCCGGCAGAGATCAAGCCGAGTCGGCATCTGCGCCAGGTACTCGCCTTCGGCGGGCTGAGTGAGTGCGGGAAGAGCACCAGCGCACAGTTCGTCCAGCGGACCTGCGGAGCCCAACGCCTCAAGATCGGCTTCCTGTTACGGCAGGCAGCCCACCGGGAAGGGCTCGCGGACCCGTACGCACTCTCGGCCCGTCGGCAGGCCGAACTGCTCCTCGGCGAGCTGAACCGCTTTGCGGACGCCCACGTCGACACGAAGCTGTTCACCATCGAGTCCGTCCACGACGATGCCTCGATCGCCGAGCTCAAGCAGCTCATGGGCGACACGCTCCAGATCGTCTACCTGGACGCCTCCTTCGCCGTACGCGTCGAGCGGTCGGGCACTCCGGCTCAGGCCGTCGCCGCGAAGGACGAGATCAAGATGAGCCGCGGCGCCCATCAGGTCGCCGCTCTGGCCGACCACGTCATCGACAACACCGGCAGCATCGCGGCCCTTCGCGCCCGCCTCCGGCGCATCGCCGCCCCGCCCTCCACGACTGCGCTGCGCGTGGCCACCCCGTACGGGCTCGGTCTTCCGGCAGCAGTCGCGTCGGCGACGGCCGACTTCACCGACACGGTGCGGGCGTACGGATCCGGCGTCCGGCTCGTCGCCCTGACCGGAAGCCTCGGAGAGGGAACCTGGATCGCCGGCTGGTCCGACCTGGACCTCATGGTGATCGCCGAGCACGAGGTCATCGGCGGGATTCATGAGGCCCTGGAGCAGTACCGGACGGCCCTCGGCAGTGCGGCCTCGCTCGGCCCCACCCTCGTCACGTCCGGAGAACTGACCGCCCGACGCATCACTCCGCGCCTGGCCTTCGTCCTTCACCAGCTCCAGCAGGGCAGCCCCGTCCTGCACGCGGCATCCGACCTCGAACTTCCGACGATCAGCCGGGACGAGCTCGCGTTCGCCGCCGTCCGCGAACTGCCCCAGGTCATGCTCACCATGCGCCGTCTGCGTACTGCGGAGGGAACGACCGCCCTGCGGCAGCTCTACAAGCACCTCGTGCTCGCCTGCCGCCTTCTCCTGCGCGAGCACAACCAGTGGGAGTCCGGCCCCGACCGGATCCTCGCCGCCGCCTCCCGCATGCCGGGCCTGACGGCCCTCGCGGTCCCTCCTCTGGCCGAGGTCGCGAACGCCTGGCGTACCGGTGACACCGAGCTCGTGCTCAAGCCCATCACCGCGGCGGTCGACCAGCTCCTCACCTGGTACGCGCTCCAGCTCGCCGCCTGAACCACGCGTCTCTCCTTCTCCCCTTTCCACCGACAGGAGCTTCGTCATGCCCGAAATCCTCACCGTGCCGCCCTTCTCCGCCCGAATCGTCGAGCGGCTCAGCGTCGGAGCCACGAGCCGCCGCGAGCGGGTCATCCACTCGTTGGACGGCCTGGAAAGCCCGGTACATCCCGACACCCTCGCCAGCACGGGGGCCGATCTGTGGCGTCTGGTCCAGGAGCAGTTGCCGGACGGCGCCGGCTCCGTGGACTTCCTCCTGGGCCTGGACGCGGGCGGCATCCTGCCCACCGTCTCCCTCGCCGACGCCGCCCGCCTCCCCTACAAGATCGCCTGGAAGCTGCATCTCCCCCTGGACGGCGCGGTCCGCTTCAGCGAGCCGCACGCCATGCGCACCGACGTCTTCGCCTACGGCATCGCTCCGGGACAGCGCATCGTCATCGTGGACGACGAGATCACCACCGGTCGGACCCTGGCCGACCTCACCCGCCGCCTCCGCGAGGCCGGCGCCGTCCCGCTGGCGGCGGCCTGCCTGGTGGAGGACACCACGCGCGGAGCCCGCGCCCTGCTCGACGAGCTCGAGCTGCCGCTGGTCGCGCTCACCACGATCGACGGTCCGGCGTGAGCTCGGTCGCGCCGCCAGGGGTCCGGTTCCACCACGGTTCCGTGGTCGTCCCCGCCGGGGCCGTCCACACCACCCCGCTGGGGTACGACCGTGGCAGCGTCCCCCTCGGCGCGCCGCTCCCGCTGACTGCCTCCGCCGAGCTCGTCCACCGCCTGAGCGGGTGCGGCGAGGTCGTGGTGGCCTTCGAGGGGAAGCTCGGAGACACCCTCCTCGCCCTGTCGGGGGTACGCGCGGTGCTCGACTGGCTGCGGCTGCGGTCTGTTCGTACGTCCGTCCGGGCGGTGGGGCCGTACGCAGGGCTGATCGCCCGGACCGGGCTGATCACTCAACCCCCAGTCACCACGCCCCACGGTCGACGCGCTGTGATCGGAGACCGCGCGGGGATCGAGGCGTACGGCTCCGAGGCAGTGGTGAGCCTTGTACTCGACCCAGCCGCCCCGCCCTGCTGGTCGAGCGACGGCCGCGCCCACCCGGACCTGCCGGCCCGCCACTACCTGGCGCTGGAACGCCGCCTCGGTATCCGCCTCCCCGGCACGGCTCCCTTCGCGCCGACGCTCGCGACCGGCCCGAACAATCTCGTGGAGGAGCTGCGATCGGTGGGCTGGCTGGGCGGTTTGACCATCGCCGCCATCACCGCCACCAGCTGGCCGGACCGGAAGGACTACACCGCCCAGCGGTACATCGCCCTCGCCGAGCAGATCGCCGAAGCCCAGCAAGCACAGGCCCGGCTGCTGCTCATCGGCGGCGCCCCGGAAGGCGGCTTTCGCGTCAGCGCAGAGGCCCCTCGACGCCACGTTCAGGTGCTCCACCTGAACGTGGTGCCGGCCGAACAGCTCGCCGATCTCTTCCCGCACTGCGACCTGATCGTCGGCAACGACACCGGCCTCACCCACCTCGCCGCGATGACGCGCACCGCAGAGGGGCCCGTCATCGGCCTGTACGCGCGCCACAGCCACAGCAAGTGGCGCACCGGGCTCCCCCACCACCACGCCATCGCCACCGACCTGTCCGACCGCATGCACCAGGGCGACCTCTGCCCCGTGCGAGACGCCATTCCCCCGGACGTCGACGTTCACATGGACGCCTTCCCGCCCGCCGAACTGGCCCGAGTGTGCCTCGAACTGCTCAACGGGGTGCGGCCATGACCCTCCGCAGCCCTCGGCGGCTCGGCCCGGTGCGGCGCTTCACCCGCAACCTGCTCTGTCCCGTCGACCTCCTCGGCCGCCCGTTGCTCCTGAAGTACACGCGCGACCCGGTGGAAAGCCGCGCCGAGGTTCGCGGGCACGCACGTCTGGCCCCGCACTACCGGGTGCCTACTCTCCACGCCCACCTGCGTGTGCCGGGCGGGCGGCTCCTCGCGTACGAGCGTCTGCCCGGCGGCACCGACCACGGGCTCCTGCTCGATCTCCTCAACGCCGACGAGCCGAGCAGCGACCTCCGCGCCTACATGGATCAGCTCACCGCCGCGTACCGCGAGGCCATCCTCGCGACGGCGACGCCCACCGACCCAACAAGCGTGGTCCGCAAGCTGTACTGGGACCGTGCGGCCCCCGGCGGCCGACTCGACGAGTACTACGGCGGTAGGGACTTCTTGATCGCCGACGGCCTCATCGACGTCCCGGTCTCCCGCCTCGACACCTACACCCTGAACATCAACGGCCGTCGGCACCACCTGGACTGGGTCGCCACCCTCCGCTGGCTCCGGGCCCACTTCGCCGCGACCCAACCGGTCTGGGCAGCGCTCACCCAGGGCGACCCCACCGACGTCAACCTCGCCCACCCGCTCGCCTGGTTCGACTACGACACCGCCGGCATGAACAGCATCCCCGGCGAGTTCGCCAACTTCCTTTGGTACGCCTCCACCCTCGGCGGCTGGCTCGTGCCCACGTACAACCCGGCGGCCTTCGCCGACCACCCCGCCACGTTCGCCCGCGTCCCGGACAACACCCCCGAGATCCGACGAGCGGACATCGAGCACACCACGAGCACCATCCGCATCGACTACGCCCCACGGCTCGCGGCTCCCCGGCGTGCCGCCGTGACCACGTACTGGAACCAGCTCGTACGACCGGTCGCCGACCGTCTCTGGCCCGGCGCCGACCTGGCGAATCTTCTCCGCCCCTACCTGGCCATGCGCATCCTCGGCGTCTACAACCTCGCCGACCTGGCCCCAGCGGACCGACTCGTCCTCCTCACCCGGCTCGCCGAAGCGATGAGCCCCGCCTTCGACCCCGCCACCTACTTCTGCCCCCTGGAGTCGTCATGCCCGGCCCCCTGAACGGCCGCACCGCCCTGGTCACCGGAGCCACCGGCGGCCTCGGCACGGCCATCGCCCGCCGCCTCGCAGCCGACGGCGCCACAATCGCGCTCGCCCACTTCGACGACGACCGAACGGCAGGAGAGCTCTCAGCCTCCCTCCCCTCTTGCATCTCCCTCTCGGCAGACCTTCGAGACGCCGAGGCCGTACGGTCCCTGTGCAGTCGAGCCCAAGAGGCCCTGGGCCCGGTGGAGATCCTGGCCAGCAACGCCGGCGCCTACCCGCGCCGATCGTGGCCGGAGACGACACCGACCCACTGGGAGGGCACTCTGGCCACCAACCTGACCAGCCACTATCTCCTCGCCCACGAACTCACCCCCGGCATGACGGCAGCCGGCTGGGGCCGGATCATCACGATCGGCTCCGTCCTCGCCGCTGCGGGCCGCCACGAGCTCGCCGGCTACATCAGTGCCAAGGCCGGCCTCGAAGGACTCACCCGCGCCCTCGCCCGCGAACTCGGCCCCGCCGGCGTCACCGCGAACTGCGTCGCTCCCGGCTCGATCCGCGTCCCCGCCGAAGACGCCGTCGTCGACGACCCGGAAGCCATGACCGTCCGCCAGCTCGCCCGCCAGTGCGTCCAACGCCGGGGCCGACCGGAAGACGTCGCCGCGGCCGTCGCCTTCCTCGCCACTGAGGACGCCGGCTTCATCACCGGCCAGACCCTGCGCGTCGACGGAGGCTGGATCCTTGGCTGACATCTGGCTCATGCGCCACGGCGCCTACGAAGGCCACCGCCCCGGCTACCACGCCCCACACGAGGCCGCTCTCACCATGGAGGGCCGCGACCAAGTGTGCCGCTCGCTTCCCCTCCCCGAAGGCATCACCGCGATCGTCACCAGCCCGATTCCCCGTGCCCGCCAGACCGCCACCCTCGTCTCGCACCTCACGGGCCTGCCGATCGTGGCCACCTCCGGCCTCCTCGCCGAGTGGCGCGCCCCGAGCGTCGTCGTCGGCCGCAGCGCCGAGACCTACCCGCCCGTCTATCGCGCCTGGCGGGCCCGGCGCCTCGCCAATCCGTCTCTACGCTGCGAAGACGGCGAAAGCCTCACCGACCTCCACACCCGCGCCCGCCACTGCGCCACGTTCCTTCACCACACCGCCCAACGCCACGGCCCTCTCCTGGCGGTCTCCCACACACTCTTCCTGGGCGTCCTCACGCACCTGCCAGAAGGCCCCGCCGCATTCGTCACCGCCGCGAAGGTCCCCTGGCGCTTCGCCGAGCATCGGCTTCTTCCCGCACCCCAACGAGCGGCGTCCGCCTCAAGCGGCCCGCCCAGTAGGACGGCCGGTCAGTCGTGGCGGTCCCCGAGAGACCCCTCCTAATCTTGCGTCTCCTTCCAGCGCACCCAATGTCTCCGGCCCTCTTGGCCAGGACCGTTCACAGCGCGGAGCTACAGCAGCAGCGGGGCCGGACGCTGCGCCCCTCCCACATCTGGTGCAGTTGTCATGGGAAGGAGTGGATCCAGGCACGGGCGGCCAATGGCAGTTCCGCCACCGTACGTGCGGAATCAGCCGCGCTCGGTACCGATGCTGGTTAGGGCAGTAGGGTTCCCAGTTGACTCTGGGAAGTGTTGCGGCTCGCGGCCAGGCGGGTCGCTTGCTATTAGGGAACGAGGCGCAGTGGCCACGACCACGACGGTGCACGACGTCATCAGGGCGATCCGTAACGGCGTCGACGGAAGCCGCGACCGCGGTACGCGCTTCGAGGAGCTCATGCTCCAGTACCTCAGCACCGATCCCCAGTGGACCGAACAGTTCACTCGCGTGTGGATGTGGGCCGACTGGCCGGGCACCGAGCACGACAAGCGGGACACGGGCATCGACCTGGTTGCGCAGGACCGGGAGACCGGCGGCTTCTGCGCGATCCAGTGCAAGTTCTACGACCCCAGCCACACACTCCAGAAGGAGGACATTGACTCCTTCTTCACTGCCTCTGGCAAGGGCGGCTTCACCCGTCGCATGATCATCTCCACGACGGAGAAGTGGAGCGTGCACGCCGAGGCCGCGCTGGCTGATCAGCAGATCCCTGTTACCCGGCTCGGCATGTCCGACATCGCGAACAGCCCGGTCGAGTGGTACATGCCTGCGGCCAACGAGCCCTTCGAGCTGAGCCTCCAGACGAAGAAGAGCCCGCGCAAGCACCAGCGCGAGGCCATCGACGCCGTCTTCGCCGGGTTCGCGGAGAACAATCGCGGCAAACTGATCATGGCGTGCGGCACGGGCAAGACGTTCACGGGCCTGAAGATCGTCGAGCGGCTCCAGAAAGAGCGAGCGGCGGCTGGGGAAGGCGACCACACCGCCGTCCTCTTCTTGGTCCCGTCTATCGCCCTGCTGTCCCAGACGCTGCGCGAGTGGTCCTTCGAGACCGAGCTGACGCTGCGCCCCTTCGCAGTGTGCTCCGACGTCAAGGTCGGCAGGGGGCAGTCCCAAACCGACGACCAGGACATGGCCACCCACGACCTGGCCCTGCCCGCCACCACCGACCCTGACCGCCTGATCAAGCAGATGGCCAGCGTGGAGGCCGGCCCCGGCCTGACGGTCGTGTTCTCCACCTACCAGTCGATCGCCACGATCGCCGAGGCGCAGAAAAAGGGCCTGGGCAGCTTCGACCTCATCCTGTGCGATGAAGCCCACCGGACCACCGGTGTCACACTCTCCGGCCATGACGAGTCCGCTTTCGTCCGCGTCCACGACAACGACTACCTCGCTGGTGACCGCCGCCTCTACATGACGGCCACCCCTCGCATCTACAACGAGGACACCAAGGCCGACGCGAAGAACGCCGACGCGGTCCTGGCCTCGATGGACGACGAGTCGACGTTCGGTCCGGAGTTCCACCGCCTCGGGTTCGGCCAGGCTGTGGAGCAGGGCCTGCTCACTGACTACAAGGTCCTCATCCTCACTATCGACGAGGGCGTCGTCGCCAAGACCCTGCAGCAGGGCATGGCTGGCGGATCGTCCGAGCTTGGCCTCGATGACGCCGCAAAGATCATCGGCTGCTGGAACGCCCTCGCAAAGCGAACCGGCACCTTCGCCGACGGCTCCGGCTTCGCCGAGGACGAGGCTCCCATGAAGCGGGCCGTCGCCTTCGCCCGGTCGATCGCGGACTCCAAGTCCATCGCAGAACGCTTCAACGAAGTCGTCGACGCGTACGACGACGCCGACGACGATGTGCTGCACTGCGAGGTCGACCACGTCGACGGGACCTTCAACACCCTGAAGCGGAACCGCCTGCTCGACTGGCTCAAGCAGGATCCCGGCCAGAACCAGGCCCGCATCCTGTCCAACGCGCGCTGCCTCTCCGAGGGCGTCGACGTCCCCAGCCTGGACGCCGTCCTCTTCCTCCACCCCCGCAACTCCGTCGTCGACGTCGTCCAATCCGTCGGCCGCGTGATGCGCCTGGCCCCCGGCAAGAACTACGGCTACATCATCCTGCCCGTCGCCGTGCCGGCCGGCATGCCGCCGGAGAAGGCCCTCGCCGACAACCAGCGCTTCAAGACCGTCTGGCAGGTCCTCCAAGCCCTGCGCGCCCACGATGACCGCTTCAACGCCACCGTCAACCAGATCGAGCTCAACAAGCACAAGCCCGACAACAAGATCGGCATCGGGGCCATCGGGCCCAATGACGAGACCGTCGGTGACCAGGACGGTTCCAGCACCGCGGACAGCGCCCAGGAGGCCAAGGCCAAGGAGGCTCAGGCCGCCCAGCACGTCCAGGACGCCCTGTTCTCCATCAGCGACTGGCGTGACGCCATCTATGCCCGCATCGTCGACAAGGTCGGCGAGCGCCACTACTGGGAGGACTGGGCCAAGGACATCGCGCAGATCGCCGACCGTCATGTGACCCGGATCAAGGCCGCCTTGGAGATCCCGGAGAAGCAGGCAGCCTTCAAGGAGTTCGTCGCCGAGCTGCGGGCCACCATAAACCCCGGCGTCACCGACGACAGTGCGATCGACATGCTGGCCCAGCACATCGTCACGAAGCCGGTCTTCGACGCACTGTTCAAGGACTACGCCTTCGCCGAGCACAATCCGGTCTCGAAGGCCATGCAGAGCATGCTCGACATCCTCGACGACCAGGGCCTGGATGCCGAGGCCAAGACCCTGGAGAGCTTCTACCAGTCCGTGCGCGTCCGAGCCGAAGGCATCGACAACCACGAAGGCCGCCAGCGCGTCATCGTCGAGCTGTACGACAAGTTCTTCAAGACCGCCCTGCCCAAGACCGCCGACGCCCTCGGCATCGTCTACACCCCGCTCGAAGTTGTCGACTTCATCCTGCGAGCCACCGAGCAGGCCCTGAACAAGCACCTTGGCCGCTCTCTCTCCGATGCAGGCGTCCAGATCATTGACCCCTTCGTCGGTACTGGCACCTTCCCCGTCCGTCTCCTGCAGTCCGGCCTCGTCAACCCCGAGGACCTGCTCCGCAAGTACACGAGCGAGCTGCACGCCAACGAGATCGTGCTTCTCGCCTACTACATCGCTGCCATCAACATCGAAGCCGCCTTCCATGACCTCGCTGGCGACGACTACCAGCCCTTCGAAGGCATCGTCCTCACCGACACCTTTCAGTTGGCGGAAGGCACCGCAAAGCTCGATGGCATGGACGTGCTTGAAGGCAACAGCGACCGCGCGAAAAGGCAGCAAAAGCAGCGCATCACAGTCGTAATTGGCAATCCGCCCTACTCAACGGGGCAGGACAGCATGAACGACAACAATCAGAACCTGAAGTATGAAGCACTGGATGGACGAATCGCGGAGACCTACGTCGCGAGGTCGAAAGCAACTCTGAAGAACTCGCTATATGACTCCTACATCAGGGCGATCCGCTGGGCGTCGGACCGGATCAAGGATGAGGGGGTAGTCGCCTTTGTATCCAACGGCGGCTACATCGACGGAACCAGCGCGGATGGCCTGCGCAGGTGCCTAGCCGACGAGTTTGACGCCATCTACTGCTATAACCTGCGCGGAAACCAGCGAACCGCAGGCGAGCAGTCCCGGAAGGAAGGAGGAAAGATCTTCGGGTCGGGAAGCCGAAACACCGTTGCTATCCTCATCCTTATCAAGGGAGCTAAGGATTCACCCTCGGCCGGGAACCTCCGCCTTTACTACCGCGATATCGGCGACTGCCTCAGCCGCGAGGAAAAGCTGGCAATCCTGAGCGGGCAGAACTTGAACACTGTCCCCTGGCAGCTGATCACCCCGAACTCCGATGGAGATTGGATCAACCAGCGCAACGACCGCTTTGCAGCCTTCCAAGCTATCGGCGAAAGGGATAAGACCAATCGGGCTCGCCCGATCTTCGCCGCCTACTCGAACGGCGTCGACACCTCCCGTGACCCATGGGCGTACAACTTCTCCGCCGATAAGGTGGGGGAGAACATGGACTCAATGATCGAGTTCTACAACGAGCAGGTCGACAACTTCAGGCAGCACGCCACGGAAACCGGCCTTGTCTCCCCTGGAATTAGGGAAGTCGAAGCCTGGATCGACACCGACCCGAAGCGGATCAGCTGGAATCATGCCGACAAGACCAGGATCCCTAAGGGCAAGAAGTACACATTCTCCCCGGAGATGGTCACCACTTCCACTTACCGCGTCTTCTCGAAGCAATACCTCTACTTCGACTCGCTACTGAACAATTCAACCTACCAACTTCCGGCGTTCTTTCCCGCGGGGGCGCACCAAAACTTCGGCTTCTATGTCGTCGGTAACGGATCAGCCGTGCCATTCTCCGCTCTCATGCTCGACCATGTTCCGAATCGTCACGTAACTGGCGCAGGAAGTGGCGGCTCATTCTTCCCACGATACAGCTATCGTGAGCTCGGAAAGGGTGACGACCTCTTCGCCGCCGCCGAAGACGAGACCGGCTACGAGCAGGTCGACAACATTACGGACGCGGCCCTCCGCGACTTCCGGGCGAGCTACAACGACGACGCGATCACAAAGGACGACGTCTTCTATTGCACCTATGCTTTGCTGCACTCGCCGGAGTATCGAACCCAATTTGCTGCCGACCTGAAGAAGTCCCTGCCTCGCATCCCCAAGGCGCGAGACTTCCACGGCTTTTCTCAGGCGGGGCGCAAGCTGGCCCACCTCCACGTCAACTACGAGGAGGTGGAGCCGTACGGCGGCATCAAGGAACAGGTCTCTGGCGACACGTCGGCCACTCCAGCAAGCGAGCTGTACCGGGTCACCAAGATGAAGATTCCGAAGGTGAAGGGGCAGCCGGACCGCTCGAGGATCGTCTACAACCACCGGGTGACTCTCACCAACATCCCGGAAGAGGCATACCGCTACCAGCTCGGGGCCCGGTCCGGTATCGAGTGGATCATCGACCGCTACCAGGTCAAGGTCGACAAGGCGTCGGAGATCACCAACGACCCCAATGACTGGTCCGACGACCCGCGGTACATCATCGACCTCCTCAAGCGGATCGTGACCGTCAGCCTGGAGACGATGAAGATCGTGGACGCGCTGCCGGCCCTCGACATCGTCGACTAGGAGTCCGCCCGAGAGTCGCCAGAGCGGCGGCCTGGTTGCAGTTCTGGTTGCGTTCACCCCCGTCCTGGCCCGTCCGGACGGGGTCACCCCGAACGCTCCGCCGCAGGTCAGGACGCCCACGACCCCCGCCGGACCCCCGTACGAACATTTGGAAAGCGTGTTGGGGGCAACCCCTCACGAGTTCGAATCTCGTATCCTCCGCCATTGCTCTCACCGGGCAATACGTCGAAGGCCCCCGCAGCTTGCTGCGGGGGCCTTCGACGCGTTCGGGTTCAGGCGCGTTGGCCCGGTCAGCCGTTGGTGATGCGGAGGATGCCGGTGATGGTGCCCTGGTAGATCACGCCGCCGGGGGCGATGGAGCCGACCATCTGCAGGGTGTCGTAGAGGGCGCTGGTGCCGAGGTAGTGGGTGCGGACCGTTCTGCCGGTGGCGGGGTCGATCGTGGCGTAGAGGAACGAGTCGAGGATGGACGTGGTGTGGGTGAAGGGGATGGCGGGCGTCCGGATGATGGTGTGGATGAGGCCGTCGGCGGTGGAGAGGCGGGGTACGGCCGACGAGCGGACCGTGGTGTCCCACTTCAGGTCGCAGCCGGACCCGTCCGCGCGGACGTCGACGCGGCTGAGGCCGCCCTCGAAGTCGGCGGCGGCAGGGGTGGAGGGGCCGGCGTCGTCCGGGAGCGCGGGGTAGGGGTACCCGTAGGTGCTGGCGACGAAGACGGAGTTGCCGGCGCCGATCGGGGAGTTCTCGCTTCCGCTGCCACCGGCCTGGAGGACGGGGACGGAGCACACCTGGGCGCCGGTGTCGGCCCGGTAGACGAGCAGGTTCTCGGTGGGGGCGGCGTTGTCCACGACGGTGAGGTAGTCGGTGCCGGTGCGGGGGCCGAAGAACGTCGGGGTCGAGCCGGTGCCCCGGCTGAGCTGGCCGGGCTTGCGCGCGGGCCCTCGGTCGTACGGCTGCCGCCAGGCGACGGCGGGGGTGCCGTCGTCCGCCGCGGTGAGCAGGTATGTGGCGTGGGTGGTGGCGACGGCGGTACCGGCGGGCGCCGTCGAGATGGAGTTGTCTACGCGTTCGCCCGCGGGGAGGGTCAGGGCGTGGACGGCGCCCGTGCGGTCGTCGGCGGTGCCCACGACCCCGCCGCCGGTGGCGAACCAGACCCGGCCCTTCCAGTCCGGTGAGACCCCGGTGACCGCGTCCCCCTCCGGCACGGCCGACGCCAGCGACAGCGAACTGGCGACGTACAGTTCCCAGCCGCCGGACGCGGTCCGGCGGTGGGCGATACGCAGCAGGGCCCGGTCGCCGTCCACCGCCACCAGCCGGTCCTGGTCGTCGAGATAGGCGTAGACCCCGCCGAGCAGTGAGCCCTTGGCGATACGCAGTTCCGCCAGCGAGTTCCCCGTGGCGGGGTCGAGCAGGTGCACGGTGGGCACCTGACCGAGGATCGGCGTGCAGAGCGCCACCGGGTAACCGTCGGAGCCGACCAGGACGGTCGGGCAGGCCGACTGCAGGGCGACGCGCCTGGAGGTCAGCGACCCGGCTCCCGGCCCGGCCAGCGGGGTGGCGTCCGAGGAGCCGGTGTCACCGTGCATGGTCGCGGTGCCCTGCGGCCCGGCGTACGGATTGTGCGGTGGCAACGGGTCGAAGCCCGTGGCGGCTTGGGCCGGGAACGCGGACCCCAGCGCGAGCAGGGCGGCGGCACCGAGCACAGCGGCGCGCGGGAACAACGAGGAACGCGGCATGGCAATGTCCAATCGGGCGAGTAACGCACGGACCGGCCGGGAAGAGGCCGGGCGGGCGGCCTGCGGGGCCGGAGAGCGGTGCCTCTGCCGCCGGGACGTCGCTCCTCCCGTACGGGGATCCACGACGGGATCCAGTACGGGATCCCGTGCTGGAAGGACCCTGCACCGCAGGGCCCCAGTACGGGAAGGCACGACAGGCCCCGGTCCGCGCACTACGGACCGGAGGCGGTCAGCGGCGAGAGGGCGGCGGCAGGGGCCGCAGGGGGAAGCGGAGAGGCTTCGGAGGCCGCGCCTTCGGGCGCCGGCCGGTTACGTCAGCGACACAGCGCGCTGGACTGCCGACAGCAGTCGACGTGGCGACGGATCACCAGCAGGACGGATGCGTATGCGCTGCCCGTCCCCTCCGCCCCGTGTGTCATGAGCATGGATCCTAGTGTCCAACTCCCCCTGGACAAGCACCGTTCCATATCGCGGACGCCGCGTCCGCCCGCGAAAACCGGGCCCGGTCGTAGAGCCCTCTCGCGTAGCGTGGATGCCGTCGATCGGGGCTGATCCGCGCTGACAACGGCGGCAGGGCATGGGGCCGAGCACGTCATGGGGGTCGTGGGCGGGGTCGCGGTCGTCGGCGCCGTCGTGGCCGTGGTGCTGATCCTGCGCAGCGGGTCCATCGTGGCGCCCGTGGTCCTCCATCCGCTGTGCGCCTCGTGCGGGCACGAGCAGCCCAAGCACGACGAGGCGAAGGGCCGTTGCCGTCACGAGTACGGACACCACAGCTGGAACAACGACAGCTACGGCAACAGCCAGCGGGCGACCGGGGACATGTGCGACTGCACCGGGTTCCGTGGGCGGGAGCAGCCGGACAGACCGTGAGGCCTGTCCGGCTGGGGAAGTAGCCCCCCTGAGGCCCTGTTACGCCTCCGGCGTCCCGTCCGCCGCGATCCGGCGGAAGCCGAGGTACGGGACCAGCACCTCCGGCAGCACCAGCGAGCCGTCCTCCTGCTGGCACTGTTCGAGGAGGGCGGCCAGAGTGCGGCCGATGGGGAGGCCGGAACCGTTGAGGGTGGCGACGAGCTTGGGCTTGCCGTTCTCGTCGCGGGTGCGGATGTTCGCGCGACGGGCCTGGAACGTACCGAAGTCGGAGACCGAGGAGATCTCGCGGTACGTGTTCTGGCTCGGGATCCAGACCTCGATGTCGTACGTGAGCTGGGCCGAGAAGCCCGTGTCGCCGGCGGCGAGCATGACGACGCGGTAGGCGAGACCCAGCTCCTTCAGGCACGCCTCGGCGTGACCGACCATCTGCTCCAGCTCGGCGCGGGCCTCCGCCGGGTCGACGATGCGGACCATCTCCACCTTGGAGAACTGGTGCTGGCGGATCAGGCCCCGGGTGTCGCGCCCGTACGAACCCGCCTCGGACCGGAAGCACGGCGTCTGCGCGGTCAAGGCGAGGGGAAGCTCGGCGGGCGGGACGATCTCGTCCGCGTACAGGTTGGTCAGCGGGACCTCGGCCGTCGGGATGAGGAACAGTTCGCGGTCCGCGACGCCGGTCTTGAACAGGTCCTCCTCGAACTTCGGGAGCTGTCCGGTGCCGGTCATCGTCCTACGGGTGACGAGGTAGGGGACCGCGTGCTCGACGTACCCGTGGCGGCGGGTGTGGAGGTCGAGGAAGAGGGTCGCCAGGGCGCGCTCCAGGGCCGCGCCCGCACCGCGCGTGACCGCGAAGCGGGGGCCCGAGAGCTTGGTCGCGCGGGCGAAGTCGAGGATGCCCGTCGCCTCGCCGAGGTCGACGTGGTCCTTCGGCTCGAAGGAGAACGCGGGCGGCGTGCCCACGCGCCTGACCTCGACCGCGTCCGCGTCGCTGTCGCCGTCCGGGGCCTCGTCGGCCGGCAGGTTCGGGATGCTGAGCAACAGGTCGCGCAGCTCCTCCTGGACCTGCTCCTGACCGGCCTCGATCTCCCGGATCTCGTCCTTCAGCTCGCGGGCCCGCTCCTTCAGCTTGCTGATGTCACCGCCGGCCTTCGCCGTCTGCTGGACCTCGCTCGCCACCCGCTTGGACTCCGCCCGCAGCTCGTCGGCCGAGCGGATGTTCTGGTTCCGCCGGGACTGGAGGTTCTCCAGTGCGGCCAGGTCCAGCGTGTATCCGCGACGAGCGAGCCGACGTACCGCTTCGGCACCCATGTCGATCAGGGCGCGGGCATCATGCATGAGGAAGGTCCGTCCTTCTGGTCCGGCTGGTGGGGTCGGTGCGTTGTGGGACCGACGGTAGCAATCACAGCAACCCGTGCGATCCGGATTATCGACGGGGCCGCCCCGGCTGTTCGGTGCCACCCACATCCGGACTTCACAGTTCCTTCACGTGTAGTCCATATGGGCGATACGGTTCTCCCGTGTGCGGCGAGTTGCGCTGTGTCACGGATCAACATGCTGCCGTTGCCAGGGCGGGACCCGACGCGGCCGCGCGTCTGGGGGACTGCATGCGGGAGATGACCAAGGGCGCCAACGTCGGGCTGGCGGACCTCAGCGAGGACGCGGGTTCGGTCATCGCGAGCCTGAGCTGGAGCAGCAGCGCCGGGGACGGGGACGCGGATGTGTCCGTGCTCCTGCTGGACGGCGGCGGCAAGGTCCGTGGCGACGCCGACTTCTTCTACTACAACAACCCCGCCGCGGCCGACGGCAGCGTGCAGTTGCTGGGCAAGACGCCGACGGACGGCGGCAGCGAGGACCGCATCAGCCTCGACCTGACAGCAGTCCCCGAGGACGTCGAGCGCCTGGTCGTCGCCGCGAGCCGGTACGGCGGTTCCCGCTTCGGCGAGCTGGACGACCTGCGGATGACCCTCGCCGACCGGTCCGGCGAGGTGCTGCTCGGGTTCTCGATCACCGACGCATCCGTGGAGAGCGCCTTCATCTTCGGCGAGCTGTACCGGCGCGGTACGGAGTGGAAGTACCGGGCCATCGGCCAGGGGTACGAGACCGGGCTCGCCGGCCTCGCGACGGACTTCGGTATCGATGTCGACGACGAGGGTGAGAACGACGGCGACGGGGAAGGCGCCGCGGCCGGTGAGGCGATCGCCGACGGCGGTCGGGCGGGCGCCCCCGTCACGGAGCGGCCGAACGTCGAGCAGCCGCCCGCGCAGCCGCTCTACGCGGACCGGGCGGCGGGCTCCGCGCCCGATGTGGCACCCCGGCCGGCCCCCGCCGCCGTACCCGGCCAGCAGTCCAAAGAAACCGTGACCGCCGCACCGGTGGCGGCCCCACCCGCGCCCAAACCGGCCCGTGCCCGTACGGCGAAGAAGAAGGTGACCCTGCCGGCCGTCGCCGCGAAGTCGTTGGCCGACAACGACTCCTGGCGGGTCGCGCGGCTGTTCCCCGCCTCGAACCTCAAGAGCGACAAGGAGCGCGAGGTCCGGGCGACCTCCGTGCTGCTGTCGGTGATGGCGCAGGTCCCGGAGTTCGGCCGCCGGCTGACCGCCGCCTTCGGTGCCCCGGCCGGACGGATGCAGACCTTCACCGAGGTCTCGCTCCCGCACGGCGACACCCCGAAGCGCCCGGACGGGGTGATCCGGGTGGAGCGGGCCGGGAAGCTGTGGACCGCGCTCGTCGAGACGAAGACGAACGGGAACGCGCTGAAGTCGGAGCAGGTCCAGAACTACATGGATATCGCGTCCCGCCGCGCCTACGAGGCGGTGATCACCCTCTCCAACGACGTGGCGCTGGAGGGCAGCCCGCTCGTCGCGGTCAAGACCGACGGGCGGCGCAAGCACAAGGTCGCCCTGTGGCACCTCTCCTGGGCGGAGGTGGCGCACCAGGCCCAGATGCTGATCCGGCACGAGGGGGTGGGCAACGCCGCCCACGCCTGGCTGCTCCAGGAACTCCTCCACTACCTCCAGCACGAGAACTCCGGCTGCCACGGCTTCCAGAACATGGGGCCCTCCTGGGTGCCCGTGCGCAACGGCATCGACGAGGAGACGCTCAGCCAGGGCGACCCGCGCGCCATCGAGGTCGTGGAGAGCTGGGAGCGGCTCATCCGCCAGGTCTGCCTGCGGCTCGGCGGTGAGCTGGGGCAGAAGGCCCTGCCCGTCCAGCGCACCCAGCGCGGCACCACCGCGCTCTCGCGGCGCGCGGCGCACGCCGACCGGCTGTGCGAGGAGGGCCGGCTCGCCGCCGAACTGCGCGTGGACGGTTCGCCCGGCGCCATCTCGATCGTCGCCGACCTGCGCACCGGGAAGCTGCGCACCTCGGTGGAGATCCCGGTGCCGGAGGGCGCCTACCCGCTGAGCTCCGCCAAGCGCCTGATGCGGCAGCTCGCGGACGCCCCCGCCGATCTGCACGTCGAGACGCTGGTCGAGGGCCAGAGCGGCCCTCGCGGCACGCTGGAACGCCTCCGTCCGGAGCCGGGCGACGTGCTCCCCCGTGACGGCAGCCCGATCACGGGCTTCCGGCTCTCCCTCTTCAAGAGCATGGGCGCCACCCGGGGCAACGCGGAGACCGGGTTCATCCGCAGCGTCGACAACGCCGTGGACCGCTTTCACTCGCACGTGATCGCCCCTCTCGCGCAGGCGGACCGCCGCACCGCCCGCCGCGCGCCGGCCCAGGCGCCCGCGACCCCGGATCCGGAGCACAGCACCGCCCCGGCCCCGGCGCCCGTGGGGGCCTGAGCGCGCGCCGGGTGACCGGCAAACGGCTGCAAACCGGTCCGTCGGCGGTGGTTGTGCTGGCCGTCGCCTCCGGTGCTCGCCATGATTCGGCCCATGACCAAGAGCGAAGGCCGAGACATCACCCTCCGGATCGCCCAGGAGCCGGCGGCGGACGAGCTTCTCGCCCGCAGTCCGCTCGCCGCCCTGGTGGGCATGCTGCTGGACCAGCAGGTGCCCATGGAGTGGGCCTTCTCCGGCCCGTACGCCCTCGCGCAGCGCATGGGCAAGGACGATCTGGACGCCCATGAGATCGCTGTGTACGACCCGGAGGCCTTCACCGAACTGTTCACCGCCAAACCCGCGCTGCACCGCTATCCGGGCTCGATGGCCAAGCGAGTGCAGCAGCTGTGCCAGTTCCTGGTGGCGCAGTACGACGGCGAGGCGGCCGCCGTCTGGGAGGACGCCGCGACCGGGGCCGACCTGCGCCGGCGGCTCAACGCGCTGCCCGGGTTCGGCACGCAGAAGGCGCAGATCTTCCTGGCACTCCTCGGCAAGCAGTTCGGGGTCCGGCCGCCGGGCTGGCGGGAGGCGGCCGGACCCTACGGGGAGGCCGGTTCGCACCGGTCCGTCGCCGACATCACCGGGCCCGAGTCGCTCGCCGAAGTACGCGCGTACAAACAGGAGGCCAAGCAGGCGGCGAAGGCCGCGAAAGCCGCGGCGAAGGGCAAGTGAGGCTTCCCGCCCGCGGCGTGGTGGGGTTCCTGGCTGCGCCCGGTGGCTCCTGACCGGTAGGCTTTCCGTGTGATCTTCAAGCGCATCGGAAATGGGAAGCCTTATCCCGACCACGGCCGGGAATCCACCCGGCAGTGGGCGGATGTCGCGCCGCGCCCGGTCCGCCTCGACCAGCTCGTGACCACCAAGGGCCAGCTGGACCTCGAAACGCTGCTCGCCGAGGACTCCACGTTCTACGGCGACCTCTTCGCGCACGTCGTGAAGTGGCAGGGCGACCTCTACCTGGAGGACGGCCTGCACCGCGCGGTCCGTGCCGCGCTCCAGCAGCGCCAGGTGCTGCACGCCCGCGTCCTCGAACTGGGTTAGGACAGGGCCCGCACCGGGTTCGTTCGGGTGTTTTCCCACCCGGACGGGTGCGATCCATTGATCATTTAGTAGGCATCATCACCGGGTCGCACTACGCTGCGCCCATGAGCATGCTCACTCCCCCCGGCATGGGCGGAAAGTACCGCATCACGGGAGACAAGTACCCCCGCATGCGACGCCCCCGCCGCCGCAGCAAAGTGATCCTCGCGTCCATCGCCTCCGTGGTCGCCCTCGGGCTGGCCGGATGGGGCACGCTGCAGCTCATCGATGTCTTCACGGGCGGCGACAAGACGGCCAGCGCCGCCGACCGCACCGAGCGCTGCGCCTCCCCGAAGCCGTCCGCGCCCGCCAAGGTGCTGCCGAAGCCCGCGAAGATCACGGTCAACGTCTACAACGCGACCACGCGCAGCGGTCTCGCCAAGGCGGCCGCCGATGAGCTGAAGAAGCGCGGGTTCAAGATCGGCGAGGTGGGGAACGCCACCGCCGCGTACGACAAGAAGGTGCCGGGTACGGGCCTGCTGCTCGGCGCCCCGGCCGCCGTCGACGGCTCGTTCCCCGTACTGGGCACACAGCTCCCCGGGGCCGCGACGAAGACCGACGCCCGCAAGAACGCGGAGGTCGATCTGATCATCGGCAAGAAGTTCACCGCGTTCAGCAAGCCGCAGGTGGCCGCGTCCGCGCTGACCGCGCTGGCGAAGCCCGCCCCGGCGCCGTCCTCCTGCTGAGGACGCCGCCGGGCGGGGCCGCCGGACGAGTGCCTAGTCGACGGTGCCGTACATGCGGTCGCCCGCGTCGCCGAGGCCCGGCACGATGTAGCCGTTCTCGTTGAGCCGCTCGTCGACCGAGGCGGTGACCACGGTGACCGGGGTCCCGGCCAGCTCGCGCTCCATCACCTCGACGCCTTCCGGGGCGGCGAGGAGCACGACCGCGGTCACATCGTCCGCGCCACGCCTGATCAGCTCCTGGATGGCCGCGACGAGCGTGCCGCCCGTGGCCAGCATCGGGTCCAGGACGTAGACCTGGCGGCCCGAGAGGTCGTCCGGCATCCGGCTCGCGTACGTGGACGCCTTCAGCGTCTCCTCGTCCCGGATCATGCCCAGGAAGCCCACCTCGGCGGTCGGCAGCAGCCGGACCATGCCATCCAGCATGCCCAGGCCGGCCCGCAGGATCGGGACGACCAGGGGGCGGGGGTGCGACAGCTTCACGCCGGTGGTGGGTGTCACCGGGGTCTCGATGTCGACCTGTTCGGTGCGCACATCGCGGGTGGCCTCGTACGCGAGCAGGGTCACCAGCTCGTCGGCGAGGCGCCGGAAGGTCGGGGAGTCGGTGCGCTTGTCGCGCAGGGTGGTGAGTTTGTGCGCGACCAGCGGGTGGTCGACGACGTGGATCCGCATGACTCCCACAGTAGCCGCGGCCTCCCGCACCCGTGCGCTGGCATCATCCACACGTTCGGGGGGAAGGTGGTGGCATACGGACCCAGCGACGGAG
This sequence comes from Streptomyces sp. col6, assembly GCF_008042035.1. Lineage (GTDB taxonomy): Bacteria > Actinomycetota > Actinomycetes > Streptomycetales > Streptomycetaceae > Streptomyces. The sequence continues at coordinate 763,435 of NZ_RDBL01000029.1, forward strand.
CCAGCCTTGGGGGTGATGAGCCGATGGCCGACGGGGCACAGCGCGCCGATGACCCCGGGAACGCACGGAACCCCGGGCACCCGGCGGACCCCCTCAGCACACCGGACGACCCCGAGGCGCCGGAGACCGACGCCCAGCGCCGGCGGCGCCGCGCCCAGTTCCTCCGCGAACTCCACGAGGCGAAGGAACTGCGCGACCGCGTCCAGCCGCGGCGGGTCAAAGCCGCCCGAATGCGCCAGGCCATGCGGATGCGAACGTTCCGCTGGTAGCCCTCCGGCCTGCGGAAAGCTGCCCGCCGGTGGTGACCGGGAGAACTGATGGCCGACTCAACGGCCGAACTGCTCTCGCGGAGCCCTGGTTTCTGCCACGATTCCGAAAGGGCGGGACACAGGGCAGCCGGACCACCGACTGCCTCCCGCCCGGACCGGCCCTTGGCCCCGAGACCAGTGGGAGAGTCACGGTGTACTTCGCCGCACTGCTCGCGCGCACCGAAGACGGGTGGGAAGCGAGCGACACGGAGCTCGACGATGTGGAGACCCTGTCCGACCTGACGGATCTGGCCCGTGAGGCCTCGGTTGACGAGGACACGGTGCTCGTATTCATCGAGCAGGAGGACGCCTGGTTCGGCGTCGTCCGGGTGGACGGTGAGGAGGACCCCCGTATCTACATCTCGGACGCCTCCGCCGCCGCCCGCTCCTCGTACGGGGAGATCCTGCTCACCGATGAACTGCTCGGCCGCGAACCAGGGGCCGAGGACACGATCGCCGCCCTGGAGGAGCTCGTCGGCCTCGACGGTACGGAGGACGGCGAGCCGAACACTGCCGACAACAACAACGATGACGACGAGGACGACGACGGGCCCGCCGCGGGCGTCGTCCCGGCCGGCCCGATCGGTGACACCGGGGTCCTGTCCGACCTCGGGCTCCCCGAGGCCGAGCTGCTGATGCTGCGGACGGACGCCCTGGCGGAGATCGCGGACGCGCTGGGGGCGGCCGAGGTCCTGGAGACCGTCCGTTAAGGCCTTTCCTTTGGGTCAGCCCGCGAGCCCGGCATGATCCAAAGGAAAGGCGCTAGGGTCCGCGGGTGACTGAAGCAGCACCCCACCCGGACCTGCCCGATCCCGTACGGGACCCGTGGCGGGCGTCCATGCGCCGCGCCCTGGCCGAGGCCGACCGTGCGGCGGCGACCGGTGACGTACCGGTCGGCGCCGTCGTCCTCGGCCCGGACGGGGCGCTGCTCGCCACGGGCCACAACGAACGCGAGGCGACCGGCGACCCGACCGCGCACGCCGAGGTCCTGGCGCTGCGCCGGGCCGCCGCCGCGCTCGGTGAGTGGCGGCTGTCCGGCTGCACCCTGGTGGTCACCCTGGAGCCCTGCACGATGTGCGCGGGCGCCCTGGTGCTGGCCCGGGTGGGCCGGGTGGTCTACGGCGCCCGGGACGAGAAGGCCGGTGCCGCCGGCTCGCTCTGGGACGTGGTGCGCGACCGGCGTCTCAACCACCGCCCCGAGGTGATCCCCGGGGTCCTGGAGGCCGACTGCGCGGACCGGCTGACGGCCTTCTTCCGCGACCGCTGACCGGCGACGACCGGGGTGCGAGGCGCCGTCCGGAATCGGATTTCGGCGTACGGCCGACATGGTCTAAGCTCTCTCTCGGTAGCGTGTCCGAGCGGCCGAAGGAGCTCGCCTCGAAAGCGAGTGTGGGGAAACTCACCGTGGGTTCAAATCCCACCGCTACCGCCAGCCAGAACCGCCCCCGAACCGTGTGAACGGTTCGGGGGCGGTTCTGCGTGTTGCCCCGCCGGTTGGTCAAGGGGACCTTCGCTGGGGGATCATGCGGGGGCGGCGGGACGTCCTCGGGGACCGGCCACCGCCGACCGGGTAGCCAAGAGAAGAAAGCACTGGCCGTGATGCAGATCGTGCGAGGCAAGAAGCTCGAAAAGGCCGCCGAGGGAGAATTCGAGCAGCTGGTCCGGGAAAGCACCCGGGTCGTCGTCGACGTCGGTACGGGCGATGCCAGGGCTTCCTATCGCATCGCCAAGGAGAATCCGGACTGGCTGGTCGTGGGCGTGGACCCGGCCTGGCAGCGGATGACGCAGACGAGTATTCGCAGCCGGCGCAAGCCCGCCAAGGGCGGCGTACCGAATCTGCTGCTCGTGAACGCGGCGATCGAGAACGCCCCGCAGGAGCTGCTGGGGGCCGCCGATGAACTGCTGGTCCTGATGCCGTGGGGGAAATTGCTCCACGGTCTCGTGCGCGGCGACGGGGACATCTGGAGCGGACTGCGGGCGGTCGCCAAGCCGAATGCGCCCCTCACCGCGACGGTCGGCACCAGTATTTGGCGGGAGCCGGTGCCCCGGGACATCCAGGGGATTCCGGAGCTGACCCATCCGTACGTCGAAGAGGTGCTCACCGAAAAGGCCCTCGCCGCCGGATGGACGATCACCGGATTCCAGCTGACCAAGGCCCAGGACGCCGCCGCCGTCTCGTCGTCGTGGGCGCGCAGGCTGGACTCGGACAGCACCGAGGTCGTCGCCACGCTGACGGCGGTCACCGCCGAGCCCGGGGAGTAGACCGGGCGGGGATCAGCCCGTCGGGAACTGCCGGCAGTACTCGTACATCGCCATGGCGCCCGCGGTGGCGACGTTGTAGCTGTGCGGGGAGCCCCAGACCGGGATCTCCACGCATTCGTCGACGCACGCGAGTTCGTCCTCCTTCAGACCGGTCCGCTCGTTCCCGAGGACGATGACCGACTTACGGGGGAAACTGATCTCGTGCAGGCTCTTGGAATTCGTGGCCTGTTCGAGCGCGATAATGGTGTAGCCGTCCTCGCGCATCTTCTTCAGCACCGGCGGAAGACTCCGGCGCATTTCGATCTCGACGTTCTCGGCACCGTCCCGCGCGATCTTCGGGTCGAGTTTCACATTGCCGCAGGCGATGATCCGCTCGACTCCGCAGCACCCCGCCGTACGCACCACGCTCGACAGATTCACGCGGCTGCGAAACGCCGAGCACGCGATGACGAGCTCACGATTACGGAGCAGAGGGGTGCCCGGCTTATGGCGGAGGTGTTCGAACATGCCGGGAAGTCTACTGGGCCTCCGTCGGCCGGCTCCGCGTACGGGACGGCGGACTACGATGGCCGGTCGGGACAACGCACCTAGGGCCTGGAGAAGGCAATGAAGATCCACGCCAGAGGCCACGAGAACGTCCGCGCGACCCACGCCAAGACCCTGGAGATCACCGGCGAGCGGGACATCACGGCGCGGGCGACCTGCGTCGTCGGGGTGGGCGCCGCCTTCGACGAGCAGGGGCTCGCCCTCCTGCGCGGCCCGGTCGCCGTCCGTCTCTCCGCCGGACCGCACCTCGCGACCGGCACCGCCGTGGTCAACCCGCACCACGAGGTGACCGACCGGCTGGTGCTCCGGCGCAGCGACCACGCCTCGCCGGACACCTTCGCGTTCCGCAGCACCCTGGTGGCGAGCGACCTCGACCCGGACTTCGTCACCGCGCTGGGCGATCCGGCGAACGAGGTGACCCTGACCCTCACCGAGACGGGACCGCGCCGGCCTCTCGTGCTGGTGCACCGCCGGGACCTGCCGGAACCGCAGGGGCGCCCGGGACTGCTGTGGCGTACGGCCGACGCCTCGGTCGACCTGGACGCGGCGCGCGTCCCCGACGAGGCACGTACGGCTCTCGCGGACGGCGGTGTGATCGCCGCGTCCGTCTCCGGCCCGCTGGAAGGCGTATCGCAGGCGGCCGGCGCGTGGCTGGCCGAGGCGGCCGGACAGGGCGCCCGGTTCGAGGTGCCGGCCGACGCGACCGGGACCGTACCTGCGCTGCTCGCGGCGGGCCTGCCGCTCGCACCGGCGGTCCACCTCGGCCGGACCGGCCGCCGGGCGCTCGCCGCCCCGCCGCACGCCGAGCTGCTGCGTACGGCGCCGGTCCCCGTGGTGTTCAGGGCGCCCGCCGCCGACCTCGGCGTGCTCGCGGAGGTGCTGGCCGGGTCCTTCGAGGACCGCCGCATCGCCGTACCGGACGGACACGCGGATCTCGGGCACGGCGTCAGGTGGCTGCCGCTGCCCGAGGCGGTCGCGGCCGTCGCGGGCGGGCAAGGGGCCGAGGAGGAGGGCGTGTTCGTGCTGGCGCCCCCGGAGCGCGGCGCCTGGAACGTGGACCTGCGCCCGCTGCTTCCGCTGCTGGTGGAGCAGGGGGTCACGGCCCGGACGCTGAGCACGGTGCTGCGCCCGTTCGGGATCAGCAGGCGCGACCTCTATGACGCGCTGGGCGATGCGCAGGGCTCGCAGAACAAGGGGCGCAAGGAGAAGAAGTAGAGGAGGGGGAAGCGGCATCGGGGGGATGTGCCGCTTCCCCCGGGTGCGGGGGCTGCCGCTCCTTGCCGCGGTCGGGGGAGGCCACGGCACGGGTCCCCGGCAGGGGTCCCGCTCCCGCCCCCCGGAGTCCGGGGGGCTCACCTTCCATGGTGCCTCGCCGGGGCTCGCATGCGGATGGTCCAAGGACCCCGATCCGCGGGCCGTTGGTCCTTGGCGCGGCGGGCCGCCGACACGGCATGTGATCGGAAACAGCCGACGGATACGAGCATGCGTGTGGATAGACTCGCCCGACCGCACAGGGGATCGAAACCTCAGGGGATCGAAGGGGAGTCAGGGGCTGATGGTGCAAGCGAAGAAGATAGCTCTCTACGTGATAGTCGTCTTCGTGCTCTACACGATCATCAACTCTCCCGCACGGGCCGCGGACCTGGTGCAAGTAGGGTTCGAGGGCATAGCGAGCGCCGCGCAGGGCGTCGGCGACTTCATGTCCGAGCTGGTCAACTAGGGAGCGTCCCGCCGGTCACGGCCGGGGCGTCCGGCCCCTGACCGACACGAGATCCCCAGGAGCAACCCGTGATCCGCCATCTGGTCCTGTTCAAGCTGAACGACGGCGTCGAGCGGGACGACCCGCGGGTCGTCGCGGGCGCCGAGGCCTTCCGGGCGCTGGAGGGGACGATCCCAGAGCTGGAGTTCTGGGAGTGCGCCTGGAACATCACCGACCGGCCGATCGCGTACGACTTCGCCATCAACTCCGCGGTCGCCGACGAGGCCGCGCTGAAGCGTTACATCGAGCACCCCGACCACCAGGCGGCCGCCGGTCAGTGGCGTGCGTTCGCCACCTGGGTGATCGCCGACTACCCGTTCTGACGCCTTCGGCCCTGCGAGCCCCTCACCGGCACGGTGAGGGGCTTTTCTTTGTTCCAGGGCCCGGCGGGACGCCCGGCGGCCGGTTTAAACCCGGCGAAGGTCAACACGGCGCTATGGGGTGCTTGCACAGAGTGGTCATGTCTTGTGATGCTATGACCGCTTTTGATGGATGGATTGACCGAAGTTGACCGCGAACCGAAGTTGACCGCGAAGGGGTGGCGTCATCGTGCCGGCCAGTACAGCGCCTCAAGTGCCTCCCCAGGCCCACCAGGCGGCACCGGCCGCCCCGCCGGCCGGGTCCGCCCCGGCGCCGGGCCAGGTGCAGACGATCCACGAGACCCCCGACGAGACGGTCACGCCCGCCCGGACCCGGGCCGCCGACACCAGGGCGCTCACCCAGGTCCTGTTCGGGCAGCTCAAGAACCTGGAGCCGGGCACCGCGGAGCACGACCGGGTCCGCACCGCGCTGATCGAGGCGAACCTGCCGCTCGTGCGGTACGCCGCCGCGCGCTTCCGCAGCCGCAACGAGCCGATGGAGGACGTCGTCCAGGTCGGCACCATCGGCCTGATCAACGCGATCGACCGCTTCGACCCCGAACGCGGCGTCCAGTTCCCGACGTTCGCGATGCCCACCGTCGTCGGCGAGATCAAGCGGTACTTCCGCGACAACGTGCGCACCGTCCACGTACCCCGCCGGCTGCACGAGCTCTGGGTCCAGGTCACCGGCGCCACCGAGGACCTGACGACCGCGCACGGCCGCTCCCCCACCACCGCGGAGATCGCCGAGCGGCTGAAGATCTCCGAGGACGAGGTGCTGGCCTGCATCGAGGCCGGCCGCTCGTACCACGCCACCTCGCTGGAGGCGGCCCAGGAGGGCGACGGACTGCCCGGACTCCTCGACCGGCTCGGTTACGAGGACCCCGCCCTCGCGGGCGTCGAGCACCGGGACCTGGTCCGGCATCTGCTCGTACAGCTGCCCGAACGCGAGCAGCGCATCCTGCTCCTGCGGTACTACAGCAATCTGACGCAGTCCCAGATCAGTGCCGAGCTGGGGGTCTCGCAGATGCATGTGTCAAGACTCCTGGCCCGTAGTTTCGCCCGACTGCGATCCGCAAACAGGATCGAGGCGTAACCGAAACGGGTAGACCGTTCCGGGGGCGTTTCTCCGGGGCCAAAAGCCTCACACCCCTTGTTAACTGCGCAGACTCCCCCTGGACTTGTCGACAAGTCACTACAGCGTGTTGCCGACATGTGACATTCTGCGGGAAGTGAGTTTGCCGCAGTCCTCGCTCCGGTATTCAGGTGGAGGCTGCGTTCCTCCGATGGTCGTGGCCACCGCGACCGTCCGCGACCTCAAGGGGGTGGCATGTCCGTAGAACAGGGCAGCTCGAAGGTGCTCACGCTCACCAAGAGCGAACCCGCACCCGTTGCGCTCACCAGCTCGCCGGAAGCCATCGACACCCGCACGCTCTCCCGCTCCCTGTTCCTGCGGCTCGCCGCGCTGGGGCCCGCACCGGGGCCGGGCGGCACCGACAGCCCGGAGCGCGCCTATGTGCGGGACACGCTCATCGAGCTCAACCTGCCGCTCGTGCGGTACGCCGCGGCGCGGTTCCGCAGCCGCAACGAGCCGATGGAGGACATCGTCCAGGTCGGCACGATCGGCCTGATCAAGGCGATCGACCGCTTCGACTGCGAACGCGGCGTGGAGTTCCCGACCTTCGCGATGCCCACCGTCGTCGGCGAGATCAAGCGGTTCTTCCGCGACACCTCGTGGTCGGTACGGGTGCCGCGCCGGCTCCAGGAGCTGCGGCTCGCCCTGACGCGGACCAGCGACGAGCTCGCGCAGAAGCTCGACCGCTCGCCGACGGTGCCGGAGCTGGCCAAGGCGCTCGGGGTCTCCGAGGAGGAGGTCGTCGACGGCCTGGCCGTGGGCAACGCCTACACCGCCTCCTCGCTGGACTCGCCGGCCCCCGAGGACGACGGCGGCGAGGGCTCGCTGGCCGACCGGCTGGGTTACGAGGACACGGCGCTGGAGGGCGTCGAGTACCGCGAGTCCCTCAAGCCGCTGCTGGCCAAACTGCCGCCGCGCGAGCGCCAGATCATCATGCTGCGGTTCTTCGCCAACATGACCCAGTCCCAGATCGGCGAGGAGGTCGGCATCTCGCAGATGCACGTCTCCCGCCTGCTGACCCGCACCCTCGCCCAGCTCCGGGAAGGGCTCATCGCGGACTGAGACCCCGCCTCTCCCCCGGCCGCCGAGGCCCGTACCGGTCACCTCGGCGGCCGTGCCGCGTTCCGGGGCGGGGCCGCTCGCGCGGACGGGCCCGGAACCGACGGCGCCGCCGCTCGCGCGGGTCGGCGCGGGCGGCGGCGCATGAGGGGTGGGCGCGGCCCGGAACGGGACGCGGGGCGGAAGGTCAGCCGAGCGCGAGCCAGGCGACGGCGCCGAGCACGACGACGACCGCGATGATTCCGACGATCAGGCCGGTCCTCGGCCCGGAGGAGACGGCCGCGGGCTGCTGCGCTCGCTGCGGTTCGCCCTCGTCGACGAAGGCCCGGAACATCTGGGTGCTGCCGGCCGGGTCGTAGGAGCCCTCGGGACCCTGCGGTGCGTGGGGATTGTGTGCCATGTCGCAGGACCCTAGCGAACTCGGGCGAACGGCCCAACCCCCGGGCGCCGCCTCGCGATCCACCACCGGTGTGGCACGAACCACACCGGGCCCTCCTCTACCGCAGACCCTGCGGGTTTGACCAGCACCCTACGCAGCCTTTTGCGTTCCTTTACTCCCGCAAGCCCCTTTTCGTTTGCCTGCAGCAACCAACGGCTTCTATGGTTGCCCTAAGCAACAAGATGACCGGTGAGATGTCTGGGGGTCCCGTGGCCGCACGGAGTCAGTACGAAGAACTGGCCCGGCAGCTGAGTGCCATCGGGGCCGTCAAGAGAGGTCTCGCCCGCATCCTGCCCGCCGAGTGCCCCGGCGGCTCCGCCGCCGTGCTGACTCTGCTGAGCCGGCACGGGGAGATGCGGATCAGCCGGCTGGCCGAGCTGCTGGCGGTCGACATGTCGGTGACCAGCCGGCACGTCGCCCACGTGGCGGAGCGGGGCTGGATCGAGCGGTTCCCGGACCCGGCGGACAAGCGGTCCCGCATCCTGCGGCTGACCCCCGCGGGGGAAGGGGTGCTCGACGACCTCTACAGCCGGTCGACCGAGATGTTCGCCTGCCATCTGCAGGACTGGTCCGACGACGAGGTCGGACAGCTCAACACGTTGCTGGCCCGGCTGCGCGACAGCTTCTCCTGTCGCGGCACCGGAGGGTGCGCTTCCGGAAAGCACAGCGGCGAGTGCCGCTCCCGGCAGGCCGACACCCACCACGACTCGTACACCCGTACACCCGTGTAACAGAAGCAAGGACAAGGACTTAAATGGCTACGACCACACCAGCCGGTGTGCGGGGCGGCCACGCCAAGCACGGAGGGCACGACGCCTCCGACGGCGCGCCGATGACACACCGTCAGATCATGGAAGCGCTCACCGGGCTGCTTCTCGGCATGTTCGTCGCGATCCTGTCGTCCACCGTCGTCTCCAACGCCCTGCCGGAGATCATCTCCGACCTCGGCGGTGGCCAGAGCGCCTACACCTGGGTCGTCACCGCCTCGCTGCTCGCGATGACGGCGACCACCCCGCTGTGGGGCAAGCTCGCCGACCTCTTCAGCAAGAAGCTGCTGGTCCAGATAGCCCTGGTCATCTACGTCGGCGGCTCCGTCGTCGCCGGGCTGTCGAACAGCGCCGGCATGCTGATCGTCTGCCGTGTGGTGCAGGGCATCGGCGTCGGCGGTCTCTCCGCCCTCGCCCAGATCGTCATGGCCGCCATGATCGCCCCGCGCGAGCGCGGCCGTTACAGCGGTTACCTCGGCGCGGTCTTCGCCGTCGCCACCGTCGGCGGCCCGCTGCTCGGCGGCGTCATCACCGACACCAGCTGGATGGGCTGGCGCTGGTGCTTCTACGTGGGTGTGCCGTTCGCGGTCATCGCCCTGATCGTGCTCCAGAAGACCCTGAAGCTCCCGGTCGTCAAGCGCGAGGTCAAGGTCGACTGGACCGGCGCCTTCTTCATCAGCGCCGCCGTCTCGCTGCTGCTCCTGTGGGTGACGTTCGCGGGCGACAAGTACGACTGGATGTCCTGGCAGACCGGCGTGATGCTCGCGGGCTCCGTGGTCCTCGCGCTGCTCTTCGTCTTCACCGAGTCCCGCGCCAGCGAGCCGATCATCCCGCTGCGGCTCTTCCGCAACCGGACCATCACGCTCGCCTCGCTCGCCTCGCTGTTCGTCGGCATCGCGATGTTCGCCGGCACCGTCTTCTTCAGCCAGTACTTCCAGCTGGCGCGCGGCAAGTCGCCGACGATGTCCGGCGTCATGACGATCCCGATGATCGGCGGGCTGTTCCTCTCCTCGACGATCTCCGGCCAGATCATCACCAAGACCGGCCGCTGGAAGGCCTGGCTCGTCAGCGGTGGCTTCCTGCTCACCGCCGGTCTCGGGATGCTCGGCACGATCCGCTACGACACGACGTACTGGCACATCGCCGTCTTCATGTTCGTGATGGGTCTCGGCATCGGCATGATGATGCAGAACCTGGTGCTCGCCACGCAGAACCAGGTGGACCCGTCCGACCTCGGTTCGGCCAGCTCCGTCGTCACCTTCTTCCGTTCCCTCGGTGGTGCGATCGGCGTCTCCGCGCTGGGCGCCGTCATGGCGAACCGCGTCACCCACTACGTCAAGGACGGCTTGGCGGACCTCGGTCCGCAGGGCGCGGCCCTGGGCCACGGCGGCACCGGCGGCGGGGGCATCCCCGACCTGGACAAGCTGCCCGCCCCGTTCCGTACGGTCGTCGAGTCCGCCTACGGACACGGCGTCGGTGACGTCTTCCTGTACGCCGCTCCGGCCGCGCTGCTCGCCTTCGTGATCACGCTGTTCATCAAGGAGGTCGCGCTGAGGACGCGGGCCGGCAACGACGCGCAGGCTCCGGCCGAGGCGCCCGCCGAGGTTCCCGCCGGCACGGCCGAGGCCGTCGCCGAGGGCGCCGCCGGGGTCACCGCGGTCGACACCGCCGAGGCCGCACCCGCCGCCGAGGCCCCTGTGGACTTCGGCAAGGGCGGCACCCCCGTCCGCGGCGTCGTCCGCGGCGCCGAGGGCGCACCCGTCGCCCGTGCCGCCGTCACGCTGATCTCGCTCGGCGGCCGGCAGCTGGGCATCGCCGCCGCACAGGCCGACGGCGGGTACGCGCTGGACGCCCCGGGCGCCGGTTCGTACGTGCTGATCGCGTCCGCCGACGGCTTCCAGCCGCAGGCGTCCACCGTGGTCGTCGGCGACGAGCCGCTGGCGTACGACATCCTGCTCTCCGGTACGAGCGGCCTGGCCGGTACCGTGCGCGCCGCCGAGAGCGGTACGCCGGTCGCGGACGCCATGGTCATCGTGACCGATGTGCGCGGCGACGTCCTGGCCACCGGCAAGTCCGGCGAGACGGGCGACTTCACCTTCGGTGAGCTGGTCCCCGGAGCGGTGACCGTCGCGGTCAACGCGGGCGGCTTCCGTCCGCTGGCCCTCCCGGTGGAGGTCGGCGGCCAGGGCGTCACCCGGGTCGAGGTCGCGCTCCGGGCCGGTGCGCTGGTCCAGGGCGTCGTGCGGGCCGGTGCGAGCCGGCGCCCGCTGCCGGACGCCCGGGTCACCCTGGTCGACGCGGCCGGCAACGTGATCGCCAACTCGACGACCGGGGAGGACGGGGCGTACGCCTTCGCCGACCTGGACGCGGGCGAGTACACGGTCATCGCGACCGGCTACCCGCCGGTGGCCGGTGCCCTTACGGTGGCCGGTCACGGGGTCGACGGCCACGACATCGAGCTCGTCCACCCGGGCGAGTAACCCGAGCGGTCCGGGGTATGTCCCGGACCCCTACAAGACCCCTGGCGGGGGCGGCGCTTTTCGAGCGGAGGCGCCGCACCGGCCGGTGGAAATGGGCCCCGGCGGCGGGGACGGCAGGCAGGGGACGGCCTGCCGCCCCCGCCCCGGGGCCCGACTCATTGATGACCCGGTCCGGTGAGCGGGCGGGTCATGAGCAAGGAGAGAGAACGGGATGGGACTTCGCGCACAGGTACGGACGCGGGACGGCTGGGCCGTCCAGCACGCGGTCGTGACGGTCACCGACATGACCGGCACGCAGGTGCTGCGGGCCGCCGCCGACGAGGCCGGGGCGGTACGGGCCGACACCCCGCTGTCCGCGGGCGCGTACACGGTGATCGTGACGGCCGTCGGGTACGCCCCCGCCGCGTCCACCGCCCTCGTCACGGCGAGCGGCACGGTCGAGGCGGGCACGGTGGTGCTGAACCGCCAGGGCGGCGTGGAGCTGCCGCCGCCGGGCGCCTGGTCGCTGGACCCGGCGCACTCCTCGGTGGGCGCGGTCGCGCAGCACCTGGGGATCTCCAGCGTGCACGGCCGGTTCACCGACTTCGGCGGGCGCATCGAGATCTCCGAGGACCTCCAGAACTCCCGGGTCGAGGCGGTCATCGACGCCGCGAGCATCGACACCGGCAACGGCATGCGGGACAAGCACCTGCGCTCCCCCGACTTCCTGGACACCGACCGGTTCCCCGAGATCACCTACCGCTCCGGCGGGCTGACCCCGGCCGGGCCCGACCGCTGGACCGTGCACGGCGAGCTGACCATGCGCGGGGTGACACGGCCCGTGGACCTGGACCTGAGCTACCTCGGCACCGGCCCCGACCCGTGGGGCGGGGTGCGCGCGGCGTTCAACGCGACGGCCGAACTGCGCCGCGAGGACTTCGCCATGAACTACAACCAGGTCGTCCAGGCGGGCATCGCAGCGATCGGCACCACGCTCCGCGTCGAGCTGGACATCCAGGCCGTGCAGGGCGATTCCCTGCCCGCCGTCTGACGCCTCCCGGTCGTAGGGTCGGTTCCATGGCACCCAATATCGCGACCAACACCGCCGTGGAACTCGACGCCCTGCTGGACTTCGTACGGCCCCGGCACCGGGCGATCCTGCTGACCACCCGGGCCGACGGCCGCCCCCAGGGCTCCCCGCTCACCTGTGGCGTCGACGACGCGGGCCGGATCGTCGTCTCCACGTACCCCGAGCGCGCCAAGACCCGTAACGCGAAGCGTGACGAGCGGGTCAGCGTGATCGTGCTGTCCGACGAGTGGAACGGGCCCTGGGTACAGATCGACGGATCGGCCGAGGTCATCGACGCGCCGGACTCGGTCGAACCGCTCGTCGAGTACTTCCGGAACATCTCCGGCGAGCACCCCGACTGGGACGAGTACCGGGCGGCGATGCTGAAGCAGGGGAAGTCCATCATCCGGATCACCCCGGAGCGCTGGGGCCCCATCGCCACCGGCGGCTTCCCCGCCCACCTCGCCCCGTGATCTCCCCCGCCCTGCTCGGCCGGGCCCGGATCACCGCCGGGCCCGAGGTCGGCGAGGCCGCCGTGCGCGGTCTCGCGGCGGCCACCGGGCGCCCCGTCGAACGCGGCCCCGTCGAGGGCCCCTTCGTGTACGTGGGTGCCTCGCTGCCCGACGCGGTGCGCGGGGCGGACCTGGTCTGGTTCCACAGCGTCAACGCGGGCACGGACGCCCTGTTGCGCTCCGGACCCTGGCCGGACGGCGTGCCGCTGACCCGGACCGTGGGCCGCATGGGCGAGCGGATCGCGCAGTACGTGCTGGGCTGGGTGCTCGCGGAGTGCCAGTCGGTACCGGAGTTCGCCGCCCAGCACGCCCGCGCCGAGTGGCGCCGCATCGACTCCGAACTCGTCGCCGGGCAGACCGCCGTGGTGCACGGCATCGGCCGGATCGGCTCCGCCGTCGCCGCGCTGCTGCGGGCCTGTGGCATCCGGACCGTGGCCGCCGCCCGCACCCCGCGCCCGGTGCCGCCAGGCTTCGACGCGGTGGCCGTGGGCGACGAGCCCGTCGCCGCCCGCTGGGTGATCGCCGCGCTGCCGCTGACCGGGGCGACCGCCGGGTACTTCGGGGCGGACCGGTTCGCCGCGCTGGGCGGGGCGACCTTCCTCAACGTGGGACGGGGCGCGACCGTGGACCTGGGGGCGCTGGACGCGGCGCTGCGCTCCGGGGCCGTGGGGCGGGCGGTGCTCGACGTGCTGGCCGACGAGCCGGCCGCGCCCGGCAATCCTTGCTGGCGGCTCCCCCGTACGGTGGTCACCTCGCACTCCGCGGGCATCACGGCGGACGAGGACATCGTCGCCGACTTCACCGTGTGCCTGCGGGAGCTGACGGCGGGACGGGTCCCGGTGCTCACCGTGGACACGGCACGGGGCTACTGAGCGCGCTCCCGCATCGCGTCGATGCCCGCGATCAGCAGGTCGAGGGCGAAGGCGAAGTCCCGGTCGCGCATCTCCTCGATGGTCGCGTCGCCGCGCGCGGCCATCAGGTCCCGCGAGTCCTCCACGAACTCGTCGAGGTCCGGCTGCTCCTGGATCGCCGACATGGCCTGCCGGAAGTACTGGTCCTGGGTCAGCCCCGCCTCCGCGCTGCGCTGCGCGAACTGGCCCTCCACCGTGCCGAATCCGTACACGAACTGGAAGACCGCCGAGAGCGCGCCGCTGCGGCCCTCGACGGGGAGGCCGGTCGCCCGGATCACGTCCTGGATGGTGTGGGTCACCAGGAGCGAGTGCGGGCCCAGGTTCAGGAACTTGCCCGCGAGCGGGGAGACCCAGGGGTGCCGGACGAGCAGCCCCCGGTACGCGGCGGCCACCGCGCGCAGCCGGTCCTGCCAGGGCGCGTCGGCGGGCGGCGCGTCGAACCCGCTGTAGACCGCGTCGAGGGCCAGTTCCAGCAGGTCGTCCTTGGTGTCCACGTACCAGTACAGGGACATCGCGGTGACGTTCAGCTCGGCGGCGAGCCGGCGCATGGAGAACTTCGCCAGTCCCTCGGCGTCCAGCAGCCGGACCGAGGCGGCGGTGATCCGCTCCCGGTCGAGCCCGGCCGGCTGGTCCGCCCGGCGGGAGCGGACGGGCGGCCGGGTGTTCAGCCACACGCTGGTCCGGACAGGGTTCTTCACGCGGTCGGCCGCGGACACCATGGCGCACTCCCTCGTCTCGCCGGCGGGACGGACGGACCGGCTCCGTACCGCGTACCCAGAAAAACGGAGCAGCACGGTCCGGTAGGTCCCGCCTGATGCTATGCCGCTGTCGCGGCCGGATCAGCCTGTGGTGATTGTCCTCGCTCGGCACGGCGCAGGAGTACCGCTGCCAGGAGTCCGCCGGCGAGTACGGCCACCGCGCCGCCCAGCATGCTGGTCTCCAGGCCGGAGGAGAAGGCGTCCGTGATCTTCGTCCGCTCCTCGGCCCCGTGCGCGGCGGACAGGGCGGCGGGCAGCGAGGTGGCGCCGACGGCCGACGGGACGAGGGCGGCGAAGCGGGAGTTGAGGACCGCGCCGAGGACGGCGACCCCGAGGCCGTTGCCGCACTCGGCGAGCGTGCCGTTCACCCCGGCGCCGACGCCCGCCTTCTCCGGCGGGATGGCGCTCATGATCGCGTTGGCCATCGCGGGCATGGCGAGCGCGATGCCGACGCCCATGACCAGCAGCCCGAGCAGCGTGCCCCCGTAGCCGTGGCGGCCCAGCAGCGCGATGGCGGCCAGACCCGCCGCGAGCAGGCCCATGCCCGTCGCGATGGTGACCGGCGTGCCCAGCTTGGGGACCAGCCGGGCGCCGAGGCCGGTGAGGTTCAGCGCGACCACGCTCAGGGCGAGCGGCGCCGTCCGCAGACCGGCCTCCAGTGGCCCGTAACCGAGGACGAACTGGAGCTGCTGGGTGAGCAGGAACAGCGAGCCGCCCATCCCGAACGCGACCAGCACGGCGCCCGCGACGGCCCCGACGAACCGCTGGTCGCGGAAGAAGTGCATGTCCAGCATCGGGTACGGGATGTGCAGCTCCCACAGGGCGAAGCCGGTGAGGACGGCGACCCCGGTGAACGCGGTCAGCAACACCCTGCCCGACGTCCAGCCGTGCTCCGGGCCGGAGATGATCGCGTACACCACCGCGGCCATGCCGACCGTGGAGAGCAGCGCGCCCAGCAGGTCGGGGCGGTCGCCGCTCGGGTTCTTCGACTCGGGGACCAGCCGCGCCACGGCGACCAGGCCGACGGCGGCGACCGGGATGTTGATCAGGAAGATCGCGCCCCACCAGAAGTGGTCGAGCATGACCCCGCCGATCAGCGGGCCGACCGCGAAGCCCAGCGAGCTGACGGTCGACCAGATGCCGATCGCCCTGACCCGCTCGTCCTCGTCGAAGATCTGCATGACGACGGCGAGCGTGGTGGTCATCAGGAGGGCTCCGCCGACGCCCATGCCCGCCCGCGCGGCGATCAACTGGACGGAGGACTGGGCTAGTCCGGCGACCAGGGAGCCGATGCCGAACAGGGCGAGCCCGGCGATCAGCATCTTCTTGCGCCCGTAGCGGTCGGCGGAGCTCCCGGCCGTGAGCAGCAGCCCGGACTGGACGAGCGAGTAGGCGTTGATCATCCACTGCACATCGGCGGTGGAGGCGTCCAGCTCCCGGGTGAGGGACGGGATCGCCACGTTGAGGACGGTGTTGTCGAGCAGCACGGTGAGCTGGGCGAGGCAGATGACGCCGAGGATCAGCCAGCGCTGCGGATGGACGAGCGGATGGTTCTGCGCGGCGCCGGTTGCCGTCATAGGTACTCCCCGGTGGTTGTGGCGCGGCTTCCCATACGGTGTACAGGAGATGAGTTGTACACCGTATAGGGAGTCGTTGGGGCGTACAAGCGACTTTTCGTGGGTACGGTGCCGGTCGCCCAGCCCATGCCGACCCGGATCCCGGAAGCAGGATTGACATGTCACTGCGTCGTCGAACGGTGGAAGTACTGGTGGCCGCAGGTCTGTTGGGGGCGGCGCTCGCGCCTCCCGCGACGGCCGCGGACCACGGCCGGGGGCCGTCGGTGCCCCTGCGGGTCGCCACGTACAACATCCATGCCGGGGCCGGCATGGACAACGTCTTCGACCTCGACCGGCAGGTGGCCGCCCTCCGGTCCCTGGACGCGGACGTGATCGGGCTCCAGGAGGTCGACGTCCACTGGGGCGACCGCAGCCAGTGGCGCGACCTGGCGGGCGAGCTGGGCCGGCGGCTGCGGATGCATGTCTCCTTCGCGCCGATCTACAGTCTCGACCCGGTGGAGGAGGGCGGACCCCGGCGGGAGTTCGGGGTCGCCGTGCTCTCCCGGTACAAGATCCTGAGCGCCGAGAACCACGACCTCACCCGGCTCTCCACGCAGGACCCGAACCCGGTCCCGGCGCCCGCACCCGGCTTCGGCGAGGTGGTCCTGAAGGTGCGCGGACTGCCCGTCCACGTCTACGCCACGCACCTCGACTACCGGGGCGACCCGTCCGTCCGTACCGTCCAGGTCGCGGACACGCGGCGGATCATGGCGGAGGACCGGGAGCAGGAGCGGCGGCCGGTGCGGCAGATCCTGCTCGGCGACTTCAACGCGGCGCCCACCGCGCCGGAACTGGCCCCGCTGTGGCAGGAGCTGACCGACATCGAGCCGGGCGGGCCGACCTACCCGGCACAGGACCCGGTGCAGCGGATCGACTACGTGGCCGTCTCCAAGGACACCGTCCGGGTACGCGACGCGGCGGTGGCCGAGACGCTTGCCTCGGACCACCGCCCCGTCGTCGCCGACCTGTTGCTCCGGCGCTGACTCTTCGAACCTGCCTCAGCTGTCCGTCTTCGGCCGGGTCAGGTCGTAGAAGGTGGCGCTGCCCGCCGTCACCTCCTTGAAGTTCTTCTCCACCCAGGAGGAGATCTGCGAGGCGGTGCCGCTTCCGCTGCCGCCCATGCCGCCACCCATTCCGCCGCCCGAGACGAAGTAGTGGATGCGGCCGTCCTCGACGTACTTCTTGAACTGCGCGAGCGTCGGGGACGGGTCGCTTCCGTTGAAGCCGCCGATCGCCATGACGGGCTTCTCGGTGGCGAGTTGGTAGCTCGCCGCGTTCTGCGAACCGATGGCCGCGGCGGCCCAGGTGTAGTCGTCGGCGTTCTTCTCCAGGAGCGTCCTGGCCTGCGAGCCGACGGACGCGCCGTTGAGCAGGCCGCCCATGCCGCCAGCTCCGCCGCGTTCGCCCATGCCGGGGAAGGTGCCGCGCTGACGGCCGGTCTGGCCGTTGCCGCCGGTCTGGGTGGGGGGCCGGCCCTGGGTCTGGTTCTGGCCCTGGGTCTGGCCCTGGTTCTGGCCCGTTCCCTGGCCGGGCGGAGTGCCGGTGGGGGGCCGGCCCATGCCGTTGCCCTGCTGGTTCGTGCCCTGCTGGTTGGTGCCCTGGCCCGGGGGCTGCATGCCGCCGGGGCCGCCGCCGCCCGGACCGCCGCCCCGGCCACCGCCACCGCCGCCCGGTCCGCCCATGCCGCCCGAGGACGGGCCCGCCGTGACGATCGAGCCCTGGTGGCCCGTGTTCAGCGTGCTCACGGTGTACGCGGCCGGCCCGGCGAGCGACGCGGCGAAGCCCAGGACGACCGCGACCAGCGCCAGCCGACGCCCGAGGCGCGCCGCGAGCAGCAGCCCCACCGCCGCCACGAGGCCGGTGACGAGCACGGCCGTCCGCAGCCACGGCAGGTAGTCCGGGGTGCGGCCCAGCAGGACGTACGCCCAGTACGCCGTCACCGCGACGGTCGCGCCGAGCGTGGCACCCGCCCACCAGCGGGACCGCTCCTCCCACAGGACCGTGACGCCCATGCCGATGAGCGCGGCCAGGTAGGGGGCCAGGGCCACCGTGTAGTACTGGTGGAAGATGCCGGCCATGAAGCTGAACACGGCCGCCGTCATCAGCAGCGAGCTTCCCCAGGCCAGGAACGCCGCCCGCGCGGTGTCCGTCCTCTTCGCGCGCCAGGTCAGCCAGATGCCCGCGACGAGCAGGATCAGGGCGGCCGGCAGCAGCCAGGAGATCTGCGCGCCGATCTCGGAGTTGAACATCCGGCCGATGCCGGTCTCGCCCCACTGACCGCCGCCGCMCCGGCCGCCGCCTCCGCCGCCGACGCTGCCGGTCTCCTCGCCGTTGATCCGGCCGAGGCCGTTGTAGCCGAAGGTCAGCTCCAGGAACGAGTTGTTCTGCGAGCCGCCGATGTACGGGCGCGAGGAGGCGGGCCACAGCTCGACGACCGCCACCCACCAGCCGCCCGCGAAGACCATGGCGAGCGCGGCCAGGCCCAGCTGCCCGAACCTCTTGCGTACGGAGACCGGCGCGAACACCGCGTACAGCACCGCCAGCGGCGGCAGGATCAGGAACGCCTGGAGGGTCTTGGACAGGAACGCGAGTCCGACCGCGATCCCCGCCCAGACCAGCCACTTCGTGCGGCCGTGCTCCATCGCGCGCAGCACGCAGTAGACCGTGACCGTCATCAGCAGGGCGAGCAGCGCGTCCGGGTTGTTGAAGCGGAACATCAGCGCGGCGACCGGCGTCAGCGCGAACACCGCCATGGTGATCAGCCCGGCGGCGGCGCTGAACCGGCGGCGCACGGACGCGTACAGCACCCCGGCCGTCGCCGTGCCCATCAGCACCTGCGGGGCGAGGATCGCCCAGGAGCTGAGCCCGAAGATCCGCACCGACAGGGCCATGGGCCACAGGGTGGCCGGGGGCTTGTCGACGGTGATGGCGTTGGCCGCGTCCAGCGAGCCGAAGAAGAACGCCTTCCAGCTCTGGCTGCCGGCCTGTACGGCCGCGGAGTAGAAGGAGTTGGCGTAGCCGGAGGCGCTGAGGTTCCAGAGGTACGCCAGCGTGATGACCAGCAGCAGGGCCAGGAAGGCGGGGCGTACCCAGGGCGCGTCCTCGGACCGGCCGCGCCAGAGGCGGCGGGGCAGGGAGGTGCCGGCCCGAGCGTGCCCCGGGGGGGTGTCCGGCCGGGCCGGCGCGTAGGCGGGGTCGAGCGTGGTCATCGGGCGTTCCTCAGGTCGTGGGTGGTTTCGGCGACGGGGGGTGCGGGAACGACGGCGCGGGCCGCGGGGGTTACCGGAGCGGCCGCCGGGGACACGCCCGGGTTTCCCCGGTCGCGGTCCGGGAAGACCCAGGCGCGGAACAGCAGGAACCGCAGGACCGTAGCGGCGAGGTTGGCCGCGATCAGCACGGCGAGTTCGGTGGTGTGCGAGGGCGAGCCGGACGCGGCGCCCAGGGCCGCCAGCGAACCGGCGGTCAGAGCGAGGCCGATGGCGAAGACCACGAGGCCCTGCGCCTGGTGACGGACGGCGCCGCCCCGGCCGCGTACGCCGAAGGTGAGCCTCCGGTTCGCCGCCGTATTGGCGACGGCCGAGACGAGCAGCGCGGCCCCGTTGGCGAGCTGCGGCCCGGCGCCGAGCCGGAAGAGGGAGTACAGCGCCAGGTAGAACAGCGTGGACAGGGCGCCCACCACACAGAATCCGACCAGCTGCCGGGCCAGTCCGCCCGGCACCCCGCCGATCCCCCGGTCGCGCGGGTCGTCCCCGAAGGGCCGCGCCAGCCGGTCCAGCGGCAGCGCGCCGACGGCCAGCGCCCTCCCCACCCGCCACACGCCCTTCAGGTCCTCGGTGGCGGTGCGCACGATGTGCACCGTGGAGTCGGGGTCGTCGACCCAGTCGACCGGCACCTCGTGGATGCGCAGCCCGGCCCGCTCGGCGAGCACCAGCATCTCGGTGTCGAAGAACCAGCCGGTGTCCTCGACCATCGGCAGCAGCCGCTGCGCGACCTCGCGGCGGATGGCCTTGAACCCGCACTGCGCGTCACTGAACCGCGCGGCCAGCGACGAGCGCAGGATGATGTTGTACGCCCGCGAGATGAACTCCCGCTTCGTCCCCCGCACCACCCGCGAACTGCGCGCGAGCCGGGAGCCGATGGCGAGGTCCGAGTGCCCCGAGATCAGCGGTGCGACCAGCGGCAGCAGCGCGTTGAGGTCGGTGGACAGGTCCACGTCCATGTACGCGAGCACCGGCGCGTCCGAGTGCGTCCAGACGGTACGCAGCGCCCGCCCGCGCCCCTTCTCCTCCAGCCGGAACGACCGCACCCCCGGCAGCGAGCGCGCCAGCCGCTGCGCCACCTCGGGCGTACGGTCGGTGCTCGCGTTGTCCGCGACGGTGATCCGGAAGGCGTACGGGAAGGTGCGCGCCAGGTGATCGTGGAGCCGCAGCACACACGGTTCGAGGTCCTTCTCCTCGTTGTAGACGGGTACCACCACGTCGAGTACGGGAGCGCCCGCCGCACCGCCCACCCCGGCCAGGAGGTGGTCCCGGGCCGGCAGGGTGCTCCAAGGAGTCTCTGTTCGCATGCCATCGACAGTCGCCAACCGCGCTGTCACGGGTGTGTGGTGAGCCTGTGACCCGTCTGTGAGTGCTCCGGAACGCCGGCCCTCAGCGCTCGGCGTCGCCCCACTCCGTGACGGCCACCTCGTCGCCGGCCGACAGCTTCCCCGGCGTGATCACGGAGAACTTGGCGCCGAACACGACGCCCCCGCTCACCGCCCGCCGGTAGCCGGCCAGCGTACGCAAGGGCTCCGGGCCCCGCCGCACCCCGGCCTCCTGCGTGACCAGGGTGACGGCACAGCGCACCGCGAGTTTGGCGTACCCCAGCTCGGCGCCGCCAATGGTGAGGCGGCGCGCACGGTCCTCGGCGTGCGGTACGGCCGCCCAGTCGTCGTCCTCGTGGCCGTCGACGACGATGTTCGGGCGGAAGCGGTTCATCGGCAGGGGCGGGGCGCCCCGCTCGGCCATCCGCCGGTTGAGGAGGTCCAGGGAGGCGACGGACAGCAGGTGCACCGCGCTGCTGTCGGCGTATCCGGACGGGCCGGGGACCAGGCCGTCGGCGATCCGGTCGTGCTCCGGCGGCACCCGGACGAGCCGGCTGCGCGTGCCGAGGACCTCCGAGAGCCAGGCGGCGACGTCGTCGCCCTGGTCGATGCCCTGGTACGTGTCACCGAACAGATCGACGTCACGGCGCGGGGCGGACGTCGTCACATCGAGGCGCACCGCACCGTGCCCGTCCGCGTCGTCGGCCGTACCGAGCGTGAGCCGGCTCCCGTCGGCGCTGACGGCGGGCCGGATCAGGGCGAGGCGGGGATCCCGGCGCTGCGTGCGGAAGACCCCGTCCTCGCTGATGACCATGAAACCGCGGTCGTGCGCGAGGCCCGCCGGTGTCAGGACCGCGTCGCTCACCGACGTACCGGCGCAGCCCTTGAGGGGGTAACAGATCAGATCCGTGACGCGCGCCATGCGGTGCCCCCTTCGCTCCACGACCACTATCGGCGACCGCCGGTCCCCCCGCTCCACCGCCCCGGCGGCCCGTGCCGGACGGGCCCAATCCGGTTGACCGGCCCCCTCGCACGGTGCTGGAGTCGGCGCGTGGACAGCATCCCCGCCAACCGGCGGCTCTGGAACAGGATCAGCGGCGACTACCAGCGCAGGCACGACCGGCAGATCGGTGCCGCGCCCCGGCTGTGGGGCATGTACTCCGTGCCCGACGCGCGGCTGGGCGCCCTGGGCGACGTCACCGGCAAGCGCGTCCTCGAACTGGGCTGCGGCGCCGGTCAGTGGTCCAGGGCGCTCGCCGCAGAGGGTGCCGACGTGGTCGGGATCGACCTGTCCGAGGCCCAGCTCGGCGCGGCGGCCGGGGCGATGGGGGCGGCCCGCTACGCGCTGGTGCAGGGGGCCGCCGAACAGCTCCCGTTCGCCGACGCCGCCTTCGACCTGGTGTTCTGCGACTTCGGCGGCCTCAGCTGGGCGCCCCCGCACCTGGCCGTCCCGGAGGCCGCGCGCGTCCTGCGCCGGGGCGGGCGGCTGGTGTTCAACGTCGCGAGCCCCTGGTTCGAGGCCTGCTACGACGAAGCCGCCGCCCGCGTGACCACGACGCTCCAGCAGGACTACTTCGGGCTGGACCACATCGCCGAGGGCGACGGCGCGACGAGCTACCAGCTCACCTACGGCGACTGGGTCAGGGTCCTGCGCGGCGCGGACCTCGTCATCGACGACCTGGTCGAGCCCCGCCCCGAACGCGGAACGCCCAACGGCTACAACGAGACCGACCCGCCCGACTGGGGCCACCGCTGGCCGGCGGAACTGCTCTGGGTGACCCACAAGCCGTAGGTCCCACCGCCCGCTGTCACCCGGCGGCAACGGCCGGCGCCGCCACGGAGGACGGGACCCGCTCCGCGGGCAGATGCACCGCGAACACCGTCTCGCCCGGGACCGAGCGCACCTCCACCGCGCCGCCGTGGGCCGTCACCACCGCCTGGACGATCGCGAGACCGAGGCCCGTGGAGCCGGCGTGGCGGGAGCGGGAGGCGTCGCCCCGGGCGAAGCGTTCGAAGACGTGGGGCAGGAGGGCGGGCGGGATGCCGGGGCCGTCGTCCTGGATCTCCAGGGTGACCCAGGGGTGGCCGGGGGCCGCCAGGACGCGGGCGGTGACCGTGGTGCCCGGTGGGGTGTGGGTGCGAGCGTTGGCCAGGAGGTTGACCAGGACCTGGTGGATCCGGGTGGGGTCGGCGTGGACCGTCGCCGGGATGTCGGGGAGGTCCAGGCGCCAGTGCCGGGGCGGTTCGGTGGCGGTGCGGCCCGCCGCACGGGCATCGCTCACCGCGTCCACGACGAGCGGCGAGAGATCGGTGCTCTCGTACGAGAGCGGGCGGCCCGCGTCCAGGCGGGCGAGCAGGAGCAGGTCCTCCACCATGCCCGTCATGCGCTGCGCCTCGGACTCGATGCGGCCGAGCGCGTGCCGGGTGTCGGGGCCGGGATCCTCGCGGCCGCGCCGGGTGAGTTCGGCGTAGCCGCGTATCGAGGCCAGCGGCGTGCGCAGTTCGTGGCTGGCGTCCGCGACGAACTGGCGCACCCGCGTCTCGCTGCGCTGCCGTGCGTCCAGGGCCGAACCGACATGGCCCAGCATCCGGTTGAGCGCCGCGCCGACCTGGCCGACCTCCGTGCGCGGGTCCGCCTCGGTGTCCGGGACGCGTTCGAAGAGGGCCACCTCGCCGCTGTGCAGCGGGAGTTCGGAGACCCGGGTCGCCGTGGCGGCCACCCGGCGCAGCGGGCGCAGGGCGACACCGACCATGGCCGCGCCTGCGATCCCGGCAGCGACGAGCCCCGCGCCGGTCACGCAGACCTCGACCAGGATCAGGGTGTTCAGCGCACGGCTCACCTCGGCCGTGGGGATGCCGACCAGGACGGACCCGCCGTCGCTCGCGGGGACCGCCCGCACCCGGTAGCCGCCGAGGCCGGGCAGCTCGACGTCGTGCGCGCTGTCGTCCGCCGTCACACCGGCCGCCGTGAGGGCGTCCCGCTGGGCGGTGCTCAGCGGTTCGGTGTTCTCCGCGGCGTCGAACCCGCCGTCCTTCACCACGGCCGAGTCGGTGACCTCACCGTGCTCGATCAGCGCGCCGAACGTCTCCAGGGGCTGGCCGCCCATGCCGATGAAACCGAGCGGATCGCGGTCCTTCGGACCCCCCGGGACGGGCGCCCCGCCCGGCACCCGTTCGGCGCGTACCGCGATGTCCCGCAGCTGGTCGTCCAGCTTCCCGTACATGTAGCTGTGGAAGGCGATAGCCGTGACCGAGCCGATCACGGCGGCGACCACCGCGATCAGCGTGACCGCCGAGACCACCAGCCGGGTGCGCAGGGTCCACGGCCGGCCCGTGCGCCGAGAGCGTCGCGTGCGGACCGGGCCGGGCTCGCGGGGCATGACGCTACTCACCGGGCTTGATCAGATATCCCGCGCCGCGCCGGGTGTGGATCATGGGCGTGCGGCCCGCGTCGATCTTCTTGCGCAGGTAGGAGATGTACAGCTCGACCACGTTGGCCTGGCCGCCGAAGTCGTAGTTCCAGACCCGGTCCAGGATCTGGGCCTTGCTGAGCACCCGGCGCGGGTTGCGCATCAGGAACCGCAGCAGCTCGAACTCGGTCGCCGTCAGGTGGATGTTCGTCCCGCCCCGGCTCACCTCGTGGCTGTCCTCGTCCAGCATCAGGTCGCCCACGACGAGCTGCGACTCGCTGCGCGCCGTCGCCGTGCCCGAGCGCCGGATCAGCCCGCGCAGCCGCGCCACGACCTCCTCCAGGCTGAACGGCTTGGTGACGTAGTCGTCGCCGCCCGCCGTGAGCCCGGCGATCCGGTCCTCCACGGAGTCCCGCGCGGTCAGGAACAGCACCGGCACGTCGGACAGCTCCCGGCGCAGCCTGCCGAGGACGGCGAGCCCGTCCATGTCCGGCAGCATCACGTCCAGGATCACCGCGTCCGGCCGGAAGTCGCGGGCCGCCCGCACGGCGCCGGCCCCGTCCCCGGCGCTGCGCACCTCCCAGCCCTCGTACCGGAGCGCCATCGACAGCAGCTCCGTGAGCGAGGCCTCGTCGTCCACGACCAGCACGCGGACGGGGGTGCGGTCCGGCCTGAGCAGTTCGGTGCGCCCCTGGGGCGAGGTCGTCGTCATGCCTCAACCGTCCGGGACGGCCCTGAGAGAGTTCTTTTCCGTTTCTGTGAATTGCCTGAGAAAGCGAGCGGCGCTCTCAGACGCCGAACAGCGCCTTCGCGTTGTCGTGGCAGACCGCCCGCAGCCAGTCGTCGCCGAGTCCCAGTCGTTCCAGGGCGTGCAGCTGGTGGGCGTACGGGTACGGGATGTTCGGGAAGTCCGTGCCCAGCAGGATGCGGTCGCCGAGGTCCGTGAGCCGGCCGTGCTCCGCCTTCGGGAACGGCGTGAACGCCTCCGTGAAGTCGGTGAACGCCATCGTCGTGTCGAGCCGGACCTCGGGGTACGTCTCCGCGAGCGTCAGGAACTCCGCGTACTCCGGCATCCCCATGTGGGCCACGACCAGCGGCAGCCGGGGGTGCCGGGCCAGGACGCGGGCGATGGGGTCCGGGCCGGTGTACGCGCCGGGCGCCGGGCCCGAGCCGCAGTGCGTCACGACCGGGATGCCCGCCTCCGCGAGCAGCCCCCAGACCGGGTCGAGCAGCGGGTCGCCGGGGTCGTACGCGCCGACCTGGAGGTGTGCCTTGAAGACCCGGGCGCCGGCCTCCACGGCCTCCCGGACGTAGCGCCCGGCCTCCGGTTCGGGGAAGAAGGTCGCGGTGTGCAGGCAGTCGGGGGTGCGGGCGGCGAAGTCCGCGGCCCAGGCGTTGAGCCAGGCGGCCATGGACGGCTTGTGCGGGTAGAGCATCGACGTGAAGCGCAGAACGCCGAACGAGCGGAGCAGGGCGAGCCGTTCGTCCTCCTCGTGCCGGTAGGTGATCGGCCACTCCAGGCCGGTCAGCGGACCCGCCGCGTCGAAGTACGCCCAGACCTTGCGCAGCACCCGCTCCGGCATGAAGTGCGTGTGGACGTCGATGAGTCCGGGCAGCCCGAGCCGCTGCCGGAACCGCACCACGTCGTCGTGATCGTCACCCATGCGGCCGACCCTCTCAGAACAGCCCGTCCTGCGCCGCCGCGCCCCCCACCGCGACGGTCGGCACGCTCACCCCGGCGGCACCCGCACCGGCCGCCGCCAGCGACCAGCCGGTCATCAGCCGGGTGTCGACGACGACGATCCCCTGCGCGCCCGTGTCCAGATGCAGATCCGGGCCGGCCGCCGCGACCAGCCGTCCCGCGACCGTGCCGCCGTCGGCCAGACCGGTCACCGCGCGGACCGGCCCCGGCCCGGACGCCGCCTCCAGCCCGAAGATCCCCGCGTGGTCCACCGCCGCGAACGGCAGCCGCTCCAGCACCGCCGGCCCGCCGCCGCCCTCCAGCACCGCCGCCTTCCCGTACAGCTCGGCCAGCTCGGCGGCCCGCTCCGCCGGCTCCGGGAGGTCCGCCCGCACCGCCCGCTTGCGCGCGTACGCGATGCGGTCCGGGACCCCGAGCGCCGCCCGCAGCACCTCCTCGGCCTGGCGCGCCGCCATCAGCGGGCCGCGCCCCAGCCAGCTGAAGACCACCGCCCCCTGCTCCCGCAGCCGCGCCTCGCCCCGCTCCTCCGCGGTGATCCCGACCTTCACCATGCCGGGCCCGAACCACGCCAGGTACACCCGGTACGTACGCGGGTCGTCCGGGATCGTGTCGGCGGCCACCGAGTGCGCCCGGTCGAGCCGCCCGCACTCGGGGCAGCGCCCGCCCGTGCTCGACGCGGGGACCACGGCGGCCACCGGGCAGGCGTTGTCCCGGGCCCCGGAGCAGCGCCGCTCACCGGCCGCCCGGAAGCCGAACTCCGTCCCGTACGCCAGCGCGCTCGCCCGTGTCCGCCGCCCCTTGCGCCAGCCGAGCGCGGGGCCGCCGGAGTCCTCGGGCCAGCGGAGGTCGGTGCACTGCCAGTCCATGCGCGGACTCCCTGGTTCTGGGTACGGACGATTGCGAACCCGGCAACGGTCCCACACCTGGGAACATGATGTGATCTGCGTCACACTGGAAGGAGTGGGTCCGCTCCCAGGATCCCTCAGAGGTGTTCCACCATGACCACCATCGACACCACCGCCCTCGACGGGCTGCGCACGGCCCTGCGGGGGACGGTCACCACCGCGGCGGACGCGGACTACGACGAGAGCCGCAGCCTGTACAACGCCATGATCGACCGCCGCCCCGCCGCCGTCGCCCGGTGCGCCGACGTGGCGGACGTACGGACGGTCCTCGCCTTCGCCCAGGACGCGGGGCTCGGACTCGCCGTCCGCGGCGGCGGACACAGCGGGCCGGGCCTGTGCCTGATCGAGGGCGGTCTGACCCTCGACCTCTCGCCGATGCGCTCGGTGCGCGTCGACCCCGAAGCACGGACGGCCCAGGTGGGCGGAGGCGCCCGGCTCGGCGACCTGGACCACGCCACCCACACCTTCGGCCTGGGCGTCCCGGCCGGGATCATGTCGACCACCGGCGTGGGCGGCCTCACACTGGGCGGCGGCCACGGCTATCTGACCCGGGCGTACGGCCTCACGATCGACAGCCTGGTCTCCGCGGACGTCGTCCTGGCCGACGGCACCTTCGTCACTGCCTCCGCGACGGACCACCCCGACCTGTTCTGGGCGCTGCGGGGCGGCGGCGGCAACTTCGGCGTGGTGACCTCGTTCACCTACCGGCTGCACCCGGTGGACACGGTCGGCGTCGGGGTGACCGTCTGGCCGGTCGAGCGCACGGCCGAAGTGCTGCGCTGGTACCGCGAGTTCCTGCCCGCGTCGGCGGACGACCTCTACGGGTTCTTCGCCCTGCTGACCATTCCGCCGGCCCCTCCGTTCCCGGAGGAGATCCACGGGCGGAAGATGTGCGGCGTCGTCTGGTGCGGCACGGGCGGCCTCGCGGCGGACGGCCGGCTGGGCGAGGCCCTCTCGGCCGTCGAGGAGCCGGCGCCGCCGGCCTTCCACTTCACCGCCCCGATGCCCTACCCCGCGCTCCAGTCCATGTTCGACGGCCTGATCCCCAAGGGGCTCCAGTGGTACTGGCGCGGCGATTTCTTCGACGCGGTCTCCGACGCGGCGGTCGAGGTGCACGAGAAGTACGGCCGCTCCCTCCCCACCGGCCTGTCGACCATGCACCTGTACCCCGTGGACGGCGCCGCCCACCGGGTCCCCGCCGACGCGACACCGTGGGCCTACCGGGACGCCCTGTGGTCCGGCGTCATCGCGGGCATCGACCCCGACCCGGCCAACGCCGAAGCGATCCGCCGGTGGTGCGTCGACTACTGGACCGAGCTGCACCCCCACTCCATGGGCGGCGCCTACGTCAACTTCCTCGGCGAGGCCGAGGACGCCGGCCGCGTGCGCTCCACCTACCGCACCACCTACGAGCGCCTGGCAGCCGTCAAGCGCTCCTACGACCCGGAGAACTTCTTCCGGGCCAACCAGAACATCGCGCCCGCCACCGCGTGAGACCACGGGCCCCGCACCACCGGACCGTCCCCGCCACCGGGCGTTAAAATCCGGGGCATGAACCCGACCGTGCAGGACGTGGACCGGTTCGAGGCGGCCAGGCCCCGGCTGGAGGCCATCGCCTACCGGCTCCTGGGCTCCGCGAGCGAGGCCGAGGACGCCGTGCAGGACACGTATCTGCGCTGGCAGGCCGCCGACATCCGGCGGATCGAGGTTCCCGAGGCCTGGCTGACCAAGGTCCTCACCAACCTCTGCCTCAACCAGCTCACCTCCGCCCGCGCCCGCCGCGAGACGTACGTGGGCGCGTGGCTGCCCGAGCCCCTGCTCGGCGGGGACGCCATGCTCGGCCCCGCCGACACGGCCGAGCAGCGGGAGTCGGTCTCGTACGCCGTGCTCACGCTCATGGAGCGGCTGACGCCGAACGAACGGGCCGTCTACGTGCTGCGCGAGGCGTTCGGCCATCCGCACCGGGAGATCGCGGAGATCCTGGACATCGGCGAGGCCGCCGCCCAGCAGATCTACCACCGGGCGAGGAAGCACATCGCCGACGGCAGGACGCGCGCCCAGGTGGACGAGGCCGCCGCCCGCCGGGTCATCGAGGAGTTCCTGCTCGCCGCCGCCGGCGGCCGTACCGAACCGCTGGTGGAGCTGCTGACCGCGGACGCGATCTCCATCGGGGACGGCGGCGGCAAGGTGCCGGCCCGTGCCAAGGCGTTCGAGGGCGCGAAGGCCGTCGCGACGTTCATGCGCGGCCTGCTCAAGCCCGGCAAGGCGAAGACGGCGATGACCGGCGGTTCCGTCGACCTGTACCTCACGACCGCCAACGGCTCCCACGCCGTCGTGGCGGCCGTCGGCGGCCAGGTCATCGGCGTCATGTGCGTGGAGGTCACCCCCGAGGGCATCGCCTCCTTCCGTAACCAGGTCAACCCGGACAAGCTGGAGCGGGCGACCCGGCAGTGGGCGGCCATGGACCACGGAAAGCCGCTGCTCACGGCCTTCTGAGCACCCTCCGCACGCCATGTGACCCAGGTCACATATGTCTTCTGTCAGGAAAACGCGGGCTGCCCGGTTCAAGGGGCGAGAAACCACCCCGCAGGGGCGAACCCGCCCGAGACAGGAGCAGGCACCATGCAGCAGCACCGCATCATCGTCCTCGGAGCCGGATACGCCGGAGCCATCGCCGCGGGCCGCGTCGCCAAGCGGCTGCGCCGCGAGGACGTCAGCGTCACCCTCGTCAACGCGGAGCCCGACTTCGTCGAGCGCGTCCGCATGCACCAGCTCGCGGCCGGCCAGGAGCTCAAGCCCCGCCCCTTCGCGGAGATGTTCGCCGGCACCGGTGTGGAGCTGAAGGTCGGCCGGGTCACCGCCGTGGACGCCGACCGCAGGGCCGTCACCGTCCAGGACGCTGACGGCCAGCAGGAGTTGGCGTACGACAGCCTTGTCTACGCCCTCGGCAGCACCTGGAACACCCACGGCGTCCCCGGCACCGCCGAGCACGCCCACGAGATCGCGAGCCGCCCCGGTGCGCTCCGGCTGCGCGACCGGCTGGCCGCCCTCGCACCCGGACAGTCCGTGCTCGTCGTCGGCGGCGGGCTGACCGGGCTGGAGGCGGCGACCGAGTTCGCGGAGGCCCGCCCGGACCTCGACATCGCCCTCGCCGCACGCGGTGAACTCGGCGACTGGCTCTCGCCCGCGGGCCGCGCGCACGTCCGCAAGGTCTGCGACCGGCTCTCCCTCACCGTCCACGAGCACACCGCCGTCACCGAGGTCGGCGACGGCCACGTCACCACCGCCGACGGCACCTCGATCCCGGCGGCGGTCACCGTGTGGACGGCGGGCTTCGCGGTCCACCCGCTCGCGGCGGCCAGCACGCTGGAGACGGCCGACAACGGTCAGATCGTGGTCGACGCGACCATGCGCTCGGTGTCGCACCCCGACGTGTACGCCATCGGCGACGCCGCCCTCGTCGCGGGACCCGGTGACAAGCCGCTGCGGATGTCCTGCGCCTCGGGCGTCCCCACCGCCTGGCAGGCCGCCGACGCCATCGCCGCCCGCCTCACCGGCACCAAGGTCCCCGCCACACCGCTGCGTTACTTCAACCAGTGTGTCTCGCTGGGCCGCAAGGACGGCCTGATCCAGTACGTCACCGCCGACGACCGCGCGGTCCGGGCGACGCTGAGGGGACGGGCCGCCGCGCTCTACAAGGAGCTGATCTGCAAGGGGGCGGCGTGGGGCGTCGCCAACCCGACCGCGGGCATGCCGGTCCGCCGCCGGCCGGTGGCCGCGCCGGAGCCCGCGACGGTGGCGGTGGTGGCCGAGCAGCGGTGAGCGGGGGTCACGCGTCGGGGCAGCCCCGGGCGAACGGTACATCGGGGAGGTAGGTGCGCCAGGCCGCCTCGGGGAGGTGGCCGTTCGCCCGGCGGCAGACCGTGGCCGCCGCCGTACCCGGATCGGTCCGGTACGTCGCGAGGTCCACATGGCGTCCCGCGACGCGCAGGGTCGTCCCGTCCGCCCCGAAGCCCAGCGCCATGGCGGGCTCGCCGCCCGTGGCCAGCGGCGGACCCAGCGGTGTGCGCGAGGCCATGTCCCACACCTCCACGGACCCGTTGCCGCCGACGGCCAGCAGGCGGGAGTCCGGCGAGAAGGCCAGCGAGACGACCGTCCCGGGAGCCTCGGGGCCCCTGTCCTTCAGCTCGCCCAGACGGCGTCCCGCCCGCCCGTCCCACAGCACGACGCGGCCGGCCCCGTCCCCGGCGGCCAGCAGCGATCCATCGGGGCTGAAGGCCACGGCATGAGCCTCGTCGATGCGCCGGACGGCGCCCGGCCCGGCGCCCCGCAGCTCGCCGACCTGTCCGTCGGAGGTGACGAACCGGCTGCCGTCCGGGGCCGTGGCCACCGTGTGCCCCTGGGCGCCCGGCCATGAACCGGCCGTCTCGCGGCGGCGCGGGTCCCAGAGGTACGTCGTGCCGATGGCGGGGGGCTGGACCAGGAGCAGCGACCGGCCGTCGGGGGTGTAGGCGACGGTACCCAGCCCCGCCTGGCCCGCCTTCCCGGGCAGGACGAGGTCCTGTCTCCCGGTGACGCGGCGCCGGGCGATGTCCCAGAAGACCACGCGGGGCGGTGCTGTGGAGCTGCCTCCGGCCGAGGCCGTGTCCGTCCCGTACACCAGCGTGCGGCTGTCGGGGCTGAACGCCAGGAACGCCTGGCAGCCGTACTCCCACCCCTTCACCGCCGGGCACGGCAGAGAGGGCAGTTCGCTCCAGCCGCCGCCGGGGCGCAGATCCCGGATCCGGAAGCCGGCCCGGTCCCCCTGCCCACGGGCGACGGCCAGGAACGTCCCGGACGGGCTGAACTCGGCGTTCATCGCGGGGTCGTGCTGCCGGCCCGGCGCCAGGACGCTGCTCACGTCCAGGGTGCGCACGGTCCTCGGCCACCCGCGGGCGTTACGGGTACCGGCCAGATACCTCAGGCTGCCCGTCGCGAGGTCGAAGCGCAGCTCCGCCGCCTCCTCACCGCCGAGCGCGTAGCGGAACACCGGATCGCCGCCCGGATCGTCCACCCGCCAGACGTACAGCTTCTCGTGGTCCACGGCCGCGAGGAACCTTCCGTCGGGGCTGAACCGGACCTCTGCCAGCCCCGGTTGCCCGACAAGGCGCCGTTCCCGCCCCGTGGCGACGTCCCACGTACGCACCCCGTCCCCGTCGGTCAGCGCGAGAGCTTTGGAGTCGGGGGTGAAGCGCACCGCCTCGTTCACGCACCGGTCACCCGGCACGGTGGGCGCCCACGGCGTGACGAGCCTGCGCCGGCGGTCCAGGTCCCACAGCTGCACCGGCTCGCCGGGCAGGCACCGGGCGAGCAGGCTGCCGTCCGGGCTGAGGAACACCTCCTGGACAAACGGCAGTCCGCGCCCCTCCGCGCCGCGCCGGGTGCCCAGTACCGCGGATTCGGGCCCGGTGAGGCTTTCCCCGACGCGCGGCTCGCGCCAGGGCCGGGGCGGAAGGGCCAGCCGCACCGCACCGGTTGCCGCGTCACGGACCGTCGCACGCTCCTTCCGCACTCCCCGTCCCGGCGAGGAGACCGGCTCGTACGTGACGAGAAGGCGTCCGCCCGCCCCGGTCGTGGCACCGCCGACGACCTCCGTCGGCGCGGGCCCGCCCGTGGCGCCGGGGGCGAGGCCGCGCACGGTGACCCGCAGCGCGGGCGGCGTGCCCCCGGAGAACTCCAGGACGCGCGGCCCGTCGCCCCGCACCGGGGCGACCCGGTCCAGGGCCTCCCCCACACCGGGCAGGCGGCGCCGCTCCCGGCCCGTGCGCACATCCCACTCGACGACGTCCTGCCGGCCGATGCTCAGCAACGTGTTTCCGTCGTCGCTGAGTTGCCGCAGCGTGTCGCCGCTCGTGTCGGGGTCGGTGAACAGCCCCTGCTCCGGCTGCGCCGACGCCGCCAGCAGCGCGGCGCGTGTCTCGGGGAGGTCGGCCACCTGCCAGGCGGCGAGGCCGAGGCGCATGGCGGTGACCGGATCGGACAGCCGCAGGCTCTCGGCCACCCCCGCGATGCGCCGGGCCTCGTCCTCCACACGGCGCCGCTCGCCCTGCCGGTTCTGCTGCCACGCCACCAGGCTCGCCAGCAGCGCGAGCACGAGCAGGACCGACAGCGCGCCGCCGCGCAGCCGCCGGGTGCGCTGTTCGCGCGCCGACGCCCGGGTGCTCGCGGCCAGGAACCGGCGCTCCAGCGGGGAGAGCGCGCGGGCATCGGCGGGGCCCGGACCGAAGGACTCCGTGGCCGCCGACAGCCGCGCCCCCCGGTAGAGCGCACCGGGATCCCCGCCAAGCTCCTGCCAGCCGGCGGCGGCCTCGGTGAGCCGGCGGTGCAGCCGCAGCCGCTCGCGGTCCTCGTCGATCCACCCCCGCAGCCGGGGCCAGGCGGTCAGGAGCGCCTCGTGCGCGAGGTCGACGGTGTCGTGGCCGAGGGTGACGAGCCGGGCCCGGCCGAGGCGTTCCAGGACGACGGCCACATCACCGCCCGCTTCGGTGTCCTCGCCGACGGGCACGCCGAGTTCGGCCCGGGTGACGGGCCGCCGGGTGTCCTGGGTGCCGAGGCCCGGGGTGACCAGGCGCAGCAGCACATGGTGGACCGTCTCCCGCTGGGCGGGGGTGAGCCCTTCGTAGCAGTCCTCGGCGGTACGGGCGATGGCCCCGGCCAGTCCGCCCGTGGCCACGTACGCCGCCTCGGTGAGGGTGCGGCCGTGGCGCCTGCGCCAGGTCTCCAGGAGGGCGTGCGACATCAGGGGCAGGCTGCCGGGCTGTTCCCCGAGCTCGTCGATGATCCGGGCGGTCAGCGCTCGCTCGACGAGCAGGCCGCGGGCGGCGGCGGGCCCGGTGATCGACTCGCGCAGCTCGTCCTGGTTCATCGGCCCGAGGAGGAGCGCGCCGTCACCGGCCGCGTCGGCGAGGCGGCGGTCCTGGGCGAGATGGCCGTAGAAGTCGGCGCGGATCGCGATGAGTACGCGGTGCCCGTGCCCGGACCGTGCCGCGTCCAGGAGCCCGTCGACGAACCGGGCCCGCTCGGCGGGGTCCGCGCACAGGGTGAACAGTTCCTCGAACTGGTCGACGACGATCAGCGCCGGGCCGCCCGCCGCCCCGGTGGACAGGGCCTCCGCGTGCGCGGTCGCCGGGCGCGGGCCGGGGGTGAGGACCCGGATCACCGCAGGCCGGCCGGCGGGCTCCGCTCCGGGCCGGCGCAGCCGGGGGATCAGGCCGGCCCGGAGCAGGGACGACTTCCCGCTGCCGGAGGGGCCGCACAGCACGGTGAACCGCTTCTCGGCGACGAGGGCGGCGAGTGGGGCGATGACACGGTCGCGGCCGAAGAACAGGCCGCTGTCGCTCGTCTCGAACCGGGCCAGACCCCGGTACGGGGCGGAGGCGTCGTCCCCGTCGGCGGCGAGGCGTTCCGCCGTCGCCTCGTCCTCCGCCTCGACCCACCGCCGCTCCCAGTGCTCCTCGTCGCCCCCGCAGGCCCGTACGTAGGCCAGGGCCACCGGCAGCGAGGGAAGCCGCTCCCCGGCGGCGGCCTGCGCGAGCGTGGTGGTGGAGTAGTGCGCCCGTAAGGCCATCTGCCGGTACGTCAGCGGCCCGGCCTCGTCGCGCAGCTTGCGCAGTTCCAGGGCGAACCGGGCCACCGGCCCCTCGGCCGGGTCCAGTTCACGTTCGCGTCGTCCCACAGCGGCTCCCCCTCGTCCGTCGTCGGCCCGACCAGCATGCCGGGCTTTGTCCGGAGTGATGAGAGGGGCTCGCCTGACAACTCCGCGCCGCCGAAGACTCGGCATCGGGACGAGCGACATCGCATCGTCCGTGACCAGCAGAGGGGAACCCGAACTCATGCGTATGAAGCGTGCTCTCGGCGCGGCGGCCGTGATGGCCTCGGCCGTCGCCGCCCTGGCCGTCACACAGGCCGAGGCCCTGCCGGCGGCCCCGGTCCCGGTCTCGGTGAAGGCGAACTCACCGGGCGTCTCCCCCGGCACGGGCCACGCCCCGATCTACAACGACGAGGGCCTCATCTCGTGCCAGAAGGGCTCCCTGTGCACCTCCGTCTGGGACCCGGCCAGGAAGAAGTGGCGGGTCGACCGCTTCGAGCGGTGCGACACGTACGACCTGAGCTACTGGGAGGGCAGCGGGGCCTACATCAACAACCAGACCGGCGGCGTCAAGGGCGTGTTCACCCGGACGGACGGGACCACGTTGAAGGTTGCCGCCGACAACAAGGGCCACGCGATCAACTGGTCGCCCTTCGCGAAGATCAAGCCCTGCTGACCCGCCTCACAGCAGCCGTTCCGGCAGCGGCCCCGCGCTCGGTGTCCGGGCGTGGGGGCCGTCCGGGGTGACGTACTCGACGTCGCCCAGGGGGTCGGCCGTCACCTCGCCGACGACGGCGGCGTGACGGCCCCCGGGGTGGGCGCGCAGCGCGGCGAGCACGGTGTCCGTCCGTTCCGGGGGGACGAACAGGCACAGGCAGCCCGCGCAGGCCGCGTCCAGCGGTGCGAGGCCCCGGGTGGCGAGCGCTACCCGGGCCCCGGGGCGCACGGGCAGCGCGGTCTCGTCGACGCGCACGGTCAGGCCCCGGGCGGCGGCGCTCAGGCGCAGGACCTCCGCGAGGCCGCCGGCTCCGACGGGGCGGGCGTGGTGCAGGCCGGCCCGGATCTCGCGCAGGAGGCCGTTGAGGGGGGCGCAGTCGCTGGGCACGTGGTGCTCGTAGCCGAGGCCGTCGCGCAGGGAGACCAGATGGGCGGCGTGGTCGCCGAGGGGGCCCGTGACCACGACGCGGTCGCCGGGGCGGATGCGGTCCGGCCCGAGCGCGGGCCCGCCGCGCTCCCCGAACGCGGTCGCGGTGACGTAGACCCGGTCCGCCTCGCCCGCGCGGACGACCTGGGTGTCCACGGCGGCGACGGTGACCCCCGCCTCGGCGGCGGCCTCCCGGACCGAGGCGGTGAGCCGGTGGACCAGGTCGAGGGGCAGCCCGGCCTCCAGCACGATGCCGAGGGCCAGGTGGCGGGGGTCGGCGCCGGTGGCCGCGAGGTCGTTGACCGCACCGCAGACGGCGACCCGGCCGATGTCCCCGTTGCCGAAGAACGGCGGGTCGACGACGTAGGTCCCGGTCCTCACGACGAGGCCGGGCTCCTGCGGGGCGAGGGCCCGGGTGATCAGTTCGCGCACGTCCGGGCCGAAGCCGACCTGCGTGGTGTACCGGTCCCGCGTGTAGGTCACGAAAGCCACCCCCCGATGCGCGCGTCACGACCGTGCCCATCATGCTGCGGGCGCGCGAGCGCGCCTACCCGTGTTGTGGGCTAGGGGGACTACTTAGGGGCGGTCGTACGCGCGCAGCAGGAGGACCGCCGCGACGGCGGCCAGCGCCGGGAGCGCGCCGAAGCCGGCCAGGATGCCGACGCGGGCCGTGAGGGACTGTGCGGCGGCGTCGCCGGTGCCGGAGGAGACATAGCCGGTGAGCTGGAGGACCAGTCCGTAGAGGAACGGGCCGACGGCCACGCCCAGGCCCTCCGCCGTCGTGAACACCCCGGAGAGCACGCCCCCTTGGCGGCGGCCGGTCCGGGCCGTGTCCCGCGCGACGCAGTCCGGCAGCATCGCGTACAGGAAGAGCAGCTGGCCCGCGTGGCCGGTGCCGGCCAGGGCCATCGTGACCAGGACCGCGCCCTGCGGCAGCACCGGCGAGGCCAGGAAGAGCAGACAGCCGGCGATGAACAGCGCGGAGGCCAGGGCGTATCCGCGCGGGCCGCGCAGCCGGGACCACAGCGGCATGGTCAGCAGGTTCGGCGCGACGAACGCGGCCACCAGCGGGCCGACCCCGGAGGAGTCGTGCAGGACGTGGTCGGCGAAGTACGGGGCGCCCGCGAGGAGTACGCCGGTGGCGACGGACTGGAGGACCACGCAGCGCAGCAGTGCCATGAACGGCGGATTGGCGCGCGCGGCGGCGAACTGCTCGCGCAGGGTGGGCTGCGACGCGACGACGGGTGCGGTGCTCCGGCCCGTACGGGACGTGGCGTCCGGCGTACCGGCTCCGGCTCTCCCCGTACGGGTCCCCGCCCACGCCGGAGCGCTCCCGGTGTCCCCCCTACGGGTCCCCGCGCACACCCACACCGCCCCCGTCGCGACCACCACCGCGCCGAACACCCCGGCGTACCGGTGTCCCGCCAGGCCGCCGCCGCCCGCGTCCACCAGGGCGGGTGCCGCCGCCCCCGTCACCAGGGCCGCCACGCCGATCACCGCGACCCGGCCCGCGACCAGGCGCATCCGGTCCTCCTCGCGGTCCGCGAGTTCGGCGGGCATGGCGACGTACGGGACCTGGAAGAAGGCGAAGGCGGTCGCGGTGAGGAGGTAGCCGGCGGCGGTGAACCAGGCACCGGCCGGGCCCGGCAGCGGTCCCGCGAAGGTCAGCGCGAAGCCCAGGGCCATGACGAGCCCGCCCCACAGCACGTACGGGCGGCGGGAGCCCCAGCGGGTGCGCGTGCGGTCGCTGGCGCGGCCCACGAACGGGTTGAGGACGACGTCCCACGCCTTCGGCAGGAAGACGATCGCCCCGGCCAGCGCGGCGCCGACGCCGAGCGTGTCGGTGAGGTACGGGAGCAGGAGGAGCCCCGGCAGCGTGGTGAACGTGCCCGTGACGAGCGAGCCCGAGGCGTAGCCGAGCCGCACGCGGCGGCTCGGTCCGCCGGCGCGCGCCGGTGCGGGCGGGGCGGAACGGTCGCCGTCGGTGTCGGTGATGGCCATCGCGGTGCCTCCCTCGGGAAAGCCCCGCCGAGGGCGCGGGGGATGTCCCTCGGCGGGGCTGTCGGGGCACAGCATCGCGCCCCGCCCATGGGCGCCGCTTAAGCCCCGCTCCCCTGCCGAACGCACCTTCCTGCCATGCACTTTGTGGCCATCGGCGACGGGTGGCCGGGGCTTGTCAGGGACTCCACCATGTGCTGAGAGAAGGGGAGGGACATGACAGTCGACAACCGCATGACCTCGGCTCCCGCCATCCACGGACGTGCGACAGCGGCTGCGGGGAACGCGGGGGCCGCCCAGCACCTGATCCACCGCCCGGCCGCCCGGTCGTCCTACACCCTGGACGCGCCGAGCCTGGGTGAGGAGCACTTCACCCTCGTCGGCGACACCCCCGTGGCCCATCCGCTCTTCAACGACGGCCCCGGTCGCTTCCACGACCTCCAGATCGCCACCGCCGGTGTGCGGGACGTCGGCGAACTCGTCGGCCACCGCTACTTCGGCGTGCCCGGGGAACGTCCCGGCCTCTTCTACCGCTTCTCCCTCGACCTCACCGACCTCTCCGCCTGGCGCACGGACCCGGCGGGCGGCCGGGGCGTGGTCATGGAGACACGGATCAGGGCCCGGCCCGCCAACGTGGTCGCCGAAGTCCCGCGCGGGCTCGACTTCCATCTCGACGTACGGATCGACGGGCGGCCGTGCGGGACCGGGGCGGCCGGGATGGTCTTCCTGATGCCGAAGCTGTACCGCAAGCACGTCGCGCACGCCCGGCAGGCGATGCGCGCCGTGCCCGAGCTGAACGACGCCCCCGACGCCCCGCCGCGCCCGGCCGGTGCCGCCGAAGTCGGCCGGTCCGCCGGGGAGAACGTGGTGATCAGCGAGCCCGTGGACGCCTCGCGCGGCCGGATCAGCACCTGGGTGCTGTCCGCGCCGGTCAGCCCGGTCTTCGACGTCACGGACGGGCGCCAGGAGGGCCAGTTCTCCGGGCTCCACCTGCTGGAGGCGCTGCGCCAGAGCTCGCTGCTCACCGCCGGCCGCGCGCACGGTCTGGACCCGGAGCGCAGCACCCTCGGCGCCTGCCAGGTGCACCTCCGGGGGCAGGCGGAACGCGCGCTGCCGCTGCGCTGCGTGGCGGTGGCCGGGCCGCTGGACCGGGATGCCGAGGGGCGGCCCTCGGTGCCGGTGACCCTGACGCTGACCCAGCAGCGGTGGGCGGTCGCCGAGGCCCGCACCTGCGTGGTCCAGGACTACTGAGCGATGGGCGCGGTGCGTTTCGGCATCCTGGGACCCCTGGAGGTCAGCGGCGGTGCGCCGGCGGCCGCCAAGCTGCGGGGTGTCCTCGGGACGCTGCTGGTCCGCGCGAACGAGGTCGTGTCCGTGGACAGCCTCATCGACGAGCTGTGGCCCGACTCCCCGCCGCGCACCGCCGCCACCACCCTCCAGGTGTACGTGTCCCACCTGCGCAAGGCCCTGCGCACCGCCGGCCCGCACCACGACGCCGAGACGCTACTCACCCGCCGTCCCGGCTACCTGGCGCGGGTCACCCCGGACGAGCTCGACAGCACCGCCTTCCTCGATCTGTCCCGGCGCGGCCACCTGGCCCTGCACGACGGCGACTTCGCGGGGGCGGCCGACCTCCAGCGCCGGGCCCTCGCCCTGTGGCGGGGGCCGCTGCTCTCGGACATCCCGCACGGGCCGCTCCTGGAGGGCGCCGCCGTCCGCATGGACGAGGCCCGCACCACGGCGCTCGACGAGCGGGTCCGGGCCGAGCTGCACCTCGGCATGCACCGCCAACTCGTCCCCGAACTGCACGAACTGGCGGCGGAGTACCCGCTGCGCGAGGAGTTCCACGCGCATCTGATGGTGGCGCTCTACCGGTGCGGGCGGCAGGCCGAGGCGCTGCGCGTCTTCACGCTGCTGCGGCAGACCCTGGTGGACGAGCTGGGCATCGAACCGGGTCCGAGGTCCCGCCGGCTCCAACGGCTCATCCTGGCGGGCGATCCGGACCTGGCCCGCCCCGGACCGGACGGGCGCCCGGCGGCCGGCCGTGCGGGCAGTGGCGCCGGCACCGCGCTGCCCGCCCCCGACCCGTCGTTCGTGGGCCGTACGGAGGAACTCGCCGCGCTGGAGCGCCTGTTGCGTACGGCCTCCGGCGGCGATGTCGTCGCCGTGACGGGGATGCCCGGCGCCGGGAAGACGGCCCTGGCCGTCGAGGCCGCGCACCGGGCCGCCGACGCGTTCCCCGGCGGACTGCGCCTGCTGGACCCGCGCGGCGGCGGAGGTCCACCACACCCCGCCCCCGCGCGCGCAACCCTGCTGATCGTGGACGGTGTGGCCTCCGAGGCCGAGGTACGGCCGCTGCTGCCGCTCGGCTACACCCTGCTGCTCACCGCGCGCCGGGTGCCGGCCGGGCTGCCGGGGCTGCGGACCGTGCTCCTCGGGCCGTGGCGCCCGGCGGAGACCCGGCAGCTGACCCGGCTGTTCGACGGCCACGGTGAGGGCCACCGGCCGACCGCCGACGAGACCGGGGAGATCGCCGGCCTGTGCGGGCGGCTGCCGCTCGCCGTGCGGGCCGCCGCCGCCCAGCTCGCGGCCCGGCCGCACTGGACGCCCGCCACCCTCGCCGCCCGGCTGCGCGCGGAGGACGGCCGGCTCGACGCGCTGCGCACCGGTGACATGGACGTACGGGCCCGGCTGCTGACCGCGTACGTGGACTGCGACGACGGGCGGCGCCGGCAGTTCCGGCTGCTGTCCCTGCTGCCGCCGGGCCCCTTCGACGCCGCGCGGGCCGCCGCCGCCCTGGGCACCGGTGAGGCACGGGCGCTCGCCGCGCTCGAAGGGCTGGCCGACGAACGGCTGGTGGAGGCGGACCGGGGCGCGTGGCGGCTGCCCGAGCTGCTGCGGCTCCTCGCCGCCGAACGGCTGGCCGCCGAGGAGGACCCGCAGACCGTGCGGGCCGCCGTCCGGCGCGTGTGCCTGGCGTACCTGCCGGGCGCGGCGGGGCCCCGGCGCGCGGCGGACCCGGACGCTCCGGCGCTCGCCCGGCTGGCCCGGTCCGCGTACCACGCCGGACTGTGGGAGCCGGCCGTACGGCTGACGGACGGCCTCGCCGGGTGCGCGCGGCCCGACCCGGAGGCCGAGGAGGCGTGCTACGCCCTGGCCCTGGACGCCGCGCGGCGCTGCGCGGACCGCCCGGCCGAGGCGCGGATGCTGCGGCTGCTCGCCGAACTCGCCGGTCGCTACCGGCGTTTCGGGCGCTCCCGGGAGCTGTTCGCGCGGGCGCTGGAGATCGCCCGGGAGTGCGGCGCCGAGGAGGAGGCGGGGCACGCACTCGTCGGACTGGCCGAGCTCCTGCTGGACGGCGGGGCGGTCGGGGACGCGGCGGAACTGCTGGAGCAGGCCCTCGCCGCGCTGACCGCCCCCGGTCACGCCCGGGGCCGTTACGAGGCGGCGCGGGCGCGGGCCCTGGTGGCGCTCGCCCAGGACGGCCCGGAGGCGGCCCGGGTCTGGTTCGCCGAGTGCCTGGCGCTGGCGGACGCGCTCGACGACCCCCGGCTGCGGATGTACGTGCGGCGCTCGCTGCGGGCGCTGGACGCGGGTGCGCCGGAGTCGGGCTTCGGTGCCGTGGAGATACGGCCGGGTCTCTGGAGGATTCATCAGGGCGGCCCGTTCGCCGGGGCGTCCCGCTCGGTGGGGGAACCATGTCGGTAACGCTCGGCCCGGCCACGGAACCGGTCGGCAGGGAGCGGGAGTCCGCCGCCCTGCGGGAGCGCCTGCTCTCGCCCGGTGTGCGGCTGGTGACGCTGACCGGGCGGGCCGGGGTCGGCAAGACCCGCCTCGCCCGGGAGGCCGTACGGGACCTCGGCGAGGCGTTCGCCCGCGTGGAGAGCGTGGACGCGGCGGTGCCGGGCGCGCTGTCGGCGGCGGTGACGGCGCGGCGCGAGGGAGCGGCGGACGGCCGGCCCACGGGCGGCCACGAGCGGGTTCTGCTGCTGCTCGACGGCTGCGACCACGAGGCCCGGGAGCCCGCGGCGGAGGCCGCCGTGGCACTGGCCGCCGACCCGGGCGTGGTGGTCCTGGCCACCGCTGTGGAACCGCTCGGGGTCTACGGGGAACAGCTGCTGCCCCTCGGACCGCTGCCCGTGCCCGGCGAGGGCGACGGCGAGGACCCGCACGCCGTGGCGTCGGTGGCCCTGTTCGTCCGCCGGGCCCGTGACGCCGACCCGTCGTTCGCGCTGACCCTGGAGAACGGCGCGGCCGTGGCCGAGATCTGCACCCTGCTCGGCGGACTGCCCCTCGCCCTCGAACTCGCCGCCCTGCGCCTGCGGTTGCTGCCCCCGCATCTGCTGGCGGCCCGGCTGCGCGGGCGTACGACCGTCCTCGCGGGCGGACCCGTGAACGCGCCCGCCCGGCACCGCTCGCTCACCGCGCTCGCCGAGTGGAGCTGCCACGGACTGGACCCGGCGGCCCGCGCACTGCTGGGGCGGCTCGCGGTGTACGAACCGGGCTTCGGGCTCGCCGCCGCCGGGCTCGCCGAGGAGGAGGGCCTGGAACCGCTGATGGACCGGGGGCTGCTCACCGTCCTCGGCGAGGAGCGGGGCGAACTGCGGTTCGCGGTGCCCGAACCCGTACGGTCCCACGCACGTGCCCAGGCGGCGGAGACGGCGGCGGACGCGCACGCCGAGCGCTACCGGCGGCTGGTGGCCGCCGCGCTGCCGGGACTCGCCGGCACCGGCCAGGACCGGCTGCTGCGGGAGGCGGCGGCCGAGGGCGCCAACGTGCTCGCGGCCCTGCGGCATCTGCACGAGCGGGGCGACGGCGAGGCCGCGGCGGCGATGGTGCTCGGCTGCCATCTGCCGTGGCTGGCGCAGGGGCGGCTGCGGGAGGGGCTGGAGTGGTGCGACGCGGTCGCCGACGCCGGGCCGCTCCCCGAGGCACCGCGCGCCCGGCTCGCCGATCTGTCCGGGGTGTTCGCGCTGGCCCTGGGCGACCCGCAGGAGGCCGTACGCCGTCACCGGCGGGCCCTCGCCCTGGGCAAGAGCGTCGGCGACCGGCGGCAGAACGCCCTCGCCTCCCTCCGGCTCGGCGCCGCCCTGCTCAGGGCCGGTGACGCGGCGGCGGCCCACAGCGTGCTGGTCACCGCGCACAGCGCGCTGTCCAC
Source organism: Streptomyces sp. col6 (assembly GCF_008042035.1). GTDB lineage: Bacteria > Actinomycetota > Actinomycetes > Streptomycetales > Streptomycetaceae > Streptomyces. Next base: position 805,923 of record NZ_RDBL01000029.1, read on the forward strand.
GATGGGCGTGACCGGGGGCACCGCCGAGGCCGCCGTCGCGCTCGCCGCCGCCCTGCACGCCGAGGGCGACCGGCGCAAGGCGCGGGACATGCTGGTCAGGGCCGAGGAGACGTTCCGCCGCAGCCGTGACGGACGCGGGCTCGCCGGTGCGCTGCGGGCCCTGGCCGCGCTGGACCTGGAGGGCGACGAGCCGGAACCGGCCGAGACCGCGCTCAGGGAGGCGCTGCGGCTGTACGAGGCGATCGACGAGCGCACGGAACTCCCCGGCCTGCTGGAGGAGTTCGCGCTGCTCCTGCTCCGGTCCCAGCCCGCGCAGCGCCCGCGCGCGGTCCGGCTGCTCGCGGCGGCCGACGTGCTGCGGCAGCGCACCGGCGCCGAGGTCCCCCAGGAGTGGCGCTCACAGGCCGAGCGCGCCCGTACGGAGCTGGGCGCCCGGCTCGACTGGCCCGACTTCGCGACCGCCTGGGCGGAGGGCGTCCGGATGTCCGCGCCCACGGCGGTGGCCGAGGCACTGTCCTCGCCCGTGCCCTCGCGCCGCCCGGTCGCCGGCGCTGCGGCCGAGGCGCAGTCGCTCACCCCGCGCCAGGCCCAGGTCGCGCTCCTGGTCGCGGAGGGGCTGACCAACCGGCACATCGCGGCGCGGCTCGACATCTCCGAGTGGACCGTCGTCAACCACGTCCGCCAGGTGATGCGGCGGCTCGGGTGCACCTCGCGGGTGCAGGTCGCCGGGGCGGTGGGGCGGTGGGGATGACCCGAGGCACCGGCACGGCGGAGCGCCGCCTCCTGGAGCTGACCGCGCCCGACGAGGTCGTCCGGCGGTTCCGGGCGGCCGGATGGTGGCGGGAGGAGACCTTCCTCGACGACCTGCGCCGCACGGCGGCCGGTGCTCCGCAGCGGCCCGCGATCGTCGCGGAGCGGATGCTGCGGCCGGAGGGCGAACGCCGGGTCACCGTCACCTACGGCCAACTCGCGCTGTACGTCGAACGGTTCGCGGCGGCCCTGGCCTCGCTCGGGGTGGCGCCGGGCGACCCGGTCGCCTACCAGCTGCCCAGCTGGTGGGAGACAACCGCCCTCACCCTCGCCTGCTGGCGGGCCGGCGCGGTCGCGGTGCCCGTACTGCCGACCGTACGGGCCCATGGGCTGCGGCACATCCTGGACGGCACCCGGGCCCGGGTCTGTGTGGTCCCGGACGCCTGGGAGGGATTCCCGCACGCCGAGGCGCTGGCCGATCTCGCGCCGGGGCTGCCCTGGCTGCGGCACCGCGTGGTGGTGGGGGACGCGGCGGCGACCGGGGCCGTCGACTTCACCGCGCACTTCGTGCGCACCCCGCACGAGCGGACCGCGGCGGGCCGCCGCCTCGCGCCGCTGCCGGGGCGCGCCGACCGGCCGGCGCTGCTGATCAGCGTGATGGGGCTGCGCGACGCGTACACCTCCGTGGTGCACTCCCCCGACACCCTGTACGCCAACGTCTCGGCCCAGCACCACCCCGAGGGCCCGGGGCGGCGGCCCGGCGAGGTCTTCCTGTCCACCCTGCCGCTGACCTCTCTGGCCTCGCTCATCTACACCGTGTGCTGGCCGCTCGCGGTCGGCGGCACGGGCGTCTGGCAGGACGTGTGGGACCCGGGCCGCTGCCTGGACCTGATGGCGTACGCGGGGGTCGACCAGGTGTACGCGGAGCCCGCGTACTTCGCTGAGCTGCTGACCACCCAGCGGGAGCGGCCCCGGAGCCTGGAGCGGCTGCGGCTCGTCCTGTCCGGCGGGCGCACCAGCACCCCGGAGCCGCTGGCGGCGGAGCTGCGGGAGGTGTTCGGGGTGCCGGTGCTTTCCGCGTGGGGGGCGCCGGAGCTGGGCATGGGCGCGCTGTCGGCGGCGGCCGGCGAGTCACAGTTGTTGCGGGGCCTCGAAGTACCGGCCGGGGACGGCCCGGGGCCCGTCCCGCTGCGGGTGCGCGGGCCCTCGGTGGCCCTGGCGACCTGGCGGCACGGGGAGGCGGTGCCCGTCTCGACGTGGGAGGACGGGGACGGCTGGCTGGACACGGGGGACGTCGCGACGACGGACACCGGCGGCGGCATCCGCGTCCGGGCCCGCGCGGGGACCCGGACCGGGGCGATCTTCATGGTGCCGGTCGCGGAGGTGGAGGAGTCCCTGCTGACCCATCCCCGGGTGGGTGAGGCGGCGGTGGTCGCCTACACCGACCCGGAACACGGGGAGCTGCCGTGCGCGGTGGTGGTCCCGGTCGCGTGGGACCGGCCGCCCGGCCCGGCCGAACTGCGCGAACACCTCACCGCACGGGGCGTCGCCGAGGCGTTCCTGCCCACGCGCCTGGAGATCGTGGGCGCCCTGCCCCGCGACGAGCACGGCCGCCTGCGCCGGGACGCGCTGCGCACATGGCTGCTACGGGGACGGCCGGGGAGCCCGCGGCCGGCGCCGGAGTAGAGGACGCTCGCGGAACGCATACGGGCATCCGCGTAAGCGCTCGCGGGCCGCGGCCGGCACCCCCGTAACGGCGCCGACGCCGTCACTCGCAGCCCGCCACCCTGCGGGCGAACGCGCTCAGTTCCGTGCGCCAGCGCGGGGGGACGGGGGCCTTCGACGCGACCTCGTCGGCGCGGTCCAGGAGGCCGGCGATGGTCTCCTCCGCCTTCTCGCGGGCCTGCGCGTCGAAGAAGATGTCCCGCAGGAACTGCGCGTCGCCGTCGAACCCCGGCCCGCCGCGCAGGAATCCGCGGATGCGCCACGCCGCGTGCAGGGCGCGCGCGTACGCCTCGTACGGCTCGCGCAGGTCGTCGCGGCCCGCGAGCGCGGCGCCGATCAGCAGGGCGTGGCGCAGCCCGTACCAGCCGGCTCCGCAGCCGTCGCCGCAGCCGTCGAGGCACTGGCCCGGCCACGCGTCGTCGAGGTACTCCGTCGCCGCGGCGGCCTCCGCGTGCGCGCCGATGGCGCGCTCCGCGCGCAGCCCGTCCCACAACTCCCAGGCAGGCAGCGGCAGCCGGGCCGCGAGGCGGTCCCCGTACACCGTCGCGAGGTCGCCCGCCAGGACGGCGGTGTCCTCGCCGAAGCGGCGGGACTCGCCGCGCCAGCCGTTGCGCTCGTGCTCGGCGGCGTGGCTGATGTGCAGGGTGGGGATGCCCCGGCGCAGGGTCGCGTTCTTGCGCACGTCGTCCCGGATCATCAGGCAGGTGTCGAGGAGTTCGAGCGCGGCGCACGCGGACACCACGTCCTCGCCGGCCGGATCGCCGCCGGCCGCGAGGTAGCCGGTGAGGCAGATGACCGGATGGGCCCGCTCCGCCCCGGCCTGGACCAGCTCGGCCACCCCCGCCACCAGGACCGCGCTGCGCGGATCGGCCGTGCGGCGGCTCCGGGTCTCGTCGGCGAGGAGGCGGGCCAGCCGCTCCTCGACCCGGTCGAGCAGCGCGTCGCGCAGCTGTCCGGGGCTCGCCGCGCTCCCCGCCCGCCCGTGCGTCGGTGTGGTGGTCATGGTGCCCTCCCTGGTGGGCTACGGCCTCATGACCGACCTTCCAGGCGGCGCCGCCGGTGAACCACTCCGCCTCATGTCCAGGGGTATGGACCACTGAATGTGGGGTCGGCACACAGCAGGTGTCTGCCATGGCCGGCCGCACCGGGACGCCGGGCTGCTACGACCTTGCCATGCCGTCAGATGAACTCGGCGACCCCCAGGTGGAAGTCGACCGGGAGGGCCTGGCGGCCGGGGATCTCCAGCTTGCGGTAGACGCGGGTCAGGTGCTGCTCGACGGTGCTCACGGTGATGTACAGCTTCTGGGCGATCTCCCGGTTGGTGTGGCCGTGCACGGCCAGCAGGGCGACCCGCTTCTCCGACTCGCTGAGGCTCGCCACCAGGTCGGCGTTCGGGGCCTCGGTCTCCGACGCGGCCTGCGGGGCCTCGCCGGTGTGGCCGGGCAGGATCCTCACGCACAGGGCCTGCGCCCCGCACTCCTTCGCCACGTGCCAGGCCCGGCGGTTGACCATGGCGGCGCGGGCGGGCTCGCCGAGGACGCGGAGCACCTGCCCGAAGTCGCTCATGGCGCGGGCCAGTTCGTAGCTGTCACCGGAGCGGTGCAGGTCGTCCACGGCCTTGGTGAGCATCGCCTGCCGCTCCTTGGGCTCCCGCAGCGAGGCCCGCAGCCGCAGCGTCATCCCGCGCACCCAGGGGTCGCCCGCGTCCCGGGTGGTCAGCTGGTCGGCCAGGAAGCGGTCGGCCTGCTGGGTCTCGCCGAGCCGGAGCAGCGCCTCCGCCGCGTCGGCCCGCCACGGCAGGACCCTCGGCCGGTCCAGACCCCAGCGCTTCATGTGGCGGCCGATGTCCAGGAAGTCGCCGAGCGCCGCGTGGTACCGGCTCGTCGCCAGCGCGTAGTGGCCCCGGGCCCGCAGGTAGGCCAGGCCGTGGACGCTGCCGGTCAGCCGCTCGGGGACGGGCCTGCTGAGCACGGCGGCCGCCGCCTCGGGCTGCCCCATGGCGGTCCGGGCCCGCACCAGCGTCGCCATCAGCCCGCACAGCTGGACGCCGCCGCCCCGGGCGGGCACCACGCGCAGGGCGTCCTCGGCCGTCTCCGCCGCGCCGGTCAGGTCGCCCAGGCGCAGCCGGGCCTCGGCCAGCAGCCCGGCGAAGACGGCCTGCCAGCCGGTAGCGCCGCGCTCCGCCGCCTGCCCGGCGAACATCTCGCACCACGGCACCGCCCGCTCGGCCCCGTCCAGGAAGAGCAGGGTGCGCACGGCCTGGACGGCGGGCTCGACCATGCCCTCGGCCAACGTGGCGCCGCGCAGGAAGAGTTCGGCGGCCTGCGCGGCGGCCCCCTCGTCCGGTTCGGCCGGCAGCGCCCACAGGGCGGCCGGGTGGACGGCGCCCCGGACCGCGCGGCCCAGGTGCGGTCCGGGCGCGCCCGCGCAGCGGCGTCCGGCGGCCCCCCACTGCGGGAACGCCGACAGCCCGTCGAGCGGGTCGTCGCCCGGGATCTCCCCGTGCCTGCGCTCGGCGCCGGGATGCCTGCCCTCACCGGCGGCGAGCCGTTCCAGCACCTCCGCCGACTCGTCGATGCGGCCCTGCGCGGCCAGCACCCGGGCGAGCGGGCCGAGGGCGCGCGCGTCCAGCCGTCCGGCGGCGAGGTCGGCCAGGGGTCCGGCGAGATGGCGTTCGGCGCCGGCCGGGTCGGTGCGCGCGGTGACCACGGCGAGCCGCACGCTCAGCTCGGCGCGGCGGGCCTCGTCCGCGCACGCCTCACGGGCGAGCGCCAGCAGAGCGGTCGCCCGGTCGAGCGAGGCGTCGGCCGCGTGCTGGTCGGCGGCGGCGCGCAGCACGGGCAGCGCCCAGTCCTCGCCGGTGTGCCGGGCGGCGAGGAGCTGGGCGGCGACCACCGTGTCGGGGGCACCCGCGGCGCGGGCCAGCAGGGCGGCCTCCCGGTGCAGAGCGCGGCGGGCCTCCGGCTCCATCCGGTCGAGCACGGCGGCCCGCGCGGCCGGGTGGCACAGCCCGCGCCCCCGGGTCAGCAGCCCCGCGTCCTCCAGGGCGGCGAGCGCGCGGGCGGCGGCGGGTTCGGTGGTGCCGGCGAGGCGGGCGGCGAGCGGGGCGGTCGCCAGCGGGTCCAGTACGGCGATGGCCTCGGTCAGCGCGGGGGTGGCGGGTCCGCAGCGGTGCAGGCAGGCCAGGACCGCTTGGGCATAGGCCTCGCCGGGGCGGGTGCCGGGGTCCTGGAGCAGGGCGCGCAGCAGCAGCGGGTTGCCGCCGCCGGCCCGGTGCAGCCGAGCGGTCTCGGCCTCGGGGCGGTCGGGGAGCATGGCCCGGACCGCGTCGGGCGTGAAGCGTTCGAGGCGCAGGCGCGAGAAGTGGGGCAGCCGCAGCAGTTCGGTGCGCAGCAGCGGATCGTCGCCGTGCTCGTGGACGGACTCGGTGAGGGCGAGGAGCACCTTGGCCTCGCGGGTGCCACGTGCGAGGTGGAGCAGATAGCGGCCGGACAGCTCGTCGACGTGGTGCAGGTCGTCCACGCAGATGACCACGGGCGCGGTGGCGCTCAGCTCGCGTACGGCGGAGGCGAACTGCCGCATGGCCCCGACCCGGCCGGCCTCGGCGGGCGACGGGGGCAGGGGCGGGAGCGCGCCGGGCGGGGCGTCCGCGGTGAGCTGGCGCAGTACTCCCAGTGGATGGCGCCGCTCATCGGCGGTGGCCATTCCGCGCAGCACCAGGGCCCCGCGTTTCTCTGAATTTACGGCAACGGTCTCCAGGAATTCGCTCTTCCCACAGCCGACCGCTCCTTCGATGAGAAGCAGTCCGGAATTCCCCTCCCCGCAGCCTGCGATCAGCTTTTCCAGAAGAGACAGTTCTTCGGCGCGACGGAACAACACCATGAGATCCCCCATGCCCATGCTCCGGCTCTCGGTAAAGACACGGAATGCGAACCGGATTCAGGACCGATCGAGCGGCGCTTGAGAAGCAATCGAGCTTCAGCATAGGGGCGCGCCCGGCGCGTTCACGGTGGCCGGAACCTGCCAGTCAGCTATCCCCGGGGACGGCCGGAAAGATGCGGCGGGGCGCCACCCCTGTCTGCCCCCGGTGGCGCCGCTCCCTGGGGTAGCCGACCGAGACCTCCTCGAAGCGCACGCCGTCGTACCACGTGGTGCGCGGGATGTGGAGGTGCCCGTACACGACGGCGGCGGCCCGGAAGCGGGTGTGCCAGTCGGCCGTCAGCTCGGTGCCGCACCACTGGGCGAACTCGGGGTGGCGCAGGATGCGGGTGGGGGTGCGGACCAGCGGGAAGTGGTTGACCAGCACGGTGCGCAGCTCGGGGTCGCAGGCGGCCAGGCGCTGTTCGGTGGCGGCGACCCGGGCCCGGCACCAGGCCTCGCGGGACGGGTAGGGGTCGGGGTGCAGCATGAACTCGTCGGTGCACACCACGCCGGCCTCGTACGCCTGCTCCAGCGCCTGCTCCCGGGTGGCGGCCGTGGGGGTGCGGAAGGTGTAGTCGTACAGCAGGAAGAGGGGCGCCACGACCAGCGGGCCGCCCGGTCCGGACCAGACGGGGTACGGGTCCTCCGGGGTGTGCACTCCGTACGAGCGGCAGATTTCGACCAATCTCCGGTACCGGGCGTCTCCACGCAGCGGCACAGGATCGTCGCGAAGAGTCCACAGATCGTGGTTTCCGGGTGCCCAGATGACGGTGGCATAGCGGCGGGTGAGCAAATCGAGCACCCAGCTCAGATCGTCCGGGGACTCCCCGACGTCGCCGGCGACGACGAGCCAGTCGGCGGGGCTGTCGGGATACAGCTCCTCGACGATCCGGCGGTTCTCCGGGAATGCGACATGGAGGTCGCTGATGCCCATGAGGTTTCCGTGCGCCATTCACCCAGGCTGGACGTCCCGCGTGCGGGCGAACACCCCTGACGGACCCCTGAGTTGACTGTGCGTGACCGCTCCACGGGCGGACCGCACCGGGGATGACAAGGGTATGACAGGCGTGCGCAGGGCCGGTGGCAGCCCGCCCGCAGGCGGTGCGGGCGGAGCCGTACGCATGGCAGCGGGCTGGCACGAATCGGCGCCGGAGCGGGGCTGTCCGCCCGGCCGGGGGCCGCTCAGCCGGCCGGTGCGGGGCGCCTGCGGGAGCGTGGGAAGCGTCCACCCGACGCCCCGACCTGAAGGACTGTCGTGCTCACCAAGCTCCTGCCTTCGACCGTCGCCACCGCCGAGGCCACCGCCGACCCGGCCGATGTGTTCCTCTTCCCGGAGGAGGAGTCCCTGATCGGCAACGCTGTCCCCAAGCGCCGGCTGGAGTTCGCCACGGTGCGCATGTGCGCCCGGCGGGCCATGGGGGCGCTCGGGGTGGCACCGGCCCCCGTGCTGCCGGGCCGGCGCGGGGTTCCGCAGTGGGCGCCCTCGGTCGTGGGGTCGATGACGCACTGCGCGGGCTTCCGCGGCGTGGCGCTCGCCCGCAAGGAGGACTTCCTGTCGGTGGGGATCGACGCGGAGCCCAACGCCCCGCTGCGGCCGGGGGTGCTGAAGTCGATCGCGCTGCCGCAGGAGCTGCGCCGGACGCGCGAACTGGCGTGGGCGGTGCCGGAAGTGGCCTGGGACCGGCTGCTGTTCTCCATCAAGGAGGCGGTCTACAAGACGTGGTTCCCGCTCACCGGCCAGGAACTGGACTTCACCGACGCGCTGGTGCGTGTGGACGCGGTGCAGGAGACGTTCACCGCGCGGCTGCTGCCGGACCCGGCCTCGCTGTCCCCGGCGGGGCCCACCTCGTTCAGCGGCCGCTGGTCCGCCCGGGACGGGGTGCTGCTGAGCGCCATCGCCGTGCCCGCGCGCAGACCGGCCGGGGCCGCACACGGCGATGCTCCCCGCACGTGTGCTGCGGGGAGCATTCGCTGAGCCTCGTCAGGCCGGGTGGCCCGGTATTGATCAGGTGATGGGGCCCCAGCGGTCGTCCTCCGGCCGGTCCCCACCGGTCGCTCCGAGGTCCGCGGACGCCGATCTCACCGCGCTCACCGCGGTGTGGCCGGACGTCCCGTGCGAAAGCCCCAGCATGAACTGCCCCCCGATAACGGCCAGAAGTACACCCATCAGCAAAGTCAAGCGAACCAAAGATTCTTTACCATAACTTGCCATTGCGACTCCCCTAGGTCGACGAATGAGCCTTACCTCCGGCTACTGCGTCACCCGAAACCTCCGGCTTCGGAGCTCTCCGGCGACGGGAAAAGAATCTCGAACGCCGATCATTCGCGCCAAGGGCTGCACGTTGGCGTAAAGTTACGTGGCAGCAATTACACCGACCAGTGGGGGCTGGCGTGTTCCAAGGGGAGTACGCGGATTCGGGCTTCGCCGAACTGGATGACGTGAGCGCTGCGGCATACGGGATCGCCGTCGAGTGCGGCCGCTTCGACCGGGAACGGATTGCCAAGGACCTGTCCCTCACGCACGACGAGGTCGCCCGGGTCGAGAGCGTCCTGGTCGGTGTCCGGCTGCTCCAGTCGGTGCCGGGTCACTCGCACCAGCTGACGCCCGTCACGCCCGACGCGGCCGCCGCCTCCCTGGTGGGCCCCGCCGAGCGGCAGATCCGCGATCTCCAGCAGGCCGTCACCGAGGTCCGGGCCCAGCTGATGTCGCTGACTCCCCTGTATTTCGAGGGCCGCCGGGTGCGCAACCACCTGGAAGCCATCGACATCATCAGCGACCCCGCCCGCATCCAGGCCCTCCTGGACCACCTCGGGCAGACCTGCAAGAACGAGCTGATCACCGTCCAGCCCGGCGGCGCGCGACCGGCGGACATGCTCGACGACGCCAGGGCGAGCGCCCTGTCCATCCTGGCGCGCGGGGTGCGCATCCGGACCATCTACCAGCACACCGCGCGCAACGACCTGCCCACCCGCTCCTACGTCCGTGACGTCACGGTGCAGGGCGCGGAGGTCCGGACCGCCGACGAGGTCATCGACCGGCTGATCATCTACGACCGCGAGGTGGCCTTCCTGCCGGCGCGGTCGGCCTGCGAGGGCAGCTTCCCGGGCGCGGCCGTCGTCCGCGAGCCCACCCTCGTGGCGTTCCTCTGCTCCGTCTTCGAGTACCTGTGGGAGGGCGCGACCCCGTACGTCGTGGAGTCGCAGCGCCCGCCGTCCTCGACGGACGAGCTGAAGTGGTCGATCATCCGGCTGATGACCAAGGGCTACAAGGACGAGATGGTCGCCCGCAGGCTCGGCATGTCCGTGCGCACCTGCCGGCGCCACATCGCGGAGATCACCGAGCAGTTGGAGGCCACCAGCCGCTTCCAGGCGGGCTACAACGCCGCCCGGCAGGAGATGCGCACCGGCGAATCGGCCCCCCGGACGTTCTGACCGGGGCGCCGCCGCACCGTGCCTCACGCGCCGGCGCCCCCGTCCCCGGCCTCCTCCGCGTCCAGCGCCTCCGTGATCGCGTCCACGCAGTCCTGGTCGAGCATCGTCGTGACGTGCGCGTCCTGCAGCTTGCCGAAGCCCGCGTCGTACACCGCCGCGCTCACCACGTAGCCGTCCTCCAGCGGGAAGGTGCGGAAGGTCCACTCCTCGCCGGTGCCCGGGGTGCCGTCGGGCCGCTGCACGCGCACCGGCCGCCCGTCCGGCCCGAAGCCGAACTCGGTGAAGCGGAACTGCATGCCCTGCCCGATCGCCTTGGAGTACGCCTCCTTGAGCGTCCACAGCCGCACCAGCGCGCCGTTGCGCTCCTTCTCCGGCATCCCGGACAGCAGAACAGCCTCGTACGGGGTGCAGATGTGCCGGACGAGACCGCCGCCGTACATGTCGCGGTCGGCCCGCTCCGCGTCGACGCCGATCAGCCCGCAGGTGGTCAGGCCGACGAGCAGCAGGTCCTCGGTGTGGCTGAGGCTGATGTCGATCTGGTCGCAGCCGCGCAGATACGGGCGCCCGGTCGGCCCGTACGCCAGCTCCAGGTCGGCCGGTTCACTGGCGAGCACCGCTCCCGCTGCGTGCTTGAGCAGCATCCGCGAGGCCACGTACCGGTTGCGTACGTCGGAGTGGGTCAGGTCCAGATAGCGCGTCCAGTCCCGGCCGAGGAGCTCGCGCAGATCGTCGCCCGCGGGCACGGCGGGCTCCAGGTCCTTCAGCCACGCGTAGGCCAGGGCGCTGCCGTGCGCGGCGAGGTCGTCCCTGACCCTGTTCCACGAGTCACCCCCGGGAACCACGGCGACGGGCTCACCGAGCGGTGAGCCGGGCGTGACGCTGCCCGGGGCGGTCATCGGTACTCCTTCACAAGGGTGTGGATGTCCCGGAAGCTCTGCGCCTCCAGCAGACGGTGCACCGGTACGGGATGGCCGGACTCCTCCAGGAGGGCCACCAGCCGGAGCAGGTTCAGCGAGTCCCAGCCGGGCACGTCGGTGAGGGCGAGGTCGGCACCGGCGGGGTGTTCCACGTCCAGGCCCAGGTCGTCGCCCACGATCCGCAGGAACGCGTCGAGACCCGTCAGATCGGCGGCGCTCATCGGGGTGCCTTTCCGGACTCGGTGACACGGATGTGGCCGGGGACCTCCGGCAGCACCGTCAGATCGTGGCGGTACTCCGAGACCCCGTCCCCGCGCTCCCCGGCCCCGGAGGGCCGGCGGGGGACGAACCCACAGGACGGATAGAGGTCCCGGGCCCGGTGATTGCGGGCGGTGGGTACGTAGCGGGCGCCCACGGTGTGCAGTCCGAGGCGCCGGGCTCTACCCAACAGTACGGCGACGAAGGCGTGCTCGACGCCGCGCCCGAGCACCCGGCAGCTGAGCCACAGGTTGTCCAGCTGCCACCGGTCCCCGGACCCGGTGATCAGCACCGCGCCGACCAGCCCGTTGTCCCCGAACCGGTCGGCGGTACGGGCCACCAGCAGCTGCCGTTCCGCGCCGGCCGCCAGGTCCGTCACGGCCGCCTCGGTGAGACCGCCGCCGGCGAGATTGAACTGATTGGTGCGTAACGTCAGCTGGGAGATCCGGGCCGCCTCGTGCGGGCGCGGCGGCCCGACCTCCAGCCGCACGTCCAGGGCGCGCAGGAACTCCTCGTGCGAGCCCGCTCCGGCGTGCAGCTCCGCGCGGTCGCGGCGGGCCCGGTACTCACCGGTCCTGGCCCGGTCCTCGTCCGTCAGGCTCACCGTGTCGAACCAGCCGTCCGCGAGCAGCCGCCCGATGTGCGTCGCGGGCTCCTCGTCGAGCGGCACCACGGCGACCCCGGGCAGGCCGTGGCGCACCTGCGCCCGCTCGGCCGCCGAGTCGTCCACGAAGACCAGCGCGTCGGTGGACAGGTCCAGCTGCCGGGCGATGTCGGCGAGGTTTCCGTCCTTGGGCTCCCAGTTGGCGTTGACCGCCACGAAGTCCCGCTCGCGGAGCACCAGATCGGGGTGGTCCGCCAGCACCCGTGCCACCTCCGCGGCATCGTTCTTGCTACTCACCGCGAGCAGGACGCCCTGGGAGCCGAGCTGCTTCACACAGGTCTGGAAGGCACCGAACGCCTCGCCGCGCAGGGTTCCCGCCGCGGCGATCCCGTCGGGCCCCTCCTCGGCGAGCACCCCGTCCCACAGCGTCCGGTCGAGGTCGAGCACCAGGCATTTACGGGCCCTGCCGCGCAGAGCCCGCGCCAGATGGGCGACCTCCCTGGCGTATCCGGCCAGCAGCCCGGCCCCGAGCCGCACCTTGGCGTACCGGACCAGGCGGGGGTCGGCGACCGGGCCGCCCTCGGCCACGAGCGGGTCGAGGTCGACGACCACCAGGGCCGGCGCGCGTTCGGTGAGCCGCAGCAGCCCGGCGTTGAACTCCCGCCACACCGCGCCCAGCCGGGCCCGCGAGCGGTGGTCGACGAGCTGCCTGCTGTACGTGAGGGGCAGCGGAAGGGTGTTGAGGACCAGGGTGCCCGGCGCGGCGTCGGCCAGCGCGGCGCACCGGGCCAGCACCTCGCCGGCGGCCGCTTCGACGTCCTCGGGGCGCCACACCCCGGGGACCTGCTCGAACACCGTCTCGGCGTCCAGCAGGCACAGGGTGAGGTCGGGTGCGGCCGCGTGCAGCTCGCTCGTGGGGTCGGTCAGGTCGCGCAGGTATGTGCCGTGCTCGCCGAGGACGGGGCGCAGGAGCAGTCCGTGGCGGGCGAGTTCACCCCGGAGCGGGTCGAGGACCTGGCCGACCGTGGACTGGCCGGTGACGGCGACCGTGACGACCGGGGTCGCCGGGTGGTGGGTCAGCACGGCCTCGGGATCGAGGGAGCCGAGGAGCCGGCCGGCCGCGGCGGTGTCCGCCCGTACGCCGCCGGGCTCCTCCTCGGCGAGGGCGGCGGCGACCTGGTCGTACGCCTTCTCCAGGAGCCCGCGCTTGCGGAGATCGCGGAGGTGGTCCAGTCCCGTCGTCATCGCCGCCTCACACCTTCTCCAGGGCGAACCCGGCCCGGATCCACCGGCTGGACTCGACGCACAGGCCCAGCGCCCGGTCGCCCTCGGCGAGTTCGGGCACCAGCCGGTCGAGCTGGAGGAACGGCAGGGCGTTGCCGGTGTTGCCGGTGTCGGCGACGCAGGAGACCTCCCGGGCGGCGCAGTCGGGCAGCCGCTCCACGATCCGGGCGGTCATCCGCTCGGAGAGCTGCGGCGGGAGCAGGAAGCCGATGTCGTCCAGGCTCCAGCCCAGGCCGCCGAGCAGGTCCCACAGGATCTCCGAGGCGATCGGCGGTACGTGCTCCTCGATCGCCTTGTAGTCCTCGGCGAGCATCGGCCGGTCGGAGTCGCGGTCGGTGGTGCCGTACCAGTCCAGGAGCTGGCCCGGCTGCCGGCCCCGTCCGGTCCAGGAGTTGAGCACCGACCGCACGGCGATCCGCTCGCCCTCCGGCTCGGCGGTGAGGACGGCGGCGCCGGCCCCGTCCCCGAACAGGACGTAGTTCACCAGCTCGTTGGTGGGGATCTTCGTGGCGTCCTGCCGGGGCGACAGAAAGCGGTACGTGACATCGCCGCCGATGACGAGCCCGGCGTGCCGCCCGCCCGCGATCAGGCTGCGGCCCAGGTCGAGCGCCTGCACGGCCCCGGAGCAGCCCGCCTGGATCTGGTAGACGGGCAGGTGGTCGAGGCCGAGCCGGTCGGCGACCTCGGTGGCCGTGGTGGGCAGCAGGGTGTCCGGGGTCGCGGTCGCGAGCACCAGGAACTCGATGTCCGCGAGGCCGAGCCCCGAAGCCCGTACGGCCTGGGCCGCGGCCTCGGCGCACAGGTCGGCCAGCGAGCCGTGCACCTTCCCGGTGGCCGGGTCCCAGCCGAAGTAGCGGGTCCGGGTGCCGACGAAGAGGTCGATCCACTCCTTGCTGGCGCCGAGCATCGTGGCCAGCGTGGTGTTGTCGACCGGGTCGCCCGGCAACGCCGTGCCGGTCGCGGCGATATGGACGTCGGTCATGCCGACCTCGCCATGATCACGCCGTCCAGGAACTCGGCCAGCGAACCGACCGAGCGCAGTGCGGGCAGCATCTGCTGCACGGATACCTCACCGACTCTCGGGAGCCGGGCCTCGACCCGGTTCTTGAGCTGCATGATCATCACCGAGTCGAAGCCCAGGTCCTCGTGGAAGCGGGCCTCGCGCACCACGCGCTCCACGGGGTAGCCGCCGACCTCGGTGACGGCTTCGACGACGGCGACCAGCACGGGATCGTCACCGCCGGTTCCGTCACTCTCTGTTTCACGTGAAACAACGGGCTGCGGTGGCGCCTCGGGCCGCCGTTCGGCCGACGGCCCGACCGTGGCCGGTGGCCGGTCCCAGTAGCGCTGGGCGAACGAGAAGACATACGGGTCGAGCGCCTCGGGGACCCGGTTTTCCGGCGCGTACAACTCCTCCCACTCCGGGTCGAGTCCGCAGCGGTAGAGGGCGGCGACCGTCTCCGCGAGGTCCCGGCCGGTGCCCTCGGGGCCGGGCACGGGAAGCAGCAGTTCGGCCCCGCCCAGGCGCCCCGCGCGGGCGGCGATCCGGGTGAGCTGGGGCCGCGGCCCGATCTCGATCAGATGGGTCGGGGCGATGTCCTGCACCAGGGCGCCGAGCGCCGCGTCGAACAGCACGGGCTCCTCCGCCTGGCCTGCCCAGTAGCCCGCGTCCATCGGCTCGTCGCGCAGCATCCGGCCGTACCGGGTCGAGGCCACCGGCAGCTCGGCGGGCGCGCAGGGCACGGGGGCGGCGCGCAGTCCGGCGGCGACCGGGGCCATCAGCGCGGAGTGGAAGGCGTACGGCGCTGCCAGTTCCCGGGTCCGCACACCGAGCCCGGTCATCTCCTTGCCGACCCGGGCCAGGGCATCCAGCGGGCCCGAAAGCACGGTTTCGGCGGGCCCGTTGAGCGCGGCGGCCACCACCTCGGGCTCCGCCGCCAGGGCCGGGGCCAGCATGTCCGGGGCGGCCGCGACGGTGATCATGCCGCCGCCCGGGGGCAGCGCTGCCGTGAGCCGGGCGCGCAGGGCCACGAGGGCGGCCGCCTCGTCGAGGTCGAGGACACCGGCGGTGACGGCAGCCGCGTACTCGCCGAGGCTGTGGCCGAGGACGGCGGCCGGGGTGACGCCCAGATCCGTCAGGGTGCGGGCCAGGGCGTAGCCCACGGCGAACAGAGCGGGCTGGACCAGCTCGGGCGCCCCCGTCCACTCCTCGCCACCGAGCACCGCCGCGCGCACCGAGGCGCCCAGGTGCGCGGCCAGCGCCTTGTCCGCCACGTCGAAATGGCTGCGGTAGAGCGGGGATTCGCGGTACAGGCCGGCCGTCATCGCGGGATACTCGCTGCCCTGACCGGTGAAGAGGAACGCGACCACCGGGCGGCCCCAGGGCCGGTCACCGGCGGGCCGCACTCCACCCGGCGCGGGGGTGCGCAGCGCGACCGCCCGGCGCAGTCCTTCGACCAGTTCCCCGGTGTCGCGGGCGGTGAGCGCGAAGCGGTGCGGCAGACCGGTCTTGACCCGGTTGCTGCTCCGGCACAGGGCCGCCGCCCCGCCCTTCGGCCGCGCGGCAAGCGCGTCGGCCTGGGCGGCGAGGTTGCGGCACAGCGCCTCAGGGGTATCGGCGCTGACGGTGAACACCCCGGCCGCACCGGCGTCCGCGCGGGCCCGTGCGGGGACGGCGCGCGGGGACCTGGGTGCGCTCGCGAGGACGGCGTGGGCGTTCGTACCGCCCATGCCGAAGCTGCTGACCCCGGCGATGCTCTCGCCGCGCGGCAGCCGGGCCGGGGACTTCAGGAGCCGCAGGCCGCGCTCGCCCAGCCGCAGCCGGGAGTTCTCGCGTTCCGCGAAGAGGCTGGCGGGGACGATGCGGTGGTGCAGGGCCAGCGCGGTCTTGATGAACCCGGCGATCCCGGCCGCGCCCTCGGTGTGGCCCAGGTTGCCCTTGACCGAGCCGATCGCGCAGGGAGTCTCGCGCGGGACGCCGTGCACCGAGCCGAGGGCCGCGCACTCGATGGCGTCCCCGAGCACGGTCCCGGTGCCATGCGCCTCCACGAACGCGACCTCGGCGGGGGCGACCCCGGCGCGCCGGTACGCCGCGTTCAGGACGCGCTCCTGGGACCAGCGGTTCGGGGCGATCATCCCGTTGCTGCGGCCGTCCTGGTTGACCGCGCTGCCGCGCAGCACGGCGTAGATGCGGGCGCCCTCGGCGAGCGCGTCCTCCAGCCGGCGCAGCACGACCAGGCCGACGCCGTCGCTGCGGCCGATGCCGTCCGCGTCGGCGCTGAACGGCTTGCAGCGCCCGTCGGCCGCGGCCAGCCCGAGCTGCCCGTAGACGAGGCCCAGCGAGGGCGAGAGCACAACGTTGACCCCGCCGGCCAGCGCGGTGTCGCACTCCCCGGCGAGCAGCGAGTTGGCGGCCAGGTGGACGGCGACCAGCGAGGACGAGCAGGAGGTGTCGACGGCGAGGCTCGGGCCGGTGAAGTCGAAGTGGTACGAGATCCGGTTGGCGGCCATGCCCGCGCTGCTGCCCGACCCGAGCAGCGGGGTGACCTGGGCGAGGTCGCTCATGGTCAGCCGCCCCCACTCGCCGCCCATCACCCCGACGAAGACCCCGGTCCCGGAGCCCGCGAGTGCGCCGGGAGCACGTCCCGCGTCCTCCAGGGCCCGCCAGGCACAGGGCAGCAGCAGCCGCTGGTGCGGGTCCATCGCGGCGGCCTCGCGCGGTGTGACGGAGAAGAAGTCGCTGTCGAAGACATCGGCGTCGTCGAGGAAACCGCCGCTGTCGCCGACCGCGGGGAAGTCCCGTGGATCCCAGCGCTGTCCGGGGACGGGCCCGATGCCGGCCCTGCCCCCCACCAGCAGGTCCCAGTACGCCTGTACGCCCGCCGCTCCCGGGAACGCGCAGTCGATCCCGACGACGGCGATGTCCCCCATCAGACCTGGTCCCGCGCGGCGGCCGGGTCCGCCGGGGTGTCCGGCAGCACGGCGGTCAGATGGCGGACGAGGCCGGTGACGGTCGGGAAGTCCCACAGCAGCGTCGGCTCGACCTCCAGGCCGAACTCCTCCTCCAGGTCGCCGCAGAGGCTGAGCGCCGCCACCGAGTCCATGCCGTACTCGGCGAGCGGCACGGACGGGTCGATGGTCTCGGGCGCCCGTCGCAGGTAGAGCGAGAGGCGCGCCGACAGCCACTCGTACACGCCGTCGGCCTTCGCGGTGTCGGCGGCAAGGGTGTGCCGGCCGGTGGGGATGGTCATGGCGGACTCCTTCGGTCAACCCGGGATCGGGGTCGAGTAGAGGTCGTAGCTGGTCCGGGTGGAGAAGCGGAGCTGGACCTCGTGCCTCAGGCGTGTCTCGCACTCCGCGGGGAGGGCGTCGACGCGCGTGCCGAGCCGCCCGCAGATGCGGTGCAGCGCGGCGGCGGCCCAGGACGGGTCGGCGAGGAACGGGTCGGGTCCGTAGCGGGCCTGGTCCCAGACCCCGAGCACGGCGGCCCCGGCGAGCAGCAGCGCGTACCGGTCCATCAGGGCGAACCTGGCGGGCTGCGCACCGGTGGCCGGTCCCGCCGCCTCCAGCCGGAGCACCCGGCCCCGCACGTCCCGGAACTCCTCGACGAGCAGCCCCGCGAGCGTGCGCAGCGCGCGCTCCACGGGGCCGTGGCCCTCGATGCGCGCGGCGACCGCGAGCAGCGAGGCGCTGAGCGAGTCCCGCCCGCAGGCCAGGGCGAGCCGGCCGGTGCGCAGCGGCGGCAGATCCCCGTCCAGCCGGAAGAGCCCGGCGGGTGCCTCGTCCTCGATGAACCAGGAGCGGCGGGCGAGCCGGGGCATCTGCGGGATGACGGTGGCCTGGCAGGCGACGGTCCCGGCGTGGCCGAGGCTGAGCACGGGCACGTCCCTGACGTGCTTCTGGAAGATGCCCCGGGTGCCCTCGCGGGTGTAGAAGTCGGAGCCCAGCACGATCGACAGGTCGTACATCGTCTCGCCGAGCACGCGCGGCATCAGGTACTTGAGCGCCGCCGAGGTCACGCTCGTCTCGGCGGGCAGCAGGTGCAGGGCACGGGCCGCGACCACGGCGAGCGCGTCGTAGAGCAGCAGGCTGACGAAGGCATGGGTGAGGGCCGCGCCGGTGCGGCTGTTGTCGGTGGACCGGCCCTGCCAGCCGCCGGACTGCTCGCGGTCGATGCGGACGGCGGTGCGCAGGCTGGTGTCCAGGGCGGCGACGGCGGTCGCGGCGATCACGGTCCGGCTGATCTGGAAGGAGCGCAGCGCGGTCTCGATCCCGCTGCCCTCCGGCCCGAGGAGCGCCCCGTCGGGCACCGGGCAGTCGTCGAACTCCACACCGGCGAACCGGCAGCCGCGCAGCCCGACCGGGGTCCTGCGGGCGGTGACGGCCGCGTGGGCGTCCGACAGCTGCTCCGGTGCCAGCAGCAGCACGGAGTGGCTTCGGCTGCCCGGGGCGGGGTCGGTGCGGCAGAACAGGACGAGCGCCCCGGCCCGTTCCAGGTTGTTGACGAGCGGCTTCCCGCCGCTGATCAGATAGCCGCCGCCGGGGCCGCGCCGGGCGGTGACCTGGCTGCGGACGAAGTCGTTGCTGTGCGCGGTCTCGTGCTGGGCGATGGCCGCACGGCCGCCCGCGCGCAGCAGCCCGGCCAGCCACTCCCGCTGCCGTTCGCTGCCGGTCGCCCAGACGTCGGACGCGGCCATGAAGGTCGTCATGCCGTGCCCGATGGCCAGGCCCACGTCCCGGCGCATCACCGGGCGCATGACCCGGACCAGGGTGTCCATCGCGTCGAGCCGCCCGCCCAGCGCGCGCGGCACGTACTCGTCGACGATGCCGAACTCGTCGAGCAGCGCCTCCCCCGCGGCGAACGGCACCGCGGCCCGGTCGGCTTCGAGCAGCGCGGTGTACCCGGCCGGGTTGGCCGGGTCGGAGGGGTCGCCGAACAGGTCCTCCAGCTCGGCCACCCGGGCCCGGACGGCGCTCTCTCGCCGCCGCGCGGCCGGTTCGCGGGTGTGGGGAGGCTCGGTGGGCAGGGCCGTCACCACCGCCTTCCCCCGTCGGCTCCCTCCGGCCGCAGCAGGTCGCCTCCGAACAGCACGTCCTCGGCGCGGGCCAGCGCCCACACGTCCGGGGTCAGCACCTCGTACTCGCCGCGCACCACACCGTCGAGGAACAGCGTCCGCATCAGGGTGCGCTGGACCTTGCCGCTGCTGGTGCGGCGGACGGCACCCGGGCGCACCAGCAGGACGTTGCCGGCCGGGATCTCGAATTCCTGGCCGATCAGGGCCTGGATCTTCTGGGCGACCGTGCGCAGTTCGGCACTGTTCGCGACGCCGCGCACCTCCTGGACGAGGACCAGGTGCTCCCGGCCGGCGTCCACGGAGAACGCGGCTCCGGCGCCGAAGGTCAGCGCGGGGCTGACGGTCCGGGCGGCCCACTCGACGTCCTGCGGGTAGACGTTGCGGCCGTTGATGATGATGACTTCCTTGAGCCGCCCGGTGACGAACAGCTCCCCGTCGACCAGCACGCCGAGGTCTCCGGTGCGCAGGAAGTTGCTCTCCTCGTCGTTGAGGCTCGCGCGGAAGGTCCGCACGGTCTCGGTGGGCCGGCGCCAGTAGCCGCGGGCGACGCCGTAGCCGCGTATCCAGATCTCGCCGACCGCGCCTGGCGGCATCTCGTGGTGGGTCAGCGGGTCCACGATCCGTACGTCGGCGTCCACGGGCACGCCGCAGCCGACGAGGGTCCGCCCGCGGGACTCCGCACCCGCCGCCTCGGCCCGGTCCTGCTCCAGCTCCGCCCGGTCGAACTCGCGGCGGACGTAAGGGGTGCCGGGCTCGCCGCCGGAGACGACGAGCGTGGCCTCCGCGAGCCCGTAGCAGGGGCGCAGCGCCTCCGGCCGGAACCCGGCGGGCGCGAACCGCTCCGCGAAGGCGTCGAGGCTCTCGGCGCGCACGGGCTCGGCGCCGTTGAGGGCGAGCCGCCAGCGGGAGAGGTCGAGCGCGGCGATCTGCTCGTCCTTGACCCGGTGGACGCACAGGTCGTAGCAGAAGTTGGGGCCGCCGCCGACGGTGACGCCGTACTCGTCGATGGCCTGGAGCCAGCGCAGCGGGCGCTTCACGAAGGAGAGCGGGGTGACCTGGACGCTGTGGCTGCCGAGGTACACGGGGTGCAGCAGGTGCGCGACCAGGCCCATGTCGTGGAAGTAGGGCAGCCAGCTGCCGAAGACGTCCTCGCGGGTGGTGTGCAGCAGCTTCTTCAGGCTGGCCTGGTTGGCGAGGAGGTTGCGGTGCGAGACCGTCACGCCGCGCGGTTCGGAGACCGAGCCGGAGGTGTACTGGAGGAAGACCAGGTCGTCCGCGCGGGCCGCGACCGGCCGCCAGACCTCCGGGTCGCCGATCCCGGGCACGTCGGTGACCAGGCACTCGGCGGTGGAGCGGGTGTTGCGGGCGAGCCAGAGCGCGACCTCGGGCGCGGCGTCGGTCTCGGTGAGGACGATCGCGGCCCCGGTGTCCTTGAGCACGGCGGTGGTCCGGTTGAGCCGCTTGTCGCGGCCGGCCTCGCCGGGCAGCGGTACGGGGACGGCCACGGCTCCCGCGTACAGGCAGCCCGCGAAGCCCTTGAGGAACTCCACGGTCGAGGAGTAGGCGAGCAGCACGGGCTGTTCGGCCACGCCGTAGCTCTGGAGGCAGGCGGCGATGCGTCTCGCCTCCCGGTCCAGCTCTCCGTAGGTGAGGTGCTCGGCCACCGGACCGTCCGCGGTGTCACGGAGGAAGACATGCACGTCCTCGTCGGCGAGTTCGGCCGTCCGGGCGCGGAGCAGTTCGGTGAAGGTGGCGAAGCGTGACTCTGACATCCGCGGCATCCCCTCGCGTCTGCGGGCCCGTGGATGTGCGGCCCTCGTTCCCGCCGATCCTCCGCAACCGCCCTTGCGGTTCGCTTGCGCGCCCCGGCGCACGCTCCGGAGTCAGGGGGCGGCAGGGGTGCACCGAGGGAGGGGGTACGGGTGACGCTCGGCCCATGGACACTCACACCGAACCCGCAGAGGCGACGCGGACGGCGATCGTCTTCCCCGGGATGCAGCCGACGGCCTTCTCCGAGGTCTCCCGGTTCATGCTGGTCAACCCGTACGCACGCGAGCTGTACGCGCTCGCCGACGACACCCTCGGCTACCGGCTGGCCGACCGCTATCAGGAGACCGAGGGCGACTACTCGCTCTACGGGCAGATCTCCTTCGTGGTGAACTGCCTGGCCCTGGCGCGCTGGGCCGGTGAGCGGCTGGAGGTCGACCCGTCCCATGTGACCGGGCCGAGCTTCGGTGCCCGCGCCGCCGCCGTGTACTCCGGGGTCCTGGACTTCGCCGACGCCGTGACGATGACGGCCCGGCTGGCGGAGACGGTGGACGACTACTTCGCCCGGGAGCACCCCGCCCTGGTCACTCAGTCGATGGCCCGGGTGCCGCAGGAGGGGGTTCAGGAGCTGCGCCGGGAGCTGGAGGAGCGCGGCGAGTGGAGCGACATCGCCTGCGTCGTCGACCACGACTTCACGATGCTCACCGTCCACGAGTCGGTCCTGGACTGGCTCCAGCGCCGTATCCGCTCGCTCGGCGGGATGGCGATGTACACGATGAAGCCGCCGATGCACTCGTACCTCTTCGACGGGCTGCGCGACCGGGTCGACGAGGAGATCTTCGCGGGGCTGACCTGGTCGGACCCGCGGCTTCCGGTGATCGCGGACCAGGACGGCCGTACGGTGACGACGGGCGCGGGCGTGCGGGAGATGCTGCTCGACGGCTTCGTGCGCACGGTGCGCTGGCCGGACGTGGTGGCGTCCCTGAAGGCGGCGGGCGTGGGCCGGCTCTGTGTGTCCGGGGCGGACGGGCTGTTCACCCGGGTCGCGTGCACCACGCGGAACTTCCGGGTGATGCCGGTGACCCCCCGCTCGGCGATGCAGCCGGCTCGGCGCCGGATGCCGGTGGCGGCCTGAGGGCCGTACGGACGCGGAAGGGGCCGGTGCCACGAAGGCACCGGCCCCTTCCGTCGTAGCGCTTACTTGCCGTCCACCGTGAAGGCGTAGAACGTGCCCTCGGTGCTGCTGCCGGTGGTGCCGGCGCCGTCGGCGAACCGGGCGTAGCCGTTGCCCCAGTAGACCGTGCCGTCGACGACGGCCGGGCCCGCGTTGGAGGAGTACGGCGCGGTGAACTCCCACAGGTACGCGCCCGTGGCCGCGTCGAACGCGTACATGTGGCCGCTGGTGGAGCCGCCGAAGACGACGCCGTTGGCGGCGGTCAGGGCGCCCCAGGCGAAGCCGTCGGTGCGGTCCGCGACCTGCCAGATGATCTTGCCGGTCTGCGGGTCGAGCGCGGCGAACGAGCTGCGGTTGGTGACGGTTCCGTCGGCCATCGGGTAGTCCAGCTTGTTGAAGTTGGCCTCGGCGATGTAGATCCGCTTGTCGTCGTTGGCGGTGCCCCACTCGATGCCGCCGACGTGTCCGCCGGGACCGGCCGCCGCGCTCCAGACGACCTCGCCGTTGGCGGCGTCCATCAGCCAGTACTCGCCGCTCTTCTCACCGGCGCCGATCACCTTGCGGGCACGGCCCTTGGCGTCCTTGATGGTGAACAGGTGGGCGCCGTCACCGAAGTCGTAGTCGTAGCCAGGGTTCGGCGGGCAGTTGTTCGGCGGGAGCCCCGGCAGGCAGCCGGTGTTCCAGGCGTCGAACCGCTTGGCGCCGGTGTGCCACTTGATCCGGCCCGTGGTCATGTCCAGGGCCAGGACCGTGTCGACGTAGTTGTCCTCCTGGTAGCACTGCGCGGGGGTGCCGCCGGCCGTCTGGCAGTCGGAGACCTCCTTCGGCACGGTGTAGTTGTTGCCGGTGGTGAAGTACACCGTGTGGGTCGACGGGTCCAGGGCCGGGGTGCCCCACACGGCGACACCGCTGTAGCCGCCGGTCTTCCCGCCGTTGTCCGGGGTGGTGAACTGCCGCCACAGCACCTTGCCGGTCTTCGCCGACACGGCGTTCACGCTGCCCCGGAAGGTGCAGCAGGGGTACGAGGGGTCGTAGGCGCCCTCGGACTCGCGCGAGGAGACGCCCTGGTAGATGACGCCGTCGTGGACGACCGGCGACTGCGTCAGCACGGCCTTGTACTGCGTGTCGATCTCGCTGGTCCAGATCTTGTTGCCGGTCTTCGCGTCCACGGCCATCAGGACGGCCTTGGTCCAGTCGGCTATGTAGACCTTGCCGCCCACAACGGTCGGGCTCGACCGGGAGACGGACGCCGCGTCACCGGTGTACTCGGAGACCTTGTGCGACCAGATCTCCTTGCCGGTCTTCGCGTTGATCTTGTGCAGGTAGCCGCCCCAGTCGGGGAAGTACACCGCCCCGCCCACCACCGCCGGGGTCGCCGACACGTCGCCGTGCGTGGCGTACGTCCACTTGGCCTTCAGCCGGCTCGCGTTGTCCTTGGTGATCTTGTGCTCCGCCGAGGCGGAACGGCTGTTGGCCAGGTCGTGGCCGCCGGTCGACCAGTCGACCTGCGCCGCGCACGCGTTGGAGGGGGCCATACCGAGCGTGGTCGCCAACGCCGCGGCGGCGAACAGGGTGAACCTGCGGGCCGTCTTACGCGACGACCGGGGTCTCGTGAACATGACTGACTGTCCTCCTGAGGACGGTGGTGAAGGTGGTGAGGGTGATGCCTGTGGGGTCTGTGGGGCCGTACGGGCCCTGGGTGACGCGGCCGGGCCCGCGGCGCGGGCGTCACCGCCGCTCGGGGCTCAGGCCGCGCGCGCCGGCTCCGGCGCCTTCGTGCCGTGCCGCTCCGTCGCGAGCGCGGTGAGCGCCAGCCGGTCGGTCTTCTTGTTGGTGTTGAGGGGGAACTCGTCCAGCCGGTGGTAGTGGCGCGGGATCAGCTGCGGCGGCAGGACGGCCGACAGGTCCCGGTGGAAGTCCCTCGGGGCCCGCCGCTCACCGAGGTAGTACGCGACCAGCTCGGTGCTGTTGGCCACCGGCACGCCGACCACGACCGCCCCCGTCACCGGGCACGCCGCGCGCATCGCGTGTTCCACCTCCGCCAGTTCGACGCGGTAGCCCTGCACCTGCACCTGCGAGTCCATCCGGCCGAGGTAGACCAGCTGCCCGTCGGCGAGCCGGCGGACCCGGTCCCCCGTCCGGTACCAGCGCAGCCCGTCCCGCTCCAGGTACTTGCCGCGCCCGTCCTCCTCGTCGAGGTAGCCGGCCGACAGCTGCGGTCCCGCGAGCCAGAGTTCGCCCTCGTCCGCCGCCTCCTCGCCCCGCTCGTCGAGCAGCAGTTCCGCGTGGCCCGCGTGGAGCAGGCCCAGCGGGACGACGCCGTTGACGCCGAGCCGGGTCGACTCCTCGGGCGACCAGCGGTGGCGGTGCGTGGTGATGGTCATCTCGGTCGGCCCGTAGACGTTGATCACCGCGGAGCCGGGCGCGGCCCGCTGCCAGGAGTCGGTGTCCTCGAACTGCAGGGCCTCGCCGCCGAAGTACGTCCAGCGCAGCGTGGGCATCGAGCCGGGCAGCAGCCGTCCGGTGCGCCGGGACAGCGAGATCACGCTCGGCGCCGAGAACCACACGGTGATCCCGTGCTCCGCGACGAACCCGGGCAGATCGCGGTACGCGTGCGCCGGCACCGACACCAGCGGCGCCCCGGCCGCCCAGGCGCACCACAGGTCCGACACCGCGGAGTCCCAGTTGAGCCCGGCGGCCTGCGAGAAGACGTCGTCGGCGGAGAAGTCGTACCAGGCGTCCATCAGCGCGAAGTAGTGCGCCATGTTGCCGTGGGTGAGCCGGACCCCCTTGGGACGCCCGGTGGAACCGGAGGTGAACAGGACGTACGCCACGTCCTCGGGCGCCGCGTCCCGGGGCGCGGCGAGCGCGGTGTCCGGGCCCGCCGCCAGCACCGGCAGCCCGGCGGCCTCCGCGAGCGCCTTGGCCCCGGCCGCGTCCAGGTGGGGCGCCAGCACCGGCAGGCCGCCCAGCTCCGCACCCGTACCGCCGGCGAGCAGGGCCGCGCCCTCCTCGTCGACGACCAGGGCGGAGACCTCGGCCGCGCCGAGCATCGAGGCGATCTTGCCGACGGGGAAGTCGGCCGGGACCGGGACCGCCGGCAGGCCCGCGTACAGGCTGGCCAGGATGCCGACGTACGCGGTGATGCCGCGGCCGGTCAGGATCCCGATGGCCTTGGGGGGCCCTCCGGGGGCGGCCAGCAGGGCACCGGCCCAGGCCAGGGCCGTCGCATGGGCCGTCGCGTAGTCGACGGTGTCCCCGCCCACGCGGACGGCGATTCCCGCCGGGGATTTCTCCAGGCCCCGCAGGAAACGCGCGTGCAGCGCCTTCGACGCCGTTGATTCCATTTCAGCTCCTCATTTCCCGGAACGCTCCCGGAGCACTCCCGGCACTTTCCCGGGACATTTCCGTGACGCGTTGACAGCCGCCGACGGACGCCCCCATCATTTCCCGTATGCCAGAACTCACGAATCACACCTGGGACGAAGCCTTCGAGGCCGTCGTCCGCCCGTTCCTGCCCTACCTCGACCCGGACGAGAAACTGTCCGACGATTCCCCGCTCAAGGACCTCGGCCTGGACTCCATGGGCACGATCGAGCTGCTCGCCGCACTGGAGAGCGCCTACTCCGTACGCTTCCTGGACGACGCCCTGAAGCTGGAGAATTTCGCCAGCCCGGACATCCTCTGGAACACCCTGATAACCAAAACGGAATCCGCTGCGTGAGAAAGCGGACCCACCGCCCGGCCCGACAAGGATTTCGCATCCGAGTCGGGCCGATCTCGTTCACCGGGGTTCACAAGAGACAGCGGAAGCCTTTCTCAGCTGTTCACTGAATCCGCTGGAAGCTTTCCTCCACCCGGTCGAGCACGGACCGCACATGGGGCAGTTCGAGCGGATTCTCGGCGGCCAGTGACATTTCCTGCTCCTCGGCGTTGTCGCCGTAGAGCATGCTGGTCGCGCACTTGAAGCGCAGGGCCCCCGGCTCGTCCCCGAGGAGGTGCCCCGCCAGGACCACGGTGCCCAGATCCAGCATCCGCCGGGCCAGCGACGCCGAGTCGGTCACCTCGTGCTTGCCCAGCTCCTCGCGCAGCGGCTCGAAGTCCGGGTAGACGTAGAACGCCCCGGTCGGCGGCCGGCAGCGCGCGCCGGCGCCGACGGCGATGCGGTGGACCTCCCGGGCGACGGCCCCGTGCAGCCTGGCGCTGACCCGCAGCCGCTCCCGGATCTCCTCCGGCTCCGCGAAGGCGTACTCGGCGGCCTCCTGCATCGGGCCCGCCAGCGTCGACCAGACCTCACTGGCCACCGAGAGGACCCCGGCGCGTATCGACTCGCCCCACGGGCCCTCGGGGAAGCGGGCCGCCCCGATGCGCCAGCCGCCCACGGCGAGCGACTTGCTGAGCCCGGTGCAGACGACGGTGCGGGCCGGGGCCACCTCGGCGGGGCTGAGGTAGTCCGCCTCCGGGTCGTGCATGACGTCCCGGTAGATCTCGTCCGAGACGATGAGCAGGTCCTCCTCCTCGGCGATGGCGCACAGTTCGCGGATCATCGCCTGCGAGGCGAGGGTGCCGGTCGGGTTGTCCGGCAGCGTCAGGATCATGAGGCGCGGGTCGCGGCCCTCGGCGCGCGCGGCCCGGATGTGCTCGCGCAGCACGGCCGGGTCGGGCACCCCGCCGCACTCCTCGGGGATCGGCACGGCGATCGGCCGCTTGCCGGCCAGCCGGGCCTGCGGGGCGTAGGTGTTCCACGCCGGACGCGGAATCAGCACATCGCCGGGGACCGTGTGGCCGACCGCCATGAGCAGCGGTTTGCTGCCCGGGGCGACCACGATCTGCTCCGGTGCGGTGGGCAGGCGGCGGCGCCCGAAGTACCCGGCGACGGCCTCCCGTACACCGGCCGAACCGGCCACCGGGCCGTAGGCGTTGCGCCGCGCCCCCGCGACGAGGCGCTCCACGAGCGGCCCGAAGGCGGGCAGCCGCGATTCGCCGAAGCCGAGGTGGACGAGCCGTTCGCCGGCCGCCTGCCGTTCGGCGACGAGCTGGTTGAGTGCGAGATTCGGTGACATGCCCATGGAAGTCATACCTGGCTCCCTACCCCTGCCGCGGCCGTGCGACTGCCGAACAGCTCGGGCTCCTGCGGCCGGGCGGGTCCGGCGATCGCACGGGCGATGTCGGCGGGCACCGAGTGGTCCAGGCGCAGTTCGTCCAGCCACGCCGCGTCGGCGTCGTAGTGCGCGAGGAAGGGGCGCCCGACGAGCTTCGGGTCGCGCGCCTGCATCATGCGCAGCTGGAAGAACAGCCCCTCGGCCTTCTCCACGACCCCGTCGACGGCCACCTTGCCGGGCGTCGCGGACATCACCGGTCCGCGCACCGTACGGGCCAGGCCCGGCAGCGTCGCGTAGGCGTCCCGGTAGATCTCCGCCGCCCGCGCGAGCGGCACCCGGAAGTAGTCGTACGGGCCGGTGTCGCGCTCCACGAACATGTAGTACGGCACGGCGCCGACGGCCAGTTCGGCCCGCCACATCCGCGCCCACACGTCCGCGTCGTCGTTCACCCTGGCGATCAGCGGCGCCTGGCAGTAGACCAGCGCACCCGTGGACCGGATGCGGGCGATGGCACGCCGCGCGAGGTCGGTCTCCAGCTCGCGCGGGTGGCTGAAGTGCGCCATCACGGCGAGGTTCCGGCCGGTCGCGACGACCTCCTCGAACAGCCGCAGCACGTCGTCGGCGTCCGGGTCGGTGACGTAGCGCTGGGGCCAGTACGCCACGGACTTCGTCCCGATCCGGATCGTCCGCACGCTCTCCAGCGACAGCAGCGGCTCCAGATGGCTGCGCAGCCGCGCGGTGGACATCACCATGGGGTCGCCGCCGGTGACGAGCACATCGCCCGCGTCGGGGTGCGTCTCCAGGTACGAGATGAGGCCGCGCGGGTCGGGCGCGGCGAACCGCAGTTCGCTGTCGCCGACGAACTGCGCCCAGCGGAAGCAGTACGTGCAGTACGAGTGGCAGGTCTGGCCCTGGCTCGGGAAGTACAGCACCGTCTCGCGGTACTTGTGCTGGAGCCCGGGGAGTTCGACGCCGTCGCGGGTGGGGACGTTGAGTTCCTTCTGCCCGGAGGGGTGCGGGTTGAGCCGGCCGCGTATCTGCTGCACCAGCGCGCGCAGGGCGACCTTGCCGGAGGGATCCGCGGAGAGCTTGGCCAGATCGCGTTCGTTCTGCTCGCTCAGCATCCCCTTCTGCGGGAAGACGAGCTGGAACATCGGGTCGTCGGGGATGCGGTCCCAGTCGATCAGCTGCGACAGGACGTACTCGTTGACCCGGAAGGGCAGCACCATCGACACGAGCCGGACGGTTTCCCGTATGCCGGCGGGCAGGCCGTGGCGGTCGGCGATCTCGTCGAGCTGCCGTGGCCCGTAGGCGCGGAACCGTGCCGCCTCGGCAGAATCGGTTGCCAGCAGGGACATGCGGATATTCCTCCAGCCTGGTGCCCGGCAGTCCGAGCGTCTGCTCGAACACGATGCCGATGCTAGGGACGGGAATCGGCCACCGGACCCCAGAACCGACCCCAGCCGGACCCTTACGAAGACCCCCCACCCCTGGGCCGTTCCCCCAGGCCCGCGGGCATGGCGAAGCCGCCCAGGAGCAACGGGGGACGCGCTCCTGGACGGCTGCTTTCGGCCCCCTGAGGGGGTGGGTGTTACCTGCCGGACCCGCGCGGGAACGGCCTTACGCGAGCCCTGCGCGGGTAGGCGTTACACACCGGGCCCGCGCGGGAACAGCGTTATGCGAGCCCGGTGCCCGGCTCCTGCGCACCCGCCTTCGAGGACGGGGCGCCGGCCCCCTCCCCCTCGGCCGGCTCGGCCGCCTTCGCGTGGTCCTGCTGCACGGAACGCAGCCCGACGAGCGCCACGACGGCCGCCCCGGCCATCACGACCGCGCCGGCCACGGACGCCGCGTGCACCTCGGTGGTGAAGGCGGACCGGGCCGCGTCGACGAGGTTCCCGCCCGCCTCGCCGGGCAGCCGGGCCGCCGCCGCGAGCGCGCCGCCGATCGTCTCGCGCGCCGCGTCCAGCGCGCCCGCCGGCACCCCGGCGGGGTCGTCCAGCGCGGAGCTGTTGCGGTAGGCGGTGGCGCCGATGGAACCGAGGACGGCGACGCCGAGGGCGCCGCCCAGCTCCTGGCACGTCTGGAGCAGCGCGGAGGCGGTACCGGCGCGCTCCGGCGGCACCTGGCCGACGACGAGTTCGGTGACCAGGGTCAGGACCGGGGTGAGGCCGACCGCGAGGGCGATGATGCCGATCAGGATCAGCACGAGCCCGTCCTCGTCCGGGACCTGAGTGAGCATCAGCAGCGCGACGGTCGCCAGCCCGAACCCGCTGGCGATGATGACGGCCGGGCGGATCGTCCGGACGAGCACCGTGGCGAGCGGCACGACCGCACCGACCGCGATGGTCCCCGGGATCGTCCACAGCGCGGACTTCAGGGCGCTCATCCCGAGCACGGACTGCATGTACTGCGTGGAGAAGAGCGAGTACCCGACGAGAGTGAAGCAGGCCAGCATGTTGACGGTCACCGAGGCGCCGAACGCCCGGTTCCGGAACAGCGACACGTCGATCATCGGATCGGCACTGGTGCGCTGGCGGCGCAGGAACACGGGGACGAAGGCGAGCCCGACGACGATCGCGACGACGTACGGCACGGTGAAGCCGTCCACGGCGATCTTCTTGAACCCGTAGACGACCGGCAGGATCGCGGCCAGCGAGAGCACGGCGCTCACCAGGTCGAACCTCCCGGCGGCGGGGTCCTTGAACTCCGGCAGCAGGAACGGCCCCGCGACCAGCAGCAGCACCATCACGGGCACGTTGATCAGGAACACCGACCCCCACCAGAACCCGGCCAGCAGCGCCCCGCTCACCACGGGCCCGAGCGCCGCACCCGCGGCCATGCCCGTCGACCACACCGCGATGGCGGTACGCCGCTGGGTCTGCTCCCGGAACAGGTTCCGGATCAGCGCCAGCGTCGACGGCATCAGCGTCGCCCCGCCGATGCCCTGGAACGCCCGTGCGCTGATCACCATCTCGGGGCTGTTGGCGTACGCGGCGAGCAGCGAACCGGCGCCGAAGACCACGGCCCCGATCAGCAGAAGCCGCCGGCGCCCGATGCGGTCACCCAGCGCGCCCATGGTGAGCAGGACACCGGCGAGCACGAAGCCGTAGATGTCGATCATCCACAGCTGCTGACTGCCGGACGGCCGCAGGTCCTCGCTGATGGACGGAATGGCGAAGTAGAGGACGGTCAGGTCCATGGAGACGAGCAGCACGGGCAGGAGCAGAACGCCGAGGGCGATCCATTCCTTCCGGCCCGCTCTGGCCTCCGGTCCGGTAGGTGCGTTCTCGCTCTGGGAGCTGGTCATGGAGACGGTCCAATGCTGGGGGGACGGGACGTACGTATCAGTGAACGGAAGTACTGGCGCGTAGGGGCCCCGCGCGCAAGGGAACAGGGGTGCAGTCAGGGCCCCGAATAGGGGTGGGGGACGCTTGCGACCGGGTAGCGAAGTGAAGCGCGCGTAGGTCCGAGGTCGCAGAACGCGACACCGTGGCATACTTGAAGTATGGCAACCAGGAAGATCACCATCACCGTCCCGGAAGAGCTGGTGGAGTCGATCAGAGAGCGGGTCGACTCCCGAGGCGTATCCGCCTATATCGCTGCCGCTGCCGCCCACCAGGACGCGATGGACCGGCTGCGCGATCTCGCGGACCGGCTTGAGGAAGAGCACGGTGCTGTGACAGCCGGCGAGCAGCAGGCCGCACTGGATCGCATCGCCGCGATCGATGCCTGGCACGACGAACATCGACCGGCCTCGGACGAAGCAGCATGAGCCGAGCCGTCCGGCCGAAGTCACTCCCGGCACGGCAGCGCGTCTTCGTGTTCGACTCCGAGGCGCTCTCCAAGGCGATCCGGGGAGACCGGGAGTTGACGGCGCTGCTCAAGGCGGCCCCCGGCCTCGACATCCCGGTCATCACCTCGGCCCTCACCACCCTGGAGGCCTGGGACCCGCGCGAGGGGTCCAGGCAGGCGCTGTGGAACTGGGCTCTGTCCCGGATCCGCGTCGTCCACACGGACGACCAGGTGATCATCATGGCTCGCGACATGCTGAGGGAAGCCGGCCTGCACGGCCACAAGTACGCCGTCGACGCCGTTCTGGCGGCGGTGGCCGGGCGGGAGGCCGCACGGGGTGCCCAGGCCACCGTCTTCACCTCCGACACCGACGACATGCGTCAGCTTCTCGCCGGTCACTCCGTGCGGATCGAGCAGGTGTGAGGGAAGGCCCCTACCCCTCCCCCGCCACCAACGCCGCCAGCGCGCGCCTGTCCGTCTTGCCGTTCGGGGTGAGCGGGAGCGACGGGGTCAGGGAGACCTTGCGGGGGACCATGTAGTCGGGGAGGGTCTTCTTGCAGAAGGCGCTCAGGGCGACCGGCTGGGCGTCGAAGTCGCGGCCCGGGACGACGTACGCGTACAGCTCCGGGTCCTCGCCGGGGCGCGGGCGGACCACGACCGCCGCCGCCTCCACGCCCGGGAACTCCAGGAGCCGGCGCTCGATCTCGCCCAGTTCGACGCGGTTGCCGCGCATCTTGACCTGGAGGTCGGAGCGGCCGACGAAGTACAGCTCGCCGCTCTCGCCCCGGTACGCCAGGTCGCTGGACTTGTAGACGAGCTGGCCCGAACGGGGGTTGAGGGGGTCCGGGACAAGGACGGAGCGGGTGGCCTCCGGGTCGTCCCAGTAGCCGGTGAAGAGGGACGGGCCGCGCAGGTGGATCTCGCCCACCTCGCCCGGCTCGTCGACCGGGCGGCCCTCCTCGTCGAGCAGCAGCATCTCCGCGCCCGGGTAGGCGAAGCCGATGGAGAGCTTGTCGATGGCGTCGGGGAGCGGGTTCGGCACATCGGTGAGGGAGAACGCCATCGCCTCGGTCGGACCGAAGCAGTTCACCACCCGGACCTGGCCCAGCAGCGTTTGCAGTTGACGCAGTTCGGGAAGCGGGAACGCCTCGCCGGAGAACAGCACCCCGCGGATCTGCCCGGACAGCGCCGCGAGGCCGGCCGCCTCATGGCGCAGTACCGGGCGCCAGATGGACGGCACGCCGTCGACCTGCGTGGCCCCCGTGTCCGCGAGGAAGCGCAGGAACCTGCGCGGCCAGTGCATGAGTTCGCGCGGTACGGGAATGAGCTGCGCGCCCGACCCCAGGGCGAGGCCGATGTCGAGCAGGGCGAAGTCGAACTGGAGCGGGGACGTCGTCGCCAGCCGGTCCTGCGGCGTGACGATGGAGTGCCGCAGCATGCCCCGGTAGAAGGAGAGCACCCCGCGGTGGCTCATCACGACGCCCTTGGGGCGTCCGGTGGTGCCCGAGGTGAAGATCATGTACGCGGCGTCGGTGGTGACGGCCTCGCGGCGGTGACGGGTTCGTGCCACCGGGACGCGCTCCACGGTCACCCCGTCCGGGCCGAAGCGGGCCGTGCCGACGGTCGACGGGATGCCCTCGCGGGCGCCCTTCAGCGTCTGGAGGTGCAGCGCCGGTTCCGCCGTGTCGATGATCGTACGGAGGCGCGGGTCGGGGACGTCGGGGCTCACCGGGATGAAGGTGAGCCCGAGCATCGAGCAGGCCAGCAGCGCGGCCACGGCGGCGGCCGAGTTGTCGGACTCCAGGACGACCCGGTCCCCGATGTCGAGGCCGAGGGAGTCCAGGGTGACCGCGTAGTCATGGGCTCTGCGTTCCAGTTGGCGGTAGCTGAGGACCCGGTGCGAACCGTCCTCCGCCGCCTCCCAGGCCGCCGGGCTGTCCGGCGCGGTGCGGGCCGCGGCCAGCATGAATTCGTGGATGCGCTCGGCCGGCGCGCCGACCGCCGCCGGGTGCTCCGTGCTCAGGCTCATCGGCCCGCCTCCTGCGCTCGTCCGGGTATGGGGTGGTCAACAGTCACGAGGAGATCCGCTCCTTCAGGTCCTTCAGCCAGCCGTCGATGACGGGGGCCGTCGTGTCGACGTGCTGCTCGACGATGGTGAAATGCGTGCCGGGCACGGTCGCCACGGTCTCGGCGCCCTGCCAGTCGGCCTGCCAGCCGCCCTCGCCGACACCGGCCCGCTCGCCCGCCTCGAAGAGGTCACCGGCCCGGACGAACAGCACCGGCGCCTCGATGTCCGCCTGCGTGAACTGCGGCAGCAGCTCCACGTACCGGCCCATCGCGGAGAGTTCGGCGCTGCTGAACGAGCCGAGGGTGGCCGCCTTGTCGGGGACGGCGGACGCCATCTGGTCGAAGATCGCGTCGTTCGCCGCGCCCATGTAGTACGTGTCCAGCAGGACGAGCCCGGCCGGCCGCACCCCGTGCACCCGCTCCAGACGGGCGACGGTGGCGTGGGCGAGGAGCCCGCCGGAGGAGAAGCCGAGCAGGACGAACGGCTCTCCCTCCGCCGTACGCAGCACGGCTTCGGCGAGGACGTCGACGGCCGCGTCGAACGACTCCGGCAGCGACTCGCCCCGGGCGAATCCGGGGGTCGGGATTCCGGACACCGGCACGGACAGCCTGGCCGCGAGCCGCGCGTGCTGGTGCACACCGCCCGCCACCGTCGGGGTGCTGAGGCAGATCAGCCGGGGCACCGGGACCTCGGCCTTGGCCCGAGCCCCGTACGAGACCGCCTCGGGGAGTACGTCCAGGTCGGCCGCCGTGGCGAACGAGGGCCGCAGGGCCGCCACCGAACGCAGCATCGCCAGGCCGGGCTTGATGTTCCCGGCCATGATCGCGTCCAGGAACAGCCCGTACAGGGTGTCGTCGACCGGGCTCGCGGCCTCCGGGGCGGGCGTGGCACCCGGCCCCGCCTCTCCCCCCTCGGCTGCCAGCCGGCCGGCGACGAGCCGGGCCAGCTCCAGCGGGTTCCTGCTGTCGAAGACCACCATGGCCGGCAGCGCGAGCCCGGAGGCCGCGCCCAGCCGGTTACGGAGTTCGACGGCGGTCAGCGAGTCGAAACCGGCCTCCAGGAAGCCCGCTTCGGCGTCCACCGCACCGGCGTCCGCATGCCCCAGCACCTCGGCGGCATGGTTCAGCACCTCGTCCAGCACCGCCTTGAGCCGGGCCGCCTCGTCGAGCCCGCGCACCTTCTGCCCGAGCCCGCCGGCCTCGCGGACGACGGCCGCCGCTCCCGCGCGCCGCCGTCCGGCGGGCGCGAGTGCCCGCAGCAGCGCGGGCACCTCGTCGGTGCGGGCGCGCAGCGCGGCCAGGTCGACGCGGAGCGGGACGAGCGCCGGGGCGTCGGCGGCGACCGCCGCGTCGAACAGCCACAGGCCCTCCTCCTCGGTCAGCGCCGGGGTCCCGGTGCGCCGCATCCGCTGGAGGTCCGCCTCACCGAGCCACTGGCTGAGCCCGGTCTCGGTGGCCCAGAGCCCGAACGCCATGGAGGTCGCGGCCAGTCCCTGGGAGCGGCGGTGGGCGGCGAGCGCGTCCAGGAAGACGTTGGCCGCCGCGTAGTTGCCCTGGCCGGCGGCCATGACGAGCCCGCCCGCCGAGGAGAACAGCGCGAACACGGACAGGTCTAGGTGGGCGGTCAGTTCGTGCAGATGCCAGGCGGCGTCCGCCTTGGCCCGCAGGACGTGGTCCACCTGCTCCGGGGTGAGCGCCCCGACGAGCCCGTTGTGGGCGACACCGGCCGCGTGGACGACACCGCGCAGTGGGTGGTCCGGGCCGATGCCCGCGATCAGCGCGGCGACGGCCGCCCGGTCGGAGACGTCGCACGCGGCGATCTCCACCTCGGCGCCGAGCGCGGTCAGTTCGTCGCAGAGCCCGGCCGCGTTGGGCGCGCCGAGGCCGCGCCGCCCGGCGAGCACCAGGTGGCGTACGCCGTGCTCGGTCACCAGGTGGCGGGCGACGATCGCGCCGAGGCCACCGGTTCCGCCGGTGATCAGGACGGTCCCCTCGGTGTCCCAGGGGGCCTCGCCGCCGGGCGCCGAGGAACGGGCGAGCCGGGGCGCGAGCACCTTGTCGCGGCGCACGGCCAGCTCGGGTTCGTCCGTGGCGAGGGCCGCGGCGAGCGCCCGGGGCGAGGGCTCGCCCTCCTCCAGGTCGAGGAGGACGAACCTGCCCGGGTTCTCCGCCTGCGCCGCCCGCACCAGGCCCCAGACGGGCGCCTGCCGCACGTCGACCGGGTCGCCGTCCGCGACGGCCGCCGCGGCCCGGGTCACCAGCACCAGACGCGACCGTGCGAACCGCGGCTCGGCGAGCCACTGCTGTACGGCGGCCAGGGCCCCGTCCACGGCGGTACGCGTCCCGGCCGGGATCTCGTGCTCGGTGCCGGCGCCGTCCGCGTCGGCGAGGACGGGCAGCAGCACCACCTCCGGTACGGCGTCGCCGAACGCGTCGAGCCCCGCGACCACGGGCACCCCGGCGACCACCAGACCAGTCCCGGCGACCGCCCAGTCACCGCGCGGCCCGCCGGAAGCGCCGGCCGGCTGCCAGTCGACGGAGAGCAGCGCCTCCCGGAACCCGCCGCCGCCCAGCTGGCGCGCGGCCACCGGCCGCAGTTGCAGCGCCTCCACCGAGGCCACGGGCGCCCCGGCCGGGTCGCTCAGGTCGAGCCGTACCGCGTTGCGCACGCCCTCGACCGGCGCGAGCCGGACCCGTACGGCGGTCGCGGACGCGGCGTGCAGGGTGACCCCGGTCCAGGAGAAGGGAAGCAGTGCCTGTCCCCCGTCCTCCTCGGCGCCGAGCCCGCCGAAGCCGAGCGCGTGCATGGAGGCGTCGAGCAGGGCCGGGTGCAGGCCGAAGCGTCCGGCGTCCGGGTGCGCCTGCTCGGGCAGCGTGATCTCCGCGTACAGCGCGTCGCCGTGCCGCCAGGCCGCCGTCAGGCCCTGGAACACCGGCCCGTACCCGAACCCGCGCTCCTGAAGCCCGTCGTACAGACCGTCGGCGTCCAGCTCCTCCGCGCCGACGGGCGGCCATGCGGTGAGGCCGGAGGCGGGCGCGTTCCCCGTTCCGGGGGCGAGCACACCTTCGGCGTGCCGGGTCCACGGCTCGTCCGGGTGATTCTCGGGCCGCGAGTAGACGCGGACCGTACGCCGGGCCTGTGCGTCGGGCTCACCGACGACGACCTGGAGCGAGACCCCGCCGCGCTCCGGGAGCACCAGCGGCGCGTACAGCGTCAGCTCGTCCAGCAGCCCGCAGCCGACGTGGTCGGCGGCCTGGAGGGCGAGTTCCACGAATCCGGTGCCGGGAAGCAGGATGCTGCCGTGCACCGCGTGGTCGGCGACCCAGGGCTGGGTGTCCAGCGAGACGCGGGCGGTGAGCGTCACGGCCTCGGAGTCGGGCGACGCCACGACGGCCGCGAGCAGCGGGTGGTCGAACGCGTCCTGCCCGACGGCGACCGCGTCCGTGGCCGGCTTGGCCGCGTCCACCCAGTAGCGGGTGCGCTGGAAGGGGTACGTGGGCAGCTCGACGGTCCGCGCCCCCGTACCTGCGTGGAACGCCTCCCAGTCGACCCGCGCCCCGTCCGCGTACAGCCGCCCCAGGGCCGTGACCAGGGCCTCGGGCTCGGAACGGTTCCTGCGTACGGACGGTACGAGCACGGCCGCGCCGCCCTCGCCCCGGTCCAGGACCTGCTGGGCGAGGCCGGTCAGGATGCCGTCGGGGCCGATCTCCAGGAACCGGGTGACGCCCTGCGCCTCCAGTGCCTCTACGGCGGCCACGAAGCGGACGGGTTCACGGACCTGGCCGACCCAGTACTCCGGGGTCTGCCAGTCGGTGGACGGGGCGCCAGTGACGGTGGAGACGACCGGGACGCTGGGCTCGTGGAACGTCAACTGCGCGGTCACCGCACGGAAGTCGTCGAGCATCGGCTCCATGAGGGAGGAGTGGAAGGCGTGCGAGACGGGAAGGCGGCTGGTCTTCCGGCCGAGCGCGGCGAAGTGCTCGCCGATCGCCAGCGCCTCGGACTCGACACCCGAGACGACGATCGCCTGCGGACCGTTGACGGCCGCGATGCCCACCCCGCCCGTGAGGAGGGGAAGCACTTCGTCCTCGGTCGCCTGGACGGCGACCATCGCGCCACCGACCGGGAGCGCCTGCATCAGACGGCCACGGCTCACGACCAGCTGCGCCGCGTCCCCGAGGGACAGCACCCCGGCAATGTGCGCGGCAGCGATCTCACCGATCGAGTGACCCGCGACCACGTCCGGTGTGACGCCCCAGGCCTCCACCAGCCGGAACAGCGCGACCTCGAAGGCGAAGAGCGCGGGCTGAGTGTACGAAGTGGCGTTGAGCGCCTCCGCGTCTTCCCCCCACACCACGTCCTGCAACCCACGATCGAGATGCGCGTCCACCTCCGCGCAGACCGCGTCAAACGCTTCCGCGAACACCGGGAACGCGTCATGCAGTTCACGGCCCATCCCCAGCCGCTGCGCACCCTGCCCCGTGAACAGGAACGCCGACTTTCCGCTCCGGCGGGCCTGGCCGCTGGCGACTGCGGGGGCGTTGCGGCCCTGTGCCAGGGCGGTCAGGCCGCGCAGCAGCTCTTCGGTGTCCGCGCCGAGGACGACGGCCCGGTGGGGGAAGGCGGTGCGGGTGGCGACCAGCGACAGGCCCAGGTCGGCCGGTGACAGCGCGGGCTCGTCCGTGAGCCGGTCCAGCAGCCGTTCGGCCTGGGCGGCCAGGGCCTGCGGGCTCTTCCCCGACAGCACCAGCGGAAACACCGGGAGTTCGCGGTCGCCGGCGGTCGCGGCCACGTGCTCCGGTGCCTCCTCCACGATCACATGCGCGTTCGTCCCGCTGATTCCGAAGGAGGAGACACCGGCGCGGCGCGGCCGGTCGGCGGGCTGCCACGCGCGGGCCTCGGTGAGCAGCGCGACGTTGCCGGCCTCCCAGTCGACCTGGTCCGAGGGAGCGTCCACGTGCAGGGTCTTCGGCAGGACGCCGTGGCGCATGGCCATGACCATCTTCATGACGCCCGCGATGCCCGAAGCGGCCTGTGTGTGGCCCATGTTGGACTTGATGGACCCGAGCCACAGGGGCTGCTCGTCCGCGCGCCCCTGCCCGTAGGTGGCGAGGAGCGCCTGCGCCTCGATCGGGTCGCCCAGGGTCGTGCCCGTGCCGTGCGCCTCGACCGCGTCGACCTCCGCCGCCGTCAGGCCCGCGTTGGCCAGGGCCTGGCGGATCACGCGCTGCTGGGACGGGCCGTTGGGGGCGGTCATCCCGTTGCTGGCGCCGTCCTGGTTGAGGGCGGAGCCACGGAGGACGGCGACGACGGGGTGGCCGTTGCGGCGCGCGTCGGACAGCCGCTCCAGGAGCAGGACACCGGCGCCCTCGCCCCAGGCGACGCCGTCCGCCGACGCGGCGAAGGACTTGGACCGGCCGTCCGGGGCGAGCCCTCGCTGCCGGCTGAACTCGATGAACATGCCCGGGGTGCCCATGACGGCGACCCCGCCGGCCAGCGCCAGCGCGCACTCACCGGAGCGCACGGCCTGGGCCGCCATGTGCAGGGCGACCAGCGAGGACGAGCACGCGGTGTCGACGGTGACGGCCGGGCCCTCCAGGCCCAGCGTGTAGGCGGTACGCCCGGAGACGAGGCTGCCGCCGGAGCTGGCGGCGGCCTCCACGCCGAGCGCGTAGTCGTGGTACATCAGGCCGGCGAAGACACCGGTCGACGAGCCCTTGAGCGTCGTCGGGTCGATCCCGGCCCGCTCGATCGCCTCCCAGGACACTTCCAGGAGCAGCCGCTGCTGCGGGTCCATCATCAGCGCCTCGTTGGGGCTGATCCCGAAGAACACCGGGTCGAACTCGGGGGCGTCGTAGAGGAAGCCCCCCTCGCGTGCGTAGGTACGGCCGGGCGTTCCGGGCTCGGGGTCGTACACCTCCGCGTCCCAGCCCCGGTCGCCCGGGAAGTAACCGATGGCGTCGACCCCGTCCGCGACGAGCCGCCACAGCTCCTCCGGAGTCGTCACCCCGCCCGGGTAGCGGCAGCCCATGCCGACGATGACCACCGGGTCGTCGTCCGCGTCGGTCCCGCCCGCCGCCGGAGCGCGGGTGGGCGCGGGAAGGGCGCGGTCCGAACCGGCCACTTCCTCGCCGATGTGGGCCGCGACGGCGTCCGCGGTCGGGTAGTCGAAGATCAGCGTCGCGGGGAGCCGGAGGCCCGTCGCCGCGCCGAGCCGGTTGCGCAGCTCGACGGCGGCGAGCGAGTCGAAGCCCAGCTCGCTGAAGGCCCGCTCCGGCTCGATCGCGTCGGCCGACGCGTGACCGAGGACCCCGGCGACGTGCGTCCGTACGAGGTCGAGAAGCGCGGCAGCGCGTGCCTCCGCGTCCAGACCCGTCAGCCGGGCGAGGAGCCCGTCACCCCCGTCCGTGGATTGCGCGGTCCTGCGCACGGGTACGCGGACGAGTCCTCGGAGCAGGGCGGGGAGTTCGGTGGCCCGGTCGCGCAGGACGTTGGTGTCGATGCGGAGGGGGACAGTGGCCGCGAGACCCGACTCCAGGGCGGCGTCGAACAGGGCCAGGCCCTCCGCCTCGGACAGCGCGGGCAGCCCCTGGGCCGCCATGCGCTCCTCGGCCAGGCCCAGCATGTCGATGCTGGTCATCCCGGTGTCGACGCCCCAGAGCCCGAAGGCCATCGAGGTCGCCGGAAGTCCCTCGGCGTGGCGTTGGGCGGCGAGCGCGTCGAGGAAGACGTTGGCCGCCGCGTAGTTGCCCTGCCCGGCCGCCAGGACGAGCCCGCCGGCCGAGGAGAACATCACGAACGCCGACAGGTCCAAGTCCCGGGTCAGCTCGTGCAGGTGCCAGGCCGCGTCCACCTTCGGCCGCAGGACGGCGCCCATCCGGTCGGGGGTCAGGGCGCCGACCACACCGTTGTCGACGACACCGGCGACATGGACGACACCGGAGAGCGGGTGCGCCGGGTCCACGGACGCAAGGGCGGCGGCCAGGGACTCCCGGTCCGCGACGTCGCAGGCCGCGACGGCGACCGAGGCGCCCAGCCCGGACAGCTCGGCGACAAGGTCACCGACGCCCGGCGTGCTCGCGCCCCGGCGTCCCACCAGCAGCAGCTGCCGGACCCCGTGCTCGGACACCAGGTGGCGGGCCACCCGCGCGCCCAGACCGCCGGTGCCGCCGGTGATCAGTACGGTCCCGTCCGCGTCCCACACGGGGACGGCGTCGGCTCCCGGCGGGGCGAGCACCAGACGCGGCACCCACACCTCGCCGTCGCGTACGACCAGTTCCGGTTCACCGAGCGCGGTCACCTGCTCCCAGGGCACGGAGCCGTCGGAGTCGACGAGCACGAAGCGCCCCGGGTTCTCCGCCTGCGCGGCCCGGACCAGCCCCCACACGGGCGCCTGGCGCACATCCACCGGTTCGCCCTCGGCCACGGCCACCGCGCCGCGCGTGGCGACCGCCAGCACCGCACCCTCGGGCCGGTCCTCCGCCAGCCACTCCTGTACGGCCTCCAGCGCCTGGTTCACCAGCCCGTGCACGGCGCCCGGCATGTCCGCGTCCAGGCCTCGCGTCCCAGCGGTGAAGACGACCGGCGCGGGCGCGTCGGACGGCGTGCGGGCGGGGGCGGTGGGCAGCTTGTGCCAGGCGATACGGAACAGGGAGTCGTTCCCGCTTGTGGCCAGCTGCTCGGTGGAGACGGGCCGGCCGACGACCGCGCCCACGGTGGCCACGGGGGCCCCGGTGGCGTCCGCGACCTGCAGGGACAGGCTCTCCGGGGTCGGCTGCGTGATCCGTACGCGGACGGCGGAGGCGCCCGCCGCGTGCAGGGACACCTCGCGCCACACGAACGGCAGGACGGTCTCGTCGCCGCCGGTGCCGTTGACGAGGGCCGCGTGCATGGCGGCGTCCAGGAGCGCCGGGTGCAGCCCGAACTTCTCGGCCTCCGGGTGCGCCTGCTCCGGCAGCGCGACCTCCGCGAACAGCACATCACCCACGCGCCAGGCGGCCTTGAGCCCCTGGAACGTCGGGCCGTACCCGAACCCGCGCTCGCGCAGACCGTCGTACGCGCCCTCCAGGGACAGTTCCTCCGCCCCGGCCGGCGGCCAGGCCGCGAGGTCGAACGCGGCGGTCTCCGTACCGGGCGCGAGTACGCCGTCGGCGTGCAGGGTCCACGGCAGGTCCGGGCGGTCCTCGGCGCGCGAGTACACGCTCACCGAACGCCGGGCGGTCGCGTCGGCGGCCCCGACGACCATCTGCACGGTCACGGCCCCGCGCTCCGGGAGGATGAGCGGCGCCTGAAGGGCCAGCTCCTCCAGGACCGCGCAGCCGACCTGGTCACCGGCGCGGATCGCCAGCTCCACGAAGCCCGTGCCCGGCAGCAGGATGCTCCCGAGGACGTCGTGGTCGACGATCCAGCCGTGCGTACCGGCCGACAGCCGCCCGGTGAACGTCACCATGTCCGTGTCCGGGGACGGCACGACCGCCCCGAGCAGCGGGTGCCCGGCATCGGTCAGCCCGGCCGTCGCCATGCTGCTGCCGCCGCCGATCCAGGAGTTGGCGAGGTACTCCTCGGTGCCGATCCAGTAGCGGGTGCACTGGAAGGCGTACGTGGGCAGCCCGACGGTCCGCGCCCCGGCACCGGCGTAGAACGCCTCCCAGCCGACCCGGACCCCGTCCACGTACAGCCGGCCCAGGCCCGCGATCAGCGACTCGGCCTCGGGCCGCTTCTTGCGGACGAGCGGGGTGAAGGCGCTGGTGACCTCGGCGGCGGATGCGGCGCCGAGGGCGGTGAGAATCGCGTCCGGGCCGACCTCGACGAAGGTGCGTGCGCCGAGCGCTTCGGCGGTGTTTACGGCGTCGGCGAACCGGACAGGGCTGCGGACCTGGTCGACCCAGTACTCGGGGGACTGCCAGTCGGTGGAGAGCTCGCCGCTGACCGTGGAGACGACCGGGATGGTCGGCTCCTTGAACGTCAACTGCGAGGTGACCGCACGGAACTCGTCGAGCATCGGGTCCATCAGCGAGGAGTGGAACGCGTGCGAGACGGAAAGACGGCTGGTCTTCCGCCCCAGCGCGGCGAAATGCTCGCCCACGGCCAGCGCCTCGGAATCGCTACCGGAAACCACCACGGACTGGGGGCCGTTGACGGCCGCGATGCCCACCCCGTCCGTGAGGAGAGGAAGCACCTCGTCCTCGGTGGCCTGTAGGGCAACCATCGCGCCACCGGCCGGAAGCGCCTGCATCAGACGACCGCGCGCAACCACAAGACGAGCGGCATCCGCGAGGGACAGCACCCCGGCGACGTGGGCAGCGGCCAGCTCACCGATCGAGTGACCGACCACCACGTCAGGTGTGACGCCCCACGCCTCCACCAGCCTGAACAGCGCGACCTCGAAGGCGAAGAGGGCGGGCTGAGTGAAGC
This sequence comes from Streptomyces sp. col6, assembly GCF_008042035.1. Taxonomy (GTDB): domain Bacteria; phylum Actinomycetota; class Actinomycetes; order Streptomycetales; family Streptomycetaceae; genus Streptomyces. The sequence continues at coordinate 848,205 of NZ_RDBL01000029.1, forward strand.
CGGTGGCGTTCAGCGCCTCCGCGTCTTCCCCCCAGACGACCTCGCGCAACCCCGAACCGAGGTGCGCGTCTACCTCCGCACACACCGCGTCAAACGCTGCCGCGAACACCGGGAACGCCTCGTACAACTCACGGCCCATCCCCAGCCGCTGCGCACCCTGCCCCGTGAACAGAAACGCCGACTTCCCGACCGCCCGCGCGACTCCGCGCACCAGCCCCGCGTGCTCGCCACCCGCCGCAAGCGCGGCCAGCGCGGCCGTACGGTCGCCGAAGACGACGGCCCTGTGCTCGAAGGCGGGCTTCGACGTCACCAGGGAGTGGCCGATGTCCTCGGCGCGGTGGTCACCCGCCACGGTCAGCAGCTGCGAAGCCTGGCCGGCCAGCGCCTCGGCGCTCTTCGCGGACACCACCCAGGGGGTGATGGCCAGGTCATCACCGGCCTCGGTCACGACGGCCTCGGGGGCCTCCTCCACGATCACGTGGGCGTTCGTGCCGCTGATGCCGAAGGACGAGATGCCCGCGCGCCTGGGGTGTCTGGCCGGCGCCCACTCCCGGGCTTCCGTCAGCAGCTCGACGTCACCCTCGGACCAGTCGATCTGATCCGAGCGCTCCTCCGCGTGGAGGGTGGGCGGGAGGACGCCGTGGCGCATGGCCATGACCATCTTGATGATGCCCGCGACACCGGCGGCGGCCTGTGTGTGACCCATGTTCGACTTGATGGAGCCCAGCCACAGCGGCTGTCCGTCCGGCCGGTCCTGCCCATAGGTGGCGAGGAGCGCCTGCGCCTCGATCGGGTCGCCCAGCGTCGTGCCCGTGCCGTGCGCCTCGACCGCGTCGACCTCCGCCGCCGTCAGGCCCGCGTTGGCCAGGGCCTGGCGGATCACGCGCTGCTGCGAGGGGCCGTTGGGGGCGGTGAGGCCGTTGCTGGCGCCGTCCTGGTTGAGCGCCGAGCCACGGACCACGGCGAGGACCGGGTGGCCGTTGCGCCGCGCGTCGGACAGGCGCTCCAGGAGCAGCATGCCCGCGCCCTCGCCCCAGCCCGTGCCGTTGGCGCCGATACCGAAGGACTTGCAGCGGCCGTCCGGGGCGAGGCCCCGCTGCCGGCTGAACTCGACGAAGACCTCGGGCGTCGCCATGACCGCGACACCGCCGGCGAGGGCGAGTGAGCACTCACCCGACCGCAGCGCCTGCGCGGCCATGTGCAGGGAGACCAGCGACGACGAGCACGCCGTGTCGACGGTGACGGCCGGGCCCTCCAGGCCGAACACGTACGAGACGCGGCCGGAGGCGATGGCGCCCGTGCTGTTGTTGGCCGCGTAGTCGTGGTACATCATCCCGGCGTAGCACCCGGTCATGCTGCCCCGCAGGGTCTCCGGGTCGATCCCGGCCCGCTCGAAGGCCTCCCAGGCCGTCTCCAGCAGCAGGAACTGCTGCGGGTCCATGATCGCGGCCTCGTTGGGGCTGATCCCGAAGAACGCCGGGTCGAACTCGCCCGCCCCGTGCAGGAATCCGCCCTCGTTGGCGTACGTGGTGTGCGGGCGCTCGGAGGTCGGGTCGTACACCCGGTCCAGGTCCCAGCCGCGGTTCGCGGGGAAGTCGGAGACCGCGTCCACGCCGTCCGCGACGAGCCGCCACAGCTGCTCCGGGCTGCGTACCCCGCCCGGGTAGCGGCATGCCATGGAGACGATGACGATCGGGTCGTCGTCGTTCCCCGCACCGGCACCGCCCACACCTCGGGCAGGGGCCACCTCGGCGAGGGAGCCGTCGAGTTCGCTCAGCAGGTGCCGGGCGAGGGCGCGCGGGCTCGGGTAGTCGAAGGCGAGGGTGGCGGGCAGCCGGACCTCGGCGGCGGCGCTGACGGCGTTGCGGAACTCCACGGCGGTGAGCGAGTCGAAGCCCAGCTCGCTGAAGGCCCGCGTCTCGTCCACGGCGTCCGCGTCCGGGTAGCCGAGGGCCACCGCGACCTGGCTGCGCACCAGGTCGAGCAGGACGCGCTCCTGCTCCTCCCGGCCGAGCCCGGCCAGTCGGCCGCGCAGCGCCCCGGCCGCCTCCGGCGCGGAACCGGCGGTGCGCCGGGCCCGTACGCGGACCAGCTTCCGGAAGAGCGGCGGCAGCGCCTCACCGGCCTCGGCGAGGGTGCGCACGTCGAGCCGGATCGGCAGGACGAGGGGCGCGTCCACGGTCAGCGCGCGGTCGAACAGGTCGAGGCCGTACGCGGCGGTGAGGGCGCCGATGCCGGTGCGGCTCATGCGCTGGAGGTCGGCGTCGGTCAGGGTGCCGGACATCCCGCTCGCCCACAGGCCCCACGCGAGGGAGCGGGCGGGCAGCCCGTGGGCCGTGCGGTGGGTGGCGAGGGCGTCGAGCAGGGCGTTGGCGGCGCCGTAGTTGCCCTGACCGGGGACGCCCAGGACGCCGGTGGCGGAGGAGAACAGGACGAACGCCGACAGGTCCGCGTCCCGGGTCAGCTCGTGCAGGTGGAGCGCCGCGTCGGCCTTGGCGCGCAGGACGGTGTCCAGGCTCTCCGGGGTCAGCGAGGCGATGAGCGTGTCGTCCAGGACACCGGCGAGGTGCACCACACCGGTGAGCGGCACCCCGTCGAGCGCGGCGGCCAGGGCGTCCCGGTCCGCCACATCGCAGGCGGTGACGGTGATCTCGGCGCCGAGCGCGCGCAGCTCCGCAAACAGCTCCGTCGCACCGGGGGCGTCCGCGCCGCGCCGGGAGACCAGCAGCAGGCTGCGGACGCCGTGGGTCTCGACGAGCTGCCGGGCCACCAGGCTGCCGAGCGCGCCGGTGGCGCCGGTGACCAGGACCGTGCCGGTGCCGAAGTCGGGGCGGACGCGCGTCTCGGGGTCGTCCGTGAGGCGGGCGAGGCGGGCGCCGTACACGGTCGTGCCGCGTACGAGGGCCTGGGACTCGCCGGTGGCCAGTGCGGCGGCTGCCTGTGCGTCGTCCGCGAGGTCGTCCAGGTCCGCGAGGACGACCCGCCCGGGGTGCTCGGCCTGTGCGGAGCGCACGAGCCCCCAGACGGCGGCCCCGGCCAGGTCGGTGACGTCCTCCCCCGGCCGGGCCACGGCACCGCTGGTCGCGACGAGCAGACGGGAGCCTGTGAAGCGCTCGGCCGAAAGCCAGTGCTGGAGTGCGGCAAGGATCTCGGTGGTGGCGGCCCGGACGGCTGCCGGGTCCGCACCGCTGTGCCGGGACCGCAGGACGACGCTCTCGGGCACGGGCCCGTCGGCGCTCAGCTCTGTCCAGTCGACGGGAGCCGAAACCTGTTCGCCCGCCGGGAGTTCGGCCCAGTCCAGGCCGAACAGGGACTCGTGCGCGACCGTGCGTGCGGCGGCGAGCTGTTCGGCGGAGACCTCGCGCAGGACGAGCGAGTCGACGGACAGCACGGGCCGGCCGGTCTCGTCGGCGACGGACAGGGCGACGGCACCCGCGCCGTCCGGGGCGATCCGGACCCGCAGCCGCGCGGCCCCGGAGGCGTGGAGGCGTACGCCGGTCCAGACGAAGGGCAGTACCGGACCGGTCGCCTCCGCGAACAGGTCGGTGAACACGGAGCCGTGCAGCGAGGCGTCGAGCAGCGCCGGGTGCAGCCCGAACTTCCCGGCGTCCGCACGCGCCGTCTCCGGCAGCGCGACCTCGGCGCAGATCTCGGTCCCGGAGCGCCAGGCGGCCGTCAGCCCCCGGAAGGCGGGCCCGTAGGCGAGTCCGGCCTCGGCCAGGGACGCGTACACGCCCTCCGTGTCGATGGCCTCGGCACCGGCGGGCGGCCAGGCGGCGAGGTCGAAGGGGGCCGGGTCCGTGGTGGTGGCCGCCAGGACCCCGGCCGCGTGGAGCGTCCAGGGCTGGTCGGGCTGGTCGTCGCGGCGCGAGTGCACGCTGAACGGCCGCCGCCCGGACGCGTCCGACGCGCCGACCTCGACCTGGAGCGCGACCGCACCGCGTGCGGGCAGCACCAGGGGGGCCTGGAGCATCAGCTCGTCGAGCGTCTCGCAGCCGACCTGGTCGCCGGCCCGGACGGCCAGTTCGACGAAGCCGGTTCCGGGGAAGACCACGGAGTCCCCGACGACGTGGTCGGCGAGCCAGGGCTGCGCGGACACCGAGACCCTGCCGGTGAGCACGACACCGCCGGAGTCCGCGAGCGAGACGACCGCCCCGAGCAGCGGGTGCCCGGCCACGGCGAGCCCGGCGGCGGAGAGGTCGCCGGGGGCGTTGGTGCCTTCCACCCAGTAACGGGTGCGCTGGAAGGCGTACGTGGGCAGCTCGGCCTTCCGCGTACCGGTACCGGCGTAGAACGCCTCCCAGTTCACGGCGAGGCCGGTGGTGAACAGCCGCGCCAGGCCCGCGACCAGGGCCTCGGAATCGCCGCGGTCCTTGCGTATCAGCGGGACGCAGGTGGTGTTCTCGTCGGCGGCGGATGCGGTCCCGAGCGCGGTGAGGATCGCGTCCGGGCCGATCTCCACGAACGTACGGGCTCCGAAGGCTTCGGCGGCGTTCACGGCATCGGCGAACCGGACAGGGCGGCGGACCTGGTCCACCCAGTACTCCGGGGACTGCCAGCCGGAGGCGGACGCGGCGCCGGTGACGGTGGAGACCACCGGGATGCCCGGCTCGCTGAACGTCAACTCCGAGGTGACCGAGCGGAACTCGTCGAGCATCGGGTCCATCAACGAGGAGTGGAACGCGTGCGAGACGGAAAGACGGCTGGTCTTCCGCCCCAGCGCGGCGAAATGCTCGCCCACCGCCAGCACCTCGGACTCCACACCTGAAACGACGACGGACTGCGGCCCGTTGACCGCCGCGATACCGACGCCCTCGGTCAGCAGGGGCAGCACCTCGTCCTCGGTCGCCTGAACGGCGACCATCGCACCGCCGGCCGGCAGCGCCTGCATCATCCGGCCACGGGCAACAACGAGACGAGCGGCATCCGCGAGGGACAACACCCCGGCAATGTGCGCGGCAGCCAGCTCACCGATCGAGTGACCCACCACCACATCAGGCGTGACGCCCCACGCCTCCACGAGCCGGAACAGCGCCACCTCGAACGCGAAGAGAGCGGGCTGGGTGAGAGCGGTCGCATTCAGCGCCTCCGCGTCTTCCCCCCACACCACCTCGCGCAACCCACGACCGAGATGCGCGTCCACCTCCGCGCACACCGCGTCAAACGCCTCCGCGAACACCGGGAACGCCTCATACAGCTCACGGCCCATCCCCAACCGCTGCGCACCCTGCCCCGTGAAGAGAAACGCTGTCTTCCCCTTCGCGGCGACGCCACGCACCACGGAAGGGTGGTTCTCCCCCTCGGCCACCGCCGCGAGCCCGGTCAGGGCCGCCTCGCGGGTCTCCGCGAGCACCACCGCGCGGTGGTCGAGCGCCGCGCGGGCCGTCGCCAGGGAGTACGTGAGGTCGGCGCCGCTCGTCTCCGAGTCCGCCGTGACATGGGCGTGGATGCGGCCCGCCTGTGCGGCCAGAGCCGTCGCATCGCGGCCGGAGAGCAGCCAGGGCAGCACCACCGGCAGGGGCGTGGCGGGGGCCTCGTCGGTCGGCGCTTCTGCTGCCTCATCGGCCTCCGCCGGTTCCGCCGCCGGCGCCTCCTCCAGGATCACGTGCGCATTCGTCCCGCTCACGCCGAAGGCCGAGACACCGGCCCGGCGCGGACGGTCCTCGGCACGCTCCCAGGTCCGGGTCTCGGTCAGCAGCCGGACCCGGCCCGCCGACCAGTCGACGTGGCTCGACGGCTCGTCGACGTGGAGGGTCTTCGGGAGCACGCCGTGGCGCAGCGCCTCGACCATCTTGATGATGGAGCCGACACCGGCGGCGGCCTGTGCGTGGCCCATGTTGGACTTGATGGACCCCAGCCACAGCGGCCGGTCCTCGTCGCGTCCCTGCCCGTAGGTGGCGAGCAGCGCCTGCGCCTCGATCGGGTCGCCGAGCGTCGTCCCGGTGCCGTGGCCCTCGACGGCGTCCACATGGGTCGCGGAGAGCTTGGCGTTGGCGAGGGCCTGGCGGATGACCCGCTGCTGGGCGCGGCCGTTGGGGGCGGTGAGGCCGTTGCTGGCGCCGTCCTGGTTGACCGCGCTGCCGCGTACGACGGCGAGCACGGGGTGTCCGTTGCGGCGGGCGTCCGCGAGGCGTTCGAGGACGAGCATGCCGGCGCCCTCGGACCAGCCGGTGCCGTCCGCCGCCTCCGCGAACGCCTTGCAGCGGCCGTCCGGGGCGAGCCCGTGCTGACGGCTGAACGCGATGAACGGCGACGGGGTCGACATCACCATGACACCGCCGGCCAGGGCGAGCGTGCACTCGCGCCGGCGCAGCGCGGTCGCCGCCAGGTGGAGGGAGACCAGCGACGAGGAGCAGGCGGTGTCGACGGTGACGGCGGGCCCTTCGAGGCCCAGGGTGTAGGAGATCCGGCCGGAGATCACGGCGGCCGCGTTGCCGGTCGTCATGTACGCCTCGGCGACCTCGCCCGCCGCGCCGACGATGTACTCGTAGTCCTGGATGCCGGAGCCCGCGAACACGCCGACGGGCTTGCCCCGCAGGGCCGTCGGGTCGATCCCCGCCCGCTCGATCGCCTCCCAGGACACCTCCAGGAGCAGCCGCTGCTGGGGGTCCATGGTCAGGGCCTCGTTGGGGCTGATCCCGAAGAAGCCGGCGTCGAAGTCGGCGACGTCGTGGACGAACCCGCCCTCGTTCACGTAACTGCTGCCGGACGCGGTGTCGCCCTCGTCGCCCCGCAGCGCGTCGAGGTCCCAGCCCCGGTCGGCGGGGAAGGTGGAGACGGCGTCGCGGCCCTCGGCGACGAGCCGCCACAGCTCCTCGGGGGAGGAGACCCCGCCCGGGTAGCGGCAGCTCATCGCCACGATGGCGATGGGCTCGTGGTCCTGGTTCTCGGCTTCCTGAAGCCTGCGCCGCGTCTGGTGCAGATCCGCCGTGACCCGCTTGAGGTAGTCGAGAAGCCGTGCGTCGTCATTGGACATGTTGGGTCCCACCGAGTCCTTGTTCATGCCGGTTCATGCCGAGAGGTCGAGTCGGGTCGCAGGTGCGGGGCGGGGCCCGGTGCCGTCGCCGGCACCGGGCGCGCGGTCGGTCAGGTGAGGCCGAGTTCGTTGTCGATGAAGGCGAAGACGTCGTCGGCGGACGCGGCTTCCAGCTGGTCGCCGACCTTCTGGCCGCGGTCGCCGTTCTGCGCGTCGAGCGTCCCGGTCAGCCGGGTCAGCAGGGACTGGAGCCGGGCCGTGATCCTGGTGGCCTCGATGTCCTCGGCGGCGAGCGCCGAAGCGGCCTCCTCCAGGCGGTCGAGCTGCGCCAGTACGGGGAGTTCGCCGAGGCTTTCGTCCTGGCAGAGCTCCGACCACAGATGGCCGGCCAGCGCACCGGGGCTCGGGTGGTCGTAGATCATGCTGGTGGGCAGCGGGCGCCCGGTCGCGGCGACGAGCTTCGTACGCAGATCGACGGCGGCGACCGAGTCGAACCCGAGGTCCGTGAACCCCCGGTCCGCCCCGACCTCGGCCGGGTCGTCGTACCCGAGCAGCGCCGCGACATGCGTACGGACAAGGTCCAGCAGCACGGACCGCTGCTCCGGTTCGGCGAGACCGGCCAGCCGGTCCGCGAGGCCGGAGTCCCCGGCTCCGCCGTCTGCGCCACCGTCCGTGCTGAGCGCGGCCCGCGCGTCGGGCAGGGCGTCCAGAAGGGGGCGGGGGCGGGACGCGCTCAGCACGGACGGGGTTCGGACTGAGCGGCACGAATGTGCACGTGATCGTGGAGGAGGCGCCGGCCGCGGTGGTTTCCGCCTCCGCCGCACCCGCCTCGGCGGAGGCGGAAACCACCGCGGCCGGCGCCTCCTCCACGATCACGTGCACATTCGTGCCGCTCAGTCCGAACGACGACACCCCGGCCCGCTTGGCGCGGCCGAGGTCCGGCCAGGCGACCGGCTCGGTCAGCAGCCGTACGCTGCCCGCGCTCCAGTCCACGTTGTGGCTCGGCTCGTCCACGTGCAGGGTGCGCGGCAGGACGCCCGCCTTCATCGCCTGCACCATCTTGATCACGCCACCGACACCGGCGGCGGCCTGCGCATGGCCGATGTTCGACTTGAACGACCCCAGCCACAGCGGCCGGTCGGCGGGCCGCTCGCGCCCGTAGGCGGCGATGAGGGCCTGCGCCTCGATCGGGTCACCGAGGGTCGTGCCGGTGCCGTGCGCCTCGACGGCGTCCACATCGGCGGGGGCGAGGCCGCCGGAGGCCAGGGCCTGCTGGATGACGCGCTGCTGCGAGGGGCCGTTCGGCGCGGTCAGCCCGTTGGACGCGCCGTCGGAGTTCATCGCCGAACCCCGGATGACGGCGAGGACGGGGTGGCCGTTGCGGCGGGCGTCGGAAAGCCGCTCGACGAGGAGCATGCCCGCGCCCTCGGACCAGGTGGTGCCGTCGGCCGCAGCGGCGAAGGACTTGCAGCGGCCGTCGGGGGCGAGGCCCCGGTCCTGGCTGAAGCCGACGAAGGAGTCGGGGCTCGCCATGACGGTGACACCGCCCGCGAGCGCGAGTGCGCATTCCCCGCTGCGCACCGACTGAACCGCGAGATGGAGGGCGACGAGGGAGGAGGAGCAGGCCGTGTCGACGGTGACTGCGGGGCCTTCGAGGCCGAGGGTGTAGGCGACGCGCCCGGAGGCGACGCTCGCCAGGCCGCCGGTACCGCCGCCGCCCGGGTAGTCGTGGTAGACGACCCCGGCGAACACACCGGTACGGCTGCCCTTCAGCGAGGTCGGGTCGATTCCGGCACGCTCGATGGCCTCCCAGGACACTTCCAGCAGCAGCCGCTGCTGCGGATCGGTGTCCTTCGCCTCACGCGGGCTGATCTTGAAGAAGTCCGCGTCGAACTCCCCCGCGTCGTGCAGGAAGCCGCCCTCCCGGCAGTACGTCCTGCCGGGCGTCGACGGCTCGGGGTCGTACAGCGCGTCCATGTCCCAGCCACGGCCGTCCGGGAACAGCGACACGGCGTCCCGGCCCGCGTCCACCAGCTGCCACAGGTCCTCGGGCGAGGTGATGCCGCCGGGGAAGCGGCAGCCCATCGCCACGATCGCGACCGGTTCGCTGCCCCGCGCCTCGGCCTCCGACAACTGGCGTCGGGTGCGCTGGAGTTCGGCGGTGGCGCGCTTGAGATAGTCCCGGAGCTTGTCGTCGTTGCTCATCGAACCTCAACCAATCTGCAGCTGATCGCTGGCTAGGAGATGCCGAATTCGCTGTCGAGCACGTCGAACAGCTCCTCGTCGGTGACCGTTTCGAAGTCGGGCCCCTCGCCGACCGGTGCCGGGTCGCCCTGGGCGTCGCGCCACCGCCGCACGATGGCTTCGAGGCGGGCGGTGATCGCGTCCGCGCGGGCGCCGACCGTCTCCGCGTCCGCGCCGGTGACGGGGAACCCGCCGAGCACGTCCTCGATCCGGTCCAGCTCGGCCAGCACCGCGGCGGCCGGGTCGCCGCCCCCCGCACCGGACTCGGAGTCCAGGCGCTCCGCCAGGAAGGCGACGACGGCACGCGGGGTCGGGTAGTCGAAGATCAGCGTGGCGGGCAGGTCGCAGCCGGACGCGGCGGTCAGCCGCTTGCGCAGCTCCACGGCGGCCAGCGAGTCGAAGCCCATGTCGCGGAAGGCGAGATCGGTCTCGACGACGCCCACGGACGCGTGCCCGAGCACGGCCGCCACATGCGTACGCACCAGCGCCAGCAGGACTCGCCCGGCCTCGGCCGCCCCGAGCCCGTCCAGCTCCGCCCGCAGCCCCGCAGCGGCCCGCTGCGACTCCTCCACGGTGGGCACGTCGTGCGCCGTGTGCGGGACGGTGGCACCGGTGGAACCGCTGCCTTCCACCCAGAAACGGGTGCGCTGGAAGGCGTACGTGGGCAGCTCGACGGTCCGTGCCCCACTGCCGGCGAAGTACGCCCGCCAGTCGACCCGGACGCCCTGCGCGTACAGCCGCCCGGCCGCTCCGGCCAGGGACTCCGCCTCGGGGCGGTTCCTGCGCAGGAGCGGGACGAGCGCGGTGTCCTCGTCGGTCACGGAGGCCGCGCCGAGAGCGGTGAGCACCGCGTCGGGCCCGACCTCCACGAACGTACGGGCTCCGAGCGCTTCGGCGGCGTTCACTGCATCGGCGAAGCGGACAGGGCGGCGGACCTGGTCGACCCAGTACTCCGGGGTCTGCCAGTCGGTGGACGGGGCGCCGGTGACGGTGGAGACGACCGGGATACGGGGCTCCGCGTACGTCACCTTCTCGGCTACGGCGCGGAAGTCGATCAGCATCGGCTCCATGAGGGCGGAATGGAACGCGTGCGAGACGGGAAGGCGGCTGGTCTTCCGGCCGAGCGCGGCGAAGTGCTCGCCCACGGCGAGAGCGGCGATCTCGGTCCCGGAGACCACGACCGCCTGCGGCCCGTTGACAGCAGCGATGCCCACCCCGTCCGTGAGGAGAGGAAGCACCTCGTCCTCGGTGGCCTGTACGGCGACCATCGCACCGCCGGCCGGCAGCGCCTGCATGAGGCGGCCACGGGCAACAACGAGACGAGCGGCATCCGCGAGGGACAACACCCCGGCAATGTGCGCAGCGGCCAGCTCACCGATCGAGTGACCCACCACCACATCAGGCGTGACGCCCCACGCCTCCACGAGCCGGAACAGCGCCACCTCGAACGCGAAGAGAGCGGGCTGGGTGAGAGCGGTCGCATTCAGTGCCTCCGCGTCTTCCCCCCACATGACCGCGCGCAACGACGCACCGAGGTGCGCGTCCACCTCCGCGCACACCGCGTCAAACGCCTCGGCGAACACCGGGAACGCCTCATACAGTTCACGGCCCATCCCCAGCCGCTGCGCGCCCTGCCCCGTGAACAGAAACGCCGTCTTGCCCGCCCGGCGGGCCCGGCCGACGACCACCGCCGGGTGTTCGTTCCCCGCCGCGAGCGCGGCCAGCGCGTCCGTGCGGTCGGTGGCTGTCTGTCCGAGGACCACCGCCCGGTGGGTGAAGGCGGTCCGTGTGGTGGCCAGGGAGAGCCCGATGTCCGCCGCATCGGTCTCGGGCTCTCCCAGGGCCTGTTCCCGCAGGCGGGCGGCCTGAGCACTGAGGGCCTGCTCGGACTTCGCCGTCACCACCCAAGGAACCACGGGGAGCGCGGCCCGCACGGCCGTCTCCCCCGTCTCTTCCGGCGCCTCCTCGACGATCACATGGGCGTTCGTCCCACTGATCCCGAACGAGGACACCCCGGCCCGCCGCACCGCACCGCCTGGCACCCAGGGCCGCGGCTCGGCCAGCAGCTCGACCGCGCCCTCCGTCCAGTCCACCTGGTCCGAAGGCGTTTCGGCGTACAGGGACTTGGGAAGCACGCCGTGGCGCAGGGCCATGACCATCTTGATGATCCCCGCGACACCCGCCGCCGCCTGGCTGTGCCCCATGTTGGACTTGATGGACCCCAGCCACAGGGGCCGGCCCTCCGGCCGGTCCTGCCCGTAGGTCTCCAGGAGCGCCTGCGCCTCGATCGGGTCGCCGAGGGTCGTGCCGGTGCCGTGCGCCTCGACCGCGTCGACCTCCGCCGCCGTCAGGCCCGCGTCGGACAGGGCCTGGCGGATCACGCGCTGCTGGGCGGGCCCGTTGGGGGCGGTGAGGCCGTTGCTCGCACCGTCCTGGTTGAGCGCCGACCCACGCACCACCGCGAGCACCGGATGACCGTTGCGCCGGGCGTCCGACAGCCGCTCCAGGACCAGGACACCGGCGCCCTCGGAACAGGCGACACCGTCGGCGGATGCGGAGAAGGACTTCGAACGGCCGTCGGACGCCAGGCCCTGCTGCGTGCTGAAGTACACGAACATGTCCGGGGTCGACATGACCGTCACCCCGCCGGCGAGGGCGAGCGAGCACTCACCCGCCCGCAGCGCCTGCGCCGCCAGGTGCAGCGCCACCAACGAAGAGGAGCAGGCCGTGTCCACGCTGACCGCAGGCCCTTCGAGCCCCAGCGTGTAGGCGACCCGGCCGGACACCACGCTGCCCGCCGTGGTGCTCCCGGGCTCCGCGCCGAGCGCGTAGTCGTGATACATCACCCCGGCGAAGACACCGGTCGGCGAGCCCTTGAGCGTCGTCGGGTCGATCCCGGCCCGCTCGATCGCCTCCCAGGCGACCTCCAGCAGCAGCCGCTGCTGCGGATCGGTCACCAGGGCCTCGTTGGGGCTGATCCCGAAGAACACCGGGTCGAAGTCCGGTGCGTCGTAGAGGAAGCCGCCCTCGCGCGCGTACGTCTTGCCGGGCTTACCCGGCTCGGGGTCGTACACGCCCTCGTCCCAGCCGCGGTCCGCGGGAAACTCCCCGATCGCGTCCACGCCGTCCGCGACCAGCTGCCACAGGGCCTCGGGGCTCGTGGCGCCACCCGGGTAGCGGCAGCCCATGCCGACGACGACCACCGGGTCGTCGTGGTGCGCGCCGTGTCCGGACGGGCCCGCCTCTTCGAGACGGCGCTCGGCGTCCGCCAGCCGGCGGCGCACCTCGCGCAGGTCGGTCGTGGCCCGCTTCAGGTATTCGAGAAGTCGCTCTTCGTTGCTCACAGAGACCCGCTCCCTCTGGCTCGACGATCCGTGGCGACTCACTCACGCGGCGTCCAACGTTGATCGGATTCGAACGCTACTGACGGCTTCGAGGGGCGGCCTACCCTTAACCCACCCCTGCCGCGGGCCCCTGTCCGGCGGGGCGGGAACGCGCGAAAGCCGGGGTGCGTGACGGCTGCCGTACAGCTGTCACGCACCCCGGCCGGGGCCCGTACCGCCTGGTGAGGCGGGACCGGGTGTCAGGGGGTCGCGGGGGTGCCGAGCTCGTTGTCGAGGATGTCGAACAGCTCGTCCGCGGTGACCTCGCCGAGGTCCTGTGCCGCCTCCTGCGGCTCGTCCGCCTGCGGTGCGTCGAGCCGGCCGGCCAGCTCCCGCAGGCGCTGTACGAACCGGGCACGTTCGGGTCCGGCGGGCGGGGCATCGGTGGCGAGCAGGGACTCCAGCTTCTTGAGGTCCGCCTCCGCCCGTGACACCGGGACGGCCGGCACCAGACGGGCGGCGATGTACGCGGCGACCTCCGCCGCGCTCGGGTAGTCGAAGATCAGCGTGGCGGGCAGCCGCACCCCGCTCACCGCGCTGAGCTGGTTGCGCAGTTCGACCGAACCCAGCGAGTCGAAGCCCAGCTCCCCGAACGCGCGGTCCGGTTCGATCGCCTCACCGGACGCGTGACCGAGTACGGCCGCCGCGTGCCCCCGTACGACGTCCAGGATGATCCCGGTCCGTTCCTCCTCGTCGCATCCCGCGACCCGCGCGGCGAGCCAGGCGCCCTTGGGCGCACCGGCCGTGGAACGCCTGCGCGCGGGCGGGGCCATCGCGCGCAGGAGGGCGGGGAGTTCGTCGGTACGGGTGCGCAGGGCACCCGGGTCGACGCGGAGCGGAACGGTGGCCGCGACACCCGACGTCAGGGCGGCGTCGAACAGGGCCAGGGCCTCCGTCTCGGACAGCGCGGGCATCCCCGCCCGGCGCATGCGCTCCAGGTCGGCATCGGCCAGGTGGGACGCCATGCCGGTGTCCACGGCCCAGAGCCCGAAGGCCATCGAGGACGCGGGCAGCCCCTCGGCGTGGCGTTGGGCGGCGAGCGCGTCGAGGAAGACGTTGGCCGCCGCGTAGTTGCCCTGCCCGGCCGCCAGGACGAGCCCGCCGGCCGAGGAGAACATCACGAACGCCGACAGGTCCAGCTCCCGCGTCAGCTCGTGCAGATGCCAGGCCGCGTCCACCTTCGGCCGCAGAACGGCATCCACCCGCTCGGGCGTCAGCGCGCCCACCACACCGTTGTCCGCGACACCGGCGACATGGACGACACCGGAGAGCGGGTGCGCCGGGTCCACGGACGCGATCACCGCGGCCAAGGCGTCCCGGTCCGCGACGTCGCAGGCCGCGACGGCTACCGAAGCGCCCAGGCCGGACAGTTGCGCCACCAGATCGGCCGCACCGGGCGCGTCCGCGCCCCGGCGGCCCAGCAACAGCAGGCTCCGCACCCCGTGTTCGGCGACCAGGTGGCGTGCCACCCGGGCGCCCAGACCGCCGGTGCCGCCCGTGATCAGCACGGTCCCGTCCGCGTCCCACACAGGGGCGGCGTCGGCTCCCGGCGGGGCCGACACCAGGCGCGGCACCCGCACCTCGCCCTCACGCACCAGCAACTCCGGCTCACCGAGGGCGACAAGACTGCCGAGTGGCACCGAGTCGTCGGAGTCGATCAGCACGAACCGCCCCGGGTTCTCCGCCTGCGCGGCCCGGACCAGCCCCCACACGGGGGCCTGTCGCAGGTCCACCGGTCCCGCGCACTCGGCATCGACAGCACCGCGCGTGAGGACCGCCAGCACGGCGCCCTCTTCCCGCTCCTCGGACAGCCAGTCCTGCACGGCCTCCAGCGCACGGCCCACCACGCCCCGTACGGCGCCCGGCACGTCCGCGTCCTTCTCCGCCACCACGCACTCGTAAACGGCGGGCACCTCGGCTGTCCCGTCGCCCAGGGGCACCGGCTGCCAGTCCACCCGGAGCAGCGCATCTGCGGTCGCGGAGCCGGACTGCCGGTCCCAGACGGGCCGGGACAGCAGGGACTCCACCGACAGCACCGGGTTGCCGTGCTCGTCGGCGACGGTCAGCGAGAGGCCGTCCTGCTGGGCGACGGGCCTGACCCGGACCCGGAGCGCCTTCGCCCCGGCCGCGTGCAGGGCGACGCCGTTCCAGGCGAAGGGGAGCAGGGTCTGCCCGCCGTCCTCGCGGCCCGGGATCGCCAGCAGTCCGACGTGCATCGCCGCGTCGAGCAGGGCGGGGTGGAGGCCGAAGCGGGCGGCGTCCTCGTGCGCGGACTCGGGCAGGCGCACCTCGGCGTACAGCTCCTCGCCGAGGCTCCAGGCTGCGGTGAGCCCCTGGAACACCGGCCCGTAGTGGTACCCGGCCTCCGCGAGGTCCTGGTAGGCACGGTCCACGGTCAGCTCCTGGGCCCCGGCCGGCGGCCAGTCCATGAGCCCGTCCGGGCCCTGCTCGTCCGGCACCGGCGCCAGAACACCTTCGGCGTGACGGGTCCACGGCAGGTCCGGCTGGTCCTCGGCGCGCGAGTGGACGGCCACGGTTCGGCGCCCGGTCTCGTCCGCCGCCCCGACGGCCACCTGGACGGCGATGCCGCCGAGGGGGTGCAGGACGAGGGGCGCCTGAAGGGTCAGCTCCTCCAGCAGCCCGCAGTCGAGCTGTTCGCCGGCCCGGACGGCCAGTTCGACGAACCCGGTGCCGGGCAGCAGGACGCTTCCGAGGACGTTGTGGTCCACGATCCAGCCGTGCGTCCCGGCGGACAGCCTGCCGGTGAGCACCGCACCGCCGTCGTCGGGCAGGACCACGGCCGCCCGGAGCACCGGGTGGTCGAGCGCGAGCTGCCCGGAGGCGGCGGCGCCCCCGCCCTGGGACGCGGGTGCGTCGAGCCAGTAGCGGTTGCGCTGGAAGGCGTACGTGGGCAGCTCGACGGTCCGCGCCCCGGAACCGGCGTAGAACGCCCGCCAGTCGACCTCGCCGCCGCCGACGAACACGCGCGCCAGACCGCCGGCCAGGCACTCGGGCTCGGTGCGGTTCCTGCGGACGAGGGGGATGAACGTGCTGGTGTCCTCGGCCGCCGCGCCGGCGGCGAGGGCGGTGAGGATCGCGTCCGGGCCGATCTCCACGAACGTACGGGCCCCGAGGACTTCGGCGGCGTTCACGGCATCCGCGAACCGGACGGGCTGGCGGACCTGATCGACCCAGTACTCCGGGGACTGCCAGTCGGAGGAGGCGAGGCCGGTGACGGTGGAGACAGCCGGGATGCGCGGCTCGTCGAACGTCAACGCGGCGGTGACCGCACGGAATTCGTCGAGCATCGGGTCCATCAGCGCGGAATGGAACGCGTGCGAAACGGAAAGACGACTGGTCTTCCGGCCGGCAGCGGCGAAGTGCTCGCCGATACCCACCGCCTCATCCGCCAACCCTGAAACCACCACGGAACGGGCCCCGTTGACGGCCGCGATGCCTACCCCGTCCGTGAGAAGCGGAAGCACCTCGTCCTCGGTGGCCTGTACGGCAACCATCGCACCGCCGGCCGGAAGAGCCTGCATCAGCCGACCGCGCGCAACGACAAGCTTCGCCGCGTCCGCGAGAGACAGCACCCCAGCGATGTGGGCAGCAGCCAGCTCACCGATCGAGTGCCCGACCACGACATCAGGCGTGACGCCCCACGTCTCGACGAGCCGGAACAGCGCCACCTCGAAGGCGAACAGCGCAGGCTGGGTGTACGAAGTCGCGTTCAGCGCCTCTGTGTCTTCCCCCCACACGACCTCGCGCAACGACGAACCGAGGTGCGCGTCTACCTCCCTGCACACCGCGTCAAACGCTGCCGCGAACACCGGGAACGCCTCATACAACTCACGTCCCATCCCCAGCCGCTGAGCGCCCTGCCCCGTAAACAGAAACGCCGTCTTCCCCTTGGCCGGCGCACCCCGCACCAGCCCCGGGTGCTCCTCACCGGCGGCGAGGGCGGCCAGCGCGTCCGTACGGTCGCCGAGGACCACCGCCCGGTGCTCGAACACCGGGCGCGAGGCCACCAGCGAGTGGCCGGTGTCCTCGGCACGGTGGTCACCGGCCACGGACAGCAGCCGCGCAGCCTGCCCGGCCAGGGCCTCGGGGGACCTCGCGGACAGCACCCAGGGGGCGACGGCCAGATCGGCCCCGGGCTCGATCGCGGCAGCCCCGGGGGCCTCCTCCACGATCACGTGCGCGTTCGTCCCGCTCAGCCCGAACGACGACACACCGGCTCGCCTCGGCCGCCCCGCCGGCTGCCACTCACGGGCCTCCGTCAGCAGCTCCACGTCACCGGCCGACCAGTCGACCTGGTCCGAGCGCTCCCCCACGTGCAGGGAGGGCGGCAGCACACCGTGCCGCATCGCCATCACCATCTTGATGATCCCCGCGACACCGGCCGCCGCCTGGGTGTGGCCCATGTTGGACTTGATGGACCCCAGCCACAGGGGCCGGTCCTCGTCGCGCCCCTGCCCGTAGGTCGCGAGCAGTGCCTGTGCCTCGATGGGGTCACCGAGCCGGGTGCCGGTGCCGTGCGCCTCGACCGCGTCGACCTCCGCCGCCGTCAGGCCCGCGTCGGACAAGGCCTGGCGGATCACGCGCTGCTGGGCGGGCCCGTTGGGAGCGGTGAGGCCGTTGCTCGCACCGTCCTGGTTGAGCGCCGAACCCCGGACCACGGCGAGCACAGGGTGCCCGTTGCGCCGGGCATCGGACAGCCGCTCCAGAAGCAGCACACCCGCGCCCTCACCCCAGCCCGTACCGTCCGCACCCGCGCCGAAGGACTTGCAGCGCCCGTCCGGCGAGAGCCCGCGCTGCTCGCTGAAGTACACGAGCATGTCGGGCGTCGACATCACCGTCACACCCCCGGCCAGGGCGAGTGAGCACTCACCCGACCGCAGCGCCTGCGCCGCCGAGTGCAGGGCGACCAGGGACGAGGAGCAGGCCGTGTCGACGGTGACCGCCGGGCCTTCGAGCCCCAGCGTGTAGGCGACCCGGCCGGACACCAGGCTTCCCGCCGTGCCACCCGCGTAATCGTGGTACATCACACCGGCGTAGACCCCGGTGCGGCTGCCCTTGAGCGCGGTCGGGTCCACACCCGCGCGCTCGATCGCCTCCCAGGACACTTCGAGCAGCAGCCGCTGCTGCGGGTCCATGATCGCGGCCTCGCGCGGGCTGATCCCGAAGAACGCCGGGTCGAACTCCGCCGCGTCGTAGAGGAATCCGCCGTCCCGGGCGTACGACTTGCCGGGCACGCCCGGCTCCGGGTCGTACACATCCGGGTCCCAGCCCCGGTCGTCCGGGAGCGGGGCGATGGCGTCCACTCCGTCCGCGACCAGGCGCCACAGCTCGTCGGGGGTGGTCACACCGCCCGGGTAGCGGCACGCCATGCCCACGATCACGACCGGGTCATCGGCGCCCGCGCGGGAGACCTCCGGGGCCGATGAGCGGTCCGCCTCCGGGGTGCCGTCGAGCAGCGTCAGGACGAAGGCGGCGACGGCCTCGGCGGTCGGGTGGTCGAAGATCAGCGTCGCCGGGAGCCGCAGCCCGGTCTCGGCGTCGAGCCGGTTGCGCAGCTCGACCGCCGTCAGGGAGTCGAACCCCAGTTCGTCGAAGGCGCGGCCCGGTTCGATGGCCTCGCCCGAAGCGTGGCCGAGGACGGCCGCGATCTTCGTACGGACCAGTTCCAGGACGGCCCCGGCGCGCTCGGCGCCCGTCAGGCCCGCGAGCCGCGTCCGCAGCACCGGTGAACCCCCGCGCGCGGCACGGCGACCGGGTGCCCGTACGAGTCCTCGCAGCAGGGCGGGCACCTCGTCGGCATTCGCACGCAGGACCGCGAGGTCGAGGCGTACCGGCACCGAGGCCGCGATGCCCGACCCCAGGGCGGCGTCGAAGAGGGCGAGGCCCCGGTCGGCGGCGATCGCGGGGGTGCCGGCCTCGCGCATCCGGTCCAGCTCGGCCGCGCCGAGCCCGGTGCCCATGCCTCCGGGGGTGTCCCAGAGCCCGAAGGCCAGGGAGGACGCCGGAAAACCCTCCGCGTGGCGTTTGGCGGCGAGTGCGTCGAGGAAGGCGTTGGCCGCCGCGTAGTTGGCCTGGCCGGTGGAGCCGAGGGTGCCCGCGATGGACGAGAACAGGACGAACGCGGTGAGGTCCAGGTCGCGGGTCAGCTCGTGCAGGTGCCAGGCGGCGTCCGCCTTGGGCGCGAAGACGCCCCGGAAGCGGTCGGCGGTCAGCGAGGTGATCATCGCGTCGTCCAGGACGCCCGCCGCGTGGACGACGCCCCGCAACGGGTGCGCCGCGTCGATCCCCGCCAGCAGCGCGGCCACGGCTTCGCGGTCGGCCACGTCGCAGGCCGCGAAGGACACGCTGGCACCCGACTCGGCCAGTTCCGCCCGCAGTTCCTCGGCGCCGGGCGCCTGTGCGCCCCGGCGGCCGGCCAACAGCAGGTGGCGCACGCCATGTTCCGTGACCAGGTGGCGGGCGACAAGCGCGCCGAGGCCGCCCGTTCCGCCGGTGATCAGTACGGTGCCGTCCGCGTCCCAGACCGGTGCGGCCTCAAGGGACGCGGTGGTCCGGGCCAGCCGGGGCGTCAGCGCCCGCCCGTCGCGTACGGCGGACTCGGGCTCCTCGCCGGGCCCGGTGTGCGGCAGCCCCTCGGGGGCGTCCGTGTCGAGCAGCACGAACCGGCCCGGGTTCTCCGCCTGCGCGGCCCGGACAAGACCCCAGACGGGGGCCTGTCGTACGTCGACCGCTTCGCCGTCCGCTGTGGCGACCGCGCCACGTGTGACGACGAGCAGGGTGACGGCGACGAACCGCTGGTCCGCCAGCCACTGCCGTACGACATCCAGGACATGCACCGATACGGCGTGCGCGGCCGGGGGCACGTCGTCCCCCGCCGCAGCCGCGACCGGGGCGCAGTCCAGGACGACCGTGCCGGTCACGGGGCCGTCGTCGGGCACGTCCTCCCAGCGCTGCCAGTCGCCGGGCGCGGGCGCGGCACCGGCCGGCTGCCAGACGACCCGGTACAGCGGTTCCGTGGCCGTACCCGTCCCGCCGGGCGTCGAATCCATCGCCCGGCCGACGACTCCGCCGACCGAGGCGACCGGGGCGCCCGACCCGTCCGCGATCTCCAGGGCGAGGCTTTCCGGGGTGGGCCGCGAGATACGGACCCGGGCCGCCGGTGTGCCGTCCGCGTACAGCCGCACGTCCTTCCAGACGAACGGCAGCACCGTTCCGCCGCCCTGCTCCCCGGCGCCCTCCATCAGCGCGGCGTGCATCGAGGCGTCCAGCAGGGCCGGGTGCAGGCCGTAGTCGGTGGCCTGTATGTCGTCGTCGAGCGCGACCTCCGCGTACAGGTCGCCGTCGAGCCGCCAGGCGGCCGTCAGCCCCTGGAAGGCGGGTCCGTACGCGAGGCCCTGTTCGCGCAGGCTCTCGTACGCACCGTCGAGCGCGACCGGTACCGCGCCGGCCGGCGGCCAGGCGGACAGTTCGAAGGCGGGCGCCTGCGCGTCCTCGGTCAGCACACCTTCGGCATGCAGCACCCAGTCGGCGTCGGCCACGCTCTCGTGCCGTGCGTACACCCCGACCGTGCGCCGGGCGGACTCGTCCGCCGCCCCCACGACGACCTGCACGGTGACGGCGCCGTCCTCGGGCAGGACGAGCGGCGCGTGCAGGGCCAGCTCCTCCAGCACTGCACAGCCGACGTGATCACCGGCGCGCACGGCGAGTTCGACGAAGCCGGCACCGGGGAAGAGCACCGCGTCCCGCACCACATGGTCCGCGAGCCACGGCTGAGCCGCCACGGCCAGCCGCCCGCTGAGCACCGCGCCCCCGGAGTCGGCCAGGGTGACCACGGAACCGAGCAGCGGGTGCGGGTGCGGGTGCGGAATACTCCCCGGCTTCACCGCGTCGAGCCAGAACCGGGTGCGCTGGAAGGGGTACGTGGGAAGGTCCGCCCTCGCCGCGCCCGTACCCGCGAAGAACGCCTTCCAGTCGACCCGCAGCCCGTCCGCGAACAGCCGGCCCAGGCCGCCGACCAGGGACTCGGGCTCGGGGCGGTTCCTGCGGACGAGGGGGACGAAAGCGGTGTTCTCGTCGGTCGCGGCTGCGGTCCCGAGGGCGGTGAGGACCGCGTCGGGGCCGATCTCCACGAACGTACGGGCTCCGAAGGCTTCGGCGGCGTGTACGGCGTCCGCGAACCGGACAGGGCGGCGGACCTGGTCCACCCAGTACTCGGGGGACTGCCAGTCGGTGGACAGCTCGCCACTCACCGTGGAGACGACGGGAATGCGCGGCTCGGAGAACGTCAACCGGGCGGTGATGGAGCGGAATTCGTCGAGCATCGGGTCCATCAGCGCGGAATGGAACGCGTGCGAGACGGGAAGGCGGCTGGTCTTCCGTCCCAGCGCGGCGAAGTGCTCGCCGATACCGACCGCCTCGGACTCCACACCCGAAACGACCACGGAATGCGGCCCGTTGACCGCCGCGATCCCGATCCCGTCGGTCAGCAGCGGCAGCACCTCTTCCTCCGTCGCCTGCACCGCGACCATCGCCCCGCCGGCGGGAAGCGCCTGCATCAGACGACCGCGAGCGACGACCAGACGGGCGGCATCCGCAAGCGAGAGCACCCCCGCGACGTGCGCGGCGGCCAGCTCACCGATCGAGTGCCCGACCACCACATCAGGCGTGACGCCCCACGCCTCCACGAGTCGGAACAGCGCCACCTCGAACGCGAAGAGAGCAGGCTGGGTGTACGAGGTCGCGTTCAGCGCCTCCGCGTCTTCCCCCCACACCACCTCACGCAACCCACGATCAAGGTGCGCGTCTACCTCCGCACACACCTCGTCAAACGCCCCTGCGAACACAGGGAACGCCTCATACAGCTCACGGCCCATACCCAGCCGCTGCGCACCCTGCCCCGTGAACAGAAACGCCGACTTCCCGACCGTCCGTGTGGCGCCCCGCACCAGCCCCGCGTGCTCCTCGCCCGCCGCCAGCGCGGCCAGCGCGCCCGTACGGTCGCCGAGCACCACCGCACGGTGGGTGAACGCCGTACGCGTCGTGACCAGCGACAGCCCGATGTCCTCGGCCCGGTGGTCACCGGCCACGGACAGCAGCCGCGCCGCCTGCTCGGCCAGGGCCCCGGCGGACTTCGCGGACAGCACCCAGGGCGTGACGGCAAGATCCGCCCCCGCCTCGCCACCCGCAGGGGCGTCCGGTGCCTCCTGCACGATCACATGCGCGTTCGTCCCGCTCAGCCCGAAGGAGGACACACCGGCCCGCCGGGGCCGCCCCGGGCGCACCCACTCCCGGTTCTCCGTGAGCAGTTCCACGTCACCCGCCGACCAGTCCACCTGGTCCGAGGGCGCATCGACGTGGAGGGACTGGGGAAGGACTCCGTGGCGCATGGCCATGACCATCTTGATGATGCCCGCGACACCGGCGGCGGCCTGGGTGTGGCCGAAGTTCGACTTCACCGAGCCCAGCCACAGCGGCCGGTCCGCCGGCCTGCCCTGGCCGTAGGTGGCCAGCAGCGCCTGCGCCTCGATGGGGTCACCGAGCCGCGTGCCTGTGCCGTGCGCCTCGACCGCGTCGACCTCCGCGGCCGTCAGGCCCGCATCGGACAGGGCGTTGCGGATCACGCGCTGCTGAGCGGGCCCGTTCGGCACCGTCATCGCGGCCGACGCGCCGTCCTGGTTGACCGCCGAGCCGCTGACGAGGGCGAGCACGGGGTGCCCGTTGCGCCGGGCGTCCGACAGGCGCTCCAGGAGCAGTACGCCCGCCCCCTCGCCCCAGCCCGTGCCGTCGGCAGCCGCCGCGAACGGCTTGCAGCGGCCGTCCGGAGCAAGGCCCCGCTGCCCGCTGAAGTAGACGAGCATGTCGGGTGTCGACATGACCGTCACACCACCGGCGAGGGCGAGTGAGCACTCACCCGACCGCAGCGCCTGCGCGGCCGTGTGCAGCGCGACCAGTGAGGACGAGCAGGCGGTGTCGATGGTCACCGCCGGGCCCTCCAGGCCGAGCGTGTAGGCGACCCGGCCGGACACGAAGCTTCCCGCCGCGCCGTCCGCGTAATCGTGGTACATCACACCGGCGTAGACCCCGGTGCGGCTGCCCTTGAGCGTCGTCGGGTCGACACCCGCGCGCTCGATCGCCTCCCAGGACACCTCCAGGAGCAGCCGCTGCTGCGGGTCCATGGCCAGCGCCTCGCGCGGGCTGATCCCGAAGAAGTCGGGATCGAACTCCGCCGCGTCGTAAAGGAACGCGCCGTCCCGGGCGTACGACTTGCCGGGCAGCCCCGGCTCCGGGTCGTACACGTCCGGGTCCCAGCCCCGGTCGGCCGGGAAGCCGGACACCGCGTCGACGCCCCCGGCCACCAGCCGCCACAGGTCCTCCGGCGTGCCGGCCCCGCCGGGATAGCGGCACGCCATGGCGACGATCGCGATCGGGTCGTTGCTCGCGGCGGTGAGCCGGGCGTTCTCCTCGCGCAGCCGCTCGTTGTCCGTGAGCGACTTACGGAGCGCCGCCACGACCTGTTCCATCGATGTGCTGGTCACGTCATCCTCATCATCCAGCGTCGGGATCAGCTGAGTTCGCCGCCGGCCAGGGCGGCTCGTACGAGGTCGTCCACGGCCATCTCCTCGATGGCCTGCCCCGGTTCCTCGGTCGTGGTTTCGGCGGCCTGCCCGGATTCGGTCCGGGCCAGGCCGAGCAGGGTGTCGAGCAGTCCGGCTTCGCGCAGACGGGCGGTGGGGATCGACAGCAGAGCCCGCCGGACGGCCTCGTCGTCGACGCCGGCGGTGTCCGCCACCGGCTCGGGCGCCAGGCCCTCGCGCAGGAATCCGGCCAGCGCGGCCGAGTTGGGGTAGTCGAACATCAGGGTGGCGGGCAGCCGCAGCCCCGTCGCCTTCTGGAGCCGGTTGCGCAGCTCGATCGCGCCGAGGGAGTCGAGGCCCAGTTCGGTGAAGCCCCGGTCGGCGGCGACCCCGGCGGGGTCGCCGTGGCCGAGCACGGCGGCGGCGTGGCCGCGTACCAGCTCCTCCAGATAGCGGTCCTGCTCGGCGCCGGCGGGCAGACCGGCGAGCTTGGCGCGTACGAGGGAACCCCCGCTGTCGCCCGCCCCTGCGGCCGGCACGGCTGCCGGCCTGGGGCCCTTGCGGGCGGGCGGTCCGGCCAGGCCGCGCAGCAGGGCCGGGATCTCGTCGGCCCGTGCGCGCAGGGCGGCCCGGTCGAGCCGGACCGGTGCGAGCAGCGCCGCGTCCTGGGCCATCGCCGCGTCGAACAGCGCGAGTCCGTCGGGGAAGGACAGCTCCAGGACTCCGGAGCGGCCCATGCGGCGCAGGTCGGCGTCGGTGAGTTCGGGCCCTTCCCCGACCGTGCCCTCCCACAAACCCCAGGCGAGCGAGGTCGCGGCGAGCCCGGCGGCCCTGCGCTCGGCGGCGAGTGCGTCGAGGAAGACGTTGGCCGCCGCATAGGTGGCCTGCCCGGCGGAAAGGATCTGGCCTCCCGCCGAGGAGTACAGGACGAACGCCGTCAGATCCAGGTTCCGGGTCAGCTCATGCAGGTGCCAGGCCGCGTCCACCTTGGGCCGCAGCACCTTGCCGACCTGCTCCGGAGTGACCGCGCCGACCAGCGCGTTGTCCATGACCCCGGCCGCGTGCACGACACCGGTGAGCGGGTGCCCGTCCGGGATGTCGTCGAGCAGTGCGGCGAGGGCGTACCGGTCGGCGGCGTCCACGGCGACGATCCGCACCGATTCGGCCCCGGCCCCGGTGAGTTCGGCGTGCAGCTCCACGGCCCCCGGCGCGTCCATACCGCGCCGGCTGGTGAGGACCAGATGGCGCACGCCCTGTTCGGCGACCAGGTGCCGGGCGAGCACCGCGCCCAGCAGTCCGGTGCCGCCGGTGATCAGTACGGTGCCGTCCTCACGCCACACGGTCGCCTCGCCCGCGCCGGTGGCGGGGGCGTAGCGGGGGACCAGGACCGTGCCGCCGCGCAGGGCGATCTCGGTCTCGGCCGTGGCCAGGGCGGCGGGCAGGGCTGCCAGGGACTCGGGCGCCGCGTCGAGGTCGACGACGGTGAACCGCCCCGGGTTTTCGGCCTGCGCCGCGCGCAGCACCCCCCAAAGCGGTGCCTGTACGCAGTCCACCTCGTCGCCGTCGCCCGCGACGACGCCGTTACGGGTGACGAGCACCAACCGTGTGTCCGCGAACCGGGCCTCGGCCAGCCACTGGCCGAGCGTGTCGAGGAGCCGCCCGACGGACGTACGGACCCGCTCGGGCACACCGCCCGTGGTGCCGAAGACATCGGAGACGTCCGGCGCGGTCAGCAGCACGGTGCCCGGGACCCCGGGCTCCGCGAGGGCGTCGGTGAGCGTGGGCACCGACCGGATGCCCGGCAGCGCGCTCCCGACGACCAGCCAGTCGTCGGTGCCGCCCGCCGTTCCGCCGGACTGCGGTGCCTGCCAGTCGATACGGAACAGCTCGGCGCCCCGGGCGTTCCCGTCGCCCGACAGCTGGGCGGCGGACACCTCACGGACCACCAGCGATTCGACGGTGGCCACGGGCTCGCCGGTCGGTGCGGTGATGCGCAGCGCGACGGCGTCCGGGCCCGGCTTCGTCAGCCGTACGCGCAGGGCGGTGGCACCGGTGGCGTGCAGGGTGACCCCGTTCCAGGCGAACGGCAGGGCCGCCCGGACGGGCCCGTCGTGGTCCCCGTCGAAGACGCGCTCCACGTGCAGCGCCGCGTCGAGCAGCGCCGGGTGCAGGGCGAACGCGGCGGCCTCGGTGCGGGCGTGCTCGGGCAGCCCGATCTCCGCGAACAGCTCGTCCCCGCGCCGCCAGGCGGCCGTCAGCCCCTGGAACACCGGCCCGTAGCCGTATCCGAGCCCGGCCAGGTCCTCGTACATCCCGCTCACGTCCACCGGCCGCGCCCCGACCGGCGGCCACGACTCCAGGTCCGGTACGACGGGCGCGGGCTCGACGGCCAGCACACCCCGGGCGTTACGGGTCCACGGCGCGTCGGCCGGCAGCTCCTCGGCGCGCGAGTACACGACGACATCGCGCCGCCCCGCCTCGTCCGCCTCGCCGACGGTGACCTGGACGGCGACGCCGCCCTTGGCCGGCAGCAGCAGCGGCGTCTCCTGCGTCAGCTCCTCCAGCTGCGCGCACCCGGCCTCGTGCCCGGCCCTGAGCGCCATCTCGATGTACGCGGTGCCGGGGAGCAGCACGCCGCCGTGCACGGCGTGGTCCGCGAGCCACGGGTGCGTGGCGACGGACAGCCGGCCGGTGAGCACCGGGGCCCCGGTCTCCGCCGACACGACCACCGCGCTGAGCAGCGGGTGCCCGGCGGGCAACTGCCCGAGCCCGGCCGCGTCCCCGACGGCTGCGGGTGCGTCGAGCCAGTAGCGGGTGCGGAGGAAGGGGTACGTGGGAAGGGCGACCTTGCGCGCCTCCGTTCCCGCCTGCACCGCGCCCCAATCCATCTCCCCGCCCCGCGTCCAGGCCGCACCGGCACCGGACAGGACGTCCTGGGATTCGTCGCGGTTCTTGCGTACGAGGGGGATGAAGGCGGTGGTGTCGTCGGTGGCCGAGCCCGCACCGAGCGCGGTGAGAATCGCGTCGGGGCCGATCTCGACGAAGGTGCGTACGCCGAAGGCTTCGGCGGCGACCACGGCATCCGCGAAACGGACGGCCTCGCGGACCTGGTCGACCCAGTACTCCGGGGACTGCCAATCGGACGACAGCGCGCCTGTCACCGTGGAGACGACGGGTATGCGCGGCTCGTTGAACGTCAACCCACCCGCAATGGCACGGAAATCGTCCAGCATCGGGTCCATCAGCGAGGAATGGAACGCGTGCGAAACGGAAAGACGACTGGTCTTGCGCCCCAGCGCCGCGAAGTGCTCGCCGATACCCACCACCTCATCCGCCAACCCCGAAACCACCACGGAACGGGCCCCGTTGACGGCCGCGATGCCTACCCCGTCCGTGAGAAGGGGAAGCACCTCGTCCTCGGTGGCCTGTACGGCAACCATCGCGCCACCGGCCGGAAGAGCCTGCATGAGACGGCCACGGGCAACGACGAGACGTGCAGCATCCGCGAGAGAGAGCACCCCGGCGATGTGCGCGGCGGCCAGCTCACCGATCGAGTGACCCACCACGACATCAGGCGTGACGCCCCACGCCTCCACCAGCCGGAACAACGCCACCTCGAAGGCGAACAGCGCAGGCTGGGTGAGAGCGGTCGCGTTCAGCGCCTCCGCGTCTACCCCCCACACGACCTCACGCAACCCACGACCGAGATGCGCGTCTACCTCCGCGCACACCGCGTCAAACGCCTCCGCGAACACAGGAAACGCCTCATACAACTCACGGCCCATACCCAGCCGCTGCGCACCCTGCCCCGTGAACAAGAACGCCGTCTTGCCCTTCGTCACCGCACCCCGAACACCCTCCCCGTCCGTGAAGGCGTCCAGCTCACGCAGCGCGCTCTCCGTGTCCGTGGCCAGGACCACGCCTCGGTGTTCCAGGTCCGCCCGGCCGGCGGTCAGGGTGTGGGCGATGTCGCGAAGGTCCAGGTCAGGGGATGCGAGCAGGAGATCGCGGAGAGCGGCGGCCTGGCGGGCGGGGGCCTCGGGGTCCGAACCGGACAGCGCCAGGGCCACCGGCCGCACGAGGTCCGGCCGAGGCTCCTGGGCCGACCGCGCCGACTGCGGCGCCTCCTCCACGATCAGGTGGGCGTTCGTCCCGCTGAGCCCGAACGAGGAGACAGTCGCGCGGCGCGGCCGGTCCTCGCGGCGGGGCCACGGCCGGGCCTCGGTCAGCAGCCGTACGTGCCCGGCCTCCCAGTCCACCTCGGGTGAGGGCTCGTCCACGTGCAGGGTCTTGGGCATCAGACCGTTGCGCAGGGCCATGACGGACTTGATGACCCCGCTGACGCCGGCCGCCGCCTGGGCGTGGCCGATGTTCGACTTGATCGAGCCGAGCCACACCGGGTCCTCGGCGGTCCGCCCCTGGCCGTAGGTGGCGAGGAGGGCCTGTGCCTCGATCGGGTCGCCGAGCCGGGTGCCGGTGCCATGACCCTCCACGAGGTCCACATCGGCCGTCGTGAGGCCGCTCGCGGCCAGGGCGCGCTGGATGACGCGCTGCTGCGAGGGGCCGTTCGGGGCCGTGAGTCCGTTGCTCGCACCGTCCTGGTTGATGGCGGAGCCCCGGATGACGGCGAGGACGTCGTGGCCGAGGCGCTCCGCGTCGGACAGCCGCTCGACGAGCAGCAGGCCGACGCCCTCCGCCCAGCCCGTGCCGTCGGCGCCGCCCGCGAACGCCTTGCAGCGGCCGTCGGCGGCGAGCCCCCGCTGCTGCGCGAACTCCACGTAGATCTCGGGCGTCGACATCACGGTGACACCGCCCGCGAGCGCCATGCCGACCTCGCCGCGCCGCAGCGCCTGGCAAGCCATGTGCAGGGCGACCAGCGACGAGGAGCACGCCGTGTCCACGCTGACCGCGGGCCCCTCCAGACCCAGGGTGTAGGCGACCCGGCCGGTGAGGATCGAGGCCGCGGTGCCGTTGCCGAGGTAGCCGGCGACGTCGTCGGGGATGTGCTGGAGGCGCGAGGCGTAGTCGTGGTACATCACGCCCGCGTAGACACCGGTCTGGCTGCCGCGCATGGCCGTCGGGTCGATGCCCGCGTCCTCGAACGCCTCCCACGCCGACTGGAGCAGCAGGCGCTGCTGCGGGTCCATGGCGACGGCCTCGCGCGGGCTGATCCCGAAGAACGCGGGGTCGAACTCGGCGGCGTCGTAGAGGAAGCCGCCTTCCCGCGCGTACGTCTTTCCATGCAGTCCGGGCTCGGGGTCGTAGATCCCGTCGGTGTCCCACCCCCGGTCGGCGGGGAATCCCGCGACGGCGTCGCGCCCTTCGGCGACCAGCTTCCACAGGTCCTCGGCGTTGCGGACCCCGCCGGGGAACCGGCAGCTGATGCCGACGATCGCGATGGGCTCGTCGTCGGAGAGCGCGGTCACCGCCACTGTCTCGGCGGCCGTCTCTTCCTGTGCGCCTCCGAGTTCACCGTCCAGGTAGTCCGCGACGGCCCGGGTGTTCGGGTAGTCGAAGACGAGCGTGACGGGCAGCCGGAGGCCGGTGGCGGCGTTGAGCGCGTTACGCAGCTCCACGGCGGCCAGCGAGTCGAAGCCCAGCTCCTTGAACGCGCGGTCGATGCCGACGGTGTCCGAGGACTCGTGGCCGAGGACCGCCGCGACCTGTCCGGCGACCAGTTCGCGCAGCGTCCGGACGCGCTCGTCGGCGGTGAGGGACGCCAGCCGGCGGGCCAGCGTGTCGACGGCCGGTGCGGCGGCGGCCGTACGGCGCAGCGCGGGCCGGACAGCGGCTGCGGCGGCCCGCAGCAGGGGCGGTACGTCGGAGCCCCGGGCATGCAGGGCCGCCGCGTCCACGAGGAGCGGGGCGACCAGGGCGTGCCGGGTGCGCAGCCCCTCGTCGAACAGAGCGATCCCCCGCTCGGCGGGGAGCGCGGGCAGCCCGAGCCGGTTCATCTTCTCGACGTCGGCGTCGGTGAGTTCACCGCCGAGCCCGGTGTTGACGGCCCACAGCCCGTACGCGAGTGAGGTGGCGGGCAGGCCGAGGGTGTGCCGGTGGGCGGCGAGCGCGTCCAGGAACACGTTGGCCGCCGCATAGTTTCCCTGCCCGGCGGGAAGGACGAGCCCTCCGGCCGAGGAGAACATCACGAACGCCGACAGGCCGAGCCCGGCGGTGAGTTCGTGCAGGTGCCAGGCCGCGTCCGCCTTGGGCCGCAGCACGGTGTCCAGGCTCTCCGGGGTGAGCGCCCCGATCAGGCCCGGGTCGACGACCCCGGCCGCGTGCACGACCCCGCCCAGCGGGTGCGCCTGCGGGACGGCGTCGAGGACACCGGCGAGCGCTTCCCGGTCCGAGACATCGCAGGCCGCGATCCGGACGTCCGCCGCTCCTGCCTCCAGGAGCCGGTCGCGCAGTCCGGCCGCACCGGGCGCGTCGAGGCCCCTGCGGCTGGTGAGCACCAGGTGGCGGACACCGTGGCGCTCGACGAGGTGCTGGGCGACGCGGCCGCCGAGTCCGCCCGTGCCACCGGTGACCAGGACGGTCCGCTCGCCGTCCCAGGGCGCGTCGGCCTCGGGCACGGCGGTCCGGACGAGCCGCGGGATGAGGAAGCGGCCGTCGCGGAGCGCGAGTTCGGGCTCGCCCTGGGCGAGGGCGGCGCCGGCGGTGGCCGGAAGGCCCTCCGCGTCCAGGTCGTCGCCCGGGTCGACGTCCAGCAGGACGATCCGCCCCGGGTTCTCCGCCTGGGCCGCCCGGACGATGCCCCACACGGGGGCCTGGGTCAGGTCGGGGGCGGTGGTCCGGCCGGTGGCCACGGCGCCCCGGGTCACCACGAGGAGCGTGGTGGACTCGAAGCGCTCGTCGGTCAGCCAGGCCTGGAGCAGGTCGAGCACGTACGAGGTGGTGGCGCGGGTGGCCTCCGGCACCGGCCAGCCGCCCGGGGTCGGGCAGCAGGCCAGCACGACGGCCGACGGTTCGCAGAGGATCGCGAGCCCGTACTCGTCCAGCACGGCGGCCGACGAGGGAAGCGGTTCGGCCGGCTGCTGGAGCGGCGTCCACTCGATGTGGTGCAGGGCGTCCGAGAGCGGCCCGTCCGCCGGAGCGAGCTGGTCGGCGGAGACCGGGCGGCAGATCAGCGACGACACGGTCATCACGGGGCTGCCGGTCTCGTCGGCGACGACCATCGCCGACTCCTCCGCGCCCCGGATGCGCCGCACGTACACCCGCAGCGCGGCGGCGCCCGTCGCGTGCAGGGACACCCCGCTCCAGGCGAACGGCAGCAGGGCCTCGGTACCGCCCTCGCCCTGGTCCACCAGGACGTCCACGTGCATGGCGGTGTCCAGGAGCGCCGGGTGCAGCCCGTAGTCGGCGGCCTCGGCACGTACGGACTGGGGCAGCGCGACCTCGGCGAACAGCTCGTCGCCGCGCCGCCAGGCCGCCGTCAGCCCCTGGAACGCGGGGCCGTACCCGTAACCACGCTCACTCAACCGCTCGTACGCGCCCTCCACCTCCACGGGGGTGGCGCCGCGCGGCGGCCACTGCGTGAGGTCGGCGCCGGGCACCTCGGGCGGTGCGCCGGTGGCGAGGAAGCCGGTGGCGTGCCGGGTCCAGGCGTCCTCGGCTGCGCCGTCGAGGCGCGAGTGGATGTGCAGGGGGCGGCGGCCCGACGCGTCGGGGGCCCCGGCGGCGACGCGCAGGGACGCGCCACCGTGCTCGTGGAGGACGAGCGGCGCCTCCAGGGTCAGTTCCTCCAGGAGGTCGCAGCCGACCTGGTCCCCGAGGCGCACGGCCAGCTCGACGAACCCGGTGCCGGGCAGCAGGACCGCCCCGTGCACGCCGTGGTCCGCCACCCAGGGCTGCCCGGCCGCCGACAGCCGGCCGGTCAGGACGACCGCCCCGGACTCGGGTGAGAACACAGCCGCGCTGAGCACCGGGTGCTCCACGGCATCCAGCCCGGCCGACCCCACATCACCCGCCTTCGCGGTGACGTCGAGCCAGTAGCGCTTGCGCTGGAAGGCATACGTCGGCAGGTCGACGAGGGGGCCGGTCGCACCCAGGAGCGCACTCCAGTCCACCTCGGCGCCCCGGGCCCATGCCGCCCCGAGACCGCTCAGGGCCTCGCGGGGCTCGTCGCGGTTCTTGCGTACGAGGGGGATGAAGGCGGTGGTGTCGTCGGTGGCCGAGCCCGCACCGAGCGCGGTGAGAATCGCGTCGGGGCCGATCTCGACGAAGGTGCGTACGCCGAAGGCTTCGGCGGCGACCACGGCATCCGCGAAACGGACGGCCTCGCGGACCTGGTCGACCCAGTACTCCGGGGACTGCCAGTCGGAGGACAGCGCGCCTGTCACCGTGGAGACGACGGGTATGCGCGGCTCGTTGAACGTCAACTCACCCGCAATGGCACGGAAATCGTCCAGCATCGGGTCCATCAGCGAGGAATGGAACGCGTGCGAGACGGAAAGACGGCTGGTCTTGCGACCCAGCGCGGCGAAATGCTCGCCGATACCCACCACCTCATCCGCCAACCCCGAAACCACCACCGAGCGGGGCCCGTTCACCGCTGCGATGGACACGCCACCGGTCAGCAGGGGCAGCACCTCGTCCTCGGTCGCCTGCACGGCAACCATCGCGCCACCGGCCGGGAGCGCCTGCATCAGCCGACCGCGCGCCACGACAAGCTTCGCCGCGTCCGCGAGAGACAGCACCCCAGAGATGTGGGCAGCAGCCAGCTCACCGATCGAGTGACCCACCACGACATCAGGCGTGACGCCCCACGCCGCCACCAGCCGGAACAACGCCACCTCGAAAGCGAACAACGCAGGCTGGGTGTACGAAGTCGCGTTCAGCGCCTCCGCGTCTTCCCCCCACACCACCTCACGCAACCCACGACCGAGGTGCGCGTCTACCTCCACACACACCTCGTCAAACGCCTCGGCGAACACCGGGAACGCCTCATACAGCTCACGGCCCATCCCCAGCCGCTGCGCACCCTGCCCCGTGAACAGGAACGCCGTCTTCGCCTCCTGCACACTGTCCGCGCCGGCCAGTGACTCCAGCGCACCGGCGAGTTCCGCCCGGTCGGCGCCCAGTGCGAGGGCACGGTGCTCCAGGGCGGCGCGGCCGGTGGCCAGGGTGAGGGCGGCGGCGGTCAGGTCCTCGTCGGAGAGACGGGCGAGCCCGTCGTGCAGGCGCGCGGCCTGGGCCTTCAGCGCCTCCGGGGTGGCACCCGAGACCGGCCAGGCGAGCAGCGCGGGAGCCTCGCCGGCCGTGGTCGTCGCCGGCTCCTCCTGAGCCTCCTCGATGATCACGTGCGCGTTCGTCCCGCTGATGCCGAAGGACGAGATGCCGGCGCGCCTCGGGCGGCCCTCCGGCGCCCACGCGCGGGCCTCCGTGAGCAGTTCCACGTCACCGGCCGACCAGTCCACCTGATCCGACGGGGTTTCCGCGTAAAGGGACTTGGGAAGCACGCCGTGGCGCATGGCCATGACCATCTTGATGATGCCCGCGACACCGGCGGCGGCCTGCGTGTGGCCCATGTTCGACTTGATGGAGCCGAGCCACAACGGCCGCCCCTCCGGCCGCTCCTGCCCGTACGTCTCCAGGAGCGCCTGCGCCTCGATCGGGTCACCGAGCCGGGTGCCCGTGCCGTGCGCCTCGACGACGTCGACCTCGGCGGCCGACAGACCGGCGTTCGCCAGCGCGCCACGGATGACGCGCTGCTGGGCCGGGCCGTTCGGAGCGGTGAGGCCGTTGCTCGCACCGTCCTGGTTGAGCGCGGAGCCCCGGACCACTGCGAGCACGCGGTGGCCGTTGCGCCGCGCGTCGGACAGCCGTTCCAGGAGCAGCACACCCGCACCCTCGCCCCAGCCCGTACCGTCCGCACCGGCACCGAAGGACTTGCAGCGCCCGTCCGACGCAAGGCCGCGCTGGCGGGCCATGTCGAGGAAGGTGTCGGGCGTGGACATGATCGTCACACCGCCGGCCAGGGCGAGTGAGCACTCACCCGCCCGCAGCGCACGGGCAGCCATGTGCAGCGCGACCAGCGACGACGAGCACGCCGTGTCCACACTGACCGCAGGGCCCTCAAGTCCGAGTGTGTACGCGACCCGGCCGGACACCACGCTCGCGAGGCTGCCGTTGCCGTGGTAGCCGGCCACATCGTCGGGAAGCGGGCCGAGCCGCAGCCCCCAGTCGTGGTACATCACCCCGGCGAACACGCCGGTCGAGCTGCCCTTCACCGAGCGCGGATCGATCCCCGCACGCTCGAAGGTCTCCCAGGCGACCTCCAGGAGGAGCCGCTGCTGCGGGTCCATGGCCTGCGCCTCGCGCGGGCTGATGCCGAAGAACGCCGGGTCGAACTGGGCCGCGTCGTACAGGAACGCGCCCTCCGTGGAGTACGTGCGCCCCGGCTTGCCGATCTCCGGGTCGTACAGGTCGGTGTCCCAGCCCCGGTCGGTGGGAAAGGGCCCGATGGCGTCGGAGCCCTCGTCGACGAGCTGCCACAGCTCCTCGGGCGAGGTCACCCCGCCCGGGTAGCGGCAGGCCATGGAGACGATGACGATCGGGTCCTCGTCCGTGGCAGCGGCACGGACCACCGGCGCCGCCGGGCCCGACGCCGTGGCCTCGCCCACGAGCTTGGTCACCAGGTGCTCGGCCAGCGCCGTCGCCGTCGGGTAGTCGAAGGTCAGGGTCGCGCTCAGCCGGAGGCCGGTCGCGGCGGCGAGCCGGTTGCGCAGCTCCACGGCGGCCAGCGAGTCGAAGCCGGTCTCCATGAAGGCGCGGGTGGCACTGACCTCGTCCGCGCTCCGGTAGCCGAGAACGGCGGCCGTCTCGGTGCGCACCATCCGCAGGACCTGCGCCAGCCGGTCGGCCGCGCCCAGCTCCGCGAGGCGTGCCGCGAGCGGGGCGGTCCCCGTGGCGGCGGGCGCCCCTGCCGACTGTGCGGCGGGGACCGTACGGGGGCGTACCAGGGCGCGCAGCAGGGTGGGTGTGCCGTCCGTGCGGCTGCGCACGGCACGCTGGTTGACGCGTACGGGGACCACGGCCGGCTCGAAGGTGGTGGCCAGGGCCTTGTCGAGCTGGGCGAGGTTCTCCTCGAAGGACAGCGAGTCCAGACCGAGGCGCTCGATGCGGGTCAGCGCGGCGGCGTCGAGCGTCGCGCCCATCCCGCCGCCCCCGGCCCACAGCCCCCACGCGAGCGAGGTCACGACCTGTCCGGCGGCTGCCCGGCGGGCGGCCAGGGCGTCCAGGAAGAGGTTGGCGGCTGCGTAGTTGCCCTGCCCGGCGCCGTCCAGAACGGTCGAGGCGGAGGAGAAGAGGACGAAGGCGGTCAGGTCGAGGCCCGCCGTCAGCTCGTGCAGATGCCAGCCGGCGTCCACCTTGGGCCGCAGCACGGTGTCGAACCGTTCGGCGGTGAGGTGGCCGACCAGGCCGTCGTCGATGACGCCCGCCGCGTGCACCACGGCGCGCAGTGGGTGCGCGGACGGAACGGCGGCGAGCAGGGCGGCCAGGGCGTCCCGGTCCGCGACATCGGTGGCGCTGACGGTGACCTCGGCGCCCGACTCGGCCAGGTCCGCCAGGAGTTCACGGGCCCCGGGAGCATCCGTGCCGCGCCTGCTGGTGAGGATCAGATGGCGTACGCCGTGCTCGCGGACCAGATGGCGGGCCAGTTCGGCGCCCACGCCACCCGTACCGCCGGTCAGGAGCACGGTGCCGGTCGCGTCCCAGGGCGTGGGGCGCGCCTCGTCGAGCACGGGCACGGCGGCCAGCCGGGGAACGTACAGCCGGTCGCCGCGCAGCGCCATTTCGGGCTCCGACGACGCGGCCAGGGCGCGGCCCAGGTGCTCCGCACCGTCCTCGTCGGTGTCGACGAGCACGAAGCGTCCGGGGTTCTCCGCCTCCGCCGACCGCACCAGGCCCCAGACGGGCGCCTGGCCGAGGTCCACATCGGTGCCGGGCACGGACGCACCGCCCCGCGTGACGACGGCGAGCTGCGAGCCGGCGTACCGGTCGTCCGCCAGCCACGCCTGTACGGCGGCGAGCGCGTCGGCGGCGACGGCACGCACGGCGGCGGGCACATCGCCGTCCGGGGTGGGCAGCGTGCGGTACACGACAACAGGCGGGACTTCCCCGCCCAGGTCCTCGCCGAACACACCGAACCCGGCTTCACCCGAAGGGAGTTCCAGCACGTTCCACCGCACGGCGAGCAGCGGGTCCGAACGGTCGGCGGCCAGCTGCCCGGCGGTGACGGCGCGCAGCAGCAGGGACTCGACGCGGGCGACCGGGGCGCCGGTCGCGTCGGCGACCGTCACGTCCAGCTCGTCGGAGCCGCGAGCGGCGATGCGTACCCGCACGGCGGACGCGCCGGACGCGTACAGCGCGGCCCTGTTCCAGGAGAACGGGATCCAGGTGCCCTCGGGCCGGTCGCCGGCCGTGGCGAGGGCGTGGTCGGCGGGGTGCAGGGCGGCGTCCAGCAGCGCCGGGTGCAGGCCGTAGCCGGGCGCGTCGGCCCTTACGTGCTCCGGGAGTTCGACGTCGGCGTAGACCTCGCCGTCGAGCAGCCAGGCGGCACGCACCCCGTGGAAGGCGGGCCCGTAGCCGTAGCCCTCGTCGGCCATGTCGGCGTACAGCGTGCTGACGTCGAGCGGTGCGGCACCGGCCGGGGGCCAGGTGCCGGACAGCGCGGTGGTGTCCGGCGCGGGCGCGGCCGGGGCAAGGACACCGGTGGCGTGCCGGGTCCAGGCGTCCTCGGAGGCTTCGGCACCGTCCGGACGGGAGAAGCACTCGACGCTCCGGCGGCCGGACGCGTCGGCCGGGGCGACGACGACCTGGAGGTCCACCCCACCGGTCGCGGGCAGCACCAGCGGCGCCTGGAGGGTCAGCTCCTCGACGAGCCCGCAGCCGGTCTCCGTGGCGGCGCGCAGGGCGAGTTCGACCAGGGCGGTGCCCGGGAGCAGGGTGACCCCGGCGATCGTGTGATCGGCGGTCCACGGGTGGGTACGCGGCGACACACGTCCCGTGAGCACGGTGGTCCCGGTCCCGGCGAGGTCGCCGGCCGAGGTCAGGACGGGATGCTGCGAAGCGAGCCGACCGAGCCCGGTCGCGGCGGTGGACGGCTCGGGGTTCAGCCAGTAGCGGCGCGTACGGAAGGCGTACGTGGGCAGCTCGACGCGGCGCGTGGCGCGGCCCGCGTACAGGGCCTCCCAGTCGAGGTGCGCGCCCCGGGCCTGGGCGAGCCCGGCGGCGCCCAGCGCCTCTCGGACCTCGTCCTTGCCGGCGCGAAGCAGGGGGGCGAAGAAGGTGTCGGACTCGCGTTCCTCGGGAAGGCAGCCCTGCCCGAGGGCGCTGAGGACACCGTCCGGCCCCAGCTCCAGGAAGGTGCGGGCGCCGCCCTCTCCGACGAGCCAGTCCATGGCGTCCGCGAAGCGCACGGCGCTGCTGACATGCCCGGTCCAGTAGTCCGGCGAGCACAGCTCCTCGGAGGTCGCGAGACGCCCGGTGACGGTGGAGACGAGCGGGATCCGGGGCGCGGAGTAGGTCAGGACGCCGGCGATCCGGCGGAACTCCTCCAGCATCGGCGCCATCAGCGGCGAGTGGAAGGCATGGCTGACCTGGAGCCGCTTGGTCTTGCGGCCCTGCGCCGCGAACCGCTCGGCCAACGCGACGGTCGCTTCCTCCTCGCCGGAGAGCACCAGGGAACCGGGCCCGTTGAGCGCGGCGACGGCGACCATGTCCCCGAGGAGCGGGGCCACCTCTTCCTCGGTGGCCTGGACGGCGATCATCGCGCCGCCGGCCGGGAGTTCCTGCATCAGCCGGCCCCGGGCCGCGACCAGGATCGCCGCGTCCTCCAGGTTGAGCACCCCGGCGACATGGGCGGCCGCGATCTCCCCGATGGAGTGACCGGCCAGGAAGTCGGGCCGGATGCCCCACGACTCGACCAGCCGGAACAGGGCCACCTCGACGGCGAACAGCGCGGTCTGCGCGTAACACGTCTGATCGAGCAGGGCCGCTTCCCGCGAGCCCTCCTCAGCAAACAGGACGTCCCACAGCGAGAGGTCGAGCTGGAGGTCGAGCCGGCCGATGGCGTCGGCGAGAGCGTCCGCGAAGACCGGGAAGGCGTCGTACAGCCGACGGCCCATCGCGAGGCGCTGGCTGCCCTGTCCGGTGAAGAGGAACGCGAGCCGTCCGGCGGGCAGCGTGCCCGTGTGCGTGTCGGCGGTGGCCGTGCCGTCGGCGAGGGCGCGCAGCTTGCCGAGCAGTTCACCACGGTCGTCCGCGACGACGGCGGCGCGGTGTTCGAGGGCGGCGCGCCCGGTACCGAGCGCGTGCCCGAGATCGGCGGCGGTGAGGTCGTCCCGCTCCTCCAGGAAGTCCGCCAGCCGGGCGGCCTGGGCGCGCAGCCCGTCCTCGGAGCGCGCGCCGACGGGCACGAGCACCGGCCCGGCGACAGGTTCTTCCGCGATGGGGACCGCGTCCTGCGCCGGCGGTTCCTCCACGATCACATGCGCGTTGGTGCCGCTGATCCCGAAGCCGGAGACGCCCGCACGGCGCGGCCGGTCCTCCGTCTGCGGCCACGCGACGGGCTCGGTGAGCAGCTGTACGGTCCCGGCGGACCAGTCGACGTTGCCGGTGGGGGTGTCGACGTGCAGGGTGCGGGGAAGGACCCCGTTCCGCATCGCCATGATCATCTTCATCAGCCCGGCCACACCGGCGGCGGCCTGGGTGTGCCCGAGGTTCGACTTGACCGAGCCGAGCCACAGCGGACGGTCCTCCGGCCGGTCCTTGCCGTAGGTGGCGATGAGGGCGCTCGCCTCGATCGGGTCGCCGAGGGTGGTGCCGGTGCCGTGTGCCTCGACGGCGTCCACCTCTGCGGGAGTGAGCCCGGCATCGGCGAGGGCCTGGGCGATGACACGTTGCTGGGCCGTGCCGCTGGGGGCGGTGAGCCCGTTGCTCGCGCCGTCCTGGTTGATGGCCGAACCCCGGACGACGGCGAGGATGTTGTGGCCGTTGCGCCGGGCGTCGGAGAGCCGTTCCACGACGAGCAGGCCGACGCCCTCCGCGAAGGAGGTCCCGTCGGCGCCGTCCGCGAACGCCTTGATCTGTCCGTCCGGGGCGAGCCCACGCTGCCGGCTGAACTCCGTGAACAGGCCGGGCGTGCTGAGGACGGTGACGCCGCCCGCCAGCGCCATCGAGCACTCGCCCCTGCGCAACGACTGCACGGCCAGATGCAGGGAGACCAGCGAACCGGAGCAGGCGGTGTCAACGGTGAGCGCGGGGCCCTCCAGGCCGAGCGCGTACGCGACCCGCCCCGAGGTGACACTCAGCGCGCCGCCGGTGACGAGGTATCCGGTCAGGTTCTCGGGGGCGTCCTGCACCCGGGGCCCGTACTCGGAGGGACCGGCGCCGATGAACACGCCCGTACGGCTGCCGCGCAACGAGGTCGGGTCGATCCCCGTACGCTCCAGCGCCTCCCAGGCCGTCTCCAGGAGCAGCCGCTGCTGCGGGTCCATGGCCAGCGCCTCGCGCGGGCCGATCCCGAAGAACTCGGCGTCGAACTCGGCGGCGTCGTGCAGGAATCCGCCGGTTTGGGTGTAGCAGGTGCCGGGAACGGTGGGGTCGTCGTCGAACAGGGCGTCCAGGTCCCAGCCCCGGTTGTCGGGGAACGGCCCGACGGCGCTCGCACCCGCGTCGACCAGGTCCCAGAGGTCCTCGGCCGAGCGGATGCCGCCCGGGAAGCGCCCGCTGATCCCGACGACCGCGATCGGCTCCCCGTCGAAGGCCGGTGCCGGCTCCGCGCCGGGCTGGGCGAGGGCCTGCCCGGCGGGTGCGCCGAGCAGCTCCTTACGGACGCGGTCGGCGAGCAGTTCGGGGCTCGGGTGGTCGAAGGCGGCGGTCACGGGCAGCGCGAGCCCGGTCGCCGCGTTGAGGCGCGCGTGCAGATCGACGAGGGCGATGGAATCCAGCCCCAGTTCGCGGAACGAGGTTTGGGCGACGACCACCGGCTCACTGTCGGGACGCACCTTGCGCAGGCACTCCGCGGTCTGCTCGCAGACGAGGTCGGTCAGGAGCCTGGACTGCTCGCTCCCGGGAAGCCCGGAGAGCCGGCCGGCCAGGGCGGCCCCTGGGTTCTCCCCCGGCTGGACCTCCGAGCGTCCCTCCGGGCGGACCTCCGCGCCGGACATGTCATCAGCGACAGGATCGAAGCCCGCGGACATCTGCACGCTCCCAGCTCGTATCGAATCCCCCGAGTCATTCCAGCCACGGGGTGTCCGCACGCTAGGTCGCCCCCGAAGGGCCGCGACACCCCTATCCCCCCAGGTGTTGACCCTGCACGCCGCCCGCCCGCGCCCTCGCAAAACCGCCGGTGACAGGGGTTGTGGCGGACGAGATGCCTGCTGGGCACGGGTCCCGGTGGGGCGGGGAGCGGTCAGGGGGGTGGTCGGTGTTCTCCGCGCGCGCCCCGGACCCCTTCAATGACACGCACTGCCCAGGGCGCCGCCATCGGCGGGCCCGATGGCCGAAGAGACGGGTGGATCATGACCGTTGCCGATGTCAGTGTCCGAGTGGCCGAACGAGGAGCCATCAAGGAGGCCGTGGAGCTGGGCCCTTCGCCGAGCGCCACCGAGGCGCAGCGCGCGCGGGGCAAGCTCACCGTGCGCGAGCGGCTGGACCTGCTGTTCGATCCGGG
Organism: Streptomyces sp. col6; assembly: GCF_008042035.1. GTDB lineage: Bacteria > Actinomycetota > Actinomycetes > Streptomycetales > Streptomycetaceae > Streptomyces. The sequence continues at coordinate 888,084 of NZ_RDBL01000029.1, forward strand.
GACCTTCCGCGAGATCGAACAGCTGCGCCGCCACCGTGCGGCGGGATTCGGCCTGGAGGACCGCAGGCCGCACACCGACGGGGTCGTGACCGGCTGGGGCCAGGTCGAGGGCCGGAAGGTGTTCGTGTACGCGCACGACTTCAGGATCTTCGGCGGCTCGCTCGGTGAGGCGCACGCCCAGAAGATCCACAAGGTGATGGACCTCGCGCTGGCGGCCGGCGCCCCGCTGGTGTCGCTGAGCGACGGCGCGGGCGCCCGCATCCAGGAGGGTGTAACCGCTCTTGCCGGTTACGGCGGCATCTTCCGCCGCAACGTGGCCGCTTCCGGGGTGATCCCGCAGATCAGCGTGATGCTCGGCCCGTGCGCGGGCGGCGCCACGTACTCCCCGGCGCTCACCGACTACGTGTTCATGGTCCGCGACATCTCACAGATGTACATCACGGGCCCCGATGTCGTGCAGGCCGTCACCGGCGAGAAGATCACGCACAACGACCTCGGCGGCGCACAGGTGCACTCCACGGTGTCCGGCGCGAGCGCGTTCCTGTACGACACCGAGGAGGAGTGCCTGGAGGAGGTACGCCACCTGCTCACCCTCCTCCCGTCCAACAACCGCGAACTCCCGCCCGCCGTCCCCTGCGAGGACCCGGTGGACCGCCCCGGCGACACCCTGTCCCGCCTGGTCCCGGCCGACCCCAACCTCTCGTACGACATGCGCGCGGTGATCGAGGAGATCGTCGACGACGGCGACCTCTTCGAGGTGCACGCCACCTGGGCGACCAACATCATCTGCGGCCTCGCCCGCCTGGACGGCCACGTGGTCGGCATCGTCGCCAACCAGCCCGCGTCCCTCGCCGGCGTCCTGGACATCCACGCCTCCGAGAAGGCCGCGCGCTTCGTGCAGACCTGCGACGCGTTCAGCATCCCGCTGGTCACGCTCGTCGATGTGCCCGGCTTCCTGCCCGGCAGCGACCAGGAGCACAACGGGGTCATCCGCCACGGCGCGAAGCTCCTGTACGCGTACTGCAACGCGACGGTCCCCCGCGTACAGGTCATCCTGCGCAAGGCGTACGGCGGCGCGTACATCGTGATGGACTCCCGCTCCATCGGCTGCGACCTGTCCTTCGCCTGGCCCACCAACGAGATCGCGGTGATGGGCGCGGAAGGCGCCGCAAACGTGGTCTTCCGCCGCGAGATCGCCGCCGCCGACGACCCGGAGGCGGCCCGCGCCCAGCGCGTCAAGCAGTACCGCCAGGAGCTGATGCACCCGTACTACGCGGCCGAACGCGGCCTGGTGGACGACGTCATCGACCCCGCCTCCACCCGCCAGGTGCTGGCCGACGCCCTGGACGTCCTGCGCGCGAAGCACGTGCCGCTACCCGAACGCAAGCACGGAAACCCTCCGTTCTGACATGGCCGACTCCCTCATCCGCATCAAAGGCGGAACCCCGACCCCCACCGAACTGGCCGCCGTCCTCCTGGTCCTGCTCTCGGCGACGAGGGCCCAGGAGGCGCCCGCGCACCCCGCCGCCCCACCCCGGGCCACCTGGGGCCCCGCACGGGGCTGGCGCCCTCCGGGCACCTGGCCGGCCCCGTAACCCGACTGCGTAAGGAACTCCATGCCCACCACGCTGCAGGCCAACAGCGCCTGGCTGCGCCGCTTCCACCCGGCCGAACAGGCCCCCGTACGCCTCTTCTGCCTGCCCCACGCGGGCGGATCGGCGAGCTACTACTTCCCGGTCTCCCGGGCCCTGGCCCCGGCCGCGGACGTGTTCGCGGTCCAGTACCCCGGCCGTCAGGACCGCCGCAACGAACCGTGCGTGGACGACGTCCGCCGCCTGGCCGACCTGGTCACCGCGGAAATGCTGCCGTGGTGCGACCGCCCGATCGCCCTGTTCGGCCACAGCCTGGGCGCAACCCTGGGCTTCGAGGTCGCCCTCCGCCTGGAAGCGGCCGGCACCGTCCCCGTCGCCCTCTTCGCATCGGGCCGCCGCGCCCCTTCCCGCCCCCGCGAGAACGAAAACGTCCACCTGTCCCCGGACGCCCAACTCCTCACCACCATCCGCCGCATGAGCGGCACCGACCCCGCAGTCCTGGCCGACGAGGAACTCCTCCGCTCGATCCTCCCGGCCATCCGAGCCGACTACAAAGCCGCGGAAACCTACCGCTACCAGCCCTCCACCCCCCTGACCTGCCCCATCGAGGTCCTGAACGGCACAGAAGACCCCGAGGTAACCACCACGGAAGCCACAGCCTGGACCACCCACACCACGGCCCCCTGCACCTTCCACACCTACCAGGGCGGCCACTTCTACCTGAACGACCACGCCCCCGCAGTCATCAACCTGATCCGCGAACGCCTGGCGCAGTAGACCCGGAAGGGCGAAGGGCCCCGACAGGCCTTCGCCCTTCCCCGTTCCGCCGGACCTACTCGTCGTCCGGCGCCTCACGGACGCCTTCAGGATCGGGTTCGGAAACCACGCTGACCCGCAGGCACCCATCCGTACCGAACATGTCGATCAACTGGGAGAGATGGGCTCGGGCCACACTGCGAACAGGACTCTCCTCGACCCTCACCTGCACCCCTCCAGGTCGGCCCACACGACCTTGCCCCAACGGCGCGTGTATGTGCCCCAGTCGGATGCCAGGGCTGCGACGAGTAAGAGCCCTCGTCCCTCCTCATCGCCGTCCCCCGCCCGACACTTCACGGGCAGCTCCCGGGAGAAGTCCGAGACGGCCACACGCACCGTCCGCTCCGTGATGCGCTCCACCACCACCCTGATGGACCCCCGACGAGCGTGCCGTACAGCATTGGTCACCAGTTCAGTCACGATCGAGGCGCCGTCGTCGGCCAGTTCTCCCAGGCCCCAGCAACAGAGGGCGGCGTCGATGAGGCGCCTGGCGGCGGCAGCACTCTCCGGCTTGCGCAGCAATGTCTGGCTGTACCCCGGTGGCCCGGTCGGGCGGGCCTGCGTTGTAGCTTGCGGCATGTCGGTCTGCTCTTTCAGATCGGCCGAGCCCCGGGGCCGGTCGCACGGCCGCCGGGGCACTGTCCGCTCATGTAAGCGACATGCGAGAAGTGGTGACAGGGATGCCACGTCCCACTTTCACGACGCTATTCGCAGACCCCCAGAAACTCGGCCAACGGCCGGAGTCCCACCGGATGGTTGGGAAGAGCCCAAAGATCCCGGACGACAGCCACGGCCAGCGTGTGGTGCTGCATCCACGTCGGCGCCACACGACGCAAGGACTCCAGGGTCTTTACGGCGCCGGCCGCATCCCCGATGTCGGTATGCGCACGCGCCACGTCGAGGAGCAGCCACGTACGCCAGGACGGCGGCGTGTCCTTGCTCAGCCGCATTCCCTTGGCCAGGGCCAGGGCATCCTGCGGGTGCCCGTACTGAACCGCCAATCGGACCCGTTCGATGCGAACGGAGGACGGACTGAAGACGCTGACCATGCGGTTGTCGCCGCCGTCAGGCAGCTTCACCACACGCGCAGCCTCCTTCTCGGCCGCTTCCATCATCACCGCCGCACGCTCGTAGTCCCCACTCCGTGCAGCGGATGTGGCGGCGCTCATGGTCAGCGCGCCCCACACCTTCAGCCCGTCGGCAGTGTCGAGACGCCCCGCGCTCATCAAGTCGTCGGCATGGCGGAGCGCGATGCCCAACGCGTCTTCCAGCCGCCCCTGCCTCTGGTACGTCCAGGCCGTCGAGTTGACGATCATCGGCACGAGCAGCGGATCTCCGGACTGCCCCGCAGCGTCTATCGCCCGCTCCAGGCTGATCAGCGCAAGGTCGGTCTTCCCCATCCGCACGGCGACATGCCCAGCAAGCTGAAGCGCCTTCCCCAAGGCACCGAACCCGGCCCGCCGCACCTCCCCGTCGCCCGAAGCAGTAGCCGTACGCGCATCCGCGATGAGATCCGGCAGCGCCTTCATCACCGTGTCGAACTCTGCGGAGTGGTACTGCGTCCACCCTGACGCGATCTGCTCCCGCAACCGCTCCAACGAGAAGTCGTCCCCGGGCGGCCCCAGGTCCGGCCCCCCGAGCGCGGGCATGATGGCCCGCCGCACAGCCACGAAGCGCGGCCCGTCGTTCTCCCCCGAAGACGCGACAGCGGGCGGATCCCCCAACAACGTGGTGAGCTCCACGCCCAGCCCATTCGCCAGCGCATGCAACGTAGGAAGCCGAGCCGACTGCTTCCGCCCCTGCTCAAGCTGCCTGATCACATCGACAGACACACCGGCCCGCTCGGCCAGCTCCTCCTGCGTCAGCGAAGCCAGCCGCCGCAACCGCCGCAGAGTCCGCCCGAGATCATCGTTCGCCACGCAGCCACGGTACGCCCGCGCCCCTCACCCTGTGGCTCACGAACATCGAGCCCTCGGCTCCCACCCACCGACGTCCGGCGACCTCAACGATCGACAACCCACCGCGCATCAGCCGGCCAGGTTCCAGTCCCCACGATGCACTCCACAATCCGAAGCCCCTCTGCGAGCGGCACGGTGTCCTGATCCGGGTACTCGTCATCCTGGCCATTGGCCAGCACGAACCCGTCGCTCTCCCCGACGCCCCCGGGGTCGACGGCATGCTCCCCGGGGTCGCCCTCCCCGTCGAGCAACATCACCATGGCCCGCTCGCCATTGGTCACAAAGGCCAACAACCGCCCCCGCGAGCTGAGCAACCACGTCTCGAGCCGCCCATCGTCCACCCGCGCCCGCAGGTCCGGAGAGACCACCTCACGCGAAAGAGAAGGAGGACCACCATCGTCAATCACCCAGGACTCGATCACGGGCCCGACGATCTCACGCGAACGCCAAACGCCAGAGGCCCCGGATTTCTCCGGGGCCTCTGGCCTGCTGTGCACTCGGCAGGATTCGAACCTGCAACCTTCTGATCCGTAGTCAGATGCTCTATCCGTTAAGCTACGAGTGCTTGTGCTTCCGGGGTTTTTTCTGCCCCGTCGGCGTTGCGAGAACAACATTACATGACCTGCGCCGGGACGCGAAATCCATTACCCAAACCCTGCCTGACCTGGGCAAACACCAGAAGCGTGCCGAGGAACGGCCGAAGCCCCGGTCCTGGGGACCGGGGCTTCGGTGGTGGTGCGGAGGCGGAGGGATTTGAACCCTCGATGGGGGGTAAGCCCCAAACCGCATTAGCAGTGCGGCGCCATAGACCGGACTAGGCGACGCCTCCAGCGCAACCCCCCGCGCGAGCGCGAGTGGTGCGTGCAGATGATGACACAGCTGCACGCTGTGCCACCAATCGCGGCCTACGGTACTAGGCGGTCGGCCGGGAGGGCAAAGCGGTTGCCGTGCGAAACGCCGGGGCGCCTGGCGCGTTAGGCAGCGCGGGGGCGCCGCCCCCGCAGGTTCATCCGCCACAGGAGTCCGCAATGATGCGCCGTCTCGTTCTCACCGCTGTCGCGTCCCTCGCCGCGCTGTCCGCCGCCGCGCCCGCCGCCACCGCCGCCGCCTCGGCCGGGCCCCTGCCGTTGCCCCTCGCGCTCCCCTTGCTCCAGGACGACGCCACGGGCACCCGGCTCACCGTGGTCGTCGCCGCCACGGGCAACCCGGAGGCCGACGGGACGTACGAGCTGCAGTGCGGGCCGGCCGGCGGGAGCCACCCGGTCGCGCGGCAGGCGTGCGAGCGACTGGAGCAGGCGGAAGAGGAGGGAGTGGACCCGTTCGCCCCTGTGCCCGGGAACGCGATGTGTACGCAGCAGTACGGCGGGGAAGCCACCGCCCGCGTCACCGGGACCTGGCACGGGCACCGGGTCGACTCCACGTTCAAGCGGACCAACGGGTGCGAGATCGCCCGGTGGAACGGCCTGCGCCCGGTCCTGCCGAACGTGCGGTGAACCGCCCCCGGGGCCCGCGTCCGGGTCTTTGCGGGGCGCGTCGCGGGTCGGAGCCGTACACCGAATGCACCAAACCTTGGTGAGAGCTCCCCCTCATCCGCAGTCCCACGCCCCTTCCCTGCCTTTAGACTCCTTCAGTGACAGCCTGAGGCCCGAGGGGCAAGATGGGGCCGCTGTCGGGCAAGGTGCAGTAATCAGGGAGGAAGCGTCGTCGTGAGCAGCAGGCCATCCCGAGGCGCTGCTCGCCTCGCAGCCATACTCGACGCCCTTCCGGACGGGCTTCTGCTCGTCAACTGCAACGGTACGGTCGTCAACGCCAACACCATCGCCCTCGAAATGTTCGAGACCCCGGGCACCGCGCTCGTCGGTCGCGGGCTGCTCGATCTGCTGCCGGAGTTCGACTCCAAGCTGATCCCGGGGTCGATGCGCCGGCCCGATGCTGCGGACGAGCGGGGCCGGACCAAGCCCACGCGCATGATCGCGCGGCGTACCGACGGCAACGAGTACCCCGTCGAGGTGACGAGCGCCAGCCTGGAGGACGGGCAGGCGGCGTACAACGACGTCCAGGGCTCGTACGGGGGCAGCTACACGGGCGACGAGCTGCTGATGCTCGTCGTGCGCGACCTGTCCGGCACCGTCGACACCGAGGCCGAGCTGGCCCGCTCGCAGCGCCAGACGGAGATGATCCTGCGCGCCGCGGCCGAGGGCGTCGTCGGTACGGACACCGACGGCCGGGTCGTCCTGGTCAACCCCGCCGCCGCGCAGATCCTCGGCTTCCGGGCCAGCGACCTCGGCGGCCAGGAGCTGCACCCGCTGATCCTTCACTCGCGTGCGGAGGGCGAGCCCTTCCCGTACGAGGAGTCCCCCCTCGCCGACACGCTGAAGTCGGGACGCAAGCATCGGGTGCGCGGGCAGGTTCTCTGGTCCAAGAGCGGGGCACAGGTCCCGGTCGACCTGACCACCGCGCCCGTCCGCGACGGCGACCAGCTCGTCGGCGCCGTGATGACCTTCACCGACCGCCGCCCCTACGAGGAGCTCGACAAGCAGCGCAAGGCCGAGGTTTCCGAGCTGACCGCGAGCCACACCGCCGAGGTCACCGAGCTCACCGAGCGGCACGCCGCCGAACTCGCCGCCCTGAAGGAAGCGCACGCCGCCGAGCTGGCCGACCGCACCGAGCGTTACGCCTCCGAGCTGGAGGAGCAGACCGAGCGGCTGACGGACCTCACCTCCCGGCACGCCCAGCTCACCGCCGTGCTCGGCGAGTCGCTGCGCGGGCCCCTGGAGGAGCTGCGCGGCGAACTCTCCACGCTCGCCGCCGACCCCGCCGGCCAGCTGTGGCCCGAGGCGAACCAGATCCTGCACCACCTGGCCGCGGGCTACGCGCGTATGACGACGCTCATCGACAACGTGCTCAGCTACCAGCGCCTCGACGGCGGCGCGGAGGCGCTCGTCAAGACGCGTGTGCTGCTCGACGGGGTCGTCACGGCCGGTATCGACGCCTCGGTCGAGCTGATCGGACCGGGCCGCGCGCAGTTCGCGGTGCACGCCCCGCCGATCGAGGCGGAGGTCGACGCCGGACGCCTGGTGACCGCCCTCGCCCACCTCGTCGCGGACGTCGCCGGCGTCGACTCGACCGGCAAGGCCCGGCTCGTGCCCGGTGGCGGTTACGTCGACTCGACCGTCGTAGTCGCCGCCGCCCAGCGCGGTGACGTCGTACGCATCGAGGTGCGGGGTCCGTTCGCCGGGGGAGACCCGGTGCACGTCCCGATCGTGAGCGGCATCGTCCGTGCGCACGGCGGTGTGCTCCAGACGCATGAGATGCCGGGCATGAGCGGCAGCGCGTACGTGCTCGAACTGCCGATCGGCGCCGGTGCGGGGACCGTGGCGCCGCCGCAGCCGACACCGTTGCCGCAGGTGGAGGCGGCTCCTGCGGTGGTGTCCGAGTCCGATCAAGCGGACCCCGCGACGGCGGTTCCGGATGCCCCCGAGGCGGGCAGGGGGCGGCGCCGTGCGCGGCGTTCCTCCACCGACGCCTTCCTGGAGAGCCCCGTGGGCGGCTCCGACGGCACCGGCGAACTGGAGGCTGCACCCGGGGACACCGGCGCGGGCGCGCCGACCGGGCGCCGGCGTGCGCGCCGTGCGGCCCCCGCTCCCGAGGCGGCCCCGAACGAGCTGATCCCCGCCCAGCAGGCCGCCGAGGGCTCCGGACGCCGGCGCGGGCGCCCCAGCCCCGCCGAGACGGCTGCCCCGGCGCCGGGGCAGGCCCTCGCGCTGCCCTCCGCCGCCCCGTCGGAGGGGTCCGTGGTGACCGCCGCCGAGGGTGCGCAGGGCGCGGGTGCCCGGCCGCAGCGCGGGCAGACCGTGCCGCCGCAGGGTGTCCCGGCCGAGGCGCAGGTCCCGGTCGCGGCGGGCGGGCACCGGGGGAATCCGGGCGAGGAGGGCCGCCTGGCCCTTCCCCCTGTCGTGAACGCCGTGGAGTCCACCGCCCCCGCCGCGTTCTCGAACCTCGACGAGGCCGCCCGTACGGCTCCCGGCTCGGTGGCCCCGACTCCGGAGCTGCCCGTGCCGGCAGCGCAGCCGACCGGCCGCCGCGCCCGCCGCGCGTTGGCCGCCGCCCAGGACAGGGCCGCCGCCGAGGCCGGACCGCGCGTCCCCTTCGCGCTCCCGCCCGCCGACGCGGACCGTGTGCCGACGGATGGCGTGGAGCCGCAGGACCCCCTCGGCGGAGGACGCCCCGCCGGCGCGCCGGGCGCCGTGGGTACGCGTGTGGCCGTGGACGATTCGTACGAGGCCGGTGCGGGTACGCGTGCGGCCGGTGCGGATGCCGGCGCCGGTTCGTATGCGCCCGGTGCGGGCACGCGTGAGGCCGCGCCCGCTGCGTACGCGCCCGAGCCCGGGATGCCCGGCGCGCTGCCGCGTGCGGACGCAGCCGCCCCCGGCGCGCTGCCCGGTACGGACGGCCCCACCGCTGCCGCACCTGACGCCGTCGCCCCCGAGGCTCTGCCCGGTGCGCCTGAGCACGCCCCCGTTCCGCCGCAGGCGCAGCCCGCCCCCACCGGCCGACGCCGCGCCCGCCACGGGGACACGGGCCCGCAGGAGGCACAGCCGGCCCCCTTCGCACCGCCGGCGCAGACACCGGGCACCCCGGCCGCGCCCGCCGCGCGTTGGCCGCCGCCCAGGACAGGGCCGCCGCCGAGGCCGGACCGCGCGTCCCCTTCGCGCTCCCGCCCGCCGACGCGGACCGGCCCCGGCCGACCAGCCCGCGACGGCCGCCCCGGCCTCCGGCACCCCGCCCGACGATCCGAGGCTCGGCGCGCCCGACGCGCGACGGCAGCCGTTGCCCGCCGAGGCGCCCATGCCGGGGTCGCCGGACTCGACTCAGGGGCGCGCGTTCAGCGTGCGCACGCTCGGACAGGGCGTTCCGTTCGCCCAGCACATCGCCCACCAGCAGAACCAGACACTCGGCGGCGGCAGCAGCGTCGGCCGGCGCCGCAAGCTCGCCGCGCCGCCGGAGCCGGAGCCCGGTCAGGACGMGCGCCCCGCGCCCGCCGGCCCCGCGCCGGCCGCCCCGCAGCCCACGCCCCAGGCCACCGGCGGCACCGTGCACGGGCAGGGCTCCGGGAAGCTGCTCTCCGCACCCGCGGCCGAGGGGCGCGCGTACGCCATCGGGGCGCCCGACGAGGGCGCAGCCGAGGGGCCCGAGCCGCTCGACGGCCCCGGCGGCGCGGTCGAGGTCGCCAACCGGCCCTCGCCGCAGCCGGTCGACGACGAGCTTCCCCCCGAGCCGCTGGACAACCCGCGCCGGCTGCTCGTCTGGCCCGCGCCCGACGTATCCACGCAGCAGGCGCTGAGCGACCGCGGCTACCGGCCGGTGATCGTGCACTCGCGCGAGGAGGTGGACGCGCAGATCGCGGCGTTCCCCGCCGCGCTGTTCGTAGACCCGTTGACCGGGCCGATCACCCGAAAGGCGTTGCAGTCCCTGCGGCAGGCCGCGGTGGCCGCCGAGGTGCCCGTACTGGTGACGGCCGGTCTGGGGCAGGCCACGCGGGAGGCGGCATACGGTGCGGATCCGGCCGTGCTGCTGAAGGCGCTCGCGCCGCGCGACAGCGAGCAGCACCCGCCGCGCGTCCTGCTGATCGAGGAGCACGAGGACATCGCGGACGCGCTGACGCAGACGCTGGAGCGGCGGGGCATGCAGGTGGCCTGCGCCGCGACGGACAGCGAGGCCGTGTCGCTGGCGACCCGGATGCGGCCGAACCTGGTGGTGATGGACCTGATGCAGGTGCGCCGCCGCCGGGCCGGCATCGTCGACTGGCTGCGCGCCAACGGGCAGCTGAACCGCACCCCGCTGGTCGTCTACACCTCGACCGACATCGACCAGTCGGAGCTGCCGCGCCTCGCCTCCGGCGAGACCGTGCTGTTCCTGGCGGAGCGTTCGACGAGCGACGAGGTGCAGTCCCGCATCGTCGACCTGCTCGCGAAGATCGGCACGAACTGACCGGCGCGGAACGGCATACGACGAGGGCGGTACGGGAGCACACCCGTACCGCCCTCGTCCTGTCCGGACCGTCGACCGGGGCCTGGCCCGGCCCGTCGGTCAGAGCTGCGTGATGTCCAGCTCGCCCTGCGCGTACTGCTTGCGGATGACCTTCTTGTCGAACTTGCCCACGCTCGTCTTCGGCACGGACGGGATGACCGACCACCGCTCCGGCAGCTGCCACTTCGCGATGCCGGATTCGGCGAGGAACGCCCGCAGCGCCTCGTAGTCGGCGGTGGCGCCCTCCTTGAGGACGACGGTCGCGAGCGGGCGCTCGCCCCACTTCTCGTCCGGGACGGCCACGACAGCGGCCTCCGCGACGTCCGGGTGCGCCATCAGCGCGTTCTCCAGCTCGACGCTGGAGATCCACTCGCCGCCGGACTTGATGACGTCCTTGGCGCGGTCGGTGAGGGTGAGGAAGCCGTCCTCGCTGATCACGCCGACGTCACCGGTCTTCAGCCAGCCGTCCTCGCTGAACTTGTCCTCGGGGCGCAGCATCTCGCCGTCCGCGCCGCCGTAGTACGCGCCGGCGATCCAGGTGCCGCGCACTTCCAGCTCACCGGCAGACTCGCCGTCCCACGGCAGGTGTTCGCCGGTCGGGCCGACGAGGCGTGCCTCGACGCCGGCGGGGAAGCGGCCCTGGGTGATGCGGTAGGGCCACTCCTGCTCATCGGTCAGCCCGGCGGGCGGGTTGGCCATGGTGCCGAGGGGCGAGGTCTCCGTCATGCCCCAGGCGTGGCAGAGGCGCACGCCGAGCTTGTCGTACGCCGCCATGAGCGAGGGCGGGCAGGCGGCGCCGCCGATCGTCACGTTGGCCATGGAGGTGAGGTCGCGCGGCTTGGCGGTGACCTCGGCGAGCAGGCCCTGCCAGATGGTGGGGACGGCGGCGGCGTGCGTGGGGCGCTCGCGCTCGATCATGTCGGCGAGCGGGGCGGGCTGGAGGAAACGGTCCGGCATCAGCATGTTGACGCCGGACATGAACGTCGCGTGCGGCAGGCCCCAGGCGTTGACGTGGAACTGGGGGACGACGACGAGCGTGGTGTCCTTGTCGGTCAGGCCCATCGACTCGGACATGTTGACCTGCATGGAGTGCAGATAGATCGAGCGGTGCGAGTAGACGACGCCCTTGGGGTCGCCGGTCGTGCCGGAGGTGTAGCACATGGCGGCGGCCTGCCGCTCGTCCAGCTCGGGCCAGTCGAAGGTGGTGGGGCGGCCGGCGAGCAGTTCCTCGTACTCGTGGACGCGCACCGCCGCGCCGTCCAGGACGGAGCGGTCACCGGGGCCGGAGACGATCAGATGCTCCAGCGACCTCAGCTGGGGGAGCAGCGGCGCGATGAGCGGCAGCAGGGAACCGTTGACGACGACGACCTTGTCGTCGGCGTGCTTGACGACCCAGACCAGCTGCTCTGCGGGGAGGCGGAGATTCAGGGTGTGGAGGACGGCGCCCATGGACGGGATGGCGAGGTACGCCTCCACGTGCTCGGCGTTATTCCACATGAGGGTCGCGACACGCTGATCTCCGTCGATGCCGAGTTCGTCGCGCAGGGCGTTGGCGAACTGCGTCGCGCGCCGGCCGATCTCCGCGAAACTGCGCCGGTGCGGCTCCGGCTCTCCGGTCCAGGTCGTGACCTGCGACTTCCCGTGGATCGTCATCCCATGCGTCAGGATGCGGGTGACAGTCAGCGGTACGTCCTGCATGGTGCTGAGCACGGCGTCCTCCCGGTGGGCGCTACGCGGCAGTAGGGTTCCGCTGATTCTGCGCACATACCGAGCGGTATGTCACTACTCCCGGGGGTACGAATCGGTGTCGTCCCGCAATGTCACACCGGCCGGGACGATGGCGGACGTATCGGTTCCGTTTGCCTGAGGGCCCCGTACGGGGAGGCTCGACGGCCTCAGCGGACCGGGGTCAGCTCCGGGTCCTGGCGCAGCTTGCCGAGCGCCCGGGAGACCGCGCTCTTCACCGTGCCGACGGACACACCGAGCACCTCGGCGGTCTGCGCCTCGCTCAGGTCCTCGTAGTACCGGAGGACGACCATGGCGCGCTGCCGGGCCGGCAGCTTCAGCACCGCGCGCCACATCGCGTCGTGCAGCGACTGCTGCTCCGCCGGGTCGGGACCGGGAACCGCCTCCTGCTCGGGCAGCTCGTCGCAGGCGAACTCGTCGACCTTGCGCTTGCGCCACTGCGAGGTCCTGGTGTTCAGCAGGGCCCGGCGGACATAGCCGTCGAGGGCTCGGTGGTCCTCGATCCGGTCCCAGGCGACGTACGTCTTGGTGAGCGCCGTCTGCAGCAGGTCCTCGGCGTCGCTGGGGTTGGCGGTGAGCGAGCGGGCCGCCCGCAGCAGCACCGGACCGCGCGCCTGCACGAACGACGTGAACGAGGGGTACGGAAGGTGCGGCACCGCCGACGCGCGCGCACCGTGCGAGGCGCGGCCGAGGGCGCCCGGCGTGCGTAGCGATGCGGAGGCGCGCGCCGGCGCGGAAGTACGTACCGCGGCCGACGTGCATGCCGGTGCGGCTCCCCTGGAGGTGCCCGTACGGACTGGCGTGGTCATGGCTCCACGCTAGGAGCGGGGCCCGCTCCCCGGATCGCCCCCAGGTCCCGAAACCGCGTCCGCCTCAGGGTGTAGGTCCGGGCCCCCGTCCACCTCCTGTAGGTGGACGGGGCCGCACTCCAGGACTCCGGGTCCCCCCTGAGGTGCGCACCCGGAGCACAGCCCCGCACGCACCCCGCACCACGACGGCCCGCCCGTACGCCACTTCGGCGTACGGGCGGGCCGTCGTGGTGCGTCCGTCGCGGTCCGGCCCCCCGACCGGGCCGCGCACGCTTCCGGGTCTCACCAGAGGTTCGTGAAGTTCACCGCCAGGTTGTACGTGGACTGATCGATATCGGTGAAGCCGGAGCCGTTGACCAGGGCGGAGTTGCTCTGGTTGGACGCCCCGGCACCGGTCGCCTGCTGCTGCGAGGTCGACGAGTTGCCCGCGTTGTCCCTGCCGACCCCGCTCCCACTGATCGTGGCGACGCCCGCGTTGGATCCGCTGCTCGCGATCGCTCCGTTGTCCGCCTGGGCGACTCCGCCGAGGAGAACGGCGGCAAGAGGCAGCGCGGCGACGACGGCGAGGGCACGAGCGGTACGGATGCTTGCCATGTCTGTTCCTCCAGGAACCGGAAGTAGGGCTGAGGCTGAACCCGGGCCGGCGGCCGACCGCCCGGTGATGATCACGACGTCGCGGACCAAAGCTGCCCACCGACCCACCCGCGAACCACCCACCGCTTCCGATTCCCCCGCAAGCGTGAGGAACGAAAACCAAACCCCCGACCCGGTGCCAACTGTGCGCTCAGCGCCCGCGTGGGAGCCGCCCGAGGAGGGAAAGGCCGAGGCGGAACCGACCGGATTCGAACCGGCGTCCTCGCGGTTTTGGAGACCGCGCGCGACGACCTCTGCGCTACGGCTCCGCCCCCGCCGGCCATCCTAGGAGCACGCCCGCCCACGACAACGGCCCCCGACCGGTACGCCCGGTCGGGGGCCGTTCACGTGCGGTGGGTGTGGGATTTGAACCCACGGTGACTCACGCCACGACGGTTTTCAAGACCGTTCCCTTAGGCCGCTCGGGCAACCCACCCCGCGCCGGCGCGGTCGGTGAGGACCGGTCCGGCGCGGGAACAGCCTAGCCGGTCAGCTGTCGCCCTTGCGCTCCCCCAGGGTGACTTCGGCCGTCGCCGACTTGCCGTCGCGCTCGTAGGTCAGGGTGACCCGGTCGCCCGGCTTGTGGGTCCAGATCTCGCCGATCAGGGTCGGGCCGCTGTCGACGGGGGTGTCGTTGAACTTCGTGATGACATCGCCCGCGCGCAGGCCCGCCTTGGCGGCCGGGCCGTCCTTCGTGACCGCCTCCGTGCCGCCCGTGCCCCGGTCGGAGATCACGGCGCCGCCGCTCTTCTCGTCCATCGTCACCGTGGCACCGATGACCGGGTAGACCGGCTGACCGGTCTTGATCAGCTGCCGGGCGACGGTCGTCGCCTGGTTGATCGGGATCGCGAAGCCGAGGCCGATGGAGCCGGCCTGGCTCTGGCCGGAGCTGCCGGCCGACTGGATCGCCGAGTTGATCCCGATGACCGCGCCGCCCGAGCTGAGCAGCGGGCCGCCGGAGTTGCCCGGGTTGATCGACGCGTCGGTCTGCAGGGCGCTCATGTACGAGTTGCTGCCGCCGGTGCCGTCACCGGAGGCGACCGGGCGGTTCTTCGCGCTGATGATGCCCGTGGTGACCGTGTTGGACAGGCCGAACGGGGCACCGATCGCGATCGTCGAGTCGCCGACCGCCACCTGGTCCGAGTTGCCCACCGGCAGCGGGGTCAGGGACTTCGGCGGGTTCTTCAGCTTGATGACGGCCACGTCGTAGCCCTGGGCGCGGCCGACCACCTCGGCGTCGTACTTCTTGCCGTTGGAGAACGTCGCCGTGAGCTGGCCGCTGTCCGCCGCGGAGGCCACCACGTGGTTGTTCGTGAGGATGTGGCCTTCCTTGTCGTACACGAAGCCGGTGCCCGTGCCGCCCTCGCCGTCGCCGCCCTGCGCCTCGATGGTCACCACGCTGGGCAGCGCCTTGGCGGCCACACCGGCGACCGTGCCCGGGTCGCGCTTGAGGTCCTGCGGGTTGGCCGACGCCGCGACCGTCGTCGATCCGGAGTCGTCGTTGTTGTCCGCGGCCCAGTAGCCGAGCGCGCCGCCGATCCCGCCCGCCACGAGCGCCGCCACCACCACGGCGGCCACCAGAGCGCCCGCACCCCGCTTGCGCGGCGATTCGGAAGAGTGCGGTCCGCCGGGCGGGCCCCACACCGGGCCGCCACCGCCGCCGTGCGCCCCTTGCGTGTACGAGGGAACGGCGGGCGGCGGCGGGGGCCAGCCCGCGTCGGCCGCCGACTGCGGCGGGGGCGGGGGCGCGTACTGCGGAGTCGTCGGGACCGCGCCGGTCTGTCCGGTCACCTGATCCGGCGCGGGCTGCTGCTCCGGCGCGGGGTGGACCGGCTGCTGCCGGGTGGCCGTCAGGTCCGGGTCCGGGTGGGCCGCGACGGAGGGCGCGTCCTCGGGATGCGCCTGGGGAGCGTCGGCCGGCACGGGAGGTGCGGACGGGGCGGCCTCGCCCGCGGTGCCCTCGTTGCCCTCGTTCTCTGTGCTCACAGCTCTTTACTCCTCGGTTCCACATCAGTCGTACGGCAAGAGATCCGCTGTGTACGTGTCAGGGGTCAGCCTTTCCCACAACACGTCAGGCCACTGTAAGCAGGACCTGTGCATCTGCGCACGACCCTTACATCGGACAAAACGGCCCTGCCTCGCAAGGTGCGCACAGCCGTGTTCCCACGGTGACACCATGACCCGGGTGAACCGAGCGCGGCAGCAGCACCCCATGCAGCATCCCATCCAGGTCATCGCCCATCGGGGCGCGTCCGACGACGCCCCCGAGCACACCCTCGCCGCGTACCGGAAGGCGATCGAGGACGGTGCCGACGCCCTGGAGTGCGACGTACGCCTCACGGCCGACGGCCACCTCGTCTGCGTGCACGACCGCAGGGTGAACCGTACGTCCAACGGCCGCGGAGCGGTCTCCGCCCTGGAGCTGAACGACCTCGCCGCCCTCGATTTCGGCTCCTGGAAGGACCGCGACGAGACGGAGTCACCGGACTGGGACCCGGTGCCGGGTGAGCTCACCTCCGTACTCACCCTCGAACGGCTGCTCGAACTCCTCGCCGAGACGAGGGCGGCCGGGCGGCCGCTCCAGCTGGCCATCGAGACCAAGCACCCGACCCGTTGGGCGGGACAGGTCGAGGAGCGCCTGCTGCACCTGCTGAAGCGCTTCGAACTCGATGTGCCCCCGCCGGCCGGCACCCCTTCCCCGGTACGCGTGATGAGCTTCTCCGCCCGTTCCCTGCACCGCGTCCGGGCCGCCGTGCCCCATCTGCCGACCGTGTACCTGATGCAGTTCGTCTCCCCGCGGCTGCGTGACGGGCGCCTGCCCGCCGGTGCACGGGTCGCCGGCCCCAGCGTGCGCATCCTGCGCAGCCATCCCGGCTACATCGAGCGGCTCCACAGGGCCGGGCACCGGGCACACGTCTGGACGGTCAACGAGCCGGAGGACGTCGACCTCTGCGTACGGCTGGGCGTCGAGGCCATCATCACGAACCGACCCAAGCAGGTCCTGGCCCAGCTGGGCCGTTCGTAACATCAGCGAATCAGCGAACAGGTACATATGCGCACCGCCGCATGAACCCATGACCGCACCACCTGATCAACTACAGGGAGTACACCGGCGCACTCGGACTGTGTCTGTTCGTGACGAGTGCGTCACTGACCGACCTTTGGCCGGTTTCCGGCACAGCCCAGGAGGGCATCCACTCCGTGGCGTGGGGGCAAAGGAGGTCTCGGGGGTGGCGTTGGTGGTGGCACAGGAGGTGCCCACGTCGTCGAGCATGGCCGTTCCCCATGGTCCTGCGGGCGTGGGCCAGGCGCGGCACCGGATGCGCGAGCAGTTGCGCAGCCACGGGGTGTCGGATTCGGTCGTCGACGATGCGGTGCTGATCCTTTCCGAGCTGCTCAGCAATGCCTGCCGGCACGGCAGGCCGCTGGGATGGCAGACCGAGAGGGAGGACGGGGCCGTGCGCGCCGCTTGGCGCGTCGACAGGACGGGCGGACTGACCGTCGAGGTGACGGACGGTGGCGGCCCGACCCGGCCGGTTCCGGCCACGCCATCGGTGACCGCCCGCGGTGGCCGCGGGCTCAACATCATCAGCGCGCTGGCCCAGGAGTGGGGCGTACGTGACGACGCCCCCGGCGAGGTCACCGTCTGGGTGCTGGTCGACGGGGGCCACGGCTCCCACAGCCGCCCCGGTGAACGGCGCGGCAGCGGCAGGACAGCAGGTATGGCCGGACTGCCGAGTGCGCAGAGGGCCACCGTGGTCCCGGGCTTCGACGGGCTGGATTTCTCCGGCGCGTTCGACGACGCGTTCGACGACGTCGGCTGAGAATACGGACCGGGCCGGGCATGAGGGCGGTTGTGCCGTGCCCCGGCGGTGGTGGGACGGCTAGGCTCGCGGGCCAGACCGCACTGTCGCAATCGGGAGTAAGCCCACCATGGCGAAGAAGCGCCCTCAGACCAAGGCCGGGAAGCAGCAGCTCAAGGACGGCGAGATCCCGGTGGTCGGGGCTCGTGAGCCCTGCCCGTGCGGTTCGGGCCGCCGCTACAAGGCGTGTCACGGCCGCGCCGCGGCCCAGGCCGTGACCGAGCTGGTCCAGCGCCCGTTCGAAGGTCTGGCCGGGGAGTGCGACTGGGTCGCGCTGCGCGAGCTGGTCCCCGCCGCCACGGCCGCACTGACGCTCAAGGGCGGCCTGCCCGAGGGTGTGCCCTCGGTGACGCTCGCGACGGTCCTTCCGATGGCGTGGCCCGCGCTGCGCCGCGAGGACGGTTCCGTCCTGCTCGCCCTGCAGAACGACACCTCCTCCGGCGACCTCAGCCGGGACCTCGCGGACACCCTCCAGCGCGCGCTGGAGGCGGAGGCCGGTTCGCCCGTGGCCGCCCGCCGCGTACCGGCCGACGGCCCCCGGCTGCAGGACCTGCTGGACGGCGACGCGCCGTTCGAGCCGGTCGTCCACTCCGGCTTCGAGTTCTGGGTGCCGGACGCCGAGAACGCCACGGCCGAGGTGTCGGCATCGCTCGAACGTGCGAACGAAGCGGCCATCCCGACCGCGCTCCTCTCCGGGGTGGACGCCGCCTACTGGTGCGAGACGCCGGAGAAGAACCACCTGCGCTGGGTCATGCCGTACGCCGAGGAGCAGCTCCTCGACGCACTCGCCCGGCTGCACGCCGCGGGCGAGACATCGCTCGGCGAGGGCACCCGGCTGGTCGGCTCGTTCCGGGCGCACGGGCTGATGGTCCCGGTCTGGGACCTGCCGAGCGCGATGGGCGCCGAGGACTGCGAGAAGCCCGCCGCCGCGTTCGCGGAGCGGCTCGCGACGGCGCTCGCGTCGGACGCGCCGCTCACCGCCGAGGAGCGGCGGGCACGCGGCGGCCTCACCAACCGTCAGGTGACGCTCAGCTGACCGTGACCGCCGGCCGGACCGAACGGTGACGCCCGTCACAACTCGTCGTACTGGCAGGTAAATCGCTGTCCGAATACGCGAGATCGAATTTGCGAACGGCAGATCTCTTGTTACGGTTCTAGAAGCCCGGTCGCTGGTGCATCCCCCGTCGCCAGCGACCGGGCATCCTCATTTCCGGGTACGGCGCGCACCGCGCGCCCGGGGCGCGCGGGCCCGCGTACGGGCCCCGCACAGGCGGCGCACAGACCCGCCGCGACGCCCCCGCCCAGCTCTCTGCGCACGATGGCTCTGCGTCAGCCCTGCGTCCGGGAACGGCGGTTGATCCCACACGCCTCCGGGAACAGCGACCGGGGCGCACCACCGGAAAGCACGGTCCCGACCGGTTTTGCGGCGGTCCCGATTTCGACGGAAGCACCCCACCGCGGAACAAACGGATGCGGGACAAGCGGCCCCCGCCGTTTACGCGGAAATCGCGAAGTACGGCGGAAGGAAGTGGGAGGGAGGCGGGGAAGAAAGGAGGCGATTCACCGGAGATCGGACAGGGAAGCGACAGAACTCCGTAATGAATGCCTTCCAAAAGAACAAGCGCGCGGCAGAATCTGGCCAACTCCGCCATCGACCGCTCAGTACGTGAGTCTGCTGCCGCCGTCGGGAGCACTTGTGCTCGCCTCGACCAGCGCCTCCAGGACGTCCCCCACATCCGGCAGCCAGGGCGACGCGGGCGCCGCGACGGCGCGCTTGGGACGTGGACCGGTAGCGCACTCCGGCGTACGCTCCCAGCGCACCTGCCCCGTACCGATCTCCGACGGCGGAAGGACGACATAGCCGCCCTCCCCGTGGAACCGCAGCGAACTGGGCACCCAGTCCTGCGCGTACAGCAGCTCGCCGAGCCGTTCGAGGGTGTACGGGGCGACCAGCAGCGCCCACCGCGTGGGCGTCGCCACCACGGGCCCCAGCCGCAGCCCCGCCCCGTCGAGTCCGGCCAGGGCACGGGCACCGGCCACGGCCGGCAGGCTCAGGGCGCACGGCGCCTGCCCGCCCGTCGCGAGCAGCACCGGCGCGGCGGGCCGGTTCGTCCACCACCAGCGCACCATCCGGGCATCGGTGGTGGCGGCGAGGAGACCCGGATCGAAGGGGTGCGCCCCCGGCACCGCGCACTCCGGATCAGGGCACGCGCAGCCCCGGTCACGGTCGCCGCGGCCGCCCGTCCCCCGCAGCCCGGCTCCGGGGACCACGGGCCACTGCCACTCCGTGGCACAGGTCAGGGCCGCGTCGAGCCGGGCGGTGCCGCCCCTGCGGCCGAGCCTGCGTCGCCTTCCGAGGATCTCGCGCATGAGCGCTCGTTCCTTTCCGTTGAACGCCAAGGGTCCGCCCCACATCGTGCGCATTCACACCATGCCGCGGATCTTCTGGGTGTACGTGCTCGTCGAGCCTGCGGTACGAGCCGTTCGTCGCTACCGAGCGTGAGCTGTGCTGAGCCGGATCGAGCTGCGTGCAGTCGACATCGTGGCGAGGAGGCGGGGCGCACCGCGCGCCTGCCGTCCGTGCGTACGGCCTCACCACTCGGGGATGGGGCGCGACCGTCACCAGAGAGGACGTCCGGACTCGCTGCCAGGTTCCGGGGGCAGGCGGGGCCACCCCTGGCCATCCGAAGAACTACGTACCCAGCATGCCCGGAATGACGCTCCCCCGGGACTTCACCCGGAAGCACATCCCCCGTCGATCGGACCCAGTCGACCGCTCACGCGCACTACAGGGTGCGTTTTTTGGCCAAGTTGGTCATCGCACGGACACCGCGTTTTCCGTGGGGACAATGCTGGACATCGGCTTACTTGTGCGTGTACATGTGGATGCACTGGTAGCGGCGCAAAATGACATGGGGGTTTGCGATGCTATTCGACGGAACACACCGCTCGGAAAGCCGACGACCATGACCGCTCCGCACCTGCCAAAAGTGGCTGGAATCGATCCCACAGTTCCGGTTTCGGCGCACACTGCCGGGCCAATCGACGAGGTCCCCGCGGCACCCGGTGCCTTCATCCAGGACCGGCTGGCCGGCTGGGTCTCCGACCTCACCACCCTCCACGAGCTCACCGAGCGCCTGGCCAGAACCAGCACCCTCGACGACGCCCTGCACGAGTTCCTCGACGCCGGGGCCGCCCTGGTCGGCGCCCGCCGGGGACTGGTCGCCTTCGAACCGTCCGACCGCCGCGGACCCGTCTCCACCATCGGGCTCGGGCTGGCCCACGCCGAACTGGGCCAGATCGAGACCGTGCCGCGCAGCGCCACCTCCTACGGCCGCGTCCTGGAGGGCCTGCCGAACCCGGACGGCCCGCTGACCACCCCCGATCTGCTCGGCGACAGCAGCCTGGACCCCCGCAGACGCGAGGTCGCCGCCCGTCTCGGTTACGCCGCCAGCTACGCGCTCCCTCTCACCACCGACACCACCGGCCTGCTCGGCGCCGCCGTCTGGCTCTACGACGAACCCGCGGAACCACTGGAGCGCCAGCGCCACCTCGTCGGCCTGTACGCCGGATACGCCTGCGAGCACCTGGCCCGTCTGCTGGAGCTGGAGAGGGCCAGGACGGATGTCGCCACCGTGGCCGAGGAGCTCCTGCCCACCCGGCTGCCCCGCGTCCCCGGCGTCCAGCTCGCCGTCCGCCACGAGGTGGCCCCCCAGGGCGGCAACGACTGGTACGACGCGCTGGCCCTGCCCGAGGGGGCGCTCGGACTCGCCGTCGGTTCGGTGGACGGCTCGGGTCCCAGCGCGCTGGCCGCCGTGGGACGGCTGCGCGCCGGGCTGCGCGCGTACGCGGTGATGGAGGGCGAGGACCCGGTCGCCGTGCTCTCCGACCTCGAACTGCTGCTCCGGCTGACCGAGCCGGCCCGGTCGGCGACCGCGCTCTTCGCGTACTGCGAACCGGCCCGCCGCAGGATCCTGCTGGCCGGGGCCGGGCACACCCCGCCGCTGATCATCGGCGAGCGCCGCACCTCGTACGTGGAGACCACGCTGTCCGCCCCGCTGGGCATGCTGTCCTGCTGGGAGGCGCCCAGTGTCGACATCACCCCCGCCCCCGGAGAGACGGTTCTGCTGTACACCGACGGGCTGCTGCGCCGGGCCGGCGACTCGATGGACCGGGCCTACGCGCGGCTCCAGTCGGCGGCGGCGAGCGTCCCGAAGGCGCTGCGCCGGGACGCCGCGGCGGTGGCCGACCACGTGGTACGCACCGTGCTGCCGGAGGGCACCGGCCGGGCGGACGACGCCGAGGACGTGGTCGTCCTCGCGGCCCGGTTCGACTGAGGCGCGCTTCCTGTGTAAGAGGTCTTCCGGCCCTGGGCCCCCTTCCGTACGCCCGTACGATGGAGAGGGTCCAGTGTCGTATCAAGGAGAACAGTCGTGTCTGAGGAGTTCCCGGAGACCCCGGAGACCGAAGAGACAGAGCCGGTCAAGCAGCGGAAGAACGGCCTGTACCCGGGCGTGTCCGACGAGCTCGCCGACAGCATGCAGTCCGGCTGGGCCGACACCGAACTGCACGGTCTGGAGCCGATCCCCCAGGCCGCCCACACCGCCGACCGCCGTGCCGCGCTGTCCGCGCGCTTCCCCGGCGAGCGGCTGGTCATTCCCGCGGGCCGGCTGAAGACCCGTTCCAATGACACCGAGTACGCCTTCCGCGCCTCCACCGAGTACGCGTACCTCACCGGCGACCAGACGCAGGACGGCGTCCTCGTCCTGGAGCCGGTGGACAACGGCCACGAGGCGACGGTCTACCTGCTGCCCCGCTCGAACCGGGAGAACGGCGAGTTCTGGCTCGACGGCCAGGGCGAGCTGTGGGTCGGCCGCCGCCACTCCCTCGCCGAGGCCGAGCAGCTGCTGGGCATCCCCGCCAAGGACGTGCGCGAGCTGCCCGCCGCGCTCGCCGAGGCCACCGGCCCCGTCCGCAACGTCCGCGGTCACGACGCCGGCATCGAGGCCGCGCTCACCGACAAGGTCACCGCCGAGCGCGACGAGGAACTGCGGGTGTACCTCTCCGAGGCGCGCCTGGTGAAGGACGCCTTCGAGATCGCCGAGCTGACCAAGGCCTGCGATATCACCGCGCGCGGCTTCGAGGACGTCGTGAAGGTCCTCGACAAGGCCGAGGCCACCAGCGAGCGCTACATCGAGGGCACGTTCTTCCTGCGCGCCCGCGTCGAGGGCAACGACATCGGGTACGGCTCGATCTGCGCCGCTGGCCCGCACGCGACCACCCTGCACTGGGTGCGCAACGACGGCGCCGTCCGCTCGGGCGAGCTGCTGCTGCTCGACGCCGGCGTGGAGACCAACGACCTCTACACGGCCGACGTGACCCGCACGCTTCCCATCAGCGGCACGTTCACACCGCTCCAGCGCAAGATCTACGACGCGGTGTACGAGGCGCAGGAGGCGGGTATCGCCGCGGTCAAGCCCGGCGCCGAGTTCCGCGACTTCCACGACGCCGCACAGCGGGTCCTCGCCGAGAAGCTCGTCGAGTGGGGCCTGCTCGGCGACCTGTCGGTGGAGAAGGTCCTGGAGCTCGGCCTCCAGCGCCGCTGGACCCTGCACGGCACCGGCCACATGCTCGGCATGGACGTCCACGACTGCGCCGCCGCGCGGACCGAGACGTATGTGAACGGGACGCTGGAGCCGGGCGTCTGCCTCACCGTGGAGCCCGGTCTCTACTTCCAGGCCGACGACCTGACCGTGCCGGAGGAGTACCGCGGCATCGGCGTCCGGATCGAGGACGACATCCTGGTCACCGAGGACGGCAACCGGAACCTCTCGGACAAGCTGCCCCGGCAGGCCGACGAGGTCGAGGCGTGGATGGCGCGGCTCAAGGGCTGATCCCCGGCCTGCCGTACGTACGGAAGGGCGCCCCGGCTCAGGACACCATGAGCAGGGCGTCCTTCCGCCATTTCAGGACCTTGTCGAAACTCACCACCGCGCCGGCGCACCCCGGGCGGTTGCCGAAGTGGACGTGGTCCGCGAGCTGTTCGATCAGGCACAGGCCGCGTCCCTCCTCGGCGGTGACGGGCGGGTACGACGCGTACTGCGGGTCCGGCGGCCCGCTCCCGGGCTTCCGATACGACGTGTGCGGCCCGCCCGCGGTGGGAAAACCGGGCCCCGAATCGGCGACTTCGATACGGCACTTCTCGCCGTCCAGATACGCGGTGACCCGGTACTGGCCACTGGCCGTGGCCGACGGCTCCTCCCAGGCGTCCCGGCCGGCGCCGGTGGAGCCCGAGGTGCCGTCGTGCTCCCCGCCGTGCTCGACCGCGTTCGCACAGGCCTCGCTGAGCGCGAGAGACAGGTCGAAGGAGATGTCCGGGTCCACGCCCGCGGATTCCATCGTGCCGAGCAGGAACCGGCGGGCGAGCGGGACGCTCGCAGCATCGCGCCGCAAATGGAGTGACCACCAGATGCTCATGCTCCGGCCTCCTGGCTGCGGCTAGACATACCGATACGTATTGCCGCACCGGGGCGGTCGTAAGCACACGCGCGCTGTGATACCGCTCAATCGGCGGATAGCCGGATGCGCCACATCGGTGTACCCCCGCCCCCGTACGGCAGGTCCGGAAGGTCGTCTTCCGTGCGGATT
>NZ_RDBL01000029.1:912278-991383 GCF_008042035.1 Streptomyces sp. col6
CTTCCCACCCGGGCCCCTCCTGAACCCGCCCCAACAGCCCTGGTCACACCCAATCCGCACGGAAGACGACCTTCCGGACCTGCCGTACGGGGGCGGGGGGCCGGGTGCGATGATGGGCCCGCCATGTCTGTGTCTGTGGGACGCGCCGGAGCCGGTCTGCGGCTACTGAGGGCCGCGGTGTTCGCCGCGGTCTGCGTCGCGTTGTCCGCGGCCGGGCACGCGCTGGCCGCCTGCGCGACCGTCCCCTGGTGGACCTTGCTCGCCGCGTTCACCGGTGTCCTCGCGGTGGCCGTCCCCCTCGCGGGGCGCGAACGCTCCCTGCCCTCCATCGCCGCTGCCCTGGCCGGCGGACAGCTCGCCCTGCACACCGTGTTCGGGGTGGGCACGCATACGACGGCCTCCGGGGCCACGGGCGGCGAGGACGCGCTGATCCGGTTCGCGGCGAGCCTCGTCTGCGGCGCCGGACCCCATCAGCTGAACGCCACCGACGCGCGGCACATCGTCAGCACCGCGGGCATCGACCCCGCGGCGGTGACCGCCCAGGCGCACCAGCACCTGGTCGCTGCCCCGGCCGGCGGCATGGACGGCCTCTCCGGCACGCTGCCCAGCCTGCCCATGCTGCTCGGGCATCTGCTGGCCGCCCTGGCCACCGGCTGGCTGCTTCGACGCGGCGAGGTCGCCCTCTTCCGCCTCGCCCGGCTGTCGGCGCACGGTGCCCAGCAGGTCGCGGCCGGGGCGAGGCTCCGGGCGCTGCGGGACGCGTTCCGTCTCGTCTCCGCCCTGCGCGCGGGCCTGGGCGCCGAGCCCGCGGCCGGGCCGCGCACCCCTCGTACGGCCGTGGACGCACCGCGCCCGGTCACCGGGGATCCGTTGCAGCACATGGTGATCAGGCGCGGACCTCCCTCCGCACTCGCTCTCGCAGCCTGACGCGACGCCCTCCACGCGATGCGTACCGGTCCCCGCACCCTTCGGTGCGGACACGGGCCCGGCGCGCATTCCGCTCGTACGGAAGAGGCGTCGCGATGCCGGTGCGCACCCGTGCGCCGGAGCACCTTCCTTCGTGCCTCTGTGGAGTGATCCCTGTCATGAACGTTTCCCGCATCGCCCTCGCCGGCGGCGTCGCCGCGTCCACCGTGCTGCTGCTCGCCGGTACGGCCTCGGCCCACGTCAGCGTCCAGCCGCAGGGCGAGGCCGCCAAGGGCGGCTACGCCGTCATCAACTTCAAGGTCCCCAACGAGCGTGACAACGCCTCGACGACCAAGCTGGAGGTCAGCTTCCCGACCGACCACCCGCTGGCGTCCGTCATGCCGCAGCCGGTGCCCGGCTGGGACATCGAGGTGACGACGAGCAAGCTGGCCAAGCCGCTGGAGATGCACGGCAAGACGATCAACGAGGCCGTCTCCAAGGTCACCTGGACCGGAGGCAAGATCGAGCCAGGCCGCTTCCAGCAGTTCCCGCTCTCCGTCGGCCAGCTCCCCGAGGACGCCGACCAGCTGGTGTTCAAGGCCATCCAGACGTACTCCAACAAGGAGGTCGTCCGCTGGATCGAGGAGCCGAAGGAAGGCGCGGACGAGCCCGAGACCCCGGCTCCCGTGCTCAAGCTGACGGCACCTTCCGACGACGCGCACGGCGCCACCGCCGCGGCCGGCTCGGACGCCTCGAAGTCCTCCGGTTCCTCCCACGAGGACGAGAAGACCACCGCCGCTTCGTCGTCCTCCCAGGACGGCACCGCCCGGGTGCTCGGCATCGTCGGCATCGTCATCGGTGTCGCCGGCGTGGCCTTCGGTGTCCTGGCCGGGCGCCGTCGTACGACCTGACCGGCCCACGGGGGCCAGGGATCTCCTGGCCCCCATCTGCTCCACCGACCCATCAGGAAAAGTGCTCCATGGTTAAGAAGATCGTGCCGGCCGCGGCGCTCGTCGTCGCGGCCGCCCTCACCCTGTCCGCCTGCGGCGGCAGCGACAACGACAGCAAGAAGCCCATCGCCGATGTGTCGATGCAGACGAAGACGCAGGCCGCGACGGTGCTCGACCAGCCGTTCACCAAGCCGGACCTCGTCCTTACCGACACGCACGGCAAGAAGTACGACCTGCGCAAGGAGACCGAGGGCAGGCCGACGCTCATCTACTTCGGCTACACCAACTGCCCCGACGTCTGCCCGCTCATCATGAGCAACATCGCCGTCGCCAAGAAGTCCCTGCCCAAGGCCGACCAGGACAAGCTCCGGGTCGTCTTCGTCACCACCGACCCGGAACGCGACACCCCCGCCTCCCTCGGCAGCTGGCTCAAGGCGCAGGACCCCTCCTTCATCGGCCTCACCGGCGACTTCCCGGCCATCCAGGCCGGCGCCCGGCAGATCGGCATCGGCATCGACGCGCCGAAGAAGGAGAAGGACGGCACGGTCGTCTCCATGCACGGCTCGCAGGTCATCGCGTTCTCCCCGAGGACCGACAAGGGATACGTGCTGTACAGCGAGGACACAACGCCCGACGACTACACCAAGGACCTCCCCAAGATCGTCGAGGGGAAGAACCCGTGAACCACCGCACGGCCCTCGCCGGTGTCCTGGCCCTGACCACGGGCCTGGCGCTGGCGGGGTGTTCGTCCTCGTCGGACGTGCCCGAGCTGAAGGTCATCGGCGGGTTCATGCCGCAGCCCGTCAACGACATGGCGGCCGGCTTCCTCGTCGTGCAGAACAACGGCACCGGGGACGACCGCCTCACCTCGGTCACCAGCCCGCTGTCGGACGACGTCACGATCCACGAGACGAAGGACCAGGTCATGCGCGAGGTGACGTCCTTCGACGTGCCCGCGGGCGGCGAGCTGGACCTCGAACGCGGCGGCAGCCACATCATGTTCATGAAGCTCAAGCGGCAGCCCAAGCAGGGCCAGAAGGTGTCCGTGGAACTGCACTTCGAGAAGGCCGGCGCCGTCAAGGTCGACCTTCCCGTGAAGGAGACCACCCACAACCCGAAGAAGCAGTGAGGGACTGACAGACATGACAGCCACCGCCCCGCCCTTCGGGCCGTCCCCGTCCGCCCCGCGACGGCCGCTCACCGCGGCCGGACTCCTCACCGCGCTGCTCGGCGCCGTGTTCGGTCTGCTGCTGGCCGTCGCGAGCCCCGCGTCGGCCCATGCCGCACTCACCGGGAGCGATCCGCAGGACGGGGCGGTGGTCGCCACCGCGCCCAAGGAGGTCACCCTCACCTTCTCCGAGCAGGTCGCCCTCGGCAAGGACTCCATCCGTGTCCTCGACCCGTCGGGCAAGCGCGCCGACACCGAGGCCGCCCCGCGCGACCTGCACAGCGGCTCCACCGTGAAGTACGGCGTCGCCCTGCGCGGCAGCCTGCCCGACGGCACGTACACCGTGGCCTGGCAGGCCGTCTCCGCCGACAGTCATCCGGTCTCCGGTGCCTTCACCTTCTCCATCGGGGCGCCCTCCGAGACCACCGTCGCCCTCCCGGACAACGAGGCCGGGGGCGGCCTGGTCGGCACGCTCTACGACATCGCGCGCTACGCCGCGTACGCCGGGTTCATCGTGCTCGCGGGCGGCGCCGCGTTCGTCCTGGCCTGCTGGCAGCGCGGTGCGGGCGCGCGTCCGCTGCAGCGTCTGGTCGTACGTGGCTGGATGACGCTCACCGCGGCGACGCTTGCGATGCTGCTCCTGCGCAGCTCGTACACCGGTTCCGGGAAGCTCGGGGACGTCCTCGACCTCGACGGTCTGAAGGCGGTCCTCGACACCAAGCCCGGCGCCGCGCTGGTCTCACGGCTCCTGCTGCTCGGCGCGAGCGCGCTGTTCGTCGCGGTGCTGTTCGGCACGTACGCCAAGCGCGAGGACCCGCGCGAGAAGAAGGACCTCACCTTCGGCCTCGCCATCGGCGGCGCGGTCATCGCCGCCGGTATCGCCGGCACCTGGGCCCTGGCCGAGCACGCGTCGACCGGCATCCAGCCCGGCATCGCCATGCCCGTCGACGTGCTCCACCTGCTGGCCGTGGCCGCCTGGCTGGGCGGTCTGGTGGCCCTGCTGACCGCGCTGTACCGCACGCCCGACCTGACCTCGGCCGCCGTACGCCGGTTCTCCACGATCGCGTTCGTCAGTGTGCTGGTCCTCGTCGCGACCGGGGTCTACCAGTCGTGGCGGCAGGTCGGTACGTGGTCGGCGCTGACGGATACGGGTTACGGGCAGCTGCTGCTCGTCAAGGTGGGGCTCGTCGCCGTCCTGGTGGGCATCGCGTCCGTGTCGCGCCGGTGGACGGGGCGGCTCGCTGCGGGCAACGGCACGGACGAGGCGGAGGCCGATGCCCCGGGCACGGAGGAGGCCGAGGCGGTCGCGGCCGAGGCGGTCATCGCCGGCCGGACCGAGGCGGAGGCTTCCGAGGATCCCGCCCGCGCCGCCCAGCTCGCCCGGCAGCGGGCCGCCGTGGCCACCGCCGAGAAGAAGCGGATACGCGACGCCGACCCCGGACGTTCGGGACTGCGCCGCTCCGTGCTGGCCGAGGTCGGCGTCGCGGTGGCCCTCCTTGCGGTGACCACGATCCTCACGTCGACCGAGCCGGGCCGTACGCAGGAGGAGGCGGCACGCTCGTCGGCGGCGGCGGCCGGACCCGTGGAGAGCGGACCCGTCACACTCGCCCTGCCCTTCGACACGGGCGGCGAGAACGGCAAGGGCACGGTACGGATGGACATCGACCCGGGACACACCGGGGCCAACGTGATCCACCTGTGGATCGAGGACCCCGGCAAGAAGCCCATGGACGTCCCCGAGGTGAAGCTCTCCTTCACACTCAAGTCCAAGGACATCGGCCCACTGCCTGCCGTCCCGGTCCGGCTGACCGAGGGGCACTGGACCGCCACGGGACTCCAGCTCCCGATCGCGGGCGACTGGGAGGTCGCGGTGACGGTGCGGACTTCGGACATCGACCAGACGACGGTCGACAAGAACGTGAAGATCGGCTGAGCAGGACCGTGAGCGGAAACAGCGCAAGCAGCGACAACAGCAAGGACCGGGCCGTGTCCCGGCGGCGGCTGCTCGGCACCGCCGGGGCGGCCGGGGCGACGGGACTGGTGCTCGGGGCGGCCGGAGGCGCCACCGGCTATGCCATGACCCGCGACGAGGCACCGACCGCGCTGACCGCGGTCGGCTCCACCGAGGTGATGTTTCACGGGAAACATCAACCGGGGATCACCACTCCGCTTCAGGCCCGCGGCCATCTCATCGCCTTCGACCTCGCCCCCAGTGCCGGGCGCAAGCAGGCCGCCGCCCTGATGCGCCGCTGGTCCGCTGTGGCCCAGCGGCTGATGGCCGGTGAACCCACCGGCGGTGCGGCGGACGGCCCCGGACATGACACGGGTGTCGCGCTGGACGCCGGCCCGTCCTCGCTGACCGTCACCTTCGGCTTCGGCGCCACCTTCTTCGAACGGACGGGCCTCGTCGCGCACCGGCCGCCGGGGCTCGACCCCCTCCCTCCGTTCTCCTCCGACCATCTCGACGCCGGCCGGTCCAACGGTGACCTCTGGGTCCAGATCGGCGCCGACGACGCACTGGTCGCCTTCCACGCTCTGCGCGCCGTACAGAAGGAGGCCGCCTCGACGGCGACCGTGCGCTGGCAGATGAACGGCTTCAACCGCACCCCCGGCGCCACCGCGAAACCGATGACGGCCCGCAACCTGATGGGCCAGATCGACGGCACCGGCAACCCGAAGCCCACGGACGGCGACTTCGACAAGCGCGTGTTCGTCCCCGGTGGCCAGGACGCGGCGTACGACTGGCTCGCGGGCGGCTCCTACGCGGTGGTCCGGCGGATCAGGATGTTGCTCGACGACTGGGAGAAGCTTCCGGTCGAGCGGCAGGAACGGGTCATCGGCCGGCGCAAGGCGGACGGCGCCCCGCTCAGCGGCGGCACCGAGACGACCGCGATGGACCTCGACAAGGCGGGCCCGGACGGCAAGCTGCTGATCCCGGACAACGCGCATGCCCGGATCTCCTCCCCCGAGCGCAACAGCGGTGCGGCGATGCTGCGCCGGCCGTTCTCGTACCACGACGGCATCTCCTCGGACGGCACCCCGGACGCCGGGCTGCTGTTCATCTGCTGGCAGGCCGACCCGTTGCGCGGATTCGTCCCGGTGCAGCGGAAGCTCGACCGGGGGGACGCCCTCTCCCCCTTCCTGCGCCACGAGTCGAGCGGCCTGTTCGCGGTGCCGGGCGGTGCGTCGGACGGGGAGTACGTGGGCCAGCGGCTTCTGGAGTCCTGAGCCGTCACCGCGCATTAGGGTGACGGTATGTCCGCCACGCGCTACGCCTATCTCGGCCCCGAGGGCACCTTCACCGAGGTCGCCCTCCGTACGCTTCCGGAAGCCGCCACCCGCGAACTCGTTCCGATGGTCTCCGTGCCGGCAGCTCTGGACGCGGTACGCAGCGGTACGGCCGCCGCGGCGCTCGTACCGATCGAGAACTCCGTCGAGGGCGGCATCACCACCACGCTCGACCAGCTGACCAGCGGCGAACCGTTGATGATCTACCGCGAGGTGCTGCTCTCCATCACCTTCGCGCTGCTCGTGCGGCCGGGCACCAAGCTGTCCGACATCAAGACCGTCACCGCTCACCCCGCCGCTCAGCCGCAGGTACGCAACTGGATGGCCGACCATCTCCCGCAGGCGGTGTGGGAGTCGGCGGCGTCCAACGCCGACGGCGCGCGGCTCGTGCAGGAGGGCCGTTTCGACGCGGCCTTCGCGGGGGAGTTCGCGGCGGCCACGTACGGGCTCGAACCGCTGGTGACCGAGATCCACGACGCGGAGAACGCACAGACCCGCTTCGTGCTGGTGGGCCGGCCGGCCCGGCCCGCGGCACCGACCGGCGCGGACAAGACCTCCGTGGTCATCTGGCTGGGCGACGACCACCCCGGCGCTCTGCTCGAACTGCTCCAGGAGTTCGCGGTGCGCGGGGTGAACCTGATGCTGATCCAGTCGCGGCCGACCGGGGCGGGCATCGGCAACTACTGCTTCGCGGTGGACGCCGAAGGCCACATCTCCGACCGGCGGGTCGGCGAGGCGTTGATGGGGCTCAAGCGCATCTGCCCGAATGTGCGGTTCCTCGGCTCCTACCCGCGGGCCGGTGTGACGCCGGCGGATGTACGCCCCCTGCGCGCGGGCACGTCCGACGCCGCGTTCACCGAGGCTTCCGACTGGCTGGCCCGCAACCAGGACGGGCGAGCCTGACAACAGCCGGGTCCGGCCGCCGGGCACCCGGTGGGCCAGTGCCGGCACCTGCCCGCACGACCGGTGGGATCAGAGGATTGTCTTCACCGGAAAGTTATCCACAGGTGCGGGTCGACGCCTGGGGACAAGTCGACACCGCAATCCGACATGGTCGACAAATCAACGCAGCCCACTCGGACAGGTCCACAGGGCTTCACAGTGCCCGATGTCAGCCCAATTCCATTGATCAACTCTTTAGAGCTAGCAATTCCCACTCGAACGAGCGCGTGAAGCGGGTTTGAGCAGTGAATCCGCATGCATTGACCAACCCCCCGGAATGATCTCCTCCACGTCCACAGACTTCCCCCACAGCCTGTGGATAACTTTGACAGTGCACCCCATCCTGTGGACAAGAGGCACTCAACTACCCCGCCACGCAAGGTCGGTGCGTCAAGATTCGCCACCCCTTCTGCACCTTTTAGGGGAATAGGCCGCCGCTCCTTCGCGCACGCCCGAACCCCCGCCTCCCGCTCGACCCAGAATGCCGAATACCGGCAATTCGGGCAAAGCGCCACGCTTACCTCTATGCGTTCAAGCGGGGGAAGCCGACACCGGTAGCCTGGAGAGGTGATTGACCTTCGCCTGATTCGTGAGAACCCCGACCGTTTTCGCGCCTCCCAGCGCAACCGGGGAGAGGACGTCGCACTCGTCGACGCCCTGCTCTCCGCCGACGAACGGCGCAGGTCGTCCGGGGCCGCGTTCGACGTGCTCCGTTCCGAGCAGAAGTCGCTCGGCAAACTTGTCGCCCAGGCCTCTCCCGAGGAGCGCGCCGGGCTCCTGACCCGGGCCGAGCAGCTCAAGGCCGATATGAAGGCGGCGGACGCGGCCCAGCACGAGGCGGACGCGGAGACCAGCAACCTGCTGCTGCGGCTCGGCAACCTCGTCCACCCGGACGTGCCGGTCGGCGGCGAGGAGGACTTCGTCGTCCTGGAGACGCACGGCACGATCCGCGACTTCGGCGCCGAGGGATTCGAGCCCAAGGACCACCTGGAGCTCGGCGAGGCACTGGGCGCGATCGACATGGAGCGCGGCGCCAAGGTGTCCGGTTCGCGCTTCTACTACCTGACGGGCGTCGGCGCACTGCTGGAGCTCGCGCTCGTCAACGCGGCCATCGCCCAGGCCACGGAGGCCGGCTTCACCCCGATGCTGACCCCGACCCTGGTCCGCCCGCGCGCCATGGAGGGCACCGGATTCCTCGACCAGGCCGCCGAGGACGTCTACCACCTGGACAAGGACGACCAGTACCTGGTCGGCACCTCCGAGGTACCGCTCGCGGCGTACCACATGGACGAGATCATCGACGCGGACAAGCTGCCGCTGCGGTATGCCGGTTACTCGTCCTGCTACCGCCGTGAGGCGGGGACGTACGGCAAGGACACCCGCGGCATCTTCCGGGTCCACCAGTTCACCAAGGTCGAGATGTTCTCGTACGTCGACCCGGCGGACGCGGAGGCCGAGCACCTGCGCCTGCTGGACTGGGAGAAGCAGTGGCTCACCGGCCTCGAACTGCCCTTCCAGGTCATCGATGTCGCCAGCGGGGACCTGGGGGCCTCGGCCACCAGGAAGTACGACTGCGAGGCGTGGATCCCGACCCAGGGCAAGTACCGCGAGCTCACGTCGGCGTCCAACTGCGGTGAGTTCCAGGCGCGCAGGCTCTCGGTCCGGATGCGCGAGCACCGCGACGGCAAGAAGATCACGCAGCCCCTGGCCACGCTGAACGGCACGCTCTGCGCCGTCCCGCGCACCATCGTGGCGATCCTGGAGAACCACCAGCTGGCCGACGGTTCGGTACGGGTGCCCGAGGTGCTCCGCCCCTACCTGGGCGGGCGCGAGCTCCTGGAGCCGGTCGTCCGATGACCTTTCCCTACAAGCTCGTCGCCACCGATCTCGACGGCACCCTGCTGCGCGACGACGAGACCGTCTCCGCACGGACGCGCGAGGCGCTGGCCGCCACCGCCGCGGCCGGTGCCGCGCACATCGTCGTCACCGGCCGGGCCGCCCCGTGGACCCGGCACATCCTGGAGGACCTCGGTTACGAGGGCCTCGCCGTGTGCGCACAGGGCGCGCAGGTCTACCACGCGGGTGAGCGCAAGCTGCTGACGTCGCTCACCCTGGACCGGCAGCTCGCCGGGCTCGCCCTCTCCAAGGTCGAGGCCGAGGTCGGTCCGCTGGCGCTGGCCGCCAGCCGTGACGGGCTCGACGGCGAGGTGCTGGTCGGGCCCGGCTACCACGTGAAGGAGGGCCCGCGTCCGGCCGTCCCCGTCCGGGACCCGGCCGAGCTGTGGGCCGCCCCGCTGAACAAGGTGTACATACAGCACCCGGAGCTGGACGACGACGCCCTGGCCAAGGCCGCGCGGGCGGCGGTCGGGAATCTGGTGGACGTGGTCATGGCGGGCCCCGGGATCGTGGAGATCCTTCCGCTGGGACTGAGCAAGGCCACCGGCCTCTCGCTGGCGGCGCGCCGGCTCGGCGTGAAGGCGGCGGACACGATCGCCTTCGGCGACATGCCCAACGACATCCCCATGTTCGCCTGGGCCCGGCACGGTGTGGCGATGGCCAACGCGCACGACGACCTGAAGGCCGTCGCTCAGGAGACGACCACGTCCAACGACGAGGACGGCATCGCGGTGGTCCTGGAGCGGCTGCTCCGGGAGTCGTAGGCCGCCGCTCCTTCTGCGCGGCTCAGGGACCGGGGCGCCGCCTCGGTCCCTGAGCCTTTTTCTACGCCTGCCGGGGCCGGATCAGCGCTGGTTGCGCCGGTTCAGCTCCTTCAGATTGCGCGCGAGAGCGTCCATGCGCCCGTCGAGCCGGTCGATGTCCCCGGACACCCCGCTCAGCCGCACGCTCATGGCGCCGACGACCTGGTGGGTCGCCTCCAGCCTGCGGTCGAGGCTGTCCAGCCGGTGCGACATCCGGTTGAGGACCGGGCCCAGCTCCTGGAGGGCGGTGCCCACACCGGCCAGGTGGCTTTCGACCCGAGTGACGCGGTATTCGAGCGAGGCGTACCCGGCGCGCAGGTCCTGTTCGGCGTCGAGCAGATACGTACGCACGCACCGCGCGACGTCGCTGTCGCGAAGAAGCATGGCGACGTTGAGGACGGTCCGACGGGTGTAGAGGCGGAGCTGAGTGGCTGCCTGTGGATAACTTCCGGCACCCTCGCCACCCCATAGCGACAGCATGTCGCTATGGAAGTCACGCAGCTCAGAGCCTCGCAGCACGCGCATGCCGTTCTCCGCGAGCTCACTCTGATGCCGGTCGGTCAGCCTCCTGACCGCCCTTGTGGATACTTCGAAGTAACGAGCCACATCCTCGGTGCGAAGGTGAATCCCGTCCGGGAGCATGACAAGGCACTTCACCTTGTCCAGGGCGTCGACGCGCCCCATCTGTTCGACGCGCAGGGCGTGTGATTCGAGCAAGGCGACTTCCGTCGGCATGAGCTGTCTTCCGTTCGTGAAAGCTACGGGCGAATGGACAGCCCTCTCCCCGGGCTTCAGGGGCGGAGGACGCTCACGGTTGCCACTCACTCAAGGAACCGACCGGCGGGTGTTCCCTCGCCGCATCGGCCATCTGCTCATTGACGAACGCTACGACGCCACGGATTCCAGTTGCCTCCACGCACCGTGAACAACGCACCGATAACCGTACAGTTACGCGTAGGACTGTCCGAAGTGTGAAAAGCCCCCGACCGAAGGGCCGAGGGCTTTTCACATCGGAAGACAGGCGCTCACTCCTCGCCGGCGAGCTTCAGCGTGCGCAGCTTCTGCCCCGCGTACCAGGTCGCCGCCACGGTGACCACGGCCAGCAAGACCGTGGCGAGCGGCAGCCCCACGTCCGAGGTGATCGCACCGTTGCCGCCGGTCTTCTCGGCCAGCGCGAGCGACCACTGCTGCACGCTGAGCGTGCGCGCGCCCGGCACCAGGCTGCCGAACAGGGCCTCCCACACCAGCGCGTAGACGAGGCCCAGCACCACCGCGTGCCGGCTGACCGTGCCCAGCAGCAGGAACAGCGCGCTGTAGGCGATCGACGCGACCAGGGCGGCGATCGTGTACGCCACCGCGATCTGCTGGCCGTTGCCGTTGAGGATCAGTCCGGCGATCAGCGTCGGCACCGCCGAGAACACCATGGTCACCGCGATGGCGACGATCAGCTTGGTGAAGATGATCGTCGGCCGGCTCACCGGCTTGGCCAGCAGGTAGACGATCGATCCGTCGTCGATCTCCGGGCCGATGGCGCCCGTACCGGCGATCACGCCGATCAGCGGCACCATGGTGGCGATGGCGAATCCGCCCAGCACGTCCGAGGCCACCTGGTCGTCGGCCCCCGCGAACATCCGTACCGCCACCGCGATGACGATCAGCAGCGCGGGCAGGACGAAGAGGATGGCGGCCCGGCGCCGGCCGAGCAGCGCCCGGTAGGTGAGCCGGGCGACTGTGGGGTCGTACATGACGTCACAGCTCCTTGTCGGCCTCAGGCCGCTACGAGATAGGAAAAGACCGATTCGAGGGACTCGTCGGACGGTGAAACGGTCAGAAGACGAATGCCCTGCTCGCGTGCGACCTTGGGCAACAGTGTGGTGAAGCGGCCGAAATCGATCGCCTGGATACGCAGAGCGTTCTCGCTCAGGTCGACTTCGATCCCGGCCGTCGACGGGTCGGCGATGAGCGCCGCCGCCAGGGCCCGGTCGTCGCTGGACCGTACGAGATAGCGGTGCGGGCGGTCCGTCATCAGCCGGCGGATACGGCGGAAGTCGCCCGACGCCGCGTGCCGTCCCGCGACGATCACCTCGATGTGCGAGGCGAGTTGCTCGACCTCTTCGAGGATGTGCGAGGAGAAGAGGACCGTCCGGCCCTCCGCGCCCATCCGGCGCAGCAGGTCCATCAGCTGCATCCGCTGGCGCGGGTCCATCCCGTTGAACGGCTCGTCGAGCAGCAGCACGGACGGGTTGTGGACCAGCGCGGACGCCATCTTCACCCGCTGGCGCATGCCCTTGCTGTACGTCGAGATCTTGCGGTCCTGCGCGTACTCCATCTCGACCGTGGCGAGTGCGGAAGCCGCCTCGGCGTCGCCCAGTCCGTGCAGTTCGGCATTGGCCACCACGAATTCGCGGCCGGTCAGGAAGTCGTACATACCCTCCCGCTCCGGCACGATGCCGATCTCCCGGTACACCGCCTCGTTGCGCCAGATCGGCTTCCCGTCGAGCGTGACCGTACCCGTCGAGGGGGCGAGGAATCCGGCCATCATGTTGATCAGCGTCGACTTTCCGGCGCCGTTGGGGCCGAGCAGACCGGTGACCCCGGGACCCACGGTCATGCTCACGTCGTTGACGGCGACCACATTGCCGAACCAGCGGGAGGTGTGGTCGATCTCGATGGTGGTCACAGCCCGACCCTCCGGTAGCGGCGCATCAGCACGGCGTACGAGCCGGCGATCAGCGCGAGAACAACGAGCAGGTAGACGACGCCGATACCGGCGCCGGGCCCGTTCCCGCCGGGGAAGGCCGAGGTCGCCCCGAGGAACGCGGTCTGCACCCCGTCGATCAGCGTGATCGGGGAGAACAGCCCGAGGTACGGCACCGCTCCCTCCGAACCGGTCGACCAGGCGATGCCCTGGACGGTGGTGACCGCGCCGTAGGTGATGGTCAGCAGTGCGATGACCGCTGCGACGCCGAAGCCGCGGCGGGGCGTCAGCGCGGCCATCACGAGGCCGAGGCCGGCGAAGAGCACGGACAGCAGCAGCACGGAAACCATCCCCTGGGCGAACCACTTGGTCTGGTCCGCGAAGTCGAACTTCCCCAGCAGCGCGCCGATGTAGAGGATCACCACCGGCGCACCGGTGAGCACGAAGACGGCGGAGGCCATGGCGGCGAACTTCGCGAGGACGTAATCGCCGTGCTCGATCGGCCGTGAGAAGTACAGCGGCACGGTCTTGAACCGCAGGTCCCTGGAGACCGCTTGCGGCGCCTGCGCGGCGATGAACAGGCCGATGACGGCCTGCAGGTAGATCGCGAAGGACGTGTACTTGATCGGGAGTTTCGTCGTCCCCGGGGCGGCAATGGCGACGGCCACGATGATCGCCGCCACCAGGCACATCACGCCGAACAGCAGCATGGGCAGCACCTTTGACTTGGCCGAGCGGCCGAGTCCGAAGGAGCCGCGCAGGGTCTGCGAGTACAGCGAGCGGCGGGCGTAGGCGCGCCCGAGCCTCGGGCCGTCGTAGGCACGGTAGCCGATGTTGTGGATCCGGGAGGTCTCGCTCCCGGTCGCGGCGCCGGTCTCAGTGCTCATCGCGTCCGCTCCCCTTCTGCAGTACGGCTCCGGTCTGCTGTGCGGCCGCGGCCTGCTGCACGATCCCGTCCGGTACGGGCGCGGGCCGCGCCGGCGCCGCCTCGTCGCTGCGGAACACCTCGGCGATGTGGTGGCGGCGCTGTTCCATCCGTACGAGGCCGAGTCCGAGGGCCGCGACGCTGTCGCGTACGAGGTCGTACGTCTCCTCGCCGGTCGCCTCGATCAGCAGGATGTGGCCGGCGCCGGGCAGGCCCTGGGTGTCCAGCCCGTCGAGCCCGACGAGTTTGACGCCCGCGTCGGTGAGGGAACGGCGCAGGGCACCCGTCCCGTCGGGGTGGGTGTCGCTGTCGGTGACCTCGACCGCGAGGGTCGTGGTGGTCTGGGTGAAGTCACTGGTGGAGCTGGAGCGCAGCAGCGTTCCGCCGTCGATGACGACGACGTGGTCGCAGGTGCGTTCCAGCTCGCCGAGCAGGTGCGAGGTGACCAGGACCGAGATGCCGAAGTCGGTGTGGATCCGGCGGATCAGCCCGAGCATCTCGTCGCGTCCGACCGGGTCGAGCCCGTTGGTCGGCTCGTCGAGCAGGACCAGCTGGGGGTCGTGGACCAGCGCCTGCGCCAGCTTCACCCGCTGCTTCATGCCCGTCGAGTAGCCGCCGATGGGGCGGTAGCGCTCCTCGTACAGGCCGACGTGGCGCAGGGTGTCGGCGGTGCGTTCGCGGGCGGCGGTCGGCGGCAGTCCGGACATCCGCGCCATGTGCACGACGAACTCGGTGGCCGAGACGTCGGGCGGCAAGCAGTCGTGCTCCGGCATGTAGCCGACCCGCTCGCGGATGGCGGCGCCGCTGGTCGCGACGTCGAGCCCGAGCACAGCGGCCCGGCCCTCCGTCGCGGGCGACAGCCCCAGCAGGATCTTGATCAACGTGGACTTGCCGGCCCCGTTGGCACCCACCAGCCCGGTCACACCCGGGCCGATGTCCAAGGAGAGCCGGTCAAGCGCGGTCACCCGGGGGAACCGTTTGCTCAGGCCTTCGGCAGCAATGACATTCACAGGTTCGACGGTAGTGGCGCGGACCACAGCGGTCGTCAGACCAGACGGCTGGATCGGCGTCAGACTCGAGTTGTAGGGGACCCGTAAGGGGACCTCAGTGAGGACTACGCGCGGGACCGGCCGAAAGCCGCCGCGGCCTGCACGGAGAGTTGTCCACAGGCCATGCACACCCCTTGACGCAGCCGCCGGTCATTGTCACATTCATCAGTGTCACGTTACGAGCACGTACCGCACACGGCAGGGGACGGACGGTCGCATGGCGTCACGAGGAAAGAAGCAACGGCCTTCGGAGACCGGGGAGTCCGGAGGGAGCGGCGTGCGTCTGCGTGACCTTCCGGGGGCGCGCGAGCGCCGGGTGGCCACGGGCGGCATCGAGCTGTGCGTGGTCGAGC
Source organism: Streptomyces sp. col6 (assembly GCF_008042035.1). Classification (GTDB taxonomy): domain Bacteria; phylum Actinomycetota; class Actinomycetes; order Streptomycetales; family Streptomycetaceae; genus Streptomyces. The sequence goes on from NZ_RDBL01000029.1 coordinate 927,257, forward strand.
TGGGTGACGTGGGGCGGCCGACGATCGTGCTCGTGCACGGCTATCCGGACAGCAAGGAGGTCTGGACCCAGGTCGCCGTCCGGCTCGCCGAGGAGTGGCATGTCGTGCTGTACGACGTGCGCGGGCACGGCGCTTCGACGGCGCCCAAGCCCCTGCGCGGCGGCTTCACGCTGGAGAAGCTGACCGACGACTTCCTGGCCGTGGCCGACGCGGTGAGCCCGGACCGCCCGGTGCATGTCGTCGGGCACGACTGGGGTTCGGTCCAGTCCTGGGAGTTCGCGACGGTCAGCCGTACGGAGGGCCGCATCGCGTCGTTCACCTCGATGTCCGGCCCGTCCCTGGACCACTTCGGCCACTGGATCAAGCGGCGGATGAACCGCCCCACCCCGCGCCGGGTCGGCCAGCTCCTCGGCCAGGGCGCCAAGTCCTGGTACGTGTACATGCTGCACACCCCGGTCCTGCCGGAGCTGGCCTGGCGCGGGCCGCTCGGCAAGCGGTGGCCGGCCATCCTGGAACGGCTGGAGAAGGTCCCCCCGGGCGACTACCCGACATCCTCGCTGCCCAACGACGCGGCGCACGGGGCCTGGCTCTACCGGGACAACGTGCGCCCCCGGCTGCGCAGGCCGCGCAACGACGCCTACGCGCACGTGCCGGTGCAGCTGATCACGCCGACCGGGGATGTGTTCCTCTCGGAGCGGCTCTACGACGAACTCGAATCATGGGTGCCCCAGTTGACGCGTCGGGCGCTTCCGGCCAAGCACTGGGTGCCACGTACCCGGCCGGACCAGCTTGCCTCCTGGATCGGGGAGTTCGCGGCCGCGACCGAGTCGGCCGGGCAGACCGGCACACCGGTGGAGGTCAGCCCTCAGGGGCTCCACGCGGAGCGGTTCGCCGGTCAGCTCGTGCTGGTGACCGGGGCGGCGGGCGGCATAGGCCGGGCCACGGCTCTGGCCTTCGCGGAGGCGGGCGCCCGGGTGGTGGCCGTCGACCGGGACGCCGAGGGGGCCGAGCGGACCGCCGAGTCGGCCCGGCTGGCCGGAGCACCGGCGGCATGGGGCGAGGCGGTGGACGTGAGCGACGAGCAGGCCATGGAGAAGCTCGCCGCCCGTGTGGCCGATGAGTACGGCATCGTGGATGTGCTGGTCAACAACGCGGGCATCGGGCTGTCCGGTCCGTTCCTGGAGACCACCTCCGAGGACTGGAAGAACGTCCTCGACGTGAACCTGTGGGGGGTCATCCACGGCTGCCGGCTCTTCGGCCGGCAGATGGCGGAGCGCGGGCAGGGCGGCCACATCGTCAACATCGCTTCGGCTGCTGCCTTTCAGCCTTCCCGCGCGCTGCCCGCGTACAGCACGTCGAAGGCCGCCGTGCTGATGCTCAGCGAGTGCCTGCGCGCCGAGCTCGCGGAGAAGTCGATCGGGGTCAGCGCGATCTGCCCCGGGTTCGTCAACACCGGCATCACGTCCACCGCACGGTTCGTGGGGACGGACGACGCGGAGGAGCAGAGGCTGCGCAAGCGGGCCGGCAAGCTCTACGGCGTGCGGAACTACCCGCCGGAGAAGGTCGCGGCCGCGATTCTCCGGGCGGTCGTCCGCAACCAGGCCGTCGTACCGGTGACGCCCGAGTCCCATGCCGTGCGCTTCCTGTCCCGCGTCGGTCCCGGCGTGCTGCGGGGCGTCGCCCGGCTGAAGCCGCCGCTGTGAGCCGGGCCGGTGGCGGCGGCAGCGGATCCGCCGCGGACGGCGCCGTGGTGTCGTCCGGCGGGCGGAGTGGAGCCGAGTACCGGATCGACGGCCTGGCGCACGCCAGCGGTGCCACGGTCCGTACGATCCGCGCCTACCAGGACCGTGGCCTGCTGCCGGCCCCCGAACGGCGTGGGCGGGCCAATGTGTACGGGGTCACCCATCTCGCCCGGCTCCGGCAGATCGCGGATCTGCTGGACCGGGGCTACACCCTGGCCAGCATCAAGGAGTTGCTCGACGCGTGGGACGCGGGGCGCGGCCTCGGCGGGGTGCTGGGGCTCGTCGCCGAGGTGCACGGCCCCTGGACCGACGAGCGGGCCGACCGCGTCAGCCGCGCTCAACTCATGGCACAGTTCGGGGGCATCGCCGATGACCGCGCCGTGGCCGAAGCCGTGGAGCTGGGCGTCCTCGAACCCGTTCCCGGCCACGAGGACGAGTTCATCGTCCCGAGCCCCCAGGAACTTGCCGTGGCAGTGGAGTTGTTCGCCGCGGGCGTGCCGCTGTCCGCTATCGCCGCTCAGCTCAGGGAAGTTCGTGGCCAGGTCGAACAGATAGCCTGCCGGTTCCTGGAGTTCACCACCGAGCATGTCTTCGCCCGGTGGCTCGGCCATCGGCCCCCTACTGATGCGGATGCCGCCGACGCGGCATCGATGGTGCGACGGCTGCGCCCACTCGCTCAGCAGACCGTCGATGCGGAACTGGCCCGCGCCATGCGGCTGTTCGCGACGCGTCACCTGGAGGAGCACCTCACCGCGGAGGGGCCCTACACCCCTGGCTCCGCCGGACCGCGTGAGATGTCCGTCGCATTGCCGGTCGCCACAATCGAGGCGGTGGAGAGCTTGGTTGGCCGGGATCAGGTGGGGGACTTCGTCGCGGCGGCCGCACAACGTGAGGTGAACAAGAGGACGTTGGATGCGCTGGCTTCATCGACGGGCAGGGAGTGACAAGTTGGGCAAAACACCCATTTCGTAAGCCACTTGTCCACAGAATCGCCAACCAGCCTGTGGATAAGTCAAGTTGGCTGTGGATCAAACCTCTGCGCGAAAATCGTTCCGGTGAAGCCCCGAAGAAATGCGGATGCGCCAGGCGCGTGTCACGAGCACGCTGAAGGGATGGACGAAAGACGCACCGTCAAGGTGTCCAAGTACCTCTCCAAGCACCTGCGGCATCAGCCCGAACGGATCGGGCTCACGCTCGACGCCCAGGGATGGGTGCCGATCGACGAGCTGCTGCGTGCGGCGGCCCGCCATCACTTCCCGATCAGCAGGGCGGAGCTCGACCATGTGGTCGCCGCCAACGACAAGCAGCGCTTCGCCGTCGCGGATGACCGCATCCGGGCAAGCCAGGGGCACACCGTGGCCGTGGACCTGGGCCTGCCACCGGCCGAGCCGCCCGCGTACCTCTACCACGGCACGGTGGGGCGCTCCCTGGACGCGATCCGTGCCGAGGGGCTGCACCCGATGAACCGCACGCACGTTCACCTCTCGCCCGACCGCGAGACCGCCACCCGCGTCGGGGCCCGGCGCGGCCGTCCCGTCGTGCTGTCCGTGGACGCGGGCGCCATGCACCGGGCCGGCCACACGTTCTGGGTCAGCGCCAACGGGGTGTGGCTCACGGACGCCGTACCCGCCGAGTTCCTGCGCCTGCCGGGCTGAGGCGGGGCACGCGGACGCACGGGCCCCGGACGACCGGCACGGAACGCGGGAACCCCGGACCGCTGTCACCCGGCGGTCAGCTGCGCCGCGCCCCTCGTCGCGATCTCCTCGAACAGCTTCCCGTCGGGCACCGCGGCGTCGAACCCGGGCCCCTCGGCGGGCACCGGTGCGTGGATGACGATCTCGGTGAACCCCAGCTCCGCATGCCTGCCCGCGAAGTCCACGAACGCGTCGACCGAGTCGAAGGGCCGGCCACCGCCCGCGGCGAGGACCGGGTTGAACTCCGGGGTGAACCCGGTGAGCAGGACCTTGTCGAGCTCCGCCACGTCCCGCCCGGCCTCCGCACAGGCACGGCCCAGCCCGTCCACCTGCCGGCCGAGGGCGTCGAGCGACTGCGCGGCACTGCCCGCCTCGTACAGCTTCGGGTCGCCCGTCGTCACCCACGCCTGACCGTGCCGCGCGGCGAGCGCCAGCCCGCGCGGACCCGTGGCAGCGACGGCGAAGGGCAGGCGGGGGCGCTGCACACAGCCGGGCAGATTCCGCGCCTCGGTGGCCGAGTAGAACTCGCCCTCGTACGACTTCCCGGCCGGCTCGCACAGCAGGGCATCCAGCAGGGTGACGAACTCGCCGAAGCGGTCGGCGCGCTGCTTCGGCGTCCACGGAGCCTCGTCGCCGCGCAGCAGGGTCGTCGCGTCGAAGCCGTTGCCGCCCGCGCCGATGCCCAGCGTGAGACGCCCGCCCGAGATGTCGTCGAGCGTGATCAGCTCCTTGGCCAGGGTGACCGGGTGGCGGAAGTTCGGCGAGGTGACGAGCGTGCCGAGGCGGAGCCGTTCGGTGACCGCCGCCGCAGCCGTGAGCGTGGGCACCGCGCCGAACCACGGCCCGTCCCGGAAGGCCCGCCAGGAGAGGTGGTCGTAGGTGTAGGCGGTGTGGAAACCCAGTTCCTCGGCGCGCCGCCAACGCTCGCCGCCGCCGTCGTGCCAGCGGTGGATCGGCAGAATCACAGTGCTCAGTCGCATGGAACGACCCTATGAGAGGCCGAGCAGGTCCCGCATCGGCTGCGCGGCAGGGGCGGGGCGGGCGGACCCGTTTCGACGGCTGCGATTCCGTCCCAGCGGCACCGCATCGACTGTTCATATGCCAGAGGAATGTTTTCCAGGTCAGGGGCGCGTGCTCTCAAATGTGCGCCCCTCCGCACGCCCGTGCGCCTTCGTACGCGAGAATGTACGGGTGACCACCGTTATCGAACAGTCCGCTCCTGTCGCTCCCCGGCTGATCGCCACGGATCTGGACGGCACCCTTCTGCGCGACGACAAGACCGTCTCGGACCGCACGGTCCGTGCGCTCGCCGCCGCCGAGGAAGCGGGGGTCGAGGTCTTCTTCGTCACCGGCCGTCCCGCTCGCTGGATGGATGTCGTCAGCGACCACGTTCACGGCCACGGTCTGGCGATCTGCGCCAACGGCGCGGCCGTCGCCGATCTGCACGCGGGCGGACGCCTGCTGAAGATCCGGGGTCTGGAGCGGGAGACGGCCCTCGATGTCGTCCACACGCTGCGCGCCGCCGCACCCGGCACGTCCTTCGCCGTGGAACTGGCCACCGGCATCCACTACGAGCCCGCCTACCCGCCCTTCTATCTCGATCCGGCGGCCACGGTGGCGGTCGCGGAGAAGCTGCTGCACGAGGAGGCGCCGGGCGACGGCGTGCCCGTGCTGAAGCTCCTCGCCCGGCACGGCGAGCTCGACCCCGACGAGTTCCTGACCATGGCGCGCGCCGCCGCAGGGGAGCGGGCCACCTTCACCCGGTCGAGCCCCACCGCGCTCATCGAGATCAGCGGGCCCGGTGTCTCCAAGGCCAGCACCCTGGAACTGTGCTGCGCCGAGCGAGGCATCTCGGCCGCCGAGGTGGTCGCCTTCGGCGACATGCCGAACGACGTGGACATGCTGAGCTGGGCCGGGTCCTCCTACGCGATGGGCAACGCCCACCCGGCCGCCCTGGCCGCCGCATCCGGCCGTACCGTCACCAACAACGAGGACGGCGTGGCCGTCGTCATCGAGCGCATCCTCGCCGAACGGACAGGCAGCCTCGCGGACCGCTGAGCCCGAGCCCCACGGGGTGCACGCAGCCCACCACCGGCCGGCCGCCGTCGGCAGGCCCGCTCACAACGGGGCCTGCCACACCACCGTCGTACCGCCGCCGTCCTCCCCGATCCCGGGTCCGAACCAGCTGGCCCCGCCCAGCGACTCCGCCCGGCGGGCCAGGTTCCGCAGGCCGCTGCGCCGCCCGCCCTCCGGCATACCCACGCCGTCGTCGGCGACCGAGAGCCGCACCGCGCCCCGCCCGTCGTCCAGCGTGGCGGTCGCGTCGACGACCACCTCGATGCGCGCGGCACCGGCATGCCGGAAGGCGTTGGACAGCGCCTCCCGCAGCGCCGCGATCAGGTTCTTGCCCGTCAGCTCACCGACCAGGGAATCGACCGCCCCCACGAAGCGGTGGGACGGTGCGAAGCCCAGCGGTACGGCCGCCATGTTGATCTCGCGCAGCACCCGGGTGCGCAGACCGGACGGCGCCTCTGCCGGCTCCTGCTGGAGCGCGAAGATCGCGGTACGGATCTCCTGGATGGTCACGTCCAGCTCGTCCACCGCCCGGCCCACGCCGGTCCGCACCTCCGGCACGTCCGACCGCCGCTGCGCGCTCTCCAGCATCATCCCGGTCGCGAACAGCCGCTGGATGACCAGATCGTGCAGGTCACGGGCGATCCGGTCGCGGTCCTCGTAGACCGCGAGACGCTCCCGGTCGCGCTGGGCATCGGCCATCATCAGGGCCAGCGCGGCCTGCGAGGCGAACTGAGTGGCGAGCGTCCGCTCCGTTTCCGTGAAGGGACGGGCGCCCCTGGACCGGGGCGTGGCGAGCGCGCCCAGTACCCGGCCGCCGCTGTGCAGGGGCAGCAGCATGTTCGGCCCGAACCGGTCCGCCAGCCTGGTGATCATGCGGGTGTCGGTGGCCGAGTCGTCGACGAAGACCGCCTCACCGCTCAGCAGCATCCCCACCACGGGGCTCTGGGCCGGGATGATCACCCCGAGCGAGTCTGTCGGGTCGTCCGCCGAGACGGCGACGATCTCCAGCCCCCCGTCCTCGGCCGGCAGCAGCACGATGCCCGCGGCGGAACCCGCGAGACGCCGGGCCTGCTCGGCCACGACCGTGAGCGCGTCGTCGGCATCGCCGCCGGACAGCAGCGCGGTCGTCACGGCGACCGACCCGTCGATCCACCGCTCGCGCTGCCGGGCTGCCTCGTACAGCCGGGCATTGCCGATGGCGATCCCGGCCTCCGTCGCCAGTACGCGCACCAGGTGCAGGTCGTAGTCGCTGAACTCGCCGCCGCCGTCCTTCTCGGCGAGATACAGATTGCCGAAGATCTCGCCCTGGACCCTGATCGGAACGCCGAGAAACGTGCGCATCAGGGGATGGCCCTGCGGAAACCCGGCGAATCTCGGATCCTTGGTCAGGTCCGCGAGCCGCAGGGGGCGTGGATCGTGGATGAGGGCGCCGAGCAGCCCGTGGTGGCCGTCCGGCCGTCGGCCGATCTCCCGTGCGACGGGCTCCGGAACGCCGTAGGTGACGAAGTCGGAGAGCCCTTCGCCCTCCGCGTCCACGACTCCGATCGCGGCGTAGCGGGCGTGGGCCAGTTCGGCCGCCGTCTCGCAGATCCGGTCGAGCGTCGAGTGGAGTTCGAGGCCGGTGCCCACGGAACGCATGGCTTCCAGCAGGCGCGGCACCCTTGCGGTGAGTTCGGTGGACAGGCCCCTCAGGCTCCGGGTCACATCGGTCGTATCCGCTGCTTCCGTTACGTCGCCGGGCGCGTCCTTCGAGGGGCCCGAGTCCTTCGAGGGCTCTGCGCGGTTCGGGTCCTCCTCTGCCATACCCAGAGCGTAATTAGTCCTATTTGCTAGGGAAAGTCGGGAGCTATGGTCTTCTCCGCTCAGACGCGCGCACCCACGGCCGCGCCCGGCCCTCCCACGCTCTCGCGCTCCCGCGCCAGCATCCGGCGCAGCGGCCCGTCCACCGATGCCAGTACGTCGTACGGGCCGCGCTGTACGATCGCGCCCGCCTCCAGGACCACCACCTCGTCCACCGCTTCGAGGCCGGCGAGCCGGTGCGTGATCAGGACCGTCGCGCATCCCAGGGTCGCCTCCAGCAGGTCCGCCGTCAGGGCGTCCGCGGTCGGCAGGTCGAGGTGCTCGGCGGGCTCGTCCAGCACGAGGACGGGGAAGTCGGCGAGCAGGGCACGGGCCAGGGCGAGCCGCTGGCGCTGTCCCCCGGAGAGGCGGGCGCCGTGCTCACCGACGAGAGTGTCCAGCCCGTCCGGCAGCGCGTCCGCCCAGTCGAGCAGGCGGGCCCGAGCCAGGGCGTCACGCAGTTCCGGCTCGCTCGCGGCGGGGCGCGCGAGCCGCAGGTTCTCCCGGAGCGAGCTGTCGAAGATGTGGGCGTCCTGGGCGCACAGCCCGACGAGCCGCCGGACGGTGTCCCCGTCCAGCGCCGAGGCCTCCACACCACCGATCCGGTAGGTGCCCACCCGCGCGTCCAGGAAGCGGAGCAGCACCTGGGCCAGCGTGGTCTTGCCGGACCCGGAGGGCCCCACGACGGCGATACGGCGGCCCGCCTCCAGGGTGAGGTCGGCGGAGGTGAGCGCGTCGTGGGCGGTGCCCGGGTACCGGGCCGAGAGCCCGTGCACCTCCAGCGGGAAGGGGCTCGCCGGGGGCGTGGCCGGGTGGGCCGGCTCCCGTACGGGCACGGGGGCGTCCAGCACCTCGTACACGCGCTCCGCGCTCCGCCTGACCCGCTGCCGGTACTGGGCGGCGAGCGGCAGCCCGGTCACGGCCTCGAAGGCGGCCAGTGGGGTGAGGACGACGACGGCCAGTTCCACACCGGCGAGCCGGCCGTCCGCAACGGCGGGCAGAGCGACCAGGGCGGCGGCGACCACGGTGAGCCCCGCGATCAGGGCGATGAGGCCGCCCCCGAGCGCAGTGGCGGTCGCCGCGCGGGAGGCGATCCGGGTGAGCACGGCGTCGGCCGCGCGCGTCCGAGCGGTACGCCCCGGGAGGGCGCCCGCAACGGTCAGCTCGGCCGTTCCGCCCAGCAGATCGGTGATCCGCGTGGCCAGGTCGGCGCGTGCGGGGGCCAGCCGCCGTTCCGCGCGGCGGGCGCAGGCGCCGCTGACGAGCGGGACTCCGATGCCGGCCAGCAGCAGCCCCACGGCCAGGACGAGCCCGGCCTGGGGGAGGAGCCAGCCGGTGAAGCCGACGGTCGCGGCGCCCACGAGAACCGCGGTACCGGCGGGGAGCAGCCACCGCAGCCAGTAGTCCTGGAGGGCGTCCACGTCCGCGACCAGCCGCGAGAGCAAGTCCCCGCGCCGGGTGGTGCGCAGGCCGCCCGGCGCGATGCGCTCCAGGCTGCGGTACACGGCGACGCGCAGTTCGGCGAGCATCCTCAGGACCGCGTCGTGCGACACAAGGCGCTCGGCGTAGCGGAAGACCGCCCGGCCGATCCCGAAGGCGCGGGTCGCCGTCACCGCGACCATCAGATAGAGGACGGGGGGCTGTTCGGAGGCGCGGGAGATCAGCCAGCCGGAGACCGCCATGAGCCCGACGGCGGACCCCAGGGCGAGGCTTCCCAGGAGCAGGGCCAGCCCGAGCCGGCCGCGTTGGGCTCCTGCGGCTTCCCGGATCCGGGTCAGCACATGGCCGCCGGGGGTCGTGGTCTCCTGCGGAGCCTCGGGCTCGGATGCGGGTTCGGCGGTCCGGATGCCGTCGGGCGCGCTCGCGGGGCGGGCCGGCGCGGCAGGGGCTTCGAGGGCCGGGGCCGTCAGGGTGACCACCCGGTCCGCGACCGACAGCAGCGCCGGCCGGTGCACCACGAGCAGCACGGTCCGGCCCGCGGCCAGCCTTCGTACGGCCTCGACGATGCCCGCTTCCGTCTCGCCGTCCAGGCTCGCGGTCGGCTCGTCGAGCAGCAGCACCGGCCGGTCGGCGAGGAACGCGCGGGCGAGCGCGATCCGCTGGCGCTGGCCCGCCGAGAGTCCCGCGCCGTCCTCACCGAGAAGCGTCCTGTCGCCGTCCGGGAGGCCTTGCACGAAGTCGTACGCCCCCGCGTCGCGCAGCGCAGCCGTCACCGCGCTGTCGTCGGCGGCGGGCCGGGCGAGCCTGACGTTCTCCGCGATGGTGCCCGCGAAGAGGTGCGGGCGCTGCGGCACCCAGGCGATGCGTTCCCGCCAGCGGTCGAGCGAGAGGTCCGCCAGGTCGGTGCCGCCGACCCGTACGCGCCCCTCGTCGGGTGCCGTGAAGCCCAGCACCACGTTCAGCAGGGTGGTCTTGCCGATACCGCTCGGGCCGACCAGGGCGACCGTCTCCCCCTCCTCGACGGTCAGCGAGGTGGGGGCGAGAGAGGGCTCGGAGCGCCCTTCGTGCCGGACGGTCACCTCGTCCAGCTCCAGCCGCAGCGACGCGGGGACCTCCCCCGTACCGCTCGTGCGGGGCTCCGTCTCCAGGACGGCGAAGACCTCCTCGGCCGCCGAGAGCCCCTCGGCGGCGGCGTGGAACTGCGCCCCGACCTGCCGGATGGGCAGGTAGGCCTCAGGCGCGAGGATCAGGACCAGCAGGCCGGTGTAGAGGTCGAGTTCACCGTGCACCAGCCGCATGCCGATGGTGACGGCGACCAGGGCCACCGAGAGCGTGGCGAGGAGTTCGAGGGCGAACGACGACAGGAAGGCGATGCGCAGGGTGCGCAGCGTGGCCTGCCGGTACTGCGCGGTGATCCTGCGGATCTGTTCGGCCTGGGCCTTGGCACGTCCGAACACCTTCAGCGTCGGCAGTCCGGCCACCACGTCGAGGAAGTGACCGGAGAGCCGGGAGAGCAGCCGCCACTGACGGTCCATCCGTGACTGGGTCGCCCAGCCGATCAGGATCATGAAGAGCGGGATCAGCGGAAGCGTGACGACGATGATCGCCGCCGACACCCAGTCCTCGGTGACGATCCTGGCGAGCACGGCCACCGGCACGACTACCGCGAGCCCGAGCTGCGGCAGATAGCGCGCGAAGTAGTCGTCGAGTGCGTCGATCCCCCGGGTGGCCAGCGTCACCAGCGAGCCGGTGCGCTGCCCGCTCAGCCAGTCCGGCCCCAGCTCCGCCGCCCGGTCGAGCAGCCGCCCGCGCAGTTCGGACTTGACCGCCGCACCCGCCCGGTGGGCGGCCAGCTCGGTGAGCCAGGCCACCAGGGCCCGCCCGAGCGCCACCGCCGCGAGCAGCAGGAGCGGAGTACGCAATCCCCCGGCCGTGAGCCCGTCCTCGAAGCCGCCCACCACGATCTCGGCGACCAGCATCGCCTGGGCGATGACCAGCGCCGCCCCGGCCAGGCCGAGAACCACCACGGCCACCATGAACAGGCGCGTGGCACGGGCGTGGCGGAGCAGACGCGGGTCGATCGGTTTCACGTGAAACACCCCATGCGGCTCGGCTCGGTCGGGACACTCACTGCGTCAGTGCGCATCGGCGATGTGCTGGGTACCGATCCGCTTGCGGAACACCCAGTACGTCCACCCCTGGTAGAGCAGCACCACCGGGGTGGCGATCCCGGCGCACCAGGTCATGATCTTCAGCGTGTACGGGCTGGACGAGGCGTTGGTGACCGTGAGGCTCCAGGCGTCGTTCAGCGAGGAAGGCATGACGTTCGGGAAGAGCGTCAGGAACAACATGGCGACCGCTGCGGCGATGGCCACGCCGGAAAGCGCGAAGGACCAGCCCTCACGCCCCGCCGCGATCATCGCGATCGCCCCGACCAGCGCCACCGCGGCGACGACCATCGCGACCAGGCTCCGGCCGTTCCCGTTGTCGAGCTGGGTCCAGATGAGGAAGGCGAGCGCGACCACCGCCGTGACAGCGCCCAGCTTCAGGGCCATCCCCCTGGCGCGGGCCCGGATCTCCCCCGTCGTCTTCAGCCCGGCGAACACCGCGCCGTGGAAGGTGAAGAGGGTGAGGGTGACCAGGCCGCCGAGGAGCGCGTAGGGGTTGAGCAGATCCAGAACGTTGCCCGTGTACTCCATGTGCGCGTCGATCTTCACGCCCCGCACGATGTTGCCGAAGGCCACACCCCACAGCACGGCGGGGATCAGCGAGGTCCAGAAGATCGCGTGCTCCCAGTTGGTCTGCCACTTCTCCTCCGGCCGCTTCGCCCGGTACTCGAAGGCGACGCCGCGCACGATCAGACAGAGCAGAATCAGCAGGAGCGGCAAGTAGAAGCCGGAGAACAGCGTGGCGTACCACTCGGGAAACGCGGCGAAGGTCGCTCCGCCGGCGCTGAGCAGCCAGACCTCGTTTCCGTCCCAGACCGGGCCGATCGTGTTGATCAGCACCCGCCGTTCCTTGCGGTCCCGGGCCAGCAGCTTGGTGAGGACACCGATCCCGAAGTCGAACCCCTCCAGGAAGAAGTAGCCGGTCCACAGGACGGCGATGAGCACGAACCAGACGTCGTGGAGTTCCATTTCTCGGCTCCCGCTCTCAGTAGGAGAAGGCCATGGGCCGGTCGGCGTCTTCGTGGTCGCCGCCGATCCGGGTGGGCGGGTTGAGGTCGTCGTCCGTGAGCTCCGGGGGCCCTGCCTTGATGTACTTCAGGAGGAGCCGGACCTCGATCACGGCGAGCACCGCGTAGAGCACGGTGAAGACGATCAGCGAGGTGAGCACCTCACCCTGGGAGACGCCGGGGGAGACCGCGTCACGGGTCTGGAGCACGCCGTAGACCACCCAGGGCTGACGGCCCATCTCGGTGAAGATCCAGCCCCAGGAGTTGGCGATCAGCGGGAAGAGCAGGGTCCACAGCGCCACGATCCAGTAGCACCGGGCCAGGCGTGGGCTGAGCGCCTTGTTCTTGAAGAGGACCAGGTTCGGCACCTCGTCCTCGCCCGTGCGCATCGCCTCCGGCAGCATGAACTTCTTCCGGGTGAGCCACAGCCCGAGGATGCCGAGACCGAAGGAGGCCATGCCGAAGCCGATCATCCACCGGAAGCTCCAGAAGGCCACGGGGATGTTCGGCCGGTAGTCACCGGGGCCGAAGCGCTCCTGCTCCGCCTTGTTGATGTCGTTGATGCCGGGCACGTACGAGTGGAAGTCGTCGTCGGCGAGGAAGGACAGCACCCCGGGGATGGAGATCTCCACCGAGTTGTGGCCCTTGCTGACGTCCCCGTAGGCGAAGATCGAGAACGGCGCGGAGTTCTGTCCGTCCCACAGCGCCTCGGCCGCTGCCATCTTCATCGGCTGCTGCTTGAACATCACCTTGCCGAGCTGGTCACCGCTGACAGCGGTCAGGAGGCCGGAGATCACCACGGTGATCAGTCCCAGCCGCAGCGAGGTCCGCATCACCGGGATGTGCTTCTTGCGGGCCAGATGGAAGGCCGCGATCCCGACCATGAACGCCCCGCCGACCAGGAAGGCGGCGGTGATGGTGTGGAAGAACTGGGTGAGCGCGGTGTTCTGCGTGAGCACGTGCCAGAAGTCGGTGAGCTCGGCGCGTCCGCGTTCCTTGTTGATGCGGTACCCGACCGGGTGCTGCATCCAGGAGTTGGCCGCCAGGATGAAGTAGGCGGACAGGATGGTGCCGAGGGACACCATCCAGATGCAGGCGAGGTGGATCTTCTTCGGCAGCTTGTCCCAGCCGAAGATCCACAGACCGATGAAGGTGGACTCGAAGAAGAACGCGATCAGGGCCTCGAAGGCGAGCGGGGCCCCGAAGATGTCACCGACGAATCGCGAGTAGTCGGACCAGTTCATGCCGAACTGGAACTCCTGGACGATGCCGGTGACAACACCCATCGCGATGTTGATCAGGAAGAGCTTTCCCCAGAACTTTGTGGCCCTGAGGTACTTCTCCTTGTTCGTCCGCACCCAGGCGGTCTGCAGGCCGGCGGTGAGCGCCGCGAGAGAGATCGTCAGAGGAACGAAGAGGAAGTGGTAGACGGTCGTCGTACCGAACTGCCATCGCGCCAGGGTCTCCGGCGCCAGAGCTAGCTCCACGTCGTCTTCTCCTTACGTCACCGCCGTCACGCCGGCGATTTGTCCGTGAAATCCAACGGATCACGGGAGGAAGCAGGACACGCTTGTGAACGCGTTCACATTCACAAGCAATTATGGCGCACATGCTTCCGAGACCTTCCTCCGGGGGTCCCCTGTCAGACGCGGGCTCCGCGCCGGGCACACGATAGGCCCCGTACCTCTCGCGAAATACGGGGCCCGGCTGCCGAGGTGCGTCGGCTACAGCTCCCTGCGGTACAACTCCGTCACCTTCAGGAACAGGTCGTTCGCCTCGTTCTCACCGATCGTGACGCGCACACCCTCGCCCGCGAACGGCCGGACCACCACGCCGGCCTTCTCGCAGGCCGCCGCGAAGTCCAGCGTCCGGTCCCCCAGACGCAGCCAGACGAAGTTCGCCTGGGACTCGGGCACGGTCCAGCCCTGACGCGCCAGGGTCGCGTACACCCGGTCCCGCTCGCACACCAGCGAGCCGACCCGGCCGAGCAGCTCGTCCTCGGCGCGCAGCGAGGCCACCGCCGCGTCCTGGGCGAGCTGGCTGACACCGAACGGCACCGCCGTCTTGCGCAGCGCCGCCGCCACCGGCTCATGGGCCACCGCGAAGCCGACCCGCAGCCCCGCCAGGCCGTACGCCTTGGAGAACGTCCGCAGCACCGCCACATTGGGGCGGTCCCGGTAGATCTCGATGCCGTCGGGGACCTCGACATCGCGGATGAACTCCTTGTACGCCTCGTCCAGCACCACGAGCACATCGCTCGGCACCCGGTCGAGGAACCGTTCCAGCTCGGCCCGGCGCACGACAGTGCCGGTCGGGTTGTTCGGGTTGCAGACGAAGATCAGCCGCGTCCGGTCGGTGATCGCGTCCGCCATCGCGTCCAGGTCGTGCACCGCACCGTCGGTCAGCGGCACCTTCACCGAGGTCGCGCCGCTGACCTGCGTGATGATCGGGTACGCCTCGAAGGAGCGCCAGGCGTAGATCACCTCGTCACCCGGGCCCGAGGTGGCCTGCAGCAGCTGCTGGGCCACGCCGACCGAGCCCGTACCGGTGGCCAGGTGCGAGACGGGCACACCGAAACGGTCGGACAGCTCGTTCATCAGACCCGTGCAGGCCATGTCCGGGTAGCGGTTGAAGTGCGCCGCCGAGGCGAGGGCTGTCTCCATCACTCCCGGCAGCGGCGGATACGGGTTCTCGTTGGAGGACAGCTTGAACGCGGCCGGTCCGTCCGCCGACGCCGGTTTGCCCGGCACATAGGCGGGAACGCCGTCCAGCTCGGCACGCAGCTTGGGGCTCGTCTCGCTCACCGCAGGTCCTCCTCGACCGTCCGCACACATCAATACTGCTCACCTTATGAGGATTGGGCGCCGCTGCGAACGGGTGGACAGCGGATTCGTCCGGTGGACCCCGGAATGAGGGGGAGCGCGCCAGGCCGTGGCGCGCGCCGGTGGCTCACTCCGTGGCGCGCGTCCCTCGAAGAGGTGAGTTGAGACCTCTTCGAGACCTCGCCCCGTCGCCAGGCCCATCCGGTCGGATGCATGACACATGACGGTAGACCCCACCAACCCCCTTGATTAGTAAGGTATTTGATGCCTGATGACCTTGCAGAAACGTGCCTGTCAACGCCTGCATATGCGACCAGGCCAACTGCCCGCCCGAGCCCTACTATCGGCTCGCCATGACAGCAGCAGGGAAGCACCAGGTGAGCCGGACGGAGACCCCCCGGCGCGGCGGCAGGCAGGGACGTGCCGGAATCCGGGATGTGGCCGCCGCCGCCGGCGTCTCCATCACGACCGTCTCCGACGCGCTCAACGGCAAGGGCAGGCTCCCGGACGCCACCCGCCGCCATGTCCGCGAGGTCGCAGAGCGCCTGGGCTATCGCCCTTCCGCCGCGGCCCGAACGCTCCGTACCGGCAAGTCCGGCCTCATCGGCCTGACCGTGACGACCTACGGGGATGAACCTTTCACCTTCACCGAGTTCGCGTACTTCGCGGAGATGGCGAGAGCCGCCACCTCCGCGGCCCTGGCCCGCGGCTACGCGCTGGTCATCCTCCCGGCCACCTCACGCCACGATGTCTGGTCGAACGTGGCACTCGACGGCACCGTCGTCATCGACCCCTCCGACCAGGACCCGGTCGTCACCGAGCTGGTCCGCCAGGGGCTGCCCGTGGTCTCCGACGGCCGCCCCGCCGGGTCGCTGCCGGTCACCGCCTGGGTGGACAACGACCACCGGGCCGCCGTACTCGACCTCCTCGACCATCTCGCCGCTGCCGGGGCCCGCCGCATCGGGCTGCTCACCGGCACCACCACCGACACGTACACCCGGCTCTCCACCACCGCCTACCTGCACTGGTGCGAGCGCGTGGGGCAGGACCCGGTCTACGAGTCCTATCCCGCGCACGACCCGTGCGCGGGCGCGGTGGCCGCGGACCGGCTGTTGGCCCGTCCGGACCGCCCGGACGCCGTCTACGGGCTCTTCGACCCCAACGGCACGGATCTGCTGGCCGCAGCCCGCCGCTACGGTCTGCGCGTCCCCGAGGACCTGCTGCTGGTCTGCTGCAGCGAGTCCACGGTCTACGCGACGACCGAGCCGCCCATCACGACGCTCTCGCTGAAGCCCCGGCGGATCGGCACGGCAGTCGTCCAGCTCCTCATCGACGCCATCGAGGGCGTCGACCAGGACGGTCCGGTGGAGCGGGTGATACCGACGGAGCTCATCGTCCGGACGTCCTCGCAACGCCGTCCGCCCCGCACCACGGTCAGTGCGCCACGTTCCCCGGCAGGGGATTGATCAGCCCAATTGGGACCAATCGACCGATGAACCTGGCATGCGGAAGGATTCACCACCCCTGGTGCGTCCCAGAGCACGATCCGCATTCCTATGATGGGCGCACGACACCGCGGACCAACCCGACCAGCAGGGCCCGTCAGGTGTACGGCGGCGCGACGGTGGTGTGGAGGGGTCGATGACACAGGGGGCCGGTCAGGAACCCGTGGTGCGGACGGCGACGTTGCGCGACTTCCGCGTACCGCCCTATGCGCAGTCCCCTGCGCCGCCCGCCTCACCGCAACCCGGAAGCGCTTTCCCGGAGGGCGACGCGCCGGAGGGGTACACCCCGACGGCGCGCGATCTTCCCGTCATCAGCGTCGACAAACCCGCCCAGGTGCAGCCCGTGCCCGAACCGCGCCCCGCAGCCAACCCGGGGCTCGGCCCCCTGTACGTGGTCGGCGACGTCCACGGGTACCTGGACGAGCTGCTCGCCGCGCTCGCCGAGCAGGGCCTGATCGACGCCGAGGGCCGCTGGGCCGCCGGCAACGCGCGCCTCTGGTTCCTCGGCGACTTCACCGACCGGGGCCCCGACGGCATCGGCGTCATCGACCTGGTCATGCGCCTCTCCGCCGAGGCCGCGGCCGCGGGCGGCTACTGCAAGGCCCTGATGGGCAACCACGAGCTGCTGCTCATCGGCGCCAAGCGGTTCGGAGACACCCCCGTGAACTCCGGCGCGGGCACCGCCACCTTCCAGGCCGCCTGGCTGCTCAACGGCGGCCAGAAGACGGACATGGAGCGCCTCCAGGACGTCCACCTCCAGTGGATGTCCCGGCTCGACGCGGTCGTCGAGGAGGACGAGCACCTCCTGATGCACTCGGACACGACGGCGTACCTCGACTACGGCTCCACCATCGAGGACGTCAATGACACGGTGCACGCCATTCTCACGCGCAACGACGCCGACGAGTGCTGGGACCTGTTCCGCAAGCTCACCAAGCGGTTCGCCTTCCGTGACGACTCGGGCGCCGAGGCCGTCCAGGAACTGATGGCGGCCTACGGCGGCCGACGCGTCGTCCATGGTCACAGCCCCATTCCGTACCTGACGGGCGAGGTCGGATCGGAGGACGGCGAGGACGGCGCGGGTCCTCAGGTCGACGGTCCCCATGTGTACGCGGACGGGCTCGCCATCGCCATGGACGGCGGGGTGACCATGGCCGGAAAGCTACTGGTCGTCCAACTGCCACTGCATGACTGACGGCCAGCGGGGAAGACGCATCCTGTCCTGACCACGCCGGGCACTGGGTCTATTTCCGGAAACCCTCTGTCACCCCGTGCTGTGCGCGCTCTACCATCGGCGTATCAGTAGCAGGCTCTCCTCCGTTTCCGCCCAACTGCCCGGACCGAGCGGGCACACAGGCCCGACGGAGCATCGGGGGATGCACATGAACAGCGCTCCGCACCTGCTGACCGAGGACCGGCCCGAGTACGAACGGCTCCTCGACGACGCACTGCGCCACGCTCATGAACGACCGGAACTGGCCGCCGTCGGCGAACGCCTCAACGCCGTCCAGCTGCGCACCATGGCACTGGCGGCCGTCGCCCTGATCACGGCCACGGCCGCCGTCGAGTACGAGCAGTACGTGAAGGCCCGTGACGACCTGCGCGCCGACCCCGACCGCGACGCGGCGGACGACGGCTTCGGCCAGTCGGGCGCCGGCATAGGAGCGGTCGTCACCGTCCTGGCACCGATGCTGGCGGGCACGGCGGCAGCCATCTTCCTGCTGGTCGGCTACCTGCTGAAGCTGCTGGAGCCGCCACCAGCGTTCGCCAGGACCATGATCGGCGCCGGCTGGTTCTTCGCCGCCGCCACCGCCGCCGCCATCTTCGTCGCGGCCGTGGGGCTGCTCATCACCGCCCTGCGCAACGGTTCCACGTCCCTGGCGGCCCGGGAGGCCGACGAGGAGCTGCCCGACGACGTGGCACGGGCCAAGGAGGCCTGGCGGCACGCGCTGCTGGAGCGTGGCATCGTGCCCTTCCTCCGTGACGCGCTCACCGAGCCCGCCGGCCCCGTGATCCCCGCCCCGCACCGCCCTGCGGGCCGCCTCCCGAAGATCGGCTACAGCAGGCCCGACTTCGCGGGCCCGGACGAGGGCCCTGCCGCCGCGCCGCGCCCCAGGTACAGCAGCCCGGACTTCACGAGCCCCGACTTCGGCGGCCCCGAGCACGAACTGGACTGACCGGGGCGGGGCCGCGCCGGGCCCGCAGGCGTCAGAGGCTCCGTACGACCTGGGCCACCGCTCGCTCGACCGCCGCCCGGCCATGCGCCCGGACGAGGGCGAGATGGAAGAGCGACGGCGCGACCGGCGCCCAGTGCCCGACCCGTTCGGGATCCAGCAGGTACCCGATCACGGGCACCGGGCGGAACGGCACGTAGTCGATCCTCCCTGCCTCCCACCGGTCCGCGACCCCTCTGCTCATGCGCGCGCGCAGATCCGCGCCCGTCAGGTCCCTCAGCCGGGCACAGAAGTGGACGCCCCACTGGCGCCTGCCGACGTCGAGGACGAAGGCGAGCAGTTCGAGCGTGTAGTCCTCGGGCTCGACGGACAGCTCTTCCCGCATGCCGCGCCGGGCAACCGCGAAGAGATCAGGAGTGTTCCCGCCCTCGGAGTCGATGTGCCGGGCCAGGCCCTCGTTGACGGAGGAATTCCAGAGGTCCGGCGCCATGCGGACCCGGCCGCTGCGCCGGGTCACGAGCAGCGAGTCGTCGGCGGTCACCACCGCGACGTTCACGCCGAAACTGCACTGCAGGAACGCGGGCGCGCGCAGGACGTCGTCCGGGTCGAGGTAGCGGGACCGCGGGCTCGTGCCGTCGGCGAAGGCCCGGTCGAGCTGCTGAGCCGCGAGAAACGTGTAGTAGTCCGTCGGGCGCAGCCGCAGCCTCACCTCGGGCCGCTCGTCGGATGCGGCACGTGAGACATCGAGCGACTCGACAGCGTACCGGGGGCCGTTCCACGGGGGAGTACGGCCGTCGTCCCGCGCCCCTGCGCTCTCCTTCTCGATCTCGTCGCGCCACCCGGCCATTTCCTGGGGCAGCTCAGTCTCCTCGTCGAGCACCTCGATGCGGACGTTGCCGGCGGGTATCGCTCGCTCGCCGTCCCCCTCGACGATCAGCGCGTCGGTACGAAGGGGGCCCAGTGAGAAGGTGCTCCACACAGAGCAGGAATCAGCCTGTGAACCGCCTCCGTCTTCCCCGCCGCTCCGGCGTTCACGCAGTCCGGACCAGGCATTCCTCACAGTCTGTGCGGCCAACGCCCCGAGTACCGCACCGACAACTCCGCTGATCACTTCGTTTCGTCCCATGCCCAGGAAACTAGGGAAGTTGATCACGCGGCAGGCGGTCTTGCCCCTTCCGTTACACCCTTCGTACACCCCCGTCCCGGGGCGCACAACGGACCGTACGGCCCCGGCGGCGGACACCGGAGCCGTACGCGATCAGTCCCGCATCGGGTCAGTCGGCCAGCGGCAGGTACACCCGGTTCCTGCTCGCCGCGAACTCACGCGACTTGCGCAGCATGCCCTCGGCGACCTCCTCGGCCGTCGCCTCCGCACCGTCCTGCGCGCCGAACTGCTCGCTGATGCTGTGGCTGATCTTCATCGAGCAGAACTTCGGACCGCACATCGAGCAGAAGTGCGCCGTCTTGGCGGGTTCGGCCGGCAGGG
The DNA here is from genome assembly GCF_008042035.1 of Streptomyces sp. col6. Lineage (GTDB taxonomy): Bacteria > Actinomycetota > Actinomycetes > Streptomycetales > Streptomycetaceae > Streptomyces. The sequence goes on from NZ_RDBL01000029.1 coordinate 947,210, forward strand.
TCTCGTCGTGGAACTCCCGCGCCGTGTCCGGGTCGAGCGCCAGGTTGAACTGGTCCTCCCAGCGGAACTCGAACCGGGCGTCGGACAGCGCGTCGTCCCACTCCTGCGCGCCCAGGTGCCCCTTGGCCAGGTCGGCGGCGTGGGCCGCGATCTTGTACGTGATGACCCCGGTCTTCACATCGTCCCGGTTCGGCAGCCCGAGGTGCTCCTTGGGCGTCACGTAACAGAGCATCGCCGTCCCCCACCATGCGATCATCGCGGCGCCGATGCCCGAGGTGATGTGGTCGTACGCGGGCGCGATGTCGGTGGTCAGCGGGCCCAGCGTGTAGAACGGCGCCTCCTCGCAGATCTCCTGCTGGAGGTCGATGTTCTCCTTGATCTTGTGCATCGGGACATGGCCCGGTCCCTCGATCATGGTCTGCACCCCGAACCTCTTGGCGACCGTGTTCAGCTCGCCGAGCGTGCGCAGTTCGGCGAACTGGGCCTCGTCGTTGGCGTCCGCGATCGACCCGGGGCGCAGTCCGTCACCCAGCGAGTACGTGACGTCGTACGCGGCGAGGATCTCGCAGAGCTCCTCGAAGTGCTCGTACAGGAACGACTCCTTGTGGTGCGCGAGGCACCACGCCGCCATGATCGAGCCGCCGCGGGAGACGATGCCGGTCTTGCGGCGAGCCGTGAGCGGCACATACGGCAGGCGTACGCCGGCGTGCACCGTCATGTAGTCGACGCCCTGTTCGGCCTGCTCGATGACGGTGTCCTTGTAGATCTCCCAGGTCAGTTCCTCCGCCCGGCCATCGACCTTTTCGAGGGCCTGGTAGAGGGGGACGGTTCCGATCGGTACGGGTGAATTGCGAAGAACCCACTCACGGGTGGTGTGGATGTTGCGGCCGGTGGAAAGGTCCATGACCGTGTCCGCACCCCACCGGGTCGCCCACGTCATCTTGTCCACCTCCTCCTCGATGGAGGACGTCACCGCGGAGTTGCCGATGTTCGCGTTCACCTTCACCAGGAACCGCTTTCCGATGATCATCGGTTCGGTCTCCGGGTGGTTGACGTTGGCGGGCAGCACCGCGCGGCCTGCGGCGATCTCCTCGCGCACCACCTCCGCCGCCACGTTCTCCCGGACCGCGACGTACTCCATCTCCGGGGTGATCTCACCCCGCCGGGCGTACGCGAGCTGGGTGACGGGCCGGCCGTCCCGGCTGCGCCGCGGCCGGCGAGGACGGCCGGGGAAGACCGCGTCCAGGTTGCGCAGTCCACCTCGCGGCGAGGTGTGCTTGAGCCCGTCGTCCTCGGGACGGGCGGGGCGGCCCGCGTACTCCTCGGTGTCGCTGCGGGCGATGATCCAGTTCTCCCGGAGCGGGGCGAGTCCGCGGCGGACGTCGGTGGCGGTCGCCGGATCGGTGTACGGCCCCGACGTGTCGTACAGCGTCACGTCCTTGCCGTTCGTGAGGTGCACCTGACGGACCGGCACCCGGATGTCCGGGCGCGGGCCCTGGACGTATCCCTTGTGCCAGCCGATGGACTTCCCGGCCTCGTCGCCCTGATTGGAGGCAGGCGTGCGTGTGTCCGATGTGGTCATGAGACCTACTCCCTACGCCGGCATTACCCGGTAACAGGTTCGGCGGTCGGCGCAGCGTTTCCCGTACGTACGTACGGCGATCAGCGCCCTCTCAGCCCGGTGCTCCGAGCTCCCGCGTGTGCAAAGGTGCCACCACGCTAGCCCCCGGACGGGCGGGCTGAACAGAGGGCCCCGTCCTTCTTGCGATGATCGGCCGGTGACGCCCCCTCTTCGCGACCCAGAACCGCAGGGCCACCAGCACGCCCACACGCACAGCCATGGCCCGGCCGCACCCGTCTCCGCCCATCTGCGCAAGGTGATCGCCGCCGTGCTGATCCCCTTCGCAGTCGCCGTGTTCGTCGGCCTCGTCGCACTCTGGCCGGGAGGTGCACCGGGGCACGAACGGACCGGCGTCGGCTTCGACCGGCAGACCCAGCAGGGAAAGGTGGTGAGTGTCGTCAAGGTCGACTGTGAGGACGTGAACGCCGCCCAGCTCCCCGTCGACGGCGCCGCCACCCCGCCGGAGGGGCAGTCGGCAGTCGGCCGCGGCCGCTGCTCGAAGGCCACCGTCGAGGTCGCCAGCGGCCCCGACGAGGGGCGCCGGTTTGTCGAGGTGGTCCAGCCGGACGCGCCCCGGCAACTACGGCAGGGTCAGGGGGTGGTGGTGGCGTACGCCCCCGACGCGCCCCACGACCTCCAGTACTCCGTGACGGACGTGAACCGGAAGTTCCCGCTGGTGCTGCTGGCCGGGATCTTCGCACTCGCGGTGGTGCTCGTGGGCAGGATGCGCGGGGTCATGGCCCTGGTGGCGCTCGCCCTGTCATTCGCCGTGCTGACCCTGTTCATCCTCCCGGCCATCCTCCAGGGGTCGAACCCGCTGCTGGTGGCGGTCGTCGGAGCCGGCGCGATCATGCTGATCGCGCTCTACATCTGCCACGGGCTGACCGCCCGCACCTCCGTCGCCGTCATCGGCACCCTGATCTCACTGCTCCTGATCGGGCTGCTCGGCTCGCTCTTCATCGGCTGGGCGAGCCTGAGCGGGAACACCGACGACAACACCGGCCTCATCCACGGCCTGTATCCGCACATCGACATGAGCGGCCTGCTGCTGGCCGGCGTCATCATCGGCTCCCTGGGGGTACTCGACGACGTGACGGTCACCCAGACCTCGGCGGTCTGGGAGCTGCACCAGGCGAACCCCACCATGAATGCGAGGCAGCTCTACCGGGCAGGGATCAGAATCGGGCGCGATCACATCGCCTCGGTCGTCAACACCCTGGTGCTCGCCTATGCGGGCGCCGCGCTTCCGCTCCTGTTGCTGTTCTCGGTCGCGCAGAGCGGTGTGGGCACGGTCGCCAACAGCGAGCTGGTGGCGGAGGAGATCGTGCGCACCCTCGTCGGCTCGATCGGGCTGGTCGCCTCCGTGCCGGTGACGACCGCGCTCGCGGCACTGGTCGTCTCCGCGGACCGCACGGGGCTCGGCGCTGAAGCCGGAGCTTCGGCGCCCGTACGGAGCGGGAGGGGCCGGCGACGGCGGGCGAGGCTGTGAGGGAAACACGGAGCGTGATTCACCCGTTCGGCAGGTGTTGTGTTCGAGTGGCACGGAGGGCCCTAGGACAGGGGCTTCAGCCCGCGTTCTGCTCTTCGGCCAGAATGCGCCCCAGCGCCTCCTCCAAGTTGCCGTCGAAGTCACCCTGCGTGCCCTCCTGCCCGAGCGGCACCAGCTTGTCCGTGCGGTCGAGGAAGGCGACAAGAGGGGCCGTGCCCGCCCGGAAGAGCGCACGGTCGGCACCCACCTGCAGCCGGATGTGGACATCGGACAGCCCCTCGGGCTCGGTCGGCGCAATGTGCACATCGCCGTCGCCACTGGGGCTGTTGAGGCCGTCGAGCAGCAGCTCACGACCGAAGGCCCAGGTGACGGGGGCGTCGCCGGGCAGATGGAAGGTCATCCGGATCGCGTACGGATCGCACACTTCGTACCGGAGCTCCACCGGGATACGGAATGAGAGCTCCTCGGAGACGAGGAAGCTCATCATGACCTCAGCTTGAACCGACTCACGCATCGTTCAACCCCGCAGTAGATGAATCTGGCCAGGAATGATCCCCCATGGCCCTATTGACGCCATCGTGATGCACGCGATAGCAGATCACAAGGAGTGATTTTTCAGATACTGATAGAGAACACGAACGAACGCAAGAGGCTGGCCACTTCACCGCGTAGTCGTTCGACTGCGGGGAGCAACCGTTCTTCTTCGTCGAGGGGTACCGAAATGGCCATCGCGGCAGCGGTGAATCCGGCCGCGATCGGGATGGCCGCACAGACCGTCCCGAGGGCGTACTCCTGGCGCTCGATGACCGGTTCCGTGCGCTCCAGCGAGCGCAGGCGCGTCAGGAACGCCGAGCGGTCGCGCACGGAGTACCTGGTCAGCGGACGGACCGGGTGCCGGTCCAGATGGTCCTCGCGGGCCTTCTCGTCGAGCCGGCTCAGCAGGCACTGGCCGATCGCGTGGGCGTGCCCGGTCTCGCGGAAGGCTGCCCACTCGTCCACCGCGGGCTGCTCGGGGGTATCGGCCACGGCGAGTAGTTCGATCTCGCCCTCGCGGTAGATGGCGCAGTACACCGGGGCTCCCACGATGTCCCGCCAGCGGCTCAGCGACTGGGTCAGGGTGCCGCGCCGGTTCTGCAGGGCGCCGTCACCCATCAGCCGTTCGGCGGCTGCGCCGAAGAGGAAGACGCCGTTCTCCCGGCGCAGGTATCCCTCATGGGTCAGCGTCCGCAGCAGGTGGTAGGCGGTGGGCAGGGGGAGCCCCGCTTCCCTCGCGAGCTGTTTGGCCGGGGCCCCGTCGCGATGGGTACCCACAGCCTCCAGCAGCCTCAGCGCCCGCTGCACCGACCCGATGAGCGTCGGAACAGACGTACTCGATGCCGTGGTCAACGGTCACCCCCAGGCGTGGTGACGGGCGGTCAGCCCGCCCGTGGGGGCCGCCCCCACAGGTCTGCCGCGGACCTGGGGGTCCGGAGGCCGGATCCCGCACAAACCACTGGTCGGGGTGGTGACTTACGGTGCTTTTCCCAGGCGGCGGGCAGCGGACTGTCACTGTATCGGCAGCCCTGTGACCGGGTGCCGATTCGCCTTTCCCTTAGCTCAGCTGGGCTAATCCCCCGTCTGGCGTGCGGTCACCAGCCGTTGCGCGAGGACGACGACATGAACTTCCGTACGAGGAAGACGAGCCCGCCGACCAGGAGCACGAAGATCAGGATTTTGAACAGCAGACCGACCACGAACGCGACCAGGCTGGCGATCAGCCCGCCGAACACGACGATCGCGATTACGGGCACCGCGATCCACTTCACCCACCAGGGCATCCCAGCGAATATCTCCCGTACAGCCATCGTCCTTACCTCGTCTCTGTGAGTTCCTGCTTCGATGCTAGAGGCGAGAGGGCGGTCTCCGGGTCCCGGGAAGCCCTTGTCCTCCCCTGATCGATCCCCTAGGGAACCCGGAGAGACGCCGGCCGCGGACTCATCCCTCGGGCGGTGAGAAGACCACCATCACACGCAGGTCCTCGGTGATGTGGTGGAACTTGTGGGCCGTGCCGGCGGGTACGTACACGACACTCCCTCGTCCCACCTGGGTGGTTTCCATGCCGACGGTGATCGACGCGCGACCGCTCACCACGAGGTAGACCTCGTCCTGGCCGTGCGGCCGCTGCGGGTCGAGCTCTCCCGCGTTCAGGGCGTACAGGCCGACCGACATGTTCCTCTCGCGGAGGAACTGCAGGTACGCGCCGTCGTTGGCGACCCGTTCCGCCTCGAGTTCGTCCAGTCTGAAAGCCTTCATGGCCCGTCCGCCCCTTGCCTCTGCCCAGCCGGTGTTCGCCACCGATCATGTCTGCCACGATCAGACACATGAAGAATTTCGTAGTCAAGACGATCGCCAACGCGGGTGCGCTGGCCGTGGCCATCTGGCTGCTCCACGACATCACGCTGACCGGCGGCAGCACCGGCCGCAAGGCCCTCACCCTGATCCTGGTCGCCTTGGTCTTCGGCCTGGTCAACGTGGTGGTCAAGCCCATCGTGAAGCTGCTCACCCTGCCCCTCTTCATCCTCACCCTGGGCCTGATCACCCTCGTGGTGAACGCGCTGATGCTGCTGCTCACCTCCTGGCTGGCCGGTGTACTGAACCTGAGCTTCCACGTCGACGGCTTCTGGACCGCCGTCCTCGGCGGCCTGATCGTCTCGATCGTGTCCTGGGCGCTGAACGTCGTCCTCCCGGACGAGGACTGATCCGCCCGGCGGCGAATGATCCACAGCCACCTGAAACAGTGCGGTCGGGACCGGTGACCGGCCGGGGAGAGAAGCGAGGACGAAGCATGAGCACCATGGGCGACGGAACCCGGGCGGTACGCGCGGGGCTGCCGGAACCGCAGCAGTACGAGCCCACCCTCCCCGGACCGGTCTTCGCCGCGCACTTCCACCTGTCCGGCGAGCCGACCGGTCCGTACACCTACGGCCGGGACAGCAATCCGACCTGGACCCATCTGGAACGGGCCATCGGAGAACTCGAAGCACCGGGGGAGGACGTGGAGACCACCGTCTTCGCCTCCGGGATGGCGGCGATCTCGGCCGTCCTCCTGTCCCAGGTGCGCAGCGGCGACACCGTCGTACTCCCTGACGACGGCTACCAGGCGCTCCCCCTGCTGCGTGCCCAGCTGGAGGCGTACGGAGTCGAGGTGAGGACCGCGCCGACCGGCGGTGACGCGCAGCTGGCCGTTCTGGAGGGCGCGAAGCTGCTGTGGATCGAGACGCCTTCCAATCCGGGACTCGACGTCTGCGACGTGCGACGCCTCGTCGAGGCCGCCCACGCCGGCGGCACGCTGGTCGCCGTCGACAACACCCTTGCCACCCCGCTCGGCCAGCGCCCGCTGGAGCTGGGCGCCGACTTCTCGGTGGCCAGTGACACCAAGGGCATGACGGGCCACGGGGACCTTCTCCTCGGCCACGTGACCTGCCGCGATCCGGAACTGGCGGCGGGGGTACGGCGCTGGCGCAAGGTCGTCGGTGCGATCCCCGGCCCGATGGAGGCCTGGCTCGCGCACCGGTCGCTGGCGACGCTGGAGCTACGCATCGAGCGGCAGTGCGCCAACGCTCTCGCGCTCGCCGAGACACTCGCCAAGCACCAGGCCGTGTCCGGGCTGCGCTACCCCGGCCTGCCCACCGACCCCGCGCATCAGAACGCGGTACGGCAGATGCGGCGCTTCGGCTCGGTGGTGTCGTTCGTGCTGGCCGACCGGGAAACCGCGGAGCACTTTCTGTCGGCCCTGAGGCTGGCCGAGGACGCGACGAGCTTCGGCGGCGTACGCTCCACCGCCGAGCGGCGGGGCCGCTGGGGCGGCGACGCCGTACCGGAAGGCTTCATCCGCTTCTCCGTCGGCGCCGAGAACACCGCCGACCTGGTGGCCGATGTCGAACAGGCACTGGCCGTGGCCACCGGCGGGAACTGACCGCCTACTCCACCCCTGCGCGGTACGGACGGTCCGAGCCTCCCCCCTCGTGGCTCGGACCGCCCCGGCCCTTCGTGTTCTCCTCGCGAAGAACCGCCTCGACAAGGCTAGTTGACTCTGCGTCAGTGTCCAATCACAGTAGTGACAGAGGCCTATCGACATATTTATAGCTGTTCGGGCCCCATCGGATGCGTCGCTGCGTGCGGGCGGAAGGGAGGGGACGTGGATCTGGCCTTACTGCGCACCTTCGTCACCGTTCACCGAGCGGGTTCCTTCACCCGCGCCGCCGCCCTCCTCGGCCTCTCGCAGCCCGCGGTGACCTCGCAGATCCGCACGCTGGAACGACAGCTGGGCCGCCCGCTCTTTCTGCGCAGGGCCCGCGGGGTGACCCCGACGACGATCGGCGACGAGCTCGCGCACCGGGCCGCTCCCCACCTGGACGCGCTCGTCGAGATCACCGAGACCGACCTCGACGAGGAATCGGGCGTGCGGACCCTGCATCTGGCCGGGCCCCCGGAGTTCCTCTCGCTGCGGGTCCTGCCCGCACTGACCCCACTGATCACCCAGGGGCTCGCACTGCGGGGTTCGTTCTCCGCCGACACGGACGAGACTCTGGACGGCCTGGCCGCCGGACACCACGACCTGGCCGTCGTGACGGCCCGGCCGCGCGGGGAACTGCTCACCGCCACTCCGCTCTGCGACGAGGAGCACATCCTCATCGCCGCTCCTCGCTGGGCCGGCCGCCTGGGGCCGGGAACGCTGCGGCGCAACGGCCCCGTGGTCCTGGAGCAGCTGCCCGTGGTCGAGGTGCACGAGAGCCTTCCGCTCGTCTCCAGCTACTGGAACGCCGTCTTCGACAGCCCACCCGCAGCCGCGGGAGCCGTCATCGCGCCGGATCTGCGGGCGGTCCTGGAGTGCGCGGCCGCCGGCGCCGGGCTCGCCGTGCTGCCGCGCTATCTGTGCGAGGGCGCGCTTGAACGGGGCGAGGTGGTGGCACTTCTCGACCCTCCGGTGCCGCCCCTGCGCACCTACTTCCTGGCCGCGCGAACCGGCACACTCGCACTCCCTCACCTCTCCCGGGCGCATGAGTGGCTGCTGCGGGCTGCGGCCGACTGGTGACCCCAGGAGCGCTCAACGGCGTTCCGGTGTTTCAGAACGGGTCGCGCGGGCCACGCTTCTGCCATGACCGAACGTCCTGTGGTCAAGCGCACCGCACGCGCCATCCTGCTCGACGGCGACGACCTCATCCTCATCAAGCGCACCAAGCCCGGGGTTGACCCGTACTGGCTCACGCCGGGTGGCGGGGTCGAGCCCGAGGACGCCACCGTCGTCGACGCTCTGCACCGCGAGGTGGACGAGGAACTGGGCGCGAAGATCACCGATGTGGTGCCCTGCTTCGTCGATACCGTGGAACACATCGAGGAGGGCGGGGTGAAGGGCGTCAAGGTCCAGCACTTCTTCGTCTGCCGCCTCGATTCCATGGACCTGTCCCTGCGCCACGGACCCGAGATTGACAAGCCCTGCGGGGAGTACGACGTCGTCCGGGTGCCCTTCAGCCGGGTCGGCATCGCCGCAGTGCACCTGGTGCCGCTGTCGCTGCGGCACTACCTGGACGGCAATATCGAGGGGGTCCGGGCCTTGCACGCCGCCGACCTGGGCTGATGTGCCGAGCCACTGGTCCGGGCTCGCGCCCCGCTCCCTGCGGCGTGTTTCACGTGAAACGGTTCCCGGTCTGGACCAGGAGCAATTTTCGGCTGCGCGTCTCGGCCAGTTCCGGTAAAGCGGTGGACGGCGATCATCGAGTCGGACAGCCTGGCCCGTATGCCCAGCTCACTGCCCCGCCCGCTGTCCGATCTACCCATCCGGCGCCTCACCCGGGACGACCTGGCCGCATGCGCCGATCTCAGCGAGGACCGCGGCTGGCCGCGCGACGAGGAGCGCTGGGCTCTGCTGCTCGCCGCCGGTACGGGCTACGGCATCGACGACCCCGATACCAAGGGGCTGATGGCGAGCTGCGTGGCGGTCCCGTACGGCCCCGGGATGGCCGCCGTCGGGATGCTGCTGGTCTCCGGGCGTCACGCCCGGCGGGGAGTCGGCCGGTATGTGATGCAGAGGGTGATCGAGGCCTCCGGGGGAACCCCGCTCAGCCTCCATGCGACATCGGCGGGACGCCCTCTCTACGAGGAGCTCGGGTTCGTCCCGGTCGGGCGCACCATCCGTCTGAGCGGATCCTTCCAGCCGCCTGCGGTACCCGCGCCGTTGCCTCTCGATGGCGCAGGGCTCGTCATCCGGTCTGCCTCCGCCCATGATCTGCGGGCCATGGTGCAGCTGGACTCGGTCGTCTTCGGCCTCGACCGAACCCATCTGCTGACCCGGCTCCCCACGTTCGCCGACCACCTGCGGGTCGCCGAGGAGAACGGGGAACTGATCGGGTACGCCGCGCTCTCCCCCAGCGCCGAGAACCACGCGGTCGGGCCGTTGATCGCCCGGGACACCGCCACGGCGAAGCTGCTCGTGGCCTCGCTCGCCGAGGCGACGGACCGGCCGCTGCGCGTGGACGTAGACGCCCGCCACGAGGAATTGCTCGACTGGCTCGGAGCCTGCGGCCTGCGGTCCAGTACGGAGACCACGGTGATGGTCCTCGGCGGGCAACGGTACGGGGACTGGTCCCGGTACTTCGCGCCCCTGAGCCTCGCCACGGGCTGACCCCCGCCCTCGCCCCGGTCACGTGCCCCCCTGCGCGGGGAGGACCCGAGGCTCAGCTCCGGGAGGCGGGCACCGCCGCCGGCTCCGGGGTGTGGGCGGCGACGAGGCGGCTCGGCATGGTCGTCCGGCGCTCCAGCGCACGGGAGGCGAGGGCGAGCACGAGAGCCGACGCGGCAAGTGCCGCTCCGACCCAGTTCGGGGCGGTGTAGCCGAGTCCGGCGCCGATGACGAGGCCGCCGAGCCAGGCCGAGAGCGCATTGCCGAGGTTGAAGGCACCGATATTCACCGCTGAGGCCAGCGTCGGGGCGCCCGCCGCCTGGTCGAGCACCCGCTTCTGCAGCGGAGGCACGGTCGCGAAGCCGAGGGCCCCGATCAGGACAAGGGTGACAGCTGCCGTGATCTTGTTGTGGGCGGTCAGCGTGAACAGGGCCAGGACCAGGGTGAGCCCGCTCAGCGACACAAAGAGCAGGGGCATGAGGTGACGGTCGGCGAACCTGCCACCGAGCAGGTTGCCGCCGACCATGCCGAGGCCGAAGAGGACCAGGAGCCAGGTGACCGCGGAGGCCGAGTATCCGGCGACCTCCGTCATCATCGGCGACACGTAGGTGATCGCAGCGAAGACGCCGCCGAAGCCGAGGACCGTCATCGCCATGGCGAGAAGGACCTGCACATTGCGGAAGGCGGCGAGTTCCTGCCTCAGCCTGACGCCCTCGGTACGGGGCTGCTCGGGAACGAGACGGGCCACGCCGAGCAGGCCTACAACGCCCAGCGCGGCGACGACGAGGAACGTGGAACGCCAACCGGCGTGCTGACCGATGGAGGTGCCCACCGGCACACCAACGACGTTGGCGATGGTGAGTCCTGTGAACATCAGGGCGATGGCGCCCGCCTTCTTCTGCGGGGCGACGAGATCGGCTGCCACGACCGCTCCGATGCCGAAGAAGGCACCGTGGGCGAGCGAGGCGATCACACGGCCGACGACCATCACTTCGAAGACGGGTGCGGTCGCGGTGACCACATTGCCGGCGATGAACAGGCCCATGAGGATCATCAGCATCCGTTTGCGGCTGACCCTCGTGCCGAGCACAGTCATCAACGGTGCCCCGAGGACGACGCCGAGCGCGTAGCCCGTGACCAGGAAGCCGGCGGCCGGGATGGACACCTGGAAGTCCGCGGCCACATCGGGAAGCAACCCCATGATCACGAACTCGGTGGTCCCGATACCGAATGCCCCGATGGCCAGGGCGAGGAGTGCGAGCGGCATGGATACGCCTTCCCAGAAGATTGCTACTGCGCCTTACATGCGTAGACAATAGTTGCAGACGCTCTTTAATTGCAAGCGCTGGCTATTGCGATGTTCGGCTACTCTGGACGCAAGCAGCTCCGGCACGGAGGAGAGACCATGACAGCCACGGACCCGGCCCTGACCGCCCTCTCCCAGGGCTGGATCGCGCTCTCCCTGCTCCACGGCAAGATCGAGACCCGCATCGAACGCGCTCTGCAGAGCGGTCACGACCTGAGCGTGCGGGAGTACTCCCTGCTGGACGTGCTCAGCCGTCAGCACAGCGGGCCGGGCGGCCATCTGCAGATGAAGCAGGTGGCGGACGCCGTGGGGCTGAGCCAGAGCGCCACCACCCGCCTGGTCACCCGTCTCGAAGACCGCGGGCTGCTGACCCGGTACCTCTGCGACACCGACCGCAGGGGCATCTACACCGATGTCACCGACGACGGGCTCGTACTGCTCGCCGAGGCCCGGCCCACCAATGACAGCGCCCTGCGTTCCGCACTCGACGAGGCCGCGCAAAACGCCGAGCTCGCCCCGCTCGTCAGGGCGGTCGAGGAACTGAAGTCCGTCCCCGTGTAGCCACGCCCGCCGACTGCGTAGGCTGCGGATCATGAGCGATCTGGACATACGCCGTGCGACCGCTGACGATCTGGCCGAGATCGTGGCACTGCTCGCCGACGACCCGCTGGGTGCCCAGCGCGAGTCGCCGGACGACCTCGCGCCCTACCGGCCGGCGCTCCGACGGCTGACCGACGACCCGAACCAGCACATGATGGTGGCCGTGCGCGAGAAACGCGTCGTCGGAACCCTGCAACTGACAGTGATCCCGGGGCTGTCCCGGCGCGGTTCGACCCGTTCCGTGATCGAGGGCGTCCGTATCCACGCGGACGAACGGGGCAGCGGTCTCGGCACCCGGCTGATCCAATGGGCGGTGGACGAATCACGCCGCCAGGGCTGCCAGTTGGTGCAGCTCACCTCCGATGCGACCCGTACCGACGCGCATCGCTTCTACGAGCGGCTCGGCTTCGTGGCCAGCCATGTGGGCTTCAAACTCGCTCTCTGACCCTGCCACCCCCCGAGGAGCCGATGTGCAACGCATCAGTGACGAACAGCGCCGCGTCCGGATCGGGCGCCGCCATCTCCTCGCACCCGAAGCGCGGGCCTCCTCACCCGTCGCGGTGGCCGATGCACTTGTCGCACTCCACGCGACCGACGCGGCCACCGTGTTCCTCTCCACATGCGCCAGGCTCACCGAGCCAGGCATCGACGCAGTGGAGCACTGCTTGTACGAGGACGTCTCACTGGTACGGATGCTCTCGATGCGCAACACCCTCTTCGTCGTCTCGGACGAGATGGCTCCACGGGTCGAGGCCGCCAACGCGCGCGCTGTGGCCGCCAAGGAACGCCTCAACCTGCTCAAGCACCTGCGGGACGACGGCAACGGCCTGGACGAACACTGGCTCGACGAGGCCGAGAGGAGCGCCCTCGCCTTCCTGGAGGACGGCGGCCCGGTCTCGGGCAGCGAACTCGCCGCCGGTGTGGCTGCGCTCCGCACCAAGATCACGCTGTTCCCCGGGAAGAAGCAGGAGGCGGTCCAGGGCGTCGCGACCCGGGTCATCCGAGTGCTGGCCGCGGAAGGGAGGATTCGCCGGGACCGGCCGAGGGGTTCCTGGACCTCCAGCCAGTTCCGCTGGGCCCTGGCCCGGCCTCGGCCGGTGGAGGAAACCGCCCCGGCCCAGGCGGAGCTGGCCCTGCACTGGCTCCGGGCCTACGGACCGGGCACCGAAGGCGACCTCAAGTGGTGGACCGGATGGGGTGCGCGCGAGGTCCGTACGGCGCTGGCGGCAGTCGGAGCCGTGGAGGTACGGCTCGACGACGGCGCCGCCGCCTGGGTCGCTCCCGGGGACACGGAACCCGAATCCGCTCCCGCTCCCTGGGCGGCCCTGCTGCCCGCGCTCGACCCCAGCGGGATGGGCTGGGCGGACCGCGGCTTCCATCTGCCGGCCGAGCACCGGGCAGCCCTCTTCGACCGCTCGGGCAACATCGGCCCCACGGTGTGGTGGAACGGCCGGATCGTGGGCGGCTGGGCACAGCGCGCCAACGGCGAGCTGGCCTGGCGGCTGCTGACCGATCCGGGCAAGGAGGCCTCCTCGGCGATCGAGGCCGAACTGTCCCGGCTGACCGCCTGGGTGGGAGGGGCCAGGATTACCCCGCGCTTCCGGACCCCTCTGGAGCGGGAGTTGACGGCCTGAGCCGCTGGGTTGCCCGTTTCACGTGAAACGGGCAACCCCAACCCGCCTGATGACGCTCGCCTTTCACGCCCCGGGCGGCCACCAGTCACGGTCAGCCCATGGGCCCCGCTCAGTCCCCCAGGCCGCGCCACCCCTCCTCGTCCACGCCACCGGGCACCGCCGCCGCCGGGTCGTACGGCTCACGCGTGAAGACGAAGGACCCCAGATCGAGGTGGTTCACGCTGCCGTCGGCGTTCCGCACGACCCGCAGCGTCTCCCCTGCGTAGTAGCCGTCCAGGCCGACCCAGGTGCCGTCCGGCCGTGCGGTAAAGCGGGCGCCTCGGCCCGGTCCGTTCGCCGGCCACAGCTCCAGCCCGCGATCGGCGGTCAGCCGCAGGATGTTGAGGCGCGTTGCCCAGTACCACGGACCGGTCAGGGCAAGGAGCTCCGCGTCGACCTCGGGCAGTGGGCGCCACGGCTCGGGGATGCGGGGCTCCGCCTCGGCGACGATGTCCACGAGGTCGGCAGCCACCTCACCGATCGCAGCCCCGGAGGTCGCGTTGACGAGCACCACGGCTGCCACGTCGTCCTCGGCACTGACCCAGAGGGCGGCAAGGAAGCCGGGAAGGGAGCCCGTATGGCCGATGAAGGTGCGGCCCTTCCGCCGTACCAGCTGCACTCCCAGGCCGTAACCGTTGTCCCAGTCGCCGGGTTCTGGAGCAGCCGAGGGCCGCTTCATCTCCTCCACCGACGCGGCGCGGAGCACCCGGTCGTCGCCCTCGGCAAGGAAGGCCGCGAAGCGCAGCAGATCCGCGGTGGTGGACCAGAGCTGTCCGGCGGGAGCCATCAGGCCCAGGTCCTCGGCCGGTTCGGGAAGCATGGCGTCGGCCCACGGGTGCACGGCCCAGCCGCCGGCGTGCGGAGCCTGCGGGAGGGAGGTCGTGCGGTGCATGCCGAGGGGCTCCAGCACCTCGCGGCGCAGCACCTCTTCCCAGGAGGCCCCGCGCACGGCCTCCACCAGCGAACCGAGCAGGGTGTAGCCGGGGTTGGAGTAGTGGTGGCGGTGGCCGGGCGGGTGCATGGCGATCTGCTCGCCGAGCACGTCTCCGAGAGCGGGCCGGAGGGTGCCCGGGGTCCGCTCCCACCAGGGCGCGGTCGTCTCGGCACCGAGGCCCGCAGTGTGACCGAGCAGCTGATACAGGGTCACGTCACCCGCACCGGTGCCGGGCAGGTGCTTCTCCAGCGGGTCGGCGAGATCCAGCAGTCCTTCGTCCCGCAGCCGAAGCACCAGCACCGCGGTGAACGTCTTGGTGAGGGAGCCGATCCTGAACTGCGTGTCCGTGTCCGGGGCATGGCCGTCGACACAGCTGCGTGAGCCGTCCCAGACGATCTGCCCCTGCCGTTGCACGGCGGCGACGAGAGAGGGTGTACGCCCTTCGGCCTGGGCCGTGGCGATGCGGTGCAACAACGCGCGCCGGGTACCGGGAAGCAACTGTTCAGCATGAGAAGTCATCGTCAACAACTACCGCCCGCACGCACGTATGGCGACTCGATTTATCCCTCCCTCGGCCTCCACCTCGCGCGATGCCGGAAGCCCTACGGGCAGGTCATACTTCGCGTTCGAAGCGCATGCTGGCCCGCTGCCATCCGGGGAGCAGTACTTCGCCCCTCGGGGCGAATCCCAGCCGCTCGTACCAGGAGCACAACCGCGCATTGGCCGCGACGGCGTCGAGACGCAGGAGCAGGCATCCCCGCACGGCAGCCGTCCGTGCGGCCCAGTCCACAGCGAAGGCTCCTATGCCTCGCCCGTGGTGGAACGGAAGAACGGCCAACCGGTGCAGATAGGCCGCCTTCGGCCCATCCGAGCCGGGCCAGACCGCAGCGTCCTCACTTTCCAGGGCGAACGTCCCCACGGGGTCCCCCGCCAGCTGAACGAGGTAGGTCTCGCCCCGGTCGATTCCGGCTGCCACGGCCGAGTGGGGGAGCACCCGCCAAGAGGGCGGGAGCCCTTGCCGCACCTGGTCCTCCCGGGCCTCGGACAGTACGTCCAGCAGCACGCCGAGGTCGCTGCGCCCGGCCGGCCGCACATCAGGATTCGCATGACTCGCTGCTGGAAACACCGGTTGCCTCTCCCCGGTCCGGTCAGGTCTGCGCCATGTCCACGAAGCGGGAGTAGTGGCCCTGGAAGGCCACCGTGATCGTCGCCGTCGGGCCGTTTCGGTGCTTGGCCACGATCAGGTCCGCCTCACCGGCGCGCGGCGACTCCTTCTCGTAGGCGTCCTCGCGGTGCAGCAGGATCACCATGTCGGCGTCCTGCTCGATGGAGCCGGATTCGCGGAGGTCGGAGACCATCGGCTTCTTGTCCGTGCGCTGCTCGGGGCCACGGTTCAGCTGGGAGAGCGCGATGACCGGCAGCTGCAGTTCCTTGGCCAGCAGCTTGAGGTTTCGCGACATGTCGGAGACCTCCTGCTGGCGGCTCTCGGCACGCTTGGAACCGCCGGACTGCATCAGCTGCAGGTAGTCGATCACCACCAGCTTGAGGTCGTTGCGCTGCTTGAGGCGACGGCACTTCGCCCGGATCTCCATCATGGAGAGGTTGGGGGAGTCGTCGATGTAGAGCGGAGCCGCGGAGACATCCGGCATCCGCCGGGCCAGCCGCGTCCAGTCCTCGTCGGTCATCGTGCCGGAGCGCATGTGGTGCAGAGCTACCCGTGCCTCGGCGGACAGCAAGCGCATGGCGATCTCGTTCCGCCCCATTTCCAGGGAGAAGATCACGCTGGGGAGGTTGCTCTTGATCGAGCAGGCACGGGCGAAGTCCAGCGCGAGCGTCGACTTACCCATGGCGGGACGGGCCGCGATGACGACCATCTGGCCCGGGTGCAGCCCGTTGGTCAGGGCATCGAGATCGGTGAACCCCGTGGGCACACCCGTCATCTCGCCGCTGCGGGAGCCGATCGCCTCGATCTCGTCGAGGGCGCCTTCCATGATGTCGCCGAGCGGCAGGTAGTCCTCGCTGGTCCGCTGCTCGGTGACGGCGTAGATCTCGGCCTGGGCGGAGTTGACGATGTCGTCGACATCGCCGTCGGCCGCGTATCCCATCTGCGTGATCTTCGTGCCGGCCTCGACGAGCCGCCTCAGGACCGCGCGTTCGTGAACGATCTCCGCGTAGTACGAGGCGTTGGCCGCCGTGGGTACCGACTGCACCAGCGTGTGCAGATACGGCGCCCCGCCCACCTTGGTGATCTCGCCGCGCTTGACCAGCTCGGCGGCCACGGTGATCGGGTCGGCCGGCTCGCCCTTGGCATAGAGGTCGAGGATCGCCTGATAGACGGTCTCGTGTGCGGGGCGGTAGAAGTCGTGGCCCTTGATGATCTCCACGACATCGGCGATGGCGTCCTTGGACAGCAGCATGCCGCCGAGCACGGACTGCTCCGCGTCCAGGTCCTGAGGGGGCACGCGCTCGAAGCCCGAGGAGCCGCCCTCCCAGTCGCGGCTCTCCCGGCCCCGGTCGTGGCGCTCGCCCCGGTCCCGGTCCTCCCCCCGGCGCTGGCGGGAGACGGGCAGCCGGTCACTGGGGCCGGTGTCCGCCCAAGGGTCGTCCAAGGGTTCGGGAATGCTCATCCGGCCACCTCCTCCCGTCCGCTCCGCGGACCTAGCCGTGCTCCTCTTTCTTACGGCACGGCACCGACAAACAAGACGCCCGACTCCGGTTCCGGTGTGTCGAGTTCTGCGATGCCGCAGAGCCGAAACGGGGTGGGGGCGCCGGACTACGGTAGGCGGCTCGGCACCGTCAGCCAATCTGGTTATCCACAGGCTCTGTGGACGACGGGCCAGATGCTGTGGAGAACTCCGCAGAACCTGTGCACGGACCGGGGGACAGCACTGTGGACAAACTCATAACGAAGCTGCGACTACCACCGTGACCTGGCCTTTCCCCATCCACGGGCTGTGGGGGAGAAAAATTTCGGCTACCGGGCCGAGATCGGCGCAGGTCCCGCACAGGAGTGACCCGCAGGCAAGTAAATGTAAGGACCCCTGCCTCATTGCATCTCTTACCTGTGGAAGATTAGATTGACTGCCATGACCCAGCCACAGGGAACCCTGTCTTCCCGTCGTCGACGCCATGACCGCGAGATCATCGCGCTCGCCGTCCCGGCCTTCGGCGCGCTTGTGGCCGAGCCCTTGTTCGTGATGGTCGACAGCGCGATCGTCGGCCATCTCGGCACCCCGCAACTGGCGGGTCTGGCGGTCGCCGCCGCTCTGCTGACGACCGCAGTGAGCATCTTCGTCTTCCTCGCCTACGCCACCACGGCCGCAGTCGCCCGACGGGTGGGCGCGGGCGATCCGGCCGGCGCGATCCGCCAAGGCATGGACGGCATCTGGCTGGCCCTCCTGCTCGGCCTCGCTGTCATCGCGCTGACGCTCCCCCTGGCTCCCTGGCTCGTCGACGTGTTCGGCGCCTCCCCCACAGCGGCCCCCCACGCGATCACCTACCTCCGGATCTCCAGTCTCGGCATCCCCGCCATGCTGGTGGTCATGGCCGCGACCGGCGTACTCCGGGGCCTCCAGGACACCCGCACCCCGCTCTACGTCGCCATCGGCGGCTTCGCGGCCAACGCGGCCCTCAACGCAGCCCTCGTCTACGGTGCCGGACTGGGCATCGCCGGCTCGGCCTGGGGCACGGTCATCGCCCAGCTCGCGATGGCGGCCGCCTACCTCGTCGTGGTCGTACGCGGCGCCCGGCGGCACGGAGCGTCGCTGCGCCCCGACGCCGCGGGTATCAGGGCCTGTGCCCAGGCCGGCGTGCCCCTCCTGGTCCGTACCCTGTCGCTGCGCGCCGTCCTGCTCATCGCCACGGCGGTTGCCGCCCGGCTCGGGGACACCGACATCGCCGCACACCAGATCATCCTGTCCCTGTGGAGCCTGATGGCCTTCGCGCTCGATGCCATCGCCATCGCCGGGCAGGCCATCATCGGACGGTACCTGGGAGCGGGCGACACCCAGGGGGCCCGCGACGCGTGCCGTCGGATGGTGGAGTGGGGCATCGCCTCCGGAGTGGTGCTGGGCGTGCTGATCGTCCTGGCCCGTCCGCTCTTCGTGCCCCTGTTCACCAGCGACACATCGGTCCAGGACGCCCTGCTGCCGGCCCTCCTCGTAGTGGCCGCCACCCAGCCGATCGCCGGGGTCGTCTTCATCCTGGACGGCGTGCTGATGGGCGCCGGCGACGGACCGTACCTCGCCTGGGCCATGCTCGTGACCCTCGCCGTGTTCGCACCGGCCGCCCTCCTGGTCCCGGCCCTGGGCGGCGGGCTCGGGACCCTGTGGTGCGCGATGGCGCTGATGATGATCGTGCGGATGGCGACGCTCTGGCTCCGTACCCGCTCGGGAAAGTGGCTGGTCACCGGCGCGACCCGCTGACCCTGCCACGTAACGCCGAACAGGCCCGGGGAACCCAAGAGGATCAGCGCCCGGGTTCGGCAGCTTGTTTCACGTGAAACGGCGAAGGGCCGCACCACCAGGGTGCGGCCCTTCACTGTTCTGCTGATGCGGCCCGATCAGGCAGCAACGACCTCGATGCCGAGCTTCGCAGCGACCTCGGGGTGCAGACGCACGGACACCTGGTGTCCGCCGAGCGTCTTGATCGGCGAGCCGAGCTCGACGCGACGCTTGTCGACGTCCGGACCACCGGCGGCCTTGATCGCCGAGGCGATGTCGGCCGGGGTGACGGAGCCGAAGAGCCGGCCGGCGTCGCCGGAGCGAACGGCCAGACGGACCTTCACGCCCTCGAGCTTGGCCTTGATCTCGTTGGCCTGCTCGATCGTGGCGATCTCGTGGATCTTGCGGGCGCGGCGGATCTGCGCCACGTCCTTCTCGCCGCCCTTGGTCCAGCGGATGGCGAAGCCACGCGGAACCAGGTAGTTACGGGCGAACCCGTCCTTGACGTCGACGACGTCGCCGGCGGCACCGAGGCCGGAGACCTCGTGGGTGAGGATGATCTTCATGATTCGGTCACCCTTCCCTTATCGCGCGGTGGACGTGTAGGGCAGCAGCGCCATCTCACGGCTGTTCTTCACAGCCGTGGCGACGTCACGCTGGTGCTGCGTGCAGTTGCCGGTGACGCGGCGGGCACGGATCTTGCCGCGGTCGGAAATGAACTTCCGCAGCATGTTCGTGTCCTTGTAGTCCACGTACTGGGTCTTGTCCTTGCAGAACGCGCAGACCTTCTTCTTAGGCTTGCGCACAGGCGGCTTCGCCATGGTGTTTCTCCTGTGTGATCAAGAAGTGGGGGTACGAGCTTCCCTAGAAGGGAGGCTCGTCCGAGTAGCCGCCGCCGGAGCCGCCGGAGCTTCCGCCCCAACCGCCTCCGCCTTGCTGGCCCCCGCCCTGGCCGCCGGCCGGAGCGCTCGTGGCCCACGGGTCGTCGGCGGGAGCACCGCCACCACCCTGCTGGCCACTACCGGGACCGCCGCCCCAGTTACCGCCACCCTGCTGGCCGCCGCCGTATCCACCCTGGCCGCCCTGACCACCGCGACCGGTGGTCTTGGTGACCTTGGCCGTGGCGTTCTTGAGGCTGGGGCCGACTTCTTCGACATCCAGCTCGTAGACCGTGCGCTTGACGCCCTCGCGGTCTTCGTACGACCGCTGCTTCAGCCGGCCCTGCACGACAACGCGCATGCCTCGCGTGAGCGACTCGGCGACGTTCTCCGCCGCCTGCCGCCAGACCGAGCAGGTGAGGAACAGGCCTTCGCCGTCCTTCCACTCATTGGTCTGCCGGTCGAAGATGCGGGGAGTGGACGCGACACGGAACTTCGCGACCGCCGCACCGGACGGGGTGAAGCGCAGCTCGGGGTCGTCGACGAGATTGCCGACGACCGTGATGACGGTCTCGCCTGCCATGGATGAACCTCTCGGCGGGGATTTCTTGGCTGCTTGCTGCTACTCGGACCCGATGACCGCTGAGCTGGAAGCTCAGTGAATCTCGGGACGGAGGACCTTGGTCCGGAGGACCGACTCGTTCAGGTTCATCTGGCGGTCGAGCTCCTTGACGACCGCAGGCTCGGCCTGCAGGTCGATGACCGAGTAGATGCCCTCGGGCTTCTTCTTGATCTCGTAAGCGAGACGACGACGGCCCCAGGTGTCGACCTTCTCAACCTTTCCTTCGCCCTCACGGACGACGGAGAGGAAGTTCTCGATCAGCGGGGAGACTGCTCGCTCCTCGAGATCGGGGTCGAGGATGACCATCACCTCGTAGTGACGCATGTGGAACCCACCTCCTTTGGACTCAGCGGCCACGGTCGTTCCGTGGCAGGAGGGTCGTGATGCGTTGAGCAACGGTGCCCGAGTAGAACAGTCGGCACTGACAGCGCCCTCGGTGAGGAGGGGCGGACCGTGCCGGCCTGGGCAGACACCGGTGCAGACCGACCAGAGTACCCGCAGACCCGCTTCCGGTTGAAATCCGATGGTCAGCGGACGCAATCTGTACACATCGGGTGTGAGCGGCGCCACGATCGCGCCGCATGTCGGCCAGGAGGTAATCCATGGCACACGTAACGCGGACCCGCCCCTCCGTCTCCCTCTTCGCCACGGACGGCAGGTCCCACCCACTGCAGGACGCGCTCGTGGTGGTCACGCTCGTCCTCGGCGCCCTCGCCTTCATCTCGGCGATGTTCCACAACCTGCATCTGCTGAGTTCGTGGGCCGGGCTCATCGGCATCATCACGGGGGCGTACGGCCAGTACATCTCCGTGACCACGCGTGAGAGGTTCCCACTGATCATCGGCATGGGCGCCTCCGCCCTCGGATTCTTCCTCGGCATGGCCCATGGCGGACTCTTCGGCGGCGTGATCGGCTGACCTCGCACGTCCGTCCCCGGGGCGGCTCCGTCACCCGGCGGAGCCGCCCTCGCACGCGGTGCGGAGGCGGACGGGTACGACGGGGCCAGACGGCGCACTTCCCGGTCACAGTAGGCTTCGGCGCGAGAGCCGGAGCCCCTGACCCATGGGGACACACCTGCCGAGGAGCGCCCCGCATGAGCCTGACCCTGAGGACCATCAGCCGAGAGCAGCATCTGGCCTACATCCAGAGCCTGCCCGCGGCCAGTCACATGCAGGTCCCGGCATGGGCGGATGTGAAGGCCGAGTGGCGCTCGGAGAGCCTGGGCTGGTTCGACAAGACCGGACAGCTCGTCGGCGCGGGCCTGGTGCTCTACCGGCAGCTCCCGAAGATCAAGCGATACCTGGCGTATCTGCCCGAGGGCCCCGTCATCAACTGGTACGCGCCCAACCTGAGCGACTGGCTGCAGCCGATGCTGGCGCACCTGAAGCAGCAGGGTGCCTTCTCCGTGAAGATGGGCCCGCCGGTGGTCATCCGCCGCTGGGACGCCTCGGCCATCAAGGCCGGCATCCAGGACCCGGAAGTGAAGCGCCTGCGCGACGTCGAGGCCACCCACATCGAGCCGCGTGCCTTCGAGGTCGCCGACCGGCTGCGGAAGATGGGCTGGCAGCAGGGCGAGGACGGCGGCGCCGGATTCGGTGACGTGCAGCCCCGCTACGTCTTCCAGGTGCCGCTGGCGAACCGCTCCCTGGAGGATGTCCACAAGGGCTTCAATCAGCTCTGGCGGCGCAACATCAAGAAGGCCGAGAAGGCCGGCGTCGAGGTCGTCCAGGGCAGCTACGCGGAGCTCTCCGAGTGGCAGCGGCTGTACGAGATCACGGCCGAGCGCGACCACTTCCGCCCGCGCCCGCTCGGCTACTTCCAGCGCATGTGGACGGCCCTCAACAGCGAGGACCCCAACCGCATGCGGCTCTACTTCGCCCGTCACGAGGGCGAGAACGTCGCGGCGGCGACCATGCTGATCGTCGGTGGCCACGTCTGGTACTCGTACGGCGCCTCGGCCAACCACAAGCGCGAGGTCCGCCCCTCGAACGCGATGCAGTGGCGGATGCTGCGCGACGCGTACGCCATGGGGGCCACGGTCTACGACCTGCGCGGCATCTCGGATTCGCTGGACGAGACCGATCACCTCTTCGGCCTGATCCAGTTCAAGGTCGGCACCGGCGGCCAGGCGGCGGAGTACCTCGGCGAGTGGGACTTCCCGCTGAACAAGCTGCTGCACAAGGCCCTGGACATCTACATGTCACGCCGCTGATCGGTGCCCCACAGCTGACGAAACCGGCTTCATTGGTTTCAATGGGGCCTGAACACGCTTCTCCCTCCGTTTCACCGCAGCCACCAGAAGGGTTCCGGACCGGCCATGGCGCTCTCCCTGTACGTCGACACCGCGCGCTGGCGGGCGCACCAGAAATCCGTTCTCGACCAGTTCCCCGGCATCGTGCCGGTCTGCAAGGGCAACGGATACGGCTTCGGCCACGAGCGGCTGGCCGACGAGGCGATCCGCTTCGGCTCCGACATCCTCGCGGTCGGCACCACCTACGAGGCGGCCCGCATCAAGGACTGGTTCAGCGGTGACCTGCTGGTGCTGACGCCGTTCCGGCGGGGCGAGGAGCCGGTTCCGCTGCCCGACCGCGTCGTACGGTCCGTCTCGTCCGTGGACGGGGTGCACGCCCTGGTGGGCGCCCGGGTCGTCATCGAGTGCATGAGCTCGATGAAGCGCCACGGCGTCAAGGAGGAGGAGCTCGGGCTGCTGCACGCCGCCATCGAGGACGTGCGCCTCGAAGGCTTCGCCCTCCACCTGCCGCTGGACCGTACGGACGGCTCGGACGCGGTCGAGGAGGTCATCGCGTGGATGGACCGCCTGCGGGCGGCCCGGCTGCCGCTGCACACGATGTTCGTCAGCCACCTGCGCGCCGACGAGCTGGCCCGGCTGCAGCAGCAGTTCCCGCAGACCCGGTTCCGCGCCCGCATCGGTACCCGGCTCTGGCTCGGGGACCACGAGGCGACGGAGTACCGGGGCGCCGTGCTCGACGTCACGCGCGTCGCGAAGGGCGACCGGTTCGGCTACCGGCAGCAGAAGGCCGCGTCCGACGGCTGGCTGGTCGTCGTGGCCGGCGGCACCTCGCACGGCGTGGGCCTGGAGGCCCCGAAGGCGCTGCACGGCGTGATGCCGCGTGCCAAGGGTGTCGCCCGTGCGGGCCTGGCCACCGTGAACCGCAACCTCTCCCCGTTCGTCTGGGCGGGCAAGCAGCGCTGGTTCGCCGAGCCGCCGCACATGCAGGTGTCGATCCTGTTCGTGCCCTCGGACGCCGAGGAGCCGCGGGTGGGCGACGAGTTGGTGGCCCACCTGCGTCACACGACCACCCAGTACGACCGCATCGTCGAACGCTGAGCCCGCGCGCCCGCCCCGCTCAGTCGGCGGCGGGCGTGCCGGCCCTGCCCCACTCCACCCGCGGCCCGGTCGCCTCCTGCAGCGCCTCACGCCGTACGGGAGCGGTCTCGATGAGGTGGGACAGCACGAAGACGTCCTCGGCACCGTCGAGCACCCCGCCCGACGGGTCGTCCGAGCCGTCGCGCCGCACCGGGTCGCGTTCCGGCATCAGGATGTCCCGTACGACGACGGCACACAGGTACAGCGTGCCCAGCAGGTGCAGCACGATCGCCAGCTGATAGCCCTCCGTCGGCAGCCCCTGGTGCTTGTCGCCGCTCGTCGTGTACGCCAGGTACATCCAGATCCCCAGGAAGTACAGGACCTCACAGGTCTGCCAGATCAGGAAGTCCCGCCAGCGGGGCCTGGCCAGCGCGGCGAGGGGGATCAGCCACAGGACGTACTGCGGCGAGTAGACCTTGTTGACCAGGATGAACACCGCGACGACGAGGAACGCGAGCTGGGCGAACCGCGGCCTGCGCGGTGCCGTCAGGGTCAGGACGCCGATCGCCGCGCACAGCGCGACCGTGGTCAGGGTCGAGACGGTGTTGACCGTACCGACGTCGATGGACTCACCGGTGCGCTGAGTGATGATCAGCCAGAACGACCCGAAGTCGATGCCGCGTTCCTCGCTGAATGTGTAGAACTTCTTCCATCCCTCGGGCGCGAAGATCATGACCGGCAGATTGACCACCAGCCAGGAACCGGCCGCGCCCAGTGCCGCCGCCCCGAAGTGGCGCCACTTCCCGGCCCGCCAGCACAGGACGAAAGCCGGCCCCAGCAGGAAGGCGGGGTAGAGCTTGGCAGCCGTGGCCAGTCCGATGAGGATGCCGAACGCCAGCGGGCGGCTCCTGGACCACATGAGCATCGCCGCGGCGGTCAGAGCGATGGCCAGCAGGTCCCAGTTGATCGTGGCGGTGAGCGCGAAGGCGGGCGCGAGCGCCATCAGCAGGCCGTCCCAGGGCCGCAGCCGGTGGGTACGGGCGACGCAGACGGCGATCACCGCGGTACAGATCATCAGCATGCCGGCGTTGACCAGCCAGTAGGCCTGCTCCTGGTCCTGGAGGGAGCCGCCACCCGGCGTCAGCCAGGCCGCGACCTGCATGAACACCCCTGTGAGTACGGGGTACTCCAGGAACTGCATGTCGCCCGGCAGCCGGTCGAAGTAGGGCACCAGGCCGTCGGCGAAGCCGCGCCCCGAGTACAGATGCGGGATGTCCGAGTAGCACGCGTGCGTGTACTGGGATCCGGCGCCCCTGAACCACGCCCAGTTGTAGCAGGGCAGCTTCTGCACCATGCCCAGCGCGAACATCCCGATGGCCACCAGGGCGATGGCTCCCACCGGGGTGAGTGCGGCGGTGCCGAGCCGCGACCAGCGCCCCGACCTCCCGCCGATCAGCTCGCTGCCGGCCGCCGCGACCTCGTCCCGGTGCGTGGGCCGTACGACAGGCCGTTCCTGGTGCACGCTTGTGTCCTCTGCGCTTGGCATGCCGCACATCCTGCCGTACGGCGCTGTGGGAACGACGAGGGCCGCCGCACCGGGGTGCCGCGGCCCTCTTCTCTCGTTCGGATCGCCTCGCGCCGGGCTGTCCGCCGGGCGTGAGGCGCAGTGCGTGCCGGTCGCTATCCGGTGCCACCGAACCAGTTGGTGTTCCCTGTGCTGTTGTTACCGGCGGTGGTACCGGTGTTGTTGCCGCCGGTGGCTGTGCCCCCGTCCGTACCGTTGTCGCCACCGGTCGTACCGGTGGAGGTCCCGGTGTCCGTGCCTCCGTCGTTGCCCTGGCTGGTGCCCGTGTCCGTGCCTCCGTCATTGCCCTGGCTCGTGCCCGTGTTGGTACCGCCGTTGTCCTGGCAGTTCCATCCCCACGTACCGCAGGTGTCGCTCGGGTCGGGGGTCGGGACGTCAGGCGTGGGCGTGGGCGTCGGCGTCGGCGTCGGCGTCGTCGACTCGGTCTCCGTCGGGGTGGGCGTCGGGGTCGGCGTGGGCTTCTTGGAGGCGCCACCGCCATAGACCTTGTCGCCGATCGGCTCCGCCTTGGGGAAGGGCTCCGCCTTCTCGTTCTTCATCGCTTCGACCATGTAGTCGTGCCAGACCTGCGCGGGGAACGAGGCGCCGTGGATCTTGTCCTTGCCACCGGTGCCGTACATCTTCTCGAACTTGCGGTTCTTGTTCTTCTCGTCGTCGTCCAGCCGGTACATGCTGATCGCGGTCGACAGCTGCGGCGTGTAGCCGACGAACCACGCCGACAGGTTGTCGTCGGTCGTACCCGTCTTGCCCGCAACCTCGCGGCCCGGAAGCTGGGCGGACGTACCGGTCCCCTTCTCGACGACGTTCTTGAGCACGTCCGTGACGTTGTCGGCGATGGCGTTGTCAAAGGCGCTCTTCGTGACGGCCTTGTGCCGGTAGTACACCTCGCCGCGCTTCCTCACCTCGGTGACGGAGAAGGGATCGCGCTGCTGGCCCCGGGCCGCGAAGGTGGCGTAGGCGCCGGCCATACGCGTCGCGCTCGGCGAGGACGTGCCGATCGAGAAAGACGGAACGCTGGCATCCGCCATGTACTGGTCGTCCTTCAGACCGGCTGCGATGGCCGCCTTCTTCACCTTGTCCGTGCCGACGTCCATGCCCAGTTGCACGTACGGGGAGTTGGCGGACCACCGCATTGCCTCACGCAAGGTGATGTTGCCAAACGACTCATGGTCGTCGTTGGTCTGGAGCCATTCCTTGCCGTCCTGATCGGTCCAGACCTCGCCGTTGTACTTTCTGATCTTCAGTTTGTTGGCGCCGTTGTAGACGCTGAGCGGTGAGACCTTCGTACGCTGCGAATCGCCCTGCTCCGCACCCCCGGACGGATCCCGCTTCCCGTATTCCATGGCGGCGGCAAGCACGAAGGGCTTGAAGGTCGAGCCGACCGCGGCGCCGGTGGGGCCGGCGTTGCTGGTGTAGTGCTTGGTCGCGTCCACACCGCCGTAGATCGCCTGGATCGCACCGGTCTTGGGGTCGACCGACGAACCGCCGAACTGCACGTGGGTGTCTTCCGGACGCTTCTTGGGGTCGATGTTCTCGTCGTAGACGCGCTTGACGGCCCTGCTGAGCTGATTGACCTTCGTCTTGTCGAAGGTGGTGTGGATCTCGTAGCCACCCTGCGCCAGCTGCTCGCTGGTGACGTCGGTGTTGTTGAGGAACTCGGCTTTGGCGGTGTTGACGAGGTAGCCCAGCTGACCGCCCAGCTGGGCGTTCTTCTGCGGCTTGTCGGGCATCGGGAACTCGGTGTACTTGGCTCGTTCCTTCTCCGACATCCGGCCGTCCTTCACCTCCTCGTCGAGGATCCACTTCCAGCGCTTCGTCGCCCGTTCGAGATTCTTGTCGGCGGTCGCCTGCACCGAGTCGATCTCCGGTGCGCCCGCGGGGTCGTAGTAGCTGGCGCCCTTGAGGAGACTGGCCAGGAAGGCGCACTCGCTCGGGTCCAGGTCCTTGGCGTCCTTGCCGTAGTACGTACGGGCCGCGGCCTGGATGCCGGAAGCGCCCCGCCCGTAGTACGAGACGTTGAGGTACCCCGCCATGACGTCCTTCTTCTTCGTCTCCCTGCCGACCTTGAGGGTGATGAAGAGTTCCTCGAACTTGCGGGTGAGGGTCTGTTCCTGCGACAGCCGCGAGTTCTTGACGTACTGCTGGGTGATCGTCGACCCGCCCTGGGTCTGGCCGCCCTTGGCCATGTTGAAGACGGCGCGGGCGATACCCATGGGGTCGATGCCGTGATCGTGGTCGAAGGACTTGTTCTCCGCGGAGATGACGGCGTTGCGCATCGCCTCGGGGATCTGCGCGTAGTCGATGACCTGGCGGTTGACCTCACCGCCGGTGGCCACCATCTGGGTGCCGTCCGCCCAGTAGTAGACGTTGTTCTCCGCCTTCGCGGCGTCCTTGATGTCCGGCTGGGCGACCATCGCGTACGCCAGACCGGCGAGCCCCATCAACAGGCCGAGAAAGCCGATGCACAGGCTGGAGACCAGCTTCCACGACGGAATCCAGCGGCGCAGGCCCTGTCGGCCGGCCCGCGGATAGTCGATGAAGCGCTTCTTGACCGGGCGCCGGGCGCCACGGCCCTCCGGCCCGCCGTCCCCGCCCCCACGGCGCCGGCCACCGCCGCCACCGGAACCTCCGTGGCCCCCGCCACCGCGCTGGGCCGCCCGTCTGGCCGCGGCACGGCCGGCGTAGGGGGCCTCCTCGCCGTGCGACTCGGAAGGTGAGGCTGAAGTTACTCCGCGTGACGGTGCTGCACGGCGTCCTGAGGACTGCTGGGCGGCTCGTCGGGCCGCGGCACGTCCGCCACCTTGCGGTTGCGACGTCTTACGACGGTGCTCGCTCATCGAACGACTACTCCTCGGGCAGGCGAGAG
This sequence comes from Streptomyces sp. col6, assembly GCF_008042035.1. GTDB lineage: Bacteria > Actinomycetota > Actinomycetes > Streptomycetales > Streptomycetaceae > Streptomyces. Next base: position 975,212 of record NZ_RDBL01000029.1, read on the forward strand.
CGCCTGGAAGCGGCAGGTGAGATCCGGTCCCCCGAATGACGGACCAGCCCGGCGACAGGCTCGCCCGCAGTGCATCCGGCTGATCCGCGAGCACTCACGCACGCGCGCGCCTCGCGGTTCCCGGTGGTCTGCATGCCGCACAGACTACGCACGGTCAAAACCCCTCTGGGACCGAACTTCACCCCAAATAACGCAAGTCGGTTCCTACGAATTAGCGATGTGACGCCGCTCACTGAGGCTCCCCTTGTCGGCGCGGTCGGTCCGATCTATCGTGCTGATGTATCGAGTCGATACATCAGCTCGGTACATCGACTCGGTACACAAGGGATCGCGACAGCACTCGGAGAAAGAGGGGCGAGGTTGAGCAGACGTTCCGGCATCCTCGAGTTCGCCGTCCTCGGACTGCTCCGCGAATCCCCGATGCACGGCTATGAGCTGCGCAAACGCCTCAACACTTCGTTGGGCATCTTCCGTGCCTTCAGCTACGGGACCCTCTACCCCTGCCTCAAGACGCTGGTCGCCAGCGGCTGGTTGATCGAGGAACCGGGGACTGCTCCGGCAGAGGCGGCAACCGGCTCCGGCCGGCCAGTCGCTCCTGCCTCGTCCCTCGCGGGACGACGCGCCAAGATCGTCTACCGATTGACGGCTGAAGGTAAGGAGCACTTCGAGGAACTGCTCTCGCACACCGGCCCCGATTCGTGGGAGGACGAGCACTTCGCTGCTCGATTCGCCTTCTTCGGACAGACGGAGCACGACGTGCGGATGCGGGTGCTGGAAGGTCGTCGCAGCCGGCTGGAGGAGCGCTTGGAGAAGATGAGCGCCTCTCTGGCCCGCACCCGTGAGCGCCTCGACGACTACACACTTGAGCTTCAGCGACACGGCATGGAGTCCGTGGAGCGCGAAGTGCGCTGGCTGAACGAGCTCATCGAGAGCGAGCGGTCGGGACGGGATCAGCGACGATCCTCGCCCGAGGGCTCAGCTCAGCAGAAGACCGCAGGAGAGCCTGACGGCCTGCCCCGGCGGGGAGACAACCCGCCGGATCCGTCCGGCGACACCGCCAAGTGAGTTCACCGCAGTTCCGCGGCGAGCTCATCAGAAACATCCATTACACACAGGGAGCAACCGGAATGGGTTCGGTTCGCGTAGCCATCGTCGGCGTGGGCAACTGCGCCGCCTCGCTGGTCCAGGGCGTCGAGTACTACAAGGACGCCGATCCGGCCGGCAAGGTGCCCGGTCTGATGCACGTCCAGTTCGGCGACTACCACGTGCGGGACGTCGAGTTCGTCGCCGCGTTCGACGTCGACGCGAAGAAGGTCGGCCTGGACCTCTCGGACGCCATCGGCGCGAGCGAGAACAACACCATCAAGCTCTGCGACGTGCCGAACGCCGGTGTCACCGTCCAGCGCGGCCACACCCACGACGGCCTGGGCAAGTACTACCGCCAGACCATCGAGGAGTCGGCCGAGACCCCGGTCGACGTCGTCCAGATCCTCAAGGACCGCAAGGTCGACGTCCTGGTCTGCTACCTCCCGGTGGGTTCCGAGGTCGCCGCGAAGTTCTACGCCCAGTGCGCCATCGACGCCAAGGTCGCGTTCGTCAACGCCCTCCCGGTCTTCATCGCCGGCACCAAGGAGTGGGCGGACAAGTTCACCGAGGCCGGTGTCCCGATCGTCGGCGACGACATCAAGTCGCAGGTCGGCGCCACCATCACGCACCGCGTGATGGCGAAGCTCTTCGAGGACCGGGGCGTCATCCTGGACCGCACGATGCAGCTGAACGTCGGCGGCAACATGGACTTCAAGAACATGCTCGAGCGTGAGCGCCTGGAGTCCAAGAAGATCTCCAAGACGCAGGCCGTCACCTCGCAGATCCGTGACCGCGAGCTCGGCGCGGACAACGTCCACATCGGCCCGTCGGACTACGTGGCCTGGCTGGACGACCGCAAATGGGCGTACGTGCGCCTTGAGGGCCGCGCCTTCGGTGACGTCCCGCTGAACCTGGAGTACAAGCTCGAGGTCTGGGACTCCCCGAACTCGGCCGGTGTCATCATCGACGCCGTCCGTGCGGCGAAGATCGCCAAGGACCGCGGCATCGGTGGCCCGATCCTCTCGGCGTCCTCGTACTTCATGAAGTCCCCGCCGGTCCAGTACTTCGACGACGAGGCCCGCGAGAACGTCGAGAAGTTCATCCGCGGCGAGGTCTCCAACTGACTCACGTGAGTCGGTCCGGCAGATGAGCCGCGACAACGCTTCTCGGCTGCCGCGCCATTGAGGGCCCCCGGGCAATCCGCCCGGGGGCCCTCGACGTGTGTGACTCTTGCTCCCATGCCCGTCGTGCGTGACCTGCGCGTACTCCTGCGCCTGCGGAACTTCCGCCGCCTGCTGGCCGTGCGGATCCTGTCCCAGGCGGCCGACGGCGTCTATCAGGTGGCTCTGGCCGCGCACGTGGTCTTCACGCCGGAGAAGCAGGCGTCCGCGGGCGCCATCGCCTCCGCCATGGCCGTGCTCCTGCTCCCCTACTCCCTCATCGGCCCGTTCGCGGGCGTGCTGCTGGACCGCTGGCCCCGGCGCCAGGTCTTCCTCTACGGCAACCTGCTGCGCTCCGCCCTCGCCTGCTGCACCGCGCTCCTGATCATCGGGGCGGCTCCCCTCTGGCTCTTCTACGCCTCGGCGCTCTGTGTCACCGCCGTCAACCGCTTCGTACTCGCCGGGCTCTCCGCCGTACTCCCGCGCCTGGTCGACCGGGAGCGGCTAGTGCTCGCCAACTCGCTCTCACCGACCGCGGGCACCCTCGCCGCCACGGCAGGCGGCGGGCTCGCCTTCGCGGTGCGGCTGCTGGTGGCGGACTCCGACGCCGTGGTGGTGCTGCTGGGGGCGGCGCTCTATTTCGCTTCGGCACTGGCGACGCTGCGACTGGCAACAGGGCTCCTCGGACCCGACCGCGGCACCGGCCGGGCGCCCCTGCGGTCGGCGCTCGCCGCAGCGGCCGGCGGGCTCCTCGACGGACTGCGGCATGTGGCGGAACACCGGAGCGCCTCACGGGCACTGACCGCCATGACGGTGATCCGCTTCTGTTACGGGGCACTGACCGTCATGGTCCTGATGCTGTGCCGGTACGCCTGGACGGACAGCGAGGACGACGGCCTGGCCCTGCTCGGCCTGGCGGTGGTGGTCTCCGGTGCCGGCTTCTTCGCGGCGGCTGTGCTGACCCCCTGGGCCGCCCGGAGGCTCGGGCGGTTCCGCTGGATGGCGGTGTGCGCCGGGTCCGCCGCGGTCCTCGAACCCGCCCTGGGGCTGTGGTTCGCGCCCGCGCCGATGCTTGTGGCCGCCTTTGTCCTCGGGCTCATCACGCAAGGCACGAAGATCGCCACGGACACCGTGGTGCAGACCGCCGTGGACGATGCCTACCGCGGCAGGGCCTTCTCGTTCTACGACGTGCTGTTCAACGTGGCCTTCGTTGCCGCGGCAGCGGTCGCGGCGCTGGTGCTGCCCCCTGACGGGCGTTCAGTGGCACTCGTCATCGGTGTGGCAATGCTCTACGCAGGCGTGGGCCTGTACCTGACGCATTGGAGTCGGGACAGTGATGTCCTATAGCGTGCCCGCGTCAAGCAAGACACGTGAATCACGGGGGCATACACATGACTTACCCGCCGCAGCAGGGCAACGGGCCTTACGGCCAGCAGCCGGCTCAGCCCTATCCGCCGCAGCAGGGCGGATACGGCTACCCGCCGCAACAGCCGCAGCAGCAGGGGTGGGGCGGGCCCCAGCAGCCCTACCCGCCGCACCAGGGGCAGCAGCCGCAGGGGTGGGGAGGCCCCCAGGGCCCTCAGGGCCCTTCGCAGCCGTCGGGTGGCAAGAAGGCCTTCCTCGCTACGCGCAACATCATCATCATCGTGGTGGGCATCGCCGTGCTCATCGGGCTGAAGTTCGGCCTGGGCGAGCTGTTCGAGTCCGACGCCAAGGCGGCTGCGGTCGGGGACTGCCTGGAGAACAAGGGCACCAACTTCGACCCGGACATGAAGTCCGTCGACTGCTCCTCGTCCGCCGCCGAGTACAAGGTCGCTGAGGTGCACGACAACACGACCGACACGGATCTCTGTGACGCGGAGAAGTACTCCGCCTACACCGAGAGCTCGGGACGCCGTAAGAGTCGCAGCAGCGTCGTGCTCTGCCTGACTCCGCTCAAGCCGGCCGGCTGAGCCTCCGCATCACCCGGAACACCAACCGAGGGCGTTGTTTCACGTGAAACAACGCCCTCGGCGTATGCGACGGCGCTCATGTTTCACGTGAAACATGAGCGCCGTCGACGTGGATCGGGAGCCGTGAGCCTCAGCCCTGGGCCTCCCACCACTTCTTCAGTTCCGCGACCGCCTCGTCATGCGCCAGCGGACCGTTCTCAAGGCGCAGTTCCAGCAGGAACGCGTAGGCCTTGCCGATGACCGGGCCCGGACCCACGTCCAGGATCTGCATGATCTCGTTGCCGTCCAGGTCCGGCCGGATCGCGTCCAGCTCTTCCTGGCCCTTCAGCTGAGCAATACGCTCTTCCAGCCCGTCGTAGGTGCGGGAGAGGGCAGCGGCCTTGCGCTTGTTGCGCGTGGTGCAGTCCGACCGGGTCAGCTTGTGGAGGCGCTCCAGGAGCGGGCCTGCGTCCCGCACGTAACGGCGTACCGCGGAGTCGGTCCACTCTCCGTCGCCGTAGCCGTGAAAGCGCAGATGGAGCTCCACCAGCTTCGAGACGTCCTTGACCATCTCGTTGGAGTACTTGAGCGCCGTCATGCGCTTCTTGGTCATCTTGGCGCCCACCACCTCATGGTGGTGGAAGGAGACCCGCCCATCCTTCTCGAAGCGCCGCGTCCTCGGCTTGCCGATGTCATGCAGGAGAGCAGCAAGACGCAGAACAAGGTCCGGTCCGTCCTCCTCCAGGTCGATCGCCTGCTCCAGCACGGTCAGGGAGTGCTCGTACACGTCCTTGTGCCGGTGGTGCTCGTCACTCTCCAGCCGGAGCGCCGGCAACTCGGGCAGCACCTGCTGAGCGAGCCCTGTTTCGACGAGAAGCGACAGGCCCTCACGAGGGTGCGAGGAGAGCAGGAGCTTGTTCAGCTCCTCACGCACGCGCTCGGCGGAGACGATCTCGATCCGTCCGGCCATCTCCGTCATGGCGGTGACGACCTCGGGGGCCACCTGGAAGTCGAGCTGTGCGGCGAACCGTGCCGCGCGCAGCATGCGTAGCGGGTCGTCGGAGAAGGACTCCTCGGGCGTCCCAGGGGTGCGCAGGACCCGTTCGGACAGGTCCTCCAGGCCTCCATGAGGGTCGATGAACTCCTTCTCGGGCAGCGCGACGGCCATGGCGTTGACCGTGAAGTCGCGTCGCACGAGGTCGTCCTCGATGGAGTCGCCATAGGACACTTCCGGCTTGCGGGAGGTCCTGTCGTACGCCTCCGACCGATACGTGGTGACTTCGATCTGGTAGCCGTTCTTCTGCGCGCCCACCGTGCCGAAAGCGATCCCGACCTCCCACACGGAGTCGGCCCACGGCCTGACGATCTTCAGCACGTCCTCGGGGCGGGCGTCGGTCGTGAAGTCCAGGTCGTTCCCCAGCCTGCCGAGCAGTGCGTCGCGGACCGAGCCACCGACCAGTGCGAGACTGAATCCGGCATCCTGGAATCGGCGGGCGAGATCATCGGCGACCGGGGATACACGCAGCAGTTCGCTGACTGCGCGGTGCTGCACCTGGGTCAGGGCGCTGGAGTTGTCTTCGTTGGCGTTCGGCACAACAGAAAAGGGTACGTGCCCGTGCCGGTCCGGGCGTCACGCATTTACTCGACCCTGCAAGACTCTCCCGATCATGCAGCACACTCCCCGGCACTTAGCTCCGACGCACCTCGTTACCATGCGGGGACGCAGCAGCGGACAACGATCGACAGCTGACGACGACGAGGGACGGGTAGGCGTGGCCGAGGCGGCAGACATCCAGGGGATGAATCCCTCTCCTGCCCGCCGGTGGCTGCGGCGCACAGCCGCCGTGCTGGCCGGGGCTCCGCTCGTCGCCGCCCTGCTGGCCGGAGCGTCCGCCCCGCAGGCACGAGCCGACACGACGAAGGCTCCGACGGGTTCGAGCACGGTCTCGGTGTCACTGGACGAGGTCACCCCCAGCGCCCCTGAGAAGGGGGACACGCTGACGATCTCCGGCACCTTGACCAACAAGGGCAAGGAGACGGTCACCGAGGCCCAGGTCGACCTGCGGGTCGGCCCCCGGCTCTACAGCAGGACCGCCATCGACGCGGCCGCCCGCCGCACGGGGTACCTGCCCGGTACCGATCCCTATCCGATCGGGGGCAAGTACACGGTCGAGATCGACAAGCTGCGTTCGGGCATCAGCCAGGACTTCACGCTGTCGGTTCCGGTCAACAAGCTGGGGCTCGGTGACGACGGGGTCTACCAGCTGGGTGTCTCGCTGTCCGGCCGCACCTCGCACACCGTGTACGACCAGGTGCTCGGCATCAAGCGGACCTTCCTGCCCTGGCAGGACGGGGAACGCGACTCCAGGGTCGGCATCAGCTACCTCTGGCCGCTGATCGCGTCGGCGCACCTCACGGCGGAGACCGGCTCCGACGAACAGCAGACCCCCGTGTTCGCCGACGACGACCTCGCCGCCGAGATCGCACCGGGGGGCCGTCTCGAACAGATGGTGTCGCTGGGCAAGCAACTGCCCGTGACCTGGGTCATCGATCCGGACCTGCTGGCCAGCGTCGACGCGATGACCAAGCCCTACCAGGTCAGATCCGGCGACACCACGGTCCCCGGGACGAACCAGGAGCTGGCCAAGAAGTGGCTCACCTCGCTGGAAGGGGCCGTGTCCGAGGGCAAGGTCGTGGCCCTGCCGTTCGGCGACCCGGACCTGGCCTCGATCGCCCATCGCGGCAAGAACGTCTCGGGCACGCTCAGCCATCTGCAGACCGCCAGCGAGGTCGCCGGCATGACGGTGGAGACCATCCTCCATCTGAAGCCGTCGACCGACTTCGCATGGCCGGTGGACGGTGCGGTGGACCCGTCGATCGTGGATGTCGCCACCTCGGCCGGCGCCCACCGCGTGATTGCCCGCAGTGACAGTCTGGAAGAGACCGGAAACCTGTCCTACACGCCCTCAGCCGCCCGCCCGATCGGCGGCGGCACCACAGCGGTGGTCGCCGACGCCAGGCTCTCCACGGCCTTCCAGGGCGATATGGGGAAGGCGGGGAACTCCACGCTCGCCGTCCAGAAGTTCCTCGCCCTGACCCTGGCCCTGGCCGAGCAGGACACGGACAAGGACCGGTCTGTGGTGGTCGCACCGCAGCGCATGCCGACGATCGCCCAGGCGCAGTCGATGGCGCGCGCCCTCCACGCCCTGAACGGCGACCGCTGGACGCAGTCCCAGGGGCTGACGCAGGCCTCCGCGACCAAGCCGGACGCGAAGGCGACCACCGAGATCCCTCCGGCCTCCCGGTACCCGAAGCAGCTGCGCCGCCAGGAACTGCCCACCCAGGCCTTCCAGGACATCAAGTCCATCCAGTCCTCGCTCGACAACTTCCAGGTGATCCTCACCCACCCCGAGCGGGTGGTGACCCCCTTCGGCAACGCCGTCAACCGGTCCATGTCCACCTCGTGGCGGGGCAAGCCGCTGCAGGCCCAGCAGTACCGGGACTCGGTGCGCACCTACCTCCAGGGCCTGGTCGGCGAGGTCCAGCTCGTCCCGAAGTCGGACATCACCCTGTCAGGACGCAGCGCCACGATCCCCGTGACCGTGCAGAACAGGTTGCTGCAGGACGTCGATCACCTGGTGCTGCGGCTGAAGTCGGACAACGCGACCCGGCTCAAGCTGAACGACGGCGGCAGCATGGCGGAGCAGCCCATCCAGATCGGCGCCGGGCACAGCCAGTCGGTGAAATTCGACGCGGCGGCCAACATCAACGGCCAGGTCCAGATGACCGCACAGCTCTACACGGAGGACGGAACTCCGTACGGTGAGGAAATGGCCTTCACCGTGAAGGTCTCCGAGATCACCCCGACGGTGCTTCTGGTGATCGCCGGCGGGCTGCTGCTGCTGGTCCTGGCCGGCATCAGGATGTATGCACATCGGAAGCGTGCCAACGCGGGCGGCACGTCGGGCGACGACGGCAGTGAACCCGAGCAGCCGAGTGACCCGACGCCGGACACCGGTCCCGAAAGCGCGGAGCCATCGGGCACGGGTGAGAAAGTGGACCGTTGAGCGATGTCTGTCGTGGCCGGTCGGCCGGGGACGATGAGGTGGGGTTTCGATGAACGCGCCGTACGACGGTGACCGTGGTCAGGGTGCGGGCGGGGCCGGGTACTCCGGCGGCCCTCCGGTGCCCCCTGGGCCGGAGCAGGAGCCGGCGCCGGATCCGTATCTGCAGTCCACGTACGATTACGACCCCTACCGGGCCCAGGACCTCTCCGCCCAGGACCCGGTGGACGAGGCGCTGTACGACCGCGCGGCGCACCCGCCGCCACCTCCCGGCACCTATCAGCAGCCTCAGCCGCTCTACCAGCAGCCTCCGGCCGCCCAGTACGCCCCCGACCCCCGTATCTGGGCGCAGACTCCGCCACCCGAGCCCGCCGGGCCCTCCCGTCACCTCCCGTACGGTGACAACGCCGCGACCACCCAGTTCGTGGGCGTGGACGACCTCGTCACCCGGGCCTCCGAGGACCGCGACGAGCCCGACGCCTTCGCCCACCTCTTCCGGGACCAGGAGGGCCCGGCGGGCCCCGGCGCCTCCCCGGCGCCCGCTCAGCCCGAGCCCGCCCCGGCTCCCGCGCCGCCCAAGTCCGGCGGCCGTGCCTCCGGCCTGCTGAAGTCCAGTGCCGTCATGGCGGCCGGCACGCTCGTCTCGCGTCTCACCGGCTTCGTCCGCAGCCTCGTGATCACCGCGGCGCTCGGCGCGGCCCTGCTCGGCGACAGCTTCACCATCGCCTACACGCTGCCCACGATGATCTACATCCTCACCGTGGGCGGCGGTCTGAACTCCGTCTTCGTCCCCCAGCTCGTCCGCTCCATGAAGGACGACGAGGACGGCGGCGAGGCCTATGCCAACCGGCTGCTGACCCTGGTGATGGTCGCTCTCGGCCTCATCGTCGCCGTGGTGGTCTTCGCGGCTCCGTGGCTCATCCGGCTGATGTCCTCGACGATCGCGGACGACCCGGCAGCCAACAACGTCGCCGTGACGTTCGCCCGCTACTGCCTGCCCACCATCTTCTTCATGGGTGTGCACGTCGTGATGGGGCAGATCCTCAACGCCCGCGGGAAGTTCGGCGCGATGATGTGGACCCCGGTCCTGAACAACATCGTCATGATCTTCACGTTCGGGATGTTCATCTGGGTCTACGGCACGTCCCACGAGTCCCACATGGGCGTGGACACGATCCCGCCGGAGGGCGTGCGCCTGCTGGGCATCGGCACCCTGCTCGGCCTGGTGGTCCAGGCGCTGGCGATGATCCCGTACCTGCGCGAGGCAGGCTTCCGGTTCCGCCCGCGGTTCGACTGGAAGGGCCATGGTCTCGGCAAGACGGTGAAGCTGGCCAAGTGGACGGTCCTGTTCGTCTTCGCCAACCAGGCCGGTGTCCTGGTCGTCACCCAGCTCGCTACCTCGGCCGGCAAGGCGTCCGGGCAGGACGGGGCGGGCTTCCTCGCCTACTCCAACGCCCAGCTGATCTGGGGCATGCCGCAGGCGATCATCACCGTCTCGGTCATGGCCGCGTTGCTGCCCCGGATCTCCCGGGCCGCGCACGACAACGACCCGGGCGCCGTCCGCGACGACATCTCCCAGGGACTGCGCAACTCCGCCGTGGCCATCGTGCCGGTCGCCTTCGCGTTCCTCGCCCTGGGCGTGCCGATGTGCACCCTGCTGTACTCGTCCAGCGGCCCTGCGGCCGCCCGCTCCATGGGCTTCATCCTGATGGCCTTCGGGCTCGGTCTGATCCCGTACTCCGTGCAGTACGTGGTGCTGCGCGGGTTCTACGCGTACGAGGACACCCGCACGCCCTTCTACAACACCGTCATCGTCGCCCTGGTCAACGCGGCCGCCTCGGCCCTCTGCTACGTGGTGCTCCCCGCTCAGTGGGCCGTGGTCGGCATGGCCGCCTCGTACGGTCTGGCCTACGCCGTCGGTGTCGGGATCGCCTGGCGCCGACTGCGCAACCGTCTGGGCGGCGATCTGGACGGCGCCCACGTCGTCCGCACCTATGCCAGGCTGTGCCTCGCGGCTCTTCCCGCCACCGTGGTGGGCGGGGCCGTCGGCTTCGGCCTCCTGAACGTGCTCGGCGAAGGCGCCTTCGGCTCGCTCGTCGCGCTGATCTGCGGCGGGGCCCTGCTCCTGGGAGTGTTCTTCGTCGCGGCCAAGAGAATGCGGATCGAGGAGATCAACGGCATGGTCGGCATGGTCAGGGGGCGGCTCGGCCGCTGAGGCGGCCGGTCCGCACAACCATCGTCGGCCTCCGCGTGTCGTGCATAGCGCCGGAGTGTGGGCACAATTGGCGTGACTGTGCAGAGCTGGCTGGGCATCGCGCAACGGATGGGGAGGCAGGAACGACGGTGGCGGAACGTAGCACGGCTGCCGTCGACGTGGCCGACAACAGCGGGGACGAGCCGCTGACCGCCAAGGCGGACGAGGCCACGACCGACGGTACGGCAGAAGCGCAGGACGCGGCGGACACGGACTCCCCGGAGGAGGACGGCAGGAAAGCCGCTTCCGAGGCCTCCCCGGCCACCCCTGATCTGCACAGTGGACACAAGCTGGCCGACCGGTACCGGCTGGAGGAGTGCGTCACCCGTCTGGACGGGTTCAGCAGCTGGCGTGCCGTCGACGAGAAGCTGCGTCGCGCGGTGGGTGTCCACCTTCTTCCCGCGGACCACCCGCGGGCCCGATCCGTCCTGGCCGCCGCCAGGTCCTCCGCGTTGCTGGGCGACCCACGCTTCGTACAGGTCCTCGACGCCGTCGAGGAGGATGACCTCGTCTATGTCGTCCACGAGTGGCTGCCCGATGCCACCGAGCTCACGGCGTTGCTGGGCGCGGGCCCGATGGACGCCCATGACGCGTACCAGCTCGTCAGCCAGATCTCCCAGGCCATGGCGGCCGCGCACCGGGAGGGCCTGGCACATCTCCGGCTCACGCCGGGGGCCGTGCTGCGCAGCTCGTCGGGCCAGTACCGCATCCGCGGCCTCGCGGTGAACGCCGCCTTGCGGGGCATCACGTCCGATGGCCCCCAGCGCGCCGACACGGAGGCCATCGGCGCCCTGCTGTACGCCGCGCTGACGCAGCGCTGGCCGTACGAGAGCGACGCGTACGGGCTCACCGGCCTGCCCAAGGGCATGGGGCTGCTCCCGCCCGACCAGGTGCGGGCAGGAGTCCACCGGGGTCTCTCCGAGATCGCCATGCGGGCCCTCGCCAACGACGGTGCCACGGCCTCCCGCCAGGAGCAGCCGTGCACCAACCCCGACGAGCTCGCCAAGGCCGTCGCGGCGATGCCCCGGATCCGCCCGCCCGAGCCGGTCTTCACCGCACCGCCCGAGTACCAGCGGACCACCTACCAGCAGGGCACGTACGGCAGGCCGGCCGCGCCGGGGGCCGTCGTGACCCAGCCCGTGGTGCCCGTGCCCCCCGCCCCGCTGCAGAGCCGCACCGGAAGGGCCCTGAAGTGGGCCGTCTCCGCGCTGCTGATCGCTGCTCTGGGGCTGGGCAGTTGGCAGCTCGCCGAGACGCTCATCGACAAGGACAACAACTCGAACGGCGACCCCGGCACCACCCAGACCAACCCGAAGAACAGCGCCCCCCCGCCCGTCGAGAAGAGCAAGCCCGTCCCGATCATCGGTGCCACGGACTTCGACCCGCTCGGCGACGGCAAGGAGAAGCCGCAGGGCATAGGCAACGTCTTCGACAAGGACCCCAGCTCGTACTGGTACACGGACGGCTACTTCTCCGCCGACTTCGGCAAGCTGAAGGACGGGGTGGGGCTCGTGCTCGATCTCGGCAAGGTGCAGCGGGTCGGCACGGTGGACGTGTCCTTCCTCGATGGCACCACGTCGGTCGAACTGCGGACCACCAGTGGCTCGACGGTGCCGACCATGCCCAACGGCTTCGACACGGTCGCGCAGGGTTCCGGAACGCAGGTCTCGCTCAAGCCCGCCAAGCCCGTGCAGGCGCGGTACCTGCTCATCTGGCTCACCAAACTGCCGCCGAGCAGCGAGGGGAACTTCCGGGGGAAGATCTCGGACATCAAGGTCACCAGCTGACGTTTCAAGGCCGAGGAAAGGGGCCTGGGCCGGATCTGTAGATCCGGCCCAGGCCCCTTTCCTTCACCGCGCGCTGTTTCGGCGGTCAGTACGAAGGCGTTTTCGAGTGCAGGCTGACGTTGTCGTACTGGGACCAGCCCTCCGCGAACGAGGAGAGCGGATCCTTGTCATAGACCATCGCCGTGTAGCACGTATAACTGCCGAGAGCCGCACTGTAGGAAAGCTTCGTGCAGTTATAAGATTTACCGTCCGAGTTCCGCACGACCTGAGCCTTTCCCCACACGTCCTCGGAGAGCGTGATCCGCGCCCAAGCGGTGTGGCACTTCACGCTGTAGCGCAGCTCGACGGCTCCCAACGTCCAGCTGGAGGTCCCGATGGCCGCCCGCTTCACGGTGGTGGCGTCGCCCGAACACCCAGCGGAAATGGGGTTCTTTCCGTCCATCGAATAAGTGGCCGCCTGCGCGCTCCCCGGGAGCAGGCCCACAAGCACGGGTGCGGCGAGAACGGTAGGCAGCACCTTTCCCAGGTACCGCTTCACACGCTTCTTCATCACATGGTCCCCTTCCTGATTTCCCTCAATATAGGGCGGATAGGACACTCTCGAAGGGCAAACGAAACGCGCTTTTTGTGATTCCTATAATCCAACCCACCTCACCATTTACTTTCCGCCCGGGATCGGTTTGAATGCACGGATGGCGACAGCTGAGGGGAGAGGCCGCGAGCCCTACGGCGTCGATGCCGACGCCCCGAGCGACGCGGATCTCCTCGCCGGTCATGTCGCCGGCGATCCCGATGCCTTCGGTGAGCTGGCACGACGTCATCGCGACCGTCTGTGGGCCGTGGCCCTGCGGACGCTGGGCGACCGTGAGGAAGCGGCCGATGCCGTGCAGGACGCGCTGATCTCCGCCTTCCGTGCCGCCCATACCTTCCGCGGCCAGTCCGCCGTCACCACCTGGCTGCACCGCATCACGGTGAACGCCTGCCTCGACCGCGTCCGCAAGGCCGCGTCGCGGAAGACCTCGCCCGTCGACGACCCGGAACGGCTCGACCAGCTCCTGGAGCCCCACGAGTCGGCGGAGGCCCCGGCAGAACGCCATGACCTCCACCGCGAACTCATCACCGCTCTGGCCACGCTCCCCGCCGAGCAGCGCGCGGCGCTCGTCCTGGTGGATATGCAGGGGTACCCAGTGGCGGAGACCGCGCACATCCTCGATGTGCCCGTAGGCACCGTGAAGAGCCGCTGCGCGAGGGGCCGAGCGCGCTTGGCCCCTCTGCTGGCCCATCTCCGCAGTGAGGGAGACGACAAAGAAGCGCCCGACACAGAAGGGAACCGGACGCCCAGAGCATCCGTCCCACCGGCAGCCGGACCACGAGACGCGGGCGCGAGTGACCCCAGTGCGATGAAGGGCGGAGGTGGACACCGATGACATCAGCAGCCGACACGACCCAACACCCCGACGTCTCGGAGATCTCCGACCTGACCGAGGGCCTGCTCTCCGAATCACGCGCCGCCGAGGTCCGCAGTCACACGGCTTCTTGCGACCTCTGCGGTGAAGTTCTCGCCTCGTTGGAAGAGATCCGCAGTCTGCTCGGCGACTTCCCCGCTCCAGAGCCCATGCCTGACGACATCGCCGCCCGCATCGATGCCGCTCTCGCCGCCGAGGCGTTGTCCCACCGCTCAGATACGGCTGCGGCGGGCGATGTTTCACGTGAAACAGAACCCATAGCAGCGAAACTGCCCGGTCGGCCGGACCGTCCATCCGGGCACGCGCGCGCGGGCACGGGTCCGGGCCGTCGTCCCGGGGGGAAGCGGCGCCGCACCACCGTCCTCGCCACCGCCCTCGGAGCAGCTGCCCTGGTCGGCATGAGCGTCTTCCTGCTGCAGAACGCTCCGGTGCCGGAGAGCCAAGGCGATGCCAGTGCAATGCAGCAGGACACGGCGGTCCCGGGAAAGCACTCGCTGATCTTCTCCGAGGCCACACTCCAGGGCCGGGTGGACGTGCTGCTGAAGCCGCAGTCCGATGTGGGCGGCTCGGAGGATCCCGGTGCCAAGGAACACTCTCCGTCCGCTGCATCCAAGTCCTCACCCCAGTCCTCCCCCTCGGACGCCATGAAGCCCGAGTCCCCACTCCGCGCTCCCGCCGTGACTGTCCCCGCCTGTGTGGAAGAGGGCATCGGGCGGAACAGTGCCGCCCTGGCCATCGAGAGGGGCACCTACGAGGGCACCGATGCCTTCCTCGTTCTCCTGCCTCATCCCTCGGAGCCGGGCAGCGTCCAGGCCTATGTCGTCGATGCGGCCTGCGTCGGCGCCGAGCCGCCCGTCAAGGGGAAGCTTCTGCTGACTCACGCCTACGCACGCCCCTGAGCACCACGACGCCAGCCACCCGGGCACGTTGGGAATGCATCCCCCGTAGGATCCGTTGGGTGGGGTGAGAGTCGTTGAACCGACCCCAGTAGGCGTGGACAGTAGGCAGTCTGCAGAGACGAGGAAGAAACCCGTGAGCGACGTGCGTAATGTGATCATCATCGGCTCCGGCCCGGCCGGTTACACGGCCGCCCTTTACACCGCGCGCGCCTCGCTGAAGCCGCTGGTCTTCGAAGGAGCCGTCACCGCCGGTGGCGCGCTCATGAACACCACCGACGTGGAGAACTTCCCGGGCTTCCAGGACGGGATCATGGGCCCCGAGCTCATGGACAACATGCGCGCCCAGGCCGAGCGCTTCGGTGCCGAGCTGATCCCGGACGACGTCGTCTCCGTCGACCTCACCGGGGACATCAAGACGGTCACCGACACCGCCGGCGCGGTCCACCGCGCCAAGGCGGTCATCGTGACCACGGGCTCGCAGCACCGCAAGCTCGGCCTTCCCAACGAGGACGCCCTCTCCGGACGCGGCGTCTCCTGGTGCGCGACCTGCGACGGCTTCTTCTTCAAGGACCAGGACATCGCCGTGGTCGGTGGCGGGGACACCGCGATGGAGGAGGCAACCTTCCTCTCGCGCTTCGCCAAGTCGGTCACCATCATCCACCGCCGCGACACGCTGCGTGCCTCCAAGACCATGCAGGAACGCGCCTTCGCCGACCCGAAGATCAAGTTCGCCTGGGACAGCGAGGTCGCCGGGGTCAACGGTGAGCAGAAGCTCTCCGGCGTGACCCTGCGCAACACCAAGACCGGCGAGACGTCCGAGCTTCCGGTGACCGGCCTGTTCATCGCCGTCGGACACGACCCGCGCACCGAGCTCTTCAAGGGGCAGCTCGACCTCGACGACGAGGGCTACCTGAAGGTAGCCGCTCCGTCGACGCGCACCAACGTCTCCGGGGTCTTCGGTGCGGGCGACGTCGTCGACCACACCTACCGCCAGGCGATCACCGCGGCCGGCACCGGCTGCTCCGCCGCCCTGGATGCGGAGCGCTTCCTTGCAGCGCTCGCCGACGACGAGAAGGCCGCGACCGCGGCTGCCGTCTGACACACGCCTTACTCAGATCCCCACGCACACACCCCGCGAAGTTAAGGAGGCCGCCGTGGCCGGCGCCCTGAAGAACGTGACCGACGACTCCTTCGAGGAGGTCGTCCTCAAGAGCGACAAGCCCGTGCTGGTGGACTTCTGGGCCGCCTGGTGCGGTCCGTGCCGCCAGATCGCCCCGTCGCTGGAGGCCATCGCGGCCGAGCACGGTGAGATCGAGGTTGTGAAGCTCAACATCGACGAGAACCCGGCCACCGCTGCCAAGTACGGCGTCATGTCCATCCCGACGCTGAACGTGTACCAGGGCGGCGAGGTCGCCAAGACCATCGTGGGCGCCAAGCCGAAGGCCGCGATCCTCCGCGACCTCGCCGGCTTCATCGCCGAGTAAGTAATCGCAGCGTAGGGCACAGCCTGCGTCTGCTGTTTCAC
>NZ_RDBL01000029.1:991483-1045175 GCF_008042035.1 Streptomyces sp. col6
CTGGTGGACTTCTGGGCCGCCTGGTGCGGTCCGTGCCGCCAGATCGCCCCGTCGCTGGAGGCCATCGCGGCCGAGCACGGTGAGATCGAGGTTGTGAAGCTCAACATCGACGAGAACCCGGCCACCGCTGCCAAGTACGGCGTCATGTCCATCCCGACGCTGAACGTGTACCAGGGCGGCGAGGTCGCCAAGACCATCGTGGGCGCCAAGCCGAAGGCCGCGATCCTCCGCGACCTCGCCGGCTTCATCGCCGAGTAAGTAATCGCAGCGTAGGGCACAGCCTGCGTCTGCTGTTTCACGTGAAACGGGCCCGTCCTCCCCAGGACGGGCCCGTTTCACATGTACGGATGAGTGCGCCTTTACAACGGCCGCAACGCAGGCTCCTTCTGTACTGCACCCAGGAGCCGGTCCAGAGCCATCTCTACGTCTTCCTTCCAGGAGAGCGTCGTGCGCAGCTCCAGCCGCAGCCGCGGGTGTACTGGATGCGGCCGCACCGTCTTGAACCCCACAGCCAGAAGGTGGTCGGCTGGCAGCACACAGGCCGACTCCTTCCACCGGGCATCCCCGAAGGCTTCGATCGCCTTGAAGCCCCGGCGGATCAGATCCTTGGCGACGGTCTGCACCATGACCCGTTTCACATGTACGGATGAGTGCGCCTTTACAACGGCCGCAACGCAGGCTCCTTCTGTACTGCACCCAGGAGCCGGTCCAGAGCCATCTCTACGTCTTCCTTCCAGGAGAGCGTCGTGCGCAGCTCCAGCCGCAGCCGCGGGTGTACTGGATGCGGCCGCACCGTCTTGAACCCCACAGCCAGAAGGTGGTCGGCTGGCAGCACACAGGCCGACTCCTTCCACCGGGCATCCCCGAAGGCTTCGATCGCCTTGAAGCCCCGGCGGATCAGATCCTTGGCGACGGTCTGCACCATGACCCGGCCCAGACCCTGCCCCCGGTACCCCGGCATGATCAGCGCGGTCATCAGCTGGACGGCGTCGGGGGAGACGGGGCTCGTCGGGAAGGCGGTGGCTCGCGGAACATATGCGGGAGGCGCGTAGAGCACGAAGCCGGCCGGTACGTCATCGACGTAGGCCACCCGCCCGCAGGAGCCCCACTCCAGGAGAACCCCGGAGATCCAGGCCTCCTTCTCCCGATCGGCGGTTCCGCTCTTGACGGCGGCTTCCCCACTGACCGGGTCCAGCTCCCAGAACACACACGCACGACAGCGCCGGGGAAGGTCGGAAAGGTTGTCCAGCGTGAGCGGTACGAGCCGACGCCCCATGAAGGCTGTTCCTCACTTCTCTCGCCCACCGCGTCGTGGACGGAAATGCCCTGCCAGAACGCATCGTAACGACCCCTGGATCAAGCCGACACCGTGAGAAAGCAAAGGGCGGGCCGCCTTCCGTCAACCGGAGACAGCCCGCCCTCAGCACTCAGCGCGTGTCAGTTCGCCTCGTCCTCGTCCGACTCCTCGGACGGAGCGCGGTCCAGCACCCGGCCCTCGCCGGGAGCGAGACTGCCGAGAATGCGGTCCAGATCTTCCATCGAGGCGAACTCGACGACGATCTTGCCCTTCTTCTGTCCGAGGTCGACCTTCACGCGGGTCTCGAACCGGTCGGAGAGCCGGGACGCCAGGTCGGTGAGCGCCGGAGAGAGGCGGGCCCCGGCACGAGGACCCTTGGCCTTCTTGGCGTTCGTGGGCCTGGAGCCCATGAGCGTCACGATCTCCTCGACCGCACGCACCGAAAGGCCCTCAGCGACAATGCGATGCGCCAGCTTGTCCTGCTCCTCGGAGTCGTCCACCGAGAGCAGCGCGCGCGCGTGTCCCGCCGACAGCACCCCGGCTGCGACCCTCCGCTGCACCGGCGGCGACAGACGCAGCAGACGCAGGGTGTTGGACACCTGCGGCCGGGAACGCCCGATCCGGTCGGCCAGCTGGTCATGCGTGCACTTGAAGTCCTTGAGCAGCTGGTCGTAGGCAGCCGCCTCCTCCAGCGGGTTCAGCTGAGCCCGGTGCAGGTTCTCCAGGAGTGCGTCCAGGAGGAGCTTCTCGTCATCGGTGGCCCGGACGATGGCCGGGATGCGCTCCAGGCCGGCCTCCCGGCAAGCCCTCCAGCGCCGCTCTCCCATGATGAGCTCGAAGCGATCGGGCCCCGTCTTGCGCACCACGACCGGCTGGAGAAGGCCGACCTCCTTGATGGAGGTGACCAGCTCCGCCAGCGCGTCCTCGTCGAAGACCTCACGCGGCTGACGCGGGTTCGGCGTGATGGAGTCGAGCAGTACCTCAGCGAAGTACGCACCGGCCACTTCACCCGGGGCCGACACATCGGCCCCCGACACCGGCGCACTCGGCTCCGGAACCACGGGGTTGGACCCCAGCGTGGTCACCTTCGCGGCCGCCACGCCCCGCTCCGTGGTCAGGACGGGCGAGGATGCCCCGGCCCCGACGGACGGCAGCTGCTTCTCCTGCGGAGCGGCTGGGATCAGGGCACCGAGCCCTCGCCCCAACCCTCGACGACGCTCACTCACTGGATCCCCTCCGAATTGCTCTGCTGGCTGATCGATCCGCCCGTGTGGACGTGCTGTCCCTCGTAGTGCACCCCGACCCCTCGCAGCGCGATCTCCCGAGCCGCTTCGAGGTAGGACAGGGATCCGCTGGAACCGGGGTCGTACGTGAGCACGGTCTGCCCGTAGCTCGGCGCCTCGGAGATGCGGACCGACCGGGGAATGCTGGTCCTCAGCACCTCCTTGCCGAAGTGGCTGCGGACCTCCTCCGCCACCTGCGATGCCAGCCTGGTCCGGCCGTCGTACATAGTGAGCAGAATCGTGGATACATGGAGATCGGGGTTCAGGTGGCCCCGCACCAGTTCGACGTTCCGCAGGAGTTGCCCCAGCCCTTCCAGCGCGTAGTACTCGCACTGAATGGGGATCAGCACCTCGGCGCCGGCCACCAGTGCGTTGACCGTCAGCAGGCCCAGCGAGGGCGGGCAGTCGATCAGGATGTAATCCAGCGGCTGCTCATACGCCTGGATGGCGCGCTGGAGTCGGCTCTCCCGCGCCACCAGCGACACCAGCTCGATCTCCGCACCGGCGAGATCGATGGTGGCCGGGGCGCAGAAGAGGCCTTCGACGTCCGGGACGGGCTGAACCACGTCTGAGAGAGGCTTGCTCTCCACCAGGACGTCATAGATCGAGGGAACTTCGGCGTGGTGATCGATACCCAGAGCCGTGGAGGCGTTGCCCTGCGGGTCGAGGTCGACCACCAGGACCCGTGCACCGTGGAGTGCCAGCGAAGCGGCGAGGTTGACCGTCGACGTGGTCTTGCCCACGCCGCCCTTCTGGTTGGCCACGACCATGACGCGGGTCTGCTCGGGGCGCGGCAGCCCCTCGCCGGCTCGGCCGAGGGCCTCAACCGCAAGCTGGGCCGCACGACCGATGGGTGTGTCGTCCATCGGCGGCGGTGTTTCACGTGAAACACCGTCCCCCGCCGATTCGGTTCGGGGGCCGGGGACCGGATCGGTCATCGGCCCCGCGATGTTGGCGTCGGACCGCAAGGATTCACTCTCCTCGACTTCAGGCTCGCAATGAGCAGAGCCTGTCATGGTTTCGGGGTCGTGAACCAGCGAGGCCCGCTCTTCTGTGGATGAAACCACTTCTGTGGACAACTCCGTAGCCCTAACGGGCCTGCGATGGGGAGGGGCGGCCGCCTCATGACCGCGACCGATGATTCCATGCAGCAGAGAACGACGTTTCACGTGAAACACGATGCCTCCGCAGCGTAGCTGCGGAGACACGACACTCCGCGTAGGGCACATACGGCTCCACGCCAGGAGCCACCAGCGCAGCAGACCCCCGGCTCAGCGGCGGCGACGCGTCCGGCTGGTCCGCGCGGCCTTGGCCCGCTTTGCGGCGAACCTCACACCCCCGGGGCTCTCGCCGACCACCACGCGCACCACCGTGGACAGCGGGTCGACCACGCCCTCGCCGACCTGCAACACCTCGGTGTCCACCACACCGAGCTTGCTGAGAGCCGCGCGGGCACCGTTGATCTCTTCCTCGGCGGTGTCGCCCTTGAGCGCGAGCATCTCGCCGTACGGCCGCAGCAGAGGTACGCCCCAGCCGGCCAGGCGGTCCAGAGGGGCCACTGCCCGTGCGGTCACTACATGTACGGGCTGCAGCGAGCCGAGAACTTCCTCGGCCCGGCCGCGGACGACCGTCACATGATCGAGCCCCAGCATCTCGACGACCTCCTGAAGGAAGTTCGTCCGGCGCAGCAACGGTTCCAACAGGGTGATCTTCAGGTCCGGGCGCACCAGCGCCAGAGGGATTCCCGGGAGCCCGGCGCCCGAGCCCACGTCGCAGACCGTGACCCCCTCGGGGACGACCTCGGAGAGCACCGCGCAGTTCAGCAGATGCCTTTCCCACAGGCGTGGAACCTCACGCGGACCGATCAGCCCGCGCGTGACCCCCGCATCCGCCAGCAGTTCCGCGTACCGGACAGCCTCGGGAAAGCACTCACCGAACACTTCCCGGGCCTCGTCGGGCGCCTGGGGAAGCGCTACTTCCTCCGTCACGGGGGACCGTCCTTCCATACCGCACTACCGCACCATGGTGGCTGTCTATCAGGCTGACAAAGATCGGCCCCGTCTGCGAACAGACGGGGCCGACAGGTAAGGAGCCGGTCAGGCCGGCAGGACGACGACGAAGCGCTGCGGCTCCTCGCCCTCCGACTCGCTGCGCAGACCCGCGGCGGCGACCGCGTCGTGCACGACCTTGCGCTCGAACGGCGTCATCGGGTCCAGCTTCACCGGTTCACCGGTGCTCTTGACCTCGTCCGCCGCCTTGGCACCCAGCTCGGCGAGCTCCGTGCGCTTCTTGGCCCGGAAGCCGGCGATGTCCAGCATCAGACGGCTCCGGTCACCTGTCTCCCGGTGCACGGCCAGCCGCGTCAGCTCCTGGAGTGCCTCCAGAACCTCGCCGTCGCGCCCCACGAGCTTCTGCAGATCGCGCGCCGATTCGCTGATGATCGAGACCGCGGCCCGGTCCGCCTCGACGTCCATGTCGATGTCGCCGTCGAGGTCGGCGATGTCGAGCAGGCCCTCGAGGTAGTCCGCTGCGATCTCCCCTTCCTGCTCAAGGCGGGTCAAGGTGTCGCTGCCCTCAGCGGCCGTGGAGGTGGTGCCTTCCGTCACGGATGGACTCCTTCTTACTTCTTGGACGGGTGCTTGGGCCGCTGCGGGCCCTTGCGCTGTCCGGACTTGGCTTGGCGTGAGGAGCCGGACGCGGTCTTGCCCGCCGGCTTCGACTTGTCGTCCTGCGCGGCGCTCTTCCGCAGAGAGGTCTTGGACTCCGGCTCGCCGGAGTCACCCTCCTTGGCTCCGCCCTGGTGGGCCGCACCGGTCTGGCGCTGCGCCTTGGACTGCCGCTTGGGCTGGTGGCGGCGCTGCTGGGCGCCTCCCTCCGCCTCGGCCACGGCGGTGTCGCTCTTGGCGACCGTGCCGTCCTCCTGCGGAGCGAGCCCGAGCTTGGCCAGTCCGACGACGAACTTCCGCTCGATGTCGTTGCGGTCCGGGCCCTTGGCCACGATCCGCTTGACGGTGTTGCGACGGGTCCGGCCGCGGACCTCGCCGTGCGCGGTGACGCTCTTGAGGAGCCGTCCGAGGTACTGCTCCTGCGCCTTGCTGCCCGGCGTCGGGTTCTGGTTGATCACGTACATCTGCTGACCCATGGTCCAGACGTTGGTGGTCAGCCAGTAGACGAGGACACCGACGGGGAAGTTGATGCCCATGACCGCGAAGATCAGCGGGAAGATGTACATCAGCATCTTCTGCTGCTGCATGTACGGCGTCTTGACCGTGAGGTCGACGTTCTTCGTCATCAGCTGGCGCTGCGTGAAGAACTGCGAGGCCGACATCATCACGATCATGACGGCGGTGACGACCCGGACATCGGTCAGCGAGGCGCCGAGCGCCTGGACCTTCTCCGCGCTGTCCATGAACTTGGCGGCCAGCGGGGCACCGAAGATGTGGGCCTGACGGGCGCTGTCCAGCAGCGACTGGTCGATGACGCCGATCTTCTTGTTCGAGGCGATCGCGGAGAGTACGTGGTACAGCGCGAAGAAGAACGGCGACTGCGCCAGGATGGGAAGGCACGAGGAGAGCGGGTTGGTACCCGTCTCCTTGTACAGCTTCATCATCTCTTCGGACTGACGCTGCTTGTCGCTCTTGTACCGCTCCTGGATCGCCTTCATCTTCGGCTGGAGGAGCTGCATGTTCCGCGTCGACTTGATCTGCTTGACGAACAGCGGGATCAGGCAGATGCGGATCAGCACCACGAGGGACACGATGGACAGGCCCCAGGCCCATCCCGTGTCGGGGCCGAAGATCGCTCCGTACAACTTGTGGAACTGGACGATGACCCAGGAGACGGGCCAGGTGATGAAGCTGAACAGACTGGCAATCGTGTCCACTAATCAGGCTCCTTGAGCATTGGGCGAAGTCTCTGCGGCCGAACTCGGGAGGTCGGTGGCCGAACCCCCGGGAGGCACGTCAGCGGCGGAGTCCCCGCCCTTGCTGCCGCGTATGGCGCTGCGCAGCAGTTCGTGCCAACGCGGACGTTTGCGTGGTGGTACGTAGTCCACGCCGCCGGGTGACCACGGATTGCATCGCAGGATGCGCCAGGCTGTCAGCGCCGTTCCCTTGATCGCTCCGTGCCGGTCGATCGCCGTATATCCATAGTGGGAACACGACGGGTAGTAACGGCAGACAGGCCCGAGAAGTGGGCTGATCGTCCACTGGTACAGCTTGATGAGAGCCAGCAGCGGGTACTTCATCGCACGCCCCCTCCCAGCAGCCGCTGAAATGCGGCGTCCAGGTCTCGGGCCAGCTGTTCATGGTCGGCGTCGCCCGATCCGGGCAACGCGCGTACGACAACCAGGCTACCGGGGGGCAGCAGGGCAAGCCGTTCTCGGACCAGGTGGCGAAGCCTGCGCTTCACCGCTGTGCGGACGACCGCACCACCCACGGCTTTGCTGACAACGAAACCCGCACGCGGCGGGGGAACGTTCTCCCCAGTCACGTGCGGGTCGGTTGCACCGCTGCGTAGATGGACAACGAGGAGCGGGCGACCGGCCCGTCGCCCTCGTCGTACCGCGGTCGCGAAGTCCTCGCGCCGCCTCAGCCGATTCTCGGAAGGCAGCACGTCATGACGACCTGTACGCGATCAGGCGGACAGGCTGGCGCGACCCTTGCTGCGGCGGGACGCGAGAATCGCGCGGCCGGCACGGGTGCGCATCCGCAGCCGGAAGCCGTGGGTCTTCGCGCGACGACGGTTGTTCGGCTGGAAGGTGCGCTTGCTCACTCGGGGGCTCCAGAAAAGACTCGTGGTTGGCGGGACATCGCCTGGCTGTCACCGTGCGCCCACGAGAGACTCGCGTAAACGCCCTAGTGCACCGCTTCACAATCACAGATCGTGATCTTTGCCCATCGGAGGCAGGCGGCAGCAGCCATCGACAACTCGACCTGGTCACGGTACGCGCGGCTACGCCATCCGGTCAAACCGACCCTGTCGGACCCCCCATTGTGCACAGGCTGTGGACAACGACTTGAACCGCGCGGGTCGGGCTGACTACCGTGGCTGAACTCCGGTTCTTTTTCTTCCCGCCTGCCGGTCCTCACCCACCCCGACCCATACCGTCCCGAGAACCACACATTCGTGGGACCAGCGAGAGAGCGTGCCTTGTGGCTGACGTACCTGCCGATCTTGCCGCAGTGTGGCCACGAGTGCTGGAGCAACTCCTCGGGGAGGGGCAGCAGGGCATCGAGCCGAAGGACAAACAGTGGATCGAGCGCTGCCAGCCGCTCGCCCTGGTCGCCGACACCGCGCTGCTGGCCGTCCCCAACGAGTGGGGCAAGCGGGTCCTCGAAGGCCGCCTCGCCCCCCTCATCAGTGAGACGCTGACCCGCGAGTGCGGGCGCCCCATCCGGATCGCGATCACGGTCGACGACTCCGCCGGTGAGCCGTCCGGGCCGCCGGCGCCGCCGATGCACCAGTCGCCCCAGCAGTCCCACCGCTACCAGGGCCCGCAGCACGACGAGGGCCGGCACGGCGACACATACGAGAGCTACGGGAGCCGGCCCGCGGACGACGGCATGCCGAGCGCGCGCCCCGCCTACCCGGACTACCGGCAGCAGCGACCGGAGCCCGGCGCCTGGCCGCGCACCCAGGAGGACCTGTCCTGGCAGCAGCCCCGGCTCGGCGGATTCCAGGACCGCGAGCCGTCGGCCGAGCAGTGGCGCGAGCCGTACGGCGGCGGCCGCGCCCCGCAGCACGACTACCGTCCGCAGCCGCCCGAGCGCCAGGGGTACGAGCCCCAGCACACCGAGCGCCCCCGCCCCGAGCGTCACGAACTGCCGGAGCCGCAGCACCGTCCCGGCGGCGGCACCGGCCGCCCCGGCGGAGCCCCGGGCCCGATGGGCGCACAGCCCGCCCCGGCCCCCGGCCCCGGCGAGCCGCACGCGCGGCTGAACCCGAAGTACCTCTTCGACACCTTCGTCATCGGGGCCTCGAACCGCTTCGCGCACGCCGCGGCCGTAGCGGTGGCCGAAGCACCCGCGAAGGCGTACAACCCCCTGTTCGTCTACGGGGAGTCGGGACTCGGCAAGACCCATCTGCTGCACGCCATCGGGCACTATGCGCGGAGCCTCTACCCGGGCACCCGGGTGCGGTACGTGAGCTCCGAGGAGTTCACCAACGAGTTCATCAACTCGATCCGTGACGGCAAGGGCGACACCTTCCGCAAGCGGTACCGCGATGTCGACATCCTGCTCGTCGACGACATCCAGTTCCTGGCGAGCAAGGAGTCGACGCAGGAGGAGTTCTTCCACACCTTCAATACGCTCCACAACGCCAACAAGCAGATCGTGCTCTCCTCCGACCGGCCGCCCAAGCAGCTGGTCACTCTGGAGGACCGCCTGCGGAATCGTTTCGAGTGGGGACTGACCACCGACGTACAGCCCCCCGAGCTCGAGACGCGGATCGCGATCCTCCGCAAGAAGGCCGTGCAGGAACAGCTCAACGCCCCGCCGGAGGTTCTGGAGTTCATCGCCTCCCGTATCTCACGCAACATCCGTGAGCTGGAGGGCGCTCTCATCCGGGTGACCGCCTTCGCCAGCCTGAACCGCCAGCCCGTGGACCTGGGGCTGACGGAGATCGTGCTGAAGGATCTGATCCCGGGCGGCGAGGACACGGCTCCCGAGATCACGGCGTCGGCCATCATGGCGGCGACCGCGGACTACTTCGGGCTGACGGTGGAGGACCTCTGCGGATCGTCGCGCAGCCGCGTCCTGGTGACGGCCCGGCAGATCGCCATGTACCTCTGCCGCGAGCTGACCGATCTCTCCCTGCCGAAGATCGGGGCGCAGTTCGGCGGCCGTGACCACACGACGGTGATGCACGCGGACCGCAAGATCCGGGCGCTGATGGCGGAGCGGCGCTCCATCTACAACCAGGTCACCGAGCTCACCAACCGCATCAAGAACGGCTGAGGCGCGCAGGCGCCGCACCCGCACACGTACTCATAGGGCGCTGTGCGGACTCGTCAGGAGTCCGCACAGCGCCCTTCGTGTTCCCCGAAACGCGGCTCACAACCCTCTTCGCGCGGGCCCGGACACCGGCCGGCCGACGACCGGGCCCGGTCCGCGAGGCCGCGGGTTGTTCGAATAGCCGGGAGGACACGGGTGTTCTCCACAGATCCGGGCACTTTTTTCCCTCCACAGCCTGGGGATCCAAAAGTTGTCCATACTGCATCCACAGGCAGGACGGTCGGATGAGCATCAGGGCAGCTCAGAGGGTTGGGGATCTGTGGTCAACGATGATCCACAGCCTGTGGACAAGATCTTCGTCCACAGGCGGCACTCCGCGTTGTCCACCGGCCGCCCACAGGTCTGAGGCCGTTTTCCCCAGTCGAGGGCTGCTTCTCCACACCGCTGTCCACTGTTCGGCAACAGAACAGGCGCCATCACCGGCGCGAGTGAAAGGCGTCACACCAAGGGGGACGGTTGGCCTGTGGGGAACGGGGGTAAAGCTGGGGACAGACCTGGGGAGAAAGTGCCCTGCCCTGTGTACGGGATGTGCACAACTTCGGGATGTCCACAGAAACCCCAAGTTGTCCACCGGTGCCGCCCACAGGGTCGGTGGATAAAAAACAGGGCCTGAGCTGCGAAAACGGGGTTATCCACGGTTTCCACAGGCCCTACTACTACCACCACTCATAGTTAGCTCGGAATCCGTTTTGAAGTGGGCCCTGTGCACAACTCGGCCCCGGAGCGCTCCGGGCCCCTCGCGGCGATTTGACCCCGAGCAGCACCGAGTGTCGGTGCGGTGCGTCAGACTGGTCCCCGGCGTCCTCCCCCCGTCATCGGCGGAGCGACCCGACCAGACGACGAAGGCCAGCAGGGCGAGAACAGCAGGAGGCGGTTCCGGTGAAGATCCGGGTGGAGCGCGATGTACTCGCGGAGGCGGTGGCCTGGGTGGCCCGCAGCCTCCCGGCCCGTCCGCCGGCGCCCGTTCTCGCGGGCCTTCTGCTGAAGGCCGAGGACGGAGCACTCAGCTTCTCCAGCTTCGACTACGAGGTCTCGGCCCGGGTCTCGGTGGATGCCGAGGTCGAGGAGGACGGCACCGTCCTCGTCTCCGGCCGGCTCCTCGCCGACATCTGCCGCGCCCTCCCGAACCGCCCGGTCGAGATCTCCACAGACGGTGTACGGGCGACGGTCTCCTGCGGCTCCTCGCGATTCACACTCCACACCCTTCCTGTGGAGGAGTACCCGGCGCTTCCGCAGATGCCGACCGCGACCGGCACCGTTCCCGGTGAGGTCTTCGCCTCCGCCGCCGCCCAGGTCGCCATCGCCGCGGGCCGTGACGACACGCTGCCCGTCCTGACCGGTGTGCGCATCGAGATCGAGGGCGACACCGTCACCCTCGCCTCCACCGACCGCTACCGCTTCGCGGTCCGTGAGTTCCTCTGGAAGCCGGAGGACCCCGAGGCCTCCGCCGTCGCGCTGGTGCCCGCCAAGACCCTGCTGGACACCGCCAAGGCCCTCACCAGCGGTGACACGGTCACCCTGGCGCTCTCCGGCTCGGGTGCGGGCGAAGGACTCATCGGGTTCGAGGGCGCAGGACGGCGTACGACCACCCGACTGCTCGAAGGCGACCTGCCGAAGTACCGGACGCTCTTCCCGACGGAGTTCAACTCGGTCGCCGTGATCGAGACCGCCCCGTTCGTCGAGGCCGTCAAGCGCGTCGCCCTGGTGGCCGAGCGCAACACCCCCGTCCGGCTGAGCTTCGAGCAGGGCGTCCTGATCCTGGAAGCGGGATCCAGCGACGACGCACAGGCTGTGGAAAGGGTCGACGCCGTGCTGGAGGGCGACGACATCTCGATCGCCTTCAACCCGACCTTCCTGCTCGACGGCCTGAGCGCCATCGACTCCCCGGTCGCCCAGCTCTCCTTCACGACCTCCACCAAGCCGGCGCTGCTCAGCGGCCGCCCGGCCGTGGACGCCGAGGCGGACGACGCGTACAAGTACCTGATCATGCCGGTCCGCCTCTCCGGCTGACCTTTCCCCGGCCCCGCCCCGGCGGGGCCCGACGGACGTGTTCAGCGCCGAGCACGCCCGGCGTCCTGTCCCCTTCCGGGCGTAGGCTCGGACTTGGGTACGAATCGGCACAACGCTAAGGAATCTCTGATGGAGCTCGGTCTCGTCGGCCTCGGCAAGATGGGCGGCAACATGCGCGAGCGCATCCGCCGCGCAGGCCACACCGTCATCGGTTACGACCGCAATCCGGATCTCGCCGATGTCCACAGCCTGGAAGAGCTTGTGGGCAAGCTCAAGGGCCCCCGGGTCGTGTGGGTGATGGTTCCGGCCGGAGCCGCGACCCAGTCCACGGTCGACGAGCTGGCCGAGCTGCTCTCGCCCGGCGACATCGTCGTGGACGGCGGCAACAGCCGCTGGACCGACGACGAGAAGCACGCCGAGGAGCTGCGCGCCAAGGGCATCGGCTTCGTCGACTGCGGCGTCTCCGGCGGTGTCTGGGGCCTGGAGAACGGCTACGCCCTCATGTACGGCGGCGACACCGAGGACGTGGCGAAGGTCCAGCCGATCTTCGACGCGCTCAAGCCCGAGGGCGACTTCGGCTCGGTCCACGCGGGCAAGGTAGGCGCCGGCCACTTCGCGAAGATGGTCCACAACGGCATCGAGTACGCCATGATGCAGGCCTACGCCGAGGGCTGGGAGCTCCTGGAGAAGGTCGACTCCGTCACCGACGTGCGCGAGGTCTTCCGCTCCTGGCAGGAGGGCACGGTCATCCGCTCCTGGCTGCTCGACCTGGCGGTCAACGCCCTCGACGACGACGAGCACCTCGACAAGCTCCGCGGCTACGCCGCCGACTCGGGCGAGGGCCGCTGGACGGTGGAGGCCGCGATCGACAACGCCGTGCCGCTGCCCGCGATCACCGCGTCGCTCTTCGCGCGCTTCGCCTCACGCCAGGACGACTCCCCGCAGATGAAGATGATTGCCGCGCTGCGCAACCAGTTCGGCGGCCACGCGGTCGAGAACAAGAAGTAACCCGCAACGACGGGTGGCAGGGGCCGACCGCCTCTCCCACCCGGTGGAGCACGGAGCAGGAAGCCGGGAAGGTCGGCGCACACCATGCACGTCACGCATCTGTCGCTGGCCGACTTCCGCTCGTACGCCCGGGTCGAGGTGCCCCTCGACCCGGGCGTCACCGCGTTCGTGGGGGCCAACGGCCAGGGCAAGACGAATCTGGTCGAGGCCGTCGGCTATCTCGCCACGCTCGGCAGCCACCGCGTCTCCTCGGACGCCCCGCTCGTCCGCATGGGCGCCGAGCGGGCGGTGATCAGGGCGGCCGTCACCCAGGGGGAGCGCTCGCAACTGGTCGAGCTGGAGCTCAACCCGGGCCGGGCCAACCGCGCCCGGATCAATAGATCGTCGCAGGTCAGACCACGTGATGTGCTCGGCATCGTGCGGACGGTGCTGTTCGCGCCGGAGGACCTGGCGCTGGTGAAGGGCGACCCCGGCGAGCGCCGGCGGTTCCTGGACGAGCTGGTGACCGCGCGCTCGCCGAGGATGGCCGGGGTGCGTTCCGACTACGAGCGGGTGCTGAAGCAGCGGAACACCCTGCTGAAGTCCGCGGCGATGGCGCGCAGGCACGGCGGCCGGTCCCTGGACCTGTCGACGCTCGATGTGTGGGACCAGCATCTGGCCGGGGTCGGCGCGGAAATGCTGGCGCAGCGCCTGGACCTGATCGCCACGCTCCAGCCGCTGGCGGACAAGGCGTACGGGGACGTCGCACCGGGCGGAGGGCCGGTCACGCTGGAGTACCGCAGCACCGTCGGCGCCGAGGCCGGCCCCGCGCGCACGCGCGAGGAGCTGTACGCCCAGATCGTCGAGGCCCTGGCCGGCGTCCGCAAGCAGGAGATCGAGCGCGGCGTGACACTGGTCGGCCCGCACCGCGACGACCTGGTGCTGGGGCTGCGCGGGATGCCCGCGAAGGGGTACGCGAGCCACGGGGAGTCCTGGTCGTACGCACTGGCGCTGCGTCTGGCCTCGTACGAGCTGCTGCGGAGCGAGGGCAACGAACCCGTGCTGGTGCTGGACGACGTCTTCGCCGAGCTGGACGCGCGCCGCCGGGAGCGGCTGGCGGAGCTGGTGGCGCCGGCGGAGCAGGTGCTGGTCACGGCGGCGGTGGACGACGACGTGCCGGGGGCGCTCGCCGGGACGCGGTACGCGGTGACCGCCGGTGAGGTGGAGCGGGTGTGAGCGGCGACGGAGAGGGGAAGACCCCGCGCGCCGAGGACCGGGCGAAGCCGGCCGAGCCGTCCGGGGTGGACCTGGCGCGGGTGGCCCTGCGCGCGGCGAAGGAGCAGGCGCGGGCCCGCGGTGCGGCGGCGCAGCAGAAGAAGCAGGCGCGGCGGGGCGGCGGGCTGCGTTCGGGGGCGCGGGCGGACGGGCGTGATCCGCTGCCGCTGGGCTCGGCGATCAACCGGCTGATCACCGAGCGCGGCTGGGAGACCCCGGCGGCGGTGGGCGGGGTGATGGGCCGCTGGCCGCAGATCGTCGGTGACGATCTCGCCCTCCACTGCGTGCCGGTGCGGTACGACGAGGAACCGGACCAGCGGGTGCTGACGGTTCAGTGCGATTCGACGGTGTGGGCGACGCAGCTGAGGCTGCTGGCCCCCCAGCTGGTGGCCCGGCTCAACGCGGACCTGGGCAACGGCACGGTGCGGATGATCAAGGTGCAGGGGCCGGGCGGCCCGCAGCGCCGGTTCGGTCCGCTCAGGGCCCCGGGGAGCACGGGTCCCGGCGACACCTACGGCTGACCGGCTCCGACCTGGGGTTTCCGTATCCCGGCGCGGCTCTTCGCCGGTGCGCGGGGCGTGGATACGACGTGTCCCGGGCGTCCCGGGAACCGATTACGTGGTGGTTGAAACCAGGTGGCGGTGCACGTACGTCCCTCACCGTAGCGGGAGGCTGACAGGCCGAAGCGCTCAATGCCCGCGTGAGCCTCCTGGGGCCCCTTCCTGGATATGGGGAGTCGTCAGCCGCTCATTCAGGGCGGCACATGCGGACTCAGGTACCCGCAAACCCCCATTCGGGTCGGCGCTACCGGTAGACTGATGAACAATCCCGCGTCTTGCGGGATTCGTCGATACACGCCGAACGACGCAGCCGCTCCCGCCTGCCCGGAGAACGGCCTGTGCTGTGCCAGAAAGGGCGCTTCGTGGCCGATTCCGGCAACCCCAACGAGAACATTCCGTCCACCCGGGTCGAGGGCGACGCCGCTCCCGCCACGGCCGAGGCCGCGGCCTCGTACGACGCCAGTGCGATCACCGTGCTGGAGGGTCTGGACGCGGTCCGCAAGCGGCCTGGCATGTACATCGGCTCGACCGGTGAGCGCGGTCTCCACCACCTCGTGCAAGAAGTCGTCGACAACTCCGTCGACGAGGCCATGGCCGGGCACGCGGACTCCATCGACGTGACGATCCTCGCCGACGGCGGGGTGCGCGTGATCGACAACGGCCGTGGCATCCCCGTCGGCATCGTGCCGTCCGAGGGCAAGCCGGCCGTCGAGGTCGTGCTCACCGTCCTGCACGCGGGCGGCAAGTTCGGAGGCGGCGGCTACGCCGTGTCCGGTGGTCTGCACGGCGTCGGTGTGTCCGTCGTCAACGCCCTGTCCACGCGGGTGTCCGTCGAGGTCAAGACGGACGGCTACCGCTGGACCCAGGACTACAAGTTCGGTGTCCCGACCGCCCCGCTGGCGCGCAACGAGGAAACCGACGAAACGGGCACCAGCGTCACGTTCTGGGCCGACGGCGACATCTTCGAGACGACCGAGTACTCCTTCGAGACGCTCTCGCGCCGCTTCCAGGAGATGGCCTTCCTCAACAAGGGCCTCACCCTCAAGCTGACCGACGAGCGCGAGTCGGCGAAGGCGACGGCCGGCGCGGACAGCGCGGAGGCGGCGGACGTTCCCGAGGAGGAAGTGGCCCGCTCGGTCACGTACCACTACGAGAACGGCATCGTCGACTTCGTCAAGTACCTCAACTCCCGCAAGGGCGATGTCATCCACCAGTCGGTGATCGACATCGCGGCCGAGGACAAGGACCGGCTCCTCTCGGTCGAGATCGCCATGCAGTGGAACACGCAGTACAGCGAGGGCGTCTACTCCTTCGCCAACGCGATCCACACGCATGAGGGCGGTACGCACGAGGAAGGCTTCCGCGCCGCGCTGACCTCTCTGGTCAACCGGTACGCCCGGGACAAGAAGCTGCTGCGCGAGAAGGACGACAACCTCACCGGTGAGGACGTCCGCGAGGGTTTGACGGCGATCATCTCGGTGAAGCTGGGCGAGCCGCAGTTCGAGGGTCAGACGAAGACCAAGCTGGGCAACACGGAGGCCAAGACCTTCGTGCAGAAGGTCGTCCACGAGCAGCTGACGGACTGGTTCGACCGCAACCCCAACGAGGCCGCCGACATCATCCGCAAGGGCATCGCCGCCTCGACCGCCCGTGTGGCGGCCCGCAAGGCGCGCGACCTGACCCGGCGCAAGGGTCTGCTGGAGAGCGCCTCGCTCCCCGGCAAGCTGAGCGACTGCCAGTCGAATGACCCCACCAAGTGCGAGATCTTCATCGTCGAGGGTGACTCCGCAGGCGGCTCGGCCAAGTCCGGCCGCAACCCGATGTACCAGGCGATCCTGCCGATCCGCGGCAAGATCCTGAACGTCGAGAAGGCCCGGGTCGACAAGATCCTGCAGAACACCGAGGTCCAGGCGCTGATCTCGGCCTTCGGTACCGGGGTCCACGAGGACTTCGACATCGAGAAGCTCCGCTATCACAAGATCATCCTGATGGCGGACGCCGACGTCGACGGCCAGCACATCAACACCCTGCTGCTGACGTTCCTGTTCCGCTTCATGCGCCCGCTGGTCGAGGCCGGCCACGTCTACCTGTCGCGCCCCCCGCTGTACAAGATCAAGTGGGGCCGGGACGACTTCGAGTACGCGTACTCCGACCGTGAGCGCGACGCCCTCGTGGAACTCGGCAAGCAGAACGGCAAGCGGATCAAGGAAGACTCGATCCAGCGTTTCAAGGGTCTCGGCGAGATGAACGCCGAGGAGCTGCGCGTCACGACGATGGACGTCGACCACCGCGTGCTCGGCCAGGTCACGCTCGACGACGCGGCGCAGGCCGACGACCTGTTCTCGGTGCTGATGGGTGAGGACGTCGAGGCACGGCGCTCGTTCATCCAGCGCAACGCCAAGGACGTCCGCTTCCTCGACATCTGAGTCGGCCGTACAAGCAAGCCGCAGCGCGAAAGGACTTTGACCAGCAATGGCCGACGAGAACACCCCCGTCCCCGTGACGCCCGAAGAGGTTCCGCCCGTCGAGGGCGTGGGCATGCGTGTCGAGCCCGTCGGGCTCGAGACGGAGATGCAGCGCTCCTACCTCGACTACGCGATGTCCGTCATCGTCTCGCGTGCGCTGCCCGACGTGCGGGACGGTCTCAAGCCCGTCCACCGCCGGGTGCTGTACGCGATGTACGACGGCGGCTACCGGCCCGAGAAGGGCTTCTACAAGTGCGCCCGCGTCGTCGGTGACGTCATGGGTACGTACCACCCGCACGGCGACTCCTCGATCTACGACGCCCTGGTCCGCCTGGCGCAGCCCTGGTCGATGCGCATGCCGCTGGTGGACTCCAACGGCAACTTCGGTTCCCCGGGCAACGACCCGGCCGCCGCCATGCGGTACACCGAGTGCAAGATGATGCCGCTGTCCATGGAGATGGTCCGGGACATCGACGAGGAGACCGTCGACTTCCAGGACAACTACGACGGCCGCAACCAGGAGCCGACGGTCCTGCCGGCGCGCTTCCCGAACCTGCTGGTCAACGGCTCCGCGGGCATCGCGGTCGGCATGGCGACCAACATCCCGCCGCACAACCTGCGCGAGGTCGCGTCCGGCGCGCAGTGGTACCTGGAGAACCCGGAGGCCTCGCAGGAGGAGCTCCTGGAGGCCCTGATCGAGCGGATCAAGGGCCCCGACTTCCCCACCGGTGCGCTGGTCGTGGGCCGCAAGGGCATCGAAGAGGCGTACCGCACGGGGCGCGGCTCCATCACGATGCGCGCGGTCGTGGCGGTCGAGGAGATCCAGAACCGCCAGTGCCTGGTCGTGACGGAGCTTCCGTACCAGACCAACCCCGACAACCTCGCGCAGAAGATCGCCGACCTGGTGAAGGACGGCAAGGTCGGCGGCATCGCCGACGTGCGCGACGAGACCTCCTCGCGTACGGGCCAGCGCCTGGTCGTCGTGCTGAAGCGGGACGCGGTCGCCAAGGTCGTCCTGAACAACCTGTACAAGCACACCGACCTGCAGTCGAACTTCGGCGCCAACATGCTGGCGCTGGTGGACGGTGTGCCGCGCACCCTGTCGATCGACGCGTTCATCCGCCACTGGGTGACGCACCAGATCGAGGTCATCGTCCGGCGCACGCGCTTCCGGCTGCGCAAGGCCGAGGAGCGCGCGCACATCCTGCGCGGCCTGCTGAAGGCCCTGGACGCCATCGACGAGGTCATCGCCCTCATCCGGCGCAGCCAGACCGTCGAGATCGCCCGTGAGGGCCTGATGGGCCTGCTGGAGATCGACGAGATCCAGGCGAACGCGATCCTGGAGATGCAGCTGCGCCGGCTGGCCGCGCTGGAGCACCAGAAGATCACCGCCGAGCACGACGAGCTCCAGGCGAAGATCAACGAGTACAACGAGATCCTGGCCTCGCCCGCACGGCAGCGCCAGATCGTCAGCGAGGAGCTGGCGGCGATCGTCGACAAGTTCGGCGACGACCGGCGCTCCAAGCTGGTGCCCTTCGACGGTGACATGTCCATCGAGGACCTGATCGCCGAGGAGGACATCGTCGTCACGATCTCCCGCGGCGGCTATGTGAAGCGCACCAAGACGGACGACTACCGCTCGCAGAAGCGCGGCGGCAAGGGCGTGCGGGGCACGAAGCTCAAGGAAGACGACATCGTCGACCACTTCTTCGTGTCGACGACCCACCACTGGCTGCTGTTCTTCACCAACAAGGGCCGCGTCTACCGCGCCAAGGCGTACGAGCTTCCGGACGCCGGACGGGACGCGCGCGGTCAGCACGTCGCGAACCTGCTGGCCTTCCAGCCGGACGAGCAGATCGCGCAGATCCTGGCGATCCGCGACTACGACGCCGCCCCCTACCTGATCCTGGCCACCAAGGGCGGCCTGGTGAAGAAGACCGCGCTGAAGGACTACGACTCCCCGCGCTCCGGCGGCGTCATCGCCATCAACCTGCGTGAGACGGCGGACGGCTCCGACGACGAGCTGATCGGCGCCGAGCTGGTCTCCTCCGAGGACGACCTGCTGCTCATCAGCAAGAAGGCCCAGT
Source organism: Streptomyces sp. col6 (assembly GCF_008042035.1). Lineage (GTDB taxonomy): Bacteria > Actinomycetota > Actinomycetes > Streptomycetales > Streptomycetaceae > Streptomyces. The sequence continues at coordinate 1,010,464 of NZ_RDBL01000029.1, forward strand.
CGATCAGGTTCACCGCTACGGACGACGCGCTGCGCCCGATGGGCCGCGCGACCTCGGGCGTCAAGGGCATGAGTTTCCGCGAGGGAGACGAACTGCTCTCGATGAATGTCGTCAGGCCCGGTACTTTCGTGTTCACTGCCACCGACGGCGGTTACGCGAAGCGGACCGCGGTCGACGAGTACCGCGTCCAGGGCCGCGGTGGCCTCGGCATCAAGGCCGCCAAGATCGTGGAGGACCGGGGCTCGCTGGTCGGCGCGCTGGTGGTCGAGGAGACCGATGAGATCCTCGCCATCACGCTCGGCGGTGGTGTGATTCGTACGCGAGTCAACGAAGTCAGGGAGACGGGCCGTGACACCATGGGCGTCCAACTGATCAATCTGGGCAAGCGCGATGCCGTAGTCGGCATCGCTCGCAACGCCGAGGCGGGCCGCGAGGCCGCGGAGGTCGACGATTCCGTCGACGCCGACGCCGAAGGCGGGACGACCGCGGCAGCCACAGCCGAGGCCACCACGGCCGACGCGGCCGCCGGCAGCACGGTCGACAGCAATGTCGAGGACACGTCGTCCTCGACCGGGGAGCACGAGGAGTAGAGCGTGAGTGGAGCCACGGGCGCCGGTTCGGCCGCTTCCGGAGCCGGAGGTAACGGTGCCCGTGGCCCCGCCACGGACTCCCAAGGGGGCACTGTGACGGATACCCGGGGCCCTCAGCCCCAGTACGAGGGTTACGCGACCGGGCCGCTGCCCGGCGAGCGGGAACCCGCACCGGGCCAGGCGGGCCCGTACCACCCGCCGCAGGCCTACCCCGCGCCTCCGGGCGGACCCCAGGGCGGCGGGCGGACCTACGGCGGCCAGCAGGGCATGGGGGCCGCCCAGACGGCCCGCAAGCCGCGGACGGGGGCGCGGACCACTCCGCGTACCCGCAAGGCGCGCCTGCGGGTCGCCAAGGCCGATCCGTGGTCGGTGATGAAGGTCAGCTTCCTGCTGTCCATCGCGCTCGGCATCTGCACGGTGGTGGCGTCGGCGGTCCTGTGGATGGTGATGGACGCGATGGGCGTCTTCTCCACCGTGGGCGGCACCATCAGCGAGGCGACGGGTTCCAACGAGGGCAACGGCTTCGACCTGCAGGCGTTCCTTTCGCTGCCGAGGGTCCTCGTCTTCACCTCGGTCATCGCGGTGATCGACGTGGTCCTCGCCACCGCGCTGGCGACACTGGGCGCCTTCATCTACAACCTGTCGGCGGGCTTCGTGGGTGGTGTCGAGCTGACGCTGGCCGAGGACGAGTAGCCCGGCGGGTATCGATTTTGGGACTGGCCCCGACGTGCGCTAATCTTCAGAAGTCAGCGCGACGGAAAAGCGCGGCGGGGCTATAGCTCAGTTGGTTAGAGCGCATCCCTGATAAGGATGAGGCCACAGGTTCAAATCCTGTTAGCCCCACCAGCACGAAGGCCCTCCACCGGAAACGGTGGGGGGCCTTCGCCGTTCCAGGACGTCGTCCCGGAAGACGGGGTGTCATCTCGTGGCTGTGCGGCGCAGGCGGCCGCGCAGTGTCTCGGCGAGCGCGCCGAGGACGAACGCTTGGACCAGGGCGCCGGCGGCGATCCCCGCGGTCACGTACCAGTACGAGGCCTCGGTGGTGCCCCAGACATCGACGCCCAGCATCGTGAACAGCAGGGAGGCGGGGGCGGTCAGCAGGAACGGCCAGATCCCGACGATGCCCGGGTCCCCGAACGTCGCGACGAGCACCTCGGACAGGACGGAGGCGCCGACGATCCCCAGGTAGACCGCGGAGACGGGGTTGGCGAAGGTCAGACGGAACAGGGCGCGAGTGCGAGCGTGCATGGATTCCCCCCGGAAGAAGCGTTTCTGGCGTGCTGTGTGCTTCTCATGCTTGTGGCCGGCCGTCCGCCGGGCGTGAGTACCGCTACTCATTCGGGGTGTGTGGATGTGCGGGCGCACGGGAAAGCCCCCGTCCGGTGTGCACCGGCCCGGGGGCTCAGGGGATCAGCGGCGGCGCTGTCACGGTGGGAGGAGCGAGGCGTCCTGCGCCGTGGTGCCGTGCGAGGTGCGGGCGGTTCCGGTGGTGTTCACGGTGTTCTTCGCGTCGGACGACAGATGCCGGGTGGCGGGTGAGGAGCCGTGGGCCTCGGCGCGGATGCGCTGCTTCATCGTCGGCGGCAGGGCCCGGTCACGCGGAAGGGTCCATCGCACCGAAGGACCGGTCGCGGTTGCGCGGGCCGCGGGGGCGTGCTCCTGGGTCGTCGCCGCCGGCTCCGTGTTCGTGTTCGTGGCTTCCGCGGCGGCGGCGGTGGTGGAGCTCGCGAGGCCCAGCGACGCGAGGAGGGCGAAGAAGGCGGTGATGAAGGCGGTCCAGATGCTCTTGGCCTTGAAGGTGCTCATGGCCCCTCACTTTCGGGTGGTCCGGTTTGCTTACCTTTCCGATGATGTGGATCCGGCCCGCGATTTCGTGGACCGACGCCGCGCACGCGCCGATCTTCAGATGAACACCACTCTTATGGTTCAACCGGCCGTCCCGGGCTTCCCGGCAGGCCGCTCGCGGGGCGAATGGACGGGTACGCACGGAGCGGCGCCGATCGCACCTTCACAGGCGCCAATTGGGTTGCGGGGAGGTCACCGGTCGATATCGGCCGGTGTGTATAGTCGGGCGCCAGAAGTCCCCTACGCCAACGAAAGACGAGGTCGCGCGGTGAAGAAGCTTCTCCTGGTCGCACTGGCCGCCATCGGCGGGCTCCTCGTGTACCGCCAGATCCAGGCGGATCGCGCCGAGCAGGATCTGTGGACGGAGGCGACCGACTCCGTGCCCGCAGGTTCGGGTGTCTGAGACGGAACAGCCTGGAACGAGCCCCGGTCGCCGACGCGGCCGGGGCTTCGTGCTGTTGCGGGACCGTGACAGCTGTGCTCTTGAGTTCACTCAAGCAAATCAATAACTTGCTTGAGCAAAGAGGACGGCTGTTCGGTCGAGGGGGCACGGGTGGGGACAGGCCATCACCGCAGCGGTGTGCGGGTGGGGACATTGATCGGTGGGGCGCTGTTCGCCCTGGTGGCGGGCGCGCTGCCGGCCCCGGCGGTGACACCGGACGCACAGGGGGCACCGGCGGCCGCACGGTCGGGCGGCAACAGCAGTCTGGTCATGGTGCTCGACTCCTCCGGTTCCATGGGGGACGACGACGGCACCGGGCGCACCCGGATGGAGAGCGCCCGCGCGGCTGTCTCCACCGTGGTCGACGGGCTGCCGGACGGGCATCCGACCGGGCTGCGGGTCTACGGCGCCGACCGGCCGCGCGGCTGCACGGACACCCGGCTCGTCCAGCCGGTGCGCGAGCTCGACCGGGAGGCGCTGAAGCGGGCGGTCGCGGGGGTGCGGCCCCGGGGCGACACCCCCATCGGGCTCTCGCTGCGCAGGGCGGCCGACGACCTGCCGGAGCCGGCGGGCGGCGCCATCGGCACGCGCACGATCCTGCTGGTCTCGGACGGCGAGGACAACTGCGGTGCGCCGGCGCCCTGCGAGGTTGCGGAACAGCTCGGCAGGGAAGGGCTCGGGCTGCGGATCGACACCGTCGGCTTCCAGGTGAAGGGCCCGGCCCGCGAACAGCTGGAGTGCATCGCGTACGCGGGAAACGGCCGCTACTACGACGCGCCGGACGCCGATGCGCTGGCCCGTCAGCTCCAGCGCGCGGCCCAGCTCTCCGCGGACGGCTACCGACTGAAGGGCCGTCGGGTGGCGGGCGCGGCCACGGCCGACCGGGCACCCGTGCTGGCTCCCGGGCAGTACCTGGACACCATCGGGCCGGGCGAGAAGCGGTACTACGCGGTGGACCTCGACGACGCCTCCACGGCGGACTTCGCCGCGACCGCGGTCCCGCAACCGGGGGCGGCCGTCGACGCGTTCGACGCGCTGACCACCAGGATCGAGCACTCCGAGCACGGGTACTGCGCGGCGAACACCGAGCGCTTCCTGCAGAAGGAGGGGGCGGTGCCGCTGACGGCCGCCGTCGCCCGGGTCCCCTCGGCGGACGGTGGCCGTGACTGCGACGGTGCGGGCCGCTACCGGCTCGTGGTGGAGCGGGCGAGCAAGAAGGGCTCGGACGCGGCGCGTTGGCCCCTGGAGCTGGTGTACGGGGTCGAGGAGCCCCTGGCGGACGGCGTGACGCCCGCGCAGTCGCAGGCGGAGTACGGCGAGGGCGGGAGCGCCACCCTGCCCACCGGTGATCCGCGCGAGGTGCGCGGCGGCACCGGCTTCAACGACGCGCGGGAACTCGGCCGGGGCGTGTGGCGCGACCGGATCCTGCCGTCGCAGACGCTCTGGTACAAGGTCCCGGCGGGCTGGGGCCAGCAGGTGGTGTACGACGTGGAGTTCGCGAACGAGCCCACGGTGGACCGGCCCGGGGGAACGTACTCGTACGGTGCCAGCCGGCTCTACACACCGGCCCGCCACCCGCTCGGCGGGGGCGGCGAGTTCCGGGCGGGCACGATGTACGACGGCAGGCCCGCGGCGGTCCGGATGGGCGGCGTCCCGGTCGCCTGGACCAACCGCTACGAGAACCGCTCCGAGGTCCAGCCGGTGCACATCAGGGGCGACTTCTACATCTCGGTGACCCTGGGCGCGAGCGCCGCCGAGATCGCGGAGAACCCGGAGATCGGGGTGGTGCTGCGGGTGGCGGTGCTGGGCGAGGAACGCACCGGTCCGGGCGACGACGCCCCGACGGTCGCGGAGAAGCCGGGCGGGAACGCCGGCGGTGCGGACAAGCGGGGCGATTCCGCCGCCTCCGCAGACAGCGGTGATGCGGGAGGGGCAGGATGGGCCGTCGTTGCGGCCGCGGGCGCGGGGGCTGCCGCCATGGCCGTGGTCCTGGCCGTGTTCGTATATGTACGCGGTCGCCGCGGGGCAGCCGCACGGATGACGAGGGGAAGCGCGTGATGAGTCGGCGCAGCAGGATGCGAAGGGCGCTGGCGGCGGTGGCGGCGGTGTTCGCGGTGGCGGCGCTGCCCGGACAGGCGTACGCGGCGGGCGAGGGCGGCACGTACACCTTCGATCCGGACGCCCGGCCGGTCACCGGCGAGGAGGTCAGCGCCGACGCGGTGGCGCTGAAGCCGGCCACCGTCTACAGGAGCAGGATCTCGGGCGAGCAGAAGCTCTACTACCGGCTGAACCTGGACGCGAGGACGAACGCCTATGTCTCCGCCGTCGTCGTGCCGAAGGCCGGCAGCAAGGTGGCGTACGGGGACGGCATCACGATCAGCGTCCGGGACAGCTCGGACGACCAGTGCAGTTCGCAGGACGCCGTCTTCGGGTCCGCGCAGTACCCGCGTCCCATCGCCGCCTACGCCTCCCGGCGCGTCGACAAGGACGGCAGCTGCAAGGAGGCCGGTACGTACTACGTGCTCGTCGAGCGGGAGAGCAAGGAGACGTCCGACCGGGGGGAGTGGGACCTGGAGCTGCGCTACGTCTCCGAGCCGCAGCTCGCGGACCCCTCGTCCGAGCCGACCTCGGCCCCGTCGTCCTGGCCGTCCTCGTCGCCGCCGCCGCCGGCCGCGGCCACGGACAACACCCGGCACGGGGGCGCCGGTTACTACGACGCCACGAGCTTGGAGACCGGCGAGTGGAAGGACCGGATCGAGCCCGGCCAGACCCTCTTCTACCGGGTCCCGGTGGACTGGGGGCAGCAGCTCTTCGCCACGGCCGGGCTGAGCAACAGCACGTCCGCGAAGAACGCGTACGTCAGCAGTGCGCTGGCGATGTCACTGGAGAATCCCGTCCTGGGGCACGTCGACGAGGTGTCGCCGATGTCGTATTCGGGAAAGCCTTCCTCCGTCTCCCTCGACCCTCTGCCCCCGGTCGCGTACAAGAACCGGTACGACTCCAGCGACGACACCGGCGGCATGAGGTTCGCCGGCTGGTACTACCTCTCCGTCTCGCTGAGCCCGCAGGTCGCGCAGGCGTACGGCGACAAGCCGATCACACTGTCGCTCCAGATCAGCGTGAAGGGACAGGCGGCCAAGGCGCCGTACAAGGGTGATGCCGGGATCTTCGCCGTGACCCAGGGCGACAAGGACGCGGCGCGGGAGGGGCGGAACGGCGCGCAGGCCGCGGCCGCCGACAGGACCAGCGGCACGATGAAGCTGGTCGCGGCGGCCGGGATCGGCGCGGGCGCCGTGCTGGTGCTCTGGATCGGCGCCTGGACGCTGATCGCGCGGCGCCGCGCGGTCGCCGTACCCGCCGCGCCCACCGGCGGCGGTCAGTATCCGTACGGTGGCCCGCCCCAGGCCTGGTAGCCGGGGCCGGGTCCTCCTCAGACCTGGGTCAGCGCCCAGATGCCCACGGCGAAGCAGACCAGCGCCACCAGCAGGACCGGGACCGCCACCTTCGGGGACGGTCCCGGTCGCGTGCGCGGGGCGGGAGCCGATCCCTGGGCTCCCTGGGCTCCCTGGAAGGGGGCGCCCTGCTGGGGGGCCGTGTAGGGGCGGGTGAGGGACTGGTCGTGAGGTCCGGGTGCGGGGGCGTGCGCCGGGTCCGCGTAGGGGGCGGCGTATCCGGCCGGTGCCGGGCCGGGATAGCCGTATGAGGCCGCCGGCGCGGCGGTTTGCGGAGCCTGGTGCGCGGGAAGGGCCGGCTCGGGAGGCGGAAGGTGGAAGCTGCCCGTCTCGGACATGGATGCGGGCGCGGACGGGTAGGGCTGCGGCTGCTGTACGCCCGGCTGCGGGGCGAACGGCCCGCCGGGCTGCGGGCCGGTGGACTGCGGGCCGGTGGACTGGGGCGAAGGGGGCTGGGGAGCCGGGGCTTCCGGGGCCCGGGTTTCCGGGGCCGGGATGACCGGGGACGCCTGGGACGGGGCCTGCTGACCGGTGGGCCGGGGGTCCGGCGTGTGCGGCCCCGGCGTCCGGCCCGACCGCTCCGGCCCGTCGGGGCCGAAGCCCTCGGGCAGCGGGCCGATCTGGTCGAAGACCTCCACCGGCTCATCGTCGTCCGAGGGTTCGGGGAGCATCTCCACGGCGGCGTTCAGGGCCTTGCGCGCCCCCGTGGCGGTACGGAAACGGTCCTGCGGGTCCGGCTGCAGGAGCCCCGCGATGACCTGCCACAACGGCTCCGGGACGCCGTCGGGGGCGCTCGGCGTACCGTGCGCGGCGAAGCTCTCGATGAGGTCCTGGGAGTCGGGCTTGGTGCCCTGGAGCAGATAGAGGGCGACCAGGCCGACGGCGAAGAGGTCGGCGGGGAAGTCCGGTTCCGCTCCCATCATCTGCTCGGGCGCGAAGTAACCCAGCGTCCCCACCACGTAGTTCGTCTCGGTGAGACGGGGCTCGCCCTTGCGCATGGAGATGCCGAAGTCGGACAGGCGCAGGTGCGGCCGGCCCCGGCCGGTCGCTTCCATAAGGATGTTGGCGGGTTTGATGTCCCGGTGCACGACGCCCTCGGCGTGCACCGTCGAGAGGCCGGACAACAGCTGGTCGAGCAGGGTGCAGACGAACCGAGGGGGCAACGGGCCGTAGTCGCCGATGACATGGGCGAGCGAGCCGCCGCTGACGAGGTCCATGGTGAACAGCACCTGGTCGTCGTCGGCGGCCCAGCTGGCCGGCGCCAGCACATGGGGATGCTCGATGCGCAGCGCCTGTTCGCGGACGAAGCGGAGCAGCGTGTGCGCGTCGCTCTGTTGCAGCACCTTGGCCGCCACATAGCGGCGGCGCCGGTGGTCCCAGGCGCGCCACACGGCACCGACCCCACCGCGTCCGATCGGATCGACCAGTTCGTACCGTCCGGCGAAGACCTCACCCATGGCGCTGCGCTCGCTCCCCGTTCCTGTTCCGGCCCGTTCCCCCGTGTCGCGCGGGAACCTAGCTCTGGTGGCTCTCGTAGTGCGCGACCGCTTCCGCGGTGCGCCCCGCTCCGTACACCTTGAGGAACTCTGCCAGTTCCGGGTGCGTCGGGGCGAGGGAGTCCGCCGCATCGATGATGTCACCGGCGGCCGCGACCGAGCGCAGCAGCGACTGGATCTCCCGGACCACGCGGCGCACGGTGGGTGCCCCGCCGCTGGCGGTGGTCTGACCGGTGCCCGAAAGCACCGAGCCGCCCTGGGACTTCTTGATCTCCTCCATGCGGTCTGTTGCCTCCCCCGCGCTGACGCTGCCGTCGGCGACCTGACCGGCGAGTTCCTGGAGTGCCTGGACGCGCTGGACGACCGCCGGGTTGCCGATCTTCGCGCGCTGACCGCTCATGAGCTGGGAGAGCATGGGAGCGGACAGTCCGAGTGCCGCGGCGAGCCGGGCCTGGTTGAGACCGAGATCGTCGATCAGACGGCGGAAGAGCGCCCCCAACGGCTCTCCGTACCAACTGCGCTGAAGGTCTCTGGCTCTGGCCGTCGCCTCTTGCTGCGCTGCATCCATTGCGTCTCCCCTTCGCATCGGCTTCGCTGCTGCGAACCTCGACCAGCATCTTACGGAGAGTGGTCGCGCACCGGGAGTCCCCGTATTTTTGCAGGAACACGGGGGTGAGCCGGTACTCTGTTCTGCGGCGGTGGCCCGAACGTCGAGGCGTTCGGAGCTGCGTGCTGTCGGGGCCTTAGCTCAGTTGGTAGAGCGCTGCCTTTGCAAGGCAGATGTCAGGAGTTCGAATCTCCTAGGCTCCACATCCCCAGAGGCCCCCTGAACTGCGGAAACGCAGTTCAGGGGGCCTCTTTGCATATGCCTGGGACGGACCGCACGGCTGCCGGACAGGTTCTTCAAAGGTTCTTCATCGTTCCGCTCCTACCGTCGCCCTGCCCGTCGCGCCCGCGGCCGGGCCCCACAGGGAGAGCGGGAGAACGATGAGGACGAACCGGGTACGGCCGGCCGTCGCGGCCTCGGTCATGGCCTTCGTGCTGGCGGGCTGCGGCAGCGGCGACGGGGGCGCGGAGGTCCCGACGGCCGGTGGCGGACAGGTGTCGGCCCCGGCCGAGGGGGGAAAGGGCGCGGACGACGTGGCCGCGTACGTGAAGGCGCAGCGCGCGTACGTGAAGTGCCTGCGGGAACACGGCGTGGACGCGCCGGACCCCGACGCGAAGGGGACCATCGACCTCGGCGAGGGCGACCAGCGGCGCGCGCTGAAGCAGGACCCGAAGTTCACGGCCGCCCAGGAGAAGTGCGCCTCCTATGTGTCGGCCGTGCCCGAGAGCATCGAGAAGGGCAACCAGCCCACACTCTCGGCCGAGCAGATCAAGGTGAAGCGCGAGTACGCCGCCTGTATGCAGAAGAACGGCGCCGCCGACTTCCCCGACCCCGGCCCCGACGGCCTCGGACAGGGCGAGTGGGACCAGAGCGCGGCCGGTGCGAAGCGGGCCGCTCGGGTCTGCGGTCCGGTCATCGGGGTCCCCGAGAGCGCGGGACCGGGCAAGGGCTGAGCGGTGGATACGGTGACAGACCTCGATGAAGGGCGCGGGGCCCGCGGACGGCGGACGTTTCTCGTCGTCATCGGTGCGGCTGTCGTGGCGGCGGTCGCCGTGGCCGGGGCTCTCGGGCTCGGCGGCGGCGGGGACGGGAGCCCGGCCGCCCCGCCCAGGACCGGTTCGACCGTCCCGGTCACCCGGGCCACACTGACCGAACGCACCACAGTGGACGGCACCTTGGGGTACGGATCCGAGATACCGCTGCCGGTCAGGGCGACGGGCACGGTGACCTGGCTGCCCGAAGCCGGTACCTCCATGGAGCGCGGTGACACGCTGCTGCGCGTCGACGACCGCCCGACGGTGCTGCTGTACGGGGCGCTGCCGATGTACCGGGACCTCGGACCGGCCCCTTCCGGCTCCTCCTCCCCCTCAGCCTCTGCGACGGAGGCGGCGGAGGCGGAAGGGGAGGACCAGAAGGACGGAAAGGACGAGCAGGCGGTGCCCGAGGCTCCCGCGGCGGTTCACGGCATGGACGTCATGCAGTTCGAGACCAACCTCGCCGCCCTCGGCTACACCGGCTTCACGGTGGACGAGACGTTCACGGCCGGCACCGCCGCAGCGGTCGAGCGCTGGCAGAAGTCGCTCGGCCTGCCGCAGACCGGCACGGTCGGCGTCGGGGACGTCATCTACAGCGCGGGGCGGATACGCGTCGGCCGGCCGGGCGTCCGGCTGGGCGACGCCGCCGGAGAAGGCGCTCTCCCGTACACCGGCACGACCCGCAAGGTTGTCGTCAACGCCTCGGCCACCGAGGCCTCGTGGGCGGTGCGCGGAGCGGCCGTCACGATCCGGCTGCCCGACGAGACCCCGGTGAAGGGCCGGGTGGCGTCCGTGGGGAAGCAGGCGGACGCGGCCGGGGGAGGCGGCGACGGGGGCGAGCGGGCGGCCACAGTGCCGGTGACCCTCACGATCAAGGACCAGAAGGCCGTGGGGAAATGGGAGAGCGGGCCCGTCACCGTCGAGTACGTGGGGCGGCAGGCCGAGAACGTGCTGACCGTCCCCGTCGCCGCGCTGGTCGCGCTCGCGGAGGGCGGCCACGGCCTGGAGAAGGCGGACGGCACCTTCGTGGCGGTCAGGACCGGACTGTTCGCGGACGGGGACGTGGAGGTGAGCGGGCCGGCGGTCCGCGAGGGCCTGAAGGTGAGGATTCCGGAGTGAGCGGGGATTCCGCGGTGAACGGGGGCTCGGCGCCGGTGATCCGGGACTCCGCGGCGGTCGTGGAGTTCGACGCGGTCTCCAAGACGTATCCGGGCGGCGTGAGCGCGGTCCGTGATGTGAGTCTGCGGATCGGGCGCGGGGAGCTGATCGCCGTGGTCGGCCCGTCGGGTTCCGGCAAGTCGAGCATGCTCCATCTGATGGGCAGCCTCGACCGGCCGTCCTCCGGCCGCGTCCTGATCGACGGCCACGACGTGGCGAAGCTGTCCGACCGGGAGGTCTCCGCGCTGCGGGCCACCCGGATCGGCTTCGTCTTCCAGCAGTTCCATCTGGCGGTCGGTGTCCCGGTGCTGGACGCCGTCGGGGACGGTCTGCTCTACGCGGGGGTGCCGTTGCGCAGGCGCAGGGCCAGGGCAGCCGCCGCGCTGGACCAAGTCGGGCTCGGCCACCGGGTCCACCACCTTCCGCACCAGCTCTCCGGCGGTGAACGGCAGCGGGTCGCGGTCGCCCGTGCGGTGATCGGCCAACCCTCCGTGCTGCTGGCGGACGAGCCGACCGGAAATCTGGACTCCGCTTCCGGGGCCGCCGTCCTCGATCTGCTGCACGGGCTGCACGCGGCGGGCACAACCGTCGTCGTCATCACCCATGACCGGGAGATCGCGGCCGGGCTCCCCCGCCGCATCGAGATGCGCGACGGGCGGCTGACCGGGGACCTGACCCGTAACGCGACGATGGGGGTGCGCCGATGACGGATCGCACGCATACGCGCGGGCCGGCCGGGGAAGGGGCCGATGCCCCCTCGCCGTTCCCGTCCGGGGCCGCCCGAAACCGCGGGGGCAGCCGTAGCCGGTCCCCACTGCGATCCACCCGGCTGCGCCCCGCCGACGTCGTACGGCTCGGCGGAACCGGGCTGCGCACCCGGCCCGTGCGGGTCTTCCTCTCGGCCCTCGGGATCGCCATCGGGGTCGCCGCCATGATCGCGGTCGTCGGCATCTCTGGCTCGGGCCAGGCCGAGGTGGACCGCAGGCTCGACGCGCTCGGCACCAACCTGCTGCGGGTGGCCCCCGGCGAGTCCCTGGCCGGCGAGAAGGCCGAACTGCCCCAGGAGGCCGTGGCGATGGTCCGCCGCATCCCGCCGGTCAGGCAGGTGGCGGCCACCGGCGAGACCGGGGCGCACATCTACCGCAACGAACGCATCGCCATCGGACGCACCGGCTCCCTGAGCGTCCTCGCAGCCGACACCGGGCTGCTGCCCGCCGTCGGCGGTCGCGTCCGCGAGGGCCGCTGGCTGGACTCCGCCACCGAGAAGTACCCGGCGGTGGTGCTCGGAGCCACGGCCGCCCAGCGGCTGGACGTGTACCGGCCCGGGACACGGGTCTGGACCGGCGGCCGGTGGTTCTCGCTGATCGGCGTCCTCGACCCGGTGCCGCTCGCTCCGGAACTCGATGGCGCCGTCCTCGTCGGCGGCCCCGCCGCCCGTACGTACCTCGGCTTCGACGGGCACCCGTCCACGGTCTACGTACGCGCGGAGGACAGCCGGGTCGCCGCCGTGCGGCAGGTGCTTCCGGCCACGGTGTACCCCGAGAAGCCCGGCGAGGTGCGCATCTCGCGTCCCTCCGACGCGCTCGCCGCACGTGAGGCCACCGAGACCGCGCTGACCGGCCTGCTGCTCGGCCTCGGCGGGGTCGCCCTGCTGGTCGGCGGGGTCGGCGTCGGCAACACCATGGTGATCTCCGTGCTGGAACGGCGTACCGAGATCGGGCTGCGTCGCGCGCTCGGGGCGACCCGGGCGCAGATCCGTACGCAGTTCGTGATGGAGTCCCTGCTCCTGTCGCTCATCGGCGGGCTCGCCGGGACGGTGCTGGGGACGCTGATCACCTCGGGATACGCCCTCAGCCGCGACTGGCCGACGGTCGTCCCGGCGTGGGCGAGCGCGGCGGGCATCGGCTCGACCCTGGTCATCGGCATGGTCGCCGGGTTGTATCCGGCAGTACGGGCCAGCAAGCTGTCGCCGACCCAGGCGCTGGCGGGCACATGAAAAGAGAGGGGGCGGGGTGAGCTTCCGGTTCCGGGCCCTCGGCCTGCTGATGCTGATCGCGATGACCGCCACGGCGGCCACCGCCTGGCTGACCCTGCGCCAGGCCAACCGCCAGGTGCGGGAGACCGTCACGGCCGGCGAGCAGGACACCTCCCGCATCGCCGGGAAGCTGCGTGCGTACGGCCTCGCGCACGGCACCTGGGACGGGCTGGCGCCGACGGTCGCGGCGCTCGCGAAGGACACCGGCCAGCGCATCCGGGTCAGCACGGAGGCCGACGCGCTGCTCGCCGACTCCGACGCCCTGGCCGGCCGCACCCCGCGCGCGGTGAGCGGCCGGCCGCCGGTCCCGGTCGACGCGCGCCCCGTGCTGCGGCTGCCCGGGGGCCAGGTCCGGCGGGCCTCGATGAAGCAGACCGCCACCGCCATCTCCGCCTACCGTGCGCACGCGGCCGACGCGGCCTGTCTGACGCGTGCGGGGGCCGAGGTGGAGGCCGGTACGGGCGCCTTGGGGGTGCCGGAGGCGCGTACGGACCACAGACCGGCCGAGTGCGCGGAGCCGGCGGACGCGTACGACGCGCTGACCCCGCGCGACCTGGACGCGCTGCGGCCGTGCGAGTCCGAGGAACGGTTCGCCGCGTGTCTGCAGCGGGTCTTCAACGCCCGCACCGCCGCCGTGGCCCCGCCGCGTCTGGAGGTCCGGCTCGGCTTCCGGGACGAGTCGCCGCCCACGCTTGCCGTCGCGCCCACCGCGGCCGCGGCGGCGGGCGTCGCCCTCGCGGTCATCCTGGGCGGGCTGCTGCTGAGCAGGGCCGTACTGCGCCCCGTACGCGCCCTGACGCTCGCCGCGCAGGGGCTCGGCGGGGGAGACCTCGGGCACCGGGTCCCGGCAGCCGGCCGGGACGAGATCGCGCGGCTCGGCGGCGCCTTCAACCGCATGGCCGACTCGTTGCAGGCGAGCGAGGAGCACCAGCGCCGTCTGACCGGCGACATCGCGCACGAGCTGCGCACCCCGCTGGCCAACCTGCGCGGCTATCTGGAGGCCCTGCGCGACGGGGTCGTGGAGCCTACTCCGGACCTGCTCGAATCCCTCCACGAGGAGGCGCTGTTGCAGCAGCGGATCGTGGACGACCTGCGGGACCTCGCGCTGGCCGAGGCCGGGGCGCTCGCCTACCACCACGCCGATGTCGATCTGCGCGAGCTGCTGGAGACGAGCCACCGTGCCCGCCTCCCCCAGGCCCGGACGGGCGGCATCACGCTGACTCTGGAGGCGCCGCGCCCTGTGTACGCGCGCGCCGATCCGGACCGGCTGCGCCAGGTCGTCGGCAACCTCCTCGGCAACGCGCTGCGCGCCACCGCTCCCGGCGGCACGGTGACCCTGGCCCTGCTCCACCACGGCGAACGGGCCGTCGTGGAGGTACGCGACACCGGCACCGGGATCGCGGCCCAGGACCTGCCCCGGCTCTTCGACCGGTTCTGGCGGGCGGACGCCTCGCGGGACCGTGCCACCGGCGGCAGCGGCCTGGGCCTGTCCATAGCCCGCCAGATCGTCGCCGACCACGGGGGCACCATCGAGGTGCGCAGCACGGTCGGCGAGGGGACGACGTTCGCGGTCGCGCTTCCCGCGGTGGGGGCCGGTCAATCCCCGGCGGAGGGTGAAGCGTCAGGAGGACGCTGAGACCGTGCCGTCCGCGAGCCGGTAGCCGCGCCCGTACACCGTCTCCACGTGGCGGGGGCCGCCCGGGTCCGTTCCCAGCTTCCGCCGCATGTTCATCACATGCGCGTCGACGGTCCTCTCCAGCACGTCATGGTCGAAACCGAAGACGCGCTCGATGATCTGGGCGCGGGTGAAGACCCGGCCGGGTTCCCGGGCGAGCGTCTCCAGGATGGAGAACTCCTTCGCGGTGAGTTCCACCGGTCGTCCCGCCACCCGGACCTCGAAGCGCGCGGTGTCCAGCTCCACCTCGCCCACCCGCAGCACCACGGGTCCGTCGGTGCCGCCCGGCTTCCCGGAGCGGCGCAGCAGCGCCCGCACCCGGGCGGTCAGTTCGCGGGGGCTGTACGGCTTGGTGAGGTAGTCGTCGCCGCCGAGATCGAGGCCGAGGAGCATGTCCTCCTCGGCCACCCGGGCGGTGAGGAGCAGGATCGGCACGTCCGATTCGGTGCGCAGAATGCGGCACACATCGAGGCCGTCGACCAGCGGAAGCATCACATCGAGAACGATCAGGTCGGGCCGGGCCGACCGGGCTCGTTCCAGCGCCGCCCGTCCGTCCGCGACCACCTGGACCGCGTGTCCTTCTCTTTCGAGATAGATCCGGATCAGACGTGACTGCTTCACGTCGTCCTCGGCGACCAGAATGCGAGCGCTCACCGTTCCCCCCACCATGTCCCGCCGGTATCCGAACGGTAGTACAGAACAGTGGTCCGAAGCCGGGTACGCGGACGGGCGCCGGAGACCTCAAGGTCCTCCGGCGCCCGTCCCGGCGCGCGTGCTGTGCAGCGGTGTCCGCCGTGCCTTCCGGCCGGTACGGATCAGGCGCGGTCGTCCCGGTCCGGGCCGCCCAGGACGTCCGGACCGTCCTCGCCCGCCTCGGCGTCGGCCTGCTTGGCCTCGACCTCGGGGTCCAGGATCGTCGACGCGTTCGGGCTGCCGTCGACGGAGGACAGCGGGGCGCGGTCGTCGACCTCGGTGGGGGCCGGCGGCTCGACCAGCCACTCGGGGTTGGCCTGCTTGTCCCACCAGCGCCACACCGCGTAGCCGGCGCCCACGAGGATGCCGGTCACGGCCAGGCCCTTGAACGCCTTGCCGGCCCTGGCCCGCCGCTCGTGCTTGCGGGCCAGCTTGCGGATCTGCTTGGCCGTGACCTGCCCGCGCAGGGCGGCGACAGCGGCGGCGCTGCGGGCCGCCGCCTCCTCGGCCACCGGCTGGGCGGCGGCCCTGGCGGTCTCGATGCGGGGGACGGTGTAGTCCGCGGCGCTGCGGGCGGCCTGACGGGTGCGGAGCGCGGCGCGCTGGGCGACTTCGTCGACCTTCGGGGGTACATGCGTGAGGGCGAGTTCGATACGGGGGGCGACGTGCGCGCCGTACTGGACACGGGCCTGCTTGGCTGCCTTCGACACCTTCGGTGCGAGCAGCGTGCGGGCCTCGTGCGCATAGTGAACGGCTTGTTCCTTGGCCGAGTCGGCGTAGGGCGCCACCACGTCCGCGGCGTGCTGCACGCTGTCCCTCGCCGAGTCGGTTGCGGCACGCACGCTGTCGATGCGGGTCACGGGATCCTCCTCCTTGGTGGCGGGTTGGTACTCCGCCTTTCCACCCATTTCGAGATCATGCCTGCGCGGTGCCGGTGGGGCACGTGGGGCGGGCATCCGGGTCATACGGCATACAAAGGATGTCCCGGGTGATGTGGTGCAAGGGGAGCCTTGCGCCGACCATGCCACGCTCCGGCCCGCCATGCGTCTCTTCGGCACGCGCATGGCGGCGGGTTCGGCACGCGCATGGCGGCATCCGCCGCGCCGGGCGGCGCGGCGGGCGCCCGGCGCTCGCCTCGGCCGCCGCCGGGGTGGCCCGTGCGAGGATCGGGGCGTCGGGGCCGGGCCGGATGCCGGAGCGGGCCGACGCGCAGCGCAGCCGCGCAGAGCACATGGGCAGACTCACGGAAGGCAGATCGTGGCCGAGCAGCTTTACGCCACCTTGAAGACCAACCAGGGCGACATCGAGATCCGGCTCCTGCCGAACCACGCTCCCAAGACGGTCAGGAACTTCGTCGAGCTCGCCAGCGGTGAGCGCGAGTGGACCAACCCGGAGACCGGTGAGAAGAGTACGGCCCGGCTGTACGACGGCACCGTCTTCCACCGCGTGATCGACGGCTTCATGATTCAGGGCGGCGATCCGCTGGGCAACGGCACGGGCGGTCCCGGCTACAAGTTCGCGGACGAGTTCCACCCCGATCTCGCCTTCACCAAGCCGTATCTGCTCGCCATGGCCAACTCGGGCCCCGGCACCAATGGCTCGCAGTTCTTCATCACGGTCTCGCCGACAGCCTGGCTGACCAACAAGCACACCATCTTCGGCGAGGTGGCGGACGCCAGGAGCCGGCAGGTGGTGGACGCCATCGCCGGCACCGCGACCAACGCGCGTACCGACCGCCCGGTGCAGGACGTCGTCATCGAGTCGGTCGCCGTCGAGAAGCGCTGAGCCCTGCGTCACCACCCGGTCACTCTCCGGTTCCGCGTTCGGGAACCAACCGCCCCGCTCGTCCGTATCCCATGACAGAACGGACGCGCGGGGCGGTGCCGTGTGCGTCCTCGCGACGACGAGCACCGAACGACGAGGACCGAGGGGACCGGGAAGCCATGGGACCGATGGACCAGCAGCCGCCGGGTGCGTCCGGGCCGCCTCCGCCGGTGGAGGGACCGGTCGTCTGCTATCGCCACCCGGACCGCGAGACGGCGGTCCGGTGCGTCCGCTGCGACCGACCTATCTGCCCGGACTGCATGGTCAGCGCGTCGGTCGGCTTCCAGTGCCCGGACTGCGTCCGCCAGGGGTCCGGTACGGGACACGGCGCGTCCGCGGCCCGGCCGCGCACGCTGGCCGGCGGCGCCGTGGCGGCCGATCCCCGGCTGATCACCAAGATCCTGCTGGGGATCAATGTCGCGGTGTTCATCGCGGTGCTCGCCGACGACGCGCTGCTCGACAAGCTGGTGCTGCTCGGCCGGGCCAACTTCTACTACGGGGGTCCGCCCGAGGGCATCGCCGAGGGCCAGTGGTACAGGCTGGTGACGTCGATGTTCCTGCACCAGGAGGTGTGGCACATCGCCTTCAACATGCTGGGGCTGTGGTGGTTGGGCGGACCGCTCGAAGCCGTGCTGGGCCGGGTCCGCTACCTCGCGCTGTATCTGCTCTCGGGGTTGGCGGGCGGTGCGCTGACCTACTGGCTCGCGGAGCCGAACCAGCCCTCGCTGGGTGCGTCCGGCGCCATCTTCGGTCTGCTCGGCGCGACCATCGTGCTGATGCGCCGGCTGAACTACGACATGCGCCCGGTCTTCATGATTCTCGCGCTCAACCTGGTGATCACCTTCAACCCCTGGGGCGGGATCGCCTGGCAGGCGCATGTCGGGGGACTGGTCGCCGGAGTGCTGATCGCGATCGGCATGCTGCACGCCCCGCGCGAGCGGCGTGACCTGGTGCAGTTCGGGACCTGTGCCCTGGTCCTGCTGGCCACCGTCCTGATCGTGGTGACCAGAACGGCCGCCCTGGCCTAGAGGCCGCCTCCGGCATCCTCCACAGAACGGTTGTGGACCATTTGTGACCGAAGTTGTCCACAGGATTCCACAGCGTGATCCCGATCTTGTGCATAGTGCGGGCACAACTGTGCCCCCTGTCCCTGAGCTGGGTTTTTCCAGTCGGGACAAGGGGCGTTCCGCCTCCGAGTGGAGGCGGCTGCAGTCACACCGGCGTCAACGGCCGGAGAGTTATCCACAGATCGTCTGACCTTTTCCCCCACCTGTGGATAACGCTGTGGGTAACTCAGGGCAGGGGTTGCGAACCCGGGGCGATCTGTGGTCTACGCGGTCGCGCGGGCTACTTCCACTGGGTGGAGACGCCGAAGCCGCCGGCGATGAAGCCGAAGCCGACGACGATGTTCCAGTTCCCCAGCGACTCGACCGGCAGGTCGCCGTCGGTCACGTAGAAAACGACGATCCAGGCCAGACCGATCAGGAACAGCGCCAGCATCACCGGCGCGACCCAGCTGCGATTGGTCAGCTTTATGTTGGTCGCCTGCTTCGCCGGAGGCGGCGTGAAGTCGGCCTTCTTGCGGATACGTGACTTCGGCACGAGGAACTCTCCTGTCGATGCGCTGCGTGACCGCGCAGGGAACTGTGGCTGGCGCCGGGGCTGGGCGCGAGGGGGAATGTGGCCTCCCCCGGGCGTCCGTTAGCGTAGTGCTTCCGTGGCACCGAAGGAGATAAGGGTACGTTGAGCAATTCTGCCGACTCTCCCCCCGGGCCGGTCCGGCGCACCTTCCGGCACCCGGTCAGAGTGCTCACCGCTGCCGTTTTCGCCCTTGCCGGACTTATCTTCGTGACCAGCGCGAATACGGCCAAGGGCACCAATATCCGCACTGACGCCTCGCTGCTGAAGCTCTCCGACCTCATCCAGCAGCGCAGCGAGAAGAACGCCGCCCTCGAGGAGTCCGCCGCCTCCGTGCGCGGGGACATCGACAGCCTCGCCCAGCGCGACAACGGCAGCACCAAGGCCGAGGCCGCCAAGCTCAAGGCGCTGGAGCGGACCGCGGGTACCACGGCGATCTCCGGCCGGGCCGTCTCCGTCACGCTCGACGACGCCCCGCCGAACGCCACCGCGAGCCCCGGCTACCCCGATCCCCAGCCCAACGACCTGGTCATCCACCAGCAGGACCTCCAGGCGGTCGTCAACGCGCTGTGGCAGGGCGGAGCCAAGGGCATCAAGGTCATGGACCAGCGGCTGATCTCCACGAGCGCCGTGCGCTGCGTCGGCAACACCCTGATCCTCCAGGGCCGGGTCTACTCGCCCCCGTACAAGATCACCGCGGTGGGCGACCCCGGTGCGCTGCGGCGGGCGCTCGACGCCTCGCCGTCGATCCAGAACTACCTGCTGTACGTGAAGGCGTACGGGCTCGGCTGGCAGGTCGACGAGCAGCGGGCGGTGACGCTTCCCGGCTACTCCGGCACGGTGGATCTGCACTACGCGGAGCCGGTGAAGTAGCAGAGGGGGCCGGCCGCCGCACAGCTTTCCACAGGCTACCCACGCCGGGCCCACGGCCCTTTAGTCTGGTCCCGTACCGAATGGAGGGTCTGGATGTACAGCTGGATCTGGCGGCATCTGCCGGGCAACGTGTGGGTGCGTGCGTTCATTTCGCTCGTGCTCGCCCTGGCGGTCGTCTATGTGCTGTTCCAGTACGTCTTCCCGTGGGCGGAGCCGCTGCTTCCGTTCGGTGACGTGACGGTCGACGGCGCGAGCGCGGCGACGGGAGCCGGCCGATGAGCGCCCGCATCCTGGTCGTCGACAACTACGACAGCTTCGTCTTCAACCTCGTCCAGTACCTCTACCAGCTGGGCGCCGAGTGCGAGGTGCTGCGCAACGACGAGGTGACCACGGCCCACGCCCAGGACGGCTTCGACGGCGTCCTGCTCTCCCCCGGCCCCGGCACCCCGGAGCACGCGGGCGTCTGCATCGACATGGTGCGGCACTGCGCGGCGACCGGCGTCCCGGTCTTCGGGGTCTGCCTGGGCATGCAGTCCATGGCGGTGGCGTACGGCGGCGTCGTGGACCGCGCGCCCGAGCTGCTGCACGGCAAGACGTCCCCGGTGCTCCACGAGGGCACCGGCGTGTTCGCCGGCCTGCCCTCGCCGTTCACCGCGACCCGCTACCACTCGCTCGCCGCCGAACCGGACACGGTGCCCGACGAGCTGGAGGTCACCGCGCGGACCGCCGACGGCATCATCATGGGCCTGCGCCACCGGGAACTGGCCGTCGAGGGTGTGCAGTTCCACCCGGAGTCGGTGCTCACCGAGCACGGCCATCTGATGCTGGCCAACTGGCTGGTGCGCTGCGGGGACACCGGAGCCGTCGAAAGGTCGGCGGGGCTCGCTCCGGTGGTGGGCAAGGCCGTCGCGTGACCCCACCCCGCCACGCGGCCGGGGCCGGGCAGGACGACCCGCACGATCCGCGGGCGTACGAGGACCCGGGCGCGTTCGAGGCGGCGGTCCACCGGCTCTCGGACCCGTTGAACGACCCGCTGCCGGAGCCGGAGCCCGTACCCCCGCCGCAGCAGGAGCCGTACGTCCCCCAGGCGCCCCAGCAGGCCCCGCAGGAGTGGTACGACCCCGAGGGATACCAACGGGACTGGTACGGCCACCAGGAGCCCGTACAGCAGCCCCTGGCGGCCTCGGAGGCCCCGGCCGACGAGGCCGTGGAGCCGGTCACCGAGGTGTTCGGGCGAATAGAGGGGGACGATCCGGCCGTGCCGGCCCCCCGCCCGGAGGCGGCGAGCGCCGACGAGCCGGACAGCGGCGACATGCCTCCGGCGGCAGCGCCGCCCCCGCCGCCCACCGGCGGCCGTGCCGAGCGCAGGCGCGCCGCCAAGGGGCGTGGCCGGCGGCGTCCCGCGCCGCGGCCGGCTCCCCCCGGGAGCGCGGCTGCCCCCGCGAAGCCCATGACGCGCATGGAGGCGCGCCGGGCGGCCAAGGCCGCCAAGGACAGCCCCGCGGTCGTCATCAGCCGCGGCATCGGCGAACTCTTCATCACCCTCGGCGTCCTGATGCTGCTCTTCGTCACCTACCAGCTCTGGTGGACGAACGTGCGCGCCGACCAGATCGCCGGCCGGGAGACCCACAAGATCCAGGACGACTGGGCCAAGGGCACCCCGAAACAGGAGGCGTTCGAGCCGGGGCAGGGCTTCGCCATCATCCACATCCCCAAGCTGGACGTCGTCACGCCGATCGCCGAGGGCACCAGCAAGGAGAAGGTCCTCGACCGCGGCATGGTCGGCCACTACAGCGACAAACCGCTGCGCACGGCGATGCCCTCCGACAAGCAGGGCAACTTCGCGCTGGCCGGCCACCGCAACACGCACGGCGAGCCGTTCCGCTACATCAACCGGCTGAAGCCCGGCGACCCGATCGTGGTCGAGACCCGGGAGGCGTACTACACGTACGAGATGACGAGCGTCCTGCCGCAGACCTCGCCCTCCAACGTCTCCGTGATCGACCCGGTGCCGAAGCAGTCCGGGTTCACCGAGCCCGGCCGGTACATCACGTTGACGACGTGTACACCCGAATTCACGAGTACGTACCGTTTGATCGTCTGGGGCAAGATGGTCGACGAACGGCCGCGCAGCAAGGGGAAGCCCGACGTGCTCGTGGACTGAACGGGCTGGACGTCATGACGACAGGGCGGTGCTATGACAGCGACGACCGAGGACCACGAGCGGACCGACGAGTCCGCTCCCCCCGCGCGGAAGGGCGGCCGCCATCCCCTCGCGACCGCCGTCAGCTTCTTCGGTGAACTCCTCATCACCGCAGGTCTGGTGCTCGGGCTCTTCGTCGTCTACTCCCTGTGGTGGACGAACGTGCTCGCCGACCGCGAGGCCACCAAACAGGGCAACACCGTCCGCGACCGCTGGGCGGACGGCCCCGGCGCGCTGGACACCAAGGACGGCATCGGCTTCCTCCACGTCCCGTCGATGAAGAACGGCGAGGTGCTCGTCAAGAAGGGCACCGACACCGAAACACTCAACGACGGCGTCGCCGGCTACTACACCGATCCGGTGAAATCCGCGCTCCCCTCCGACAAGGAGGGCAACTTCACGCTGGCCGCCCACCGGGACGGCCACGGGGCGAAGTTCCACAACATCGACAAGGTGCGGACCGGGGACGCGATCGTCTTCGAGACGAAGGACACCTGGTACGTCTACAAGGTCTTCAACGAGCTCCCGGAGACGTCCAAGTACAACGTCGACGTGCTGGGGCCCGTCCCGAAGGGCTCCGGCGTGAAGAAGGCCGGCCGCTACATCACGCTCACGACCTGCACGCCGGTCTACACGTCGAAGTACCGCTACATCGTGTGGGGCGAACTGGTCCGTACGGAGAAGGTCGACCGCGACCGCACGCCACCGGCGGAGCTGCGCTGAGACAGGCGTGTACGGCAGAGGGCCCCGGTCACCTTCACGGTGACCGGGGCCCTCTGTTCGTACCGGGTGCGGGGCGGGTCAGTGACCCCTTCCCCCGTTCGGTCCGCCGAAGATGTTGCCGCCGCCGTCGATGGTGTTCAGGGTGACGGTGCCACCCTTCTCCACCTCCTGGTTGGGCATCGGGGTGCTCATGACCACCTTGGCGTCCGGCTTGTCGACCGAACCGGGCGCGAGCGCGACCACCAGGCCCATGCCCTCCAGCTGCGCCTTCGCGTCCTGGTAGGTCTTGTTGACCAGGTCAGCCGGGACGGTCACCTTCTCCGGCTCGGCCGGACCCTTGGAGACCTTGAGGATGATCGAGGTGTCCTTGCCGACCTTCTCGTTGGCCGCGGGGGTCTGCTCGACCACCGTGCCGGCGGGCTTGTCGGAGTCGACGTCGCTGCGGCCGATGTTCTTGAAGCCGTTCCCGGTCAGCTGGGACACCGCGTCCTCGTACGAGCGGTCCGTCACCGGCGGCATGGTGAGCAGCTTCTCCGTGGCGACCTTGAGCTTGACCTCGGAGTTCTCCTCGGCCTTCGTGTCGCCCTTGGGGGACTGCTCCAGGACGGTGCCGGGTTCCGCCTGGTCGGACTCGACCGAGGTGACGGTGACCGTGAAGCCCCTCTTCTCCAGGGCCTCGCGGGCGCTGTCCTCGGACTTCTCCGTGACGTCGGGGACCTCGACCTTCGGCGGACCGCTGGAGACGAAGACCGTGACGGTCTCCTGCTCTTTCATCTGCTCCTTGGTCGTCGGCGTCTGGCGGCAGATCTTGTTCTTGGGCTGGTCCTTGCACTCTTCCTTCGGACCGACCTCGAGCTTCACGTCCGCGTTGTCGGCGAGTTTCTGAGCGTCCTTGACCGTGAGACCGACCATGTTGGGCACGTCGAACGCGCCCTTGTCGCCGCCGTCTCCGCCGAAGACGGCCTTGCCGATGAGGATCGCGCCGATCAGCACCAGGATGCCCGCGACGACCAGCAGGATCGTCGAGGTGTTGTTCTTCTTCTGCCTGCGGCGGTCCGGGCGGTCGTCGTAGCCGTAGCCGCCGTCGTCCGGATTGACCGGCGGCAGCATCGACGTCTGCTCGCCGTTCTGGTCGGTGGCGCGCAGTGCGGCGGTGGGCTGGTCGCTGTCGTACCCGCCGCCGTAGCCCCCGTAACCCGCCGCGCCCATCGCTGCCGTGGCGGCGACCGGCTGGCCGTCGAGGCACGCCTCGATGTCGGCGCGCATCTCGTCGGCCGACTGGTAGCGGTAGTCGGGGTCCTTGGTGAGGGCCTTCAGCACGATCGCGTCCATGGCGGGCGTGATCTCGGGGTCGAAGTTGCTCGGCGGCTGCGGCTCTTCCCGTACGTGCTGGTAGGCGACCGCGACCGGGGAGTCCCCGATGAACGGCGGCCGGACCGTCAGCAGCTCGTAGAGCAGGCAGCCGGTCGAGTACAGGTCCGACCGTGCGTCGACCTGCTCGCCCTTGGCCTGCTCCGGGGAGAGGTACTGGGCGGTGCCGATGACGGCCGCGGTCTGGGTCATCGTCATGCCGGAGTCGCCCATGGCGCGGGCGATGCCGAAGTCCATGACCTTGACCTGTCCGGTCCGGGTCAGCATGACGTTGGCCGGCTTGATGTCCCGGTG
This sequence comes from Streptomyces sp. col6, assembly GCF_008042035.1. Lineage (GTDB taxonomy): Bacteria > Actinomycetota > Actinomycetes > Streptomycetales > Streptomycetaceae > Streptomyces. Next base: position 1,034,417 of record NZ_RDBL01000029.1, read on the forward strand.
GACGATGCCCGCGCGGTGCGAGTACTCCAGCGCCTGGAGGATGCCCACCGTCATTTCGAGCGTGCGCTCGGGCAGCAGTCTGCGCCCCGAGTGCAGCAGTTCGCGGAGCGTCGAGCCGTCGACGTACTCCATGACGATGTACGGGATGGAGACCCCGTCGACGTAGTCCTCGCCGGTGTCGTACACCGCGACGATCGCCGGATGGTTGAGCGAGGCGGCGGACTGGGCCTCACGGCGGAACCGGGCCTGGAAGGACGGGTCGCGGGCGAGGTCCGCCCGGAGCGTCTTCACAGCCACGGTGCGGCCGAGCCGGGTGTCGTGGGCGAGGTAGACCTCGGCCATGCCACCACGGCCGAGCACCGAGCCCAGCTCGTACCGGCCGCCGAGGCGACGCGGCTCTTCCATAACTGTTCCAGCCCTCTCCGTCAGTCCTGACCGCACCGGTGTGCGGTCCGGCGGTGTGCTGTTCGCGCATACGCTACCGGCCACGCATCAGCTGATCGGCCCACAGGCGATACCTGATATCCGACCGGTATCCGCAGGGGCGTTTTCCCGGCCGGGTGTGAGCGGTCTCACTTCTCGCTGTCGATGACCGCCTTCATGACCGCCTTCGCGATCGGGGCGGCCAGGCCGCCACCGGAGATGTCGTCGCGGGTGGCGTCGCTGTCCTCGACGACGACGGCCACGGCCACCGGGGAACCGCTGTCGGTCTTCGCGTACGAGATGAACCACGCGTACGGGTTCTCGCTGTTCTTCAGACCGTGCTGGGCGGTGCCGGTCTTGCCGCCGACCGTGACGTTCGGGATCTGGGCGTTGGTGCCGGTGCCCTCCTTGACGACGGTCTCCATCATTCCCTGGAGCTTCTGGGCGTTCTCCGCCGAGAGGGGCCGGCTGAACTCTTCCTTCTCGTGCGTGTAGATCACGTCCAGGTTGGGCGCCTTGCGCTCGGCGACCATGTACGGCTGCATCAGCTTGCCGTCGTTGGCGACGGCGGAGGCGACCATCGCCATCTGGAGCGGGGTGGCGCGGTTGGACGCCTGGCCGATGCCCGCCATGGCGTTCTGCGGCCGGTTGTCCTCGGGGTACACGCTGGCGTCCGCGCGGACCGGGGTGAAGATCTCCTTGTTGAAGCCGAACTTGGCGGCCTCGTCGATCATCTTCTGGTTGCCCAGGTCATCGCTGATCTTGCCGAAGACGGTGTTGCAGGAGTAGCGCAGCGCCTTGCGGAGCGAGGCGTTCTTGCACGGGATGCTGCCCTCGTTGGGAAGGGGCTGCGGGGGGTTGGTCAGCGGGAGGTTCCAGGGCAGCGGCGACTTCGTGTCCTCGTCGATGTCGGTGTAGAGGCCGTTCTCCAGCGCGGCGGCCGCCGTGACGACCTTGAAGGTCGAGCCGGGCGGGTAGGTCTCGCGCAGCGCCCGGTTGAGCATCGGCTTGTCCTTGTCCTTCAACAGGGACTTCCACGCCTTGGTGTCCGATTCGCCGTTGCCCGCGAAGGTCGAGGGGTCGTACGAGGGGGTGCTGGCGAGCGCCAGGATGGCGCCGGTCTGCGGGTCGAGGGCGGCGACGGCGCCCTTCTTCTTGCCGAGGCCCTCGAAGGCGGCCTTCTGGGCGGCACCGTTGAGCGTGGTGACGACGTTCCCGCCCTGCTCGTCGTCGCCGGTGAACATCGACATGGTGCGGTTGAAGAAGAGCTGGTCGTCGTTGCCGGTGAGGATGCCGTCCTCGATGCTCTCCAGCTGGGTGGCGCCGAACGCCTGTGAGGAGTAGCCGGTGACGGGCGCCCACAGGGGGCCGTCCTTCCAGACCCGCTTGTACTTGAAGTCGCTGCCCTTGGTCTCGGCGGACCCCGTGACGGACTTGCCGTCCACGATGATGTTGCCGCGCTCGTGGGCGTACCGCTCGATGCGGACGCGACGGTTCTCGTCGCGGGTGTTGAGGGCGTCGGCCTTCACGTACTGCAGGTAGTTGGTCCGCGCGAGCAGGGCGAAGATCAGGACGCCGCAGAAGATCGCGATCCGGCGCAGGGGCTTGTTCACGGGCGGACCACCTGGGTCATCTCGGCGTCGGTCGAGGGTGCGGGTGCCGGTGCGGGGCGCCGGGCGGTGTCGCTGATGCGGATGAGGATGCCGATGAGGGCCCAGTTGGCCAGAACCGACGAGCCACCGTAGGCGAGGAACGGCATCGTCATACCACTCAGCGGGATCAGGCCCATGACGCCGCCGGCCACCACGAAGACCTGGATGGCGAACGCGCCGGAGAGGCCGATGGCCAGAAGCTTGCCGAACGGGTCGCGGGCGGCGAGAGCGGTGCGGATGCCGCGCTCGATGATCAGACCGTAGATCAGCAGGACAGCCATCATTCCGGCGAGGCCGAGCTCTTCGCCGACGGTGGAGAAGATGAAGTCCGCGTTGGCAGCGAACATGATCAAGTCCGAGTGGCCCTGGCCGAGCCCGGTGCCGATCGTGCCGCCGGAGCCGAACGACATGAGCGACTGCCCGATCTGCTCGCAGGCGTTGTTCGTCGTGAAGCAGCTGAACGGGTCCTGCCAGGCGGTCACACGAGCCTTCACATGAGGCTCGAACGAGGCCACACCCACCGCGCCCGCCGCCGACATCAGCAGACCGAAGACGATCCAGCTGGTCCGCTCGGTGGCGACGTACAGCATGATCACGAAGAGGCCGAAGAACAGCAGGGACGTACCGAGGTCCGTCTCGAAGACGAGGATCAGGATCGACAGGGCCCAGATGGTGATGATCGGCCCGAGGTCGCGGCCACGAGGCAGGTACAGGCCCATGAAACGGCGACTGGCCAGGGCCAGCGCGTCCCTTTTGACCATCAGGTAGCCGGAGAAGAAGACCGCGATGAGGATCTTGGCGAACTCACCCGGCTGGATCGTGAACGAGCCGACGCTGATCCAGATCTTCGCGCCGTTCACCGGGGGGAAGAACATCGGGATGATCAGCAGAACCAGAGCTGCGGCCATCGAGATGTACGTGTAGCGCTGCAGGATGCGGTGGTCCTTGAGGATCATCAGGACCGCGGCGAAGAAGGCGACACCGACCGCCGAGTAGAGCAGCTGCTTGGGGGCGTCGGGGCTGTATGCCCCGTACAGGTCCTCCGCGCGCTGGATCAGACGCTGCGACTGGTCCAGCCGCCAGATCAGCACCAGTCCCAGCCCGTTCAGCAGCGTGGCCAGCGGGAGCAGCAGCGGGTCCGCGTACGGGGCGAACTTCCGCACCACGAGATGGGCGACACCGCCGAGCAGGATGAGCCCCGCTCCGTAGCCGAACATGCCGGACGGCAGCTTGCCGTCCAGGGCCAGGCCCACGTTGGCGTAGGCGAACACCGAGATGGCGATGGCGAAGACCATCATCATCAGTTCGGTGTTGCGCCTGCTCGGCGCGTCGATCGCGCCGATGGTGGTCGTGTTGGTGACAACGCTCATGGTGCTGAAGGCCCCCTACGGCTCTACTTCTTACCGCACTGCGGGACCAGCTTCTTCTCTTCCTCCGAGAGGCTGGGCCCAGGAGTGGGAGTCGTGGAAGTCTGCTCGGACTTGGTGTCGCCACCGGATTTCTTGTCGGACTTCGACGCCTTGGTGGCGTCGCCGTCCGTGCCCTGCGCCTGGCCCTCGTCGCCGTGTGCCTTCTCCGCCGCGCGGCGCTGCTCGTCCTTCTTGCAGGCGGACGCCTGGGTGGAGAGTTCGGTGATCTTCTCGCGGGCGTCGGCGAGGCTGCCCTCGGCGATCGTCGCCTCGACCTTCTTGCGCTGGTAGGCGGGGAGGTACTTGAGTTCGATCTCGGGATGGTCGGTCTCGATCTTCGAGAGCGACAGCCAGCCGAGGTCCTGGCTGATGCCCCGGTACAGCGCGACGTTGTCGTTCTTGGCGCCGACGTAGAACTGGGTCTGGGTCCAGCGGTAACCGCCGTACAGACCGCCGCCGACGACGGCCAGAGCGAGCACCGTGTACAGGGACCGCTTGAGCCACTTGCGGCCGCCGCGCTTGACGAAGTCGTCGTCGGAGTAGGACCCGAAGGACCCCTCGGGCATGTCGCCGTAGTCGGAGTCGTCGCCGCTGCCGGGCGGGCCGAAGCTGCCCGAGGGCGGCGGTACGGAACGGCCGAGGCCGGCCGCGCGGCCCGCGGGCGTCTGCATCGCGCCGCCGTCGTTCAGCTGGGCCGCCTGGTTCTCGGCGACCGCGCCGACGACGACCGGGGTGTCGTTGAGCTGCCCGGCCAGGGTGTCGTTGCTGTCGACGTCGAAGACATCGGCGACGATGCAGGTGATGTTGTCCGGTCCGCCGCCGCGCAGGGCGAGCTGGATCAGGTCCTGGATGGTCTCCTGCGGGCCCTGGTAGCTGGCGAGCGTCTCCTCCATCGTCTGGTGGGAGACGACGCCGGAGAGCCCGTCGGAGCAGATCAGGTAGCGGTCGCCGGCCCGGACCTCACGGATGGAGAGGTCGGGTTCGACGTGGTCGCCACTGCCCAGCGCGCGCATCAGCAGGGAGCGCTGCGGGTGGGTGGTGGCCTCCTCCTCGGTGATCCGGCCCTCGTCGACCAGCCGCTGGACCCAGGTGTGGTCCTGGGTGATCTGGGTGAGCACGCCGTCGCGCAGCAGGTAGGCGCGCGAGTCGCCGACGTGGACCAGGCCGAGGCGCTGGCCCGTCCAGAGCAGGGCGGTGAGCGTGGTGCCCATGCCCTCCAGTTGCGGGTCCTCCTCGACCATCATCCGCAGTTGGTCGTTGGCCCGCTGGACCGCCGTACCGAGCGAGGTGAGGATGTCGGAGCCCGGGACGTCGTCGTCGAGCTGGACGAGGGTGGAGATCACCTCGGAGCTGGCGACCTCACCGGCGGCCTGGCCGCCCATGCCGTCGGCGATCGCGAGAAGACGGGGCCCGGCGTAGCCGGAGTCCTCGTTGCCTTCCCGGATCATGCCCTTGTGCGACCCGGCGGCGAAGCGCAGGGACAGACTCATGCGCACCTCACCCGTCGGTTCGGGGTACAGCCGGTCTCGAGCCACACTGCCCACCCTCCGGTCGGGAGCCAGGCCGGGTCCGATGCCCGGACCCCCGCGGCTCGCTCGCTCCGCTCGCTCATTGTCGTACTACTTCCGCAGCTCGATGACGGTCTTGCCGATCCGGATCGGCGCGCCCAGCGGAACAGGCGTCGGGGTGGTGAGACGGGTCCGGTCCAGATACGTGCCGTTGGTGGACCCGAGATCCTCGACGATCCACTGGCCGTCACGGTCGGGGTAGATCCTGGCATGCCTGCTGGACGCGTAGTCGTCGTCCAGCACGATCGTTGAATCATGGGCCCGGCCCAGCGTGATGGTCTGCCCCTGGAGCGCCACCGTGGTGCCGGTGAGCGTGCCCTCGGAGACGACCAGCTTGGTCGGTGCCCCCCGGCGCTGGCGGCCGGGCTGCTGGCGCTGCTGCGGCGGAGCCGCGTTCTGGCGCGCCTGTTGCGGACGTGCGTCGGGCGCGGTGCGGCGTGAGCCGCGCTGCGTGACGCGCGTTCCGAACAGATCGCTGCGAATGACCTGGACGGCCACGATCACGAACAGCCACAGAACAGCCAGGAAACCTAGCCGCATGACCGTCAGGGTCAGCTCTGACATTGCCCCCGCTTCACCCTTCGGCTTGCCGGTAAACGATGGTGGTGCTGCCCACGACGATCCGCGAGCCGTCGCGGAGCGTAGCGCGGGTGGTGTGCTGCCCGTCTACCACGATGCCGTTGGTAGACCCGAGATCCTGGATCGTCGAGGGCGTTCCGGTCCTGATCTCACAGTGCCGGCGGGAGACGCCGGGGTCGTCGATCCGCACGTCCGCTTCGGTGCTGCGGCCCATGACCAGCGTCGGCCGGGAGATCTGATGGCGGGTGCCGTTGATCTCGATCCAGCGTCGCACCTGCGCGTTCGGCAGGGAGCTGGGGGTGGCCGGCGGGCGCCGGTCGGATCCGCCGTGACGCCCGGCGCCCGGCGGCGGGGCCGCGGGCATGGGCGGGGCGGCGGACGGCGGGTAGCCGTAGCCGCCGGGAGCCTGCGGGGCGGGACGTCCGGACTGGCCGGGGTACCCCTGGTGGGGCTGGCCGCCCTGGCTCTGGCCCGGTCCCTGTCCCTGTGACGAACTCGACGCCAGGGTGCGGCTGCGGACCCGGTAGAGACCGGTGTCCAGGTCCTCGGCCTTCTCCAGGTGCACCTTGATCGGGCCCATGAAGGTGTACCGCTGCTGCTTGGCGTAGTCCCGGACGAGGCCGGAGAGCTCGTCGCCCAGCTGACCGGAGTACGGGCTCAGGCGCTCGTAGTCGGGGGCGCTGAGCTCGACGATGAAGTCATTGGGGACGACGGTGCGCTCGCGGTTCCAGATGGTGGCGTTGTTGTCGCACTCCCGCTGGAGGGCACCCGCGATCTCGACCGGCTGGACCTCGGACTTGAAGACCTTGGCGAAAGTGCCGTTGACCAGACCTTCGAGACGCTGCTCGAAACGCTTCATCACTCCCATGGGGCACCTCCTCCGGTGTCATCGTCCCTGTACTGCTTACTGATCGTATCCACGCGTCGGGAAATCGGCTGGTTCCCCTTGTCTGCCCAGTGGATGAGTGTCCCCCCTCACACGGATCGTAGAGGTGGCCTCCTCACAGTGTCCCGCACCTTGGACGCACTCAGGAGGAGTGGGGGTGACCGCTCCGGGTTCCCGGTTCCTTTCGGACGTTCCGCCGATGCCGGCCGAGCGTGCGGCAAGTGCCCCGGCGAGCGGGGGGTGAAACAACGGATGTGAATCCACCCTGTCCAGCGTGCTAATCTTCCGGATGTCGCCAGGCGCTCGCACCAACAAGTGAGAGAGTCTGGAAACACCACTCATGCGCGAGTGGCGGAACGGCAGACGCGCTGGCTTCAGGTGCCAGTGTCCTTAGGGACGTGGGGGTTCAAATCCCCCCTCGCGCACAAGAAGGAAGCCCCCCAGGCCTTGGCCTGGGGGGCTTCTTCAGTTCGGTCGGCCGCTCTCGCGAGTGTGCTTGGTTTCACGTGAAACGCCCGATTTACGACTGCGGGGCTTCGCCTGTCGCGTTGTAGCGCAGCAAGTAGGCGGCGAACCGGGAGAGGTCGTCCGCAGCCCAGTCCGCGAGGCGCTCCTGGTAGGCGGCGCGGCGGCTTGCCTGGGTGGCGGCGAGGGCTTGCGTTCCGGCCTCGGTGGGGTGCAGGACCTGGATGCGGTGGTCGTCCGGGTCGGGGTGGCGCTCGACGAGGCCGAGTTTCTCCAGGGCGCCGATCTGTCGGCTGACCGTGGACTTGTCGAGCATGTAGTGCGCCGCCAGGTCGGTCGCCCGGCACCCCTGCTGATCGTCGATATGTGCCAGCAGCGTGTACGAGACGAGCGGCAGTTCCGGGTGGAGCCGGGCCGCCGCGGCCCGCGCGCGGCGGGCGAAGGCGGTCAGTTCGCGCTGGATGACATCCAGCGACTCCTCGCGGTCTCCGGGGGTGCCTGGCACGGGTTCGCCTTCCTCTGAAGTTCGGTTGTATAGTACAACGGAATTAAAGTTGTAAAAGCCAACCAGTTGAGTTGTAAAAGCCAACTGTCGGCCGATCGTCTGGAGCCCCCATGTCCGCAGGCCCGAGCGCCGCCGGTTCCCCGGCGGGCGCGCTGCGTCACGTACTGAGCCACCTCGTCACGCCGCTGCTGATGTGCATCGGCATGGGGCTCGCCTACCTCGGCGCCTTCCACGCCCCGGAGCCGCACGACCTGCGGGTGGACGTGGTCGGCTCGGGGCCGAGCGCACAGGTGCTCGCGCAGACGCTCCAGGACCAGGGGGACGGGGCGCTGGACGTGCGCACCGTCGCCGACCGCGCCACCGCGACCGAGCACCTGCGTACGCAGGGCAGCTACGGCGCCTACATCCCGGGCAGGACGCCCGAACTCCTCGTCGCCAGTGCCTCGTCCGACACCAGCGCGACGGTGGTCGAGAAGGTCTTCACGCAGGTCGCGGCCGGCCAGGGCGCCCCGCTGAAGGTGACGGACACGGCGCCCACGGCCGACGGCGACCCGACCGGTCAGGGGATCTTCTTCCTGCTGGTCGCCGTGAGCATCGGCTCGTACGCCTCCGTCGCCGTGATCGGCGGAGCCGGGGCGGTGCTGGGGCTGCGGGTACGGGCGGCGCTGGCGCTGGGCGCCTCCCTGGTGGTGAGTGTCATCGGGGCGGTGTTCGCCGGGCCGCTGTTCGGACTGGTCGATCACGGGCTCCCGGGTCTCTGGGGCATGGCGTGGCTCTACTCGGCGGGCATCCTGCTGATCGGGGTGGGCCTGCACACCTTCCTGAAGCGCTGGACCACGCTCGGCGTGATGGTGCTGTTCGTCATGCTCAACTTCACCAGCTCCGGCGGGATCTTCCGCCCCGAGCTGCAGCCCGGCTTCTTCGGGGCGCTGCACTCCTTCTGGAACGGAGCCGGCTTCGTCGAGGGCGTGCGCAGCCACGTGTACTTCGGCGGCCACGCGCTGGGCGGAAACCTGCTGGTACTGGCTCTCTGGTTCGTCGCCGGCCTGGCGATGACGGGTCTCGCCGGCCTGGCCGAGCGGAAGCGCCGGACTGCGGGGGCGCCGGTTGCCGGTTCTCCGGCCCTGCCCGAAGCGGATGCGCCGGCAGAGGAGGAAGAGGAGATGGAGGAGGCGGTGGGGGTCTGACCGGGCGGTGGGCGCCGAGCGCCTGACCAGCGGGGGGAGGGCGCCGGCCCGAGTTATCCACAGGGGCAGACGGCAGCAGGTGTACGGCGGTACGGTCGTCGCCGGTTGGTCTGTTGACGTTGGGGGAGAAACCCGGCGGCTGCGCCGGGCGGGGGAGGCTGCGCGCCATGGACGGAACGGGAACGGCACTGCCGCCTGGGCGACGGGACGGGCTCGGCGGCGTGGAAACGGGGAGTCCGCTCTCGGCCGGCGCCGACGGGGCCGAGACGGTGGTGGCGGCTTCGCTGCTCACCGGCGAGGGCGGACCGCGCATACCGGCCGTGGCGGGGTTCGCGCACCGCGGCGACCGGGCGGACGCGGCGGCCACCATGGAGGCACCGAAGGAGAGGGGCAAGGCGCTGCGTGCGCGCGTGCCCCGGTCCTCGCACGCGCAGCTGTCCCTCCCCCCGGGGCGCCCCGACGCGGTGCGCGCGGTCGAGGAGTCCAACCGGGGCCGGGTGCCGGGACTGACGCCGATACGGGTGGGCCGGATGGCCGCCACCCCCTTCGCCTTCCTGCGCGGCTCGGCCGGACTGATGGCCCACGACCTGGCCGGTACGCCCGTCACCGGGGTCGCCGCCCAGCTCTGCGGCGACGCCCACGCGGCCAACTTCGGGCTGTACGGCGACGCCCGGGGCGGCCTCGTCATCGACCTGAACGACTTCGACGAGACCGTGGCCGGGCCCTGGGAGTGGGACCTCAAGCGCCTCGCCACCTCCCTGGTGCTCGCGGGCCGCGAGGCCGGCGCCGACGAGGACACCTGCCGCAAGGGCGCGTACGACACCGTGGGCGCCTATCGGCGGACGATGCGGCTGCTGGCCAGGATGCCCGCGCTCGACGCCTGGAACGCCATCGCGGACGAGGAGCTCGTCTCCCACGCCGACGCGCGGGATCTGCTCGGCACCCTGGAGCGGGTCTCCGAGAAGGCCCGCAGGAACACCAGCGCCCGCTTCGCGGCCAAGTCCACAGAGGACTGCGAGGACGGCGGCCGGCGCTTCGTCGACGCGCCACCGGTGCTGCGCCGGGTGCCGGACGCCGAGGCGGCGGCCGTGGCGGTGGGGCTCGGGGACTACCTGCGGACCGTCTCCGAGGACCGGCTGCCACTGCTGGCGCGTTACGCGATCCACGACGTGGCGTTCCGGGTGGTCGGCACGGGCAGCGTCGGCACCCGTTCCTACGTGGTCCTGCTGCTGGACCACCGCGGTGAGCCGCTGGTGCTCCAGGTGAAGGAGGCCAGGCCCTCGGTCCTGGCTCCGCATCTGGCCGCTGTCGGGTTCGAGGTGCCGGAGGTAGCGCACGAGGGGCGGCGCGTGGTGCTCGGGCAGAAGCGGATGCAGGTCGTCAGTGACCATCTGCTGGGCTGGACGACGGTGGACGGCCGGCCGTTCCAGGTACGGCAGTTCAGGAACCGCAAGGGCAGCGTCGACCCGGCCGCCCTGGCCGCCGATCAGGTCGACGACTACGGCCGGATGACCGGGGCGCTGCTGGCGCGGGCCCATGCGCACAGCGCGGACCCGAGGCTGCTGGCGGGCTACTGCGGCAAGAACGAGGAGCTGGACGAGGCGGTGGCGGCCTTCGCGGTGACGTACGCGGACCTCACGGAGGCGGACCACGCGGAGCTCGTACGGGCGATCGGGGCGGGGCGGATAGCCGCGGAGCACGGGGTGTGAGGGGCTGCCGGGGGCGGGTGCGGCTGCTGGGCGGTCGGGCTGGGCGGTGTGCGGTGTCAGGCGGGCCCGAGCGGCGGGCGCGGGTGTGACCGGCCCCTGGGCTCGTGTGTGACCGGTCGCCGGGCGGAGGGACGAACGGAGGGACGCGCGACGTGACCGGCCGCCGGGCAGGGAGCGCGACGGCCCTCGGGGCGACCGCGGGTCTTCGTGGGGCGGGGCGGGGCCATACGCTGGACGGGTGACCCACGAAGCCGCCGGGGTGCCGACCTCCCGGAACGACGAAGACCCGCAGGACCAGGCACGGCTGGACGCCGACCGCGAGGGGGAGGCGCTGCCGGGTGCCGGCGGGCCGGGCTCCGGTGGGCCGGGCTCCGGT
>NZ_RDBL01000029.1:1045275-1061310 GCF_008042035.1 Streptomyces sp. col6
GGTCGTCCGGGGCCATCCGCAGCATCGCGCCGATCGCGCTCTCCTCCAGGTCCTGGGCGACCTCGGTGAGCATCTCCTTGCGGTGGGGCGAGCGAGGCGGGGGCTGCGGCGCCGGAGCGGCCCGAGGCGCGGCTCGCGCACGCGGTGCGGGTGGCCGAGCAGGCGCTGATCGAGTTCGAGATCGCGTTGGAGACGTTCCGGGTCGAGGTGGAGAACTTCTCCCGTCTGCACCACCAGCGGCTGGGCCCGATGTACGCGCGGCTCGACGAGCTCGACGCGCAGATCGCCGAGGCGCGGGCGGCCAGGACCGGTGACCCCGAGGACTTGCGCAAGGCGGCGGAGGCGCGGTCGGTCGTGATGCCCATGCCCGGCGTGGACGAGCTGTTCCACGACTGGATGGACTCCGACGGGCTGTCCCCCGAGGCGGCGGCCATGCTGACCGAGCAGCCGGTCCGTCCGCCCAAGCGGGTCCGGCCCACGGAGGAGGCGCGCAAGCTCTACCGCGACCTGGTCCGCAAGGCCCACCCGGACCTGGCGCAGGACGAGGCGGAACGGACCAGGCGGGACGAGTTCATCGCACGCGTCAACGCCGCCTACGGTCGCGGGGACGAGGGGCTGCTCAAGGAACTGGCCGGTGAGTGGGAGGCGGGGCCGGTCGCGCCGCAGCCCGAACTGAGCGAGGCCGACGAGCTCTACGCCCGGCTGGAGTGGCTGTCCCACCGCAAGGAGATGCTCACCGAGGTCGCCCAGGACCTGGAGGAGAGCGCGATCGGCGCGATGCTGCGGATGGCCCCGGACGACCCGGACCACCTGCTGGAGGAGATCGCCGAACAGCTGCTGGGCGAGGTCTCGCAGCGTGAGGCGGAACTCGCGGCTCTGGTGCAGTAGCGTTTTCGGTGACTCCGAGCGCACTGACGAGAGAAGGCATGACCCATGAATTTCGGCCCGCTTCCCACGGTCGACGTCGCTTCCGTACCTGCGGACGGCCTGGTGCTGGACGTGCGGGAGAACGACGAGTGGGCTGCCGGACACGTCGACGGCGCCCTCCACATCCCGATGAGCGACTTCGTGGGCCGCTTCGGTGAGGTCACCGAGGCGGTGGAGGACGGCCGGCGCGTGCATGTGATGTGCCGGGTCGGCGGCCGGTCCGCCCAGGTCACCCAGTACCTCGTGCAGCAGGGCATCGACGCCGTGAACATCGACGGCGGCATGCTCGCCTGGGACGGCGCCGGCCGCCCGATGGTTACCGACAACGGCGCACCGGCCTTCGTCGCCTGACACAGGCCGGAGCCGCCGCCCGGGATCGCTCCCGGGCGGGCCGAGGGGCCGTGGCCGGTGGCCAGCGGCCAGTGGTCAGCGGTCAGCGGTCGAAGTCGAGTTCGACCTCCTCGGTCACCGGACGGGACTGGCAGGCCAGCACATAACCCGCGCCCGTCTCCTCCGGCTCCAGGGCGTAGTTGCGGTCCATCCGCACCTCGCCCGAGACCAGGAACGCCCGGCAGGTCCCGCAGACGCCGCCCTTGCACGCGTAGGGGGCGTCCGCACGGCTGCGCAGCACCGTCTCCAGCAGCGACTCGCCGTCCTCCACCGGCCAGGTGCCGGACCGGCCGTCCAGGGTCGCCGTCAGCGTGCTGCCCACGGGGGTCTCGACCCGGGGCCCGGCGGGGGTGTCCGGCCCGTCCTCCACGTGGAAGATCTCCTGGTGGATGCGGGAGCGGTCCACGCCCAGCCCGTGCAACGCGCCTTCCGCGGCCCGGATCAGGCCCAGCGGCCCGCACAGGTACCAGCCGTCGATCCCGGCCACCGGCAGCAGCGCGGGCAGCAGCCCGGCCAACCGCTCGCCGTCCAGCCGTCCCGAGGGCAGACCGGCCTGCTGCTCCTCCCGGGACAGGGCGGTGACCAGCTGGAACCGGTCGGGGTAGCGGTCCTTCAGGTCGGCGACCTCGTCCAGGAACATCGTCGACGCGGCGGTCCGGTCGCTGCGGATCAGGCAGAACGTGGCGTCCGGTTCACGGGCGAGCAGGGTGGCCGCCATGGACAGCACGGGGGTGATGCCGCTGCCGCCGACGATCGCCGCGAACCGGCCGGCCCGTGGCGACAGGACGAAGCGGCCCATCGGGGGCATCGCCTCGATCGTGTCCCCGACCAGTAGCTCCTTGAGGGCGTACGTGGAGAAGGCGCCGCCGTCCACGAGGCGGATGCCCACGCGCAGCGCCGGAGCGGCCGGGTGCTCGGCGGCCGGGGCACAGATCGAGTACGAGCGGCGCACCTCCTCGCCGTCCACGGTGTAGCGCACATTGAGATGCTGGCCCGGCTTGTGCCGGAAGGTCTCGCGCAGGTCCGGCGGGACGGCGAGGGTGACAGCCACCGAATCGTCCGTGAGCCGCTCGATCCCGCTGACCCGGAGCGGATGGAACATCTACAACTCCTTGAAGTGGTCGAACGGCTCCTGGCACGCCACACAGCGCCGCAGCGCCTTGCAGGCGGTGGAGGAGAACCTGCTCAGCAGCTCCGTATCGGTGGAGCCGCAGTGCGGGCACCGCACGGACAGGGTGAGCGGCACCGGACCGCCGGACGTGGCGTCGTGGGGCCGGGGCGGAGCTATGCCGAACTCGGCGAGCTTCCGGCGTCCCTCGGTGCTGATGTCGTCCGTCGACCAGGCCGGGGACAGGACCGTCTCCACGGACACCTCGGCCACACCGTGGTCGTGCAGCACGCGCTCGATGTCCGCGGACATGGCCTCTATCGCCGGGCACCCGGTATAGGTCGGCGTGAGCCTGACCGTGACCCGGCCCGCTTCGCTCATCTCCACGCCCCGGACCACGCCCAGGTCCTCCAGCGTCAGCACCGGCAACTCCGGGTCGGGGACCGAGCCCGCGAGGCTGAGCAGCTCCTCCTCGACGGATGTCCAGGTCACCATGACGCCCCCGGGTGGCTGCGGTGCAGATGCTGCATCTCGGCGAGCATCCGGCCGAAGGACTCCGTGTGGATGCCCTGCCGGCCCGCGCCCGCCGTCCAGGCGCCGGACTGCGGGCCCGTCGGCACGGTCAGGGTGGCCCGGCCGAGGACGTCGGTGACGGCCTCCAGCCAGCGGCTGTGCAGCGCCTGCCAGTCGACGTCGACGCCCTCGACCGGCTGGAACAGCTCGCCGGTGAAGCGCCACAGCGCGTTCACCGCCCGCTGCATCCGCTCATGGCTCTCATCCGTCCCGTCGCCGAGGCGCAGCGTCCACTGCTCGGCGTGGTCCCGGTGGTAGGCGACCTCCTTGACCGCCTTGGCCGCGATCCCCGCGAACGGACCGTCGCCGGCGGCCAGCTGCTCGTACAGGCCCTGCTGATGGACCGAGAAGTAGAGCTGCCGGGCGATGGTGTGGGCGAAGTCGCCGTTCGGCTGCTCGACCAGCTGGAGGTTTCGGAAGGCGCGTTCCTCGCGCAGGTACGCCAGCTCGTCCTCGTCGCCCACGAGCGAGAGCAGCAGCCGGGCCTGGCCCAGCAGGTCGAGGGCGATGTTCGCGAGGGCGACCTCCTCCTCCAGCACCGGGGCGTGACCCGCCCACTCCCCCAGCCGGTGCGAGAGCACCAGCGCGTCGTCGCCCAGGGCGAGGGCCGCGGTCACAGGTGCTTCACCCCGTCCGGGATCTCGTAGAACGTGGGGTGCCGGTAGGGCTTGTCGCCGGCCGGTTCGAAGAACGAGTCCTTCTCGTCCGGCGAGGACGCCGTGATCCGGTCGGAGGGCACGACCCACACGGAGACCCCCTCGGACCGGCGGGTGTAGAGGTCGCGCGCGTTGCGCAGGGCCATCTCGGCGTCCGGCGCGTGCAGGCTGCCGGCGTGGGTGTGGGAGAGCCCGCGCCGCGAGCGGACGAACACCTCCCACAGCGGCCAGTCCGTCGAGCTGCTCATGCTGTCGCCTTTCCGTTCGGTACGGCCCGTTCCGCGCCGGGCGTGTGTTTGCGGGCGTACGCGGCGGCGGCGTCCCGGACCCAGGCGCCTTCCTCGTGCGCGCGACGGCGCTGGGTGAGGCGCTGTTCGTTGCACGGTCCGTTGCCCTTCAGGACCTCCTGGAACTCCGTCCAGTCGATCGCGCCGAAGTCGTGCCTGCCGCGTTCCTCGTTCCACCGGATGTCCGGGTCGGGGAGCGAGAGGCCGAGCGCTTCGGCCTGGGGGACGCAGATGTCCACGAAGCGCTGCCGCAGTTCGTCGTTGGAATGCCGCTTGATCTTCCAGGCCATCGACTGTGCCGAGTGGGCCGAGGCGTCGTCCGGCGGGCCGAACATCATCAGGGAGGGCCACCACCAGCGGTTCACCGCGTCCTGGGCCATCTCGTGCTGCGCGGGGGTGCCGTTGCTCAGCGCGAGGAGCAGTTCGTAGCCCTGGCGCTGGTGGAACGACTCCTCCTTGCAGACGCGGACCATCGCGCGAGCGTAGGGGCCGTACGAGCAGCGGCACAGCGGGACCTGGTTGGTGATCGCGGCGCCGTCCACGAGCCAGCCGATCGCGCCCACGTCCGCCCAGGTCAGCGTCGGGTAGTTGAAGATCGACGAATACCGCTGGCGGCCCGCGTGGAGCTTGTCGAGCAGCTCCTCGCGGCCGGTGCCCAGGGTCTCGGCGGCGCTGTACAGATACAGCCCGTGGCC
The DNA here is from genome assembly GCF_008042035.1 of Streptomyces sp. col6. Lineage (GTDB taxonomy): Bacteria > Actinomycetota > Actinomycetes > Streptomycetales > Streptomycetaceae > Streptomyces. The sequence goes on from NZ_RDBL01000029.1 coordinate 1,049,912, forward strand.
CGCCTCGTCCTGCACCTTGGCCATCAGGATGGCCTTGCGGCGCAGGGAGGGAGCGCGGGTGATCCAGTTGGCCTCCGGCTGCATGCCGATGATTTCGGAGTGGGCGTGCTGGGCCATTTGCCTGACCAGCGATGCGCGGTAGGCATCCGGCATCCAGTCGCGCGGCTCGATGCGCTCGTCGGCCGCCACCGCGGCGTCGAACGCCGCCTGCAGAGCGGCGTCCGGCCCCTCCGTACTCCCCGCTGCCGCCTGCGCTGTCTGGCTCGCAGTCACTGCCGCCATCCCGGACTCCCTGCCGACCGATCGTTCGGTTCAATGTCTTCAATGGTGAGTCCGGGGCCCGTAGGGTGTCAACCCTGTGGATAACCGACGGGATCGGGGCGGGATGGATTCGGACGACGACAGGGGCGCCGGTACCGAGGGCGGACCCGCTCCCGCCGTCGGGACTCCGGAGGACGGACCCGCCCCCGCCGAGGCTGCCGCCCCCGCGGATGCTCCCGACCCGGCAGAGGTGCCCGCGCCCGCCGGCGGGATGGCCGGACTCTCGTTTCCGTACCAGATCGTCGCCGCCGTGGCGCTCGCGCTCTTCGGAGTGATCGCCTGCGCGCAGCTGGCCATGGTCTTCCTGCACGTCGCGCCCTCCAACACGCTGACCAAGCAGCACGGCGCGGCCGTCGACGAATGGGTCTACCCCGAGTTCGAGCAGAACTGGAAGCTCTTCGCCCCCAACCCGCTCCAGCAGAACGTCGCCGTGCAGGTGCGCACGGAGATAGCCGGCCCCGAAGGCCCCCGCACCACGTCCTGGCGGGACCTCTCCGCCGAGGACGGCCGGGCCATACGGGGCAATCTGCTGCCCAGCCACGTCCAGCAGAACGAACTCCGCCGGGCCTGGGACTTCTACGTCGGATCGCACGACGACAAGAACCGGGCCAACGGCCTGCGCGGCACCCTCTCCGAGAAGTACGTCCGCCGTCTCGTGATGCTGCGCCTCAGCGGCCACGACGACGGTGAGACCGTCCTCAGGATTCAGGTCAGGTCCGAGGTACGGGCCGTCGAGGCGCCCGAGTGGAGCGACGAGAAGATCAGCACCGGGCCGTCCTACCGGGTCCTGCCCTGGTGGAAGGTCACCGCGGACGACCTGCCCGAGGGCGCCGCCGGCTCCGAGGAGGCGGACCAGTGAGCATGCCTCGCCCCGACCGCGGGCTCGCCCGCGGTATCCAGCGCGTCACTGCCTCGGCCCTGGGTCCGTACCAGAGCGCCGTCATCCGGATCGGATTCTCCGCCACCTTCCTGCTGTTCCTGCTCCGCGAGCTGCCCCACCGGCACGAGATGTACGGTCCCGACGCGCCCTGGCGCTGGGACCTGGCGCAGCAGCTGATATCCGGCAACCAGGCCTTCACGGTTCTGATGTGGTCCGACAGCGCCTTCTGGTTCGAGATCGTCTACGCGCTGGCGCTGGTCTCGTCACTCCTGCTGATGCTCGGCTGGCACACCCGTGCCGTCTCCGTCCTCTTCATGGCCGGAGTCCTCTCGCTGCAGAACCGCAGCATCTTCATGGGCGACGGCGGCGACAACGTCATCCATCTGATGGCCATCTACCTGGTGCTGACCCGCTGCGGACAGGTCTGGTCGCTGGACGCCCGGCGGGCACGGAGCCGCGAGGCGGCTGCGGAGGCCGGCGAGGAGACCGGTGGGCGGCGGGTGCCCGGCGAAGCGGCCGGGATCGCGCTGTGGGTGGTGCTGGGGGTCCTTCTCATCGGTGCCACCGTGGCGGGCGGCCTGGGCGGAACCGTATGGATGCCGGTCCTCCTGTGGGCCCTGTGGACCGGCCAGGGCGCCTGGTGGGCCGTGAACCGCTACGCGCCGCGCAACGAACTCCGTACCCTCCTCGACGTCATCGCCAACCTCGCCCACAACGCCACCCTCGTCGTGATCATGGCCGAGGTCTGTCTGATCTACGCGACGGCCGGCTGGTACAAGATCCAGGGCTCGCGCTGGCAGGACGGCACCGCGCTGTACTACCCGCTCAAGCTGGAGTACTTCACTCCGTGGCCCGCCCTGTCGGACCTCCTCGCCTCCAGCGGCGTCATGGTGATGGTGCTGTCGTACGCCACGGTCATCGTGCAGGTGGCCTTCCCCTTCACCCTCTTCAACCGGCGCGTCAAGAACGTCCTGCTCGGCGCGATGATCTGTGAGCACGTGGGGATCGCGCTCCTGCTGGGACTCCCGTTCTTCTCGATGGCCATGATCGCCGCGGACGCGGTCTTCCTGCCGACCGCCTTCCTGGTGTGGCTGGGCGGTCGGACGGCCCTCGGGCGCCGGTGGCTGTTCCGACGGCGCGGCCGGGTTCCGGCGCCGCGCGCCGCCGACGATGGTGTGGAGGCCCCGGAGCGGGACGACGACGGGGCCCATACCCTCGTCCGGTGAGCAGTGAGACCGGCAGCACCGGTACCAGCAGGAGCGGGGGGCCTCTCGGCGAGCCCTCCGGCGAGCAGCCCGTGGGCGACGAGCCCGTGCAGTACGACGAGGGGTTCGGGACGCAGATCGGTGTCGGGCCGCATCCGCTGCCCTGGCCCGAGGACGAGCGGTACGACCCCGAGCTGCTGGCCGGGGGCGACCGGCGCAACGTGGGCGACGAGTACCGCTACTGGACCCGTGAGGCGATCGTCGCCGACCTCGATCTGCGCCGCCACGACTTCCACGTGGCCGTGGAGAACTGGGGCCACGACTTCAACATCGGGTCCGTGGTGCGGACCGCCAACGCCTTCCTGGCCAAGGAGGTGCACATCGTCGGGCGGCGCCGCTGGAACCGCCGAGGGGCGATGGTCACCGACCGCTACCAGCATGTCCGGCACCACCCCGACACGGAGAGCCTGACCGCCTGGGCGGCGGCCGAGGGGCTGCCGATCATCGGGATCGACAACCTGCCGGGGGCGGTGCCGCTGGAGCGGACCGAGCTGCCCCGGCGGTGTGTGCTCCTGTTCGGGCAGGAAGGGCCGGGGCTGACGGAGGAGGCGCGCCGGCGGGCGGCGATGGTGTGCTCGATCGCGCAGTTCGGGTCTACGCGGTCGATCAACGCGGGGGCGGCTGCGGCGATCGCGATGCATGCGTGGGTGGCGCGGTATGCGGTGATTCCTGGGTGAGGTGGGGCGGGCTCGGGCCCCCGTAACCGGGGGCTCCGCCCCCGGGCCCCCGGTCCTCAAGCGCCGGACGGGCCGGCATGTCTCAGCGTTGGCGGCGGACCTCGATCGTGCGGAAGCGGTTGGAGACGAAGGCGCCGTCGCAGAGGGCTGCGTTGGCTGCGGGGTTGCCGCCCGAGCCGTGGTAGTCGGAGAACGCGGCCGTCTGGTTGACGTAGACGCCGCCGGTGAGGTTCAGGGAGAGCTGGGCGGACTCGTCCAGGCAGACGTCCTCCACCGCGCGCTCCACCTCCGGGGACGTGGTGTACGCGCCGACCGTCATCGCGCCCTGCTCGCGGATCGTGCGGCGGAGCAGCTCCAGGGCGTCGGCCGTCGAGTCGACCGCGACCGCGAAGGACACCGGGCCGAAGCACTCGGAGAGGTAGGGCGGCTCGTCCTCCGTCTTGGCGGCGTCGAGCTTCACGATCACGGGGGTGCGGACGACCGCGTCCGGGAAGTCGGGGTTGGCCACCTCGCGTGAGGACAGCGCCACCTCGCCCAGCCCGGATGCGGCCTCCAGACGGGCCTTCACCTCCGGGTTGACCAGCGCGCCGAGCAGGCCGTTGGCGCGGGCGTCGTCGCCGAGGAGCCCGGTGACCGCGGCGGCGATGTCGCCCACCACGTCGTCGTACGTCTTGTCGCCGGCGTCCGTGGTGATGCCGGCCCGGGGGATGAGCACGTTCTGCGGGGTGGTGCACATCTGGCCGCTGTACAGGGAGAACGAGAACGCCAGATTGGCGAGCATGCCGCGGTAGTCGTCGGTGGAGTCCACGACGACGGTGTTGACGCCGGCCTTCTCGGTGTAGACCTGGGCCTGGCGGGCGTTGGCCTCCAGCCAGTCCCCGAACTCCGTGGAGCCCGTGTAGTCGATGATCTTGATCTCGGGGCGGACCGCCAGCGTCTTGGCGATGCCCTCGCCCGGACGCTCGGCGGCCAGGGCCACGAGGTTGGGGTCGAAGCCCGCCTCGGCCAGCACCTCGCGCGCCAGCTGGACGGTGAGGGCCAGCGGGAGCACCGCGCGGGGGTGGGGCTTGACCAGGACCGGGTTGCCCGTGGCGAGGGAGGCGAAGAGGCCGGGGTAGCCGTTCCACGTGGGGAAGGTGTTGCAGCCGATCAGCAGCGAGATGCCGCGGCCCGCCGGGACGAACGACTTGTGCAGCGCGAGCGGATCGCGCTTGCCCTGCGGCTTGGACCAGTCGGCGGTCCGGGGCGCGCGGAGCTGTTCCTCGTAGGCGTACACCACGGCTTCCAGGCCGCGGTCCTGGGCGTGCGGGCCGCCCGCCTGGAACGCCATCATGAAGGCCTGGCCGCTGGTGTGCATCACGGCGTGGGCGAACTCATGGGTGCGGGCGCTGATCCGCGCCAGGATCTCCATACAGACCAGGGCCCTGGTCTCCGGGCCCGCCTCGCGCCAGGCGGGCATGCCCGCGCGCATCGCCGGGAGCAGCACGTCCAGGTCCGCGTGCGGATACTCGACGGCCAGCTCGGGGCCGTAGGGAGAGACCTCTGCGCCGGTCCAGCCGTCGGTGCCGGGCTGGCCCAGGTCGAGACGGGTGTGCAGCACGGCGTCGAAGGCGGCCTTGCCCTCGGCGGCACCGAGGCTTCCCGGAGCGCCGCCCTCCCCGTACGCCTTCGGGTGCTCGGGGTGCGGGGACCAGTAGTCCCGCGTACGGATCGCTTCGAGGGCCCGGTCCAGCGTGGGGCGGTGCCTCTCGGACAGCAGGTGCGGGGAGAGCTCGGCGGCCATGGCGGACCAACTCCTCATCGAGCTGGGCAGGGACGGGCGGACAGAGTTAGAGTAACCGAACGATCGGTCGGGACAAGGGGGCCCACGAAACCTGTGGACAACTCGTAGGGGAGGATCGCGGACATGACCACGGCCAAGCGGGACACGTACACACCGGAGACTCTGCTGACCGTCGCCGTCCGTGTCTTCAACGAGCGCGGTTACGACGGCACGTCCATGGAGCACCTGTCGAAGGCGGCCGGTATCTCCAAGTCGTCCATCTACCACCACGTCGCGGGCAAGGAAGAGCTGCTGCGGCGGGCGGTCAGCCGCGCCCTCGACGGGCTGTTCGAGATCCTCGACGAGCCGGGGGCGACCCGGGGCCGCGCGATCGAGCGGGTCGAGTACGTCACTCGTCGTACCGTCGAGGTGCTGATATCCGAACTCCCCTACGTCACCCTGCTGCTGCGGGTGCGGGGCAACACGAAGACCGAGCGCTGGGCCCTGGAGCGGCGTCGCGAGTTCGACCAGCGGGTCGCCGAACTGCTCAAGGCCGCCGTCGCGGACGGCGATCTCCGCTCCGACGTGGACATACGGCTCGCGACCCGGCTGCTGTTCGGCATGGTCAACTCCCTGGTGGAGTGGTACCGCCCGCTGCCCGACGGGGGTGCGGAGGGCGAACGTCTCGCCGACACCGTGGTCCAACTGGCCTTCGACGGCATGAAGTCCGGCCCGGCGGGCCGTTGACTGCCGCGTAGGTCCACATCCGTGACCGCCGCGCTCCGCGTGCGCGGGTTCCTCCGCGTATCCGTTCAGCCGAGTTCTGTGGGGCGCTCCGGGCCGGGGGCGAGATCCGTTTCCTCGAAGACCAGCAGGGTGCGGGTGGAGAGCACCTCCGGAATGGCCTGGATGCGGGTCAGCACCAGTTCGCGCAGCGTCCGGTTGTCCGGTGTGTGCACCAGGAGCAGGACATCGAAATCGCCGCTGACCAGGGCGATGTGGGTGGCTCCCGGCAGGGCCTGGAGCTGTTCGCGGACGGTGCGCCAGGAATTCTGGACGATCTTGAGCGTGATGTACGCGGAGGCGCCCTCCCCCGCCCGCTCGTGGTTCACACGCGCGCTGAAGCCCCGGATCACGCCGTCCTCGATGAGTCGGTTGATCCGGGCGTAGGCGTTGGCGCGCGAGACGTGGACGCGGTCGGCCACCGACCGTATCGAGGCGCGGCCGTCCGTCTGGAGCAGTCGCAGGATGGCGCGGTCGATGGAATCCAGCGGGCGCGCCGGAGGAACCCGGTCGGCCCCCTCGCCCCCGTCGGCCATTTGTTCAGCTGCCATGTTCCCGCGCCTCCCCGTCCTGGACGACCTGTTCCCATCCCAGGCTGTGGAGAACCGTTTGTCCACAGGCTGATGGTGCCTGTAGCCAAAATGCGCTCGCGACCGAACAATCGGTAGGTGAGGCACGCCACACCTGTGCCCCGCCGCTGTTTTCGATATATCACCATATGTCGACACCCCTCGATGCTCGGAGGTGCCTGTCATGACGGTCCAAGAGCTGCCCGGTGCGGCCGCCTACCGGCCCACGCCGCCCCCGGCCTGGAAGCCTCTCACCGACCCCGCGCCGCTGCTCCCGGACCCCGAGCCGTACCGGGTGCTCGGTACGGACGCCGTGGCCGACGCCGATCCCGAGCTGCTGCTGCGGCTCTACGCCGAGCTGGTGCGCGGGCGGCGGTACAACGCCCAGGCGACGGCCCTGACCAAGCAGGGCCGGCTCGCGGTCTATCCGTCGAGCACCGGGCAGGAGGCCTGCGAGATCGCGGCCGCCCTGGTGCTGGAGGAGCGCGACTGGCTCTTCCCCAGCTACCGCGACACGCTCGCGGCCGTGGCACGCGGGCTCGACCCGGTCGAGGCGCTGACGCTGCTGCGCGGTGACCGGCACACCGGCTACGACCCGCGTGAGCACCGCATCGCCCCGCTCTGCACCCCGCTCGCCACCCAGTTGCCGCATGCGGTGGGCCTGGCCCATGCGGCCCGGCTCAAGGGCGACGACGTGGTCGCGCTCGCCATGGTCGGCGACGGCGGCACCAGTGAGGGCGATTTCCACGAGGCGCTGAACTTCGCGGCCGTCTGGCGGGCCCCGGTGATCTTCCTCGTGCAGAACAACGGCTTCGCCATCTCCGTACCCCTGGCCAAGCAGACCGCGGCCCCGTCCCTGGCGCACAAGGCGGTGGGGTACGGCATGCCCGGCCGGCTGGTCGACGGCAACGACGCGGCGGCGGTGCACCAGGTGCTGTCCGAGGCGGTCGCGCGGGCCAGGAGCGGCGGCGGCCCGACGCTCGTCGAGGCGGTCACGTACCGGATGGACGCGCATACGAACGCCGACGACGCGACCCGTTACCGAGGGGACAGCGAGGTCGAGGCGTGGCGCGATCACGACCCGGTCCAGCTCCTGGAGCGGGAGCTGACGGGGCGCGGGCTGCTCGACGACGACGGGGTGGAGGAGGCGCGGGCGGCCGCCGAGCGGATGGCGGCTGCGCTGCGGGAGCGGATGAACGCGGACCCGGTGCTCGACCCGATGGACCTCTTCGCCCATGTGTACGCGGAGCAGACGGCGCAACTGCGCGAGCAGGCTGCCCGGCTGCGCGAGGAACTGGACGCGGAGAGCGACCGGCACGGCACGGACGACGGGGGAACGGCGCGATGACCACGGCAGCGGCGACGGCCGGGGAGCGGACGGCCAAGGCCAAGCCCGCCACCATGGCCCAGGCACTGGGGCGCGCGCTGCGCGACTCGATGGCCGAGGACCCCTCGGTGCACGTCCTCGGTGAGGACGTCGGGACGCTCGGCGGGGTCTTCAGGATCACCGACGGCCTGGCGAAGGAGTTCGGCGACGAGCGCTGCACGGACACCCCGCTGGCCGAGGCGGGCATCCTCGGGGCGGCGGTCGGCATGGCGATGTACGGGCTGCGGCCGGTCGTCGAGATGCAGTTCGACGCCTTCGCCTATCCGGCGTTCGAGCAGCTCATCAGCCATGTCGCGAAGATGCGAAACCGTACCGGCGGCGCGATGCCGCTGCCCATCACCGTCCGGGTGCCCTACGGGGGCGGCATTGGGGGCGTGGAGCACCACAGCGACTCCTCCGAGGCGTACTACATGGCGACCCCCGGTCTCCACGTCGTCACGCCGGCCACGGTCGAGGACGCGTACGGGCTGCTGCGGGCCTCGATCGCCTCGGACGACCCGGTGGTCTTCCTGGAGCCCAAGCGTCTGTACTGGTCGAAGGCGGACTGGTCGCCGCAGCACCCCACCGCCGTGGAGCCCATCGGCCGGGCCGTCGTACGCCGCCCCGGTCGCAGCGCCACGCTGATCACGTACGGGCCGTCGCTGCCCGTCTGCATGGAGGCGGCGCAGGCCGCGGTCGAGGAGGGCTGGGACCTCGAAGTCGTCGACCTGCGCTCGCTGGTGCCGTTCGACGACGAGACCGTCACCGCCTCGGTCCGCCGCACCGGGCGCGCGGTCGTCGTCCACGAGTCCACCGGCTTCGGCGGGCCCGGCGGCGAGATCGCGGCCCGGATCACCGAACGGTGCTTCCACCACCTGGAGGCGCCGGTGCTGCGGGTCGCCGGGTTCGACATCCCCTACCCGCCGCCGATGCAGGAGCGTCACCACCTTCCCGGTGTCGACCGGGTCCTCGACGCCGTCGCGCGGCTCCAGTGGGAGGCGGACAACTGATGGCCCAGGTTCTTGAGTTCAAGCTGCCGGACCTCGGCGAGGGCCTGACCGAGGCCGAGATCGTGCGCTGGCTGGTGGAGGTCGGGGACGTCGTCGCCATCGACCAGCCCGTCGTCGAGGTCGAGACGGCCAAGGCGATGGTGGAGGTGCCCTGCCCGTACGGAGGTGTGGTGACCGCCCGCTTCGGCGACGAGGGCACGGAGCTGCCGGTCGGTGCGCCGTTGTTGACGGTGGCGGTGGGGTCCGCCGCGGAGCCTTCCGGGGACGGCCCGGCCGCGGCGTCCGGTGCGGAGGATTCCGGGTCGGGGAACGTGCTGGTGGGGTACGGGACCGGGGCGCCGCCCGCACGGCGCCGGCGGGTACGGCCGGAGGGGCTGAAGGCTGCGGTCGCGGTGCCTGCCGCGCCGGTAGTTCACGAGGCCGCGGCCCCCACGCCCGCCCGGGCCCCCACGCCCGCGCCTGCTCCCGAGCCCGTGCTCGGACCGGTCGCCGTGGTCTCTCCCCTCGTACGCAGGCTTGCGCGGCAGCACGATCTGGATCTGCGCCGGCTCGCCGGATCGGGGCCCGACGGGCTGATCCTGCGGGCCGATGTCGAGTCCGCGATCCGGTCCGCGGCCGAGGCGCCCGCACCCGAGGTCGCCCCGTCCCTCGCGGTCCCCGCCTCCTCCGGCGAGCGGATCCCGCTGCGCGGAGTGCGGGGCGCGGTCGCCGACAAGCTGGCCCGCAGCCGGCGGGAGATCCCCGACGCCACCTGCTGGGTCGACGCCGACGCGACCGAGCTGATGGCCGCGCGGGCCGCGATGAACGCCGTCGCCGGGCCCGGGACGCCCAAGGTGTCCGTTCTCGCGCTCCTCGCCCGTATCTGCACGGCCGCCCTGGCCCGCCACCCCGAGCTCAACTCGACGGTGGACCAGGAGGCGCGCGAGATCGTACGGCTGCCGCAGGTCCACCTCGGGTTCGCGGCGCAGACCGACTGGGGCCTGGTCGTCCCGGTCGTACGGGACGCCCACGCGCGCACCACCGAGTCGATCGGCGCGGAGATCGCCCGGCTGACCGAGGCCGCCCGGACGGGCACGCTGACGCCGGCGGACCTGACCGGCGGCACGTTCACGCTCAACAACTACGGGGTGTTCGGGGTCGACGGATCGACGCCGATCATCAACCACCCCGAGGCCGCCATGCTCGGCGTCGGCCGCATCGTCCCCAAGCCGTGGGTGCACGAGGGGCAGCTCGCCGTCCGCCAGGTCGTCCAGCTCTCCCTGACCTTCGACCACCGGGTCTGCGACGGCGGCACCGCCGGAGGCTTCCTGCGGTACGTGGCGGACTGTGTGGAGCAGCCGGCGCTGCTCCTGCGGAGTCTGTAGAGGGGGACGGGCAGGCGGGGCGGGCCGGCCGGGCCCTCATACTCGGGGCATGACCGCCTACGACGCCATCGTTCTCGCCGGAGGGGCCGCCAAGCGGCTGGGCGGTGCCGACAAGCCCGGCCTGCGCGTGGGCGGCCGGGCGCTGCTCGACCGGGTGCTCGCCGCCTGCGCCGACGCCGGGACCACCGTGGTGGTGGGGGACCGGCGGCCCACCGTGCGTCCGGTGATCTGGGCGCGCGAAGTCCCTCACGGTGGGGGCCCGTTGGCGGCGCTCGACGCCGGAGTCCGGCACACCTCAGCCAAGAGCGTGCTCGTGCTCTCCGCCGACCTGCCGTTCCTCGGCGCCGACACGGTCCGGGTGCTGGTGGCGGGCTCGGGGCGGGAGGACGGCGTCGACGGCGCGCTGTGCTCCGACGAGGACGGGCGCGACCAGCCGCTGGTCGCTGTCTACCGTGCCGAGCCGCTCCGCCGTGAACTGGCCCTCCTCGCCGCCGAGCACGGCGGCCTGGCCGGGCTTCCGCTGCGGCTGCTCACCGGGGAACTGACGCTGCGCCGGGTGAAGGCGGCACCGCTCGCCTCATTCGACTGCGACACCTGGGAGGACATCGCTTCGGCCCGTGCCCGGATCAGGGACCATGGGACGGTGCTGGACGAATGGATCACCGCAGTCAAGGAAGAACTCGGCATCGAACTCGACGTCGACACCGGCCTCCTGCTCGACCTCGCCCGTGACGCCGCCCACGGCGTCGCCCGGCCCGCCGCGCCCCTGACGACCTTCCTGGTCGGCTACGCGGCGGGCAGGGCGAGCGGCGACGGACCCGAGGCGGTGGCCGAGGCCGCCCGCAAGGCGGAGGCGCTGGCGCTTCGCTGGGCGAACGAGAACGAGACGCCGTGACGGGGGCCGGGCGGCCCGGGGGTTCCGGTGCGCCCGGAGGCGCTGGTGCTACCAGGGGTGCCGGTACGTCCGGGGGAACGCGCGACGCGGGGTCGACAACGGCGGAGGACCGGGCCGATGAGGAGCGGGCCGTCGCCCAGGCTCTGGCCCTGGTGAGCGGGCAGGCGTCCGGGGACGCGGAGAGCACGCCCCCGGGCGGGCCGTCCGGCCGGTCCACCGGATCCTCGGGTGACTCCCCCCGGCCGGACGACTGGCTCACCGGCCTGCAGAACGACTGGCCGGGCACCCCGTCCTCCGGAGAACCGGGCCCCCGTCCCGCCGATGAGCCGCACGCCCGGGGCTCGGTCCCTCCGGGCGTGCGGCTCATCGGCGGGACGGGGGCCCGGTTCTCCGGAGGACGGGGTGCCCGGCCAGTCGTTCTGCAGGCCGGTGAGCCAGTCGTCCGGCCGGGGGGAGTCACCCGAGGATCCGGTGGACCGGCCGGACGGCCCGCCCGGGGGCGTGCTC
>NZ_RDBL01000029.1:1061410-1124152 GCF_008042035.1 Streptomyces sp. col6
GCACCCCCCTCCATGCCGCTCTCCCCTGGCGGGCCGCCCGCCGTATCGCCGAGCGGGCCGGGTGGACCCGGGCCGTGCACGTCGAGCGGGTGGGGCTCGGGGGTGCGCTCGGGCGGGTGCTCGGTGCACCGCTGGCCGCGCTCACGGACCTGCCGCCCTTCGACACCTCGGCCATGGACGGCTGGGCCGTCGCCGGACCGGGGCCCTGGAACATCCGCGGGGACGACGGCATCCTCGCCGGGCACGGCGCCTGCGCCCCGCTGCCCGACGGTGCGGCCGTCCGTATCGCCACGGGCGCCCGCGTTCCGGCCGAGGTCACCGCCGTCATCCGCAGCGAACACGCGCACGCCGACGAGACCAAGGGGCTGCTGTACGCGCAGCGGCCCGTGAGCCAGGGGCAGGACATCCGGCCGCGCGGCCAGGAATGCCGGTCGGGGGAGCAACTGCTTCCGGCCGGAACGGTCGTGACCCCCGCCGTGCTCGGGCTGGCCGCCGCTGCCGGGTACGACGAGCTGCCTGTCCGCCCCCGGCCGCGCGTCGACATCCTGGTGCTGGGCGACGAGCTGCTGACCGCCGGGCTGCCGCGCGACGGGCTGATCCGTGACGCGCTGGGGCCCATGGTCGGGCCCTGGCTGCACGCGCTGGGCGCCGAGGTCTCGCCACCGCGCCGGCTCGGCGACGACGCGGAGGCGCTGTGGAAGGCGCTCACCGGCTCCGAGGCCGACCTGATCATCACGACCGGCGGCACCGCGGCGGGGCCCGTCGACCATGTCCACCGCGTTCTGGACCGGATCGGGGCGGAGCTGCTGGTCGACGGTGTCGCCGTACGCCCCGGCCATCCGATGCTGCTGGCCCGGCTCGGTTCCGCCGGGCCCTGTCTCGTCGGGCTGCCCGGAAACCCGCTGGCCGCCGTCTCCGGACTGCTCACGCTGGCCGGGCCGCTCCTCGGCGGGCTGGCCGGGCGCACCCCCGACGACCCGTACCGGGTAGCCGTGCGCGACGATGTGCAGGGGCATCCGCATGACACCCGGCTGGTGCCCGTGGTCCATCGCGCGGCCGGAGAACCCGGAACCGCAGGCGGGGCGGAGCACGTCGTACCACTGCATTACAACGGTCCCGCCATGCTGCGCGGGATCGCCGCCGCAGACGGGTTGGCCGTCGTGGAGCCGGGCGGGGTACGGTCCGGCACCGAGGTGGAGATCCTCGATCTACCGTGGGCCTCGGCGACGCCGTGGACTGAAGGGTGTTTCACGTGAAACTTCCCGGCCATGACGCGATGGCCAGGCGAGCCGATGAACAGGTCGTCCCCACCCGGGTGATGCTTCCGCGCCGGGTCGTGGACGGACCGGCGCGCCAGGTGGCCAAGAGGCTGATGATGGCTCTGATGGTGCTGGCCATCACCGTGTTCATCGTCTGGATCGACCGCGACGGCTACCACGACGCGGCGGACGGCAAGGTCGATCTGCTGGACGCGGTGTACTACGCGACGGTCACCCTCTCCACCACCGGGTACGGCGACATCACCCCGTACAGCGACGGGGCCCGGCTCATCAATGTGGTGCTCGTGACACCGCTGCGCGTGCTCTTCCTCATCATCCTGGTCGGCACCACCCTTGAGGTCCTCACGGAGCGGACCCGGGAGGACTTCCGGCTGAAGCGTTGGAGAACCAACTTGCGTGACCACACTGTCGTCGTCGGCTTCGGTACGAAGGGCCGCTCGGCCATCCAGACCCTGTGCGCCACCGGGCTGAGCAAGGAACAGATCGTCATCGTCGACCCGGCGTCCAAGGTGATAGAGATCGCCAACGCCGAGGGCTTCACCGGAGTGGTCGGGGACGCCACGCGCAGCGATGTGCTCCTGCGCGCCGAGCTCCAGAAGGCACGTCAGGTCATCATCGCCACCCAGCGCGACGACACCGCGGTGCTGGTCGCGCTGACCGCCCGCCAGCTCAACCGGGGCGCGAAGATCGTGGCCGCGGTGCGCGAGGAGGAGAACGCCCCGCTGCTGCGGCAGTCCGGTGCGGACGCCGTCATCACCAGCGCCAGCGCGGCGGGCCGGCTGCTCGGTCTCTCGGTGCTGAGCCCCAGCGCGGGCACGGTCATGGAAGACCTCATCCAGCAGGGCAGCGGCCTCGACCTCATCGAACGGCCGGTCATAAAGAGCGAGGTCGGAAAGAACGTACGGGAGACCGAGGACCTTGTCGTCAACGTGCTGCGGGGCCACCGGCTCCTCGGTTACGACGACCCGGCGGCGAGCCCCCTGCAGCTGACGGACCGCCTGATCACCATCGTCCGTGCCTCCAACGAGCCGCCCGCGTACCCGCCGCACCAGGGCATCCCGCGTTCCTGAGACCGCCCGGCCCACGGAGTAGCCTCGCGGCCATGCATGCGATCACGATCCCCGAACCCGGTGGCCCCGAGGCGCTCGTCTGGGCCGAGGTGCCCGATCCCGTACCCGGCGAAGGCGAGGTCCTCGTCGACGTCGTGTCCAGCGCGGTCAACCGGGCCGATGTGCTCCAGCGGCAGGGCTTCTACAACCCGCCGCCGGGAGCGTCCCCGTACCCGGGCCTGGAGTGCGCGGGCCGGATCTCGGCGCTCGGCCCCGGGGTCACGGGCTGGGCCGTGGGCGACGAGGTGTGCGCGCTGCTCGCGGGCGGCGGGTACGCGGAGAAGGTCGCCGTCCCGTCGGGCCAGCTGCTGCCCGTACCCAAGGGGCTGGACCTCACCCTGGCGGCGGCGCTGCCCGAGGTGACGGCCACGGTCTGGTCCAACGTGTTCATGGTGGCCCATCTGCGGCCCGCCGAGACCCTGTTGGTGCACGGCGGATCCAGCGGCATCGGCACGATGGCGATCCAGCTCGCCAAGGCCGTCGGCGCGCGGGTCGCCGTGACGGCCGGCAGCCCCGAGAAGCTGGCGCGCTGCGCGGAGCTGGGCGCGGACATCCTGATCGACTACCGCGAGCAGGACTTCGTCGAGGAGATCCGCGAGACCACGGCCGGGGCGGGCGCCGACGTCATCCTCGACCTCATGGGCGCGAAGTACGTCGACCGGAACGTGCAGGCGCTCGCCGTCAACGGCCGGCTCGCGATCATCGGTCTCCAGGGCGGCGCCAAGGGTGAACTCAACCTCGGCATGCTGCTGAACAAGCGGGCCGCCGTCACGGCGACCTCGCTGCGCGGGCGCCCGCTCGCGGAGAAGGCGGCGATCGTCGCGGCCGTCCGCGAGCACGTCTGGCCGCTGATCGCCGAGGGCGTCGTGAAGCCGGTCGTCGACCGCACGGTGCCCATGCAGGACGCGGCTGAGGGCCATCGCGTCATGGAGTCCAGCACCCACATCGGCAAGGTGCTGCTCCAGCCGCCCACGGCCGCCTGAGCCACGACGTCCGGACACCCCGGGCCCCGCACACGAACATCCGGCCACCGCGAGGCCCCTCGCACGCGAACGCCCGGACACCCCGAGGGCCCCGCACACGACGGTGTGCGGGGCCCTCGGGCATGTCGGATGGGCCGTGCGGGGTCCTACAGGTACGGGCCCGAGCGGACCGGGCCGTGCGGGTCGATTCCGCCGTCCTCGTCCGGGCCGCTGCCGGGCGGCAGGGCACGGCGCATCTGCTCCAGCTGGGCGCGGGCCGCCATCTGCTGGGCGAACAGAGCGGTCTGGATGCCGTGGAAGAGGCCCTCCAGCCAGCCCACGAGCTGCGCCTGCGCGATCCGCAGCTCCGCCTCGGAGGGGACGGACTCCTCGGTGAACGGCAGGGAGAGCCGCTCCAGCTCCTCCACCAGCTCCGGCGCGAGGCCGTCCTCCAGCTCCTTGACCGAACTCGCGTGGATCTCCTTGAGACGCACCCGGCTGGCCTCGTCGAGAGGAGCGGCCCTGACCTCCTCCAGGAGCTGCTTGATCATGCTGCCGATGCGCATGACCTTCGCGGGCTGCTCGACCATCTCCGTCACCGGGACCTCCCGCGACTCGTCGTCCGTGCCACCGCCGCCGATCGCCATGCCGTCCTGTCCCACTACGAGGACCTGGGGGTGCTCCTGCGACCGTTCATTCCTCGGCATCTCCATGCGGCCATTGTCTCGCACACACGGCGTTCACCACTGTGGTGCCCCCGGTAACGGTTGATCCACCGTCCCGAGGGCACCGAACAGCCCAGCCGCTCAGCCCGCGCGCCGGGCCAGGGCCAGCCGCGAGCGGGTGAACGCCGCCGCCAGGACGCCCGCCAGCAGCGGAACCACCACGGCCAGCAGCCCGATGGTCGCCCAGGGCAGCACGATCGGCGTGTAGGCCGACTCCATGGGATCGATCCGCATCTGCTCCATCGCCTGACGCAGATCGACGAGGCGCAGGGCCACCGCGGGCACCAGTCCCGCCGCCGTCCCGAGCAGGACCCCGGTCAGCGCCACCACCAGGCACTGGAAGCCGGAGAGCGTCCGCCGCACGCGCGGGGGCGCGCCCACCGCGCTCAGCGTGGTGAGGTCGGCCTCCGCGTCCGCCTTGGCCAGGCCGGTCGTGATCGCGGCGGCGCCCACGGTCACCACCCCGGCGAACAGGGTGAGGATCAGCAGGATGGTGCTGCCGCGGTCGTTGGACCCCTGGTTGCTCTGCACCCAGAGACCGCCGCCGGCCTGGTCGATCGCGGCGGAGGTCCGCTGTTCCTCGGCGTCCGTGGGCCGGCGGTCGACGGCGTACACACTGCCCTGCGGCTGGGTGTGCAGGCCGAGGCGCTCGGCGGTCCGCTGCGGAAGGATCATGCGGATGCCGGGTGTGGTGGCGTACTCGGGCTTCGCCACGTACACCTTCAGCCGGTCCGTGGTCTTCCGCGCCGGGCCGGGGTGCGCCTTGCGGTTCTGCTTGTCCTTGGGGCTGTACGTGTGGACGGCCTTGAGGGTGACCTCGCCGTGCTGCGCATACGCCTCGTTGAGCAGGACCGGCGTTCCGGCCTTCAGGGCGGCGGCAGCCGCCGGGTCGTCGAGCTTCACATACGTGTCGAGCAGGGCGGCGTCGCCGACGACGATGTTGTTGGAGTCCATGCTGAACGTGCCCGTGGAGGTGTGCACGTCCACGCATGCGGGGGTCCGCATCATCGCGCGGTGCTCATCGGCGGACAGCCGGGCCGCGAGCTCCTTGGCGCCGTCGGTGTCGAGCGGGCAGGTGTGGCCCTTGCCGGCGGGCTTGACCAGCTCCAGGGTGCCGCAGTCGTTCTCCTCCTCGTAGTAGACGTTGCAGTCGCTGCCCGCCCAGGCCCGGGAGATGTCGGCGCGGCCACCGGTCACCGCCATGTTGTGCTCGACGGCGGACCGGGCCGCCGGCAGCCGTCCGGCGGCCTCGGCGTCACTGGCCGACAGGAAGATCGTGCCTGTGGTCAGCGAGGGCATGTAGGCGTAGTCGGACTCCGCCAGGCTGCTGGACATGTACGTGGCGATGGCGACCGAGCCCGCGACGGCGGCCATCACGGCGGCCACCGCCGGGGCGGTGCGGCCCCGGTTGCGGGCCGCGTCGCGCAGCGCCATCCGGGGCGAGAGCGGCAGCCTGCGGCCGAGCCGGCCCAGCAGCCCGACGATCACCGGGATGCAGGCGAGCAGGCCCAGTTCGGCGACGACCGAGCCACCGGCGACCAGGACGGAGCTGCCGCTGGTGCCCCCGTAGACGGCGATGAGGACGCCGAGCGCGAGCACGCAGGCGCCCGTGACGGGCAGCACTCGGGAGCTGCGGCGCACCCCGCGCCGGCCGGTGAGCGATTCCAGCACCGACTGCCGGCCGGCCACGATCGCCGGGGCGAACGCCGCCAGCAGCCCGGTGACCAGGCCGAGCACGGCGATGACCAGGAGTTCGGCGGGGCGCAGCGCCAGGGAACCGAAGCGGTGCCCGGCCCAGTTCTCGATCATCGGGCGGAACGCCACCGTCAGCAGCAGCCCGACCGTGACACCGGCGACCGCTCCGACGCCGCCGAGGACGAGACCGCCCCCGAGGACGACCGCGCGGACCTGGCCGCGGTCGCCGCCGCACGTGCCCAGCAGGCCCAGCTGACGCCGCGAACGGCGGGCACCGACGGCGAACGCGGGTCCGGCCAGCAGCACGACCTCCAGGAGCGCCATCGCGACGACGGTGATCAGGGCGGTGCTGGTCTCGCCGGATTCGTAGGTCCTGGACTCGGCGTACTGCGGGTTCGTCCGGAGCAGCGGGACTTCGGAGTCCGGCGGCGGGTTCTCGAAGACCTGGCGCGAGTCGACGACGGCGCCGGCCTTGTTGGCCGCCAGCACGTCCTTCCAGACGATGCCGCCCTGCCCCGCCGCCTCGACCAGCCACCGCGCCGGGCCCGGATGGGGCGCCGGCACCTTCTTGTCGCGCGCGGCCAGGGCCTGCCAGGGGGCGATCACCGCACCCGGGTCGGCGTACAGCTGCTTCGCCTCCAGATCGGCGGGCAGTTCCACGGCACCGGAGATCGTGTACTTCCTGCCCGAGGTCGTCACCGTGATCCCGGAGCCCACGTGCAGGCCCGCCGACTTCAGGAACGGCTCGGTCGCCACCAGCTCGTCCGTGCCGCGCGGGAACGCGCCCTCGACGAGGTCGATCCGCTTCCGGGCCATCCGGTCCGAGGTCTTGAACTCCACGATCTCGGTGCTCGCGATCCCGTACGAGGTCGAGACGGTGGCCGACACGGACTGCTCGCTGATCGCCCGCGCGCCCCGGGGAAAGACGGGGCGCATGTCGATCGGCGGTACCTCGCCGGTGGGCTGCTTCACGCTGTCGTACATGTCGCCGCCGGGCATCTGCCGGACCGGCCCCATGCCCGCGTCGGTGTACAGCGCGTCGGCCGAGCCGATCCGGGCCGTCAGCTGCTCCGCCGGTGTCATGTCCGCACTGCGGTACGTGATGTCGGCGGCCGTCACCCCGAGGACGGGCAGTGCGATCATCGCTACCACCAGGGCGCTGCGGCCCTTGGCCCGCAGGGCGTCGCGGCGGGCTATCCGGAGGGCGGCGCGCCACCCCGTGAAGACGCTCACTCGGCTCCCCCGGCGGCCAGCAGCGAGTCGGCCCCGGCCGTCAGCGTCTGGTCGACGATCGAACCGTCCCGGAGGAAGACGACCCGGTCCGCCCAGGCCGCGTACCGCGGTTCGTGCGTGACCATGACGCCGGCCGCGCCCTGGTCGCAGCGGTTGCGCAGGAGCGCGAGGACGGCCTCGCCGGTCTCGGAGTCGAGCGCCCCGGTCGGTTCGTCGGCGAGGACCAGGCGCCGGTCCCCGACCAGCGCGCGGGCGATGGCGACGCGCTGCTGCTGGCCGCCGGACATCTCGTCCGGGAAGCGGTCCGCGATCTCCAGGAGGTTCATCTCCTCCAGCGCGGCACGGGCCTCCTTGCGGGCCTTGCGGACCGAGACGCCGTCGAGCTCGCGCGGCAGGGCGATGTTCTCGGCGGCGGTCAGCGCGGGGATCAGGTTGTAGTCCTGGAAGACGTAGCCCACGCTGCGGCGGCGCAGGGCGGCGAGGCCCTTGCGGCCGAGCACGGAGATGTCCTGGCCCTCGATGATCACCTGGCCGCCGCTCGCGGTGTCGAGGCCGCCGGCGAGGGTCAGCAGGGTGGACTTGCCGGAGCCGGACGGGCCCATCACGGCGACGAGTTCACCGGCGTGCACCGACAGGCTGATGCCGCGCAGCGCGTGCACCTCGGCGATGCCGGTGCCGTGGGTGCGGGTGAGCGCGCGGAGTTCGAGGACCGGTGCGTCCACCGTCAGGGGCGGTGCGGCTGGGGACGGGACGTGCAGGGACATGGTTCCCCCTCGGAACGGGTGGATGTTCGGGGCGCCGGAGTCAGCGGCGCGTGCGGGTCCGGCCGGTGGGCCGGGTGGCGGTGCGGGAGGCGGGGCCCGGGGACGGGCTCTGCTCCGGCTCCGTGGCGGCGGCCTCGGCGAGGCGGGTCAGCCGGGCCTCGCAGTGGTCCAGCCAGCGGGCCTCGGCCTCGGCCTGGAAGATCAGCTGCTCCACGACGAGCAGCCAGGCCACCTCGTCGCGGTTGGCGGGGGCCTGGGCGAGGGACTGCGCCTTGAGGCGGGTGTAGTCCTGCATCGCCTTCACGGTGTGGTGGCGCTGGGCCTGGATGACGGCCCGGATGTCGACGCCGGGCGCCCCCACCGCCATGGCGAGCTTGATGGCCAGCTCGTCACGGGGCGGGCTGCTGCGGTCGACCGGCGTCTCGAACCAGGAGCGCAGCTCGGTGCGCCCGGCGTCGCTGATCGAGTAGAGGGCGTGGCCCTGGTCGTCCTCGCCGTCCTGGGCGACCAGGCCGTCACGCTCCAGCCTGCTCAGCGTCGTGTACACCTGCCCGACGTTGAGCGGCCAGGTGGAGCCGGTGCGCGACTCGAATTCGGTGCGGAGCTGGGAGCCGTAACGCGGCCCGCGCTCCAGGAGGGCGAGGAGCCCGTGACGGATCGACATACTGAGTATGTATACCGAGTATGTTGATCACCGCAAGTCTTCGAGGAGGCGTTTCGGAAGGGCGCCGTACGGTCAGCGGGCGCGGCGCATCCGCAGCGCGAGGAAGCCGAGACCCATCCCGACCAGGGCGATGCCCGCACCGAGGGACACCTGCTGCACCCGCTCGACGGTCGCCCCGTTCAGCGCCTGGCGCCCCATGGGCAGAGGATCGTGGAAGTCGTCCGGGTCCGGCGTGAAGGAGGGCACGGCGGCCGGCTCGGACGCCTCGGGGCGCTGTTCGCGGTCCTCCAGCGCGTCCTGCCGGGCCACCTCGGCGGCCGACCGGCCGGGCCGCTGCCGCCCGGCCCCGGCGGGCCACCCGGCGAAGGGCGACTGCATGTCCCCGGCGTGCGGCGAACCGCTGGAGGAGGCCGAGGGAGAGGGGGAGGACGCCCCGGAGGCATCTGCAGCCGCCGCCCCCAGGGCCGCGGCCGCCGTCAGCGACAGGCAGACCACGCCCCGGGAGCAGCGCGCGCGGAGCGGTCCCGAAGCCATGCGGCCACCGTCACACGCACCGGCGCGACCGGCACCTCGGGTGCGGCGTACGGATGGCTGCCGCCCGCCCGGGGAGAGAACTACGCGGGGTCGCCCGTGGCGATCTCCAGCTCGAAGTGGGCGCCGGTCTTCGGGATCGCGGCCCCGGACGACGGGAACTGGTTGATGACCTGGTCCTCCGCGTACGCGTTGCCCGGGACCTTCTTCACCTTGAGCGTCCAGCCCGCCGCGTCCGCGCAGGCGCGTACCGAGAGGATGTCCTTGTACATGAAGCTCGGGGCGTCGACCTTCTGCGGGTCGTCGGTGTCCTCGTATGCGTCCGTGCACTTCTCGGAGTCGATCGTCCGGTTGCGTTCCGGATCACGGTGCTCGCCGGACGCGGGGGACTCGCTGGCCTTGCCCTCTGCGCCGCCCTTGTCGTCGCCGTTGAGCGCGATGACCGTGATCAGGCCGCCGATCGCGACCAGCGCGACGACGATCGAGCCGATGATCACCGGCATGTTCCGCTTGGAGCCGCCGCCCGACGCCGGGCTCGACGTCGTCTGAGGGGAGATCGTGTACGGCGCCGGCGTCTGGTGGTGCAGCGGCGCGGGGTTCGCGTAGGCCGGGGCCGCCGTCTGCGGGTAGCCGTAGGACGGGTTGGTGGCCGGGGCCGGAGTGGCCGGACCGTAAGGGCCGTGCTGGGACTGGTACGGCCCCGGCTGGTACGGCGTCTGGACGCTCTGCGGGGAGGGCGCGGACTGGTCGACCGGCGGGAAGACCGCCGAACCGACACCGGAGCCGCTGTTCGCCGGGGCACCGGCGTTCCCGACGATCACCGGGGCACCGGTGTGGCCACTGGCGCTCAGCACACGAGCGATCTCGTCCTGCATGGCCGCCGCGCTCGGGAAGCGCTCGTTCGGGTTCTTCTTCAGCGCGCGGGCGACGAGGGCGTCCATCGCCGGGGTCAGCGAGCGGTTGATCGTCGACGGGGCGACGGGCTCCTCCTGCACATGCGCGTACGCGATGGCGAGCGGGGAGTCCGCGTCGAAGGGGATGCGGCCGGTCAGCAGCTGGAAGAGCATGATGCCGACCGAGTACAGGTCGGAGCGCGCGTCCACCCCGCGGCCCAGGGCCTGTTCGGGGGAGAGGTACTGCGGGGTGCCGACGACCATGCCGGTCTGCGTCATCGACGTGACGCCCGACTGCATGGCGCGGGCGATGCCGAAGTCCATGACCTTCACGACGCCGCGCTTGGTCACCATGACGTTGCCCGGCTTGATGTCGCGGTGCACCAGGCCCATTTCGTGGCTGGTGTCCAGCGCGGCCAGCACGTCCGAGGTGACCTTGAGCGCCTTGTCGGCCGGCATCGCGCCCTGGGCGCGGATGTCCGCCGCCAGGACGGAGCCGAGCGGCTGGCCCTCGACGTACTCCATGACGATGTACGGCATCAGCGCGCCGCCGAGCTCGTCCTCGCCCGTGTCGAACACCGAGACGATGTTGGTGTGCTGGAGCTTGGCGACGGCCTGCGCCTCGCGGCGGAAGCGCTCGCGGAAGGACTGCTCACGGCCCAGCTCGGTGTGCAGGGTCTTGATCGCGACCTGCCGGTCGAGCGCGGAGTCGTACGCCAGATATACGGACGCCATTCCGCCTTCGCCGAGCAGATCACGCAGCTGGTAGCGGCCGCCGGCGACCGAACCGCCCGCGTAGCGACCCTGTGTACCGTGTGCGCCGTCCTGGCTCATGACTTGCTTCCCCCTCGGCGCGCGACTCACGCGAACTCGGCGCGCGACTCACGCGATGATCCGTATTACTGGCCAAGTCTGCCCGAGGGGTACGACACGTCAAGCCGGGTGCCCGTTCCGTGACCGTACGCGCTGGAAGCGTCTCGGAAGCGTTACAGGATCAGCATGGAATTTGCGCCGGTGGCGCGCCAGCCGATTGGATGGCCGGTCCGGCGCCGGATCGGCCTGTCCGACAGAGGCTGTAGCGTGACGGGGCAATGCGACCGGCAGCGCGGCCGGCACCGCAGCAAGGCACCGTGAGACCCCCGCGGACGCGCGCGTACACGCGGATCGAGCGGACAGAAACGACGGCGAGGACTGATGGCACCCGAACCCGAAGCAAACGGCGGCGGCGTTCCGGATGGCACCGAATCCTGGGGCATCGGCGGCGTCGTCGGAGACGGACGCTACCGGCTGACCCACCGGCTCGGCCGGGGCGGTATGGCCGAGGTGTTCGCGGCGGAGGACGTCCGGCTGGGACGCACCGTCGCGGTGAAGCTGCTGCGCTCCGATCTCGCCGAGGACCCCGTCTCCAAGGCGCGGTTCACGCGTGAGGCGCAGTCGGTCGCCGGGCTCAACCACCACGCGGTGGTGGCGGTGTACGACTCCGGCGAGGACACCGTCGCCGGCCAGACCGTCCCGTACATCGTGATGGAGCTGGTCGAGGGCCGCACGATCCGCGATCTGCTGATCAACGCCGAGGCCCCGCCGCCGGAGCAGGCCCTGATCATCGTCTCCGGGGTGCTGGAGGCGCTCGCCTACTCGCACCAGCACGGCATCGTGCACCGTGACATCAAGCCCGCCAACGTGATCATCACCCACTCCGGCGCGGTCAAGGTGATGGACTTCGGCATCGCCCGCGCGCTGCACGGCGCGCAGTCCACGATGACGCAGACCGGCATGGTCATGGGCACGCCGCAGTACCTCTCCCCCGAGCAGGCGCTGGGCAAGGCCGTCGACCACCGCTCCGACCTGTACGCCACCGGCTGCCTGCTGTACGAACTGCTGGCGCTGCGGCCCCCGTTCACGGGTGAGACGCCGCTGTCCGTGGTGTACCAGCACGTGCAGGACACCCCGGTCCCGCCGTCGCAGATCCTGGAGTCGGTGCCGCCGGAGCTGGACGGGCTCGTCATGCGCTCGCTGGCGAAGGACCCGGACGACCGCTTCCAGAGCGCCGAGGAGATGCGCGGGCTGGTCCAGTACGGCCTGCAGATGCTCCAGGTGCAGGGCGGCCACACCGGTACGTGGAACACCGGCCCGGTCCTCCTGAACGAGGGCGCCGGCACCCCGCCCCGGGGCATGACCGGCGCCACCCGCGCCATGGGCGGCTACCCGCAGCACGGGGACACCTCGCAGGCCCCGATCCTGCCGCCGATGAACCCGGACGACGGCGGCTACGACGGCGGCAGCACCCGGCAGGGCGGCGGCGGTCGCGGCAAGCTGTGGCTGTTCGTCGTGCTCGCCCTGATCGCGATCGGCGCGGGCGTGGCCATCGCGCTCAACGCGGCGGGCGACGGCGGGCAGAAGCACGAGAAGCAGCCGACGGAGACCTCCAGTTCGCCGAAGCCGACGGAGGAGTCGCCCACGCCGACGCCGGAGGACACCGAGGACACCGAGCAGCCGGGCGGCAACACGGGCGGCGGCTGGGACGACGACACCCCGGAGCCGTCGGACACGCCGAGCCAGACGTCCGAGTCCCCCTCGGCCACCACGCCCGACCCGGGCACGGGAGGCACGGAGGACGGCGGCACCGACACCGGCGGCAACAGCAGCACGGGGACCAACGGGAACAGCAGCAACGGCTCCGGCAACGGCAGCACGGGGACCAACGGCAACACCGGTACCAGCGAGGGCGGCAACACCGGTACCAGCGACGGCGGCAACACGGGGACCACCGACGGCGGCAACACCGGTACCACCGAGGGCACGACCGAGGGCACGGACGGAGCCGCCGGGGGTGCCGCCGAAGGCGCGTCCGCGGGAACGGCAGCGGGCGCGGCGGGCTCGGCCACCGGCTGACCCTCCGCTCACCCCGTGAACGCCGCGCGCACCGCCTCGTACTCGCGCGTCCACCAGACCGCCAGGGCCGACACCGCGGGGAACTGCGGGTCGGCCCTCCGGTCGTCCAGGCAGTAGCGCCAGCGCAGTATCCAGAAGTCGTTGAGCCGTTCCCACCACACCCGGTGCACGGCCGCCGCCAGTTCGGCGGCGTCCGCCCCGGCCGCCCGCCGGTAGGCCCGCGCGTAGACGCGCACCTTCGCCAGGTCCAGCGCGCCGGCCGGCTGGACGAAGAAGATCGCCGCCGCCCGTACCGCCTCCTCCGCCCGGGGCTGGACGGCCAGCCGGTCCCAGTCGAGGATCGCGACCGGGTCCGCGCCCCGGTAGAGCACGTTCAGCGGGTGGAAGTCGCCGTGCACCCAGCCGGTGGCGGGCGCCCCCGGATCGGGCGGCCGGCGGTCGGCGTACCGTTCCAGCAGAACGCGCCGCTCCCGCAGCCGGTGCTCGGCCAGCTCGTCGAAGGCGTCCCGGCGCCCGCGCCCGCGCGCGGCGGCGAGCAGGTCGCCGATCAGCGCGAAGGTGTCGGCCGCCTCCGGACTCGCGTAACCGGGCGGACGCCCGCCGCAGGACTCCGTCGCCGTGTCCCGCTCGGCCCCCATGACCTGTGCGAGACCCGTGTGTACGGCTCCGAGGAGCGTCCCGAGACGCGTGGACTGGGCGAGGGTGAGCTGCGCGCCGCCCCGGTGCAGCCCGTCGACCCAGGGGTGCAGCGCGTAGCGGCGGCCGGCGATCTCGGTGACGGTCTCGCCGTCGCGGGCCCCCAGCGGCGGGGCGACGGGCACTCCGAGTGACTGGAGGCGCCGGGTCGCGCGGTGCTGGCGGTCGATGGTGGCGCGGTCGCGGGTGGCATCGTCCGAGTGGTGCTTGAGGAAGTACGAGCCCCGGGTGGTGGACACGCGGTAACCGTGGTTGAGCAGGCCCTGGGAGAGCGGGGTGCAGGTGAGCGGCTCACCGGCGTCCGGGTAACGGCGAAGCACCTCGCCGACCGGCGGAACCGGTGGGGAGGCAACAGATGAGCGCGACACGCGTCAGATGTTAGATCACGCTGCGTTGCGGATCTGCCGGCTTGCGTGGAAGTCCAGAGTGTGCACCGTGACGAAGTGCGGTTCGAGCCGGAGGTACGAGGGGGCGAACGGCTCGCCGTTGACCTCGACGGGGGCGGGCCCGAAGCGCTCGCGCTGGGCCGGGGTCGGCTCGACGATCCGGGCGGGCCCGGTGAACTGCACGGACCACAGGTCCTCGGTGCCGACGGGGGCCGTGTTGAAGTTGTCCGCGCCGTAGGCCACGACCGCGCCGTCGCAGGCGCCGTGATGGCCGAGACCGCTGTGCATGCGCAGCACGACGCGGCCGTCGATCACGATGTGCCGGGCCACCGTCAGCATCGGGAGGGCCCGCATGCTGGTCGCCAGCCGGCCGTAGGGGACCCGGCCGAGCAGGTCGATCGCGTGGAGTTCCTCGTGGGACATGCCTTCCACTGTCGGCCACGGTGTGAGGGCCGGATAAGAGGCCGGGGCCCCCGTTTCGCCGGGACCAAAGTCCCTCCCGGCTCCCTCTCAGCGCTTCTCCGCCTGGAGCCGTGCCACGTACGCGGCGGCCTGCGAGCGGCGCTCCATGCCCAGCTTGGACAGCAGACTGGAGACATAGTTCTTGATGGTCTTCTCGGCGAGGTGCAGCCGTTCGCCGATCACCCGGTTGGTCAGGCCCTCGCCGATCAGGTCGAGGATCTTGCGCTCCTGGTCCGTGAGGCTCTCCAGCTTCTCGTCGTTCTGCCCCCGCTTCCCCTCGCGCAGCCGCTCCAGCACGCGGGCGGTGGCGACCGGGTCGAGCAGCGACTTGCCGGCCGCCACGTCCCGTACGGCCGTCAGCAGCTCGTTGCCGCGGATGGCCTTGAGCACATAGCCGGCGGCGCCCGCCATGATCGCGTCGAACAGCGCCTCGTCATCGGCGTACGAGGTCAGCATCAGGCAGTTGATGGAGTCGTCCTGGGAGCGGATCTCGCGGCAGACCTCCACCCCGCTGCCGTCCGGCAGCCGCACGTCGAGCACGGCCACATCGGGGCGGACCGCCGGAATCCGCGCCAGCGCGTCCGCCGCCGTCCCGGCCTCGCCGACCACCTCGATGTCGTCCTCCATCGAGAGCAGCTCGTGGACCCCGCGCCGGACGACTTCATGATCGTCGAGCAGAAATACGGTGATTTTTCCTTCTTCGCGCACAATCGCAGTCTCACACACTCACCCCTTCCCTGCCGCTGCCGCGCGGGATAACGTGCCGTTGTTCCGGCGGCCTGCGAGGCTGTGATCAGTGCTGTGACCAGCGAGACTCCCCGAATTCTTCGATTTACTTGGATATCCAAGCAAAATCGCAGGTCAGGAAGGGTTTCGCAGTTACGGGACCCACTGGGTAACGTGCCTTGGACAGGGCGCTCGCCGGGGCACCTGTCACGCCTGTTTCCCGGACCGAGCGGCACCCACCCCGTGCACGGGTACGGACACAGGCGAGCCGCACTGGTCTCCCGGCAGACCCCGGGGGCCGGACCGACGGAGGAGCACGCACGTGACCGTGGAGAGCACTGCTGCCGCGCGTAAACCGCGACGCAGCAGCAAGCGGACCAGCGCCGCGAAAACGCCCGCGAAGACGCCGGAGGGTTCCACGCCCGAGCTCGTACAGCTGCTGACGCCCGAGGGCGAGCGGGTCGAGCACCCGGACTACTCGATCGACCTGAGCGCGGACGAGCTGCGCGCCCTGTACCGGGACATGGTCCTCACCCGCCGCTTCGACGCCGAGGCCACCGCCCTCCAGCGCCAGGGCGAGCTGGGGCTGTGGGCCTCGCTGCTGGGCCAGGAGGCCGCCCAGATCGGCTCCGGCCGGGCCCTGCGCGACGACGACTACGTCTTCCCGACCTACCGTGAGCACGGTGTGGCCTGGTGCCGGGGCGTCGACCCGACGAACCTGCTCGGGATGTTCCGCGGTGTGAACCACGGCGGCTGGGACCCGAACACCAACAACTTCCACCTGTACACGATCGTCATCGGCTCGCAGACCCTGCACGCCACCGGTTACGCCATGGGCGTGGCCAAGGACGGCGCGGACTCGGCCGTGATCGCGTACTTCGGGGACGGCGCCTCCAGCCAGGGCGACGTCGCGGAGGCCTTCACCTTCTCCGCCGTCTACAACGCCCCGGTCGTGTTCTTCTGCCAGAACAACCAGTGGGCGATCTCCGAGCCCACCGAGAAGCAGACCCGGGTGCCGCTCTACCAGCGCGCCCAGGGCTTCGGCTTCCCCGGCGTCCGGGTCGACGGCAACGACGTCCTGGCCTGCCTGGCCGTCACCCGCTCCGCCCTGGAGCGCGCCCGGCGCGGCGAGGGCCCGACCCTGGTCGAGGCGTTCACGTACCGCATGGGCGCGCACACCACCTCCGACGACCCGACGAAGTACCGGGCCGACGAGGAGCGCGCGTCCTGGGAGGCCAAGGACCCGATCCTGCGCCTGCGCACGTATCTGGAGCGGGAGGGTGCGGCCGACGAGGCGTTCTTCACCGCCCTCGACGAGGAGAGCGAGGCCCTCGGCAAGCGCGTCCGCGAGGCCGTACGGGCGATGCCCGACCCGGACCGGATGGCGATCTTCGACCACGCCTACGCCGACGGCAACCCGCTCGTCGACGAGGAGCGCGCCGAATTCGCCGCCTACCAGGCTTCGTTCGCCGAGGAGGGCAAGTAACCATGGCCGTGGAAAAGATGTCCCTCGCCAAGGCGCTCAACGAGTCCCTGCGCAAGGCCCTCGACACCGACCCCAAGGTCCTCATCATGGGTGAGGACGTCGGCAAGCTCGGCGGCGTCTTCCGGATCACCGACGGCCTGCAGAAGGACTTCGGCGAGGACCGCGTCATCGACACCCCGCTCGCCGAGTCGGGCATCGTCGGTACGGCGATCGGCCTGGCCCTGCGCGGCTACCGGCCCGTCGTCGAGATCCAGTTCGACGGCTTCGTCTTCCCCGCGTACGACCAGATCGTCACGCAGCTCGCGAAGATGCACGCCCGCGCGCTCGGCAAGATCAAGCTCCCCGTCGTCGTGCGGATTCCGTACGGCGGTGGCATCGGCGCCGTCGAGCACCACAGCGAGTCGCCCGAGGCTCTGTTCGCGCACGTCGCGGGCCTCAAGGTGGTCTCCCCGTCCAACGCGTCCGACGCGTACTGGATGATGCAGCAGGCCGTCCAGAGCGACGACCCGGTCATCTTCTTCGAGCCGAAGCGGCGCTACTGGGACAAGGGCGAGGTCGACACCGAGTCCATCCCCGGCGCTCTGCACGCCGCAGCCGTCGCCCGCACGGGCACGGACCTCACACTCGCCGCGTACGGCCCGATGGTGAAGGTCTGCCTGGAGGCCGCCGCGGCCGCCCAGGAGGAGGGCAAGTCGATCGAGGTCGTGGACCTGCGCTCGATGTCCCCCATCGACTTCGACACCATCCAGGCGTCCGTCGAAAAGACCCGCCGCCTGGTCGTCGTCCACGAGGCGCCGGTCTTCTACGGCTCCGGGGCCGAGATCGCCGCCCGCATCACGGAGCGGTGCTTCTACCACCTGGAGGCGCCCGTGCTGCGGGTCGGCGGCTACCACGCCCCGTACCCGCCGGCGCGCCTGGAGGAGGAGTACCTGCCGGGCCTGGACCGGGTGCTCGACGCCGTCGACCGCTCGCTGGCGTACTGAGGAGAGGAGCGTGACCACGATGACCGACACTTCCAACGCTGCTCGCTTCCGTGAGTTCAAGATGCCCGACGTGGGCGAGGGACTGACCGAGGCCGAGATCCTCAAGTGGTACGTCCAGCCCGGCGACACCGTCACCGACGGCCAGGTCGTCTGCGAGGTCGAGACCGCCAAGGCCGCCGTCGAGCTGCCGATCCCCTTCGACGGCGTCGTCCACGAACTGCGCTTCCCCGAGGGCACCACGGTCGACGTGGGCCAGGTGATCATCGCGGTGGACGTGGCGCCGGGTTCGGGCCCCGCCGCCGCGGAGCCCGAGGCCCCCGCTCCGACCCCCGAGGCCGAGGCACCGAAGGGCCGCCAGCCCGTGCTGGTGGGCTACGGCGTGGCCGAGTCCTCCACGAAGCGCCGGGCCCGCAAGGGCGCCGAGACCGCGCCCCCGGCCGCCGCCCCCGCGGCGGTCCAGGCCGAGCTGAACGGCCAGGGCACGGCAGCGGTTCCGGAGGCCCGTCCGCTGGCCAAGCCGCCGGTCCGCAAGCTCGCGAAGGACCTGGGCATCGACCTGGCGACGGTCACCCCGACCGGCGCGGGCGGTGTGATCACGCGCGAGGACGTGCACGCGGCGGCGACGCCGTCGGAGCCGGTGGCTCCTGCGGCGCCCGCGGTGGAGCCCGTGGTTCCGGTCGCCGAGCCCGTTCCGGCCGGCGCCCGCGAGACGCGTATCCCGGTCAAGGGTGTGCGCAAGGCCATCGCCCAGGCGATGGTCGGCAGCGCGTTCACGGCTCCGCACGTCACCGAGTTCGTGACCGTCGACGTCACGCGCACGATGAAGCTGGTCGCGGAGCTGAAGGAGGACAAGGACATGGCGGGGGTGCGGGTCAATCCGCTCCTCGTCATCGCCAAGGCCCTCCTCGTCGCGATCAAGCGGAACCCCGGGGTCAACGCCGTCTGGGACGAGGCGAACCAGGAGATCGTCCAGAAGCACTACGTGAACCTGGGCATCGCCGCCGCCACCCCGCGCGGGCTGATCGTCCCGAACATCAAGGACGCCCAGGAGCAGACGCTGCCGCAGCTGGCCGCGTCCCTGGGCGAGCTGGTCGCCACGGCACGGGACGGCAGGACGTCCCCGGCCGCGATGGCGGGCGGCACGGTGACCATCACCAACGTGGGCGTCTTCGGCGTCGACACCGGTACGCCGATCCTCAACCCGGGCGAGTCCGCGATCCTCGCGGTCGGCGCGATCAAGCTCCAGCCGTGGGTCCACAAGGGCAAGGTGAAGCCCCGTCAGGTGACCACGCTGGCGCTGTCGTTCGACCACCGTCTCATCGACGGTGAGCTGGGCTCCAAGTTCCTGGCGGACATCGCCGCGGTCCTGGAGCAGCCCAAGCGGCTGATCACCTGGGCGTAACTGCCGTACGAGGGGCCCGCGCGAGGTTCGCGCGGGCCCCTTTTTCATGCCCCTCGGAGCCCACGCCGAGGGACATGGCACGGTCCTCCTCCGGCTGTGTAACAGGGGTGTATTAGCGACCGGTTGGGCGCAACGCGCCCCCGGCCCGGACGGTTCTTGCTGATCACAAGCGTTCGCTCAACGGATACCGAGGACGAAACGATGCGCGCTCACAAGATCACCTTCGCCGCCCTGGCCGTCGCCGCGGGCCTCTCGCTCACGGCCTGCCAGAACGACGACGACGCAGCGGCGCAGACCGATCCGTCGTCCGTGGCGACCGCCTCCCCGTCCGGCGACGCTCCGGGCTCCGGCGGCTCGGACCCGGCGTCCGCAGGGGCGAGTTCCGGTGGGAAGGACTCCACCGGCGGGGCGAGTTCTGGTGAAAAGGGCTCCGCCGCCGGGGCCGGGTCCGACCAGCAGGCCAAGACCGCCAAGTGCCGTACCGACGGCCTGAAGATCACGGCGATCGACAACTTCATCGACGGCGACCCGCAGGGGACCGTCGCGGTGGAGATGAAGAACACCAGCGGCCAGGACTGCGTGATCGCGGGGTTCGCGGGCGTCGACCTGAAGACCAATGCGGGCACGCTGTCCGCCGAGCGCAAGGGGGAGCCCGGAGACCCGTACGTCCTCAAGGCCGGGAAGTCGATCGCCTTCTCCGTCACCTACCCGCTCAACGAGACGGGCGGCACCGGCGTCCGCATCACCGGCCTGGTGGTGACCCCGCCCAACGAGACGAAGTCGGTCACGCTCGCCTGGCCGGGCAAGCCCTCGCTGCCCGTCACGGACGGGTCCGGCGAGCCGGTGAGGGTCGGTCCGATCGGCACTTGGCGGTCTTGGCCTGCTGGTCGGACCCGGCCCCGGCGGCGGAGCCCTTTTCACCAGAACTCGCCCCGTCCCCCCGCCCGCGAAGCAGCCCCCGGCCGCCGAGCGCGTCTACACCCACGTCAAGGACGCGGTCCTGGACCGCCGCTACGAAGGCGGCACGCTGCTGACCGAAGGCGGCCTCGCCGAGGCCGTGGGGGTCTCGCGCACACCCGTGCGCGAGGCGCTGCTGCGCCTGGAGGTCGAGGGGCTGCTCAAGCTCTACCCCAAGAAGGGCGCCCTGGTGCTCGCCGTCTCCGCCCAGGAGATCGCGGACGTGGTGGAGACCCGGCTGCTCGTCGAGGAGTTCGCCGCCCGCAAGGCCGTGCCCGCGTCCCCGCAGCTGATCAGCCGGCTGGAAGCGCTCCTGGAGGAGCAGCGCCGGTTCTCCGAGGCCGGTGACCTGGCCACCGTCTCCGTGAAGGACCGCTGCTTCCACGCGGAGATCGTCCGCCACGCGGGCAACGAGATCCTGTCCCGCCTCTACGACCAGCTCCGCGACCGACAGCTGCGCATGGGCGTCGCCGTGATGGAGGCCCACCCCGACCGGATCGCCGCCAACATCACGGAGCACGGCGAGCTGCTGGAGGCGATCAGGGCCGGTGACGCGGAAGGCGCCGCGCAGGTCGTGCGCCGCCACGTCGGCCGGGTCAAGGTGCTGGTCCGGGGTGAGGACCGGTGAGTTCCGCCGCCGCGCCCACCCTGTCCCTGCCCGGTGACCCGCCCGGCGGCCGGCGTGCCGTATGGGTCTGGGGGATCGGCGTCGCCGTCTACTTCGTCGCCATCATCTTCCGCACCAGCCTCGGCGTCGCCGGACTCGACGCCGCCGACCGGTTCGACGTCAACGCCTCGGCGCTCTCCACCTTCTCCATCCTCCAGCTGCTCGTCTACGCGGGCATGCAGATACCCGTCGGCCTGATGGTCGACCGGCTCGGCACCAAGCGCGTCCTCACCCTCGGGGCCGTCCTGTTCACGCTCGGCCAGCTAGGCTTCGCGCTCTCCCCCTCGTACGGCACGGCGCTCGCCTCCCGCGCGCTGCTGGGCTGCGGCGACGCGATGACGTTCATCAGCGTGCTGCGGCTGGGCACGCGCTGGTTCCCCGCCCGGCGCGGCCCGCTCATCAGCCAGATCGCCGCCCTCTTCGGCATGGCGGGCAACCTGATCTCCACGCTCGTCATCGCCCGCGCCCTGCACGGCTTCGGCTGGACGACCACCTTCGTCGGCAGCTCCCTGGCCGGGGTCGTGGTGCTGGTGCTGCTCCTGCTCTTCCTGAAGGACCACCCGGAGGGGTACGAGCCGCCGCCCGCGCAGCACGCGGGCGGGGCGTACGTACGCAAGCAGATCGCCGCCTCCTGGCGGGAGCCCGGCACCCGGCTCGGGATGTGGGTGCACTTCACGACGCAGTTCCCGGCCATGGTGTTCCTGCTGCTGTGGGGCATGCCGTTCCTGGTCGAGGACCAGGGGCTCGGCCGGGGGACCGCCGGTGAGCTGCTGACCCTGGTGGTCCTCTCCAACATGACGCTGGGGCTCGTCTACGGGCAGGTGATCGCCCGTCACCACGCGGCCCGCGTCCCGCTCGCGCTCGGCACCGTCGGCACGACGGCCACGCTGTGGGCGGCGGCGATCTTCCACCCCGGGGACCACGCGCCCATGTGGCTGCTGGTCGTCCTGTGCGTGGTGCTCGGCGCGTGCGGACCCGCCTCGATGATCGGCTTCGACTTCTCCCGCCCGGCCAACCCGCCGGAGCGCCAGGGCACCGCCTCCGGCATCGTCAACATGGGCGGCTTCATCGCCTCGATGACCACGCTGCTGGCCGTCGGTGTGCTGCTGGACGCGACCGGCGACAACTACCGCGTCGCGTTCTCCTCCGTGTTCTTCCTGGAGGCGCTGGGGATCGCGCAGATCCTGCGGCTGCGTGCGAAGGCGGCGCGCCGCGAGCGCGAATACCACGTGGTCAGCCGGGTGGAGGCCGTGCACGTGCCCGTGTGACCGGCCCGGCAACGGCGGCGCGCCCGTCCCCCTCGGTGGGGGCGGGCGCCGCTGTGTGCCGGGGTGCCGTCCCCGCTACGGGGTGACGGCGAAGTGCTGGAGGATCGCGTCGGCCAGCTCCTGGTCGCCCTCGGTCTTGATCCGGTCGGCGACCGCGGCGGGCCGCACCCGGCCGCAGGCCAGCCGTACGTACGTCTCCCAGTCCATCGACAGCGTCGCGGCCGGGCCCAGCGACGGGGCGACGTCCAGCGAACCCCGGCCCTCGGCGTCGACCCGTACGGTGCGCATGAACTCCAGCGGCCCGTGCACGTCCAGTACCACCGCCGAGTTGGCCGGCGCGCCCGCGCTCTTGGCCACCACCTTCGGCAGGCCCAGCAGCAGGATGTCGCGGGCCACCACGGCACCGGGGGAGTCCAGGTTGCCGGGCTTGCCCAGGGTCGTCCGCAGATCCTGCTCATGCACCCAGACGTCGAACGCGCGCATCCGCAGCGCGGTCTCCAGGGTCTGTTCGGCGCCCAGCGGCGCCCGCACCATCGTCTCCGGGGCGCGCGTCTCGTTGCGCAGCTGCCGGGAGCGGCGAATGATCGTGTACTCCAGCTCGGAGGTCATCTCCGGTGCGGTGTGGTGGCGCCGGACGTCGACCTGCATCTCCATGTAGCGGGCGAAGTCGCTCTGTACGTGGAAGAGATCGCGCGGCAGGGTGTGGATCGGACGCGGGTCGCCGAGCTGTTCGCACTCCATACCGATGATGTGCGACACGATGTCGCGCACGGACCAGTTGGGGCAGGGCGTGCGGCCGTTCCACTCCCCCTCGGCGAGCGGGCTCACCAGCTCGGCTATCGACTCGATGGAGTGGGTCCAGGCATCGGCGTAGGTCTGGAGGCTGGGATGGACGGTCACGGGACCCCTCGTGCAGTTCTGCGGTGCATGGGCAACTGGGCGCGGACGGTCGGGCTGCGGGCTGCGGGCGGCGATGAGGTTCGGTGGCTAAGTTACGCTGCGAGCAGGCACCCCGGCAGTGCTTTCGTGTGACGATCGTAGGCCCGTGTTGACGGCTCGAATGCCAGGACGGTGGTAGTGTGCGCGCCTCCCTCATCCAGATCGCAGTAGACCCGGACGAACCCGTCGATTCCCGCAGGGAGCGTGCCGCTTCCCTGGTCGTGGCCCAGCGGGGCGCGGATCTGGTGGTGCTCCCGGAGCTGTGGCCGGTGGGAGCCTTCGCGTACAAGGCGTTCGAGGACGAGGCCGAGCCGCTGACGGGCCCGACGCACGAGGTGATGGCCAAGGCCGCGGCGGAGGCAGGGGTCTGGCTGCACGCCGGCTCCTTCGTCGAGCGGGCCGCCGACGGCACCCTCTACAACACGACGCTCGTCTTCTCGCCCGAGGGCGAACGGGCCGCCGCCTACCGCAAGATCCACCGCTTCGGCTTCGACCAGGGCGAGGCGGTCATGATGGGCGCCGGCGAGGACCTGGTGACCGTTTCCCTCCCGGAGAGCACGCTCGGCCTCGCCACCTGCTACGACCTGCGCTTCCCCGAGCTGTTCCGGGGCCTGGTCGACGCCGGTGCCGAGACCCTGGTCGTCGCCGCCGGCTGGCCGGAGCGCCGCCGCGCCCACTGGACCCTGCTCGCGCAGGCCCGCGCCGTCGAGAACCAGGCGTATGTGCTGGCCGTCGGTTCCGCCGGTACCCATGCGGGCATCCAGCAGGCCGGGCACTCCCTCGTCGTCGACCCCTGGGGCGAGGTGCTCGCGGAGGCGGGCGCGGACGAGGAGGTGCTGACCGTGGAGTTCGACCCGGCCAAGGTCCCCGCGACACGGGAGCAGTTCCCGGCGCTGAAGGACCGGCGACTGGGACTGGCCGCACCGAAGATCTGAAGCGTGAAGGGCCCCTCGTCTCACGGTTTCACGTGAAACAAGGGGCCCTTTGTACTGCGGGGCGCGGTCAGTCGTCGTGGTCCTTCTCCGCCAGCACGATCACGCACACCGCGACCGCGATCAGCAGTGAGGCGTCCGCATCGTCCCGCACGATGTCGATGCCGTACGTGTCCCGGATGGACAGCCAGCGACGGGAGATCTGGGCCAGCAGCTCGCCGTCGTAGTCCACGGCGAACTCGCGGTCCAGGATCTTGCCGCTGACGTCCAGCTCGGTGCCGTCCGCCAGGGTCACGCGGTAGTGGTTGCGCAGCAGCGAGAAGTGCTTCTTCTTGACCTTGGCGAGCTGCTCGCCGTCCCGCTCGATCAGCATGGTGTCGCGCAGGCTGATCAGTTTCTGGCGGATCTCGACGAGAATCCGGCCCTGCGCGTCCTTCAGCTCGAAGGTGTCGCGCACTCGCATGGCCTTGCCGTCGACCAGGAAGACCTTGCGGCCGTCCGTGTC
Source organism: Streptomyces sp. col6 (assembly GCF_008042035.1). Taxonomy (GTDB): domain Bacteria; phylum Actinomycetota; class Actinomycetes; order Streptomycetales; family Streptomycetaceae; genus Streptomyces. Next base: position 1,085,568 of record NZ_RDBL01000029.1, read on the forward strand.
CTCGATCCAGTAGTCGTCGCCGATGCTGAACAGGCGCTCACGCACGAGAAGTCTCATGGCTCACAGGTTCCCCGAGCCTCCTGTGGAATGCGGGGAGGTCGCGGTGATGTTGACTGGTCTCATGGCAACACGTGCGCGCGTCAGGGCCCCCGAACTCATCGGCAAGGGCGGCTGGCTCAATACAGGCGACCGGCAGTACACCCTCGCTGAGCTGCGAGGACGCATTGTGATCCTCGATTTCTGGACCTTCTGCTGTGTGAACTGCCTGCATGTCCTCGACGAGCTGCGCGAGCTGGAGGAGAAACACCGCGACACCGTCGTGATCATCGGCGTGCACTCGCCGAAGTTCGTCCACGAGGCCGAGCACCAGGCCGTCGTCGACGCGGTGGAGCGGTACGAGGTCCACCACCCGGTGCTCGACGACCCCGAGCTGGCCACCTGGAAGCAGTACGCCGTACGCGCCTGGCCCACGCTCGTCGTCATCGACCCCGAGGGCTATGTCGTCGCCCAGCACGCCGGTGAGGGGCACGCCCACGCCATCGAGAAGCTGGTCGAGGAGCTGGAGGCGGAGCACGCGGCGAAGGGCACCCTGCGGCGCGGGGACGGGCCGTACGTGGCGCCGGATCCGGTGGCCACGCATCTGCGGTTCCCCGGCAAGGCGCTGCTCCTCGCCGACGGCGGCTTCCTGGTCTCCGACACCACCCGGCACCGGCTGGTCGAGCTGGACCCGGACGGCGAGACCGTGCGCCGGCACTTCGGGACGGGCGAGCGCGGGTTCGCCGACGGAGGGCCCGACGAGGTCCGGTTCAGCGAGCCCCAGGGGCTCGCCCCACTGCCCGACGGGCGGATCGCGGTCGCCGACACGGTCAACCACGCCCTGCGCGCGCTCGACCTCACGACCGGGACCACGACCACCCTCGCCGGTACCGGCAGCCAGTGGTGGCAGGGGGCGCCCACGAGCGGCCCGGCCCGCGAGGTGGACCTGTCCTCGCCGTGGGACGTCGCCTGGTTCGACGGCCGGCTCTGGATCGCCATGGCCGGGGTGCACCAGCTGTGGACGTACGACCCCGAGGACGACGCCGTACGGGTCGCGGCCGGGACCACGAACGAGGGCCTGGTCGACGGGCCCGGCGAGGAGGCGTGGTTCGCCCAGCCGTCCGGCCTCGCGGCGACCGAGGACCGCCTCTGGGTCGCGGACTCCGAGACGTCCGCGCTCCGCTGGGTCGACCGTGAGGGCGCCGTGCACACCGCCGTCGGCACCGGCCTCTTCGACTTCGGACACCGGGACGGGGCCGCGGAGCAGGCCCTGCTCCAGCACCCGTTGGGCGTCACCGCCCTGCCCGACGGCTCCGTCGCCGTCTGCGACACCTACAACCACGCCCTGCGCCGCTACGACCCGGCGAGCGGCGAGGTCAGCACGCTGGCCACGGATCTGCGGGAGCCCAGCGACGCCGTGCTGGTGGACGGCGACCTCGTCGTCATCGAGTCCGCCCGGCACCGGCTGACCCGGCTGCGGCTGCCCGAGGAGGCGGTGCGCGTCGCGGAGCAGGCCCACCGCACCCAGCGGGCGGCCACCGAGGTCGCCCCCGGAGCCCTCCGGCTCGACGTCGTCTTCCAGGCCCCGGCCGGGCAGAAGCTCGACACCCGCTACGGGCCCTCGACCCGCCTGCTGGTCTCCTCGACCCCGCCCGAGCTGCTGGCCGAGGGCGAGGGTGCGGGCACCGACCTCTTCCGCGACCTGGTCCTCGCGGACGGCGTCACCGAGGGCGTCCTGCACGTCTCCGCGATGGCCGCGTCCTGCGACGACGACCCGGCGAACGAGTACCCGGCCTGCCACGTGCACCAGCAGGACTGGGGCGTCCCGGTCCGCGTCACCGCGGACGGAGCGGCCCGGCTGCCGCTGGTGCTCGCGGGCATGGACGAGGGCGGAAACGACGCGGCGAGCACGGAGGGCTGAGCCGGCGGGGGCGCCGCAAGGGCGCCCCGGCGGGCCGGGTCAGGTGTCGGCTGCCGGGCCGGGACCTGATCCGGACGGGCGTCAGGTGTCGGCTGCCAGGCGGCGGGCCGCCTCGTCGCGGCGGCGTACGTAGTCCGTGCCCGCCGTCACCCGGAGCAGCGCCTCCAGGGCCCGCACCGTGCCCTCGTCGTATCCGGCCCGCTCCGCCTCCGCCGCCGCCTGGTCCAGGAGGCGGATGCCCTCCTCCTCCGCACCCAGGGCGAGACGGGCCTCGCCGCTGACGGACAGCAGCAGCACCCGGCGGGGCGCCTCCTCGTGTTCGGGGCCCAGGTCGAACGCGGTCCGGGCGGAGTCCAGGGCGTCCTGGGGGCGGCCCGCCGTGAGCTGCATCCGGGCCAGGTGCTGGAGCGCGAGCATCTCGGTGTGGGCGTCGGGCTCCTTCCGCGCCAGTTCGAGGGCCCGCTCGCAGCCCTCCATCGCCTCGTCCAGCCCGCCCTGTTCGGCCTGCACGATGGCCAGGTTGATCAGCGCGGTCGCCTCACCGAGCCGGTCCCCGGCCCGCCGGGCGAGACCGGGCGAGGCATCGAGCAGCGCGACGGCCTCGCTCGTCCTGCCCTCCTCCGTCAGCACCCAGCCGAGCAGATTGCGGACCCGGGACTCGGCGTACGGGTCGTCGAGGGCGACCGCCGCCGCCAGGGCCAGTTCGAGCATCGGGGCCCAGCCGTCCCGCACCCGCCACACCACGTGCGGCCACTGGAGCAGGATGATCCGCCAGGCCCGGTCGTCGAGTCCCGCGCTCCGGGCGGCCGCAGCAGCCAGGGTCAGGTCCTCCCGCTCGGCGGCCAGCCAGCTCATGGCCGTTTCGCGGTCCGTGAAGTCGCGGGTCGCGGCCGGCCTGCGGAAGTCGTCGGGCAGCACGAAGCAGGGCTCGCCGCCCGGTTCGGCCGTGTCGGCGGCGGCGAGAGCGGTGGCGATGTAGTGGTCGAGCACCCCGATGAGCGCGTCCGGCCCGGCCGCCGGGTCGAGCCCTCGCGCGTACAGCCGCACCAGATCGTGCAGTATCCAGCGCCCCGGCCCGGCCTCGGTGACCAGATGGGCGGCGGCGAGCCGTTCCAGCGCGGCCCCGGCGGTGACCGGGTCGCTGCCGGCGAGCGCCGCCGCCGTGTACGGGTCGAAGTGGCTGCCCGGGTGGTGGCCGAGCCGGCCGAGGTGGTGGACGGCGTCCGGCGGCAGCTGCTGCACGGTGAGCCGCAGCGCGGCGGAGACGCCGGTGTCCTCCACGTCCAGATAGGACAGCCGGCTGCGCTCGTCCGCGAGTTCGTCGGCCGTGGCGGCCAGCGTCCGCTGCGGACGGCCCGCCAGCCGGGCCGCCGTGACCCGCAGGGCGAGCGGCAGCCCTCCGCAGAGTTCGGCGAGCCGCCGCGCCGCCACCGGTTCGGCGAGGACCCGTTCCTCGCCCAGGACTCCGGCCAGCAGCGCGGTGCCGTCCGGCGGTTCGAGTATGTCCAGCGGGACCGGGACGGCGGCGTCCGAGGCGATGAGCCCTTCGAGCCGGCGCCGGCTGGTCACCAGCGTGACGCAGTCGGCGCCGCCCGGCAGCAGCGGCCTGACCTGCGCGGAGTCGCGGGCGTTGTCGAGGACGACGAGAAGGCTGCGCCGGTCGGTCAGCGAGCGGAACAGGGCCGCCGCGCCGGCCACGGACTCCGGCACCCGGCGGGGCGCGACGCCCAGCGCGAGCAGGAACTCCCGCAGCACTTCGAGCGGGGTCGGCTCGGCCGTGTCCCCGAACCCGCGCAGATCCGCGAAGAGCCGCCCGTCCGGAAAGGCGGCGGGGGACCGGCGCGCCCAGTGCAGGGCCAGCGCGGTCTTCCCGACCCCCGCCGGTCCGGTGACCAGGCAGACCGGGGCCTCTCCGGCCGCCGCCCGGGAGAGCGCGGTCAACTCGGCCCCGCGCCCGTGGAAGCCGCGCGGCGCCCGCGGCAGCAGATCGACGGCGTGCGGGGCGCTTCCGGCGTACGGTGCGCTTCCGGCGTACGGGGAGAGCGAGGCGTCCGTCGGCACGGCGGCCGTCCGGGGCGGCGCGGCGGGGCCGCCGTGCGGCGGCCAGTCGCTCTGCGCCCGGCCGGAGGTGTCGGTCGCCGCGTCGGCCCCGGCGTGCGGCGGGTGGCCGGTCCGAGAGGCGCCGGCCCCGACTGCGGGGAGCGGTGCACCGGGGGTGTCGGACGTGTGCGGGTTGCCTGCGCCGTCGGCCGGCGCCCTTCCGGGCGCATCCGCGTACCCACGCGGCGCGTCCGCGTACGCACCGGTCGCGCCGACCGACTGCGGCCCGCCGGCTGACTGCGATCCGCCGACCGGCGACGGCGCCCCGGCTCGCCCGCCGGTGTCTCCGTGCGTCCGGCCCGTCGCGCCGCCCGGCGCTCCCGGGACGTGGGCGGGGCCGCCCGCACCAACCGGCGCGCCAGGCGCGCCCGCGCCCCCGTCCCCGCGCAGGATGCGCGCATACGCGTCGGCCAGTTCCCGTCCCGGGTCGATGCCCAGTTCGTCCGCCAGCAGGCGGCGGGTGCGGTGGAAGCAGTCCAGGGCCTCGGACTGGCGGCCCGAGAGGTACAGGGCCGTCATCAGGCCCGCGGCCAGGGATTCCCGCAGGGGATGGGCGACGGCGTCGGCACGGAGCACCGCCGCCGCCCGGTGGTGTTCGCCCAGCTCCCCGTAGGCGCGTGCCAGCTGTTCGACCGTCGAGAGGCGGGACTCCTCCAGCGCGTGGGCGGCCGCCTGCAGCGGGGCGCTCGCGTAGGTGCCGGTGAGCGCGGGGCCCTGCCACAGCGACAGGGCCTCCTTCAGCATCAGCACCGTGTCGGCGGGGCCCCGCTGCTCGCGGGCCAGCATCAGCAGTTCCTCGAACCGCTGGGAGTCCAGCAGGGTCTCGGGCGCCCGGAGCACGTACGCGTCGCCGAGCGTCGCAAGCTCGACCCCGTACGCCTCGGCGTCCGCGCCCATCAGGAGGGCGCGGAGCCGGGAGACATGGCCCTGGATGACCGTGCGGGCGTGCAGCGGGGGCTCGTCGTCCCACAGGCAGTCCGTCAGCCGCGCCATGGACACCGGAGTGTTGGCGTGCAGCAGCAGGGCCGCGAGCAGGCTGCGGCGCTTGGCGGGGCCGAGTGGCAGCGGTCCGGTCAGCGTGTCGACGCAGACGGTACCGAGCAGCCGGAACTCCACGAGCGGCTCCCCTTCCGGGTCTGACGCGCCCGGTGCCGGGTCACGGACAAGTACCCAGAATATCGGGGATTCCGCCGCGGTGGTTCAGGGGTGTGGCCGGATCGCCCCCGGTCACAGGTGCCGTTCGTCGTCGGCCACGACCGTCGTGGTGGGCGGCACGACCATGCGGCGGCGCCGGATGACGCTCGCGTAGACGAAGACGCCGATGATGCCGACGATCATCATGATCCAGCCGACCAGGTCGACGTTGACGGTATCGAGTTCCCAGTCGGTCGCGAAGGCGAGGATCGCCCCCGCGCCGATGAGGATGATGCATCCGCCGAGTCCCATGAGTTCCGCCTCCTAGGCGGCCCGGGACCTCCGGGCCGTGTACGGAGCGCGTACCCGGCCCGGCAACGAGCATGCCTGGGCGGGAGGTTGGACACCCCCCCCGCCCGGGGCGTCAGCCGGTCAGGAAGGCCACCATCGCGTTCGCCAGCAGGTAGGGGTCGTCGGCGCCGCACAGCTCGCGGGCGCTGTGCATGGACAGGATGGCGACACCGATGTCGACGGTCTTGATGCCGTGCCGGGCGGCGGTGATCGGGCCGATCGTCGTGCCGCAGGGCATCGCGTTGTTGGAGACGAACGACTGCCACGGCACGCCCGCCTTCTCGCAGGCGGCGGCGAACACGGAGCGGCCGCCACCGTCCGTCGCGTACCGCATGTTGACGTTGACCTTGAGGATCGGTCCGCCGTTGACGACCGGGTGGTGCGTGGGGTCGTGGCGCTCCGCGTAGTTCGGGTGGATCGCGTGGCCGGTGTCGGAGGAGAGGCAGACGGTGCCGGCGAAGGCGCGGGCACGGTCCTCGTACCCGCCGCCGCGGGCGAAGACCGAGCGCTCCAGGACCGTGCCGAGCAGTGGCCCGTCCGCGCCGGTGTCCGACTGCGAGCCGTTCTCCTCGTGGTCGAAGGCGGCCATGACCGGGATGTACGGCAGCTCGGCGTCGGGCTGCCCGGCGACGGCGGCCAGCGCGGCGGTCGCCGCGTGCACCGAGAGCAGGTTGTCCATGCGCGGACCGGCCACGAGCTCGCGGTCCCGGCCCAGGTAGGACGGCGGCTCGACGGGGTGCGGCATCAGGTCCCAGCCGGTGATGTCCTCGGCGTCGACCCCCGCCTCCTCGGCGACGAACCGGATGAGGTCGCCCTCCTCGACGTCCCCGAGCCCCCAGATGGGCTGCATGTGCTTCTGCCGGTCCAGCTTGAGCCCGTCGGGGTTGGCCGACCGGTCCAGGTGCACGGCGAGCTGCGGGACGCGCAGCAGCGGGCGGTCGATCGAGACGAGCCGGTCGCTGCCGTCACGGAGCGAGATCCGGCCGGCGAGACCGAGGTCGCGATCCAGCCAGGTGTTGAGCAGGGTGCCGCCGTAGATCTCGACGGCGATCTGGCGCCAGCCGTACGCGCCGGTGTCGGGCAGCGGCTTGACCCGCAGGTTCGGCGAGTCGGTGTGCGCGCCGACGATCCGGAACGGGGTGTGCGCCTCCGCGCCCTCCGGCACGTACCAGGCGACGATCGCGCCGCCGCGCAGCACGTACTTGCCACCGGCGGTCCCGTCCCAGGCCGCGGTCTCCTCCACCTGCCGGAACCCGGCCTTCTCCAGGCGGGCGGCGGCGGTCGCCACGGCGTGGTACGGGGAGGGGGAGGCCATCAGGAAGGCCATCAGATCGTCGGTGTGGCCGCGGTCGAAGCGGGCGGAGGAACTCATGTTCTTCACTGTAGCCAGACCTGGCCGAAAGGATTCACCGCCGGATGCCCGCCCCGGCGGGCCATTGTCCGGCTGCCCCGTGAATTCGGGGCCGCAGCCGGTGACCGGCCCGCGAACGGGGTCGGTTTCACGCCATTCACAGGGCGGCCCAACCGCGTGCCCCGGCACACACCACAGCGCCGCCGCCCGGAACCGTGTCCGGGCGGCGGCGCTGTCGGCGATCGTGCGGCTGCGTCCTAGAACGCGGCCTCGTCCAGCTCCATCAGGGAGTTGTCGACGGCCTCGGCGAGGGCGCGCTCGGCGCCGACGCCCGGGAGGACGTTCGCGGCGAAGAACTTCGCGGCGGCGATCTTGCCCTGGTAGAAGGGGACGTCCTTCGCGGAGGCCGTCGGCAGCTTCTCGGCGGCCACGGCCGCACCCTTGAGCAGCAGGTAACCGACGACGACGTCACCGGAGGCCAGCAGCAGGCGGGTGGTGTTGAGGCCCACCTTGTAGATGTTCTTGACGTCCTCGCCGGTCGCGGTGAGGTCGGTGATCATCGTGCCGACGATCGCCTCCAGATCCACCGCGGCCTTCGCGAGGCTGTCCAGCGCGCCGGACAGCTCCTCGTGGTCCTGGGCGCCCGCGAGGAACTTCTTGATCTCCTCGGAGAGCGCGTTGAGCGAGGCGCCCTGGTCGCGGACGATCTTCCGGAAGAAGAAGTCCTGGCCCTGGATGGCCGTCGTGCCCTCGTACAGCGTGTCGATCTTGGCGTCACGGATGTACTGCTCGACCGGGTACTCCTGGAGGTACCCGGAGCCGCCGAACGTCTGGAGCGACTGCGCCAGCTGCTCGTACGACTTCTCGGAGCCGTAGCCCTTGACGATCGGGAGGAGCAGGTCGTTGAGGCCGTGCAGCGCCTTGGCGTCCTCGCCCGCGGCCTCCTTCTCCTGGATCGCGTCCTGCACGGAGGCGGTGTAGAGGACGAGGGCGCGCATGCCCTCGGCGTACGCCTTCTGCGTCATCAGCGAGCGGCGCACGTCGGGGTGGTGCGTGATGGTGACCTTGGGCGCCGTCTTGTTCATGAACTCGGACAGGTCCGTGCCCTGGACGCGCTCCTTGGCGTACTCCAGCGCGTTGAGGTAGCCCGTGGAGAGCGTGGCGATGGCCTTCGTGCCGACCATCATGCGGGCGAACTCGATGATGCGGAACATCTGGCGGATGCCGTCGTGCTTGTCGCCGATGAGCCAGCCCTTGGCGGGGTGGCGGTCGCCGAACGTCATCTCGCAGGTGTTGGACGCCTTGAGGCCCATCTTGTGCTCGACGTTCGTCGCGTACACGCCGTTGCGCTCGCCCAGCTCGCCGGTGGTCCAGTCGAAGTGGAACTTCGGGACCATGAAGAGCGAGAGGCCCTTGGTGCCCGGTCCGGCGCCCTCGGGGCGGGCCAGCACGTAGTGGAGGATGTTCTCGGACATGTCGTGCTCGCCCGAGGTGATGAAGCGCTTCACACCCTCGATGTGCCAGGAGCCGTCCTCCTGCTCGACGGCCTTCGTGCGGCCGGCGCCGACGTCGGAGCCGGCGTCCGGCTCGGTCAGCACCATCGTCGAGCCCCACTGCTTCTCGACGGCGATCTCGGCGATCTTCTTCTGCGCCTCGTTGCCCTCCTCGAAGAGGATGCCGGCGAACGCCGGGCCGGAGGAGTACATCCACACGGCCGGGTTCGAGCCGAGCAGCAGCTCCGCGTAGCCCCAGATCAGGGAGCGGGGCGAGGTGGTGCCGCCGATCTCCTCGGGCAGGCCCAGGCGCCAGTACTCGGAGTCCATGAACGCCTGGTACGACTTCTTGAAGGTGTCGGGGACCGGGGCCGTGTTGGTCTCCGGGTCGAAGACCGGCGGGTTGCGGTCGGCGTCGGCGTAGGAGTCGGCGAGCTCGTTCTCCGCGAGGCGCGCGACCTCGTCGAGGATGCTCTTCGCGGTGTCGACGTCCATCTCCGCGAACGGTCCGGTGCCGTACAGCTTGTCGCGCCCGAGCACCTCGAAGAGGTTGAACTCGATGTCGCGGAGATTCGACTTGTAGTGCCCCATGGGAAGGCTCCGTAATCAATAGCAGTGGCGCGCAGCGCCCCGTGGAGGGGTGGCCCGGACGTATCAGCTGACCTCTACGATGATGCTACCCGTCAGTAATAAGGCGCAACCCCCCGAGCCATACATGTGGCCGATTACTCTTTGCCCCATGTACGGCTACGACCAGCATCAGGGCGCGCAGCAGCCGATGGGGGGCGGCTACGGCGAGCAGCCGCTGTACCCGGAACCCTCGCCGCCCTCGCTGGGCGACGCGGTACGGGCCTTCACGACCGGCTCGCTGGCCGCCGAGGACTTCCAGCAGATCTTCGCGACCTCGAAGGTCTACTGCCCGCGCGGCGACAATCCCGGCTTCCTCGCGCTGCACAACACCCAGCAGCCCGTGATCCCGATGTTCACCACGCTCAAGGAGCTGCGGCTGTACGCGGGCAAGGAGTCCAAGTACTTCGTGATCACCGGCGCCGAGGTGATCGACCTGCTGCCCACCGGCTACGGCTTCGTCCTGGACATGGAGGGGGAGCACCGGATGGTCTTCGACGCGAAGGCCGTCGAACAGATGGTCGACTTCGCGATGCGCCGCATGTACGGCTAGACGCCGTTGCCGCGCAGACGGCTGATCCGTCGATCCCAGGCTTCCGGAAGGGGCCCGTACCGCCGCCGGTACGGGCCCCTTCCGGCTGTCCGGGCCGTGCGGGAATGGACGGCACCTTGCAGGATGTTCACCATTCAACTAAATTGGTTCCAGAACAGTCCCCCGGAGGTGGCTCCCATGCCCGCAGTGACCGTCGAGAACCCGCTGACCCTGCCCAAGGTGGCCGCTTCCGGCGACGCCGCGGCCCGTCCCGTGCTCGCCGTGACCACGGCGCCGAGCGGCTTCGAGGGCGAAGGCTTCCCGGTCCGCCGCGCCTTCGCGGGGATCAACTACAAGTACCTCGACCCGTTCATCATGATGGACCAGATGGGTGAGGTGGAGTACGCGGCGGGCGAGCCGAAGGGCACGCCCTGGCACCCCCACCGCGGCTTCGAGACCGTGACGTACCTGATCGACGGCTCCTTCATCCACCAGGACTCCAACGGGGGCGGCGGCACCATCGGCAACGGCGACACCCAGTGGATGACCGCCGGGTCCGGGCTGCTGCACATCGAGGCGCCGCCGGAGTCCCTGGTCATGTCGGGCGGCCTCTTCCACGGCCTCCAGCTCTGGGTGAACCTGCCGAAGGCCGACAAGATGATGGCCCCGCGCTACCAGGACATCCGCGGCGGCCAGGTCCAGCTGCTCGCGTCCCCGGACGGCGGCGCGCTGCTCCGCGTCATCGCCGGTGAGCTCGACGGTCACGAGGGCCCCGGCATCACCCACACCCCGATCACGATGATCCACGCCACCGTGCGCCCCGGCGCCGAGGTGACGCTGCCCTGGCGCGAGGACTTCAACGGCCTCGCGTACGTGCTCGCCGGGCGCGGGTCCGTCGGTGCCGAGCGCAGGCCGGTCCACCTGGGCCAGACCGCCGTCTTCGGCGCCGGTTCCTCGCTGACCGTGCGCGCGGACGAGAAGCAGGACGGGAACACCCCCGACCTGGAGGTCGTCCTGCTCGGCGGCCGTCCCATCCGCGAGCCGATGGCGCACTACGGGCCGTTCGTGATGAACAGCCAGGCCGAACTGAAGCAGGCCTTCGAGGACTTCCAGGCCGGCCGCCTCGGCACCGTGCCCGCCGTCCACGGCATGTGACCCCCGGCCGGGCCCGTGCCGCCGTCGTGCGGCACGCACCCGGCTCCGCCGCCCGCGCCACTGTGTGACGCCCCGTCACTCGTACGGCGGCGCGGGCGGGACACCGCTCCCGCGCCGTGTTCGGCTGGGCGGGTGCAGACCCAGAAGCCACTCCTGCCCGACGGCGCCCGGCGGACGGCCGCCTGGTGCGGTGTCGTCCTGCTGGTCGCCGGTGTCGCCGCCGTCGGCGTCTGGCTGTGCGTCATCTTCAAGACCGCCGTCACGCCGGTGCTGCTCGCCCTGCTCGGTACGGCGCTGCTCGGCCCGGCCCACCGCCGGATGACCGCCCACGGCGTGAACCGCTCGGTGGCCGCCGGGCTCACCTGCGCCCTGCTCCTCGCCGTGGTCGGCGGCGCCGGCTACATCGTCGTGGCCGCGCTCGTCGACACCGGCGACCAGATCGTCCGGTCGCTGAAGGACGCCGGGCAGTGGGTCGTCGACCACTTCCAGGTCGCGGACGACCTGAGCGTGGACGACCTGGAGGCCAACGCCCGCAAGCTCGTCGAGAAGTTCGGCGCGAGCGCCGCGGGCGGGCTGCTCACGGGCATCAGCCTCGTCGGCTCCCTCATCGCCACCAGCGTCCTCGCGCTGCTGCTGACCTTCTTCTTCCTGCGCGACTCCGACCGGGCCGCGAAGCTCGCCCACACCATCGCCCCGCGCGGCACCGGGGACATGGTCGAGGCCATGGGCCGGCGGGCCTTCGAGGCGATCCAGGGTTTCATGCGCGGGACGACGCTCATCGCGCTGATCGACGCCGTCTGCATCACGGTCGGGCTGCTGATCCTGCGGGTGCCGGGCGCGGTGGGGCTCGGCGCGCTGGTGCTCGTCGGCGCCTACATCCCGTACCTCGGCGCGTTCATCTCCGGGGCCGTCGCGGTCCTGGTGGCGCTCGCCGACCGGGGGTTCGTGATCGCGCTCTGGGCGCTCGGCGTGGTGCTCGCCGTCCAGGTGCTGGAGGGCCATGTCCTCCAGCCGATGATCCAGAGCCGTACGGTCCAGATGCACCCCGCGATGATCCTGATCGCCCTCACGGCCGGGGCGAGCGTGGCCGGCATCCTCGGCATGCTGCTGGCGGTCCCGCTGTGCGCGGCGGCCTTCGGCATCCTCGGCGAACTGCGCAAGGGCGGCGGGGCCGAGCCCCGGCCGCCGGAGGAGCCCGCCTAGCGGCCGTGCGGAGGGGCGTTACGGGCGGGGGCCCCACGCGGGCTTCTCAGAGGTCGTCGAAGGCGTCCAGGTCCGGCACGGCCGGTTCCGGCTGCTCGGCCTCGTTCAGCTCGAACCAGATCGACTTGCCCGCACCGCGCGGATCGACCCCCCACTGGTGCGCGAGCATCTCCATCAGCACCAGGCCCCGGCCGCTGGAGGCCATCTCCCCGGGCCGCCGCTTGTGCGGCAGCTCGTCGCTGGCGTCGGCCACGTCCACCCGCAGGCACCGCTCCCCCGGCGGTCCGGTCGCCTGGGCGACCATCAGCGCGTCGCCGTCCGTGTGCACCAGGACGTTCGTGGCCACCTCGGAGAGCAGCAGCACCGCCGCGTCGACCTGGTCGGGGTCCGCCCAGTCGTGCAGCAGCTCCCGCAGCAGCTGCCGGGCCGCCGAGATCCGCTCGGGTTCGGCCTGGGCGATGGTCAGCGCGGTCCGCCGGGCCACGGACGGGGGCGTGACGGACCCCTCGCGGCGCAGCAGCAGCACCGCCACGTCGTCCTCGCGCCGGTCGGCGAGCGGCCCGGTCGTGTAGTGCGAACCCGGCCCGTGCACGGCCTGCACCAGCGCGTCCGCGAGCTTCTCCAGGTCGCCGGTGTGCCGTTCCAGGATCGGCCGGAGCCGGACCCAGCCGGTGGCCAGGTCGTGGCCGCCGGTCTCGATCAGCCCGTCCGTGCACAGCATGATCGTTTCACCGGCTCCGAGGACGATCCGGGTCGTCGGATAGTCCGCGTCCGCCTCGACGCCCAGCGGCAGCCCGCCCTCGGTCTGCCGGATGACGGCGGTGCCGTCGGCGGTCATCACCACGGGGTCGGGATGGCCGGCCCGTGCGATCTCCAGCACCCCGGTCTCCGGGTCGGCCTCCGCGTACAGGCAGGTCGCGAAGCGGGCGGCCGTGCCGTCGTCGTCCTCGTGGGGCTCGGTGAGACCGGAGAGGAAGCGCGAGGCGCGCGCGAGCACCGCGTCGGGGCGGTGCCCCTCGGAGGCGTACGCGCGCAGGGCGATCCTGAGCTGGCCCATGAGCCCGGCCGCCCGTACGTCGTGCCCCTGGACGTCGCCGATGACGAGGGCGATGCGGCCGCTGGGCAGCGGGATCAGGTCGTACCAGTCGCCGCCGACCTGGAGGCCGCCGCCGGTCGGCACATAGCGCGCGGCCACGGTCATACCCGGGATGCCGGGGCCGAGCGAGGGCATCATCGTGCGCTGGAGGCCCAGCGACAGCTCCCGTTCGGTGTCGGCGGCACCCGCGCGGGCCAGCGCCTGGGCGAGCATGCGGGCCACGGTCGTCAGCACGGACCGCTCGTCCGGCGAGAACGACACCGGGTGCCGGAATCCCGCCATCCAGGTGCCCATCGTGCGCCCGGACACGATCAGCGGCAGGAAGGCCCAGGAGCGGCGCCCGAACCGGCGGGCCAGCGGCCAGGTGGCGGGGTAGCGGCTGCGGTAGTCGTCCGGTGTGGGCAGATAGATCGCCCGGCCCGTCCGGACGACCTCGGTGGCGGGGTAGTCCGTGTCCAGCGGCATATGGGTGAACGGACCCTCTTCGCCCACGCCGTGCCCGTGCTGCCCGACGATGGTCAGCCGCTCGCCCTCGACGCCGAAGACCGCGAGGCCGTCCGGCGAGAACCCGGGCATGGAGAGGGAGTACGCGACCCGCAGCACCTCCGTGGTGGACCCGGCCTCGGCCAGCGCCCGCCCCGCGTCCAGCAGGAACGCCTCCCGGGAGCGCCGCCAGTCGCCGGTGATCGCGGTGCGCGTCCCGGCGGCGCCGGGCGGGGGCTCGGCGACCTCCTGAAGGGTGCCGACGAGCACGTAGTCCCTGTTGCCCTCGCCGCCCGGTGCGGGCCGGGAGCGGCTGCGCACGGTGCGCAGGACCCGGCCGTTTCCGTCCACGATGCGCAGCCGCGCCTCGGCGAGGGTGCCCTCGGCCACGGCCAGGCCGACCACCCCGGCGATCTCGTTCCAGTCGACGGGGTGGAAGCGGGAGCGGACCTCCGACTCGCGGAATACACCGGGCTTCGGGGGCAGCTCCAGCAGACGGGCGGCCTCCGCGTCGAGCGTGACCGTCCCGGCTCCGTTGTCCCAGCGCCACAGCCCGGTCGCGGTCGCGGCCAGCACGTCCTCGGTGCGCATTGCCCCACTTTAAACCGCCCTGTGCGAGGACGGCAGCGATGCGGAGCCGCGGACGATCTTGGTGCGGGCAAAGACAATGAAACGCCCCGGTCGCGGGCGGTAGCCTGGGAGGGCTGATTTCTCCCCCAACCGCGAAGACTGGATGAACGACGATGCATCGGTACAGGTCCCACACCTGCGGCGAGCTCCGCGCCTCTGACGTCGGCACCGACGTCCGGCTGAGCGGCTGGCTGCACAATCGCCGAGACCTGGGCGGCATCCTCTTCATCGATCTGCGCGACCACTACGGTCTGGTGCAGCTCGTCGCCCGCCCCGGCACCCCGGGCAACGAGGCGCTGGCCAAGCTCACCAAGGAGACCGTCGTACGGATCGACGGCAAGGTCTCCGCGCGCGGCACCGAGAACGTCAACCCGGACCTGCCGACCGGCGAGATCGAGATCGAGGTCTCCGAGGTCGAGGTGCTGGGCGAGGCCGGCCCGCTGCCCTTCACGATCAACGCCGAGGACGGCGTGAACGAGGAGCGGCGCCTGGAGTACCGCTTCCTGGACCTGCGCCGCGAGCGCATGCACCGCAACATCATGCTGCGCTCCGCCGTGATCGCCTCGATCCGCTCCAAGATGGTGGCCCTCGGCTTCAACGAGATGGCGACGCCGATCCTCACCGCGACCTCGCCCGAGGGCGCCCGCGACTTCGTCGTCCCGTCCCGGCTGAACCCCGGCAAGTTCTACGCGCTGCCGCAGGCCCCGCAGCAGTTCAAGCAGCTGCTGATGATCTCCGGCTTCGACCGCTACTTCCAGATCGCGCCCTGCTTCCGCGACGAGGACGCCCGCGCCGACCGTTCGCCGGGCGAGTTCTACCAGCTCGACGTCGAGATGTCCTTCGTCGAGCAGGAGGACGTCTTCCAGCCGATCGAGAAGCTGATGACCGAGCTGTTCGAGGAGTTCGGCAACGGCCGTCACGTCACCTCGCCGTTCCCGCGCATCCCGTTCCGCGAGTCGATGCTGAAGTACGGCAACGACAAGCCGGACCTGCGCGCGAAGCTGGAGCTCGTCGACATCTCCGACGTCTTCGCGGACTCGGGGTTCAAGGCGTTCGCCGGCAAGCACGTCCGCGCCCTTCCGGTGCCGGACACGGCGGGCCAGTCCCGCAAGTTCTTCGACGGCCTCGGCGACTACGCCGTGCAGCACGGCGCCAAGGGCCTGGCCTGGGTCCGCGTCGGCGAGGACGGCACGCTGGCCGGCCCGATCGCCAAGTTCCTCACCGAGACCGACGTCAAGACCCTCACCGAGCGCCTCTCGCTCGTCCCGGGCCACGCCGTCTTCTTCGGCGCCGGCGAGTTCGACGAGGTCTCCAAGATCATGTCCGCCGTCCGCGTCGAGGCCGCCAAGCGGGCCGGCCACTTCGAGGAGGGCGTCTTCCGGTTCTGCTGGGTCGTCGACTTCCCGATGTACGAGAAGGACGAGGAGACCGGCAAGATCGACTTCTCCCACAACCCCTTCTCGATGCCCCAGGGCGGCCTGAAGGACCTGGAGGAGAAGGACCCGCTGGACATCCTCGCCTGGCAGTACGACATCGTCTGCAACGGCATCGAGCTGTCCTCCGGCGCCATCCGTAACCACGAGCCCGAGCTGATGATCAAGGCCTTCGAGATCGCCGGCTACGACCGCGAGACCGTGGAGCACGAGTTCGCGGGCATGCTCAAGGCCTTCCGCCTCGGCGCCCCGCCGCACGGCGGCATCGCCCCGGGCGTGGACCGCATCGTGATGCTGCTGGCCGACGAGCCCAACATCCGGGAGACGATCGCCTTCCCGCTGAACGGCAACGCCCAGGACCTGATGATGGGCGCCCCGACCGTGCTGGACGAGACGCGGCTGCGCGAGCTGAACATCCAGCTCCGCAAGCCGGCCACCTCGGCGAAGGACGCGCAGAAGTAGCGCTGTCCGACCCGCGCGCCCCGCACCGGGGTTTCACGTGAAACAGCCCTCGGCCACCTCCGGCCGGGGGCTGTTCCGCGCTCGCGGGGCCGTCCACAGGAACGCACAGCCCGCTCCCACGCCCCTGCCAGCTCGGCTCCCTAACGTTCCCCGCATGACAGAGACTCAGGGACCAGCACACAAGCAGGACCTGACCCGTCGCCGGGTGATTCTCGCCGGTGGCGCGGCCGTCGCCGCCGCCGGAATCGGGGCCGGAGCCGTCGCGAACGCCTCGGCCGGAGAGGGCCGGAGCAGCGGTGCGAAGAAGCCCTCCGGAAAGGCCGGGACGTGCTACCGCCTGACCTCGGAGACCACCGAGGGCCCGTACTACATCGACGCGGACAAGATCCGGAAGGACATCACCGAGGACAGGGAGGGCATCCCGATGACCCTCCGCCTCAAGGTGATCGACACCGACACCTGCAAGCCGCTGAAGCACGCGGCCGTCGACATCTGGCACTGCGACGCGCTGGGCATCTACTCCGGGTACGAGAGCGTCAGCTCCGGCGGACCGGGCGGCGGCACCCCGCCGAGCGACGCCCCCACGGACGCACCGACCGGCACCCCGACCGACGCCCCCACCGGCACCCCGCCGACCGGTACGCCTCCGTCGGGCGGCCCCGGCGGGGGCGGCGGCCACACCGAACCGACCGACGACGAGCGCTATCTGCGCGGCACCCAGCTCACCGACAAGAACGGGTACGTGGAGTTCCGCACGGTCTTCCCGGGCTGGTACCAGGGCCGCGCGGTCCACATCCACACCAAGGTGCACGTCGGCGGCAAGCTGACCGAGGACGGGTACGAGGGCGGGCACACCTGCCACACCGGCCAGTTCTTCTTCGCGGAGTCCGCGGTCCTCGACTCGGCGAAGGTCGCGCCGTACTCCACCAGCACCACCACGCGCACGACGCTGACCGAGGACACCATTTACGACCGGAGCGGTGTCACGGGCGGGCTGCTGAAGCTCTCCTACCGGAAGAACCACATCGCGCGCGGCGTCGTCGGCTCGATCACCATGGGCGTGGACCCCGACGAGACGCACGACGGAACGGACCTCTGACCGCGCGCACCCGACGCGGTCGCACCGGCCGCCCCGCAGAGCCTCCTCAGGCCTCCGTCCCCCCGCGGAGTCGAAGGGCCCGGAACCCGTATACGGCAGGGTTCAGGGCCCTTCGTGCGCTCCCGGCCGCGAGGGCCGCCACGGACGGCAGGGACGGGCGGCCGGATCCATGCACATGGGCGAATCACCTGAACAGCTACGGCCGGATGGGCTGCGGCGCGGATTGGGCGGTGACGCGGGCGGCAATGACTGGGTGGGCCGACCCCGGCGCATTGACTGCTGAGGAGCCCTCCGTGCCCGTGCCCCCTTCGCGCGCACCCCTGCGCCTGCCGCACGTCGTCTGCTCCCTGGTCCTGCTGGTGCTGCTCGCGGGGTGCGGAGCGGGCGGTCTCGCCGGTACGGAACTGAGCGGGCCCACTACGGAACACACGCCGGTCCGGGGCGTACCGGGTCCGCCCGGGGCCGCCGCGTCCGCAGCCGGGGCACCGTCGCGCGAGGTGCCGTCCGTGCCCGCGGCCTCGCCGCGGCCCACGGAGATCCCGGGACTCGGGCCGAGGACCCGGGCGGCGATCCCGGCCGGGGCACGGCAGGCCTTCGTGGTGACCGGTGAGGGGCCGGACTCCAACCGTTCGACCGCCGTCCTCTACACCCTGGACGGGCCCACCGGCCCCGGCTGGCGGGCCTCGCTGGGCCCGTGGCCCGCCCACAACGCCCTCAACGGCTGGACCGGCGAGCACTGGGAGGGCGATCTGCGCTCACCCGTCGGCGTCTTCACGCTGACCGCGGCGGGCGGCCGCCTCGAACCCCCGCAGACGGCGCTCCCGTACGAGCTGAGCCCCGACTTCGCCGTGACGGGCGAGGGGTTCCACGGGGAGCCGCTGGAGGGCTCGTTCGACTACGTCGTCGCCATCGACTACAACCGGGTCCCCGGCACCTCCCCGCTCGACCACACCCGTCCCCTCGGCGAGGAGCGCGGCGGCGGCATCTGGGTCCACGTCGACCACGGGGGCCCGACGCAGGGCTGTGTGTCGGTCACCGAGGACCGGATGAAGGAACTCCTCGGAGCGCTCGACCCGGAGCAGAAGCCCGTCATCGTGATGGGCGACGCGGAGTCACTGGGCCGCTGATCCGCCGCCCCGGGCCGGAGAGCTTTGCGAAACGTCCCTTCCCGTATCAAGGACGCATCCTGGGAGGGAGTGGACACGCATGCACGAGGCGAGGGACATCACGATGCGGGTACTGGTCGCCGAGGACGAGGAAATCCTCGCGGAGCTGGTCGCCACCGGACTGCGGCGGGCCGGTTTCGCCGTCGACACGGTGTACAGCGGTGATGCCGCCCAGGCCTACCTGGGGCTGCACGACTACGACGTGGTCGTCCTCGACCGCGATCTGCCCCGGGTGCACGGCGACGACGTGGCACGCGGACTTGTCGCCTCCGGCTCGCGCACCAGGATTCTGATGCTGACCGCCGCCGGGTCCATGGAGGACCGGGTCGCCGGGCTCGACCTGGGCGCCGACGACTACCTGGGCAAGCCCTTCGAGTTCCCCGAACTGGTCTCGCGCGTACGCGCCCTGCGGCGGCGCAGCGCCCGGCCCGTACCGCCGCAGCTGGAGCGGTACGGCATCCGGCTCGACACCGTACGGCGGTCCGCCACCCGGGACGGGCGGGACCTGGACCTGTCGCCGAAGGAGTTCACCGTGCTCCAGCTGCTGCTGGAGGCGGACGGCGGGACGGTCAGCGCGGAGGAGCTGCTGGAGCGGGCCTGGGACGCCAACGCCGACCCGTTCACCGGCGCCGTCCGGGTCTGCATGAGCAAGCTGCGCGGCAAGCTCGGCGAGCCCGCCGTGATCCGTACCGTCCAGGGCGTGGGGTACGCCCTGTGAAGCGACCTGTCTTCCTGCCGCACTCCACGATCAGGACCCGCATCGCCCTCGTCTACGGCGGGGTCTTCCTGGTCCTCGGCACGGCGCTGCTCGCCACCGTCAACCTGGCCTCGCGCGCCGGTACGGACTCGCAGGCCCGCGCCATCGCGGCCACCGCCGTCGTGGTCCAGCCCGGCTACGCGGTCAACGGCCCGCTCGTCAGCCGCCGTCTCGGTCCGCCGACCGTCTACGACCTCACCGACCACGTCAGCGACGCGGCCGGGCACCAGCTGCTCATCTGGTCGGCGGCCGCCCTGCTGGTGATGACCGCGTGCGCGGTGGGCGTCGGCTGGTGGACGGCGGGGCGGGTGTTGCGGCCCGTCCACGCCATGACCGCCAAGGCCCGCAAGCTCTCCGAGCACACGCTCCACGAACGGATCGCCTCCAGTGGCCCCGACGACGAGCTGAAGGAGCTGGGCGACACGCTCGACGCGCTGCTCGGCCGGCTGGAGCGGGCCTTCGACAGCCAGCGGCGGTTCATCGCCAATGCCTCGCACGAACTGCGGACCCCGCTGGCCACCCAGCGCGCGGCGATCCAGGTCGGTCTGGACGATCCGACGCCCGAGGATCTCGTACGGACCCGGGAGACGCTCCTCGACAACAACCGGCGCAGCGAACGGCTCATCGAGGGGCTGCTCGTGCTGGCCCGCAGCGAACGGGGGCTCGCGGCGAGCGAGCGGGAGCCGGTGGACCTGGCCCGGGTGGTGGCGGAGGAGTCGGCCCGCTGTCCGGGCGTCCGGCTCGACGCCCGGCCCGGCCCGGTGCGCGGGAACCGGCTGCTGCTGGCCCAGCTGGTGGCGAACCTGCTGGCCAACGCGGTGACGTACAACGTGCCCGGCGGGAGCGTCGACGTGTCGGTGGTCCCGGCCGGTGGCGGGGTGCTGCTGGAGGTCCGCAACACGGGGCCCGTGGTGGACGCGGCGGACATCCCCGGGCTGTTCGAGCCGTTCCGGCGGGGCGAGGGCAAGGACCGGATGGGGCCGGGCTCGGGGCTCGGCCTGTCGATCGTGCGGTCCATCGCGGTCGCCCACGACGGTACGGTCACGGCGGTGCCGGGCCCGGGGGGCGGGCTCGCCGTGACCGTACGCCTGCCGGCGTCTCAGGAACCGGCGGCCGTCTCGCGCCCGGCGATCCACGCGGGGAGCGCGGCGAGCAGCTCGCGGTAGAACGCGGCGTCCGCCACCTCGCGGGGTGCGGGGCCCGCGTGCAGGAAGCCGGTGTTCGGGGCGTCCAGCTTCCGCAGGAAGTCGAAGCCCTTGGCGTCCTTCTCGCCGAACGCGACGAACTGGAAGAACAGCGGCAGCCGGGCCGCCGCGTCGATCGCCTGGCGGGCGGCCTGCCGGACGTCCGGAGGCCCGTCCGTCTGGAAGACCACCAGCGCCGGGTCGGTCGACCCGGACGCCTCGTAGTGCGCGACGACCTCCTCGACCGCGCGGTGGTAGTTCGTCCGGCCGAGGCGGCCGAGGCCTGCGTTCAGCTCGTCGATCCGGCCCTCGTGGCCGTCCAGCTCCAGCGTGCCGGTGCCGTCGATGTCGGTCGAGAAGAACACGACCCGCACGGTGGCGCTCTCGTCGAGGTGCGCGGCGAGCGCGAGCGTGCGGTCGCCCAGGTGCTGGGCGCTGCCGTCCTTGTAGAACGGGCGCATGGAGCCGGAGCGGTCCAGGACCAGGTAGACGGTGGCGCGCAGCCCGGTCAGCCCGTGCGCCTTCAGCCCGGCCTGCGCGGCCTTGTACGCCCCGGCCAGCTCGGGCGCGCGCGCCTTGACCTTGGCGAGGGGGAGTGCGGGCCTGCCCGGCGCGGCGGGGGCGGCCGCGGCCGCCTCGGGGGCCCGGAGGGGTTCCGGGTCGGGCTCCGGGTCCATGTCGATGATGATCGCGGCGGGCGCGGCGGCCTCGGGAGCGGGGGCCGCGACGGGCTCCGGCTCGACGGCGGCCTGCGGCTCGGGGGCCGCGACCGGCTCGGGCTCGACTGCGGCCTGCGGCTCGGGCGTTGCCACGGACTCGGGCTCGGCGACCGGCGCGGGCTCCGGGGTCTCGCTCGCGATGACCGGCTCGGGCTCGGGGGTCTCCGACGCGGCGACCGGCTCGGGGGCTGCTACGGGCTCGGGTGCCGGCTCGGCGGCGGGGGCGACCGGCTCGGGCTCTGCGATGGGCGCCGCGGGCTCCGCGACCGGCGTCTCGCTCTCCGCGATCGGCGCGACCGGTTCGGGGGCCGTTTCCGGCTCGGCGGGGGCCGCCTCGCGCGGCCCCTTGCCCTGGGCCGGGACCGTCGGCGTGGCAGGGTTGTCGAAGGCGGCCGCCACCAGGTCCGCCGCCTTGGTGTCCTCGTCCGACGACGCGGGCGCCGGCACCGGGATCCTGACGGGCGACTCGTCCTCGGCCGCCGGCTCGTCCACCGCCACCGACTCCGACTCCGCGGTCCGGGAGCGCTCGCCCTGGGGCGGGACCGTGGCCGTCGTCGGCTCGTCCTGTTCCGTGCGGTCACGGCCGAACACCTTGCGCAGCAAGCTCCGAATGCCCATGGGCGAGGCCTTTCGCATGAGTTGGGTGCGATGAATTTCCGTACTGCGGGAATTGATCCCTGGCCAGGGCGGATACGTAAGGTTAGCGGCCGGATCAGGCCTCCCGGCTGCACGGCCCGCATGTGGGACAACCGAGCCGCAACCGAGTCCCGACCGAGTCCTGGGCGCCCGCACGGGCGTTCCTCGCACCGGTGCTTCACCTGCGCCGCAGGGGCGCCGAGTTGACGTGAGGACATGCCGTCCGGCCGTACGGCTTACAGTCGGACGCATGGTTTCCGGTGAGGCTCCGCAGACGGAGGGCAGCGTTCGGATCGATGTCTGGATCTGGTCGGTCCGGCTCACGAAGACCCGTGCGCAGGCGGCCGCCGCCTGCCGTGCGGGTCATGTGAAGGTCGCCGGTGAACGCGCCAAGCCCGCGCAGCCGGTGCGCGTCGGTGACGAGGTGCGGCTGCGGCACGCGGGCCGGGACCGGATCGTCGTCGTGTCGAAGCTGGTGAAGAAGCGGGTCGGGCCGCCCGTGGCCGCCGAGTGCTTCGTCGACAACAGCCCGCCTCCGCCGCCGCGCGAGGCCGCGATCCAGGTGCCGGTACGGGACCGGGGCGCGGGCCGGCCGACGAAGCGGGACCGGCGCGAGATGGACCGGCTGCGCGGCTGGGGGCCCGGTCCGGAGGAGTGAGTCGGGCGCCCGCCTCAGCAGTGCCCGGGTGCGCGCAGCACGATCACGGTCTTGCCGCGCGCCCCGCCCGCCCGGTTGCGCTCCAGGGCCTGCGGGGCCTGCTCCAGCGGGAACTCGGCGTCGATGAGCACCCGCAGCACCCCGTCCGCCGCGCCCGCCGCCAGCACGTCCAGCAGGACCGGGTTCGGGTCGATCCGGAAGTCGACGCCCCTGACGCCCGCGGGCAGCCGGGCCCCGGCGGCGGTGCCCCGCGTGGAGAGCGCGATGCCGCCCGGCCGGACCGCCGCGGCGTGGACGGCGAACGCCTCCGGTGTCGCCGACGCCAGGTCCGCCAGCGCGTCGATGCCGTCCGGGCAGACGCTCCGCAGCGCTTCGGCGGGCGGACCGGCCGTCAGATCGACCGTGGCGGCGGCGCCCAACGACCCCATCGCGGACCGCTCGTCACCGCGCACCGCCGCGATCACCCGGATGTCGCGGGCGCGGGCGAGCTGGGTCAGACAGCAGCCGATCCCGCCCGCCGCCCCGACGACCAGCAGGGTCTCGTGGCCCCGTAGCGCCACCGCCTCCAGGATCTGGGCGGCGGCCGTCCCGGCGGACGGCAGCGCGGCGGCCGCCCGGGGATCGAGACCGCGCGGCACGAGGGTGATCGCGGAGTCCTGCGGCACACAGACGTACTCCCCGTAGGTCCCGCACGCGTCCGGCACACCCGCGCCGCCCGTCGCGCCCGCGTCACCCGGAGCCGCACCCACCGCCCCCGCCCGCCCGAACACCACGTCGCCCACGCGGAAGCGGTTCTCGCCGCCGCCGATCATGTCGACCCGGCCCGCGTAGTCGACGCCGACGACGAACGGGAAGGAGCGAGGGGCCGGGGCGAGGTCCCCCGCCGATCCGTCCACGACCTGCCAGTCCAGCGGGTTCAGCGAGGCGTACTCGATCCGTACCCGCACCTCACCGGGCCGGGGCTCCGGCTTGGGCAGCTCGACCAGCACCGGGTCGGCCCCGGGCCCGCTGACGGCGATGGCTCGCATCCGTACACCTCCCAGTCGTACCGCTCGGTGGGAACGTCCCCGTCAGTCCGCGGTCGGCGCCGGCAGCACCCGCTGGGCCCAGATCCGCGCCGCCACCGCGCACACCGCGATGCCCAGGCCGAGGCCGAAGACGATCCACACCGTGGTGCGCAGTGAGGAGGTCAGCGCGTCGTAGACGGCCGCGGCGGCGCCGGTGTCGCTGTCGGGGACCTCGTCCAGCACCCGGTCGCGGGCCAGCGCGAGCACTCCGCGCAGCACCAGCGCGCCGAGTGCGAAGCCGGCGGCGGTCACGGCGGTGGCGGACAGCGCGGCCAGGGACCGCAGCCGGCGGCCGGGGCCGCCGCGCACCCAGGCGAGCACGATCGCGAGCAGCGCGAACACCAGGGTGCCGACGGCCGGCCACACGCTCGCGGCGCGCAGCCACCGGAAGCTCTGCCGCAGCTGGTCCGCGCGGTCGGCGGAGACCAGCTGGATGTCGGTGTGCTGGACGGGGATCCGGTCGGCGAACGGCACCCCGTTGTCCACCAGGTTCTGCTTCACCTGCTCCGTGACGGGCGCCAGGTCGATCGTGACGCTCTCGCCGCTCTGCCCGTCCAGCGCGGCGGTGACCGTCTCGTGCGCGGTGCGGTTGGCGGCGGTCCAGGCGTCCTGGAAGGCCTCGGTGGTGGTGAACGACCCCACCGCCTGGTGCAGGAATTCGCGCACGGTGCTCTGGAGCGGTCCGACGTCGATCTGCTTCATCGCGTTGTCGGTGATGAGGTCGGCGACGGTGCTCTGCACGGCGGGGTCGTCGGCGAGCGGGGCGACGGCGGCCACGTAACGGTCCGTGTCGTCGATCTCCAGGTCGACCCAGGCGGACAGCGCGCTCAGCGGCACCAGGACGGCCAGCAGCACCACCAGCGCTGCCGAGAGAGCCACCGAGAGATACGTCCGCACCCCTCCAGGGAATCCCGGATGGCGGCGGCGCGCCCCGGGCCGTGGGCCATCCGAGTTGCCGGGCGGCCCGACCAGGTGTGCTCTGGAGGGAAAGCGGGGGCGACGGAAGGAGCTCTCTGCCATGGCCGCACACGCTTCGGTGCCGGCACGCGGGAGGCACGCGATTCCCGCCCGGCACCGCCCGGTCCTCAGCTGGGCGATCCCGGTCACGCTCGGCGTGATCATGGGCTGCTACGCGACCGCCATCGTCCGCGGCGGCGGGGTGCTCACCGGCACCAGGCTGGCCCTCGGCCTTGTCTCCGGCGCCGTGCTCGCGGTGCTCTGCTTCGGGCTCGGCCGCATCCAGAACCGGCTGCCGCGCGAGCTGCGGGCCGCCGCGTACGGGGTGCTGACCGGCGGTTCGATCGGCTTCCTCTACAGCCTGTCCGGCGCGAGCATCCTGTCGGCGTCGGTGCTCGGCCTGATCCTCGGAATCGGCGGACTGCTCGCCGCGTACTACTACTTCTACACGCGGGAGTGACCCCCGCACCCACCCGCGCGTCGTCGATCCTTGACCTTCTCCATGGGGGAAGGCCAAGGATCGAGTGTGCCGGGGCGGGAAGTCCGCCCGGTATGAGGAGGAGCGCGGTGACGACGGACGACGGGCGGGGTCCCGGCGCGGCACTGGTGACGATCGGGACGTTCGCCCGGCTGTCCCGGCTGTCCGCCAAGGCGCTGCGCCGCTACGACGAGCTCGGCCTGCTCCCGCCGGCCCTGGTCGACCCGGTGAACGGCTACCGGTACTACGACCCGGCGCAGGTGCGGGCGGCCCGGCTGGTGGCCTGGCTGCGCCGGATCGGGATGCCGCTCGCCCGGATCAGGGAGGTGATCGCGCTGGAACCCGGCGCGGCCGCCGCGGCGATCCGGGCGTACTGGGCGCGCGTCGAGGCGGAGACGGCGGCCCGCCGTGACCTCGCGGCCTTCCTCATCGACCAGCTGTCGACGGAGGACGTCATGACATCGGTGGGCACACTCGGAATCCGCTACGCGGCCGGCACCGACACGGGAGCGGTGCGGGAGACCAACCAGGACGCGGTCTACGCCGGTGCCCGGCTGCTCGCGGTCGCCGACGGGTTCGGCGCGGGCGGCGCGGGGGCCAGCACGGCGGCGATCGAGGCGTTGAAGCCGCTGGGCGCGGTCCCCGCGGCGGAGTTGCTGAACAGCCTGCACGACGCGGCGGAGCGGGCCGCGCTCGCGGTACGGGACGCGGTCGCGGGGAGCGCGGCGCCGGAGGAGTCCGGCACAACGCTGACGGCGATGGTGTGGACCGGCTCCCAGCTGGGGCTGGTGCACATCGGGGACTCGCGGGCGTATCTGCTGCGCGGGGGCGAGCTGTTCCGGATCACGCACGACCACAGCCTGGTCCAGTCGATGATCGACGACGGTTCGCTGACGGAGGAGGAGGCGTTCTCGCACCCGCAGCGCGCCATGCTCCTCAAGGTGCTGTCCGCTGACGGCCCGCAGGGCTCGGGGCCCGATCTGGCCGTCCGGGACGCCCTGCCCGGTGACCGCTATCTGCTCTGCTCGGACGGGCTCTCGGCGGTCGTCGACGGCGGCGATCTGGCGCGGGTGCTGGCCGGGGCGGACGGGCCCGGCACCGCCGTGCGCGAGCTGATCGCCCTGGCGGAGGCGGCCGGCGCCCCCGACAACGTGGCCTGCGCGGTGGCGGACGTCGTGGAGCTGTGAGTACGCCGGAGGGCCCCACGCTGTGAGTACGCGGGAGGGCCCCGCACCACGCGTGGTGCGGGGCCCTCCCGGCTGCCCGGGGTGGTCAGGCGCGGACGACGGTCACCGGGCACGAGGCGTGCTGGGTGACGTGCAGGCTGACCGAGCCGAGCAGGGTCGCCTTGAAGCCGCTGTACCCGCGCGCGCCCACGACCAGCAGGTTCGCGCCCTCGGCCCGGTCGAGCAGGGCCTGCGCCGGGTTGCCGATCACCACGACCTTGCTGACGGCGGCGGCGCCCTGGGCGCCCAGCGCCTCCTCCAGCGTCTCGGTGAGCGACACCGTGGCCATGGCCTGCGGGTCGAAGTCCTCCGGCAGGCCCGGCATCATCGACGCCCAGCTGGTCGCGGGGTACTCCCAGCTGTTGACGGCCTCCACCGTGTCACCGGTCAGCTCCGCCTGGCGCACGGCCCAGTGCAGTGCCTTGACCGACGACTCGGAGCCGTCCACGCCCACCACGATCCTGCCCATCTCTTCCTCCAGCTGGGTTCTGCGGTTGTGCTCGGTCCGTGCTCGCGTCACGCCTTCCCGTACGACTCTAGTCAAAACGGTCGAAACGGCGATTCCCGCGGGTCCGGTCAGGCCGGGCGCAGGGCGGCGAGCTGCTGCTCGAACGGGACCACCTCGTCGTCGAGGCCGGGGGTCCGGGCCGCTCCGGAGACCGCACGGCCACCCGTGACGGCCTCGGCCAGCTCCCCGCCCGCACGCCGGATGCGGGCCGGCAGGCCGTCGGCGTACGCGTCGCCCGCCGCGCCCCAGTCCTCCGACGCCGCGTACACCGAGGTCGGCAGCGTGATGGCGCGCAGGTAGGCGAAGAGCGGGCGCATCGCGTGCTCCAGTACCAGAGAGTGCCGGGGGGTGCCGCCGGTCGCGGCGACGAGCACCGGCTTGCCGGTCAGGGCGGTGTTCTCGACCAGGTCGAAGAACGACTTGAACAGGCCGCTGTACGAGGCGGTGAAGACCGGCGTGACCGCGATCAGCCCGTCTGCGCCGGTCACCGCCGCGAGCGCGTCCTCCAGGGCGGCCGACGGGAAGCCGGACACCAGGTGGCCCGCGATGTCCACGGCCAGGTCGCGCAGTTCGATCACCCGGACGTCGACCGGGCGGTCCTGCGCGTCCTCCAGCCGCTCCCGGGCGGCGGCGGCCAGCCGGTCGGCCAGCAGCCGGGTCGACGAGGGGTTGCTGAGCCCGGCCGATACGGCGACGATCCTCAGCGGTTCGGTGGCGAACACGGTCAGCTCTCCTTCGTGAGGGTGGCGGCGAAGGCGGGGTGCAGCGGCGCGGTCTCGGGGACGCCGGCCGGGCGCAGGGCGGCGAACTCCTTGCGCAGGACGGGGACGACCTCCTCGCCAAGGATGTCGAGCTGCTCCAGGACCGTCTTCAGCGGCAGTCCCGCGTGGTCCATCAGGAACAGCTGGCGCTGGTAGTCGCCCACGGCGTCCCGGAAGGACAGCGTCCGTTCGATGACCTCCTGGGGCGAGCCCACGGTCAGCGGCGTCTGCCGGGTGAAGTCCTCCATCGAGGGCCCGTGCCCGTAGACCGGCGCGTTGTCGAAGTACGGACGGAACTCCCGTACCGCGTCCTGCGAGTTCTTCCGCATGAACACCTGGCCGCCGAGACCCACGATCGCCTGCTCGGCGGTGCCGTGGCCGTAGTGGGCGTACCGCTGCCGGTACAGGTTCACCATCTTCTGCGTGTGCTCGATGGGCCAGAAGATGTTGTTGTGGAAGAAGCCGTCGCCGTAGTACGCGGCCTGCTCGGCGATCTCCGGCGAGCGGATGGAGCCGTGCCAGACGAACGGCGGCACGCCGTCCAGCGGGCGCGGGGTGGCCGTGAACGACTGGAGCGGCGTACGGAACTTGCCCTCCCAGTCCACGACGTCCTCCCGCCACAGCCGGTGCAGCAGGGCGTAGTTCTCGATGGCGAGCGGGATGCCCTGGCGGATGTCCTTGCCGAACCACGGGTAGACCGGGCCGGTGTTCCCGCGCCCCATCATCAGGTCCACGCGGCCGTCCGCGAGGTGCTGGAGCGTCGCGTAGTCCTCGGCGATCTTCACCGGGTCGTTGGTGGTGATCAGCGTGGTCGAGGTCGACAGGAGGAGGTTCTCGGTCTGCGCCGCGATGTAGCCGAGCGTGGTGGTGGGCGACGAGGGGACGAACGGCGGGTTGTGGTGCTCACCCGTCGCGAAGACGTCGAGCCCGACCTCCTCGGCCTTCCGTGCGATGGCGACGGTGGCCTTGATCCGCTCGTGCTCGCTCGGCGTCGTCCCGGTGGTGGGGTCGGTGGTGACGTCCCCGACGGTGAAGATCCCGAACTGCATGGCGTCCGCCTCCTGGACTTGTTGTTGAACGTTGAACTAAGTGGACGCACCGTACAACGGGGGGCGGGGCCGGGGTATTCCTTCCCGGCCCCGGTCACCCCGGACCGGGCGGAGGCAGGGCAGCCCCGGCTCAGCGGCGCGTCAGCGCCCGGCGGCCCATGAGTTCCGCGAGGCCCCGTCGTGTCGCCGCGATGATCACGCGGTCCGTCGGGCGGAGCACGTAGCCGGGGTGGATGTTCCAGACGAGAGCGCCCTCGCCGGTGGAGGCGGGCCCGGTCGGGGCCACGTCCAGGGCCAGGACGCGCCACGCGCCCGCGCGGAACGCCTGTTCCACCGTACGGCCCTCCAGCTGGGGATGCCCGGCGACCTCGATCGCGGCGAACAGGAGCACCTTCCGCTCGACCGGGATCGCCCCCAGGATCTGCCGGCCCATCATCGCGACCGCGAAGGAGGGCCCGGCCAGATGGGACACCGAGCGGGACCGGGTGATCGCCTGCGGGTGCGCCGTGCGCAGCGTCCGGTAGACCGCCGTGGCGAACTCGTCGTCGAACAGCCGCACCGTCACCCGCAGATTCGGCTTCAGCGAGCGGGCGTACAGCGCGGCCTCCAGGTTCGTCGTGTCGGCGCTGGTCAGCGCGAGGAGCCCGCGCGAGCGGCTGATCTTGGCGGCCTCCAGCACCCCTTCGTCCGTGACGTCACCGAGGACCACCGGCACGTGGAGCCGCCGGGCGACGGGGATGCCCCGCGCCTCCGGGTCCTCCTCCACGCAGACCACCGGGATGCCCAGCTCCCGCAGGTGCACCAGGACCCGGGTGCCGATCTTGCCGAGGCCGAGCAGCACCACGTGCCCGGACAGGCCGCGCGGCGGACGCCGCAGCGAGGAGGCGGTGCGCAGCGAGCCGAACGCCTCCAGCACACCGGCCACCAGCAGCGGCAGCAGCATCAGGCCCGCGATACCGGAGAGGATCTGGATGATCTGGCGGGCGGTCGGGTCACCGATGGCCGGGTCGCCCATGGCGAACAGGTCGAGCAGGGTGAGGTAGGTGGCGTGCAGGGCGTTGTCGCCCGTGGTGACCGTGGAGGCCACCGCCAGCCCGAGGACCGCCAGCCCGACGCCGAGGGCCGACCACCGCAGCCGGCGCGAGAAGAACTGGCTCAGCGGCGCGCTCCGGCCGCTCATCCGGACCTTGGGAGCGGCCGGTCCCGACTGGGTGACGGCCTCCAGGACGACCGTGCCGCGGCCGGTCGCGGAGGCGATCTCCGTCGGGTCCGGCAGCAGCTGCGGCCCCTCCGCGCCGCTGCTGTCGGAGCCCTCCGCGCCGGCCGGGTCGTGCGTGGTGGAGGAGAGCAGGGCCAGCGTGCACAGGCCGGGGTCGGCGACCTGGCCGCCCCGGGGCGGGGTGCGCTCGGCGGCCCGCAGGAACAGGCCCTCCGCCCGGATCACCCGGGTCGACCCGGCGAGCGCGGTGGCGGCGAGGGCGGGCGCGGCGGTGTCGGCGTCGGACAGGACCGTGGTGGAGGCGTCGATCGCGGCCTGGTCGAGCCCGGGGGACGCGACGGCGGCGGCCTGGTCGAGCAGGGTCTCCAGATGCTGGCCGAGCTTGCGGTTGTAGAGCCGGATCACCAGCCGGACACGGGGGTTGAGCCGGCGCGCGGTCAGCGCGGCCCGGATGTTGCGCTCGTCGTCGTCGTAGACCAGGGCGACCGCCGACGCCCTGGAGATCCCCGCCTCCTCCAGCGCCTCGTCGGACGGCTCCGCGGCCTGGAGGATGCGCACGGCCTCCACCCCGGCGTTGGTGTCCCCGTCCGAACCGTGCGGCAGCCCCCCGCCGTTGCGGTTCATCGCGGACGCCATCCGCCCGAACAGCGCGGCGGCCCGGCCGCGCCCGCTCAGCGGCTCGTCCGGCCTGGCCGCGCCCGGCTCCGGCGGCAGGACGAGGGTGACCCGCTCCCCGTAGACGTACCGCAGTTCCACGGCGAGCCGCTGGGCGAGCGCGTCGTCCCCGCAGACGACCATGTGGCCGGAGAGCGGGGAGGGTTGGGGTTGCTGGGGGAATGAGGAGGACACATGTCCCAGCATGCCTTGCTCCCTTCGGGAGATCGGTACGGTCAGCGGTCCTCGGGGTGCCGCGCCGGCAGGTGCCGGGGATCGGCGGCGCGGCCGATCGCCGTCTCGACGGCCGCGATCCGGTCCGCGAGCAGCCCGAGCGCGGCCACGGCGCGGGTCATCGGATCGCCCTCGGGCCCGCCGAGCGCCTGGGTGCGGACGTACGAGGAGCAGAGCGCGGCCCAGCGCTCGCTCTGTGCCGGCGTGAGCGTGCCCCGCAGGGCGGCCAGCTTCAGCAGGGCCGCCTCGGCCCCGCTGGTGAGGGTCTGCGCCTCGCCCGCGTAGTGGTCCTCGACGACGGCGGACAGCTCCGCGTCGTTCATCACGGGCGCGATCCGCTCCGCGATCCGGTTCATGTTGCGGTACGAGCCCTGGAGCCGGAACGGCGGTTCGGTGCGGGTGGCGTCCGTCTGCGCGGCCGACGCGATGTACGCGGCGTTGACCGCGAGCACCGTGTCCCGGGCGCGCAGCAGATGACGCAGAACGGCGGTGATCCGGTCCACCTCGGCGGGCGCGTAGGGGTGTTCGAGCTGTTCCGGGCGGGCCGTCGGGTCCTCGGCGGCGAGCCGCAGCAGCAGCGCCAGGTCCTCGCGGGAGCGGCCGGCGAGCGGGGCGAGGACCGGGTTGGCGGTCAGCGCGTTCTCGACGAAGCTCAGCGCGAAGACGTCCTCGCGGCCGGCCAGCACCTCGCCCAGGTTCCACACGTCGGCCCGGTTGGCGAGCATGTCGGGCACCTGGAAGCGTGCGCCCGACTCGGTGTACGGGTTGCCCGCCATGCAGACGGCGAACCGCTTGCCCCGCAGGTCGTAGGTGCGCGGCTCGCCGTCCCGTACGCCTTCGACGCGGCGGGTGGCGTCGCAGAGCGGGATGAACTTCTGGAGGAGTTCCGGCGAGGTGTGCTGGATGTCGTCGAGGTAGAGCAGTGTGTTGTTGCCCGCCTCCAGCGCGAAGTTGATCTTCTCGATCTCCTGGCGCGCGGTGGCGCTGCCCGCCTGCGCGGGGTCCAGCGAGGTCACGTCGTGGCCCAGGTTGGGCCCGCTGATCTTGACGAGGACGAGCCCGAGCCGGTCGGCGACGTACTCCATGAGCGTCGTCTTGCCGTAGCCGGGCGGCGAGACGAGCAGCAGCAGGCCCTGCGAGTCGGTGCGGCGGTCGGCGTCGGTGGTGGAGAGCTGCTTGGCGAGGCTGTCGCCGATCAGCGGCAGGTACACCTCGTCGAGCAGCCGGTTGCGCACGAACGCGGACATCACCCGGGGGCGGTGGTCGTCGAGCCGCAGCCGGGTCCGCTCGGCGGCGACCAGGGAGTTCCGCCGCCGCTGGTAGGCGCGGAATCCGGGAACGACGGCGGTGCGGAACTCCTCGGTCCGGGCGAGGAGTTCGTCGATCCGTACGGTGAGCCGGCCGCGCTCGATGCGCGAGTGGACCCCCAGCAGCCCGTCCACGGTCTCGGTGAGCGGGGCGTCGGCCTCGTAGCGGGCGAGCAGCGGCTCCGGGCACAGCTCCACGGCGACGGCCTCCGCGAGGTCGCCCGGGTCGAGGTCCGTGCCGCTCGCCCCGGCGTACGAGGTGAGCCAGCCCTCCACGAGCTGGCGCCGGGCCGGCAGGTCGTCCGCGAGCGCGGTGAGGTCGTCGTCGTACGCCGATGTGCCGGTGGCGTGCCGGAACTTGTCCAGGAACGCCCGGACGGAGGCGCCGGTCACGAAGCCCTCGGGGCCGCCGGTCAGCTCCTCGAAGAGGTACGCGGCGACGGTGCGGGGGCTCTCGCCGCCGATCACCGACGCCCACTCCTCCTGGAGCGCGGCAATCGCCGGGGCGAGGCCGAAGGTCTCCCGGGCGCGGGCCAGCGAGCGGGCGCGGCGCGTCCAGGAGGTGCGGCGGGCCTCGTCCGTGCCGTGGGCCCAGAACAGCTGGGCGGCGGCCCGGACGGCGGGCGGGAAGCGCAGCAGCCCGGCCTCCGCGTGCAGCCGCAGGAGCGCGGCCAGGATCGCGGTCGCGTCCTCGTCGTGGACACCGCGCTGATGGCCCTCGTCGTACGCGGCTGCCGCGGACTCCCGTACGAGCGTCGCGAGCTCGACGTCGTCCAGGGTGGCCAGCCGGTCCGCGCCGTGCTCGTCGAGGAGGCGGGCGGCCAGGTGCTCGCCCCGGTAGACGGACGGCGACTCGGAGGGCAGCGTCTGGTCCCAGTACGGGCGGGTCGCGGCGAAGGCCGGGTCGCTCACCGGCATCCGGTAGTCGGTCCCGGTGACGGCGAACGAGAGCCCGTCGTCCTGGGGAACGAGCGTCAGCTCGAACGGCTGGGTGTTCACGGCGAACCGGTGCCGGCCCAGCCGGATCACGGACCCGCCGTCCGCGTACAGCTCGCTGCGGTCGCGCAGGGCCCGGCCCGCCTCCTGGCGGGCGGCGAGCAGCTGC
Organism: Streptomyces sp. col6; assembly: GCF_008042035.1. Taxonomy (GTDB): domain Bacteria; phylum Actinomycetota; class Actinomycetes; order Streptomycetales; family Streptomycetaceae; genus Streptomyces. The sequence continues at coordinate 1,118,359 of NZ_RDBL01000029.1, forward strand.
CCGTCCAGCTCCTCCGCGCGCACGGTGTCCCCGAGCGCCCGCAGCTCCTCGGCGGTACGGCGGATCTTCGCGACCATCGGGTCGGAGGCGAAGTAGGTGTGGACGGCGTCCGCGTCCGGAAGGGCCGCGCTGCGGCGGGCGACCGTCTCCAGCACGCGCGCGGCGGACTCCGCCAGGCGCTCGGTGCGGCGGGCCAGGGCGTCCTGAAGGCTCTGCCTGCGCGCCGAGAACGCCTCGTACACCTCCGTCCGGCGTTCGGCGAGCTCCGCCAGGAAGTCGTCGAACTCCGCGAACCGCGCCTCCAGGTTCTCCAGCTGGAGCAGCAGCCTGGCCAGCTGCTCGTCGCAGGACTCCGGGGTGCCGGCGGCGGCCAGCGCTGCCGTCACGGCCTGCCCGAGCAGCGCGGACTCGGCGGCGAACTCGGCCCGGCCCTCGTGATCCGCCAGGCTGCGGCGACGGGCGTCGAGCACGGCACGGGCGCGGTTGACGGCGCCGAGCACCTCCGCGATGCGCTCCATGATCGACGTACGGACCACACCGTCGCCGATGTCGAGACCGGCGACGACGTCCGTGACCGTGCCCAGGCCGTCCGTCATGCCGGCCAGCCGCTCCCCGAGCGCGGCGGCGTCGGTCACCGAGGGCAGCTCGGCGGCCTCCTCGGTGAGGCGGGCGATGTCCTCGTGGTAGCCGGCGAACGCGTCGTCCCTGGCCAGGAAGGCGACCGCGCGGCGGCCGGCCGCCTCGATGTCGTCGGCGGTGGTGGCGGTGAGTTCCGCGATGCGCTCGGTGTCCGCGTACCGCATCTCGGCGAGGGTCGCCAAATGTCCGTGAGCGCCGCGCAGTCCGGTCAGGCGGTCGACCCACTCGGCGGCCGTGCGCGGGGCCTCGCCGCGGACCCGGCGGACCAGGGCGGTGATGCGGTCGGCGGTCTCGCTGAGCGCGTCGGCGGCCTGCCGGGTCAGTTCCTGGACGGCCTCGAACTCCGCGACCACCTGGCCCGCGGTCTCCCGCAGATCGGCCAACGGCGCAGCCAGGTCGCCCAGTTCCCCGTCGTCCAGCCAGTGGTAGCGGTCGCCCGCCCGTACGCAGTCCGCGACCAGCCGGTCGTACACGGCGGCCGTCGGCGTCGTCTCGGACGCGGCGTGCGCGAGCGCGAGGCAGTCGGAGATCCCGCGCACGAGGTCGGCGTTGCCGACCCGGGCGAGCGGACCCTCGCCCGCCGGGCGGGACGCGGCATAGGTGTCGGAGACGTACGAGGTCTGCCAGCGCTGCAACGGGTGCACGCGCGCCGCGCCCCCGTCGCCGCCCTCCACCGGGTCGCGCAGCACGACCAGCGTGCCGTCGTCGAGCAGCGCGTGGCCCCGGCCCTGGAGCGGGGTCGCGACCTCCTGGCGGATCACGTTGTACGGCAGCAGCAGGCTCCGGCCGTCCTGGCGGGAGCGGAAGACGTAGAGCACGTCCTCGCCGTTCGGGGAGCGGACGGCCTCCTCGAAGACCGGGTCCGTGAGCGGCTGCGCGATGTCGAAGGTCCTGGCCTCGCCCGTGGTCAGGTAGAAGCCGCCGGGGAAGATGATCCCCTGGTCCTCCGGGAGCCGCTGACAGGCCGGGCCGATGCCGTCGAGCCGGGTGACGGTCCCGAGCAGGGCGTTGAAGACGAGGTGGCGCCGCGCCTCCTCCTTGTACGGGCGCACGCGCAGCAGGACGAGCGGGCCCAGCTCCGCGTACTCGACCTCGGCGTCGGCCAGTGACTGGAGCGGTTCGGTGACGGGCTCCTCGTAGATCCCGTCGGGGGTGTCCGTGTCGTTGACAGTCTTCACGGTGAGCGTGCCGCCGAGCGTGTCGACGTACAGCTCGGCCGTGGTGCCGAGGGCGATGTGCGGGTGGCGGCCCGCGACGTGGGACTCGCGTCCGGCGGTCGTCCAGGTGAAGTCGTGCGACGGCGGGAACACGTGGTCGCGCTCGCCGCGCGCGTCCAGGAACGCGCCGGGGGAGCCGTCGGGGTTCAGCGCCCAGCGCAGGACCCGGATGTCCTTCGCGGTCTCGCCGGTACGGAAGACCGCCAGCAGGCGGCCCTCGGTCCGGCGCAGCCGCAGCAGCCTCGCGTCCCGGAAGTACCGGTGCAGTCCGTCGAACTCGCGGACGAAGGAGACGTCGGTGAGCGGGGCGCCGGTGCCGGGCGTGAGATCGGCGGCGTACAGGGCGAGCACGTCGTCGACGGCGGGTTCGCTCTGCTGGCCGGGCCCCCGCTCGAACCCGAACAGCAGCTCGCCGCCGAGCGCGACGAGATCGCGGGGGACGGAGGGGCGGGCGGTGCGGATCTGCTCGCTGCCGAGCAGCCGGAGGCCGGTGGAGCCGAACGCCTCGGTGCGGCGGGCGTTGAGGGCGGTGGCCCTGCGGGCGAGTTCGGTGGCGTGGGTGCTCAGGCGGCGCCGCAGGACGTCGTAGTCCCCGGCGGTGGGAGGGGTCACGGGGTCCATGGGTGCGGGTCTCCTCGCGGTGGGGCTCGCGGCGGTGTCCTCGACCGCCGGACAGGCTCGGACGTGCCGTCCGGGCGTCCTCAAACGCCGGACGGGCTTGAAAGCCCGCCTGGCGGGCTTCATTTGATCTGCGGGCGGGCTGGGACTCGCCGTCCAGGTGTCCTCAATCGCCGGACGGGCTTGGGAGGTCGCCTGGCGGACTGGAAGTGACCGCCGGGCGGGGCTTGAGAACCCCGCCCGACCCCACCCAGTCCGTCCGGCGATYGAGGACGGACCGGGCTCGGTGGGGCGTTCAGGCCACGGACCCCTCAGGCACCGGCGTACCGTTCAGGCCCGCCGGGGCCAGACCGCTGACCGGGACCTCCGCCAGGCCCAGCGACTTCGCGTGATCCAGCAGCGCGCGGACCTGGTCCGCACCGACCCCGGACGACGGCGAAGCCATCAGCCGCATCAGCAGCGCCGACACCGTCAGGTTCTGCACGTCACCCGTGGACACCGACGACAGCACCCGCGTCAGGTCCTCCGTGAACGAGGACTCGCCCTTCAGCCACGGACCGGCCAGCGCCTGCGCCGTGTCCGAGTTCGCGACGAAACCGTCCAGGCTCTTGCCCATCGAGATGGACGAGACCAGCCGGTCGAAGAAGACCGTCTCGCCGCCGACGATGTCGATGTCCGCGTTCTCCAGGCCCTTGGCCAGGACCGTCGCCTGCGCCTCGGCGACCTGCCGCTGCACATCGAGACCCGCGAGCCGGATCTCCTTCTCGGCGGCCAGCCGCAGCCGGTACTCCTCGTGTCCGCGCGACGCGTCGTCCAGCGCCGCCATCGCGGCCGCCTTCTCCGTGAGGCCCGCGGCCTCCGCCTTCAGCTTCTCGCCGATCATCGCCGCGTCGGCCGACGCCTGCGCCTGCGTGCCCTCCGCGTCCGCGAGGGCCTTGAGACGGGCACCCTCGGCCTCCGCCTTGAGCCGCGCGGACGTGGCCTCGGCCTCGGCGAGCCCCGTCTTCTCGATCACCTCCGCCGCCGCGTCCCGCACCTGGACGTCCGCGAGACCGGGCGCCGCCGACTCGGCCTTGATGCCCTCGGCCAGCCGCAGCTTCGCCTGGGCGTCCAGGTCGGCGGTCTTCAGCCGGGCCTCGGCGAGCGTGAGCTGCTCGGCCGCCCGGTGGGTGGCCGCGGCCTCGGCCGCCTCGGCCGCCTTGATGTCCTTGACCAGCTGCTCCTGCGCCTCCGCCTCGGCGGCGATGATGACCGACTTGCGAGTGCGCTCGGACTCCTCGACCGACCGCAGGGTCTTGATGGACTCCTCCTGCTCGGCGACCGTACGGTCCACCGCGATGCGCTCGCGGATGACGTCGGCGACCTCGCGGCGCTCCGCCTCGACCTCCTTGGTCGCGGCGATGCGGTTCAGCTCGGTCTCGCGCTCGCGCCCGATGACCTCCAGCATCCGGTCCTTCTCGATGCGCTCGTTCTCCACGGCGATGACCCGCTCGCGGTTCTTCTGCGCGACGGCGATCTCGCGGGCCTGGTTCTCCCGCTGGATGCCCAGCTGCTCCTCGGTCTTGATGAACGCGGCCTGGGCGCCCAGGCGTTCCTCCTCCTGGACCCGGGCGGTCACGGCCTCCTCGCGGGCCCGCAGCGTCTCGACCTCGCGACGCTGCTTGATCTCGGCCTCGGCCTGCCGGCGCTCCAGCTCCAGGATGGTCTCCCGGGCGTCGACGTCCTGCCGGGTGATCTCCTTCTGCTCGGTGCGCTGGAACTCGTTGGTGCGCACGTGCTCGATCGCGGTCAGCTCGGTTATCTTCCGGATGCCCTGGGCGTCCAGGATGTTCGCGCCGTCGAGCTGCGCCATCGGCGTCTGCTCCAGGAAGTCGATCGCCGCGTCGTCGAGGTGGTAGCCGTTCAGGTCGGTGCCGATGACCCGGATGATCCGGTCCCGGAACTCCTCGCGCTTGGTGTACAGATCGACGAAGTCCAGCTGCTTGCCGACGGTCTTGAGCGCCTCGGAGAACTTCGCAGCGAAGAACTCCTGGATGGCGACCTTGTCGCTGGCGCGCTCGGTGCCGATCGCCTGGGCGACCTTGATGACGTCCTCGACGGTCTTGTTGACCCGGACGAAGAACGTGATGTGGATGTCCGCGCGGATGTTGTCCTGGCAGATCAGGCCCTCGCGCCCGGTGCGGCGGATCTCGATGGTCTTCACCGAGATGTCCATGGACTCGGCCTTGTGCAGCACCGGCAGGACGACGGCGCCGGTGAAGGTCACGTCGACCTTCTTGGTCTTGGAGATGATCAGGGCCTTGCCCTGCTCCACCTTGCGGAAGAGCCGGGTGACGATCAGCAGCACGGCTACGGCGATGAGCAGGACCACGGCGATGAGCAGGCCGAGGCCCAAGGAGATGGCTTCCATGACAGTCCTTGGCGGCTGAGAAAAGGTAAATGAGCGGTTTCACGTGAAACACGGCGCGGCGGCGCACAGCGTCCGGGCAGGCCGGACGGGCACACCGCGCCGGCGGGAGCGGTGAGGCGGACGGTGGAGCCTCAGGCCGTACGGCCGTGCGGCGGCAGCGCGGCGGGCGGCGGGCCCGGGTCGAGCGCCTTGTCGTACGCGGAGACCCAGAAGAACTCGCCGGCCTCGTCGTACGCGTACAGCAGGCCCGCACTCCCCGAGGTCAGCTCCGCGTCGGCGGGCGCCAGTTGGCGCACCTGGACGATGGCCGTCGACCCGTCGGCGGCGGCGACCTCGGCCTGGCCGAAGTCCGAACCGACCGAGCCGGTACGGATCGTGCAGACCCGGCCCAGGAAGTCCTGGCGCGATGGCGGAGGCTGGTCGGGGAAGTAGCGCCGGAAGTGGTGCACGAGCAGCCGCACCGCGCCCCAGGCGAGCAGCAGCGCCCCGGCGAGCACCGCGCAGGCCAGTGCAGCGCGGACGGGGCCGGTGGCTCCCGAGCGGTGCACCAGGACCGAGCCGGTCAGGGCGGTGAACCAGCCGACGGCGACCATCAGGGACACCGAGACGGTGACCGGTACGCCGCCGACGCCCGCGAGATCGGTGTCGAGGTCCGCGTCGAAGGAGTGGTGGTCGGCCGCGCCGACCAGGACCAGCAGCCAGAAGGCGATGACGACGACCAGCGCCGCGGCGAAGAGCACGGCCGGGAAGGACAGCGTCGCGTCCAGGAATTCGCGCATCGGTTTCCACCCCCTGCCGTTCCGCCGGCGGTGCCGCCGGCGCCTGCGCGCGGGCCGGGCGGTGACCCCGGTGCCGCGGCGTCACCCTCGACGACACCGCGGCAGCCGGGTCTTCCCCCGATCCCCCGTGC
>NZ_RDBL01000029.1:1124252-1154126 GCF_008042035.1 Streptomyces sp. col6
GCTGTTCTACGGGGGCGGGGCGGGCCAGCTCCTGAAGCAGGCGGTCGCCGTGGTCGCGGTGGCGGCGTACACGTTCCTCGTGACGTACGGGATCGCCAAGGCGATCGACCGGCTGATGGGGCTGCGGGCCACCGCGGAGGAAGAGGTCACGGGCCTCGACCAGACGCTGCACGCCGAGAGCGCCTACGATCACGGCGCCCTGGGCCACGCGGCCCCGCAGTCCGCGATCCGGCCGACGCCGCTCCCGAAGGACAGGAACTCCGCATCGTGAAGCTCATCACCGCCGTCATACGCCCCCACCGCCTCGACGAGGTCAAGACCGCGCTGCGCGAGGCCGGCGTGCAGGGCCTGACCGTCACCGAGGCCGGCGGCTACGGCCGCCAGCACGGGCACACCGAGGTGTACCGGGGCGCCGAGTACCGCGTAGACCTGGTTCCCAAGCTGCGCGTCGAGGCGGTCGTGGCCGACGCGGTCGAGGAGGCGGCCGTCGACGCGATCGTCCGCGCCGCCCGGACGGACCGCATCGGTGACGGCAAGGTGTGGGTCCAGCACGTGGAGACGGTGGTCCGGGTCCGCACGGGCGAGCGGGGACCGGACGCGCTGTAGGGCCCGTGGTCCGCGCCGCGAGCCGGCGGCGCCCTCAACGCCGCTTCAGCAGCCCCGCGTCCAGCGCCACCACCACCGCGCGGGTGCGGTCGTTGACGTCCAGCTTGGCGAAGATGCGCAGCAGATGGGTCTTCACCGTGGCCTCCCCTATGAACAGGCGGCGCCCGATCTCCGCGTTCGACAGGCCGTCCGCGACCGCTTCGAGCACGTCCGCCTCACGGGCGGTCAGGGTGACCGGGGCGGGCCGCCGCATCTTCGCCACCAGACGCTGGGCGACGCGGGGAGCCAGGACCGTCTCGCCGCGCGAGGCCGCGTGGATGGCCTCGACAAGCTGCTCGCGGGTGGCGTCCTTGAGCAGATAGCCGGTGGCGCCCGCCTCCACGCCGCGTTCGATGTCCGCGTCGGTGTCGTACGTGGTGAGGATCAGCACCCGGGTAGGGGCGGGTCCCGCGACGATCTCGGTGGTGGCGCCGACGCCGTCGAGGACCGGCATGCGCAGGTCGAGCAGGGCCAGGTCCGGGTGAAGGCGTTCGACGAGAGCGACGGCCTCGCGGCCGTCGCTCGCCTCCCCGACGATGTCGAGCGTCGGCTCGGAGCCCAGCAGGGCGACCAGTCCGGCGCGCATCACGGTGTGGTCGTCGGCCAGGATGATGCGCAGGGGCGCGGGCGGGGACGTCATGGCACCTGGGGCCTCTCGTGCAGGGGGATGGTGGCGAGGACGCGGGTCCCGTCGCCGAGTGAGCTGGTGACGGTGAGCCCGCCGCCGAACTCGGCGAGGCGCTTGCGCATGCCGTCCAGGCCGAAGCCCCGGGACTCCTCGACGACGAAGCCGCGCCCGTCGTCGGTGATCTCCAGTTCGGCGCCGCCCTGCTGGGCGGCGAGGACGACGCCCACGGTGGTGGCGTCGGCGTGTTTGCGTATGTTGGCCAGGGACTCCTGGGTGCAGCGCAGCAGGGCGATCCGGGTCGGCTGGTCGCAGTCGATGTCCGCCAGCTCGGCGGTGACCGTGAGGCCGGTGTCCTCGGTGAACCGGTCCAGGGTGCGCCGGATCGTCGCGGCCACCGAGCCGGCCGCCACCCCGCTGCTGGGGGCGGCGCCGACGAGGACCCGGGCCTCGGCAAGGTTCTCCCGGGCCGTCTGCTCGATCGACTGCAACTGCTGGGCGCTGCGCCCCGGGTCGGCGGCGAGCTGGGACCTGGCCGCCTCGGCGAGCACGATGATCGAGGCGAAGCCCTGGGCGAGGGTGTCGTGGATCTCACGGGCGAGGCGTTCGCGCTCCTCGGCCGCGCCCTGGCGCTTCTGGATCTCGGCCAGTTCGAGCTGGGTGCTCTGCAACTCGGCGCGCAGGGCCGCCCGTTCGTCGCGCTGCGCCAGGGCCCTGGGGGTCAGCAGGGCCATCAGGACGGCCACCGCCCAGACGCCGAGCGACGAGACGGAGTTCTGGAGGAAGACCTCCGGCCGCCCGCCCTCCCGCAGGCTGCCCCCCACCGTGATGCCCAGCGCCCCGAGCCCCGTGAGGAGGACGGCGCCCCGGGGGCTGTCCACGAAGACGATGAACTGCGCGAGCATCACGGTGTAGAGCGCGCCGAAGCCGTCGCCCAGGTAGGAGAGGAACCCGAGTCCGACGGCGAGCACCGTCAGATAGCCGTACGGCCCCGGCACCCGGCTTTCGGGGCGCAGCCGCACCCGTGCGTAACAGGCGGCGATGAGGAGCGTCAGCGCGAGGATGCCGAGCTTCCGGTCCCCGGGCGTCCCGCCGGCCATCGTGATCAGGGTGATGAGGGCGACCAGGCCCCAGGACAGGGCCTCCCACCCGTGGAGCATCCAGATCCAGAACGGGTCGCCGCGCCTGGGCCGTTGAAGCATGTCCGTCAGCCTACGGGGAGGGCCGGGGACGCGGGGGTGGCGGTGGCCGCGCGACGGGACCGGGGCCAGGCGCGCTCGCCGAGCAGCAGGAGCAGGGACGGCAGGATCATCATCCGGATCACCACGGCGTCCAGCAGGACCGCGACCGCGAGGCAGAAGCCCATCTGCTTCATCTCCGTGAGGTGCAGGAAGACGAAGGCCGCGAAGATCGTGACCATGACCAGGGCGGCGCTCGTGACGACCTTCGCCGAGCGGGCGATGCCTTCGACGACGGCCTCCCGGGCGGTCATGCCGTGGTCCATGGCCTCCTTGATCCGGCTGACGACGAAGACCTGGTAGTCCATCGAGAGGCCGAAGAGGAGCACGAAGAGGAAGAGCGGCACGCGGGACGCGATGGCGCCGAGCGAGTCGAAGTCGAGCAGCCCTTCGGCCCAGGTGCCCTGGAAGACCAGGACGAGCGCGCCGAGCGCGGCCGCCGCCGAGAGCAGGTTCAGGACGACGCCGATCAGCCCGATGACCGCCGAGCGGAAGGCCACCGCGGTCGTGACGAAGGTGAACAGCAGCAGGAAGCCGATCACCAGCGGCAGCTTGCCGCGCTCGTGGTGCACATAGTCCTGCCCGCGTGCCACGTCACCGCTGACCGCCGTGTCGGCCCCGGTCAGCTTCCCGACCGTGGCGGGGATGTAGCGGTCGCGGAGATGTTCCAGCGAGGTGATGGCCTCGTCGGAGGGGGCGGGGTGCGGTACGGCCAGTTCGAGCACGGTGACGCGACCGTCGGCGGAGGTACGGACGACGGGCTTCCCGGTCCGGGCGAAGAGCGGGTCCGCCTGCGCGCGCCGGCCGAGTGCGGTCAGCGCCTGCCTGACCTCGGGCGCCCGGCCGGGGCTCGTACGGGTCACCACCTCGTGCTTCACGAGGAGTTCGGGGTAGGCGGCGGTCAGCCGGTCGTAGACCCGCATGGCCGGGATGGACCGGGAGAAGGTGTCCTTGCCCGGGTCGACGAGCTTGAGGCCCAGCGCGGGCGCCGCGACGGCGAGCATGACCAGGACCGAGGCGCACAGGGTGGCTACGGGGTGCCGCTGCGCGGGGCGCATGAGCGCGGTGAACACCCGGCCGTTCTCGGGCTTCCCGTCCCGCGTCGCGGCCGGCGCACCACGCTTCGCCCGCCGGGCGGCCCTCTTCGCGGCGCGGCGTTCGGTGCGGTGGCCGAGCTTGACCAGCAGGGCGGGCAGCACGGTCAGTGAGCTGAGCACGGCCACGGCGACGACGAGGATCGTGCCGGTGGCCAGCGAGGAGAAGATGACGTCGGTGGCGAGGTAGAGGGTCGCGGTGCAGACGATCACCGCGAGGCCGGAGATCACCACGGCCCGGCCGGCCGTCGCCGCCGCGAGCTCCACCAGTGCCTCGGGGCCGAGCCGGCCGTCCGCGCGGGCCCGTTCCTCGCGTTCGCGCTTCAGGTGGAACAGCGTGTAGTCGACGCCGACGGCGAGGCCCATGAGCAGGATCATGTTGGTGCCGACGCCCGGGTCGGGCAGGAGATGCGACGCCAGCATGGACAGGCCCAGGGCTGCCGCGATGGAGGAGAGCGCGAGCAGCAGCGGCACTCCGGCCATGACCACCGAGCCGAAGACGGCCAGCAGGATGACGAGCGTGACCGGCAGGGAGAGCCGTTCGGAGAGCGCGAGGTCCTCGCCCCGCTGGTCGTTGACGCCCTTGCTGATGGCCGGCGAACCGGTCTCCTCCACGACGAGGTCCGGGTGGGCGGCGGCCACCGCGGCGGTCTCGTCGAGCAGCGGGACGACGTGCTTCCGGGCGTCCAGCTCGGCGCCCTCCATGACGACGCTCACGCGCAGTGCGGTGCCGTCCTTCGAGCGGACCGGCTGCGCGACCCCGCGCACCTCGTCCAGGGCCCGCATCCGGGCGGTGAGATCACGGGCCGCCTCGGTCGCACGGGCCGTGTCCAGGGGGCCGGACGCGGACCGGATCAGGATGTGCTCGGTGGGCCGGCGCTGGAGGCCGCCGTCGGTGGCCATCGACTCGGCATGACCGGCCTCGCCGACCCGGAAGTCCTCGGTGGTGGCCGCATTGCTGCCCGCCGCGATGCCGGCACCGAGGCAGAGCAGGACGAAGAGGAACCATCCGGTGATCGCGCGCCACGGGTGCCGCGCGCTCCACCGGGCCATGTGTACGGGGTGAAGTCTCATGCCCTCCATGCTGGTGAGGAGGGCCGTGCGCCCGGCAGCCCAGGCCGGTGGAACCGGGGGTCCACCGGTCGGTGGACACCAACATGATTTGGCGTCAGATACGTGCCACCAGACGCTCCTTCGCCTCCGGCCATTCCTGTGCCAGCAGCGAGAAGTACACCGTGTCGCGCCAACTGCCGTCCGGGCGACGGCGGTGGCGGCGCAGGACGCCCTCGTGGCGGGCGCCGAGGCGGGCGATGGCCGCCTGGGAGCGCTCGTTGAGGTGGTCGGTCTTCAACTGGACGCGTCCCATGCCCAGTTCCTCGAAGGCATGGGTGAGCAGGAGCAGCTTGGTCTCCGTGTTGACCGCGGTGCGCCAGTACGCGCGGCCGTACCAGGTCCAGCCGATCTCCAGGCGCTCGTTCTTCACGTCGACGTCCATGTACGTCGTCCAGCCGACCGCCCGCCCGCTCGCCAGGTCGACGACGGCGAACGGGAGGTAGGACGGGTCCGCGAGGAGGGCCGCGAGCTCGGCCTCCAGCTCCTGGGGGGTGCGGGGCGTCGGAGTGCCGAGCCAGCGCCAGACGTCGTCGTCGTTGCCGCCGGCGGCGAAGAGGTCGTCGAGATGGGCGGGGGTGAGGGGTTCGACGCGGACGTGGCGGCCGGTCAGGGTCACGGGGAGCGGGCTCGTAGCGGACATGGACGCACCCTACCCTTTTACGTACTAGCGTCAAGACACTTATGCACTAGTGCGTATTCCCGGCGTCTTCCGTGTCCGCCCGGCCCTCACGCCCGGCCGCCGCGCGCAGGGCCGCCGCCATGGACCGGATCTCGGGCAGCTCGTCGTACAGCGCCTGGCCGGGGCAGCTGGTCTGGTACGTGTCGCGGTGGCCGGAGATGACGTTGAGCACGGCCACCTCGCCCTTGGGGTACCTGCTCGCGTCGTTCGTCGACCGCAGCCGCACCGTGCCGCGCGGATCCTCGCCCGGCAGCAGCTTCCAGGCCGCGATCGCCGCCAGCGCCCGGACCACGACGGCCGGGACCTTCTCCCCGTCGCGGTAGTCGCCGAGCACCGCGATGCCCACGCTGTCGGCGTTGAAGCCCGTGGTGTGCGCCCCCCGCACCGAGCGCGCGACGCCACCGGCCCGGCCCTCGTAGATCGTTCCGCAGCGGTCGACGAGGAAGTTGTAGCCGATGTCGTCCCAGCCCCGGCCCTTGATGTGGGCCTCCTCGACGTGCCGGATCAGCTCCGGCGCCTCGGCGCAGTCGTAGTCGTTCGTCTCGCCCGTGTGGTGGATGAAGACCGCCCGCACGGCGCCCGTGTAGACGGCACGCTCCCGGACGATGGACTCGTCCGCGTGCCAGGCCGCCCTGCTGACGATCACGGGCTGCGGCACCGTCCGCGCCCGCTCATGGGCGGGTGCGGCGGGCGGCTCGGCCAGGATGTGGGGCACCGGGGCGTCCCGCGGGACCAGCAGGGCCAGCGGGAGGACCGCGGCACCCAGCCATATTCGATGGGGCCACATGGCTCCACCCTGCGGCTATACCGCCCGGTGCGCAGATGAGGTGGCCGATCGGGTGAAATCGGCCCGGATGCGGAATATCCGCGAGAGCCCGGGGGCCGTGCGCCGGGCGGGGTCGCGGCGGCGATATCCTGGGGGCAGCAGAGGGCCGGTTCCGGCCACTGCGCGGCGGTGGGGCCCGCCGTACCCGAACCGTGGACGCGTGCGCGTCCGCCAACGGTCCCTACTTGCGCAGACGCGCGCCCACGTCCGGTGGGCGCCCCGGCAGGTAGGAGACGTATGCCCGGCTCATTCCCGAAGAACCCGCAGACCGCGGTCGTCGCCGTGGTCGCCCTCGGTGGCGCGGCCGGCGCCTCCGCGCGCTACGGGGCCGGGCTGCTGTGGCCCACCGCGGCCGGCGGCTTCCCCTGGACGACCCTCGTGGTCAACGTCATCGGCTGCGCGGTCATCGGCGTGTTCATGGTGGTGATCAGCGAGGCCTGGGCGGCCCACCGGCTGGTCCGGCCGTTCTTCGGCACCGGAGTGCTCGGCGGGTTCACCACCTTCTCCACCTACGCGGTGGACATCGAACAGCTCGTGGCGAAGGACCGGGCCGGGACCGGACTGGTCTATCTCGGAGTGACACTGCTCGCGGCCCTCGCGGCGGTGTGGAGCGCGGTGTGGCTGACGCGCCGCGCACTGGCGTGGAGGCAGGCATGACGACACCCGTGACCGAACCGGGACTGCGGCTGACCGTGCTGGTCGGCGAGTCCGACAACTGGCACCACCGGCCCGTCTACACGGAGATCGTGCACCGGGCACACGCAGCCGGGCTCTCCGGCGCCAGCGTCTTCCGGGGCATCGAGGGCTTCGGCGCCTCGTCGATGATCCACACCCAGCGGCTGCTCTCGCTGAGCGAGGACCTGCCGGTGGCGGTGATCGTCGTGGACGCGGAGGAGGCGGTACGCGCGTTCCTGCCGCAGATCGCCGAACTGACCGACGGCTGCCCGGTCACCCTGGACGCGTGCGAGATCGTACGGAGCCAGGGCCCCGGGATAGAGGGGGAGCAGGGGTGACCTGGCTTCTGGTGATCGCCGGCGCGGCCGTCGGCGCCCCGCTGCGCTACCTGACCGACCGGGCCGTGCAGTCCCGCCATGACACGGTCTTCCCGTGGGGGACGTTCACCGTGAACATGGCGGGCTGCCTGGTCCTGGGCCTGCTGACCGGGGCGGTGGCGGCCGGGGCCGCCTCCTCCCACCTGCAGCTGCTACTCGGCACCGGGTTCTGCGGGGCGCTGACCACGTACTCCACGTTCAGCTACGAGACGCTGCGGCTGGCCGAGGACGGGGCCCGGCTCTACGCGGTGGCCAACGTGGTGGCCAGTGTGGTCATGGGCCTCGGCGCGGCCTTCGCGGGCGTCACGCTCGCCGAGGCGCTCTGGACCTGACCCCCCGGCCCCGCGAGGAGCCGCGGCCGGCGCGCTGCTCGGAGGGCGGCGCGGTGATGGTGACGGGTACGCCGGAGGGGGCCTGCGCACCGGTGATGCGACTCAGCTCGGCCTCGCCGGAGCGGACCTCGGCGACCTTCGGGGTGATGCCCGCGTCGGCCATCAGCCGGGTCATCTCGCGGCGCTGGTTGGGCAGCACCAGCGTGACGACGCTGCCGGACTCACCGGCCCGTGCGGTACGCCCGCCCCGGTGCAGGTAGTCCTTGTGGTCGCTCGGCGGGTCCACGTTGACGACCAGGTCGAGGTTGTCGACGTGGATGCCGCGCGCCGCGACGTTGGTGGCCACCAGGACCGTGACGTGCCCGGTCTTGAAGCGCTCCAGGGTGCGGTTGCGCTGCGGCTGCGACTTGCCGCCGTGCAGCGCGGCCGCCCGGACCCCGCTCTTGAGCAGGTGGTCGGTGAGCTGGTCCACGGCGTGCTTGGTGTCCAGGAACATGATCACGCGGCCGTCGCGCGCCGCGATCTCCGTCGTGGTGGCGTACTTGTCGGCGCCGCGCACGTAGAGCACGTGGTGCTCCATCGTGGACACCGCGCCCGCGGCCGGGTCCACCGAGTGGACGACCGGGTCGTTCAGGTAGCGGCGGACGAGCAGGTCGACGTTGCGGTCCAGGGTCGCCGAGAACAGCATGCGCTGGCCGTCCGTGCGGACCTGGTTCAGCAGCTCGGTGACCTGGGGCATGAAGCCCATGTCGGCCATCTGGTCGGCCTCGTCGAGCACCGTGATCTCGACCCGGTCCAGGATGCAGTCGCCGCGCTCGATGAGGTCCTTGAGGCGGCCCGGCGTGGCGACGACGATCTCGGTACCGCCGCGCAGCGAGGCGGCCTGGCGGCCGATGGACATACCGCCGACGACGGTGGCCACGCGCAGCCGCAGCGGCTTGGCGTACGGGGTCAGCGCGGCGGTCACCTGCTGGGCCAGCTCGCGGGTCGGGACGAGGATCAGGGCCAGCGGGTGCCGGGCCTCGGCGCGGCGGCGCTCCATGCGGGCCAGCACGGCCAGGCCGAAGGCGAGCGTCTTGCCGGAGCCGGTGCGGCCCCGGCCCAGCACGTCGCGGCCTGCCAGCGAGTTCGGCAGGGTGGCCGCCTGGATCGGGAACGGCTCGGTGACGCCCTGGGCGGTCAGCGCGGCCAGCACGGCGTCGGGCAGGTCCAGGTCGGCGAAGGCCTCGACGGGCGGAAGCGCCGGGGTGACGGTCTTCGGCAGCTCGAACTCGCCCTGCCGGGCGACGGGCCTGCGGCCGTAGCCGCCGGAGCGGCGGTCGGAGGAGCCGAAACGGGCCTGGCCCGGACGGCCCGCGCCCTGATAGCGGGACTTTCCGCCGGAGCGGAAGCCGGTGCCCGAGGAGCCCTGTCCACGGGTACGGGAATATCGGTCGGTGGATCCGGTGGTGCGGTCGCGGTTCAAGCGGGACCTTTCCTCGACTGGCGGGGCACGTATCGACGGATTCGACGCACCGCTGAGCGGCGCGGGAATCGCGGAAACGGGCCGTTGGCATACGTGGAACGAAGCCGACGGCCGGTGTTGAGCCGATACGGGCCAGGCCTGGGCCGGGTCCGGAGCTTCGCGATGGACGGGACCGGCCGGCCCGTGGAGCGGGCCTGCGGGTCATGTCACGCGCTCCGCCGGACCGGTCGGTCCGGGGAGCGGGGCGGATCGTCCGCCGCACGCGGGGTGCGACGGGTCCTGTGCGCGCCCTGGGGCGCTCATGACGATGGTACCGGCACGACGGTGCGCGGTACCCGAAAACGCAAACGAGCTGGGGCCCGCACCCAAGGTGCGGGCCCCAGCCGTGGATGCACGGTCAGCGCGTCGGCGCCGACGTGATCAGGTTCACGCGGGGGTGATGTTCTCCGCCTGCGGGCCCTTCTGGCCCTGCGTGACGTCGAAGTTCACCTTCTGGCCCTCCTGCAGCTCACGGAAGCCGGAGGACGCGATGTTCGAGTAGTGGGCGAAGACGTCGGCGCCGCCGCCGTCCTGCTCGATGAAGCCGAAGCCCTTTTCCGAGTTGAACCACTTCACGGTACCGGTAGCCATCTTTGTCTCCTTCTGGGGCAGAGCCCGGGGACTCGCACTGTGCCAGTCCCGCGTCGCCGCGATGATTACCCCATCCGGATATTGAAGCCGGAAATACATCAGCGCATCCGTCGGCCACTGAGCCGGCAAATGCACCTGGAGTCTTCGGGAACCACAACTGCAACTGATATCCACCGTAGCACAATGAATGCGACCGGACGCGAGAAGTAATTACATTCCCCCGGGTGGGCCATAAACCCTCACCGCACATTGCACAGAATTCTGCACCTGCGCCGGTAGATATTCATCGGCCCGCAGGGGCGTTCTCCCGCCGGGGACTCAGCCCGCGTCGCCGTCCCGGCCGCGGCCGCGCAGCTCCTCGTTCAGCCGGAGGGCCTCCTCCAGCTGGTCCTCCAGGATCACGATGCGGCACGCGGCCTCGATCGGCGTACCGCCGTCGACCAGCTCCCTGGCGCGGGCCGCGATGCGCAGCTGATAGCGGGAGTAGCGGCGGTGGCCGCCCTCCGAGCGCAGCGGGGTGATCAGCCTGGCGTCGCCGAGCGCGCGGAGGAACTGGGGCGTGGCGCCGATCATCTCCGCGGCGCGGCCCATGGTGTAGGCGGGGTAGTCGTCGTCGTCCAGGCGGTCGGCGGCATGACGGGGCATCTCGGAGGGCATGGGAACCTGCCGCGTCTCACTGACGTCGCTGCCGGAACGAGAATCTCTCATTGTGCGGGCCATCACCTCCAGCATAGCCGCGAGAGATTTCCTGCACCGGCGGGGGAAGGAAACCGCGCCCGGCCTGCCGGGCCCCCGCGGCCGCGCGCGGGACCGGGCGGGGCGGGCCCCCGGCTGCCGGGACCCGGCAACCTGCGGCGGACCCGGACAAGGACACTGACCGGCCGGTCAGTTGATGACTGCCGGGGGCAGGGGCCATAATGCACGGGTAGCCCTTCACGCATCCCCCGTCGTGAAGGGCTACACCCCTTTGTGCACCGCGGCGGTGCACCGGTGTCTTCACGGGCAAGGGACTCCCCTCGTGGCCCCCTGCCCATGTTTTTTCGAGTTAACAGTGACGTAGAGTGTTTGCGCAAGCCCGCTCCGGACACCGGATCAGAATGCTCCGCTTCACGCCACCCCCGGTTCCCCGCCCCCGGGAGGGTGGTCGGGGGTTCGTTACAGTACGAGCCCGTTGACCGAATCGAGCGCCGCCCGGGGCCGGACAGGGGCCTGCGGCGGACGTGAACGTGGGGGCCGGATGGACAACGGCGAAGAGCGCGCGCCGGAGCTGCGGACGCTGCGCCAGAAGGTCGAGTACATGGTCGAGAAGACCTTCCCCGGCCGGAAGATCTCGGGCCGGTTCTTCGCCGACCTGGTCAGGGAGCGCGGCGGGTCGCTCTCCCACAGCTACTTCTCCAACATCCTGGCCGGCAAGGTCACCCAGCCGTCCGAGGAGATCCTCAAGGCGCTCGGGCTGGGTTTCGGCGTGGACTGGCGGTTCTTCAAGGAGGAGTCCGAGGTCGTCGACGACGTCGTGGCCGGGCTCCAGTTCCTGGCCAAGCGGCGGACCGGCGAGATCAGCGGTCTGGCCGGGCGCGGCCTCGACGACGACGGGCTGCCGCCGGAGCTGCTGCGGTTCGCGCTCTCCCTGCTCAAGGACGCCGAGGACCGCAGGCCCCCGGCCGGCGGCGGACAGCAGGGCTGAGCGATGTCCATGCGGAAGCTGCTCAGGGAGTGCGAGGAGGGGCTCGCGGAGCTGCCGCTGCCCTCGCCGTTCTCCATACCCGGCCTGGTGGCCAACATGGAGGCGGCCCGGGGCCGGACCATCGTGCTGCACGAGATGCCCGACCGGCTGGCGCGCGTCAACGCCGCCTGCGGGCTCCGGCTGAAGACCGGCGACACCAGCTTCGTCCTCTACCGCCGGCGCCCCACCGAGTACCAGACCCAGCACGTCATCCTGCACGAGCTGTGCCACGAGTGGTTCGACCACGGCACGTCGCTGGACGCGGAACAGCTCCAGCGGCTGCTGCCCGTCTTCGACACCTCGCTCATCTCCCGCATGGTCGGCCCGGACGCGCTGCTGACGCCGGACGCCGTGCAGGCGCGCGCGCAGTACGACACCCACGACGAACGCATGGCCGAATTCGGTGCCTCGCTCATCCCCCGGATGGCCCGGGACGTCACGAGCGATGACATGGTGGGGCGGCTCGCCAACTCGCTCTCGCGCCCGGTCGCGCACCGCCGCGGAGGCCTGTTCCGGCGTACGTGACCTCCGTACCGTCCGACCGCACCTCCCCCCACACCCGAGGACTTCTGCCGTGACCCCGCTCGACCTCGCCGGCTATCTCATAGCGGGCCTGATGACAGCCGTCGCCCTGTGGCGCATGCCGGCCGCCTTGTGGGGTGACGAGGAGGACCGGCGCCGCCGCGCGCTGTGGGGGTGTTACGCGGGATTCGCGCTGGCGCTGTGGACCAAGACCCGGTTCGTGCGCGTCGGGCTCAACGACAGCCCGGTCACCGACCTCTCCGTCCTCATCAAGCACTACACGGCCACCATCGCGATTCTGGCCATTCTCAGCTACATCGTGGCGATCTACGGGCAGTACGCCGACGAGGGGGACATCCCCTGGCACGTACGGTTCGCCCGGCTGATCCAGCAGGTGGCGGCCAAGGCGTCCCTCGCCACGCTGGTGCTGCTCACCGTGCTGTTCTTCACCGTCGTCGACCGCTCCACGCCCTCGGACCGCTTCGTCGCGGACCACGCCGGGCAGTGGGGCGCCACGCTGTACATGAGCGTGTTCTACCTCTACCTCGGCGCGGCCTCCGCCGTCTGCGCGTACCAGTGGGCACTGGCCACCGGGAGCGCGCGGATGCGTCATCTGCGCGTCGGGCTCGGGATGATGACGTTCGCGATGTTCATCGGCGTCGGCTACACGGTGAGCCGGACGCTGTTCCTGTGGGTCAGCGTCGTGGACCGGCCGAGCGAGTCCTTCGCGCTGCACTTCGACGAGGTCACCGAAGCCGCCCAGGTCGTGCTGTTCCTCTTCTTCGCGGTCGGCGCCTCCATCCCGGCCCTGAGCAACGTCCGCCGGCGTGCCAAGCTCTGGCGGGCGCAGGTGCGGCTGCACGGCCTCTGGTACGAGCTGATGACCGCCTTCCCGGACCAGCCCTTCGAGCCCCCGGCCCCGCTGCTGCGCGAGCTGACCCGCTTCGACACCCCCGCCGACCTGCGCGTCGACCGCTGGGCGGCGGACATCGCGGACGCGGTCGAGAAGCTGCGCCACTACGTGCCGGACACCCTGCTGCCCGCCGCCGAGGCCGCCGCCGGGGCCGGTTCCGGGTCGCCGCTCGCCGACGCGTACTGGATCAAGGCGGCCCTGATCGCCCGTGACGCCGGGGCCGCCCCGGGCGACGCGGCGGCCGTCGGCGCCCAGCACGCCACCGACCAGGACGGCGAGGTCGCCTGGCTGGTCCGGGTCGCGGCGGCGTACCGCACGGTCGCCCCGGAACGGGCGCGCCGGATCCTGGAGACCTCTTCCGCAGCGGGCAAGGAGCAGCCGGCATGAGCACCACCGACACCACGGCCGCACCCGACCACACGCTCGCGCGCACCGTCACCGACGTCCTCCAGCCGCGCAACGTGCTGCTCGTCGGCATGCTCGCCATCGGCCTCGCGGCGGCCGGGGAGTGGACCGGGCTGCTCTGGGGGCTGCTCGGCGCGCTGTGCGCGGGGATCGTGCCGGCCGGGTACATCGAGTGGGAGCGCGGGCGCGGCACCTGGGGCGACCGCCATGTCGTGGACCGCACCAAGCGGGCGCCGATCTTCTTCGTCATCCTCGGCTCCATCGGCGCCGGTTCGGCGGTCATGGTGCTGGGCGGGGCGCCCGCCGGCATCCTGACCGCGATGCTCGCGCTCTGGGCCATGACGGTCGTGCTGCTGGCCGTCAACACGGTGTGGAAGATCTCCGTGGACGCCTCCGTGGCCTCGGCGGTGGTCGCCCTGCTCGCCGCCGTGCACTCGCCGTGGTGGCTGTGCGGATACGCGATGACGGCCGCCGTGGCCTGGTCGCGGGTGGCGCTGGGCTATCACACGGTCGGCCAGGTGACGGCCGGGACGGCGCTGGGAGCGGCGACGGCGGGCGCGTTCCTGTTCGTGTGAGCGCGGGGCGGGGGGGTCGTTGTCCGGACGGCGCCGGAGGTCCATGGTGGGGGCGTGCCGAACTTCGAGATCACCACAGCGAGCGCGGACGACCTCCGGATGATGGCGGACTGGGCCCATGCCGAGGGCTGGAACCCGGGCCTGACCGATGGTCAGGCGTTCCTCGCCGCCGACCCGTGCGGCTTTCTGACCGGCCGGCTCGACGGTACGCCCGTCAGTTGCGTCTCCGTGGTCCGCTACGGCACCGGCTTCGGCTTCCTCGGCTTCTACCTGACCCGCCCCGAGCTGCGCGGCCGGGGGTACGGGAGCCGGCTGTGGGCCGCCGGGACGGAGCGGCTGACGGGGCGGCTCACCGGGCTCGACGGGGTGGTGGAGCAGCAGCCCAACTACCGGAAGTCCGGCTTCCGTCCGGCCTGGACGAACATCCGCCACGAGGGCCTGGCGCCGCTGGACGTGGCGCCGCCGCCCGGCGTCACGCTGGTGGACGTGCGGACGCTGCCGTTCGGCACGGTCACCGCGTACGACCGCCGTTTCTTCCCGGCCGAGCGCGACGGCTTCCTGGCCGCCTGGACGACCGCGCCGGGCCGCACCGCGTTCGCCGCGCTGTACGAGGGCGAGGTGCGGGGGCTCGGTGTGCTGCGCGCCGGCCGTACGTCCGCCCGGATCGGTCCGCTGTACGCGGCCACGCCGGAGATCGCCGAGGCCCTGGTGAGCGCGCTCGCCGCCACCGATCCGGCCACCCCGGTCGCGGTGGACGTGCCCGACGCCAACCCGGCGGCGGTGCGGCTCGCCGAACGCCTGGGGCTCACCCCGTCGTTCGAGACGGCCCGCATGTACACGGGCCCGGCGCCGGACGTCGATCTCGCCGGCCTCTACGGCATCACGAGCCTCGAACTGGGGTGACGGGCGGCCCTCTCGGACCAGGTCGTCCCGGGCCAGGTCGTCTCAGGCCAGGTCGTCCCGGGCCAGGTCGTCGGGCCCCTCCCTGGTCCGCGAGGCCATCACCGCGATGTCGTCCTCGGCGCCGGGCCCGAAGCGTTCGAGCACCCGGTCGAGCAGGGTCTCCAGGTCACCGTTCTCCGGCAGGGTCAGCTCCCCCAGCCGGGCGACGCAGGTGTCGATGTCCTCGTCGCGCCGCTCCACGAGCCCGTCGGTGTACATGAACAGCACCGTGCCCGGCCCGCACTCCATCACCGTGGACCGGTAGCCGCCGAACCCGGTGCCCAGCGGCGGGGCGGCCGGTACGTCGCAGATCCGGGTGCCGGCCTCGCCCGGGTCGAGGAAGACCGGCGGCAGGTGGCCCGCGCTCGCCACCTCGCACATCCCGCCGTCCGCGTCGACCACGGCGAGCAGACAGGTCGCCGCCCGGTCGATCCCGGAGCGCTCCACCATCCGGTCCAGCTGCTCCAGGATGCGGTGCGGGGGCAGTTCCTCGTCGGCCAGCAGCCGCAGCAGCGAGCGGTAGTGGCTCATGGCGACGGCCGCCTCGACGCCGTGCCCCATGACGTCGCCCATGGCCTTGAGGTGCCGCCCGTCGGGCAGCGGGATGACGTCGAACCAGTCGCCGCCCACCAGGACACTGCGGTCGGCCGGCAGATAGCGGGTGGCGACCTCGATGTGCGGGTGGGGCGGCCGGGGCTCGGAGAGCAGCGAGCGCTGGAGCTCCAGGGCGATGGTGTGCTCGTGGGTGAAGCGGCGCGCGTGGTCGAGGTGGACGGCGGCCCGCCCGGCGAGCTCCCGGGCCACCACCACGTCGTCGTCCGAGAATATCGGCGAGCCGCCGGCCCGGAACAGGCCGAGTGCGCCGATCGGGGCACCGCGCACGGAGACGGGCACCACGACCGCCGAGTGCAGGCCCAGGTCCCGGAAGGCCTCGGCCCACTCGGGGGTGGGGGCGGAGCGCTCCACCTGCTCGTCGTCGGTGAGGTTCTCGACGATGGGCTGGTCGCTGGCCAGACAGCGCGGTACGGCGGCGTCCTCCTGGTGGTCGACGTAGTCGCCGGCCGTGCCGAACCGGGCGGCGCCGGGGCTCAGCCCCCGTACCGCCGACATCGCCGCGCGCCGCAGCCGGACGACCCCGGGCGGGGCCGGGCGGACCGGCGGGGCGACGTCTCTCGGGAAGACCTCCACGATGGCGACGTCCGCGAGGCCGGGGACGACGAGGTCGGCCAGTTCGGCGCAGGTGGTGTCCATGTCGAGCGTGGTGCCGATGCGGGTGTTGGCGCTGTCCAGGAGGGACAGGTGGCGCTGGGCCTGGGCGAGGCGGCGCTGCTCGTCGTCGGAGGCCACGACCTCCAGCACGATCCCGACGACGCCGATGATCCGGCCGTCCATCTCCAGCCGGTGGTACGCCCCGTGCCAGTAGCACCGGGCGGTGCCGGACTCGGCGGGCAGCCGGCCGCTGGAGGTGACCTCCCGGGCCCGGCCGTCCGCAAGCACGGCGCGCATCAGGTCCTCGCGGGCGTCGATGTCGGGCATGACCTCGCTGGGGCGGCGCCCCAGGTGGGCGGAGGGCGGCAGACCGTTGTGGCGTACGAGTGACGGGTTCACGTACAGGTAGCGCAGGTCGGTGTCGAACACGGCCACACCCGCCGTCGTACCGTCGAGCACGGCGGCGAGCGCCGTGACGTCGATGGACGGCGGATGGTCGGCGTGCAGCAAGTCAAACCTCCTGGGACAGGGCGCGGGCCGCCACACTGCCCGGCCCTTCATCCTCGGTCGCCCCGCTCCCTCCCGCATCCGCAGCGGCTCCGGCCGCGCGGCTCAGCGGGGCGGGATCGCACCCGCGTAGGACCCCGGGGTGGTGCCGAAGGCCTGCCGGAAGGACTGGATGAACGCACTCGGTCCGCTGTATCCGCAGGCCACGGCCACCGAGGTGACGGAGCCGCCCGAGGCCAGCAGCGTCAGCGCGTGGTGCAGCCGGAGCTGGGTGCGCCACTGCGGAAACGACATCCCGGTCTCCGCGCGGAAGAGCCGGCTCAGGGTCCGGGGCGCCGCGCCGACGGCCGCGCCCAGCTCGGTGAGGGTGCGCCCGTCGGCCGGGTCGTCCTGGAGGATGCGGGCGATGTCGCGCAGCCGGGCGTCGGCCGGGGAGGGCAGGCAGACGCCGAGCGGCTCGACCCGGCGCAGCTGGTCGAGCGCGACCCGCTCCAGGTTCCGCCGCTGCCGCGCGTCGCCGGTCAGCTCCGTGTCGTCGGTCAGGCAGGCAACGACCTCCCGCAGCAGCGGGGTGACGGCCAGGACGGTGGGCCGGTCGAGCCGCAGCGGGTTGTCGGCCGGGGCGAAGCTGAGCGCCCGCAGCTCGGTCGGCCCGTACGCCAGGTGGGCGTGGACCACACCGGCCGGGATCCACACGGCCCGGTGCGGGGGCACGGCCCATACGCCGAGCGGGGTGGCCACCTCCAGCACCCCGCGCGAGGGGCAGACGAGCTGGTGCTCCAGGTGGTGGTGGCTCTCGATGCGCTCCTGGTGGGCGAGCGGCACCCGGGCGGGGCCGTGCAGGGTTCGGCGGGTCGGCGACATAAGCAGGCAGATTATCGCTAGCCCGCTGCCGGGTCCGGCCGGAATCCTCGAAGGGACATGCAGCAAGGAGCCGCCCTCATGACCGGTCCCGCCTCCCGGCAGACCCCGCCCGACGACGCCCCGCAGACCGACGCCCCGCCCGGCGGGGCCGCCGCACCCGCCTCCGCCTGGCGGCGGATGCGGATGTGGGGGGCCGCGCACGCCGTGGACGACCTCTACCAGGGCCTGGTGCCCGCCTGTGTCCCGTACTTCGTGCTCGACCGGGGGTACAGCTATGTCGCCGCCTCCGGGCTCACCCTCGCTGCCGCGCTCGGCAGCGCGGTACCGCAGCCGTTCATCGGCCTCGCGGTGGACCGCTACCGGCTGCCCCGGCTGGCGCCCGCCGGGCTTGCCGTCGCCGGGATCGGGCTCGGGCTGTCCGGCCTGGTGCGGCCGTACGCGGCCGTCTGGCTGCTGATCCTGCTGTCCGGGCTGGGCGTGGCGATGTTCCACCCGGCGGCGGGCAAGGCGGCCCGGGAGGCGGCCGGCGACAGTGCGTCCGCGATGAGCGTCTTCGCGGCGGGCGGCAGCGTCGGCTTCTTCCTGGCCCCGGTGCTCGCGACCCCGGCGCTCGTCACGATGGGGATCGGCGCGACGGCGCTGTTCATCCCGCCCGCCGTCCTGATGGCCTTCGTCCTGCTCCGGCACCGCCCGGTCGCCGGGCCCGTGCGCACGGCGGGCCGGGCCGGACAGGACCGGTGGCGGCCGTTCCTCTTCCTCACCGGCATCGAGGTGGTGCGCTCGGTCGCGTTCTTCGGCGCGATCACCTTCATCGAGCTGTTCTGGATCCGCCATCTGCACTCCGGCCGGGGCGTCGCGGGCGTCGCCCTCGCCTGCTTCCTCGTCGGCGGGGTCGCCGGCACCCTGCTCGGCGGCCGGATCGCGGACCGCGTCGGCATGGTCCGTACGGTCCAGCTGGGCGGTCTCGCCGCCGTACCGGCCCTGATCGCGCTGCGGGTGACCCCCGGCACCCTGCTGCCGCTGGTGTTCGCGGTCCTGGCGGGGCTCGCGCTGAACGTGCCGTTCGCCGTCCTGGTGAAGCTCGGCCAGGACTATCTGCCGGGGCGCCCCGGCACGGCGGCCGGGGTCACGCTCGGCCTCGCCGTCAGCGTCGGCGGCCTCATCGCCCCGGCGCTGGGCGCGGCGGCCCAGGCGTACGGGCCGCAGGGCGTGTTCACGATCCTGTGCGCCATCCCCGTACTGGCCGTGCTCCTCGGACTGTTCCTGAGCGAGCCGGAACCGTCCTCCGGTGGCTGACCGTCCCCTGTGACGGAGGCATGCTGTACGCGACACGGGCGGCACCACCGCCGCCCGGACGCCGGCACACCGAAGGGCACGCCCATGGGATCGTCACCGCAACTCGGCTCATCCGTACCGGACTTCACGCTGCCGGGTGGCGTGCTCGCCGGGGACTCCTTCGAGCGGCGGGACTACGCGCTCGCGGACGCGCGCGGCCGGGCCCTGGTCCTCGCCTTCTATCCGGGCGACAACACCACCGTGTGCACCAAGCAGTTGTGCGCGTACTCCTCGGGCATGGAGACCTTCGACGCGCTGGACGCCGAGGTGTGGGGGATCAGTCCACAGGGTGTGGACAGCCACGAATCGTTCGCCCGCGCCCAGGGGCTGCGCATGCCGCTGCTCGCGGACCCGGACCGGGCGACGGCCCGCGCCTTCGGCGTCACGGCGCCCGGGATCGGGGTGCGGCGCGCCGTCTTCCTGATCGACGCGGAGGGCGTGCTGCGCTGGAAGCACGTGGCGCTGCTGGGGGCGACGTTCCAGTCACTGGACACGCTGGCCGACCAGTTGTCCGGCATCAACAACAAGTAAAAGACTGCCGGGTTCCGGCAATGTCGTTCGGGGGGTGCGTATGGGATCATCCAGCCAGTTCGACGGAAAAGCAGCACGGGGGTCGACGGGGCCGGGAGGGGTGATCACGTGACCTTGTTTCTCGGTCTCGGCATCGCGGGGGTCGCCCTGCTCACCCTGTCCCTGGTCTTCGACGGGATTCTGGAAGGCCTCTTCGGGGGCCTGCTGGAGGGCCTGTTCGGCGGGCTCGTCTCCCTTCCGGTGATCGCGGGCTTCCTCTCGATGCTCGGTTTCGGCGGCGCCATCGTGCTCGGCACGACCGGCGCCGGCACCCTGGCCGCCACCGCGGCCGGGGTCGCGGCCGGGCTGGTCGCCGCCGTACTGACCTGGCGGTTCAGCCGCGCCCTGATGCGGGACCAGACCGACGCGACCCCGCGCAACGAGGACCTGGTCGGCACGTCGGGTTCGGTGGTCACCGCAATCCCGGCCGACGGCTACGGCGAGGTCCTGCTCCGCCTGGGCGGGCAGCTCGTGAAGCTGTCCGCCAAGAGCCCGGTACCGGTCGCCCGGGGGGCGGAGATCTGGGTCGAGGCGGCCCTCTCCAGCACCTCGGTCTCGGTCCGTCCCGTCGAACGCTGACCCGGTACACCGGCTCCACCACCGCTCGTCTCACAACTGCCCCCGGTCCGGAGGCAGAGGGGGAAACCGCATGAGTCCCGTAATGATCGCGATCGTCGGAGTCGTCGTACTCCTCTTCCTGCTCGCCCTCGCCGTCATCACCCGTTACAAGGTGGCCGGCCCCAGCCAGGCGTTCATCATCACCGGCCGCCGGGGCAAGAAGTCCGTCGACCCGGTGACCGGGCGGACCAGCATCGACAACAGCGGCCAGAAGGTCGTCGTCGGCGGCGGCGTCTTCGTCGTGCCGTTCGTCCAGCAGAAGTTCACCCTGGA
The DNA here is from genome assembly GCF_008042035.1 of Streptomyces sp. col6. Lineage (GTDB taxonomy): Bacteria > Actinomycetota > Actinomycetes > Streptomycetales > Streptomycetaceae > Streptomyces. The sequence continues at coordinate 1,144,408 of NZ_RDBL01000029.1, forward strand.
CCTGTCCAGCCGGCACATCCCGGTCGCCGTGCGCGGCGCCGTCACCCTGCGCGGCGTCAAGGCGCACCTCGAAGGCGTCGCGATCGTCAAGGTCGGCGGCAGCGAGGACGCCATCCGGGCCGCCGCCCAGCGCTTCCTGCGCCAGCAGGACGGCATCGTCGGCTTCACCCAGGAAGTGCTCTCCGGTGCGCTGCGCGCCATCGTCGGCCGGATGTCGGTCGAGGACATCATCCGCGACCGCGCCGCGTTCGCCGGCCAGGTGGCGGAGGAGGCCGAGGCGAGCCTGTCCGGCCAGGGCCTGATCCTGGACGCCTTCCAGATCCAGGACATCACCACCGAGGGCTCCTACCTGGAGGACCTCGGCCGCCCCGAGGCCGCCCGCGCCAAGCAGGAGGCGGACATCGCGGAGGCCATCGCCCGCCGCGCCTCGGAGCAGGCCCGGCTGAAGGCCGCCGAGGAGATCGCGATCGCCGAGCGGACCTTCTACCTGAAGCAGGCCGAGATCAAGGCCGAGACCGAGGCGGCCGCCGCCAAGGCCAACGCGGCCGGCCCGCTCGCCGAGGCCGCCCGTCAGCAGGAAGTCCTCACCGAGCAGGAGAAGGTCGCCGAGCGCCAGGCCGCGCTGACCGACCGCGAGCTCGACACCAAGGTCCGCAAGCCCGCCGACGCCGCCCGCTATCAGGCCGAGCAGGAGGCGGAGGCCCGCCGCATCGCCCAGGTCAAGGAGGCCGAGGCGGCCGCCGAGCGCGCCCGGCTGACCGGTCAGGGCGAGAAGCTGCACCGCTCCGCGCTCGCCGAGGCGGTGCGCATCGAGGGTGAGGCGGAGGCCGCGGCCATCGCGGCGCGCGGTTCGGCCGAGGCCGAGGCGATGCAGAAGAAGGCCGACGCCTTCGCGCAGTACGGCGACGCGGCCGTCCTGCAGATGCTCGTCGAGGTGCTGCCGCAGGTCGTCGCCAAGGCGGCCGAGCCGATGAGCGCGATCGACAAGATGACCGTCATCTCCACGGACGGGGCGAGCCAGTTGTCCCGGACGGTCACGGACAACGTCGCCCAGGGCATGGAACTGCTCAGCTCCACCACCGGGGTCGACCTCGCCGCCCTGCTCCAGAACCTCAAGGGCGCGGTGCCGAAGCCGGCCGAGCCGGTCGCCCCGGCGGCCTCGGCGGCCTCGGCCGAGAAGAACGGGAAGATCGAGATCGGCGACTGATCCACGATCCGACCAGACCCGCGTGCCCGGCCGGTTGCGCAACCGGCCGGGCATTCGTGTGCCGGGCCCCGGACCGCTCCCGGGGCGGTGGCCGGAACTCGACCCTCGGGGGTGGCCGAAGCCCCCGGATAAGGTAATGCGGGTCTAAAGAGATCACCAAGTGCCTCGCGCGTACCGCGCTCCTCGGGAGGAAGCCATGGGAACCCACCGCACCACGCTGCCCGGAGTCGGCGTCCAGTACGACTACACCACCGAGTCGGGGCAGCACATCTCCGTGGTCGTCCACCACGACGGGCGGCGGTTCATCGGCTTCTACGACCAGGACGACCCTGATTCGTGCCTGCTCTCCGTACCCCTGACCCCACAGGAGGCGACCGGGCTCGCGCACCTCATCGACGCGGCGCCCATCGACGCCGTACGGACCGAGGGCATCGACCTGGTCACCGAGCACATCCCGCTCGGCACCCGCTCGCCGTACGGCGGCCGGCTGCTCGGCGACACCAAGGCGCGGACCCGGACCGGCGCCTCGATCGTGGCGGTGCTGCGCACCCACAGCGCGCATCCGTCACCCGGGCCGGACTTCCGGCTGGCCATCGGCGACACGCTCGTCGCCGTCGGAACACGCGAGGGCGTCGACACGCTCTCCGAGATCATCGCGGAGGGCTGACCGTGCACGACACAACCGCACTGCTGGTGGAGCTGGGCTCCGTCATCCTGGGACTCGGCATCATCGGGCGGTTCGCCGGCCGGATAGGACTCTCGCCGATCCCGCTGTACCTGCTGGCCGGGCTCGCCTTCGGCGAGGGCGGGCTGCTGCCGCTCGGGGCCAGTGAGGAGTTCACCGCCGTGGGCGCCGAGATCGGCGTCATCCTGCTGCTGCTCCTGCTCGGCCTCGAATACAGCGCCTCCGAACTCGTCACCAGCCTCAAGACCCAGTACCCCTCGGGTGCCGTGGACTTCGTGCTCAACGCGACCCCGGGCGCGGTGGCCGCGCTGATGCTCGGCTGGGGCCCGGTCGGGGCCGTCGCGCTGGCCGGTGTCACCTGGATCTCCTCGTCCGGGGTGATCGCCAAGGTCCTCGCGGACCTGGGACGCCTCGGCAACCGGGAGACCCCGGTCATCCTCGGGGTGCTGGTGATCGAGGACCTCTCGATGGCCGTGTATCTGCCGCTGCTCACCGCGATGCTCGCGGGCGTCGGCCTCGCCGGCGGCAGCATCGCGCTGCTCGTCGCGCTCGGCACGGTCGGGTTCGTCCTCTACCTCGCGCTGCGGCACGGCCGGCTCATCAGCCGCGCGGTCTCCTCCGACAATCCGGAGATGCTGCTGCTCGTCGTGCTCGGGCTGACCGTCCTGGTCGCCGGGGTGGCCCAGCAGCTCCAGGTCTCCGCCGCCGTCGGCGCGTTCCTCGTCGGCATCGCGCTCTCCGGCGAGGTCGCGGAGGGCGCCCGCAAGCTGCTGACCCCGCTGCGGGACCTGTTCGCCGCCGTCTTCTTCGTGTTCTTCGGGCTCTCCACCAACCCGGCCGAGATCCCGCCGGTGCTGCTGCCGGCCGCGCTGCTCGCCGTCGTCACCGTCTTCACGAAGATCGGGACCGGCTGGTACGCGGCCCGGCGCGCCGGCATCGGACCGCGCGGGCGCTGGCGGGCGGGCGGCACGCTCGTGGCGCGCGGCGAGTTCTCCATCGTGATCGCCGGTCTGGCCGTGGCGACCGAGCCCCGCATCGGGCCCATCGCCACCGCGTACGTCCTGATCCTGGTCATCGTCGGTCCGCTCACCGCGCGCTGGACCCAGCCGGTGGTCGCGCGCGTCCAGCAGTGGCGCGGCAAGGACGCGGCGGTCGCCGCCCCGCGCACCGCACCGGCCGCCCCGGCCCGGGTGCCGGCGCAGGAGGAGGTCTCGGCGTCCTCCGAATGAGGGGCGGCCGGGGCTCGTCCGAGGGGGCGGCCGGGGCTCGTCGCCCGACCGGTGCCGCCCGCACGGACGAGCAGTGCCGGTGCGCGCCCCGGCCGTCCGGCCGGTTACGCCCCCTGGCCCGCCGGGAGCTCCGGGGTCCAGCCCAGCGGGTAGGCGTCCGTGCCCTCGGCCGGGGCGGACGCCTCGCCGCCCGCTTCGGTGAACGCCCGCAGCGCGTCGATCAGCGCGGCGCGCTGGCCGGGCGCGAGGCGTTCGACGATCGTGGCGACCTCCCGGCGGCGGCCGGCCGTGACCTCCTCGACCAGCCGGTGGCCCCCGGGCGTCACGCGCAGCACCGTCTCGCGGCGGTTGGCCGGGTTGACCTGGCGCTCCGCGAGGCCCGCCGCGATCAGCCGGTCCAGCATGCGCATCGCGGTCGACGGGTTGACGCCGAGGCGCTCGGCGAGCGTGACCAGCTTGGCGTCGCCGTGCGTGGAGAGCACCACGAGCAGCCGGAACTGGGGCAGCGTCACCCGGTCCTCGACCGCCGCGAGCGACCGGGCCGACACGGCGACCAGCAGTCTCGACGCGGTCAGCACCGCGCGGGTCACCGCGTCCACGTCGTCCCGGTCCGGGTCGGTCGGTGAGTCATCGGGTGCCTGTCCGTGCGCGGCCATGCCCCTTTCTACCGCGCGGGAACGCCCTGCTCGAACCGGCCGCGATCCGATACGCAACCGCCGCCCAACCGGTACCGGACCGTCAGCGGCCCGCACTGGCACAGACCTTTGGATTATGCAACGTTTGCACAGTGACGCATGAACCCGCGGCTACGCCCGCTCCCCGGCGCCCGGACCCGCCGACCGGCTGGCGGCGTGCCGCTTTCCGGCTGCCCGTCCACCTGTTCCGCATGGGGCTCGGGCCGCTCTTCGGGGGCCGGCTGCTGCTGCTCGTCCACACCGGACGGGTCTCGGGCCTGCCGCGCCGCACCGCCGTCGAGGTCGTCGAGGCGGGCACCCACGAGGGCCGGACATGCTGGACGGTGGCGTCCGGCTTCGGCCCCGGCGCCGACTGGTTCCGCAATCTGGAGCACACCCCGCACGCCACGGTGCAGGCCGGCCGCCGGTTCCACGCGGTGACCGCGCAGGTGCTGACCGCCGAGGAGGGCGGCGAGCTGATGGTGCGGTACGCGCCCCGCCACCCCAGGGTCGCCCGCCGGCTCTGCGCGTACATGGGTTTCACGGTGGACGGCGGTACGGAGGACTACCGGCGGGTGGGCGAGTCCATCCCGTTCGTCCGGCTGACGGAGGGTGCGAAGCGCTGAGGCCGCTCAGGCCCGTACCGGCTCCGGTTCCTCCACGAGGTGCGGACGGGGTGCGCCGGGCCGGTAGAGGAACAGCGTGACGAGGAGCCCGAGGGCGAAGAAGCCCGCCGACCACCAGTACGCGGTGGAGTAGCTCTCCAGCTGGGCCTGGGCGACGACGGGCGGGGTCGGCCTGCGGCCCACCAGGTAGTTGGTGGCGGCGGTGGTCGCGAGGGTGTTCAGCAGGGCCGTGCCGATGGAGCCGCCGACCTGCTGGCTGGTGTTGACCATCGCCGAGGCCACCCCGGCGTCCCGCGGCCCGACCCCCGCGGTGGCCAGGTTCATCGCCGTGGCGAAGACGGCGCCGAGGCCGATGCCCAGGCAGAGCAGCGGCGGCAGCACATGGGCGGCGTAGCTGCTGTTCAGGTCCAGGGCGGTCAGCCAGACCATGGCGGCGGCCGCGATGCCCATCCCGGTCGGGACGATCGGTTTCGCGCCGAACCGCAGCAGCAGCACATTCGTCGTCGTCACCGACGAGGCGATCATGCAGGCGACCATCGGGATGAAGGCGAGCCCGGTGGAGACCGGCGAATAGCCCAGGCCCTTCTGCAGGTAGTACGTGAGGAAGAGGAAGACGCCGAACATCCCTCCGCCGGAGATGAACATCGCGAGGAACGACGCCGCCCGGTCCCGGTCCAGCACCACCCGCAGCGGCAGCAGCGGATGTGTCGCCCGGCTCTGCCACCACGCGAACGCCGCCACCAGCAGCGCGCCCGCCACCAGGAACCCCCAGGTCAGCGGCGAACTCCAGGCGTGCGACTCGGCCTCCGAGAAGCCGTAGACGATGCAGAAGAGGCCGGCCGAGACCAGCAGCGTCCCCGGGATGTCGAGCCGGGGCCGGTCCGTCGGCGCCCCCGCGGTCAGCAGCCGCCAGCCACCGACGAAGGCCAGGAACGCGAAGAGCAGGTTGACGTAGAGGCACCAGCGCCAGTCCAGGTACTCCGTGAGCACGCCGCCGAGCAGCAGCCCCACCGCACCGCCCGCCCCGGCGATCGCGCCGTAGATCCCGAACGCCTTGGCACGTTCCTTCGGCACGGTGAACGTCGTGGTGAGCAGCGACAGCGCAGCCGGGGCGAGCAGTGCCCCGAACAGGCCCTGCAACGCGCGGGCCAGCACCAGGATCTCGAAGCTCGGGGCGGCGCCGCCGATCGCGGAGGCGACCGCGAAGCCGACCAGGCCGGTCAGGAAGACCACCCGGCGGCCCACCAGGTCCGCGATGCGTCCGCCGAGCAGCAGCAGTGAGCCGAAGGCGAGGGCGTACGCCGTCACGATCCACTGGCGGTTGCCGTCGCTGAAGCCGAGGTCCTGCTGGGCGGAGGGCAGCGCGATGTTCACGATCGTCGCGTCGAGCACCACCATCAGCTGGGCCAGACCGATGACCCCGAGCACCCACCAGCGATGGGACGGACCTGCCGCGCGGGGGTTGGCTCTGCGGGCGACTGCTTCACGGGCCATGGTGCGGTTCTCCCTCGCTGCGCACACCGCCGGAATCCCCCGGATGATCACGCTAGGCGCAGGCCGCGCTCCCCGCATGTGGAGCGGTCGTGTGGTGTGCGACGGATCGATGCGGCTGGCCGGGTGCCCCTTCCGGACACACCATCCATCAGTCATCGATCACGAAGCGTGACTGCTATCTATGCTGCGCATGACACGAACACCACGCCCATCGCCGCTGGACGGACGCGTACGGGCCTCGCGGCTCGCCGCGGCGGCGCTGGCCCTCGCCCTCGGCGTGGCCGGTCCCCTGACCCTGGACACCGGCGGACCCGCCCACGCGCAGCCGCGCCAGGGCGGCTCCCCCTTGCTCGATGAGACGTTCACCCGGGCGACGGCCCCGGAGTTCACCGGGGTCGGCTCGGCCTGTCTCACCGGAGCGCCCCAGGCCGGTGCCCTGCCGGGGCCCGGCAACCACCCGCTCGGAGGCTGCACGGCGGGCGTCGGCCCCGTACCCCCCAACAACGCCGCCCCGCGGGGCTACCTGCGGCTGACGGACTCCTCCAACGACCAGTCCGGCGCTGTCCTCTACAACCACGCGCTGCCCGCCGAGGACGGCCTGGATGTCACCTTCGACCAGTGGCAGTACGGCACCACCACGGGAGCCATCGCCCCAGCCGACGGCATCTCGTTCTTCCTGGTCGACGGTGAGGCGGAGCTGACCCACCCCGGCGCCTTCGGCGGCAGCCTCGGATACGCGCAGAAGCTGCCCGACGACGACCCGAACGCCCAGTTCCTTCCCGGTGTGGACCGCGGATACCTGGGAGTCGGGCTCGACGTCCTCGGCAACTACTTCGGCGACTGGGAGCACCGGGGCAACGGCTGCCCGCCCGGTGGGCGCTCGCCCGCGGGTACGGCGTTCCGCGTGCCCGCACCCGGGCCGAACATGGTCACGCTGCGCGGCCCGGGCGACGGCATCGAGGGGTACTGCTTCCTCACCGCCACCACGAGCAACTTCTCCACCACCGGACCTTGGCCGTCAACTCTCCCCGGCCTGCTCCAGGGGCCGACCACCGAGGTGTCGAGCGATCCCGTCCAGGCCGAGCAGGACCTCGAACCCTCGCGCCGCCGGGTGCATGTGGTGATCACCCCGGCACCCGATCCGCAGGTCACCGTGTCCATCGACTTCAACGACGGCAACGGCTCCCGGCAGGTCCTCCAGGCGGCTGCGCCGGACCCTGTACCGGCGACCTACAAGTTCGGCTTCGCGGCCTCGACCGGACTGTTCACGGACACCCACCTCATCCGCAACGTAGCAATCCGCACCGAGCGGCCGCTGCCCCGGCTGAACCTCGTGAAGCAGGTCGGGGAGCCGCTGCCCGGTGACCTCACGGCCGGTTCGCAGGTGCCGTACGACTTCGTGGTCACCAACTCGGGCGGCACGACGATCGACGACCTCGCCGTCGACGACCCGAAGACCGGCCCGGTCTCCTGCCCCGTGAGCAGCCTCGCCCCCGGGGAGACCGTCACCTGCACGGCGACGTACACGGTGACGGCCGCCGACGTCGCCAACGGCTCGATCGACAACACGGCCACGGCATCCGGTACGTCGGGCGGGGAGCCGGTCACCTCACCGCCCTCCTCGGAGAGCGTGCCGATCGAGCGTGCGCCGGGCATCGAGGTCGAGAAGCGGGTGGAGACCCCCGGCCCGTACGCGGTCGGGCAGACGGTCACCTACGGCTACACCGTCCGCAACACCGGCGGGGCGGAGCTGACCGGCGTCGCGGTGCACGACGACCACGTCACGGACATCACCTGCGAGTCGGCCACGCTCGCCCCGGCGGAGGAGGACGGTGACAGCACCACCTGCACCGGCACCTACACGATCACCGCGGCCGACGGTACGGCCGGCTCCGTGACCAACACCGCCACGGCGACCGCCACGGCGAACGGGGCGACCGTCACCTCGCCGGAGACGTATCAGACCCTCCCGGTCGGGCAGCCCCATCTGACGCTCCACAAGAAGGTCGTCTCCAAGGGCCCGTTCCGGGCCGGCACCGAGGTCCGGTACGCGTACACGGTCACCAACACCGGCAGCACCCCGCTGCACGATGTGCACGTGGCGGACAACCGTGTCGCCACTGTGGTCTGTGACGCGACCTCGCTGGCGCCGGGGGCGAGCACCACTTGCCGCGGTTCCTACCGGATCACGGAAGCGGACATCGACGTCTGCCGGAGGATCACCACCCGCGGCGGTGGCGGTGGCGGGGCCACCCTCACATGCCGGATCACCAACGTGGCCCAGGCCGGTGCCACCGACCCGCAGGGCGGCGAGATCGCCAGCGGGACCGCCTCGGCCACCGTCACGGTGAAGGCCACACCCGAGCGTCCGAAGAAGCCCGGATGCGGCAAGCCAGGCAAGCCCGGGAAGCCCGGGAAGAGGGGAGGCGGTTGCCACAAGGACGAGAAGGAGCACCACAGCGGCGGCTGACCCACCCCGCCCACAGGATCGGCGCCGCTCCGCACGGGCCGCGCCGATCCGAACGAAAGGCCCTAGACCTCCTTGGCCGGCCAGTCCAGCAGCCGGGCTCCGATCACCGCGGTCTGGAGGGTGTAGCGGTGCATGGGGTCGGCGGGGTCGGAGCCGGTCAGCTGATGGATGCGTTCCAGCCGGTACGTGAGGGCCCGGACGCTCAGCGAGAGGCGGCGGGCGGTCTCGGCGGCGACACAGCCCGCGTCGAAGTACACCGAGAGCGTTCTGAGGAGCGGTTCGGCGCCTCCTCTGGCCTTCTGGAGCGGGCCGAGCTCGCTGCGCACGAGATCCGCCATGGCCTGCCGGTCCCGGGTCAGCACCGGGTAGACCAGCAGGTCGGCTGCGTACAGCACGGGGTCGTCCAGGTCCATCCGGTCCGCCAGGTCCAGCGCGTCCAGCGCCTCGTCGTACGACTGGACGACCCCGCCGGGGCCCCGGTGGGCGCGGCCGACCGCCACCCGGCCGCCGTCGGTCGCCGCGTGCGCCTGCTTCGCGAAGTAGCGCAGGACGTCGGGCTGGCTGCCGGGCGCGATGCACACCATCCGGCCGTCCTTCGTCGTGAGCAGGATCTTGCGCCCGCTGAACCGGGCCAGCAGCGCCGACTCCACGTGCCGCGGCACCTGGTCGGTCTCGGTGTACGCCTCCGGGCCGGTGGCGACCGCGACGGCGTGGGCGCGGGAGAGGCGCAACCCGAAGCGCGTGGCCCGTTCGGCGAGGCGGCCCAGGTCGCTGCGCCCGTACAGCAGGTCGTCGATGAACTCCCGTCTGGCCGCCTCCTCGCGGCGCACGGTGAGGCGCTGGGCGCGCTCGAAGCCGTCGGCGAAGGCGTCGACCGCCTGCTCGGCCGCGGCCAGCACGCTGTCGGCGGAGGCGGCGACCGACGCGGGAGGCGCGCCGGGGGCGGGGACCGGCCAGGCGGTGCGGGTCTCGGCGAGGTGCATGCGGACCAGGGCCCGGAGCTGGTGCCCGGCCTCGGCAGCCTGCCGGCCCAGGGCGCGGCGGGTCTCCAGCTCCTCGCGGGTGAGGCGGCGTCCCGAGACGGCCGCCTCGCCCAGTATCCGCGCGTAACCCTCCAGAAAGCTGTCGGGAATCTCCGGTTCCGCCACGCGTCCGCCTCCGTTCCTGTTCCGTCTCCGCCCTCTGCCCAACGCACAGGGGCCGGTGCCGGTGCCCGGCATCGAGGAACGGCGAACATTGCCGCGTTCCGGCAATGCGACCGAGCGCCCCAGGATGACACGATCCGGTCAGCACCAACCGGGGGACCACGGGGGAAACACGGGGGTGCACGGGGG
>NZ_RDBL01000003.1 GCF_008042035.1 Streptomyces sp. col6
CCCCCGCCGCCGCCCCGCTCCGGGTGCTCGTCGCCGACGACAACCCCGTTGTACGGGCGGGCCTGACGGCCCTGCTGCACGGCCGCGACGCGATCACCGTGGTCGCGGAGGCGGACGACGGCCGCCAGGCGTACGAGGGGACGCTGCGGCACCACCCGGACGTCGTCCTGCTCGATGTGCGCATGCCCGGCGTCGACGGCCTCTCGGCCCTGCCGCACCTGGTCCGTCTGGCCCCGGTCCTGATGCTCACGTACAGCCGCGAGAGCGAGGTGATCCGCCGGGCGCTGCGGCTGGGGGCGGGGGGCTATCTGGTGCACGGCGAGTTCACCGCGGACGAACTGCTCACCGCGGTCCGCGACACGGCGGCGGGCCGGTCCCGCTTCACCCCCTCGGCGAACAGCGCCCTCCTGGAGGCCCTGCGGGAGCGGGGGTCCCCGCGAAATGCCCCGCCACCGGGGCCCTTTGTGGGACATTCGGAGCTGAGCGAACGGGAGGTGGAAGTGATGGACCTGATCGCGTCGGGCCTGTCCAATCAGCAGATCGCCGCCGCCTGTTTCATCAGCCAGAAGACCGTGAAGAACCATATCAACCGGATCTTCACCAAACTGCAGGCCGGCAGCCGCGGCGAGGCCATCGCGCTGTGGCACCGCGGGCCGGCCGGGGGAACGGCGCGCCATGGCTGAAAGCGGTACGGCTTTCGGCCTCCTGTCGCGGGAGTGGGCCCGGAGTTGGGCCCACAGGCCCATGATGAGGGGTGTTGTACCGACGTACGTTGCCGCTGTCGGGCGGGCACACGGATCAGCGTCGACCGATTCCCGGTCGGTCGGACTCGGAGGGGGACATCCTCATGAAGAACATCGCACTCAAGGCGGCGACGCACACCCAGACTTATGTGACCCACTGGGCGAACACCACGGTCGACCACATGAAACGCCGCAGGGACAGGGGGCAGGGGGCGATCGAGTATGTGGGCATCACGATTCTGGTGGTGGCGATCGTGATTGCGCTGATCAATACGAAGATGGGAACATCCATCGCCAACAAGTTCACGAAGAAGATCAACTCTGTCCTCAACAAGTGAGTTCGCGCGCCCATGAGGATTCCGGGCAGGCCGCACCGCTGTACATCGCAGCGGTGGCGGGCCTGCTCTTCGTCGCGTTGATCTTCTTCGCGTTCGGCGAGGCGGATATTCAGCGCAATGGTGCCCAGAGCGCGGCCGATGCCGCCGCGCTGGCGGCGGCCAAGGAATCGCGCAGCCTGCTCGAACCGGAGCTGCTGGCACACCTGGCGGACCCCGACTACTTCGAGTCCGTGTTCAGTACGTCCTTCCTGGGGGAGCCGGGCAACGGCTGTGGAAAGGCATCCGAGTTCGCCGCCCTGAACGATGCCGGTGATGTCTCGTGCAGACCTCTGTCCGACGGCAGATGGGGGTACGAGGTGCGGCTGAAGTCACGCAAGGGCATGAGCACGGACATCGTGCCGGGCACCGAAGGCAAGCATGCGGAAGCCGAGGCTGTGGCGGTGGTCGAGCCCCGCTGCACATTCATACCTGCCGAGGCGCCGGACCCGGAACCAGAACCGGACCCTGAATCCGACCCCGATGCGAGCCCGGAACCGGAAGCTGCGCCGATCGGCAAGGTGCGCTGTGCCGGTGACCGGGACTGGGCGGTTGATCCGGAAGACTTGACGCTCATGCCCGATGTGGCCGACCTCTTCACCGTACGCCTGGCCGAAAACTGACTGAGACAGACCGCAAAGGATAGGGACCGATGACTGCTCGGTACGTGAGGAACGTACGCCGAACCGGCGCTGCCGCGTTCTTGGCGGCGACGTTGACCTTTTCTCTGGCCGCATGCGGTGGCGATGACGGCGCCGGCTCCCAGGACAAGGGGTCATCGAGTTCCGCGAAGTCGCCGAGCACCGAAAAGGCGAAGACCAAGTCCGGCGGAGCTGCGCCTGACACGGGCACGATTCTGGCGAGCGTGAAGGGGGACGCCGGAATCGAAATGGTGATCAACTCCGCCACGCGTGATTCAGGTGGATTCCTCACGGTGAACGGCCAGATCAAGAATACGGGCAGTGAGGACTACACCACGCCGCTCCAATGGAGCGGGGCGGAGGAGGCCGTGGCGGCAACCGATCGGTCGCTCGCCGGAATGACCCTGGTGGACGCGAAAGCGAAGAAGCGCTACTACGTGCTGCGTGACACCGACAACCGACCGCTGACCACCAGTGGATTCGACCCGAGCATTGAGGCCGGGGGCGCTCTGACGTTCTTCGCTCAGTTCCCGGCTCCCGACCTGTCCACGCATGAAGTCGGACTACAGTTCCCCGGCTTCCCCAACGCGACGATCGCGATCTCGTGATGTACAGCGAGATGGGCGGCATTCTGCGGACCCCGGCACGGGTTTCGGCCATGGTGCTCACCGCGGTACTGGCCTTCGGGGTCGCCCCGCCCGCATCCGCCGACGACAGCCCCTACCCCTCCGCCTCCGCCGAACCCCCCGTCGAGGTCGACCCCGACGACTCCGATCTCAAGCTCCCCGAGGGCGCCACCCTCGCCCCGCCCAAGGTGCTCGACATCAAGTCCGTCATCGAGGATCTCGGCGGTGAGGAGCGGCGCGAGGACACCAACGCGGACATCAAGTTCGCCCTCCAGGCCGAAGTGCTCTTCGGCAAGGACAGCGCCAAGCTGAGCGCCGAGGCGACCGGGCGGATCAACGCCATTGCCGAGGAGATCAAGAAGCAGGACGCCAAGAAGGTCAGGGTGTTCGGGTTCACCGACGACCTCGGCTCGTCCGAACACGGCGACGTGCTGTCCAAGAAGCGCGCCGAGGCGGTCCACAACGTGCTGGACCAGGCGCTCGGCGGCACCGGCATCACCTTCGAGATCCGGGGCTACGGCGAGGACTACCCGATCGCCAGCAACGACGACGAGGAGGGCCGCCGCAAGAACCGCCGCGTGGAGGTCTCCTTCCAGCGCGGCGAGAGCGGCACGCAGAGCTGACCGGTCCCACGCGGCGGCGGCACCCGTGCCGCCGCCGCGCAAGGATCGGAACAGGCCGTTGCAGAGGGTGACGTGGCAGCCGATCCGATCCCGCCGCCTACGCCACGCGTCCGCCGGCGATTTCCAGCCTCCGCCCGTCGAACCGGTCCCGCAGCCGCCGGTCGTGCGTCACCACGACCACCGCCCCCCGGAACCCGGCCAGCGCGCCCTCCAGCTCCTCCACCAGGGCCGGCGAGAGGTGGTTCGTCGGCTCGTCGAGCAGCAGCAGATCGACCGGTTCGCCGACCAGACGGGCCAGTTCGATCCGCCGTCGCTGTCCGTACGACAGCTCGCCCACCGTCAGGCGCAGGTCGGCGGGGCGGAACAGGCCGAGCGACAGCAGCCGGTCGGTGTGCTCGTCGAGGTCCCCGCCGCGCCCGTGGGCGTACGCCTCCGGCAGTGTCAGGCCGGGCGCCCACGGCGTCTCCTCCTGGCGCAGGTGCCCGACCCGGCCCCGCGTCCGCACGGTCCCCGCGTCCGGCCGCAGCTCACCCGCGAGCACCCGCATCAGCGTCGACTTGCCGGCCCCGTTGGCCCCCGTGACCAGCAGCCGCTCCGTGCCGCCGATCCGCAGCGCGGGCACCGACAGCCGGCCGTCGACCCGTACGCCGTCCAGCTCCGCCGCGATCCGGGGCGCCGCGGCCTCGGCGGTGACCATCCGGGCGGCGAACACCAGCGGGTCGGGCGGCGGTGCGACCGGGCGCTCCGTGAGCCGCTCGACGCGCTCCTTCGCGTTGCGGATACGGACCATCGCCCCGTGCCCCCGCCCCCGCGCCCGGAACCCACCGTGCCCGAACACGCTGAGCGGCACCTTGCGCGGGATCGCGTCCAGCCGGGCCACGTTGGATGCGGCCAGCTCGCGGTTGCGGGCCAGCTCCTCGCACCAGTCCCCGTACTCCCGCAGCCGGCGCCGGCGCTCCGCGGCCTTCGCGGCGAGGTACCCCTCGTAGCCGTCGCCGTACCGCGTCACCCGGCCCTCGCCGACCTCCAGGATCGTGGTGGTGACCCGCTCCAGGAACACCCGGTCGTGGGTGACCGCCAGCACAGTGCCCCGGTGCGCCCGCAGATGGGCCTCCAGCCAGGCCACCGCCTCGTCGTCCAGGTCGTTGGTCGGCTCGTCGAGCAGCAGCAGCTCCGGCCGGGAGGCCAGCGTCGCCGCCAGCGCCAGCCGGGACCGCTCGCCGCCCGAGAGGGTGGACAGCGGCCGGTCCCGGTCCAGACGGGGCAGGCCGAGCCCGTGCAGGGCGATGTCCACCCGTGCGTCGGCCTCGTAACCGGCCCGCGCCTCGAACCGGGCGACCAGCCCGGCGTACTCCTCCAGCGCGGCGGCCAGCTCCGGCCCGGCCAGGCCCCTCATCCCGGCCTCGGCCCGGCGCATCCGGGCCTCCAGCTCGCGCAGACCGGCGAGCGCCGCGTCCACCGCGTCCTGGACGGTGGACCCGGCGGGCAGGTCGAGGGACTGGGCGAGATGGCCCGTACCGCCGGGCGCGACCACGGTCAGCTCACCGTTGTCCGCCCGGTCCTGCCCGGCGATCAGCCGGAGCAGCGTGGACTTGCCGGCCCCGTTGTCGCCGATGATGCCGGCCTTCTCGCCCGGCCTGATGCTGAAGGTGACGTCGTCCAGCACGACGTGGTCGTCGTAGCGGCGGGTGACGTTCTGAAGAGTGAGTTGTCCGGTGTGCATGAAAGCCCCCTGTTCTCGGCCCGTGCCGATCGGCGCGCGGTGGTCGGGGCGCGTCCGCGCACGCCGGCAGCACACCGAGGACGCGTGCCGGACAGGCAGGCGTCACGGAGCTACGGAGGCGTGTACGTGCGGATGCGCGGGAGAATGCGCTGCTGCGGAGCGGAGCTCAACGCAGGCCCAGGGGGAGTATCACAGAGAACCCATGCGCCCCAAGGTAGACGGGGGACCGGACGCCTGCAAGCGGTTTTCGGTCGATCAGTGATCACGTGCGCGCCGGTGGCCGACGGCCGGGTGCGGTGCCCGGAACGGGCCGCCCAGACGGACCGGGACACCCGGTGAGTACAGCACGCTGACCGGGGCCCCGCTCGGGGCCGGCAGGCCTGCCGCCTCGATCAGGTTCTCCTCGCAGACGAGCAGGTCCGCGCGGTGCAGGGGCCAGCGGGGGTGGTCGTTGCGCAGGTAGGCGGTGCTGCCGAGGACGGAGTGGTGCAGGCCCCAGCGCGCGGTGAGGAAGTGTTCCAACTCCGTGGGCCGCCCTATGCGTTCGCCGGGGCGCACGGTGATGCGGCTGTACGCGCCGCGCGGGCCGGGTACGCGGCGCGCGCTGGTGTAGCCGATCGTGTCGCCGGCCGCCTCCACACGCATCCGGGACCACACGTACGGCAGCCGGAAGCCCAGCCGGCCCATCGCCGCGGGGAGCAGCCGGGACGCGTCCAGCGAGCGGAAGACGACCCCGCGCCGTCCCCGCTCGTCGACCGAGTACAGGCGGACGTTCGTCTCGGGGAACGAGCCGAGATAGGGCACACCGGGCAGGCCCAGCCACCCCACGCGATGCATCCGGAAGGCCACGAGCCCCACGTACGTGACCCCGTCGAAGCTGTCGGGCACCGTCCCCGCGGGCAGCAGCGGCGCCACCGCCTCCGGCTCCACGGCCCAGTGGACGAAGCAGAGGTCGAGCCACTGCTGGGTCAGGAGCGGCCGGCGCAGGGTGCCGGGCGCGTCGGGCGTCAGCGGCTCGGGCGTCGTCATGGGCCAAGCGTGGCACGGCCGCCCGGCGCGTCCGGCACGGCGTCCGCGCCCGCCGCCGACAGCTCCGCCGCCAGGTTCGCGTCACGCATCCCCGGCAGCTCGTACCCCCTGGCCCCGTCCCACTCGACGTCCAGGTCGTCCAGGTGCACGCGCCACTCCGCGTCGGGCAGGGACCGGCGCAACTCCGTGACGGAGTCCAGCACATGGGCGACCACCGGCAGCAGGCGGCCCGGGTCGAACGGCATCTTGGTGGAGCCGTCGAGGACGGTCCCCGGCTCCGCCGCCCGCGGGTCGTACACGTACAGGCCCTCCTCGTCCTCGTACGGGAACGACGCGTGGCGCGCGGCGACGATACGGGTGACGGCGGCCGACTCCGGCCCGCTCAGCGGGGCCGTGCGGCACGCGGTGTAGTACAGGGAGACGCTCATGAGGGGGAGCGTACGGGCGGGGTCCGACAACCGGCCCCGGCACCGGGCAAGGCGGGGCTGTTAGCCTGTCGCCGCTTCGGGTCCGTAGTGCGTCAACGGGGGGAAATCCGTGCTCAAGTCCCGGCGAGTGATGGCCTGGTGTGTCGACTTCGCTCTGGTGGTCACCCTGGCGGTGCTGCTCGGGTGGTTCACCGTCCACCGGGTGTCCGCGCTCCTCACTGATGTGCCCGACCTCGCCACGCGGGGCGGCTGGGAGTTCCTGCGCTCCAAGGGCGAAGCGCTCGACGTGGCCGAGGGCATGGGCCTGTCGCTGTGGGGGAAGGCCGTGGGCTACGTCGAGCAGGCGTTCGGCGCGCTCGTGCTCCTCACGTTCCTCTACCAGTGGGCCTCGATCTCCCTCACCGGCCGCACCCTGGGCAAGGCCCTCGTGGGGCTGCGGATCACTCCGGTGGCCGCGCACCGCGCGGCGCTGCGGGCGGTGACCACCACCGTCGCCGACGTGGCGCTGTACGCGCTGGCGTGCTGCCTGCTGGTCGAGGGCGAGTTCTTCCTGTCCGCGCTGTGCTGGGCCGCCTCGGTCGTCGTCTTCCTGCTGAACGCCGTTCCGGTCCTCGCCCCGTCCTGCCGTTCCCTGGCGGACCGGCTCACCGGGACCGCCGTGGAGAGCGTCCGGCTCCCCGTCCCCGCCGCGCCCCTGCCGCCGGCCCCGGGTGACGTGCCCGCCTGGTGAGGCGCCGGGTGTACCGGACGGGAACATGAGCAGAAGAGGGGAGACGAGGGGCGGTGCAGCGCACCCGCCTCCCGGTGCCGACCCTTCCGAGCCTCCTACGCCCCCGGAGCCGCAACCGTGTCCAGCCAGTCCAGCGGCGCCGCCGCCGGGGCCCCGCCCCACCCGCCCGGAACCCCGCACGCCCACGCCCCGGACCAGGGGTGCCCCCTACCCTCGTGAACCGACCACCCGCCAGCCGCCCCCGTGCCGCCGCCCGCGGTGCGACGGGACAGGAGGGCAGCCCACCACGTGTTCCGAGGTGACGTGCCGATGAGTGACGGTTTCTTCTGCTCGTACCACCTGTGCTGGAGCCGCCCCGACGCCGAGTCCCTGCTCGGCGACCTGGAGGCGGCGGGGGTGCGGGCCGACCACCCGGTCACCCGGCGCATCTCCCTGCTCGGCCCCGGCACCGAGCCGTCCGGCGCCCAGTCCTTCGTGACCCGGGAGCAACTGGTGCTGCTGGCCGGTCTGCAACGCCTCGACCGGGTCGACTTCCTGCTCTGGCTGCCCTGCGGGGGAGAGGTCCGGGCCCGGGTCGGACGCGGCGCGGACGGGGCGGTCGAGCTGCGCTTCGGCCTCGGCCTGCTGGACCGCGCCGACCAGGAGCGAGCGGTGCGCGCGATACGCGAGGCGATCGGGCGGGCCTCGCTGCTCTGCGTCGGCTTCGTGCTCGACCGCGAGGGCGCCTCCGGGGCCACCGACTGGCCCGGCTTCATCGTCAAGGGCTCGGTGTACTTCGACTGCTGGCCGGACACGCTCGCCGTGCTGCCCGAAGTGGCCGCCGCCCAGCCGCAGCTGTCGGGCGTCAACTCCTTCGAGCAGTCGCCGTGGGTGGTCTACGGCAGCGATGTGCCCAACCGCTAGCGGAAACGGCTACTTGACCGTGATCGAGGCGACGAACGCGTCCAGATCGTCCGCGCTGAGCGCGCCCTTCACCGCGTTGATCCGGATCGCGAACGGCACGTCCTTCGAGTCGACGCCCGCGACCACCACGCCCGTCATCCGGGTGCCCTTCGCCGGGGTGCGCTCCGTGCCGGCCGAGGTGAACTCGTAGTCGATCCTGCGGGCCTGCCGGGCGCTCTCCTCGCCCGCGAGCCGCACGTCCGTCGTCTCCTTGCGCGTCGTGCCCAGCCCGATACCGGCGCCCGCCGCCGCTGCCGCCTCCCCGGCGTCGCTCACCCCCCGGGCGAAGTCCAGCTGGACGGAGACCATGCCCGTGCGCAGCCCCGACTCCTCCTTGAGCGCGACCGCCGCGTTCGCCGTGCCGCGCTGCGACGCGGACTGCTCCCGGTACCCCTCGTCCTTCGGATAGCCGACGGACACGCTCGCCGTGTCCAGCGTCGCCCAGCCGTCCGGGACGGACGCGGCGGACCCGCCCCCGCAGCCGGTGAGCAGGGTCAGACCGATGGCGGCGGCAGCGGCCGTGCCGCGTGCCCGGTACCTCTTCATCGTCGTCCTCGCCTCTCGCCTCGTGAGTCGTACGGGGGTCAGTTCGCGCAGTAGCTGTACGGAAGGTACGTGCGCGTGCCGCCCTGCGGGGCTCCCAGGAACCGCGCGTCGGTCAGTGTCTCCTCCTTGTGCTCGTCGGTGACGTTCATCCCCAGGCTCATGCCCAGCGAGAGCTCGAAGCCGAACTCCTGGGCGTCGGTCTCGCCGTGGTACCGCATGTCCGTGGAGAGCCCGTCCTCGAACATCAGCTGCTCGAAGGGGTCGTTCCCGGCCGGTTTCTTCTGGAGCGAGTGGTCCCCGAACAGGTAGGCGAAGGGGGCGGTGTTGTCGCCCGAGCCGTCCAGCCACTGTTCGGCGACGGCCCGTTCGTCCTCGGTGGCCCGGTCCGTGCCCTTGCCGAAGACGAGCGAGTTGCCGGTCACCCGGATGCCGGACTCGGTGGAGGAGCCGGTCGCCCCGCCCTTGCCGCCGCGCTTGTCCTTGTCCTTCTTGCCGTTGTCGACGCCGTCCTCGATCTTTCCGGAGGCCGTACCGCTGCTCTCGACGGTCTGCGTCATGTCGATCCGTACGAGCCTGCCGGTCTTCTGGTCGCGGGTGACCGTCATCGTGCCCGTACGGCTCTGCCTGCCGCCCAGCGCACCGGTCACCGGGCCCGCCGTCCCCGACGCCTTGGCCTCCAGGTCCAGCTTGGCGCTGTAGGTGTACGACTCGTTGCCGCTGATGTCGTCCTTGGTGACGGTCACATCGGGGGCGAACGTGGCCCTGCCGCCGAGCCGCGCGCCGAGTTCGGACTCCTCGCCCGCGTCGACCGACAGCCCGCCGTCCGCGTAGGCGTTCAGACCGACCGTCGCGTAGGAGATCTTCTTGTCACCGATCTTCCTCTCGACGTCCTCCTTCTTCTCGGCCCACTTCATGCCCGAGTACCAGCCGCCGCCGTAGCCTCCGCTGTACTTCGTCGAGGTCTCCCACATCTTCATCTCCTCGATGTCGTCGCGCAGTTCAGCGGCCTGCTCCTCGCTCTCGAAGACCCAGGTGTCACCATTGGTGATCTTGATCCCGCCGCCGACGTCGACCTCCGCCCTGCCGTACTTGCCGAGCTTCCCGCCCGCCTTGGCGCTCGCCCCGACGGACGCGGCGTCCGTGAACGTCATGGTGACGACCTTGTCGTCCCCGTCCACCGTGCCGTCCCCGTTCACATCGGTGTTGGCGAGGCTCACCGTCTGCTGGAAGCCGTACTCGTTGCCCCACTCGAACCAGCCGACCTTCACCTTGTCGCCCACCGTGTCCGAGATGCTGGATATCTGGCACTGGTCGGGCTCGTAGTCCGCGTCGGTCCTGGGTCCGGCCTCGTCACCGCCGTCCGCGTCGGCGCAGCCCGCCCCGCCGCCGGTGACCGATGACACGGCGCAGCGGAACCGGTCGCTGATGCCGCCCGCCACCCCGGTCGTGATCAGCGCCAGCACGATGGCGGTGGCCAGGACGATCACCCCGAGGTACTCGGTCGCGGAAGCGCCCGCGTCCCGCCAGCTGTACGGGGCGGCCATCGGCTCCGGCTCGCCGTCCTCCATCAGCCGGTCGAGACCCAGGCCCACCACCGTCCCGGTCGCCGCCGCCACGAGGGGCATCAGGACGCCCTCGGTCCCGACGGCCTCCCGGGCCATCGCGTAGCCGTAGCAGAGGCCGCCCAGCGGCACACCCAGACCGGCGAGCAGGTACGACGGCCGGGACCCGCGCCGCTCCTCGGGCAGCACCCGGACGGCGGCGAGCACGGTGAGCACGGTGGTGAGGACGGCCGGCACGTGCAGCAGGCCCAGCCGCCAGGCGAAGGAATCGAGCCGGTCCCCGGTGGCCAGTAGGGCGACGAGACCGCGCGAGACCAGGTATCCGGCGGCGAGGTAGACGACCGTGCCGGCGGCCCAGCTGCGGGCCAGCGGGAAGAACGCGCTCCCGGGGCCGCCCCCGTCCCCCGCCGTGCTCCTGCCGCTGCCACCGCTCACGGTTCTCCCCCTCCGACGCCCGTCCCCGCCCCGCAGGACCTGGGTGTGGCGCGAGCGTAGGGGCGCCGGGGCCGTCCACGCGCGGGCCTCCGGGCCCCAATTCCGGGCCCAATTCCGGGAGGACACGCCCTACGGAGCCTGGCTCACCCGCACCTGTACGCCCGGTCGCAGCCCCCACGCCGCCATGGCACCGGCCTCCGCCTCGATCACGTGCCGCCCGCGCAGCCGGGGCAGACCCAGCCGGCCCGGCCGCAGGGTGTGCACCGCCAGCACGTTGAACCTCCGGTCCAGGTACGCCACATCGATCGTGAACCGCATCCGGAAGGAGTGCACACTCCCGCACGGCGTGATCATCAGCGCCCCGTCGACCCCGTCCCGCCCGAGCAGCCCGCGCGCCCGGTGCCGGTAGGAGGCCGCGATCCGCAGCGGCACCCGGATCTCGGTCACCCCGTCCCGGTCCGTGATCGTGAGCGTTCCCGTGCCATCGCGCCATCGAGCCATGGCCCGACGGTAGCGGCGCCGCTGTGTCTCCGGGCCCGAATCCACAGGGCCAACCCCCTGCCCGTGCGCGCCGATTAGGATCGCCGGGGTGTACGCCATGCTGATAGGGATCGCCGCACTCTGGGGCGGAGCGACCGGCCTGCTGCTCCCACGCGCCGCCTACCGCTTCTCCGTCCCGTCCGGCGAACCCTGGCGGGACGCCTGCCCGGCGGGCCACCCCCTCACCGGCCCCGCTCGCGGCTGGCTGGGCGGGGCGCGCTGCCGGGCCTGCGGGGAGCCGGTGGCGATGGGCGTGCGAACGGCTGCGGCGGTGCCCGGCACCGTGGCACCGGAACCGGCGGCCGTGGCGCCCGAACCCGGTACGGAACCGGCGGAGGGGGACCCCGTC
>NZ_RDBL01000030.1:0-14122 GCF_008042035.1 Streptomyces sp. col6
GGCCGGGGAGGGAACTGTCACCTCCGGCCACTCTCAACGTATAGCGCAAGGGGGGCCTTGCCGCAAGGCCCCCCTCGTACCGCACAATCGCTGATCTGAGCCAGCCACCTGCGGCGTTTGGGAGTTTTGCGTAGTGCCCGATCTGAGTCCTGTCACCCCCTCCACCACCCTCACCACGAGCGCCTTCGCGCTGACCGGCGACCGTGCCGCCGCCAAGGCCGACCCCGCCCTGATCGCCGGTGACGAGCGGCACTTCGCCGCGATCGCGCGCTGCCTGGAGGAGACCGTCGCCGAACTGACCGCCGCCCTCGACGCCGCCCGSCGCGCGSCGGGCGGGGTGGGCCGGGCGGCGATGGACCGGGACGCGGAGATCCACCGGCTGTCCGCCCGGCTGCGCACCCTGCGCCGCTTCGGCCTGGACCTCTGCCTCGGCCACATGACCGGGGCGGACGGCTCCGAGCCGGTGTACGTGGGGCGGCTCGGTCTCACGGACAGCGAGGGCCGCCGGCTGCTGACCGACTGGCGCTCCCCCGCCGCCGAGCCGTTCTTCGGGGCGACGCACGGCAACCCGATGGGCCTGGCGAGCCGCCGCCGCTACCGGTGGTCCGGCGGCCGGATCAGCGACTACTGGGACGAGGTGTTCACCCCGGACGCCTTCGCCGGGCACGCCGCGCTCGACGACCAGTCGGCGTTCATCGCGAGCCTGGGCACCAACCGGTCGGCCCGGATGCGGGACGTGCTCGGCACCATCCAGGCGGACCAGGACGCGATCGTCCGGGCCGGTTCGCGCGGCGCGCTGATCGTGGACGGCGGTCCTGGCACCGGGAAGACGGTCGTCGCCCTGCACCGCGCCGCGTACCTGCTGCACGCCGATCCGCGCCTCGGGCACCGGCGGGGCGGCGTCCTGTTCGTCGGCCCGCACCAGCCGTACCTGGGATACGTCGCCGATGTGCTGCCGAGCCTCGGTGAGGACGGGGTGCGGACGTGCACCCTGCGCGACCTCGTCCCGGAGGGCGCGGCGGCCGTGCCCGAGGCCGATCCGGAGGTGGCCCGGCTGAAGGCGTCGGCGGAGCTGGTGCGGGCGGTCGAGGCGGCCGTCGCGTTCTACGAGGAGCCGCCGGCCCAGGGGCTGACCGTCACGACGCCGTGGGCGGACGTCCGGCTGACCGCCGCCGAGTGGGCCGTGGCCTTCGAGTCGGCGCCGGGCGTCCCGCACAACGAGGCACGGGACACGGTCCTGGAGGAGGTCCTGACGATCCTGGCCGACAAGCACGCCGACCGGCAGGAGGAGGAGGTCCCCGACCACCTGGTCCGGCGGGCGCTGGTGCGTGACCGTGAGCTGATGGCGGCCTTCGACCGGGCCTGGCCCCTGCTGGAGGCGGCTGACCTGGTCGGCGACCTCTGGTCCGTCCCGGCCTATCTGCGCACCTGCGCGCCGGGGCTCACCCGCGAGGAGGCGGCCCGGCTCCAGCGCCCGGAACCCCAGGCGTGGACGGTGTCCGACCTGCCGGTCCTGGACGCGGCCCGGCAGCGGCTCGGTGACCCGGACGCGGCCCGCCGCCGGCGCCGCAACGCGGCCACGGCCGCCGCCGAGCGGGCGCACCGGGCCGAGGCCATCGACAGCCTCCTGGAGAACGCCGAGATCGACGAGAGCCAGGGCGCGGTGGGGATGCTGCGCGGCCAGGACCTCCAGGACACGCTGCTCGACCCGGACGCGCTGTCCGCCGCCGAACCGGACGAGCTGGCGGGGCCGTTCGCGCACGTGGTGGTGGACGAGGCGCAGGAACTGACCGACGCGGAGTGGCAGATGCTGCTCCAGCGGTGCCCCTCGCGCAGCTTCACGATCGTCGGGGACCGCGCGCAGGCCCGGCACGGCTTCACGGAGTCGTGGCGGGAGCGCCTGGAGCGCGTCGGCTTCGACCGGATCACGCTGTCCGCGCTGACCGTCAACTACCGCACGCCGGAGGAGATCATGGCGGCGGCGGAACCGGTGATCCGGGCCGCCCTGCCGAACGCCAACGTCCCGGTGTCCATCCGCAGCAGCGGCATCCCCGTCGCCCACGGCCCGGTCGCGGACCTGCCCGCCGTCCTCGACACCTGGCTGACCACCCATCCCGAGGGAACGGCGTGCGTCATCGGGGCCCCGGCCGCCTTCCGCCCGGCCTCGCCCCGGGTCCGCTCGCTGACCCCGACGCTGTCGAAGGGCCTGGAGTTCGACCTCGTGGTCCTGGTCGAGCCGGAGCGGTTCGGGACGGGGGTCGGCGGCGCGGTCGACCGGTACGTGGCGATGACCCGGGCGACCCGGGAGCTGGTGGTGCTGTCGGGGACGTGACGGCCGGCGGAGGGCGGGGCCGTGCCCGCCCTCCGCGCCGGGCCCGGCGTCTCAGCCGCCCGGCGTCTCGTCCACCTTGAAGTCCATGTTGACCTTGCCGCCGACAACCGACTTCGCGGTGACCGTCACTCCGTACTGCTTGCCGCTGTCGGCCAGTTGGCAGCGGATCGTGGCGCCGGCCCTGGCGGGCAGGTTCTCGGGGCAGGTGAAGGAGTCGGGCTGCTTGCCGACCTGCGCGGCGAGGGCGGCCTTGCCCTGGCGGGCGACCTCGGCCTTGTCGACGGACCCGGCCGCGCCGGTGTCGCTGCCGCCGCCCGTCGAACCGGACGGCTGCGCGGAGTCGCTGGGCTGGGGGTCGGCGGAGGCGCCATCGCCCGCTCCGGCGTTGTCGTCCACCTTGAAGTCCATGTTCACCTTCTTACCGTCGACGGACTTCACGGTCGCCGTCATACCGAGCTTCTTGCCGCTGTCGGTCAGCGTGCAGCGCACCGACTCACCGACCTTCCCCTTGAGGTCCTTCTCGCAGGTCACGTCCTCGGGGGCGCGCCCGACCTGCTTCTCCAGACCGGCGGAGGCCTGCTTGGCGACCTCCTCCTTCTTGACGACCAGGTCGCCGCCGAAGCTGAACGAACAGCCCGAGACGAAGAACAGGGCCAGCGTCCCGGCCGCCGCTCCGGCCACTGTGCGACTCCGTACGGACTGCTGCCTCATGGGGTCCCCCTAGCCTCGATGTACACGCCAAGAACTGGCCTGCCAAGCTACCACCGGCCCCCGAACACCCGGCCGAGCCGACCGGCCCCCGGGTGGTCGGCCCGGGTACCCCTGCCCGGCGTCCCCGGGCACGGCGGGCGTCACAGCGCCGGGTCGGCCAGCAGGCCGGACAGCGACCGTGCGCCCCCGGCGTCCGTCACGGCCGTCAGCCCCCGTGACGCCGTGGGGAAGAGCCGGCCCCAGGAGCACGCCCGGTTGACGGCCCCCAGGTGCCGGGCCAGACCGGCCCCGCGCCGCAGTTCGGCGGGCGTCGGCCCCGTCCCGGCCCACGCGTCCAGATAGGCGTCACGCAGCCGGGGCAGCGCCTGCGGCCCGTACTGTTCGCGCGCGTTGCCCAGCGGCACGTACAGGCTGCAGAACGGATGGGAGACCGCCGCGTCCCCCCAGTCGAAGAAGGTGAAGCGGCCCGGCGCGGGGGCGAAGATCTGCCCGTCGTGCAGGTCGGAGTGGTCGAGCGTGTCGGGGATGCCGAGCGCGGCGAGTTCGTCGCACCACCCGACGAGGCGCGGGCGCAGCGCCCGCAGTGCCGAGCGGGTGCCGGTGTCCAGGGCGGCGTTCTCCTCGACGATCCGGTCGAAGACGTCGGGGAGGGCCGCCGTACGCGCGTCGGGGACACCGAGCGCGACGATCTCCTCGGCGCGGGAGGACAGGGCGCGCTGCACGGTCGCGTACCGGCGCAGCGCCTCCTCCCAGGCCCGTTGCCCCGTTCCGCTCGTACCGTGCGCGTCCCTGAAGAGCGTGCCGCCGTGCGGAAAGAGGGACCAGCCGCGCGCCGCGTCCACGGCGAGCGGTTCCAGCACATGACCCGGAACCCAGCGGGCCAGCGCCTCGGTCAGTCCGGCCTCGTAGGCGCTCGCGGGCGAGTTGGCCTTGCACCACACATCGGGGCCCCCGGGGGCCGCCAGGCGCATCAGCACGGACCAGGGCCGCACCCGCACGGCGAGCAGCCGCGCCGAGGACCGCCCGCGAGCGGCCAGCCCCCGCTCCGCCCACGCGAGGAAGGACTGCCGCCAGTCCACATCGTCCCAGGGGGTCACCGCATCCGGGTACCGCCCGCGATCCACAACAGCCTCACCGTGCATCGCCCCATTCCATCCCCGATCGCGGCCGCGTCTCCACCGTATTTCGCGCACCGGTGGCGCCGCGCGGGGTGGCTGCGGTGGCGGGCGGGGCGTCGCCGCGCCCCCGAAACCCTCTCGCCCTCCGGGCACGTCCCGCCTACGTTCGTCGCCATGACCGACGACGCCTTCGCCCATCCGCGCCTCGCCGCCCTCTACGACCCGCTCGACCCCGACCGCGGCGATCTCGACGCCTATCTGGGGATGGCGGAGGAGTTCGGGGCGCGGCGCGTTCTCGACATCGGCTGCGGTACCGGGGTGTTCGCCCTGATGCTGGCGGATCGTGGGAAGGAGGTCGTCGGGGTCGAGCCCGCGCAGGCGTCCCTCGATGTCGCCCGGACCAAGCCGGGCAGTGAGCGCGTCCGCTGGATCCGCGGTGACGCCACGGACCTTCCGCCGTTGCGTGTCGACCTCGCCACGATGACCGCGAACGTCGCGCAGGCCATCGCGGACCCCGGCGCCTGGCGGGCGACCCTGCGGGGAGCCCACGCGGCGCTGCGGCCCGGCGGGCGGCTGGTGTTCGAGACGCGGGTGCCGGCGCGGCGGGCCTGGGAGGAGTGGACCCGGGAGCGGTCCCACAGCGTGACCGAGGTGCCCGGGACCGGCGCGGTGGAGTCCTGGGTCGACGTGACCGAGGTGGCCGGGCCCCTGGTGACGTTCCGCTGGACCTACCGGTTCGCGGCGGACGGGCAGGTGCTGACGTCGGACTCGACGCTGCGCTTCCGTGAACGGGAGGAGGTCGAGGCGGACTTGGAGGCGGCGGGATACGTCGTGGAGGACGTCCGCGAGGCGCCGGACCGGCCGGGGCGGGAGTACGTGTTCGTGGCGCGGAGGCCCTGACCCACGCACCGGTACGGCACCCCCTCACCCCAGCCCGAGTCGCGCCCGCTCCTCCCCGATCAGGGTCTCCATCAGCTTCTCCGGGTCCACCGCGTAATCGGAGTCGTCCAGCGCGTCGAAGTCCGCCGTGCTCAGCGGCAGTCCCAGCGCCGCGAGTTCGGCGGCCAGCTGCCCGTACGCCACGCGCTCGTCGGGTTCGTCCTGGTACGCGGACTGCTCGGCGGCGGCGCCCTCGGCCAGGGTGGAGCCCGACATGTGCCAGAGGGTGAACTCGGTGTCCAGCCCGATGAGGCGCCAGGCCGGGTCCGCCGGCTCGTCCGGGTGCAGCCAGTAGCCGACCCAGCCATGACCGCCCTTGGCGACGAGCTTCACATGCTCCGCCATCCGCGCGACCCCGGCGTTCACGGCCCGCATCTCCGGGTCCGCCAGCTCCTGCGCGCTCAGGTAGCCGGTGTCCAGGAACGGGTGGAGTTCGCCCGGCTCGAAGAACTCCAGGCCGAGCAGGCGGGCGAAGTCGTCGCGTCCCTCCCACTGCGCGATCAGCAGCGTGCGCAGGTCGTCGGGGACCGGGCGGCCGTCCAGCCGCTCGCGCGAGAACTCGGCGAGCCGTTCGCCGTACACAGGGGCCACGGAACTTCTCCAGGGTCGAGCCGGATGTCTCGCGGCAACGTAACAGCGAGGTCGGACAGCCGGGCCGCCCTACAGGTACGCCGCGTACGCGTCCAGCGTCCGCAGCACCTCCGGTTCCGGGGCCGGAGGCAGCTGGAGGACGACCTCCTCGATGCCCAGGTCCGCGTAGTGGGCCAGCTTCCCCGGGGCCGGGACGACCGCATACGGGACGATGTGGAGGTCCTTCGGGTCGCGGCCGGCCGCCTCCCATGCGGTGCGGAGGCGGGGCACGGACTCGGTGAGGCCCCGGCCGCCGATGGGCAGCCAGCCGTCCGCCGACTCCGCGATGCGCTCGAACAGCTTGGGGCCCGCCGCGCCGCCGATGAGGGTGCGGGGGCCCTGCGACCGGTGCGGCTTCGGGTACGCGTGACTGGCGCGCACCGAGCCGAACTCGCCCTCGTACGCCGTGGGTTCCGCCGCCCACAGCGCCCGCATCAGCTCCAGGCGCTCACGGCCCAGGCTGCGGCGGGTCGACCACTCGACGCCGTGGTCGGCGGCCTCCTCGACGTTCCAGCCGTAGCCGATGCCGAAGGTGAAGCGGCCGGCGGAGAGGTGGTCGAGGGTGGCGATCTGCTTGGCCAGGTCGATCGGGTCGTGCTGGGCGATCAGGGTGATCCCGGTGCCCAGGGCCAGCCGCTCGGTCACCGCGGCGGCCTGCGCGAGGGCGACGAACGGGTCCAGGGTGCGGCCGTACTCGCGGGGCAGCTCGCCGCCCGCCGGGTAGGGGGTGTCCCTGCTCACCGGGATGTGGGTGTGCTCGGGCAGGTAGAGCCCGGCGAACCCGCGCTGTTCGAGCTGGTGCGCGAGGCGCACCGGGGTGATGGTCTCGTCGGTGAGGAAGATCGTGGTCGCGATCCGCATACGAAGGCACCTCCGTCGTAGTCCCGTGGCGCTCCAACGTATGCGGTCGGACGCGCGAAGGGGCGCCTCCGACCGCCCCAACCTCGCACGCTTAGGTTAGGCTCACCTAAATCACTCACGGATGCGGGGGGGTACGGTCATGGGGCACGGCTGGGAGGGCGTCGTCCTCAAGCTCATGCGAGGACGCGACTTCACGTTCACGGTCACCGCGGCCGAGCCGCCCGCCGACGGCTTCCGGCGCGTCGCCGTCACGGACGGCGGGCTGCTCGCCGCGACCGGCGGGGCGCACCCGACGATGTGGGTCAGGCTCTGGTTCGACCGGTCCGGCAAACCGCACCAGCGCGCGTACACCCTGGTCGACCCGGACCCGGAAGCCGGCACGTTCACGCTGGAGTTCGCCCTGCACGAGGGGCCGGCCACCGACTGGGCGCTGGCCGCGCGGCCGGGCGACACGATCGACGCCACCCTCCAGGGCACCGGCTTCTCGCTGCCCGACCCCACGCCCTCCCGGCTCGTCGCGATCGGCGACCCGGCGTCCCTGCCCGCGATGAACTCGCTGCTGGACGCGCTGCCGGACACCCCGGCGACCCTCTGGTACGAGACCGTGCCCGGCGCGCCCGACGAGCCGCCGCTGCGCCTGGACCCGGCCCGCCACACCCTCCACCGGGTCGAGCGGCACGGCCGGGGCGCGGCGCTGATCGACGCGGTGAAGTCGGGGCTGCCGGAGGTGCTGGGCGAGGACGCGTCGGGCGCGTACGTCTGGATCGCCTGCGACACGGCGACGACCAGGTCCCTGTCGTCGTACGTACGCAAGGACCTGGCGGTCCCGAGGGAGCGGGTGCACGCCCTGGGTTACTGGCGAGCGGGCTGAGGCTCGGCCTCCGGGACGCCCATCGACGCCAACCGCCGCGCACAGCCGCGCTGCTGGGCCACCGCGAGCACCGCCACCGCCGCCCCCAGCGCCAGCCAGCCCGCCGGACCGGCCGCCATCACGACGCCCGTCAGCAGGGGCGGACCGGCGGACTTCTGGATGGACTGGGCCATGCCGGCCACACCGAGGTAGGCGGCGCGTTCGTCCGGCGGGGCGAGCAGGACGGCCAGTTCCCAGGAGCTGACCGAGCGCATCAGCTCCGCCATCGTGACAAGGACCGCCGCCGCGAGCAGGACCCCGGCCGCCGTCCAGGTGCCGCAGCCGGTGGACGCCGCCAGCAGGGCGCAGGAGACGAAGAGCAGGACGCCGTACAGCACCACCGCGCGCGCCGCCCTGTGCGGGCCCTCCGCCCTTCGGGACACCGTGAGTTGGAGCAGGACGACCAGCACGGTGTTGATGACCAGGAAGGCCGGGACGAGGGCGTGCGGGGCGGAGGTGCGACTGACGAGCCAGAGCGGGAGGCCGACGCCGAGCACCGAGTCGTCCAGGTTCATCGGGATGTCGAGGAGCACGAAGCGGAGGTAACCGCGGTCCCGCCAGGGGCCTTTGGTGCGGACCGGCGGCGCGGTGGGCCCGGTGGCCGCCACCCGGCCGCCCGGCTCCCCCGTACGCCACACCAGCGCGGCGGCGACGAGGAAGGAGAGCGCGTTGCCGAGGATCAGCGCGCGGTACGCCTCCGCCGTCCCGGCCGCCAGGCCGATCGCGGCGAGCCCGGCGCCCAGCCCGTAGCCCGCGTTGGCGGCGCTGCGGGACAACGCCTGGTAGGCGGCGCGCCGTTCGCCCGCCGCGCGGGTGGCGAAGAGCATCTCCAGGGTCTTGGCCGCCCTGTCCCCCAGATAGGTCACGGCGACCACGACGAGCAGCGCCTCGAACCGCGTACAGAGCAGCACGAGTGTGAGCGTCACGAGGCGCAGCAGGTGGCAGCCGATCAGCAGCGGGCGCAGCGGGAAGCGGGTCGCGAGGCGTCCCGCGAGGGGTGAGCCCGCGATGCCCGCGACGCCCGCCGTGCCGAGGAGAACGCCGATCTGCTGGGCGCTGAGGTGGGTGACGAAGGTGAGGTAGAGCACCGAGGAGGCGGCCCACAGGCCGGTGCCGGTGCGGTCGACGGCCAGGGCGCGCAGCATGATCCGGGCGTCTCTGCCACCCGGCGGGTTGCGCAACTGGGCCAGCAGACCCGCCTGTTCCCGGACGCGCCCCACCCCGTACCCCCAAGTATCTCGACATCAAGAGACCTATCGACCCGCGGAAGCCTGCCCCGATATTCTCTTGATGTCAAGATGCTTGATGGCGAGAGACATGCGGCGGCGCCCCGCACGCGCAAGGGGCGGCGCACAGCCGACGCGTGGTCGGTGTGTGCGCCGCCCCTGGGCGGTGCGGGCGGTGCCCGCCGGACACGGCCCCTACTTCGGTTCGCGGTCGAACTGCGCCCTGGACCAGAAGTAGCCGAGGACGGTCAGGCCGAGGCACCAGGCCACCGCGAGCCAGCCGTTGTGGCCGATCTCCGTGCCGAGCAGCAGCCCACGCAGGGTCTCGATGGCCGGGGTGAAGGGCTGGTACTCGGCGATCGGCCGGAACCAGCCGGGCATCGAGCCCAGCGGGACGAACGCGCTGGAGATGAGCGGCAGCAGGATCAGCGGCATCGCGCTGTTGCCCGCGGCCTCGGCGTTCGGGCTGCCCAGTCCCATGCCCAGGGCGATCCAGGTGAACGCCAGGGTGAAGAGGACCAGGAGACCGAAGGCGGCGAACCACTCCAGGACCGTGGCGTCGGTGGAGCGGAAGCCCATGGCCACCCCGATGGCCCCGACGAACACCACGCTCATGAGGGTCTGCAGGAGGCTGCCGACGACGTGGCCGAAGAGGATGGAGCCGCGGTGGATGGCCATGGTGCGGAACCGGGCGATGATGCCCTCGCTCATGTCGGTGCAGATCGAGACAGCGGTGCCGACGGTGGTCGAGCCGATGGTCATGAGCAGGATGCCCGGCACGATGTACGCGATGTACGCGTCGCGGCCCGCGCCGCCGCTCATGGTGTCGCCGAAGATGTAGACGAACAGCAGGAGCATCATCACCGGGGTGAGCAGCACGTTCAGGGTGAGCGACGGGTAGCGGCGGGCGTGCAGCAGGTTGCGGCGCAGCATGGTGGCCGAGTCGCGGACGGCGAGGGAGAGGGTGCTCATCGGACGGTCTCCTTGCTCGGGGCGGGGATGACGGCGGCGGTGTCGGTCAGGGCGAAGAAGACGTCGTCGAGGTCGGGGGTGTGGACGGTGAGCTCGTCGGCCTCGATGCCGGCGGCGTCCAGCCGGTCGAGGACCGCGCGCAGGTCGCGCTGGGTGCCGTCGCTGGGGAGTTGCAGGGCCAGCGCCTCGTCGTCCCGGGTGGTCTCGTCGCCGAGCGCGGCGGCAGCCGCACGGTAGGCGGTGGGGTCGGTGAAGCGGAGGCGGACGTGCCCGCCGGGGACGATCCGCTTGAGCTCGTCGGCGGTGCCCTCGGCGGCGATCCTCCCCTGGTGCAGGACGGCGATGCGGTCGGCGAGTTCGTCGGCCTCCTCCAGGTACTGGGTGGTGAGGAAGACGGTCACGCCGTCCGCGACCAGGCCCCGGATCATCTGCCACATGCTGTGCCGGGAGCGCGGGTCGAGACCGGTGGTCGGCTCGTCCAGGAAGATGATCCTGGGGTCGCCGACGAGGGTCATCGCGATGTCGAGGCGGCGCTTCATCCCGCCGGAGTAGGTGGAGGCGGGCTTCTTCGCCGCTTCGGTGAGGTCGAACCGCTCCAGGAGGTCCGCCGCGACCCGGCGGCCCTCCGCCTTGGACAGGTGGTGCAGGTCCGCCATCAGGAGCATGTTCTCCTCGCCGGTGATCAGGCCGTCGACGGCGGAGAACTGCCCGGTGACGCCGATGGCGGCGCGCACCGCCTGCGCGTCGGTGGCCAGGTCGTGGCCCCCGACGCTGATCGCGCCGGACCCTTGGCCGGGTGGGATGAGCGTGGAGAGGATCTTGACGGCGGTCGTCTTGCCCGCGCCGTTCGGGCCGAGCAGCGCGAACACCGTTCCGGCCGGGATGCTGAGGTCGATCCCGTCGAGCACGGTCTTCTCGCCGTACGCCTTGCGCAGTCCGTTCGCCGCGATGGCCGGGTTCGTCATGGTGGGGCTCCTTCTGCTTGTACGAGGTGGGGGGGGAGGTGTCAGAGGCTGCGGGCGGTGATGTCGCCCTTGGTGGTGGTCGCCCGGATGGTCAGGACGGGCGCGCCGTCGTTCACCAGGGCGTTGTCGATGCGGCCGAGGACGGTGCCCGCGTCGAGCACGGCCGGGACGCCGCGCGCCGCGCCGACCCTGATGTCGCCCAGCTGGGTGCTGAGGGTGAGCTCGCCGCGGGTGGCCTCCTCGACGGTCACGTCGCCGCGCTGGGTGCTGAGGTCGCCGGGCCCGGTGAGGCGGCGGACGATGACGGCGCCGTCGTGGGCGGCGATCCGGGCACTGGCGGCCTCGTCCACCTTGACGGAGCGGTAGCCGCCCTCGAAGACGATGTCCCCGAGGCGTCCGACGCCCCGGAACTCGGCGGCACCGGCCTTCGCCTCGACGTGCGAGCCGGCGGGGAGCTGGACGGTGATCTCGACGGACCCGGAGTCGCCGAGGAGGCGGCTCTTCGCGCCCTTGGCGGTCCGGATGTCCAGGACGCCGTCGGCGCAGGTGACCTCGGTGCGCTCGGCGGCCTTGGCGTCGCGGCTCTTGGAGGGGTCGGCGGGCAGGACCTCGACCACGGTGTCGGTGCGGTCGGCGGCGATGAACCGGATGGATCCGGCGGGGATGTCGACGTGGGCGGTGACGACGGCGGGGGTCTCGAACTTCGGCATGATGCGCTCCTTCTGCGGTGCGGCGGGCCCGGACGGCTCGCGCTTTCCGATGAGAGAAACGCTACGTTGCGTTCATGAACTCGGCAACACTCTTGTTGCATCAGATTCACGTAACAGCACGTCAAAGCAGAGAAGTTGGAGCAATGAGCTATGGAGTAACGCAACGAACTTCCCGCAACTCGTTGCAATGAGCTGCCAGCGAACGCTATAGTCGGCCCACCGGCCACCGCACGGCCGGGCCCGCGCCACGAAGGAGTACGCGATGCCGGGAGGCAGGCTCACCCAGCAGGAACGCCGGCAGATCGGCCGGGGCCTGGCCGACGGTCTGGCCTACGCCGAGATCGCCCGGCAGCTGGACCGCCCCACCTCGACCATCACCCGCGAGGTGACGCGCAACGGAGGCCCCGCCGGCTACCGCGCCGACGTCGCCCACCGCACCGCCGAGCAGCGCGCCCACCGCCGGAAGAACCCCGCGCCCCGCGACGCGCGCGCGGACCTGCAGCCCTACGGCCGGGACGCCGGGGCGGTACGCGCGTACGAGGAGACGTTCACGACGGTCCTGATGGCCTCGGGCGCACCCCTGATGATGTCGAGGGTCCTCGCGGCCCTGACCCTCAGCGACACCGGCAGCCTGACCGCCGGCGAGCTCTCCGCCCATCTGAAGGTCAGCCCGGCCTCCGTGTCCAAGGCCGTCGCCTTCCTGGAGACCCAGAGCATGGTCCGCCGGGAGCGCGAGGGCCGCCGCGAGCGGTATGTCATCGACGACGACCTCATGCACGACTCGATGATGGCGAGCGCCCGCTCGACGGCCCAGGTCGCCGCGACCGCCCGCGAGGGCGTCCCCCTCCTGGGCGCGGACACGGCGGCGGGCACCCGCCTGGAGAACATGGCCCGCTACCTGGACTTCGTCTCCGAGTCGATAGCGCGCGCCGCCGAGCAGGCCCGCGCGGTCCTGCACACGAAACCGCAGGCCGCCCCGGAGAAGGAGGAGGACGCCCCGGCCTGACACGGGCTCAGGGCGCCCTCGGTGCAGCTCACTTGCGGTACAGCGCCTCGATCTCGTCCGCGAAGTCCCGTGCTATCGCCGCCCGCTTGAGCTTCAGCGACGGCGTGAGATGGCCGCTTTCCTCGGTGAAGTCCACCGGCAGGACGGTGAACTTGCGGATCGACTCGGCCCGGGAGACCAGCCGGTTGGCCTCGTCGACCGCGCGCTGGAGGGTGGTGCGCAGCTCCTCGTCATGGACGAGTTCGCGCATCGGGATGCCCTGCTTCTTGCGCATCCGGCACCAGTGGGCGAGCCCGTCCGCCTCCAGCGTGATCAGGGCGGTGATGAACGAGCGGTTGTCGCCGGCCACCATGCACTGGCTGACCAGCGGATGGGCGCGCAGCCAGTCCTCCAGCGGGGCCGGGGTGACGTTCTTGCCGCCCGAGGTGATGATGATGTCCTTCTTGCGGCCGGTGATCGTGAGGTAGCCGTCCTCGTCGAGCGCGCCCAGGTCACCGGTGGCGAACCAGCCGCCGTCGAGCACGGGCACGGACACCGCGCGCTCGGCGTCCCAGTACCCCTGGAACACCTGCCCGCCGCTGAGCAGCACCTCCCCGTCACCGGCTATGCGTACGGCGGTGCCGGGCAACGGCCAGCCCACCGTGCCCAGACGGGGCTTGAGCGGCGGGGTGACCGTGGCGGCGGCGGTGGTCTCGGTCAGCCCGTAGCCCTCGAAGATCTCGATGCCGGCGCCCGCGTAGAACGCGGCGAGCCGGCGGCCCAGCGGGGAGCCGCCGCAGATCGCGTACCGGACATGGCCGCCGAGCGCGGCCCGGATGCGGCGGTAGACCAGCGGGTCGTACAGCGCACGGGCGGCGCGCAGCCCGAGGCCGGGCCCGGGGCCGGTGCCGTGTTCGGCGGCCTCGACGGCCTGCCCGTAGCGCTGGGCGATCCGGGCGGCCCGGTCGAAGGAGGAGGCCCGTCCCATCTTCTCGGCGGTGGCCCGGCCGGTGTTGTAGACCTTCTCCAGGACGTACGGGATCGCCAGCAGGAACGACGGCTTGAAGCCGGCCAGGTCGGCGAGCAGGTCCTCGGTCTGGATCGAGGGGGCGTGGCCGAGGCGGACCCGGGCGCGCAGACAGCCGATGGCGACCATCCGGCCGAAGACGTGCGACAGCGGCAGGAACAGCAGGGTGGACGCCGGGTACTTGCTCACCGACTTGAAGACCGGGTGCAGCAGCTCGATGGCGTTGTCCACCTCGGCGAAGAAGTTGCCGTGGGTCAGCACACAGCCCTTGGGCCGGCCTGTGGTGCCCGAGGTGTAGATCAGGGTGGCCGGGGTCTCCGGCTCCAGAGTGGCACGGCGCTCGGCGACGGCGTTGTCGGTCAGGTGCTGCCCGAGCTTCTTCAGCCGGCCGAGCGCGCCGGTGTCGAACTGCCAGAGGTGGGTCAGCCCGGGGAGCTGTTTGCGTTCCTGGCTGATGATCCGGCCCTGGTCGGCCGTCTCGACCGCGCAGGCGACGGCCCCGGAGTCCTGGAGGATCCAGCGGGCCTGGAAGGCGGACGAGGTCGGGTAGATGGGCACGGTGACCAGCCCGGCCGCCCAGGCCGCGAAGTCGAGCAGAGTCCACTCGTACGTCGTACGGGCCATGATCGCGATCCGGTCCCCGCCGCGCAGGCCCTCCGCGATCAGGCCCTTGGCGACGGCCAGCACCTCGGCGGCGAACTCGGCGGCCGACACGTCCTGCCAGCTCCCGTCCGGC
>NZ_RDBL01000030.1:14222-17169 GCF_008042035.1 Streptomyces sp. col6
GCGTGGACACGTGCGGCTCCTCGGCAAGGGGGACGGGCGGGTTCACTGCTGTCGTACGGGGGCCTTGGCGCGGTCCCGCCGCGCCACGGCCTCCGGCTCACACGCGTTCGAGAATGGCCGTGACGCCCTGGCCGCCCGCCGCGCAGACCGAGATCAGCCCGCGGCCCGGGGCGTCCCGTTCCGCGAGGAGCTTGGCCAGGGTGGCGACGATGCGGGCGCCCGTCGCGGCGAACGGGTGGCCGGTGGCGAGGGAGGACCCCGCCACGTTCAGCCGGTCCCGGTCGACGGGTGCGAGGCCCTGCTTCTCCCAGGCGGCCAGCGTGGCCAGCACCTGGGAGGCGAAGGCCTCGTGGATCTCGAAGAGGTCGAAGTCCTCGATGCCGAGCCCGGCCCGCTCCAGCAGCCGGGGCACCGCGTAGGCGGGCGCCATCAGCAGGCCGTCCTCGCCGTTCACGTAGTCCACCGCGGCGGTCTCGTACAGCGAGAGGTACGCCTGCGGCTCCAGGCCGTGCGCCTCGGCCCACTCCTCGCTCGCCAGGAGCACGGTCGCGGCGCCGTCCGTGAGCGGCGTCGAGTTGCCCGCGGTCATCGTCGCGTCCGGGTGGTCCGTGCCGAACACCGGCTTCAACGTGGCGAGTTTCTCCACCGTGGACCCGGGGCGCAGGTTCTGGTCCCGGTCCAGGCCCCGGTACGGGACGACGAGGTCGTCCAGGAAGCCCCGTTCGTACGCGGCGGCGAGCCGCTGGTGGCTGGTGGCCGCGAGGAGGTCCTGATCGGCGCGGGCGATGTCCCACTGCCGGGCGGTGAGCGCCGCGTGGTCGCCCATCGAGAGGCCGGTGCGGGGTTCGGCGTTGCGCGGGATGTCCGGGACGAGGTGCCGGGGCCGTACGCCCGTCAGCGCCTTCGCGCGGGCGCCCGCCGACTTCGCGCGCCGGACGGACAGCAGCAGCCTGCGCAGTTCGTCGTTGACACCGAGCGGGGCGTCGCTCGTGGTGTCGGTGCCGCCCGCGATCGCCGAGTCGATCGCCCCGAGCATGATCTTGTTCGCGGCGGCGATCACCGCCTGGAGGCCGGTGCCGCAGGCCTGCTGGACGTCGTACGCGGGGGTGCGCGGGTCGAGCCGGGAGCCGAGGACCGTCTCGCGGGCCAGGTTGAAGTCGCGGCTGTGCTTGAGGACCGCGCCCGCCGCGAACTCGCCGACACGCTCGCCCAGGAGCCCGAACCGCTCGACGAGACCGTCGAGCGCGGCGGTCAGCATCTGCTGGTTGGAGGCCTGCGCGTAGGGCCCGTCGGAGCGGGCAAAGGGAATGCGGCTGCCCCCGATGACCGCGACGCGGCGGGGCTGCGGGAGTGCGAGGGGAATCAACTCGACCAGCTCATCTCGACCAGCTCCTGACTCTTGAGTAACCTTACTCCGGAGTAAATCTACGACCGAGCAGGGAGTCTGGACAATGGCCGACCGCTATCTGCACCTGACCGGCACGGCACCCGGCAAGTTCCTCACCCGGAAGCTCGGCCTCCCGCAGCCCACCCGGCTGCGACGCTGGACCCTGGAGACGCCGGCACTGACCGGCCCGGTCCTCCACCTCACCGCCGGGGACTCCGCCGTCACCGAGGAACTCGCCGCGCTCCTCACCGCCACCGGCCTGGAGGTCACCGCCCGCGCGGACCGGCCCGCCGCGCTGGTGCTCGACGCGACCGCCGTGGACACCGCGGCCGGGCTCGGCGCCGTGCACGCCGCCCTCCACCCGGTCGTCCGCTCGCTCGCCCCCGGCGGCCGGGTCGTCGTCCTCGGGGTGCGGCCGTCCCCGGACGACCACCACCAGGCCGCCGCCCAGCAGGCCCTGGAGGGCTTCGTCCGCTCCCTGGGCAAGGAGATCGGCAAGGGCGCCACCGTGCAGCTGGTGCGCATCGCGCCCGGAGCCGTCGCCGCCGCCGAATCCACCCTGCGCTTCCTGCTCTCGCCCCGCTCCGCGTACGTCAGCGGCCAGGTCATCGAGGTCACCGACGCCGCCCCGGACGAGGTCGCCGACTGGGCCGCCCCGCTCGCCGGCCGCACCGCCCTGGTCACCGGCGCCGCCCGGGGCATCGGGGCCTCCGTCGCCGCGGTCCTGGCCCGCGACGGCGCCCGGGTCATCTGCCTCGACGTGCCCCAGGCCCAGGAGGACCTGGTCCGCACCGCGGACCGGCTCGGCGCCACCGCGCTCCCCCTCGACATCACCGCCGAGGACGCCGCCGAACGCATCGCGGCCGCCGTCCCGGACGGGCTCGACATCCTCGTGCACAACGCCGGCATCACCCGCGACCGGCGGCTCGCCAACATGCCCGCCGAACGCTGGGCCTCGGTCATCGACGTCAACCTGGACAGCGTCCTGCGCACCACCGACGCGCTGCTGAAGGCCGGCACGCTCAACAGGGGCGGCCGGATCGTCGCCACCGCTTCCATCGCGGGCATCGCCGGCAACAACGGCCAGACCAACTACGCGGCCAGCAAGGCCGGCATCATCGGCCTCGTCCGCTCGCTGGCCCCGCGCGCCGCCGCCGACCACGGCGTCACGGTCAACGCGGTGGCCCCCGGCTTCATCGAGACGAAGATGACCGCCGCCGTCCCGCTCTTCATCCGCGAGGCCGGCCGCCGGATGAACTCGCTCTCGCAGGGCGGTCTCCCGGTCGACGTGGCCGAGACCACCGCCTGGTTCGCCCAGCCCGCGTCGACGGCCGTCAACGGTCAGATCGTCCGGGTCTGCGGCCAGAGCCTGCTGGGGGCGTGACGCGATGAGCCTCGCCCTCTCGCTCGCCCGGGGCGCCGTCACCTCGCCCTTCAAGCGGGCCGGACGCCCCGGGCGAGCGAGAGGGCGAGGCTCATCGCGTCACGCCCCCAGCAGGCTCTGGCCGCAGACCCGGACGATCTGACCGTTGACGGCCGTCGACGCGGGCTGGGCGAACC
>NZ_RDBL01000031.1:0-9984 GCF_008042035.1 Streptomyces sp. col6
CCTCCCCCTCCCACGCTGGCCACGCCCCGACGGCACCTTCCCGGACGGCCCCGGCCCCAAGGTGCGCGACCACACCCAACTCACCCAGCTCATCGCCCTGGGCCGCGCCTGCGCGCCTCCCCCTCCCACGCTGGCCACGCCCCGACGGCACCTTCCCGGACGGCCCCGGCCCCAAGGTGCGCGACCACACCCAACTCACCCAGCTCATCGCCCTGGGCCGCGCCTGCGCGATCGTCCCCGAAACGATCCGCACCAGCCTCCACGAGGGCCTGGTCGCCGTCCCCGTCCCCGACAGCCCTCACGTCACCACGGTCATCGCCTGGCCCCCGCACAGCCGCTCGACGGCGGTCGCGGGGTTGGTCCGCGCGGCAACCGGGCTGTGACGGGGCCCGTACCTCGAACGCCCCCTGGGGCCTCCTGCTCTCGAAGCCGGGTGTGGGCTTGTGCCAAGATCGCGGGATGCTGCGACTCACCGATTTCATCATCGACTGCCCGGACACGATGAAGCTGGCGGCCTTCTACTCCGAGGTCACCGGCCGTCCGGTGAAGAAGGGCAGCTCCGAGGACTGGGCCGGTATCCGGTTCGGCGAGATCGAGCTGGCGTTCATCAGGGTGGGCGACTACCGCGCTCCGCAGTGGCCCGACAGCGAGCACCCCAAGCAGTTCCACCTCGACTTCGAAGTGGACGACATCGAGTCGGAGCAGCGCCGCGTCGTCGACCTCGGCGCGACGCTGAGGCAGGACTTCATCGGCCCCAACGGCTACGGCTGGCGCGTCTACACCGACCCGGCCGGCCACCCCTTCTGCCTGTGCCGCAACAAGGGCGTCGTCTGGACCGACCAGGGCCCGGTCTGGCCCGAGCGCGACTAGCCTCTCGCACGCGTCGGCGGCACACCGGCCCCGGCCCGGGTGTCGTCCCTACCGGGCAGAAGCGTCCTTCAATACCGTTTCGGCTCGATGGGGGTTGACGCGGTTACGCCCAGGCCCGTCCACGAACGCCGCCCGCCCCCGGGGCCGGGCGGCGTGGCCGTCCCCTCGAACGGGGGCGCCGAGGTGGGGTTCCTGCTGCCGGCCAGGTGCCCGCCGGAGGGTGTCGCGGCCCAGGGTGCCGAAGAGTGAGGCGATGCCGTGGCAGGTGAACAGCGACCTGATGACGATGCGAAGCAGGCCGAGCACGTAGGGCCGGGCGCGCTGACTGCGGGCATCGGGCTCAGTATCCAGGCTGCCTGCACTGCGGAGCTGTTCGTCGGGCGTCCGCTGCTCTGCGATGCTGGAGGTCGATCGAGAGGGGCCGCAGCGATGCAGTGGAAGATCCATGGTGAGCGTCCGATCTACGAGAACAGCTGGGTCAACCTGTGGCTCACCGACGTAGAGACGCCGGACGGCAACCGCTGGGAGCACCACGTCGTCAAACTCCGGCACTTGGCCGTGGCCGCAGTCATCAACGAGCAGCGCGAAGTGCTGATGATGTGGCGGCACCGCTTCATCACGGACGCCTGGGCGTGGGAACTGCCCATGGGCCTGGTCGAGGAGGGCGAGACACCGGCCGAGGCAGCGG
Organism: Streptomyces sp. col6; assembly: GCF_008042035.1. GTDB lineage: Bacteria > Actinomycetota > Actinomycetes > Streptomycetales > Streptomycetaceae > Streptomyces. Next base: position 1,559 of record NZ_RDBL01000031.1, read on the forward strand.
CACGCGAAGTGCTGGAAGAGACGGGCTGGCGGCCCGGTTCGGTCAAGCCGCTCATCTACGCCGAACCGGCCAACGGCATCACCGACTCCCAGCACCACATCTTCCGCGCCGACGGCGCAACGTACGAAGGCCCGCCGACCGAGAAGAATGAGTCGGACCGGATCGAGTGGATCCCGCTGGCCGAGGTGCGCGGCATGATCGACCGGCGCGAGATCGTCAGCAGCGGCTCCCTGGTCGGACTGCTCTACGTGCTCATGGACGAGGCGATCCGCTGACCTGACGGGGCAGCGTTTCCCGGAGCTGGGACTCGAACGCCACTGCGGCGGGTTCCCGGCGAAAGGGCTCCAACTGCTCGTAGAACTCCCGAAGATGGCCGCCGACCCGCTGGGAACTGACGGCCGCCGCGGGTGCCAGGGCGTCCATGGCCGTGTGGCACGCTTCATCGAGTTTGCCGCGATGGAGCTGGGTGCGGGCGAGCCAGAAGGCGTGGAAGGCGCGCCCTCGGTGGTTCGTCCGGTGCTCTCGGTGGAGGGCGTCCGCGATGAGAGGTTCGGCGAGGGCTGCTTCGCCCAGGCGGCCGTGTGCGATGCCGGTGTCCACGATCAGCTTCGGTTCATCGAAATAGGCGACCCAGGCCGGGTCTGGATCACCGGCGCTGATTCGCCCGAACTGGCCGTGTGCTTCTGAGATCGCGGTGTGCGTCGCACCGTGGTTGCCGAGGGCAGCGTGGGCGAAGGCTTCGCGCATCGCGAGCATCGCCAGTACGCGCGGTGTCGTCCCTGCTGCTTCCCTGGCCTGGTCCTGGGCGGCTGTGACGAGTGCGAGGGCGTCGCCGGGCTTGTCCTCGTACGTGGCCTGAAGGCTCATGCAAGCGAGAACATTGGCCATGAACTGGCGGTCGTCGATCGCCCTGGCGAGGCCAAGGGATTCGGTGAAGTAGGCGCGTGCCTGGTTGTACTGACGAGCATCGAAGTAGGTCCACCCAGTGAGCCGGGCCAGTTCGGCCGCGATGCTGTGCAGGCCCGTTCGCAGGGGAGCCGGCCGCTGTTCCTTGAGGAGACCGACAACGTAACGGAGCTGACCCACGACTGCCGGCCGTAAGGTCTCGCCCCCGTGCTCGTCGTCTCTGCGCCAGTAGTCCGCGATCGACGAGTGCAGCGCGTCCAGTGTCGAGGGGCTGAGATCGTGCTCGGCCGCCAGGGCGAGGATGCTGTCGACATCCGCCCCCGGCAGCCCGGCGCCAAGCGACTCGGCGGCTGCGGCCGGCACTTCGGTCGGTTCCCGGGGCGTGGCCGTCAGGTCCGGCGGAGTTTCCCAGGAGCGTCGGGCAAGGCCAAGCATGTGCCCGGGGATGCGAAGCCCGTCCGAGATCCGTTCGACGACGTCCATGTGCAACAACTGCCTTCGCCCGGACATCACTTCGCCGACGCGGCTGGGGGTCAGGTCGCAGCGGCGCGCGATCACCGACGAATAGATGCCTGCCCTTGCTTTGACCAGCTTGAAGATGCGGCCGAAGTCTCGGGCCCGGCATGCCTCGATCATCACCGGGTCCGTGAGCAGGCTGACCGGTAGTTCCTGCGAGCGGGGTGGCTCGGGCATCGGCACGCTCCAGCATGAGGACTACGAATCGCTGCCATTAGCCTACTGAGGGTGATGCTACCCAGGTTGGGTAATCCGCTTGGCCTTTCTGCCGGGGCCCGTGGATCGCGATGCTCCTGGCATGGCGAACGGACAGAACGAGGTACGGATGACGTTGCGGGTTTCCCGCGACTCCGGCCGGACGTGGGGGCCTCTCAAGGCGGTACGTGTGGGCGAGGACCCGGTGATCCCGGAGAATCCGGGCCGCTACCCGCCGTGCGTCTGCCCCCGGTGCTCACGGCAGGCCGGTAACGCCGTCGCGTCCTTCCAGATGGTGTCGTGATGCGTTGCTCGCACTGGCGCCGGGTGCCTCTCGGCCTGGCACGGGAAGCGCACGAGAAGTCGACTGCCCCGTACGTGGACACGGCAGTGCAGTGCCGGCTGTCCGCGCACGGCGAGGGTGAGCACTTCGGCCTCCTCACCGACAACGGAGCGTACGGAACCGCGCTGTGGCTCCGCTGGCACGGGGCGGGCGAGGCGGAGCTTGTCGTGCTGCCGGACTGCCCGGTGGCCGCCCCGGGACCCGACGGTGACGGCTGCTGCCTGTTCGTCGACCACGCCCAGCAGCACACCTGGGAAGACACCCCGGAGGAGGTGCCGTGCACCAGCTGATCGCAAGCCCGTACAACGGAACGTTCCTGATCGCCCGTCCCGGCTCCAAGGGCGGCATGCGCATCCCCCGCCCCCTGTACGAGGAGCTGGCCTCGATCGCGGAGAGCAGCAGCCCTCTGCCGGCCTGGCTCCTCGACCACGCCCGCACGGCCTGGAACGTGGACCTGGCCGACACTGCGATGAGGGACGCCGTTCTCGTACGCTCCGAGACCCGCCCCGGGTACGGCAGAGCCACGTACGAGATCAACAAGGGCTGCAACTTCAACTGCGAGCACTGCTACCTCGCGGAGCGGAAGTTCGAGGGGCTGCCCCGGCCGGACAAGGTCCGGCTCCTGCGCCTGCTCCGGGACGCCGGGGTGTTGTGGCTCCAATTCACGGGCGGCGAGCCGCTGATCGACCGGGACTTCGTGGACGCGTACGCACTCGCCCACCGCCCCGGAATGCTGATCGAGATCCTTACCAACGGCTCCCGGCTCCACCGCCCCGAGATCATCGATCTCCTCCGCGATCTGCCGCCGCACAAGGTGACCGTCTCCCTTTACGGGGCGACCTCGGACAGCTTCGACTCGCTCACCCGCAAGTCGGGGGCGTTCAAGCTGGTCGAGAAGGGGCTCGTCGCGGCGCGCGAGGCCGGCATCGCGCTCGAACTGGCGCTGATCATCACCCGGCACAACGCCCACGAGCTGGACGCCATGCGTGCCCTTGCCGGGCGGTACGGGGCAAGCCGTCAGGAGTACGGCACCATCTCGCCCACGTACACCGGCACGCCCGAACCGCTGGCCGCGCAGGCTCCCGGATTCCTGGACAAGACCAGCGTCTTCAAGGGCTGCCCGGCCGGACACACCTTCTTCCACGTCGACCCGCACGGCCTGGCGACCATGTGCAAGATCGGCCGCGAGAACCCCATCGACCTCATGTCCGAGGGCCTGGACGGACTCCTCCGTCTGCCCGGCATCGCGGATGCCCGAATGCTTCGCACCGGTGGCTGCGGCGGCTGTCAGCGCTCCGGCACCTGCCGGGTCTGCCGACCGCTCGCCAAGGCGTACCAGGAGGCGAAGGCACCACTGAATACCTACTGCCAACACGGAAGCGAGGAAGCGTCATGACCGCTGTCATGGTGGAGATCAGCCCCCGACCGCCTGCCCTGGAGGAGCCCGAGGGAGTGATCCTCCTGGACGACCTGGAGGCGCTGTCCGAGGGCGCCGTCCCGGGCTGCAACGACGACAACCCGTACCGGTAGACAACCGGTTGCGTACAGCTGCGGGGGTTCCGGACGTCTATTTCCGCCCGGAGCCCCCGCACCACCACCTTCTGGAAGAGTGAAGCCCCGTGGCGACCACCCGCATCGGCCTCGATCAGCTGCCGCCCGCAGCTCGTACCGCCGTCGAGGAGCACACCGGCCCCTTCCTCACGGTTGAGGAAATGACCGAGGGCTTCAACAGCGAGATCGCGGCCCGCGTCACCTCCGCCACGGGCACCTGGCACGTCAAGGGGCTGCGCACCGACCACCCCCGCGCCTGGACCCAGCGGCGAGAAGCTGCCGTCGCCCCCTTCCTCACCGGCTTGGCCCCTGCCCTGCGCTGGCGTGTCGAGACGGCCGGCTGGGACCTCCTCGGCTTCGAAGCGCTCACAGGCCACCACGCCGACTACGCGCCCGACTCCCCAGATCTCCCCGAAGTCGCCACTCTCCTACGCCGCCTCGGAGATGCCCCCTGCCCCGGCATCGAACTCCGCCAGGCCGAACAGCGCTTGGAGCGCTACGCAGCCCACCCGGACGACCTCCGCTTCTTCGCCGGGCCCCACCTGCTCCACACCGACCTGAACAACACCAACGTCCTCGTGGACGACGACGCCCCGACGGGCGACCGGGCCCGCCTGGTCGACTGGGCCTGGGCAACTCGCGGAGCGGCCTGGCTCGACGCCGGCTACTGGGTCATCTGGCTCATCGCATCCGGCCACACCCCCGCCTCCGCCGAACACTGGGCCGCCGAGATCCCCTCCTGGCACACGGCCCCCACCGAAGGCATCACCGCCTTCGCCACCGCCAACGCCAACGTCTGGTCCGAGATCAGCACCGCCGACCCCGACCCGTGGACCCAGCGCCTCGCAACCGCTGCAACCACTTGGCACGCGCATCGTCAGTGACTCGCCCCACGACGGTTCGCAAGACCGTGCTGCAGTAACTGATTCCATGCGTGGTGTGATCTGGCTGATGCAAGATCGGGTGAGTCGCTACTGAACTTGAATGGGTAATGCTGGGAACGGTGAGTGTGGTGCGCCCCGGGGGCGCTCCGTGGACGGCTGCTGAGTCAAGATGAGTGCATGACCGAGGGTGAAGCGCATCTTCTGGTGCTGCTGCGCGAGCTCGATGATCCGGAGTGGCTGGAGTCGCCGCAGCACTACGACCGCGTCGAGGCGGCAGCGCACTTCAGTGTCCTGGCAGCCCGGCTCGAAAGTGACTTCGCAGCCCGCTGCACGGCCGAGCGGGACACCCAGGACTCCAGCGAGTACGGACGCGTCGTCGTGCCCGGAGATGCAACCGTACGCGGCACTCGGATCGTCGTCTGCGTGAGCAAGTTCGGCTCGCTGGCTCTGGTCTGCGCCGACAACCCGGGCGCCTTCCTCGGAACAGATGACGCTCAGACCGAGGGCGAGCTGGACGGCGCGGACCTTGCCAAGGTCAACCGGGCGCTGGCCGACCTCGGCTATGTCGTGGTTGCCGAGGAACTACTGGAGAGCGACTACGACGGGCCGAGCCGACTGCCCTGGCACGTTCAGCGGCCAAGCTGGTGGCATCGTTTCTTCGGTACCTTCTGATGATCGCGCCGGCAAGGTCAGGCAGTACCGGCCAGGCATCCGTCGATCACCTCCGGCCCGTACTGCAGCATCTTGAGCTTGCGCTTCACAGCGCGGGTGATCTGGCCGACGTCGGCGGCGGCCAGGTGGTCGGCAGGTCTCTCATTTTGGGATCTCAACACCACGCCGGATCCTCTCCGTCGTAGAGAAACAGGAGGCGAGCCACAAAGCCTCTGGCATGTTCAGGATCACGCCACTGATGACCGGAATGGGGAAGCTGCGTCGCAATTCCTCAGGGAAGTCTTCGCCGAAATCGAGTCCCTGGGCCCATGCGCCGGGCAGGAGCAACCCGCTAGGCATAATCGGGATCGGATCCCAGTCGAGGTCACTGTGCAGAAGCGTGGCGTATGGTTCTCCGGGACGCTGCCAGAAGATCAACTGTTCGTCGAACTCGTTGACCCAGTGAAGGACATGGTCCGAGCGATCGAAGACTACGCCGGCCATCTCTCCGAGATGAGTCAGGACCGCGTTACGTCCCCGGTACCCGCCGACGTACGCACGCGCTTCGTTTACGAAGTCCTCTATGGTGCCGGCATCCAGCACTGACGCAGCAGGCAGCTTGATGGTGCGCGGCCGACGGCCCTTCTGTCCGCCAACACGGAGCTGTTTCGTGGCGTTCGCCCAGTGCAACTTCTCCGTTTCCGGGTCAAAGACGACACAGAACACGGGTACGTTGCCGTTGGCCCAGGTCTCGGAGTGCTGGCGCACCGGTACTGCGTAGCCGTAAGAACGTCTCCACGAGGTGCCCCCCTTGACCTGGACCTTGATGACGTCGTTGGTCACTCGCCCGGCGCAGGCGAAGGTGACATACAGGTCCTCGCCGTAGTCGTTCTGTCCGGAGATCTCTTCTACGACGTGGTCGTGACTCTGCAGGAGAGTGCGCAGCGCGTTCACTGCTGCCTGCTCGACGCGTCGTCCACTCGGAATCGTCGTCATGTCCCGCCCCCCCATCTGCGTGGTTTGCCGCCCACAGTGCCATCTGGTTCTGACACTGTGACTCGGGGCGTTCCCGTGTGGTCGTGACGCCCCGGTGTTCGACCTGCGGTTTTCAGGAGCCGCCCCCGCCCCCCTCCAACGCCGAACGGCCCCCGGGGGCAGTCCCGGGGGCCGTTCGCGGCGTGGCCGTTCCCTCAAACGGGGACGCCGAGGTGGTGGTCCTGCTGCTGGGGCGTCGGTCGCGTGGCGAACAGGCGGTCCGCCGCTAGCGCGCCGGGGCCCGTGAACGTCAGTAGCAGGAGCGTCCAGCAGAAGAGGGCCGCGGGTTCGCCGCCGTTCTCCAGCGGCAGCAAGCCCGCCCGCTGGTGGACGTCGAAGTACGCGAAGGCCATCGAGCCGGAGCCCAGGAAGGCGGCCGTGCGCGTGCCGAGGCCCAGGGTCACCAGGGTGCCGGCGACGAGTTGGATGACGGCCGCGTACCAGCCGGGCCAGGTGCCCGCCCGGAGGGTGTCGCGGCCCAGGACGCCGAAGAGCGAGGCGATGCCGTGGCAGGTGAACAGCGACCCGATGACGATACGGAACAGGCCGAGCGTGTAGGGCCGGGCGCGGTCCAAGTAGGTGATCATCATGAGCGCCGGACTCCCGTCAGCTGTATACGCCGAACTCGTAGAGCGAGTAGCCGTAGCCGGAGCCGCGCGCGGTGCCGTTGATGCGTACGTAGCGGCCCGTGCCGGTGACGTCGAGGTCGTCTATGTCACCGTTGCCGTCGGTCACGGTCTTGATCGTCGTCCAGTTCTGGCCGTCCTCGGACGTCTGGATCTCGTAGCCCTTGGCGTACGCCGGGTCCCAGGCGAGCTGCACGTGCTTGATGGCCGTGGAGGCCCCCAGGTCGACCTGGAGCCACTGCGGGTCGCTCCAGTCGCTGGCCCAGCGGGTGTCGAACTTGCCGTCCACCGCGTTGTCCGCGCCGCACGGGCAGCCGCCGGTCGGGTCGGTCTGGAAGGAGGAGGCCGTGGCCGGCTTGCCCTGGGAGACGTTGGTGCCGTCCACCTTCGGCGGGATCACCTTGAGGGACTTGGTCTCGACGCCCACGTTGCCGTGGCCGTCCCTGGCCTTCACGTACACCTTGTAGACGCCCGTCTTGCTCGGTGCCTTCGCGGTCAGCGTGCCGTCGCCGTTGTCCTTGGTCTCGGCGGGGATCAGGGCCTTGTTCTGGTCGATGTAGTTGCTGCTGAAGAGGACCTGGTAGGTGATCGCGTCGCCGTCCGGGTCCGTGGTGTGTGTGCTGACGCGCACGTCGGAGCCGGTGGGGACGCCCTCGGTGGCGTTGTCGACGGTCATGTCGGAGATCACCGGCGGGGTGTTGTCACCGGAGGTGTCCGCGCCGTACGCCTTCTTCACCGCGTAGTACGAGAGCCGCTTCTCGCCGCCCGGCAGCAGGTTGAACCAGACGCCGCCGAAGTCGTCCTCGGTGCCGTAGTGGAACATCGTGGCGCCCAGGGCCACCCCCGTGTGCCCCGTGACGCAGCCCCACGCCTTGGTGTAGCCCTCGGCCTTCGCGGCGTCGGTGGGCTCCTCCGGTACGCCGTTGGCGTCGTCGTCCACCTCCCACTCACCGGCCGGGCCCGTCTCCGTGACGATGTAGGGCTTGTCGTAACCCCCCTGCTCCCAGTCGGACTTGACGTTGCAGACCGCGTCGTAGGCGTTGACCGCGTACAGGTCCAGGTCCGGGGCGTTCTTCTTGTAGTACGGCCAGGCTCCGGTCCAGGCGTCCGTGGAGGTGACCGGATGGTTGGGGTCGACCTCGTGGATCTTCTTCGCGATGTCGTTGACGAAGGAGGTGTAAGCGTTGCGCTGGGCCTCCAGCTCGTCGCCGCCGTAACAGTTCTGCAGGCCGAGCGTGGACTCGTTGCCGACGTTCCACATCAGCACACCGGGGTTGTCCTTGTAGGTGTCGACCCACTTGGGGAACTCGGCGAGCATGTCGTTCTTGTACTGCGTGTCCGTCAGGTAATTGACGCAGCCGCCGCTGCCGGGGCCGCCGCCCGGCTGGAGCCAGAAGCCGGCGATCACCTTGACGCCGTTGGCCGCCGCCGTGTCGAACAGCGGCTTGCTGGTGGCGTCCGTGCCCCAGGTGCGGATCGTGTTGACGCCCATCGACGCCAGGTCGGGCAGGTACTTCCCGGCGTCCGCGACCGAGGGGCCCCAGGTGAGGCCCTTGACCGTGTACGGCGAACCGTCCACGGTGAGCTGCCAGTTGCCCTGGGAGCCGGTCACCTTCACGACGTTGCCGGCCGCCTGCGCCGACGGTGCCTGGAGGGCGAGCAGACCGCCGCCGAGCAGCGCGGCCGCCGCGACGGGCGCGATCAGGCGGCGGTCTGCTC
>NZ_RDBL01000031.1:10084-39124 GCF_008042035.1 Streptomyces sp. col6
CCCCAACCAGACCTGGTACAGCGGGGATTACCCGATCGTGTGGACCAACCGCGGGTACCGGATGGTCTACAACAACTTCGGCCACAACGCGATGGACTACGCGACGAACACCGCCCTGTCGTCCACCTTCGCGAGCGCCCAGCAGAACCGGCTCCTGCTCCAGGAGATCGCCTGGGCCGCCGGGCAGGACGGCGGCCCGGTCACCCCGCCCGACGACTCCACCGGCCGGATCACCGGCTACGGCGGCAAGTGCGTCGACGTGGCGGGCGCGAGCTCCGCCAACGGCGCGGCCGTCCAGCTCTACGACTGCAACGGCACCGACGCCCAGCGCTGGACGGCCGGCGGCGACAGCACACTGAAGGCGCTCGGCAAGTGCCTGGACATCACCGCCGCGGGAACCGCGAACGGCACCAAGGTCCAGTTGTACGACTGCAACGGCTCCGGGGCGCAGGTCTGGCAGCACCGGAGCAGCGGGGAACTGTTCAACCCCGCGTCCGGCAAGTGCCTCGACGCGACCGGGCCAAGCTCGGCCAACGGCACCCGGCTCCAGATCTGGACCTGCTACGCCGCCGCCAACCAGCAGTGGACGCTTCCGGCCTGACCCGGGGACGGAGGGGCGGGCCCGGCCGGGCCCGCCCCTCCGTCCGGGTGACCCCTTCCCGCTGGACAGCGCAACGCCTCGTGTCGCGCGCGCGGGGGCGGCGTCCGGGCAGCTCACGATGCCGCCATGAAACCCACGCCCAAACGTTTCGCCGCGTTGCGCTCACGCGCCCGCACCACCGGCGCCGCGTGCGCCGTCCTGGCGACCGTCGTCCCCGCCTTCACCCTCGGCCTCGGCGCCGCGCCGGCCGCCGCCGCGACCTTGCCCGGCGGGCTCGGGCCGTGTGTGCCGGGCGACTGCCCCGACCCGTTCCCCGACGTCAACAACGGACCGATCGCCGGCCGGGACGACGGCATCAACATCTTCGTGGGCGACGACTTCCTCGTACGGGGGCGGGCGGCGGAGGCCGAGGGCCGGGTCGTCGTGCTCGACGACTTCGACCAGAACAAGGACACGCAAGCGGGCGGGCTGTACAACCTCGGGATCGTCGGGGTCGGGTCGCGTGTCGCGCCGCCCGTCGACTCGGACTTCCTGACCGCCGGCGGGGACGTGACCATCGCGTCCGGACAGACCCTGGACACGACGGGCGGCCTCCTCGACGAGGAGGGCACCGTGCGTTACGCGGGCACGCTGACCGGGACCGTCACCGGGACGACCGTCCAGGACGACGACGCGACGGCCCCGTACGTGGGCCTGCGCGACGAGCTGACGGCGGCCAGCCAGTGCTACGCGCGGCCGGACGGCACGACCCGGACGGCCACCGGGACCGCGGTCAACGAGGGCTACCGGACGCTGTTCACCGGCGACGGGACGTCGAGCCTCCAGGTCTTCAACGTCGACTTCGACCTGGTCAACCCGAACTCCCCCAACGGGAGCCAGTCGATCGAGTTCGCGGGCATCCCCGACGACGCGACGATCCTGGTCAACGTGGTCGGCGAGAACCGGGTCATCAACACCACCAGCGGGAGCGACACGCTGGGCCAGTACCGCGAGCGGCTGCTGTGGAACCTGCCCGACGCCACCACGGCGTCCTTCGTGGGGTCCGGGCAGTTCCAGGGCAGCGTCCTGGTGGGCGAGCAGGCGTCCATGACCACGGTGAGCCTGCCCGGTATGAACGGCAGGTTCTTCACCACCGGCTCGCTCACCCACACCAGCGACAACGCCGGGGTGGAGTTCCACGCCTACCCGTTCGACGGCGACCTCCCGGACTGCGCCGGTCCGCAGCCGGTGACCGGCGCGGTGAGCGTGCTGAAGACCGATGCGGAGACCGGTGACCCGCTGGCCGGGGCCGACTTCGAGCTGTGGCGCGAGACCAACGGCGTCGACGGCCTCCAGACCGACGGCACCGACCCGGACACCCACGTCTCCGACTGCACCACCCCCGCGAACGGCGTCTGCACCGACACCACGACCGTGGGCACGTACTACTGGCGCGAGACCGAAGCCCCGGACGGCTACGACCTCCCCGACCCCAACGTCTTCGGCCCGCTGGTCCTGACCGAGGACAACGCGGACCAGGGCGTCCAGGTCGAGGCCGTCAACAGCCAGACTCCCGTACCGCCGGTGACCGGTGAGGTCCGCGTACGCAAGACCGACTCCGACACCGGTGATCCGCTGGCCGGGGCCGACTTCGAGCTGTGGCGCGAGACCAACGGCGTCGACGGCCTCCAGACCGACGGCACCGACCCGGACACCCACGTCTCCGACTGCACGACCCCCGCGAACGGCGTCTGCACCGCGACGACGATCCCCGGCACCTACTACTGGCTCGAGACCGAAGCCCCGGACGGCTACGACCTCCCCGACCCCAACGTCTTCGGACCCCTCACCCTCACCGAGGACAACGCCGAGGACGGCGTCCAGGCCGAGGCCGTCAACACCAAGACCCCCGTCCCGCCCGTGACCGGTGAGGTCCGCGTATACAAGACCGACGCCGAGACCGGTGACCCGCTCGCCGGTGCCGACTTCGAGCTGTGGCGCGAGAGCAACAACACGCCCGGCCTTCAGACGATCGGCATCAACCCCGACACCCACGTCTCCGACTGCACCACCCCGGCGAACGGTGTCTGCTCCGACACCACGACCCCGGGCACGTACTACTGGCGCGAGACCGCGGCCCCGGACGGCTACGAGCTGCCCGACCCCAACGTCTTCGGGCCGCTGGTCCTGACCGAGGACAACGCCGAGGACGGCGTCCAGGTCGAGGCCGTCAACAGCCAGACTCCCGTACCGCCCGTGACCGGTTCGCTCACGCTGGACAAGACGGACGCGAAGAACGGTCAGCCGCTGCCCGGCGCCGTCTTCGAGCTGTGGCGCGAGAGCAACGACGTGCCGGGGCTCCAGACGACCGGGGGCAACCCGGACACCCTGGCCGACGCGGGCTGCTCGACCGACCAGGACGGGCAGTGCACGTTCGACGACCTGCCGCTCGGTGAGTACTACCTCCGCGAGATCGCCGTCCCGGAGGGCTACGTCCTGCCGGCGAACCCCGTCTCGGGTCCGTACGAGGTGACGGAGGAGAACAGCGAGGAGGGCGTCACCGTGGAGCTGGCCAACCACCGCGGTGAGCCGTGCAAGGGCAAGGACTGCAAGGACGACACGCACAAGGCCGTACGCGGCTGACGCGATCACCCGCCCGGCCGCCCAGGCGTGGGCGGCCGGGCTTTTCCGCTGATTGGCTCGGCAGTACACCGTTCCCGTTGATCCCGCAGGAGGTCCGGCCGTGTCCCGTCCCCACCGCCTCATCGGTGCCGCAGTCGCCACGGCGGCCATGGCGCTGCTGTGCACCGCCGCGCCTTCGGCCGCCTCCCCCGGCCGCGACACCGCGTGCACCGCGCCGGCCGGCCCGTACCAGCGGCAGCTGGAGAAGCACCTCGGGCTGCCCGTGGACGGGCGTCAGTCCGACGCCGACTGCCGGGCCATCCGGTCCTTCCAGACCGAGCGGGGCCGCCCGCACCTCGACGGGCTCGCCGACCTCGGCACGTACCGGGCGATGCTCGTCGTCGAGGCCACGCCGGACCCGAACGCCGCCGGGAACTGCCCGGTCGAGACCGGCCGGGTCACCTGCGTCGACATGGACCGCCAACTGCTGTGGGTGCAGAAGGGGAAGAAGGTCGTGTTCGGCCCCGTCCCCATCCGTACGGGCCGTGACGCCGAGGAGACGCGGCCCGGCCGGCACACCATCTACTGGCGTGACCGCGACCACGTCTCCGACATCTACGACGACGCCCCCATGCCGTACTCGCAGTTCTTCGACGGCGGCCAGGCGCTCCACGGACACCCCGGCGACCTCTACGACGGCGGCGGCTCGGCGGGCTGCGTCAACCTCACCGTGGACGACGCGGCGAGGCTGTGGGACCTGCTCGCGCTCGACGACGTCGTCTACGTATGGGGTGTGAAGCCCGGCACCGGCGACTGAGGCCGGTGGCTCAGTCCTCGCCCTCCAGTTTTCCTTCCGTTTCCAGGAAGACCTGGCGCAGCGCTTCGAGCACCGCCGGGTCGGGCTTGGCCCACATGCCGCGCGACTCGGCCTCCAGCAGGCGTTCCGCGATGCCGTGCAGGGCCCACGGGTTGGCCTGTTCGAGGAAGGCGCGGTTGGTGGGGTCCAGGACGTAGGTCTCGGTGAGCTTGTCGTACATCCAGTCCGCGACCACGCCCGTCGTGGCGTCGTACCCGAAGAGGTAGTCGACGGTCGCGGCGAGCTCGAAGGCCCCCTTGTAACCGTGGCGGCGCATCGCCTCGATCCACTTCGGGTTGACGACGCGGGCGCGGAAGACGCGGGAGGTCTCCTCGGTCAGCGTCCGGGTGCGGACCGTCTCGGGGCGGGTCGAGTCCCCGATGTACGCCTCCGGGGCCTTGCCCTTCAGCGCGCGGACCGTGGCGACCATGCCGCCGTGGTACTGGAAGTAGTCGTCGGAGTCCGCGATGTCGTGCTCGCGGGTGTCGGTGTTCTTCGCCGCCACCGCGATGCGCTTGTACGCGGTCTCCATCTCCTCCCGGGCCGGGCAGCCGTCCAGGTCACGGCCGTAGGCGTAGCCGCCCCAGGTCGTGTAGACCTCGGCGAGGTCGGCGTCGGTGCGCCAGTCGCGGGAGTCGATGAGCTGGAGCAGCCCGGCGCCGTACGTGCCGGGGCGGGAGCCGAAGATACGGGTGGTGGCGCGGCGTTCGTCGCCGTGCGCGGCCAGGTCCGCCTGGGTGTGCGCCCGTACGTGGTTGAGCTCGGCCGGTTCGTCGAGGGAGGCGGCCAGCCGGACCGCGTCGTCGAGCAGGCCGATGGTGTGCGGGAACGCGTCGCGGAAGAAGCCGCTGATGCGGAGGGTGACGTCGATCCTGGGGCGGCCCAGCTCCTCGGCCGGGATCGCCTCCAGGCCGGTGACGCGGCGTGAGGCGTCGTCCCAGACCGGGCGGATACCGAGCAGGGCGAAGGCCTCGGCCACGTCGTCGCCGGCGGTGCGCATGGCGCTCGTACCCCAGAGGGAGAGGCCGACGGAGACCGGCCAGTCGCCGTTGTCCTCGCGGTAGCGGTTGAGCAGCGAGTCGGCGAGGGCCTGGCCGGTCTCCCAGGCGAGGCGGGAGGGGACGGCCTTGGGGTCGACGGAGTAGAAGTTGCGGCCGGTCGGAAGCACGTTGACCAGGCCCCGGAGGGGCGAGCCGGAGGGGCCTGCGGGGACGAAGCGCCCGTTCAGGGCGTGGACGCAGTGGTCCAGTTCGTCGGTGGTCCTGGCCAGGCGGGGGGCGACCTCTTCGGCGGCGAAGTCGAGGATCGCCGCGACAGGATCAAGCCCCTGCGGCGATTGAGCAGCGGGGTCCGGGGCGGAGCCCCGTGCCGACGGACCGGGAACGGACTGGGCGACCGCCGCCACGGCCGAGCGCTCCCAGTTCGCGTCCTCCATCGCCTGGACCAGGGCGCGCGCCTGGTCCTCCACCGTGTCCGCGTCCGTGCGGGTCGCCGCAGACTCGTCCAGGCCCAGCGCCTCGCGCAGGCCCGGCAGGGACGCCTTGCCGCCCCAGATCTGGCGGGCGCGGAGGATCGCGAGGACCAGGTTGACGCGGGCGGAGCCCGTCGGCGCGGCGCCCAGGACGTGGAGGCCGTCGCGGATCTGGACGTCCTTGATCTCGCAGAGCCAGCCGTCGAGATGCATGATGAAGTCGTCGAAGCCCTCGTCCTCGGGGCGTCCTTCGATCCCCAGGTCGTGGTCGAGCTTCGCGGCCTGGATCAGGGTCCAGATCTGGGCGCGGATCGCCGGCAGCTTGGCCGGGTCCATCGCGGCGATCTGGGCGTGCTCGTCCAGGAGTTGTTCGAGGCGGGCGATGTCCCCGTAGCTGTCGGCGCGGGCCATCGGCGGCACCAGGTGGTCCACGAGCGTGGCGTGCACCCGGCGCTTGGCCTGGGTGCCCTCCCCCGGGTCGTTGACGAGGAACGGGTAGACCAGCGGGAGGTCGCCGAGCGCCGCGTCCGGGCCGCAGGCGGCGGACAGGCCCGCGTTCTTGCCGGGCAGCCACTCCAGGTTGCCGTGCTTGCCGAGGTGGATCATCGCGTCGGCGCCGAAGCCGTTGTCCTCGGCGCGGGCGGCGATCCAGCGGTAGGCGGCCAGGTAGTGGTGCGAGGGCGGCAGATCGGGGTCGTGGTAGATCGCGATCGGGTTCTCGCCGAAGCCGCGCGGCGGCTGGATGAGGATGAGGAGGTTGCCCCGGCGCAGTGCGGCCAGGACGATGTCGCCCTCCGGGTTTCGGGAGCGGTCCACGAACATCTCGCCGGGCGGCGGGCCCCAGTGCTCCTCGACGCCCTCGCGGAGTTCGGCGGGCAGCGTGGCGTACCAGCGGCGGTAGTCGGCGGCCGGGATACGGACCGGGTTGCGGGCGAGCTGTTCCTCGGTGAGCCATTCCTGGTCGTGGCCGCCCGCCTCGATCAGGGCGTAGATCAGCTCGTCGCCGTCGCCGGACGCGAGACCGGGGACCTCCTCGTCGCCGAAGTCGTAGCCCTCCTCGCGCAGCCGGCGCAGCAGGGCGACCGCGCTGGCGGGGGTGTCGAGTCCGACGGCGTTGCCGATACGGGAGTGCTTGGTCGGGTACGCGGACAGGACGAGCGCGAGGCGCTTCTCGGCGTTCGGGATGTGGCGCAGCCGGGCGTGGCGGACGGCGATGCCGGCGACGCGGGCGGCGCGCTCGTCGTCGGCGACGTAGGAGGGCAGGCCGTCCTCGTCGATCTCCTTGAAGGAGAACGGGACGGTGATCAGGCGGCCGTCGAACTCGGGGACGGCGATCTGGCTCGCGGCGTCCAGCGGGGAGACGCCCTCGTCGTTGTCCTGCCAGTCGGTGTGGGAGCTGGTGAGGCAGAGCGCCTGGAGGATCGGGACGTCGAGCGCGGTGAGGGCGCCCGCGTCCCAGGACTCGTCGTCGCCGCCGGCCGACGCCTCGGCGGGCCGGGTGCCGCCCGCCGCGAGGACGGTGGTCACGATCGCGTCGGCGGACCGCAGGGTCTCGATGAGTCCGGGTTCGGGGGTGCGCAGCGAGGCCACGTACAGCGGGAGGGCGCGGGCGCCCTGGGCCTCGACGGCGCGGCACAACGTCTCGATGAACGCGGTGTTGCCGCTCATGTGGTGGGCGCGGTAGTAGAGCACCGCGACCGTGGGGGCGCCGTCCTCGGTCTCGCGGGGTGTGCGCTCCAGCGGGCCCCAGGAGGGTGCGGCGGCGGGCGGTTCGAAGCCGTGGCCGGTGAGCAGGACGGTGTCGGACAGGAACCGGGCGAGCTGGTCCAGGTTGGCCGGGCCGCCGTGCGCCAGGTAGGCGTGGGCCTCGGCGGCGATCCCGATGGGCACGGTGGAGGCGGCCATCAGCTGCGCGTCGGGGGCCTGTTCGCCGGTGAGGACCACGACGGGGCGTCCGGTGGCGAGGACTTGGTCGAGGCCGTCCTGCCAGGCGCGGACACCGCCGAGGAGGCGTACGACGACGAGGTCGGTGCCGTCCAGCAGCGCGGGCAGGTCCTGGAGCGGGAGCCGGGAGGGGTTCGCGTACCGGTAGCTGACCGGTCCGTCGGAGGCGCGGGCGCTGAGCAGGTCGGTGTCGGACGTCGACAGGAGCAGGATCATGCGGCGTCTGGCCTTCCTCGGGGTGTCCACGCCCCGGGCGGTGTCGAGAGCTCCCCTGCCCGGACCTGCCGAACGTGCGGGGAAGGGAGTTCCTGACTCGCCCGGTCCGGGTGGGACCAAGCTCACAGTGGCGGGACCGCGCCGGATTCGCACCGGGCTTCCTCCCCTGTCGCCGTCTGTGGCGACGACGGACCCGGAGGTCCGTCACTGGGCATAGTAAGGGCCCGGGGGCGACGATGGGTCATACGGATCGGATGAGATGGTCGGTATGCTCGCCGCCATGCCTCCCCCAGCCCCCCGTTTCGCGCAGCCCGGTGACGCCCGTTTCCGGGCTCGTGGCGACGCCTGTCCCGGTGCGCTGCGGCTCCACCGGGCGGACGACGGGGCGTTGGCGCGGGTCCGGGTGCCCGGTGGCGTGCTGACCTGGGAGCAGGCGGACGGCCTGCGGGAGTTGGCCGGCCGGCTGGGCGATGGTGAGCTGTATCTCACTTCGCGCGGCAATGTGCAGCTGCGCGGGCTGGGTGCGGAGTGCGGGAGTGAACTGGCCTCCCGGATGTACGAAATGGGGCTTTTGCCCTCTGAACGGCATGAGCGGGTCCGCAATGTGGTGGCCTCCCCGCTGTCCGGGCTCGACGGTCTCGGTGCGCGCGACGTCCGCCCGTGGCTGACCGCGCTGGACACGCTGGTGTGCGCGAGCGAGGAGGCGGCCGGGCTGTCGGGCCGGTTCCTGTTCGCGCTCGACGACGGACGCGGCGATGTGGACGCGCTGGGCGCGGACGTGACGCTGCGGGCGCGGGGCGACGGGGACGCGGAGCTGCGGATCGGGGCGCTGGAGTCGGTGGCGCTGGTTCCGGCGGACGAGGCGCCGGGTGCCGCGCTGCTCGCGGCGGTGGTGTTCCTGGAGGCGGCGGGCGGTTCCGGTGGCGCCTCGGGTTCCCGTAGCGCTTCCGGTTCCGGTGCGTGGCGGGTGGCGGAGCTGGCGGACGGCGGTGCGTCGTTGTTCGACGAGGTCGTACGGCGGTTGCGTGCCGCCGGGCCGCCCGTCGCCCTCGGGACCGTGCCGGTGCCGGGCGGCGCTCCCCCGGCGCTCGGTGTGGTGGCCGGCCCCGGCGACACGGACGCGCTGTCCGTCGGGCTGCCGCTCGGACGGGCGGACGCGGTGCGATGGCGGGCGCTGACGGATCTCGCCCGGGACCACGGCGCCGGCGAACTGCGGCTCACCCCATGGCGCGGAGTCGTCGTGCCCGGCGTCCGGCGGAACCGGGCGCCCGGAGCGCTCGACGCGCTGGAGGCCGTTGGCCTGGTCACCGGGGACCGCTCGCCGTGGACCGGCGTGGGCGCCTGCGTCGGGCGGCCCGGATGCGCCAAGTCCCTGGCCGATGTGCAGGGTGACGCGGCGGCGGCCCTGCCCGTCGCGCCGCGCGCGGACGCCCTGCCGGTCCACTGGTCCGGATGCGAACGGCGGTGCGGCCACCCCCGCGGTGAGTGGGTCGACGTCGTCGCCGGCCCGGACGGCGGCTACCGGGTCTCCGTCGTACGGGACGGCGGCCGGACCGGGGAGTCGGAGCACGTCACCGGTGACCCCGCCGCGCTGGCCACCGCCGTGGCGACGGCCCGCACTCCCCGTACCTGATTGCCTCCCCCTGCTTTTCTGCCCGACCCCCCGCCCGATGAAGAGAGCGACACCACTGTGCACGAGTACGAGAAGGACGGACCGGCCATCTATCGCCAGTCCTTCGCCACCATCCGGGCGGAGGCGGATCTCGCCGGCCTGCCCGCGGACGTGAGCCAGGTCGCGGTCCGGATGATCCACGCCTGCGGCATGGTCGACCTCGTACGCGACATCGGCTACACCCCCGACGCGGTCGCCCGTGCCCGCGCCGCGCTGCGGGCCGGCGCGCCCATCCTGTGCGACGTGGCCATGGTCGCCAGCGGTGTCACCCGCAAGCGGCTGCCCGCCGACAACGAGGTGGTGTGCACCCTGTCCGACCCGGCCGTCCCCGGGCTCGCGGCGGAGCTGGGCACGACCCGGTCGGCGGCGGCCCTGGAGCTGTGGCGGGACCGCCTCGACGGCGCGGTCGTCGCCGTCGGGAACGCGCCGACCGCCCTGTTCCGGCTGCTCGAAATGATCGAGGAGGGGGCCCCGCGCCCGGCGGCGGTCATCGGGGTGCCGGTCGGCTTCGTCGGCGCCGCCGAGTCCAAGGACGCCCTGGCAGCCCACCCGTCCGGGCTCGACCACCTGATCGTGCGCGGCCGGCGCGGCGGGAGCGCCATCGCCGCCGCCGCGCTCAACGCCATCGCCAGCGAGGAAGAGTGACCGTGAGCGAGCAGAAGACGGGACGGCTGTACGGGGTCGGTCTCGGCCCCGGCGACCCGAACCTGATGACCCTGCGCGCGGTGGAGGTCATCGCCGGGGCGGACGTCGTCGCGTACCACAGTGCGCGGCACGGCCGGTCGATCGCCCGGTCCATCGCGGCGAAGCACCTGCGCGCCGACCACATCGAGGAGGCCCTGGTCTACCCCGTCACGACGGAGACCACGGACCACCCGGGCGGCTACCGGGGCGCGATGGAGGACTTCTACACCGAGGCGGCGGCCCGGCTCGCCGTTCACCTGGACGCGGGGCGCACGGTCGCCGTGCTCGCCGAGGGCGACCCGATGTTCTACGGCTCGTACATGCACATGCACAAGCGGCTGGCCGACCGTTACCCCACCGAGGTGATCCCCGGGGTCACCTCGGTCAGCGCCGCCGCCGCGCGGCTCGGCACCCCGCTCGCGGAGGGCGAGGAGGTCCTGACGATCCTGCCCGGCACCCTGCCGGAGGAGGAGCTGACGGCCAGGCTGGCCGCGACCGACGCGGCCGTGGTGATGAAGCTCGGCCGCACCTTCCCCGCCGTGCGCCGCGCGTTCGAGGCGTCGGGCCGGCTGCCCGAGGCCCGCTATGTCGAGCGCGCCACGATGGCGGGCGAGCGGCTGGGCGACCTCGCGGACACGGACGCGGACTCGGTGCCGTACTTCGCGGTCGCCGTCCTGCCGAGCCGGATCGACGCCCGCCCCGAACGGGCCCCGGGCGACGGCGAGGTGGCGGTCGTCGGCACGGGTCCGGCGGGACCGCTGTGGCTGACGCCCGAGACGCGCGGGGCGCTGGCCGCCGCCGACGATCTGGTCGGCTACACCACGTATCTGGACCGGGTGCCGGTCCGGCCGGGGCAGATACGGCACGGCTCGGACAACAAGGTGGAGTCGGAGCGGGCGGAGTTCGCGCTCGACCTGGCCCGGCGCGGGCGGCGGGTGGCCGTGGTGTCCGGCGGCGACCCGGGGGTCTTCGCCATGGCGACGGCCGTCCTCGAAGTGGCGTCGCAGGACGCGTACGCGGACGTGCCGGTGCGGGTGCTGCCCGGGGTGACGGCGGCCAACGCGGCGGCGGCCCGCGCGGGGGCGCCGCTGGGCCACGACTACGCGACGATCTCGCTCTCGGACCGGCTCAAGCCGTGGGAGGTCATCGCGGAGCGGCTGCGGGCCGCCGCGTCGGCGGACCTGGTGCTGGCGCTCTACAACCCCGGCTCCCGCAGCCGGACCTGGCAGGTCGGCAAGGCGCGGGACCTGCTCCTCGAACACCGCTCGCCGGACACGCCCGTGGTCCTCGGCCGGGACGTCGGCGGACCGGACGAGAGCGTACGGACCGTGCGCCTGGCCGACCTCGATCCGGCCGAGGTGGACATGCGCACGATCCTCGTCGTCGGCTCCTCGCAGACCCGGTGGGAGCGGCGGGGCGACGGACGGCAGATCGTGTGGACGCCGCGCCGCTACCCGGAGAACTGATCCGTCAGCCAGGCCAGGGCCTCCTCCGGGCTGCCGGCCACCGCACCCCCCTCGGGGACCGGTGGCCGGCGGACCACGACGACGGGGATGCCGGCCTCGCGGGCGGCGTCCAGCTTGGGGGCGGTGGCGGCGCCGCCGCTGTCCTTGGTGACGAGGACGTCGATCCGGTGGCGGCGGATCAGCTCGCGCTCCCCTTCGAGGGTGAAGGGGCCCCGGTCGAGCAGGGTCTCCATCCGGGCCGGGTACGGCGGTTCCGGGGCGTCCACGGACCGCATCAGGAACCACAGGCCGTCCAGGCCCGCGAAGGCGGCGAGCCCCATCCGCCCGGTGGTGAGGAAGACGCGCCGCCCCAGTGCGGGCAGCGCGTCGGCCGCCTCGGCCAGGGAGCCGACCGGGTGCCAGTCGTCGCCGTCCCCGGGCACCCAGCCGGGCCGGCGCAGCATCAGCAGAGGAACATGGGCGGCGGCAGCGGCGCGGGCCGCGTTGAAGGTCATCGTCCCGGCGAAAGGATGGGTGGCGTCGATGAGCGCGCGCACCCGGTGCGAGCGGAGCCAGTCCGCGAGCCCGTCGGCTCCTCCGAAGCCCCCGACCCGGACCTCCCCCGGCGGGAGCTTCGGCCGGGCCACCCGGCCGGCCAGCGAGCTGGTGACCGTGCTCCCGGCGGGCAGCCGGGCCACCAGCAGCTCGGCGAGCCGGCGGGCCTCCGTCGTCCCGCCCAGAATCAGTACGTGCACGGGGACCATCCATGAGTGAGGCGAAAGGCGGGCGCGGCGCCCAACTCAAGCACACCGGTCTGCGGTCCGGCTGGACGACCGGTGCCTGTGCCACCGCCGCCGCGACGGCCGCGTACACGGCGCTGCTGAACGGCGACTTCCCCGACCCGGTCACCATCACGCTGCCCCGGGGCCAGACCCCGGCGTTCGCACTGGCCGTGGAGGAGTTGGCCGACGGGCGGGCGACGGCGGGCGTGGTGAAGGACGCGGGCGACGACCCGGACGTGACGCACGGCGCCCTGGTACGGGTGAGCGTGCGGGTGCTCCCGGCGGGCTCGGGCGTGGTCTTCCGGGCCGGGCCCGGGGTGGGCACGGTGACGCTGCCGGGGCTGCCTCTGGAAGTCGGTGAGCCGGCCGTCAACCCGGTGCCGCGCCAGATGATCCGGGAGCACATCGCGGCGGTCGCGGCGGCGCACGGCGGGTCCGGGGACGTCGAGGTGACGGTCGGCGTGGACGAGGGCGAGGAGATCGCCCGCTCCACCTGGAACCCGCGCCTGGGCATCCTGGGCGGCCTGTCCGTCCTGGGCACGACCGGGGTGGTGGTGCCCTACTCCTGCTCGGCGTGGATCGACTCCATCCGCCGGGGCGTGGACGTGGCGCGGGCGGCCGGGCTCGGCCATGTGGCCGGCTGCACGGGTTCGACCTCGGAGAAGACGGTGGTCGCCGAGTACGGGCTGCCGGAGATCGCGCTGCTCGACATGGGCGACTTCGCGGGCGCGGTGCTCAAGTACGTACGCCGTCACCCGGTGGACCGGCTCACGGTCTGCGGCGGGTTCGCAAAGCTGTCGAAGCTGGCCGCCGGCCATCTCGACCTGCACTCGGGGCGCTCCCAGGTCGACAAGGGGTATCTGGCGGAGCTGGCCCGGCGCGGCGGCGCGGACGAGGCGCTGGCCGCCGAGATCGCCGTCGCCAACACCGGCCTCGCCGCACTCCAGTTGTGCCAGGCGCACGGGGTTCCACTGGGCGATCTGGTGGCCGTGGCGGCGCGGGACGAGGCGCTGTCGGTGCTGCGGGGCGCTCCGGTGGCGGTGGACGTGATCTGTATCGACCGGGCGGGCACGGTGGTGGGGCGCAGCTCGGTGCGCTGACCCGCCCGGCCGGTTGTTCAGCAGGTGTGGCGGTCGCGGGCCGGCGAGTAGAGGTGGCTGTCGCGGAACTGCTCGGCGCCCAGGGTGCGGCCGACCATGATGACGGCGGTACGGATGACGCCCGCGGCCTTCACCTGTTCCGCGATGTCCTCCAACGTGCCGCGCAGGACCAGCTCGTCGGGGCGGGAGGCCATGGCGACGACGGCGGCCGGGCAGTCGGCCCCGTAGTGCGGCAGCAGCTCCTCGACGACGCGGTCCACGTAACGGGCGGCCAGGTGCAGGACGATCAGGGCGCCGCTGCGGCCGAGCGTCGCCAGGTCCTCGCCCTCGGGCATGGCGGTGGCCCGCTGGGCGATGCGGGTCAGGATGACGGTCTGGCCGACGGTCGGCACGGTCAGCTCGCGCCTGAGGGCGGCTGCCGCCGCCGCGAACGCGGGGACGCCGGGCACCACTTCGTAGGGCACACCCGCCTCGTCCAGGCGGCGCATCTGCTCGTTGACCGCGCTGAACACCGAGGGGTCGCCGGAGTGCAGCCGCGCCACGTCGTGGCCGTCCCGGTGCGCGGCGACCAGCTCTGCGGTGATCTGCTCGATGTCGAGCTGCGCGGTGTCCACGAGCCGGGCGCCGTCCGGGCACTCCGCCAGGAGTTCGCGGGGAACCAGGCTGCCCGCGTACAGGCACACCCCGCAGGCGGCGAGCGTGCGCGCGCCGCGCACCGTGATCAGGTCGGCGGCGCCGGGGCCCGCGCCGATGAAGTACACGGTCATCTGTCGTCTCCTGAGGGTCGAGCGGGGGGCGTTGCGGTGTCCGAGGGCTTGCGTACGGACCACTGGGTGACGGGCATGGCCTGGCGCCAGCCGGTGAACGTGCCGACGGGCACGGCGTGGGACACGGCGAGGCGGACCAACTCGCCTCCGTGCAGCTTGTGCTGGGCGGCGAGCAGCGCTTCGGACTCCAGGGTGACCGTGTTGGCGACCAGCCGGCCGCCGGGCGGGAGCGCCGCGAGACAGGTGTCGAGGAGGCCGGGCGCGGTGAGACCGCCGCCGATGAACACGGCATCCGGTGCGGGGAGTTCGTCCAGGCATCCGGGTGCGCGGCCGGTGACGACGCGGAGACCGGGGACGCCGAGCCGGGCGGCGTTCTCCTCGATGCGTGCCGCGCGGACGGGGTCGCGTTCCACGGTGACGGCCCGGCAGGAGGAGTGGGCGCGCATCCACTCGATGGCGATCGATCCCGAGCCTCCGCCGATGTCCCACAGGAGTTCGCCGGGGGCCGGGGCGAGCACGCCCAGGGTGACGGCCCGGACATGACGCTTGGTCAGCTGCCCGTCGTGCGCGTACGCCTCGTCGGGCAGGCCGGGTACGGCGCCCAGGCGCAGCGCCCCGGGGGCGGTGCGGCACTCGACGGCGATGACGTTGAGCGGGTCCCCGGCCGGGTGGTCCCAGGTGTCCGCCACGCCCTCGGCGCAGGCCTCGTCCTCGCCGCCGAGCTGTTCCAGGACCCGCAGGCGGCTGGGTCCGAAGCCGTGGTCCCGCAGCAGCGCGGCGACCGTGGCCGGAGTGGTGGCGTCGGCGCTGAGGACGAGCAGCCGGCGGCCGTCGTGCAGGGCGGCGGCGAGCCGGGCGGCGGGGCGGCCGACGAGGGTGACGACCTCCGTGTCCTCCACCGGCCAGCCGACGCGGGCGCAGGCGTAGGACACGGACGAGGGGTGCGGCAGGACGCGCAGCCGGTCGGCGCCCAGCACCTCGGTGAGCGCGCGGCCGATCCCGTAGAACATCGGGTCGCCGCTGGCCAGGACGGCGATGCGGCGGTCCGCGTGCGCGGCGAGCAGGCCGGGCACGGCGGGGCGCAGCGGCGAGGGCCACGGCACACGCTCCCCCGCGCACTCCGGCGGGAGCAGGCCGAGCTGACGGCCGGCGCCGATGAGGGCCTGGGCGTCCCGCAGCGCGTCGCGCGCCGGTCCGGTGAGACCGGCCCAGCCGTCCGCGCCGATCCCGACCACGGTCACTGCGTGCGGGAGGGGGTGCTCGGGGGTCACGGACGGTACCTCGGATCTCGGGAGCTGGCGCACCCGCACTCTACTGGCCGGTCACGGGCGGCCCTCGGACAGGCCCCACCTGCGGGAAGGCCCGCGCGGACGCGGCTCGGACCTTTCTCCAAGAGGCCCCGCACCTGCCATGTGGTTTCCCATGGAAGGCTGTAAATGCGATGTGATCACGCCTATTCTTTGGCACATGCTGTTCCCTGCCACCGGACGGTCCGCTCGCCGGTCCGGCGGCATCGGCCCGCTTTCCCAAGGAGTCCCGACCCTCATGCCCTTCACCCCCGCCCTCACCCGCCGCCGCGCCGCGGCTGCCCTCGTCGTCGTGGGCCTGCTCACGCCCCTCACCGCGTGCGGCAGCGACGACGACACGAAGGACTCGGCCACCGGCTCCAGCGCGTCCGCCTCCGCCTCCGGGGTGCCCGCGGCCGACCTCACGGTCCTCGCCGCCGCCTCGCTCACCGATGTGTTCAAGGAGGCGGGCGCGGCGTACGAGAAGGAGCACCCGGGAACGAAGGTGACGTTCTCCTTCGCCGGATCGCAGGAGCTGGCCGCGCAGGTCAAGCAGGGCGCGCCCGCCGACGCCCTGGTCACCGCCGACACGAAGACGATGGACGGCCTGAAGTCGGACACCGGCGCGCCGACGGTCATCGCCAGGAACCGTCTCGTCATCGCCACCGGCAAGGGCAACCCGGAGAAGGTCGAGAACCTCAAGGACCTGGCCGACACCAAGCTGAAGGTGGTCCTCGCCGCGCCCGAGGTGCCGGTGGGCCGGTACAGCAAGCAGATCCTGGACGCCCAGAAGATCACCGTGAAGCCGGTCTCCCAGGAGCCGAACGTGCGCGCGGTGCTGAGCAAGGTCCAGCTGGGCGAGGCGGACGCCGGGCTCGTCTACAAGACGGACGTCTCCGCCGCCGCCGGCAAGGTCGACGCGGTCGACATCCCGGACGAGCAGAACGCGGTCGCCTCCTACCCGGCGGCGACGCTGAAGAGCAGCAAGCACAGCGCGGCGGCCGAGGCGTTCGTGAAGTGGCTGTCGACTCCCGAGGCGCAGAAGATCCTGGCCGACGCGGGCTTCCAGCAGCCGTAACGTAGGCGAGGGCCCGGCTCCGACAGGGGCCGGGCCCTCTTTTCTCCAGCCTCAGGGAACCCCGATGAACCGCCGCCCCCGCGCACCGATCCTGCTCGCGCTCCCCGCGCTGCTGGCCGTGGCGTTCCTGCTGCTGCCGCTGGCCGGCATCCTCGCCCGCACCTCGTGGGGCGAGCTGGGCGGCCATCTCACCAGTGAAGGCACCACCCAGGCGCTGACGCTGTCGCTGATCGTCTCCGGCTGGGCCCTGGTCCTCTCGCTCGTCCTCGGGGTGCCGCTGGCGTGGCTGCTGGCCCGGGTCGACTTCCCCGGCAAGGTCTTCGTCCGCTCACTGGTGCTCCTGCCGATGGTGCTGCCGCCCACGGTCGGCGGTGTCGCCCTGCTGCTCGGCTTCGGCCGGCGGGGGCTGCTCGGGCCGTGGCTGGAGGACTGGTTCGGCATCACGCTGCCGTTCCACACCTCCGGCGCGGTCCTCGCCGCGACCTTCGTCGCCATGCCGTTCCTGGTCATCAGCCTCGAAGGCGCGATCGGCGGCCTGCGGCCCCGCTACGAGGAGACGGCCGCCTCCCTGGGCGCTTCGCCGGTACGGGTGTTCTTCACGGTCACGCTGCCGATGGTCGCCCCCGGCCTTGCCGCCGGTGCGGCGCTGACCTGGGCGCGGGCGCTCGGTGAGTTCGGCGCCACCATCACCTTCGCGGGCAACCTCCCCGGCACCACGCAGACGCTGCCCCTGCAGGTCTATCTGCTGCTCCAGGACAGCCCGGAGGCCGCCACCTCGGTCTCCCTGCTGCTTCTCGTCATCGCGATGGCGGTGCTGCTGGCGCTGCGCGGGCGCTGGACCGGGACGCCGCCGGAGCGTACGCCGCGACGGGACGTCATCGACGAGGAGCCCCCGGCCGCCGTCCCTCCGGGGACCGCTCCGGAGGCCGTACGGGAGAGCTGGCCGCTGCACGCCGAGGTCACCGGCTTCAACGAACTGACCCTCGACGCGGAGGCCGGCACCACCATCGCCGTCGTCGGCCCCAACGGCGCCGGCAAGACGACCCTCCTGCGCGCCCTGCTCGGCCTCACCCCGCGCGCCCACGCCCGGCTCCGGCTCGGCGGCACCGACGTCACCGCCCTGCCCGCCCACCGCCGGGGCGTCGCCTGGGTCCCGCAGGACGGCGCCCTGTTCCCGCACCTGAGCACCCTCGCCAACACCGCGTACGGGCTGCGCGCCCGGGGCGTGCCGCGCGCCGAGGCCCGCCGCAGCGCGCAGGAGTGGCTGGACCGGCTCGGCGTCGGGCACCTGGCCTCACGCCGGCCCGCCCAGGTCTCCGGCGGCCAGGCCCAGCGTGTGGCGCTGGCCCGTGCGCTGGCCGCCCGCCCCCGCCTCCTGCTGCTCGACGAGCCGCTCGCCGCGCTCGACCAGACGACCCGGTCCCAGGTCCGGCACACCCTGCGCCGCCATCTCGAAGGCTTCGGCGGCGTCTGCCTGATCGTCACCCACGACCCCGTGGAGGCCGTCGCGCTGGCCGACCGGGTCCTGGTCCTGGAGGACGGCCGTACGCTCCAGGACGCCCCGCCCGCCGAGGTGACCCGGCATCCGCGCTCCCCCTGGGTCGCCCGGATGCTCGGCCGCAACGCCTGGACCGGGACCACCACCGCCGACGGGCTCGCACCGGCGGGCGGCGGGCACCTCGTCGTCGCCGACCCGCTGCCCGCCGGGGCGCCCGCGCTGGCGGTCATCGCGCCGGAGGCCGTCTCCGTACACCGGGAGAAGCCGACCGGGAGCCCGCGCAACGTGTGGCCCGGGACGGTGCGCGAGATCACCTCGGGCGGGAGCCGGCTCCGGGTGCTCGTCGGGTCCGAGCACGCGCCGGACCTGGTCGCGGAGATCACCCCGCAGTCCGCCGCCGAGCTGTCCCTCGCGGACGGGGTGGCGGTGTGGACCAGCGTCAAGGCCACCGAAGTGACGCTCGTGGCGCTCTGAGCGGCGGGTCAGTAGACGTCGCGCACGTACCGCTTGTCGGCGGCGAGCTGCTTCACGTACAGCGCGGCGGCCTCGGGGTCCAGGCCGCCGTGGGCGACCGCGATGTCACGCAGCGCCCGGTCGACGTCCTTGGCCATCCGGGCGGCGTCCCCGCACACATAGAAGTGGGCGCCGTCGCGCAGCCAGGTCCACAGCTTGGCGCCGTGCTCGCGCATCCGGTCCTGTACGTAGATCTTGGCGCGCTGGTCGCGCGAGAAGGCGGTGTCCAGGCGGGTGAGGGTGCCGTCGGCGAGGAAGGACGTCAGCTCCTCCTCGTAGAAGAAGTCGGTGGCACGGTGCTGTTCCCCGAAGAACAGCCAGTTGGGGCCGGGGTCGCGGCGGGCGCGGCGCTCCTCCAGGAAGCCGATGAAGGGGGCCACCCCCGTCCCCGGGCCCACCATGACCATCGGTGCGTCGGGGCGGGCCGGCGGCCGGAAGTGCGGGGCGCGGCGCACGAAGACCGGGACGCGGGTGTCGGGGGCGGCGTCCGCGAGGAAGGGCGAGCAGACCCCGGCGCGCGGGCGGCCGTGGGTGTTCTCGTAGCGGACGACGGAGACCGTCAGGGAGAGGCGGTGCGGGTCGGTGAGCGGGCTGGAGGAGATCGAGTACAGGCGCGGCTGGAGCGGTTTGAGGATGCCCGCCCACTCCTCGGCGCTCGCGCGGACGGGGTACTCGGCGAGGACGTCGACGGCCTGCCGCCCCCAGGACCAGCGGGCCAGCTCGCCCTTGTTGTCGGGCCGCAGCATCTTCTTCAGCTCGCGGTCGCCGGTGCGGTCGGTGACGAAGCCGAGCAGGGCGGGGGTGAGGCGGGTGATGTCCAGGTGGGTGCGGAGCGCGTCGCCGAGGCGGACCCCGCCGAGGCCGGACACCTCGATCTCGGTGTCGGCGTCCAGGCCCGTGACGGTGAGCCATTCGCCCACCACGTCCGGGTGGTTGGCGGCGTGGACGCCGAGCGCGTCACCGGCGGCGTAGTCCAGGGCGGTGCCGGCGTCGCCGGTGTCGAAAGTGAACCGGCGGACCTCCTTGCCGGAGCCGGGCAGGCCGAGCAGCCGGTTGCCGCTCAGCCGGGCGGTGACGGGCGCGGGCCTGGGGGTGCGGGCCGACGGGGTGGGGTGGGGGGCTGCGGCGGTGCCGGGTCGGCGCCGGCACCGCCGCTCAGGTCAGCGGAGGTTCTTCTCCGCCTCTTCGAGCGCCTTGTTCCATGCCTTGTCCGGGTCGGCCTTGCCCTGCTCGACGAGCTGGAGGGCGTTGCCGAAGGGGATGCGGGCCTGCTGGTCCTTGGTGCCGCGGTAGTTCGGCTTGAGGCTCTTGGCCGAGGACACGAAGATCTCGCCGGTGGGCGCGTCACTGAAGTAGGGCTGCTTGGTGCCCTTGATCTGCGGGTCGTCGAGGACGGTGACGAGGGAGGGCAGGGCGCCGACCGGGCCGGTGAAGATCTTCTTCTGGGAGGCGGCCGAGGTCAGGAAGTCGGCCAGCGCGGCGGCTTCCTTCACGTGCTTGCTCTGCTTGGGGACGGTGAGGAAGGACCCGCCCCAGTTGCCACCGCCGCCGGGGACGGCCGCGATGTCCCACTTGCCGGCGTTCGCCTCACCGGCCGCGGTCTTGATCTGGCCGGTCATCCAGGCCGGGCAGGTCATGGTGGCCATGCGGCCCTGCTTGATGCCGGCGTTCCACTGCTGGCTGAAGGGCTGGAGGTTGGCCGACTGGTGGTTGGCCGTGGCCTTGGCGGTGGCGTCGAAGAACTCGTGCACCTTGGGGTTGGTCTCGCCGATGTACTTGTCCTGGGCGTCGAAGAACCCGTACTGGGTCTGGTTCATCATCGCGGTGAAGATGTTGCCCGAACTGTCGAACCAGGCCTTGTCCTTGACCTTCGCGCGGAAGGTCTCGCCGGTGGCGAAGTACGCGTCCCAGGTGGGCCAGAGCTTGCCGACCTCCTCGCGGTCGGTGGGGAGCCCGGCCTGCGCGAACAGGTCCTTGCGGTAGCAGATGGCCAGACTTCCGACGTCGGTGCCGTAGCCCATCACGAAGGCGGTGCCGCCGAGGGTGCCCTGGTCCCACTTCCAGTCCAGGTACTCGCTCTTGCGCTTGTCGGCGCCGTAGTCGGCGAGGTTGGTGAACTTGTCCTTCACCGCCCGGAACTTGGGAAGGTAGCCCTCCTCGATCGCGACGACGTCGGCCGCGCCGCTGCCCGAGGCGATCTGGGTGGACAGCTGATTGTGGTGCTGGTCGAACTGGGAGATGCGCTCCTTGATGACGATGTCGGGGTGCGCCTTCTCGTACTCCTTGATCAGCGGCTTGTAGCCGAAGTCGCTGAACGTGGCGACGGTCAGGGTGGTCTTTCCGTCGGCCTCGCTGTCCGCGCCGCAGGCGGACAGGGCGACGAGGGAGACGGCGGCGGCGAGCGCGGCGGCGGTTCTGCGGGCACGCGTACGGCCCATGGTGGTCCTCCGGGACAGGTGCGGGATGAAGTCGCACCAAGGTCGCCGCGAAGCGAAACATCTGTCAAGAGTTTCGCGAAAACCTACGGGATTCCGTTTCGGTCACGCATGTTTGAGCCATTCAAGTCATCCCAGAACGTGCGTAAGGCAGACAGAAGGGGCGCGTCGATCCCGGCCACTTGGCAAAGTTTCGTAGCGAGGTGGCGCTGACCTGCACCGGTCAACGAAAATTTCGTACGCCCTTGCTACGCCCGCCCGCCGGCTCCATCATTCGAGCGCTCAACGGACACCCACCCCTTCTCTGGAGCCGCCATGAGACACCGGACACCCCGCCGACCACTGCTGCGGGCCGTGGGGTCGGGGGCCGTGGCCCTCGCCGCCCTGCTCTCCTTCGCCGGGCTCGGCGCCCTCGCCCCCGCATCGGCCGCCACCCCGGCCGCGCCCTCGGGCCGCGGTGTGCCGGCCGACGGCAAGGTCATGATGGTGATGGGCCAGGACAGCGACACCCTGTCCGACTACCGCACCGATGTCCTCGGCCGCCAGGATCTGGGCGCACCGGCCCCGGGCGGGGTGACCCTGTACACCAACCTGGTCCTCGGTGGCTCCCCCGCACCGCTGGCCGGCATGAACGGGCCGGTCAACTGGGGTGCGGGCACAGTGGACTTCGCCCGGACGATGAACGAGTACCCGGGCGCGGCCGTGGCCGTCGGGCTCTATCTCTCCGACGCCACCTCCGGCTGCAACAACCAGCCGCTGCGGGCCATCATCGGGCGCAACGACGACGACGTGACGGCCGGCAGCCCGAACCTGATCACCCAGTACCGCGCCAAGGTCGACGAGATGATCAACCGGTTCAAGAGCTACGACCGGGACATCCTGCTGCGCATCGGCTACGAGTACGACGGGCCGTGGAACTGCTACAGCGCCGACTTCTACAAGGACGCCTTCCGCTACATCAAGGGCCGCATCGACGCGCTCGGCGCCTCCCGGGTCGCGACGGTCTGGCAGAGCGCCGCATGGCCGGTGAACACCAGCACCGACCACCCGGAGTGGGGCTACGTCGTGACCGACCCCAAGCACTTCGACAACTGGTACCCCGGTGACGCCTACGTCGACTGGGTCGGGCTGTCGGCCTTCTACAACTCCCGCTCCGTGCAGACCCAGTGGGGATGCGGCTCGCACGACACCGACCCGGTCGGCCTGCAGAACCGGGTGCTGGACTTCGCCCGCTCGCACGGCAAGCCCGCGATGGTCGCCGAGGCGGCTCCCCAGGGCGCCCGGACCGGGGCCGGCAGCACGAGCTGCATCTTCACCAACAACCCGGCACCCGCGAGCGGACAGGCCATCTGGGACGGCTGGCACGCCGGCTACTTCGACTGGGTGAACACCAACAAGGACGTCATCCGCGCGGCGGCCTACATCAACACCAACTGGGACTCCCAGACGCAGTGGCAGTGCTCCCCCGGCGCCCGGGCGGGCGGTCCGGGCTGCGCGAACGGCAACTGGGGCGACTCGCGCGTCCAGGCGAACGCCACGGTGCTGCGCAACTTCGTCGCCGAGATCAAGAAGCCCCTGTGGTCGACCGGTTCCTCCGGCACCACCGACCCGACGGATCCCACGGACCCGACCGACCCCGGTGACGGCGGCGGGAGCGGGACGGAGCCCACGTACACCCAGTCCGTCGTGACCAGCCCGGCCACCGCCATCCGGTTCACCCCGAAGAACTTCGAGGCCACCTTCGTCACCGTGCAGTACCGGATCGACGGCGGGGCTCCGCAGAACTACTTCCTCACCTACGACAAGGCCGCCGGGCGCTGGGAACTCCCGGTGACCGTCCCGCACGGCGCCACGCTCTCGTACTCCTTCAACTACCAGCCCACGACACAGACCAGCCAGATCACGACCCCGGTCATGAGCTGGACCGCTCCCTGATCCTCCTCCGGGGTGCCGTGCCGTTCCCGCCGCGTACGGCACCCCGCCTCCCCCACCCGTACCGAGGAGACCCCGTGCCCCACACCACCCCACGCCTTCGCCGCCTCCGGCGCGCCCTCGCCGCGGCGACGACCGCCACCCTGCTCCTGCTCACCGCGCAGACGGCCACCGCCTCCACGGCGGACCCCGCCGCGCCCGAACTGCTGCTGGGCCAGTCCACCCGCGGCGCGCTGAGCGACTTCAACTCTTTCGCCCAGGGCTCCGACGGCGGCTCGGTCTACTACGAGCTCCGCAGCGGAGACTGGGTCAACGCCGAACACCGGGCCTTCGCCGAGGAGTTGGCCTCGCAGGGCAAGACCGTCCAGGTCGGCATCAGCTGGAAGGACAACCCGCCCGGCTTCGAGGGCGGCGACGAGAACGCCAAGGCCGCCAGGTCCCGGGCGGTCACCGCCGAGATCGCGGCGGGCGGGCACACCGCGCAGCTGGACCGCCTGCTCGCGTTCACCAACTCCCACCCCTCGGCCTCGTTCAAGCTGCGGCTCGACTACGAGGTGAGCAGCTTCTACCACTGCACCGACGCCAGTTGCTCCTCGTACAAGAACGCCTTCAACACGCTCGCCGCCTATCTGGACGGGCACTCCACCGCGCACAACCTGTCGTTCGTCTACCACCCGGTGCGCGGTGAGTTCGAGGCGCTGTATCCCGGGGACGCGGCCGTGGACTGGGTGGGGGTCTCCGTCTTCGCGCACGAGCTGTGTCTGCCGATCTACGACCGGGGCTACCTCTACAACGGGACCCCGCCGCAGAACTACGACGTCGGCGCCAACCAGTGCCGCAACGCGTACATCGGGACGGACCAGAACGGCAACCCGGCTGCCGTCTGGCGGAACTTCGACCATGACGCCAACGTGCTGAAGCTGGTCAAGTTCGCCAAGGACCACGGCAAACCGGTCGTGCTCTCCGAGGCGGGCATGATGAACTTCACCGCCGACAACGG
Organism: Streptomyces sp. col6; assembly: GCF_008042035.1. Lineage (GTDB taxonomy): Bacteria > Actinomycetota > Actinomycetes > Streptomycetales > Streptomycetaceae > Streptomyces. The sequence continues at coordinate 33,966 of NZ_RDBL01000031.1, forward strand.
CGCCACGGACGGCATGGAGCAGGCGCAGGGCGACCGGTGGGTGCAGCGGCTGTTCTCGCTGATGAACTACCGGGGGCCGATCCCCAACCTGCCGGGCGAGTACGACCTGCGCGGGGTGATCCGCTCGGTCGTCTACATCAACCTGGACTTCCGTTACGGCTGGGACGGCATCGACGACGGCAGCTTCGACTTCGCGCCCGACACGACCTGGTTCGTGGACGGCCGGCTGTCCCGCTACACGGCCGCCAAGGCGTCCTTCTGCCGCGGCCTCGCCGACAACGGCTTCACGGCACGGTGCCGCTGACAGCGGCACCCCTCCTCCTGCGCGGTCCGGTCCCCCGGACCGCGCACAGGGATATGGGAGCGCTCCCATATCCCGTACGTCCCCACCCCCGCACCCTCCCCACCCGAGAGGAACACCCGTGTCCCGTCACACACTTCACCGTCCGCGAGCGAGAGCCTTACGCCTGTGGGCGTCCGTCCTCGCCCTGCTGGTCTCGTCGCTCGGCGCCGCCCTGACCACCGCTCCGCAGGCCGCGGCGGCGACCACCCTGTGCGACGCGTACGCCTCCACGAGCATCCAGCAGGGCCGCTACCTCGTGCAGAACAACCGCTGGGGCGCGAGCACGCGCCAGTGCATCGAGGCGCGCGACCGCGGATTCGCGATCACCGCGTCCGACCACAACAACCCGACCAACAGCGTCCCGGCCGGATACCCGTCGGTCTACGCGGGCTGCCACTACGCCAACTGCACCTCCGGCAGCGGTCTGCCGCTACGGGTGTCCGACTTCGGGAACGTCCGCAGCAGTGTGGCCATGACCCGGCCCGCGTCGGGTGAGTGGAACGCCTCGTACGACCTGTGGTTCGACCCGACGCCCCGCAGCGACGGCCAGAACACCGGGGCGGAGCTGATGATCTGGCTGGACCACCGGGGCCGTCCGCAGCCCATCGGGTCCCGCGTCGCCACCACGACCATCGAGGGCGCGAGCTGGGACGTGTGGGTCGGCAACATCGGCTGGAACGTCATCTCCTACGTCCGCACCTCGGGCACCGGGGCCCTCGACTTCGCCGTGCGGTCCTTCACCGACGACGCGGTCGCCCGGGGTCAGATCCAGCGCTCCTGGTACATGACGAGCGTGCAGGCGGGATTCGAACCCTGGGTCGGTGGGGCCGGGCTCGCCGTGGACGACTTCTCCTTCACCACCAACGGCGGGGGCGGAGCGCGTGCGCTCGTCGGCCGGCAGAGCGGGCGCTGCCTCGACGTGTCGGGAGGCAGCAGCGCCAACGGGACGCCGGTCATCCTCTGGGACTGCTGGGGCGGCGCCCCGCAGCAGTGGACCGTCGGCTCCGACGGGACCGTACGGGCCTTCGGCAAGTGCCTGGAGGTGACGGGCGGTGCGGCCGCCCGCGACAACGGGGCCGGGATCGGGCTGTGGGACTGCTGGGGCGGCGCCAACCAGCGGTGGACGCTGAACTCCGACGGCACCCTGCGCAACCCCAACTCGGGCCGCTGCCTGGAGGCGGCGGGCCAGGGCACCGCCAACGGCACCCGCATCCAGCTGTGGGACTGCTGGGGCGGCGAGAACATGAAGTGGGACCTCCGGTGACCCGCCCGGCACAGGAGCGGGCCGTCCGCTCCGCCGCTTCGGCGCTCGTGGTCACGGCGGTGCTGGCCGGTTCGCTGATCTCGGCGGGCGGCCAGGACAGCGCGGCGGCCGGGCAGGCGGCGGCCGCCGCGCCCGAGGTCATCACCGTGGACACCGGCCGGCAGTCGGGGCCGCTCACCAAGGCCGGGCTAGGCACGCTCTTCGGGGTGACGACCACGCCCGACACCCCGGCCGCGCTCGCCGACGGTACGCAGGTGCTGCTCGCCCAGCACCAGAGCATGAACGGTGACACCTCCTACCCCAGCTCCACGGAGTCGGTGGCCGCGAAGTTGCGGGGCACCGGCGTGAAGATGGTCGGCCGCTACAACGACCTGATGGGTGGCTGGCCGTACGTCTGGAAGGGCGTTGACGACTGGAACGCCAAGGTGGACAGCGCCACCCGGTCGATCCAGAAGTACAAGGACGTGCTGAGCGCGGTGGCCCCGCTCAACGAGCCGGACAACAAGCTCGGCACCCAGCCGGACAGCCCGTTCATGACCGACCCGCGCGTCCCCGGCGCCACTTACGACGCCAAGGTCAACTGGCTCTGGACGCAGACCGTCCGGCGTATCCGGGCCATCGACGGCTCGGTGAGGATCATGGGGCCCAACTACGAGCACTACAACCCGTGGGAGTCGGCGGACCGGCAGCCACGCATGCGGGACTTCCTGGTCAACGCGAAGAACACCGGCACGCTGCCCGACATCATCGGCTGGCACAGCCTGGGCCCGAGCCCGGGGGATGTGCCCGAGTCCCTCACCCGCTACTACCGGCCGTTGGAGCAGGAGCTCGGCATCTCCCCGCGTCCCGTGATGATCGAGGAGTACGGGCCCGGGAACGGCGAGTTCGAAGGGGTTCCCGGCACCATGATCAAGCACTGGGCGGAGTTCGCCCGGTACGGCGTGGACTCGGCGGCCATGGGCATCTACACCAACCCCGGGCTGCTCGGGAACACCCTGCGCCGCACCTCGGGCGGCCTGAAGCCCAACGCCGGCTGGTACTTCATGAACTGGTTCCGCGAGCTGCGCGGCAGCCAGCTCTTCGTCAGCCGCTGGGACACCCGGCACTACCAGGGCTCCGACGCGGTCGCCTCCTGGGACTCCGCCGCCCGCGCCGTCACGGTGCTGGCGGGCGGCGACGACGGCGACATCGACGTCCGGGTCCTGGGCCTCGCGGCGCGCGGTCTCGGCCCGCAGGTCAGGGTCCGGATCGACACGACGGACTGGACCACGGACCCGCTGGCCACCGACCGCAGGGCCGAACGCGCGGGCGACCCGCAGTCGGGCCCGTACAACGTCTACGACAAGGTGCTCACGCTCGACTCCGGCGGCAACCTCACCGTGCCGATCCGGGGGATGGAGCACCTCGACGGCTACCGGATCGTCGTGGAGCCCGCGGGGGCGGCGGCGTCGTACCCGGGCAAGTACGAGGCGGAGGACGCGGTGCAGGCCGGGACCGTCACGCACACCGGCAGCGACACGGCCCTCGCCTCGGGGCGGGGCTACATCGGCGGGATCGACGGCGCCACCAGCTCGGTCACCTTCGGCGTGGACGCCCAGAAGGCCGGCGTCCACCTGCTGCGGGTGCGCTACGCCAACGGCACCGCCGCGACCTCCACCCACCAGGTGCGGGTGAACTCCGAGGCGCAGGGTGCGGTGAGCTACCCGGCCACCGGAGGCTGGGCGAACGCCACGATGGCTACGGCGGTGAAGCGGATCGTCCTCAAGGCGGGCCGGAACACGGTCACCCTGGCCAAGGGCGACGGCTACGCGGAGCTCGACTTCATCGACGTACGCCCCGACACCCACCGGTACGAGGCGGAGCTGGCTACCGTGAGCGGCGCGGGCGTCCGGCACTTCCAGTGGAACGAGTTCCCGGACTACGTGGGCGGCATCGACGGCGCCACCAGCTCCGTCGACTTCGCCGTGGACGCGCCCCGTGCTGGGTCGTACCTGGTGGACGTCGGATACGCCAACGGACTGGCCGGGACCGCCGGGCACTCCGTGACCGTGGACGGGACGCCCGCCGGGACGATTGCGTACCCCTCCACGGGTGCCTGGCTCAGCGGCCCCCGGCAGGACGCCGTCGAGGGCACCGCCACCGTCCGGCTCACGCTGCGCGAGGGGGTGAACCACATCCGGCTGACCAAGGGCGAGGGATACGCCGAGCTCGACTGGCTGGCGCTGCGCACGGAGTAGCCGCCCGCCGTGTGCGCCGGGCGGACCTCGCGTCCGCCCGGCGCACCGTGCCGGTCAGCCGGTGCCGTACAGGTCCGTCAGGCTGATGCCGGTCGTGGAACCCGTGCCGCCGAGCGGGACCTCGTGGTCGAGGCTGACGAACTTGCCGTTCTCCTGCCAGAGCGCGGGTTTGAGCAGGGCGTACTTCGCCTCGTCCCAGGTGGCCCAGTCGTAGCCGAGCAGTCCGCCGGTGTCGCCCGAGTTCGGGTTGAGGCACCAGAAGGTCTGGCTGATGCGGTGGTCCACGATGAGATCGCGCAGCGCCTTGAGCCACTTCTCGTTGGGGCCGTTGTCCAGGAAGCCGCCCCACTCCCCGATGAGCAGGGGCGCGGTGTTGTTCTGGTGCAGGTAGAGCCAGTTGGGGCCCCAGACGTCGCGTTCCAGCGTGCTCCGGTCCCAGTCGCCCTCGAACCAGGGCTGCTGGAAGACGAGCGGCCCGTAGTCGTGCGGGGAGTAGACGAGCTGGTCCTGCTGGGCGCCGAGGTCCACGGGGTGTTCGGCGGCGCCGCGCAGGTTCCCGCCCCACCAGTCGTAGTGGTAGTCCGCCTCGGCGGTGGAGCCCCAGCTGCTGCCGTCCTTGGGGTAGATCTCGATGCCCTCGCAGAGAATGAGGACCTTCGGGTTGATGGCGAGGATGCGCTTGCCGGCGGTCTCGCAGGCGTACTTGAAGTTGTCCTCGTCGGTGGAGTCGTCCCACTTGGCGCGCGGACTCTCGGACTGCTTGCCGTGCGGCTCGTTCTTGATGTCCATCGCCACGAGGGTGTCGTTGTCCTTGTAGCGGTCCGTGACCCATTCCCAGGCCGAGTAGAAGCCCTCGGTGGTGATCGAGCCCTTCCACCAGACGGGGTGGATGTGCCCGGAGTTGTCGGCCTCGGCGCTGTGCACGTCGAGGAGGACCTTGATGCCGTACTTCTCCGCCGTATCGAGGAAGGCGTCGAAGACCTCCAGGGTGGTCTTGTCCTTCAGCTCCGGGTTGGCGTACGTGTTGACCGCGCTGGGCACCGCGGCCTGGCCGTTCTTCCACTCCAGGAGCAGCTGGGTGGAGATCGGCACCCGCACGATGTTGATCCCGCGCTGGGCCATCTGCCCGGTGAGGGTGTCCAGGTTGGCGGACCAGAGCCCGTGGAAGACCCGTTCGGTGGCGTTGAAGCCGAACCAGTTGACGCCGGTGAGCCAGACCTCCTTGCCGTTCTCGTCCACGATCTTGTTGCCGTCGGTGTGCAGCCAGTCCGTCCCGGCGGTGCCCTGCGGGGCGGGGGTGGCGGTGGTGGTGGGG
>NZ_RDBL01000031.1:39224-49369 GCF_008042035.1 Streptomyces sp. col6
CCGAAAGGCGACGTCACATGAAGACCTCCAGAAGGAAGCGCACCGGACTGGCCGCCGCGGCGGCGGCCAGTCCGGTGCGCTTCCTTCTGGAGGTCTTCATGTGACGTCGCCTTTCGGTGGGGGTCGAATGGTGCGGTCAACGGTGCGGGAGCGCTCCCATGCGTGGGGGTGTGCAGCCTCCGCGCGCCGGAGAGCGCGGGGGCCAGGGTGCGTCGAGAGCGTCGGGCGCTCCCCGCGAAGAGGGATTCCGGCCGGGCCAGGGGGCGCGGCGAGTCGGCCGGAAAGGCGCCCGCGCCCTGAACCGTGGCATCGGGCCGCACGGCGTGTCAACGCTTTCGTAGGTGTTTCGTGACCCTCACGGGCGGGCGGCAGACCGCCTTGATCCAACGGCGCCGACACCCTTGCTCTGGTCACGAGTTGAGCTATATAACGTTGTAAAGACGGCCTCAGGGCGCGCCGTCCGGACATCCGGACACCGCATTCCATTCAGCCCAGGAGGCCCTGATGACCCCTCATGTTCCCGACTCCACCCCCCTTGAGCAGGACGGGCCGAGCGGTCCGGGACGGCGGCGGGTGTGCCGTGACGCCGCGCTGATCGGCCTCGCGGCCGGTGCGCTCGGGCTGCCGGCGGCGGGCGCCGCACAGGCGGCGCCGGCTGCTTCTCCGTCCGGTGGCCGGCCGGTCCGGATGCCGCTCGACGTCCGGGCGCTGTCCCGGCAGCGGTACGGCTCCGACGCCGGCTGGTACGCCGCGAACATCCCGTTCGTGGACCTGCCGGACCGCACGATCCTGGACACGTACTACTACCGCTGGGAGGCCTTCAAGAAGCATCTGCGCTCCACCGCCGACGGGATGCTGATCACCGAGTTCCTGCCCTCGGTCTCGTGGGAGGGCGCCAACTCGACCATCAGCGCCGCGGTCGGGCACCACCTCCACGAGGCGCGCTGGCTCCGCGACCGGACCGTCGTGGAGGACACCCTCGCCTGGTGGCTGGGCGGCGGCGGGAATCTGCGCCAGTACACCTCGTGGATCGGCCAGGCGGTGTGGGCGGATTACGAGGTGAGCGGCGACGGCCGGGTGCCGCTGGCGCACTCCGCCGCGCTGGAGGCGGATCTCGAAGCCTGGGAGTCCCATTACGACGCGGACATGGGGCTCTACTGGATCGCCCCGGTCAACGACGCCACCGAGTTCACCACGAGCGGGCTCGACATCGGTGACGGCTGGGCCGGGGAGGCGTTCCGGCCGACGCTCAACAGCTACCTCTTCGCCGGGCACCAGGCCGTGGGGCGGATCGCCGCGCTGGCCGGGGACACCGTGAAGGCCGCCGCGCACGCCGAACGGGCGGAGCGGCTGCGGGCCCGGGTGCAGGAGAAGCTGTGGAGCCCGGAGTTCCGGCACTTCACCGACCGCTTCGGGCCGCAGTACCCGGACCGGCACGGGGCATTCGTCAGCGGACCGGAGCTGGCCGGATTCGTGCCCTGGTACTTCGGGCTGCCCGACGCGCGGTACGACGGGGCGTGGCGCAGGCTCACCGATCCGGACGTGTTCGCCGGGCGGCACGGGCTGCGGACGGTCCCGCCCTCGTCGCCGTACTACATGGTGCAGCACCGCACCCCGGGGGCGAGTCCCGGCGAGTGCGAGTGGAACGGACCGTCCTGGCCGTTCCAGACGAGCCAGGTCCTCACCGCGATGGCCCGCCTGCTGGACGAGCGCCCGCAGGCGCCGGTCGGCCGCGACGACTACGTGGGGCTGCTGCGCCAGTACGCGGCCCAGCAGCGCAAGGACCGGCGGCCGTACATCACGGAGAACCTGGACCCGGACACCGGGGAGTGGATCGCGGACTTCCCGGACCGCAGTGAGCACTACAACCACTCGACCTTCGCGGACCTGGTCCTCACGGGGCTGCTGGGGGTGCGCCCGTCGGCCGGTGACACGCTGCGGATACGCCCGCTCGTACCCGCCGGGTGGGACCACTTCGCGCTCCAGAACGTCTCGTACCACGGGCGCGAGCTGAGCGTGGTCTACGACCGGGACGGCAGCCACTACCGGCTGGGCGTCCGGGGGTTGTGCGTCTGGGTCGACGGGCGCCTCGTCGCCTCGGGGCGTCCGCTGTCCGGGACGACGGTGGATCTGCGGCGCGCCCCGGTGCGGAGGCCGCAGGAGCTGGCGAACCGGGCGTTCAACCACAAGGGCGAGGGGTTCCCGCAGGCTTCCGCCTCGTCCAGTGGTGAGGGCACCGGTCCGGCGGCGGCGGTCGACGGGCGCGTCTGGTTCGACCGGACGCCGGTCAACCGCTGGGTGTCGGCGCCGGACGGGGCGCGCACGGTGGAGTTCACGGTGACGGCGGCCGAGGCGGTCACGGTGGACCGGGCGCGGATCCACTACTACGACGAGGGGCCGGGGTCGGAGGTGCGCGTGCCCGTGGGCCAGCGGCTCCAGTACGCGGACGGGGACCGGTGGCGCGAGGTGCGGGTGCGGCCGGGGTCGGACCGCTCACCGGCCGCGAACACGGCGACGGAGCTGCTGTTCGCCCCGGTCACGGCACAGCGCTTCCGGCTCGTGATGACGACCGGGCGGGGATGCCGGGTGGCCCTGAGCGACCTCGAACTGCTCGGGCCGCGTGGCGGCAGGGCGAGCTGACGGGCGGTCGGCGACCCCGCAAGTGGCTTGCGCAGTAGGAGCGTTGAGTGCGCCGAATCCTCGCCAACCGGCGCACTCAGCACATTCCTCTCAGGTTTGAGTCACAAATTTGAGTTCTGGAAGCAGAATCTTGCGCACCGTCGTGGACTTCCTTGCGGAGGTACTCCTAGCCTGTGGGACGTCCGAAGAGCCCCCACGAGCCGCAAGGACGACTTCGACGTGACTTCCCCACCCCGACGCCCCCTGCTCAGGCGGTCCGTATCCGCCTCGCTCTCGCTGGCACTCGCCGCGTTCGGCACCGCCGCCGCCGTGGTCCTGTCCAGTGCGCCGGCTGCCCAGGCGGCCGGTGTCCCCGCCCCCTCGCCGCTCGCGGTCCCCGGCCGGGGCGCGACCGTCCCGTTCAAGGAACAGGAGGCCGAGTACGCGGCCACCAACGGCACCCTGATAGGCCCGAACCGCCTCTACGGCACGCTGCCCTCCGAGGCCTCGGGCCGGCAGGCCGTGACGCTGGACGCGGTCGGTGAGTACGTGGAGTTCACGCTCACCGCCCCCGCCAACGCGATGTCCTTCCGGTACTCGCTGCCGGACAACGCCGCCGGGACGGGCCGGGACGCCTCGATCGACGTACGTGTGAACGGGGCCTCGCCCAAGGCTGTGCCGGTGACCTCCAAGTACGGCTGGTACTACGGCGGCTATCCGTTCAACAACAACCCGGGCGATACCAACCCGCACCACTTCTACGACGAGGCCCGGACCATGTTCGGGTCGACCCTGCCGATCGGCACGAAGGTCCGCCTCCAGGTCACCTCCACCGCCGACTCACCGTCGTTCACCATCGACCTGGCGGACTTCGAGCAGGTGGGCGCGCCCATCGCCAAGCCCTCCGGTGCTCTCGACGTCGTCTCCGACTTCGGGGCCGACCCGACCGGCGCCGCCGACTCGACCGCCAAGATCCAGGCGGCCGTCGACGCGGGCAGGGCGCAGGGCAAGGAGGTGTACATCCCGCAGGGCACGTTCCAGGTCCGCGACCACATCATCGTGGACAAGGTGACCCTCCGCGGTGCCGGGCCCTGGTACTCCGTGCTGACCGGGCGCGATCCGTCCAACCGGAGCAAGGCCGTCGGCGTCTACGGCAAGTACGCCGGGGACGGCGGCAGCAGCAACGTGACGCTCAAGGACTTCGCCATCATCGGTGACATCCGGGAGCGCGTGGACAACGACCAGGTCAACGCCATCGGCGGGGCCCTCTCCAACTCCACCGTCGACAACGTCTGGATGCAGCACACCAAGTGCGGCGCCTGGATGGACGGTCCGATGGACAACTTCACCATCAAGAACAGCCGCATCCTGGACCAGACCGCCGACGGCGTGAACTTCCACTACGGCGTCACCAACTCGACGGTCACCAACACCTTCGTCCGCAACACCGGTGACGACGGACTGGCGATGTGGGCGGAGAACGTCCCGAACGTGAAGAACAAGTTCACGTTCAACACGGTGATCCTGCCGATCCTCGCCAACAACATCGTCACCTACGGCGGCAAGGACATCACCCTGTCCGACAACGTCATGTCGGACACCATCACCAACGGCGGCGGCCTGCACATCGCCAACCGCTACCCCGGCGTCAACTCCGGCCAGGGAACGGCTGTCTCGGGCACCACCACGGCCGCCCGCAACACCCTGATCCGGACCGGGAACAGCGACTACAACTGGAACTTCGGAGTCGGCGCGATCTGGTTCAGCGGGCTCAACGAACCGATCAACGGCAACATCAACATCACCGACTCCGAAGTCCTGGACAGCTCCTACGCGGCGATCCACCTCATCGAGGGGGCGTCCAACGGGCTGCACTTCAAGAACATCAAGATCGACGGCGCCGGTACCTACGCGCTGCAGATCCAGGCGCCCGGCACGGCCACCTTCGACAACGTCACGGCCACGCACATCGCACAGTCCAACCCGATCCACAACTGCGTCGGCAGCGGCTTCCAGATCACCCGGGGCTCCGGCAACTCCGGCTGGTACGCCGACCCGCCGGCCTGCACCGGCGTCTGGCCGGACCCGGTGTGGACCAACGGCGGCGTGCCGGGCGGCGGCACCGACCCGACCGACCCGCCGACCGACCCCACGGACCCGCCCACCGACCCGACCGACCCGCCGGAGGAGACGGGCAACCTCGCCCAGGGCCGTCACGTCACCGAGTCCGGTCACGCCGACGTGTACGGCGCGTCCAACGCGGTCGACGGCAACGCGAACACCTACTGGGAGAGCGCCAACAACGCCTTCCCGCAGACCATCACCGTGGACCTCGGCGCCGCGAAGTCCGTCAAGCGGCTGGTCCTGAAGCTGCCCCCGTCGTCCGCCTGGGCGACCCGCACCCAGACGCTGAGCGTGTCGGGCAGCACCGACAACAACACGTACACCTCCCTCAAGGGATCGGCGGGTTACACCTTCAATCCGTCGAGCGGCAACCAGGCGACCGTCACCCTGCCCGGCACGTCGGCCCGCTATCTGCGGCTGACGTTCACCGCCAACACCGGCTGGCCGGCCGCCCAGCTCTCGGAACTGGAGGCCTACACCAGCTGACCCGGCACCCACAGCACCGACGGGCGGCACGCGCGATGCGTGCCGCCCGTCGGCAATGTGCTGGGGGTCAGGACTGCTTGAGGGTGTAGGACTTCGCCGCCGCCGCTGCCTCGGCCGGACGGACCACCTTCAGGCCGCCGGGGGTCTTGTCGTCCGGCTTCATGATGACGCTCTCCCGGGTGGAGGGCGCCGCGGGATCGGAGAAGTCGTGCGACATCCCGAAGTCGCTGCCGAAGCCGGTGATGGTCAGCAGCGCCTTGTCGATGCCCTCACGGGTGAGGTCCTTCGCCGCGCACGCCTTCTTCAGCGCCTCCCCGTACAGGTCGGCGGCCGTGTACCCGGCGATGACGCCGTTGTCGAGGCCGTCCTCGGGATAGGCGGCGGCGTACTCCTTCGCGAGCTTCGCCGGGCCCGCACCCGGGTCGCCGATCGGCAGGGTGGAGGCCGCGACGTAGTAGTCCTTCATCAGGGCCGGGCCCGCCTGTGTCTTCAACAACTGGGGCGCGTAGGCGGAGTTGTTGCCGATGACCGGCACCTCGAAGCCGGTGGCGGCGGCGACCCCGACGAGCGAGGCGGCCTGGCGGGGGCCCGCGCTGACGACGACGGCCTTGACACCGGCCTGCTTCAGGGCGGCCACCTGGGCGGTCATGTCGTTGTCGGTGGGCTTGATCTTCTGCTCGACGACGGTGAGACCCGCCTGCTGCGCCGCGTACTTCGAGCCGGCGAGCGCGTTCTCGCCGTAGTCGCCCTCGAAGTACACATGGCCGATCCTGTCGCCCTTGGCGATGCGCTTCTCCGCGAGCAGGTAGTCGATCGCGTTGATCGTCTCGACGTCGTACGTGGCACCGATGACGCGGACGTACGGGCTGCCGAGCAGGTTCGCCGACCAGGCCTGCGGAAGGACGAGTCCCTTGTCCTTGCCGTCGATGCGCTGCTCGACCGCCGCGACGAACGGGGAGCCGATGAACTGGACGAAGCCCAGCACCTTCGGTTCCAGCTCGGTGTAGCCGGCGACCGCCTTCTGGGGGTCGTAGCCGTGGTCGCGGACGGTCAGCTCGATCGTGCGGTCGCAGATGCCGCCGGCCGCGTTGGTCTGCTTCGCCCAGAGCTGCTGGGCCTGGGTGACGCTCTTGCCGAGGGAGGCGTAGACGCCGGTCATGTCGGTGAGCGCGCCGAGGGTGATCACCGAGTCGGTGACGCCTCGGCCGGTCTTCACGCCGCCCTTGCCCTCGTCCCCGGCGTCGGAGGATCCGGCCTTCCCGCTGCACCCCACGAGGGTGAGGGCGAGGGCCGCGCACACGGCCCCGAACACACGCAGTTTCATTTCTTCTCCCCTGAGTTCTTCATCGGGCGTGTCAGGCCGCCGGGCAGGAACAGGACCGCCGCGACCACCGCGGCGCCGTACAGGTAGCGCGACGCCTCGCCCGGTGCCAGGCCGCCCGTGCCGGGAGCCGCGACCAGGGGCAGGGAATCGCTGTAGTGGGTGAGGAGTTGCGGCAGCAGCGAGACGAAGGCGGCGCCGACGACCGCCCCCGCCACGGTGCCCAGCCCGCCGATCACGATCATGGCGAGGTATTCGAGGGACAGGACCATGCCGAAGTACTCGGGCACCGTCCGCTGGAAGACCAGGGCCAGGAGCACCCCGGCCAGTCCCGCGTACATCGAGGACAGGACGAAGACACCCGCCCGGTAGCGGGCCACCGGCACACCCATCACCCCGGCCGCGATCCGGTGGTCCCGGACGGCGTTCAGTGCCCGGCCCGGACGCCCGCGCAGCACCCCCCGGGCGAACAGGCCGCTCAGGAGCAGGGCGAGCAGGGCCGCGTACCAGAGCTTCTCGGAGGACTGGAACGGCACCGCGGCCACCACCAGCTCGGTGTCGTCGAAGGTGAGGCCGAAGAGCGAGAGCGGCGGCACGGACCGGCCGTTGTATCCGCCGGTCAGGGAGGACGCGTTGAACAGGACGTGCTGGCCGATGAAGATCAGCGCCAGGGTGGCGATGCCGAGGTACGCGCCGCGCAGCCGGCCCGCGATGGGGCTGAACAGCCCACCGGCGGCCCCGGCGAGGAGGACGGCGAGGACGGCGGCCAGCCAGCTGGGCAGGCCGAGCCCGGACAGGGTGTGCCCGTTCTCCGTACCGCTCTCCCCCGCCAGCACGCAGTACCCGTACGCGCCCACGGCGAGGAAGAAGGCGTGACCCATGGAGAGCTGGCCGGTGGCGCCGGTCAGCAGGTTGAGTCCGATGGCGCCTATCGCGGCGGCCATGGCGAACAGCCCGGCCTGGAGCCAGAAGCGGTCCAGGTAGAAGGGCAGGGCGAGCAGCAGTACCGATCCCGCCGCCCAGAGCCAGGTACGGGGGTGGCGCAGCCGGCCGGTGAGGCCGGGCGCGAACGCGGTCGTGGTCTCAGACACGGGCGGGCTCCTTCGTGCCGAGGAGTCCGGCGGGGCGGATGAGCAGCACGATCACCATCACCAGGTAGGGGGCCAGGTCGCCGATGCCCCGGCCGAGGAACGACAGGTCGCTCTGGTAGCCGGTGGCGAGCGATTCGGTGACCCCGACGATCAGTCCGCCGGCCAGGGCCCCGGTCGTCGAGTCGAGCCCGCCGAGGATGGCGGCCGGGAACGCCTTGAGCGCGGCGAGCGAGGTGGTCCGTTCCAGGCCGGGGGTGGGGAAGACGGTGAGGAAGAGCGCGGCGACGGCGGCGAGTGCCCCGGCGACCGCCCAGGCGGCGAGCGAGACCCGGCCGAGCCTGATCCCCATCAGGGCCGCGGTCCGCGGGTTCTCTGCGGCGGCGCGCATCGAGACGCCCCAGGAGGTGAAGCGGAACGCCAGCAGGAACACGGTGATGAGGAGGGCGGCGGCGACGAACGCCGCGACACGGGTCTGGGCGAGCGTGACACCGCCGAAGGTGAGGACCCGGTCGCCCCACGGGTCGCCGAGCGAGAGCACCTCCGTGCCCATGCGCCGGGTGAGTTCGGTGGTCAGGAGGATGTCCACGCCGATGGTGACGATGGCCAGGACGCTGTGGTCGCTGCCCCGGTAGCGGCGGATCACCAGGAACTCGACGGCCGACCCGACCACCGCCGCGCCCGCGATGCCTGCGGCGAGGGCCGGCCAGAAGCCGATGTCGTCGTGGAGCACGGCGGTGACGTAACCGCCGGCCAGCAGGAGCGAGGCGTGGGCGAAGTTGACGACCTCGGTGGCTTTGAAGATGACGACGAAGCCGAGCGCGATCAGGGCGTAGACCGCGCCGATGGACAGGCCGCCGAGGAGGAGTTCGATGAAGGTGGTCACTGCGGTGCTCCCAGATATGCCTGGACGACGGCGGGATCGTTCTGGACCTCGGCGGGGGTGCCGTCGGCGATCCTGCGGCCGAAGTCGAGTACGGTCACGGCGTCCGCGAGCCGCATCACCACGCCCATGTCGTGCTCGACGAGCACGATCGAGATGCCGAGGCCGTCGCGGACCCCGGCCACGACGGCCGCCGTGCGCCGCCGCTCGTCGGCGGTCATCCCCGCGACGGGTTCGTCCAGCAGGAGCACCTGCGGCTCCATGCACAGCGCCCGGCCCAGCTCGACGAGCTTCTGCTGTCCGTACGGGAGTGAGCTCGCGCGCCGCCCGAGATCCGCCTCCAGCCCGATGAACTCGGCGATCTCACGGACCCGTTCGCGGTGGACGCGGGCCTCGCGGGCGGCGGACGGCAGCCGCAGCCCGCAGGCCAGGAACCCGGCCCGGGTGAGCCGGTGGCGGCCGAGCATCAGGGTGTCGGCGACGGTGGCGTACGGGGGCAGGGCCAGGTTCTGGAAGGTGCGGGCGACCCCGAGCGCGGCGATCTCGTGCGGGGCGCGCCCGGTCAGCTCGTCCGCCCCGAGCCGGACGCTGCCCGAGGCCGCCCGGTAGACCCCGGACAGCACGTTGAAGGTGGTGGACTTGCCTGCCCCGTTGGGACCGATGACGGCGTGCACGCTGCCCGGCTCGACGGTGAACGAGACGCCGTCGAGGGCGGTGAGCCCGGCGAAGCGGACGGTGAGGTCGTGGACGGTGAGGGCGCCGGGCGTCACGCGGACCACCTGCTCAGGGTCCGTACGGTGGTGGTCGCCCGGTCCGCGTCGGCGGCGGCCGTCTCGTCGACGACGCCCAGGTAGCGGCGGCGCACCTCGTCGGACGCCGCGAGTTCGTCGGCGGGCCCGTGCAGGGTGACCTCGCCGACCTCCAGGACGTACGCCGTGGTGGCGAGGCGCAGGGCGATCGAGGCGTTCTGCTCCACGAGCAGGACGGACGTGCCGGAGGCGTTGATCTCGCGCACCGTGTCGGCGATGCGCTGCGCCATCAACGGGGCGAGGCCGAGCGAGGGTTCGTCCAACAGGAGCAGCCGGGGCCGGGCCATCAGGGCGCGGCCCATGGCCAGCATCTGCTGCTCGCCGCCGGACAGCAGCCCGGCGCTCTGGTGGGCGCGGCGCGCCAGGACCGGGAACAGCTCGTGCACGCGGCCCAGCGCGTCGGCCGCCGCCCTGCGACCTCCGGGGGCGCCGAGGGCTCCCGCCCTCAGGTTGTCCGCCACAGTCATCCGGGCGAACACCTGCCGGCCCTCGGGTACCTGGACGATCCCGGCGGCGACGATCCGGTCGGGCCGCAGCCGCTCCAGGGGGCGGCCGTCGAACCGGACGGTGCCGGTGGCGGTCCCGCCGTGGAAGCCGAGGGTCCGCGATATGGCCCGCAGCAGGGTGGTCTTGCCGGCGCCGTTGCCGCCGAGCACGGCGGTGATCGTGCCGGGCGGGACGTCGAGGTCGATGTGGCGCAGTGAACGTACGGGGCCGTAGGCGGCGGAGAGTGCGCGGATCTCCAGCGTTGCCATGGGTGTCCTCCTCCTTCCGCGTGTCTGTGTCGCCACAGGTCAGCAGGGGTGGGAGGGGGG
>NZ_RDBL01000031.1:49469-53078 GCF_008042035.1 Streptomyces sp. col6
GCGCCTGCGGCGGGCCTTGTCCCCTACCCGCCCCTTCCCGAACCGGGGCTCCGCCCCGGACCCCGCGCCTCAAACGCCGGCGAGGCTGAAATGGCCGGCCTCGCCGGCGTTTGAGCCCCCGGTTACGGAAAGCCTCAGGCCAGAAAGTCGCGCGCGATCGACTCCGCCGCGCGCTCGAGCAACGGCCCCGCCTCCGCCATGCACACCGCAGGATCCGGCTCCAGGTCCAGCAGCGCGTACGCCCGCCGGATCCCCGCCCCCTCCAGCGCCTCCGGCGACAGCGCGAGGCGCCCGCAGACCGCGACGACCTCCACGCCCGCCGCCCGCGCCGCCGCCGCGACCCCCGCCGGCGCCTTGCCGTGCAGGGTCTGCGCGTCGAGGGAGCCCTCGCCGGTGATGACGAACGTCGCCCGCTCCAGCGCGGGCGCGAAGCCGAGGACGTCGAGCATGACCTCGATCCCGGGGCGGAAGCGCGCGCCGAGGGCGACGAGCGCACCGTAGCCGATGCCGCCGGCCGCCCCGGCGCCGGGCAGTCGGGCCTGCTCGGGGCCGAGGAGCGACGCGTAGTGCGCGAGTGCCGCGTCGAGCACCGCGATGTCGGCCTCGGTGGCGCCCTTCTGGCGGCCGTAGACCTCGGGGGCACCCTTCGGGCCGGTCAGCGGGTTGTCGACGTCGCTGGCGAGGATCAGGTCGATCTCCGCGAGGCGGGGGTCGAGCCCGGAGAGGTCCGCATCGGCGAGGTCCGCGAGGCCGGCGCCGCCCAGCCCGACCGGCTTGCCGTCCGCGTCGAGGAGGCGCGCGCCGAGCGCGGCGAGCATGCCGGCGCCGCCGTCCGTGGTCGCGCTGCCGCCGACGCCGAACACGATGGTCCGCGCCCCCGCGTCGGCCGCGGCGAGGAGGAGTTCCCCGGAGCCGTACGTGGTGGCCGTGAGGGGTGCGAAGACGCCCTCGGGCAGGTGCTGGAGGCCGGACGCCTCGGCCATCTCGACCACCGCGGTGGTCCCGCGCACCGCGTACGCGGCGGTGACGGGGTCGCCCAGCGGCCCGGTCACCCGCGCCTCGCGGCGCTCGAAACCGGCGGCCACCGCCGCCGCCACCGTGCCGTCGCCGCCGTCCGCCACGGGCAGGGTCTCCACCCGCACCCCGGGGACAACGCGCCGCAGCCCGGCCGTCACCCGCTCCGCGACCTGCACGGCCGTGAGCGAGCCCTTGAACTTGTCCGCCGCGACGAGCACGCGTGCGGTCTCCATCACTGCTCCGTCCGTCACCTTGATTCCCTTTGCTTTCGAACAGGCAGTCGCGCCGCCCCGACCCTATCCGCCGTACCCCCTCCCTGCCCATGGTCTGATCGATCAAAGTGGGCCTACGCTGACCGTGTGACCACTACTGACTACGCCACGTACATTGCCGGTCTCCCCAAGGTGCTCGTCGGCGCCGCCTGCGTCTTCCGGGACGCGAACGGCCGGGTGCTGCTCGTCGAGCCGAACTACCGGGAGGGCTGGACGCTCCCCGGCGGGACGGTCGAGTCCGCGGACGGGGAGACCCCGCGGCAGGGAGCGCGGCGCGAGTCGCTGGAGGAGATCGGGCTCGACATCGAGCCCGGCCGGCTCCTCGTCGTCGACTGGGCGCGCGGCAGCGACCGGCCGCCGATCGTGGCATACGTGTACGACGGCGGGGTCCTGGACGAGGAGCAGCTGAAGGCGATCCGGCTCCAGGAGTCGGAGCTCCTGTCCTGGAAGCTGGTCGAGCCGGCGGAGATCGACCAGCATCTGAAGGGGTCGCGCGCCTGGCGGATGCACGCGGCGCTGGAGGCACTGGAGTCCGGCACGGGCGCCGTGGAGCTGGAGGACGGCCGGCCCGTCGGCTGACGCGGAGCGGCGGGTCAGCCCTGCGTCTCCGGCGTCCCGGTCTTGTCGTCGCGCGCGCTCTCCTCGCGCGCCGCGACGCGGGCCTCCGTGCGGTGGCCGCGCGCGATGTAGTCGCGGACCACGAGTTCGACCGCGTCCTGCGGGTTGCCGACCCCCGCGAGCACCATCACTTCGACCACGAGTTCCGCGTCGAGACTGACCGCCACCTTCGCCATGGCGCGACGGTACACCGCTCCCGGGCGGGCCCGGTACGGTCCCGGGCATGACTCTCCCCGCCACCCGCGCCTCGTACGACACCGTCGCCGCCGACTACGCCGCGCTGCTCGCCGACGAGTTGGCGGCGAAGCCCCTGGACCGGGCGATGCTCGGCGCCTTCGCGACGTATGTGCGGGCCGGCGGCGGTGGGCCCGTGGTGGATCTCGGGTGCGGGCCGGGGCGGGTGACCGCGTATCTGCGCGACCTCGGGCTCGCCGCCTCCGGTCTCGACCTGTCGCCCGGCATGGTCGCGGAGGCGCGGCGGCGCCACCCGGAGCTGCGGTTCGAGGTGGGGACGATGACCGCACTGGACCTGGCGGACGGTTCGCTGGGCGGTGCTCTCGCCTGGTACTCGCTCGTGCACACCCCGCCGGAGGAGCTGGGGGTGTACGTGGCCGAGTTCCACCGGGTCCTGGCCCCCGGCGGCCATCTGCTCATCGCCTTCAAGGCGGGCGACGACGAGAGCGTGCGGCTGGAGCACGCGTACGGGCACCCCGTGGACCTCGATGTGTACCGCTTCGCCCCGGACCGGGTCGCCGGGCTGCTGGAGGACGCCGGGTTCGAGGTGCGGGCCCGGCTGGTGCGGGCGGCGGATGCGGCGGAGCGGACTCCGCAGGGGTTCCTGCTCGCGCGGCGGCCGGCCGGCTGAGGTAGTGTGGACGGCTGCGAAGGGGAGTAGCCCCGCAAACCGGTCGTCGACACACTGGAGCCCTCGGGTTCCCGGTGGCCGGG
Organism: Streptomyces sp. col6; assembly: GCF_008042035.1. Classification (GTDB taxonomy): domain Bacteria; phylum Actinomycetota; class Actinomycetes; order Streptomycetales; family Streptomycetaceae; genus Streptomyces. The sequence goes on from NZ_RDBL01000031.1 coordinate 52,325, forward strand.
CTCGTGGACCATCACGGGTGGGCGAGACCTTCGGCCAGGTATGACACGCCCACGCCCGGTGGGCGGTGCCGTCATGCCGGGCCGAGTGGTCCTCCGAAACGCCGACCGGCACTTCGCGGAGATCCGGGGCCCGGCTCGTACAGAAAGCCTTCCGGAATGCATCTCGACCCCCTGGCGATCATCACCGCTTTCGGGCTGATCTTCCTCGCCGAACTCCCGGACAAGACGATGTTCGCGTCGCTCGCGATGGGCACGCGCATGCGGCCGCTCTATGTCTGGTTCGGCACGTCGTCCGCGTTCATCGTGCATGTCGCCATCGCGGTGGGGGCGGGCGGACTGCTCGGTCTGCTGCCCGACTGGGTCGTCAAGCTCGTCTCGGCCTCCCTCTTCGCCTTCGGCGCCTTCATGCTGCTGCGCGGGGGCGGGGGTGACGAGGACGACGACGAGGGCCCGAAGACGGTGACCGGGTTCTGGCCGGTGTACTCGACGGCCTTCATGGCGGTGTTCATCAGCGAGTGGGGCGACCTCACCCAGATCACGACCGCCAACCTCGCGGCGAGCAACGGTACCTGGTCGACCGCGATCGGCTCCGCCGCCGCCCTGATGTCCGTATCGGCGCTGGCGCTGCTCGCGGGCCGGTTCATCGCGAAGCGCGTCCCGCTGAAGACCGTGCAGCGGATCGGCGGGCTGTGCATGCTGGGTCTGGCGATCTGGACGGTGACCGAGATCTTCACCGGCTGACCCACGGGCTTCG
>NZ_RDBL01000032.1 GCF_008042035.1 Streptomyces sp. col6
GTCCTGAGCATCGAACTCACCCACCCCGACGGCGCCCCCCTCCCCACCTGGCAGCCCGGCGCCCACATCGACGTCCACACCGGCGGCCACATCCGCCAGTACTCGCTGTGCTCCGACCCCGCCGACACCACCCGCTGGCGCATCGGCGTCCTGCGCGAACCCGCCTCCCGCGGCGGCTCCGCCCACATCCACACCGAGCTGCGCCCCGGCCGCACGGTCCACGTCCGGGGCCCCCGCAACCACTTCGCGCTCGACCCCGACGCCACCGGCTACCTCTTCGTCGCCGGCGGCATCGGCATCACCCCGCTCCTGGCCATGGCCCGCGAAGCCACCCGCACCCGCACCCCCTGGCGGCTCGTCCACGGCGGCCGCACCCGCGCCTCCATGGCCTTCACCGCCGAACTCACCGCCCTCGCCGAACTCCCCGGCGGCAGCGTCGAGTTCGTTCCCCAGGACGAACAGGGCCACCCCGACCTCGACACCCTCATCGGCAGCACCGAACCCGGCACCCAGGTCTACTGCTGCGGCCCCGAACCCCTCCTCGCCGCCGTCGAGGAACGCTGCCCCGACGCCCGTACCGAACGCTTCGCCGCACCCGCCGCCGCACCCCGCGACGGCGAGGACACCGGCTTCGACATCGTCTGCTCCCGCACCGGCCGCACCGTCGAGGTCGCCCCGGACACCTCCGTGCTCGACGCCCTGGAGAACGCCGGCATCCCCGTCGGCTCCTCCTGCCGCGACGGCATCTGCGGCACCTGCGAGACCAAGGTCCTCGAAGGCACCCCCGACCACCGCGACTTCCTCCTCAGCGAGGGCGAACGCGCGGCCGGCGCCTCGATGATGCTCTGCGTCTCCCGCTCCCGCACCCCCCGCCTCGTACTCGACCTCTGAACCGCCCGAAGGGAGCCGACATGACCGGCCCGACCAGCCCGCAGTACCTCGACCCGCACCAGGCCCGCACCGCCGAGCCCACCCCGTACGAGAAGAAGCTCGCCGCCGTCATCGAGGAGGTCTTCGGCGGCGGGGCCCACGACCTGCCCGGACTTGTCGCCGGACTCAACTCCCGCGACCTGCCCGCCCCCGACGGCAGCCCCTGGACCGAGGAAACCTTCCGCACCGAGATGCGACGACTGGGAGCGTGAGACAGCCATGACCACCGCCACCACCCCCGTAC
>NZ_RDBL01000033.1 GCF_008042035.1 Streptomyces sp. col6
GCGCGGGCCGGTCCAGAAGTGACGGCATGCCGTCACCGGTGCTCTGAGCTGCGAGGGTCAGCGTTTGGGTCAGCGTTTCAGCGCCCGGCTGATGCGGTTCATGGGATGTCGCTTTCCCAGACGAATGGACCATTCGCGGCGCCGGGGGCGGGTGCGTAGGAAGCGCGCCCGCCGGGGTAGGCGCTGTACGGGGCGATCAGGAACGCCCCGGTCTCGATCTGCTCGTCTTGAACGGGGTCCAGCCGCCCCGGCGGCGGGGTGAGTTCTAGATCTCGTCGCTCCAGCCGGCGACATCGAGCAGCTGCCCGTCCAGCGGACCGCCCATCAGCTCGCGGTAGGCGCGGCCGGGCTCGGGACCGGTCGCGGGCTCGCTGCCGTAGACCCGCGGGTGCGTCATGCCGCCAGTCTGGCCCGGCGCACCGGCGGCCGGGCCCGGTACCGCGAACCGGGCGGCATCGCCGCGGTCCTGGTCCTAGTCCTGGTCCTGGCGGTGGCCGACCTCGGGCAGTGGTCCTACGGGTTCCCCTACAGGTGGTCTATCCGGCTGTTGTACGCGTTGCCGTACGCGTTGCCCTACAGGTTGCCGTGGCCCATTCCGCGGAGCCACGTTCCCGCAGTTCAGGGGGTGCGGGTCACTCGGAACGCGCGCCGACCCCTCTTCCCAGAGGGGAAGAGGGTCTTCTCCTCGAGCTGCGCGGCGGCCGGGGCGGTCGTTCGCCGGCGGACCGGCGGCGGTTGCTCAACAGGTCGCCCTCCTCGTCGAGATCGAGGTTGCCCGGCTCGGGTTGTGATCGAGGTTGCTCAACGGGTTGACCGTGGTTTCGGAGAGGGCCGGTTCCTGCCCAGCTCGGGGCCGGTGGGCTAGTCCGAGCCCGAGCCGACACCTCTTCCCCGGAGGGGAAGAGCGTCCTTCCTACTCCTTCACCGCGGCTCGGGACTCGTGCCGAGATCCCGGCGGCTGCTGCCTGATGCCCCAACCACACGGCCCGCGCCGCCCGCCCAGGTCGCCTTCACCGACTCCGCCGGCAAGCAGCTGGACTCCATCAGTAGCGAAGCCGAGTTCCACGCTCTGGAGAGGCAGCGCTGCAAGCGCTCAGTATGTGCCGTTCCAGATGGTGAGGCGCAGTGAGATGTAGGGCTCGCGGGAGCCACCGCTCACATACTCCGCGAGTGCATTAG
>NZ_RDBL01000034.1 GCF_008042035.1 Streptomyces sp. col6
GGCTGGGGGCAGCGGGTGAGGGGAAGCGGGTAGGGCTGCTGCTGCCCGGGGTGCGGCGGGTAGGGCTGCGGCTGTCCGTACGGTGGCGTGGGCATGGGCACGGTGGTCACGTACGCGGAGCCGGGCCCCTGGTGCGGGAGTCCGGCGCCTTTCCCGGTCAGGCGTGCGTAGAAACGTACGTCGGCGACCAGGTAGTACACACAGACGGCCGCGAGGATCAGGAGCTGCAGCGCTATGAACGCGTTGTCGAGGCTGTCCGCCTCCACGTTCGGCTCGTTCCTGCCGAGCACGGCGATCGCCACGCAGGTGAACACGAAGCCGGTGCCGGCCGTCCACCAGTCGAGGGCACGGCGGCGGACGAACGCGAGCCTGAACAGCGGTGCCCACAGCAGGAAGCCCAAGGAGCAGACCGCGAGCAGGGTGAACAGCACGCGCATGGAGACGATCCAGGCCCTGCCGGGGACTCGGCGCGGCGCCGTGGGCGGAAGACCCGGGGCGTACATGGCTGCTCCTGGATTGCCTGGTCGTGAAACGTCCGCGCGCACACGGGCGTGCGTGCGGATCCGAGCGTAAGGGGCGACACCGGCGGAGGGCGCGGGGTTGTGCGGAACCGTTGTGGTTCCGGTCACTCCGGCGTGACCGTGCCGTCCGTCAGGCCGTCGTACAGGCCTTGGACGAGCTGTCCGCCGAGGCGTCCGGCGAGGCGCAGCGCGTCCTCGAACGCGGCGAGCGCGCGGAACCGTTCGCCGTAGCGCTGCTGCTCGGCCAGGGGCAGGCGCGGGAGTTGGAGGCGGCGGGCGTCGAGCCGGGTCGCGGTGGAGGCATGGCTGCTGGCCTGCCGGTTGGTGGTGGTGCCGCGCAGGAAGCCGGCCAGGAACCAGGGGTCGAGCACGGCGGGGTCGGGCCGCAGCAGCTGGAGGTTGCGGCCGAGCGCTGCCCCCGCGGTGGTGTCGTCGACGACGCGGACGACGGTGACGCCGCCGAGCACGGGGACGACGACGTCGCCCGCCGCGACGTGCACGGGTTCCTCGGGCGTCCCGTCGGCGGGCAGGCTGCCCGAGGGCGCGGTGCCCGCCAGCACGTCGTGCTCGGTGAGGACGGGGCCGGTCCCGGTGCCGGTGCCGCCGTGCCGGAGCTGGAGGGCGCCGGCGCGGGCGAGTTCGCCGAGGGTGGTGAGCGGGCGGTGCGCGGG
>NZ_RDBL01000035.1 GCF_008042035.1 Streptomyces sp. col6
CACCCGGACAGGTGAATCCCGCCCCGCCCCACTCCCCGCTCCTCACACTTGCGACAAATCCGACTCCCCCGTAGAAGATCCCCAACAGAAGTTACTGCCCGGTATGACCGGGCCTCTCTGGAGCACGGGGGCGACAGATGACCACGAACAGGACCCGGCCCGCAGGACGGCACGACGCCCGCAGGCCCGAAGCCGTACCCGCCCAACGCCACCGCACCCCGAGGCGCCTGCGCCCCCACCACTGGTTCGCGGAGCGCCTGCTCGCGGTCCTGAGCGGCCAGCGCCCGGTCCACTGGATGCTCGGCCACACGATCGGCGAGGCCTACGACCAACTCGCCGAACTGGCCCCGGCCACCCCCCTCAGGACCCGCGGCACCCGCCCGGTCATCCGCATGTGCCGTGGCGCCCAGCCGGCCCCGGGCGTGGTCGAGGCCTGCGCAAGCATCGCCGCAGGCGAGGAAGTCCGCGCCATGGCCTTCCGCCTTGAACAGGGCCCCGACCTCCGCTGGCGCTGCGCGGCGGTGGAACTGGGCAACACCCCGATGCGAACCCGATGACGACGCGAACACCTCCGGGACGGAGCCCGCCGGTCGCGGGGCTGCCAGGGGCGGCTCGCAACGCTCTGGACGCCCTGTGGGGGCCCAGGGGGCCCGTAGGACGCCTCACAGCGCGTGTGGGCACCCGGAGCCCCTCCGGGCCGCCTCGGGGCTGTCCCAGGGGTCTCCGGGGCCCTAGGACAGCCCCGAGACCCCTCAGGACGCCCCCGCAGCCGCACCTTCCAGCCCGGCCCCACCC
>NZ_RDBL01000036.1 GCF_008042035.1 Streptomyces sp. col6
GGGGCTGAGGGGGCGGGAGCCCCGGGCCTCAGGTCCCGCTGGGGACCCTCTCCGGATCGGACGCCGGGTCCGGTATCGCCTCGGTCCCGGGCCCCGGCCGTCCCGCCGCAGGCTCCGGCGCCGCGATCTCCCCCTCGCTCAGCCCGAACCGCTGGTGGAACCTCCGCAGCGGTGCCGGTGCCCACCAGCTCGCCCGGCCCATCAGCTTCATCACCGTCGGGACGAGCAGGCTGCGCACCACCATCGCGTCCATCAGCACGGCGAGCGCGATACCGAGGCCGAGCATCTTGGTGTTGGTCACCCGCGAGGTGCCGATGGCGACCATCACGACCGCCAGGATCACGGCCGCCGCGGTGATCAGCCCGCCGGTGCGCCGCAGTCCGAAGGCGACCGCCTGCTCGTGGTCCCCGGTGCGGTCGTACTCCTCCTTGATCCGGGAGAGCAGGAACACCCCGTAGTCCATGGAGAGCCCGAAGGCGACGCAGAACATGAGGACCGGGAGCGTCGTCTCGATGTCCCCGGTGCTGGTGAACGAGAGCGGCCCGGACAGGTGGCCGTCCTGGAAGACCCAGACGACCGCCCCGAACATCGCGGTGAGACTCAGGGCGTTGAGCACCACGGCCTGGACGGGTATCAGCACGCTTCCGGTCAGCAGGAAGACCAGCAGCAGCGTCACCACGGCGATGATGCCCACCGCCCACGGCAGCCGGTCGCCGATGGCGGCCTTGGAGTCGACCAGCACCGCCGCCGTCCCCGTCACGGAGGTCTCGAAGGGGGCGGGCTCGGCGCGCAGGTCCTTCACCAGCCGCTGGGTCTCCTCCCCCACCGGCTCCCCCTTCCCCAGCACGCTGAAGTAGGCGGTCCGCCCCTCCGTCAGCGGGCCGTCGACCCGGAGGACTCCGGGCAGCGCGGCGATCCGGCCGCGGTACTCGGCGTACTGCGCGGGTGTCGCCCCGCCCTCCGCCAGGATGTCGAGGCTGCCGCCGGGGCTGCCGGGGAAACCGTCCCGCAGATGCTGCTGCACCACGTGGGACTCGGAGGACGCGGGGAGCTGCCGGTCGTCCGCCGTACCGAACTTGACGCCCAGGAACGGCAGCCCGAGGAGGACGAGCCCCACGCTCGTGACGATCGCGAAGACCGGCGCCCTGCGCATCACCAGCGCGGTGAACCGGGCCCAGCCCGCACCGGCCTCCGCCTGCGGCTTCGCGCGGCCCCGCCGCAACAGCTTCCGAAGGTCCAGGGAGTTGACCCGGGGGCCGAGGAGCATCAGCGCGGCCGGCAGGAGGATCAGCGCGGCAGCGGCGGCGAGCAGCACCACGGCGATCCCGGCGTACGCGAAGGAGCGCAGGAAGTACTGCGGGAAGACCAGCATCGCGGCCAGCGACACCGCGACGGTCAGCGCCGAGAACAGCACCGTCCGGCCCGCCGTACGCAGCGTCGTCCCGATGGCCGTCCTGGTCGGGGCGCCGGCCGCCAGCTCCTCGCGGAAGCGGCGCACGATGAACAGGGCGTAGTCGATGGCGAGTCCGAGCCCGAGTGCCGTGGTGAGGTTCTGGGCGAAGACCGAGACGTCGGTGAACTCGGTGATGCCGCGCAGCACGGCGTTGGTCCCCAGGATGGCGACGATGCCCACGCCCAGGGGCAGCAGGGCGGCGATCGCGCTGCCGAAGACCATGACGAGCAGCACCAGCGTCACCGGCAGGGCGATCATCTCGGCCCGCAGCAGATCGTCCTCGATGATCGTCTGCATCTCGTGCTGCACGGCCACGGGGCCGCCGATCGTGACGCGCACCGGCCCGTGTTCTCCCCGGTAGGCCGGGGCTATCCGGTCCAGCACCTCCCCGGACGCCTTGTCGTCGCCCTCGATGCGGGCGGCGATGAGCGCCTCCTTGCCGTCCTCGGCGCGCAGCGCGGGCGCCTTGTCCTGCCAGTAGGACTGGACGCCCACGACATCCGCCTCGCCGGCGAGCCGCTTCGCCAGGCGCGCCGCCTCGGCGGCCACGGCCGGGTCGTCCACGGAGGCACCGCCGCTGTCGACGAGGAGCAGGAGGTTCGGCTGGGAGGCGGGGAACTCGCGTTCCAGCGCCTTCGTGGCGTAGGTCGACTCGGCGTCGGGAGCCTGCCAGCCACCACTGCCCATCCGGTCGGCGACCCCGCTGCCCGCGAGGACCGCGAGTGCGGTGATCACCAGAGCCGCCAGCAGCGTGAGCCGGGGACGCGCGGTGACGAAGCGCGTCCAGCCCCCCAGTCGCTGCGGGCCGTTGACTTCAGGCATGGTGCGATGTCCCCTTTTCCCCGGATCCGGGCGCGCCGGGCGGCAGCACGAGGCGGCCGCGCAGGGCAGCATGGATCAGTCGTTGCCACCTACACTGGCAAACACGAGTCATCGCTCGCGTTTCACAAGAATGCGAGCGACCTCTCGCGTTTGTCAACCGCTCACGAAAGCTGGGGATTCACCGTGTCGCAGGCCAGGTCCGGGAGCGCCGAGCCGGCGGAGGGCGCCGAGCCCGCGGGAGGCGCCGCGCGCGCCGGCGATGCCGCGCGCGCCGGGAAGGCGGGCAAGGCGGAGGCCCCCGCCAGGCCGCGCAGGCGGCAGGCCCGGGGCGAGGCCCGTATCGCGCAGTTGCTCAAGGCCGCCGCCAACGTGTTCTGCACGACCGGGTACACCGCCGCGAGCACCAACGCCATCGCCCGCGAGGCCGGCGTCTCGCCCGGCACGCTCTACCAGTTCTTCCCCAACAAGGAGGCCATCGCGGTCGAGCTCGGCGACCAGCTCCTGGCCCGCTGGCGGGAGACCTACGGGGCCGCTTTCCTGGCCGACCACCTGGAACTGCCGCTGGACGGGATGCTCGACGCGACCCTCGACCCGCTGATCGAGTTCAACTGCGAGAACCCGGCGTTCACGGTCCTGATGCACGGCTCCGAGATCCCCGGCATGGTCACCAAGGACCACGACGCCGTGCACGTCACGATGCTCGCGCGCGTCGAGACGATCCTCGCCGGATACCTGCCGGACGCGCCACCGGCCGAGGTCACCCGGATCGCCACGATGATCTTCAACATCTTCAAGTCCGGACTGGACGTGATCATGGCGCACGAGGGGGACGAGCGCGAGGCGTACATCCGGGAGCTGAAGACGGTCCTCCACCGGTACCTCGAACCCATGATCCCCGCCGACACGGCCGCACGACCCGACTCGCTTCATACCCCCTAGGGGTATACAGTGGTGAGCATGGAGGCGCACCGGTGTGCGTCCCTCCGCCCCGTGTGCCCGTCGAAGAGGAGAAGACCATGACCGCCGAGACCCAGCTCCCCCAGGCGACCGGCTCCTGCTGCTCGCCCAGCGGTTCCTGCCACGACAGCGCGGGCACGGACGCCGGACAGACCGGCGTGACCACCGTCTACGAGGTGACCGGCATGACCTGCGGGCACTGCGAGGGCGCCGTCTCCGAGGAGATCTCCGCCATCGAGGGTGTCACCTCCGTGAAGGCCGTGGCGTCCACCGGGCAGGTGACGGTGGTCTCGCAGGGCCCGCTGGACGACGAGGCCGTACGCGCCGCCGTCGACGAGGCGGGCTACGAGCTCACCGGCCGCGCCTGACCGCCCCGGGAGCCCCCACGCCCCCTCGCCCCCACACCACCCGCATCACTCGCACCACCCGTCACCGCCGGGCCGGACCGACCAGCAGATACTGGTGGGGTACGGCCCGGTCGGCGTTCCAGGAGTTCGGACATGCACAGCGCATCGGATACGCACAGCGCGACGGAGGCCGGGGCCCCGGCTGCGGAGCTCTCGCAGGCCGAGTTCATGATCGGCGGCATGACCTGCGCGTCCTGCGCGGCCCGCGTCGAGAAGAAGCTCAACCGGATGGACGGCGTCACCGCCACTGTCAACTACGCCACCGAGAAGGCCCGCGTCAGCTACGACGGCGCCGGTGTCTCCGTGCGGGACCTCGTCGCCACCGTCGAGAAGACCGGCTACACGGCGAAGCCGGTCCCCCGGCCCGCCGCACCGCAGGCCCCCGGGC
>NZ_RDBL01000037.1 GCF_008042035.1 Streptomyces sp. col6
AGGTCCGTCCCGCCGCTGCTGTACTTCAGCTGGCGGGCGACCTTTGTCTGCTTGGCCTTTGCCCGGCCGCGCCCCATGGCTCGACCCCCTCGGTGACGGGGCTCGACGGCCCCAGAGTCTTGACACGCGTTCATGTTTCAGGACGGACTCTCGGCAGAGAGACCGTGCCTGTAGAGCTTTAACGGTACCTGCTTCCGCGGCCATACGGTACGCCGCCCGCATCACGTGCCCCGGAAGAGGACCCGCGAGACGCCCCGTCCTCGCTGGTCAACTGCGATTTTAACCTCTTATCGGCGGGCGACCCGCCGACCGGCGTGAGTCTTGTCTCGCCGGTCGGCGGGCCGTGGCCGAAGGGAGGGCCTCCGGATCAGCGGCGGCGGGCCTCCGCCATCCGCTGCTCGGCGATCCGGTCGGCCGCGGCGGCCGGCGGAATGCCGTCCTCCTTCGCACGTGCGAATATGGCCAGCGTGGTGTCGAAGATCTTCGCCGCCTTCGCCTTGCACCGGTCGAAGTCGAAGCCGTGCAGCTCGTCGGCGACCTGGATGACCCCGCCCGCGTTGACCACGTAGTCCGGCGCGTAGAGGATCGCGCGGTCCGCGAGGTCCTTCTCGACGCCCGGGTGCGCGAGCTGG
>NZ_RDBL01000038.1 GCF_008042035.1 Streptomyces sp. col6
GGGCTAGATGAACTTCTGGCCGGCCAGGAACTCGGCCAGCTGCTTGCCGCCCTCGCCCTCGTCCTTCACGATCGTGCCCGCGGTACGGGCCGGACGCTCGGTCGCGGAATCGACCGCGGTCCACGCACCCGCCAGACCCACCTCGTCCGCGTCGATCCCCAGGTCGTCCAGATCCAGGGACTTCACCGGCTTCTTCTTCGCCGCCATGATCCCCTTGAACGACGGGTAACGGGCCTCACCCGACTGGTCGGTCACCGACACCACCGCCGGCAGCGACGCCTCCAGCTCCTCCGACGCACTGTCCCCGTCACGACGCCCCCGCACCACACCACCCTCGACGGACACCTGCGACAGCAACGTCACCTGCGGCACACCCAGCCGCTCCGCCAGCAGCGCCGGAACCACACCCATCGTGCCGTCCGTCGACGCCATACCCGAGATCACCAGGTCGTACCCGGTCTCCTCGACCGCCTTCGCCAGCACCAGCGACGTCCCCAGCGCGTCCGTACCGTGCAGATCGTCGTCCTCGACGTGAACCGCCTTGTCCGCACCCATCGACAACGCCTTGCGCAACGCGTCCTTGGCATCCTCCGGACCCACCGTCAACACGG
>NZ_RDBL01000039.1 GCF_008042035.1 Streptomyces sp. col6
TTCGAAGCCGTACGAGGACCTGCTCTTCGCCAGCGGCCAGTCGGTGATCTCGTACAGCGCCACGGCCGCGCTGTACGACGCGGCGAGCCACGGCGACGCGGTGAACAGCGCCGCGGAGACCTGGGCGAACCTGTACGCGGTGAACCTGCGGACCATGCCCACGGGCACGATCACCTTCCGCGGCTTCATCCCGTACGAGGCACAGGCGGGCCACGGTCTGGACGTCGTCCAGATCACCTATCCGGACGGCCGCAGATGATCCGGGCATGGCTGCGGCCGGGCAGCGGGGGCGCGGGCGCTGACACCGGCGGAGTGTCCGCTGAAGTGAACGGGGCGTCCCCGGGGGCGTACGCCTTGCTTCGCGTACGCCCCCGGGGACGCCCCGTTCACTTCAGCGGACACTCCGCCGGTGTCAGCGCCCGCGCCCCCGCTGCCCGGCCGCAGATGATCCGGGCATGGCTGCGGCCGTCCGGATAGGTGATCTGGACGACGTCCAGACCGTGGCCCGCCTGTGCCTCGTACGGGATGAAGCCGCGGAAGGTGATCGTGCCCGTGGGCATGGTCCGCAGGTTCACCGCGTACAGGTTCGCCCAGGTCTCCGCGGCGCTGTTC
>NZ_RDBL01000004.1 GCF_008042035.1 Streptomyces sp. col6
CCCCACCCCCACCGCACCATCCCGCCGCCGGCGCCGGGGCAGGGCCTTCGGGTTCGCCGCGTTCGCCGTGTCGCTGCTCATGGCCGTCCCCACGGCGCAGACCGCCTTCGGGCAGGACGCGCAGGCCGTCGAGGGCGGCGGCGACCTCGGCCCGAACGTCATGGTGTTCGACCCGTCGACGCCGGACATCCAGGGCAAGGTCGACGAAGTGTTCAAGAAGCAGGAGTCGGCGCAGTTCGGCGACGGCCGCTACGCGCTGCTGTTCAAGCCGGGCACGTACGACAACATCAACGCGCAGATCGGCTTCTACACCTCGATCGCCGGGCTCGGGCTGAAGCCGGACGACACCACGTTCAACGGCGATGTCACCGTGGACGCGGGCTGGTTCAACGGCAACGCCACGCAGAACTTCTGGCGGTCGGCCGAGAACCTGGCGCTCAACCCGGTCAACGGCACCGACCGCTGGGCGGTCTCGCAGGCGGCCCCCTTCCGCCGGATGCACGTCAAGGGCGGACTGAATCTCGCCCCCGACGGCTACGGCTGGGCGAGCGGCGGGTACATCGCCGACAGCAAGATCGACGGCCAGGTCGGCCCGTACTCGCAGCAGCAGTGGTACACCCGCGACAGCTCCATCGGCAGCTGGGGCAACGGCGTCTGGAACATGACCTTCTCCGGCGTCGAGGGCGCACCGGCGCAGAGCTTCCCCGAACCGCCCTACACCACACTCGAGAACACCCCGGTCTCTCGCGAGAAGCCGTTCCTCTACCTGGACGGCGACGCCTACAAGGTGTTCGTCCCGGCCAAGCGCACCAACGCGCGCGGCACTTCCTGGGGCAACGGCACCCCGCAGGGCGAGTCCATCCCGCTGGACCAGTTCTACGTGGTGAAGCCGGGCGCGAGCGCGGAGACGATCAACGCGGCCGTGGACCAGGGCCTGCACCTGCTGTTCACGCCCGGGATCTACCACGTGGACCAGACGATCAACATCGACCGCGCCGACACGGTCGTGCTCGGGCTCGGCCTCGCCACGATCATCCCCGACAACGGGGTCACCGCCCTCAAGGTCGGTGACGTGGACGGCGTCAAGCTCGCGGGGCTGCTCATCGACGCGGGGACCACCAACTCCGACACCCTGGTGGAGGTCGGTCCCGAGGGCGCGTCCGCGAGCCACGCGGCCAACCCGACCAGCGTCCAGGACGTGTTCGTCCGGGTCGGCGGCGCCGGTGCCGGCAAGGCGACCACGGGCATGGTCATCAACAGCAACGACACGATCGTCGACCACACCTGGCTCTGGCGCGCCGACCACGGCGAAGGCATCGGCTGGGAGACCAACCGGGCCGACTACGGCCTCCAGGTCAACGGCGACAACGTCCTGGCCACCGGCCTGTTCGTCGAACACTTCAACAAGTACGACGTCCGCTGGTCCGGCGAGAACGGCAAGACCATCTTCTTCCAGAACGAGAAGGCCTACGACGCCCCGAACCAGGCGGCCGTCCAGAACGGTGACATCAAGGGCTTCGCGGCCTACAAGGTGGACGACTCGGTCACCACGCACGAGGGCTGGGGACTGGGGAGCTACTGCTACTTCAACGTCGATCCCAGCATCCGCCAGGACCACGGCTTGGAGGCGCCGGTGAAGCCCGGCGTGAAGTTCCACGACCTGCTCGTCGTCTCCCTCGGCGGCCAGGGCCAGTACAACCACGTCATCAACGACACGGGTTCGCCGACCTCGGGGACGGACACCGTGCCGTCACAGGTGGTGTCGTTCCCGTAGACGGCTCGCAGGTACGGGGCTCCGTCCGCCGGAGCCTTCCGCGAGGCCGCCCGTCCCGTCGCTTCCGACGGGGCGGGCGTCGTCGTGTCAGGGCCGGCCGCCCGCCATCAGGGATTCGAGTCCGGCGAGCCCTTCCAGGACGAACGCGCCCATGCCGCGCACCCCGATGGTGTCGATCCAGCGCTCGAAGGCGACCTTGAAGACGGCGATCCCCGCCTCGGCCGCCAGACCCGCCGCCGGTTCACTCACACCGCGCTCCCGCAGGGCCTCCCGCATCGCCGTGGCGAGCGAGGCGAGTTTCACCAGCTCGCGTTCCTGGAGCTCCGGGTTGGCCGTGATGATCCGCTGCCGCTGCCGGGCCTGCTCGTGGCGTTCGTCGAACACGGCCGCGGCCGCCTGGAGCGCCGCCGCCACCGCGTCCATCGGGGGCGCGGACGGGGGCGCCCCGGCGAGGCCGCTCACCAGGCGCTCCCGGAGCAGGGCGGAGCCCGCGAACAGCACTTCGCGCTTGTCGGCGTAGTGCCGGAAGAACGTGCGTTCCGTGAGGCCGGCCCGTTTGGCGATCTCGGTCACGGTCGTCTGCTCGTAACCCCGCTCGCCGTACAGCTCCATGGCGGCCTGCTCCAGCCTGCCGCGCGCGTTCGGCTCCCATCGACCCATAGGGCGAGTCTATGGGATGACAGTGACTGACATCAGGAGTACGCTCGATGACAGTCGCTGACATCGGGGTCCGGCCGCGCTTCCCGCCGCCCGGGTCGTCAGCCTGTTCCAGGAGGTTTCCTCATGCGTGTATTCATCACCGGCGCATCCGGGTGGATCGGTTCCGCCGTCGTTCCCGAGCTCATCGAGGCCGGTCACCAGGTGGTCGGGCTCGCCCGCTCGGAGGCGTCGGCCGAGGCGCTGGCCGCCGCGGGGGCCGAAGTGCGGCGCGGGTCGCTGGACGACCTGGACGTGCTGCGCGAAGCCGCCGCCGACGCGGACGGGGTGCTGCACCTCGCGTTCAAGCACGACATCGCGTTCTCCGGGGACTTCCAGGGCGCCACCGACGCGGACCGCCGGGCCATCGACGCCTTCGGGGACGCGCTCGCCGGCTCCGGCAAGCCCTTCGTCATCGCCTCCGGGCTGCTCGGGCTCGCCCCCGGCCGGGTCGCGACCGAGGAGGACGGGCAGAGCGCCGACCCGGGCGCGCCCGCCGGGGGTCCGGGCGGGCGGCAGGACAACGCGCGGGCGACCATCGCCCTCGCCTCCCGTGACGTCCGCTCGTCCGTCGTCCGGCTGCCTCCGACCGTCCACGGCGACGGGGACCAGGGCTTCGTCGCCTCCCTGATCGCCAACGCCCGCGCGAAGGGTGCCTCCGGTTACGTCGGCGACGGCTCCGGGCGCTGGCCGGCCGCGCACCGCTCGGACGTCGCCCACCTGTTCCGGCTGGCCCTGGAGGACGCCCCGGCCGGCACCACGCTGCACGCGGCGGCCGAGGAGGGCGTCCCGCTGCGGTCCGTCGCGGAGACCATCGGCAGCCACCTCGGCGTCCCCGTGGTCTCCGTCGCGCCCGAGGACGCGGCCGGTCACTTCGGCTGGCTGGGTGCCATGGTGAGCCTCGACTCCCCCGCCTCCAGCGCGCTGACCCGCGAACGGTTCGGCTGGAAGCCGGCCGGGCCGGAGCTCGTCGAGGACCTGGACCAGGGGCACTACTTCGGTGCGCCGGAGGCGTAACGCGTCACCCCGCCGTCCTCACTGGTCGTGGCGGTGCACAGCGCACACCGCCACGGCCCCGGCGGCCAGCGCCCACAGGGCGTAGACGGTCCAGGCGCCCACCTCCGCCCACGGGAAGAGCTCGGGCGGGGGCTGCGGAAGGGCGCCGCCCGTCAGACGGTCCCAGGCGCTGAACGGCAGGGTGTGCCGAAGCACCGCCGTCAGGTGGCGGCGGTCGCTGAGAACCATCGGGAGCAGGAGGAGCACCACCACGCACGCCACCACCGACGCCCCCGTGTGCCGGATCACCGTGCCGAGCGCCAGCCCCGCGAGCGCGGCGACCGGGGCGAGCAGCGCGGAGGCGGCGAGGGCCTGGAGCGTCCCGGGGTCGCCGAGGGCCACGGAGGCACCGCGTCCGGACAGGATCGCCTGCGTCGAGGCGAAGGAGGCGGCGGCGACAAGCACGCCGAAGGCCGCGCTGACGGCGGCGAGTACGAGTACCTTGGCGGCCATCACCGAACGCCGCGCGGGTACGGCGGTGAACGTCGTGCGGATGAGCCCGGTCCCGTACTCGCCGGTGACCGACACGGCACCGATCGCGGCGAGCGCCAGGACCAGCACCAGGGCGGCGTTGTCGGTGAAGGTGTCGACGAGCGCCAGACGGTGGGTGACGAAGAACTCCTGGCTGCCCTTGTCGTACTGGTACCAGTACTTGTAGTGGTCGTAGGCCGTACCGGCATTGAACGCGACGACGGCCAAGGCACTGAGCGCGTACAGCCAGGGCGTCGAGCGCAGCGACCATGTCTTCAGCCACTCGGCGGCGATCAGGTCGGTGAAGCGCGCGCGGGGCCCGTCGTGCGTCACGGGGGCGGCGGTCGCCGTGGTCATCGGGGGTCTCCTGCCAGGTACTGGACGCTGTCCGCGGTGAGTTCCATGAACGCCTCCTCCAGCGAGGCGCCGAGGGTGGTCAGTTCGTGGAGCAGGACCCGGTGGCGCAGGGCGAGTTCGCCGATGCGCTCGGCGGGGAGCCCGGTCACCGCGATCCGGTCGCCGTCGCCGGTCACCGAGGCGCCCTCGGCGGTCAGCAGCGGGGTCAGGGCCGCCGCGTCCGGGGTGCGGACGGTGACGCTCAGCCGGGTCGAGCGGGCGGCGAACGTGCTCAGGCTGTCGGCGGCGATGAGGGCGCCGCGCCCGATGACGACGAGCCGGTCGGCGGTGTGCTCCATCTCGGTCATCAGATGGCTGGAGACGAAGACGGTACGGCCTTCGGCGGCCAGCCGGCGGAACAGGCCGCGCACCCACAGCACGCCCTCCGGGTCGAGCCCGTTGAGCGGTTCGTCGAAGAGCAGGACGGGCGGGTCGCCGAGCAGGGCCGTGGCGATGCCGAGGCGCTGGCGCATCCCGAGCGAGAATCCGGCGACGCGGCGGCGGGCCGCCGCGGCGAGGCCCACTTCCTCCAGGATCTCGTCGACCCGGGCGCGGGGGATGCCGTTGCTCCGGGCCAGTACGGCGAGATGGGCGCGGGCGGTGCGGCCGCCGTGCACGTCGCCCGCGTCGAGCAGGGCGCCGACGTGGCGCAGTCCGCGTGCGTGCTCACGGAAGGGGCGGCCCCGGAGGGTGGCCGTTCCGGCGGTCGGCTCGACCAGGCCGAGGAGCATGCGCAGCGTGGTCGTCTTGCCGGCCCCGTTGGGCCCGAGGAATCCGGTCACCTCGCCCGGCCGGACGGTGAAGGTCAGGTCGTCGACGGCGGTGGCGCCGCCGTAGCGCTTGGTCAGTCCGTTGACTTCGATCACGGCAACCACCCTGCTGGCCGCGACCGGCGGTGTCGTCGGGCCGTCGCTGACATCCGGGCGGGCGGGACTGCACCCGTGGGTGTACAACCGTGGGCCGATGTGCGGGCGTTCGGCGCTGGCTACGCTCGGCACATGTCCTCGTCACCTGTCCTGCCCCTGCTCAAGCGCGTCCCACCGGGCGCGTGGGTGGCGGCTGCCTGGTACGCGGGCATGGTGCTGACCCTGCTGATGCGGGTGCGGCTCCCGGGCGAACAGCAGGCGTCCGTCATGCCCGGGGTCCTCTTCTACCGCTGGGACGGCCTGCTGACCCATCTGCTGTCCACGGGGCTGCTGATGGCGGGCTGCCTGTGGCTCACCCGTCGCCCGCTCGGTGCCATGGCGGTGCTCCTCGCCGCCTCCGCGCTCGCCACGATGCCGCTCGGGGTCACGGAGATACCCCTGGCGCAGTTCCTGGCCGTCGATCTCGCCCTGTACTTCACGGCCGCCGCGCGTCCGCTGCGCACGGGCGTCCTCGCTCTCGTCATGTCGGTCGTCGTCCTGGTCGTCTTCGTGAGCGGCCGGGCGCTCGCCGGATGGCCCGCGGGTATGTCGGCGGAGGTGGCCGTTGCGCTGACGTCGGTCGTCGCCTGGCTGGTGGGCCGCTCGGTGTACGAGAGCCGCAGGCACGACGCGGACCTCACGGCCAGGGCCACCGACCGGGCACTCGTCGCTGAACGGCTGCGCATCGCCCGCGAGATGCACGACATCGTGGCGCACAGCGTCGGCATCATCGCCCTCCAGGCGGGCGCCGCGGCCAGGGTCGTGCACACCCAGCCGGACGCCGCCCGGGAGGCGATGAGCGCGGTGGAGACGGCGGGTCGGGAGACGCTGTCGGGGCTGCGCCGGATGCTGGGCGCCCTGCGGGAGACCGGGCCGGGCCAGGAGCCGTCGGGTCGCGAACACGCACCGCTGCGCCCCGCCGACTGCCTGGCCGACGTCGACCGGCTCGCCCGCGTCACGACCGCGGCCGGGGTCCGGGTCGACGTGGAATGGCGGGGCGAACGGCGCGTCCTGCCGCCCGAGCTGGAGCTGTCGGCGTTCCGGGTCATCCAGGAGTCGGTGACCAACGTCGTCCGTCACGCGGAGACCGACGCCTGCCGGGTCCGCGTCTCGTACGGCCCCGAGGAGCTGGCCGTCGAGATCACGGACCGGGGCCGGGGCGCCGGGCGGGGTACGTCCTCGGGGTTCGGCCTTGTCGGGATGCGGGAGCGGGTGGCTCTGCTGCACGGTGAGTTCACGGCCGCGCCGGTGCCGGGCGGGGGCTTCCGGGTGACGGCCCGGCTGCCGGTGCCGGCGTGCGAGCCCGTGCGGGAGGCGATATCCGGGCTGCCGGAGCGGGGGCCGGAGCCTGTACGGGAGGGGGCACCCACCCCTCGTGACCCGCAAGGGTTCACTTTTCGCGATCAAGTTGCGACGCGGGGTAGTCGCGCTCTAGCTTCGGCGAGGACAGAAGCAAAGACGGCCCCCGCCGGTGCGCAAACACCGCCAGGGGCCTGACCACCTCGATCGAGGCTAAGGACGATCAGATGGCTGCCAGCCAGTTTAGTGGCGCGCCCGCGCCCGACCACCCGATGGCCAACCCCGGTTACGGCAAGCGTTCCGCCCCGGACCAACGCCCCCGTACAGGCGCTGATTTCACGCACCTCGCGCCCCGCGACGCCGCGATCGCCGCGTACATCGACGGGCTGTGCGACGGGGCCGACATCTCCGTGAAGACGCTCGCGAAGGCACTCCCGTACGGCCAGTGCGCGATCCGCACCACGTTGAACCGGCTCCAGGAGGCGGGCCACCTGCGCCGGGGCAGCGAGTGCGTGGTGAGCGGGGAGAGCCTGCTGTGGGTGACGCGTACGTTCTTCTCGCGCACGGCGCGGGACGACGCGTGGTGGGCGGCGTACGGCCGGGGCGACGTACCGAAGGACACCCAACGGGTTACGCGTTCCCGCGCGTTCATCCTGCTGGCCGCGCTGGGCCGCACAGCGCCCGCGCTGTCGCTGTCGCACCGGGACTGCGTGGCGCTGGAACCGCAGATGACGGAGTGGCTGCGGCGGGGTGCCACGGAACCCGAAATCCTCCAGGCCCTCACCACCGGCCTCCCGGACCGCGTCCACCACCCGGCCGCCCTCGTCGCCACCCGCCTCCGCACCAAGCTGCCCCCGTCGCGCGAACCACGTACGGTCCTGCGCACCCTGGAATGCAGCGAGTGCCGCGTCCCCGGCACGGCCGACGCCCTGACAGGTGGCAAGTGCCGTACATGCCGGGGGAATCCGGCCCGCCGAACCCCGGGCCTCCCGCCCCAGAAGGTCCGGGCCCGGGCCCGAGCCGTACGAGCGGGACTGCTCCCGAAGGCGGACCGCCCCAAGCGCTGAGGGACCGGCTCGGCGAGAAAGGGCGATCGCCGCCGAGGGCTAGAGTGTTCGAGCGGGATGCGCAGGCCCCGAGTTCGAGAAGGTGCGCGATGAAGCTGTCCCCGCTGCTCCCGATGCCGGCCCCGAAGCCGGACGGCCGGGGCCCGGCGATGGACGGGATGCAGCCGGACTACGCCCGTTCCTACGCCCAGAATCCGCGGCTGGCCGACGAAGTCGTCAACTACCGGCGCTGGGAATGGAAACAGATGTACTCCTCCCTGGACGCCAAGCAGAGGGCGACCCCGGACGACCTCGACGTGTATCGCCTCCAGGCCGACGTCTACCTGGTCAACGGCGCGTTCCAGGAGGCTGTTTCCCAGCTCGACCAGGTCCTGCGCCGCAAGCCCGACGACATCCACGCCCTGGCGATCACCGCGCTGGTCCAGCGGTTCATGGGCGAGGACGACGACGCGGAATGCCGCATGTCCCACTTGCGACAGCGCGCACCGGCCGCCGCCGCCGACCTTCGGCATTTCATCCGAACCACCGATGCCGACCAGTACGCCACGTTCCGCCCGGAACCGCACCCCGACGCGAACCCTGACGTGATCGCGGTGTTCGGCCAGTCCCCCAACCCGGACGGCACCCCCTCGCCGGGGCTCCTCCTGCGGATGGCGAAGGCCGAGGAGATGGCCGCCCGCTTCCGCGCGGCACGGATTGTCGTGAGCGGCGCCGCGATCCGCGGCCCGGAGCCCGAGGCCGGCTTCATGCGCGACCTGCTGGTCCGGCAGGGTGTCGACCCGACGCGGATCCTCACCGACGACAAGGCCCGCGACACGGTCGGCAACGCGATCGGCATCGTCGCCGCCTGCCGGGAGTACGGGCTCCATGACGTCCTCGCGGTGAGCGCCCTGTCGCACCTGCCCAGGGCCGTGACGACGCTCAAGGCCCTCGCCCGCCGGTGTCGCTGGACGATGACGGTCGACGCCGCCGGCAGCGGGGAGAACGCCGAGCCGTCGAGGCAGGTGCGCGAGCGCCGCTACACCTACGTCACCGCCGCCCGCGCGGCCGGCCTGTTCGAGCGGGACGACTTCGCGAAGTACGCCGAGCACTGAGCCGAGCACGGCCCTGTGCCGCGGTCGATCGACCCCGGCCCCGGTCGGCCCCTCAGATCCGCAGTGCCCCCGCGAACGCCGTGTGGCCCACGCCCGCGCGGCTGATCGCGAGCCAGCCGTGGCCGCGCAGGGTCGTGTCGTCGTCGATGTCCTCCGGGACCAGGGAGAGGGCCCAGGCCGCGCCGTTGGTGTCGGTCTCCGTGGTGGCGTTCGGCGCGTACTCCTCGGCGGGGTCGTAGTCGGGATCGTCGGTGAGGGGGGTCTCCCAGTCCATGGGCTCGCCCACCCACTCGGGGGACTCGTTACGCCGGTACCGGCGGCGCAGCACTCCGTCGAGGGCGACCGCCCAGATCATCGAGTCGCTGTGCTCGTCCTGGGCGAAGAACTGCGCCTGGCCGCAGGCCGCGCTGATGCGCTCGATGACGTCGGTGTACTTCCAGACCGCCGGCGAGAGCGGGGTGTTCGCGTAGACGAGCCGCCAGCCGTCCAGCTCCGGCGTGACGAAGACCCGGTACGCGGTGTGCCGCGTACCGTCCGGGTCCGTGACGTCCACGGAGTCGTTCTCCGCGGCGGAGAGGCCCATCGAGAGCGTGCAGGGGATGCGGTCGTGGAGCCCCATTGCCTCGAAGAGACCGTCGTACGTGGCCCCGGGGACGGCGATCCACTGGTGGTCGGGCAGGGCCTCCGGGATGTCCAGAGCCGCCTTGACGCGGATGAGCCGTTGCAGGGCGCGGCGGTCCCGCTCGTCCAGCAGGTCCGCCTCGCCGATGACCGCGAGGGCGGTGAGCGCGTGCCGCCTCAGACGGGCGGGGCCGTTGCGGCGGATGCCCGCCAGCACGGGGCCGCTTCCCGCACCGATGGCTCGGACCGTCTGCGCGGCGGTGTACCGGGTGGAGCTGTCGGGGGCGTTGAGGAACGGGATGACGTCGGTCAGCGCGACGGCGGCGGCCTCGCCCAGGTTCTCCAGGCCGCCCAGCGCCTGATGCCGGACTTCCTTCACGGGATGCGCCAGCGCCGCCCGGTACTGCGGAACGCACCGCTCGTCGAAGCCGCGCAGCACATGCCCCAGCTCCCACCAGTCGGGCACCTTGTCCGCGCGGGTCCGGGCCGCCACCGCGACGTCGAACGCGGGCGGTCCGATCAGGCGCAGGGCGTCCCGCAGCCCCCACAACGCGGACCGGGAGACGGTGCCGACGGCGGCGACGAGGCCGGGGGCCGCGTCGGCACCCGGTTCGGCGAGCCGCCGGACGATCGCGTCGACCGGCTCCCTGTCCTTCGTGGCCCGTTGGAGCTCGGCTATCAGCGCGTCCTGATCCATGCGGAGACGATATCCAGGGCGGCTGGAGGCGCATCCCGCGTCGCCGCGTGTCCTGGGCCGGTCGCGGTGCTGTTCCAAGTCCATTGCAGGCGGCACCGGTTGGCGGATGAAGCCGTACGTTCTCGTCCTGTCATACCCGACGAGAACGAGTGAAGAGGATGCGCATGTCACATCGCTCCACCACCCGCCCCAGCACGTCGAAGCCCCGCCGGCTCCGCATGGCTGTGGCGTCCGCCGGAGTGTCGCTGCTGGCGATCAGCGGCACCATGCTGGCGACCGCCCCGAGCGCTTCGGCGACGGGTAAGTCGGCCTGCACCGTCACGTACGACCTGCCCGGCTACACCACCTCGGGCTCGGTCAACCTGCGGACCTCGCCCACCACGAACTCCACGTCCAAGGGCCTGCTCTCCAAGGGCACCGGCTTCGACGCGATCTGCGGCAAGGGCAACTGGGTGTACGCCTACATCCGCAGCGGCGCCCACAAGTACACGTACGGCTGGGTCTACAGCTCGTACGTCCGCATCGGCGGCTAGGAAGCTGTTCCGGACGCGCCCCTGGAGGTCCCTCGCACACCCCCTGGGGCGCGTCCGGCGGTTCGGAGGAACGTGCGGACGGTCGGCCCACCGCAGTTGCCGGGACACCGGCCGGCCCCGCTCGCCGCGTCACGCGCCGGGGTCGACCTCGGGGTGCGTGAACCGCACCGGCTTGCCCAGCGAGCGGGCGTAGGCGATCTCCGCCCGCGTGCTGTCCCCGATGTAGTCGCCGACCACGAGCACCTCATCGGCGAGCCGGATCTTCGCCCGGTGCAGCTCGTCGAGCCGCGCCTTCAGCGCTTCGGCCCCGGCCGGATCGGACCAGAGCGCGTGCGGCGACTTCATGTCGCAACCGGGCTTGACTACGATCCGCCCTGCCGCGGTCTCCCGCAGATCGGCCTCGGCCATCTCGGCCATGAAACGGGTGGAACCGCAGATCACGACGGTGCGCGGGAGGTCCAGACGCCTCTTCGCGTCGGCGAGTGCCTGCTCGGGGGTGAGCGGCTGCGGGTGGGACACGGGTTCCTCCTCGTGGTGGCGTCCGCCTGCACGACGGACGGCGACTTCGACATGATCGCCGCGCTCACCGGCCAGCCCGCCGAGTGGGTCGTCCCGCCGGGCAGCGCCGACCGGTGACCCGGGGCCTCCGAGCCCCTACGCCGTACGCAGCACCGCGAACGCCCCCCGCACCACCGCGTCCTCCGGCGTGCGCCACTGCCCCGACACATGGCCCGTCGTGCCCTCCGGCAGCGGGCCGCCGGGGTGCAGGACGCGGTTCAGGCGCAGGATCGCGCCCGTGACGGACAGGTCCGTGCCCTCCGGGGTGTCGGTGGCCTCGGCGATGACGGTGCCGAAGGGGCCACCGGTGCTGGAGTGGGTGACCGTCGGGTCCGGGGTGTCGGTCTCGCTCTGGGCCTGCGGCTCCGCGCGCCCGTCGAGCAGGGCGAACAACTGCGCCGCGAGGACCGGGTCGTGGGCCCCGTCGTACACCCAGCGCTTCCCGAGCACCCCGTGCTCGGTCGTGCCGACGAGCGCGTCCTCGGCGCCCGCGAGCGGCGCGCCCCGGTAGGTCAGCGGCACGAAGTACGCCACCGGATCGGCGCCCGAGGTGTCGGTGACCACCATCAGCTCGATGCCCACCTCGCCCTGCGGATCGTCCAGCCGGAACCCGCCCGACCTGTCCAGGTCCGGGCGCGCGGAGCCCGCGTACCAGGGCCGGGCCGGAAGCCAGGCGGTGAGCAGTTCGAGCTTGGTCGGCGACAGCGTGGTGCGATGGATGACGGCCATACCGGTGGTCTCTCCCGTACGTCGAGTGGACGGCTGGTTGCCTTGCGCGCGGGGCCCGTTGCGCACCCGCGCGCTGGGTCGAGCGTATGCAACCAGCCGTCCACGGGGCCGTCCGGCGGTCAGGAAACCGTCACCACGCCCCCGGCGCCGGCGGCGGCACGACCTCCGGCCGGTCGTCGCAGGTGATCGTGTTGGGCAGGAGCCACGGCGCGAGCCAGCCGCCGTCGTTGCCGCCCCGGTCCGTCAGGGCGAACTCCGACCCGGTCGAGGGGAAGTTGAACGAGCCGCAGTTGTTGACGCCCACCGCGCCCACGTTCCGCGCGTCCACGTTCTCGAAGGTGGCGTCGCCCGCCGCGCGGGCACTCAGGACCGAGGTGCCCGTGCCGTCGACGCGGAGGTCCTTGAAGTGGATGTTCCTGATCACGTACTGGTCCTTCACCGCCCAGTCCGAGACCAGCATCAGCGCGTTGTAGGTGCTGTCCAGGAAGTCGTTGCCGGTGACCCGGATGTCGGCGCCGTCGATGCTCCGGTCCAGGGCGAAGACCCACAGCGCCCCGAGGCCGATCTTCCAGTTGAGTTCGTACGTGCCCGCGCGGACCGTGGTGTTACGGGCCAGCTCCACCTTCCCCGCGAACGGTTCCGCGCCGAAGCGGGCGCCGAGGTGCAGGGCGCTGCCCTCGCGGACCGGGTCCGCGACCAGGTTGTCCGCGACCGTGATGTCCGTGCCGCCGTAGATCGCGATGCCGTTGGCGAGAACCGGCGTCTGGACGGTGTTGTGGTCGAAGGTGTTGCGGGCGTTGGTCGTCTTCTCGGCCCACATCGCGAGGCCGTCGTCGCCCGAGTTGCGTACGAAGGTATTCGTGACGCGTGAACCGGTCACGCCCGTGTGGAAGTTGACGGCGTCCGCGATCTGGTCGGTGATCATCGTGTCCGCGACCCGCAGGTTATTCATCGGGCCGTCGAACCACATACCGACCTTGGTGTGGCTGATGTGCAGGCCGGTGATCGTCGAATCGCTCATCGCGCCACCGATCGCGTTGACCTGGTCGGTGTCGATGCGTTCGCGCACGTCGCCCTCGATGGCGAAGCCGGACAGGTGCACGTTACGGCTGCCGCCCTCGGCCGCGGACTTCCCGTAGAAGCCGACGCCGGTGTGCGTGGAGCCGTCGGTGGCCGGCTCGTCGAGCGCGACCTCGCGGCCCTTGATCTTCGTGTACCAGTTCCCCGCGCCGGTGATCGTGACGTCGTCGACGACGATGTGCCGGTCCACGCGGTACGTCCCCGGCGGGATGTACACCTTCAGGTGCGTGCGCCGGGCGAACGCGATGGCCTTCTCGATCGCGCCGGCCGCGTCCCGCCGCCCGGTCGGATCGGCCCCGAACGCGAGGACGTCGGCGGCCAGCAGCTCGACATGCGGCAGCCCGACGCGCTCCGAGTCCAGCAGGTCGATCGCCGTCCACGCGGCCCGGCTCCCGGCGGGCACGGTCAGCCGTACGGTGTCGCCCGCGCGGTACGTACGGCCGAGCAGGAGGCGCTGCTCGTCGTAGAAGTGGCTGGGCCTGAACGGCTTGTCGACGACCGGGGCGGGTGTGGTCGCGGAGGGTACGCACGAGCACTCCGTGATCCACCAGTCCGGGTGGAGCAGCCCGGCGCCCGGGTCGTTGGAGAACGGGTACTGGTTGTAGAGCCAGGAGTACTGCGAGGTCAGCGTCATCGTGGACCGCTTGGCGCCGTTCACCGAGACGTCCAGCGGGGCCGTGATCCCGCCGCCGCCCGGCGCGTCCGGGATGCTGTAGCGCACGGTGATCGCGTTGGCCGCCGAGGGCAGCGTGAACTCCACGTGCTGACCGGGCGCCAGCTTGACCGCCTTGCGGCCCGACGCCTCGGAGGGCAGCGTGTACGCCTCCCGGTCCGGGCCGATGACCGTGCCGTCGGTGACCGCGTTCTCGGCCTCCTGCTCGGCGAAGGCCACCTTGGCGCCGCGCCCCTGGACCAGGGCGGGGTCGAGGGCGGCGCCAAGGTGGCCTTCGCCGAGCAGGAGGCCGAGAACGCGGTCACCGACG
>NZ_RDBL01000040.1 GCF_008042035.1 Streptomyces sp. col6
TCACCGAGCTGGTGCGCCGGGTCCGCGACACGGGCCTGGGCGCGTACAGCAACCAGGATCTGCCGTTCGACCGGCTGGTCGAGTACCTGAGCCCGCACCGCTCGTCCGCGCACGCCCCGCTCGTGCAGGTGATGCTCCAGGTGCACGCGGCGGGGGCGGCCGACGCCTCCGCGGCCCCGTCCGCGCTGGACGGCGAACCGATGGCGTTCCGGGGCGCGGGCGCCAAGTCCGATCTGACCTTCGCGCTCACCGAGACCACCGGCCCGGACGGGGCGCCGGGCGGTCTCCGCGTCGTACAGGGCCGTGGCGTACTCCAGGACACCCCGCAGCCCGCCCGGCTGCTGACCCGGCGGCTCGCGGAGACCCTGGACGCCTGCGCCGCCGACCCCGAGGCCCTTCTCTCCGCGCTGGGTGAGGGGCGGCCCGCGCCCGGGGGCCCGGAGGTGGTGGTCGACGCGCAGGGTCGCCCCGCCCCGGTCCGGGTGCCGGGCGAGGTGCACGAGCCCGCGCCGGGCGGTGGTCTGCGGGCGACCGGGCGGCGCGCGTACCGGGACGCGGACGGGGTGCTGCGGCCCGTGGCCGCCCAGTCCGTCAACGGCTATCCGG
>NZ_RDBL01000041.1 GCF_008042035.1 Streptomyces sp. col6
GGGGTGGACGCGGACTTCGCCGGGGCGGGGGACGTGCCCGAGCAGGCGGTGAGCGCGGCGAGCGCGGTGAGGGTGAGGGCGGCGGCGAGAGGAGTGCGGCGCATGCGAGAGGGCTCCAGGGGTCGTACGACGGCAGTGGCGCCGCCCGGTCGTGGGACGGCGCCACTGCTGGTCATCGGCTGCGGGACGGGTCAGCCGTCGCGGCGGGCGGTACGGCGGCGCAGGACGATCGTCCCGGCGCCGCCCAGCACCAGCGCGGCGGCCGCGGAGCCGGCGATGGCGGTGGTGTTGTCGCCGGAGGTGCCGGCCGGGTGCTCACCGGCCGCGACGCCGCCGCGAGGAGCCGCGGAGGGCACCGCCGTGGGCGGCTCGGTGGCCCTGGCCGACGGCGCGCGGGACGGCTCGGCCGACGGGGCGACCGTCGGCTCGGCGGACTGCTCCGCCGGGGGACGGGTCGGCTCGGCGGACGGCTTGGCCGAGGAGTCGGCGAACGCCGAGGTGGCCGGGACGCACACCGCGCCGGCCGCGACGGCGGCGAGGAGGGCGGTACGCAGGGACGTACGCAGGGGCATGGGCAGAGCTCCGTTCCGGATGGGCCTCAGGGGCGGCCGCGGTGCGGGTGCGCACCGCGGTGCGAGGCATGCGGACAGGCTCGCGCCAAGTTGTGAGGAAGCTGTCAGACCGTTGTGTCCATCGCATCAGCGTCGTCCGGAGTACCAGGGGCCGCCTCGTCGGCCGGGAGGCGGAGTGTGAAGACCGAGCCCTCGCCCGGTGTGCTCACCGCCGTGGCCGAACCGCCGTGCGCCTCCACGAGTTTGCGCACGATGGCCAGGCCCAGCCCGCTGCCGCCCGTGCGACGGCTCCTGGACTTCTCGCCGCGCCAGAACCGGTCGAAGACATGGGCCAGGTCCTCGGCCGGGATGCCGCTGCCCGTGTCGGCGACGTCCACGAGCACCGCGTCCCCGTCCCCGGAGCCGTACGGCCGCAGCGTGACCTCCCCGCCCGCCGGGGTGTGACGCACCGCGTTGGACACCAGGTTGCCCACGGCCTGCCGCAGCCGGACCGGGTCGGCCGTCAGCGGCGGCAGGGGGCGGTCCGGTGGCCGGACGCGGAGCGCGACGCCCGCCGCGTCCGCCCGCGCCTGGTGCGCGGCGGCGACCTGGCCGAGCAGCTCCTCCACCCGTACCGGCTCCGGGTGCAGCCGCAACGCGTCGGCGTCCGCCTGCGCCAGGTCCTGGAGGTCGTCGATGATGTGCTGGAGCTGGACCGCCTCGGTGTGCAGGAAGGCGATGAACGCCGGGTCCGGCTCGGCCACCCCGTCCTGCGCCGCCTCCAGCCAGCCCCGGATGTTGCTGAGCGGGGTGCGCAGTTCATGGGCGACATCGCTGACCATGGCCTTGCGCTGGGCCTCCAGACGGGCGCGGTGGGCGGACATGTCGTTGAAGGTGGCGGCGAGCCGTCCGATCTCGTTGTCCGCGGCGACCACCACCGGCGCGGTGTCCTCCCCGTCGCGCATCAGCTGGGCGGCACCCGTCAGGGCCCGCAGCGGGCGTACGAGGCGGGCGCCGACGAGCACCGAGGCGCCGACGGTCAGGGCCAGCACCAGGGCCGCCGCGCCCGCGATCCGCGCGGTGTTCGCCGGGGAGAGGTCGAAGCCGGGCACGGTGCCTCCGCCCGGGTCGCCGATGAACAGCAGCGCGGGCGAAGCGACGTACGAACTCAGCTGCTCCCGGCGGGCCGTGCCCACGCAGGAGGCGATGGCCCGGTCGTCCGCACCGGTGGTGGCCGCCTGCTGGTCGCCCGGACCCGGTACGGCGCTCGCCACCGGACTCGGCGCCTCGCCGGGTGCCTCGGTCGCCCGGACGCTCGGCGCGGTGGACGGCGGCAGGGTGGGCGCCGCCGCCGCGGGCACCGGGACCGCCTCCGCCGGTACGGGCTCGGAGGCCTGGCCCCACGACAGGCCCAGCTTGAGGTGGACGCCGTCGCGGCCCTGGCGCTCCAGACAGGCGTCGGCCAGCTGGTTGAGCGCCTTCAGGGCCTTCCGCTCGGTGGCCGTCGGGGTGTCCAGCGCGTCGACGGCGCAGCGGGTGCCCTGGATCCGCTCGGGGTCGTTGCCGCCCACCACCTGGATCAGGGGCCGGCCGCTCGCACCGGCGACCACGTCCGCGGCGATCCCGAAGTCGCCGAGGCAGGCCACGCCCCGGTCCGCGATCTTCCGGAGCCGGGTCCGCTCCGATGAGGGCAGCCGGAACGGCCCCACCGCGCGCGGGTCGACCCGGTCCGTGGTCGTGCCCGTCACCCCGGCGCCCTCGGACGCCAGCGCGGTGTCCACGGACAACGGGTCGACGACGGCCGACGCCTGGGCGGGCAGCGCCGCCGCGTCCGTGGCCGCCGAATCGGCGAGCGGGGCGCGCGCCTGGGTCGTCAGGGCGATCCGCCGGCCGGACTGCTCGGCCAGCTCACGGACCGTCTTCCCGACACCGTCCCAGGTGGGATGAGCCGCCGCGTAGCCGAGCAGGCGGTGGTAGATCCGGGCGTCGGCGGCCAGGTTCTGGCCCTGCTCCTGGCGGATCGCGCCGGACGTCGTCTGTACGGCGAGCCAGGCGGTCGCCGCCACCGAACAGGCCGCGACCAGCGCCGAGACGGCCAGCAGCCGGGCGAACAGGCTCTTGCGCAGCGGCACGGGCCGCCGGGCGCCGCCCGTGCCGGGGCGCCCCTTGCTACGAAGTCGTCGCACGGGCAGCCGCCTTCGCCGGGTCCGTCAGTTTGTAGCCGACACCGAAGACGGTGAGCAGCCGGACCGGCCGGCGCGGGGCCGGTTCGATCTTCTTGCGCAGGTTCATCACGTGCACATCGACGGTCCGGTCGCTGATGTACCGGTCGAAGCCGTGCAGTTCGGCGAGGAGCTGCTGCCGCGAGAACACCCGGTCGGGCTCGGCGGCGAGCGCGGACAGAATCCGGAACTCGCCGGGCGTGCACTCCACGGCCCGCCCCTCCACCGACACCACGTGCCGGACCGGATCCACGACCAGCGCCCCCACCCGCAGCACACCCGAGTCGTCCGGATCGCCTCCCGCCGCATGCCGGTTGCGGCGCAGCAGCGTACGCACCCGGGCCATCAGCTCGCGCGGGCTGTACGGCTTGGTCACGTAGTCGTCGGCGCCCAGATCGAGGCCGAGCAGCAGATCGTCCTCCGTGGTGCGGGCCGTGAGCATCAGGACCGGCAGCTCACGGTGTTCGGCGCGCAGCACGCGTACGACGTCGAGGCCGTCGGCCCTGGGCATCATCACATCGAGGACCAGCAGATCGGGTTCCCGGTGCCGTACCGCGTCGAGTGCCGCGAGGCCGTCGGGGCAGACGGTCACCCGGTGGCCCTCGCGTTCGAGGTAGCGGCGGAGGAGTTCGGCCTGATTCTCGTCGTCTTCGGCGACGATCACGTTTGCGCACACCCGATCGATCGTAATCGGGGCCGGCGGGTGTGCCGCCGGATCCTGTGCCGCCTACGCCGCGTCCCCGCCCCGGTACGCCTCCATCAGCTCGTCGTGCGCGGCGACGATGTCGCCGGCGAGGACGGTGACCATCTCCTGGCGGGTCGGCGTGGAGTCGGTGTGCGCGGAGAACAGCCGCAGATCGCGCTGCGCGGACGCCTTCGCGCACAGCTCGCGGGCGAACCGCGCGTTGCCGACGATGTCGGCCCTGCCGCCCTCCACGATCGCCGTGCACAGGGAGGCCAGGACGTCGAGCGCGCCGGCGTCGGGTTCGTCGCCCTGGGACGCCAGCACGGACCGGGCGATCAGGACCAGTTCCCCGGCGGAGTACGAGGGGAAGTCGACGCGGGTGTTGAACCGCGAGACCAGACCGGGGTTGGACGCGAGCAGCCCGGCCATCTCCTCCCGGTATCCGGCGAGTACGACGACGAGCCGGTCCCGGTCGTCCTCGGCCCGCTTCAGCAGCACTTGGAGCGCCTCGGCACCGAAGGCGTCGCCGCCGCTGATCCCCGTGTTGTGCAGCGCGTACGCCTCGTCGATGAACAGGACCCCGTTCAGCGCCGAGTCGATGACCCCGTTGGTCTTGAGGGCCGTCGAGCCGAGGTGCTGCCCGACCAGGTCCACGCGTTGGGCCTCCACCACGTGCCCCGAACTCAGCAGCCCGAGCCCGGCGAAGACCTGGCCGATGATCCGGGCGACGGTCGTCTTGCCGGTGCCGGGCGGCCCCGCGAAGACGAAGTGCCGGGGCCGGGCCCCGCCGGGCAGGCCCTGCTCCTCCCGCAGCGCGGACATGCGCAACTGCGCGAGCAGGGTCAGCACCTGCCGCTTCACGGGCTGCAGCCCGATCATGGCGTCCAGCGACCGCTGTGCCTCGGCGAGCAGCCGGGCCCGCTCCTCGGCGGAGAGTCCGCCCGTCTCGGCGGCACCGGAGGGGGCGGGAGCGGAGG
>NZ_RDBL01000042.1 GCF_008042035.1 Streptomyces sp. col6
CCCCACCGCTCCAGGAACTCCGCCACCCTCCCCGGCAGCGCGGCCACGAAGGCCCGCCCGGCCTCCCCGTTGAATGCGGACTGAGTAGCGACGAGCGCATCCGGAATGTCGATCACGCCCCCGATCGTAGGAGCGTGCGTCAATCGGGCCATGCCCACCGGCCACCCCGCCCCGCCCGCACGGCGCCGCCCCGCCCCCGCCACGTGGCTCCGCGCCGTCGGCTCCTGGATCCGCAGCGCCCCCGGTACCTACCTCTGGCTGACCGCCCTCTTCGTCACCACGGTCATCGTCCACCAGATGTCACCGGCCTTCGAGGAGGAGTTCCTCCGCCAGCGCTCCACCAACATCCACGAGCTGTCCCAGAACCCGGTCCGCGTCCTCATCACCAGCGCCTTCTGGATCGACAGCGGCCAGTGGCTCCCCTACGCCGTCCTCTACACCGTCTTCCACGCCCCCGCCGAACGCCGCCTCGGCACCGCACGCTGGCTCGCCGTCGCCGCCACCGCCCACGTCCTCGCCACCCTCGTCAGCGAAGGCATCCTCGCCTGGGCCATCCGCCACGGCCACGCCCCGCTCTCCGCCGCCAACACCCTCGACGTCGGCGTCAGCTACGCCCTCGCCGGCGTGGTCGCGGTCCTCACCTACTACGTCCCCCGCCCCTGGCGCCCCGTGTACCTCTTCGCGGTCCTGGTCATCTACACGGTCCCCCTGATCACCACCCCGACCTTCACGGACATCGGCCACCTCACGGCAGCCCTGATCGGCCTGGGCTGCTACCCGCTGACGCGACGCGGGACGTGAAGGACGCGGGACATGAAAAGACCGGGCCGCCCACCACGGGACGGGACCACGGGCACGCCCGGGTCCCGGCACGCCCGGTCGCGGGCCGCGCGTCACACACCTGCCCGGCGCCCGCTCCCCTCGGCGGCAACCGCCACGAGCGTCCCGACCGGCCCCAGGGGCTCGCGCGCGGCACGGACCGCGACGGTCTCCAGAGCTGCCAGGAAGCCCTCCGCCGAACCGAGTTCACGGAAGCCGGGGTCCACGGCGAGCGTGAGACGGCAGGTGTCGCCCAGTTCCCCGAGGAACAGGAAGAACTTGGCGCCCGCCTGCCGGCCCGGCCGGTCGACCGTCTCCAGCGTGGTCCGGCCGAGTTCCGCAGTCCACTCCACCCCGGACTGGGCGCGGTCCGCCCCCGTGTCGGGGGCACCGATCCGGTCGGCGCCCCTGAAGCGGACATCGTTGAAGAAGCAGAAGCCGCCGTACGGGAACCCTCGCTCCCGCGCCACGTCCACGGCCAGCTGCTCGACCTTGCGCGGGTCGCCCTCACAGCGCCGGTAAGCGGCCAGGGTGGCACCGGCGCAGCGGCGTACGAAGGCCTCGGCGAACTCCTCGGCCGGGCCGACGCGCAGCAGTCCGTTCTGGTTCTGCGCGCCGACGAAGCCCCGGTCCGGCGCATCCGACCGGGTGGCGACGATCAGCCGGAGCAGGGCGGCGTCCTCGCCCGTGCGGGCCGCGAGCACCAGCGCGACCAGGGCCAGGACCACGGTCCCGGTACCGATGCCCGTGCGGGCGGCCAGCTCATGGGCGGCGCGGGCCAGCGCCGGTGACTGGAGGACGGCCCAGTCGCGGGGTGCCTCGTCCGGGGTGGCGGTCCCCGCCTGCATGACGGCGGGGGCGGCGCGCAGGGTCCGCTCCCAGTGCCGCAGCGTGGCCCGCTCGCGGCGGACGCCCTCGTCGGACGCCTCGAACAGGGCACGCTCGACGGGCTGGCGGGCTGCCGGTCCGGGCGCGGATGCGGTGCCCGGGGCGAGGGACAGGGCCTGGCGGAGTTCTTCGAGGACCAGATGGAAGCTCCACCCGTCGACCGCCATGTGGCTGGCGGCGACGGCCAGGGCGGCGGGGGCGCCGTCTCGGATCAGGACGGCGGCGCGCACCGGCAGGTCCCGCTCGTTGTCGAACGCCCCGCTCCGCAGCCGCCCCGAGGCCCGCTCGGCGCAGGCGTCGACCGGCTCGGAGCCGCATTCGACCAGGTCCAGCGGGAGCCGGCCCTCGGCACGGACCTCCTGGACGGGCGCGTCGGCGAACCGGGGGAAGACGCTGCGCAGCGCCTCGTGGTGCTCGACGGTACGGCGCAGCGCGTCGGCCACGTCGGTGACGGTCAGCCCTGCTCCGACGGGGCACCAGCCGGCCTGGTTGAGGGAGTCGTCGCCCTCGGGGAGCTGCCGGAAGACTCCCCAGATCGCCCACTGCCCCCAGGTCAGCGACCCCTCACGCGCGGGAGGCGCCGAGAAGTTCAGCCACCGCATGCGCTCTCCGGACATCTGAACTCTCCATTCCGTTAAATTTTCGACCAACACAACTGAATCTACAGCGCGTTGCTCAACTTTTGCTGTGAAATGAAATTGCTTGCGTTCTTGCAATCCAAGGGGCTAGGTTCGGCGACTGCCGGATGCAGGAGCCACTGGCGGGCTCAACTACCCTTCAGGAGTGCAGATATGACGGAGCGTCAGGCGTTAGTCGATGTGGTGTCCGATCGCATGCTCAAGATCATCGGCAAGCCGACGGGCACGCCCCTGGGCGAGAGCGAGGACCTGCGGGGCTTCGCTTCCTTCGACTCGCTGTCCTTCCTGGAGGTCCTGACCTGGCTGGAGGGTGAGTTCGGGGCCGAGGTCCCGGACGACGAGCTCCGCTCCGAGGACTTCAGCTCGGTCGGGAAGATCGTCGATTTCGTGCTCGGCAACGGAACGGAGGCCGGACGTTGAACGGCACAGGACTCTTCGAGGCGGTCAGGTCGGGCGGCGGCGCCCCCGACGCCCCCGCGATCATCGGCAGCCGCGGCGAGATCACCTTCCGCCAGCTGCTCACGGCGGCCGAGGGCTTCGCCCGCCACCTCGACGCCCACCGCACCCCGGACACCCTGGTCGTCGCCCGGATCGCGGACGTCACGGCCCGCGCCGTCGTCGCCCTCGCCGCCGACCTCGTCGGCCTGCCCGTCCTGCACGCCGACCCCAACTCGCCCGTGGAGCACACCGGCCTCACCGTCCACGACGTGACGTCCCACCGGAACGGCGAGGGCTTCACCCGGTGGCCGGGGGCCGACTCCCCGCCGCTGTGGACCGGCCGGAGCGGCGACCGCCGCGAGCTGACCGGCGTACCCGAGAGGTCGCACACCTTCCTCACCTCCGGCTCCACCGGCCTGCCGGCCGGCGTCGTCAGGCCCGTGGAGCAGGTCCTGGTCGACTGCCTGCGCATCGCCGACCACCTGGGCTACGAACCCGGCGCCACCGTGGTCGCGAGCACCCTTGCCTTCCACTCCTACGGCTTCACCTACGGTCTGATCGCCCCACTCGTCCGAGGGGCGACGGCACGCCACTGCCCCTCCCGCTCCGTCCCCTCCCAGCTGGCCCGCGCCGTGCACAAGCACCGCGCCGCCCACCTCATCGGCCTGCCCTTCCAGCTCCAGCTGCTCGCCGCGGGCAACGAGGCCGATCCCGGCCTGGCCACGCTGCGCCGCGTCGTGTCCTCGGGCGCCCCGCTCCCCGCCGAGGTCGGCCGCGCCCTCACCCGCCGCTACGGCTTCACGCTGGAGAACGGCTACGGCTCCTCGGAGACCGGAGCGATCTCGCTGGCCCCGGTCTCCGAGCACTTCGCCGCCGGTGACGTCGGCAGGCCACTGCCCGGCATCGAGGCACGCCTCGACCCGGCCGTCGCGGTCGGCGACAGCCGCGAACTGCTGCTGCGCACCGACTCCCTCGCCGCCGGCTACCTCGGCCCGCAC
The DNA here is from genome assembly GCF_008042035.1 of Streptomyces sp. col6. Lineage (GTDB taxonomy): Bacteria > Actinomycetota > Actinomycetes > Streptomycetales > Streptomycetaceae > Streptomyces. The sequence continues at coordinate 3,782 of NZ_RDBL01000042.1, forward strand.
GGACTGCTGCCGCTCCGGGTGGACGAGGACGGCTGGTACCGGACCGGGGACCTGGCGCTCGCGGACGAGGACGGCCGACTGCGCCTGCAGGGCCGGGTCGGCAATGTCATCAACGTGGCCGGGAAGAAGGTCAGCCCCGGCGAGGTGGAGAGCGCCCTCGAAGCGCACCCGGCCGTGGCCGAGGCCCAGGTGCTGGGCGAGCCGGACCCGATCCGCGGTCAGGTACCGGTGGCACGGGTCGTCGCACACGCCCCGGTCGCCGAGGCCGACCTGCTCGCCTGGTGCCAGGACCGCCTCTCCGCACACCAACTGCCCCGCCGCATCGACCTGCTGAGCGAACTGCCGCGGTCCGCCACCGGAAAGGTCGTCCGCAACCTCGCCTGAGGGCGCCCGCGTTCAGCCCGGCGCCCGGGTGAGCCCCGGCACCGGCACACACCGACCCACGGGGGAACTTCGTGTCATCCAGCCCGTACCCGAGATCACACCTGCCCGTGCACCCCGCCCCGGCGGCGAAGTGCTCGGAGACCGGGGCCAGCGAGATCGCTCCGG
>NZ_RDBL01000043.1 GCF_008042035.1 Streptomyces sp. col6
GGGAGCGGCGAGCGCGGGGGCGCCGGCCAGTACCCCGAGACCGACCGCCGCGGCGGTCACCGAGGCGACGGCGGTCGCGTACAGCCCTGTCCGGTGCGGTCTTCGCACCGGAGCCGCAGCAGCGGCGGTCTTCCGTGACATCGCAGGCCCGTTTCTCTGAGGGGTCGACGCGGAGTCGACAAGGCTCAACGGCCGTGCGCGCGTGGGGAGTCGCCGCCGTCATGAACGAGGCGACAGTAGGGCGCGCACCTCACCGCCCACAAGACTCCTGCGAGTAGATTTCATACCTTCAGCTTCAAGCTGCGTGCTTGCGTTCGTTTTTTGCGCAACAAGGCGCAAGCAGGGGGCGGACACGGCTGTCCCCCGCACCCATACGGCGAGCGGGTGCGGGGGACAGGTCAGGCGGTCGGATGGTCGGGCTGTCGGGCGGGTGTCAGTGCCCCGGGGACCTCCTCCGCCGCATCCACCACACCAGCGCGCCGCCGACGACGGCGAGCGCCGCGGCGACCCCGGCGAACAGCCCGACCGGCACGTCGTTACCGGTGTGCGCCAGGTCGCCGTCCGGGTCCGTGGCCGGCGGGGTCGAGTGACCGCCGCCCGGGGTGGACGACGAGCCGGGAGCCGGGGTCGACGGGGCGTCGGTCGGCTTCGGACTGCCCGAACCGGTCGGCGAGGGCGTCGGCTTCGGGTCCTCGGGGGCCGTCTGCTGATCCCCCGTACTCCCGCCCAGGTACGCGGTGTCGCCGTCCTGGTAGGTCACCTCGGCCTGTACGGACGTCTTCGTCGTCCTGTCCAGGCCCTTGTGCCGCGTCTTGAACTCGGTGCTGCTGATGTTCTTCTTGGGCGCCTTCGAGAAGTCGACCCCGCCCATCGACAGGATCCACACCTTGCCGTCGTAGACGCGCTCGAACTTGTAGTCGCCGTTCCTGAACGAGTCGACGTACTTGTCGTAGACGGTGTTCTTGTCCCAGTTCTTGTTCTCGCCCCGCAGCGGCCAGCGCGACACGTCGTTGCTGTTGATGATCTTGCGGAAGTCGGTCGCCTCCACCGCGTCCTTGCGGCGGATGTACTCGGCCGCGACGCGCGAGGAGTAGACCCGGCGCAGGTCCGCGTACGAGGTGTCGTCGTTGACCCGGCGCTCCAGCTCCGGCTGAATCGTCGAGAGGATCAGCTGCTCGGCCTGGTCGGTCTGCGCCTCGGTCAGCTCGCAGCTGCCCTTGGGCACGTCGGGGCCGGTCGGGACCTCCATGTTGACCTTCAGCGGGGCGTCCAGGATGTAGATCCCGCCGTCCTGCTCACGGACCTTCGCCGGCTTCGGGGTGATCCACTGCCGGATGATCGGCAGGCAGGGCATGCCCTCCGGCGTACGCGGCGCCGCCTTCCAGAACCGCTCCCCGCGCTCGTACTTGTCGGGGTTCATCGCGTCCGCGTAGTCGTGCTTGAGGATCAGGTCGGCCTCCAGCAGGACCCGCCCCGCGTCGGTCTTCGAGAAGTCCTTGTCCATGATCAGGTCGGGCCTGACCGGGTTGAGGTTGACCCAGAACTTCTCCGGGCTCAGCGCCAGCCAGGTGAAGAAGGCGTCCGAGGCCAGCTGGAGCTTGGCGTCACCGCCGTACCCGGGACTGGCGTCCGGGTCCTTCACGTAGTCGGCCTTCATCGAGTAGTCGAGGCCCTTGCCCCTGACGGGCGTACCGACGTAGTTGATCTCCATGGTGGAGAAGTCGATGCCGCCGGGCCCCCGGCCGAAGTAGCCCCCGCGGTTGTTCTGGTTGTAGATCGCCTGGAGCCTGCGGGCGTCCGCGACGGACTTCCCGGACCGCAGCGCCTGGTCGATGATCGGCCCCCGGCCGCCCTTGAGCGGATCCGGATTGAAGCGGCTGTCGAACCTCGTGTACTGGTTGGGCTTCTGGGTGCGCTCGATCGCGTTGGACCGCCGCTCGTTGACCCCGGCCTGGGTGCGGCTGCTGCCCCGGTCCCTCTTCAGGTCCTCGTCGAACTGCGCAATCTTCTTCTTCGTCGAGTCCTCCGTCTTCTGCCCGGTCAGATACCGGAACGTCGACTTCGGCTTCTCCTTGGCGATCTGGCGGTCGGCCTTGAGCTGATCGTCCTCGATCTTGCCGTTGGACTTCATCTCGATCTTGCGCTCGGTGGGCCGGTGATGGGCGTCCACCACCCGCGTGCGCTTCTCGCCGGTCACGGGGTCCGTGTACTCGATCGGATCCTGGCACCACCATTCCGGACCGATCATGTTGTACTTCTTGACCATCCGCGCCTCGAAGGCCTCGCCCCTGGGCGGATTGCCGTGGTTACCGATGTAGCGCACGTCCAGGAAGCGCTGGAACTCCTTGAGGCCCGTCTTCTTGTCGTACTGACTGTTGTAGCGGGCGTAGATCTCCATGACCTTGTCCGCCGGATTCTGCGACTTGTTGTACGCCCGCTGCCACTTCCGGTAGTTCGTGCCCGCCTTCTCGCGCTGGGCGTCGGTCGGCGGCAGCACCCCGTCGTACGCCTTGGCCGGGTTGTCGTACGTGTAGTTCTCGTCGTTCGGCCAGGCGTCGTACGGAAGGTTGTCGGGCGGGCCGGAGTTGGGCGGCGTGGTCGGGAACTTCTTTCCCAGGAACTTCTCGTCGCACCGGACCGCCTTGGCCCGCGCGGCGTCCGCCTGCTCCATGGCGGGCAGGCCGGTCAGGGTCAGGGCCCCGGCGGCGGTGAGGACGAGCGCGCAGCGCGTCCACACGGGCCGGCGGAGCGCAGGCTGGAGTATTCGGATGCTCACTGACTTCTCCCCGTGCGGCGGCGCCGCTGGCTCCGGAGCCAACTGGTCTGTGTGCGCCGCCCTGTGCACAATCTAGGAATCAGCTGTGAGAAGCCCGGGGTTGTTTCGGCATGTCCCCGCCGAATCTCCGCATCGCGGGCGCGTCACGCACGCAAGCGGGAGGGTCCGGTTCAGAAGCCGTCCGGCTCCCCGATCCAGGTGTCCTCCAGATCACCCGCCGTCGCCTCGGACCGCCGGACCCGGAACACCGACAGCGTGCGGCCCGCCCTGGGCAACGGGCTCGTCCGCCGCAGGACCAGCCGGACCAGGCTCTCCCAGGCGAGGTCCCCCGGCTCGGCGTCCGGATCGACGCCCGCGTCCCGCAGACCGGCGGCGTCGATCCCGAACGCCCCCGCCACCTCCGCGACACCGCCCTCCCGGTCCCAGTCCCCCTCACCGGACCAACCCGCCGCGAACAGCCGTGCCCCGTCCGGGTGCTGGACGACATGGGCGCTGTACGCCACCGAGTGGTCCACCCGCACCGAACCGATGACGGCCGCTCCGGGGAAGCGCGCCGCGAGGGCATCGGCCTGCTCGGCGAGCGCGGAGCCGTCCCCGCCCGCCGCGAGGGCCGGGTCGTCCACCTCCGACACCGGCCCCCAGCACCCGACGGCGACCAGGTCGAGGTCGGCCCGCGTCGCGAAGGACGGCCGCCCGACCGCCTCGATCCGCCCCTCCTCCCCCACCACGGCGTCCACGGTCGCCAGCGCGGCGACCAGATCCGCGGCACGCGCGGGATCGTGGGCGGGCAGCTCGCCGTCCCCGCCCGGGAACGGCGGCCCGACGACGGTGAGCCTGAACTCCCCGTGCTGCGCCAGCTCTTCGTCCGGCCCGTACTCCCACACCTCGTCGTAGGACACCGGCGACACCTCCGTGGACGGTCGGAAAACGGCGAGCCCGATCCTAGGCGGTGACCCCCGGCGGGCCGCCTCGGCTCCCGGCCCCCGGCGGGCCGCCTCGGCTCCCGGTCTCCGCCGGCAGCGTCAGCTCCGAGTCCGCGTGCACGGTGACCCGTACCGCCACGAACTCCGTCGCGTCGGTCCGGGGAGCGCCGGTGCCCGGGTTCAGGGCGTAGCGCGGGTGCGCGCCGCCGCTGATCTGCCAGCGGACGCGGTGGCCGGCGGCGAACCGGTGGGCGGTGTGGCCCATCGGGACGGTCACCCGGACCGGGTCCGCGCCCGTGGTGCGCAGCTGCGCGATCCCGTCGCAGACGTTGACCGACCGGCCCTCGGGGTCCACGTCGCACAGCCGGACGAACACATCGCCGTACCCCGTATCCGTGGCGGCGCCGATCCGGGCGGAGACCGGTCCGAGGACGGTGAGGGGTTCGGCCAGGGCGGGCCCGGTGAACGTCAGCACGTCCGCGCGCGCCTCCAGCGAGGCGTTGTCGCGCGCCCCGGCGGTACGGGAGAGCAGCGGGCCGCCCAGCGAGGGGGTGGGGTCGGCCGGGTCGTGGCGGAAGG
>NZ_RDBL01000044.1 GCF_008042035.1 Streptomyces sp. col6
CCCTCGTCGGCGCCCTCCGCCGCACCCGCCTCGGCGGAGGCGGAAACCACCGCGGCCGGCGCCTCCTCCACGATCACGTGCACATTCGTGCCCGTGCTCCTGTCCGCCCGCCGCCCCGAGGCGCTGTCCGCGCAGGCCGCCCGGCTCGCGGACCACCTGGAGGCCCACCCGGCCGAGCCCCTGGCCGACACCGGCTGGTCGCTGGCCACCACCCGGGCCGCCCTGGAACACCGTGCGGTGGTCGTCGCCGACGGACAGGCGCCCACCGGTCACGCCGATCTCGTCCGGGCGCTGCGCGCGCTGGCCGACGGTTCCGCCGAGGCGGCCGTCACCGGGGACGCGCGGCCCGACACGCTGAGCGCGGTGCTGTTCACGGGGCAGGGCTCGCAGCGCCTCGGCATGGGACGGGAACTGCACGCCGTGTACCCGGTGTTCGCCCGCGCCTTCGACGAGGCCGTGGAGGCGCTCGACACGCACCTCGACACCTCCCTGCGGGCGGCGATGTGGGGCGAGGACCGGGCGCTGCTCGACGGTACGGGGCTCGCGCAGCCGGCCCTGTTCGCGTGCGAGGTGGCGCTGTACCGGCTCATCGAGTCCTGGGGCGTGCGGCCCGACTTCCTCGCCGGTCACTCCGTGGGCGAGTTCGCCGTCGCGCATGTCGCGGGGGTGCTCTCCCTGGCGGACGCTTCGAAGCTCGTCGCCGCTCGGGGCCGACTGATGCAGGCGCTTGGGGCCGGCGGCGCGATGGTCGCCGTGGAGGCGTCCGAGGACGAGGTGACGCCGCTGCTCACCCCGGCCACGGGGATCGCCGCGCTCAACGGTCCGCGTTCCGTGATCGTCTCCGGCGCGGAGACCGACGCGCTCGCGCTCGCCGCCCACTTCGCCGCCGACGGCCGCCGCACCAAGCGGCTCGCCGTGTCGCACGCCTTCCACTCGCCGCTCATGGAGCCGATGCTCGACGACTTCCGTGCGGTCGCCGAGAGCGTCACGTACGCGACCGCCCGTATTCCGGTCGTCTCCACCGTCACCGGTGAACTCGCCGGTGACGACGAACTGGCCTGCGCGGACTACTGGGTGCGGCACATCCGCGCGAGTGTCCGCTTCAGCGACGCCGTGCGCGCGCTCGCCGCGAAGGGCGTCCACACCTTCCTGGAACTCGGCCCGGACGCGGCCCTGACCCCGCTCGGGCCCGACTGCCTGACCGGTGCGGACGAAGGCACCGACCATCCGGTCTTCACGGCCGCTCTGCGCCGGGACCGCGACGAGGCACGTGTGCTGACGGAGGCCGTCGCGCTCGCCCACACCCGGGGCGTGCCCGTCGACTGGAACGCCTGCCTCACCGCGACCGGCCACCGCCCGCACCGCGTGGACCTGCCGACGTACGCCTTCCAGCACCGCACCTACTGGGCGACCGCGCCCGAGACCGCCCCGACGGCCGTCACGGCCGAGCCCGGTGAAGCCGGGTTCTGGGAGGCCGTGGAGCAGGAGGACGCGGCCGGGCTCGCGGGGCGGCTCGGTGTCGACCCCGCCGATCTGGCCCCCGTGCTGCCCGCGCTCACCAGCTGGCGGGCCGGGCGGCGCGAGGCGTCGGCCGTGGACGCGCTGCGCTACCGGGTCTCCTGGGCACCGGTCGCGGACCCCGCGCCGCCCGCCCCGCTCACGGGGGACTGGCTCGTGGTGCACGCGGCGGCGGATCGCTCCTTGGCGGAATCGCTGGCCGGTGAGCTGGCGGAGCGGGGCGCGAACCCTGTTCTGACAGAGGGCGTCGAGCTGTCCGCCGCCCCCGCCGGAATCGTCAGTCTCCTCGCCCTCGACACCACCCCGCACCCGGACCACCCGGTGCTCTCCCGAGGGCTCGCGGACACCACCGCCCTGCTGCGTGAGACGGCGGCCCTGGGATGGACGGCCCCGGCCTGGTGCCTCACCCGGGGCGCGGTGGCCACCGATGACGGTGACGCGGCGGTACGGCCCGAGCAGACCGCCGTGTGGGGGCTCGGTGCGGCCCTCGCGCTGGAGGCACCGGACACCTGGGGCGGCCTGATCGACCTGCCCGTGAGCGCCGACGACGCGGTCCTGCGCCGGGTTTGTGACGCCCTCGCGCGGGGAACCGCCGAGGACCAGCTCGCCGTACGTCCGCAAGGCGTCTACGCCCGCCGTCTGGTCCGGCCCGCGCAGCCCGATCCGGCGGCGACCTGGCAGGCCCGGGGCACCGTCCTCGTCACCGGCGGCACCGGCGGGATCGGCGCCCATGTGGCCCGGATGCTCGCCGCCGACGGAGCGGACCACGTGGTCCTCGCCGGGCGGCGCGGCCCCGACGCCCCGGGTGTCACGGAACTGGCCGCGGAGATCGAGGCCATGGGCGCGCGCGTCTCCGTGGCGGCCTGCGACATGGCCGACCGCGAAGCCGTACGTGGGCTGCTCGCCGGTCTCACGGACCTCACCGCCGTCTTCCACGCGGCAGGGCTCCCCCAGCGCATCGCCCCGCTCGGTGAACTGTCCCTCGCGGAGCTGGCCGAGGTAGCCGATGCCAAGGTGCTCGGCGCCCGTCACCTGGACGAACTCCTCGGCGAGACCCCGCTCGACGCGTTCGTGCTGTTCTCGTCCGGCGCCGCCGTCTGGGGCAGCGCGGGCCAGTCCGCGTACGGCAGCGCCAACGCCTTTCTCGACGGGCTCGCGCACAGTCGGCGGGCCCGTGGACTCGCCGCCACTTCGGTGGCATGGGGGTCGTGGGACGGGGGAATGGTCGACGCGGAACTGGCCGCTGTCATGCGCCGCATGGGCGCCCCCGCGATGGCTCCCGCCCTCGCCGTCGGTGCTCTGCGCCGCATTCTGACGGGCGGCGGCTCGCACGCGGTGGTCGCGGAGTTCGACTGGGAGCGCTTCGCCCCCACCTTCGTGCTCGCCCGCCC
>NZ_RDBL01000045.1 GCF_008042035.1 Streptomyces sp. col6
ACTATTTCGGTCCGGACAGCGGGGACAACTGGTTCTACTTCGAGGACAGCACGACCGTCTGACCCGACCGCACCCGGTAGGGAACCGGAACGGCCAGCCGACCGTTACGTCGCCCATTCCAGTCCGAGGTTGGTGAGGGTGGTGAGTTGGTTGTTGGTGAGTTTGTCGCGGCGGTTTTTGTGGTTGCTCAGGAACACGCCCAGGCGCACGGACGTCCCGTCGGGCAGCTGTTCGATGTGCTGTCGTCCGACGGTGGTCTTGCCTTCGCGTGTGATGTATTGCTGTAGGGCTTGTACGCCTCGTTGGAAGGCTTCGGAGCTCTTCCCGCCCCCGGCCTGTGCTGTTGCCTGTGCTGTGCCCTTATGGGTCTTTGCCGCGCCCCGTCCTGCGTTCTTACGGGCTGGTGCAGCGGCTCGTGGTCGTACCCCGAGCTCTTCCAGCCGTCGCTGCTGCTCGGTGTTGAGTTGTGTCCAGTCTCGTGTCTGCCGGAGGACCCAGCGTCCGATGTCGTCGCCGTGGTACGTCACTCCGGGCTGGATGTCTTCCAGCGTGTTCCCGGCGTTCAGGAGCGAGTGCAGGCCGGTGTAGGAGCGTTGCCAGTCGACGGTCCATCCGAGGAGTCGTGGGTTCCAG
>NZ_RDBL01000046.1 GCF_008042035.1 Streptomyces sp. col6
CTGGACGGCACCCCGTTCCAGCGCAGCGTCTGGGAGCAGCTGCGCCTCATCCCGTACGGGGAGACCCGCTCGTACGGCGAACTCGCCGAGAACCTGGGCAAGCCCGGCGCCTCCCGGGCGGTGGGCCTGGCCAACGGCAAGAACCCGGTCGGCATCATCGTGCCCTGTCACCGGGTGATCGGAGCGTCCGGCGGCCTCACCGGTTACGGCGGCGGCCTGGACCGCAAGCAGCGCCTGCTGGCCTTCGAGAACGGTACGGAGGAGAGCGTGCCGGCGCTCTTCTGAAACGCGTACGGCGAGGGGCCCCGCACACGCGTGTGCGGGGCCCCTCGCCGTACGACGAAGCCCGTGGGTCAGCCGGTGAAGATCTCGGTCACCGTCCAGATCGCCAGACCCAGCATGCACAGCCCGCCGATCCGCTGCACGGTCTTCAGCGGGACGCGCTTCGCGATGAACCGGCCCGCGAGCAGCGCCAGCGCCGATACGGACATCAGGGCGGCGGCGGAGCCGATCGCGGTCGACCAGGTACCGTTGCTCGCCGCGAGGTTGGCGGTCGTGATCTGGGTGAGGTCGCCCCACTCGCTGATGAACACCGCCATGAAGGCCGTCGAGTACACCGGCCAGAACCCGGTCACCGTC
>NZ_RDBL01000047.1 GCF_008042035.1 Streptomyces sp. col6
GAGTTCGGGGGTGGGCGGGGCCGAGCCGAGCACCCCGCCGCCGGGTCCGGCGCGTCCGGGCCCGGAGGTGGCGGCGGCTTCGGCGAGCGCCTGGGCGGCCCGCACGGCGGTGCCCTCCAGCTGTTCGTCCTCGTCCTCCTCGGGGCGCAGCCACAGGTGCGGGGTGGGGCAGCCGGGGTCGGGTGCGATGGCGTCGTCGTGGGGGTCGTCGGTCGCCAGGAGCTCGCGGAACAGGGCGGATCTGCCGCGCAGTTCGTCGGGCGTGCCGATGTCCGTGACGCGGCCGCCGTCGAGGATCGCGACGCGGTCCGCGAGTTCCAGGGTGGAGCGGCGGTGGGCGATGATCAGCGTGGTGCGGCGGCGGTCGTCCGCGCGCAGCCGGTGGTGGATCTCGGCCTCGACCCGGGCGTCGATGGCGGAGGTGGCGTCGTCCAGGACGAGCACGGCCGGGTCGCCGATGAGGGCGCGGGCGAGCGCCATGCGCTGGCGCTGGCCGCCGGACAGGGTGAGGCCCTGTTCGCCGACGAGGGTGTCGTAGCCCTGCGGGAGCCGTTCGATGAACTCGTCGGCGCGGGCGATCCGGGCCGCCTCGCGCACCTGCGCGTCGGTGGCGTCCGGCCTCCCGTAGGCGATGTTGGCGCGCACGGTGTCGGAGAGGAGCAGGCTCTCCTCGAAGACGTAGCCGATCCGGGAGCGCAGCGAGGCGAGGGCGAGGTCGCGGACGTCGGTGCCGCCGACCCGTACCGCGCCGGCGGGTACGTCGTAGAAGCGGGCCAGCAGGGCGGCGGCGCTGGACTTGCCGGAGCCGGCCGGGCCGATGAGGGCCAGGGTCTCGCCGGGGCGGATGTCCAGGGTGAAGCCGTCGAGGAGCGGGGCTGCGTCGCCGTATCCGAAGGTGACGCCGTCCCAGGAGAGGGCGGGGGGTTCGTCGGGCAG
>NZ_RDBL01000048.1 GCF_008042035.1 Streptomyces sp. col6
GGCGAGGGGAGTATCACGTGCAGGGTGCCGCGGGCCGGGGGTCGGCGAGGAAGGCCGAGCAGGCGTGGAACGAGGGCGTGGTTCTCATGCGGCAGGGCGACAACCCGGGAGCCGCCGCGCGGTTCGCACTCGCCACGCAGCACGACCCCGCCGCCGCCGATGCCTGGCTGGGGCTGCATGTGACCGGCACGGACAAGAAGGCGGCGCTGGACGGCATGCTCCGCGCCTCGGTGAACTTCGGCGCGCTGCGGGCGAAGTTCCAGGCGCCGTTCCGGTCCACGTTCCAGATCGGCCACTACGTCACCTTCCGGCTGGAGAACGCCCGCGACCTGTGGCTGGCGGCGATGTCCTCGCTGCTGGACGAGCAGCGGGTCGACGAGGCGTGGAAGGGGCTCTCCACCGCCCTGCTGGACTGCGACGAGACCCGGTTCGTCTGCACCCGGTACGCGTTCCTCAAGGAGGACTGGCCGCTGGTCCTGAAGTTCGCGCCCGGGATCGGTGACGCGTTCCTGCGCGACGAGGCGCAGTTGTACGTGGGCGCGTCGCTGTTCGCGCAGGGGGTGTACCACGAGGCGATGAACGTACTGGCCCCGTTGCCGGGGAAGCTGGAGGCGGGCAGCCGGTTCGACGCGGAGACGAAGTACTTCGTGGGGCGGTCGCTGGAGGCGCTGGGGCGGCAGGAGGAGGCGCTGAAGCGCTACCAGTACGCGTTCCGGTGCGCGCCCGACCTGCTCGACGTGGAGTCGCGCGCCCTGGCCCGCCCGGTGAACGCGACCGCCCCACGAAGTACTTCGTCTCCGCGTCGAACCGGCTGCCCGCCTCCAGCTTCCCCGGCAACGGGGCCAGTACGTTCATCGCCTCGTGGTACACCCCCTGCGCGAACAGCGACGCGCCCACGTACAACTGCGCCTCGTCGCGCAGGAACGCG
>NZ_RDBL01000049.1 GCF_008042035.1 Streptomyces sp. col6
GTCTGGGGGCCGGGGCGGGGATCAGCGTTCCTGCTGGGCGCCGGTCACCGAGGGGAGGTTGACCAGCAGGGCGGCGAGCAGGCCGATGATGAGGCCGGTGAAGTGGACCTGCTGGGCGGCGCCGATGTAGATCCAGTAGCCGAAGAACATGCCGCCCGAGAGGAACAGCAGGAACAGCCCGGCGAAGGCGCCCAGCGCGATGTTGGCGCGCTGCGTCACGACGATCCCGGTCTCCTCGCCACGCGCCCGGCGCCACAGGCCGTACGCCGCACGGGCCAGCAGGGCCACGATCAGCACCTCGTAGATGATGACGCCGATGAGCGCCGGCGTGGCCATCGACTCGGGCATCGCGCGCCACTCCAGGCCGTTGCCCCGGACGGGGTCCTTGACCAGGTCGCGCATGGTCAGCATGGAACCTATGAGCGCCTTGTTGGTGCCGAAGTCGTTGACGTTGTTGAGGGTGACCAGGCCCAGCCACAGGGTGAGCCCGCTCATCAGGAAGGCGTTGAGCGCGGCCAGCCGGGAGCGGACGGCGAGGTCCGGCCGGCCGGTGGCCTGCGGGGCCGTCGTGCTCTTCGTCGCGGTGGGCCGGTCGGCGGTCAGTGCCATGGGAGGACTCCTCGGAGCTGAAGGGAGGGGAAGTTCGATGGCTTCAGCGTGCCGGGATTCGGGCGCCCCCGGCAGCTCCCTCTTCGGGCTGCCCGTGCGGCGTCCCCGCCCGCCCGTACGGACTGCCCGTACGGGCTCCTCGACCGGCCAGGGTACGACCCCGAATCCCGTTGCCCGGGGGCAAGTTCGTCCAGCAGGATCGGGCCCCGTGACCACCGCCGAGACACCCCCTGCCACCCCGCCCGCCGCCGACGGGCCCACCGC
>NZ_RDBL01000005.1:0-32391 GCF_008042035.1 Streptomyces sp. col6
GGTTCCAGGAAGGCGGCGAGACGGAGGGCGGGGCGCCCGGTGACGGGGCGTGCGGCTGATTCGGCGGCCCGGCCGGCCGCCCGGAATAGGGAGGCGGGCGGCCGGATGCCTCCGTACGCTGCGCCCCATGCCCGAACTCCAGCGCCTGCGCCCCGACCACGCCCCCGCCGTCCTCGCGTTCGAGCAGGCCAACCGCGCCTTCTTCGCGGCGTCGGTTCCGGACCGGGGCGACGACTTCTTCGCGGACTACCCGGCCCGCCACGCGGCCCTGCTGGCCGAACAGGAGGCGGGCGTCTGCCACTTCCACGTCCTGGTGGACTCGGGCGAGATCCTTGGCCGCTTCAACCTGATGGACGCCACCGCCGGCACCGCCGAACTCGGCTTCCGCCTCGCGGAGACCGCGACGGGCCGCGGCCTGGCGACGACCACGGTGCACCGGCTCTTCGACCTGTGCCGCACGAGGTACGCCCTGACGACGCTCACAGCGAGGGCGGCACTGACGAACACGGGGTCGCGGGCGGTGCTGAGTCGCACGGGGTTCGTGGAGACGGGCGAGGAGGTGACGCTGAACGGGGAGCGGGGGGTGGCGTACGTACGGGAGTTGGAGGCGTGGACGGCGTAACCCGGATGTGGCCGACTTAAGTCTGGGCAAGCCCGCGCACCGCCCCGACCATGGCCACCTGATCAGCGGATCGCTACGGGGGGAACCGGATGAGCGAGGACGACCAGGGCGCACCGAGCGGCGACCGCCCGCCACCCCGTGCCAGGGCCCGAAGCAGCTCTGGGCCGCAGGGCCCGGCTCGCCCGCCGGGCGCAGGCGGATGGACCGGCACCCCGTCGCCCGCAGACAACCGGATGCCCGCTCCGGTGAGCAGCCTGCGCGTACTGATGATGGTGGTCGGCGGCATCCAGGCGGTCCTCGGCCTGGCCCTGGTCACGAACAGCGTCGCCATCGCCCAGGCCGTCTGGGGCGAGGACGACACCTCCTCCACGTACTACTCCCCCGAGGGAGAGGCCCACTCGGGCACCGTCGTCTTCATCGGCATCCTCGTCCTCGCGATCGCCGCCTGGGGCATTCTGACCGCCCTCAAGTTCCCGACCCGCCTGCCCGCCGTGCGAAATTCGGCCATCGCGTACGGCTGGACAGCCCTCGCCTTCGACATCGCCGTCTGGGCCGTCGCACCCATCCTGGTCCTGAACCTGCTGGGGCTCGTCGTCGCCATCCTGCTCATCGTCCGGCCGAACCAGCCGGAGTGCCGGGTGTGGTTCGGATACCAGGGACGCTGAGCGGACGGCCGGCAAGGTCCTCGCCACTCGGTGCGCTTCCGCACGATCGATTCGAGCAGGGGTGATTCGCCGTCGTCGATCGCGAAGAGGACCGGGCGTAGGACACTTGGCCGTGATGAGTACCGCCAGACCTTCCTCCCCAGCCGTGTCCGCCCGAATGAGTCGCCAGGCGAGCCGCGACACCGCGCCCGAGGTGGCGGTCCGGAAGTTGTTGCACGCGTCCGGCTACCGGTACCGCCTCAACGAGCGGGTGCCCCACATGTCCCGGCGGACGATCGACATCGCCTTCATCCGGGCCAAGGTGGCCGTGTTCCTGGACGGATGCTTCTGGCACGGCTGCCCCGAGCACGCGACGCAACCGAAGTCGAACGCCGAGTGGTGGCGGCAGAAGCTCGATCGCAACATGGCGCGGGACGCGGAGACGACGGCCCACCTGGTGGCCGAGGGGTGGACGGTCCTGCGCTTCTGGGAGCACCAGGCCCCGGTCCAGGTCGCGGAGGAAGTTGCGGAGGTCGTCGACCGGAAGAAGGAGTCCCCGAGGCGGACGGGGCGGGGAGGCGGGGACCAGTGAGCGAGTTGCGGTTCGTGGACGTGTGCGCGGGGGCCGGCGGGTTGGCCCTCGGGCTGGAGCGGGCCGGGTTCGATCCGGTGCTGCTGTTGGACAGGAAGGCGGTCGCCTGCGAGACGCTGGGCCTGAACCGGCCGCATTGGAAGGTCCTGGAGATGGACCTGCTGGACTTCGTCCCGGACGAGCATCCGCAGACGTACGACGTCGACCTCCTGTCGGCCGGTCTTCCGCGCGTGAAGTCCAGCGCCACGGCGGCCAGGACGGAGACGGACGAGGAGGAGCGGCTGCTCAGGGCGGCGGTCCTCCTCTCCCACTCGATCCAGCCGCGTGCCGTGATCCTGGAGAACGTGCCGGGGCTGGTCGACGCGGGTGCCTTCGAGCCCCTGCGCGGGTTCATCCGGGAGGAGCTGGAGCACCTCGGGTATCGGCTCCACTGGTTCGTCCTGAACGCGGCGGACTACGGGGTGCCGCAGGACCGGAAGCAAGGGGTGCTCGTCGCTCTCAAGGAACCGTACGGCGATCGCTTTCGTCCACCGACGCCCACGGTGAAGGAGCATGTGCCGGTGGGTGTGGCGCTTCGGGCGTCCATGGCCTCCCGTGGATGGAGCGGGGCGGATGCCTGGGCGGCTCGGGCCGTCTCCGTGGCGCCAACATTGGTCGGCGGTTCCGACAACCGCGGGGGTGCCGACCTGGGCCCGACGGGCACGAAGGCCGCCTGGGCGCGGATGGGGGTCAACGGCGGGGCGCTGGCGGACGAAGTTCCCGGTCCGGAGACGGCCGACGCCCCGGGGCTGATCAAGCTCACGGACGCACAGGCGGCGCTGTTGCAGGGCTTCCCCACGGAGTGGCGCTTCGCCGGCCGGAAGACTGCTCGGTACCGGCAGATAGGGCATGCATCGCCACCGGCGGTGGGGGAAGCACTGGGGTTCGCGGTCGCGGAGGCATTGCGTGGTTGAGCACGCGTGGCTGTCCGCGCACGAAGGTTAGTTGATCTTGAACGGCCGGCTACACTTCAATCCCATGACCCACGCACCTCGCCCACCCTTCCAACCTGCGGGTTTCCGCATCGTGGACTTGTTTGCCGGCCCCGGTGGCCTGGACATCGCCGCCACGATCATGGGAGTGGAGAGCATCGGGGTCGAGTGGGACGAGCCGACGCGTGCCACGCGCGAGGCAGCCCTCCTGCGGACCACCGAGGTGAGGGATGTCGCCGCCGTGGGTCCGTGCGACCCGGAGGTGAAGGACGCGAATGTCCTCACCGGCGGACCGCCTTGCCAGTCGTTCTCCGTGGCAGGCAACCGGGAGGGCCACAAGGCTCTGGAGGACGTGAAGCGGCTGGCCGCCTGCTTGGTCTCCGCGAGGGACCGCAAGTCCTTCGACTCCATTTGGAAAGAAGTCAAGCGCGAGACCGACTCCATGTCCGACGAACGCACGGGGTTCGTGCTCCAGCCCTTGCGCTGGATCATGGAGGCGAAGCTCAAGCGCAAGAGGCCCTACGACGTCGTGGTGCTGGAACAGGTCCCCACCGTGCTGCCGGTGTGGAAGCACTATGCCGAGCTGCTCAACGGCATCGGCTACGCGGCCAAGGCCCATGTCCTGCATGCCGAGGCATTCGGCGTCCCTCAGACACGCAGGCGTGCCGTGCTGATCGCCCAGTGGGATCCGAAGAACACGGGGAGGGATGTGTACTTTCCCGAAGCGACCCACCAGCAGTACCGCAAGGGAGTCGAGCGCCTGCTGCCCACCACGCCTGAGGCCCCGGCCGGCGATCCGCAGGACGGTGCCCTGTTCGCCCCGCCGAAGAACGCCAAGGAGCCGTGGGTATCGGTCGGCGACGTGCTCGCCACCACCCGACCCCGCGATTTCGTCCTGGTCTCCAATTACGGTTCCGGCGGCGACCCGAAGAACCGAGGGCGCCGTACCTCCGAGGAACCGGCCGCGACGATCACCGGCAAGTTCCGCCGCAACCGGTTGTTCCTCCTGAAGGAGAACGAGTCGGGCGAGAAGGAGGTCGGCGAGGAGCTGGATCGGCTCTCGCTCGAAGAGGGCGGGCTCCTGCAGTCGTTCCCGGCTCGCTACCCATGGCGGTCCACGGACGTGGCCCAGCAGATCGGGAACGCCATCCCGCCGCGTCTCTCCCTGCACATCCTGAGCGCCGCGCTGCTGCGCGGACGCCCGGAGAACGACTGGTTCACCCGGCTCGCGGAATGGGAGCCGCCGGTCGACTCGGCGGAGCAGGACTTCCCCGAAGGCCCCTGACACGGGACCTTCGAGACCGCCCGGTTACTCCGCCTCGTCGCCCTCGGACTTCTTTCCCCGTACGGGCGCCTCTGCGAACAGTTCCGCGAAGTGCTCGGCGAGCGCGGCGACGGATTCTTCGGGTGCCCTCTCCTCGTCCGGTCCTTCCGGCAACACCTTTCGTGGCACCGCCGGCGCCCACTCCGCTTCCTCGATCCACTGTGCCAACGGTCGGCCGTCCCGTTCGATGTCAGGTGCGATGACGTCGTACATGATCGTGGCCGCGGACGCGTTGACTGCCTTGACCAGGGCGTTGACTTCCCGGCCGGTGCGTACAGTGCCTCGAACCATCAGGTCGACCAGCGCCAGCGCCGTCGGACGGTGGTCGATGACGGAAAGCCGCAGCGCGGAGTTGAACATCTCCTGTTGGCCACAGGCGGTCACCACCGGGCCGTAGTCGGAGCCGTTCCGGAACAACTCGGCTGCCCACCACAGTCTCGCGAAGGCCTGGGAGTCCAAGGAGCCACGAAAGCGCTTGGCCGCCACTTTCGACTCCTCCCCCTTGTCGGACTTGTGCCGGCACACCACGTAGTCGGGCGCGACCCCGAGGGCCAGGTAGTTCCACAACCTGTTGTCCGCCGCCTCCCGGCGTGTGAGCCGCAGGGTCGCGTGGAGCCGAGGAGCCAACCAGGCATCGGCGGCGGTCACCCTCTCGCCGCCGAACACGTGCATCGCATCGTCCACCAGATCGCGGACCGGCTGAAGCGCCCCTCTGGCTTCCTCCGCCGGCAGGGGTTCCGTGACCTTGTTCAGCGCTATGGCGGGGACGTCCTCCTTGCCGGTGCGCAAGCCCTCGGTGATGTAGCGGGCAGCGTTGAGGTCCGCCAGGAGCGCCAGACGCTCGGGCAGGTGGCTGGGCTTGTCGGTCACGCGTCGGTCCCCCGGTCGAGTCGGTCGAGGCCGCGGATGGTCGCCGTCAGGGCCTTCGGTACTTCCGCCCTGCGCGTCGCGGCGTAGTGGATGCGCGGCTGGAGGTCGGTCCACCCGGACGCTCCGGTCCTTCGACCGTGGACCTCCCGGAGCGCATCCCCCAGGGGACGCCCCGGCACGACGTCCGGAAGCATCTCGCGCAGGACCTCGCCCCGCCAGTCCTGGGGGAAGAGCGGCGTGCCGTCGTCCTCGACCTCCAGGTCGCCGATGGCCGTGTGGAAGACGGCCGTCCACACGTCGGTGCACATCTGGGCGATCAAGAGGTCCCGGACCAGGCTCTCGACCGCCGTGCCCTGGCCGTCGACGAGTTCGGTGACCCCCTCGAAGTCGGTGTTCACGTGCACGGTGGGCACGTCGCCGGAGGTGTCGACGGTCCACGGCACGTCCGCGAAGGGGCGCAGCCACTCGGGGCCCTCCCGGAAGCCGACCTCGGAGACCTCCAACTCCCGCTCGCGCAGCGGAGCGTCGGACTTCATGTCGACGATCCAGTCCCTCTCGGAGGCGGCGATCATGCGACCCCGCACTCCGTCGACCGTGGCGATCACATGCACGGTCATCGTCGCGCGGTCGAGGTGGTCCGCCCGCCAGAGGTCCAGGTGGCCGGCCCATTCGCGGCCGTCCTCGTCGCGGGGTTCGAGGCATACGGTCGTCCGCGCGTTGGTGGCGCCCTCGGTGAGCACGACCAGGACGGACACGTCGGACCAGGGTCCGTCGGGGTCGGTCGCGCGTCCGGGGACGGCGACCGTGAGCGTCAACCTGGCCCTTTCCCAGTCGTCCCGCTCGGCCAGCCCCAGGGCCACCACCTGCTCAACGGTGGAGTAGGTCTTGGTGTCGAGCGGTTCCCGGGCCTCGCCGGGACCCCGCAGCTCCACGGCGGTCACTCTCAGCGTCACCGTGCCGGGAAGGCGCTTGTACGGATAGCCCCTCATGCCTGGCCCCCCTTCTCGGTTCCGAGTTCGACGATCAGGCCGGTGAACACGGCCTTCACCGGGTGCGTGGAAACGTCGGTCGTGCCCCTGAACGTCGCCTTGCGGGCTCCCGGCGCGAAGTGAATCGCCCCGTCGACCACTTCGCAGTTGTGAATGCCGACGAGATCGGCCCATCCCAGCACCGGGCGCGGGCCCGATCGGACATCGAGCTTCGCCACGGGACTCGGCCGCGATGCGTCACCACCGGAGGGGATCTTCACCTCTCCGGTGACGCACCACGCGCCGTTCTCGTCGACGAAGGCGTCCAGCTCCTCCAGCGTCGGCAGTGCCGAGGGGCCGGCGGGTCGCGGGGCCCGTTTACCGCCCAACGTCAGCTTCTTGCGCAGGCGCTCGGACCCCTTCGACCGCTTGGCCCTGGGTACGGCCACGAGTTCGCGCACCGCCTTGTTGGTATCGGTGGTGAGTTTGGCGATCCGGCGGTACGCGGACGGTGAGTACAGCATCCGCAGCTCCTCCGTCTGGCCCCACTTGTTGTGCTCGGGGGGCTCGGAGGCACGGAGGAAGGCTTCCGCCTCGCCCGCGCCCGTGGCGTCCTCCCCGGCGGCGTGGCCCGTGAGCAGTACGGCGTGGAAGGGGTTCGTCCCGACGGGGAGGTCCCCGACCCGGGCCGCCCTGACGGTCATGCGATTGCCCCGCATCGTGACCACATGGTTCGGCTTGCCCACGTCGTCGGCCTCGGTGACGAGGACGACGGCCCGATGCTCGACCTTCTCCCGCCCACCGGAGCCTGCGGGCACGTTGAACGGAACGGTCGTCATGGCGACTTGCCCGGACGCGGTCAGGCGCTCCACGGTCGTGCCGTCGAGGAACGCCTGCAGCGCGCGGGTGCGTGCCGGCTGTTCGGTGCTGGGGTCGACCCGTTCCTCCTCGATGACCTCCTCACCGTTGCGGAGCGTCCTGACGGATGCCTCCAGCAAGGGGCGTCGTGTCTCGCCCACGGTCATGGCCGCCCAGAAGTTGCGGCCGAGTGCCTGGACGAGACGCTTGTGCATCCGGTGCACGCTGTCGTCGTCCTCGACACCGTTCTTCTCGGCTTCGGGATCGACGAGGCTCGCCACGTCGTGGGCGCCGACGATCAGGAACGAGGTCCCCGGCTCGTCGCTCTCCCGCGTGAGGTGGAGCCTCTCGACCTTGTCCTCGTCCGCCCACCAGGAGCGGGCGACGTCCGCGCTGTCCGCGTCCGGGTCCGGGCGGCCGAACCAGGCCGGACCGGCCCAGGGACGGCCACCCACTTCGCGCCAGGGAAGGTCCAGCCGGCCGATGAGACGCCGCTCCGTGCGCCCTTCGTGGGGCTCGGAGAGAGTGGAGTTGATGAGGACGAGACCGAGACGACTGGTGGCCCAGAGCGTCGCCTTCCCGAGGCCGTACGAACCGCCCGCGCCGCTCCCGGTCTTGTGGCTGTCGAGCTGCCGACGCACCACGGCCGCGAATCGACCGGTCTCGTAGTCGTCGCCGGTCAGACCGGAGGCGTTGTAGTCGTCGACGCGCAGGAGCACCAGGCGGTCGCGCTCATACATGTCGCGCAGACCCGCGGCGATGACCCGGCCGACCTTCTGTTGCTGTGACGACGCCGCCTCGTAGTGCGGCATGAGTTCGTCCCAGCGGATCTCCTCCCGGAAGCGGGCCAGGACCTCGCCGGTCAACTCGTGGAGGGTGTACCGCACGCGCACCGGTTGTTTGCGGTCGAGACGCTCGTCGAGACTGTTCTGCGTGGCCTCGCGGGCCAGCACCTCGACGTCGGCCTCGAAGGCGAAGGCGGCGGCGTTGCCGAAGTCGCGCCCTCCGTCGGCGTATCCGGGACGGTGGTACCAGCTGACGGGCAGGCCGGACAGGGCGTCCGCGGTACGGGTGTGGATGGTGTCGAGATCGGTGCCGAGAGCTTCCGCGATCTTGGCGATGGTGTCCTCACGGGGGGTCGCCCGCCCGGTGATCCACGCCGAGACAGCGGCCCGCGTCATCCCGATGCGTTCACCGAGGACGGCCTGACTCATCCCGGATTGCCTCAACTGCCGGGCGAGCCAGGGCCCGAAATCCATGCGGCTGTCCAACGTCACCACTCCTCGGCTGCGCGCGTGACCATGGGGCCACCGTACCGCAAATTTGACAGTCACCCCGCGGGCGACAATGAAATTTGACACTCGCCGGAGACGGCCCGATCGTTCACTGTTACTCAAATCCAATTACGCCAATAGATCCTGAATAGACCACTCTCGTCCGGCTTTGAACCCATCGCCCGAACAGTCCGAATTAGCCTTCCGGGCGGCACTCCAGACCCCCACGAACAGCACCCGTAACCCCCTTGAGGGTGCCCCGCCGAGCGGGTAGGGTCAGTGGGAGGCCGAGCCCTGATCGGGGCTCGGAAGGCGCGCTCTCTCAGGTGCCTGATTTGCTGTGCCCGGACGCCATCCGCACGTCCGATCACGGGATTTCAACGGGTCGCGAAGCCCCTTGCCCGCATCCAAGAAATGCGCTTACATTCTCGCACCTGTTCGCTCGATCCCAATCCACCGCATTTCGACGAAGAAACCTTTCATCTGCCGAATTCACACTCCCCCACCTCGCGTGTATTCAGCCCTCTGCAAGTGCGCCACCGTCATCGCCGATCCCGGCACCGTTCGCCCGCACCCATTTCACGAGAGCAGGGGGCCCACCACCATGAGTTCCAGCGAGCACGACCCCTACGACGAATTCCGCCTCGTCGACCAGTACGACTCCATTGAGGACCCGTGGCTCAAGTCGGAGTTCCTCGACGCCATCGGCACGACCCGTCCCCGCATCGATGCCCTCCGGGCCCGGCGGGACGCCGCCCGCGAGACGGACGCCCGGCCCGCCCCGGAGTCGCCGCGCCGCAGGTCGAGTCGGCTCCGTGCGCGTTCGCCCCGCCGCCCCCGGGTGATGGCGACGCGTCCGCCGAACCGGACCGACATCAGGTACGCGTACCGGCGCCGCGTGCCCCGCACCGTCGTGCTCGTCATCGTCATCAGGCTTGACTGAACCCGACGCCCCGTCGGACCCCCTCCACCTATCGTTGAGTTCGTCGGCCGGCCGCACCCCCGCAGCGGCCGGCCCCCGCTCCCCCCACGTTCATCCCACGGCCACGAAACGGGACCACTTTGAACCACAGCGACGTGACGGGTACTTCGGGAGCCTCGCCCGTCATCCAGAAGATCCTCGAACAGTCGGCGCGCGTCCTGGAGACATATCGCGTGGACCCCGGGCTGATCCTGGAGCACGCCAACGGCGAGCGGAGAATCGCTCAGGGCGGCTACGGAGACCGCCAGTTGTTCGAGCTCGTACAGAATGCCGCGGACGAAATCGCGGCGGCGCCGGGCGGGAAGGTGCACGTCGTCCTGACGGACACGCACCTCTACTGCGCGAACGAGGGCACACCCGTCACGCCCGAGGGAGCCGAGACCATCCTGCGCATGAGCGTGTCGAAGAAGCGCGGAGGCCAGATCGGTCGGTTCGGCGTCGGCGTGAAATCGATCCTGGCCGTCACGAACACACCGCAGTTCTTCAGCACTTCGGGGGCCTTCGGCTTCGACCGCGCCTGGTCGTACGAGGAGATCAGAAGGGCCCGGGGTTCCTCCTCCGAGGAGGGCTTCGAGGCTCCCGTGCTACGGATGGCGCGACCGCTGGACGCCGAGAAGGAGCGGCTGGCGGACCCCGTCCTGAACGCCCTGCTCGGCTGGGCCACCACCGTGGTACGGCTCCCGCTGCTGCCCGGAGCCGCCGATCGCCTCGGCAAGGACATCTACGACACCGCGAACCGGGGCCAGGACAGCCGCGAGTTCCCGGCCCGGTTCCAGCTGTTCTCCCACCACGTCGGAACCGTGATCCTGGAGGACACCCGGTCCATGCCGCCGGTACGCCGTGAGATCACGGTCGACCACGACGGTTTCCGACACACCATCCACGAGACGCGGACCGGCCGGCCGCAGTCCAGTTCCGCCTGGAAGGTCTTCTCGCACGCCCACCGCCCCTCCGAGGCCGCCCGCGCGAGCGCCGGTGAGATGCACGACCGCGGCACGATCGACATCGCGTGGGCCGTACCCGAGTACACGGGCGACACCGTGCTCAGCACCCCCCGGGGCCGGGGCGAATTCTGGTCGTTCTTCCCGACGAAGTACCCGATGACGTTGCGGGGGGCGCTCAACGGTGCCTGGAAGACGAATGAGGACCGACAGAACCTCCTGGATTCGAGCCCGTTCAACCAGGAGATCATTCGGGTCGCCGCCCGGCTCGTCGTCGACTCCCTGCCCCACCTGGCCCCCGCCGAGGACCCGGCTGCCTACCTTCCGCTGCTCCCGGGCCGGAACAAGGACTCGGAAACCCTGAACTGGGCCGACAAGTACCTGACCGAACAGATCTGGAAACTGGCGGCGGAGCGTCCGTCCCTCCCCGACCAGGACGGTGTGCTGCGGGTTCCCCGCGACATCCATGTGCACCCCGCCCCGCAGAACAAGGTGCCGCTCCGGCCGGAATGGCTCCGGATGTGGAGCGCCTGCCCCGGGCGGCCCGCGAACTGGATCCACCCCTCCGTCGAAGCCGCCGAATTCCGCGCGGGCAAGGTCGGACACATCCTGGACGAGTCCAAGCAGCGCCGCGCGACCGTGCGGGAGTGGCTGGAGGCGCTGGTGACCGAGGAGACGGTCGAGGCGTCCGCCGTCGCGATCCGCATCCTCGCCGCCATGATCCGCGACGCCTCCCCCTTCGCGGCCGAAGCCCGGACGGCACGCATCGTGCTGACCGAGGAGAGCGGACTGGTGGCGCCCGTCGTGGGCAAGGTCTTCCGCCGCACGGTCCGGGACGGCCTGCGCGACGGCACGACGTACGTCGATCCGAGGTTGTCGGAGGACGAGTCGCTGATCAGTGACCTCAACGAACTGGGGATCCGCGAGGCGGACCCCCGCGGCCGGTTCATCGGAGTGCTGGAGCAGGGCGTCGAGAACTACGGACCCCAGGACTGGGCCCGTTTCTGGGAGCTGTTCCACAGCGCGGGCGGCAGCCGGGTCAGCGGCGAGGTGACCGCCCGGGTGCCCGATCCGTCCGGCACCCTCTTCGTGCGCACCGCCGACGGGCGGTACCACCGCATGCGGGAGTGCCTGCTGCCCGGACCGGTGGTGCCGGGCGACGGATCCAGGGACGGGTCGGTCGCCGTGGACCCGTCGTTCCACTCGGACGACCTGCACGTCCTGCGCGAGTTCGGCATGCGGGACAGGCCCACACACGGGCACAGGCCGTCGAACGAGTCGTGGTTCGAGGACTACCGGGCCGCGATGTACGACAGCTACTGCAAGACGCTGAGCAGCAACGCGGCACGTCCCAGCCCTTCCCGGGTCAAGCTGGAGGGTTCTCCCGTCGGCGGCCCCCTGCATCTTCTGGAGCTGCTTTCGGAGGAGGGACGCGCTGCATTCGTCAAGGCGCTGCCCGACGACAGCGTCATCGACACCTGGACCCTGCAGGTGGGTGTCCAGGCCTCGACACGCAAGGTGATCCACTCGCCGCTGCGCTGGATGCTGCGCCGGCACGGACGTGTGGCCACGTCGCAGGGTGTGGTTCCGCTCTCCGGCGCCGTCGGACCACAGTTGCAGGCGTACGCGGACGTGCTGCCGGTCGCCGACATCAGTGCGGAGAAGGCGCGCAAGCTGCACCTCCCCGTGGTGGTCGACGAGGTCCCGACCAAGCAGTGGGACCGCCTCCTCGAACAGCTCCGGACCAGCGACGACGACGCCTTCGTCGGGCACACCTACGTGATGCTGACCCGACTCGAAGTGGAATTCCCGGATCAGCTCACCCGGTGCCGGGTGGGGACGGAGTGGGATGCCCGCGAGGACGGCGAGATCGCCGTCGCCGCGACCGAGGCCGAGTACCGCGCGTTGCGCGCCGAACAGATCCCGGCGCTGTTGGCCGGGCGGCCGGAGGACGCGGACCTGCTGGTCAGGACGTGGGGCATGCTGCGCTACTCCGATGTCATCAGCAAGGAGATCCGGCACGTCCCCGTCGGTGATCCCGTCCTCCTCAAGGACGAGTTCCCCACGCTCCGCCAGCGGTTGGGTTCCGTGGTGAACGACCAACGTGTCCTGCGTTGTTCGGAGTTGGAAGAGGTACTGCGTACGCCCCAGGGCTCCACCGGCACGGCGCTCGACAGCGCGGTGCAGGGCGCGACCGTCATGGTGCTGGACTCCCTGGACCGCCTCGCGACGCTGGTCGCGGCGGACCGCGAGCTGCGCTGGGGGTTGAAGGAGTCGGGTTGCCGTGCCGTTCTCGCCGCTCAGGAACGGCAGGAGGCGGACCAGGAACTCCAGGACGCGCTGCGCCGGGTCCGCCGGGCCGAGACCGTCGAGGAGAAGTTGGAACTGCTCGTCGGAGCGACCGCACTGAGGGCCGGGCTCCCTCCGGGTCTCCTGGAGAGCGAGCCGCCGGAGCCGGGCGTCGGGGAACCCTCCCCGCGTCGGATCGCCCGCCTGGCGTACAACGCCCACGGCGACGGGGTCCTCCAGGTCCATGCCCGGGACCTCCAGGCGGCCTATCCGAGCCATGCCCCTTCCGGCTTCACCGGATCGTCGGCAGCCGTGAAGTTCGTCTCCGAGTTCGGCTTCCCCGACTCCTTCGCCGGTGCGCGCACACCGTCGCTACCGCCCCGGGTCGAGGTGCCGGGCCCCACGGAGTTCCCGCGCCTGCACGACTACCAGGAGCGGCTGGCGACCAAGGTGTTCGCGATGCTCGATCGCTTCACCCCGCAGCGCGGCATGCTCTCCCTCCCCACAGGCGCGGGAAAGACGCGGGTGGCGGCGGAGGCCGTCATCCGCTGGGTCAAGCAGATGGGCGAGCTGAGCGGCCCCATCCTGTGGATCGCCCAGACCGAGGAGCTGTGTGAGCAGGCCGTGCAGAGCTGGAGCTTCGTCTGGTCGAAGGTGGGGGCCGAGACCCCGTTGACGATCAGCCGGCTGTGGACGACCAACGAGGCCGGGCCCGTCGCCGACCGCCCGCATCTGGTCGTCGCCACGGACGCCAAGCTCCGCAACTGTCTGCACACCGAGTCCTACGGCTGGCTGCGCGACGCCGCCCTCGTCATCGTCGACGAGGCACACGTCGCCATCTCGCCCCAGTACACCGAGATTCTGACGCACCTCGGGCTGACGGCGTACGAGACGAAGCGGCACCTGCTCGGCCTCACCGCCACTCCGTTCCGCAACACCAACGACGCGGAGACCCAGCGCCTCGTCCAGCGGTTCGGCGCCCACCGGCTCGACGACGGGGTCTTCCCGTCCGGCGACCCGTACGGGGAACTGCAGGAACTCGGCATGCTGGCGAGGGTCACCCACCGGGAGCTGCTCGGCGGCACGATCGAGCTGACCCAGGACGAGAAGACCCGTGCCGATCAGATGAGCCTGCTGTCGAAGGCCGCGGAGCAGCGCCTCGCGGACGACCAGGACCGCAACAAGCGCATCCTCGAAGAGATCGCCGCCATGCCGGACGACTGGCCGGTGCTCGTCTTCGCCACGTCCGTCGCGCATGCCAAGTTCCTCTCGGCGAAGCTGAAGGGTCTGGGCATCACCGCCGCCTCGGTCGACTCGGCCACCTCCACGGGCGAGCGTCGGCACAGCATCGACGCCTTCAAACGCCGTCGGGTCCGGGTGCTGACGAACTACGGCGTCCTGACCCAGGGGTTCGACGCGCCGGCGACCAGGGCGGTCGTCATCACCCGCCCGACGTACAGCCCGAACGTCTATCAGCAGATGATCGGTCGCGGCCTCCGGGGCCCGGGGAACGGCGGCGAGGAGGAGTGCCTGATCCTCAACGTCCGGGACAACATCACGAACTACGACAAGGCCCTCGCCTTCACCCAGTTCGAGCACCTGTGGAGGGCCAAGTGACCGACGCTTATCTGGACAGCCCGCCTCTCACGGCGGAGCAGCGGGCCGTCGTCGAGCAGCCCTGGGACACCCGGCTCCTGGTGACGGCCGGTGCCGGCTCGGGCAAGACTCACACGCTCGTCCGCCGGCTCGACGCGCTCATGAGCGACGAGCAGGACGCACTGGAGGCACGCGAGATCCTGGTGCTCAGTTTCTCCCGGGCCGCGGTGCGGGAACTGCGGGAGCGGATCGCGCTCCACGCCCGCGAGGCCCGCAGGGTGCGGGTGCAGACCTTCGACTCCTGGGCGTACGCGGTGCTGCGCGGCGAGCAGCCCGATCGGGACTGGAGCACGCTGCGCTTCGACGAACGGATCGCCGAGGCCACGGAGGCGATCCTGCGGGGTGCCGTGGAGGAGAGCGAGCAGGGCGCTCCTGCCCATGTCGTGATCGACGAGGTCCAGGACCTGGTCGGGGAGCGACGGGACATGGTGGAGACGCTCCTCGACCGGTTCCAGGACAACTGCGGCTTCACCGTGGTCGGTGACGGGGCGCAGGCGATCTACGGGTTCCAGGTGTCCGACGAGGACGCGCGGGCCGCGGAGACGAACTACTTCTTCGACTGGCTGCGGGCCTCCTACGCGGACGACCTGGTGGAGCTCCACCTGTCCGCCAACTTCAGGGCCCGTACTGCCGAGGCGGGTGTCGCGCTGCCCCTGGGCGGCTCGCTCCAGCGGCTGCCGTCCGAGACGTCGGCGGCGGAGGCCGCGGGCGAGGACCTCCATCGGGACCTGACCGACATCCTGCGCGGCTGCCCCTCGTTCGGGGCCGTCGACGACGCCTTCACGCTCGACTCCCTCAGGGACTTCCGCGGTACGTGCGCGATCCTCTGCCGGGACAACCGGCAGGCCCTGGTGCTCTCCGAGAAGCTGTTCGCGCACGGTGTGCACCATCGCCTCCAGCGCGACCTGCGGGAACGCCCGGTGCCGGCCTGGGTGGCCGCGGTGCTCCGCGGCACGGGCTCCACCACACTGACGGAGGACCGCTTCCTGGACCTGCTCGATTCGGGTCCGCTCGCACCGGTCGGGGACCGTACGAGGATCTGGCGGTCGCTGCGCGGAGTGGCGGGGGCGCCCCGGGGGCTGATGGACGTCTCCGCCGTCCGACGGGCCGTGGCACAGGGCCGGTTCCCCGACGACCTGGCCGCAGTCGAACCACCCGATCTCGTGGTGTCGACCGTGCACCGGGCCAAAGGGCTCGAATTCGATCGCGTGATCGTGGTCGAACCCGCGTCCATGGCCGAGCTGCGCAAGCAGCACACCCACATCGACCCGGCGGCGGAGGCCCGCGCCCTCTACGTCGCGATGACGCGCCCCAGGGACGACCTGTTCCGCCTCGACGCACCGGACACCGCCCTGATCCGCAGGGACCGGCGCACCGGTCGGTACTACGTCGGTGGGTGGAAGGCCTATCAGCGTCACGGCATCTCGGCCGCGAGCACGGACGTCTCCCGGGAGCAGCCGCCAGGCACCGACGGCTTCGAGTGCGATGCCGGTGCCCTCCAGGACCACCTCGCCGCGTCCGTCGCCCCGGGGGACGCGCTGGAACTCCGCCTGCAGCACGCGATGCCCCTGGCCCCGGAGGAGAGTCCGCCGTACACAGTGTTCCACCGGGACCGGCCGGTCGCCGTCGTCTCGGAGCGGTTCCGACAGGACCTGTACACCTCGCTCAAGATCAGCAGGACCTGGGACATCAGCTGGCCCACGAGCATCAAGGGCTTCCGGGTCGACTGCCTGGAGAGCGTGGCCGGCAGCACCGCGTCCGGTGCCCGCGCGGGACTGGGCGAGCACGGGACATGGATGGTGCCCCGGTTGTCGGGGCTCGGCCGCTACCGGTGGACCGACGCGCACAGACACGAGGAGAGCGACCGATGAGCAACACGTCCGGCCCGCACGCCGAGCACTACGCGGTGCGCGAGGAGCTCGTCGACCAGCTCCGGCGGGACCTCATGGGCCCCGGCTCCCCGGACGAGATCCTGACCCAGGACCCGCCGATCACGGCGTACCCCATCGGCGTGCTGTTCCCCCGGCCCTCCGACCGAGCGGCCGAGCAGGCCCTCGACGAGGACGAGGCCGAGACCGAGGGGCTGGACGACGTTCCGCTCGTGCGGGGACGCGGGGACGCCGAGGAGTCGACCCCCGACCTCGGCACCTCCGGTGCGGGGGACCGTCGCCCGTCCTCCATGGGGATCACGTTCGCCGTCGACCCGTCGGTCGCGTCGAGCATCGTGGTGCACACGGAGGCCGCGAGGTACGACCCGATCGACCCCGAGGGGCGTGCCACCTCGGCCAAGCGGGCGGAGGCCCGCAGCACCTCGGACCAGAAGGAGCACTGGCGCCGGCGGGCCCTTGCCCTGGCACCGCTGACGGTCGATGTCACGGTCCCGAAGCTGCACCGGATGCCGCTGGGCGAAGGCGCGGGCGTCGAGGTCTTCGTACGCCCGCCGGTCGCCGGGACGATCACCATCACCGTCACCCTGGTCAACACCGAGACAGTGGGCGAGCGCGAACTCCAGGACGCGTACTGCCTCTACCAGCCCCGCATCACCGTGACGACGTCGTCGGGGGCTCCGGCCTTCGTGGAGCGTCCCGCGGGTCGCCGCGCGAACGACCCGGAAGTGGCGACGAGCCGGCTGCTCCACCGGCACGCTCCCACCTTCGCCATGGGCCACGGGTGCGCGGCGGAGTGGGACTGGTTCCCGCCCGTCATCGGTGCGCCGAACCACGAACGCGCCGCGATCACAGCCGTGCGCACGCAGTTCCTGCCGGCCCACGAGGTGTTGCTGACCGATTCGAACCCGGACATCGACGACTCCGCGCTCACCATGCACGGCCTGGCGACCCGGCCGGAGAGCGAGGTGCTCGCCGCGCTGAACACGCTGATGGCCGATTACGCGGAGTGGATCGACCGCAAGGAGGTGGAGGCGGACGCCTTCCGGGGAACGTCGTACGAGACGCCGGCACGGGAGCGGATCGAGCAGTGCCGCGATGCCCTGGCCCGGATGCGCCGGGGCATCCGGGTGCTCGGGGAGAACTCGGACGCGATGCGGGCGTTCCGGCTCACCAACCGGGCCATGGCGCATCAGCGGGCCCGGGGCGAGTGGGTGCGCAACGGCCGCGAAGGAGCACCCGACGAGACACGCGGGCGGTGGCGGCCCTTCCAGATCTCGTTCATGCTGCTCTGCCTGGAGGGAATCGTCGACCCGAACCACGAGGACCGGTCGGTGGCCGACCTGCTGTGGTTCCCCACCGGTGGTGGCAAGACCGAGGCGTACCTCGGCCTCATCGCCTTCACCACGTTCCTGCGCCGCCTGCGTCTGAAGGAGCGGGGCGCCGGCGTGACCGTACTCATGCGGTACACCCTGCGGTTGCTGACCCTCCAGCAGTTCGAGCGCGCCGCGGCCCTCATCTGCGCCATGGAGCGCATCAGGCTCGGCGACGAGGGAACACTCGGCGCGGAGCCGATCTCCATCGGCATGTGGGTCGGTCAGTCCGCCACCCCCAACCGCCTCTCGGACGCCGAGAAGAGCCTGGTCGAGCTGCGCAAGGAGAAGGACCTCCAGGAGCGCAACCCCGTACAACTGCACGCCTGCCCCTGGTGCGGAACCCGTCTGGACGCGTACCAGTACGAGGTCGACGAGGAGGCCAGGCGGATGCATGTCCGCTGCCCCGACGACTGGTGCGACTTCCGCGACGGTCTGCCGGTCCATCTCGTCGACGAGGCCGTCTACGACGCACGCCCCACCCTGGTGATCGCCACCGTCGACAAGTTCGCCGCGATGCCGTGGCGGGTGCAGACCGCGGCCCTCTTCAACCGCGACCGCCAGGACGGCACTCCTCCACCGGAGTTGATCGTCCAGGACGAGTTGCACCTCATTTCCGGGCCGCTCGGCACCCTCACCGGCCTCTACGAGACAGCGGTGGACCTGCTGGCCGACAACCCGAAGGTCATCGCCTCGACCGCCACGATCCGTCGCGCTTCGGATCAGGGGAAGATGCTATTCGACCGCGCCGTCGCGCAGTTCCCCCCGGCGGGGATCGACGCCCGGGACTCCTGGTTCGCCGTGGAGACCCCGAAGGAGCGCAAGGCGAGCCGCCAGTACGTCGGCCTCCTCACCCCGAGCACCAGCCAGGCCTCCCTGCTCGTCCGCACCTACGCGAACCTCCTGCACAGGGCCGCCCTCGCCGACGTCGACGACGGGGTGCGCGACGCGTACTGGACGCTCGTCGGCTACTTCAACAGCCTCCGTCTGCTGGCGGCCGCCGAGCTCCAGGTCCACGACGACGTCGACGCCTACCTGGAGTACCTGTCCTCGCGCGAGGACGGACCGAGGCGCAAGGTGCTGGAGCAGACCGAGTTGACGAGCCGGGCCAACTCCAGCGACATCCCGAAGCGCCTCAAGCAGTTGGAACAGCGCCTGCCGCATCCGGACACCGTCGACGTCCTGCTGGCGACGAACATGATCTCGGTCGGTGTCGACGTGGACCGGCTCGGGCTGATGGCGGTCATGGGGCAGCCGCAGACCACCGCCGAGTACATCCAGGCGACCAGCAGGATCGGGCGTCGCCACCCGGGTCTGGTCGCCGTGATGCTGAACTCCGCCCGGTCCCGCGACCGTTCCCACTACGAGAGCTTCCAGCACTTCCACTCCGCCCTGTATCGGGAGGTCGAGTCGACCAGCGTCACGCCCTTCTCGTCCCGCGCCCGCGACCGGGGACTGCACGCCGTGGTTGTCGCCCTGGCACGCATCCTGATCCCCGCGGCGGCGCCCAACGACGGAGCCGGTCGCATTCGGGAGTTCCGCGAGGAGCTGGAGAACGTCGTCCGCACGGCTCTCCTCGCGCGCGTGAAGTCGGTCGCTCCGGACGAGCTCCCGGCGACGGCCGCGGCCTTCGACGAGTTCGTCGACTGGTGGGAGGGCGAGGCCGAAGCGCACGGCGGTCTCCTCTACGAACCCACACGCGGCAACCGCACACCGTCCCTGTTGAGCGCGTTCGAAAACGAGGACGAGAACGCCTGGCCCACCCTGTGGAGCCTGCGCGACGTCGACGCCGAATCCGCCCTGTTCATGGAGGCATCCCGATGACCCCGCCCCCCGCCCGGCGCCGACGGGCCGGCGCGCCCGAGCGCAGCTACCCGCGACGCGGTTCGGTTCGCCGTGCGCAAATGATCACCACCTACGGGGTCGGGTCGATCGTCGCCGTCGACAACGAGTCGTTCATGGTGAGCGGCATCGACTCGTGGAACGTCGACGAGGCGCCGACCGTCCACGAGCACCGCCTGGCGCGCGTGCTCGGCGTGAAGTCGTTCCGTCTCCCGCCGGCCTCCGACGACACCAGCAAGGACGGAGTTCGGGTCCGCCGCTTCCCCCTGTGGCACTCGTGCCCCGGCTGCAACGCGCTCCAGCACGTGAGCCGGTTCAACTCCCCACCGGGAAAGAACGAGTGCGGCGACTGCCACGAGGAGCTGGTGCCCTCGCGCTTCGTCATGGCCTGCCCCAAGGGACACATCGAGGACTTCCCGTATTGGAAGTGGGCGCACCGCAACAACCGTAGGGACAGCGACGCCGGACTGTGCGGCGGGGAACTGCGGCTGCGGACGAGCGGTAAGACCGCGTCGCTCCGGTCGATCCTGATCTCCTGCACGTGCGGAATCCCCGAGGTCTCCATGGAAGGCGCGTTCCGCCGCGCCGCCCTGTCGGACCTGAAGGTCTACTGCAACGGGCGCCGCCCCTGGCTGGGAAGGGCGGCCGACGAGCACTGCACGGAGAAGCCGCGCACGCTTCAGCGCGGTTCGTCCGTCGCGTGGCAGCCGATCGTCAGGACGGCCCTCTCGATCCCTCCGTGGAGCGACGGCCACGCGACACGCCTGGAGCTGCACTGGGACAACCTCCGCAAGATGAAGGACAACCAGGTCGAGCTGGCCGCGTACCTGAAGGTCCTCGGCCTGCAGGAGAACTACGAGTTCTCACTCGACCAGGTCATGGGCCTCTTGGAGGCGGAGAACCACGAGGACACCGCCCAGGACGAGGACAAGGGCACCGACAGTGCCTACGTCGCTCTGCGCAAGCAGGAGTACGAGAGGCTCGTCGCCGGCCGCCTCGAAAGCGAGACGGACCACGAGGACCAGTTCGTCTGCGAACCACCGCGTTCCTCCACCGAGGTCCTGAAGCCTTACGGAGTGACGGGGCCGATGCTGGTGAAGCGCCTGCGGGAAGTCCGCGCGCTGAAGGCCTTCTCCCGCGTCGACACACCCGAGACCCACACCGATGTCCACGAGGCGGCCCTGTCGCTCGCCCCGATGGACTGGCTCCCCGCGATGGAGGTCCAGGGTGAGGGCGTCTTCCTGCGCCTGGACGAACAGCGCCTCGACGACTGGGCGCGCAGCACCGCCGTTGCCGCCCGAGCCGACCGCATCCGGGCCAACCACCTGCGCATGCTGCGTGAGCGCGCCCAAGACCCCGCGAACGTCCCGGATTCACCGGCGGACGCCCGCATGGTGCTCCTGCACACGTTGTCGCACGCCCTGATCAACGAGTGGAGCCTCGACGGCGGTTATCCGGCCGCCTCGTTGCGGGAGCGGTTGTACGCGGACGAGTCGATGGCCGGCCTCCTCATCTGCACGGCCACCAGCGACTCCGCCGGAAGTCTCGGCGGCCTGGTCGCGCAGGGGGAGCCCGACCGCCTGGAATCCGCCCTGCACTCGGCCCTCCGCCGAGCGCAATGGTGCTCGGCCGACCCGCTCTGTGTGGAGTCCACGGGCAGCGGCGTGGGCGGCATCAACCTGGCGGCCTGCCACGCGTGCGTCCTGCTCCCGGAGACCAGCTGCGAGCACAACAACGGTCTGCTGGACCGGGCCCTGCTGATAGGAACACCGGAGGACCCGTCGATCGGGTTCTTCCACGAGGCGCTGCGCTGACCCGACGGCCAGCTACGGCCCCACGGGCCGCCCCGCATCGGCCCGCTCCGCCACCCGCAAACTGCACACCCCGTCCTCGCAATCGCGGCGCAGACGCCCCCGCGAGATGGTCTGTGCCAGCCCGATGGCCCAGCACATCGGGCATCCGCGCAGGGCCAGCACGCCCGCCGGCAGGAGCAGCAGGCTGAGCGGGCCGGTGACCGGGATCAGGGCGACCGAGGCGATCAGGCTGCCGAAGCCGGCCGCGCCCCGGGCCAGGTGGCGGGGCACGGACGCGCTCGCGAAGTCAGGGGCGTCGGACTTGGTGCGCGCCGTGTCAGGGGCGTCGGACTTGGTGTGCGTCGTCATGAGGGGCTCCCGTCGTGGTGTCGGGTACGGCACGGAGGGTGTGCTGCACCGCGGTGCGGGCGCGGTGCAGGCGTGATTTCATGGCGGCGGTGCTGAGGCCGAGCGCTTCGGCGGCCATGCGCCCGCTGTAGCCCTGGATGTCCCGCATGATCAGTACGCGGCGCTGCTCGGCCGGCAACGCCGCGATGGCCGCGGCTACTTCGGCCGCCTCCAGGCGTTGCAGGACCTCGTCCTCGGCGGAGCGCACGGCGGTGTCCGGCACGGCCGCGGGCGCCCGCATCGTCCGGGCGCGCCGCAGGCACTCGTTGCGGACGATGCGGAACATCCATGAGGCCAGCGCCCCGGACGCCCGGAGCATCCCGATCTTGCGGTAGAGGATGATCAGCGCTTCCTGCGCCGCGTCCTCCGCGTCCTCGGGCGTGGCGCAGAGGGAGCGGGCGAAGCGCCGTACGTTCGGATGCGCTCCGGACACCAGCGCGGCGAGCGAGTCGACGTCGCCGCTCTGCGCGGCGACGACCAACTGCTCGCCGGGCCAGGACGCGTCAGCCACGTGACTGCTTCCGCTTGCGCAGGACGACGTAACTGCACGTGCAGAGCAGCACGGCTCCGACGGCGATGGCGATTCCCACGATCATGAGTCCTCCTGGTGTTCCCGTACGCGCCGGCGTTCGTCGGCACATATACAGGAGGCGCGGCGCGCGAAAAGGATTCGCCCTCGGGAGGGTTGGTACGGGAAGGGCTCGGCTGCGTGCACCATGGCAGGCCCATGGTGCACGCGAGCAGCCCGCCCACCGCACCGCATACCCCGCACGCCGAGGCCCGTACAGTCCCCTCGGCCGCGGCAGCCGCGGCGGCCCGCGTCCGGACACGTCCGAAGGAGAAGCCCATGCCCGATGCGCAGGAGGCCGGAGACGGCGTCATGTCACACGAGGCCGGGCACGGCAATGACCGGGGCGGTGAGGCGGGAACCTCCGGGCCGGGGCGGCGGCGGCTCTCCTGCCTGGCCGTTGTGGTGGCTGTTGCGGCCGCAGTGGCAGGCGGCCTCGTCTGGCTGTTCCAGGGCCACCTGTCCCCGCCCTTCGGGGACGACCGGGCCTGCGACGGCAGCGACACGAAGCTCCCGCAGGTGATCTCCGCCGGAGGTGCGCCGATACCCACCGGAGCCTCCGACGTCCACTACTACACCCGGAACGGGAACGCCGAGGTCACCTTCGTCAGCGGCGACATACTGGACTACCTCCACGATGTCGGCGTCCTCCCCGACGACGCACCCCTGTTCGATGAGAAGTACGGCACCAAGGCGGAGGCCGGGGACGAGATCGCGCTGCCGGACGGCTTGTGCGGC
Source organism: Streptomyces sp. col6 (assembly GCF_008042035.1). Lineage (GTDB taxonomy): Bacteria > Actinomycetota > Actinomycetes > Streptomycetales > Streptomycetaceae > Streptomyces. The sequence goes on from NZ_RDBL01000005.1 coordinate 22,600, forward strand.
TCCCCCTTGCGTGGCCCCGCCCGGGTCTACGGCTCCACAAGCACCGCCGGGTCCGGCGTCGCCGTCATGGTCGAGTGCTCCCCCGTCGACAACGACTCCTTCCGGCTGCCCACCCGTGTCGTGGTCACATACCGCCTCCCCTGACGCGCCCGGCCGAAGGCAACGGGTGCCGGGAGTTCTGTCGTGGTGGGCCCGCCGCGCTCGGATACATACGGCTCAACATCGCCACCACCCGCCTGCCGACACCCTGAGCGCGACGGACCCGGTCCGTCAGGCCGGGCCGGCCGGGGCCTCCGCCCCCGCCAACTCCCGTACCCGCGCCGCCGCCTACGCCGGCAGCACCGGCGGTTCGCCCGTCGTCCAGACCGCCCGGACCGTCATGCGGCTGATGCGCCAGCCGCCGTCGGTGCGCACGAACCGGCCCTCGTACACCCCGCCCACCGTGAACAGCGGGTGCGCCCCCTCGCCGCGCGCGCGGAGGGTGGAGTCGTGGTGTACGTGGGTCATGTGGGCGTTCCAGGAGACCTCGGCCGTCCGTGCTCCCGGCTCGGCGTGGACGAGGACGTCGGAGGCGAGGTGCAGGGTGGCGGCGTAGCGGCCGATGGCCTCTTCCACCTGCCGTAGCGCCTCGGCGCCTTCGGCCACGCCGAGCGGCGTCGTCACGTGCAGGTCGTCGGTGTAGTAGGCATCGGCCCAGCCCTCCTCGAACCGGCGCTCGTCCAGCGTGCGGAAGATGCCGCTGATGAGGGTGCTGATCTCGAAGTGGTCCTGGGCGGTCGCTGTGGTGCTCGTCGTGTTCATGGTTCGATGCTGCGACCTCAACGGGACTTGAGGTCAAGCGGTGTGAGACGCGGTGCCCGCGACGAGCCCGAACCGTGCTTCCCTTCGGGCAGCCGGCGGGCGACCATGGGGTACCGAGGAGCCGCACCGCGGTTCCTCCAGCAGAGCGGGGGACATCATGATCCTGATCGTTTCGGTCGTGGCTGTACTCGTCGTGGCCGTCGCCGCCTGCCTCGTCGCCCTCCGGCGCCGGGGCGGGTCCGGTGAGCGTGGGGCCGCGGCACGCGGGGCGGGAGAGCAGAGTTACGCGCAGGGCCTGGCGCAGGGACACGCACAGAGTCAGAACATGGGTCCGCAAGGGGGCTGAGCGCCGCGCCGGGTGTTCTGCCTTCCCGGTCCCTGCGGCGGTCACGCCGCGCACGGTACTCGGCCCTCGCGTCACCGCCCCGTCGACGCCACCAGCCGCTCCAGCGCCCGCCGTGCCGGCGGCCCCCACGTCGGCTTCCCGTTGGGCAGGCCCCGGTCGCCGTCGTCCGCGATGAGGAGGGCGGCGAGCGCGCGCAGGACCGCCCAGCCGCGGGCCCTGCGCAGGGTCGCCGCGTCCGGGGCCGGGCGGTAGGCGGCGTGGAAGCGGTCGACGGCGCCGTCCGGGAGCAGGGCCCAGGCGGCGGAGAGGTCGCAGGCCGGGTCGCCCGCGAAGAGGTCGCCGAAGTCGATGACACCGCAGAACGTGCCGTTGTCCGTCAGCACGTTGGCGGGATGCAGGTCGCCGTGCAGCCACAGCGCGGAGCCCTCCCAGTCGGGGGCGGCGACCGCGTCCTGCCACACCTCGCGGATGCCGTCCGGGTCGGGCGCCAGGCCCCGCTCGGTGACCAGGCCGAGGGTGTACTCGAAGCGTTCCGCGTACGGGGCCAGCGGTCCGCCGCGCCCTCGTCCGGCAGGCGCTTCGGCGGGCGCCGGCCGGTGCAGGACCGTGAGGAACCCGGCCAGCGCGTCGGCCGCCTCCTCGGCGCGCGTCGCCGGGACGCGGTCGGCCGGTTCGCCGGGCACCCAGGTGGTGACCAGCCAGGACCGCGGAAACCGTTCGGACGGCACGCCGAGGCGCTGCGGCACGGGCACCGGCAGCGGGAGGTCCGCGACGAGCCCGGGAACCCAGGCGTGCTCCTTCAGCAGCAGCTCGTCCGCGGACTCCGTCGCCCACGGCAACCGCACGGCGAGCTCGTCCCCCAGCCGCCACAGCTGGTTGTCCCAGCCGCGCGCCCCGAGGCTCAGGGGGAGGCCGGCGAGGTCGGGGTGCTGGTCGCGGAGGAGGCCGCGGATCAGATCGGGGCTGAGGTCGGCAGGGGCTTGGCTCATGCGGGCCACGGTAGCCGGGCGGGAGCGGGCCGGGGGCGTCGAACTCCCCTACGGGCCGGACCATTTCGTACGGCAGCAGCGGCTGCTGAATCCCGATTCCTGCCAACACACCCCGCTGCCCTACCGTTCCTCCATGACCACCCCCGACGTCGCCCGCAGCGACGGGCCCTGTGTGACGATCCGCTGCCAGGACAACCCTGCCATCGGTGTGGAGTTCTCCGACCGGTTCGGCTTCGACGAGGACTCCGTGCACTATGCCGTCGAACTACGGGCCCCGGGCTTGACCGCACGGGTCGACGAGGTCGTCGCCCGGATCTGGGACAGCGATCTGTACGCGTTCCTGGAAGAGCTCGCCGCCGACTACCGGGGATGGCACGGCGAACGGACCTGGCACAACAACGACCGTGACCTCACGGTGTCCGCCGTCTTCCGTTCCGGCGGCCACGTCGGACTGACCTGGACCGCACGCCCCTGGCCGGAAGCCCAGGCCGGCTGGAGCGCCTCGGTGACCACCTGGTCGGAGGCCGGCGAACAGCTGGTGTCCCTGGCGGCGGACATCCGTCGCTTCCTCACCGGAGGGCCTCGGTGACGACCGGTCCTTGAGCCCCCTGGGCGGCCTTGCGCGTGCGCGGGGTGGGGGCGGCTTGAGCCGGCCGGTGGGGGCCCGGTGCCCCGGCAGAAGGTGAGGCGAGAGCGGCGGTCAGTCCTTCAACAGCTCGTCGCGCACCGGGATCCAGTCCAGGGCGGAGCGGATGCCGTCCTCCAGGGACAGCTTCGGCGTCCATCCCAGCAGCTCGGCCGCCCGATCGCTCCTGGTGTAGCCGCCGGCCACGTCACCGGGCCGCCGGTCGGTGACGACCGTGGCCAGCGGGGTGCTGACGACGTTGTTGAACGCCGCGCACAGTTCCCGGACCGTGGTGCCGGAGCCGGTACCGAGATTGATCGCGATCGAGCGCTTCGATCCCGTGAGAACGGAGTCGAACCGCTCGATCGCCGCGATGTGAGCCGCGGCGAGGTCCCAGACGTGCACGTAGTCCCGGATACCGCTGCCGTCGCGCGTCGGATAGTCCGTTCCCGTGATCGGGAACGGACGGCCCTCCCCGTGCGCCTGGATCAGAACGCCCAGGGCGTGGCTGGGCCGCTTGAGCTGAAGCCCCGTACGCAGCTTCGGGTCGGCCCCGACGGGGTTGAAGTACCGCAGCGACAACACGCGCGGTCCCGCCACCGCGATGTCGGCGAACATCTCCTCGCACACGGCCTTGGTCCGCGCATAGGGGCTCTGCGGCGCCAGCGGCGAGTCCTCGTTCACGGGCGAACCGTCCTCGGCCCGATAGATGGAGGCCGAGCTGCTGAAGATGATGCGGTCGCAGCCGTTGCGGTGCAGGTGGCTGACGAAGGCCAGGCTCTTGGCCACATTCGCCTCGTAGTAGCCGATCGGGTCCGCGACGGAGTCCGGCACCACGATCAGCGCGGCGCAGTGCACCACAGCGGAGATGTCCGGGTGCTCCGAGAAGATCCGGTCGACAAGTGAGCCGTCCGCGATGTCGCCCTCGTAGAAAGTGCGGCCCTCGGTGAACTCGCCTCTCCCCCGGACAAGGTTGTCGAGGATGACGGGCGTGATACCCGCGTCGATGCAGGCCGAGGCGACCGTGCTGCCGATGTATCCGGCTCCCCCTGCGACAAGGACCTTCACCACGATGCTTCTCTCCCACCCTCGTTTCAGCCGATACGCGACCGGCAGCAGGCTAGCGAAGAATCCGGGCGGGCCTGCGCCGGTGGCGGTCGCAGGCCGGGCGCCCGGCGACGCGTCCGGGGGGTGGGGCGCGCTGGGCGGATGCGTGGTTGTCGCGCAACCCCCGGCTACGGGCCGACCTATTTCTTCGCCGCTCGCGTCAGTACATACGTGTTGCCGCTGTCGGGGTCCCCGTAGAAGAAGAACAGCTTCACCTCGCGCTCGCGCTTGGAGCGGTCCACGTAGAGGGACCAGTCGTACGTGGTCGGGGGCCGGGTGTCCGCGGACGATGCCTGCACATCGGCAGGATCCTGGGCACGTTCGTCCACCCCCGTCGAGGTCTTCAGCGCGAGCCGGACGACCTGGCCGCCATCGGTGTCGGCCAGCCGCCAGGTCCCGGTACCGGACAGGCGCCAGCCCTCGTCGTAGTCGAAGTCCTGCCCGTCGAGCTTCCTGAGCACCGCCGTCCCGTCCTCGCGCAGTTCGACGCGGGTGCCCTCGACGTTCGACCAGTGCCCGGCGACCTGGGCAGCGGTGGCGTCGTGGACGCCGGTGCCGCTGTAGTACTGGGCAGGGCCGGCGCAGGCCGCCAGGACAAGGCCGCAGAGCGCGGCGATCCCGGCCCGTATGGTGCGCCTGCTTGCCACTGATGCCTCCCGCTACTGATCCACGCCCGAAGCGTTGAACGCGTTCAACCATACGGACCGCGAAGTCGCCTCAGGCTTCCGGGGGTTGTTCCTGGGCACGAAGGGCAGAGCCTCCGTGAAGTTGCTTGAACTCGTCCACCAGGGACTCCAGGAAGGCCTGGGACCATCCCCGCGCGTGCGGGGAGCAGTTTCCTCTCCCCGTGGGGCGCTAGGTCATGTGGGGGCCATCCCCGCGCGTGCGGGGAGCAGCTTTGTGGCCTGCGACTTTAGCTCGCGGGGGTGCGGTTTCTGGCCGCTTTCGCACAATCCGACATAACGGCCCCAACGCTCATAACGCTGATATACAACGCAGTTGAGGGCAACAAGCCTCTCTTACGCCGCCTCACCGCGTCGTACCCGCTGGGGCTTCCGTACGCCCCGGCAGGACGGCCTCACGCCGGATCGGCCGAGGCCCTCGCCCCGTCGTACTCCGTCCGCGCCTCCAGGACCTCGTCCATGTTCTGCTCGGCCCATGCCTTGATCGTCCGCATCACCGGGACCAGGCTCTCGCCCAGCGGGGTCAGGGCGTAGTCGACGCGGACCGGCATCGTCGGGGTGACCGTGCGGGTGAGGAGGCCGTCGCGTTCCAGGGCGCGAAGGCTCTGGGTCAGCATCTTCTGGCTGACGCTGACCAGGGTGCGCGCCAGGTCGGTGTAGCGCTGCGGGCCGTCGGCCAGGGCGTTGATGATCAGGCTGACCCACTTGTTGCTGATGCGGTCCAGCAGTTGGCGGGCCGGGCACTCGGCGAGGTAGGCGTCGTACGCGGCTCGGGCCTCGATGCGGGCCTCGGTTCGGGTCTGCTTCATGGCTCACCTTCCCGTGCGGTGGGCACCTCGAAGTGCCTACTTCCCTATGGAGAGTAGCTCTCCCTAGGGTCGTCGGCATCGGAACGCCTCGGTCACCAAGGCCGATGCGGCCGGCACACGGGAGGAGACGCGCATGCGCGCGGTCGTGGTACGGACGGTGGGCGGGCCGGAAGCGCTGGAGCTGAGTGACGTACCCGTGCCGGTGCCCCGTTCCGGGCAGGTACGCGTCCGTGTCGAGGCCGCCGCCGTCAACCCCGTCGATCTCGCGACCCGTTCCGGCGCCCTGATCGAGGCCGGGCTGATGGAGCCCCGGGAGGTCATCGGCATCGGGTGGGACGTCGCCGGCCGGATCGACGAAGTGGGGCCCGGCGTTACGGAGTTCACTCCCGGTGACCCCGTGATCGGCATCCAGGATCGGCTGGACGTCTCGCTCGGCACCTACGCCGAGTACGTCGTACTGGACGTCGGCGCCGTCGCGTCCGCCCCCGAAGGGCTCTCCCCCGTCGAAGCGGCCACCCTTCCGCTGAACGCGCTCACCGCGCAACAGGCCCTGGATCTCTCGGGGTTGGGTTCAGGCCAGACGCTGCTGGTGACGGGGGCGGCCGGGGCGGTCGGCGGGTACGCGGTGGAGCTCGCGGCCCGGCGCGGGACAGCCGTGGTGGGGGTGGCGGCGGAGCAGGACGAGCCGTTCGTCCGGAAGGCGGGGGCACGGTGGTTCGTGCCGCGCTCGGCCGATCTCGCTCGCTCGGTACGGGAGTTGGTGCCCGGTGGCGTGGATGCCGCCCTGGACGCAGCCGTACTGGGGCTGCCCGCGCTGGGGGCCGTCCGCAATTTCGGCGCCTTCGTCTCCGTCATCGGGGGCGCGGCCCCCGTACCGCTGCGGGGTGTCCGGGTGCACGAGCAGTGGGTGGCCGGTGACGCGGCCGCCCTGGGCCGGCTCTCGTCCCTCGCCGCCACCGGCCGGCTCACGACGCGTGTGGCCGACACGTTGCCGCTGGAGGAGGCGGCGCGGGCGCACCGCCTGCTGGCCGAGGGGGGTGTACGCGGACGGCTCGTCCTGGTCCCCTGACCGGCCGGCCGCCCGTGCCCTTGGCTCAGGCCAACTGCTTGTGCATGACGATGCACGGCCGGCCGTGGGCGGTGTCGGCGCGGCGGTCGACCTCCTGCCAGCCGAGCGCGCCCCAGAACGCGAGGGCGTCGGGGTTGTTCTCCAGCACGGCGAGCCGGAGCCCGCTCCGTCCCCCGGCCCGGAACCGGTCCTCGACCAGCCCGGCGAGGCGGCGCCCGACCCCCGTACGGCGGGAGCCGCCGTCCGTCATCAGCAGCCCGATCCAGGGCAGCCCGTCCTTGGGGTGCCGGTCGAGCAGACAGACGAGCCCGGCCAGGCACCCTTCCCCGTCGCGAGCGAGCAGCACCTCGCCGCCCTCCGTCGCGGCCTCCTCCCGCAGATCCGCCTCGACGCGCGACGCCCGGATGTCGTCGGGGTCGTACTCGCCCGCCGCGCGCCAGTACGCCGGGTTGCTCGCGTAGAGAGCGACGACCTCGTCGATCTCCTCCTGCGTGAATCGGAGCGGGCTCCGGCTCGCCGTGCTGGAGAACAACCCCGACGCCCTCGCGTTCTGGGGGCCCCGGCGCCGCGCTGGAGCCGTGGCACGCGGACGGCGGCATGGATTCCGGCGCCCCCGTCTCCTCCTTGGCGAGGCCGAGGAGACCGGACAGGTGCGGCAGGGCGAACCACACGCCGACGAGTACGAGGAGCAGCGCGATGGGTATGCCCAGCCGGGGCCCGCGCCGGCTTCGTCGGGGACGCGACCCGGCCTCGTGGCCCTTCGCGGGGCCCCGGCGTGCGCCCGCCCTGGTGGCGCCGCCTGTTCCGCCGGGGCCCCGCGAAGGGCCACGAGGCCGGGTCGCGTCCCCGACGAAGCCGGCGCGGGCCCCGGCTGGGCATACCCATCGCGCTGCTCCTCGTACTCGTCGGCGTGTGGTTCGCCCTGCCGCACCTGTCCGGTCTCCTCGGCCTCGCCAAGGAGGAGACGGGGGCGCCGGAATCCATGCCGCCGTCCGCGTGCCACGGCTCCAGCGCGGCGCCGGGGCACGCCGCGAGCGCGGCGTTCGACGGCTTCAACAACCGCTACTGGGCGCCGAAGAAGACCGGCGACGGTGCGGGGGAGTTCCTGGAGTGCGTGTTCGACGCGCCCGTGGGGATGCGCAAGATGGTGGTGTTCGCCGGGACATCGGCCCGCAACGACGAGTTCCTGACGCAGGCCCGGCCGTCCCGGATCATCGCGGAACTGACCGCGAAGGACGGCACCAAGCGCACGCGCACGATCCGGCTGGCCGACCAGGCGGGGCAGCAGACCTTCGACGTCCGGGGCTCGCAGACCGTCCGCGTCCGGCTCACGGTCGACTCGGCGTACGGCACGGGGAAGGGGCGCCGGGTGGCGATCGCCGAGATCGAGTTCTTCGGCCACCGCTCCTGACGGGGTGTGCCCGGCTTGCGGCGACGGAGGGGGCACGGCAGGGTTCGGTGCTGTGCCCACTCTCCTGATCGTGCATCACACACCGTCCCCGAACTGCCAGGCCCTCTTCGAGGCCGTCGTCTCCGGCGCGACGACGGACGAGATCGAGGGCGTACGCGTCGTACGGCGCGCGGCACTCGCCGCCACGGCTTCCGACGTCCTCGCGGCGGACGGCCTGCTCCTCGGCTCCCCGGCGAACCTCGGGTACATGTCCGGGGCGCTCAAGCACTTCTTCGACCAGATCTACTACCCGTGCCTCGACACGACCCGGGGCAGGCCCTTCGGCTACTACGTCCACGGCGGCAACGACGTCACCGGTGCCGTACGGGGCATCGAGACGATCACGACCGGCCTCGGGTGGCGCCGGGCGGCGGACGCCGTGAAGGTGACGGGCGAGCCCGGCAAGGCCGATACGGAGGCGTGCTGGGAGCTGGGCGCCACACTGGCGGCGGGCCTCACCGAATAAGGGCTGCGCGGCCGGCCTTCGGAAGCTACGCTGTGCCGCGATGACGACTCACTCTCTCCGAAGATTGGGGGCCCCGTCCGCGCAAGGTGAGTGCTGATGGCCACTCATCCCGCCGACGGAGATCCCTTCCTGTCCTTCTGGCTGCGCGTGCGCGAGTTCGCCGTGCCGCCTTCCATGATCGAGACCGCGACCGCTCGCCGTCGCGCCGGTGACTGGGCCGGTGCGTGCGCCGCCGCGGGAATCGACGTCGACTTCGCGCCCCGGGCCCTGTCCCGCACACATGGGCGGGAACGCGCCGCCCGTGTACGCGACGATCTGCGCCACCTGGCACCGGACCTGCTGCGCTGGCACATGCCGAGGATCGCCCCGCGCGGACTGCTGCGTCCGGGGCTGACCGTCGCGCTCGCGCGGTACGACCCCGAGCCGCAGGCCGGTACCGCTCGCGCCCCGGCACCGCTGTACCTCGTGGCGAGAACTCCCCCTGCCTGGGCGGACGCCGGTCAGCGGATCAGCCTCGGCCTCTGGGACGGCACCGGCCCCGGGACCGTACGCCTTCATCCGCACCCCCACCCCAGCCGGCGGTTCCGGCTGGACGTGCACCGCCACCTGTGGGACGCACGCCGGGCCGCCGAACTGCGCCATCGCGCGGGAGCCGGCCCGACGGCGCTGACGGACCCGGACCTGCTCGACCTGGTGCCACAGGGGCGCCGCTGTGCCGTCGACCGCTGGGCGGCGGAGGCGGAGCTGCTGCTCAGGGCCGAGGGACGTTCCTCCGGACCGGTCGCCGTGCGACTCGGTGGCCGGCACCGGGTGCTCCTGGACGTCGTCGCGCACCCGAACGGCCAAGGGCCGCCCGCCCTGCGGGTGGCGCGGGGCCGGGAGGACGCCGCCCGCACGCCCTTGGTGCTGCCCGACGCCGCGACCTGGGCGCTGCCCGATCGGGAGCTCCTGCGGGCGGGCGCGATCGACGCCGGCCGGCTGCACCCGCTCGTCCTGGGCGCACTCCTGCCGGGGCACCGGCCGGCCGGGCCGCCACCTGAGCCGGGAGATCCCGGGCAGCCACGCCTCGTGGACTGCCGGGGCGCCCGGCACCGGATCGGCCAGGCCGACGGGGTGCTGTCCGCCCTGGACCACGATCCCGCCGAGGTCCGCCGGGAGGAGCTGCTGGCCGCGCTGACCGGGACACCGCTGCCGTGTCTGCGCGCCATCGACGAGGCCCACCGGCGCCCCGACTGCCTCACCGGGGTTCGCGAACGGCTCGACCACGGCGACATCGCCGGTGCCCTGGCGGTCGTCGAAGACCTCCTCGGCCCCGGCGCCCAGCTCCGGGACGGTCCGCTGCGGGACGAGCTGGAGTCGGCCGCGCTGCGCCGGATCACCTACGGGCTGTACCGCGCCGACCTCATCGAACCGGGCCCCCGCAACCGGGTCCCCGGCCCACCGCGCC
>NZ_RDBL01000005.1:32491-62818 GCF_008042035.1 Streptomyces sp. col6
CTGAAGCCATCGAACTTCCCCTCCCTTCAGCTCCGAGGAGTCCTCCCATGGCACTGACCGCCGACCGGCCCACCGCGACGAAGAGCACGACGGCCCCGCAGGCCACCGGCCGGCCGGACCTCGCCGTCCGCTCCCGGCTGGCCGCCTCCGGCTGGGACATCGCCTTCACCTACTGGACCCCCTACGACCGGCGCATGACCTGGGGCGAGGAGCGCGGCGCCCCCGCGGCCATCGAGGCCTCGCTCGCCGCGCACGGCGCCTGCACCGCCGCGATCGAGGCGGACCTGATCGACCCGGACGCCCCCACCCGGATCTTCGACGAGGCCGAGCGCCGGATCGGGCCGGTCACCGCGCTCGTCCTGAGCCACGCCGAGTCGGTGGACTCCGGTCTCCTGGACACCACCCTCGCGAGTTTCGACCGCCACTTCGCGGTGAACGCCCGCGCCACCTGGCTCCTCATCCGGGAGTACGCGCTGCGCTTCCGCGCCCCCGCCGGGACCGGCCGGATCGTCGCGCTCACCAGCGACCACACCGTCGGCAACCTGCCGTACGGGGCCAGCAAGGGCGCCCTGGACCGCATCACCCTGGCCGCCGCGCGCGAACTGGCCCACCTCGGGGTCACCGCCAACGTCATCAACCCGGGCCCGGTGGACACCGGCTGGATGAGCGAGGAGCTGGCGGACCTGATCCGCCGGGACACCCCGCTGGGCCGCCTGGGCACCCCGCAGGACACCGCGCACCTGGTCGACTTCCTCTGCTCGCCGCAGGGCCAGTGGGTCAACGGCCAGCTGCTCAAGAGCAACGGGGGTTCGGCGTAGGGCGGAGCCACCCCTTGTCGTGCGCGCGGCCGGTCATTAGGGTCACCCCGGTCACCCCGTTGTCGAAGCGCTTCGACGAAGCGCTTCGACAACGCCTTCGGCCGCACGCGCGCGACGCACAGGAACGGATGCCATGCCAGTCCGAGACCAGACGGGCACAACCGTCAGCAACCCGGTGATCCCCGGATTCCACCCCGACCCGAGCGTCTGCCGGGTCGGGGAGGACTACTACCTGGCGTGCTCCAGCTTCGAGTACTTCCCGGGCATCCCGCTGTTCCACAGCCGCGACCTGGTCCACTGGACGCAGATCGGCAACGTCCTGGACCGGCCGGAGCAGTTGCACCTGACCGCGGACACCCGGGCCTCCGGCGGCATCTACGCGCCGACGCTCCGCCACCACGACGGCCGCTTCTGGCTGGTCGTCACCAACGTCGAGGTGGGGAACCTGCTGTTCACCACCACCGACCCGGCGGGCCCCTGGTCCGACCCGGTCCCGCTCCCCGGGGTCCCCGGCATCGACCCCGACCTGGCCTGGGACGAGGACGGCACCTGCTGGTGCACCGTGGCCGGGGTCTCCCAGGTCCGCATCGACCCGCACACCGGCGAGACCTCCGGCGAACCCCGGCGCATCTGGTCCGGCGCGCCCGGGGCGAAGGCGCCCGAGGCCCCGCACCTGTACCGGATCGGCGACCACTGGTACCTGGTCATCGCGGAGGGCGGCACCGAGCGCGGCCACGCCGTGTCCGTCGCGCGCGGCCCCTCGCCCGCCGGCCCGTTCGAGCCCTGCCCGGACAACCCGGTCCTCACCCACCGGGGCCGCGAGCACCCGATCCAGAACACCGGCCACGGCGACCTGGTGCAGGGGCCCGACGGCTCCTGGTGGCTGGTGCTGCTCGGGGTGCGGCCGGGCGGCGGCACTCCCGGCTGGCACGTGCTCGGCCGGGAGACTTTCCTGGCGCCGGTGACCTGGGTGGACGGCTGGCCCGTCGTCGGTGAGGTCTCCACCGAACTCGCGTCTCCGCCTTGGCCGTTGGAGCCCGCTCCCGCCGCGCGGGACCGGGACGACTTCGACCTGGCGGAGCCGCGCCCGTACTGGATCTCGCCGCGCCGCTCGACCGCCGGACGGGCCGGTACGAAGGAGCGGCCCGGCTGGCTGACGCTGCACGGGCGGGGCGGCACACTGGACGACCCGGACGCCGTGTTCACCGGCCGCCGCCAGCAGCACCTGTCGTGCCGGACCCGGACGCTGGTGGACGCGGCGGACGGGCACGGCGGGCTCGCGGTGCGCCTCGACGAGGCGCACCACTACGCGGTCGAGGCGGGCGGCGGTGAGATCCGGCTGGTCGCCCGGATCGGCCCGCTGCGCACGGTGGTGGCGTCCCGCCCGGCGCCCGCCGGCCCGGTGGTCCTCGGGATCGACGTCGTGCCCACGCGGGCCCCGGCCGGCCCCTGCACGGGGCCGGACACGGTGTCCCTGGGCGTCGAGGAGCCGGACGGCGCGTTCGCCGTGCTCGGCTCCCTCGACGGGCGGTACCTCTCCACGGAGGTGGCCGGCGGCTTCACCGGCCGGGTGATCGGCCTGTACGCCGCGAGCGGCACCGTCCACTTCGACTGGTTCGCGTACGAACCCCTGGACGGCTAGGCGGCCGAGCTGCTGCCCACCTCGGGTGCGTCCGGCAGGGCCTTGAGGATGTCCCGGAGGAGGTCGATGGTCTCGTCCTCCGCGTCGGTCCCCAGCTCCTCGTTGAGCTGGTTGAGCCGGTCCGCCGCCTCGATGACGGCGGCCCGGTCGCCGCGCGCCGCGTGGGCCCGGAACAGGTCCCGGGAGAGCAGCTCGCTCTCGGGGGACGCGACCATGCCGCGCGAAGCCGCCGCGACCGCGCCGGTGAGGTCACCGGCCGCCAGGCACCGCTCCGCCAGCTCGTGGGCGACGTCCACGACCGCCGAGACCATGTCGTGGAACATGGTGTCCGCCCACAGGTAGTTGCGCGGGTTGGTCCCCGCGAACGGGCTGCCCTGGATCAGCGACAGCGCCTGGGCCAGCGCGGTGTCGGCGGCGGCACCCCTGGCGTGCATGCCCTCCCGGTACAGGTCCTGGAAGTCCAGCCAGTCGCACCGCACGTACGGGGCGAAGGCGTACCGCCCGTCCGTCACGAACGGCAGATAGGACTGCCCGCCCACCCAGGCACGCAGCTTGCTCATGTTGGAGTTGCGCAGCGAGTGCCCGACATCGCGGCCGGGCCAGATCGCCGCGTCCAGCGCCTGGTGCTCCAGGCCCGGGTGCAGGACGAGCCAGGCCGCCATCTCGGTCAGCCGGCCGCGGCGGTTGGACTCGACGGGGCCCTCGGCCGACACCAGCTCCACCGGCCCGAGCACCCGGATGTACGGGTGGGCCGGCGCCGGCGCGGTCGCGGCGATCGTTTCCTCCACGGGGACGACGTCCATCGGATTCTCGTCCTTCCCGACGGCCTCCGGTTCCGGGGCCGCCATGACGGCGAGCGTGAGTCGTGGGTCCTGCGGCCGGGCCCAGGTGGGCGTCGGCTCGTCCATGGGCCGCTCGGTGACCGCCATCAGCTCCAGCAGGCTCGCGTACTGGGCGGGTTCGAGACGTTGCAGCATCACTTCGAGGTCCGTCTCCGGAATGCGTACGACGACACCGGGCGCGGCGGCGACCGTCCAGGTGTCCGGCAGCCCGAGCGCCTCGTCGGCGCTCGTCACCGCGGCCAGCGAGGTGCGCGGCTGCGCCGCCGTCAGGTCGAGCAGGTCGCGCGCGCTCTCGTCCGAGCCGGACAGCGGCAGGGCGCAGAGCACGATCTGCGGGGCCCAGGCGTCCCCGCCGGTCCCCAGCAGCCGCGCCTCGCTCAGGCTGCCGGCCCCGCTCTCCTCCAGCGCCCGCCGCTGCGCCTCGTCGTGGCTCCGCAGGCCGGTGACCGCGGCCGCCAGGGTGGCGTGGTGCACGATGCGGCCGGGGAACGCGTCCTTCAGCTCCTCCCCGAAGCCGACCAGGCGGATCGTGTGCTCGGCGTGCAGGGAGTCGGACGCCAGCTCCACGGCCAGCGCCAGCAGGATGGACCGGACGTCGTCCGCCTCGCCGTCGAGCCGGAGCATGCCGATCCGCTCCAGGTCGACCAGCACCGGGAACCCCTCGAAGCTCGTGCCGAGGCTGATCAGCGCGGGGTACGGCAGCGCGGTCTCCGACGCCTCCTCGGCCGGCAGCAGCGCGTCGGTGTCCTTCGGGCACCACCAGATCTCGTCCCCGCTGACCACGGGCGTGAACGGCCGTACGGGGACAGCCGGTTCGCAGAGGTGGAGGGCGGTGCCGTCCGGGGTGATGACCACGGCGTCGAGCTGCGGCAGCGGCGTCTCGTCCCGGGCCAGCTCGGCGGAGAGCGTGCGCAGGGCCCGGTCCAGCAGGTCCAGCCCCTCGGGCAGATCCGCCGAGGCCACCCGCATGTCCCGTTCCAGCACGGCGGCGTCGCCGTCGGGCAGCGCGATGCGGCGCCGGGGGCGCCGACGACGCTGCTGCACGATGCGGCGGGTACCGAGCACACCGAGCACCCCGGCGGCGAGCAGCGCGCCGATCCCGGCGCCCTGACGCACGGAGATGCCACCGTCGTCGTCCCCCTCGTCCACGGCCCCGGCGGGCCCGGCGGCGTCGGGCTTCTCCTGCCCCCCGGGAGAGGCGGACTCAGCGGGCGCGGGCTTGGCGGACTCGGCGGGCTTGGCGGACTCCTCCGGCTTCGGCTTCGCGGACTCGGCCGGCTTGGCGGACTCGGCGGGCTTGGCGGACTCGGCGGGCTTCGGCTTCGCGGACTCAGCAGGCTTGGCCGACTCCTCAGGCTTCGGCTTCGCCGTCTCCGCAGGCTTCGCGGGCGCCGGCTTGGCCGACTCGGCCGGCTTCGGCTTCGCGGACTCAGCAGGCTTGGCCGACTCCTCAGGCTTGGGCTTCGCCGTCTCCGCAGGCTTCGCGGGCGCCGGCTTGGCCGACTCGGCCGGGTGGGCCGACTCCTCGGGCTTGGGCTTCGCGGACTCCGCGGGCTTCGGCTTCGCCGATTCCGCCGGCTTCGCGGGCGCCGTCTCCGCCGGCTTGGCCGGCTGCGGCTTGGCCGGTGACGGGCGGGCCGTCTCGTCCGGCTGCGGGTCCGCGGGCGAAGGCTTCGCCGGCTCCGCCGGCCTCGGCTTCGCCGGGCCCGTCTCGTCCGGGCCGGCGTCCGGCAGCTTCAGCTTCTGGCCGGGGATGATCAGGTCCGGGTTGGTGAACGTGCCGCCACCGGGCAGCGAAGCCCCCCGGTTGAGGTCGAAGATCTCCGTATAGCGGGCGGGGTCGCCGAGTTCGCGGTCGGCTATCGCGCCCAGCGAGTCGCCGGGCCGTACGGTCGCGGTCTCACCGGAGGGCGCCGAGTCGTGGGCCGAGGCGCCCGTACCGGCCGGCATCCGCAGCTTCCAGCCGGGCTGGAGGAAGCCTTGGGCGTGGAAGACGGTGCCGTCCGTCATCACCCGGCCCTCGTTGAGCGTGGCGATCTCGTGCCAGCGATTGCCGTCGCCCAGCCGCTGCTCGGCGATGCTCCACAGGCTCTCCGCGGGGCGTACGTCCCGCACGGTGTACGCGTCGGCCGACGCGGCCTGCTGCGTGGTGCGGGCGTCCGACGCGTGCGCGGTGTCCGTGGTGCCGGTGTGCGCGTACGACTGCGTGACGGAGACCGGCGCGGCGGCCGGTGAGGCGAAGGCCGAACCGGCCGTCGGCAGGAGCACCAGGATGCCGCCGATCAGCGTCGCGGCGGCCCGCTGGCTCGCCCCGAGGCCGCTCAGCCTGCGGACCGTACGCCCGCGCAACTGGGCCGGGATCTCCAGCAGGACGGAGAAGGTGAAGCCCGCCCAGCCGACCCAGCCGGCGGCGGCGAGCAGGAGGAGGAAGGCGCCCCCGGTGTCCTGCCGGGAGAACAGGTGGGTCAGGTCCTCGACCCCGTTGTCGAGCACGATCCCGGTCGCCCACCACAGCAGCACCGGCAGTCCCACGAGCAGCGCCGCCAGAACGACGAGGCTCAGCAGGGCCCGTATCAGATTGCGAACCGTACGCACCGCGATCACGACCCTTCGGGGGCGACGACACCGTGGATGAGCGTGGCGTGCCCCTCACCGTGGACGGACATGGAGGAAATACCGACGACTGTCAGGAAGCGCGTGGTGTACGTGCCGGTCACGGTGACCGTCACGCGCTTCCCGTCGGGTGACACCGTCGCGCTGCCCCGCGCCCCGGCCGCCGAGAGGTACGCGGCGGCGGCGGCACGCGCGGCGGCGGGCTGGGCGACGACGGCCTTGCCCGGGATCGCCTGGGCGGGGTCGATGGCCTGGCCTCCGGCGCGCGCGGCCTCCATGGCGACGGCGTCGGCCCGTTCCGTGGCGCGCAGCTTGCCGCCGCCGTCGACGGTGATCCCGATGACGGCGAGGAGGGCCACGGTGATGATGGCGCTGTAGACGGCGATCCCGCCGCGGTCGTCGTACGTACGCATCAGTCGCGCTCCCGGTACGCGTCGACCGCGGAGGTGAACGTCGACGTGAGGGTGTGGCTGCCGGGTGCGCCCGGCAGCATCAGGTCGGACAGCGGAACGGTGCAGGCCACCGTGACCCGGACCGTACCGACAGTGCCCAGCGGGGCGTTGAGCCCCGACGCGTCCACGCTGACGCGCGTACCGGAGCACTTGAGGCCCTGGTCCGCCAGCGTCTCCTGGGCGGCGGACAGGGCGTTGCTCCGCGCGGCACCGGCGGTACGCGAGATGGACGCCTCGCGCGCCGCGTCCTCGGCGGCGGCGTCCACCTTGTTGCCCGCGGTCACCACCCGGCCGCCGGCGAGGGCCAGGCAGAGAAAAATGATCATCAACGGCGTGACGATCGCCGCTGAGATCGCCTCGCTCCCCCGGTCGTCCCAGTTCACTTCATCCCCCGGTCGTCCAGCGCTCCACCGGTCCGGACGCGCTCTGTGTGATCGTCAGTCCCGGCACGCCGGGCAGCAGTGACGGCGCCCGGCCCGTGACCTGTATCCGGATGCGCTCGGCCGAACTTCCCCCCGTGGAAACGGACGGACCGAGCAGCGTGTTGCCCGCGATCCGGCCGAGCACGTCCTGCGCGCGCGCCGCGCCGGCGCCCGGCCCGGACTCGTAGACCCGTGCCGCGGCGACGCCTTCGCGGGCGGCGGTCAGGGCCACGTTCCGCGCGTAGTACCAGAGCGACACCTGCACCACGGCGATCGTCAGCAGGATGATGAACGGGAAGACGATCGCCATCTGGACCGAGGTGTCGCCGCGGTCGTCAAGCGACCGGCGCGCGACGACCGCGGGCTTCATCAGATGCCCGCCAGCTTGCCGTTGTACCTGCTGATGACCGTCGCGATGGTGCCGGCGATGAGCAGGGCGCCCGTCACGGCGGCGACCCAGATGATCACCGTGGTGATGCTGACGTCACCGCGGTCGGGGTCCTTGGCACCCTGCTCGACACGGTCGGCCAGCACGGCCAGGACCATGGTCAGGGATACAGCGGCCCGGTTCGTGAGCCTGTTGATCGCGTTCATGCTGTGAGCCCCCTCGTTCCTTCTCTTCGTGTGCGTCGACTCCCTTGTGGGAAGACGCCGTTGTCCCTGGCGCCGGTTCAGCCCGTCGCCAGCTGTTACCGCTGTTACGTGGTCATGATGTTGATCACCGCGGGGAAGGCGACCATCAGCATCACGAGCACCGCGAGGAGCGCGCCGGGGGCGGTCATCTTCTCGCTGTCCTCGTTGGCCTCGCTCGCCTGCTTGGCCAGCAGTTCGGTGCGCAGCGACTTGGACCGCGCCCGCAGCGTCGTGTAGACCGCCGCGCCGTCGTGGGCCGACATCCGCATGATCTCGGCAACGTCCTCCAGAACCGGCAGGTCCAGCTCCTCCGTGAGCCGCACCAGCGCCTCCCACGGCGGGACCTTGTCCACCCGGGCCCGCATCATCGCCTCCTGGAGCCGGGTGAAGGCCCAGCCCTTGCCGATGGCGGCGGCCCGCTCCAGTGCCTCGGTCGGCCCGGAGTCGGCGGCCCGCTTGAGCGCGACGAGGTCGAGGTAGGCGGCGATCGCGTGCGAGAACTCCTCGCGCGCCCGCCTCGCCTGGTCCCGTACGGACAGGTCCGGCATGAACCAGAGCAGCGCGCCGAGCACCAGACCCACGACGACCGGGAGGTAGATCGGTACCCCGAGCCCCATCAGCGTCCAGGCACCGACGACGAGCGGCGGGATCAGCAGCCCCGAGCCCGCCAGGGCCGCCTTGAGCAGGAGGAACCGCTCGGGGGTCTGTCCGACCAGCGCGAGGTCCTTGCGGGGAATGGTGACCCCCGGCAGCCCCTGGAGGTGCTCCACCAGCCACGCCCCCCACAGGTCGTCGCGCGTGGTGGGCCGGGTGGCGGAGGGGTCCGGCGCGGTGGCGTTCAGACGCCGCAGGCTGGACGCCAGGTCGGGCTGGGGCCTGACCAGTTCGCGGATGAGCAGGGCGAGGCCGCCGCCCACGGCGAGGCCCGAGAAGATCGCGGCCGGGGGTATCACGACTGGGCCTCCTGGAGGGGGTCGGCCGGTTCCGGCAGCTTGACCCGGCTGCGCGGGTCGGCGATCAGGAACCGGGCCACCGGGCGGTGGTCGGCCAGCGCGCGCATCCAGACCAGCACCCCGGCGAAGCCGCCCGCGAGCACGCCCAGGACGAGCTGGCCGAGGAGGGTGCCGTAGGGCGCGGTGTAGCTGGGGACCAGGAATCCGGCCCCGACCACGCAGAGCGTGATGATGGTCATCCACCGCACGGTGGTACGCGGCTTGGCCCGGTCGGCCTCGATCTGGCGGCGCTTGGCGACCTCTTCGCGTACCGCTTCGGACAGGTCCTCCAGCGCCTGGGCGAGGCCGGGGCCCCGGTCGGAGGCGCAGAGCATCAGCGCGGCGAGGACCTTGTCGGCGGTGACGTCGTCGAGTGCGTCCGCGAACGACTCCAGCGCCTCGGCGGGCCGCCAGCCCACCTGGAGGCGGTCGGCGAGGTCGGCGATCTCGTGCTCCAGCTCGCTGGGAGCGCCGCGCCGGCTGGCGATCATCGCCTGCTCCAGGCCCATGCCGAGCCGCAGCACGTCGGCCAGGCGCTGGGTCCACTCGCCGAGCGCCTCCAGCTTGTCGATGCGCACTTCGGCGTTCTTCGTGGGCGACAGCAGCCAGGGCACCCCGACCACGGCGGCGCCGACGAGCAGCCCGCCGGTGAAGACGCCGGTGATGACCCAGACGGCCAGGCCGATGACACCACCGGCCGCCCAGCGGGTCCGGCGCCGCATGGCCACGTCGTGCGCCACGCTCCCGCCGAGGCCCTTGCGCGAGCGGCGGGCCGGGCGCGGAGCCGTCGTACCGATCAGGCCGGTCACCACACCCACCAGGCCGCCGGCGACGGCGAGTCCGGCGAGCACCCACATCAGCATGAGGTTCATCCGGCCATCACCTGGAGGTCCAGCGGACGCGGCCAGGAGCCGCGCGGGTTGTCGAGGAGGTGGACGGGGAAGCCGACGCGGACCAGGTCCTCCAGGCAGGCGGGGTGCATGTGCGGCACGGCCCTCGGCTCGCCGGGGCGGGGCGCGAAGATCCGGTTGGTGGCGGGGCGGCCGTTCTCGCCCATGCCGGTGACCTCCAGGACGTGCGAGACGAACCGGTGGCGCTTGCCCTCGATCCGGGTCTCGTCGCGCATGGAGACGAACACGATGAAGTCGAGCCCGTTGGCCGCCTGACGGTAGGCCAGCTGCTCGGTCATGTTGTCCTGGGCCAGCAGGTACAGCTCGGCGATGCGGTCGAAGACGATCTCGGGGCGGCGGGCGTGGATCGTGCAGAGGTTGCCGCCCTTGCCGTTGGTCATCGCCTGCATCATGGCGACGATCTCCTGGCCGCGGACCTCCCCGACGACCACCCGGGACAGCGACATGCGCAGCGCGCGGTGGATGAGGTCGAGCAGGGTGATCTCGCCCGCGCCCCGGCCGTCGGAGCCGCGTTCGCCGTTGGACTCGCGGGACTCCATGGGCACGACCTGGCGGTGGAACCCGTTGGTGTGCGCGAAGAGTTCGAACTCGGTCTCGATGGTGGCGAAGCGCTCGTCCGGGTCGATCTCCTTGAGCAGGGCGCGCAGCAGCGAGGTCTTCCCCACCGCCTGCTCGCCCGTGATCATGATGTTCTTCTCGGCCCGCACGGCGGCCGCGAGGAAGGTGGCCAGGGTCTCGTCGATGGCGCCGAGCCGCATCATGCCTTCCAGGTCCACGTCCTTGACGCGGTGCCTGCGGATGGTGACGAAGGTCTTCGGGGTGACGCCGGTGACCGCCTGCAGACGGGAGCCGTCGGCGAGGCGCAGCGCGAGGAACGGGTCGGCGGTGGACAGGGTCCGCTCGCTCTGGCCGGTGCGGCGGGCCAGGTCCCGGAGCATCTCCTGGAGTTCCTCGTCGGAGTCGGCGACGGGCGCGACCCGGACGCGCTCGCTGTCGCCGTAGTCGAGCCACACCTCGTCGTAGCCGTTGATGAGGATGTTCTCGACGCGCTCGTCGTCCAGGTACGGCTGGAGGCGGCCGGCCCGGAAGAGCATGTCGTAGACGGCGGAGGCGAGGGCGGCGTCCTCGGCCTGGGTGGTGCTCGCCCCGCGTTCCACGGCGATGGCGTCGGACCAGACGGCGACGGCTTCGTTGATGAGGGCCCGGCCGCGCTGGGCCTGGGACTCGGGGCTCATCCGGGCCGACGACTTGATCTCCTGGGCGAGCCGGTCGGCGACCCGCTTCTTGATCTCGCCGGCGACCCGGTGGTCGACGGTGGCCTGCGGCAGCCGGGACTCACCGAGCGCGTGGATCGAGGACACCCCGGCGGCGGGCCGCTGGGTGCGCGGGTCGGTGCGGGGCTGCTCGGTGCGGGGCGGGCCGAAGCTGCCACGCTTGAGCATGACGGTGTGTTCGGCGGCCGGGTTGGGATGCATCACCGGGTCGGGATGCAAGGGGTTAGCGCGCACGGGCCATCTCCCCTTCTCCGTACGGTCCTTGACTGGTGTAGGGCCCCGGGCCGCGGGGCGCGAGGCGGTCGCGGCGCAGGGCCACCCGCTCGCGCAGCGGTCCGGTGACCGCGCGGGCGGCGCGCATCAGGTCGGAGCGGGCGAACCGGCTGCCGCCGTCGACGCCGTCGGACAGCACCTCGGCCTGCTTGGGCCGCCACGGCATCGAGCCCAGCACCGGCACGCCGAGCACCTTCTCGACCTCGCCCGGCTTGTACGGCCCGCCCTCGACCAGGAGCACGGCGAGCGCGTCCGCGCCCGTACCGCCCGGCCCGGCGAGCGACTTGCGCAGCGCCTCGACGCGCACCTGCGCGCTCTGGATGCCGCGCAGGGTGTTGCGGACCACCATCACCACGACGTCCGCCCGCTTGGCGAGCACCGCCGAGGTGCCGAACGCGCCGCGCCGGCCGAGGTCGACCAGGACGTCGTGCTGGTGGTCCTCGATCCTCGCGAACAGCTCGGCCAGGCTCCCCCAGGCGGGGTCGAGGCCGGCGGCCTGCGCCGGGTCGGTGATCCCGGGCAGCAGGAGCCGGCTGCTGCTCTCGTCCTCGGAGATGTCGACGAGCTGCCGCCAGAACGCCTCGACCAGTTCGTCCTTCCGCTGGGCCACGGCGAGGTTGCGCAGCCCGTAGCGCGCGTCCATGCGGCCCTGGAGGGCGCCCGCCAGCACGGCCCCGCCGTCGGGGTCGCACTCGGCGAGGATCAGCCGGCGCCCCGGGTCCAGGGGCCAGGCCAGCAGCAGCGCGAGCGCCGTGCTGGTCACCCCCGGGGCCCCGGTCCCGCCGGCCAGCGCGATGACGGACATCAGGAACCGCTCCCGCTCTTCACGACGATCGCGACCCGGCCGGTGGCGGCCCGCGCCGCGAGGGCCGGTCCGTCGGTCGCCGGGACGGCCACGTCGATGGTGGCGACCCCGGTCGCGTCGGCGGTGTCGCCGACCGCGACGACGGTGGCCGCGATGGTCTGCGGCGGGGCGTCGGCCACGTCGTCGTTCTCGCCCGGGGTGCTGACGATGAGCACCTTGCGCCCCGGGAACAGCCCGGAGGTGGGCCGCTGGGACGGCTTCGTGGCGATGCCGACGAGGGTGTCGCCCTCCTTGAGGAGGCTCTTGTCCGTGTACTGGTCGCGGGCGAGCAGGGCGCCCGGGGTCAGCGCGACCGCGGCCCGCTTGCCGACGACGCCGCCCCGGTCCGCCGCCCTGACCGGCTTGAGGGCCGGGTCCAGGGATATGGAGACCTCGGTGAGGTCGCTGTCCTCGATGACCTCGCCGGCCGCCACCTCGTGGCTGACCGCGAGCACGTCGGTGCGCTCGCCGGTCGCCGTGAACAGCAGCGCGCCGGAGAGTCCGCCGACCGCGGTCAGCGCGAGGGACAGCGCGATCAGGGCCGGCCGGCGCCGCCGCTGCTTCAGTGCCCGCGGCGGCGCCACCGGGGTGGCGCCGCCGGGGATGCCGGGCCCGCCCTGCACGGGCGGGGCGGCGGTCTTCGTCCTGCTCAATGGGTGCCTCCAGCAGTGCTTGCGCTGCTCTCGCTCGTCATCGGCGCATACCGCTCACCGGTCATCAGCCGACGACCTGGAGCTCGCCGATGCCCACGGTGGTGGCGGACTCGCGGGTCTCGGTCAGGTCGCCGCTCTCACCGCCGCCCTCCCAGTGGATGGTCCAGGTGGATGTGGCGGTGACCTTGAACTTGTTGCCGGACTTGCCGCGCGAGGTGTGGCGGTAGACGTGCCCGCAGTCGGGCGACTCCCGCTTCCCGTACGACGCCTGGTAGGGCTCGCCGGGCTTGTTACAGGTGACGGAGGAGCCGTCGCCCATGTTCCACACGACCTTCGACACCTTTGCGGTCGCGGTGACCGTGACGGCGCCCGCGGTGACGCTCTTGACCTGGGGCCCGGTGGTGTTCGGATGCTGCTTGTTCCACATCCACACGGGCAGGCCGACCAGCCCGGTCCGGCCCGGCTCCGGCGCGATGCCGATGTCGGCGCCCTTCAGCGTCATCTGGGCGACCGCGCGCTCCGCCAGCTCCGCCGGCGTCGGCCCGGCGTCCTTGCCGATCTCACCGTTGGGGAAGAACGTGTCCCGGGGTACGAAGGTACCGGCGCCCTTGTACGGGAAGTCGGGGCAGGACGTGGGGCGGTAGATGTCGCCCTCGTCGGGCTTGTGGTCGCCCCATGTCATGTAGTCGTCGGCCGGGGGCTGCGGTTCGAGGAGTTTCCAGTAGCAACTGGTGTTCCAGTACCCGAGCGACGGGACGTAGCAGGGAATCTCCTGGCCGTTCTCCCGGTGGCAGGCCGAACCGCCGCCCGAGCCGCCTCCCGTGCCACCACCGGAACCGCCGTCGTCACCGGGGTCGCCCGGGTCCTCGGCCGTGATGTCGCACTTCGGAGCGCCGGGCGGGCACTTCACGCCAGTGTCCGCCACGGCCGCCTGCGTGCCGGCCATCATCAGCGCGCCGGCGGCCAGAGCCGCGAGCGCACCCCGTACGTACCGTCCGGCGGTCAGCATGCCCGGTCCTTGTCGATCGTGTAGTCGGTGATCCGCCAGCCGCCCTTGCCGTCCTTGGCGGTGGTCGCCTCGACGGTCCAGGGATGCCGGTCGCCTTCCTTCGCCCTAGCAATGGGCTTGCCCGACGACCGCTGCACCAGAACACCGGTCATGTCGACACAGTCCTCGATCGTGGCGGTGTGGACCGAGGAGGCGACATCGATGGCGGAGACCTTCGGTGCCGTGTCCGGCCCCCCCTTGAAGGCGAGGCCGTTCGCGTTGTAGTAGGTGAAGGTCTCGATGATCATCGCGGCGGCGTCGCCGGTCGTGTAGTCACGCAGCTTCGCGTTCTTCATACTGCCCGAGGAGTACGCCTCGACCTGCACGTCCCACATCCCGCGGTACGCCGCCAGTGCGTCGCGCCCGGCCGCCGCGCGCTCCTTCTTGCCGTCGTCCTTGCTTGCGCTCGGCGTCGGCTCGGCGGACTTGCCGCCCCCCGACGAACCGCAGCCCGTGGCCAGTACGAGGAGGCACGCCGCCGCCCCCGCACAGGCCATGAGGCCGGACTTCTTCCCCCGTGCCATCGGACCCCCCTGGTCATGCTCCGTCGCGTCGCACTGTCGTCTGCATCCGGAAAGTGATGTGCCGTCATTCTGCATCAAGCCACTGCGGCGTAGAGGCGCCGTTCTGTCACAACTATGTCCGACTGCAGTGACAGCAGGACCGGTTGGGTGCCCGGGTGTGAGCAGAATCGGATCACCTCACCTGCCACACCGATCACTTCACCCACACCGTGACACATCAGACGGGAACGGCGCACGGCGATATCGGCCTACTTGAACCCACCGGCAGCCGAAGCATTCCAGCCACTACGGCCGAAGTGCGTCCACCGTCAATAACCGTGTGACATGCCGTGGTTGGCCGGTCAAGATCTTGTCCAGCCCGCCTCCGGGGCGGTATCCGCCCTTGACCGGCACGCATCACCGCACGGTCAAGGGGGTGGTCAAGGGGTGAGGAGCACCATCAGCCGTGTTCCGCAGCACGTCCAGGGGGAGACCATCCAATGCGCACCGACGCACCACGCACCAGCACGCCGCGCCTCAGCGGCGAAGGACTCGTGGGCCGCCTCAACACCGAGTGGGCGCGCCTGAGCCAGGACGAATCACTCCGGCTGCACCTGCGCCATTGGTACGGCGACCCGTCGCTCACCGGTCCGCAGCCCGTGCTCGACACCCTGCGCACCTGCCGGACCGTGAGCGCCCAGGACCGCATCCTGCTGCCGCTGCTCCGGGCGGCCGTCGCGGGCGGCCCCGGCTCCCAGCTGGCCGCGCGCACCGTGGTGCAGACGATGCTCCCGAAGGCGATACGCATAGCCCGCAGCCAGCTGCGCCCGCAGTACGACTGGGAGGAGACGGTCTCCCTCACGGTCGGCGCCCTCTACGAGGTCATCCGCACCTACCCCGTCCACCGCCGGGCCCGCCGCATCGCCGCCAATCTCGCTCTGGACACACTGAGCCTGACGCAGCGTCTGATCGGGCACGACGCGACAGCCGTACCCCTTGACCCCGACCGCACCGCCGGGCTCTCCGCCTCCGACTCCTGCCCCGCCTCCCAGGCCGAACTGACCCTGCTCCTCGCGCGGGCCGGCGAGTACCGCCTGCTCGCCGAGGACGAGCCGGGGCACGCGGCCGGCTGGGACGCCCGTGCCGAACTCGTCGAACTCCTCGTCTGGGCACTCGAATCGGGCGCCCTGGATGTCGAGGACGCCCGCCTCATCACGGGCTACTACCGCGACCGCCCGGCCTCCCATCCGGTCACCCCGCACCCCTCCGCGCGGGACGGGGCCCGCCAGCGCCAGCGCCGCAGCAGGGCCGTCCGCCGGCTCACGGTTGCCGCCTCTGACAGGTTCGCAACAGCGAAGTGACGAACCAGTGACACAAGTCACCCAGGATGTAGCTCAGTTGGCGTCACACCCGTACGGCCGGAGTCACCTCCCCCGTACGCGCCCGGTATCCCGCCCAGCGCACCACCCACCGAAAGGCTCCGGAGGACCCCCGTGACCACCAGCACCACCGCGTCCTCGGACGAGGACGGACGCGACGTCGTCGATCCCCGGCACCCGGTGCTGTGGACCGCTCAGGGAGACAAGCGATGAAGCGCGGCCTCAGGCTCACGAACAAGAAGCAGAAGAACGCCGAGCAGGCACCGCCCCCGCAGCCGAAGGCCACGCGCACCTCGCGCTACGCCCCGGCACCGCAGGCGGTGCCGGACGCGCCGGACGAGGACGAGACCGACGAGCTGGACGAGGCGGCCACGGGCTGGCAGCAGACGACCGTCAAAATGGCGGGCTTCACCAAGCTGGTCACCGTCGTCGTCTGGATCCTGGTCGTGGCGGGGCCGCTGCTGGCGTTCTTCGCGGTGGTCGTCGCCAGTTCCTCACGGGCGACGCCGGTCGCGCGTGCCGGCCAGTCGCAGTCCCAGGCGTCCGCCACGGGGCCCGCAGGGTTTGCGGAACTGTACGTGACGGCCTACCTCTCGGCCGGGGAGGGCACGGAGGAGGACCTGCTGCCGTACTACTCCGAGCCCGTGGGCCTCTCCAACAAGCCCAACTCCCGGCACGCCACCAGCGTGACCACCGTGGCGGCCGAGCAGGTCGACCAGGGCTACTGGGCCGTGACCGTGGCTGCCCGCATCTCGGCCAAGGACAAGAAGGGGAAGACCACCGATCAGGGGCTCCACTACTTCCGGGTCGGCGTCCAGGTCGCGGGCACGCCCGAGGCGGGCGGAACCGCCAAGCCCACCGTCTCCCCCACGACCGCCACCTCCACCGCGAGCACGGGCGTCGCCAAGAGTCCGAAGCCCTCGGCAAGCCCCAAGCCCTCGGGCAGTTCCTCTCCCGAAGCCGACACCGGCCCGACGGCTCTCTACGCCGCCACGTCGCTGCCTGCCGAGGTGAACGCCCCCGCGTCCGCCACTCACGGCGGACTCGTCTACGGCCCCGACCGCAGCGCACACGGGGGCCCGGTCTCCGACACCATCAGCCGCTTCTTCGCGGCTTACCTGACCGGCCAGGGCGAGCTGGACCGCTATGTCTCCCCGGGGCTCCAGGTCGCGGCGATCGTGCCCGCTCCGTACCAGTCCACGCTCGTCACCGGCCTCCGGGACGATCAGGACAAGCCCGCCGGGGAGGCCGAGGAGGACACGGTTCCCGCCGACGGCACCACCCGGCGCGTACTGGTGTCCCTCAGCGCGACGACGGGCGGGCAGGACTACCTGCTCACCTACGCACTCACCCTGAACACACGGGACGGACGCTGGGAGGTCGCGGCCGTCGAGACAGCTCCCGCGCTCGACCCCGAGCAGGCCGGCCCCGTGCGCGGCACGGTCGAACCCGAGCCGCAACCGTCCACAGACTCCTCGTCGGACTCCGCCGAGGACTGAAAGACCCACTAGCTCATCACACGAGGGGATCCAGACAGTGAGCTACGCAAGCGTTGAACACGTCCAACTGGCCGGCGACATCATGACGTGGGCCGAGGGCCTGCGGAACGACGTCGAGAACCTGGCCATCGCTGCCGCGGGCACCCTGGCCGTGGTCGCGACAATCCTGGCCTACTGGAAGACCAAGTCCTGGGCGGGCACCCTCGCGGCGGCCGTCCTGGGGGCCTTCCTGGTCTTCGCCGTCAGCAACATCGACAGCCTGAGCAACATGGTCGACAGTGAGGTTCCGGACGAGACCTCCACCGGGTCGGCCCACCTCATCGTCACCCCGTACGAGCCGCTGGACCCGGCTGTCGTCACCGCGGCCGATCTGCGGTGAGCGAGCAGCCGGCCGACGGGAGGGTGCTGGTCGGGCATTCCTACACCCGGGCACGCAAGCACCCGCTCGTCATCGGCAAACTCCCCGGCGGCGGACGGATTCCGGGCGGGCCGTACACGATCACCCAGATCATCACCATGGCGGGTGTCTTCGTACTGCTGCTGATGGTCCGGGACCTGTGGGCGTTTTTCGGAATCGGAAACGCCTTCGTCATGGTCATCGTCCCGTGGGGACTCGCGTGGCTGATGCGGTACGCCCGGATGGACGGCCGCGATCCCGCACGAGCACTGCTCGGGCTGCTGACCTACGGCACCTCACCGCCGGGGGGCCGCCTGGCCGGCCGCCCGCAACGCACCTTCAGGACCAAGCTGGTGACCGGACGAGTGACGATCAACGTGCGGCCCCCCGAGGAACCCGCACCGTCGCCCGCCCCCGAGGCCCGCCCGGTGCGGCTCGTCCCGACGACGGGCCGCACCGGCAGGCACCCTGCCGAGGCGGCACCGCCCGCAGCCGGCCCGACGCCGGTCCGGCCCCGAACCCGCCTCCAGGAACTGCTCGACGAAGCAGAGCGGCAGCACTGAACCGAAGGATGGATGAACTGCCATGCGTCTTCCCGTGCGCCACATCAGCGGCCATCTGATCTGGACCACCAACGCGACGGTGTGGGCCGTGTGGCGGGTCGAATCCGACAACTACAGCCACGCCTCGAAGGCGGCCAAGCACGAGCGGCTCAACGCACTCGAGGCCCTGTTCAAGTCGATCAAGGGCGAGGCTCTGCTCCTGAGCCTCTGCCCGCAGGTCGACGCGGCAAGCGTCGTCACCCGCATGACGGCGGGTATCGACCTGGACGCGTCCCCCGAGTACGTGGATCTCTCCCTGCGCGTCCTGGACGAACTGGAGGAGATGGAGCTCTCGGGACGGGTCGATTTCCTGGCCGTCCCGATGAAGCACACCGACTTCAAGCAAGGCGCCATGGCGGTCCTGTCGTCCACCCACTACGAGATCATGAACACCCTCGGGCTCCCCACCACCCCGGTCAACAAGGCCGAGGAGAAGCGTCGGCTCGAACAGGCCCGACACCTCGCGGCGACCTGGCCGTCCGCCATCCGGCTCCGGCCCGCGACCGAGGGCGAGATCCTCTGGATCTACGGTCACTCCGCGCGCCGGGGCCTGGCCGAACCGCTGCTCCCCGAGTACGACGAGCCGCGTGCCGTGATGGGCCGCGGGCGGGCCGTCGCCGCGTACTCCGAGGTCATCCTTGACGAGGGAGGCCGCAGCGACGGCATCGAGGAGCGCCGCGGCGTTCCGCTCAATCCCTTCCGGCACCGTTACGTCAAGTCGAGCACCGAGTTCGGCGACAGCTACCAGTCCTTCTCGATCCTGTCCGAGATGCCGGACGCCTTCGCCTTCCCGGGAAGCGAGTACCTGGCCGCCCTGGACGACTTCGGGTTCCCGGTCGACTGGGCGGTCCGGCTGCACATCGAGCAGGGCTCGAAGGCCGAGCCGAAGTCCCGTCGGCAGGCCCGCGAGCTCGCCCATCAGCGCGGCGAGTACGACGGGGAAACGGCCGGTGTCCCGGCCAGCCTGGACAAGGCCAGCAGCGCGCTCAACGAGTACCGCTCCCGGCTCACCTCGTCCTCCACCGAGGTCGAGATCCGGGCCAGCGTCGTCACCTGTGTCTGGGGCCAGACCCCCGAGGAGACCGAGGAGAAGGCCTCCGCCCTGATCAACCACTTCGGGGGGAACGACTACACCCTGGTCCGCCCGATCGGCGAGCAGACGCCCCTGTTCCACAGCATGCTCCCGGGCACGCCCACCCCCCGGGTCATGAACGACTACGCCCAGTTCCTGCTGGCCAAGGACTTCGCCATGGCCCTGCCCTTCTGCGGCCAGGCGCTCGGCGACGACGGCGGCTCGCTGTTCGGCCTCCAGCTCAACGGCGGCGGCGCCCGGCCGGTCCTGGTCGACTTCAGTCTCGGCCCGCGCATGAACGCCTCGGCCTCGGCCGTGTTCATCGGCGAGCTGGGTTCGGGCAAGTCGGTCGCCATGAAGACCGCGATGTACTCGATCCTCACCACCGGCCGCCGCGTCGGCCGCTCCCGCAGCCGCGGCCGGGCGCTGGCCATCGACCGTACGCCCCAGCAGGAATGGGCCCGCTTCGCGCGCGCCTGCCCCGGTGAGACCCAGGTGATCACCGTCGACGAGGACGCCTCGGTCTCGCTGGACCCGCTGCGCGTCTTCAAGGGCCCGCGCGCTGCCCGTTACACCGAGTCCTTCCTGACCCCGCTGCTGGACATCGCCTCGATGAGCACCGAGGGCGTCACCCTGGCAGACGCCATCGACGCCACGCACAAGGCGCCCGACCCCAGCATGAAGCTGCTCCTGGAGACGCTGACGGAGCGCGCTCACACCGCCGATCCGCAGGACCCGGACGACCACAACGTCCGCGCGGCGGCGAGTGAACTGGCGCGCAAGCTGCGCTCGTTGGCCAAGAAGGACCTGGGCCGGGTGATCTTCGACCCGACCCTCCCCATCGTGGAGATCACCGACGCCGACACGATCATCTTCTCCGCCGCCAACATCGGGCTGCCCAAGAAGACCGAGCTGGAGGGCCACCGGCTGTCCAGCCTGGAGGTCGAGAAGAAGTTCGGCTGGCGCCTGATGTACCTGGTCGCCGCGCTCTGCCGCGAGATCGCGTTCGCCGACCCCGAGGAGTTCGTCGGGGTCTTCCTCGACGAGTGCTGGTGGCTGACCTCGTCCGCCGAGGGTACGGAACTGCTCCTGGAGATCATCAACGACGGCCGTAAGCACGGCTGCGGCGCCTTCGCCGGCTCTCACGACCCGTACGACGTCGGCCCGGCCAACTCCGAGTACGGCGAGAAGATCCGCGGTCTGGTCTCGCACCGCTTCCTCTTCCGCCACCGCAACCGCCAACTGGCCGCGCGCGGTCTGGAGTTCCTGGGGCTGGACGGTACCGACCCGGAGCTGCTGAAGCTGGTCACCGAGAACCTGTCGCCGATCAACGTCTCCGACGACGAGCGGCTGCTGCGCTCCGGTGAGTGTCTCTACTACGACCTGAAGAAGCGCATCGGCGGCATGAAGGTCCTCATCCCGGCGGACGAGCACGCGGCGGAGGCGATCCACACGACGCCCGGCCGCGCCACCCTCGACGAGCCGGCCGAAGGCGTCGAGGCGATCGACGCCATGGAAGCGGTGGAGGCGCAGAGCATATGACCGCACTCACGGGGGTGATCCAGCAACGCCGCCACTGGTTGCGGCTGCTGGTGCTGATCGGCGTACCGATCGTGCTGATGCTGCTGTTCTCGCACCACGCCTGGGCCGCACCGGACGATCCCTGCAAGCCGAAGGACGAAGTCCCGAACCTCTACTGCATCCCGCCGGAAGAGGCTCACGCCGGCAAGGTCCTCGGCATTTTCGACGTCGTCGACCAGAACGGCGTACCGATCAGCGCGTACGGAATCAACGTCGACCAGGGCGGGACGCTCGACGTCATCAGCAAGATCAACGCCTTTCTGATCGGTGTCGGCTTCAGCCTCATCAAGGTCGTCATCGGTTTCGCCTGCTGGTTGGTCGAGTGGTCGCTCGGCTTCGGCCTCGCGAAGGAACTGCTCGAGCCGGTGTCGGGGATCGCCGCCAGCATCAAGAGCCACGTGATCGACAATCTGGCGCTCGAGTCCCTCTTCCTCACCCTCGTCGCCCTGTGGGCCGCCTATTTGATTCTCTTCAAGCAGCGGTCCAAGGGATGGATGGAGATTTGCACCTCTCTGGTCATCGCCTCGATCGCGACGGTCACACTCGCGAACCCGGGCTCCTTCCTGATCGGAAACGCCGACGATTCTGGAATCCTCGGCAAAACGAAGCAGCTCGCATTGGTGACGTCGACGCTGATCCTGGAAGACAACTGCGCCGCGGACAAGCAAAAGGTGGACAAGGACGGAAACAAGGATGACAATCCGACTTCTTGTTCCGGGCAGGATAAGAAGAAGAAGACGGCGACCTCCGTCAGCAAGCCCATCACCAACGGCTTGGTCGACGCCTTCATTCAGCGCCCCACCTGGGTCCTCTACACCGGCCGGCCCATCAGCAAGGCCTGCAGCGAGTCCTACGGAAAAGCCACGCTGGCCCGGTACAACTTCAACCGCCTCGTGATGCCCCGGATCATTGACGAAAAACTCGGGGACTCCTGGTGGGACTCCTTCACCGCGGTATTCTCCGCGAATTTCTCCTGGCATGGCATCAAGGAGAACCTGAAGCACGCCACCGGCAGCCCGTGGGGTCTTCTCACCATCACCGACCAGATGCAGAAGAATGTCATGGAGGACTTCCGGGACGCCGCCAAGGACGACGCCGCCTGGAAGCAGTACGTCGACCCCGCGGACGCGCAGGTCGCCTCGGACTGCAAGGCCAAGGACGCGATGTCGGACGACCAGCAGGTCACCGCATCCATGGAGAACGTACTCAGCGTCTGGTTCATCGCCCTCGCCGCGATCATCGTCGTCCTGCTCGTCGTCTCGGTCTCGATCACCTTCCTGATCTCCCAGGTATGGATGGCCATGGAGGTCATCCGCGCACAACCCGCCCTGATCGCGGGCATCCTTCCGGGCGGCGGCCGTACCGCGATGTGGAACTGGGTGTCGGGGGTGTTCCGCGTAGTCCTTGCGATCTTCCTCTCGGTGATGTTCCTGACCTTCTTCCTGGTCATGATCATCTCCTTGTTGGAGACCGAGACCAACGAAGCCATGACGATCAAGTTCCTCACCATCGACTTCGTGGCCATCGCCTTCCTGGCATTCCGGAAGAAGGTCACCGCGGCCGCCAAGAACATCTCCACCAACTTCGGCCAGAAGATGGCTGCCAGGACGGGTGGCGGAGGCGGAGCCAGCACCTTCAGCGGAGCCCCCACCGGCGGTTCCCAGCTCAAGCAGGACCGCGCCACGTTCAGCAAGGTGGCCGGCACCGCCGGCAAGATCTGGCGCGGCGGTGGCGGCGGTGGCGGTGGAGGCGCTGCGGCCAAGGGCGGCAACGGTGCCGGTGCGGCCAAGGGGGGTGGCGGAAAGCCGAAGAAGACCCTCAAGGGCCGGGTCCAGGGCGCAGTCAAGCTGGGTACGACGGTGGCAGCCGCCATCGGTACCGGTGGAACGACCGCAGCGGTGCAGGCCACGGCCAAGACCGCGCTCAAGAACCGGCTCAAGAAGTCGGCGAAGAATCGCCTGGAGAAGAACCGCGTCGGCCGGGCCACCCTCGGGGCGGCCCGAGCCGGCCGTTACCTCGCCAAGGACGCCCCCGTCACCAAGAGCAGGTTCAAGAACGCGGTCGCCACGGAGAAGCGCAACCTCGCGAAGAACACGGACAGCGCACGGACCCGCGACGCCCAGCGGGACGCGTCCCGCCAGATGCGGCAGACGAGGAGCCAGCAGCGCAGCGAGAGCCAGCGGCTGAACCGTACGGTGAACGGCAGGCGCAACCAGCAGCAGAACCGCCGCCGCTCGGCCGGCACCCGAGCCGGGAACAGGAACCCGCGCAGGGGGGGCGCCAGGGGTAGTGGAAGGTGACGACGAAAGCCCCTGAAGCCGAGCCCAAGAGCGGCACCAAGAAGCTGCTCATAGGCTTGGTCATAGCCACGGTCCTGCCCTGGATCTGCTTCATCCTCGCCATCATGCTGGGGGCCTCCATGCTCCCGGGTGGTGGCGAGGACGACGACGGCGGGAACGGAGGCAACACGCCGACCGTGGAGGACTGCGCCGAGGTCGAGGGAATCCCCAAGCCCACCTGCGAGGCGTACTTCCATGCCGCAGAAGCCATCCTGACGATCAAACCCAAGTGCACGAACCTCAGTTGGACCCTGCTGGCAGGCATCGGACAGATCGAGTCGCACCACGGCACATTCATGGGCCGCAAGGTCGTGGACAAGGTCGGCTCCAAGTACGGCAACGTGGAGCCACCCGTTATCGGCCCTGTCCTGGACGGCAGCAACGGCACTCAGCGCATCACGGACACCGACGGCGGCAAGTACGACCACGACACGGTCTACGACCGTGCCGTCGGTCCCACCCAGTTCATCCCGCAGACCTGGGAGAGCGTCGCCCAGGACGGTGACGACGACGGGGACACCGACCCGCAGAACGTGTTCGACTCGGCGCTGAGCACGGCCGTGCTCCTCTGCGGAAGCGGCGCGGCCGACTTCTCCAAGTCCAAGACGGAACACGACGCGATCTTCCGGTACAACCACTCGGAGCAATACGTAGCAGACGTGCTGGCCGCGAAGGCCCAGTACGACGAACTCGACATCTCCGGTTCGGTGGACGCCACCGGGAAGGCCAAGATAATCATCCAGGCTGCCAAGTCACAGAAGGGAGTGGACTATTCCTGGGGTGGCGGGGGACCCGACGGGCCTTCGTACGGGATTGGACACGGCGCGAACATCTACGGTTTCGACTGCTCGGGCCTGACCGAGTACGCCTATGCGAAGGCTGGCATCATGATCGGCAGCATCGCGCAAACGCAGCACGACAGCGGGAAGGTCCGTGTCACCAGTTCCAGAAGCCTCGCCGGCGCGAAGCCCGGGGACCTACTCTTCTTCTCCACCACGCCGGGAAGCGGCAAGGATATTTACCATGTCTCCATTTATCTGGGGAAGAACCGACAGATCGAGGCGCCCCAAACCGGTGACGTGGTCAAGGAATCCGACGTGCGGATGAGCGGACTCGACAGTATTGGGCATCTGACATGAGCGGCAGTGCGGAGCGCTCGGGCGTCATCATGCTCTCCATGTCCGCTGTCCTCTCCGTAGTCGGGGTGGTGCTGCTCTGGCCCGACATGAGCGGGCGCCACTCGGCCCCTGCGGCCCGCCCACCCGCCGCGACCGCGACTCCGACACCGACACCGACGTCCTCCGAACCACCGCCGACGCCGAAACCCCGGCCGAAGCCGACGGCTTCCACCCCGTCACCGTCCGCCACTCACCCCAAGGACGGAGACCCGCTGGCGGGCGACATCAGCGACGCCGTTCTCCAGCATGCCCTCGAACAGAGCCGCCAGGCGAACGTCCCGCCCACCCTCGAGAAGCGCCTCGTGGACCTCGGCGGCAAGGTCCTGCTCGCCGATGTGACGGGAAAGAGCCGAAAGGAATACCCCGACTACTTCAAGGGCCAGCCGGCCACCGACATCTGGCTGAAGTGCCACATCCGCGCCGGGGTCGCCGAACGCTACGAGAACCGCTCGGACGCGGTCCTGGTCCACCTGGTGTGGGCCGGCACCAGCCCCGAAGGCGAACGTGACGAACGCCGGCCGGCGACGGTCTTCCTGGTCCGCGACGTGGACGGCAAGTGGGCCCCGCGGCCGTTGTCCGAAGAGGAGGGTTGAGACGGACGGGACGGACGGCACAAGGCGAAGCGTGACGAGCCGGTCCGGT
Source organism: Streptomyces sp. col6 (assembly GCF_008042035.1). GTDB lineage: Bacteria > Actinomycetota > Actinomycetes > Streptomycetales > Streptomycetaceae > Streptomyces. Next base: position 57,101 of record NZ_RDBL01000005.1, read on the forward strand.
AGCCTTCCCGAATGCGCTATTTCATCCAGTACCCCGCCGGAACCAGCGCGATCGTCGCCGAGGCGATGACGCACTTCGTCGAGGACTTCCACCCGGAATACCAGGATGACAGCGCCATGCTTTTCCGCTCAACCTCACCGATGGAACGAGTGGCGTCCATCCCGTTCGCGAAAAACGCCTTCGCCGTGATCAGTGAGACCCGCCGCGGTGACATCAACGCGAATGTGGCCCAGCTGACCGGCTCGCTCCGCACCCCCCAATTCCCCGCTCTTCCCGGGGAACGCGCGCGGGGCTTCCGCGTCATGGTGCATGTGGACGGCGAGCTGGCGTCCATCGGCGGCGACCGGAAGCGGGAGCTCGAACGCACGATCTCCGCCTGCACGGGGCTGCGCCTGGAGGCCGGCGGCCGCGGACAGGAGTACTGGGTCATCGGCCGCCTGGACATGGACAGCCTCATGTTCTGCGCCCGCCTCCCCAAGCCGGCCCGGCCCAGGAAGGCCCGCGGCGCCCTCTCCCACGAGCTCTCCTCGATGCTCGTCCTGGCCTCCGACCCGCATCCCGACGACACGTTCCTCGACCCCTTCGCGGGCAGCGGCTCCTTCGTCGTCGCCCGGCTCGGCATGCCCGCGCGGGAGATCATCTACTCCGACCTGGACCTCGCCGAGCGCCGCGAGAACCTGCCGCCCGAGGCACTGAGCGACGGCCGCGTCCGGCTGCTCGCCGAGGACGCCCTGGCCCTCCCCTCCGTCGCCGACGGCTCGGTGGACGTCGTCGTGACGGACCCCCCGTGGGGCGAGCACGAAGAACTGCCCATGCCCTACGAAGAGTTCGCGGACACCACGAGCCTCTCCCTCGCCCGGGTCCTGCGTCCGGCAACGGGCCGTTTCGTCCTCCTCTGCGCCCGCCGTGGCGCCCCGGCCTTCGAGGAATCCCTCGAGAACGCCGGACTCCGCGTCGCCTCCACCCACGACATCCTGGTCAACGGCCACCCGGCCACGGTCTTCACCGGCACCCGCGACGCCGCACCGCAGCCCGAGCGAGACACGACCGGCACCCCGCGAAGGACCCCCGCCAAGCCCCTGCTCATCGGCATGGGCACCTACCGCCGCTCCCTGAACCGCTTCTCGCACTGAACCGGACGCGGCCTACTCGACCTTGCGGAGGACCACCCGCCAGTCGGGCTGCAGAAGATTCTCCACGCGGTCGAGCGCCCAGGTCTCCTCACGGACAGGAAACGTGTCCCCGATCCCCAAGAGATAGTCCCGCTCCTGGTCAGCGGCCACGACGAGATCCACCGAAACCGGGATTTCCTCAGTGGCGCGAACACTGCGCACGACGTACGTGACACTATCCCGCTCTCTGGGAATTCCGTGCACAAGAACGACCTCTACGGACATTACGCCTATCCAATCGTTGTATAGCGATTCTTGATGAGTCTTTTGAACTCCGCAACCGTCAGCGGCTGCGGATGCGCCAAATTGTGCGGGTTGCGCAAATGTATTAACCCTCTGTCATCTACCTCGGTTACCTCGTAGGCATGACGATCGATGAGCCCCTTGGGGAGGCTGCGCCCCTCCCGCTCCAGGTTCACCGTGCCGACCAGCACGGGACATCCGTCCGCAAGCTTCTCTCTGAACGTTTCCAGGAGCTGCCGGTCAGGGCTGCGCCCTTCCATGTCGTACTGGGTCGGAAAGTCGTCCGTGTACGCGGTTTCGCCGGTGAGTTGAGTAAGGAGTTCCGCACGGTGACTGGGAAGACTCCCCAGGTCATGTCGTGTGTAACCCTCGGCCAACCTGGCGCGGCGCTCGTCCCATGTCGCGTCGACGCCGGCGACCGCCTTCTCCAGGATGGGCACCCATGCCACATCGCCGTCCCCTGATTTGCCATAGGCAGGCCGGTGGGGCGCATCGCTCTGCACCGGAAGATCAGGCGTGACGGTGAGTACGGTGACCGATCCTGTCGGCGCAAAGCGGCTCCGGTCACCGTAGAGGGATCGCTTTGTCTGGTGAAGGGTCACCTCGTACGTTCCGTCGCCGTTCTCCCGGATGCAGTGAGAAATTGCCTCCGGACGGTGTCCGGCCACAGCACCCAAGGTGGAGATGATGCCGCAGTCCCCAAGGATCCCTTGCTTGGTCTGCTCGCGGGCGGGGGGACCGTCGAACAGGGGGATGCGCTCCCCGTCGGGGCGATCGAGCGGCGTACCGTAGCGCACTTCTGTCATCGGATTCTCTTCAGGGAAATCCGGCCGGTCCACCGTCGCATGCCGGTCCACCGCCCCCTCGCCCGGCTCGCTCCACCACGACGCCACATCGAACACCCGCCCGAGGAAGCCCCCTTCGGCCCCCTCCTCGCGGGCAGACGGCTCCAGCGGCTCCGGCTCCTCAGGTTCACCGGATTCCACGGCAAGGCCGGCAGGACCGTCCAGATCCTCCGGCTCAACAGGCTCAGCGGGCTCCACCGGCTCGGCCGGGCCGTCGTCGAAGGCGACAGCAACGGAGTCGGCGCCCGTCTCCGCTCCGGACCCACTCCCGTACAACTCGCTCAAGGCTTCTCCTTCGTGGCCGGAGGCACCGCAACGGGCCTGCGCGGCTTGCGCTCGAAGCACGCGACCGCGCGGGCGAACCGGCCGGCCCACTCCTCGGACGGGTCCGCGCAGCCGACGGCCTTCTCCAGCACGGACGGTGTGTGGCGCCCGTGGTAGTACTGCCGCGTTCTGACGCCCTTCGCGGCCTTCCACCGCGGCTCGCCGACCGGGCAGGGGTCGTCGCCGTCGAGCTGGGCCCGCATCAGGCCGGCGACGTGCTCGGCCAGGGCATGCGGAGCGCCGACGGCTCCCGCCCGGCTGTGCACCGCCCGGTCGACCGCCTGGCCGATGGCGCAGTCCACCAGGCGCCGGTCCGCGGCCCGGTCCGAGGCCAGCCCATGGCGCATGGCCTCCCCGGGAAGAGGCGTGATCCAGCCCAACAGGTGGGAGGCCACGGTCATTTCGGCCCAGAGGGCGATGCGCAGCTCGTCCTGCTCGGACAGGCGCTGGGCCGTACGCAGTTGCCGGAGCGTGCACGGAGCCGAGGCGCAGTCCGGGCCGCAGGCCCCGCTTCGGGGCGCGACCATGGGCGCCAGGTCACCCGGGCGGACGGTTCCCGCGTCCTAGCGCGAAGTCCCGTCGTCCATACGGACCAGGAGCGGGTAGTCCATGCCGTCGGTGAACACCGCCGCCTCACCCGGCCCGAGAGTGACCAGGTACTCGGACTGCGGCTCGGTGATGTTCATCGTGGCGCCGACGGCCTCCCGGTCGTCCCGCGCCGGGAGGCGGTGCACGATCTTGGCCGCGGTGTTCTTGATGACGTCCGGTATCAGTTTGGCGGGGATCTGGTCGGCGATCACCAGCCCTTCCCCGTACGCGCGGATCTCGGCCAGCAGGCCCGCGAACATCTCCACGGAGTGGGCCCCCGTCCCGCCCTCCTGCGGCCGGCGCAGCAGCCGGTGGGCCTCCTCGAACACGGTCAGGTGGCGGAGGGGGGAGGAGATCCGGCCCGTCGCACGCTGTTCCATCCGCAGGTACTCGACCAGCCGGATGAGGATGGTCCCCATGAGGAAGGCCTTCTCGTTGTCGTCCCCGACGTCCTCGATCTCGAAGACGACGTTGCGCCGCAGCAGTTCACCGAAGTCGATGGGGTGGCCACCCTCCAGGAACCGGCCGGTGGTGCCGAGCCGGAGGCCCGCGAGCCGGATCCTGATGAAGCCCCGGACGTTGTCGGTGATCTCCTTGCCGTAGCCGATGTCCGACACGACCTGGAGCGCCGTGTGCTCCAGGTCCTCCAGGGTCGGGTAGCGCGGCTCCGCCCCGGGGGTCCACGGTTCGCCGAGCGTCAGGTCCCACCCCAGCTCCTCGTAGCACCGGGTCAGGGCCGCGCTCAGCACCTGCGGGAAGGGTTCCTGCGGGTCGAAGGAGGCCAGGAAGAGCGCGCGGACCATCTCCAGGTGGGTCTGCAGCGGGAAGCGCTCGCCGGTCGGCAGGAGGGAGGGCTCCAGGGGGTTCAGGCCGGCGGGGAGCATGTCGCGGTCCCCGGGCCTGATGACGAGGACCTCGTCCGTCTCGCCCAGCCGTGCGGACATGGCCCGGTACTCGGCCTTGGCCGGTTCGACGACCAGCCAGGGAAGCCCCTCCCGGGTGGCCGCCTCAAGGATGCCCCGGACGGTCTGGGACTTGCCGCCACCCGTGGCACCGCAGACGAAGGTGTGCCGGTTGAGAGTGGCGCGGGGCAGGCTCAACTCCCCTGCCGGGCCCCGGTTCCGGTCCAGGACCGTGCCGATGCGAAGGGGGCCGGCCCCGGGACCGGGATGCTCGGTGCCGCTCTCCGGAGTGACATCGAATGCGGGACGGATCGCGAACCGTACGCCGGGCACCTCCTGGGCGGGCGGCCTGGCCAGGGCCGCCAGCAGCTCCGAACTGCCGTGGAACGGAAAGGGGGCGGGCTCGGGCAGGCATAGATCGAGCGCGGTCCGCAGCCCGCCCGTCCGTCCAGCCGGCTTCAGCGCGTACGGAAGTCCTTCGAGATCCGCCGACGCGCACAGGAGAGCGGCGACCCGTTGCGCGTCGTCGGGGGTACGGCCGCCCGCAAGGAGACGTATGCGCCACAGACCGGTCGCCGACGCCGTGGCCATCTCCTGGTGCCTACGCTCCAACCTCAGCGCCTCCAGGGCATGTTCGGGTGAGGATGTCTCCCGGGACTGCGCCCCGCGCCGCCGGTCGGCAACGTCCGCGACGAGTTCGTCGAGCGCGGCGGGCGCCACCGGCTCGGCCAGGACGAACCAGGCGAAGGCGCCCTGCCAGACGCCCAGAAGGCTGTCCTCGACGGTGGGGCGCAGCCGGGAGGCCGCACGCTCCGGCGCCCCGTTCCCCACCAGCAGGCCGTCGGCTATCGCGGCGATGGCGCTCCAGTGCGGAAACCGGTCCATGGCAGCGGCGACGGCGCCGTGCGGCAGACGCCGCCCGCGCGCTCCGGCGGGCAGGCCGAGCAGGGCCGTGTCCCGGTCACCGGTGACCTCTCCGCCGATGAGCGAGGAGCCGCCGAGATGGATCTCGACCGGTCCGGACGCCGAGAGGCGCGACCACCCGAGCAGGACACTCCCCCGGTCCGGTCCGGCAGCAGCTCCTGCGTGGAAGGCGGACACGAGGGCGGCGAACCGCTGTGCCCGCGGAGCGTCGTCGGTACCGGACGGCCCGGAGGCGTCCCGCCCGAGCCGAGGCACCTCGGTCAGCAGACAGCCGGGCAGGCCCACCATCCCCTGCCAGGCCTCGTCCGCCGCACCCGTCCGCGTCATGCGCGAGGAGAGCGGTCGTCGGGGGCCCACCCGCCGCACGCCGGGCCGGACCGGCGGACAGGCCAAGGGACTTGACGCACCGGAATGCGAACGCGCATCAGCACGCGCGCACCCACCGCTTCCGTCACGGACCGTCCCCCCATGGATCGAACGTGTGACAGCATCATAGGGTTGGCCTGGGTCGGCCGCAGTGAACCCCTCCGGTGTCGGCCTCCCCAACCTGACTGATTTCGGGGCCTGTTGCAGCTTCCGTTACACAGGGCGGAGTTCCCATGGACCATCCCGTCGATCCGCGGCGACCACATGACCCTGCGGATTCTTCCGGCGATGCCCCGGACCCAAGCGCCTCACAGGCGCCCCCGCCCCACCCGTACGAGCAGTGGGGCCACCCTC
>NZ_RDBL01000005.1:62918-85693 GCF_008042035.1 Streptomyces sp. col6
CCACCCGCGAAGGCCCCCACCCATGGCAGAACTGAACCGTCGCCGGCTGCTGAAGCTCGCCGGGGGCAGTGTCGCCCTCACCGCCCTGTCGAGCAGCATCGCCCGCGCCGCGTCCCTTCCGGCGCGGGGCAGCACAGGCACCATCGAGGACGTCGAGCACATCGTCGTCCTGATGCAGGAGAACCGTTCCTTCGACCACTACTTCGGGACGATGAAGGGCGTGCGCGGCTACGGCGACCCGCGTCCCGTCACCCTGCCCAGCGGGAAGCCGGTGTGGCACCAGGCGGACGCGGTGGGCAAGGAGGTGCTGCCGTTCCGGCCGCCCGCCGACAAGCTGGGCCTGCAGTTCCTCCAGGACCTGAACCACGACTGGGCGGGCGGCCACCGGGCGTTCAACAAGGGGGCCTACGACCAGTGGGTGCCCGCCAAGACGGCCACCACGATGGCCCACCTCACCCGGGAGGACATCCCCTTCCACTACGCGCTCGCCGACGCGTTCACCGTCTGCGACGCGTACCACTGCTCCTTCATCGGGTCGACCGACCCCAACCGGTACTACCTGTGGACCGGGTACACCGGCAACGACGGCGCCGGCGGCGGGCCCGAGCTGGGCAACGACGAGAAGGGGTACGGCTGGACCACGTATCCGGAGCGGCTGGAGCAGGCCGGGGTGTCCTGGAAGGTGTACCAGGACATCGGTGACGGGCTGGACGCCGCCGGCTCCTGGGGCTGGATCGGTGATGCCTACCGGGGCACCTACGGGGACAACTCGCTGCTGTACTTCAACAGTTATCGCGACGCCGAGCCCGGCGACGCCCTGTACGACAAGGCCCGCACCGGGAGCGACCTCAAGAACGGGGGCGGTCTGCTGGACGACCTGAAGGCCGACATCCGGGCCGGGACGCTGCCCTCGGTGTCCTGGATCGCCGCGCCCGAGGCGTACAGCGAGCACCCCAACTGGCCCGCGAACTACGGCGCCTGGTACATCGCGCAGGTGCTGGACGCGCTCACCTCGGACCCGGAGGTCTGGGGGCGTACCGCCCTGTTCATCACATACGACGAGAACGACGGCTTCTTCGACCACGTCGTGCCGCCGTACGTCCCGTCCGGGCCCGCGCAGGGACTGTCCACCGTGGACACCGCCGCCGACTACTTCCCCGGTGACGCGCGGTACGCGGCGGGACCCTACGGGCTCGGCCAGCGTGTGCCCATGACCGTCGTCTCGCCGTGGAGCACCGGCGGCTACGCCTGCTCCGAGGTCTTCGACCACACCTCCGTCATCCGGTTCATGGAGCGGCGCTTCGGTGTGCGCGAGCCGCACATCTCGCCCTGGCGGCGGGCCGTGTGCGGCGACCTCACCTCCGCGTTCGACTTCGGGCGTACGGACGCCTCGGCGCCCGAGCTTCCGTCCACCGCCGCCTACGAGCCCCCGGACGGCGACCGGCACCCCGACTACGTGCCGGTGCCGCCCGCCACCGGAGCGGTGCCGGCCCAGGAGCCGGGCTCACGGCCCACCCGCCCGCTGCCGTACGCGCCGTTCGTCGACGGCACCGCCGACGCGTCCGCCGGGACCTTCCGGCTCACCTTCGGCGGGGGCCCCGGGGCGGGCGCCCAGTTCCTCGTCACGTCCGGCAACCGCACGGACGGCCCCTGGACGTACACCGCCCACGCGGGCGCGTCGGTCGCGGACACCTGGAACACCGCGTACTCGAAGGGTGTCACCGACCTCACCGTCCACGGACCGAACGGATTCCTGCGCTCCTTCCGAAGCCCCGGGAAGACGGCCGGGTCGGAGGTGACGGTGCGTCACGACGCCGCGACGGGCGCTCTCGACGTCACCCTCACCCACACCGGGACCGGGGCGGTGCGGCTCACGCTGCGCAGCGCCGCCGCCTACGGGGGAGCGGTGCAGACGGTCACCGTGGGCGCGGGCGCGACCGTCAGGCGCACCCTCGACCTGCGCCGGAGCAAGCGCTGGTACGACGTCACCGTCACCAGCGACGCGGACGAGACCTTCCTGCGGCGCTTCGCCGGGCACGTGGAGACGGGCGAGCCCGGGGTGAGCGATCCGGGGCTGCGGACGGGGTGAGGTGCGGGGCGCGTCGGTCCATGGTCCGGAATTGATCGCGATTGACCGGACCGCATCACACAAACTCCTTATAGTGAACGAGTGTTGATCGCGTGATCTTGGCGCGTGCAGTCGTCCACAGGAGTCAGGATTCATGACGCGCCCTTCCCCGGCAGAGTCCGCGCCGGCCACCGCGGCCGCCCCTCCCGGGTGCCCCGCGCACTCCGGCGCGGTGCCGCTCTGGGGCCCCGGCTTCCAGGCCGAACCGCAGACCGTCTACCGCACCATGCGTCGCGACCACGGGCCGGTCGTCCCCGTGGAGCTGCCGGGCGGCTTTCCCGCCTGGCTGGTCATCGGATACCGCGAACTCCACCGGGTCACCAGTGACGGCGCACTGTTCCCGCGCGACGTGGGCTTCTGGAACCAGTGGCCGCACGTCCCCGACGACTGGCCCCTGCTGCCGATGGTGGGGCGCCCCCTGCCGTCCATCTACTTCAGCGCGGGGGAGGAGCACCAGCGGCACGTCCGCATGGTCGGACCCGCGCTCGAAGGGGCCGACCCGTTCCGGATCCGCGGCCACTGCGAGGAGCTGGCCGACCGGCTGATCGACGGCCTGTGCGCGCGGGGCACCGCGGACCTTGTCGCCGACTTCTGCGAACCGCTCCCGGTGCTCGTCCTCGCCCGCCTGATCGGCTTCCCCGACGAGGAGGGCGCCGCCATCGCCCGAGTGCTGAAGGATCTGGCGGACGGCGGCCCCGAGGCGCAGAGCGCCCATCTGCGCTTCGGTGAGCACATGGCGCGGCTGCTCGCCGCCAAGCGGGCCGAGCCGGGGGACGACGTGGCCACCCGGATGCTCGACTTCCCGGAGGAGTTCACCGACGAGGAGTACACCCTCGACCTGATGGCCGTCACGGCTGCCGGGCACCTGCCCACCGCCGACTGGATCAGCAACTCCGTGCGGCTGATGCTCACCGAGGACGAGTTCGCCGACTCCATGGCCGGCGGCCGGCGCAGCATCGGCGAGGCCATGAACGAGGTGCTGTGGGAGGACACCCCCACCCAGATCCTCGCCGGCCGCTGGGCCGCGCGCGACACCGAGCTGGGCGGGCAGCGCATCCGGGCCGGGGACATGCTGCTGCTCGGGCTCGGGGCCGCCAACACCGACCCGCTGATCCGCCAGGGCGTGTCCGGGGGCGGCCTCGCCCAGGGCGGCAACGGGGCGCATCTGGCCTTCAGCCACGGCGAGTACCGGTGCCCGTTCCCCGCCCAGGAGATCGCCGAGATCATCGCCAGGACCGGCATCGAGGTGCTGCTCGACCGGCTGCCGGACCTCCGGCTGGATGTCCCGGCCGAGGACCTCGTCCGACGGCCCTCCGCCTTCCTCCGCGGCACCACCGCGCTCCCCGTCCGGTTCACCCCCGTACGCACGACAGGAGACCTCTCGTGAACTGCCCCCACGCCGCGCAGGCGGCGGCCCAGCACGGCGCGACCGTCGTCATCGACCCGATGGTCCGGGACCTGGACGGCGAGACGGCCCGGCTGCGCGACGCCGGGCCGCTGGCCCGGATCGAGCTCCTCGGCGTGCCGGCGTGGACCCTCACCCGGCACGCGGACGCCCGGCGCCTCCTGGTCGACCCGCGGCTGGTGAAGGACATCAACGCCTGGGGGCTGTGGCAGAGCGGCGAGGTGACGCACGCCTGGCCGCTCATCGGCATGATCGACGCCGGGCGGTCCATGTTCACGGTGGACGGCGCGGAGCACCGCCGGCTGCGGACCAAGACCTCGCAGGCGCTCACGCCCCGCCGTCTGGAGGCGATACGCCCCGACATCGAGAAGTTCACCGCGGAGCTGCTGGACGCGCTGGAGGAGGGCGGCCGGGCCGGGGCTGTCGTCGACCTCAAGTCGGTGTTCGCCCAGCCGCTGCCCATGCGGGTCGTCGGCATGCTGATGGGCGTGGACCCGGCGGAGAACGCCATGCTCACCCGTCAGTACAAGGCGTTCTTCTCCATGCTCACCCCGCAGGACGAGCGCCTCGCGCTCCTCGCCGACCTGGACGTCTTCTACACCGGACTCGTACGGGAGAAGACCGCGCGGCCCACCGACGACCTGACCTCCGCGCTGATCCTGGCCGAGGAGGGCGGCGAGCCGCTGACCGAGGAGGAGGTCGTCGGCAACCTCAAGGCCATGGTGGCCGCCGGGCACGAGACCACGATCGGGCTCATCCTCAACGCCGTACGCGCCCTGCTGGCCCACCCCGAGCAGCTGCGGATGGTTCTGGACGGCGAGGTCTCCTGGGACACCGTGATCGAGGAGACCCTGCGCTGGGACACCCCGACCACCCATCTGCTCATGCGGTTCGCCACCGAGGACATCCAGGTGGGGGACGGCGTCATCGCCAAGGGCGAGGGCGTGGTGATCTCGTACCGGGTGATCGGACGCGACCCCCAGCAGCACGGCCCCGACGCCGACGCCTTCGACATCACGCGCGCCACCCCGGTCCGGCACATGACCTTCGGACACGGCCCGCACATCTGCCCCGGCGCGGCCCTCTCCCGGGTCGAGGCGGGCATCGCCCTGCCGGCGCTCTTCGCGCGCTTCCCGGGGCTGCGGCTCGCCGTTCCCGACACGGAGCTGCGCAACCTCCCGGTCATGACGCAGAACGACATGGAGTCCTTCCCGGTGCTGCTCGGCGGCTGACCCGGTGTGACGGGGGCGGGCGCCGGGCATATCGTTGCAGCAGCCGGGGTCGCCCCCTGTGAGTCGAAGCGCTTCGACAGTGGTCTGGACATGCTGTCGTGGCGGGGCTAGGCTCGCGCTGTCTCTCCATGTCACAGGCGGAGAGAGCGGAGTCGAAGCGCTTCGCCACATCTGACCGGAAGCGCCGGATCGGACCGCTTAGCGTCCCGGGTTCGACGACGTCCGTGAGGGAGAGCTGAATGGTCACCCTGGCCGAGGTCGCGCAGCACGCCGGAGTCTCGGCGAGCACGGTGAGCTACGTCCTCAGCGGGAAGCGCTCCATCTCCGTCGCCACCCGCGAGCGCGTCGAGCGCAGCATCCAGCAGCTCGGCTACCACCCCAACGCCGGGGCTCGTGCGCTGGCCAGCAGCCGGTCGAACATCATCGCGCTCATGGTGCCGCTGCGCACCGACATGTACGTGCCCGTGATGATGGAGATCGCCATCGCGGTCGCCACCACCGCCCGCACCCACGGCTACGACGTCCTTCTCCTCACCGGCGAGGAGGGCCCCGCGGCGGTGCGGCGGATCACCGGAAGCTCGCTGGCCGACGCCATGATCCTGATGGACGTCGAACTGCACGACGAGCGGCTGCCGTTGCTGCGCGAGACCGACCGGGCCGCCGTGCTCATCGGCCTGCCCGCCGACACCACCGGACTGACCTGCGTGGACCTGGACTTCGAGGCGACCGGCGCGCTCTGCGTGGAACACCTGGCCGGCCTCGGGCACCGTGAGATCGCTGTCATCGGCGAGGCCGCGGCGGTGTACGAACGGCACACCGGGTTCGCCGAGCGCACCGTCGACGGCGTACGGGCCAGGGCGCAGGAGACCGGGGTGCGCGTCCTGCACCGGCCGTGCGAGGGCGGATACGCGGCGATGGCACAGACGCTGTCGCGGATATTCGACGAGCGACCCGGCACCACGGGCTTCATCGTGCAGAACGAGGCGGCGGTGGAACCGCTGCTCAACCTGTTGCGGCAGCAGGGCCGCGCCGTGCCCGAGGACGTGTCGGTGGTCGCGATCTGCCCCGAGCAGGTGGCCTCCCAGGCCTCCGTGCGGCTCACCTCCGTCGCCATACCGGCCCAGGAGATGGGCCGCCGCTCCGTCGAGCAGGTCGTCGCCAAGCTCTCCGGCCGGGGAACGGACGAGGTGGAGCTGCTGGCACCCGAGCTGACGGTGCGCGAGAGCACCGGGCCCGCCCCGGTGTGACCGAGCGGGCCGGCCCCCGCGCGTGGGCCGGCCCGCTCGGGTGCGCGGATCAGCTGGAGGAGACGCCGAACCCGTTCGTACGGAAGTCGAGACCGCCCGCCGACGAGGTGATCTCGTAGCCGAACTGGACGTCACCGATGGTCTCGTTGCCCCACCAGCCCTTGGTGTTCTTGATCCACTTCAGGATCGGCAGGATGTCCACGGTCCCCGAGGTGGAGTCCGACGTCCGCAGGAACGAGAAGACCTGGTTGGAACCGTTGTCGCCCTTGTAGACGGTCCAGGTGTGTCCGCCGAGCGTCAGCGTGCCCTGCGAGGTGCCCAACGGGCCCACGGCGCCGTTGTAGTTGACCCACAGCATGACCTCGTAGTCGTAGTCGCTGTCCCAGATGTCGTACGAGGTGTTGTAGGCGCCGGACGACGGGACGGTGACGTTGTACGTGCTGGTGAGCGACGACAGCGAGCCGATCGGCTTGTTCACCACCTTCTTGGCGTTCGGGTACGACTTGATGCCGCCCGTGTTCGGGTGGTCCGCCCACACGCCCCAGTCGGACGAGGAGTTGGCCCAGATGGACTGGGTGCCCGCGCCGGAACCCCAGATGTTGTTGTACAGGGTGTAGTTGTCGGTGGTGGTGTACGTGCCCCACTGGTCCGACGAGGACCAGACGGCGGCCTGGGCGGGGGCAGCGGCGAAGCCGACGAGGGCTGCCAGCGCCACCGCCGGGGTCAGCGCGAGCCTGTTGAGGGTACGGGTGCGTCGTGCCATGGTCGTCCTTCCATGGTGGGTGGGGGGAGTGCTACCGCGGCCGGAGTTCCAGGACGCGGTCCACGCCGGCCATCAGCTCCAGCGGAGCCGAGGGGGAGCCGGCGGAGGCTTCGGTGAGCGCACTGCTGTCGCCCGTACGCACATCGACACGGGCGTCACGCGTCGGGCGCAGTACGGCCCTCGCGGCGCCGTCGGCCGACCAGCTCAGGTCCAGGGCGGCGCCGAACCGCGTACGCACACCGCGCAGTTCACCGCCCGGACAGCCCGCGAGAGGCGCGGGCAGCAGCACCAGCCGGTGCGGCGTCGACTGCACCAGGGACTCGATCACGGCGGCCGGCAGTGCGTGCGCCGCGTCCGCGTTGTACACGTTGCGCGACGGGTAGTGGGCGCTCATCAGCGAGTCGTGGAAGAAGTCGCCCGCCAGCACGGACCGGACCGCGGCCGACGCCCGCGCCCCGTCCCGCAACCGCGCCGCGATCAGCGCATGGTGCAGATGGCCGTGCGCCGAGTCGTTCTCCGCGCCCCGCAGTTCTAGCGCCCGGTGCGCGGCGGCGGCCAGCTCGGGCGTGTCGTACGGATTGATCGCGTCCAGCGGCCACACCGGATACAGGTGGCTGAGATGGCGGTGGTCGTACGTCTCCGCCAGACCCGGCCACGCCCACTCGGCGAGCGCGCCGTCCTCGTTGACCCGGTACTCCGCGAGCCGGTCCGCCAGCGCCCGGCGGCGCGCGGCGGCCGGGTCGCCGGGGCAGCGGTCGGCCGAGGCGGTGAGCGCGTGCCGGGCCGCCGCCAGGTCCATCGTCGCGTCGACCGTGCCCCAGCTCGCGTTGGCCGGACGGTTCTCCGGCGAGTACGAGGGCACCACGGCCACCCGCCCGTCGGGGCCGGTCCGCGTGAGGAAGTCCTCGTAGAACAGGGCCGTTTCGTGCAGGGCGGCGGTCAGCCGGGGGTCCTCCGAGCCCGTCGTCTCGGCGTGCTCGATCAATGGCTCAAGGAGCCAGTCCGCGCCGGCCGTCCACAGATGCAGCGGGTAGGCACGCTGATAGTGGCGGGTGTGCCCGGACTCGCCGTCCGTGTGCGACGGGGCCACGACGCCACGCGCGCCGAACACCGCACGCGCGTTGTCCCGCCAGTCCGCCAGCTGCCCGTACACCAGGGCGGCATGCGCCTCGGACACCTCGGGCAGCGCCGCCGCGGCGGCCGAGGCGATCTGCAGGTTGAGGTTGGCGTTCGTGGTGAACGCCCCCGACCACGCGGTGTCCCAGTCGCCCGTCCACAGTCCGGTCAGCCGGGGCGGCAGGGCCCCGGACGCGGACAGCAGATGGTAGCGGCCCGCCGCGAACAGCCGTTCCAGCAGCGCCGGGCTCTCCGGCCGCCGGACCAGCTCGCTCCCGGGAAGCAGCCGTTCGGCCGGGTCGGCGTCCAGGGTGAGCGAGGCCCGCTCGAAGGCCGGCCCGTGCAGGGCCACATGCCGGGCGAACAGCGTGGCGTAGTCGTCGCCCGGCAGCGCGGCGCACTCCGCCGCCAGGTCGAGATGGCCCGCGTGCCGGCGCACCCGGGTGAGCAGCAGCAGGCTCCTCGCCCCCTCGACCCGGACTCCCTCGCCCGCCACCGAGACCCGCCCGCCCTCGGTGCGGAGCACCGTCACGCCGGTGTACGCGAGGTCGCTGTCGGGGTAGCCCGCGCGCAGTGTCAGCCGGGCGCCGTCCGGGGTCAGCACGGTGCTGCGCCCGACGGCCAGCCGCGGCGGGGCGCCCGGCAGGGCGTGGTCCAGGGTCACGTCCACGGCGAGCCCCGGCCCCGTGACGTGCTGGACGATCACGTCGTCGGCGCGCGAGACGAAGACCCGGCCGCGCCGGCTCTCGCAGGCGGCCGTGATCTCCCCGGTGGCGAAGTCGACGGAGCGCCGGTAGCCGGCGGGCGGGTCCGTGGGCGCGCTGCCGGGGACGGGCCGGACGCGGGTCCGGAAGGCGGGGTGGAAGGGCTGCACCCACACCAGGGGCCGTCCCGCACCGAAGTGCTCCGCCGCCGTGGTGTCCCCGGACAGCAGGGCACTCTGCAACCGGTCCAGCCGGTCCGCGAGTTCGGGCGGGCGGACGTGCTCACTGCCGTTCGGCCGCACCAGGGTGTGGTGGGTGACGACCACCCGGTCGTCGGCCGGGTCGCCGTACACCATGGCCCCGTGCCGCCCGTTCCCCGCGAGGAAGGCGTCCTCCCAGCGGGCGGCGGGGCGCGGCTCCCAGGTGCCGTCGATGTCCGTGCGTCCGGTCACGGCGCGGTGCTCCGCAGCACGGCGACGCCGTAGCGGCCGAGCGCGATCCGGTCCGTCACCGACCGCCCGGTCAGCAGGTCCTCGTACGTGCCGGGGACGGCCACGGTGACCATCTCCCGGCGGTGGTGCAGCAGGAACAGCAGGTCGCCCCGGCGCACCGCCTCCACGCCCTCCGGCAGTCCGGCCAGCACCGGCTCCGCACCGGCCTCCCGGACCACGTCGGCCAGGAGCGCCCGCAGCGCCCGGGGCTCCGGAAGCGTCGACACGTACACGGCGCGGCCCCTGCGCAGCACGGCCGGGAGCCCGGCCAGTTCGCCGTCGCGGTAGGCCGCGAGCACCTCGGCGTCGTCCGCCGCCTCCAGCTCCTCCGACCACAGGGTGCCCCGGAAACCGTCGCACTCCACGGTGGCGTCCGCCTCCAGCGGCCACCACTCGTGCAGGGTGGCGATGCCGAACAGCTCGCGCAGCCGTGCGTCCATCCCGCCCGGCCTGACCCGGTCGTCCACGTCCGCGACGCCGGTGAAGAAGCCGCACACCAGCCGCCCGCCGTCCCGCACGTACGCCACGAGGTTGTCGACGGCCGCGTCGTCCAGCAGATAGAGGTGCGGCACGACGACCGCCTTGAACCGGCTCAGGTCGGCGTCGGGGCGGGCGAAGTCCGTGGGCGTGCCGTTCTCCCACAGGGCGCGGTGCCAGCGCCCCACCACCTCGGCGTAGTCCAGCAGCCTGGAGGGGCTGCCTTCCTGCGCGCCCGCCCACCAGGCGTCCCAGTCGTGCAGGACCGCCACGTCGGCACGCACCTCGGTGCCCGCCACCGACGTTCCGAGCGCGGCGAGTTCGGCCCCCAGCCGCCTGGTCTCGCGGAAGGAGCGGCCGTGCGCACCGGCGTGACCGAGCATCCCGGAGTGGAACTTCTCCGAGCCCTGCCGGGACTGCCGCCACTGGAAGTAGCAGATCGCGTCGGCCCCGCGCGCCACCGACTGCAGCGACCAGAGCCGGTTCAGGCCCTCCGGCTTGGGATGGTTGACGCCCCGCCAGTTCACCGCGCCCGCCGCCTGCTCCATCAGCATCCACGGGCCGGCGGCCTGCGAGCGCGTCATGTCGGCGAGCATCGCGTTGTACTGCCCGCCCCACGGGTCGCGCGGGTCCGGGTAGACGTCGACCGAGACGATGTCCTCCTCGGCCGACCAGGCCCAGGCGTCCTGCCCCGACCACAGTGGCATGAAGTTCGTCGTCACCGGAATGTGCGGGGTGTGCCGGGCGACGATGTCCCGCTCGGCCACGAAGCACTCCAGCAGCGCGTCCGACGTGAAGCGCTTGAAGTCCAGCACCTGCGTCGGGTTCTTCATGTACTGCGCCTTGCGCGGCGGCAGGATCTCCGTCCACGCGTCGTAGCGCTGGCTCCAGAAGGCCGTGCCCCAGGCCTCGTTGAGGGCATCGAGCGTTCCGTACCGGCTGCGCAGCCAGCGGCGGAAGTGGCCCGCCGTCTCGTCGCACCAGCAGTGCGTACAGTACTCGTTGTTGATGTGCCACACGGTGAGCGCGGGGTGCTGCGCGTACCGTGCGGCGAGGTCCTCGGTGAGCGCGGCGGCATAGCGGCGGTACACCGGTGAGCTGGCGCAGAACTGCTGCCGCGAGCCGTACCAGACCACCGACCCGTCCTCCGCGCGCGGCAGGGTCTCCGGGTGCCGGGCGCCCATCCAGGGCGGCGGGGACGCGGTCGGGGTGGCGAGCACGACGCCGATGCCGTGCGCGTGCATCAGGTCCATCAGCCGGTCCAGCCAGCCGAACTCCCGGGCCCCCGGGCGGGGTTCGATCTTCGCCCAGGAGAAGACACCGAGGGTGACGGAGTTGACGCCGGCCTCCTTCATCAGCCGGATATCGTCCTCCCACACCTCCTCGGGCCACTGCTCGGGGTTGTAGTCGCCTCCGAAGAGGATGCGGCCACGTGCCGCGTCGCGCAGGGACGGCATGACGTCTCCCGTTCCTTACTGGGGGTCTGCGTACTGGATGCCGCGGCCGTTGGTGCCGAGGTAGACGCGGCCGTGGACGCGGGGGTCACCGGTGATCACTTCGCCGGTCCAGCCCCACTGGTGGGAGTCGTCGTTGACGCGCACCCAGGTGCGGCCCGCGTCGTCGGAGCGCAGCACCGCCACGCCGTCGTACGCCGCCGGGACCCGCCCGGTCTGGAAGACGGCCGGATAGCCCGCCCCGGCCCCGCGGCCCCGCACCGGTGCCGCCCTGCCGAAGCCCAGCGCGTGCGAGGCCTGGCAGCCGGGCACTGCGGTGAAGGTGAGCCCGCCGTCCGTGGACCGGAACAGGCCGTTGTCCTTCGCGGACAGCCACAGGTCACCGCTGCGGCCCGGCGCCGCCGCCACCTTGAACTGCGCGTCCCCGGAGGGGAGTCCGGTCGCGCCCGGGGTGAAGGTCGCGCCCCCGTCCCGGGAGATGTGCACGGCACCCGTATCGGTGTCGTACACGTAGAAGCGCCGCGGGTCGACCGGGTCCGCGACCGGGGTGCCGCCCTTGGGGAAGGACGCCACCTCGGCCCAGCTCGCACCGCCGTCGGTGGACCGGTGGGCGGGGTACTTGGTGCCGTCCCAGTGGATGAACGACCACAGCAGGGTCGCACCGTCCGCCGAGACCGCGATCGGTCCCGGGGCGGAGGGCGCGATTGCGGGCTGGGCGGCGAACGGCTGCCAGCTCCGGCCGCCGTCGCGGGAGAAGGCCCCGGCCGCGTCGGAGCCGGACGGCCAGCCCGTGCGCACCACGTACGACGGCTTCAGCGCGGCGAGGGCGAGGCCGGTGGCGGTGCCGAACACCGGGGAGGACGCCATGCCCCGGGACGGGGAGGCGGTCAGCGAGTCGTGGTACATGACCCCGATGTCGCCGAGGCCGCTCAGGAGCGGGGCGCCGTCCCGGCCGGGCGGGGCGACGAGGAAGCGCACCGAGGACTCCTCCAGGCCCCGGATCTCCGGTGCCCAGTGGACGAGGTCCCGCGTCCCGAAGACCGTCGCGCCGGTCCCGTACACGATGTGGTGCGAGTCGAAGGGGTCGACGGCGACGGCCTGGATCCACCAGCCGAACTTGGCCGCGTCCCCGCCCCAGCGCAGGTACGGGGTCTCCGAGACGTCCACCACGGCGGTGTCCTTGAGCGAGACCCAGCTCGCACCGCCGTCGGTGGACCGGAACACCGTGTCGATCTGCCCCCAGCGGTTGTTGGTGGTGACGACGAGCGTGCCGGTGCGGCGCGCGTCGACGGCCACCCCGCCGTAGCCGAAGCCGTCACCGGCGGCGGCGTCGGGCGTCACCGGGGTGACCTCGCTCCAGGCCCCCGTCACGGTGTCGAGCCGGTGGACCGAGCCGTCGGACTGCCCGTTGGGCCCCGGGGCGTCGGCGTAGGTGACGTACAGCGCCCGCCCCCGGGCGTCGTACGCGGCCCGCACCGGCACCTTCACCGACGCACTCCCGGACGGCTGTCCGGGCACCGCCTCCCAGCCGCCCCTTCCGTCCGTGCGGTAGAGCGCGCTGCCGCCGTCGCCCCAGCCCGCGTACACCGTCCGGCCCGCCGCGACCAGGAACATCACGCCCTGGCCGGTCTCCGACGGGGCGGCCGGGAAGGCGGCCGGCGCCCAGGTCGCGCCCCGGTCCGTGGAGCGCAGCAGCCCGTCGTGCCGGGTGCCCAGCCAGAGCGTCCCGCTGTCCCGGGGATCCACCAGCAGCCGTTCACCGGCGCCGCGCCCGTCCTCGTTCGCACCGAGCCGCACGGTCAGGCCGGCCCGCTTCCAGGTCGCGCCCCGGTCGTCGGAGCGCAGCACCGCGCCGGGGGACGCCCAGGACTGCGCGTAGGTGCCGCAGGCCAGGTAGAGGCGGTCCGGGTGGGACGGGTCGACGGCCATCGCCTCGATGCCGAGGAGGTTCCAGTCGTCCCAGCCGATGTGGTCGGTGAGCGGGGTCCAGCGGGCCCGCGCCGCGTCCCAGCGGTAGGCGCCGCCGATGTCGGTACGGGCGTAGGCCAGGCCCTTCACCGACGGGTGGAACAGCAGGCCGGTGACGAACCCGGTGCCGCCGATCGCGGCCGTCCGCCAGCGGTGCGGCTGGTGCCGGCCGCCGGGGTGGCGGTCCCGGGCGGCCGCGGTGCCCGCGGCCGGGAGGGCGGTGGCAGCGGCGGCGACGGCAGCCGTGGCGAGCACGGTTCTGCGACGGGGCGTGGGCGCGGACGAAGCGCGCATGGCGAATACCTTCCGGACAGGGGGAGAGGGGGAGGAACGGCGCCGGGTCAGCCCTTCACGGCGCCGGTGAGCATGCCCTTCTGGAAGTGCTTCTGGACGAACGGCGACAGCACCGCGACCGGGATCAGCGCCAGGATCATGACGGCCATCTGCACGGCGAGGCTGTTGATCTGCCCGTTGCTGACGGCCGCGCCCATCGCCCCCGGCGGCACCTGGTGCTGGAGGACCAGCTGACGCAGGATCATCTGGAGCGGGTACTTGTCGCTGTCCTGGATGTAGAGCATCGCGTTGAACCACTGGCTCCAGTAGCCGACCGCGTAGAACAGCGAGATCACCGCGATCACCGCACGCGACAGCGGCATGATGATCTGGAACAGGATGCGCCACTCGCCGGCCCCGTCGATGCGGGCCGCGTCGATGAGTTCGGGCGCCGTGTCCATGAAGAAGCCGCGCAGGACGAGCACGTTGAACACGCTGATCGCGCTGGGCAGGATCATCGACCAGTAGCTGTCGCTCAGCCCGATTCCGGTGACCAGCAGATACGTCGGGATGAGACCCGCACCGAAGAACATGGTCGCCATCAGCGTCATCAGCAGCGGCCGGTGCGCGTACGAGTCGCGGCGGCTGAGCCCGTACGCGCAGAGGATCGAGACGATCATGCTGACGGCCGTACCGACGACGGTGAGGCCGACGCTGACGGCGGCCGCGCGGGTCACCGCGCCCCCGCTCAGCAACTCCTTGTACGCCACGAACGTGATGTGCCGGGGCCAGACGACCAGGCCGCCGGCGTCGTTGATGGTCTTGGTGTCGGAGAGGCTGGTCACCAGCACCACCCAGATCGGGATGATGACGACCGCGCAGATCGCGATCAGCCCGAAGCCCTTGAAGGCGAGTCCCGCCTTCGTCGGCTCCTCCTCCCACACCGGGCGCGGTTCGATGCGCAGGGCGCGCTGGAGGCGTGTCTCCGTGCGGGCGGCCGGGCTCGTCCTCTGGTCCAGGAGAGTTGTCATTTCTTGGAGTACACCCCCTGCTCGCCCAGCATGTGGGCGACCTTGTTGGCACCCAGCACCATGGCGACGCTGAACAGCCCCTTGAAGATGCCGGCGGCGGCCGCGTAGCCGAAGTCGCCGGTCTTGATGCCCGTCCACCAGATGTAGGTGTCCAGGATTTCCGAGGCTCCCGCGCCGACCTGGTCGCGCTGGAGCAGGATCTGCTCGAAGTCGAGGTTGAGCGCGCTGCCCACCCGCAGGACGAGCAGCAGGGCGATGACCGGGCGCAGCGCGGGCAGCGTGACGTGCCACATGCGGCGCCAGCGGCCGGCCCCGTCGACGGCCGCGGCCTCGTACAGATCGGTGTTGACGGCGGCGAGCGCGGCCAGGAAGACGATGACGCCCCAGCCGGCGTCCTTCCACACGGCCTGCGCGCTGACCAGGAACTTGAAGAAGCCGGGGTCGGTCATCAGGTCGAAGCCCTCGTGGCCGTGCTCGCGCAGCCACTGGGCGACCAGTCCGGCGCCGCCGAACATCTGCTGGAAGACGGTGACGACCAGCACCCAGGAGAAGAAGTGCGGCAGGTAGACGACCGCCTGCACCCAGGCCCGCACCCGTGCGCTCATGATGGTGTTGAGCAGGAGCGCGACGGCGATGGGGATGGGGAAGAACAGGACGAGCTGGGTCACGAAGATGACCAGCGTGTTCACGAGGACTTCCCAGAAGCGGTAGTCCTCGAAGATCCGGGTGAAGTTGTCGAACCCGACGAACGGGCTGCCCGTGATGCCCAGGTCGTACACGTCGTAGTCCTGGAAGGCCACGATGTTCCCGAGCAGCGGGATGTAGTTGAAGATCAGCAGCAGTGCGATGGCCGGCAGCGTCATCAGGATCAGGGTGCGGTCGCGCCGCAGCCGCTGACGCCAGGTGATGCCGCCCGCCCGGGGACTGCCCTGCTCCTTGCGGGGTCTGGGGACGCGGCCCGCCCGGGACCTGCCCGCGCTCCTCGCTTCCCCGCCGTCACCGTCCCCGGTGCCGCTCCCGCCGGCCGGGGCGCTCGCCCCGTCGGCGGTGCGGTCCGGGTCGGCCGCGACCGTGGCCCGTGCCTTCACCGTGTGCTCCCCATGTCGTGCTCCTGACCCCGGCCGCCGGGCTGCGTGTGCCCGGCGGCCCCTTCCTTCTCGTACGTACGTGTGGTGTGCCGCGTACGCGTCAGTTGCCGGAGCCGTTCTTGTCGAGAATGTCCTGGTACCAGTCGCGCAGCTTGTCGCCGCCGCTCTTCTTCCAGGTGTTCACCGCGTCGTCGATGTCGCTGACCTTCTTGCGGCCGCGGCGGATGTCCTTCTGGAGGTCGTCGAACGGGGTGTAGAGCGAGGCGTAGCGCTGCGGCTCGACGACCTGCATGCCGAAGAAGAGGGGCTTCTTGATGTGCGGGGCCTGGCGCGCCATCCAGCCGGCGTAGTCCTTGGCCAGCTGCGGCTGGTCGGGGTAGGCGATGGAGGTGGGCGGCGAGGCCACGAACAGGAACGTGGAGGGCTGCGCCTCCTCGACACCCTGCGGGGTGTACGTGGGAGAGCCGTCCTTGATCGTGTAGTGGGTGCCCTTGACGCCGTAGTTGGTGAGCATGAACTCCTCGGTGCCGAATGGCGCCGCCGCGTAGTCGGCTATCGCGAGGAACTCCTCGATCTTCTCCTTGGGCAGCTTCTTGCTGAGGAAGGTGAAGATGCCCGCCGGGTCGTCCTGCCACAGCACCGGCTCGCCGCCGTCGTGGCTGAAGAAGTCCAGTGCCTGCATGTCGAACTTCGGGTTGGCGGAGGCCTGTTCGGTGACCATGCCCTTCCAGCCGCCGGTGCCGTCGTTGTACATGACGACATGGCCGCTGGTGAAGCGGATCTTGGCGTCGGCGTCCTTGTTGGCCTCGGCGTCGGGGTGGACGTAACCGCCGTCGTGGAGCTTGCGGGCGAAGGCCAGCGCCTCGCGGTACTCCTTCGTCTCGATCTTGTGGACCAGCTTGCCGTTCTCCAGCTGCCAGTAGTGCGGTGCGTCCGGGAGCAGGCCGAAGATCTTCTGGATGCAGGTCCACAGGTCGTCGAAGGCCCACACCTTCTTCTTCGGCGCCGTGTACTCCTTGCCGAAGGCCAGCAGGTCGTCCGCGCTCGCCGGGACGGCACCGGAGCCGATCAGGTCCTTGCGGTAGAAGATCGCGTTCCCGATGACCGGCGTCGGCATGGGCAGCCCGCGCAGCTTGCCGCCGAAGACCGAGTACTGCCAGGCACCGGTCGGGATGTTGGCCAGGTTGGGGTACTTCTTGACGGCGTCGCCCGCCAGATACGGGGAAAGGTCGGCGAACTTCGCGGTGATGGCGTTGCGGATCTGCCCCTGCATGTTCCAGCCGGGGATCGTCATGACGTCCGGGATGTCCGAGCCGGCGAGGACCGCGCCGATCTTGTCCTGGTAGGTGTTGCCGTCCTGCGGGTCGAAGTTCAGCTTCGCGCCGACCGCCTTGTTCACGGCGGTGTAGTACGGGTTGTTCTTCTTCGGGACCGTGCCCCACAGCGGGGTCATGACCCGGAACTCCGAGCCCTTGCCCGGAACGGACTTGACCGAGACCACCAGCGGGTCCGGGAGCTTCGTGAAGCCGGGGCTCGAACCGTTGACGCCGGGGACATCGGGCTGGACCAGGTTCAGCGGGGCGTAGCTCGGTACGACCTTCTTCAGGGCCTTGCCCGTGGTCGTGCCCTCCTTGCTCCCGGCACCGGAACCGGAACCGCCGCACGCGGCGAGCAGCGGCACCCCGCCTGCCACGGCGACGGCCGCGACCGCGCCGGTGGCGAGGAAGCTTCTCCGGCTCGGGGCCGTGGTGGAGGGGGAGGAATTCGGCGTCATTGCGTCAACCCTTCGAGGCGCACCAGGACGACACGCGGCGGGGCGACCGCCGTTCGGTTCCTGTGTCTGAGGTGGAGCGTTGCTGGCTGAGCCGGAGTCACCGGCCCCAGGTGAAGCGGTTCAACAGGGAGGCGGCTGCACGTGTCGCCGTCCCGGGATATCAAGGGCGCCGGGCGCCCCATCGAAGCTCCGTCGAAGCGCTTCGATGTTGCAGCGAGGTTAAGTGAAGGGTCTGTGCGGCACAAGAGTTCGTTGCCGGATTCCTCCGACGCGTTTCCGAACCGTTTCCTGCGACGGGCAGCGCGTGCTGGGCGGGGAGGTCGGTCACCGGCCCTTGACACGTGCGGGGTTGGCCCTTGAGCATCGAAGCGCTTCGAAAGATCGTCCGAGGCCCGTCCGGTGCCCGCACGATGCGCCGGCACCACCAGACCTCCCACCTTTGAAGAAGGACCCGCACGTGACGGAACAACCGCAGCCCTTCCGCGACCCGCGGCTGCCCTTCGCCAAGCGCGTCGACGATCTGCTCCAGCGGCTCACGCCGGACGAGCGCGTCGCGATGCTGCACCAGTTCGCGCCGGCGGTCGGCCGGCTCGGGCTCGGCGCCTTCCGCACCGGCCAGGAGGCCCTGCACGGCGTCGCCTGGATGGGGGAGGCCACCGTCTTCCCGCAGGCCGTCGGCCTCGGCGCCACCTGGAACGACGACCTGGTGCGCCGCATCGGCGAGGCCGTCGGCGACGAAGTCCGCGCCAAGCGCGCCCAGGACGACCGGGTCGGCCTCAACGTCTGGGCCCCCACCGTCAACCTGCTGCGCCACCCGCTGTGGGGGCGCGGCGAGGAGGGGTACTCCGAGGACGCCGGGCTCACCTCCGCCATCGCGGTCGCCTACACCCGGGGCCTGCGCGGCGACCACCCGCACTACTGGCGCACCGCTCCGGTCCTCAAGCACTGGCTCGCCCACAACAACGAGACGGACCGCGACACCTCGTCCTCCTCGGTCCGCCCGAGGGTGCTGCACGAGTACGACCTGCGGGCCTTCCGGGACGCCGTCCGGGCGGGCGCGGTCGCCGGGGTGATGCCCGCGTACAACCTGGTCAATGGGCGCCCCAACCATGTGTCGCCGCTGCTCTCCCGGCACCTTCGGAGCTGGACCGAACAGCCCCTGACCGTCTGCTCCGACGCGGGTGCGCCGACCAACCTGGTCGACTCCGAGCACTACTTCGACACCCACGAGGAAGCGACCGCCGCCGCCCTGCGCGCCGGCGTCGACAGCTTCACCGACCACGGCCAGGACTCCTCCGTCATGACCGGCCGCATCCGGCGGGCCCTGGAACGCGGACTGCTCGACGAGCACGACATCGACACCGCCGTCCGCCGCCTGCTCCACATGCGTTTCGCGCTCGGCGAGTTCGACCCCGAGCTGGACCCGTACGCGGACACCACCGCCCTCGACACCGAGGAGCACCGGGCGCTCGCGCTGGAGGCCGCCGAGCAGGCGGTCGTGCTGCTCAAGAACGACGGGCTGCTGCCGCTGGACCCCGCCGCCGGGGGGACCGTCGCCGTCGTCGGGCTCCTCGCCGACGCCTGCAAGCTCGACTGGTACAGCGGCACCCTGATCCACCGCTCCACCCCGCTCGACGGACTGCGCGAGCGCTTCGGCGCCGACCGGGTGATCCATGCCGAGGGCGCCGACCTGGTGCGCGTCAGGTGCGCGGACGGCTGGCTGCACATCCCCCCGGCGGACCCGGAAGGGGACGCTGCGCGCGGCGCGGAGGGCGCACTCGATCCCGCGCTCCTCGCCGGCCGCACCGACCTGCCCCCGCTGACCTGCTCCGACACCCCGTCCGAGCTGGCGCTCGTGGACTGGGGCAACGGCGTGATCACCCTGCGGGAACCGGCCGGGCGCTATCTCTCCGTCGCCGAGGACGGCTATGTACGCGCCTCCGCGGACGAGCCGGGCGGCTGGATCGTCCAGGAGACCTTCCGGTGGGAAGCGGTGGAAGGCCATGCCGGCGGTCACCGCCTTCTGCACATCGGAACGGGTGGGTATGTCTCAGTCGCCGCCGACGGCGTAAAGGTTGCCGCCCCGGGCGAGGAAAATTCCGCAGCCACCGGGACCGTCTTCGAGACCGAGGTGACCGAGCGCGGCGAGGACGCCGTGGCCCGTGCCGCCGCAGCCGCCGACACGGTGATCGTGGTCGCCGGCAACGACCCGCACATCAACGGCCGCGAGACCGAGGACCGGACCACCCTCGACCTGCCCGCCCAGCAGGAACGCCTCTGGCGCGCCGCCCACGCCGCCAACCCGCGCACGGTCCTGGCGGTCACCTCCGCCTACCCGTACGCCCTGACCGACGCCGCCGCCACCCTGCCCGCCCTCCTGTGGACCGCACACGGCGGACAGGCCGCGGGCACCGCGCTCGCCCGCGTCCTCGCCGGCGACGTCTCCCCGGCGGGCCGGCTGCCGCAGACCTGGTACGCCTCCGACGCGGAACTGCCCGGCCTGCTCGACTACGACATCATCGGCTCCCGGCAGACCTACCTCTACTACAAGGGCACCCCGCTCTACCCGTTCGGCCACGGGCTCACGTACGGCGACTTCACCTACAGCGACCTGACCGCCGTGCGCGAGGGCGAGCTGCTGCACGTCTCGCTGAACGTCACCAACACGGGCGCCGTCGCCTCCGACGAGGTCGCCCAGCTGTACGTACGGGCCGTGGCTCCGTCCGTCGCCCGGCCGCTGCGCCAACTGGCCGGGCACCGCAGGCTGCACCTGGCGCCCGGGGCCGCCGAGCGCGTCGCGTTCACCGTGCCGGTCGAGGAACTCGGCCACTGGGACGTGGCGCACGGTCGCTGGACAGTCGAGCCCGGCGCGTACGAGATCCAGGCGGGCGCCTCCAGTGCGGACATCCGGACCGTCACGGTCGTCACCGTTGACGGCGATGCGGCCGGGCCGCGCCCGGTCCTGCCCCGTGGTCTGGAGGCGGCCGACTACGACGAGCAGCTGGGCACCGAGATCGTCGACCGGGCGAAGACGGACGGCGACGCGGTCACCGCCACCGCCGAGGCCAACGAACTCCTCTACCGCCACTGCGACTTCGGCACCGGTACGGAAGGCGTCGAGGTATCCGCCTCGGGGGAGGGGGCCGTTCTGCTCACCGTGGAAGGCATCACCGTCACCGTCCCGGTGCCCGCCACCGACGGGCCCTACGACTACCGCACCCTCCGGGCCGGGCTGACCGCCGCCGGCGTGGGCGACCTGCGGATCACCCTGCGCGGCACGGTCCGGCTGGCCCGGCTCGGCTTCACCGGGGCCGGCCGGTGAACCCCTCCCTCGCGCGTTCCCCCGTTCCTCCCCCTCCGGCTGCCCCGGGCAAGGAGTCCGCATGAAGTTCACCGACGGCTTCTGGCTCATGCGTGAGGGCGTACGCGCCTCCTACGCGACCCAGATCCGTGATCTGCGCGTCAGCGCCGACCAGTTCACCGCGTACGCGGCGGTGAAACGGGTGGCCGCGCGCGGTGACACCCTCAACACCCCGCTCATCACCGTCGAATGCTTCTCCCCGGCCGAGGGCATCATCGGCGTCCGCACCACGCATCACGCCGGAAAGGCCCGGCGGGGGCCGGACTTCGTCCTCCCGGGGCTGGACCCGGCGGCGTCCGGGGCCCGCACCCGGCAGGACGGTGGTGTCACCGAACTCACCAGCGGGCCGCTGACCCTGCGGCTGGACCGCGACGGTCCGTACGGTCTGACCTTTCTCGACGCCGACGGCCACCGCCTGACCGGGGTCGACACCAAGGGCACCGCCTTCGCGACCACCCCCGACGGGGTCCACCACATGGTCGCCCAACTCGCTCTGGACGTGGGCGAGAACGTCTACGGACTCGGCGAGCGCTTCACCCCGTACGTCAAGAACGGGCAGAGCGTCGACATCTGGCAGGCGGACGGCGGTACCAGCAGCGAACTCGCCTACAAGAACATTCCGTTCTACCTCTCCTCGCGCGGCTACGGCGTCTTCGTCAACCACCCCGGCAAGGTCTCCTTCGAGATCGGCTCGGAGTCGGTGGGACAGGTGCAGTTCAGCGTCGAGGACCAGTCGCTGGAGTACTACATCGTCGCCGGGCCGACGCCCAAGGAGGTGCTGGCCCGCTACACCGCGCTGACCGGCCGCCCCGCGCTCCCGCCGGCCTGGTCGTTCGGCCTGTGGCTCACGACGTCGTTCTGCACCTCGTACGACGAGGCGACCGTCACCTCGTTCGTCGACGGCATGGCGGAACGCGACATCCCGCTCTCCGTCTTCCACTTCGACTGCTTCTGGATGCGCGAGTACCAGTGGTCGGACTTCTTGTGGGACCCGGACGTCTTCCCCGACCCGGAGGGCATGCTCGCCCGGCTCAAGGAACGCGGGCTCCGCATCAGCATGTGGATCAACCCGTACATCGCCCAGAAGTCCCCCCTGTTCGCGGAGGGCGCCGAGCTCGGTCATCTCGTCCGCCGCCCCAACGGCGACGTGTGGCAGTGGGACCTGTGGCAGCCGGGCATGGCCCTCGTCGACTTCACCAGCCCCGCCGCCCGCGCGTGGTTCACCGCCAAACTCCGTGTGCTGCTGGACCAGGGAGTCGACTGCTTCAAGACCGACTTCGGCGAGCGCATCCCCACCGACGTCGTCTGGCACGACGGCTCCGACCCCGAGCGGATGCACAACTACTACGCACAGCTCTACAACCAGACGGTCTTCGACCTGCTGGAGAAGGAGCGCGGCCACGGCGAGGCGGTGCTCTTCGCCCGGTCCGCCACGGCCGGCGGCCAGCAGTTCCCGGTGCACTGGGGCGGGGACTGCTTCGCCTCCTTCACGGCGATGGCCGAGTCCCTGCGCGGCGGCCTGTCCCTCTCGCTCTCCGGATTCGGCTTCTGGAGCCACGACATCGGCGGCTTCGAGGGCACCCCGGACCCGGCTGTCTTCAAACGCTGGCTCGCCTTCGGTCTGCTCTCCTCGCACAGCCGCCTGCACGGCAACGTGTCCTACCGGGTGCCGTGGGAGTTCGGCGAGGAAGCGGTCGACGTCGCCCGGAAGTTCACCCTGCTCAAGCACCGGCTGATGCCGTACCTCTACGGGGCCGCCGCCACCGCCCACCGCACGGGCATCCCGATGATGCGGCCCATGCTCCTCGAATTCCCGGGCGACCCGACCACCCGCGTGCTGGACCGGCAGTACATGCTCGGCCCCGACCTGCTGGTCGCGCCCGTCTTCACGGAGGACGGGCAGGTCGAGTACTACGTTCCCGAGGGGACCTGGACCCACCTGCTCACCGGCGAGACGGTCACCGGACCCGTCTGGCGCCACGAGACCCACGGCTTCGACAGCCTGCCGGTCCTCGTCCGCCCCGGAGCGGTCCTGCCCTGGGGCGGCGACGACCGGCGCCCGGACGGCGACTGGCTCGACGGGCTCACGCTGCGGGTGTTCGGCGAGGGGGACGGTACGGAGGTGACCGTGCCGGACCACGCGGGTGCCACGGCCGCCACCTTCCGGGTGGTGCGCGAGGGGGACACCCTCACGGTCACCTCCGAACGCATCGACCGTCCCTATCGCGTGGTCGCCGAGGCGACGGGGGCCACGGGGGAGGGG
>NZ_RDBL01000050.1 GCF_008042035.1 Streptomyces sp. col6
GCGGGTACCGAGCCGCTGCGCGGCTCGAAAGCGAACCGGGTTGCTTCGCAACCCGGTTGAAGCGATGGAAAGCCGCTTCGCGGCTTTCGGATTTCCGCTTCGCTCCAATCCACGGGCCTGCGCTTCGCTCCGGCCCGGACTGCGGGGCGGGTCCGCTTCGCTCCCCCGCCGAGTTCCGGCTCCGCCGGAACGGCTGGCTACACGATGACGGTGCATCACCGCTGGTCTGTGTAGCATCCCGAGAAAACAACCACCCCGGAACCGTGACACTCCATCACCCCGGCCCGAGTGCCGGCCCCGAACCCAAGGGTGCGGATTCCGCTGCGCTCCACCCACACCAGACAGGCCATCAGTCGTACTCGGAGGCGGTCTCATCGCCGGGACAAGGTGGCTGGAAACTCTCCCTGGGGAAACATCGACCCGCTAAGATAATACCTGTGTATCGCTCGCACATGCATCGCATCACACGTAGCTGATGTTCTGTGTAGCATCCCGAACCAATCGTCACTGCCTCTGACGGCCGCCCGTTCGTTCCTGGATTTCCGGAGATCCCATATGCCGAGTGCAGAGAAATTCACGCTCCGACCTCACCAGATCGAAGCTGTCGATGCTGTCGTGCGCGGCCTTGATATCCCGCCGGGGAAGAAGATTCCGCAGGCCGGTCTACGGGCCACTGTGGTGGCCGCCTGCGGCACGGGGAAGACGTTCATCGCCGCGCAGTCCGCGCTCCGGCTGGCCCGTAACGGGCGGGTCCTGGTCCTGGTGCCGACTCTCGATCTGCTGACGCAGACCGTGCGGGAATGGCGGGCCGCCGGCCACCACGGACCCGCCGTCGCCGTCTGCTCGCTGGAGGACGACCCCCACCTGTGGGACCTGAAGGTGCGCTCTACGACGAGCGCCCCGCAGCTGGCCCTGTGGCACGGTCGGGGGCCAGTGACCGTGTACGCCACCTACGCCTCCCTGCCCGTCCTGGAGGAAGCGCACGAGGGAACCTACGGGCTGCCCATGGACGTGTTCGACCTGGTGGTCGTGGACGAGGCGCACCGAACCAGTGGCTCGGCGGGGAAGGCGTGGGCTGCGGTTCACGACCAGGACGTCATCCCCGCGATGCGCCGGCTCTACATGACCGCTACGCCCAGGATCTGGAAGGAGCGGCCGCCTCGGCTTTCCCGGGCGGAGCGGCAGGAGAGGGCGGGGGTGCTGCGGGACCGGTTGCCGCAGGAGCTGGCCTGTTCGATGGATGATCCCAAGGTGTTCGGGCCTGTCGTCTACGAGCTGTCGCTCGCATCGGCCGTGTCACGGGGCCTGCTGGCGCGGTATCAGATCGTGGTCGTGGAGCTCACCGACCCGGTCGTCACCCCCGCCCGGCTGTCCGGGCCGCAGAAGCGGGAGGAGGACGTCCGCGGGGAACGCATGGGCGCGCTCCAGGCGGCGTTGCTGGAGACGATGGCCGAGCACGGGCTGCAGACCACGATCACCTTCCACCACCGCACCGTGGAGGCGGCTGCGTTCGCCGGGGGGCTGTCCCGCGTCGCGAAGCGGCTCCATGCGGCGGACTCGGAGCGGTATCCGGAGCGGGTGTGGGCGAACTGGCTGTGTGGGGACCACGAGCCCGACTACCGGCGCCGGGTCCTCGCCGACTTCGGCCGGCGCGCTGGCCGCGCCGTGCTGTCCAACTGCCGGGTCCTGGGCGAGGGCGTCGATATCCGCGCCGTGGACTCCGTCGCCCTCCTCGACCCCAAGGGGTCGGCCGTAGACATCGTGCAGGCCATCGGCCGGGCGCTGCGGCAAAAACCGGGACAGGGAAAGATGGCGACACTGATCGTTCCCGTATTCCTCGCACCTGGTGAAAAGCCGGAAGACATGCTCACCTCCAACTCGTACAGGCCCTTGGTGAAGGTATTGGAAGGGCTGCGGGCGCACGACGAGCGTGCCATCGAACTGCTTGCTATTCCTCAGGAACAGCGGAAGGCGGTCGTTGATCCGTCGCCTCCGATCGGTCCTGAACCAGAGGAGGGCCAGGAGGAGTCGCGGCTGCTGCTGCGGTTCGCTGCCCCCAGGGATCCGGTGATGATCGCGAAGTGGGTGCGGTTCAACGTCATCAGCACCGAGCGTCAGGACTGGCAGCGTGGCTACGACGCCGCCCGCCGCTACTTCGAGCGCGAGGGCGGCCTGGACGTGCCCTACGAGCACACCGAGGGCGCCTACCCGCTCGGGAGGTGGCTGTCCGACCAGCGCCGCTCCTACCGGGCCGGAACCATGAACGGCGAGCGTGCCGACGAGCTGGAAGAGCTCGGCATGGTGTGGGACACCGCCGACGCCGGCTTCGAGGAGAACCTCGCCGCCGCCCGCGCGTACTTCGCCGAGGCCGGGACGCTGGCCGCGCCCCGGCACGCCACCGCCCTCGACAAGCCCATCGGGCAATGGCTCACCAACCTCCGCCGCCCCGAAGGCCTCGGCAAAGACACCGACCGCGCCCGCTGGCGCGCAGAGCAGCTCGCCGCCATCGATCCGGACTGGAACCCGCGGCTGCTCGGATGGACCGTGGACTGGCAGCGCTGCTACACCGGCCTGCACGCGCTCCTGGATGCCGGGAACACGCTGGAGGACGTCCAGCCCGGGGTTACGTACCGGGGCGACGACATCGGCCGCTGGGCGGTTCGGCAAGCACGGGACTGGGCGCAGCTGAACGCGGAGCAGCGGCGGCGGCTGGAGGAGCTGGGGGTGCGGCCGCGGGCGGCTGTAAAGGCGCGCAAGGGCGCAGCGCAAGGCGCGGGTAAGGCGGGGGCCGAGAAGGGTTCCGAAGCCTTCCAGCGGGGTGTAGAAGCCCTACGGCAATACATCGCACGGGAAGGCAAGACCACCGTCGGACGACAGCACGTCGAACAGCTGCCAGACGGAACGTCTGTGCGACTCGGCGTGTTCCTCAGCAACCACAAGAACAGGCGCGACCGGCTCAGCGACGACCAGCTCACCACCCTCGCCAGCTTGGGGCTGGAATGGGCGGCGTAGCGACTCGGAGCGGCTGTACCCGCAAAAGCCACCCCCAATCGGTGGAGGTCGTCAGCTGCCGAACGCTATGTTCAGGGCCTGCTGGCCTTGTTCGATCGTGGTGCTCAGGGCAGCTGACGTTGTGCCGATCTGGACGAGTGCGCCCATCACGGAGTCGTAGGCCGCACGGATACGACCAGGTTGTGCAGTCTCACTGCTGGTCTCGTCAGCCAGGATTTCGGCGTCGTGAACGAGTTGCGCTTCCTCCTCGGGCTCCATGCCGTAGACCGGAGCGAGTTGCTTCACGAGCTCGGCAAATTCGCGCATGGCACTGAGGTCGAGGGCGTTGTTGTGGTTGTGCTGCTCAACGTTGCCCCTGGTGCCAGCAACGACGTTCGTGGCGTTGATGCTGTAGTAGTCACCCGGGTGGGTCCGATTGAGGTAGTCGCTCACAGTTGCTCCAGAAAGCACGCAGTCAATGCCGTCGATGGTGATGGCGACGGTTTCGGGCTCGGTAGCGATCTTGCTGACAAGCCCCGAGTGCGCGAGACGTGCCAGTGCGTAGGCCAGTTCCGTTCCTGACAAGGCTTCTCCGGCGAAGTGGGATTCGGCGGCAGCGAGGAAGGCGGTGGGGTAGGTGGGGCGCTGGTCATGGGCAGCGGTGTAGAGCCAGCGCAGAAAGGCGTCGGTCGCATAGCGGTGCCGTGCTGCGGGATCGCTACGTAGTTGGGCAAGCCGCCGGAGCTCCACGCGCCCGTCGTCAGTGATCCTCCAAATCTCACCAGATGCGCTCGGCGAGGCAAGAAGACCATCACGTTCCAGCGCGTGGGCCAGGACGCTGACCTCCTCCGAGGACATCCCTGTCAGGGTGATGTAGCCGTCCTGGTTCGCGTATCCCCTGGAAGACTGAACACCCAGCCAAATCAGCAGAGCCACCAGCTGAGGATCCCGCTCAATCCCGACCCCGGTGGCCCCAGAGGAGATCGTGAATCCTTGGCCAGCTACCGGCACAGTGACCGGGTACTTCCGGGCGGCGCGCTGGTATGCCTTGTTGATTTCCTTGACGTGCTTCTCGATCGCTCGGTGGTCAATGTCCCTGCTGGCCACGTGGGCTCCATTCACTGGTCCTGGCCGAAGAGTAAGGAGAGGCACTGACATCGAGGCCATGAGGCACGAGCACGAGAGGGCGGGCTTCCCCAAGCTGATCGCACGCAGCAGGCGTCGCTCTTCCTGGGCGGCCGACACGTTGTTCAGGGGTCCCTCCATGATCACCGTGGATTGACAGGCGCCTGCTGAGACAACTCACGCATGTACTCAAGCACAGTGACCCGGGGGAGCCGAAAGGATCTGTCGGTGCGGATAGCAGGAAGGTGTCCGGTGTGCACCAGCCGATAGACGGTGTGCTTTGAGACCTCCATGACAGCAGCTGTTTCCGACACGGTGAGCAGGGAGGGCGCGGCCTGTGTAACCAGGCGCGTGCAGATGACCGTGAGCGCAGTCTTCAGTTGCTGGGATGTGGCGGGGTCGAGTTCGTCCCACAGGAGGCTGCTCAGGGCTTCCAATGCCTCCGGCAGCGCATTGATCGCTTCAGGTTCGTCGTGGACACGAAGGCGGTCCATGGCCTTGCGCAGACTTTGCGTGCCTGCGTCGTCACTGGTCAGGGAGCCGAGCGTCGTAAGGATGTCGGTGACGTTCTGCGACGTCACGGGCTTGGTTCGGTGAACCACGGTGTTGCGCAGATGAATGATGGTGCGGATGGCCTTGGCGGTGCTTTGAGGGGTTCGACCCCGGAGGCTTCGTGCCGCGTCAGTGCCTAGCGATGACGCGTTGAGCAGCGTGTTGAACTCGTCGTCTCTGCTAGTCATCGCGGTTTCCCCTCCTGTTCTGCTTCGCTTTGGTTCTCCAGCGGTACATCTGGCCTTCGATGGCTCGGACGGTTGTGGCATCCACCAGCTCTCGGATCTCCTCCTGTGAGTAGCCGTCCAGGGTCAGGGCCACGATCGCCTTGAGGCGCGGATCGGTGATTTCTCCGAGTTCGTCCAGGACGCTCAGATTGCCCAGGACTTCCTGTGCGACGCTGACCGTGCTGACAGGTGGGCTGTAGAGCTCCTTCTCCCGGCGCAGGGCGCGGTGCTGACGGGCCTCGCTGGCCCGGTGCCGGCGGAACTCGTTGGGGAAGTCGTACGCGCACGCTCCCATGAAGTAGGTAGTAACACTTGCGCCGCCCTCGGGGGTCCACCCTTTGTCGATCAACGCCTGCTTACGGAAGCGCGGCAGCGCCCGGGCGATGGTCATGTTGGCCAGTTGCTCGCGCAGATCGCTGTCGGTGGCGAGATCTTCCAGGTCCAGTTCATGCGGGTTGAGGCCGAACCCGCGCTGGGAGACCAGTTCGAAGATGTAGCCGGAGTGCATCCAGCCGCGCAGTACAGAGATTCCATAGCGGACCAGTTCCTCCACGAAGTGGTCATAGCGCGGGCCCTGGAAGCCGTCTTCCTGAAGCATGGCCACCAAGCGTCCGTCGGCGAGCCGGCGGTCGATGCTCGCTTGGAGCCGCCGGGCCTCCCTGGTCTGGCGGCTGTTCATGGCGCGGGGGTCTGGAGAGGTGACGGGGGCGCCGAGAAGCCTTCGGGCATCAGGCTGGCCGTCTTCAGGTTGTAGGTTGCGGGCGCGCGCGGCCGCGACCTCCTCGCCCGCGCCGTCGCCCTGCATGCCCTCCCCTTCCGGTTGTCGTCTACCGCCCCTTTAGCTGTGCAAGGGGACGGCTCGCCACCAACCGCGTCATCCCACTCGCAAGCTCCTGTGCTGCCACGGCTGCCGCCGAGACGACCCCTTGTAAGTGCGCCTCCCACGGCCACCCCACGGACTTTTTCAAGATCTTTTTGCTGCCCGAAAGGTCAGGAAAATCGGCCGTGGGGTGGCCTCCGGTCGGTCACTTATGAGCGGGCGTCACATCATCAACATCTAGGGAGAGATAGTGAGTTCGCCCGCTTCGACGCCGCCAGGATCGCCCCCGTTCCTGACGATCCACACGGCCGTCGTCCTCCTGATCGCGGTCGTTATCGGCCTGATCGCGGGAGGGCTCACCTTCCTCAGCGGTGGCGCCGCGGCCGCTGCTGTTCTGGCCGGGCTCACCGCAGCAGGTCTCAGCGTCCCGGTCCTCCGCTCACTCATTGGGTGACGGAGAGCCATTCATCGTGCTCCGGCATCAGGAGCCTGTGCACGCAGCTTGGCCCGTTCGACCTGGCGCAGCAGGAGGTCGGCGAATTGGATGATCTCGGCGGCCTCGATCGGGTCGTCGAACTGCACGGTGCGGTGGCTGGGCGGGTTCTTGTAGGCGCCCATGGCTCCGGCGAAGAGGGCTGAGGCGGCTTCCTGCTCGCCGCCTTCGGCTTCGGCGTCAGCAAGCGGTCCGCCTGCTTTGCCGTTCTTGTAGGGCTGGAACGCTGCGCGCATGAGGTGGACGCCGACCAGGGAGTTGTCGAGACCGGAGGCTTCGCGGACGGCGACCTCGACTGCTTTCATGGCTGCGAAGCTGGCGAGCTCGTACTCGCCCAGGTGGAAGTTGGTGCGCACCGCCCCCTCCAGGGCGGGGTGCAAGGGACCCGAGAGCCGTTCACTGGCCTCGAACCGGGCAAGGCCGTGCGGGTTCTTGGCCAGCTCCATGCCTTCGCGCGAGACTCGCCGAAAGGGTTCATTCTGGGTCCGGTCCCGAACGAGCAAGGCCCGGGATTCGAGCCAGGACCAGGCATCCGAAAGCCCGTCCAGCAGCTCGCCGACGTCCGGCTCGCCCTCGTATGCGCGGGCGGCCGTCGAGCCCACGAAGGTGTTCAGTTGAAGGGCGCGCCCGTTTCCACCTGCTAGATGCTGCAGCAGAAGCAGGGCGACATCCCTCGTTGGCAGTTCTCGTATCTGCTGGGCAGCAACGGGAGCGTGATACGTGAAAGTCACGTCATCACATTACGAGTACCAACTGCCAGAAGGCACCGGTTTGGACTCGTCATGCCTGCCAGCCGAACCGCGGGCATCGCGGCGGGCGGTCGCGTTGCCGATCCGGCTCTGCCGGGAGCGCGGCCTGCGCGACTGCCCAGCCGCGAACCGGCGCTTCCCCGCGTCCTGAAGCCGCCGCCGCTGCTTGCGCAGCTCCTTCTTCTTGTCGGCCTTCGACTTCGGTGTCCGGGGCCGCTTCCAGATGGGCTGCCACCCCTCGGGTTCATCGGCCTCGGGCTCCTGGTCCTCGTCGAGCGCGGCGGCCATCTGCTCGCGGGCTGCGAGGGCGCGGGCGAGCGTCTCTTCGTGGTCAGGCTGTTCTTCCGGGGTGTTCACGTGACTCCTCCTGGACCGCGGCCCGGCGTGTGCTCGGTGCCGGGCTGCTGGGTGTGCGGCGGCGGGACCGCCGGGACGGGCGGCGAACGGAAGCCGTAGGCGCGGGCGCGCGCCCGTCGGCTGTTTTCGACCGTGGCGGCCACCTGCGCGGCGGCGGCCTCAACGGTCCGGCGGGTCTGCTCCACCGTTTCGACGTCGACGCCGGACTCGGGCTCCAGGAGCCGACGGCGGCCGGCCTTCCGTCCGGTGCGGAACGGGCGCGGGTGCGACCTCAAGATGGCGGGCACGGCGACCGCGCCCGGCCGGGAACGGGAGTCCAGACGCTCCGCCCGCCGCGCGGCCCGGACCCGAGCGGCCAGAGCGCCGGCGGCGAGCCGGGCCCGCTCGTACGGGGCCGCCGTGCGGTTGCGGGTCAGCGGACGCAGCACCGCCTGGTCCTCGGTGTCGCCCGGGTACAGGGCGCGCAGGTCGGCGGTCAGCCTCCGGCCGCGCCCGACCGGGCGAGTGAGGTCGTCCACGGCCGCCTGCACGATCCGTTCGTCCAGGCCGGGTTCGTGGAGGCGGCCGCGCAGGGCGTAGGCGAGGTGGCGTCGGGCTTCGGCGAGCAGGTGGTGGCGGGCGAAAGCTCCGCGCATCACGTAAACCACGGCGACGGTTTCGACGGCGGCCAGGACGACGTCGACCGCCGGCCGTACCCTGGCCCACACCGCCGCGGCCGCCGCCCGCGCCCGCACGGCGAGCCGGTCGACGACGTCGGCGCCGTACGCCCGGATCGCGGAGCGTCTCCAGCGCGTGCGCAGCTCGGTCAGCGAGAGCATCTCGGTGCGCTTGGGCGGGCGGGTCTGGTCGGCGGCCTGGCAGGCGAGCGCGTAGCCGGCCTTCTCGCCGGGCGGGTGCCCTTGGTGTTCCTTGTACTGGTCGGTGAGGACGGACAGGGCGTCCTTAATCTGCTGGCGGCGGGTGGACTGCCAGTCGATGAGCCGCTGGTCGATTCCGGCGATCTCCATCACGGGCCGGCGGCCCGGGGTCACCTCGCGCGGCTCCCACGCCCACCCGAGCCGGGCGGACACTTCCTCCATGAACAGCAGGGCGTAGAGGCAGTCGGCCGCGACGATGTGAGTCATCAGCGAGTCCGTCGACAGATTGCCCCACTTCCCGTCGTGCGGCCGCCGGGCGCGGACCGACACCACCGCATGCGAGTGGAGAAGTGGCCTCGATTCCGCGGCTCTGGACTCGTAGTGCCGGAACACCGCGACGACCAGCCCGTCCTTGACCCCGGCCCGCTGCTTGCCACCGGCCTTCCAGCGAATCTCTGCGACCGACTCCTCCAGCCACCCCAGGGTCTTATCGCGGGCGATGCCGTCGCACAGCTCCAGCACCAGGCGGTGCTCGTCGTCCATCAGAGCCCACGCGATGTGAGCCGTCGACGGGGGCCGGAACACCAGGTCGAAGGCCAGCCAGGGGGTCCGCTCCTTGGCCTTGTCGGTCTTCGGTGAACGGTTGTGCTCAACGGGCCTGCCCAGCACGGTCGCCCGCCGCGCCTGCGCCGGGCTCCTGCCCTGCGCCAGGTACTCACGCTCGATCCGGTCGGCGTCCGGGTGCCGGCCTTCCCCCAGGAGCAGTTCGGCTTGCCGCTCGCTCACCACGCCCCCGGCCGCCAGGCCGAGCGCGGCCAGGCCCTGGCCCTTCCACACGCCGGGCGGGACACCGGCTTCGTCCTGGGCTGCGCGCAGAGGCGTGCCCGCCCGGCGGCGGCCGTCACCGACCATCACGCCACGGAACAGATAGCGCACCCCGGCCCCCGGGCGAACCGGCGACATGCTGATCATCGGCCCATGGAACCCCGGCGCTGACCTGCACAGAAATGTGTTCTGGGGTCCATCCCGCCGGGCGGGAGCGCATCACCAGATTTTTACCGGAGCGCCCGCCAGACGGGCAGCCGGGCCAGCCCGAGACGGTAAGCCCTCGGGCTGTGCACTCTCCCGCCCATGGATATCACCCGAGCTGGAATCGCCTGTCCTCTCTGCCCGGCAATCACCGAGGAGCTGGTGTACCTGGTCCTCAGCGCCCAGTCACCCTTCCCTCAGCGAGAGCACGTCAAGGACCGCTGGTGCCCTACCGGCTGTCACCTGCTCCACCCCAACCGCTGGAGGAAGGAGATGCCGCCGCTTCCCGGCGGCGAGGACGCCTGACGGTGGCGTGCGAATACTGCGCCACGACCCTGCGAGCCCCACCCACCACGACTGAGCAACGCGTCACCGACGCCCTTCAGCACGAACAGCCACCACCGCCCCCGGCCGACCGGCCGGGGGCTTCGTGCGTCCTGAAGGAGTTCGCCGTGCCCACGTACGAGACCCTGCCGCGCTTCGCTGCCGACCTGGACCGCCTCACCCCGGAACAACGCCGCAAGTTCCGTCAGACCGTGGCGGCCTTCGTCGAAAACCTGCGCGCCGGAGGAAGCTTCCGCGCTGGCCTCCGCATCAAGCGCGTCCAACGCGCACCCGGCGTCTACGAGCTGACCTGGTCCATGGGCACAGGCCCCGCAGGACGCGCAACCTTCTCGTACGGGCCCGCGCGCCTCCCCGGCGTACCGCACGTCATCTGGCGCCGCATCGGCACCCACGACATCCTCACCGGCCCCTGACGGAGGTGCGCTGGGAGCTTGCCCGTCTCGTCAGCTACTTGCGCGGTAGGGCGGGGAGGCGAGATTCCTCTCGACGCGGCGTCGGATGGCAAGGCCCAGCTCAGCACATCGAATGGGTTCACCCCATGGGGGCCGTCCCTGAAGCGTCGGGTAGGTGATCTCGCTGGAGCGCAGTTCGATGAGGGCCGTCGCGGCGTTGTCGCCGATACGCGTATGCCGTGCCGAGTTGTCGAAGAACGGGATTCCGAACGGCACTTCCTGAATCGGTAGTCCGAAGCCGGGGTCGGTGAGGGCCTGAATGAGGGCATGCTGGCTGTCGGGCAGGCCAGGCCGCTGGTCGATTTCGAAAGCCCACCTCACCGGGCCGAGTCCCTCGTACCCGATGATTCCCGGGAGGGCCCTGATGCCTGTCACCACATCCGCTGTGGTCACCGTGTGGAAGATCGCGATGCGGCGCAGGAGGCTGCTTGCGCACCACGCGCCGCGGTTCAGGTAGTTGTCCCAGCGCCTCGCGCGGGCGGCCTCGCCTGTGACTTGATGGTCCTCGCCCGTCGTGTGCTCTGAGGGTAGGCCTTGCCAGAGGCTCTGGAGTCCCTCGTCGGCCTGCTCCTCCGCGATGGTCCGCTCCGCTCGGTTCCAGTCGGACGACGACAGCCCGGTCAGCCACACCGATGCCTGACCGTGGGCGCTGGCGATCTCGATGCCCTGGTGTGTGCGGCGCCGGATCCATGCACCTCGCAGACCGTTGTGGCCGTACTCCTCGCTGTATGAGGGGAGCGCGTAGCGAAGAAGATGGACGGCCCGCTCCGCGGTCTCCAGTTGCAGGGTGGTGGTGGCCGGTTGGGGCAGGACCCGGCGGACACCGAAGGGGTGCTCGTAGAAGTCGCGCCCGGAGTCGACGACGGCCTCGAACATGCGGGCCTCAAGGAACTGCTGGTGCCCAGTGGCTGCTGGAATGGTGGCATGCGCGTCTTGTTGAGCGCCAAGGGCCTGGTGGTAGCTCTCGCCGGTGTACATGCACCGTCGGGTGGCCTGTCGGCTGGTCCGGTTACGTCGCATAGGGGATCGGGTCCCGTTCCGCCGGCTCCCAGCCTGCGCCGGCATCGCTGTGTGCAAGACGTGCGAAGCCGGACTCCTTCACCCCATGTAAGACAACCCTCGCCAGAGGGAGCTGGAGTCCCAGGGGCGCGGCTCACCAAGCCGCTACGGCCACACTAGCCGAGCCCCTTGAGCGAATCGTGAACTCTCGGGCCACCTGTCGATCCGAAGGGCTCGCGGTCAACACGCACACGAACAGCAACGGCAACGGCAAAACTACCAGAGGAGGGAGCACCTGCCATGTTCACGCGGAACGATCGGATCACACCACCTTTGGGAGCCCGGTCACCACGGCCCGGTCGATCTGCTGGAGCAGCGAACCGATCTCCTGGATGAGGCGGGACAGCGATGTCCGGCTGGGCTTCGACGGCCCGGCGCGCTGCCGACGTGTTCACCCTTCTTCGCCGCCACCTGAAGCGAGACGAAGGTGCTCTGCAGTCGGGCGGAGGCTGGACGCGCCTGTACAACAGAACCTCTCTTGACCTGCTAGTTCTCCGCGCTTCTAGTCCCTTGCCGCGATGCAAGCCGGGTTGGATAAGGGCTAAAGCTGGTATAATTTTGGTTGTTGTAAGCACCGCAGGAGCCCCTTGGTGGGCTGCCGGGGCAAAGGCCGGAACCAGGGAACTGGATCCCTCCACCCGTTGAGGTGGTTGTGGCCCCCGGGAGTCCCCCAGGGGGCTCTATGCAGTCAAGCCTGTCCGCCACTCAGGCCACCAGACGCGTCCCGTGACGAAGGTGTCGTCTCCGATGACTTTGACCCCGTAGCCGAGCGGCGAACCGTCCCAGTTCCTCCGGAGTTGGTGGCCGACGAGGAGCAGGTTGTCGGCGCAAGCCCGGTTTTGAGGGTCTCCGCTAAGCGCGCTGTTCAGGATCCCGGCATGGATGTCGGCCAGCTGAATGCCATCACGCTGGGTACTTTCCCAGCTGAGCGGCCACTTGATGTAGTTCCAGGGGATCGGGTAGCTGGTGAGACCGGCTGTCTGGCGCACGTAGTTGAGGTAGTCCGCCGTGGTGGTGTGGTCCATGTGCTTGACAGTTCCGAGGCGCACGATTGCTAGACGTGCACCGCCAGGCCAATTCCTAGCTGCGAACGCGATGCGCTCAAGCAGCAGGCGGGTCGTGTAGTTGTAGAACACGCCTTTGTCCTGCCGCATGCCTGCGTCAGCGTTAACCGTGTCCTTGTGGGCGACGACGTGGATAACCATGGCGTTGGGCATGAGGGCGAGCGCTTGGGCTGCCTGCCGACGACGGTCTTGGCGCTTCGCCCTGAAGTGCTCAACCCAGTGAATCGGCTTGAGTATCCGCTGGGGCTCCGCGCCGTGTACGAGCGCGCGCAGGCCGCCAGCAGTCATCTTGACCAACCACTCATCTTCCTGAGGGACAAGGAGGGCGGTCATGGCGAAGAACGGCGACTTTACTCTGCTGGCCTCGCTAAAGCCGCGGTCACCTGTCTCGTCCACATAGACGTGCAACTTGGGCAGTTGGCCGAAGCGGGCAGGCGTGACAAGGCTGATCATGGCAGTGCCTTGGGCAGGGTCGAAAGACTGGCGGCCGCGTCACTTTGTGCTAGGGGCTGTGTGATGTCGTGATCACGCGGTGGTCTTGAGCAGGTCGTCGATCCAGATCATGGAGGCTCGGAGGTGGAGGCCGGCAAGGTAGCTTTCGGGTGACTTGTCGTAGCGGGTGGCGACGCCACGCCAGGCTTTCAGCTTGTTGATCAGGCGTTCGACGGTGTTCCGTTCCTTGTAGAGGTCGGCGTCGTGGCTGATGGACCGGCCGCCGCGTGAGCCCTTCTTCTTGCGGTTTGCGGCCTGGTCCTTCTTCTCCGGGATGACTGCTTTGATGTTGCGTTTTCGCAGGTAGCG
>NZ_RDBL01000051.1 GCF_008042035.1 Streptomyces sp. col6
GGACGGCCCCGCCCGCAACGGCCCGGCCCCCGCCACCCGCACCGCCCCCGTCGGCTCCCCGACGCCTGGAGCCGGTGATGCCGCGCAAGCGGCGCCCGCGCCGTGCGGTCGCGAAGGT
The DNA here is from genome assembly GCF_008042035.1 of Streptomyces sp. col6. Lineage (GTDB taxonomy): Bacteria > Actinomycetota > Actinomycetes > Streptomycetales > Streptomycetaceae > Streptomyces. The sequence goes on from NZ_RDBL01000051.1 coordinate 119, forward strand.
CCCGCGCAGCGACGCCCTACTGCCCGAGTACTACCGCGGCGCCGTCCCGGCCGGGCTCGTCACCCGCCGCGAGCTGAGGGCCATGAACCTCAGCCCCGGCCGCAACACCGGCCCGATCGCGATCCTGCGCTGCAAACTCTGCGCGACCCGGCCGAACTGGTCCTGCCGCCACCCCACACGCGGCTACCTGCTCCGGATCGACCTGGCGGTGCCCAAGCGCGTCCCGACGCTGGCTCAGGAACTGGCGCTGGACCGTGCCATCGCCGCCAGGAGCACCTGCCCGAAGTGCGCGCGCCGGTACTTCTACTGCCTGCCCTTACGCACCGTGGGCTGCTGCGACCCCTGCGCCCGCGGCTACGAGCCCAGCCCCGACACCTACATGGCATCCACCACCCCGGTGCGCCACCAGCTGGCCGCCTGACCTGATGGGAAACCACCCATGACCGATACGGTCCCCGCCACCGACAAGAATCTCGACGCCGCCTGCACCTCGGTCGCCAATGAGATCGCACGTACGGACGGCAAGGCGTCCTTACTGCTCGCCTTCAACGGCGTGGTCCTCGCCGGGCTCGCCTCCATCGCCGACACGGACCTCCCGGCCGTGACCAAGACGGCCGGAGCCCTCGCCGTTCTCGCCCTGGGAGCCGCCGCCGTGCTCCTGCTCCTGGTCGTCCGGCCCCGCCTGCGCGCGGATGACCGCGCCTCCTTCCCTTACTGGGCGCGGCTCGACGAGGACGGCATCCGCTCCTGTATGGAGGCCGACAACCGAGCCGCCCGCATCCGGGTGCTGTCCACCCTCGCGGTCCGCAAGTACCTCCACCTGCGCTGGGCGGTCGACCTCAGCCTCGCCGCCCTGGCCCTGCTCGCCCTGGCCGCAGCCGGCCTCGCGCTGTGACGGGCCCGCACCCACCCCACCCGAGCTCTCGACCCGCAGGGAGAATCCGCATGAGCCCCTTCCGCCTGGACAACACGCTGCCCGTCGGCACGACGATCCCGGCCCCTTCGCTGATCGCCCTCATCGGCGCAGCGGGCAGCGGCAAGAGCACCTGGGCGAGCACCTGGCCCTCCACGCAGGTCCTGGAGCTCGACCGCTTCAGGGCCATGGTTTCGGACGAGGCCGGCGACCAGTCGGCCACCCTGTCCGCGGTCAACGTGATGCACACCGTGCTGAAGGCCCGCCTCGCCCGGAAGCGCACGACGCTGATCGACGCGACGAACACCGAGGCCAGGGTGAGGGCCGGCCTCGTACGGATGGCCCAGGACAACGGAGTGCCCACCGTCGCGCTGGTAGTTCCCACCCCGGTCTCGGTCTGCCTGGAGCGCCAGGCCCACCGAAGCCCGGACCGCGCGGTGCCCGAGCACGTCGTACGGCGCCAGCACGCCGACATGACCGCCGCCCGCGCGAAGAGGGCTTCGATCACGTCCTGTTCGCCAACACCACCGGGGCGCACACAGAGGCGACGCCGGACGGGGAGAGCTACGTCTCCGAGCAGCGAGCCCGGATCACCGAACTGGCGGCCCGGCCGGACCAGCTCACAGGAGAAGACACCCGATGGCTCCTCGACCGGCTCGCGTCGGCGGACTGGCACCTGGAGGAGCTGCACGACCGCATCGACGACGCCGGAAGCCTGATGCACACGAGCTACGTGTGCAGCGCCATCGGCTACACCCGCTGGTCCCGGGCAACTCCGCAAGGGCCCGTGACCGCGCACAGCCCGGCCTGGGCACGCCGATAGGACCAGGACCGCTCTGCTGCTCGCAGCCACCCTCCCGGGCACGGCAGCAGCCGCAGCCACCGTCCCCCGCGCCGCTCACTGGGAACTGTGCGCCGGCCGCCACCACATCACCCTGGCCGCCATACCGAACGCCTGCTGCCCGCGCTGCCACGGCAGCGGCTGGCAGCCCAGCGACCCATACCCCGACCGAGACGCCTGCGACTGCTGGTGGAACCGGCCCGCGCTACGCATTCGCCTCCTGCCCATGACCCGGGCCGGCCCCCCCCGCTCTGACCCCACCCCGCAACGCAAACGCCCGGGAACGCTGCTGATACAGCGCTCCCGGGCTCTCCATTCCCGTGGATGAGACGAGAAGGAAGCAATCAGTATGACTACCGCCGCGTTACCGCGTAAGGCGTTGCATATCACCGCTATGGCCCTCCCCCTGGCCGGATGGACCCTCCACAGCACCGTCCTGCACCACCGCCTCACCCAGGCCAACCGAGACCCCCTCACCGGGACCTGGCGCCGCACGGAGTTCACCGCCCGCGCGCAGCGCCTCCTGGATCGCCACCCCGGCGACGTGGTCCTGGTCCTCGCAGACGCCGACAGGTTCAAGGCCCTCAACGACACATACGGGCACGCGGCCGGTGATGCCGCGCTCGCCGCGATCGGCACCCGGCTGACCGAGTGGGCCGGGCCCCGCGGCGCCGTCGGCCGTCTCGGCGGCGACGAGTTCGCCGCCCTGGCCCGCATCGAGCCCCGGCACCAGGAGCTGCGCCTGGAACACCTCGCCCGCCTCATGACCCGCCCCGTCCCGTACGAGGACGGGCTGCTGCCCCTGGGCGTCTCGCTGGGCGCAGCCACCCCGGCCGCCATCGCAACCACCGACCTGCCGACCTTGATGCGCGCCGCCGACACAGCCATGTACGAGGGCAAGCACAGCGGTCGCGTGGTCCTCGCTGACCGTTCCCACGCCGCTGTCCCGTCCGTGAACGGACGCCGCTCCGGGCGGCCGGGCACCAACCTCAAAGGACGAGCCGCGTGATCCTCACCCCGCTCCCCGCCGGCGAATGGATCCGCGGCATCACCATCCGTCAGCCCTGGGCGACCTGCGTCCTCGCCGGGAAGGACGTGGAGAATCGACCCCGGCCCTGGCAACCGGGATGGGTCCTCCTGCACGCGGGACAGCAGACCGACCGCCACGCCCTGCGCACCCCGCTGGTCGCCCGCACGATCCGACACCGCGAACTCACCACCGGCGCAGTCATTGGCATCGCCCGGATCACCGACTGCCACCAGGACCCGGACCGCTCCACGCTCTGTTCCGAGTGGGCCCAGCCAGATGCCTGGCACCTGGTGCTCGCCGACATCCAAGAGCTGCCCCTGCCCATCCCGGCACGCGGGCAACTCGGACCCTGGCGCCCCACGGACCATCTCGTCGACCAGGTCCTCCAGCAGCTGCCCGCGTTCCGGCAGTGACCCGCACCCGCTCCAAGAGACCGCTGTGGGAGCCAGGCCCCATCCCGCTCCCCGGCAGCCTCCTCGACTGGCGCGACCCCCGGCACTACGACCGCCGACACGACCACCCCTGCACCCTGTGCAGCACACCCACACCACTGCGCTCCCACACCGGCGAGCCAGCACACAAAAGCTGCGCCGAAGCCTGGATCGCAGCGAACCCCACCGAGGCCCTTCGCGGCCGGTTCGCCTCCGACGCCCAGACCGGGCGCAGCCGGCGCGACGACCACGCCTGACCTCACGACCACACAACCCGCCTCACCCGAAGGACGACAAATGACCGAGACGTTCGAGACCATCCGCTACACCGCCGACGTGGTCGCCCTGACACCCAGCGGCGACGTCCTGCTCATCGAGCGCGACTGGCCCCCGTACGAGGGCACCTGGGCCCTGCCCGGCGGACACGTCGACCCCGGCGAGACCAGCCGCGCCGCAGCCGCCCGCGAACTAGCCGAGGAGACCGGGCTCCTGGTGACCGCCGACGACCTGCGCCAGATCGGTGTCTGGGACTCCCCCGGCCGCGACCCACGCGGCCGATACGTCACCGTCGCCTACGCGGCCGTCGTCCCCACCGACACCCTGGTCGCAGCCCAGGACGACGCCCGCGACGCCCGCTGGTGGCCCCTGAACAACCTGCCGGAGCAGCTCGCGTTCGACCACGCCGACATTCTCCGCGCGGCCACCACCCACTGAAGGACTACTGAGGGCCCGGTCCCACCCGCTTGCGGGAGGACCGGGCCCTCTTTGCGTTTTGACCCTTAACTCGAGGGGCCGACTGTCGGGGAGCGAGCTCTGTTCGTCAGCCGGCGGTACCTCAGCATGAGGCGTCTGGCGTTGACCGCGGTCAACAAGAAGCTGCGGAGACACGCCTCCGGATTCTGCGGCGAACGGCGGTGTTGACCGCGGTCAACACCGCCGTGGTACCAGGGGCCGACCATTCATGCTGATCGAGCCAGGGAACGGCTAGATGTGCGCTCGGAGCGCCTCGATCAGGGCCGTCAGCTCGGCCGTAGAGAGAGCCGATGCGATCGACGCCGCTTGAGCTGCTGGCGTCTCCCCGAGCTCCTTCATGAGAACCTGCGCGTACTCCTCGGTCTCGCCGCTGGGCTTGGCCGCGCGACCTTGCGACGGCACGGATGAGGTAGAGGTCGGCTCGGAGGCAACGATCCCGGGGCTGGCAGATGACTTGAGCTCGGGTGCCGGGGGAGTGGGGGTGTTGACCGCGGTCAACACCCCCGGCGTTCCACCGCCGGGCTTCGTGTCTCCCGCCACCGGCCCTGACGTGTTGACCGCGGTCAACACGTCAGGCTGATTGGCAGGGCCTACGCCGACGGCTTCTGTGTTGACCGCGGTCAACACGCTCCCGCTCTTAGCTGCCCGCAGCAGCTCCTTCTCTTCGTCCCGCTTCTGCGCTTGTGCTTCCCGGTGTGACGCCAGGTGCTTCAGGAGATCGTCGGTGCTCAGCTCTGGCTGTGACTTGAAGTGGCGAGCCAGCAGCCGGCCATCCCGCTCAGGCAGTTCGCCAGCACTGAGCCTTTCCTGAATGCCTTCAGGCAGGGTGAGCAAGGCCAGCTGGTTCGTCACCCAGGCCTTGGACTTGCCCAGACGCTCAGCGGCCCGGGTCTGGGCACCGGCGTCGCCCTCCCCAGCGCAGACCTCTACCAGTGCCTGGACACCCCGAGCCCGTTCTACGAGATCGAAGTCCTCACGGTCGAGATTCTCCTTGAGGAGGAAATCTACGAAGTCTTCCCTCGACGAGGCCAGGTCGTTCCGCACCACGAAGTCGAGCGCCTCAAGACCGACATGATCCGCGCTGCGGTAACGGCGCTCACCGTTGACCAGCACATAGTCTGCCTTGCCTACGTAATCAGCGTGCTCAGGCCACAGCGCCAGGTACGCATCGCGCGAGACAGCGACACACGCTGCTAGCTGTACAGCCCGCAGTTCCTCACCGAAACGGGCTTTCTGCTCGTCCGTCCCGAAGTTCCGGCGAGGGTTCAGGGGAGTGGGCGTCACCTCACTCAGACGGAGCCGCACCAGCTCGTAGGACGGCACCTCGCCCTCGACTACGGCCTTGGCCCGCCCGCGGTCGCTGCGACCGCGCGGCACCTTGTTGAACGACGACCCAGTCCCCAGACGGTCCGCAGCCTTCATCCCTTCACCGCCTGAGCCACGGTCCGCATCGCCTCGGACTGCTCACAGTCCGGCGCGGAGGAGAGCAAAGGAGCCTTCAGACGGTTGGCCTCACGCTGCTCCTTCCGCTCTGGGACTACTGCCAGGACCGGCGGGTCACCGATCGATTTCCAGCTGTCGAGCGACGACGTGGCGATGTATCCCTTGCGGCTGTCGTACATGTTGACGACGAAGCCAAGCTTGGTGATCGCCACGTCCAGATCCTCCGAGAGGTCCTCGATCTGGTCATACAACATGTCGTAGGCGTCAGCCGAGCTGTCCTCAGCCAAGACCGGAATCACGACACCTGACGCGCTGGGCTCCTCGCCATCCCGGGTGCGGGCGTAGTAGAGCGCCGTGTCCATGGAGTAGCCCAGGCTGGGCGGGCAGTCGATGACGATGAAGTCGAACTCGCCTTCCAGCGGCTCCAGCGCCTTCTCCAGAGCGATCTCCTTGATGCGGACGTGGCGCGTGGTCGCCAGCTTCGCATCGAGCAGGAATGCGTCCTTGCATCCGGGCAGGAGGAAGAGCCGGCCACCGAAGGCACCCTCCTCTATGGGCACCAGCAGGCTACGCAGCGCGCCCTTTCCTTCGCCCAGCATGTGCTTGGCCAGGCTGGGGGCATCGATGCCGAGCATGTCGTAGCCGAGCTGCTTGGTGAGGTGGCACTGCGGGTCGAAGTCGACGAGCAGGACCCGCTGGCCGATCTCCGCAAGCGCCTCCGCAACGCCCGCTGATGTTGCCGTCTTGCCGACGCCGCCCTTCTGGTTCCCGAAGATCAGGCGTCGCGCACCGGTCGTGCGGGGGGCGCGCCGGGGCGTCGGGTGGCTGTCGAGCCACAGCCGAATCGACTGGGCGATGCCCTGGTTGAACGAAACGCTTCGGGCCTTGCAGACGTCCTTGAACTCGCCGTACAAGCCAGTCGGCAGGTACGTGGCGAACGAAGCGCCCCCCGATGTATCGACTTGAGGGCGAGGCATATCAGCGCTGCGCCAGGCGTGAACGCCCTCCGTGACGGCATCCTTGATATCGACGCCCAACTCCGCAGCACGGACCTTCAGTTCCTGCCGTAGCGGAGCAGGAAGCTTAGCAACTACCTTTTCCCGATCATCGGGACTGTATGGGGCGGTCATGGCGCTACCTTACTCACCGAAGTTCAGGAAGGGATGTCGACCCACCCGAATGCACACACGCGGCCGCTGGTTCAAGCGTTGCGGCGAGACAGGGGCCTCGTACATGCCACACCTATGAGGCGACATCACAGAGCCGACGCCGATATGTGCGGCCTACCTGAATCCAACCGAGCGCCTTTGCCGGCGGGGCATCCCAATAGGCGCTGAAGCAGGCATGTTCGTGAGCACACTCACGCTGGCCCCTGGCGTACGCGCCCTCCAGCGAGTTGCAGGAGACACACAGGAGACCTCGAACCGCACCATCAGTGTGGTCATGGTCCACGGCGGCCGGGGAGCAGTCGCAGGTGGCGCAACGACCGTCCTGGAGTTCGTATAGGCGCCACCACACGTACCAGCGGGGGATCTGCTCACCTGCCCACTGATGGGGGAGGGGTCCCACCAAGGGCCTGGGGATGTAGAGCGGCCACAGCCAAGTGCGGCATCGCTGGTCGCGCGGAACAAGGACCGCAGCCGTTGGCGGCCCCAGCTCCTCTTCGGAGGGGTCACACCCCAAGTGATGGCAAGCGATGGTGTTCGCCCCCGTCTGCGGGTTCCACAGGTGGTACAGCCCCGTCTGCGCTGAGTCCCGCCTTGCGAGTTCAGGACCGAAGTTGGCTCGTGGGAGGTGTCCCTGCGTACAGGGCCAGCCTGCTGGAAGGCCCGGAGAGAGCAGACCCTGACCATTCACGAAGGAGGTCGAGGGCGTCATTCCTGGCACTCTAAGCGGAACATCGATTGAAGTTGCCAATCACACGCACAACGAGCTTTTGCCTTAGCTCAGTCGTCTGCCCAGCGAACTTTGAAGTACAGGCTCCGGGCCTCATCGTTCGCGGTGTCCCAGGAGCGTTCGTAATGACAGACGAGGCACTGCCCCACCCCGATGCCCATGCCAAGCTCATCGCCGCAGTCGGCACTGAATGCGGTGTAGCCGCAGACTGGGCAGTCGTCCAGGGCGAGACCCTCAGGGTTGTGCTTGGGGTGGTACGGCGTGTGCAGTTCGGCGGCTTCTTCCGCTCTACGGGCTGCAGCCTCGTCGCCGATCCGCCGAAGTAGTGCGGCCGCGCGGGCACGGGAGTGGAGATCTTCGTCCCTCGCGCTGTCCCAGGCGCGGTCCGCGTGCTCAGTCATGAGGCTCCGCAGGCTCTCGTGGTCGTCGAGGGCGAGCAGAGCGTCGATGTGTTCGCGGGCCAATCCGCCTTCACCCCTACCGTGCCGCACCGCCTGCGTCCCTTTGATGCCCTCCCGGAGCACCGCGACGTTGATGCGTGTGTCCAGGTCGGGCAGGTCCGAATCCTCGGCCCACGGCCAGGGCGAGTCTCCGGGATCTCTCTCGGACGCCGGCTCCGGGTCAGGAATGACGTAGATCTCGGACCCCTCCTTCTCGGCTTTGCCTTCAACCACGGTAAGAAGCTCGGTGGCTGACTTCACCCGGCCGTACTTGTTCATGACCGCCTTCTCGCCCCACTGGGCGGAGACGATCGCGGCGAGACCGTTGGTCAGTGCCTGATCGAAGATGGCCTCGGCCCCAACAGCGTGGGGGTTGCCATCGATCTCGGCGCTGCACCGGGCGTATATCTCTGCACGCTGTGTCTGCATTGCGACATCATCATCGGTCAGCTTGTCTTGGCCACACCCTGGGCTGGAATCTCTGTGGGCGCCAGCGCTGTGCCGGCGCCCACAGGCAGCTCATCGGCGCACATTCACCGTGATCTGAACTCCACCAGCGGCGAGTGCAGCCGCAGCGATGCTGCTGACTGCTGTCGCACCTGCTGAGTGCCCGGTCAGGGCCAGCAGTGTGCCGGCCGCGATCCCTGCGGCAGCGACGACCGCGGTGAGCCATCCCGCAGCACGTCCCTGACTCTGTCGTACCTCTGGGGTACCTTCGGTCTGAGTCAACGGTTCTCCCATCTCTTTATGGCGGTAGGAGCCCGACGACGATGAGAGGGAGACCTCGGGCTGCGGCGCGGCCTCGACAGCGATGTGCCGCATTCCAGGTCTCCCTTCGTCATGCGAAGGGCGTCTTTCGACGCCTTGAACTTACGGCACGCGACCGACAACCGCCGGGCACTGAGGGGGCGTTGTCACTAGCTACCCGGCCTGAACACTCGGCTTGAGTGACCGAAGTCCGCGCATTATGCGTACGCCGCCGACAACTAGCGCTCAATCTGCATTCACGCAGGTCAAGCGCGTGTCAGCCTGCGGATACACCGCGCATGATCCAAACGGCCCGCCAGGTGCACATGTGACTGATATCACTTGCTTCATCTGCATGTTGGGGTCGGCGACGTCATGCATGTCTATAGGCCGGCGGCATCGCACAGCCCAGGCTGACCTTCCGAACTTGCTGACCGGCATCCACCTGCCGAACCTCGGCAAGCAAGAGCCTGCGGAGTCCTTGGAATCCACCATGCTGCTCTGGCCTGGTATCGGGCCGAGCAGCGCGCCCACGAGCATGGGCGCCAGGATCAGGAAGACCATCGCCTCGAAGAAGCGCTCCGCGCCCTGACCTCACGGCGTCGTGAGGCGTGCCAGCCGTAAGGGCTACACCGGCGGTAGGCCGTCGTCGGGCAGGCAGACCGGGCAGGCCTCGATATCGGGCTCGTCGATGGCGACGGCCGCGTCCTCGGCACTGATGAACCCGAAGGAGCTCTTGTAGAGAGCACAGTCCCCACGGTGCAGGAGCGCACCCTCGTGCGAACGCTGCGGCTGGATCTTGAAAGACACCCGCTCCCGCTCCCGGGCCGCCTTCCGCCGCTCCTGCTCCTCCTCGGCTTCGAGCTCGCGGACGCGCTGGTCGGCGCAGCGCAGCTGCCACGCGAGGTACTCCCGCGTGGCACGCCACTTGTCCAGCGGGGATATGGAGCCGGAGCCGGCCATGGTGCTCAGCCCGTCTCGCCGTCGGGCTGTGCTTCGTGGGCGTGCTTGAGTGCCATCCGTGCCTTGACCACGTCCTCGCTGAGCGTTGCCCAGTAGGGGTGCGTGGTCACGGTGGCGCTGAGCTCGAGGAGCCCGGCACGGTACTTCTGGACTTGTTCGTGCTGTTCGGGGGTGTAGCCGGGGCTGTCGGGCTTGGCGGAGCGGTAGCTGGAGTGCAGCTGCTTGTCCGCCTCCCACCCGGGCATCGGCTCGGCCGACCACGGCAGGGTCCTGGCGTACTGCTCGTAGGCGGCACGGGTGCGGTGGAGGGCGAGCTGGGCGTCGCGCAGGTCCTGGGGGAAGTCGTACGTGGACACACATGAATAGTACGACTGTTCGAATTCAGTTTGCGAGGGCACGCCGAACCCTCAGAGTGCGCTCACCCGGACGGCCCCGTCAGAACGCGGGCTGCGGCCCCGTTCCCGGGGACCACGTGCAGTGGCTGCACCGCTCGTCCCGGCCGTGCCCCGCCTCCTGCTGGTGCTGCTCCTTCAGCGCCCAGAACGCCTCCCGGTACATCTGCCGTACCCGGAGGCACTCCTCCTGCTCGTCCTTGCTCAGGTGCGACCAGCAGGCTCCGGGGTCATCGGCGCCGTATCCGCGGGGCCATTCAGCGGCCTGCCGCTCGCACGCCTGGTGGTTCCTCCGTCGGCGCAGGCATGTCGGTTTCGCCCCGTCCAGCCGGCCGCCCCACGGCGGGAAGGGGTAGCGGACCCAGTCGGCGGGCAGTACCCGGGTCTTGCCGGGTGCCGGCAGCGAGGTGTCCAGGTGGACCCGCCCGGTGAAGGCCGCCTGTTCCGGCAGGTGCCGGACGGTGGGCGGTCCGCTCGATGTCCAGGTCTGTGCGAGAAGCTCGGCGATCTGCAGAACGGCCGGCTCGTCGGCCGCGACGATGTCGACGTAGCCCGTCCCGGGCTCGGACAGATGCCGTGCCATGTGGTCTTCCATGTCCTGCCAGACGTCTCAGACCGGCTGCGGTTACGGGCCGGGCCATGCAGTCACCCGGAAGAAAACGAGCCGCGTGCCGCAAGGGGATGCAGCGCACGGTCGGCCTGCCGCCCGCCGATCTGGCATTCACCGGTTCGGGTATTTCGCCTCCCCCGAGGACCGGCGTCCGACAGGGTCGGGGACGAAAACTGGCGATCTGGCCGCGGAGCGCTGTCCGCGGGGAGCGGGGTGGGATGTCATGAAGGAGACCGAGGAGCCCTGGGACACGGAGGAGTTCGCTTCGCACCGGGGGCGACCTGGCGCGGTGCTGGCTGACGGCACCGAGCCCAAGCCGGTGGTCTTCGACATTGGCAGCGGCACGGCCATGCATGAGACCAGTGACTGGTGGGTCTACGACGGAGAAGGGCGTGCCCCGCTCGCGACCGCACTGCGCGGTTCGTGCTCGTGCGGCTGGCGCGGTACCACCAGCCACCCGATCGACTGGCAGCAGGCCGCCGCCGAAGGCCCGGACGCTTACGACACCAGCGGCCCCCACGCCGATTGGGAAAAGCACATCACCGACGTCGAGAGCCGCACCGTCCCCATCCCCGAAGACGTCACCGACCTCCTCACGCAGCTGCGCAGCCGCTTGGACGTCCTGGCCGATGATGCGCCGCTGGCCGCACTGCGCATCCTTACCGTCCTCGAGCACCCTCTCGCCGAAACTGCGGAGGTCGCCACGTTCGCGGCGCAGGCCGACGGGCAGTCCTGGGACGCCATCGCCACCGGCCTCGGCCTCACCGCACAGGATGCCCGTACTCGTCTGTACCGTTACGCGCGCCGCTCCTGACCGCAGGCGGCGTGCGTAACCGTTCGGCTGGAAGGAGATCCGGACCGTGGCCGCTCGCCGTTAGGAGGCGCTCTCGTACTGGACGACGGAGTCGCCGCACGGTTCGGCGCGTTCGAGGAGGGCCTTCTGTTCGGCTTCGTCGGCGGTCAGGCCCCAGCGGAGTTTCGTGGCGGTCCAGTCGACGAGGTAGGTGCAGGTCGCGGAGTCGGAGGGCGGCATCCACGCGGCCGGGTCCTTGTCGGCCTTGGACCGGTTGGTCTTCGCGGTGACCGCGACCAGGGAGCGCTCGGCGGACAGGTCGTTGGCGTAGGCCTGGCGGCGTTCGGGTGTCCAGTCGTAGGCGCCGCTGTCGAAGGCCTCGGCGAGCGGGACCATGTGGTCGATGTCGAGCTTCCTTGCGTCGGTGACCTCGGCCTCGTCGTAGTAGGAGCGCCAGCTGCCACCGGTCAGGGCGCACCGCTCACCCTGCTTGGGGGCGGTGACGGCTTCGGCGATCAGGACTTCCTGACGGGTCGAGCAGCCGTCCTCGTCCTCGTCGACCCAGTGCTTGAAGCTGTCCCGCTCGTACCCGGCCCGCTTCTCCGCGGCGACGGGAATCTTCTTGATCGCGTCGGCCAAGGGAAGGCCGGCACCGTCCGGTGCTCCGCCGGGCGCACCGGAGAGGGAGGAGGACGTGCTGCTGCTCGACTCGGTGGCGGCGGGCTTGGAGTCGTCCGCCTTCGTCGTCTCGGTGGTGCAGGCAGTCATGGCGGTGGTGGCGAGCAGGGCGGCGGACAGGAAGCCGAGGCGGCGCAGCGTCACGGAACACTCCAGCAGGTCGGAGCTGATGGGCGACCATAATCCCAGCTCAACTAATGTTCTGATGGTCCATCACTCGATTGGGTGGCCGGGGTGTGCGCCGGGCATGACGGGCCAGCACCGAGCGAATCCCTGACCGGCGCGCCTATGAAGAGGAAGTGGAGAGGGCCGACGTGTTCCAGCGGCGTCCAGTCCCAGCGTGGCCGGCGGCGTGAGGACCGTGGTGCGGTGACAGTTGCGTTGTGCGACGTACGCGTCCGAGTGCGGCCACCTCCGTCTGACCTGTCCAGGGGGGTGCCGGAGGTGTGCGCTATGGCGAGACCCTTGTGGTCGGGAGCGATCAGCTTTGGATTGGTCACTTCTCTCAACTGCCTGCCTCACACAACTGAACCCCGCGCGTGCAATGTCGCTGAGGCCGTGGAAAACGCGCAAGGCATACAAGGAAACTCCGGCCTTGAAAGCCTCCGGAAAATATCCTGCGACTGAAGTTAATTCACAGGCGCACCTGCCACGCAGACGAAGAGGCCATCCCGACGACAGGATGGCCTCTTCACAGCCTCACTCAACTTCCCACGGCAGTCGGCGCGTGTAAGGCCGGAGGGAATCGGGCGGCCACGCCAGAATCCCGGCACAACATACTAGCGCCACAAAATCTCACGCCAGGGATCTCGCCACCAGTTAAGGGGCCCAGCCTACGCAGGAGTTCAGCAAGGAATCACCCTTAAATCGGGCAATCTCAACACCGAAGCCCCAGATGCCGTAATCCGATTTCGCGGACGTGGACCAGACCTTAGTTGTACCATTGCCCCCGGTATTGCTGTGCCACGGCCAATAGCGTGGCGTACCACTTTCCTGCTGCGTCAGGTACCTCACGCGAACGGAGTATCCATCAGCGCTAGTATCCTTTACGCTAAGCGTGACGGGCTGCTCGTCGTAAGGGTGGCCGTTCCAGGAAGTCTTGGAAGAGCCACTCGCCCCAGTGGTTGAGCAACTCGCCGTTTTTGTGGTAGCCGCAGCAGCCGCACCCGACGGGTTAGCGTTCGCCAGAACCAAGGCGCCGGAAACAAGAACGAGACCAGCTGCGCGAACAAATGAACTCTTTGTAAGCATTTTCCCCTCCCCTTTTGAGTGATCTTGATCCTAGTTCACTCACTTGTGCAAGGCAAGGCATTAAAGAGCGCGCCTCATGGGGCGAGTTCCGCAAGCCCTTTGTGGCTGGTTGATCAAAAAGCAAGCCTCTTTCTCGCCATCTTTCCGGCCTCGAATGCCCATGCAACTAGCGGCAGGTGCCCCTCCGCCCTATCGACACAAGGCGTGGACATCAAGTTTGAGATCAGCAAAGACGGTTCGTGATCTTCGTAGCGGTGCGGTACCCGCCCGGCGGGGCAATTCGCCGTGGCTTCACTCCGAGCGTGGAAAGTCGGACCGGCCAGCGGCCACGGCGCGCGTACTACAAGCAGTAGTAGGCGCTGCGGCTTCTGAGGATGGTTCAGGGGCTGCGCGGAGCATGTCCGTGTGGCGCCGGATGTGATGTGCGGCTGGCCGGCCGCGGTCCCAGGTAGGTGGGCCACAGTTCGGCCCGTGATCCGCAGGAAGTTCCTGCCTAGTCGGTGTTCTCCTTGCGGTGCCAGTGGGCCCAGGCGCGGGCGGAGAGCCAGACGATGGCGGCGACGATGACGCCGGCGATGACGTTCTCGATGATGTTGTTCATGGGCATGCCTCCTGGACACCGGTCGTGTGGGCGGTGACGGGTGCCGTGATGGGGTGGGCGGTGGGGGTTACCTGGCTACGAGGGCGTCGGGGACGTGTGGGTAGCGCAGGAAGAGGCGTGTCTCGTGCCTCAGTGGGAGTTCACGGGCGAAGCCGGGTGCGAGTTCGGTCCGGTGCCGTACCGGCTGGGGTACGTGTTGTTCGGGGCTGAAGCCGAGCATCCTGGCGAAGGCTCTCCAGACGCGAGAGTCAGCGGTGGGTCCGATTGCTGCGTGGTGGGCGGCGAGCAGATGCGCGGCGAGGGCGTCGCCGGCGCCTGCTGCGAAGCGCCACCAGTACGTTGCGGATTCGCGTTTGTCGAGGCTGTAGAGCAGGCATCCGAAGGTTCGTGCTCCGGCTTCGTCGTAGTCGGCTGCGAAGGCGGAGAGGGTGTCAATCTCCTGTGACTGCAGCACGGTGCTGCACAGTTCGGTGACGTATCCGAAGGCCAGGGCCTGGCTGGCCTTCGCGTCGGACGGGTTGATCGGTGTCGGACGCCGGCGCCGGCGCCGGGGGCGGGTGTGCGGCCGCCCGACAGGCCGGTCCGTTCTCGCGAGGGGGCCGGCGGTCGGCGGAGCGAGCTGAGTGATCTCCGCAGCCTCTTCTGGGTGGAGGGCGTCGGCGGCCGGGACCGCGGACGCGTACTGCACACGTGCCGGCTGCCGGGCCTCGGTGGCGATCCGCGCGGCGAGGCGCTGCATGAATTCCTCGGTGCTGTGGGACAGGGCCTGTGCCCGGATCGTGTCGGCCTGGCGGGCCAGCAGCTCGGTCGTTTCCTCCGTTCCCGCCTCGTCCGGAGTCTGTGCCCCGTCGGTCGGCCGGTCCGAGGTGCGCCTGGGCGCTTCGGTGTGACGGTCGGTTTCCTTGTTGACGGCCCCGGTCAGTTGGTTCAGGAGGTCTTCCAGCATCAGGAGTCCCCTTTCTCCTTCGGCAGTTCCGTGCCCATGAGTTCGGTCAGGTGCTTGCGTCCTCGGCTCACGTTCGCCCGCGCGGCACTCTCGGTGCTTTCGGCGATCTCCGCGACCTGGGCGTACGAGAGCCCGACGAGGTCGTACAGCTGAACGCACAGGGCCTGTTGCGGTGCGATGACCTCCAGCTCCTCCATTGCCCGGTCGAGCAGGTCGTAGCGGCCCAGCTCCACGAAATAGGAGGTGGAGGGCAGTTCGGGGACCAGGTGTTCCCTGGTGGCGATCCGTACGCTGCGTCGGTGGTGGTCCTTGATCGCATCGCCGAGGATTTTGGTCGCAAGGGCAATCGGGCTCGAGGCCGCGAGGATTCGCTCGATCCTTCGGTGCATCGTCACCACGGCGTCCATCACGGCGTCCTCCGCGTCGTGAGGGTTGCGCACGCGGTAGGCGGCTATGCGCATGAAGGTTTCCATGTGGTCCCGGAAGAACGCCTCGCCCCGCGGGTCGAGCTTGGGCGGTTCGGGATCCGGACCGACGAGGTCGCGCTCTCTGCCGAATGGGTCGGTCATCGGGCACCCCTTGCTGTGGCGCTGTTCGTGCGGGTGCTCGACCCGGCCGAGGGGTACTGGATGGTCTCCAGGGCGGGCCGGAGGCCGTCCCGACCCGGAGTGGAGCAAGCCTGGGCGGCCACGCCCGCCACAGGCCCTTCGACGGCTCCGGAGCACGCGGTGGTCATCCGACAGGCGCAGGCCGAGCCATGCGCGTACCGGGTCCGAGTGGGCCCCACGAAGCCTCCTTCTTGATCCAGATCGGAGCCCGGTGGCGACGGTGGCCTTCGGGCAGAACACCACGGTGTGTGTTCTGACCTCTTACCGATTCGCACCCCCATCCGGGTTACATGGCAGCCTCACCATTTCGCACACACGGTCATCGGTTAATCACATTTAGTCGCCTCACCTGCATCATTCAACGCCGCGAGTGACGCGCATCACACGAAAATGGGCAAGTACGCCCCCATTCCGCTCCCCATGCGCCCTACTGCGCCACCTCACGCGCCCTGCCTTCGCTCACCGCCCACCGCTGACCGGGCGCCGCCGAGCAGCTGGCCGATGCGGTCGCGTGCGCGTGCGGGCGGCGGCCGCCGGCATGTGGCGGGTGCGGCCGGTGGTCGACGTCGCCTTGGCCGCCGTGCCCACCGTCGCCGTCGTGTACGTGATGCGCGGCGCTTTCGCCCGCCAACCGCAGGTTGCCAATCAGGGATGGGCCAGAATCCCGTGGGTGCCGATGCGGCGCCAGATGACGTGAGGTGTGCCGGCGTGGACCTCGCCCCCGTACGCGAAGGTTGCGCGTCCTGCGGGGCCGGTGCCCATGGACCAGGTCAGCTCGTAGATGCCCGGTGTGCGCTGGACACGCTTGACGCGGAGCCCGGTGCGGAAGTGGCCGGCGCGGAGGTCGGGGACGAAGGCGCGGGTGACGACGTGGTTGAAGGCGCGGCGCTGGGCGGGGGAGAGGCGGCTTAGGTCGGTGGTGAAGTGCGGCGTGGTCTCGTAGGTCGGCACGTCGGTCCTCCAGGCAGCAAGAAGCCCCCGGCGTTGCCGGGGGCGGAGAGTCGGTGACGTGGTGCAGGCGGCGGCATCCTTGGCCACTGAGTGGGGGAGCGGTGCGTAGATGTGTGTTGGTTGACGGTGAAGGCGTCTGCTGGCGGTTTTGGTGTTGGTGAGGCGTGTGTGACTGGGGGCCGCGCAGCATTTGCATGGCCCTGGTGGTGTCCGCCGGGCGGGCACCACGTCGCCTCGATTGCCCGGCGGGCGGGATAGGCGGTGAGGTTCCGGTGAACCCTCCCGCCTCACGGGATCGCGCTTTTCTGCAGGTCATGGCCGGTGTGTGCTGGGGCGATGCTGAGTGTCGCGAAGATCTAGAGGCGTAACGCGTGGTGGCGGTACTACATATGCGGAGTCGCGTCCGGTGACGGTCACCGCCCGGTCGGGCAGTCGTTGAAGGACGCCCAGGAGCTGGCCGGGCTCCCACCGGGGCGGTGGCTGGGGCGTGGTCTGCGTGCGCTGGGGCTCACCGAGGGCGGCCAGGTGTCGGAGCGTCAGCTGGAGCTGCTGTTCGGCGAGGGCCGGCACCCGGACGCCGACCGCATCGAGCGCGGCCTCCTGGACGACGGCGTAGACGCGGCCACGGCCCGCCGACTGACGGTGCTGGGGCAGCCGATCGAGGAGACCGAGGCACGCAAGCAGACCCCGCTGCTCGGTGTGGATTTCACCTTCCGGCCGCAGGCGTCGCTGGTCGTGCTGTGGGCGCTGGGCGACGACCACACGCGTCGGGTCATTGAGCGGGCCCACGAGCGGGCCGTTGCTACGGCGCTGCGCTGGCTGGAGGACGAGGTTGCCGAGAGCCGGTGGGCGTCAGGCCGCGGCCGCGCGAGAACACCCGCGCTCTTGGTCGCCGCCTTCCGGCACTTCGACAACCGTGACGGGCTGCCGCTCCTGCACGAGCACTGTCTGATCCTCAACCGCGTCCAGCGCCCGGGTGCCGACGGCGATCCGGTCTGGGGCGCGCTGGACACCTACCGCCTCTACCAGCACGTGGTGGCCGCCGGCACGCTCTACACCCTCACCATGACGACCGAGGTGTGCGAAAACCTGGGCCTGGCGACCGTGCCGCGCGAGGTCACGCCGGGCCTGCGCCCGGTCATGGAGATCGCCGGAGTCCCCGAGGACCTCATCACCTGGTCGGCGTCCCGCCGCCGGCGCATCGAGGACGCCCTGGAAGCGCTCACCGACAGGTACGTGAAGGACCACGACCACCTGCCCGGCGACCGCGGCCGCCACGCCCTGGGCTGGTGGGCGGCGCAGGAGACCCGCCCCGCGAAGAAGAACCCGAAGCCCCTCGCGCAGCTGCTCGCGTGGTGGCGGGCCTCCGCGATCCTCTGCTTCGGCCAGGCGTTCATCGACGGCCTCCTGGACAGGTGCCGGGCAGCGGGGGCGGCGATCCGGGCGCGGGTGGATCCCGCCGTGGACGTGGCGCTCGCCGCCGTCGACGTCGCCGCGGTCGTCTTCACCGTCCGCGAGAAGTTCTCCCGGCGCCACATCCTGGCCGAAGCACGTCGGCACCTGCTGGAGACGCTGCGCGGCCGAGAGCTCACCCACGGCCTGGACGACTCCATCGCCGACCGGGCCCTGCTCCGCTACTCCCGCCGCCACACGGTCACCAAGCCCGGCCGTGGGGCGCCGACACCGGACCGGATGACCTACACCGCCGACTTCCCGGTGCCCAACCGGTGGTGGATCGCCCCCGCCCAAGGCACACCGCCGCGGGAGTCCAGCCGCTACGAGCGCGCCCGACTCGCGAGCCTCGCCGTGCAGAACGCGATCCGCGACGCCCGCATCCGAGCCGACACCGCCACCGAGGCGGCGACCACGACCTCGACCGTCTCCGCACCCGCCGACCACCAGGACATCGAGGGCAAGACCGCATCCGCTCTCCACGTCGTCGACCACCCCGGCCGGGACGCCTCGCTCACACCGGCGCAGCGGGCCGCCGCCGTCCACGCCCACCAGCAGGCCGCGATGCCCGCCGAGTACCTGGAGGGCCGCACGACCGACCCGGCGACGTGGCTGCGCACACCCAAGAATCTGGACCGGCTCGCCGCCCACGCCCGCGCCGCTGAGGCCCGCCGCCGCGCCATGGAGGAACGGCCGACGCCCGAGCAGCCGGCTGACGCGGTCAAGCCCACGGACCAGCGGTACCACCACGGGAACCGGCCCGACCAGTGCAGGGGAGCAGGCCGCAACCAGTGAGAGACGGCAACCGGCGTGAGCCGCAGGAAGAGATCAGCTGACCTGAACGTGCGGCCTCGTCGTCGGCGAGGCCGGTGATGGCGTTGGCAACGGGCAACCCCTGTCGCCGTGGTGGGCGTGCCGGAATCGTGGTGGGCATGAAGACCACCATCCTTGAGGGGCGCGGTATCGTCACTGCGGTCATCCGTTCCATCGGCGCCCGCCATCAGGGCGCGTACGACCTGGTCACCGACGGGCTCTACGTCGATCTGCGCCGGGCGCTGCGCAATCCCGCCGACGATCCGACCATGCGCTACCGGACCGGTCTCGACGCCGATGTCTACGACCATGTCCTCAGCACCCCCGGTGCCCGCGACCTCATCAACCGGACCGCGATCCAGCTCCGCCTCCTGGTCGACGAGGTGCCCGTGGGGAGGGTTGCCCGGCTGACCGTGGCGTGCCAGGGAGGCCGGCATCGTTCAGTTGCGGTGGCGGAGGCAGTCGGCCACCGGGTCTGGGCGGCGATGGGCGGCGAGTACGAGGTGGAGATCGAGCACCATCACATCGACCATCCCGTGCTGTCCTCCTCCACTCCTGCCTAGCCCCATCACGCGGTGGCCAGCTGCCCGGGTGGAGTCCACCCGATGGGCTCCACCCGGTGCAGAGGCGAAGCGCGCTGAGTGGCGACTGCCACGCAGCCGGGCACACCGATGTCGTGCCCCCTTGACCGAGTTCTGCGGGCGGGTGTTTCTTCTTGCCGACGCTGCTCCTGGCGGCCGGTCAGGCCGTGGTCAAGGGGGTGCGTGATACAGGCGCCTGCCTGCTGCGATGCGTACGGGCACTTCGGGGCCCTCAGCCAGTGCGGGTGACCTGGACGTCGCTGAGCATGGGCATTTATTTCATCCGGTTCAGCGACGGCAGATCAGGTGCTTCCTGGGGTGCGATGTGGACGGCGTGTTCATGATTCCTTGTGAAGCCAGGGGTGTTCGGACACGGGTGATCGCCTCAAATGCTTTCTCGCTTCCTCGGGAGGATCAGCAGTTGATCGTCGTGGTGCTTAGGGTCCCGGCAGGGAGCGGCCACAAAACGTGGCCGCCGGTAGGAAGAGCGGATAAAGCGCATGGCAGCACCCTCACTGAAGCCCGGACCCGCAGCTAGCGCGGCGCCACAGATGAGGCGTCCGACACTTCTGCACCTTCCGCGTCAGGGCGGCGGCGAGATCAAACTGGACGGCAGGGCCCCGGATATCGCCTTCGTGAGGATCACTCCGTCGATGGCAAGGGTCCTGCTGGACGAACGGAATCACCACAACCGCAAGATGGTCGCTCTTGCACGGGCCCGCCACGCGAAGGCCATGCGGGACAAGCGTTTCGTGACCACCGGCGACACGCTCAAGTTCGGGCACCACCCGAGTTTCGCGTGGGCCCTGATGATCGACGGCCAGCACAGGCTCGCCGCCATCGTGGACAGCGGGCAGGCCTTCGTAACGGGCATCGCCGTGGGAATCGACCATGAAGCCCAGCAGTACACAGACACAGGCCGACCGCGGCGAGTCCACGAGACGCTCACCCTCAACGGCGAGAACAACGCCTCAAAGCTCGAAACGCTCGCCCGCTGGGTCTACCGCCTCCAGAACGAAGGCACTGTCCGCAAGCACGGTGGCGGGCGCGACAGCCTTTCCGGATACGAACTCATCGACTTCATCGAAGCGAACCCCATGCTGCGGGATTGCGTGAGTGTCGCCCGCTCCACCTACCGTCGGTTCTCGGGGGCGGTGAACATGCCCACCCTGGGCTGCGTGTGGTGGTACATCGCCAACGCCGGGCAGACCTACCCCGCCCTGGCCGACGAGTACTTTCAACGGATCACGGACGGAACGGGGCTTGCAGCCGATGACCCCGTCTACCTTCTGCGCGAGCGGATCCACGCCGCTGCCGCTCTGAAGGGCGGCGCGAAACCTTCACCTCACCAGCAGTTCTGTCTCCTGGTCGAGATCTTCAACGCGTGGGTCGAGGGCCGCACGATGCGTCGACTTCCTTCGATTCCGCTCGACAGCCCACTGCCAGCTGTCACGCACAAGGTGGCCATCACGCATTCATGAGCCCCGGAACGGGTGGGCCGGACGCGCACCGATCGACCGACGGGTGGCCGGTACGCCCGTCTACATCCGGTGCGCCGCACGCCGGAGCGGGGGAGGGCTGAATGGCACATGAATTCGAACAAATGCTCTAATCGCTGGATGGACTCCCTCCGCTTCCCTGACAGCCTCATCCGTGCGCAGCAGGCATGGAACGCCACCTACGACGCCCTGGCCGTACCGAACCCCCGCCACTCCACCGTGCTGCGCCGACGTCTGCTGCGGTTGTCGGTCCTCCTGCACACCCACCCGTTCTGGTCGACCACTCTCGGCGGTGTGCCGGCGGCCCGGGTGGAGCTGCGCCGCCGCGCCCGTGCGTCTGGGCAACGACGCGGGGAGCGATCGGCGTGAACCCGGCCGGGTTGTCGCCGCGGCAGGAGGCCGTCCTGCGCGGTTCGGGAGTGGATCGCTGAGCACGGCGAGGGCCTTCGGTCCGGGAGCTCGGTGCCCGGTTCGGTCTGCCCGACCTCCGTGAGCGCGGCCCGCACGGCCAGGTCTTCCACGGCTTCGGCCGCTCCAGCCCGCAGACACTCCTTGGCGCGATCGGCAACCCCCGCCGCCAGGCCGCCCTGGAACGCCACTGGGCCCAGCAGCGGGCCCGGGAGCGGGAGGCCCCGGGAGCGGGAGGCCCCGGGAGCGTGAGCGCCAGGAGGCCGAGCAGCGGGCGGCGGAACGGGAAGCGCAGCGCCCGGCGTGTGTGCGCTGCGGGACGAAGTTCACCGACGAACGCTGAAAGGCGACCCAGCCACCGGCTGGGGCACCCAGGCGGAGACCCACCCCACGCTCTGCGACCGGTGCAAGGGGCGGGCCTTCGCGGCCGAGCTGCTCGCACAAACGGTTCGAGGCAGTATCGAGCGCCACGATCGGGAGAAGGGCGAGGTGGTGCCAGAGCCCAAGCCCAGCCGTTGGTTTCTGCGCCGACGCACCTGACCCAGTCCGTCAACACCAGCCTTCAAGCCGCTCTCGGGCCCTCCTGCGAGAGCCACGCCTACGGGTCCGGAATTGGCCGGATACGGACCAGGCAATTCGGCAGACCCGCCCCGTAGGCCAGGTCCGGTCCGGGATCATCAAGATCCGGTATCTAGCGGGAGGAACTGGATGTTCAAGGCTCTGGCTGCGCAATGGCAGGCGAACCAGGAACAGAAGCGGGCTATCGCTGCCGAGAAGTGGGAGCAGGAGAAGCGTTGGCGCGAGGAGGACCGCGAGGAAGAACGCCAGAAACGGCTCGAAGAGGCGAAGCAGCAAGAGGAGCAGGCACGAGAGCGAGCGGCAGAAGAAGCCCGCCGAAAAGAAACCACCACCTCCCTGTACCGCGCGCATCTCGACGTTCTTGATAAGGCAGCCACGGTCTCCTATGTCGCACTCACCTGCCACGAGGACACCTGGACGTTCCTCGCCCGCAGGGCCTTCGGTGCCTGGTCGCCGGAGTGGCTCACCAGTGCCGTCCAGGACAGCCCGGGTCAGGCCGGGCCGGTAGCCAAGCAAGCGACCTTCAAGAAGAACCCCAACCTTTCCCCAGGGCGTATCACCAAGCAGGACAACGGCATGCAGACGATCGAGGTTTCCGGCGACAACCTCGTGACAATCCTCGAAGAGCTTTGGAATACCGCGTTCGGCCGGACCGGCTACCTGGCAATCATGGACACCGACCCCAATAGGGGTGCCTGCGGTCCCCTCTACCGCCGGTTCAGAACCTGGCTCGAAGATCTCGAACCCGGCACGGTCAGCGAGCGGGGCCACACACTCGTACTCGATGAGCGACTCGATACTCAGCCCGCATAACCGTCATGCGCTGAGGTACCAAGCCAAACCAGCTACGCCGCCCACTCCAGCCCCAAGTCGGCGAGGGCGGCGAGCTGGTCCTCGCTCAACTTGTCGCGCCGGCTCTTGTGGTTGCTGAGGAACACACCCAGGCGCACGGACGTCCCGTCCGGCAATTCCTCGGTGTGCTGCCGCCCGACAACAGTTGTCCCTTCGCGTGCGATGTACTGCCGCAGGGCCTGAACACCCCGCTGGAAGGCTTCAGAGCCCTTCCCGGCCCCGGTCTTCGCCCCGCTTCGCGCCGCGCCCCCACGAGCCTTCACAGCGGCTCGTGGTCGTACCCCGAGTTCCTCGAGCCGCCGCTGCTGCTCGGTGTTGAGTTGTGTCCAGTCYCGTGTCTGCCGGAGGACCCAGCGTCCGATGTCGTCGCCGTGGTACGTCACTCCGGGCTGGATGTCTTCCAGCGTGTTCCCGGCGTTCAGGAGCGAGTGCAGGCCGGTGTAGGAGCGTTGCCAGTCGACGGTCCATCCGAGGAGTCGTGGGTTCCAGTCGGGGTCGATTGCGGTGAGCTGTTCCGTGCGCCGGCGGGCGCGGTCGGTGTCTTTGCCGAGTCCTTCGGGGCGGCGGAGGTTGGTGAGCCATTGGCCGATGGGTTTGTCGAGGGCGGTGGCGTGGCGGGGTGCGGCGAGGGT
>NZ_RDBL01000052.1 GCF_008042035.1 Streptomyces sp. col6
CATCCGCGCCCGGTGCTCCTGCGCGACGGCCGCGCGACCCAGCTCCCGGCGCCAGCCGGGGTGGGCCGGTGGTGGTCGCGGCGGTGCGTTGCGGTGGGTCCGGCCCGCTCAGGCCGCGGCGGCGAGCGGGCGGCTGTCGACCGAGTCCAGGAAGAGCACCACGGTGAGCAGCGCGCCGCTGGTCGCCGGGCAGATCGCGTACCGGGTCAGCTGCTCGTCCAGCTCGGACAGCAGGCGGCGGCCCTCGGGCATACCGGCGCCACCGGCGGCCAGCACCACGGCCGCGTCCTCCCGGAGCATCCGCAGCGCCAGGGGTCCCCTGTCGCGCAGCACCCGCTCGTCGTCCATGGCCGCCATCAGCGTCAGCAGCGCGTCGAGCTGGGCGGTCTCCTCGGGCACGCCCCGCGTCCGTGCCGCGCGGACGGCGGAGAGCGCCGCCTCGGCGTGGGTGAGCCCGTGCCACGTGGTACGGCCCGACAGCGGCCGGCCGCTGTCGCGGGCGCCCTCGGACGTTTCCAGTTCCTCGTCGAGGGCGAAGGCCGTCATACAGGCGTCCCGGGTGCCGTCGGCGCCCCGCGACCAGGCGGCCGTCAGCAGGCACAGCGCGCGGGCGGCCACATCGAAGCCGTGCAGGGACGCGGTGTGGGGCACCTGGTCCCGGGCGGCCCGGCAGGCGGCGGAGAGCCTGCCGATGTCCGTACCGGCGTCGGCGGCGGCACGCAGCGGGCCGTGGAGCCGGACGCCGGCGTCGACGAGCGAGGAGAACACCGAGTTGGCGGGGGTCTGCGCGGTGCGGCAGTCCGGCAGCCCCGGCTTGGGAGTGAGGAAGACCTCGCGGGTGAGGGCGGAGACCCCGAGGTCTGCCAGGCCGTCTGCGTCGATCCGGGGCAGGTGCTGGGAGGACATGCGTATCGCTTCCACTGGACGGTACGGGCGGACGGGCCCGGCGGCACGGCCGGGGCTTCCTGCGTGATGCCCGCTGCCGGAGGGCGAAACCGGGACCAATGTCCCTCCGGCGCGGGTACTCCGCCCTCGACCCGCCCGGGTCGCCCGGCCCCGTCAGGCCGTCGTCGACTCCAAATAGGCCCGCCAGCCGCCGTGCTCCGTGATGTCGGTGCCCCGGGCCGCGGAGTCCGGGTCGCACTGGAAGCCGAGGACCCACGTGCCCTCGGCCAGTTCCACCCGGCCCAGGGACATGGGCGCGGGCAGGGCGGCGAGGAAGCGCCCGAGGGCGGCGGGGGAGAGGGTCCACCGCTCGCCGCTGATGGGCGCGCCGTCCCTGGGGCCGACGCGGACGAGGCCCGGCTTGGGCGGGGTGGTCCCGAGCGCCGTGAGCCGGTAGGCGGCCGTGGTGGTGACCTCGCCGGCGTACCGGGCGCCGGAGTCGCTGAGCTGGTGGTTGAGCGGCTGCCCGGTCAGATGGGCGCCGAACACGGCGAGGTCCACACCCACGCCCGGCAGGGGCTGCGGCGCCTGCTCACCGGTGAACAGCGCGGCGATGTCGAGGGCCGGCTGATCTTCGAACGCACGGGTGACGACGCTGACGCCGAACGGGCTGCCGTCGGCCTCCCCGGCCGGGACGGCGACCGCCGCCATGTCCAGCAGGTTCACGAAGTTCGTGTAGGTGCCCAGCCGGGAGTTGACGGCCACCGGATCGGCCAGTACCTCCGCGATGTCCGGGTGCCCGGTCGTGGTGGGGAGGAGCAGCGCGTCGTACCCGGACAGAATCCGGATCGCGAGCGCCCGGTAGCGGTCCAGACGTTCCTGGTCGCCGGCCAGGGCATGAGCCGGCAGACCGGCGGCGCCGAGGATGATCCCGGCGACCGTGGGGTCCGCCGCCGACGGGTCTGTGGCGATGAACTCGCCGACCGCCGCGTAGCGCTCCGCGACCAGCGCGCCGTCGTAGAGCAGCCGGGCCGCCAGCAGCAGCGGTGACACATCGACGACGGCGGTCGTCGCACCGGCGGCCTCCAGCTGCTTGACGGCGGAGGCGAACGCGGCGCGGCCCCCCGGCGAGAGCGGGGCGAGGTCTTCGTCCCGGGGGACCGCGACCCGGGGCCGGGGCGGGGCCGCCAGGCGGACGCCGTCGGGCCAGACACGGCCGCGCGGGTCGCCGTCGTCCGGGCCCGCCATGACACCGATGGCCTGCTGGGCCTCGGTGAGGGTGCGGGCGAACACCGTGACCGCGTCGTAGGAGCGGGCGGCGGGAACCACCCCGGTCGTGGGGACCAGACCCAGGGTGGGCTTGATGCCGACGATGCCGTTGAGGGCGGCGGGAACGCGTCCGGAACCCGCCGTGTCCGTACCGAGCGCGATATCGGCGATGCCGAGGGCGACGGCGACCGCCGAACCGGAGCTGGAACCGCCGGAGATCTTCTCGGGGCGCAGGGCGTTGCGCACGGGGCCGTAGGGACTGCGGGTCCCCACCAGACCGGTGGCGAACTGGTCCAGGTTGGTCTTGCCCAGCACGACCGCGCCCGCGTCCAGCAGACGCCGCACGGCCGGCGCGTCCGTCTCCGGGATGTACGCGAAGGCGGGACACGCGGCCGTCGTGGGCAGCCCCGCCACGTCGATGTTGTCCTTCACCGCGACCAGGACGCCCGCCAGGGGCAGCGACTCCCCGGCGGCCAGCCGGGCGTCCAGGGCGGCGGCCTCCGCCCGGACGTCCGCCTCCGGGCGCAGGGTGATCCACACCTCCGGGCGGTCGGCAGCGGTGATGCGGTGGTAGGCGGCGGTGACGCGTGCGACGCAGCTCTGGGTCACGCTGCTTCCTCTCGTGCGACGACGGCCAGCGGGGTGCCGGCGTCGATCTGCTGTCCGGGGGTGACGAGGACGTCGGTGACGACTCCGTGGGCGGGAGCGCGCACGACGACCTCCATCTTCATGGCTTCCAGGACCAGAAGGGCCTGACCCGGCTCGACCCGGGTGCCGGGCCCCGCCTCGACCTTCCACACGGTGGAGCTCAGCGGGGCCTCGACCAGCCCCGAGCCCGGCGGGAGGGCGAGCGGGGCGACGGCCTCGGCCGCCGGCTCCGGTTCGGCGCGGTCGGCGAACTCGCCCGCCGCCTCCCACGCCCGGCGCTCCGTCTCGAAGGCAGCGGACTGGCGGGTGCGGAAGGCGGCGATGTCCTCCGCGTTCTCCCGCAGGAACGCCTCGTGCCGGGCCAGCGAGAAGACGCCCGGACGGATGTCCAGCGCGGTCCGCCCGGAGGCGAGATCGGCCCGGATGTCCAGGAGTTCGGCCGGATCGACCGGATGCCAGATGATCCGGTCGAAGAACCGCAGCAGCCAGGGCGTGCCGTCGGCGAAGGACCGCGGCGGGCGCAGACCGCCCCACACGGGAACCGTCCGGCCGATGAGCTGGTAGCCGCCGGGGCTCTCCATCCCGTAGATGCACAGGTACGAGCCGCCGATGCCCACCCCGGCCTCCGCCGTCCACGTACGGGCCGGGTTGTACTTGGTGGTCACCAGGCGGTGGCGGGGGTCGAGCGGGGTG
>NZ_RDBL01000053.1 GCF_008042035.1 Streptomyces sp. col6
CGGTCAACCCCGCCACCCCCCACGTTACCCAAGCGTTATCCCATCCCTCTTGAGCCATCCAGGCCCGTATCGCAGAGTTCTGTATGCGCTTTCAGATAGCGCATACACAGCTCGAGGAGGAGCTCCATGGCACGCCCCGCCAAGACCGTCGCAGGCATCTCCGTCGCAGTGGCCGCCGCCCTGTCCCTCACCGCCTGCGGTGGCGGCAGCGGCGCGCAGCAGTCCGCCGACGCCAAGCAGACCCTGACCGTCTGGGGCATGGGCGAGGAGGCCAAGCGGCTGGCCGAGGTCGCCAAGGACTTCGAGAAGGACAACCCGAACGTCACCGTCAAGGTGACCCCGATCGGCTGGGACGTCGTCGGCCAGAAGATGACCGCCGCCGCGGCCGCCGGGAAGCTCCCCGACATGGCGCAGATGGGCTCCACGATGATGGGGCAGTACATCGCGCTCGACGTGCTGGAGCCGGTGAACACCAAGACCTTCAAGAAGTCGGACTTCTTCCCCGCCACCTGGAACAGCAACGTGGTGGACGGCACCGCCTACGGCGTCCCGTGGTACGCCGACGTACGCGGCCTCTACTACCGCACCGACCTCGCGAAGACGGCGGGCGTCGACAAGGCCCCGGTCACCTGGGCGGACCACCACGCGCTGGCGGAGGCGTACAAGAAGAACGGCGCCCAGTGGGGCACCGCCCTCCAGCCCGGCAACACCGGCGCCTGGCAGAGCTGGCTCCAGTTCCTGTACTCCGAGGGCGGCAGCCTCACCGACGCCGACGGCAAGGCCGCGCTCGACTCCCCGGAGGCCGTGAAGGCGTTCGAGACGTGGGGCAGCTACTTCAAGGACGGGCTGGCCAAGAAGAACTTCGTGCCCGGCGCCGACGTCGCCAAGACCTTCGCCAAGGGCGAGGAGCCGACGTTCATGTCCGGCCCCTGGATGGTCCAGAACCTCAACGAGCAGCAGCCGCAGCTCAAGGGCAAGTGGAAGACCGCCCCGCTGCCCGCCGGCCCGAAGGGGTCCGTTTCCTGGGTCGGCGGCGCCTCGCTGGTGACCTTCAAGGACAGCGAGCACAAGGCCGCCGCCGAGAAGTTCACGCAGTACCTGACCACCCCCGAGACGCAGGCCGCCTGGTACGGGGCGACCAAGTCCCTCCCCGCCGCCAAGGCCGCCTACGACCGGCCGGAGATCAAGGACAGCGCCGAGGCCGACAGCCTGAAGGTCTTCCGCGGCGCCCTGGACACCGGCAAGGAGATCCCGGCCCTGGAGAAGTGGAACGAGATCGCCGCGGCCATCGAGGGCACCCTGGAGAAGATCGCGCAGGGCGGTGACCCTGCCTCCGAGGCCAAGAAGCTCCAGGCGACCACGGAGGGGCTGATCTCCCAGTGAAGACCGCCGCCACCCGGGCCGGGGCCGGCCCGGACCGCGCCCCGGCCCAGGCCGGCGGCCCTCCCGGACAGCAGGCCCCGACGGGCCCGGAGCTCCGCCCCGACCGGCTCTCCCGGCAGAACCTCGCCGGCTGGCTGTACTCGACGCCGTTCCTGGCCCTGTTCCTGACCTTCATGGCGTTCCCGATCATCGCGACGCTCCTCATGAGCTTCACCGACTTCGGCCTGCGCAACGTCACCCACCCGCTCGACGCGCACTTCGTCGGCCTGGACAACTACACCGCGCTCTTCGACGACCCGAAGTTCATGAAGGCGCTCTTCAACACCTGCTACTTCGTGGTGCTGGGCGTGCCCCTGACCATCGGCAGCGGACTGGTCGCCGCCGTGCTCCTCAACTCCGGCATCGACCGCTTCCGGACCTTCTTCCGGGTCGGCTTCTACGTACCCGTGGTCACCGCCATCGTCGCGGTGGCCGTCATCTGGCGGTTCGTGCTCGACCCCTCGGAGG
Source organism: Streptomyces sp. col6 (assembly GCF_008042035.1). Classification (GTDB taxonomy): domain Bacteria; phylum Actinomycetota; class Actinomycetes; order Streptomycetales; family Streptomycetaceae; genus Streptomyces. The sequence continues at coordinate 1,891 of NZ_RDBL01000053.1, forward strand.
GCCTGATCGCCGGCCTGGGCGCGCAGCTCGGCTTCTCCACGCCGGACTTCCTCGCCTCCAAGACGCTGGCGATGCCGTCCCTGATCGTCATGGCGGTCTGGCGCAACATGGGCACCGCGATGGTCCTCTTCCTCGCCGGCCTCCAGGCCATCCCGGTCGAGGTCCGCGAGGCAGCCAGGCTGGACGGCGCGGGCGCCTTCCAGGAGTTCCGCCGGATCACGGTCCCCCTGCTGCGGCCGACCATGCTGTACGTCGCGGTGATGACCACCATCGGCTTCCTCAACGTCTTCGAGGAACCCTTCGTGATGACCGACGGCGGGCCCGGCGACAGCACGCTCACGGTGTCGCTGCACATGTACAAGGAAGGGTTCAGCTTCTTCCACATGGGCTCCGCGAGCGCCATGGCCTACGTCCTGTTCACGATCGTCCTGGCCGTCACGCTGCTCCAGTTCCGCCTGCTGAAGGACAAGACCCGATGAGCGCAACCGAGCCCCGCACCACGCGCCTGCCGAAGCCGGGACGCACGGCCACCTCGCGCAGGCCGGGAACCACGGCACTCACGTACACGCTGCTCACCGTGGGCCTGGTCGTCATGTCCGCGCCCTTCCTGTGGATGGCCGTATCGGCCTTCAAGACGCCGAAGGACCTGGGCGCGAGCCCGCCGGTCTGGATCCCCACCGAGTGGACCCTCGCGAACTTCCGCGAACTGCTCGACCTGATGGACATCGCGCGCAACTTCATGAACTCCGCGGTGGTCGCGGTCGTCGTGACCGTCTGCAACCTGGTGTTCTGCTCGATGCTCGGGTACGCCCTGGCCAAGCTGAACTTCGCGGGCAGGAAAGCCGTGCTCGGGGTCGTCCTGGGCGCCCTGATGGTGCCGGGCAACCTGATGCTGCTGCCCCAGTTCGTGATGATGAGCAAGATGGGACTGCTCGACAGCTACGCGGGGCTCATCCTGCCCTTCGCGGCCGGCGCGTTCGGCGTCTTCCTCATGCGGCAGTTCATGATGGCCATCCCCGACGAACTCCTCGAAGCGGCCCGCATCGACGGCGCCGGCGAGTGGTACATCTTCTGGCGGATCGTGCTCCCCCTGGTCAAGCCCGCCCTCGCCACCCTGTCGATCTTCGTGTTCCTCGGCTCCTGGAACAACTTCCTGTGGCCGCTCGTCGCGACGAACGACCCCGACAAGTACACCCTGCCGGTCGCCCTCGCCACCTTCGCCACCGACCCGACCAAGGCCGCCGGCTCCAACGGCGTACTGATGGCCGGCGCCTTCCTCGTGGTGCTCCCGGTCGTCGCCGTCTTCCTCGTCCTCCAGCGCCACTTCACGCAGGGCATCGCGACCTCCGGCCTGAAATGAACGGGCGCCCCGGCCCCCTCCTCGGCGCCCGTTCATTTCAGGCCGGAGGTCGCGATGC
>NZ_RDBL01000054.1 GCF_008042035.1 Streptomyces sp. col6
CCGCCTACCCGCCCGCTTCCACGTACCCGGAGGACCGCTCGCCCTGGTGGCACCCCGGCCGGTTCAAGAACCGGGGGCGCCCATGACGGCCCCGGGACACTCCCTGGCCATCGACGCGGGCTCGCGGTACGTACGCCTCGCCCGCGTCGGCCCCGGCGGCACGCCCGAACCGGTCGAACCGGAGGGCGCGGTGCCCGGCGAGGGGCTGCCCGTGCCCGGGGCCGCGGCCGGTGACCGGGGCGCCGCGCTGCGCGCCGCGTACGACGCCTACCTCCGGCACCACGACGCCCCGCACCGGCTGCTCGTCGTCGTCCCGCAGCACGACCGGGCCGCCCACGCGCGCCGCGCCGCCGACGCGCTCGCCGCACCGCCCGGCGCGGGACCGGCCCCCGACGTGCGCACGCTCGCCACCCCGCACGCCGTGCTCGCCCTCCTGCGCCACACGGGCGGCGTCGCACCCGGCCGGTACGCGGTGTGCGACCTCGGCGCGGCGGCGGCCGAGGTCTCCGTGTGCACGGTGACCCCGGGCGCGGTGGCCGTCGCCGCCACCTCCCGGCACGCCCCCGACGACGGCTACGGCACCGGCTTCGACACGGCCCTCCTGACCCGGGCCGGGCTCCCTCCGGACGAGGACCACCGCCGCGCCCTGGCGGCCGTCCGGGCCGAGCCCGGCGCCGCCCGCCGCCTCGGCCTCGTCCTCGACCGGGCCGCCCGCGACCCCGGCCGCTTCGAGGCCACCGCCGTCCACCACGTGGCGGGCCGCCCGGTCACCGCCGGCGCGGTCCGCTCCGCGCTGCCGCTGCTGACGGACGGCCTGGACCGGGCGCTGGCCGAGGCGCTGGGCCCCGGCCGGGACACCCCGCTCGCCCTGGTCGGCGGCGTCGCCCGACTCGGCCCCCTGCGCCCCCACCTGGACGGCGCCGGCCGGCCGCTCACCGCGCTGCCCGAGGGCACCGACCCGGCCCACGCGGCGGTCCTCGGCGCCGCGCTCGTCGCCGCCGGCCGCGTCGACCCGGCCGACCGCTACCCGTACGAGGTGCGGGTCGGCGCCCACCGCACCGAGGCGGGCCACCCGGCCGACAGCGAACTGCTCGTCAGCGCCGCCGGGACGCTGGAACCGGGCGGGCCCGTCGTCTTCGCCGAGGCGGACGGGCAGCGGATCGGCGTACGCACCCGGGCGGACCACCCGGTGCGCGTGCGGGTCGGCGCCCCCGGAAGCGGCGCCGGCACACCCGTCCGCACCCTCACCCTGCCCGGCGGCGACGCGACGGACCGCTTCCACGTGGGCGTCCGGATCGCCGTGGACGGAACGGCCGCCCTGGTCCTGCACCCCCTGGGCGCCGGAACACCCGGGGCCTTCCCGCTGGGCATCCTGCCGGCCGACATCGGCACCGACTCCAAGGAAGTGGGCCCGTGAACCACCCCGCCCCCGCGCCCGAGGCCCCGCCGGGACCGCACCCGGCACGCCCGCACGGCCGAGGCCTGGTCCGGCCGTGCGCCGCGCTGCTCGCCGCCGCGTTCCTGGCGGCCCTGCCGGCCGCCCCCGCGCAGGCCGCGCCCGCCGCCCCCGGGCCGACCCGCGCCGAGATATACCGCTCGCTCGAACTGGACCGGGAGCCCGCCGACTACGTGATCCTCGTGGACACCTCCGGGTCCATGACCAAGGAGGGCCGGTACAACACGGTCCGGTCGACGCTGCGCCCCTTCCTGGACGGGCTCACGGCGGAGGACCACGTCGCGCTGTTCACGTTCGATTCCCGGACCGAGGCACGGTACGTGGGCGCGGCCGGCGACACCTCGAAGATCATCGCGTCCCTCCCCGGCACCCCCACCCCGGACGGCGACACCGACATCGGGGCCGCCCTGGACGCCGCCCTGAAGGAGGTGGCACGCGACGACGCGGCCCCGGTCGCCTCGGTCGTGCTCCTCACCGACGGCGAACACCGTCCCGCCGCCCACTCCCGCTACCCCAAGGCCTCGGGCCCCGCCTGGGACGCGCTCGGCAAGCGGGCCCGGACGGCCGCCGGCCGCACCGAACTCGCCGGATACGCCATCCCGCTGGGCGGCGGCGCGACCGGCGCCGGCCTCCTCGCGGACGTCGTCCCCGACACCACCGTGCTCCGGCCCAAGGGCATCCAGGACCTCGGCGCCTACCTCGCCAGGGCCGGCGACCGCACCCGCGCCCGCAAGGCCGCGCGGCTGCTCGCCCCCGACACCGGCAAGGGCGTCACCGCCACCTGGGAGGACGGCGGCGCCCTCGACCTCGGCGACGGTTCCGCCACCCGGAAGCTCACCCTGCGCTCGACGACCGCCCATGTCCCGCTGACCGTCAGCGGCCTGCGGGCCTCCGTCACCGGCCCGGACCTCACCGTGGAGGGACTGCCCGGCCAACTCGCCCTGGAACCAGGGGAGTCCAAGACGTACGCACTCACCCTGCACGGCCGGCTGAGCGCCGGCTGGCTGCCCTACCGCAGGACCGAGGACGCGAGCGCCACCCTCCACCTGGCCGGCCGGGTCACCTCCTCCTGGCAGCAGCCCCTCGCCCCCGACATCAAGCTGAAGACCCCGCCGGCGGTCCGCGTCCAGAAGGCGGAGGTGCCGTTGCGGGCGAGCGTCGGCTCCGCCGCCTTCCTGCCGCTCCTGGCGGCCGTCGTCGTGCTCGCCGTCCTCGCCGGCTGGCTGGCCTGGCGGCGGGTGAACCGGCCGCCGCTGCGGGGCGTGCTCCTGCTGGCGACCCCCTTCGGCGGACCGCTGCCCGAACGCATCGAACTGCGGGGCCGCATGATGGCGCTGCGCCCGGTCTCGACCGGCGGCCGGGGCACCGTGCACGGCAGGCGCAGGTCGACGGGCGAGGGCCCCCGCACCGAGCTGCACATCCGGTTCTCCCCGGACGGCACCGCCGCCCGCGAGAGCGGCGCGGTCTGCGCACCGGGCGGCGAAGTCGTCGTCGGCGGCGTCTCCTTCACCCATCTCGCCGAGCCGGCCCGCGCCCAGGCCCCGGCCGCCGGATGGCCGGGATGACCGGCGCCGCGCTGAACGTGGCGGCCACCCGCGTCGGCACCGAGGCCCTGGGCCCCGGGGTGCGGTCGGCGCTCTGGGTGCAGGGCTGCCCGTTCAGCTGCGCCGGGTGCATGGCGCCCGACTGGATCCCCTTCCGGCCCGCCCGACGCGCCGGCCCCGCGGAACTGGCCCGGGAACTGCTGGCCGACGAGCGGGTGACCGGGCTGACCTTCTCCGGCGGCGAGCCGATGGCCCAGGCGGCCGGCCTCGCCGAAGTGGCCCGGCTGGCCCGGGAGATCCGCGACGTCTCGGTCATCTGCTTCACCGGCCACCGGCTCGAACGGCTCCGCACCCGCCCCCCGGACCCCGGCGTCCCCGCGCTCCTCGCCGAGGTGGACGTCCTCGTCGACGGCGTGTACGTGGCCGCCCTGGACGACGGACGCGGCCTGCGCGGCAGCACCAACCAGCGCGTCCACCACCTCACCGGCCGCCTGGCCGGAGCGGACTACGACTTCGAGCACCGCACCCGGTCCGCCGAGATCGCCGTCAGCGGCCCGGAGGCGCTGCTCATCGGCGTACCGCCGCCCGGCCTGCTCGACGCCTTCGACCTCGCGGTCGACGCGGTCCGCACCCGTACCACGAGCCCCGTGAGAGGACAGGAACACGATGAGCGGTAGGAAGCGCATCCAGGTCGACGAGTCGGAGTGGTACCGCATCCAGCGCAAGGCCCAGCAGCTCAAGGACGTACAGCGCAACATCCCCGAGCTCATCGACGAGGTGCGTCGCAAGACCGGCGAGGACCTGGACCGGGTCTTCGCGCGCGTCGAGGAGCGCCAGCAGCGGCACGAGACGGTCGTCCAGGGCCTCAGCGAACAGGCCAGGCGCCTGGAGGCCGACACCGCGCGCCGGCTCCGCGAGCAGGCCGCCGAGGTGCGCGGGGCGCTCGCCGCGTCCGCCGGGCAGATCCGCGAGGAGACCCGGCAGCGCCTCGCCGAGCAGCAGGAACAGGTCCGCCGGGCCATCGCCGAGGAACGCGCCGAACGGCGCGCCGAGACCGCCCGGCTGGCCCAGGAGATCGGCGCGCTCACGGAGGACCGCGCCCGCGCCGGCCGTACCGTACGGACCTGGCTGGGCGACGCCCGCGCGATGGCGGCCGATCTCACCGAGGCCGGGCTCCACGAGCGCTACGCACCCGGCGAGCTCGACCGCCTCACCGGCCGGCTCGCCACCGCCGAACAGAACGCCGCCGAGGGCAGGTTCGACGCGGCCCTCGCGATCGTCCAGGAGACCTACCACTCGCTGAGCGAACTGCGGGCCGACACCGAACAGCGCGAACTGGAGCGCTGCACGGCCCAGATGGCGGCGATCGACGCCCTGGCGACCGTCGCCGGGGAGATCGAGGGCAGCCGCGAACAGCCCGTCACCGGCCCCGACGGGGCGGTCCTGCCCGACTACACCGTGGACGTCGCCTACTGGTCCGACGGCGACTGGGAGCGGCTGCACACGGAGGCCGCCGAGATCCTGACCCGCGCCCGGGACGACGCGACGGGCACCGACGAACTGCTCGCCCTGCGGGACCGGGAGGCACCCCGCCTGGAGGAGGAGCTGGGGGACACCGTCGGCCGGGCGACCATGCGGCACCTGGCCTCGCAGCTCCGGGTGAACCTCGCCGACACCGTGGCCCACACCCTCTCCACCCTGGCCTACTACGACTTCGTCGACGGCGAGTACGAGAACGCCGACCCGCGGGGCTCGTACTACGCCAAGCTGCGCCACGAGAACGGCAACGAGATCGTCCTCGACATCTCGCAGGCCTCGCCCGACTCCGGCGAACAGGTGGTGCGGGTCCTGTCCTACGACTACGACAGCACCTCCGAGGAACAGCTCCGCGACCGGGCCGAGGCCGTCCGGCGGGCCCTCGCCGAGGACGGCCGGGCGGTGCCGGCCGCCCCGGAGTCCGAGCCCGGCACCCCCGACCGCGGCTTCCTGGACATCGAGGCCCACCGGCGGCGCGGGGAGCAGGCCCGGCGCGGGGAGACGGGGAGCGGCGGATGACCCGGCTGAACAAGCCGCCCCGCCCCGCCGCCGGGCCGGTCGTGGAACGCCTCGACGCGGCGGCGCTGCGCGGCGGCGAGCCGTTCACCATCCTCTACGGGCCCGGCGCCGGCGACATCTTCGTGGACACCGCCTACCAGGTGTGCCGGCTGGAGGAGGCGCTGTGGCGGCTGCTGCGCGCCGAGGGCTACGAACGGATCGTCTTCAGCTCCACGGACCACCCCGTCTACTTCCGGGACACCGCCTCCCGGGACCTGTCCCGTCCGGGCGGGCGGCCGTCCGGAACCCGCACCGGCGGCGGCGCCGGGCGGCCCGTCATGCGCACCCCCGGCATGCGCGGCCCGATGGGCACCCTGCGGGTGACCGGCGGACCCGCCCCCGCGCCCCGCGAGGAGAGCGAGCCGCTG
>NZ_RDBL01000055.1 GCF_008042035.1 Streptomyces sp. col6
GGGGGATGTGGGGGCGGGAAGCGACTGGAGTGTTCCAGACCCGGCGGGCTCCGCGTAAGACCCTTGCAGTGTGCACGGAATGACGCCGGGCGGAACAATCGGCGAACCTACCCGCCGCTACCGCGTTCATTCCCCCGGAAGCTCGACGGACCGCCTGCTTCGGTCAGGCCTGTGAGGTACTCGCGGAGGTCACCCGCACACCACCGCCGCGTGGGGCGGACCGCCGTCACGTCGCGCTCCGTTCGCTGACCAGCCGCAGGTCGCGGACCACCGCCCGCTGGTGCGCGGCGGCGACCACGCCCTGCGTGCGTCCGGGGCGGCCCTTGCGCAGGAGTACGCGCCAGCGCTCGGGGCTCCAGTCGGCCGGGGTGGTCGTGCTGATGAAGTCGTCGACGAGGGCGCAGAAGCGGTCCGGGTCGGCGTGGAAGGGGAAGTGGCCGGCGCCCTCGAAGATCTCCAGGCGGCTGCCCGGCATCGCGGCGTGGGCGCGATGGGCGTGGCGGACGGGGACGACGCTGTCGCGGGAGCCCCAGACGAGCTGGGTGGGCATGCCGGCGGCGAGGTAACAGCGGTCGAGCATGGTGATCATCTGGCCCTTCCAGTCGACCACCGAGCGCAGCGTGGCGATGAACGCGGCGCGGGACGTGGCGTCGGGCAGGGCGTCGACGACGTTCAGCATCTCCCCGGCGTCCTGGCCCAGGTCCGTGTCCAGGAGCTTCATCAGGCCGGTGATCAGGCCCATCTGGCCGCGCATGCCGGGGAGGCTGAGCAGGGAGAGCAGCAGGTCGGCGCCGGGGAGCGACACCGCGCGCAGCACCTTGGTGACCTCGCGGCCCACCCCGCCTGCGCTGACCAGGATGAGGCGGTCGGTGTGCTCGGGGAACTGGTAGGCGAACTGCATGGCGACGCCGCCGCCCAGGGAGTGGCCGATCAGGGTGACGCGGTCGACGCCCAGGACGCCCAGGAGGTCGCGTATGCCGTTCGCGTAGGCGGCGACCGAGTAGTCGGCGCGCGGCTTGTCGGAGGCGCCGTGGCCGAGGAGGTCGGGAGCGATGACCGTGTGGTTGCGGGCCAGTACGGGGATCAGGTGTTCCCAGGTCGCGGAGGAGCCGCCGATGCCGTGGATGAGCAGGATCGCCGGGCCGCGTCCGGCGATCCGGTAGGCGCGGCGGTATCCGTGCACGGTGTGGAACCTGAGGCGCACCGTCGCCTCGGCCGGCGGCTGCGGCGGGCTGGTCTGCGTGGGCAGGTACTGCGCGGGTGCTGCGGAGCTGAGCACGAGATCGCCTCCCGTTTTTACCGGCTCATGTGGCTCATGCGGTGAGACTTCCGAACCTCCTCCACCTCAGCGCATTTCCACTAGGTTCCGGACGGAGCGGGGGCGGCGACCGGGGTGGAGCAGGTGTGCCGGGCCCCCTCGCCCGGCGGCGGGAGGAGCGTGGAGGTGTACGTTCCGCCCGGTCCGACGCCGTCGGCGGCCATGCGGTCGTAGTCGGCGAGGATCAGGTCCTTCGTGCGGTAACCCCCGTACCGCGCCTCGTCCTTGCGCCGGACGATGGGGAAGGTGTCCAGGATGTGACCGGCGTCCGCGCGGCCGATTCCGTAGAGGTGGAGGAGGAGCGCGTCGAGTTCGGCGCGGATCCGGCCCCGGCGGGACTCGTCCCAGCGGAACGGTGCTCCCGTGTCTCCGAGGTCGGCGGCGAAGGGGCTCATGTCGTGCGCGGTGTAGGTGAGTTCCAGGACGCGCGGGATCAGGAAGTCCATGTGGCGGCGGACGGTTTCGGGCGCCGGTACGGGGAGCTGGCGGATGTAGAAGAAGCTGAGGTTGAGCCCGGCGGCCTTCTGGCGGGTGAGGTAGTCATAGACGAAGGAGTTGAAGTGGGCCACGAGCGCGACGGTGTCCCGTGAGGTCCTGGTGCGCAGCAGGAAGACGGAGTCGCCGATCGCGGCGCGCGGCAGGATCGCGGAGATCATGGTGCGCTGGTTGGTGGGGCTGCTGATGCGGAGGAAGGCGAGCCAGCCGGGCGGGGCGTCGGGCGGGGTGTCGGCCCGGTCCACCCAGTTGCCGGGTACGGCGAGGCGGGATGCGGAGGTCCAGGCGTCGGCCGTCAGGTAGGCGGGCTGGTTCTGGCGTTTGACGGCGGTGGCGCTCTTCACGACGTCGGCCGCGCGGTGGTTGTAGGCGTCGACCATCTTCGCCTCGTACAGCGGCAGCATGGCCCGGTCCCCGTGGACGAAGGTGTTCGCCGACGGCTGCCAGCCGGTGGCCGTCAGCTCCTCGCGGGTGCGGAAGCGGTGCGAGTCGTTGGCCATGTGGAGCATCGTTGCGAAGGTGACGCCCCACGGGTTGCGGCCCGGATCGCCCTCCTCGACCAGGACGGGGACCCGCTCGTAGACGCCGAGGGTGATCTCGGCGTCGCGGCGGGAGCGGAAGACGGGGCAGGTGCCCGTGTTGGGGTTGAGGAGGGTGATCTCCTCGGGTGTGAGGGTGAACGCCTTTCCCTCGTGGCGCACTTCGGCCGGATCGCGGAGGAAGAAGGCGAACCTCGCGGCCGGTTCGCGCACGGCGCTCCCGGTCACGGACAGGATGCTGAACTTGAACGAGCGGTGGACGTCCGGGAAGACGGGCGCCGCGTTCTCGAAGTCGTAGAGGGCTGCCAGCGCGCCCGTGAGCACCAGGTCCTTGAAGAAGTACTGGGTCGTGGCGTCCGTGGCGATGCCCGTGGGCACGATGACGCCCATCCGGCCGCGCGGGCCGGTCAGCGCACGGCCCGCCTCGGCGAAGACGGCGTACGTGTTGATGTCGCCGCGCCCGGTGAGCTGGTAGCGCCCGCTGTCGCGCAGGAAGTGACTCGCGCCCTCGGCCCGGCGCTTGGCCGCCTCGAACCCGGCGTGCAGTGCGGCGCGGTCCGGGTCCTCCTTCAGCGCGGCGATCAGGCGTTTGCGGGCGGCGGCGGTTTTCGCGGCGGCGATCTCCGGGTCGTGCTGGGCGAAGAACTCCTGCTCCTGGAGCTTGATGCGCTCCCACGGCGGGTTGCCCAGGACGCAGTCGAAGCCGCCGGCGCCGGGGCCGTCGGGGAACACCTCGGGGAATTCCAGGTGCCAGTGGAAGAACCCGTATTTCTTCCGCAGCCGCGCGATCTCCTCGTGTGTGGCCCGGGGCGCGTCCCGCAGGTTGCGGAGGACCGCGTCGGTCACCGGCGGCGGAGCGTCCGCCGTCCTCCTCCACAGGAACGCGGCGCACCAGGCGTCGGCGACGTGCCGCGCGTGCCCGTCGTCCGCCGGCCGGTCCACCTCGCCGCACAAGGCGGCCCGCTCGGCCCTGTTGCGCCTCTTCAGGGCCTTGGCGGACCCCCGGTCGTCGCTTCCCGCGGGCCGGAACGCCGCGTCGGGGATGCCGTGCCGCAGCAGGCCGGGCGTGGCGCCGATCAGGGCGTTGCCGTGTTTGACGCGGGTGTCCGGGAAGCCCAGCGGCCGGCCCGGTTCCAGGATTTCCAGCCACAGCGACACCTTGGCCAGTTCGACCGCCATCGGGTTGAGGTCGACGCCGTGGACACAGCGGGCGACGACCTCGTGGAGGGCTTCGCGGACCGCTTCCGGGGCGGGTACGGCGGTGCGGGTCCGTACGGCGGCGACCCGTGCGGCGATACGGCGTGCCGCCGCCACCAGGAAGTGGCCGGAGCCGCACGCGGGGTCGCACACCGTGAGCGAGAGCAGTTCCCGGACGACCGCCTCGGACGGATCGGCGGCGGCCGTCGCGGTGGCCGCCCTCTCACCGCGTGCGACGGCGGCGTCCAGCACCGGGTCCAGCGTGGTGTCGAGCAGGCACTCGACGAGCGCGGACGGGGTGTAGTAGGAGCCGGTCGTCCTCCGGGTGTTGCCGGGCAGCCCGACCAGTGCGAACGTCCGGTCCGCCGCGTCGATCCGGGGGGCGAGCTGGAGGAGCGATTCGTAGACGGAGCCCAGTTCCCCGGCCTCCGGGCCGCGGTGACCGACCGTACGGGAGCGGCGCGTGCCCGGGTCCGGAGCCTGGGTGAGGTGGCGCACCGCGGTCAGCAGGTGCGCGTCGGACAGGGCCAGGCCGTGCAGCGGGGCGTCGGCCTCCGTGGCGTCGAAGATGCCGCCGAGACCGGGCAGGCCGAGATCGGGGCGGCCGTCGGCGTTTCCGAGGGCGTCCAGCACGGTCCGCAGGGCCGCGTACAGCTCCCCGTGCTCCGGGCCGCGCCGCTCCCCGTCCTCCGGGCCGTGCTGCTCGCGGGCGAGGGCGCGCAGGCGGGCCGGCGAGAAGTGCGCCGCGTACCGCTCCCTGGCGTGGTCGCTCGCGTCAGGGAGCAGCAGGGCGTCGCGGTCCTCGGCGACGAAGACGACCAGGAGGCGGTAGACAAGACGCAGCAGCGCGTCGTACAGGGCGTGGGCGTCGGCGGTCTCGCGCAGGACCGCGTTGGCGGGGTGGCGCAGGAAGCCGGTACCCAGGGTGATGAGGGCGGCGCGCACGCCCTGGCGGAGCCGGTCCGCGCGGGGCCCGCCCGGCGTCCGGGTCCGGCTGCTGGCGGTGACGGACATCAGGCGGACTTCCCGGCGGAGTCGGTGGGAGGCGGGCGGGTGCGCGGGGAGGCCGGTCGAGCAGGGGCCGGCCCTCGCCGGGCCCGGAAAGCCTATACGCGGGGCCGGAAGACCGCTCGCCCCCGGCCGGCCAACGGCGTTGGCTATCCTGACCAGCGTTCCAGGTGCGATTCACGGGCGGCCGGGGCC
>NZ_RDBL01000056.1 GCF_008042035.1 Streptomyces sp. col6
AACCTGATGACGTACGACATGCACGGCGCCTGGGACGGCGACGGGCCGACGTACCACCAGTCCCCGCTGTACTCGGGGGCCAACGACCCGTCCGACCCGATCGCGGTGTTGATCTGCTTCAGCAGGGTGGCGTTCTCGTCCAGGCCGAGCAGGGAGTACATCATCGCGCCGGCCAGGCCGCGCTGCTTGGCGTAGTCCGCCCTGGCCTGGATGGACTTCTGGTCCAGGCCGGTGAAGAACTCGCCGTCCTTGTAGAAGTAGGACGCCTTCGCCTCGTCGTCCCAGTACGTCGTCGCCGGGTTGTCGACGATGCCGCCCAGCTCCTTGTAGTGCGCGATGCCGGCCTGCTGGCTGAGCGGGCGGGGGGAGGAGCCGCCGGTCGCGGACTGGGCCAGACCGTGGGTGGTGCCCGCCGGGACGCCCTTCCAGCCGCGGTAGTAGAACTCGTAGCCCAGGGTCAGCTTGTTCGCGGGGAAGCCGCCGGCGATGCCGTAGGCCGGCTTGCCGTCGAGCCAGGAGTCGACCGCGTTGTCGATCGAGTACTTCTCGGTGCCGGGCGCGACCGGGTCGGACGGGTCGTTGGCCCCCGAGTACAGCGGGGACTGGTGGTACGTCGGCCCGTCGCCGTCCCAGGCGCCGTGCATGTCGTACGTCATCAGGTTCGCGTAGTCGAGGTACTGGCCGATCTTGTCGGTCTCGATGTTCGCGATCTTGTCCTGGCCGGCCCCGAAGGCGGCGGTGAGCAGGTACTTCTTGCCGCCGTTCGCAGCGCCGTACGCGTCGAGCTGCTTACGGAACTCGGCGAGCAGCAGGGTGAAGTTCTGCTTGTCCTCGGGGGCGTAGTGATTGCCCAGGTGGCCGCCCGCGGAGGCGGGGTACTCCCAGTCGATGTCGATGCCGTCGAAGATGCCGGCCGCCGAGCCGGGGCCGCCGTAGCCGCCCTCGACCGGCAGGTTGCCCTTGATGTACTGGTCGATGCAGGAGGAGACAAGCTTCTTGCGGCTCGCGTCCGTCTTCGCCGCGTCGCTGAAGTACTTGGAGTAGGACCAGCCGCCCAGCGAGATGTTGATCTTCAGGTGGGGGTACTTCGCCTTCAGTTCCTTGAACTGGTTGAAGACGCCCACGATGGGCTGGTCCCACTTGTCGGCGACGCCGTCGACGCTGTCCGCCGCGCTGAAGGACTTCTGGTAGTCGGCGTACGAGTCGCCCGCACCGTCGCCCGCGTTGGGGTTGTTGTCGTCGCCCGCCGCCTTGTTGGCCTCGAAGCAGGTGAGGTCGGTGGGGTGGATGTTGCCGAACGAGTAGTTGATGACGTCCAGCTGGCCGGCGATGCCCCGGGTGTCGAGGTGCTTCGGGTAGAAGGCGTTGCCGTAGACGCTCCACTGGTCGTAGTACGCGATGCGCACGTTGCCGGGCGAAGCGGAAGCCGGTGCGTCGGCCGCCTGGGCGGAGCCGATGCCGACGGTCGCGGCGAGGCCGCCGGTGGCGAGGGCCGTGCTCAGCAGCGCGGCGATCAGAGTTTTACGGGGGTGCACGTGCGGCCTCCAGCGGGGGAGCGGGTGGTGCTGTGGATGGGCTGGAGCAGTGATAACCGGCCCGTGACCAGCACGTCAACGATTCCAACGAGATTAGGACTAGACCAATTTGACGCTGTCTGGGCCGCGCAGTGGGCGCCTCGGTGCCGGGTGGCCGTCGGCCGGTGCCGGTGACCAGCGGCTTAAGGATCGCTTAAAAGTGGGGGTGCGAGTAGTTCGGTAGCGAACCACTCGATCTTGAAAACCGGTGCTTGACCCTCCCCTTGCGTCAGGCTTGATGCTCGGTCGCGACGAAAGGGCAGAGGGATGAGCTATTCCGTGGGGCAGGTTTCGGCCTTCGCCGGAGTGACGGTGCGTACGCTGCACCACTACGACAAGGCGGGACTGCTCTCGCCCGGCGACCGCAGCCGGGCCGGGTACCGGCTCTACGGTGAAGCCGACCTGGTCCGCCTTCAGCAGATCCTCTTCTACCGCGAGCTGGGCTTCCCGCTCGCCGAGATCGCCGAGATCTTCCAGGACCCGCAGGCCAACGCCCTGAGCCACCTGCGGGCCCGGCAGGAACAGCTGGCGGCCGAGATCACTCGGCTGCAACGGCTGTCCGAGGTGGCCCAGCGGGCGATCGAGGTGCAGCGGACCGGCGTCGAGCTGACTCCGCGGGAGCGCTTCGAGGTGTTCGGGGAGATCACCGCCGACCTGAGTTACGCCACCGAGGCGGCGCTCAAGTGGGCGGACTCACCGGGGCAGCGCGAGGCGATGGCCCGTGCCGCCGCCCACACCAAGGAGGACTGGCGCCGGCTCATGGGCGAGGCGACGGCCTGGCGGGCGGAGCTGCTGGCGGCCTTCGACGAGGGGGAGCCGAGCGACGGCGAGCGGGCGACGGACCTCGCCGAGGAGCACCGGCTGCACATCTCGCGCTGGTTCACCGCCTGCCCGCCCGCCATGCACCGGCGCATCGCGGACGACTTCGCCGCCGATCCGCGCGCCTTCGCGCTGGTCGTGCCGCCGTCGGGGCAGCGTCCGGGCCTGGCGGCCTATCTGTGCAAGGCGGTTCACGCCAACGCCGCCCGCCGTACCGATGCCGAGGAGGACCGATGAGGATACTGATCGCCGCGGCCGGGTCGCGCGGTGACGTCGCGCCCTATACGGGCCTGGGCTTCGCGCTCCGCGCGGCCGGCCACGACGTCGCCCTCGCCACCACGGACGCCTTCGCACCCCTCGTCCGGGCCGCCGGGCTGGAGTACCGCGCGCTCCCGGGCAACCCGGCGGGTGGAGGCGGCGGGGCCGGGGACCGGCGCGAACTCATGCGCGCCGCCGCCGCGTTCATCGGCGACCTGGGCCAGGGGTTCGCCGACGCGACGGCCGACGGCGCGGATCTGCTGCTGCTCTCGACGACGACCGCCCCGCTGGGGTGGCACCTCGCCGAGGCCACCGGCACCCCGAGCCTCGGCGTGTACCTCCAGCCCACCGCGCCGACCGGCGCCTTCCCACCCGTCGTCACCGGCGCCCGCTCGCTCGGCCGCCCCGGCAACCGCCTGGCCGGGCGCTTCGCGCTGCGGATGACCGACCGCCTCTACGCCCCGGCGGTGACCGCGCTGCGCGAACGGCTCGGGCTGCCCTCGGCCTCGCCCTCCGCCGCACGCCGCCGGCAGGACCGGGCGGACCGGCCCGTCCTGCACGGCTTCAGCACCGCACTGGTGCCCCGGCCCGCCGACTGGCGTCCCGGCCTGCGGGTGGTGGGCAACTGGTGGCCCCATCACGACACGGACGCACAACTCCCGCCGGAACTGGAGAACTTCCTGAGCGCCGGGCCCGCGCCCGTCCTCATCGGCTTCGGCAGCATGGCATCCGGCGAAGGGAAACGGCTCAGCGAGCTCGCCGTGGCGGCCCTGCGCCGCGCCGGGCTGCGCGGCGTCCTCCAAGCCGGCAGCGCGCGGCTCGCCGCCGAGGGCGACAACGTGCTCACCGTCGGGGACGTACCGCACGCCCTGCTCTTCCCGCGCCTGGCCGCCGTGGTCCACCACGCCGGGGCCGGCACCTCGGCCGCGGCCCTGCGCGCCGGTGTTCCGGCGGTGACCGTCCCGGTGACGGCCGATCAGCCGTTCTGGGCCGCCCGCCTCGCCGCCATCGGCGCCGCCGACGAGCCGATCCCCTTCCGCTCCCTCACTGCCGAACGGCTTGCCGGCGCCCTGGACCGGGTCGTGCGGCAGGAGAGGTACGCGAAGTCCGCGGCGAGGGGCGCCGCGCGGATGGCGGGGGAGGACGGTGCGAGGCAGGTCGTGGACGCCGTCGGGCACTTGGCGGGCTGAACCCCTAGGGCACGGCCGTCCACAACCACGGCCTGGGGCCGCGCTGTCCGATGACGCACGCGGCGCGGTACCGGGCCTCCTGGCGTGCCTGCGGATGGTCGGGGTGCTCCGCCGCGATCCTGGCCGCGTACACGGTCATGCGCAGTTCCCGGATGTTCCGGAGCAACGGATAGCCGTGCCACGCGGTCACGTCGGTTCCGTACACGGCGCAGAAGTCCTCGTACTCCGCGCGTGTGAGGGTGCCGGTGGAGGTCAGTTTCGCGGCGGTGGAGGTCAGATCCCATTCCCTCGGGCCGATGGCGAAGCTTTCGAGGTCGATGAGGTACGCCGTACCGTCCGCGGCCGACGCCACGTTCCCGACCCAGGCGTCACCGTGCAGGACGCAGCGCGGCAGAAGGGAGCCGGCCAGCAGCTCGTCCCACGCCTCTTCCAGGCCGGCCGCGTGGTCCCTGAGCCGGCGCACGGTGGAGGCCTCCCACGGCGTGCGCAGACTCAGGCCCGCCCAGATCCTGCCGAACGGTTCCAGAGTCTCCAGCGGGAAGTCCGGTGCGGGCAGGGCGTGCAGCGCTCGCAGGAGATGGGCCATCTCCTGGACCGAGCCGTTCCGGTGGGAGGGCAGTTCCTCCCAGAAGGTCACGGGCCTGCCGTTCACGGTCACGGGCCGGCCCACACCCGGGAGAGGGCGGACGACCGGGATGCCGTGACCGGCGAGCCATCCGGCGACCGCGATCTCCCGGCGGGCGACGTGCGCGCGGCCGGGCCGGCCGATGCGGGCCACGATCCGGTCCGGCAGCCTCCACAGTGCGTTCTCGGCGATCCGGATCGGCGTGGCGTTCCCGCTGTCGAGCCCCAGCTCCCGGCAGGCGAGGACGAGGGTGCGGTGGGAGAGGGAGAGGGTGTCGGTGGGCAGGGCTGTCACTTCCTGATCGTCTCCTGGATACGGACGGGTGTCACCGGTGGCCGATGCCGGACGGGGTATCGCACGGGGGTGGGGTTCATCCCACCCCCGCCAGTCCGGGCGCCGGCGCCCGGACTGGCGGGGGT
>NZ_RDBL01000057.1 GCF_008042035.1 Streptomyces sp. col6
GGGCAGGAACGGGCGGCCGGACTCGGGGCGGGTGCGGGCCGGGACGGGGAGGCGGGACCGGTCGGTCTTTCCGTGGGCGCTGAGCGGCAGTTCGTCGACGGGGACGATTCGGCCGGGCAGTGAGCGGCTCGGCAGGCATTGCACCAGGTGCTCGGTGATCTCACCGGTGATGTCGCCGCCGCGTGCCTCCGGGGTGACGACGGCGTATACCGAGAGGCAGAGCCGTCCGGTGCCGTTCTCGTAGGTGCGGGCGCAGGCGTCGGTCACCGCCGGGTGGCTGCGGACGGCGGCCTCCAGTTCGCCCAGTTCGATCCGCTGGCCGCGGATCTTCACCTGGTCGTCCGTCCTTCCGCCGAACTCGATCCGGCCGTCCGGGGTGTACGTGCCCCTGTCCCCGGTGCGGAAGGTCCGCCATCCGTCCGGGGCGGGGAGGCCCAGCGGGGCGAAGCGTTCGTTCTCGCCGGCGTCGACGCCGGTGTAGCCGGCCGCCACGCCGAGGCCGTTGATGTAGATCTCACCGGTCTCACCGACCGGGCAGACCTTCCGGTCCTCGTCGAGGACGTAGATCCGCGTGTTGGCGATGGGGCGGCCGATGGGCACCGGCGTACGTGCGTGCTCGCTCGCGTCGAAGTGCGTCACGTCGATGGACGCCTCGGTCGGCCCGTAGAGGTTGTGCAGCCGTGCGCCGCTCTGGGAGCGGAACTCCTCGACCAGATCGGCGCCGAGCGCCTCGCCGCTGCAGAAGACCAGGCGCAGTTCCGGGCAGCGTCGGCCGCCACCGGCCTGCAGCCACAGCCGCAGCATCGAGGGGACGAAGTGGGTGACGGTGACACCGTGCCGGGTGAAGACATCGATGAGCGCCTCGGGCGAGGCATGGGCGCCATCCGGGACCACCACGGTCCGGGCTCCGGCGTACTGCGGCCAGAACAGCTCCCAGCCGGCGACGTCGAAGGTGAAGGGCGTCTTGAGCGCGACGCGGTCGTCCGGTGTCAGCTCGAAGGCACGCTGCATCCAGTGAATGCGGTTGGCGAACCCGCCGTGCGTGCAGAGCACCCCCTTCGGCCGCCCCGTCGAACCCGAGGTGAAGATCACCTGTGACAGGTCGTCCGCCCCCGGCGGTACGGGGTCGAAAGCCGCTGCCGCAGGGCCGGGGCCGTTCACGTCGAGCCGCGGTATCCCCTCGGCCCCGGGGTCCGCGCCGCCGGCGACGAGTACGGCGGCGGCGCCGCCGCGCGAGGCGATCGAGCTCCTCCAGGCGAGCGGATCACCGATGCCGAGGGGGCAGTACGCATGGCCGGACAGCGCGACGGCATGGGTTGCGGCGACCAGTTCGGCGGAACGGCCGATCGCCACCGCGAAGGTCTTCCGGTTCTTCGCCGTCCCCTCGGCTCCGGCCGTCCTGAGGCGGGCGCCGAGCGCGGACACCCTCTGCCCCAGCTCCTCGTAGGTCCACTCACGATCGCCGTCGACCAGGGCGATACGCGCCCCGAGATCCCGGTAGTTGCCGGCGATGCGCAGCACGACCTCATCCGGGGAGACGTCCTGCGGGTGTCCCTGGAGTTCTTCGATGATCTTCCTGTCCGCCGGACTGCAACGGCTCCACGGGTCCTGATCGAACGACATTGCTCACCTTGCCCACGAGAATCCAGTTGGTGTGCCGAGAAAACTGCTGCCGCGCCGCGCCGGGATCAGTAGAAGCGCACCGAGACGCCGTCCCCCGCAGCGGCGCCCTCTTCGAAGTCGGCCAGGTCGATGGCGACACCGAAGTCCAGCAGGGCGGGCAGGCAGTCCCCGACGTTCATCAGCGGTGCGGCGGCGGAACGGAACTCCCGCGGGTCCACCAGCCCCTGGAGGCCCAAGTCGCAGATGGTGTCCACCGCCCGCAGCGCCTGATGGAGGGACGGCGCCAGATAGGGGTGGCGCCGTCCCGCCTCATGGACCCCGGCGACGTCGAACCGGCCCCGGTGCCACAGGAGTTTGATGTGGCACAGCGATTTGAGGCCCGTCTCCTGGAGGACCGTGCAGTCCACGTACAGCCGGTGCAGCAGCGCCCAGGAGAGCACGGCGTCACTGAGCGTCCGGACGCTCGCGCCGCCGACGCGGATCTCCTGCGTGTCGTCCCACCAGGTGTCCTCGCCGGGCTTCACACGCGTGCCGATGTCCTCGGTCAGCAGATTCAGGCTGTAGTGCAGGTCGACGGAGATCCTCAGGTGGAGGCGTCCGGACACGGTGCAGAACGTCCTGGGCATGAGCGCCTGGACCCTGTCGGAAAGGCCTTCCAGGGCGGGAACGGGCACCAGACGGTGGTACGGCTGGACCTGCCCGTACGAGTAGACCGACTCCTCGGTCATCCGGCTGATGCGCGCCGGCATGCGCCGCACCCGTCCGTTGTCGATGCGGATGCCCACCTCGTAGCCGGAGGACTCCAGGATCCTTCTGGCGTCGGCGAGTGAGTCCTTCCGTACGAGCAGATCGATGTCGTTGCTGAACGACGGGGCGTCGGTGTTGTCGATCAGGGCGTCCAGGGCGAGGCCCTTGTAGGCGATCAGCGGGACGTCCTGGGCGTCGAACTCACGGGATATCGCGGCCAGTTCGGAGCGGTGGATCTCACGGATCTCCAGCGCCGCCGTCCGGTAGAGCTGGAACGGCCCGTCCTCGTCGGCCACGGCCGGATGGCCTGCGTGACTGACGAGTGTCGCGTTGATGATGTTGCGCTGCCGGAGGTAGGAGTAGACGGTCCCGGCGCCGTGGCTTTCCAGGAGGCGGTCGAAGCAGTCCCGGTGCGGCTTCGCGGCCTCCCCGGGAAAGGGGGCGAGGCTGGATCTGATGATCCCTATGCGTTCGGCAACGGTGAGCGGGGACACGTTCTCTCGCCTTCTCGTAGTACGGGTCCGGCTCCTGTGTACGGGGCCGGAGATTGCGGTGCCGTCGGCGGACGGCCGGAAGCGCGCCGCGGGCCGGGACCCCGGTGCGTCCCAGCCCGCGGCGTCGCGCCGTACGGCTACCCGCCCGTCACGTCCGCGGCATGCCGGACCTCGCCCTCCACCCCGTCCTGCGGGGCGAAGGCCGTGGCGGCGACGAGGAAGCCGGGGTCCAGCGCCTGCCACACCTCGTCCAGGAGCTGCCCGGCGTCGCCGGCGTCGACCAGGACGTCCAGGTGGTGGCGGGCGGTCGCGACCTGCTGTCCGTCCGACTCGTAGGTGGAGAGCAGGACTCCGTGACCGATCGGCAGCCGGCCCAGCGCCGTCACCGTGGTGTCGGTGCTCTCCCGGCCGTTCCCGGGCCGGCGGGCCGCGCCCAGCCACGCCTTCCCGTCGGCCCGCTCGACCACGACGGTGATCCTGGGCGTGAAGATCGGCGGGTCCGGCTCGTACTCCAGGCCGTGCAGTGCCTCGGCCGGCGACTGCCCCCCGGTCAGCCGGGCCGCCACCTCGGCGACCTGCTCACCGTTCCCGTAGACGGTCCAGGGGCCCGCCGCGCACGCGGCGACGTAGTGGCGCAGCGCGTCGTTGTCCTGGGCGCCCACGGGGACGACCGCGAGTTCCCCGGCCGCGGAGCCTTCCATACGGCGGGCCCGGGACGCCTCGCTGCGCCCGGTCAGCGCGTACGCGGCGGTGAGAACGTCGTCGTGCGTACGACACAGCACGACCAGCCGACCCGGATACCGGTTGGCGCGGAGTGCTTCGCCGAGATGTTTCATGTGCCAGTCCTCTTACTCGTTGCAAGTTCGGGTGCCTGTTCCGGCCGGCGCAGGAGAGCCAGGTCTTCGAGCCGGAACAGCGCGGTGAGCGGGCAGTCGACGCGTTCGAGGGCCTCGGCCGCGCCCTGTTGCCGGTCAAGTATGACGAACGCGCCGACCACGGAGTGCTGTTGACGCCGCAGCTCACCGACCGTGCGTTCCAGCGCGGCTCCGGTGCCCGCCACGTCGTCGACCACGGCGAAGCGCGTACCCGGCGGCACCTGGCTGGACAGGCGCCCGGAGAGCCCGTAGGACTTGGGCGTACGCCGGACGGCCCTGGCCTCCAACGGGCGGGAGGCGGACGCGCTCACCAGCGAGACGGCGGTGGCGAGCTGGCCTCCCGCGGCGACCTCGCCGGCGACCACCGTGGCCGTCGTCGCGGCGATCCGCTCGTACAGGGCGAGGGCGAGGGCGTGCAGCAGCGCCGGTTCGCCCAGCACCCGGTGGCCGTCGAAGTAGTCGGTCAGCAGCAGTCCGTCGGACCGCTCGGCCGTCACGAACGGGGCGCGGTCCAGCAGCGCCTGTGCCAGCGCGGTGGACGTCATGCCCCGGTCCTCGGCGCGCCCTCGCGGTCGGCGCGTGCGGCCTCGACCGCCTTGAGGGCAGAGCGGAGTGTTTCGTCGGCGTCGCAGAGAGAGGTGTCCAGGCCCGTCAGGTGACCGCCGTCGACGAGGTCGAGGAAGCCGGTGCGGACGCGGGTCATGTGCTCGATGTCGATGGGCCGGTCGCGCTCTTCGGGACGCTGCCGGATGCGTTGCACGGCCACGTCGACCGGACTGTGCGCGAGCAGGGCCAGATCCGGCTTCGGCAGCAGGGCCACCGTGTCCTGGAACCAGCCGTCGAAGTGCTGGCCGCGGGCGAGTGCGTTGGCGACGGTGGTGTAGATGTAGCGGTCGCAGATGACCGTTTCGCCCGCCTCCAGCCGGGGGAGGATGGTGGCCCGCGCATGGTAGAGGCGGTCGCCGAGGGTGACCAGGTAGAGGGCCCGGTGGATCGCCGGGTCGTTGCCGCCCCGCTCGGCGAAGCCGCGGAAGACCTCGGTGGCACGGGCGCTCGGGGTCGGCTGGAAGGTGCTGAACACCTTGTGGCCGGACGCCCTGAGTTCGGCACCGATCCCGTTGACCAGGGTGGTCTTGCCCGCGCCGTCCGTGCCCTCGACCACGACGAGGAGGCCGGGCGCGGTGTGCGGGCGCATCCGGCGGAGGAAGCCGAAGGCGGTGGGGGCCTGCGCCGGTCCCACGTCGGAGGAGGGGGCGCGTACGGAGACCCCGTCCGGGGACACGTCGATCCGGATGAGGGAGCCGACCTCCAGACCCGTACGCGAACGGAGCGCCTCCCGGCCGCCGTTGGCCGGCTTCTCGACGACGACGGCCGCCTCGGTGACCTCGGCGCCGATCTCCCGTACGGCCTTCACCAGGGCGATGAGGGTTCCGCCGGTGGACAGGGTGTCGTCGACCAGGCAGACGCGGTCGCCGGGTTCGATCCCGTTGACGTAGAGGGAGCCGCCCGTGTACTCGCTGTCGAAGTCGACCCGGTGCCCCGGGACGTCGTAGGGGTACGCCCGCGCTAGGGCCAGGGGGAGTCCCGTGGCCAGCGAGAGCGCGGCGCCGATGACGGCCCCCTTCTCCTCCTCGACCAGGATCTTCGTGCAGCCGGCCAGGTCCAGGGAGGCGAGCAGCCTCGCCGTCACGTGCTCCAGCAACCGCGGTCGCAGCGCGGGGATGTGGTCGCACAGTTCGTTGACGCTGGTGAGGTAGCGACCGGAATCGACCACACGCGCTGCGGCATAGGAGTCTTCGAGAATCAAGCGATCAGCCTTCCAGGATGGCGAGGACGCGCGCCCGGTCCGGCTTGCCCGAAGCCGTGCGCGGAATGGCGGGGGTGAAGACCCAGCGGCGGGGCACCGCGAAGCTGCTGAGGCGCTCACGGAGGTGCTGGGCCAGCTCCGCGGCGGTGGCGCCGGGTTCGGCGTGGACGAGAGCGGCCACCATCTCGCCGCGATCGGGGTCGGGGACCCCGGCCACCACCGCGTCCTTGACCAACGGGCTGTTCAGCAGGTGGTGTTCGACATCGAAGGGACTGACCTTCGCACCGGCCACATTGATGAGCACCTTCGTCCGGCCGGTGAGCCACAGCCTGCCCAGGTCGTCGAGCCTGCCCAGGTCGCCGGTCTCCACGAAGCACGCCTCGGGGCCGTCGCCGGGGACGGCCGGGCTGGTGGGGACCGGCGCCCGGCCACCCCCTCCCGTGAGGTACTGGACGGGGGCGGCGGGCCGGTCGATCACGACGTGTCCGGTGCGCCCCGCCCCGAGGGGCACGCCGTCCGGTCCGACGACCCGCACGGTGACTCCGGGGACCGGCAGCCCCACCGATCCCACCGTGTCCGGGTGAGCGGCGAGGTTCATCGTGGCGATGCCACCCTCGGACAGCCCGTACTCCTGGCAGACGGGCACACCGGTGACGTCCTGCCACCCCTCGGCCCAGGAGGGGTGCAACGGAGCGCCCCCCGACAGCGGGTGGCGGAGCCCGGGGAGGCCGACGCGTCGGACCTCCTTCGAACGGGCCACCGCGCGGAACACGTAGGGGGTGCCGGAGAGCGTCCCCGGGCGGTGCTCGTGCGCCATCCGCACCATCGCCGCGGGGTCGTATCGGGGCGTCAGCAGCGTCGTCGCGCCTGCTCGGAGCGCCGCCGTCAGCAGCCCGGAGGCGAAGCTGTGCGAGACGGGCGTGCCGGTCAGGACCGGGTGCTCCGGGCCGAGGCCGAGTGCCTGTGCGACCGCATCGGCCTCGTCGTCGATGTTCGCCGCGCTGCGCAGGACTCCCTTGGCGGTGCCGGTGGTGCCGGAGGTGAGGTGCACCAGCGCGGGGCGGTCGGCATCCGCTTCGGCGGGCTCCCGGCCGGGCAGTCGCCCGGGGCCGTCCGCGGAGACGAGGAGACCGGCCGACAGGTCGGCTGCCAGCGCTTCGGCGGTGGGGGCGGGCATGGCCTCGGGCAGCGGCAGGACCGGGAACCCGCAGGACCGCAGGGCCAGGAAGTCGATCACCCACTGGCAGTCGGCGGACCGGTGGAGCGCCGCGATGCCGGGGCGGGTACCGGCTGCCGGGGACAGTTCGCCGGCCCGATGCGCGACCCGGTCGACAAGCCGGGACCAGGTCAGCGAGCGCTCCGGGTCGACCAGCGCGAGCGCGTGCGGGCGTTGTGCCGCGTGGGCGTGGAGGACGTCGAGCATCATGCGGCCTCCTCCGGCTCCGGGCGCCGGTAGTGGACGAGCAGCGTGGAGGAGTAGGCCCCCGTGCCGGCGACGACCACTTCGTCTGCCTCACCGCGCGCGATCATGTCCATGGCCTCCAGATGGGCACTCAACGGTTCGGCGGCACCGCCCAGCGCCTCGTGCTCCGTCCATCCGGCGTCCGTCGCGAGGCCGGCGGCCGTACGGTCCAGCCCGGTGACGATCAAGGTCTTCGGCCGTACGGGGCAGAGCCTCGCCAGCCCTTCCTCCAGCACATCGAGTCCGGCCGGCGCGGCGGCGACGGGCAGGCGGACCGCTGCCACCAGCTCGACCGCGGACGTCTGTGCCGGGGAGGGCCCGGAGCCGACCGCGATCACCGTGCCCGTCGGCGGGACCGGGGGATCGCCCGCTTCCGCCCAGAGCCGGTTCTCCGGGGCGTCGTAGCCCCCGGCGAGACAGGCCGACGCCCTCCCCGTCGCCACCAGGTGCGCTGCCGAGACGAGGGCCTCGACCGCCGCCGTCCTGCCGAGGAAGGTCTCGGTCTGACCGGTGACTCCGAAGAGGACGGACGCCATCGCGGCGGGGGTGTTGAACGTGGACAGCGCGAAGTCCATCGGATCGACCCGGCGCGGTCCCCGCTCCCGGAGGGTGGTGTGGATGCGGGCATGGTGGCTCTGCATCCCGTACTCGGTGCCGAGCAGCAGACCACCGGCGAGGAGGTCCGCACGCGTCGTCGCCCCCAGGCCGCCCAGCAGGGAGCCGACCGCGTCCGCCACCAGGAGGCAGGTCCGGTCGGGGAGGGGGTTGCCGACGGGAGCGGCGGCGACCGCGGGCGAGGCGCCGTCCCAGCCCGCGGACCAGCCGCGAGCGGTGGCACGGCCGTCCGTGACCGAGGCGGCCGCGTAGACGCGGACGGGCCTGCGGACCACGGGACGGGGCCGGGCCGGACGGTCGTCCAGTACCACCGTGCAGTTGGCGCCCCCGAAGCCGGAGGCGTGCACCAGCACCGACCCCTGGGGATGGGGCCCGTGCCCGTCGGAGAGTGCGAGCGCCCGGGTCCCCGGGTCCTGTTCCCCGGGGTGCAGTACCGGGGGCACCTCGTTCCGGAGCAGCCCCTCGGTGGCCGCGATGAAGGTGAACAGGCCCGCGGCGCCTTCGGTGTGGCCGGCGGCGGCCTTGATCGCCGTGGTCCGCACCGGGCGGCCGCCGGCAGTCAGCACACTGCCCACCGCCTGGGCCTCCGCCAGGTCGCCGGCCTGCGAGGCGGTCCCGTGCGCGTGGTAGAGCCCGATCTCCTCCGGGCCGCGGCCGGCATCGTCGAGCGCGCGGGACAGGGACCGGGCGATGCCCTGCGCGGCGGGGGTCGTCAGATGGACGGCGTCGGAGCAGGCACCCCAGCCCTGGACGGTCACCAGAGCCGGACGCCCGCGCTCCGCCGCGTGCCGGGAGCTCTCGAGGACCACCACCGCCGCGCCCTCCGCCAGAACGAATCCGCTCCGGTCGGCGGCGAACGGCCGCGTCGTCGTCCGGGACAGCAGGCGCATCGAGTGGAAGCCCGCGAAGACGACCTCGGTCAGCACGTCGACCGCGGCGACCAGGACGACCGGGGCCTCTCCGCTCCTGATCCGCTCACTGGCCCAGGCCAGCGCCCCGGTGCTCGACGCGCAGGCGGAGGACAGCACCACGCAGGGGCCGTTCAGCGCGAGCCGTTCACGCAGCGAGACGGCCGGCCCTTCCTTGCGGTACCGACTGGCGTCGGTCCCCTCCCCGGGCGGCATGGACCCGAAGGCCACGTCCGGCAGGTGCCAGCCCGCACTGGTGGACGCGAGCGCCAGCCCGGCGGACCGCAGCCGTCCCGGTGCCAGACCGGCCTGGGCCAGGGCCTGGTCGGCAGAAGCCGCCAGAAGATCCGCCGGGCGGTCCTCGACCGAGCCCTCCCAGGCGGGGACTTCGTGCACGGCGGTGGTCCGGTAGCCGGAGCTGCCGGGCCAGTCGGCCGTCGTGGGTTCCCGTCCCGTGAAGAGGCCCTCCCAGAAGCGCCGTACTCCGGTCCCGAAGGGCGAGACGCAGCCCATGCCGGTGACCACTACCCCCGTCGACTCCGTCACGCCGGGCCGGTCCCGGACGCCGCGTCCACGATGCGCGCGAGGTCGGCCACGGTCTTCGCGGTGTCGAGGTCGCTGTCGTCGATGTCGATCCGGAACGCGTCCTCGATATCGGCGGCGAGCGACAGCAGCTCCAGCGAGTCGATGCCGAGGTCCACCAGTCTGGCCTGCGGCGACACCGAGGCGCTTCCGTCCCGCAGTTCCGGACTGTGCGCGATCAGCAGCTGTTCGAGTACGTCGGTGACGCCCTGCTCGGTGATGCCCTGCTCGGTCATGTGCTCGTCCTTGTCTCTTTCCGGCCGGACCGTGTCAGTGGAAGTCGGGGTCGAGCCGGCCCATGGCCGCGAGTCCGACCTTCAGCTGGCCGTCCGGGTCGAAGGTGTCGTAGAAGGTGCCGCGTTCCATGTCGAAGATGCGCGCGGCGCGGAGAACGGAGGGTCCGCGGACGAAGAGCGTCAGACAGGGGTCGGTGTCGCTGTCGTTGATGACCTGGTGCGGCCGGCCGGCCGGCAGCGAGTTGGACTCCCCTTCCGCCAGGGAATGTTCGAGGTCCTCGCGGAGCAGGGACTCGTTGGCCTCCTCGTCGGTCTTCAGGACCTCGAACTGCCGCTCCCGGTACCCGCCGCGCAGCATGACGGTGCTGCAGTGCCACTTGTGGTAGTGGACCCGTTCCTGGGCGCCGCCGTTCTGCAGCCTCGTTTTGAACCGGTGCAGCCGGATACGGAAGCCGTTGCCCGGCTCCGAATGGAGGACGAACTTGTCCATGAGGATGCGCGGATAAGCGGAATGCGGAGCAAGGCTGCGGAAGAGCTCACCGTCCGCCAGGATCTCGTCCGTACGCTCCGCGAAGATCTCCGGACGTGCGGCCGCGGCCTGCAGGATCTCCTCGACCACGGGCGCCTGCCGTTCCATGTACGAGCCGTCGCGCCAGTCGACCTCGCCCCGCAGGGCCGTCACGAAGTCGTTCCACGTGCTGATTGACACGATTTCCCCCAGGGGATTCGGCGACAGGTTGGAGAGGCGCGAGACGTCAGGTCAGGGCAGGTCAGGCCGGGGAGACCCCGGCGGTGCTCCCGGCGGGGACGACGACGGTCCACAGAGCGGGCACCATGGCCGCGGGGAAGGTCGGCAGGGCGCGATGCGCCGCCTGCCGCAGCTCCTCGACGTCCACGGGCTCGTCGCAGAAGACCCGGGCCGACAGGACGGGGCCGTCCGCGCCTTCCGTGACGGCGGCCTCGACAGGTCGGCCGGGCAGGACTCCGGACAGCATCGACACAACATCGGGCAGATGGATCCAGCAGTGGTCCACCAGGGCCCAGTCCGCCCCTCTGGCCGGGGGGCGGCAGCCCTCGTCGGCGAGGATCCCGCGCAGCTCCGAGAGCGGCAGGTCGGCGCCGGCGACCCGGATGAGTACCTTCTCCAGGCCCCGCATCAGCAGCTCCGCCGAATCCGCCGACATGAAGGCGGTGTCGACCATGGCGTATACGTGGTCGCAGTCGCCCAGCGTCCTGGCATGGAAGAAGAACTTCGCGTCCTGCCGGTCCCACGCGCCGATCCACTCCAGACGCGTACCGCAGGCCAGCGATTCCAGGTCGGCATCGTCGTCCGACCGCACGGCCCGGTCGCCCATGAACACCCTGATGTCGTTGAAGAACGACGAGAGATCGAGGCGGACTCCACGTTCACTGTCGACCTGGGCCATCAGACGGTCGCGCTCGACCGGATCGCACTGACTGCGCAGCAGGTCCGCCCTGGTGGCGCCCGCCACGGAGTGGACCAGGCCGGTGAATGTTCCGTCCGCGAGATCGGCGCACACCAGGCCGTTGCTCACGGCGCTGCTCACGATCCGCTTGAGATCGGGGAAGGACCGATTGCCGAGAATCGTCTTGAAGGCCACGCGCCGGTTCCCGGTGAACACGCCGAGCAGCAGGGCGGTGGCGGCGAGCAGGACGTTCGACGTGGTGGATCCGTCGCGCCCGGAGATCCGGCGCAGTGCCTCGGTGAGGGCGGGGGAGCGCATTTCGATCCGCCGGAAGCGCGCCTGGTCGGGCGGCAGTTGAGGTCCGGGGAACATGGTCTGCGGGATCGTCCGGAGCTGCTGCTCCAGACGTTCGAGGGCACGGGCGGAGAGCCGCTGTCCCGCCGCCGACCGTTCATGGGCGGCTCGCTCCAGGGGCTGCGGCGCGGGCGCGGTCCAGGAGGTTCCGCCCATCAGCCCGCTCAGTTCCTCGGAGAGGACCCGGGTCGCGCCGCCGTCCGCGAACACATGCGAGAGCACCATGACGACCCGTGCGGGCGCCCGCCGTACGGAGACGACGCAGAGGCGCGCGGGCCAGTCGTCGAGCAGGTCGAACGACCGGCCGGACAGCTCCTCGCGGCACCGCGCGGCGACCTCGTCCACGGTCTCCTCGGACGCCTCCGCCAGGAGCACCGGCAAGGACCCCGAGGCGAAGACCTCCTGGAGCGGTTCGCCGTCGGCGGCGAGGGTGATCCGGCTCCGGAACGCCTCATGGCGGTGGACGACACGGCTCAGGGCGTCCATGACCTCTTCGTACGACAGCCCGGCGGGTACCGGGACGGACAGCGCCATGTTGAAGTAGTGCGCCTCCTGTCCCATCCACTGGCAGTCGTTCCACAGCAGCCGCTGCGCCCACATCAGGGGGCCCGGCCCGCGCGCCGGGCCGGAGAAGGCGAGGCTCCCCGGAACCCGTGATCCGTCGGCGGAGCTCCCGGATCTGTCGCTCGTGGGGGTCACAGCGCTGAACTCTCCGTCCGGTGCGGGCAGGGAACGCGGTCTCTCGGCGCGCGACCGGCTGTGAGGACAGCATCGACAGCGCCATTCCAGCCAACGGCTGGGCCGCAGTGGCTGAATGCGCCCTCATATTGGACTGGACCAATGGGGGGTGTCAAGATCGTCACGCGAGGGAGGTCATGATCAACAGGCCTACGAGCAAGGCCAGTTGGGGCACATATCCGGGCATCAGGGGTCAGGCGGTGTAGGCCCCCGCCTGAAGGTCGAACATCTCCTGGTACAGCCCCTGCCGGTCCATGAGCTCCTGGTGGCTGCCGACCTCGGCCACCCGGCCGCCGTCGAGTACGACGATCCGGTCGGCGAGCCGCACGGTGGAGAAACGGTGCGAGACGAAGAGCGTGGTCGCGCTGCCGGAGGAGGCGGCTGCCGCGAAGCGCTCGAAGAGGGAGTGCTCGGCGGACGCGTCCAGGGCGGCGGCGGGTTCGTCCAGGACGAGCAGCAGCGGATCGGAACGGAGCACGGTACGGGCCAGCCCGAGGGACTGCCACTGGCCGCCGGAGAACTCCTGGCCGTCCCCGTAGCCGCGTCCGATCAGTCCGTCCAGCCCGCCCGGCACCTTGGCCTCCAGGGCCTCGGCCCGCGCGTCCGACAGGGCCGTACGGAGTGCGGCGTCGTCGTCCAGGGCTTCGAGCCGGCCGATGCCGACGGACTCGCGGAGCGTCAGTTCGACGCGGGCGAAGTCCTGGAACAAGGTCGCGAGCCGTTCCTGCCACTGCTCGGGGTCGAGGTCGGCGAGGTCGGTGCCGTCGACCAGGATGCGGCCCGCGGTGGGCCGGTAGAGCCCGCAGAGCAGTTTGACGAGGGTGCTCTTCCCGGCCCCGTTCTCGCCGACGAGCGCGGTGCTGGAATCCGCCGGGAGGAAGAGGGAGACGTCGTCCAGGATCTTCCGGTCGCTGCCGGGGTAGGCGAAGGACACGTGTTCCAGCCGGATGCCCTCGCGCAGCGCGGGCGGCGGGGCGGCATGCCCGGCAGCCTCCTTCGCGGGGACCAGCGACCGCAGTTCGGCGAGTAGTTCGATGATCCGGCCGGCGCTCTGCAGCCGCCCCAGCTGGCCGAGGGCTGCCGCGACCTGCCCGCCGACCTGGACGGCCAGCGTGAGGGTCAGCACCAGTTCGCCCACGCCCGCCTCGCCGCGCGCGGCACGCCGCAGCACGATCAGGATCGCCGCCCCGTAGGCGGCTGCGAACCAGACCTGGCCGGCCGCGCGGACCAGTGCCCCGCGCAGTTCGCCGCCCAGCTGCCGGTCGGTGACGCCGCGCCAAGCGGCGCCGTGCCGCTCGGTGACCGCCTGCCGGGCTCCGAAGAGCCGGATCTCCTTGGCGGTGGCGGCTGTCGTGCCGGCCTCCACCAGGTGCCGGGCGAGCTGGAGTTCGGAGGCGCTGCCCGCCCGTGCGGCGTCGGCGATCCGCTGCGCCCGGCTGCCGGCGAGCACCGCCGGGACGGCGGCGAGCGGCAGCAGGGCCAGCCAGGGGTCCACCCCGGCCAGCACCACGGCGGTCAGCAGCCCCTGCAGCAGCGAACCTCCGAGCAGCAGGACCGCTTCCATGGCGGCCCGGACCTGGAAGATCCGGTCGGCGAGCTGTGTCAGTGTCTCGCCGAACCGGGGGTTGTCGTGGGCCTCGACGCCCGGCGAACCGTTGACCGCATCGGCGATCTCCCGGCTGATGGCGAGCTGTTGGAGCTGGGCGAGCTCGTAGTAGGAGAGGTGCGCGAAGTGCGCCATGGTGAGATCGAGGACCAGCACCAGGCCGATGCCGACGGAGAGGGTCAGGGCCGCCCCGCCCCGGCCGCCGAGTGCCGCCTCGGTGAAGGCGGCGAGCAGTACGGCGGCGACCGGCGCGGCCAGGTATCCGGCCGCGAGCAGGCCGACGGAGGTGAGCAGCCGTCCGGGGCTGAGCCGCCATCCGAGGGCCAGCAGATAGCGGGCCGATGCTGTGACGGTTCTCAACTTCTGCTCCCGACGGTGCTGTTGTCGTCTTCGAAGCGCTGGGCCTGCAGCCGGAAGAGTCCGGCGTAACGGCCGTCGGCGCGCATCAGGGACTCGTGGTCGCCCTGCTCCAGGACCCGGCCGTGCTCCACGACCACGATCCGGTCGGCGCGCCGGACGGTCGAGAAGCGGTGCGAGATGATCAGGCTGGTGATGCCGCGCGAACCGGCCTCGGCGAGGAACTCGTCGAAGAAGGCGACCTCGCCGCGCACGTCCAGTTGCGCCGTGGGTTCGTCCAGGACGAGCAGCGAGGCACCCCCCTCGACGGCGAACAGGGCACGTGCCAGCGCGATGCGCTGCCACTGGCCGCCGGAGAGGTCGTGCCCGCCGGGGTAGCGGCGGGAGAGCGGCGTACGCAGTCCGTCGGGGAGCCTGTCCACGACGGCCCCGGCCCCGGCCCGTCGGGCGGCGTCGAGCAGGACCGCTTCGTCGGGCGCCAGGTGCGGGGCCCCCAGGCCGATGTTGTCGGCGGCGGGCAGTTCGTAGCGGAGGAAGTCCTGGAAGACGACGGCGATCCTGCGCTGCCAGGACTCCGGGCTGTGAGCGGCCAGATCGGCGCCGTCCACGGTGATCCGCCCCGAGGTCGGTTCGTAGAGCCGGGCGAGCAGTTTCACCAGGGTCGTCTTCCCGGCGCCGTTGAGGCCGACGATCGCGGTGCAGGCGCCGGCCGGGATCTCCAGGTCGAGGCCGTCCAGGACCTTGGGCGCGTCCGGACGGTAGGAGAAGGCGACGCCCTCGAAGCGGATGCTGTGCCCGGGGCGCGGCGCGGGCTCCGTGCCGGCCGCCGGGCAGGACTTCAACTCCTCCAGGGCTTCCAGCCGTTCGAGGGCGTGGAAGGACTCCAGACCGAACTGGGTCTGGGTGTCGCACTCGGGGAAGGCGACGCCGAAGCGCATGGTGACCAGCGCGGCCTGGAGGCCGATGCCGAGGGCGAAGAGGTCGGTGCGGCCCTGCACGGTGCCGTGCGCGAGCAGCGCGAACACGGCGGTACCGCCGACGAACCCGGCGGCGGCCAGGGCGACGAAGGGCCAGAACTGGAGTCGGCGGCTGCCCGCCCAGAGCGGATGCAGGCCGTCCATGGTGTCGCGGCCGAAGCGGGCACTCAGCCAGGGCATCAGGCCCAGCAGCCGGATCTCTTTCGCGGCGCCCGTCCCCGTGGCCAGCTGGCGGATGTACCCGGTGCGCCGCCGGTGTCCGGCGAGGGAGTCCCACAGGGCGGCGTAACGGCCCAGGGTGCCGCGGACGCCGAAACGGATCGCCAGGGCGGTGACGGCGGTGACGGCGGCGCCGGCCGGTCCGGCCGCGTATCCGACCAGCGCCACGGCGAAGGTGAGCTGGAGGTATCGGGCGAGCAGCAGCGGCAGCGCGGCGGCGGCCTCGCCCGGGGTGGGGACGGTGCGGGCGAAGGCGGCCCTGGCGTCGGCGAGCAGGTCCTCGTGCGCGCTGTCCTCCAGCACCCCGAAGGGCGCCCGGCGCAGGGTGACATCGAGCAGCCGGCCGATGCAGTGGCCGTCGACCCGGCGGGAGACCGCCTCGGTCAGCGCGGGCTGGAAGGGGGCGAGAGCGTGCTGGAGCGCGAAGGCCCCGACGACGACGGCCAGCCAGCCGTAGACCTCGCCCGTCAGGCCCGCGCCCCCGGCGGCCCGGTCCAGGAGCACGCTCGCCGCGAGCACGAACACCCCCGGCAGCAGGCCGAGGACGGTGTTCACCAGCAGTGACGCGGCCACCAACGGCGTGCCCGCGCGGGGCAGGAGCCGGGCGAGGTCGATCCAGCGGCCGGCCCTGCGCCGCACCACGGCGACGGCTCCGGCAAACGGTCTTCGTCCTGGCACAGCGGCTTTCCCCCGGTACGTCCGTGTGGCGGCGGCGACCGGAACGGACGGCGCGCCCGGAGGCACGGTCGGTCCCGGTGGCGCTCGGTGATCGACATATTGGCCTGGACCAATTCGGGGCGTCAAGGTTCCGGAGCGCTGCTCGGCTGTGAACCGGGTTGCGCGGAAGGGGTGTTGTCGCCCTGCTCAGGCTGCCCGGGGGATGCGGGGCAGCTCTTCCTCACCCCCGCAGCCGCACCGGGAGCCTCCGTACGCTGTTGCCCACGAACGATGCGTGGCGCGGGAGTTCGGGCTCCGGGACCGCGAGGTCCAGGGCCGGGAAGCGGGTGAAGAGCTGTTCCAGGGCCGTGGTGCTTTCCAGGCGGGCCAGGGGTGCGCCCATGCAGTAGTGCGCACCGTGTCCCAGGGAGAGATGGCGGGACGCGCCGGTACGGGTGATGTCGAAGCGCGCCGCGTCCGGACCGTGGGCCCGGGTGTCGCGGCCGGCCGCCGAGTACCCCGCGAGGACCGGGGTGCCCCGGGGGATCACGGTGCCGCCCAGGGGCAGGTCGCGGGTCGGGTAGCGGAAGGGGAAGTAGCTGACCGGGCTGTCCCAGCGCAAGGTCTCCTCCACCACGTCCGCCCAGCTCGCCCCGCCGGAGAGGACCAGGCCGAGCTGGTCGCGGTGGGTGCACAGGGCGCGTACGGCGTTCGTGATCAGGTTCAGCGTCGTCTCGTGCCCCGCGATGACGGTCAGCATCAGCGTGCCGATCAGCTCGTGCGGGCTGAACCGGTCGCCGTCCTGCTCGCGGGCCGCGATCATCGCGCTGGTGAGGTCGTCCCCGGGACCGGCCGTCCGGGCGGCGACGACCGCGCCCAGGATCTCGACCATCTCCCGGTTGGCCGCCATCACCTCGGCCGGACCGATGTCCGTGGCCACGATCCTGCTGGACAGGTCGTGCAGCCGGTCGTGGTGGGCCTCGTCCACGCCCAGAAGTTCGCAGATGACCCCCATCGGCAGCGGCAGCGCGAAGTGCGTACGAAGGTCGACGACCCCGTCCTCGGCGGCGGCCGCCTCCAGACCGTCGAGCAGATGCCCCGTCAGCTCAACCATGTGCGGACGCAGTTCCTCGACCCGGCGGGCCGTGAACGCCTTGCTCATCAGTGCCCGCAGCCGCCGGTGGTCGGCGCCGTCCGCGGTCGTCATTCCCTGCACCGTGGCGAACGTCCTGAGCGGCCAGCCGTCGGCGATCTCCCCGGCCTGCAGCGCCGCGAAGTGCCGTGCGTTCTTGGCGACATCCGGATGCGCGAGGAATTCCTTCAGCGCGTCGTGGCCCAGCACGGCCATTCCCTGAACCCCGCCGGGGAGGACGACCGGGGCGACCGCCCCCTGAGCCAACAACCGGGCGTTGGCCGCGTGCGGGCAGCCGCCCGCGGGGTCCAGGCGGTGAGGAGGGGCGGG
>NZ_RDBL01000058.1 GCF_008042035.1 Streptomyces sp. col6
GGCCTGGGGCGGGGTGGCCGGCGGCGGCGGAGTCTGCGGCGGGCCCTGGGGCGGCTGCGGTACCCCGTGCGGCGGCTCCTGCGGAGCGCCGAAGCCTCCCTGCGGCGGTTGCTGTCCGGGCGGCTGGGTCATCAGCGCGTCCCCCTTCGTGCGGTCCGGTGCCCGTTCCGGACTCCCCCGCGATCCCGCCGGCGGTCCGCGGGTCGGTCAAGACCCCCTGGACCACGACGGAATGGAGCGAATCGGGCATGGATCCCGCAGTGTCACGTCAGTCGAGCGGGACTTCTTTGTACCACCCGCCGGAGGGGGCCTTCCGGTTCGGTCCGCCCCTGTTCCCAAGGGAGGACCGGGCCGTGATGGAGCCGTGATGCTCCGGTCCGTCAGTTCCCGAAGACCACCATGGACCGCATGTCCACCTCGTCGTCACCGGTGATGCCGCTGAGCCGTGTCTGCATGAGCAGGCTGCGCCCGCCGGTGTACGCGATCCGGGGCTCGATGAAGCCGCGTTCCATCTCGATGCCGGACACCGGATGGTGCAGCACGAACCGGGGGGTGCCGCCGGTGGCGGGCAGGGTGGCGATCCCGCCGCCCTTCCCCTTCATCGCCTCCACGTACATCACCAGCGTGCCGCCCTCGGTGCGCAGCGGGACGGCGGTCTGCCCGTCGGGCCCGTCGGCCGACCAGCTGAACTTGCCGTCGGCGAGACCGAACGCGACGATCTTGTTGCCGTGGCCCGCGGCCACGTCGGTCTTGGTGCTCATGTAGAACGTGTCCGCGTCGGCGGCCGCACCCACGCAGCCGTCCAGGTTCCGGCTGAGCGACGTCAGGTCCACATCGCACTTGACCTGGTAGTCGCCCGGTCCGCCGGAGAGCTGCGAGCGGTAGGTGCCGTCGGCGTTGAGCACGAGGACGGCCCACTTGTCCGGCTTCTCCAGCTGCTTCAGCGAGACGACCAGGGGGCTGACCGAGTAGATCTGCCCGACCTGCCACTCCTTCTTGAGCCTGTACGTCCACAGGGCCTTGCCGGTGGCGGGGTCGATCCGCTGCACCTGCTGGTCCTTGTAGTCGTCGTCGGCGGTGTGGCAGCTGACGGCGGCGATGGCGACCGGGCCGCTGGCGACGCCGAACGGCTGGCACTTCCCGGGCCGTGCGCCGAAGAGCTTCTTGCCGTCGCTGATCCGGTAGCCCTCGGTGCGGCTGGTGCGGCCCACGGTGACGGTGTTGCCGTTGGTGGACATCACGAGGTCGGAGAGCCCGTCCCAGAGGCCCGTGCGGGCGTACGTCTTGCGCCAGCCGGCCTTACCCGTCCGCAGGTCGACCATCTGGAGGGTGTCGCACTCGGCGTCGTCCGCGGTGTCGTGCCGGATCCCGAGGACGATCCTGCCGTCGGCGGTGGGCTGCGAGGGGGCCGCACACACCTGGGCGGGGAGCCGGAGGCTCCACTGGAGGGTGCCGTCGGAGAGCGAGTAGCCCGAGACCGTGTAGAACATGGCCTTGGCGACGGTGTCCCCGGCGAACCAAGGGCCGAACACGTCCGCGCCGTTGGGCGGCAGGTCGACGCCGCCCTTCTGGAGCCAGCGGACCTTCGCCTCACCGGACTTGACGCCGGCGTTGATGGTCCGCGTCTCCTCCTGCGGGCTGACCGCCGGCTCCCCCGTGGCCTTGCCCCCGCCCTTGGTCGGCGACGGCGAGACGGTCGGCTCCGCGGAGTGGGTGGGGCCCGACAGCGGCTTGCCGTCGTCGCCGTTCCCGCTGGTGGCCAACCAGATCCCGCCGCCGGCGAGGAGCGCCACGGCCACCACGGCCCCGACGATCTTCGCGGTCCTGCCGCGGAACCGGCCGCCCCCGCCCGGCGCCGGGGCGGCGTACTGCTGCTGGGTGGGCATCTGGTGCAGTCCGGGCTGCGTGTACGGGCCGGGCTGCCCGTAACCCTGCTGCGGGTAGCCGTAGCCGGGCTGCGTCGGGGGCTGGGTGTACGGGCCGGGCCGGGGC
>NZ_RDBL01000059.1 GCF_008042035.1 Streptomyces sp. col6
GCGCGCACGCGTCCTGCGGGTGCCGTTCGTAGACTCCCCGGGGCGGGCCGGCGGGTGCGCGCGACGGGGACGACGGGGAGCCGGGACATGGCCATGTGGGTCCAACAGGTGGGGCCGGGCGACGTGTTGGCGTACGAGGACGGGGTGCGCCGCGCCTACGCGGAGGCGTTCGCGGGGCCGCCGTGGCACGAGGACCCGGCCGAGGCCGCCGGCTACACGGAGCGGCTGCGCGAGGACGCCCGGCGCCCGGGGTTCCGGGCCGCGCTGGCGCTGAGCGGCGACCCGGACGAGCCGGGCTCCGCCGCCGTGGTGGGGTTCGCCACGGCCTGGACCACACCCGCCCCCTTTCCCGCCACCCGCGCCTACGCGGCCGTCTCCTCGCTGCTGGGCCCGGAGCGCACGGCCGACTGGCTCGTCGGCGCGCGGGAGGTGGACGAGCTGGCGCTCAGCCCGGAGGCCCGCGGCGCCGGCCTGGCGGCGGCGCTGCTGGAGTCGGTGACCGCGTCCGCGCCCGGGGGCCGCTGCTGGCTTCTCACCTCGCGGAGCGCCGGGGCCGCCGTACGCCTCTACCGGCGCCTCGGCTGGCGTGAGGTGCCGGCGCCGGCGGGCGGGCCGGACCTCGTGGTGTTCCTCGGCCCCGGGCACCCCGGGCCCGCCCGCCGCGAGGGATAAGCGCTGGACAGCCGGGCGCCGGACCGTAAGGCTGTGCGGCGATGACACGCACCGATTCGCCTCCCGCATGGGACGAGCGCACCCAGCTGACCACCTTCCTCGACTACACCCGCGCCACCGCCGTGGCCAAGTGCGAGGGGCTCTCGCAGGAGAACGCCGTCCGCTCGCCCCTGCCCGGCTCCCCGCTGATGACGCTCGCGGGGGTCGTCAACCATCTGCGCTGGGTCGAGTACTACTGGTTCGAGGTCGTCTTCCTCGGCGGTGAGGACGAGGGCCCGTGGACGGACGAGGACCCGGACCGCGAGATGCGGATCGCCGTCGACATGCCGCTCGCGGACGTACTGAAGGAGTACGAGGAGCAGAGCGCCCGTTACCGGGAGCTCGTCGCGGCCCACGACCTGGACACCTCGGCCCAGCGGGAACGGGTGGGCGGACGCCGGCCCGATCTGCGCTGGATCCTGCTGCACCTGATC
Source organism: Streptomyces sp. col6 (assembly GCF_008042035.1). GTDB lineage: Bacteria > Actinomycetota > Actinomycetes > Streptomycetales > Streptomycetaceae > Streptomyces. The sequence goes on from NZ_RDBL01000059.1 coordinate 1,146, forward strand.
GAGGAGACGGCCCGGCACAACGGCCACCTCGACATCATCCGCGAGATCGTCGACGGCACGACCGGCGACTGACGGCCGCTACGCGGCGCCGCCCCGGGCCCGGTCCAGCTCGACGTTGAACTGGGCCCCGGCGAGCAGCGCCAGGTTGGTGAACCACACCCAGATCAGGAACACCACGGGCCCCGCCAGTGAGCCGTACAGCCGGCTGTAGGACCCGATGTACGTGGCGTACAGCGCGAACCCCGCGGACGCGGCCAGCCACAGCAGCGCCGCGAGCATCCCGCCCGGCAGGGCCCGGCGCGCCCCGCGTGCCGGGCCCGGACCCGTGCGGAAGAGAACCGTGATCAGCGCGGCGACCAGGCAGAGCAGCAGGGGCCACTTCAGCACCTCCCACACCGCGTCGCCCACATGCGTCATGCCCAGCCGGCGCCCGGCCCAGCGCGCCGGCGGCCCGGTGAGCACGAGGGCGAACGCGCTGGTCACCATCAGCAGGAGCAGTCCGATCGCCCACGCCACGATGACGTGCGCCTGGCGCAGGGCGGGCCGGGTGTCCCGTACGCCGTGCATGGCGTGCAGCGCGCGCCGGAACACCGCCAGATAGCTGGAGGCGGACCACAGCGCGCTGACCCCGCCGGTCGCGACGAGCAGCCAGACGGCGGTGCGCTGCTGGGTGGCGGCCTCCAGCGGCTCCCGCAGCGCGGCGGCGGCCTCGGCGGGGGCGAAGGCCGTGATGTCGGCGATCAGCGCACCGGTGGCCCCGGGGCTGGCGAGGCCGATGACGGACACGGTCACCAGGAGCGCGGGCAGCAGGGCGAGGATCGCGTAGTACGTGAGGGCCGCGGCCCAGTCCGAGAGGTCGTCGTTCCACAGCGAGACGGGGGTCCGGCGCAGGGCGAGGGGCCAGGTCCGGGCCCGTCGTGCCGTGCCGGGGCCTGCGGTCGGCGGGGCGGCGGTGTGCGGGGTTCCGGGCGGGTGG
>NZ_RDBL01000006.1:0-51644 GCF_008042035.1 Streptomyces sp. col6
ACCCCGGGCCGCCATCGAGGCGGCCCGGGAGTTCATCGACGGCGCGCCGCGCACAAGGCTCCAACGCGTCACGTCGATGGACGCCCACCGCGCGGCCAAGGACGCGGCTACGGGCGGCGCCCGCCTCGATCTCCGCGATACGGGCCGCGTTCGCGGCGGCGCGCAGGATGTGGCCCACCTGGTGCGCCTTCGCGATCGGGTGCAGGTAGGCGGCGGAAGCCGCGTCGCCCGCCGCCTGTGCGGCGAGGCGGGCGGGTTCCGTAGCCGCGTCCTTGGCCGCGCGGTGGGCGTCCATCGACGTGACGCGTTGGAGCCTTGTGCGCGGCGCGCCGTCGATGAACTCCCGGGCCGCCTCGATGGCGGCCCGGGGTCGTGCGTCGGCGGGGCACGCGACCTCGAACACCGGCAGGACGTCCAGTGCCGCCTCGGTGGCGTAACGGGCCACGGTTCTCAGTTCGTCCAGGGACAGTTCGAAGTCGCTCGTCACGCCGGTGATCTTCGCACAGGCGTCCGTTCAGCCGAGCCGGTCCGCCGTGTACGCCTCGATGGCATCGCGCTGGAACACGGCGAGGCCGGGCGCGATGGCCTCGTAGGCCGCGCGCCAGTCGGGGTTGCCGGAAAAGGGCGGGCGGACCGTATGGCCCCTCTGCCAGGATGGCCGGCCATGACCGCGACGCGAGCCACCATCCTCTTCGACCAACTGGCCCCGGTGTACGACGAGGTGCTGCCGTTCTTCGCCGGGTTCGCCCGACAGCACATGGCGTGGCTCGCTCCCGGGCCCGGGACCCGGGTGCTCGACCTGGGGGCCGGGCGCGGTGCCCTGACCGGTGCCGCGCTCGCCCACGGCTGTCGGGTGACGGCGGTGGACTGCGCTCCCGGGATGGTCGAGCGGCTGGCGGACCAGTACCCGCGTGTGCACGAGGCGCGGGTGATGGACGTCCACCAACTGGACTTTCCCGACGGCTCCTTCGACCTGGTCTGTGCGGGGTTCGTCGTCCACCTGCTCGATGATCCGGCTGCGGCGGCCCGGGAGATCCGGCGCGTCCTCGCCCCTGGCGGGGTGTTCTCCTTCTCCGTCCCCGGTGACGTCGAGGACGCGCCGGAGTGGGAGTTCTACGGGGCCCTCTTCCGGGAGTTCCAGCCCCTGATTCCCGAGGGTCAGGGGCGGCTCAGCCGTCCCCTGGACGCGGAGAGGCTGCTTTCGGCCGCGGGATTCACCGGCACCGGCGAGACCGCCATCGAGCAGCGCCTGCCCGTCCCGGACGCCGGCACGTTCTGGGACTGGGGGCTCTCACACGGCTCCCGCGCCTACTTCGACGCCCTCCCGTCCGATGCCCGTACCGAGTTCGAGGCCCGCGTGCGGGCGGAGCTGTCCGCCATGGACCCGATCGTGTTCGCGGCCGGTGCGCGCCTCTGGAGGGGCACTTCAGCGGCCTGACCTCGGGCGGCGAACCGCACCATCGTTCGTGAGGGTGAAGCCCAGCAGGGGGATCTCGTCCGGGTCGACGTCCTCGGACGAGGGGCAGCCCTCCACGTATCCCGCCACGCCTGGACCGGGCTCCTCGGGCTCACCACGGCGGAGTGGTACAGGCGCCGGCTGTACGTGCGGGAGCCGTGCCGGTCCGTGCCGGCGGATAGGGTCGACGGGCCATGGACTACGCACCGATCGACCGGGATCCCGGAGCATTCCAGCAGCCCCTGAGCGCGGCCGAGATCGAGGCCGTCGTGCGGGCGGCCTTCGGCGAGGGCGCGGTCGTGCTGTCGGCGGCCGAACTCACGGGTGGGTACTACAACAACACGTACAGGGTCGACCTCGACGGTGAACGGCCCGTGGTGCTGCGCGTCGCGCCGGAGCCGGACCGTCAGGCCAGGGCCGATCCCGAGATGATGCGCAACGAGCACGCGGGGGTCCCGTACCTGGCGCCTGTGGCGGGGCTGCTGCCGCGTACCCTCGCGATCGACTTCACCCATAAGGTGATCGGCCGCGACTACATGTTCCAGACGTTCCTGGCCGGTGTGCCCGCCGCAGCGGCGCTCGCCACGTACCCGGAAACCGCGCGCGGCGCGTACTTCCGGCAACTGGGTGACATCACGCGTACCGTGCACGGCGTGCGCGGACCGGGGTTCGGCAGGGTCGCCGGCCCCGTGCACGAGTCCTGGAGCGACGCGCTGTTCACCTGGTTCGATCACGCGTGCGCGGACCTCACCGACGCCGGGCTCGACGCCGGTGACGTCACCAGGCTGGTCCGGCTGGCCGACCGTGAGCGCGCCGTGCTCGACGAGGTCACCGAGCCGCGTCTGCTGCACGGGGACCTCTGGGTGGGGAACACCATGCTGGCCGAAGGCACGCCGGAGCCGTTGATCACGGGTGTCTTCGACTGCGACAGGCTCTGGTGGGGCGACCCGGAGGCGGACTGGCCGGTCTATCTGGCGCTGCGCAAGCCGGGCGGCGAGCGCGATGCCTTCTGGGAAAGCTACGGCCGGGTGGGCCGGACCGAGAGCGCCCGGTGGCGCGCGCTGGTCTACGAGGCGAGGCACGCGACCGCGCTGCTGCACGAGTTGCACCGGCTCGGCCTGGCCGACCGGCTGGCGGAGACCTACGGCGAGATCCGCGACCTCGCCGACCGGCTGGCCGCCCACTGACGCGGAAGCGGTACGGGCCCGGCTCCCCCTCGTACAGGGAGCCGGGCCCGCTCACGCGCCGGCCGCTAGACCAGCGTCCACGACTGGTTCGCCGTGCCGCCGCAGGTCCAGATCTGGAGCTGGTTGCCGTCCGTGGTGCTCCAGTCCGTGACGTCCAGGCACTTGCCCGAACCGGCGTTGACCAGGCTGCCGTTGGCGCCGGCCGTCCAGGACTGGGCGCCGGAACCATTGCAGTCGTAGAGCTGGACCTTCGTCCCGTTGGCCGTGCCGGCGGCCGCGACGTCGAGGCATTTGCCGAGGGCGCGGAGGGTGTTGCCGGTGCGGGTCCACTGCTGGGCGGAGGTGCCGTTGCAGGTGTAGAGGTCGACCTTGGTGCCGTTGGCGCTGTTGGCACCGGCCACGTCGACGCACTTGCCGCCGTAGCCCTTGATGGCGGTCGTGCCGGCCGGCGGGTCGACGGGCCCGCCGCCGCCCGTGATGGCCTTGAACGTGTTGGTGAACTGCCAGGTGCTCTGCGGGGTGCCGCTCTCGCCCTGGTTGTCGCGGCCGAGGGACCAGAAGGTCAGTTCCTGGATGCCGTTGCTCGCGGCGAACGCCTCCAGTTCCTGGGCGTCCTGGGTGGTGAAGACCTCGGCGGCGGTGTCGTTGACGCCGATCATCGGGCAGTTGCCCTCCATCGCCCAGAGCTGTGCGGAGGACTTCTCGGTCCAGATCTGGCCGAGTTGGGTGTGCAGGCCCTTCGCGGCGCTGATCGCGGCCTGGCCCATGTCCATGGCGGGGCCGTAGTCCATGGTCATGATGTTGACCAGGTTGACGTCGAGGTTGTGGCTCTTGGCGTTCTTGAGGAGCGCGATGCCGTTGGACTCCAGGCCGCTGGGGCTGACCGGGAGCGTGTAGTCGATGTCGAGCTTGCGGCCCTGTGCGCGGTACTCCTGCTGGAGGTTGGCGAGGGCCTGGTTGCGGCGGTCGTTGGCGGCGGTGTTGTCGAGTGTGCTGCCTTCGATGTCCAGGTCGATGCGGGTCAGGTTGAGCTGGTCGATGACCTTCTTGTACTGGGCCTGCATCGCGGACACCGAACCGCAGGAGGCCAGTTCGTTGCCGCTCGCGCCGCCGAAGGAGGCGATGACGTCGCCGCCCACCGCGCGCAGGCTGTTGATGGCGTTGTTCCAGCCGGAGTCGGTGACCGGGGTGTCGCCGTTGATGGTGGCGTTGCAGGTGCCCTGGCTGATGATGAACGCCAGTGTGTAGTACTTGTTTCCGGTCGCGTTGTACGCGTTCATCAGGCTGGACGGGCTGTTCCACATCTCCGCGTACGGGGCCGCGTAGTGGGCGGGGAAGCCGGGTCCGGGGTTGGCGGCGGCGGAGGCGGGGGTGGCCGTGGCGACCAGGCCGGCGGCGGCCAGGGGCAGCACGCCGAGCAGGGCGGTGAGCCATCTGCTGCGGGATCGGGGCATGGGGGTTCCCTCCGTTTACGGGTAGGTGGTGAGGTACGCGACGTTGCTGCCGGGCGTGACCGCCGCCCCGGTGCTGTTGATGATGTGGCTGATCGTTCCGGCGCCGCCGAGGACGACGGTGACCATGTCGTGGAACTTCACGCCGGAGGTCTGGGGCACCTCGAAGGAGTGGTCCTCGACCACCGAGGGGTTGACGTTGAAGTAGGCGTAGCTGCCCAGACCCCACGCTTCGTGGCTGGTCACGGACGCGCCGACCTTGTACGCGGGGTAGCCGTTGGTGTTCCCGTTCTTCCAGGCGCTCTGGTTGGGCGGGTCGTACGGCAGCTCGTTCTGGAAGAAGTACGTGCGCCCGCCGTTGCCGTTCCAGATGACCTGGGTCTTCTGGTAGTGCTCGACGAACAGGCCGTACGCGGTGACGTTCTGGCCGTTGACGACCAGCCCGGTGTCGGCGGTGTTGGTGTTCCAGCCGACGGTGCCGCCGTTGCCGTGGTCGGCGCGCCAGATCCAGGTGTGGTCGATGATCGTGTTGCTGGTGTTGACGACCAGCGACTGGGTGGCCTTGCCGACGGTGGCGCCGCCGATGCGGAAGAACACGTCGTTGAGCGTGACGGGGTTGGCCGCGTGGTTCGCGGACGAGCCGTCGGGGCCGATCCGCATCAGGGTCTGGGAGTTGGTCGTACCGGCGTCGACGAGGACCCCGGCGATCTTGATGCCGTCGACGTCGGCGGTGGTGAGCGCGGTGATGCCGTTGTCCGGGATGAGCGTGGCGAGGCCCATGCCGAGGACGACCGTGTCGGGGCGGGTGACGTTGAGCGTCTGGTTGAGGTGGTAGACGCCCGGGGTGATCAGGAGGTTCTTGCCGGCGGCCAGGGCGGCGTTCATGTCGGCCGCGCTCGCGCCGGGCTTGGCGATGTAGAAGTCGTCCAGCGGAAGCGACGAGCCCGCCTGGGTCTTGCCGCTCCAGGTGGTGGCCGAGGCGTTGGTCTGCGCGGCGGGTACGAACACCTTCCAGGCGCCCGCGTCGTCGACGTACAGGAAGGGCTTCTCGCGGTTGACCGGGGCGGAGGCGACGGTGGTGTAGGTCGGGAAGGACTGGGCGGGGGCACCCTGGTCGCCGACGAAGACCATGTTCCAGTTGGAGCCGGACCAGGAGCCCATCTTGGTGTTCTTGGTCAGGAACTGCTGCTGGCTGCCCGACTGGATCTGCCCGTCGATCTTGGAGTCGGAGATGAAGCCGCCGCTGGACCAGCCGCCGTCGTCCAGCTTGAGGTTCCCGCGCACATGCATACGGCGGTACGGGGCCGCCTGCGAGACGGCCCAGCGGTCGCTGCCGCCGTTCGGCGTGACGGACAGGTTCTCCGCGTCGCGCCAGAAGTTCTGGGTCGCATTGCCCTGGAACCAGTCGGCCTCGGCGTGGACGGCGCCGTTGATGTTCACCGCGTCCGGGGAGAGGCCGAGGCCGGCGACCTGGGTGTAGAAGCCGACGTTGACGTCCGCGCTGTACGTGCCCGGCTTGAACAGCACCGCGTAGCGCTGGGAGCCGAACTGGTTGGACTGCTGCTGGCTGAAGATGCTGTTCAGCTTGGACTGGATGGACGAGGCGGACATCGACGGGTCGAAGATCACCGTGTTCGGGCCGAGGTCCGGGTTGTCACCCGTGGGCGGGTCCGTGGGGTCGGTCGGGTCCACCGCGCCGGAGAAACTCCACTTCTGGTTGCCGGTGCCCGCGCAGTCCCAGATCTGCAGCCGGGCGCCGTCCGCGGTGCTGTTGTCCTTGACGTCCAGGCATTTGTTCGCGGCGGTGTTGACCAGGTCACCGGCGGAGGTCAGCCGCCATTTCTGACTGGCGACGGTCCCGTAGCAGGTCCACAGGTGCACCGCGGTGCCGTTGGCCGTGCCGTTCGCCGCCAGGTCCAGGCACTTGCCCTTCGCGGTCAGCGAGCCGTCGCTGTTGAGCGTCCAGCTCTGGTTCTGGCTGCCGGGGTAGCAGGTCCACATCTGGGCGGGCGTGCCGTCGGCGGTCGAACCGTCGGTGACGTCGAGGCACTTGCCGGTGCCGGTGTTGGTCAGCGCGCCGGGGGTCGCGGCGCCGGCGGTTCCCGAGCCGAGGGCGACCAGGGCCCCCGCGGCGGCCAGCGAGGCGGACAGCGCCATGGCCAGGGATGCGGTGCGCCGTCTGCGGCGGCGGTGGGGCGGATGAAGCATGGGGAGCCTTCCTGTGGCGGGCGGGGGGTAGGAAGTCAGGTCCATGACAGGAGACACGTCCGGCCTTATTTCAAGCCGTGAAGCTAGAGGCGTCTGCGACCGCCCGTCAACCCCCTTGCACGGGCCGGTATTTCAACCTCTGTAGACACTCCGCCCGCGATCACGGGAAACCGCAGCACTCTCGTACGGCTTCTGAAGTCGCAGGTCAGCTGTACTGACATGCAGTGTTCGAGTTGTGCGCGATTTTCTGCCAGGAAAGTTTCCTGACAGACGGCTTGACGGGCTGTCGTGTACACGCGCAGACTCCGGTCTGCTCAGCCGCTGCGCTCCACCGCCCACCTCTGGAGTCCCCCATGCGCGTCAGACACGGCACCGCACTCCTGCTCCGGCTCCTCGCCCTCGCCGCGCTCGTGCTCGGCCTGCAGGCCGCCCCGGCGCACGCCGCCCCCGCTGCCGGTACGTTCCGGGTGCTGGCCTTCTACGACGGCACCTACGACGCGGCGCACATCAGCTTCGACCACGAGGCCAACACCTGGTTCGCCCAGCAGGGCGCAGCCCACGGCTTCACGTACACCGCCACCACCGACTGGAGCCGGCTCAACAGCACCGAGCTGGCCGGCTACCAGGTCGTGATGTTCCTCGACAACTACCCGCACACCGCGTCCCAGCGCTCCGCGTTCCAGTCGTACGTGCAGAACGGCGGCGGGTTCGTCGGATTCCACGTCTCCGCGTTCAACACCGATACGAGCGACTGGCCCTGGTACCACAACACCTTCCTCGGCACCGGGACGTTCCGGTCGAACACCTGGGGCCCCACCCAGGAGACGCTGCGCGTCGACGACCCCGGGCATCCGGCGACGGCGGGGCTCCCCGCCACCATCACCTCGTCGGTCAGCGAGTGGTACAGCTGGCAGAACGACCTGCGGAAGAACCCCGCGATCGACGTCCTCGCCTCGATGGCCCCCTCGACGTTCCCCATCGGGACCGACCCCAACCAGACCTGGTACAGCGGGGATTACCCGATCGTGTGGACCAACCGCGGGTACCGGATGGTCTACAACAACTTCGGCCACAACGCGATGGACTACGCGACGAACACCGCCCTGTCGTCCACCTTCGCGAGCGCCCAGCAGAACCGGCTCCTGCTCCAGGAGATCGCCTGGGCCGCCGGGCAGGACGGCGGCCCGGTCACCCCGCCCGACGACTCCACCGGCCGGATCACCGGCTACGGCGGCAAGTGCGTCGACGTGGCGGGCGCGAGCTCCGCCAACGGCGCGGCCGTCCAGCGCCAACGGCGCGGCCGTCCAGCGGGTATCCGGCGGGGCTGCGCGGGTGCCCCTGCCCGCTGGGGGTGGAGCCGGGGGCTTTTGGGCGGTACGGGGACGGCGGCGGGGCTGCCGGTCCGGTCGGCCAGGACCGCGCTCAGGTCCAGGGCGGGGAAGCGGGATGCGGTGCGAGGGGCCTCGGGCATGCGATGTCCATCCGTTCGTCGTTCGAGGTGAACTTTACGACGGAGGTAAATTTAGCCCGAGACTTCAAGGGTGTCAACATAAAAATGCTACGAGGGTAAGATTGCGCCATGACTACTGAGACCACCGCAGCCACGGGCGCCCCCGTCGGACTCCGTGAGAGCAAGAAGCAGGAGACCCGGCAGCTCATCTCCGATGCCGCCACCCGGCTCTTCCTCGACCAGGGGTTCGAACAGACCACCATCGCGGAGATCGCCGCCGCCGCCCGTGTCGCGAAGAAAACGGTGACCAACTACTTCGCGCACAAGGAGGACTTGGCGCTCGACCACCAGGACGCCTTCACCGGCTCCCTGGCCGCCACGGTCGCCGGCCGGGCGTCGGGCGAGTCCGCGCTGACGGCCCTGCGGCACGCCTTCGCCGAGGCGGTCGCGGCGGCCGACCCGGTCGCGGGATTCTCCGGCCCCGCGTTCGCCCGGATGATCGCCGACAGCCCCACGCTGACGGCCCGGCTGCGCGACCTGCACGATCTGCGGGAGACCCGGCTCGCCGAGGCCCTGGCCGAGGCCACCGGCGCCGCCCCCGACGACATCGCCGTGCGCACCGCCGCCGCCCTGCTCGGCAGCGTCCACCGCATGCTCTTCGACCGCATCCAGGAACGGACCCTGGCCGGGTGGCCCAACGCCCGGATCAGCGGCGAGATGGCGGAGGCCGGGGACTACGCGTTCGGGGTGCTGGAGGAACCGCTGGCCGGTTACGCCGCCGGGCCCTCCACCGACCCGAAGGTCCACCCGGACCTCGTGCTCTGACGGATGTCCGCCGCGCTGTGCCGACGACGCGTACCCGCCGCGCTGCTCCGGCAGGTGTCCGCGGGGGCCTCAGCGCCCAGGCCAGGCGATGTCGTCCACGGCGAGGAACGGCTCACCGGCCACCTTCGCCGGGGTCGCGCCGGTGAACGCCACGACGTCCCGGTGCAGATGGGACTGGTCGGCGTAGCCCGTCTCGGCCGCCACCCGGGCCGGACCCTCGCCCGCGACCAGGCGGTGGGCGGCGTGGTCGAAGCGGACCAGTCTCGCCGCGCGCTTGGGCGGCAGCCCGAGCTGGGAGCGGAAGCGGGACCACAGCCGCTTGCGGCTCCAGCCGACGTCGGCGGCAAGTTCGTCGATCCGGAGCAGTCCGTGGCCGGCGGTCATCCGCTCCCAGGCCCGTGCCACCTCCGGGTCCACCGGGGGGCCTGCCGCGTACCGGCGGCCGAGCAGCGCGTCCGCGAGCGCGAAGCGGGCCTGCCAGGACGGGGCTTCGCCGAGCTGTTCGCGTATCCGGGACGCCTCACGGCCCCACAGGGCGTCCAGCGGGACGACGGCACCGTCGAGCTCGGCCGGGGGCACGCCGAGGACCGCGCGGGCGATCACCGGGGACAGCCGCACCTGCACGCACTCGACGTCCTGTCCGCGTACCCGGACCGCGCCGCCGGAGCCGAGCCCGGGACCGGCGACCAGGCAGCCGCGCTGCTGTTCACCGGTCGCGGTGTCGAGGACGGGGGTGCCGGCGCCGAATTCGAGGAGCAGGGTGACCGCCGGGTGCGGGACCATGCGCAGCGCGTCCAGATCGTGCACGCGGAACCCGGCCATGGTGACCCCGGGCACGCGGCTGGGCCGTGGTGGGCGGGAGACGTCCCACACGGCCGTACCGTGCATGAAGGTGTGCACCCCTCCATGCTACGAGCGGGCCGCCGCGAGCACGGCCGGGCGGGCGGGACATTCGTTCAAGACGGGGCCGGGGCCGGTGGCGACAGTGGGGTCATGACTGTTTCCGACGCCACCGAGTTCTCGGCCGTAAAGCTGGACGACGGCCACACCATCCATGTATGCCAGGACGGACCCCGTGACGCCCCCGTGCTCCTGCTCATCCACGGATCGGCGTCCTCGGCGCGCTCGTGGGACGCGCTCGTGCCGCTGCTCACCGCGCACCGCGTCATGCGGGTCGATCTGCTCGGGCACGGCAGGTCGGACAAGCCGGACGACGGCGGTTACGCGATCCGCGACCAGGCGCGGCGCACCGGCGAGGTGCTGGACCGGCTCGGTGTCGGGCACGCCGTGGTGGTGGGCCATTCCAGCGGCGGGGTGACCGCGACGGCCCTCGCCGAACAGCGGCCGGAGCTGGTGTCCGGTCTGGTGCTCGTCAACACGGGCCCCGGCCTGGGGGCATTCATCGCCACCGGCTCCGGCGCCGCTGCCGCGCCCACGCAGTGGCCGCCGAGCGACGAGCAGATCAGGCAGCTCGCGAGCACGGGCTTCAGCCGCCCCGGTTACCGGGTGCCGGACGCACTGCTGGACGAGGTGCGCGCCATGACGGCGCACTCCTTCACCGCCACGATGGGGAGCACCCGCGCCTACCTGGAGCAACGGGCGCTGCCGGAGCGGCTGGCGGGACTCGGCAAACCGCTGCTGGTGCTCTTCGGTGAGGACGACCGGCGCTGGCGCTCCTCGTCGGCCGCCGACTACCGCGTCGTCCCGGGCGCGCGGGTGGAGTTGCTGCCGGGGCTGGGGCACTCGCCGATCCTGGAGGACCCGCCCCGGGTCGCCGGGCCCCTGCTGGACTTCGCCGCGCTCCACGGCTGAGAGGGAGGGCGTCGTGCGGATTCTCGTCTCCGGGGCCGGGGTCGCCGGTCCGGTGCTCGCCCACTGGCTCGTCCGGTACGGCTTCCGGGTCACCGTCGTGGAGCGGGCGCCGGCTCCGCGCCGGACGGGCGGGCACGCGGTCGACCTGTTCCGTCCCGCCGTGGACATCTCGGAGCGCATGGGAGTTCTGCCGCGCATCGAGGAGCGGACCACCGGCACAGATCGGCTGAGCGTCTTCCGGGAGGGGGCGCGGCGGCCCGTCCGGGCGGACCTCGCCAAGATCTTCGGCGGGGCCTCCGACCGGCACGTCGAGGTCTTGCGCGACGACCTGACCGCGATCTACTACGACGCCGCCCGCGAGGACGTCGAGTACCTCTTCGACGACTCGGTCACCTCGGTCTCCCCCGGGGACGGCGACGGGTGCGAGGTGACGTTCGAGAACGCCGCGCCGCGCCGCTTCGGCCTCGTCGTCGGCGCGGACGGGCTGCACTCCGCCGTGCGCCGCCTGGTCTTCGGTGCGGATTCCGGGCGCGGCTCCTTCCTCGGTGCCTACTTCGGGGTACTGAGCCTGCCCAACCTCTCCGGGCTGGACGGAGAGTTGCTGATGCACGTCGGGGTGGGGCGCACCGCCGGGATGTACGGGGCGCGGCATCTGGACGACGCGCGGGCCCTGTTCCTGTTCCGGAGCGCGCGGGAACTCGACTGGCACCACCGCGACGTCCCCCGGCAGAAGGAGTTGCTGCGCGGAGCGTTCGCCGGGCTGCACCCCCAGGTCGACGGGTGGCTGGAGGAGCTGGACCGTACGCCGGCGTTCTACTTCGACTCGATCAGCCGGCTCCGCATGGACAACTGGTCGCGGGGGCGGGTGACGCTCGTCGGGGACGCGGGGTACTGCCCCGGTCCGGCCGTCGGCGGCAGCACCACGCTGGCGGTGGTCGGCGCGTATGTCCTCGCCGGTGAGCTGGCCCGTGCGGGCGGCGACCACACCCGTGCGTTTCCCACGTACGAACGGGTGATGGCGGACCACGTACGCGGCAGCCGTGCGGTCGCGTTGAGCGCGGCGAGGACGCTGATTCCCACCTCGCGCGCCGGGGTGTGGGGGCTCGCGCAGGGCGCCCGGCTGGTCTCCGCGCTGCCCGCGGGGCCGGGCCGCGCGCTGCTGCGCCTCACGACGAGGAGCGCGCGGCTGTACAACGCGATGACCGTCGAGGACTACGCACCGGCCGCCGCCGTGTGAGGGCCGGCGGACGCGTATCAGGCGCGGTCCAGCGCCGCCTCCACCTCGTCCATCACGTGCTGCCAGTGGGTGCGCCGGTTCTCGCGTTCCTCCGCGCTCGCCAGGTGTTCCTGGTGGAAGCGGAGCATCGTACGGGCGCCGTCGGCGGCCGGGGTCATGGCCACCTGGAGGGTGGTGGTGCCGTGGGTGACGCGGATGCGGTCAGCCGGGCGGTAGCCGCGTACCTCGCCGGTCACGCCGGCCGCCGTCCGGTAGGGCGCCCCGCGCTCGGGGGTCAGGGCCGTGTCCGAGCCGAGCCAGAGGGCGAGTCCTTCGGGGCCGCTGATGAAGTCCCAGACGACGGACGGCGGGTGGGGCAGTGTGCGGGACACGCCGATCTGCCAGCCCGCGTCCCTGGTGAGTCCGGTGGGCATCGGTCATCCTTCCTCGGAGTGGCGGGCGCGCAGCGCCCTGACCTTGTGACGGTTGCCGCAGTGCTCCATCGAGCACCAGCGGCGGCGGCCGGGGCGCGAGGTGTCCACGTAGATGAGGTGGCAGTCCTCGGCGGCGCAGGTGCGGATGCGGTGCGCGTGGGGCCCGGTCAGCAGCTCGACGGCATCGCGGGCGACGGTGGCGGCCAGCGCCGTGCCGCTGGGGGCACCGGCCCAGCGGCGGCTGCCGTCCGGGGCGATGGCGGGTGCCAGGGCGGGGCGGGCGGCGGTCTCGTTGATGACCGCCAGGTCGCCGGGCGGGTGCGGTTCGCCGCGCGTGTGGGCGACGACCACGCGGAACAGCGCGTCGCGCAGCATCCGTAGCGCCGCGACCTCCACGGCGGAGACGGCCGGCTCAGGGGTCGGGGTCAGCCGGGAGCGTTCCGCCCAGGCGGTCACGTCTGCGGGCTCGTGCAGGACCTCGTACCGCTCGTAGGGCCCGGGACCGCCGGTGGTCAGCAGCTCCAAGCACAGGGCGCCGGGATTGAACCGGTAGGCGACGCCGGTGGTGGAGCGCAGGGTCAGGCCCACGGGCTCCGCCCGCGCGGTCGCCGCCGCTCTCTCTGCGGACTTCATGTAACCACTATAAGCGGTTACAGTGACAGCGCCAGGGGTTCAGCGCAGCAGGGTGAGGTGGCCCCGGGTTCCGCGCAGAGGGCGGCTCTGGGCAGCGGTCACGGGGGCGAGGGAGCCGCCCACGGCGCGCGGGAGGACCACCTCGGTGGGGCGGTGGGCGCTCACGATCGCGTCCAGGGCCTGCCCGAGACGGGCGATGTCCTGAGCCGTGGTGTCGTGGTCCAAGGAGGCGTGGAGGGCGGTGGTGATGCCCCGTCCGGGCAGGTGGAGCGGCATCTCCTGGGCGACCGTCTTGCGCAGGACGATCCCCCGCGCGCGCAGCTCGCGGCGGAGCTGAGCAGCCGTCAGCTCGTCGTGGCGGAAGGCGAGGACGGCGGACTGGACGCGGCCCGGGGCGATCAGCTCGATGCCGGGGGCCCGGCCGACGGCGTCGCGCAGCTGCGGGTAGAGGTCCTGGCGCGGCGCGGCCGAAGCGTCCTTCTCGTGCAGGAGGAGCGCGGTGTTCAGGCCGGCGACGGACGCGCTGTGCGGCGTACGGGGCGGCTCCTGGCCGTACCGCGCCGGGCCCGGATCGGTGAGCGCGGACCGCAGGCGGGCCGTGGCGCAGGCGAATCCGACGTCGACGGGCCCGCCTAGGAAGCGCCAGGCGTCTCCGGTGAGCAGGTCGGCGCCGATGCGCGCCGCGTTCACGGGCAACTGGCCCACGGAGTACGAGACGTCGACCGCGTACAGGGCGCGGTGCGGGGCGAGGAGGCGGCCGATCTCCTCGACCGGGTTGACGATGCCGCAGCCGGCCGGGACGTGGGCCACGCTGACCAGGGCCACGTCCTCGTCGATGTGCGCCGCCATCCACTCCAGGTCCAGGTCGCCGCGCGCGTCCAGCGGGACGACGTCGAGGCGGCAGCGGGTGCGGTCGCGCAGCGCGAACAGTGCGGTGAGGCGGGCGACGTCCTCGTAGGGCGTCGTCCAGATCCGGTCGGCCGGGCCGACGGGCAGCCGGTCGAGCGTCTCCCGGAAGGCGTCGGCCCCGCCCGTCACGAGGGTCGTGGTGCCGGTGGCGGGCACGGAGAGCAGGGCGCCGAGGCGTGCGGGGACCTCGGTGTGCACGATGTCCTCGACGTACTCCTCCAGTTCGTGCGTCCCGTACTCGTCCTCCCGGCGCAGCAGCTCCGTGACGACGGCGCGCACCGCGGCAGGTGTGTGGCCGGCGGTGGCCGCGTCGAGACGGACCGTTCGTTCGACCTGGGGCGTCTGCACATTCATTCCGGGTCCTCCCCCCGTTGTCGGGGAACCTTGACAAGTCATTGCCTGACCTCTGGCAATATGTTGCCCGGCGTTCGGAGAATTTGGCAACGCCCGCTCCAGCGATACTCAAGCGCAGCGGGCCGCCCCTCTTCCCCTGGCCCCGGTTCCGAGATTTCCTGGCTCACTTCTCCAGGGTTTGCCAAGCGCCGGAAGAATGCGCGAAACAGCATGTCATCGCAGGTCAAGACGGCATGTACGAGCGGGACCCACTCAAGGAACGGGCCTCGCGGGCCCGTTCCTCCTCTTTACTCCACCCATTCACGAGGGAATTACGACCGAATTCCTAGGAGGTGTTGCCAATCTCAAGGCAAGAAGTTGCCAACGCGGCACACGGAACTTGTCACAAAGGAGACCAGCCATGAAGAACATCGCCCGCGTCCTCGTCAGCACCGCCGCCGTCGCCGCCGCCGTCCTCACCAGCGCCGGCATCAGCGCTGCCGACGGCCAGGACATCGGCTGGCCGTTCGCCGGCGGTACGACGCAGGTCTCCGCCAAGGACATCGGCTGGCCCGTGGCCCCGCAGGGCGACATCGGCTGGCCGACCGCTCCCCAGGGCGACATCGGCTGGCCGTCCGCCCCACAGAGCGACATCGGCTGGCCGGCCGCGCCCGTCGCCTGACCGCGCCGCCCGCACCGCCACCGCACGAGCGCCCGTCCAAGGCGGCTCGAGCGGAACCCGGCACCGTGACGCACGTACGCACGCAGGCTCGTACGTCCGGGCTCGCGCGGCCAGAAGTCCCGGCAGCCGGAAGGAAGTCCGCCCCATGGCACAGACACCGTGGAACGCGAGGTTCGAGACGATTCTCCGGCAGGGCCTCCCCGGCCTGGGCAAGGAGAGGACGCCCGACGCCGACGTTCCGATGGAGAGTTACGGGCTCGACTCCATGGCCCTCATCGGCATCGTCAGCTCCCTCGAAGCGGCGTACGGGGTCAGCCTCGCCGGCCAGGTCGTCGTTCCCGTGCACACTCTCACCGCCGGGCAGCTCTGGGGCATCGTCTCCGCCGCCTTCCAGCCTTCCTGGGACGCCGGCCTCTATCCGTCGTCGGACACCGTCACCCGTGGGCGTACCCCCTGGGCCGTCGCCTGACGGGCCACCCCGTTCCGCAGGACCCGAGAAGCCTCCGCCGCTCACCGAGCGCCGCGGGGGCTTCGGTCGTGTCCGGCCGCTCCCGCACACCCTGGTGACTCAGGTCACAAAGGCGCCATGTCACATTCGAGGGGTCCGCCTCCATCCCCTGGTTGTCAGCAGCCGGTGAGGAAGGAAGGACCCGATCATGAACGCGCAGCAGAGGACCCGTACGGCGGTCACGCACCGAGTGGTGATCCTGGGAGCCGGGTACGCGGGCATGGCCGCCGCCGTCCAGCTGGCTGCCCGGACCAGGAAGCACCGCGACACGGTGCGGGTGACCGTGGTGAACGCGCAGGAGCGGTTCACCGAGCGGATGCGGCTGCACATGACGGCCACCGGCCGCACGCCCGACGTGATGAGCGTCCCGGAGATGCTGGAGGGCACGGGCGCGCACTTCGTGCAGGGCTGGGTGACGGCGGTGGACGCCGGGGCCAGGACCGTGCGGATCGACGACGACCGCGTCCTTCCCTACGACACACTGGTATATGCGCTGGGCGGGCACGCCGACACATCGGCGGTGCCGGGGGCCGACGACCACGCCTACACCCTGAGTGGCGTCCAGGACGCGGAACTGCTCGCCGGGCGGCTGGAAGCCCTCGGCAACGGGAGCGGTGGCGGCACGGTGGTCGTCGTCGGCAGCGGACTCACCGGGATCGAGTCGGCCGCGGAGATCGCCGAACGGTACCCCCGCCTCGACGTGGTGCTGCTGGGCGGCAAGGAGCCCGGCGCAACCATGAACGACAGGGCCGCGGCCCATGTCCGGGCCGCCCTCGACCGCCTCGGCGTCCAGGTGCGCTGTGGTGTCGAGGTGGTGAAGGTGCTCGCCGGTTCGGTGGAGCTGGCGGACGGCGCGAGCATCGCGGCCGACGCGGTCCTGTGGACGGGCGGCACCCGGGTCGCACCGCTGGCCGCCGCGGCCGGACTTGAGGTGGACGAGCACGGACGCGTCGTCACCGACCGGGCGCTGCGCTCCGTTTCGCACCCCGAGGTGTACGCGGTCGGGGACGCGGCCGCGATCCGCCAGGGCTACGGGGTCATGCACGGCACCTGCCAGGGCGGCATGCCGACCGGGGTGCACGCCGCGCTGTCGATCTTCCGGGTCCTCGGGGGCAAGGAGCCCAAGCCGTTCCGGTTCGGCTACTACCACACGCCGGTGAGCCTGGGCCGGGGCGACGCGGTCGTACAGTTCACCCGGCCCGACGACAGCCCGCGCCGGATCTGCCTGGTGGGACCGATGGCCGTCCGGTACAAGGAGACCGTGACGGCTTCGCCCTGGCCGACGTACGGCCGCATGAAGAAGATGCCCGCCTCGGGCGCGTTCTGGCCCCGGGGCGGCCGCTTCACCCGTTAGGGCGTGTCCGCAAGGGCCCGTCGTACGCCCGAAGCCGACAGGCCCTAGTACCCGCACCCGATGTGTCCGAGGGGACAAATGAGCAACCCGCACGACGACGCAGGCCGTCCCGCCCATCCCGGTCAGCAGGTCTTCCTGGAGTACCGGCGGCTGCTGTTCTCCGTCGCGTACCGCCTGCTGGGCACCGCCGCCGACGCGGAGGACGCCGTGCAGGACGCCTGGCTCAAGTGGTCCGCCGCGGACCGTTCGAAGGTGGCCGATCCCAAGGCGTACCTGACCCGGATCGTGTCGAACCTGGCGCTGGAGCGGCTGCGGTCCGCCCGGCACAAGCGGGAGACCTATGTGGGGCCGTGGCTGCCGGAACCCATCCTGACCGGCACCGGCGCCTCCGAGGCCGTCGTCCCGGACGCCGAATCGGCCGCCCTGGGCGCCGAGTCGGTGTCGATGGCCATGCTGGTGGTCCTCGAAACGCTCAGCCCGCTGGAGCGCGCGGTGTTCGTGCTGAAGGAGGTGTTCGCCTTCAGCCACGCCGAGATCGCCGAGGCGGTGGAGCGGTCCGAGCCCGCCGTACGGCAGGCGGCGCACCGCGCCCGTGAGCACGTGCGGGCCCGCCGGCCGCGCTTCGAGGCAGGCCGGTCGGCGCAGCGCGCGGCGACGGAACGTTTCTTCGCCGCCGCGACCGGCGGTGACGTCAACGCGCTCCTCGAACTCCTCTCCCCGGACGTCACGCTGTGGACCGACGGCGGCGGCAAGGTCCGCCAGGCCCTGCGCCCGGTGACCGGCGCGGCGACGGTGGCCGCCTGGTTCTCGGCCATCGGCACGGTCGCCTACCAGGGCGTCGAGCCGGCGGACATGAAGGCCGAACTCGCGGAGATCAACGGCGGTCCGGGCCTGGTGTTCAGCGGGCCGGAACGCGTGATCGCCACCGTGTCGTTCGACTTCGACGCGGACGGGCGCATCACCGCGATCCACAACGTGGCCAACCCGGACAAGCTGCGGGCGGTCGCGGAGGGGGTCGCGTACGACGTCGGGGCGCGGTAGCCCGTACGGGCCCGCCGCCCCGGGGCGCCGCGCACGACAGCAGCCCGTCCGGGCAGGACCGGACGGGCTGCGGAGGGGGCGCCTCCGGTCGATCTCGACCCGTGTGTCGCGTCAACGACGTTGTCGTACACGGCCGGAGCATCGCCCCAGAACCGCTGGAGCGGTCGCCGGCGGACGTGCACGGCCGCGCTCCCGCACCGCTTCCTGGCAACGGCCGGGGGCGTCACGGCCCCGGACGGGCCGCCCCCACCTGCGGCTAAGGCAGGGCTCCAGCCGGTTCGGAGAATCTTTCAAGCCCCTTCTGCCAACGTCCTGGCAATGTCTTGCCACGGCGGAAGCCGCTGTCGAAGGAGCTCGCCACGATGTCCATCTCCGGTCTCATCGCGCAGCAGGTCGTCGCACGCCCCGACACGATCGCCGTCCACGCTCCCGGACACCCCGGCGACGACGTCTCCCTGACCTACCGTGAGCTGAGCGGCGCCGCCGACCGGCTGGCGCGGCTCCTCGCGGCCCGGGGCATCGGCCGGGGCGACCGGGTGGCGACAAGTCTGCGTCCCGGACCCCGGCTCGTGACGGCCCTGCTGGCCGTCCTGCGGACCGGGGCGGCGTACGTGGCACTCGACCCTGCCGATCCGCTCGCGCACCGCCGGTTCGTCGTGGGCGACAGCAGGGCCCGTACCGTCCTGGCGGAGCCGGCGGACACGCTCGACTACGCGGGACTGGGGGCGGCCGTCCTCGGCGCGCAGGCGGCGGGACCGGACGACGAACCGCCCCACGCGGCCCCCGTTTCCGCTGCCGTTTCCGATGACGACCCCGCGTACGTCTGCTACACCGCGCGCACCGGCAAGGGATCCCCCGTCGGCGCCGTCGTGTCGCACCGGGCGCTGGCCGAACTGGTGCGGTCCGGGGCCGCTTTCCGGCCCGGCCGGGACGATGTCGTCGCACAGGCCGCGAGTCCCGCGTCCGCCGCGAGCGCGTTCGAGACGTGGGCGACGCTGGCCGCCGGCGCCCGGCTCACCGTCCTGTCCTTCGACACCTTCGCCGGCCCGGAGCGGCTGCGGCGCGCCCTCGTCGACCACGGGGTGACCGTCGCCCTGCTGCCGGCCGCCCGGTTCCACCGGATCGTCCGCGACCGCCCCGACGCGTTCGGCTCGCTGCGCGCACTGCTCGTCGGCGGCGGGACCTGCGACCCGCACCAGGTGCGGCGGGTCCTGCGCGCCGGGCCGCCCCGGCGGCTGCTCCAGGTGTACGGGGCGGCGGAGACGGGCGCGTTCGCCCTCTGCCACGACATCACCGGCGAGGCGGCGGACCCGGACGGCCCGATCCCCTACGGCCGGCCGGTCGGCAGCACCGCCGCCGTGGTCGTCGGCGCCCACGGCCTGCCCGCCGACCCGGGCACCGTCGGGGAACTGCTGCTGGGCGGGCCCGCACTCGCGGACGGCTACCTCGGCCGGCCGGAGCTGACCGCCCAACGCTTCGTCGAGGACCGGTTCACCGGAGTCGGCGGGCGGCTGTGGCGGACCGGCGACCGGGTGCTGCTGCGGACGGACGGCGCGCTGGAGTTCGCGGGCCGGACCGACGACCGGGTCACCGTGCACGGTCTGCGCGCCGGACTCCACACCATCGAGTCCGCGCTCACCGCGCACCCCGGCGTCGCCGAGGCGGTGGTGACCGTGCACACGGACGCGGACGGCGAACGGCGGCTGGTGGGACACGTGGTGCCGGGCGGCGGGGCCGACGCCTCCGAGGCGGACGGCCTCGCGAAGGCAGGCCGTGCGCAGGCTGCCGACACCGCGCACGCGGACCCCGGCGCGCAAGCGAGCGACACCCCGCACCTGGCCGGCACCACACACGCCGGCGCCGGCGTCGCCGTCCGTACGGCCCTCGCCCCTTCCCCCGCCGTCCCCCTCGAAACCGCTCTCCGCGCCCATCTCCATCAGCACCTGCCCGACGGGCTCGTGCCCTCTTCCCTCGTCCTCCACCGCGAACTCCCCCTGGATTCCGAGGGCCGCGTCGACCGTGCCGCGCTGCCCGCGCCGGGGCCGGTGGCGGACCCGGTGGCCGGAACGCCGCCCGGGACGCCCGTCCAGGAGATCGTGCGGGACCTGTTCGCGGAGGTGCTCGGGCTGCCGCGCCGGCTGATCGACGCCGACTGCGACTTCTTCCGCGCCGGCGGCCATTCGTCGGCGGCGGTCCGGCTGCTGGACCGGGTGCGCGAGACGCTGGGCACCGGGCCGGTCGGTCCCGGCGCGCTGCACGCGGCCCCGACCCCGGCGGCGCTGGCCGCGCTGCTGGGCGAAGGGCCGGCCACCGCGATCGGGCCGGGCGCCTCCGGTTCGGCCGGTACGGACAGCGTCGTGCTGGCGTTCCGGCTGCGCGGGCCGCTGGACGTACGGGTGCTGGACGAGTCGCTCGCCGTACTGGGGCGGCGGCACACGGTGCTGCGCAACTCCCGTATCGGGACCGCCGGAACCCGGCTGCGGTCCGTGGCGCCGGACGACCACCTGCTCGAACTCTCGCTGCCCGCCGACGGGGTGGACCTGTGGTCGCAGCTGCCGCTCGCCGCCGACCTGGCCCGGATCCACCGGGAGCTGGCCGCCGGGGGCAGCCCGTCGCCGGTCCGGGAACTCGTGCGGTACGCGCCGCGTTCTCCGTACGGCGACACGGAACCGACCCCGCTGCCGGGCGCCGGTCCCCAGGTCTTCGGCACCGCCCCCGGCCGGCTGGAGGCCGACCTGGACGAGGCCCTGCACGCCCGGCTCACACGGTTCGCGGCGGCGCGCGGGGCCACGGTCTTCATGGTGGTGCACGCCGCGCTCACCGCCGTCCTCGGTCAGCTGGGCGCGGACGGCGAGATCACCGTCGCGGCGCCCGTCCCGGCCCGGGACCACCCCAGCCTCCGGGGTGCCGTCGGGGCGTACGGGCGGGTGCTCGCGCTCTCCGTGGACGCCTCGGACGACCCGGCGTTCGACGAACTGGTGCGCCGGGCACGGGAACGGGACCTGGCGGCGTACCGCAGCGCCGACGCGCCCCTCGCCCAGGCCGGGGGCGTCGCGCTCACAGTCCTCCAGGAGGCGACGGAGGCCCAGTTCGCGGCGGGCTCCCTCACCGTGCAGCCGGAGCGGGCCGGGCTGCCGCTGCCCGCCACGGATGTGGGCTTCACACTGACCGAGCGCCAGAGCCGGGCGGGTGCGCCGGCGGGCATCGCCCTGACGACCACGTACCGGCGCGAGACGGTCGGCGAGACCGTGGCCGCCACGCTGACCGGTCGGCTGACCGCCCTGCTCGCGGCGGCCCTGGACCGCCCGGACGCCGCTCTGAGCACGCTGCTGCCGGCCGGGCGGCCCGTGGCCCGGGGCGGGGTGTGGGAGGGCGGCCGCAGGCACGCGCTGCCCGTCACGACGGTCGCCGACCTCTTCGCGGAGCGGGTGCGGCGGGCTCCGGCGGCGGTGGCCCTGTCGGGCGCGATCGGCGTGGCAGCCGCCTCCGGTACGGGCGACGGGGCGCCGGTCTCCGTCATGGACTACGCGGAGCTGGACTCCCGGTCCGACCTGCTGGCGCACGCGCTCGTCACGCACGGCGCGGGCCCCGGCACCACGGTCGTGACCGCGCTGTCCTCGCCGACCGGGTTCGCGGTGGCGGCGCTGGCCGTCGCGAAGACCGGCGCGGCGTGCGTACCCGTCGACCCGTCGCGGAAACTCCCCCGTTCGGTGCGGCCGGCGGTGATGCTGCTCGACGAGACGGCCGATCTGCTGCTGGGTCAGGTGCCGGGGGCCGTGCGCCTGGTGCGCGACGAGTCGGCCGATCTGCTGCCCGCCGACGGGAGGTGGCCGCTGCGGGACTCCGACCGTACGCGCCCGCTGCGCGCGGAGGACCCGGTGCTGTGGGCGCTCGGCTCGCCCGGCGCCACGGTCGTCGGCGCCGGCCCCGTCGTCGCGGCGACGCTGGCCGAGCCGGTCGACGCCGCGTGGCTGGTACGCGGCTACCCGGACGCCGACGCCACGATCGGCCTGCTGGGCGCGCTGGTACGCGGTGTCCGGGTGCACGTACCGGACGTCTCGCTGCGGCACGCCGTACCGCAGGAGCTGCTGCGCTGGCTGCGCGAGCGCGACGCCCGGACGCTGCTCGGCGGCAGCGACGAGGTGCTGGTCGCCCTGGTCGCGCTCGCCCGCGAGGAGGGCATGTCCCTGCTCACCAGCGGCGGCTGGGCCGAGGGCCACCTCGTCGTCGAGCACCGGGGTACGGGGACGGCCCGGCCCGCCCCCGGCTACCGGGCGTACGTCCTGGACGCCGGGCTGCGGCCCGTCGCCCCGGGCGCGGTCGGCGCGCTGTACGTGGCGGGGGCGGGCGTCGCCCTCGGGTACGCCGACGCCCCGGCCGCGACGGGCGAGCGCTTCCTGCCGGACCCCTTCGGCGGTCCGGGCACCACCGCCCGCATGTGGCGCACGGGCCGGGCCGCCCGGCTGGACGAGCACGGCAACCTCACGGTTCTCGAAGGCCCGGCGCCGGACGACCCGTTCGCGGACACCCCGTCGACCTTCGTGGTCGTCGACGACGGCGCGGGCCGCCGCGCCCTGTGGCCCGCCTCGGCGACGGTCCCTACGGGCTGGTCGGAGATCCACGCGGAGAGCCGGTACGAGCGGTGCCTGGACCACTTGGACGAGCTGCCGTAGGGGCCGTGGCCGGTCGTCAACTCCGCTCCCGCGCAGGTGGCTTGCCTTCGCCCGATCGGGTCGAAAACCGGCGGCTCCGAACCGCCTTCCGCGTCTGCCGGGGGTCTGCCCACAAGATCGTCAACGGGCCGGACTCCGGCCCGGCGGAGCGCGACCGGCATGTCGTGGCGCGACCGTCACCCGACACGGCCGGGCCACGGGCCGGGCCACGAAGGAGATCTTGTGATCGCACAGGGCAAGCGGCTCCTCGGTTCCCTGGCCATGGCGTTCGCCGCCGCGGCCTCGCTCACCGTGGCCGTACCCGCCGGGTCCGCCTACGCCATCGACCACGTGGAGTGCGTCGGCGGCGCGGACTTCCTGAAGATCTACTCGCACCTGGACGGCCGGAACAGCGTCGACTGCTACGCCAACGCGGGCAGGACCGACTTCGGCGGCTGGTGGGCCGACCGGATCGTCACGGGCAACAACGACCTGATCTACTACGACGTCAACGGCGACTCGGTGCGGATCAACCGCTGGACGGACATCACGTTCCCGAACAACCCGCCCCGGATCAAGAGCATCCAGATCCTCTGAGCGGCCGGTAGCGAACCGCCCCGCCCCGCCGTCGACGAACGGCGGGGCCGGCGCCGTCACACCACGTCGAACTCATTCCCCTCGGGGTCCAGCATGGCCGCGGCGTAGAACTCCATGTCCGGCTCCTCCCGGATCCGCGCCACCGTTGCACCGGCCCCGGCCAGCCGTCGCACCGTGGCGTCGACCCGCTCCTTGCGCACCTCCAGCGGCACGGCACGGCCCCCGCCGACCTTGAGATCGAAGTGCCACCGGTTCTTGGCGGCCTTGGGCTCCGGCACGCGCTGGAACCACACTCTCGGCCCGCGCCCCGTGGGATCGACGATCGACTCCGGTATGTCACCGGCTCCCGGCGGCAGTTCCTCCGCCGGAACCCCCATGTCCTCCCAGTAGGCGCGCCACGTGGCGTGCCCGTCGGGCGCCGGCTCGGGCACGTACCCCAGCGCCTCGGCCCAGAAGGCCACCATCCGCTGCGGATCGGCACAGTCGATCGTCAGCTGCACTGTCAGCTCCATACCCGGAGCATCGCAGGCGGGTCTGACAGTGAGGGCTGAGCGACTTGACCTCAAGCTTGATCGAGGTACGAGTCTTGCGGCATGGACACCGAAGAGACACAGCGACAGCTGCGCTACCTGGCCGACCGGGCCGAGATCGCCGATCTGCTGGACCGCTATCTGCGGTCCCTGGACGTGGGGGTGCTCGACGAGGAGTGGGCCCGTGCGTTCCACACCGAGGACGTCACCGCCGAGATGCCCATCGGGACCGTGCGCGGCCGTCACGCCGTGCTGGACCGGGTGCGGCAGGGCATGGCGTTGTTCGACCGGACCGTGCACCTGGGCACGAACACCGTCATCGAGGTCGACGGGGACCGGGCCACGGCCCGTGGCGCGCAGCTGAGCACCCATGTCCTCGCGGACGGCTCGGGAAACGTGTTCGTCTCGGCCGGGCACGCCGACAACGAACTGGTGAGGACGGCCGAGGGATGGCGGATCTCCGCCTCCTCGCTGCGGGTGGTGTGGACGCAGGGGCCGCCGCCACGGCTTCCGGAGGGGTTCGGTCCGGCCGTCGGCTGACAGCGGGCGGTGTGGCCGGGGTCACCGGAACCCCGTGGGCCGGCCGGAGAGACAGGTGGTGTGAGATGTGATGAGCAGGAAGACCGGGAGCACATGCGCGCACGTATCAGGGCGGGCGACCGCCAGGCGTTCGCGGCGCTCTACGAGGCGTACGCGCGGCCGGTCTACAACCATGCCTACCGGCTGACGGGCGACTGGTCGACGGCCGAGGAGGTCATGTCCGAGACCTTTCTGGCCGCCTGGCGCACCCGGCAGGCCGTCGAACCGGAGGGCGACTCGCTGCTGCCGTGGCTGCTCGGGATCGCCACGAACAAGGCGCGCAACGCCAACCGGGGTGCCGGGCGGCGCCTGGCGTTCCTGGCCCGCCGCCCCGCGCCGGAGCCGGTCGCGGACATCGCGGACGCCACCGCCGGGCACGTCGACGACACCCGACGGCTCGCCGCCGTCCGGCAGGTGATGGGCGGACTGCGCCGCCAGGACCGCGAGGTGCTGGCCCTGTGCGTCTGGTCCGGTCTCGACTACGCGGAGGCGGCCGAGGCGCTGGGCGTACCGGTGGGCACCGTGCGCTCCCGGCTGTCCCGCGCCCGCGAGCGGCTGAGGCGGCTCACCGACGAGCAGCTCGGCCGGGAGCGGATGGAAAACGGCGGCACCGGCAGGGAACCCCGCCCCCGCCGCGGAGAGGTAGGGGGCAGGGCCGCGTTCGTGGCCCTGCCCATCCAGGAGGAAGCCCGATGAACGACCGTACCTCCGGCCCCGCGCGGGCCGAACGCGAGGAACTGGCCCGGCTGCTGCCGGCCCCGGCCGAACGGGACCTGCCCCCTGGCCGCCTTCTCCACCACAAGGAATCCCTGATGCAGCTGATCGACCAGGACGGCGACCGCGCCACCGCCCGTCCCCGGCCCCGCCTCCTGCGCCCCGCCGTCCTGCTGCCCGCCGCCGGGCTGGCCCTGGGCGGGGTCCTGTTCACGACCCTCGCCGTGACAGGCCCGGACGAGACGCCCCGCACCGCCTCCACGGCCACGGCCCCGCGCGGCGCGGCCGTGCTGCTGGACCGGATCGCCACGGTCGCCTCGAAGAGCGACGCGATCGAGGTCGGCGACGGGCAGTTCGTGTACGTCCGGACGCTGCAGGCAGGGAACGAGGGAAAGTTCGGCGGCCCGGTGAAGCTGGGCAAGCCCGGTGAGCGCGAGGTGTGGATGACGCAGAAGTCCGGGCCGGTGATCGACGAGGGCCTGATCCACGAGGACGGCCGGTACTACCCGATCGAGGTCGGGGTGCCGGACGGCGAGAAGCCCGTCGGCTACCCGGCGGGCCTCAACCGGCCGACGTACACCTGGCTGGCCTCCCTGCCCACCGACCCCGACGCGCTGCTGCGGCGGCTGGCCGGCGAGATCACCGCGGACCAGGACGCGCGGAACACTCCGGCCGGTGAGCGCGATCCGGACCAGGACGCCTTCGACGCCATCGGTGAGCTGCTGCGCGAGACGCTGATGCCGCCGAGGACGGCGGCCGCCCTCTACAAGGCCGCGGCGAGGATTCCCGGCGTCAGCGTGGACTCCGACGCGGTGGACGCGGCCGGCCGGCACGGGATCGGGGTGGCCCGGGACAACACCCGCGCCGGCTGGCGCACCGCCTGGGTCTTCGACGCGAAGAGCCTGGAGTACCTGGGTGAGCGGAGCTACCTCATCCGGGACAGCTCCCTCGGCAGGAAGGGCACCGTGACGGGCCGGTCGGCGGTCCTGGAACGGGCGGTGGTCGACGCGCTGCGCGAGAAGCCGTCGACGAAGGCCTGACCGGCCGCCGGGGGCCCGCCGGAACTGCCGTGCGGGGCCCCGGCGGAGTGCTTCGTGACCGGTATGGTCCTCGGCCGCACCGTGCCGTGTCTGATCCCCGCCCCGGCGCGCGGACCGGCTCACGGGAAGTAGAGGGCGGCCTTCTCCAGCACGTGTTTCGTGAACATGCCGCCCCAGGCGGTCCCGCCCCGGTACATCGTGGTGCGTACGGTGCCGGGGGCGGTCTCGACCGTGACGGGCCGGCCGATCAGTGTCGTGCCGAGCAGCCGGGCGTCCTGGGCGGCCCACTGGGCCGCCTCGGGTCTGACCCGGGGGCTGACGAGGGCGGGCAGCACGAAGGCCGCGTTGCGGGCGCCGGGTATGCCCTTGCGCAGGCTCTTGGCGTAACTCATGGCCCAGACGGTGAACTCCCCCAGCAGGGTCACGTCGATCTCGGGGACGGCGGTCGCGAAGACGAACACCTCGGTCTTCGTCCCGAACCAGCGGACCTTGCGGTCGGCGCGGCAGCCGGTCACCACCCGGTAGTCGTTCCAGGGCGGCGAGCTCATGGTGCAGCCGTCGGCCGTCAGCCGTGCGTGGAGCGCCGTGAGGTAGCTGGCCGCCGCGTCGGCGGTCGGGTGGGGCCCGTGCTGATTCATGCGCGCATCCTCCAACTTCCCTGGTCCGTAAGGGAAGAGGGCCACGAACGCGCTACGCCGGATGCGGTATGGGGCAGCACAGGCGGGTGCGGAGGCAGCGCGGCGGGGTGCTCCGCCTGCCGCGTCTCAGGGCGCTTCCGGAGCCGCCCGCCGCGATACGGGTACAGCGTCGCGCCGGCACCGTGCGAACCCCGTCAGCACGCCGACAGGGCCGCCATGACGACCGTCGCCCGGCCCGGTCCGGGGGTCTTCGGGTCGGCCGGGGCCGGGGTCCCGGGGGTGGTCGTGGGCGTGGTGTGGGTCATGTCGGGCTCCCCGTCCGCGTGGGTGTCTGGGTCGCCACGAGCGTGCTCCCGGCCGGTGCAGAATGCGTCGAGGGCCGCTGGATCTGGGAGAGGGCGTCGGCGAGGATGCGCCAGATCTCGGCCGCCAGGTCGATGTTGGCGTCCTGTTGTGCCTGCTGTGCCAGCGCCCGCAGCCCCTCCACCCCGGCCTCGTCGCCGGCCAGGACGCGCAGCTGGTTGCGCAGGATGTCGAGGCGGATGCGGTCACGGTAGGTCATCATCGGTGCCTCCGCCGCCAGCTCTCCGAGCAGGGTGCGGGCTTCCCCGTAACGGCCCGTCATGAACGCCAGGTCCGCCTTCAGTGCCGAGAGTTCCTGGCGCATCCCGGGCGTCCCGACGAAGGCCATGGCCTGTTCGGCGGCGGCCACGCACGTCTCGGCGGCCTCCGGCTCGGCGGGGACCTTCTGCAGGTGCAGGCGGCCCGCCGCGAGGCGCAGCCGGAGCCACAGCACCAGGTCGTCGGTGCCGGCGAACCGTTCCAGCGCCTGCCCCAGGTAGCCTTCGGCGCCCGCGTAGTCGCCCTGCCGCATCCGTACGGCCGCCGCCGTCCACATCGCCTCCGCCCACAGCGCGTCGGTGCGGCCCTCGACGAGCGCGGTCAGCTCGTCGGCGTACGCCCGCGCGTCCGGGATCCGGCCCGCCTCGGCGCGTACGGAGACCAGGGCGAGCAGCACGGCGGCGTGGTCGTCGACGCCGACCCGGCCCTCTCGGGCGATGCGGTCGGCCTCCACCGCGGCGTCGGCGGCCTCGTTGATCTCGCCGAGGGAGCGCAGGCAGCGGGCGAGACGGGTCAGTCCGCGTACCTGGAGTTCGGGCAGTCCGACGTCGTCGCCGAGGCGCACCAGGCGTTCCAGGTGGTCGCGTTCGGCGGCGTGGTCGCCCTGGAGTCTGCGGTGCTGTGCCAGCAGCCACAGGGCCTGCCAGCGCAGCACGGGCAGCTCGTGGCCCTCGGCGGACAGCGCGTCGTGCAGGGTGCGCAGGGCGTCGTCGGAGCCGGTCGAGGCGGCGAGGGTCAGGGCGTGGGCGAGGGAGCCGCCGGCCGGGTCCTCGAAGTCGGCGGGTTCGATGCCCAGGCGCTGGGCCAGGTAGCCGACGGCGCGTTCGGTGGGCTGGCGGGCGCCCGACTCCAGGCGGGAGAGGTAGCCCGTGGACATGCCTTCTCCGGCGAGCGCGGTCTGCGAGTAGCCCTGGGCCACGCGCAGCTTCTTCAGACGACGTCCGAACGAGGGTTGTTGCAGCATGTGACCATTCCCCTGGAGTTGACGCGCTGTCGACGCGGGCCGCCTGCCGGGCAGCCGCGAGCGGTCGGGCGGGTCGGGTGAGCACCCTGAACGCGTTCGAGCGTAGGACCGGGGCAAGGCGGCGGGCAAAGCTTTGCCTGCGTATGTGCCTCCACTCTCGTGCGGATCTCTTGCGGCTCTCGTGCGCCGCTCCAGCGCCCGGCCGCCCACCTGCGGAGCCGCGTGGGGCGGCGGTGACGGCGGGATACGCGCGAAGAGCGCGTGGCCGGGTGGAAGCCGTTCGTTAGCATGCCCGGATGCCGATGCAACCCTGGTTCCCCGACGCGAAGTTGGGGATCTTTCTCCACTACGGGATCTACGCCGTCGACGGTGTGTGGGAGTCCTGGTCGTTCTACACGGGCCAGGTCTCGCACGAGCGGTACATGAAGCAGCTCGACGGTTTCACCGCCTCGCGGTACGACCCGGCCGCCTGGGCCGATCTGTTCGCTCGCGCCGGCGCCAGGTACGCGGTCCTGACGGCGCGCCACCACGACGGGGTGTCGCTGTGGGACACCGCCCAGGGTGATCTGAACGTGGTGCGGCACACCCCTGCGGGCCGTGACCTCCTGACCGGGTACACCGAGGCGCTGCGCGACAGGGGCCTGAAGGTGGGCCTGTACTACTCGCACTCCGACTGGAACCACCCCGACTACGCGAGTGCGGTCCACCCGTCGCCGCGGAAGGCGGGTGTGGTGGACAACCCCTTCGCCTCCGCCCGGCCCGGGGAGGAGGACCCCGAGGCATGGGCGCGCTACCTGGCGTACCGCGAGGCCCAGGTGGGCGAACTGGTCGACCGCTTCCGGCCGGACCTGCTGTGGTTCGACGGCGAGTGGGAGCGGACCGAGGAACAGTGGCGGATGCGTGAGCTGCGCGAGATGGTCCTCGCGAGGAATCCCGAGACCGTGTTCAACGCGCGCTTGCTGGGGCACGGCGACTATGCCACTCCGGAGCAGGGTGTTCCACTGCAGGCTCCGCAGGGGCCGTGGGAGCTGTGTCTGACGGTCAACGACTCCTGGGGTTTCCAGCACCAGGACACCAACCACAAGTCGGTCCGGCTGCTGGTGCGCTATTTCACCGAGACGATCGGCATGGGAGGCAATCTGCTCCTCGGGGTGGGCCCGAGGGAGGACGGCACCATCCCGGCGGAGCAGGCGGAGCGCCTCGAAGCGCTCGGCACCTGGATCGCCAAGCACCGCGAGGCGGTGTACGGCACGGGGGCGGGGCTGCCCGCGGGCCATCATTACGGCCCGAGCACCCTGTCGGCCGACGGCCGCACCCTGTACCTCATGTGCTTCGACCCACCGCGCGAGAACGTGGGCGTGCGCGGACTGCACAACCGGGTCAGGCGCGTGAGTGTGGTCGGCTCGGGCGCCGAGGTCGCCCACCGGGTCGTCGGGGGGCACGGCAGGATTCCCGGTGTCCTCTGGATCGACGCACCGGCGGCGGCGGACGTGGACGAGTTCGCCACTGTGCTGGCCGTCGAACTGGACGGTGGACTCGATCTGTACCGGGGTGCCGGCCGCAGCGTGTGAGCGTCCGGCACCGACCGGTCAGAAGCTGCCGCGTACGCCCATCTCGAAGGCGTAGATGGCCGCGTGGACGCGGTTGCGGAGTCTCAGCTTGTGCAGCATGTTCTGCACATGTGTCTTGACGGTGTGTTCGGAGAGGGTGAGCGCGCCGGCGATCTCGGCGTTGGACAGGCCGCGGGCGAGGAGTTCGAGGACCTGGCTCTCGCGGTCGGTCAGCTCGTCCGGGCTGACGGTGGAGAGCCGGGTTCCGGGTGGTGGGAGGCCGCGTGTGCCGCCGACGAGGGTGTAGCCGGCCGCCGCGAGCACCACGGCCGAGCTGAGTTCGCCGGCCGTCGCCGTGCCGGGGAGGTGTCCGTGGGTGGGGGCGCCCGGCACCCCCGGGGCCTCGCCGACCGTGAGCACGCTGACCGCCTCCGGGGCGGGGCGGTCCTCCGGCGACAGGGTGCCGTGCACGACCAGAACGCGGGGGCGGGTGGCGTGCAGGGCGCGGGCCAGCGGGGGTCCGGGCGGGCTCTCGCCGGTGACGTGGATGGCGGGGTGGTCCGCGAGGAGGGTGCGCAGCCCTACGCGGGCCAGCGGGTCCGTGCCCACGACGTGGACCCGGACGGGGCGGGGGCCGGGTTCCGGCACCTCGTGCAGCTCCGGCCGGCGGGCGGGCAGGACGCGCAGGGTGGCGTGCTGTTCCTCCACGGCGGCCCCTCCTCACACCTCGGCAGCGTCACCGTAGTGCGCGGCCCGGGGGCCTCCCGCCGGATTCGAGCGGTCCGCGACCGTTCCCCGATTCCGCCTCGCACAACCCTGTGAACGCAACCGCCCGGGTTCGTACGAGACGTGCTCAAGGACCGCTCGAAAGTGACTGGAGGGGTCCTCGTGAAGTACCCCGGCGAGCAGGGGCCGGGTGCTTGAATGGCCTTGATCGGTAGGGCAGTCGACCCAGGGGAGCGGACGCCGCCATGCGGAAGTCGTATTACGCAGCGCACGTCTACATGATCGTCGGAGTGATCTCGGGGCTGTTCTACCGGGAGTTCACCAAGCACAACGACTTCCACGGCGACACGCAGCTGGCGCTGATGCACACGCATCTGCTGGCGCTGGGCATGATCGTCTTCCTGATCGTCCTCGCCCTGGACAAGGTCTTCTCGCTGTCCGGCTCGAAGCTGTTCACGGCGTTCTTCTGGTTCTACAACATCGGCATCGCCATCTCGACCACGATGATGGGCGTCCACGGCATCCTGACCGTGCTGGGCCGCAGCGAGGACGACATCGCGGTGGCCGTGCCGCTGACCGCCGGGCTCGGCCACATCCTGCTGACCGTCGGGCTGATCCTGCTCTTCGTCCTGCTCGGCAAGCGTGTCAACGAGCACGTCAAGCCGACGGCCACGACGAGCGAGCCGGCCGCGGAGACCGCCGGCACCGTCTGACGGACGGCCGGCGGCGGACGGCCGACGCCCCGTCAGGCCGGCTGGGGCGCCGGATGGGCCAGGGCATCGGTGAGCAGCAGCAGCCGCTCGTCGGTGCCCTCTTCGGTGAGCCTGGCTCCCCCGGTGAGCGTCACCAGTCCGTGCCAGGCGCTCCACACCACTTCGGCCAGCACCCTCGGGTCGCGGCCCTCGGCGACGGGCTCGACCACCTGCTGGATCTCCGCCAGCACGTCGAGCAGGGGCTGCGGTTCGCGTTCGTCGCCGCGTTCCTCGCCCGTGTCCAGAACCAGCATCGCCTGGTAGAGCGCGGGCCACCGGGCGGCGAACACGGTGTAGGCGCGGGCCACCGCGTGCAGCGCCTCGCGCGGGCCGCCGGACTCGGGGCGGGCGGCGCGCAGCACGGAGGCCAGCTCGACCAGACCCTCGGTCGCCACGGCGTGGACGATCGCGTCCTTGTTCTTGAAGTGCTGGTAGAGCACGGGCTGGCTGTACTCGATGCGGTCCGCGAGGCGCCGCGTCGTCACGTTGTCCCAGCCCTCCTCCTCGGCCATCTCGCGCGCGGTGGCGAGGATGAGCTGATGGCGGTTGGCCTGCTCACGGAGGCGGCGCTCTCTGGCGGTCATGGTCCCGATACTAACATTTCAGCGAAACTCTAGCTAGCACTGATAGGGTTTCTGCTCCCGAAAGAAGTGAGGTGCGGGCTCCTTCCGTGCAGCCGGGTTCGAGTGACTTTCGAGGTGTGGTCGCCACCATCGGCGGCAAGACCGCCACAGAAGGGCCACCTCATGCCGACCCGAACCCCCTCGGAGGCACTGCTCGATCTGGCCGCGGACGTGATCGGCCTCGACGCG
This sequence comes from Streptomyces sp. col6, assembly GCF_008042035.1. Taxonomy (GTDB): domain Bacteria; phylum Actinomycetota; class Actinomycetes; order Streptomycetales; family Streptomycetaceae; genus Streptomyces. The sequence continues at coordinate 31,675 of NZ_RDBL01000006.1, forward strand.
CGCACCCTGGCGGCCCGAGCCGCCGGCTCCCCCTTCATCACCCTGGGCGGCACCTTCGACCGGGCGGCGCGGCTGCGACTGCGGGCCGGCGAGGACCTGGGCCTCGGCGTCGAGCTGGACCAGCTGATGGGGCCCGCGCCCCTCGCGGACGTCCTCGACCGCGCCGTCCCGGCCGCTCCCCCGCCGCTCCCGCGGCCGTCGTCCGCCCGGCGCCCCCTGCTCCCGGGCCAGCGGGCGGCCTTCGGTGACACCTCCGCGTACCGGGTGCTCAGCGCCGAACTGACCGGGCCGCTCGACGTCACCGCGCTGCGCACGGTGCTCGACGCGCTCTGCTCCCGGCACGAGGGACTGCGCACGGTCTTCGCGCCGTACGGGGGCGGGATGGTCCGGCGCGTACTGGACCGGCATCCGGGGCCGCTGGCCGAACTCCCCCGCACGGCCCCCGGACCCGACCCGGTCGCCGCCGCGCACTCCCGGCTGGCGGCGGATCCGCGGCGGTTCGCCGGGCGGCCGGGCAGGCCGCCCGTTTCGTTCGCCCTGGCCGCGCTGGGGCCCGGCCGGCATCTGCTGTCGTTCGTGCACCACGAGGCCGTGGCCGACGGATTCTCCGCCGCGCTGGTCTGGCGCGAACTCCTCGCCGGTTACGAACGCGTGGTGGACGGGCTCGCGCCGGGATACGCGGCGGCTCCGGGCCCGGACGCGGTGGAGGCGGCCCACCCCGAGGCGGGGTGCGCCCCCGGGACCGCGCCCCGGTTCCGCACCGAGCGATTGGCCTTCGCCCTCGACGACTCGTTACGGGACGCGGTCGACGCGACCGCCCGGCGCGCCGGGGTGCCGCACAGCTGTGTACTGCTCGCCGCCTGGGCGCTGGTGCTGGGGCGGGACTCCGGCGCCGACGCGGTGCCGGTCGGCGTCGAGCTGCCCCGGCATCCGGGCGCGGCGCCGGTGGGGGCCGTCGCGGCGTGCGGGGCCCGGGTGCCCGTCGCCTGCGAACTGGAGGGCACCACGGACTACTTCCTGCGGGGCGTGGCCTGCGCGTTCGGCGAGGCGCTGGCCGGGGCGCGGGAGCGAGGAACCGCACATGCCCTCGCTACCGCGCCGACGGCCCCGGTACTCTTCGCGGCCCGCGACGAGTGGCTCCCGGCCCGGACCGCGTACGGCGGCCTGGCCACGCGTTTCCACCACGCCCATCTGGGCGCCGGCCCCGCGCAGGCGGCGCTGACCGTGCTGCGGTGGCGGGACGACCCGTTGCTCTGCCTGGACTTCGCGCCCGCCGTGATCGAACGGGCCGCCGCCGTACACCTGGTGGCCGAGGTCCGCCATGTCCTGGGGGCCCTCGTGCGCGCCCGCGCGTGGGCGCCCGTGGACGACCTGCTGGCGCGCTCCGGCGGGCCCGGCACCGCCCCGTTCCCGGCGGCCGGGACGGTGCCGCTCCCCCTGTGCTGAGTGGGGCCCGGTGCGCGCGGCGGGGGACACAGCACGCACACCGGGGTCTGGGAGGGCCGTCAGCCGGCGAACTCCGCCAGCCGCTTCACGGTCTCGGCCGGCAGCGGCATGGACGCGATCTCGTCGGCGACCTTGCGGGCGCCCACCTTGGCGCTCTCGGACGCGAGCAGGGCGCGCGCCGCCTCGGTGACCGCGTCGGCGGTCAGGTCCGGGGCGAAGACGACCTCGCCGGCGCCCGCGTCGCGCACCGCGCGGCCGTTGGCCGGGCCGTCCGCGCCCTGCGGCAGCACCAGCTGCGGGAGCCCGGCGGCGAGGGTGGCGAGCGTGGTGCCGGCGCCGCCGTGCTGGACGACGAGCGACGCGCTCTCCAGCGCCTTGGCCTGGGCGACCCACGGCACGGCGACCACGCGGTCGGGCAGCTCGCCGAGCTCCTCGACGGGGACCACGGGGCCGGCCGCGACGAGCAGCGGCACGTTCAGCGGCAGCAGGCCCTGGACGACCGTGCGCAGCACGTCCGCCGAGCCGAGGGCGGTGCCGAGGGTGACGTAGACGAACGGCTCCGAGCCGCTGCGGAACGGCTCGGGCAGCTCGCCCGGCTCCGCGTAGGCGACCGAGCGCTGCTCGATGCGGGGCAGCGGCGCGGCCAGGAAGTACGGGTCCTGGATGGACGGCGGGCAGATGTCGATGTACGTACGGGCCAGGGCCAGCAGCTGGCCGCCCGGCACGTCGACACCGAGGTCGGCGGCGGTGGCGAGCAGCTTCTCCTGGACGGCCAGGTCCTCGGGGCCCTGGGCCATCAGCCCGACGCCGTGCGCGACGGCGGGGATGCCCGCGAGGCTCGCGGCGAAGGAGGCGCCGGGGTTCAGCGCCTCGTAGACGACGAGGTCGGGGCGGAGCCGCTCCAGCTCGGGTGCCAGGTCGGCGGCTACCCAGCGGGGCAGCACGGAGCCGAACACCTCGATGTGCAGGGCCGCCAGGACCTCCGGCGGGACATCCTGCGCGCCGAGGTCGCCGCCCTCGTGGCCCATGGCGCGAACGGCTTCCATGAACGCCTCGGGGACCGGGCGCCCGGCCTTGACCGGGTCGAGGCCGGCCCGCACCAGGGCGGGATGCAGCTGCTCACCCGTGGCGAAGAAGACCTCGTGGCCCGCCGCCTTGGCGGCCGTCGCCAGAGGGATGAGGGGATAGACGTGGCCGAAGTTTCCGGCGCCGGCAAAGAGGATTCTCATACCGCCTCAGCGTAAGGACGCCGACCCACCTTGTCTAGTGCCGCTAGAAAATTTATCACTGACAACTACGCATATTGACACAGCAGTTGTTTGAGTCGGACTCAAGGACTCCTGTGGGGCCTCTCCAGCGGAAGCCCATCGCCACGGCCCATCGTCGAGCTGCGGCCGCCTGCCCTGGCTCGCGGGAAACGGCAGAGCGCTCGCGGCAAACAGCATGGCGCTCGCGGGAAACGGCCCAGCGAAGGAGTTCTCCGATGACCATCACCCAGGCCGCGCCCCCCGGCGTCGCCACCAGCGCGGCGGGGCGGTTCACGCTCTCCGCGCAGGCGCTCGACAGCGCGGTGACACCGAACGCGGTGTTCCGCGACTGGTTCGACGCCCAGCGCCGTACCAACCGCTACGACGTGCGCCGCATCCCGTTCTCCGAGCTCGTCGGCTGGCACTTCGAGGAGTCCACCGGGAACCTCGTGCACGACAGCGGGCAGTTCTTCTCCGTGGAGGGGCTGAGCCTGCGCACCGAGTGGGACGGCCACGAGCACTCCTGGTCCCAGCCGATCATCAACCAGCCCGAGGTCGGCATCCTGGGCATCGTCGTCAAGGAGTTCGACGGCGTCCTGCACTGCCTGATGCAGGCCAAGATGGAGCCCGGCAACGTCGACACGGTCCAGCTCTCCCCCACCGTGCAGGCCACCCGCAGCAACTACACGGGCGTGCACAAGGGCGCCGCCGTCCGCTACATCGAGTACTTCACCCCGCCGCGCGCTCGCTCCCGGGTCCTCTACGACTCCCTCCAGTCGGAGCAGGGCTCCTGGTTCCTGCGCAAGCGCAACCGGAACATGCTGGTCGAGGCCGTCGGGGACGTACCGCCGCACGAGGACTTCGTCTGGCTGACGCTCGGCCAGATCAACCAGCTCCTGTACGAGTCCAACGTCATCAACATGGACGCGCGCACCGTCCTGTCGATGATCCCGGCGCTCACCGGCAGCGGCCCCTCGCTGCACTCCACCGAGCACGTGCTGAGCCGGCTCACCGAGATCAAGGCCCGCCGGCAGCTCGTCCAGCGCACCATCCCGCTGAACCGGGTCCAGCGCTGGCGGCGCACCGACCACGAGATCGTCCACGACACCGGGCACCACTTCACCGTCATCGCCGCCTCCGTGGCCGCCGCGAACCGCGAGGTCAAGAGCTGGACGCAGCCGCTGCTCGCCCCCGCCGAACAGGGGCTCTCCGCGTTCCTGATCCGCCGGATCGGTGGCGTACCGCACCTGCTGGCGCACGCCAGGTCCGAGGCCGGCGTGCTCGACGTGGCCGAGCTGGGCCCCACCGTGCAGTGCCAGCCGGGCCGGGCGCTGTCCCTGCCGCGCCACCAGCAGCCGCGCTATCTGGACGTCGTCCTGGGCGCCGATCCGGGCCGGCTGCTGTACGACACGGTGCAGTCCGAGGAGGGCGGCCGGTTCCACCACGCGGGCAATCGCTATGTGCTGATGGAGGTCGGGGAGGAGTTCCCGCTCGACGTGCCCGAGGACTTCACCTGGGTGACCGCGAGCCAGCTCTCCGGCCTGGTCCGGCACAGCAACTATCTGAACGTCGAGGCCCGCACGCTGCTCACCGGCCTGCGCGCGGCCTGGTCCCTGGGCGGGGTGTACGCATGACGGGCGCACGGGTACTGCGGCTCGGGGTGCTGGGCTGCGCGGACATCGCGCTGCGGCGGACGCTGCCCTCGCTGGAGCGGCAGCCGCTGGTCGAGGTGACGGCGGTGGCCAGCCGCCGCATCGAGCGGGCCCGGGAGTTCAGCGAGAGGTTCGGCGGCGCGGCCGTCGAGGGGTACGAACGGTTGCTGGAGCGGGACGATGTGGACGCCGTCTACATCCCGCTGCCGCCCGCGCTGCACGCGGAGTGGACGCTGCGGGCGCTGGCGGCCGGCAAGCACGTGTGGTGCGAGAAGCCGTTCGCGACGGACCTCGCGGAGGCCGAGAAGGCGGTGGCGGCGGCGCGCGAGCGCGGGCTGCTGCTGATGGAGAACTTCATGTTCCTTCACCACTCCCAGCACGCCCGAGTCCGCGAGCTGGTCGCGGACGGCCTCATCGGCGAGGTCCAGCTCTTCGCCTCGGAGTTCGGCATCCCGCTCCAGCCGGCGGCGGACGGCTCGGGCGGGCTGCGGCGGGCCAGCACCCTGCCGGAGGTCGCCGCCTATCCGCTGCGCGCGGCGCAGCTGTTCCTCGGCCCGGGGCTGCGGGTGGCCGGTGCGCAGGTGCGCCCGGCGAGCGCGCACGGGCCGAGCCCGGCCGGCAGCGCCCTGCTCGAATCGCCCGACGGGATCGCGGCGCAGCTCTCGTACGGGGTGGAGCACGCCTACCGCAGCGGCTACGAACTGTGGGGCAGCCGGGGACGGGTGCGGCTGGAGCGGGCGTTCAGCACGCCCGACGAGTACACCCCCGTGCTCAAGGTGGAACGCGACGGGCGGGCCGAGGAGATCGCGCTCGCCCCCGACCAGCACTTCACCAACACCGCCGGGGTCTTCGCCCGCACGGTCCTCCAGGACCAGGACTTCGCCCCGCACGCGGAGGCGGTCCTGGCGCACGCGCGTCTGGTCGAGGAGGTCCAACGGGCGGCCGGCTGACGACCGTTGCACGCGGGGCGGCCTCGATTATTACGCCGTAATAATCGAGGCCGCCCCGCGTCGTGCCGCGTCCGACGTGCCGTCAGGCGCCTGCGCCCTGCATGGCGTAGAAGTCGACGCCGAGCTGGTGGAACATCCCGCCCATGTCCAGCTGGTCCCAGTGCTCGGCCAGCAGGCCGTTCTCCACGCGCCAGATGTCGATCGACTGGAACGTCAGCGTGCGGCCGGTGGCCTCCACGCCGAAGAAGGCGCCCTGGTGGGTGCCCGAGTACTCGAAGCGCCCGGAGACGCGGTCGCCGTCCGAGATCACGTCGTGCACGGCGATCGTGATGTCCGGGAACGCGGCGAATATCTGCTTCCAGAACTCGGTGTTGGCCTCGATGCCGTCCTCGACCACCGGGTTGTGGTCGATGTGGCCGGCCGCGGTGTGCTCGCTCATCCGGCTGATGTCGTGATCGTTGATCATGTCGACGAAGGACTGGATGAGTGCGCGGTGGTCTGCCATGGGTGTGCCTTCCTCGTGCTCGCCTCAGGGAACGCTCCGAGGATCTGCACCGGCGGTCGAGCGGCCCTGGAGGCGTCCTGTGGCGCGGCCGATCCCCGATCTGTTCTCAAGTGCCCGCTCCTAGCGTCGACGGCATGAAGGCTCTCGTACTCTCCGGCGGGGCCGGAACCCGCCTGCGCCCCCTCACCCACACATCCGCCAAGCAGTTGGTGCCCGTGGCCAACAAGCCGGTGCTCTTCTACGGTCTCGAAGCGATCGCGGACGCCGGTATCAAGCAGGTCGGCATCATCGTCGGGAGCACCGCCGACGAGATCAGGGAGGCCGTCGGCGACGGCTCCGCGTTCGGCATCGAGGTGACCTACATCCCGCAGGACGCGCCGCTGGGCCTGGCCCACGCCGTGCTGATCGCGCAGGACTTCCTCGGCGACGACGACTTCGTCATGTACCTCGGCGACAACTTCATCGTCGGCGGCATCACGGACCTCGTCGACGGCTTCCGCGCCGACCGGCCCGACGCGCAGATCCTGCTCACCCAGGTCTCCGACCCGAAGGCGTTCGGCGTCGCCGAGCTGGGCCCCGACGGCCGGGTCACCGGCCTGGAGGAGAAGCCGCAGCACCCCAAGAGCGACCTCGCCCTGGTCGGCGTCTACCTCTTCACGCCCGCCGTCCACGAGGCCGTCCGCTCCATCGAGCCGTCCTGGCGCGGCGAGCTGGAGATCACCCACGCGCTCCAGTGGCTCATCGACAACGGCCGCGACGTGCGCTCCACCACGATCTCCGGCTACTGGAAGGACACCGGCAACGTCACCGACATGCTGGAGGTCAACCGGTCCGTCCTGGAGACCTCGGAGCAGCGCATCGAGGGCAGCGTCGACGCGAACAGCGAGATCATCGGCCGCGTCCAGATCGAGGAGGGGGCGTCCGTCGTCGGCTCCCGCATCGTGGGCCCGGCGGTCATCGGTGCCGGCACCGTCGTCACCTCCTCGTACGTCGGACCGTTCACGTCCGTCTCGCGCAACTGTGTGATCAGCGACAGCGAGATCGAGTTCTCCATCGTGCTGGACGACTCCTCGCTCAACGGGGTCCGCCGCGTGGAGGCGTCGATCATCGGGCGGAACGTCGTGGTGACGCCCGCCCCGCGGATGCCCGCGGCCCACCGTTTCGTCCTCGGCGACCACAGCAAGGTGCAGATCTCCTCATGACCGACACACGCATCCTCGTCACCGGCGGCGCCGGCTTCATCGGCTCCCACTACGTCCGTACGCTGCTGGGCCCGGACGGGCCCGGCGACGTCACCGTGACCGTCCTCGACAAGCTCACCTACGCGGGCAACCCCGCCAACCTGGACGAGGTCCGGAGCAACCCCCGCTTCTCCTTCGTCCCGGGCGACATCTGCGACCGCGAGCTGGTCGCACGGGTGGTGGCCGGGCACGACCAGATCGTGCACTTCGCCGCCGAGTCGCACGTCGACCGCTCCATCCAGGGCGCCGCGGAGTTCATCACGACCAACGTCCTGGGCACCCAGACCCTCCTGGACGCGGCGGTGCGCCGGCCGGGCGGCCCGGCCCGGTTCCTGCACGTGTCGACCGACGAGGTGTACGGGTCGATCGACGAGGGCTCCTGGCCGGAGACGGACCCGCTGCGCCCCAACTCCCCGTACGCGGCCTCGAAGGCGTCCTCCGACCTGGTCGCCCTGTCGTACCACCGCACCCACGGACTCGACGTCCGGGTGACCCGCTGCTCGAACAACTACGGCCACCACCATTTCCCCGAGAAGGTCATCCCGCTGTTCGTCACCAACCTCCTGGACGGGCACAAGGTGCCGCTGTACGGCGAGGGGCTGAACGTGCGGGACTGGCTGCACATAGACGACCACGTCCAGGGCCTGGAGCTGGTGCGAACCGGTGGCCGTCCGGGCGAGGTCTACAACATCGGTGGTGGCACGGAGCTGAGCAACAAGGAGCTGACCGAACTGCTGCTGGAGCTGTCGGGCTCCACCTGGCAGAGCGTCGAGCACGTGGCGGACCGGCTCGGGCACGATCTGCGCTACTCGGTCGACTGCACCAAGATCCGCGAGGAGCTGGGCTACCGGCCGCGCAAGGACTTCACGCAGGGGCTGCGGGAGACCTTCGACTGGTACCGGGACAACCGCGCCTGGTGGGAGCCGCTGAAGAACAAGGCCTCCTTGTGACCCGCTGGCTGGTCACGGGGGCGCGGGGTCTGCTCGGCCGGGAGCTGCTGCCGGCTCTCGACCGGGCGGGCCGGCCGTACGTCGCCCTGGGCCACGAGGACCTGGACGTGACGGACCCCCGGGCCGTGCGCGCGGCGATGACCGCGCACCGGCCGGGGATCGTGGTCAACGCCGCCGCCTACACGGACGTGGACGCGGCGGAGGCCGAGCCGGCCCGCGCCCTGCGGGTCAACGGCACGGGCCCGCGCCGGCTGGCCGCGGCGTGCGGGGAGTTCGGCGCACTGCTGCTGCACGTCTCGACGGACTACGTGTTCTCCGGCGAGGCCCGCACGCCGTACGCCGAGGACGCCCGCCCGGACCCGCTCGGCGCGTACGGCCGCTCCAAGCTGGAGGGCGAGCGCGCGGTCCTGCAACTCCTCCCGTGGACCGGTTACGTGGCGCGCACCGCCTGGCTGTACGGGGACGGCGGCCGGGGCTTCGTCTCCACGCTGATCCGCCTGGAGCGCGAGCGGGAGATCGTCGAGGTCGCGGACGGCCAGTGCGGCCAGCCCACCTGGAGCGCGGACGCGGCCGGCCGGCTGGTCGCGCTCGGTCTGGCGGCCCTGGGCGGTGCGGCGGCCCCGGGTGTCTACCACGCGACGAACTCCGGCCACTGCACCCGCGTGGAGCTGGCCCGGGAGGTCTTCCGCCTCCTGGGCGCGGACCCGTCCCGTATCCGCCCGGTCCCGGCCGCGTCGTTCGCGGCGCCCGCGCCCCGGCCGCGGTACTCCGCGCTGGGGCACGCGCGGTGGGAGGCGGCGGGGCTGGGGGCGATGCGGGACTGGCGCGAGGGGCTGGCCGCGGCGTGGCCGGCGCTGCGGGCGGGGGTCGCGGTCGCCCGCGCGGGGTGAGCGGGGCCTTCTCCGGGTACGGCCGGGCGGCCCGCCTCAGACCGGGCGTTCGGTGCCGAGGGTGATGCGGCCGTTCGTCCAGGCGGGCAGGGACCGGGCGAGTCTGTTCAGCGACGGGCCCCGTACGTGGTGCAGATGGACCGCGAGTCGCGTACCGAACAGCGCCTCGAAATGGGCTCCGAGGCCCTGTCCGGTGCCGGTGAACCTGGCATCGGCCGGGATGTCGGGCCGTGGGGGTTCGTCGATCCGGTACACGCACAGCGCCCGTCGGTCCGCGATCGGTCCGGGGAGGACGGCGACCGCCCGGACCGCCGGCCAGCCCAGCTTGATCACGGGGTCGTGCCCGAACGCCTGGTGGTACGCGATGCCTTCGGGATGGAAGCGGACGGCCGGATCGTCGGGGCGGGCCGGTGTGGGCCCGCCCGTGTACGCGCGGATCGTGGTCAGCAGCGTACTTCCGGGCCGGTAGAAGAGGGACTGCCGGTAAAGCTGTCGGTCGTGCGAGGACTCCTGACCCATCTCGCGACTCCTTCACAGCCTCGTTCGGGCCGGTGGTCGCATCAGCCTCGCACGAGCCCGTTCCGCACACCACGCCCTTTGATTAAGGTGCGCCCATGGCCACCGCGCGCGCCCACGAACCCGCCCTGCTCGATCCCAAGGGCCCGGCGATCACGGCCATCGCCTGCACCGTGGGCGCGATCCTGCTGCTGGGTGCGGGCGGAGCCGCCGTCTACACCGCGGTCCGTACGGTCTCCGAGATCGGGGAGACCGGCAGCGGGTGGACCTGGGCGGGCGCCGCCCTCTTCCTGGTCGCCGTGTTCGTCGCCTACGTCGGGTGGTCGACCGTCGTCTCCGCCCGTATGGAACGCCGGCTCACCCTCCGGCTCGCCGCCACCGGTGTCGACGCGACCGCCCTGGTCCTGTCGGCCTCCGCCGCCCCGCCGTCCAACGACGACCACGAGCAGGTCCGGCTGCTGATACGGGTCGACGGACAGGGGTTCGAACCGTTCGAGTGCGCGTGCGACCTGCTGGCGTACCAGTTCGGGGACGCCGCACAGGGGACGGCGCTGCCGGCCCGGGTCGACCCCGAGACGCGCGTGTTCACCCTCGCCCCCGTGGTGTCTCCACAGCCCTGAAGTCACCGCCCGTTGTGATGGGGTGTATGACCCTTGAACGGCCGATGTACCGCGTCAAACGGCGGCTCCTTGGCAAGCCCCTCACCACCGCGCGTGTCAGTGAGGAGAAGCTGAGCAACCGGACGGCGCTCGGTGTGCTCGCGTCCGACTGCATCAGTTCGTCGGCCTACGGCTCCGAGGAGATGCTCCGCGTCCTCGTACCGGTCGCCGGAGCGGCCGCCTTCACGCTGGTCATGCCGGTGACCGGTGCGATCCTCCTGGTGCTGCTGCTTCTGACGGTCTGTTACAGCGACGTCGTCAGCATCTACACCCGGGCCGGCGGCTCCTATGTGGTGGCCCGGGAGAACTTCGGGCCGAACGTCGCCCAGGTCGCCGCCGTGGCCCTGCTGGTCGACTACATCGTCACGGTCGCCGTCCAGGTGTCGGCCGGCACCAACGCGCTGATCTCGCTCGCCCATCTGGCGGGCAACGGCTGGACGGGGCTCGACCATCTCCAGCTGCCGGTCTCCGTGCTGGTGATCGTGGTGCTCGCGTACGGGAATCTGCGCGGCATCCGCGAGGCGGGCCGGGCGTTCGCACTGCCCGCGTACCTCTTCATCGCCGCCATGGGGCTGGTCTTCCTCGCCGCGGCGGTCCGCGCGCTCACGGGCGGACTGCCGCACGCCGACCTGAACGCTCCCGGTGTCGTGCCCCTGGGGACTCCCGGCGACGGCTGGCTCCAGGGTGCTTCGCTGTTCATCGTGGCGCGCGCCTTCGCCAATGGCGGCTCGTCCCTCACCGGCCTCGAAGCGATCTCGAACGGCATCTCGGCCTTCCGTGAACCCCAGGGCCGCAACGCCCGGCGCACCCTGATCGCCATGAGCTGCGTGCTCGCCGTCCTGGTCCTGGGCGTCTCCACGCTCGCGCACTTCACCCACGCCGTCCCGTACACCGACGGGACCCCCACCGTCATCGCGCAGGAGGCACGGCTCGCCTTCGGGAACGGAACGCTGGGGACGCTCGGGCTGGTCCTCGTCCAGCTGGCGACCGCGCTGGTCCTCTACACCGGCGCCAACACCCCTTTCACCGGGTTCCCGTTCCTGGCCAGTTTCGTCGCGCAGGACCGGTTCCTGCCGCGGGTCCTCACCCGGCGCGGACACCGGCTGGCCTTCTCCAACGGCATCGTCACCCTCTCCGCTCTCTCGCTGGCCCTGCTGCTCGTCACGGGCGCCAATGTGGACAGGCTCGTGGCGCTCTACGCGATCGGCGTGTTCACCGCCTTCACCATGGCCGGGGCCGGCCTCGCCGCGTACCACGTGCGCAGGAGCGAGCCGCTGCGGCGGGCGAAGATCACGGTCAACGCGCTCGCGGCGGTCGTCTCCGGCGCGGTCGTCCTGATCTTCGCAGTCACGAAGTTCACCGAGGGCGCCTGGCTGGTCGTCGTCATCTTCCCGCTCGGCGTCTGGATGCTGATCCGCATCAACCGCGAGTACCGGCGCGAGGCCGCGGCCCTGGAACTGCTGCCCCCGGGCGCGGACCGGCCGCGTACGCGCCGCCATCAGGTGTTCGTCCTCGTCGAGTCGCTGGACCTGGCCACGCTGAAGGCCCTGCGGTACGCACATGAACTGCGGCCCGACACCGTCCGGGCCGTGCACTTCGCCATCGACGAGGACCACGCACGCCGGCTGTCCGCCCGCTGGGCGTCGACGTCCGCGACCTCGGTCGACCTGGAAGTGGTGGCCTGTTCCGACCGCCGGCTGCGTCACGCGATGCGCGAACTGGCCGTCCGCACCACGCAGGACGGGGAGACGTCCCTGACGGTGCTCGTGCCACGGCGGCTGTACGCCAACGCCCTCGGCAAGCTCCTGCACCGGGGCACCGGCGAGAAGATGTCGAGGACCCTGGAACAGCTGCCGCACGTCGCGGTGACGATCCTGCCGTTCAACGCGTCGCACGCCATGCGGGCCCTGGAGGCGCATCACCTGCCCGACGTGGAATGACGCTCACGGCGACTGGAACGACACCTCCGGGTTGGCGGCCGTCGGCCCGGCGAGCAGCGGCTGCGGTACGCCCTTGAGGTGGAGGCCGAAGAAGGCGGCGACGTAGTCGCGGGTGATCCGGCTGGAGCGGTCGGCGGCCAGCGGTGCCGAGGGATCCTTGATCCCCAGTTCCTCGCCGAGGACCGGCATGTCGGTGAAGGTGAAGTGGCCCGCCCCGGCGACGGTGAGCCACCGCTTCCAGCCGTCCAGGTGCGGCCAGTCCCGGTCCCAGGTGGTGTCGGTGGTGCTGCCGGGGGCGTGCTGGACGTCGGTGCCGAGCACCATGAACGGCCGGCCCCGGAGCCCCGCGGCGGGGACCGGCTCGTAGAAGGCACCGTCCATGTTCACGCCCGCCCGCACCCGCCCGTCGGCGGCCATGGTGGCCGCGGCGGAGTCGCCACCGATGGAGTGCCCGGCCATGCCGACGCGCCGCCGGTCGATCATCGGGGCGTACCGCCAGGCGGGGTGAACGTCCGTCAGCCGGTCCAGCAGGAACGAGACGTCCTTCGCCCGGCCCCGGGCGACCTCCGCCATGCCCGCGTCGCCGGTCCGTTCCACCAGGTCGCAGGCGGCGCAGGGCAGGACGCGCCCGCCCGGGAACACGGTCGCGGTGGACTCGTGGGCGTGGTCCACCGCCGCGACGACGTAACCGCGTGAGGCCAGGTCCGCCGCGAGGGAGGTGAGCGTGAACCGGCTCTGCCCGAAGCCCGGCGACAGCACGATCAGCGGGAACCGGCCGCGCGCGGGCGCCGCGCCCAGCCGCGCGTGCGTCTCGGTGGCGCCGACCACGCCGGGCTCGACGAGACCGCCGAGCCCCCGGGACGCCAGCAGCAGTTCCGCTTCCTGCTCGCTCATGTACGGGGCGGGCACCCCGCTCCCGGCCCGTGCCGGGTAGAACACGGACGCCAGCAGCTCGCGTCCGCCTGCCTCCGGTACGTACGGGTCGGCGCGGCCGGTGTCCCGCAGGTACAGGGTGCTCTCGCCGACGCCGTACGGCCCGGTCGGCGCGGGCAGTCGCAGCTGCTGGGCGGCGGCGGTGAGTGCGGGGCCGTCCGCGGCGGGCGACGGGGTGGCGGCGACGGCCGGGGCGACGGCGGTGGCCCCCAGGGCGAGGACGAGGAGCGAGGCGGCCAGGCCGCGGTGACGAGTTCTCATGATCGGAACGCTAGGCGCGGACCGGGTGCCGCAACGTCCGCCCACGGGTGGCGGTTCGGTACCTCCGCGGTCGCATGTACGTGGCTGCGCGTCGTACCACGGGCCTACAGGCGGTCCGCGTAGTACGCGTGCAGCGCGGCCTCGCTGCCGGAGCCCAGGGCGGTCATGATCCGCTGGTAGCGCGCGGAGCGGAGGTCGCCTGCGACGAGGACGCGCGGGTGCTGGCCGGCGGGCGCGCAGTACCCGTCGGCGCTCCGGACCAGATCGCCGGCCGGGGCGGCCGGCGCGCTCCCGAGGCTGAGGTGGACGGCGTCCGCCACGAGCCTGTGCCGTACGCCGTCCGCACCCACCGCCTCCGCCGCCCCGCTGTCCGCGAGCGTCAGGTGGTCGACGGGGACGAGCGTGACCCGGGGGTCCTCGCGGATCTCCTCGGTCTTGTAGGCGTCGGCCGCCGGGTACGCCACGAGGAGCCGGAAGCCGGTGCCCGGGTGGGCGCGCAGGAAGGTCCCGACCGGCCGGTCCCCGCCGAGGACGAGGAGGGTCCGCCCCTCCTCCGCCCCGGCCTGCCACAGCGGCGTCGGGGCGAGCCCGTCCGGCGCGGTGATCCAGTCGACGTCACGCGGCCGGAGCGGCCCGACCCCGGTGGCGACGACGGCGTACGGGGCGGTGAGGCGGTCCCCGCTGTCGAGGGTGACGGTGACATGTTCCTCGTAAGCGCGGATCTCACTGACCTACCGCCCCAGTTGGACCCGGCACAACTCCGTGCCCCGGATCTCCGCGGTGACGGCATCGGCGAGCGCGGGCCCGCTGGTGTGACCGCCGAGCACGTTGTTCAGGGCCGGAACCCGGTACAGATTCCGGCACAACCGGTCCGGCTCGACGAGCACCGACCGCATCCCGACCCCGGCGGCCATCCGCACGGCGGCGCAGCCGGCGGGGCCACCTCCGATGACGAGGAGGTCGGTGTCGTACCGCGTGTCGCCCATGGGGCTATTCCAGCATCCGCCCCCTGCCGCCCGCCTGACGGGCCCTCACCGGGGGTTGTCCCCACCGGAGATACGGATGATCGCCTCATCGTGGCGGCCGGTGCCGTTCGGACATCGTGGGGTGGCGGCAGGGCAGGCGATCGGCGCCGAAGCTGCCGCTCCGACGAGGGGAACTCATGATCAAGCACAAGCGGACTCTGGCCGGCGCACTCGCTCTGGCCGTGGCGTTCGGTGTCGCGGCGGGCATGCAGGTGGGCGGTACGGCTGTCGCGGCGGAGCCCGCCGCCGTATCCGCCGCCGATGCCCCGCTGCGCGACATCCTGCACCGGCTGACCACCGTCGACGGCGCGCCCGGGGCGCTCGTCGAGACGCATGGCCGGCGCGGCGGCGCGGTGCTGACCAGTGGGGTGGCGGACGCGGACAGCGGGACGCCGGTACGCGGTGACAGCCGCTTCCGGATCGGCAGCATGACCAAGCCCTTCGTGGCCACGGTGGTGCTCCAGCTCGTCGGTGAGCACCGCGTCGTCCTCGACGCGCCGGTGGAGCGCTATCTGCCGGATGTCGTCCGCGATCATCCGGGCGAGTGGCGGGGCGTCACCGTACGGCGGCTGCTCCAGCACACCAGCGGGCTGCCGGACTACCTCGACTTCCTCAGCCCGCAGGACATCCTGACGGACCCGCTCGCCCACCACGACACCCGCGACCTGGTGGACCTGGCGCTCGACCGGCCCCGTACGTTCAGGCCCGGCCACGGCTGGGACTACTCCAACACGAACTACCTGCTGGCCGGCATGATCATCGAGAAGGTGACGGGGCGCCCCTACGGCGAGGAGATCCGCCGCCGCGTCATCCAGCCGCTCGGGCTGGCCGCGACCACCGTGCCCGGCGACGACCCGGTGATCCCCGGCCCGCATCCGCGCGGATACGTACGGCCGGGCACGGACGCGCCGCTCATGGACGCCACCGCGATCAACCCGTCGGTCGCGGGTGCCTCCGGCGAGATGGTCTCCAGCACCGCTGACCTCAACCGGTTCCTGGCCGCCCTCGTGGACGGCCGGCTGCTGAAGCCGGCGCAGCTCAGGGAGATGATGCGGACCCGGCCGGCCGGTGACGACCGGGCGTACGGCCTCGGCCTGGAGCGCCGGACGCTTCCGTGCGGCGGGCACTACTGGGGCCACGGCGGCGACATCTTCGGCTTCCAGACCGCCGGCGGCGCCACCCTCGACGGCAGGCAGACCTCGGTCATGGTGAACCTCGACCCGGGCGGCACGGACGCACAGGACGACGACATCCAGGCGGCCGTGGAGGCCGGGCTGTGCGAGGGCCGATAGCGCCGGAGTCGCCGATCCGGCGCCACGCACGGCGCGCCGGCATCGCATAGCCTGCTCCGCATGCCCGAAATCACCGCACCCGTGCCGCGCGACGACCGTCCCGAGGACTCCCGGCGGGAGCGGCTGCGGCGGACGTTCGACGAGGACGCGGAGCTGTACGACCGGGCCCGGCCGGGGTATCCGGCGGCGCTCTACGACGATCTGGCGGAACTCGCCGAGGCCGGGCCGGGCAGCCGCGTACTGGAGGTGGGGTGCGGGACCGGGCAGGCGACGGTCCCGCTGGCCGGGCGGGGCTGCCGGATCACGGCCGTCGAGGCGGGGCCGAGCATGGCCGCGGTCGCCCGGCGCAACCTGGCCGGGGCTCGGGACGTGGAGGTGGTGACGGCGGAGTTCGAGAGCTGGCCGCTGCCCTCGGAGCCGTACGACACGGTGCTCGCGGTGACCTCGTTCCACTGGATCGACCCGGCGGTGCGGGTGACCAGGGCCGCCGACGCGCTGCGGCCCGGCGGGGCGCTCGCCGTGGTGCGTACGCAGCATGTGGCGGGCGGCACCGAGGAGTTCTTCCTCGATGTCCAGCGTTGCTACGAGCGGTTCGACCCGGACACGAAGCCGGGGACCCGGCCGCCCGCGGCCGCCGAGGTCGACCACGCCGACCACGCGGAGGAGGTGGCCCGCAGCGGCCGCTTCGGCCCGACGGTCTTCCGCCGCTACGAGCACGACGTCACGTACACCGCGCCGGAGTACCTGGAGGTGCTGCGGACGTACTCGGGCCACCGGGCGCTCCCGGAGGACGCCCGGCGCGGGCTGCTGTCGTCCATCGCGGAGCTGATCGACGGGCGGTACGGGGGCCGGGTGACGAAGCGTTACCTCATCGAGCTGGGTATCTCCCGCAGGCGGTAGCCCTTACCCGCTTACCCGCTCAGGCCCGCGATCCCCCAGCCCCGGCGGGCGGCCTCGGCCAGCACCTCGCCCCAGCCGGTGAGAAGGCGTACGAACGCGTCGGCGTCGGGGATCCACCCTTCGGGCAGAGCGGCATGTTCGTCGAACGGCGCCCGAACCTCGTCGAGCCGGGGCCGTACACGCTCCCAGGTCGCGAGCAGTTCGCGTACGCGCTCCGGCGCACACGCCACCAGCACGCTGTCGTGGTCGGGGGAGAAGAAGGCGCGGTCCTCGCTCTCCTCGTCGTCGTCGAAGTCCGGCCTGTCCCAGGTCAGCCCGCCGAGCAGCGCGTCCACCTCCGCCCGCACGGCCGGATCGACGTGTGCGCGTGTCTTCTCCCAGCCCTCCCCCGCCCAGAAGTGCGGCTTGAACGAGCCGAGGGTGCCCGGGAACTCGTACACCCCGAAGCGCGCGCCGTGCGGCCCGCGCGGCCACTCCCAGCCGCCGTCGGTCCCGGGTGCGTCGTGGTCCCACAGCCCGGTCCCGTCGTCGTACCAGGCGTCCCGCAGACGCGGCAGCCGCTCCCGGGGCGGGACCTCGGCCAGCCACGACCAGTCGGCGATCAGTGTGGTGATGTCGAGGCCCATGAGGTGAGCCTATCGATCATGCGTACGAGGCCTCGATGCGCCGCCGTCGGAGGAACTACGGAACGAAGACGAGGCGTTCGTCGCTGCGGTGGTCGTTCCACGCCTGCGCGATCCCGGCCGGATCCACGGCCCGCGCGCGGACGTCGAGGGCGCCTTCGGTCACCGCCGCGGCCAGTTCCGGGAGTTCGGCGAGGAAGTCGCGGGGGGAGAGCGAGCCGATGCCGCTGCCCACGATCTCCAGCCGGGCCTTGCGCAGCGCCGCCGAGGGGATCGGTGCGGTCGGACCCGCCATGGAGCCGATCTGCACCCAGGTGAGCGGGGCGGAGCGGTCGGCGCGCGCGGTGAGGAGGGGGAGCATGGCGCCCGCCGCGGGCTCGCCCCAGACGAAGTCGAGGACGACGTCGACGTCGGCCGCGGCGTCGATCTTGTCGAAGGTGAGCGCACGGTCCGCGCCGAGGGCGGGCAGCTCGGCGAGCCGGGCGGCGTTCCGGCCGGCGGCGAAGACCTCCGCCGCACCGAACCGCCCGGCGATCTGGACGGCCATGCGTCCGGCGCTGCCGGTGGCGCCGAGGACGAGGACGCGCTGCCCCTCCCGGAAGGTGATGCGGCGGCGCAGCGCGACCCAGGAGGACATGCCCGGATTCATCGCGGCGGCGATCCGGACCGGGTCCGCGTTGTCGGGGAGGACGATGCTGCGGCGTACGTCGATCACGGTGCGCTCGGCGAAGGTGCCGAGGTCCGTGTCGTCCAGGATCGCGTAGCGCAGCCGGCCCGAGGGCTCGCGGACGACGGCGTCCACGCCGGGCACGATCGGGAAGACGCCGGTGGCCGAGTAGTGGGTGCCCTCGGCCTTGGAGCGGGTGAGGTGGTGCAGGCCCGCCGCGAGGACGTCCACGACCGTCTCGTGCTCGCCCCGGGCCACGGGTTCGGGGTGCTCGCGGTAGACGGGCGGGGTGCCGTGCGCCGTGATGACTGCTGCGTGCATGAGGTGCTCCCTGGCAGTTTGGTTTGCATTACCAATCATTACCAGAGTTGTTTGTAATGCCAACAATGTCAAGTAGGGTGGGCTCCATGGCCCCCGACGACTCCACCGACGCCCTGCTGGACGGCCTGGTCCGCAGCGCCTTCCAGATCATGGGCGTGCTCACGCGGATCGGCGCCGAGCACGACCTGTCCCTCACGCAACTGCGCGTCCTCGGCATCGTGCGGGACCGGCAGCCCCGTATGAGCGATCTGGCGGCCTTCCTCGGCCTGGACAAGTCGACCCTGTCCGGCCTGATCGCCCGCGCCGAGCGCCGGGGCCTGCTGGCCCGGGGCACCAGCCCCGAGGACAAGCGCGCCGTGGTCGTCCTGATCACCGACGAGGGGCGCGAGCTCATCGAACGGCTCTACGCGCAGGGGCGGGAGGAGCTGGCACCGGCCATCGACCGGCTCGACCCGCACCGGCGCCGCGAGCTGGCCCAGCTCCTGGAGCCCATGCTCTCCCCGCCCCTGCCGCTCACGCCCCGGCGCCCCGGCGGCCGGTCAGGCGTCCTGGACGGTTAGCCGGGACAGCGCCACGCCCCCGACGATCAGGGCGAGCGCGGCGATGCGGCCCGCCGACACCGGGTCCTTGTGGACGACGATGCCCAGCGTGATCGCACCGAGGGCGCCGATCCCGGTGAAGACCGCGTACGCCGTGCCGACCGGCAGGTTCCGCATCGCCAGCGAGAGCAGATAGACCGCGGCGGCGGCGAGCACGAAGCAGACCAGCGTCGGCAGCGGGCGGGTGAAGCCGGCCGTGGGCTTGATGCTCTGCGACCAGGCGACCTCGACCAGCCCCGCCGCGAGGAGCAGCAGCCAGCTCACAGCGCCCCTCCGGTCTTCCGGGCCGCCGCCAGCGCCGCCTCGCGGGACGCGTCGTGGGCGGCGCGGCGGGCGGCGAGGGCGGGATCGACGCGCGCGTTCACCAGCTCGGTGCCGAGGAAATCCATCGCCTCGTCCGGTACGGCGAAGTGCCCGGCGAAGAAGTCGCGCAGATAGCGCTCCTGGTGGTCGTACGGGTGGCGCGGCGTGCCCGGCCCGTACGCCCCGCCGCGCGCGTACGCCACGACGAACCGCCGTCCGGCCAGGGACATCTTGGGGAAGGTCACCTGGTCGATCCACGCCTTCAGCGACGCCGGGATCGAGAAGTTGTACATGGGCGTGGCGATCAGGACGGTGTCGGCGGCGACGAGTTCGGTGAGCAGCGGCTCGATCACCGCCCAGGCGGCGGCCTGTTCCGGGGTGCGGACCGCTTCCCGGTACCGGCCGGGGTCGGTGATCCCGTACTCCAGGACGTGGTCGCACAGCTCGGTCCACGCCTCGGTTATCTGCGGGACGGGGGTGAGCGCGAGGTCGCGGTGCACGTACGTGCCGCCGGGGTGGGCCGTACGCCAGGCACCGGCGACGGCGTCGCCGAGCTCGCGGCTGAAGGAGTGGCGGCGGGCGCTGGCGTCGATGTGGAGCAGGGTCGGGGCGGTCGCGGGGCCGGCGGTCATGACGGGTCTCCTCGGTCGGTCGATGCGTACAAGCACGCACGGACATACGTAACCGGACGCCGTGTCCAGTTACGGGAACGAGTCGACCTTACAGCCAACCGGACACCGTGTCCGCTTACTTCCGGACTGACGTAGGCTGGGCCCGTGGTGGAGATGAGGGAACGCGCGGACGCGGCGCGCAACCGTGCCAAGGTGCTCGCCGCCGCGGCCGAGTTGTTCGAGACCGGGGACCCCCGGACGGTGACGATGGAGGACATCGCCCGCACGGCCGGCGTCGGCCGGGGCACCCTCTACCGCCGCTACCCGGACGTGGCGTCCATCGCGGCGGCCCTGCTCGACGAGCACGAACGGCTCCTCCAGGACGAACTGCTGCGCGGCGCCCTCGGTGCGATCACGCTGGGCATCGTCGTCCACAAGG
>NZ_RDBL01000006.1:51744-68538 GCF_008042035.1 Streptomyces sp. col6
ACCGTGAAGGCCGCGCCGGTGTTCGCCGGGGCGGGGGAGGCGGAGGAGGTCGCGGTGGCCGACGGGCTCGGTGTCGTGGTTCCGGAGGCGCGCGCGGCCTTCACGGTGACGTCGGCGTCCGGGCCGCAGCTCATGACGCCGCGCAGCATGTCCGGCGCCTTGTTGACGACCGCGCACGGGCCCAGGGTGGTCTTCCCGAGCGGGGCGTCCTTGCGATAGGTCACGCGGACCTGCGCGCTCGTGCTCGCGTGTGCATCGAGGGAGACGTCCGCACCGATGACGTCGAACTCGTACCCATCGGGGTTGTCACTCTCGGTCACCGGCTTGAGAGTGACCCACTTCCCCGACCGCAGTACCTGCACCGTGGTGTAGCGGTTCGTCAGGAGGACATCCGTGACGTTCTCGTACGCCGATGCCGTCGGGTTGTCGACCGTGGCCTTGAAGGTGATCGCCGGGCCACCGGCGGTCGCGGTAGCGGGGACACCCGACAGGTGGGTGTCCAGCCCGCCGACCGAGACCTGGTCCACATCGGTGTCGTTCGCCGCCCCCGACGCACCGGAGGAGATCATCGTCGTCAGCTTCACATGGTCGGTGCCGCCGTTGCTGTCGCCGTGGTGCGGGGTGCCCATGGGGAGCCCGAGGCGGAGCTGGACGGTCCGCGACTTTCCGGCGGCCAGCGGGAACTGCTCGGGCAGCTCACCACCGTAGACGGTGCCGTCGATGGCGCTCAGCGGCACCTTCTTCCATTCCGTGCCGTCGAGGCGGTACTCCAGGCTCAAGGCGTTGTCCGGCAGCCCGCCGCCGCCGTCGATGCGGTAGATCAGCCGAGCGGACGAGGTGTCGTCCGCGCCGGTGTTGGACGCCGTGGTGGTGAAGCCGACCGGCAGACCGCCCAGCCCGATCTCCGCGGGTGCCGCGGTGGACACGGCCAGCTCGGGCGTGCCGGTGCCGGCCGGCGCCGCCAGGGCGACCGGGGCCAGGACGGCTCCGGTGACGGACAGCAGCAGTCCGGCCGCGAGGACCGCGGCGGACGAACGCAGGCTGCGCGCAGTGGTGTTCAAGGTGTTCCCCCGTGATGTGTGTGGACGCGGCGGATTGCCGCGTCCTCCCCCGACGACGGGTGGATCGGCCCGTCGTCCCACACAGTTGGACAGGCCACCCGGGCCCGGGGTTGTGACCCCGAATGCCACGGTTCTGTGACAGGCCCGGCGCCCTTCCCCTCAGGCCTGCAACCCGTAGAACCGCATCGCCGAATTCGGGGTGAAGCCGATGCGCGGATACACCGGAGCGCCCGCCGCCGTCGCGTGCAGGGTCGCGCGCGTGAGGCCGGTGGCCCTGGCCCCCTCGTACAGTGCCTTGCGCGTCACCGCCTCCCCGTACCCCCGGCGCTCCCACTGCGGATCGGTGGCGACGAGCACGACGAAGAGCCGGCCCGCCGCCTCCACGGTCGCCGCACAGGTCACCGGCTCGCCCTGCCGCAGCCCGAGGTAGGCGTGCACCCCGCTCCTCCACAGCGAGGACCCGGCGAGCCCGTCGCGGCCGGCCTCCAGGGGGAACCCGTACGCGCGCGAGTTGAGGTCCGCGTAGGCGAGCAGGTGCTCCTCCTCGCTCACGCGTACGAAGTCCAGCTCCGGGTGCGCCGGTTCGGGAAGCGGGAACAGGTCGCCCGCCATGCCCGTACCTGGAAAGGCGTACGTCAGCCCGGCCCGCCCGGCCGCCTCGTCCAGAGAGGCGCGGGCCTCCGCGTCGAGGAGGTCTTCGAAGACCCAGAGGAAGCCGGGCCGCCGCTTCGCCCGCATGATGTCCGCAGCCTCGCCCAGGCGCCGTTCGGCGAGCCGGGCGTCCGCGCCGACCTCGGTCAGGGTGACGCAGTTCCAGAACGCGAAGCCGCAGTCGGCCCAGCGCACGGCGATCCCCGGCAGGTCGCGTACGTCCGCGCCGGCGTCCCGGTCCAGCACCATGGCCCGCCAGGCCACGGCGAGTTGTTCCATCGACTCCACCGATGCGTCGAGATCCGTCATCTCTGCTCCCCGGGTAGCGGGCGGGCGCGAGGGGTCGTCCGGGCGTGGACGGCCTCCGCCCGCCGTCACCGGGAGCCTAGGTCCGTGCCGCCCGCCCACGGGGGTGATTCATGCACCCGTGCACCTTTCGAGGCGGCGCCGGAAGAACGGGCTTGACCTGGAGCGCACTTCAACGCGGAGCATGAGGGACATGAACAACACGAACCCCCAGATCGTCCTGGGCACCATGGGCTTCGGCACGCAGGTCGACTCCGACACGTCCTTCGCGCTCCTCGACTCCTTCGTCGCGGGCGGCGGCGACTGGCTCGACACGGCGAACTGCTACTCCTTCTGGGCCGACCCGAGCGGTGTCGGCGGCGCCAGCGAGCGCGTGATCGGCGCCTGGCTCCGGGCCCGGCCCGGTGCGCGCGACTCCGTGCGGATCGCGACCAAGGTCCGGCAGAACCCGCTCGTCCCGCACTCCTGGCCCGAGAGCGCCGAAGGTCTTTCCGCCCGCGCTATTCACGCGGGCATGGAGGAGAGCCTGGAACGCCTCGGCGTCGACCACGTCGACCTGCTGTGGGCGCACGCCGAGGACCGCACCGTGCCCCTGGAGGAGACGGTCGGGGCATTCGGCGAGCTCGTCGCCAAGGGAGTCGCCCTGCGGGTCGGCGCGGCCAACCACACCGCCTGGCGCGTCGAGCGCGCCCGCTCGCTGGCCCGGGAGCAGGGCGCGGAGCCCTGGACCGCTCTGCAACTGCGCCACTCACTCGTCCAGCCGCGCCCGCTGACTCCGCTCGCCGAGGGCGGCCACCGCCACCTCACCCCCGATGACCTGGACCTCGCCGCGTCCGAGGGGCTCGACGTGTGGGCGTACAGCTCCCTGCTGTGGGGCTCCTACACCCGCCCGGACAAGCCGTTCCAGGACATCTACGACCACCCCGGCACCTCGCGGGTGCTGGCGGTCCTGGACGAGGTGGCCGAGGAGGTCTCCGCGACGAAGAACCAGGTCGTCCTGGCCTGGCTGCTCCACCAGGGCATCGCCCCCATCGTCGGCGTGAGCCGCGTCCAGCACGTCGAGGAGGCGCTTGCCGCCCGGGACGTCCGGCTCGGCGACGACCACCTGGCGCGGTTCGAGGCGGCGCGCTGAGGGGTGTCCCGTCGGGAATTGAGGGACGGCCCTCAGCGGGGGCGTTCCTCGCGGGCGCGGGGCCGGGCGGGCGCCTCGTCGCTCTCCGCGTCCGCGCTCAGCCCGGCCAGCAGGCGCAGTCCGTCCGCGGCCGGGCTGCCGGGCGCGGCGGACAGCACGATCATCTCCCGGCCCGGCGCATCCGCGAGGGCGAAGTTCTCCTGATGCAGTTCCAGCAGCCCGACCAGCGGGTGCCGGTAGACCTTGCGCCCGTGCGTACGGGCGCGCACGTCCGCGCGGGCCCACAGCCGGCGGAAGCGGTCGCTGCCCATCGAAAGCTCCCCGATGAGCGAGGCCAGCCGCGCGTCGTCCGGGTACTTGCCCGCGGCCAGCCGCAGATGGCCGACCGCGTCGAGGGTGCACTGCTCCCACTCCGCGTACAGACCGCGCTCGTTCTCCTCCAGGAACAGGTGCCGGGCGGTGTTCAGTCCCGGCAGCGGCCGGCCGTACAGTAGCCGGGCGAGGCGGTTGCCCGCGAGGATGTCCATGCGGTGGTCCATGAGCACCGCGGGGGCGTCCATGACCAGATCGAGGACCCGGAGCACCTCGGGCCGGACCCGCCCGCCGGGCGCCTTCGCCTGCCGGCGGCGCTGCCGGGCGAGCCGGTCCAGGTGCTCGCGCTCGGTGTCGTCCAGACCGAGGACGCGGGCGAGTGCGTCGAGTACCTGCTCGGAGGGCTGGGTGGCGCGCCCCTGCTCCAGGCGTACGTAGTAGTCGACGCTGACCCCGGACAGGTGCGCGACCTCTTCGCGGCGCAGGCCGTCGACCCGGCGGCGGCTGTCGGCGGAGATGCCGGCCGAGGCCGGGTCGACCCGGGCGCGCCGGGTCCGCAGGAATCCCGCGAGATCGTCCATGCCCCCAGTATGGCTACGCCCGCCCCGCGCGAGGGTGGCCCTGCGGGTACCAGGAAGTCCCGTCCGACGGAAGCGGCGCCCCTGAACAAGGGGCGCCGGGGCGGCCAGGATCGAGGCATCCGATCCGAAGGAGCCCGTCATGAAGACGCTCATCGTCCACGCCCACCCCGAGCCGCGGTCCCTCAACGGCTCGCTGAAGGACCTCGCGGTCTCGACACTGGAGGCCGCAGGGCACGAGGTGCGGGTGAGCGACCTGTACGCCATGAACTGGAAGGCCGTCGTCGACGCGGCGGACTACGGCCCCGAAGCCTCGAACCCCCTGAAGGTGGCCCGTGACTCGGGCCGCGCCTTCGACGCCGGGACGCTCACCCCGGACGTGCGCGCCGAGCAGGAGAAGCTGCTGTGGGCGGACACCGTCATCTTCCAGTTCCCGCTGTGGTGGTACTCGATGCCCGCCATCCTCAAGGGCTGGGTGGACCGCGTGTTCACGTTCCACTTCGCGTACGGCGTCGGCGAGCACAACGAGACCAAGTACGGCGAGCGCTACGGTGAAGGCACCCTCGCCGGCCGCCGGGCCCTGCTGTCGGTGACCGTCGGCGGCCTGGAGTCCCACTACTCGTCCCGGGGCATCAACGGCCCCATCGACGACCTGCTCTTCCCGATCCAGCACGGCATCCTGTACTACCCCGGCCTGGAGGTGCTGCCCCCGTTCATCCTCCACGGCACCGACCGGATGACCGAAGCGGACTACCCGGAGGTGGCCAAGGCCTGGGAAGAACGCCTGCTCACCCTGGAATCGACCGAGCCGATCGCGTTCCGCCGCCAGAACTTCGGCGACTACGAGATCCCGTCCCTCCACCTCAAGGAGGGCCTGGAACCGGCCGGCCGCACGGGCTTCGGCCTCCATGTGAGGGGGTGACGGCCGCGCTACCCTCGGCGTCCATGGTGCGGAGGAAGCGGTCGACGTCCCGGGTCCTGCTGGTCGACGAGGAGGACCGGCTGCTCCTGCTGTGCGGCCGCGACCCCCGCAGACCGGGCGCGCGATGGTGGTTCACCGTCGGTGGGGGCGTCGAGCCGGGGGAGAGCCCCGTACAGGCCGCCGTCCGTGAGACCTGGGAGGAGACGGCCCTGAGGATCGAGGGCGACCGGCTGGGCCCGCTCGCCTGGACGCGGCAGACGCTCTTCAGCGTCGACGGCCGGTTCTACGACCAGTACGAGGAGTACCGCCTGGCCCGCGTCACGGCGGACGAGGTCCGCTCCATGAACGTGGAGACGGAGGAGGCCCGCTACGGGCACCGCTGGTGGACCGTGCCGGAACTGGCAGGCACCGTCGAGACCGTCCGGCCGAAGGGGATGGCCACCCTCCTGCCCGGCCTGCTCACAGCCACCTACGCGGACGCGGGCCGGGCACCGCTGCATCTGGGGGACTTCGACGAGGACGCCGATCCGGAGTGAGCGCGGGCTCCTGAGCCCGGTCGTCGCCCGCGCGGTACGGGAAAGGGTGCCAACGCGGGAAGTCGTCGATTGCATTAGTGCGCGTCTGCAAGTATTGTCGATGCATGTAAGGCGCGCTTGCATGTACGTATGCGAGCCGGCGACCCCGGTCGCCGCCCGAGCCGCAGCACGACGGCGAAGACGAAAAGGAACACCCCCATGACTTCCGTACCCCACATCGCCCTCAACAACGGCGTACGCATGCCCCAGCTCGGCTTCGGCGTCTTCCAGGTTCCCGACGACGAGACCGCCGCCGCGGTCGGCCACGCCCTGGAAGCGGGCTACCGCAGCATCGACACGGCCGCGGTCTACGGCAACGAGCGCGGTGTCGGCCGGGCCATCGCCGACTCCGGCGTGCCGCGCGAGGAGCTCTTCGTCACCACCAAGCTGTGGAACGCCGACCAGGGCTACGACCAGACCCTCGCCGCGTTCGACGCCTCCCTGGCCAGGCTGGGCCTGGAAAGCGTCGACCTCTACCTCATCCACTGGCCCACCCCGGCCCGCGACCTGTACGTGGAGACGTACAAGGCTCTGGAGAAGATCCTTGCCGACGGCCGCGCCCGCGCCATCGGGGTCTCCAACTTCCAGGTCCCCCATCTGCGGCGGCTCATGGACCGCACCGGCACCGTCCCCGCCGTCAACCAGGTCGAGCTGCACCCCGGCCTCCAGCAGACGGAGCTGCGCGCCTTCCACGCCGAGCACGGCATCGCGACCGAGGCATGGAGCCCGCTGGCCCAGGGCGCGGTGCTGGAGGACGCGGCGATCACGCGGATCGCTCAGGCCAACGGCGTAACCCCCGCGCAGGTCGTGCTGCGGTGGCACCTGCAGACGGGCAACATCGTGATCCCCAAGTCCGTCACGCCCGCCCGCATCCGGCAGAACCTCGACGTCTTCGGATTCGAGCTCACCGACACCGACCTGGCCGACATCGCCGCCCTCGACCGGGGACTGCGCACCGGCCCGGACCCCGACACCCTCAACTGACGCAGCGCGGTGCCCGTCCGGCCGGACGGGCACCGCCGACGACCACCCGCCCGCGCGGGCAGCGCCACCGGCCCCGGGCACGAGGAGGACCCGCCATGCACATCGATCTCTCCGGCCGCACCGCCCTGGTCACCGGCTCCACCCAGGGCATCGGCGAGGCCATCGCCGTAGGGCTGGCCCGCGCGGGGGCACACGTCGTCGTCAACGGCCGCAACCAGGAACGGGTCGCCGAGGCCGTCCACGCCGTACGCGCCGCGTCCGGCAACGACGAGGTCACCGGCGCGGCGGGCGACCTCGCGACCGAGGACGGCACGGCGGCCGTGCTCCAGGCCGTGCCGGCGGCCGACATCCTGGTCAACAGCCTCGGCATCTTCGGGTCCGCCGCCCCGCTGGAGATCGACGACGCGGAGTGGCGCCGCTATTTCGAGGTCAACGTCCTCTCCGCCGTCCGCCTCATCCGCGCCTACCTTCCGGCCATGAAGGAGCAGGGCTGGGGGCGCGTCCTCAACATCGCCAGCGACTCGGCCGTGGTCATCCCCGCCGAGATGATCCACTACGGCATGACGAAGACCTCGCTGCTCGCCGTGTCCCGGGGCTTCGCCAAGGACGCCGCCGGTACCGGAGTCACGGTCAACTCCGTCATCGCCGGCCCCACCCACACCGGCGGCGTCGAGAACTTCGTCCGCGAACTCGTCGGCGCCGACCTCCCCTGGGACGAGGCACAGCACGCATTCATGGTCAGGCACCGCCCCCAGTCGCTGCTGCAACGCCTGATCGAACCGGAAGAGATCGCGCACATGGTCGTCTACCTCGCGTCGCCGCTCGCCTCCGCGACCACGGGCGGCGCCCTGCGCGTCGACGGCGGGTACGTCGACTCGATCCTGCCCTGAGCCCGCCGGCCGCTACGCCTCGTCCACATGGGCGTCCTGCGCCGCCATCACCTCGTCGCCGTGCTCGAAGGCCCACGCCCCGATGGTGTCGATGGGTCCCAGCAAGGTACGCCCCAGACCGGTGAGTTCGTACTCCACATGCGGAGGGGAACCGGGGTACGCCTGCCGGGACACAAGCCCGTTGTACTGGAGGCGGCGCAGTGTCTCGGTGAGCACCTTTGGGCTGATCGACCCGATGTGCTCGCGCAGTTCGACCGGGCGGCGGGGGCCGTCGCGCAGGGACCAGAGCACCACGGCGTTCCACGTGTGGGAGAGCAGGTCGAAGGCGAGGCGGGCGCGGCAGTCGGCGAGGAAGGCGTCGGTGGTCACGTACCAGATGGTGCCCGAGCCGCGTTCTAGCGTCGATGCGAACGGCTGAACGGGCCGCCATCGAAAGGACATGCGTGATGAGGATCGGCGTACTGGGCGCGGGGAACATGGCGGAGGCGCTGGCCACCCACTGGGTGCGGGCCGGGCATGACATCGTCGTCGGGGGGCGTGACGCGGGGCGGGCGGGGCGTACAAGCCCTACAGCAATACATCACACGCGAAGGCAAGACCACCGTCGGACGACAGCACATCGAACAGCTGCCCGACGGGACGTCCGTGCGCCTGGGCGTGTTCCTGAGCAACCACAAAAACCGCCGCGACAAACTCACCAACAACCAACTCACCACCCTCACCAACCTCGGACTGGAATGGGCGACGTAACGGTCGGCTGGCCGTTCCGGTTCCCTACCGGGTGCGGTCGGGTCAGACGGTCGTGCTGTCCTCGAAGTAGAACCAGTTGTCCCCGCTGTCCGGACCGAAATAGTAGTCGGTGTCCTTCTGCGGCTCGGCGACGACGATCGCAGACGCCTTGTCGTGAAGGTTGCCTTCCACCTTGCGGATGTCGGCGGAGAGGGTGACCTGGGCTCCCGTGAAGTCTGCGTGCTCGTAGAGCGTGGCCGTCCATCCTTCGAGGTCGCGGACGGAGGAGATGCAGTCGTTCATGGCCGGGTCGAGCTTGTGGCGTCCTGCCTCAAGACTTGGCGGTCTTGCCCTTGTAGTCGATATCGATATATACAGTCACAGACACCGCAAGACATCCTTTCTCAAAGTTTTATGGCATAGCAACTCTATGAGCCATATCGCTTGATGAGTAATGACCTGATACAGAATCAGCCAAGGTGGTAAATACGACCAGTAGGGCAAGGGGTGGGCGGCTGCTGTGGCTGCTGGCTGCGGTCATCTGCTACTGGGGGGCTGGGGCATGCGCGAGGCGGCGGCCCCCGGCGCTGAGCCAAGCCTGGGCCCTGCCGCAAAGGCGGGGGCCCGCGCGGACGGTTGCGGGAGCTCCGTCGATGTACGTGAGGAGTGCGACCGTCCCGGCCCTTGCGGGCACGGGGTGCTGCCCCTGGTCTTCCCGAAGGGGCCTTTCTTCTCGGGTTGCCGGGCCCGAACCTTGACGGTGAGGGCCGTTCGGTGGCGGCCGGGAATGTGGGTGCCGTGACGTACGCGAGGCTGCCGCAGCAGAGTGCGCTCCCCGAACGGGTGGCAGGGGTGAGCAGGCGGGCCTCCGACGCTGTTCCCCGGCTGGCCGATATGCAGCGCAGCTTCGGCAACGCGGCGGTCTCTCGAGCGCTGACCGGCGCCCTCGTACAGCGCTACACCGAGCCGGACGGGGAGCGGGACATCGCGGACACCGCGCCGTACGACCGGATCTCGCAGAACGGGAGGATCGCGGTCTCGGGCCGCCAGGAGGCCTTCGCGGAAGCCGAG
Source organism: Streptomyces sp. col6 (assembly GCF_008042035.1). GTDB lineage: Bacteria > Actinomycetota > Actinomycetes > Streptomycetales > Streptomycetaceae > Streptomyces. Next base: position 60,956 of record NZ_RDBL01000006.1, read on the forward strand.
TTGATCGCATCGGCGAACACGGTGCTGGCCGCGTCGGAGCAGGTCCGCATCCGCCTCGAGGCGGGCCGTGAGGTGGTGGTCGGCGGCCGGGTGCTGCATCGGGTGCTGCCTGTCTTCGCGTCGAGGGAGGCGGCCGAGGCCGCACGGGCGAACAGCGAACACGAACCCCTCGCGGGTGAGAGTGCGCAGGACAGGGCGGCGAAGCTCGACTCCTACCGGCGGAGCGTGGTTCAGCCGCCTGCCGCGCTCGGACTGCTCCTCCAGGACGTCGCCAGGCTGGCGGGTAGGGGGCGCCCCAGCGACGGGAGCGTCAACGGTGTGCACCAGCGGCTGCTCGCACTCGCGATGGAGAACCAGGGCGCGACGTGGGCTGCCGCGAACGTCCCGGTCAACCCGCTGCTCGACCCGGTCGATTATCTGAAGACCGCAGGGCGGCTCATCGGCGTGATCGTCATGGAGTACGCCGGTTCCCGGGAGCCGGAGCGTGTGATGCAGGACCTCCTCATCACGATGCCCAACGACTGCCAGGCCGCCGCGCAGAGGCTGCTCGGCACCAGGATGGGCGAGCTGCAGCAAGCAGGGGCCGAACCCGCGGTCGGCCAGAACCACTACGTGAACCTGAGCGATGCGCCCGGTCGGTGGAACAACCATTTCGGCGCGGTGATCATGCGGGACGGCGACGACACCCTCACCTTCGAGGCCGCGGCGGACAGCACCAGCCGTATCGGCGAAGGGAAGTCCCTCGGATACTTCGCGTTGTACGGGAAGCAGGGGACCTCGCAGTCCTTCGACGCGGACCTGCGCCGGCAGAACGCTGCGGGGAACGGGTGAACCGCCCTCACTTGCGGCGGCAAAGGGTGTTCAGGTGGCTCGGACGATCACCGCTATGCCGCCGGTCGGGCGTTCGTTGCGGTACTGGGCGATCTGGAAGGGGGCGAAGGATTCGTTGCCCAGGTCGTCGGTGACGACGAGCAGGAGTTCCAGGGGGCGTTGTTCTCCCGGGGCGAGTGTGAGTGTGTGGGTCAGTTCGTTCTGGGCCTGGGCCTCTCCCCCGGTGGTCGTGTCCTTGAGGGAGAGCCAGGCGGAGGCGGTCACGGGGCGCAGGCGTTCGTCGTTGGGGATGTTGGCCCATAGTTCCCGGGGCATGGGGCGGACGCTGATCTGGTAGTCGGCTTCGTCGTCCGTCGGGTTGGTCGCGAGGAAGGTGAAGGGCTGGGGTGCGGCGGGGGCGGCGGGCAGGACGGCCAGGTTGTGCTGGGCCCAGTGGCGGTCGTTGACGGGGTCCGCGAGGCCTCCGGCGGCGACGTTGTCCAGGGGGTGCCAGACCTTGGCGAGGAGGCAGATGTGGTTGCCCGAGCTTGCCGGGATCCTGGCGGTGAGGGGGGTGGTCTCGGCCCGGCCGCCGTGCGGGGGTACCGCGACGGGTGAGAAGCCCATGAACTTCGAGGGGTCGGGGATGACGGGCCCGCTGACCGGTGTGGACCACCACAGGCCGACGTAGGCCATCGAGGGGCTGTTTCCGCCCTGCCAGTTACCGATGGCCACCTGGGCGGTCAGGTCCTGGCCGGGCTGGAACGCCGTCAGCGGCTGGATCCCTGAACAGAGGTACCAGCAGACGCCGTTGGGCACGGGCCGTTCGCCGTCGTCCTCCCCCACGTCGGGCAGGTCGGGCGGCGGGTAGCTGTGGATGTAGAGGTAGGGGCGGTCGTTGCCGCCCTCGTGCGGCTGTTGCTTGCGGCCTCGATCGGTGTCCATGGCTGGGTCCTCACAGGTCCTGGTAGGCGAGGATGTCCACGTCCACCGGGTCGTCGTCGATCGAGCCGCGGGTGGTCCAGCACGGGTGGGCCGTGTGCCGGTCCGCGTCGAGGTCGAGGTTCCTGTCGCCGGGTGTGCCCTGGGCGATGTCCTGCCACCGGCGTACGCAGTCGGGGCCGGTGGCCGTCAGGACGATGCCCGGAGCGGCACCGACGGGGACGGTCTTCGTGTAGTCGACCGGGTTCTCCATCTCGGTCCGCGGATACCGGTAGAACGTGCGGACGTCGTCCGTCTCGGGGCGGTGCGGCTGCAGGGTGTCGCTCGGTACGGCGAGGAACTGGTGGTACAGCGGGTAGCCGAGCCGGCCGTCGGGGTAGATGAGGCCGCAGCCGGACAGGAAGGCGCCCGCCTTGCCGAGGGCCTCCCAGAGGCGTACGTGGAGGTCGTACAACTGGGATACGAGCTGGTCGAGTTGGGGGACTGCGGCGGCCGCGGTGAACCCGGTGCCGGTGAGGGGCTGGCTCTGCGAGGCCAGTGCGTCCTTCTCGGCCTGGCTGAGGTCGGTGGTGAACGCGTTCCGCCAGTTCTCCGCCACGTGCTTGTCCCAGAACGTGCAGGTCTTTCCCTTGCCCCACTCCTCCCAGCAGGGGCCTCCGAGCAGGACGGCGAAGCAGAGGAAGGCCAGTACGGCCAGGCAGAAGCTGCCGCAGGCGCTCTCGCTGTCGGCGGTGCTGTCCGTCGCTGTCGGTGGCCCCACCTGCCCGCCGCCGTACCCGTGGTAGGTGGTGGGTTTCACGCCGGGCCCGTGGGCGTACGAGGGTGTGGCTGTCTCCGGGGTGACGGCCGCCTGCGGTGGGTGCGCGGGGTCGGCGAAGATCTTCGTGATGAACGGGGCCGGGGGCAGGGCCGGTGCGGGCGGCTGGACGAAGGTATCGAGGAGTTCCAGCTGCCTGACCAGGCGTCCGTAACCCACAGCCAGATCGGGTACGGGGCTCAGCTGCGACAGGTCGTACGTGCCCTCCAGCGTCCTGGTGAGGAAGTCGGCCGTCTCGCCCGGCAGGGTCGCCTCCGGTGCGTTGCCGAAGTGCAGGGAGTCCGCGATCCCCCGGCAGCTGCGTACGTCCGGATACTGTTCGCCGCACCAGGATCCGACGGAGTTGCGGGCGATGCGGTCCCGGAGCCGGTGGGTGCGGCGGGGCCCGCCGACAACCTGTGTGAGGTAGACCGACCCGAGGGCGTTCGCCGAGTAGCCGGACAGGATGCCGAAGGCGAGGGCGCGGGTCTCCCCCGTGCCGGCTTCGCCGAACGCGGTCCGTACGAGTGCGTCGGTCCTGCGGGCGAGGTAGACGTCTCCCCAGCCCCACTGGGACACGGGTTCGTCCTGCTGGCGGGGGTGGCGCGGGATGTGGGCCATGGTCCGCAGGCGCTTGCCGAGGCTGTCCATCCGGACGAACGTGCCCCTGGCGTCGCTCGTGGCGTGGCGCAGGCTCAGGGTGGCCGCGCAGAACCTGGACGCGGCGTCCGGGCTCGACGGGTCGGACAGGGTTGCCTCGATCTCGCCGCGGATTCTGCCGATCTCGGCGTAGAGGGCGAGGCCGTCCGTCCACATCTTCGCCGCTTCTTCGAGCAGGTCGGCCTCGGTGCCGTCGGACGCGGCGTGCGCGAGGAGGTGGTCGAGCAGGGCGCCGAGTCTCGCGTGGGCGGGGTGATCGGCGCAGTCGTCCACGAGCTGGTTGCGGGCTGCGTCGAGTGCGGGGTCCACGGGTGCGGAAGCGAGGGTGGTGAGCTGTTGCGAGAGGGCAACGACGTGCGTACGGGCGTCGATCATGACGCACACCCCGATTCGGGTGGTGGTGATGACCTGCCGGAAGAGATCCGCAACAGATGCGGTCCGGCCGCCGGCGCGATGCGCACTCCCTGCGACTCACCGGGCCTTCGATCGCGCATTGCGAGATTCTCGAAATGGCCTGTGCCACCAGGATCCCGCCGTTGACCGCAGGCAGCAACTCAGTCGTACGGGGCGGTCGGCAGACGTCCTGTCACGTCTCCGGGTTCCAGGCCTCGACCAGGTCGAGGAGGCCCGGGAAGCGGGTGCTGAGGTCGTCGACGCGTACGTGACTGCGGCGCTCCAGGCCGTACTGGCGCTGGCGGGTGATGCCGGCCTCCCGCAGGGCCTTGAAGTGGTGGGTCAGCGACGACTTGGGGCGGTCCAGGCCGAACCAGCCGCAGGGATGGTCGAACTCCTCGGATTCCAGCAGGAGTTTGCGGACGATCGTCAGGCGGAGGGGGTCGCTGAGCGCGCTCAGGACGGTTTCCAGGCGCAGGTCCTCGACCGCCGGTTCCGGCAGGGGCTGCGGGAGTTGCCTGCCGGTGGCTGCGGCGCCTGTGGGCGTGGGCACGGGTGCCTCCTCTTCTGGTCGTCGATCTCTCGCTTGTACGAATTTCATCGTACTGCATGCTAAGTTCGAGTTGAGTCGTACTACTGGGAGTCGGGGAGGAACAGTCATGTCCGGAACTCGGGTCGAGGGCGTTCAGGGCGCTGTTGGGGAGCGGAAGGGCGCCGATGTCCCGCTGCGGTGGGTCTGGCTGGCCGCGTGGCCGGTCGCCGCCGTGTTCGTGCTCTCCAATGCGGCGACGCCGCTGTACGTGCTGTGGCAGCGGGACATCGGGTTCTCCAAGGGCACGCTGACCGTGGTGTTCGCGTGCTACATCGTCGGGCTGCTGGGCTCGCTGCTGGTGTCCGGCGTGGCCTCCGACCGGCTCGGGCGCAAGCCCGTGCTGCTGCCCGCCCTGGGCCTCGCCCTGATCGCCTGCCTGGTCTTCGCCACCGCCACCACGGTGGCCGCGCTGATCGTGGCACGGTTCTTCGCCGGGATCGCCGTCGGCGCCGTCGTCTCGGCCGGCATGGCCGCGGTCACCGATGTGGCCGGTCCGGGCCGCCGGGGCCTCGCCGCCCTGCTCGCCTCCTGCGCGATGGTCTTCGGGGCGGGGCTCGGGCCGCTGCTGGCCGGAGTCTTCTCCGAGACGCTGCCCGCGCCGACCGTCACCGTCTTCGTCGTCGAGGCCGTGCTGCTGCTGACCGCCGTGGCCGCCGTGCTGCGGATGCCGCTTCGGCGGCCCGGGGCTCCGGTGCGGGGGGCCTGGGTGCGCGTGCCCGGCGTGCCTCGCGACAGCCGCCGGCAACTCCGGCTGGGAATCGCCGTGTTCGCACCGGGTATCACCGCCACCTCATTCGTGCTCTCGCTCGGCCCCTCCCTCCTGTCGGGGCTGCTCGGGACGACGAGCCGGATCGTCGCCGGGGCCATGGCCTTCGCCATGTTCCTCACCTCGACCGGCGTGCAGTTCGCCGTCCAGCGCCTCGCCCGGCCCTCGATCCTGTCCGCCGGGGCCGTGAGCACCGTGCTGAGCATGGTCGCGCTGATCGTCGCCGTGCACACCTCGTCGGTGCCTGTGCTCGTCGCCGCCGCGCTGCTGGCCGGCGCGGGGCAGGGGATGGGGCAGCTCGGGGGTCTGTCGCTGCTCAACTCGAGCGTCCCGCCCCGGCGCCTCGCGGAGGCCAACGCCGCGCTCAACGTGGGCGGGTACGTCCCGGCGGGGCTGCTGCCCGTGTCCGTCGGCTACCTCAGCGACGGCGTGGGGCTGACCGGTGCGGCCACGGTGTTCGGCGTCGTCCTCGCGGCGCTCGCGGGCGCGGGCGGGGCGGTGGTCCTGGTCGGCCGTCGTGGCCTCGTCCGCCCGTGAGGCGGGCACTCCCCCGGCGGCCGCGCATTATTACGCCGTAATAATGCCGAGCGCCGGGCCCTCCGCGCAGGGGCCGGTGGCGCAGTATTACGCCGTAATAATGCCGGCCGCCGCGCGCTCCGGACGGGGTCCGGGGTGCGCATTATTACGGCGTAATACTGCGCGTGCTGCGGCCGCTAGGGTCGTCGTATGCGCGCCGATCGGCTGGTCTCGCTCGTGTTGTTGCTGCGGCAGCGCGGGCGGCTGACCGCGAGTGCCCTGGCCCGTGAGCTGGAGGTGTCCACCCGCACCGTCCTGCGCGATATCGAGGCGCTGTCCGCGGCGGGGGTCCCGGTCTACGCCGAGCGCGGGCGGCACGGCGGCTTCGTTTTGCTGCCCGGCTTCCGGACCGAGCTGACCGGGCTGAACCACGACGAGGCCCTCGCCCTGCTGGCCGCCGGGTCGGGGCGCGGCGGGCAGGCGTTCGGGCTGGGGGCGGCGCTCGCGTCGGCCATGCGCAAGGTGGTGGACGCGTTGCCGCCGGGCCACCCGGCCACCGCGGGCGACGCGGCCCGGCGGTTCCTCGTCGAGCCGGAGACCGATCTGCTCTCGCGTCCGGTGGTCACCGATGAGGTGCCCGGCGCGGTGATGACCGAGATCCGGCGGGCGGTGCTCGCCGGGCACAAGCTGCGTATCGAGTACGTGGCCGCGGGCCAGTCGCCGCGGTGGCGCACCGTGGATCCGGTGGGGCTGGTGACGGTCCGGGAGCGGGGGTACCTACTGGCGCTGCGAGCGGGACAGGACCGCACGTACCGGCTGTCGCGGGTGCGGGCGGCCGAGGAGCTTCCGGAGGCGGCCGAGCGGCCGGACGCGGTGGATCTGGAGCGGGCCTGGAAGGAGCGCTGCGCGCAGTTCCTGTCCGGGGACCCTGTCGCCGTGTCGGTGCGGGTGAACCCGGAGCGGCGGGAGGAGCTGCTGCGTACCGTGGTGGCCGTGCGGGCGGCGGAGTCCGAGGAGGACGGGCGGCTGCGGCTGGCCGTGACGTTCCAGGATCTGCGCCATGCGGAGTGGGCGCTGTGGCGGTTCGGGACCGATGCCGAGGTCCTGTCCCCCGCGTCGCTGCGTGCGGTGCTGCACAAGCGTGCCGTCACGCTCGCCGCCCATTACGCGGACCGCTCCCCCGGTATTACGCCGTAATAATCGAGGGGCAGGCGGAGGATTATTACGGCGTAATAATCCTCCGCCTGCCCCCAGGGGCGGCTACTCGGCGTCGACCGCCGGGGTCTTCTCCGCCCTCATCCGCTTCGACTCCTCGATCTTGAAGTCCACGAGCAGCTCCGTCAGCTTCCTCCGGGACGGGACGTCCAGCTCGGCGATGATCAGGCTCGCCAAGGTGTAGGCGTCGGTCGACGGCAGGCGGGTGGGGGGCTCGGCGGGGGACTGCGTCTTCTGCTTGGGGGCAGTTCGGCAAGGAGGGCGAGCCCTTCGACCCGACGGTCCACGAGGCCCTGATGCACAGCTACGCGCCGGACGTCACGGAGACGACCTGCGTGGCGATCCTGCAGCCCGGCTACCGGATCGGCGAGCGCACCATCCGTCCCGCGCGGGTCGCGGTCGCCGAGCCCCAGCCGGGGGCGGCTCCCGTGGCCGCGAAGGAAGAGAAGACAGACGACGAGGAGAGCGGTGGCGGCGAGGAGGTCTGACATCCTGTCCGATCACCTGGCAGCACACCGTCCGGCCACCAGGACCTCCCGTCCGGCCGGTGCCAGGGCCTGCGGGCCCGGCACCGGCCGGACGGGAGGCTCCCGGCCGGTCGTCCGGAAGGAGGGACGTCGATGAGTACGAAGGACTTCGTCGAGAAGGACTACTACAAGGTTCTCGGCGTCCCCAAGGACGCCACCGACGCCGAGATCAAGAAGGCGTACCGGAAGCTCGCCCGCGAGTTCCATCCGGACGCCAACAAGGGCGACGACAAGGCGGAGGAGCGTTTCAAGGAGATCTCCGAGGCGAATGACGTCCTCGGCGACGCCAATAAGCGCAAGGAGTACGACGAGGCGCGCGCCCTCTTCGGCAACGGCGGCTTCCGCGCCGGGCCCGGCGGCGCCCAG
>NZ_RDBL01000006.1:68638-106194 GCF_008042035.1 Streptomyces sp. col6
CCCCCGTAGAACAGCCCCTCCGCGCCGCCGGTCATCGAGGCGGTCGCGAACAGGCCGATGAGCAGGGTGCCGACGATGCCGCCGGCGAAGTGCACCCCGACGACGTCCAGCGAGTCGTCGTAGCCGAAGCGGAACTTCCACGCGACGGCGTACGAGCAGACGACGCCCGCCGCCAGCCCGACCGCGGCGCCGCCCAGGATGCCGACCGTGCCGCAGGCCGGCGTGATCGCGACCAGTCCGGCGACCGCGCCCGAGGCCGCACCGAAGGTGGTGGGGTGGCCGTCGCGCCGCTGCTCGACGAAGAGCCAGCCCAGCAGTCCGGTGCAGCCGGCGACGAGCGTGTTGAGCATCGAGGCCGCCGCCAGGCCGTTCGCGGCGAGCGCGGAACCGCCGTTGAAGCCGAGCCAGCCGAACCAGAGGAGGCCCGCGCCCAGCATCACCATCGGCAGGTTGTGCGGGCGCATCGCGTCCTTCCGGAACCCGATGCGCGGCCCCACCACCAGTGCCAGCGCCAGACCGGAGGAGCCGGAGGCGATCTCCACGACGAGCCCGCCCGCGAAGTCCAGCGCCCCCAGCGAGTCCTTGATCCAGCCGCCGGGCCCCCAGACCCAGTGCGCGACGGGCGCGTATACGAGCAGCGTCCACACCGGTACGAAGACGAGCCAGGCCGCGAACTTCGTACGGTCCGCCACCGCGCCGCTGATCAGCGCCGCCGTGATGATCGCGAAGGTCAGCTGGAATGTGGTGAACAGCAGGGTGGGCACCCCACCGGTCAGGGCGTCCGGGCCGATGTCCGCGAGGCCCAGGTGCTCCAGGTTCCCCAGGAGTCCGCCGAACGCGTCGTCGCCGAAGACCAGCGAATAGCCCGCGACCAGCCAGACCACGGTGACCAGCGCGATCGACACGAAGCTCATCATCAGCATGTTGAGGACGCTCTTCGTGCGGACCATGCCGCCGTAGAACAGCGCCAGCCCGGGGGTCATCAGCAGGACGAGAGCGGTGGCGGCGAGCAGCCAGGCGGTGTCGCCGGTGTCCAGGCCGGCCGCGGCCACGGTCACAGGGGTCACGGGGAAGTCCCTCCTCGGGGCGGGGAGCGGTGGGAGCGACTGCGAGCGTGACCGGCTCGCGTTTCGGCGAGAGACCCCGTGTGTTTCCGCCGTATTTCATTGCCCGGGTGTTGCCGAGATCTCACGGGGCGGCGAGGGGCGCGGGGCCCTCCCTCGGCGCGGGGCCCTCTCTCGGCGCGGGGCCCTCCTGAGGTGCGGGGCTGCCCGTCCTCAGCAGCCGCCGCCCGTGAAGCGGGCGAGCCCGTACGCCGAGTCCAGCCGGTACGTCCCCGCCTTCCGCACGGTCAGCCGCGTCCACGCGCCGTCCTGCCGCAGACAGGCCCCGGCGGGCCCGTGCACGCGGAGCCAGGGGGAGTGGGCGAGGCGTACGGTCACCGAGCCCGCGCGCTCCATGCGCAGGGTCAGGTCCGCGTCGCTGCCCCCGGTGACCGTGGCGGGCGGGGGTGCGAGCGGGGTGGCGTCCCGGACCCGGTAGACCGTCCAGCCGCCGTCCTCCCACACCTTCTCCAGCCAGGGCAGCCCGCCCCTGACCAGCGCCGCTTCGGCCTCGGCGGGCACGTCGGGCCGGCCGTGGTGCAGGACGACGAGGCCCACGGCCCAGCGGTCGAGCCAGGCGCGGTAGCGGTCCGGGGTGAGCCCGCCCTCGTAGAACAGCCGGCCGCGCTCGACGTCGAGCTGGCGGTTCCAGCCCCGGGCCATGTTCACGTGCGGGGCGAGGAGGGCGGCCTCCCGGTGGTTGCGCGCCGGGACGACCTCCACGCGGACCCGGTCGGCGCCCAGCCGGTCGAGCGCGGTGACGACGCCCCCGGTGCGCGAGGCCCAGGCCGGCACGGTGGTGGTGACGCGCAGGTCGTCCAGGGTCCTGTCGACGAGCCACAGCCCGCAGAGCACGAGGGCGGCGGCCAGCACCCCCGTACGCACCCACGCCCTGGCCCGGCCCGTGTCGAGGACGGCGGCGCACAGCACCGGTACGGCGAGGAGTCCGAGGAGCCGTTCGACGTTCGTGCCGATGGGGGACGGTACAAGGAACGTGAGCAGCACGCCGACGGCGTACACGACGGCCCCGTGACGCGTGACCCGCCACTCCCGCGCCCGGGGCGCCGCGAGCGCGAGGACCACGCAGACGAGGACCGGCATCCAGACCTGTGAGGCGTGGATGGGCTGTTCGCCGCGGATCGGGAACAGCAGCGTGGTGGCCCCGACGACCGCGAAGAACGGCACCGCCAGCACGGCCCCGGTGCGCCATCGCCGGTCGAGGAGGTACGCCGCGCCCGCCACGACCAGGAACAGCCCGGCCACCGGGCTTGCCATGGTGGCCAGAGCCCCCGCCACTACGGCCACGACGGCCCGGCCGGCGTACCGGCAGGCGACGAGCCCGATGGCGACGCCGAGCGCGAAGGTCGTACGCCCCGAAGCGACGTTGCACCACAGGGCGAACGCGGCGAGCAGCGCGGGCGCGAGCGGGTGGCGCATGCCCGTACGCACGAGGAGACGGGCCATCAGCCAGGTCGCGGCGAGCCCGGAGAGGACGGAGACCGTCCGGACGCCGACGAGGGCCATCACGTACGAGGAGAGGACGCTGTAGCCGGCGGTGTGCGTCCCGCCGTACCAGGAGAGGTTGTACGCCGATCCCGGGTGCCGCGCGGTGAACCCGGCCCAGGCCAGCTGCGCGGCGAGGTCACCGCCGCCGGTGGCCAGGACGGCGGCCCACACGGCGTACAGCGGCAGCACGGTGGCGACGGAGACCAGTGGTACACGGTGGACCCGCCACCACGACGGCCGCCGCTTCGGCTCCCGTTCGGGGACGTCCGCGTCCGCCCGTACCCCCAGATCGACCACCATCCGCCACACCCTAGGACAGGCCCCGGGGGCTCCACGGAACCGGCGGACCGGGAGCAAGGGACACAACACGGCGTGTCCGCAGGGTCGCTGTGCCATCTTTCGATCAAGACGTGAAGATCACCCGGCGGTTGACGCCCGGCTGTTGACGGACGAATGGATGGCACGACATGACCAGCGAGAGCCCCAGGCTGTACGAACTGCTCGACGACCGGTTCCGCTCGGGCCGTTGCATGAACGGCGACGAGGCCCTGGAGGTGCTGTACACCGGGTGCCGCTGGGCGGAGGGCCCGGTGTACGTGCCGGCCTGGCGGCAGGTGATCTGGAGCGACATCCCCAACGACCGGATGCTGCGCTGGGACGAGGAGACCGAGGCCGTCGGTGTCTTCCGCCGCACGGCGGGCCACCCGAACGGCAACACCCTCGACCGGCAGGGCCGCCTGATCACCTGCGAGCAGGGCAACCGGCGGGTGACGCGGACCGAGCACGACGGCACGGTCACGGTCCTGGCGGACCGCTGGCACGCCAAGCGGCTGAACAGCCCGAACGACGCGACGGTGAAGTCGGACGGCTCGATCTGGTTCTCCGACCCGGACTTCGGCATCACCAGCGACTACGAGGGCTACCGCGCCGAGAGCGAGATCGGCGCCAACAACGTCTACCGGATCGACCCCGGCACCGGGGAGGTGCGGCTCGTCGCGGACGGCTTCGGCGCGCCGAACGGCCTGGTCTTCTCGGCCGACGAGCAGCGGCTGTACGTCTCCGACACCCGGGCGGGCCTCATCCGCGTCTTCGGCGTACGGGACGACGGCACGCTCTCGGACGGCGAGGTCTTCGCCGAGGCCGGTGCCCGTCTGGGCGCCCGGTTCGACAACCTGCGTTTCGACGACGGCGGCCGGCTGTGGGCCGCCGCGATGAACGACGGGGTCCACTGCTACGACCCCGACGGCACGCTCATCGGCCGGCTCAACGTGCCGGAGGCGGTGGCGAACATCTCCTGGGGCGGCGCGAAGCGCAACCGCCTCTTCATCACGGCGGAGACGAGCCTCTACTCGGTGGTCATGGGCGTCACGGGCACCCACCCGACGGGGCCGGGCCACCGTCCCTGGCTCGGCCGGTAGAGGGCTCCACGACGCTCCGAAACTTTCGCAATGGGTGGTGCGTGATCGCGTGGCGTTGGCTGCCTTCGCGTGAATTCGGGCAGGGCTACTGACGAGGAGGTCGCCGCTGAGCTGGTTGATTGTCCAAATGCCTTGCTGTGTAAGGCATTCGACAGTTTCGCAACTCTTGCCGAAACTGTTGACACCCCTTGGGGTCGGTCCAACACTGAGCGCCGTCGGCAGCCCTCGCCGACGACGCCCCGCTCATGAGGACGAGGAGGAGCTCCCCGTGTACGCAACCCCCGCACATCCCACGAGCCACCCGCGAGGCCGCACCGGACCGATAGACGGCCTCAGGCTGTTCATCCGCAGTGCCTTCGCCCTGGTGATGGCGGCCGTCGCGGCGATCGCCCTGCCCGGCACCGCCACCGCCGACACCACCGTCACCTCCAACCAGACGGGCACCAACAACGGCTACTACTACTCGTTCTGGACCGACAGTCCCGGCACCGTCTCGATGAACCTCGGTTCCGGCGGCAGCTACGGAACCTCCTGGAGCAACACCGGGAACTTCGTCGCCGGCAAGGGCTGGAGCACCGGCGGACGCCGCAGCGTGACCTACTCCGGCTCCTTCAATCCGTCGGGCAACGCCTATCTGGCCCTCTACGGCTGGTCGCAGAACCCGCTCGTCGAGTACTACATCGTCGACAACTGGGGCACCTACCGGCCCACCGGCACCTTCAAGGGCACCGTCACCAGTGACGGCGGGACGTACGACATCTACGAGACGACCCGGACCAACGCCCCCTCGATCGAGGGCAACAAGACCTTCCAGCAGTACTGGAGCGTCCGCCAGTCCAAGCGCACCGGAGGCACCATCACCACCGGCAACCACTTCGACGCCTGGGCCCAGCACGGGATGAACCTCGGCAGCTTCAACTACATGATCATGGCCACCGAGGGCTACCAGAGCAGCGGCAGCTCCAGCATCACGCTGGGCGGCACATCCGGCGGCGGCGACAACGGGGGCGGCACCGGCGGCGGCAGCAACGGCTGCACCGCGACCCTCTCCGCGGGCCAGCAGTGGAGCGACCGCTACAACCTGAACGTCGCGGTCTCCGGCTCCAGCAACTGGACCGTGACCATGAACGTGCCCTCCCCGGAGAAGGTCCTCTCCACCTGGAACACCAGCGCCAGTTATCCCAGCGCCCAGGTGCTGACCGCCAAACCCAACGGCAGCGGCAACACCTTCGGCGTCACCATCCAGAGCAACGGAACCTGGACCTGGCCGACGGTGTCCTGCAGCACGGCCTGACCCGGCGGGTGCCCCGGGCGGCGGCGGCCGCCCGGGGCACCCGCGCGGCTCCCGGGCGGATGCGGGTCAGAGGATCGGAGGCCGGCCCAGGCGGGTCATCCGCCACACGGTCCGCCAGCGCATCGGCGCACGCTCTCCGGCCGGTGTCCTGACCCCCTCGGCGAAGCCGCCCCACCACGCCTTGAGACCGGTCAGCGAACGCATCCGCAGCATGGCCAGCGCGATCCACACCCCGAGGTAGACCGGGATCAGCGGGACGGGAAGCCTCCTGCGCGCGAGCCACACCCGGTTCCGCGCGGTGAACCGGTAGTAGACCGCGTGCCGGGCCGGAGACGTCCTCGGGTGCTGGAGCACGAGCGTCGGCACGTAACGGATCTCCCACCCGCCGTCCAGCGCCCGCCACGCGAGGTCGGACTCCTCGTGGCCGAAGAAGAACTCCCCGGGCCACAGGCCGATCTGCCGCAGCATGGGCATCGAGAAGGCGTGGCCGCCGCCGAGGAACGCGGTCACCGGCCCCCCGCGCATCGGATCGCCCGCCCGCAGCCTGGGCACCCACCGCCGTTCGGTCCGCCCGTGCTCGTCGGCGACCCGGAACCCGATGATCCCGAGCCTCGGGTCCTGCGCGAAGTGCCGCCGCACCTCACGGAACACGTCCGTCGCGATGAGCAGCCCGTCGTCGTCCAACTCGACGACGACATCGACCTCGTCCGCGTCGCGCAGCAGCTCCAGCCCCACGTTGCGCCCCCCGGGGCACCCCAGGTTCTCGGTGAGCGGCACCTTGGTCACGACGGTGGCGCCGGAGGTGCCCGCCGCGCTCAGCACATCGGTCGAAACGTCGTCGAGCGAGGTCGCGTTGCCCACGATCACCACCCGCGCGGCCGGCACGTCCTGCTTCGCCACGGACGCGAGCAGCGCCTCCAGCTCCCGGGGGCGCGTCCCCATGGTCACGATGACGACCCCGATACGCGGCGACAAGGGCATGGTGGCTCACTCCACTGATCGACGAGGCCCCGATGCTAGGCCCTGTCCGGCGCCGTACTCACCGGACCGGCCCACGTCGGGCCGGTCCCGCCCCGCTCAGGTCGCCGCTCGGGTCGCCGTTCATGCCGCCGCTCCGCTGTCGACGACCAGGTCCGTGCCGACCACCGCGCCGGCCGCCGGCGAGGCGAGGTACAGCACCGCGGCCGCCACCTCCTCGGCCCTCGCGAGCCTGCCGAGCGGGTTCTGCGACTTCACCCGCTCCGCCCGCTCGGCCTCGGTCTCACCCGGGTGGAGGGACATGGGCGCGTCGGAGGCACCCGGGCTGACCGCGTTGACGCGGATGCCCTCGTGGATGTGATCGAGGGCGGCGGCTCGGGTCAGCGCGGAGACGGCCGCCTTCGAGGTGATGTAGGCGGCGGCGTGCGGTATCCGCAGGTGGGCGCCGAGGTTGGAGGCGATGTTGACGATGACCCCGCCGCCATTGCCCCTCATATGCGCTATCTCGTGCTTCATCGCCAGCCAGACACCGGTGACATTGGTCCGCAGCACCGCATCCCAGTCCTCCTCGCTCACGTCCGCCACCGGGCCGGAACCCCGCAGTATTCCGGCGTTGTTGACCGCGACATGGAGACCGCCGAAGCGGGCCACGCTCTCCTGGACGAGATGGCGGACCTGGTCCGAGTCGGTGACATCGGCGACCACGGCGGCGGCGGTGCCTCCGGCCGTCTCGATGAGGCGCACCGTCTCGTCGAGGGACGCCCGGGTGCGCCCCGCGACCACCACGGACGCGCCTTCGGCGGCGAAGGCCAGCGCGGTGGCGCGGCCCAGACCGGAGCCGGCACCTGTGACGAGGGCGGTCCTGTCGATGAAGCGGTTCACTTCCACAACTCCTCTGTAGGAACGAGCGCTGAATCTTTATACTGGACCGAACGTTCCAGTATGGCGACGTGCGAAGTTGCTCACCTCGGGCCCGAGGCGGCGGGTCGTTCGGTCCTGTCGGGGTGGGTCAGTCCAGCAGGCTCAGGGCCTGCTCGGTGGCGTCCCGTACGCGGGCCGGATCGCTGGACGCCTTGCCGACGACCCGCACGCCCTGGAGCAGGACGAGCAGCAGGCGGGCCAGTGCGCGGGGATCGCGATCCTCCGGCAACTCGCCCTGGGCCTGGGCCCGTATGAGCGCGGAGTGCAGCGGAGTTTCGAGATGCTGCCAGCTGATCTCGACCCGGCGGGCCGCTGCCGTGTCGTGCGGTGCCAGCTCGGAAGCGGTGTTGGTGATGAGGCACCCGTGCAGCCGCCCCTCCAGGGAGGTGGCCTCTTCCGAGAAGCGGCGCACCACGGCCCGGACGGCGGGCAGAGCCGGCCCCGGCTGGGACAGCTCCGCGAGAAGGAGCGGATCGCGCCCCTCCGCGTAACGGTCCATGGCCTTCAGGAACAGCTCGTGCTTGTTCCCGAAGGTGGCGTAGATGCTGGCCCGTCCGATGCCGAGATGCTCGACGAGGTCGGCCATCGACGTCGCTTCGTAGCCGCGCTGCCAGAACAGTTCTAGGGCTGCCTGCAGTGCGGCCTCCGGATCGAATTCCTTGGTCCTGGCCACATCCAAGAGCGTAGGCCAAATTGGAACGATCGGTCAATTACCTCGTTCGAGTGATCACCGGTCTGGTCCCATGGGCGGAGGGGCCGTCAGCCGGTGGAGAGCTTGCTGACCAGGTCGATCCAGGTCTGCGCCTCGGCCCCGAAGTCGACGCTGCCGACGTCGTGGTGCGCGGCGACCCAGCTGGCGGCCGGCGGCTTGTCCTCCCAGTCGTCCTGGGCGGGGGCGGCCCTGCGCAGGTAGATCTCGCATCCGACGCGGTTGGTGACGAAGCTCAGCTCCAACTGCGGCGGCCGGCCGGCCGTGCCGAGCCGGTCGGCGAGCAGGAAGGTCTGCGTCAGGTACAGCCCGTACTCCACCGTGGGGATGCGCTCATCCGTGACGTCGCAGGCGTCGCACAGGTATCCCTCGGCGGCGAAGGCGTCGAGGACCGCCTCGTGCAGAGGTAGCGCGGCGACATGGACGAGATCGTTGTCGCTCACCGCCTCGGCATCCTCGATCTGCACTTTCGTGCTGAGTCCGAGAACCGCGCCGACGGCCTGCCCCGACACCTCGGTCACCGGGGTGTCCCAAGGCAGCCTGTGCTCGAAGGGGACACGGCGCTCCTCGCCCTTGGCGAGCTTGAAATAGGCGGACGTGCTGGGCCAGCAGATCGTCTCCGTCGTCCCGGCGCCCTCATAGGACGGTGTGACCTTGGCGAACAACTCCAGCTCGACGCCGCCCAGATCGACCTCCCGGTCGAGCGCACGCAGAAGGACTTCGCCCTGAAGCACCTCGCCGGGCCGTACGAATCCGGCCGCCACCTGGGTGTCGACCTCCAGCGGCACGGTGCCGCCCCCACCTATGCGCCGCAGGCGCTTGAACACCATGCCGATAGGCTAAACGGTCGTTCTGATCATGACTAGATACGAATTACGCGCGTATGCAGCCCTGATGAGTCGGCATCAGCTTTGCTCCACGCCTCTTCAGCGAGGCGGCCCGCGAGGTCGGTTCGGCCGGACAGGCCTTCCCGTCGGTCCGTGCGGCAGCAGGCTCTGCGCGGCCTCCCGCAGGGATCAGGCGTGCTGTTGTGCATGGCCGGGAGGCCACGGCGCGTCCTCGCCGGCCGCGTCAGTCCCCGCCGCCGTCCCCACCGTCGCCGTTTCCGCCGAAGACCCAGTCCAGGGGGTTCCAGCCGGTGCCCTCGGCGATCGGCTCGGCTCCGCCACGGGGGCGCGGGGCCGGGCCCCGGGCCTCGCGCACCAGGTCGCGTACGACCCGGGCTACCGGGTCCCGGCCGGCAAAGAGCGTCAACTCATCGCGCTCCCCGGACTGATCGGCCCCGGGCAGTACCTGTCCGGCGAGACCCGTCGCGCCGACGAGCGCGGCCAGCAGCCGGGCGCGCTCGTCCACGGAGGCGCCCTGCGCCACGGCGGTCACCCGCTCGCGCGCGGGTGCGGTGCGGTCGTCGGGGCCCACGGGGTGGCGCCGCTGCGCGATGACCCCCAGGGTCCGTGTGCGCTCCGCGCGCAGCGCCCCGCGTGCGACGAGCCGGTCGCGCCACAGCTCGTCGCTCCTGCCCGCGGTCGTCTTCAGCCCCGCGGTGTCGCGCACCCAACGCGGCAGCTTCTGCCCCTTGCGCCGTCCGGCGAGCCGTGTCAGCGCCGCGTCGAGCGCGGTGTCACCGAGCGGCGGTCCGCCGGCCCCCGTGATCCGGCCGTCCCGCACGGCGGCCCGGCCCGCGAGCAGCAACTCGGCGGCCAGCGCCCCCGCGAGACCCAGGCGCAGCAGGTGGGGCCGGCACAAGGGCCGCCCCTCGGCCGGATCGTAGGCGAGCAGCAGCAGTTCCTCGGGAAGGGTGTAGTGCTGCACGAACACGACGGCGCGGCCTCCCTTGAGCGCAACGGACGAGGGCCCATGCTCGCACGCGCCCGCGAAGGCCGTCATCGTGAGCGACTACGGCCCCGCCGGAAAGAGGCCGGGCGCGACGTCAGACGACAACCGGACTGCGCCGCTCGACCAGCACCACGTCCCGCCAGCGGCCGTGCTGGAGGCCGACACGCTCGCGGATGCCGATCACCCGGAAGCCGGCCCGCTCGTGCACGGCGAGGCTCGCGGTGTTCTCCGGGAAGATCCCGGACTGGATGGTCCAGATCCCCGCCGCCTCGGTGGAGCCGATGAGCGCCTTGAGCAGGACGGACGCGACGCCCCGGCCGTGGGCGCCCGGACGAACGTAGACGGAGTGCTCGACCACTCCGGCGTACGCGCGCCGCCGGGAGACCCGCGCGGCTGCCACCCAGCCGAGGACCCGCCCGGCCTCGTCGACGGCGGCGAAGCGGTGCTCGGGCAGTTTGGCGGCGTCGAACTCCGCCCAGGTGGGCGCGGCGGTCTCGAACGTGGCGTTCCCCTCGTCGATGCCGGCCCGGTAGATCGCGATCACCTCATCGGCGTGCCCGGCGGTCAGCGGTACGACGAGGACGGAGTCGTTCACGCGTCGGCGGCCGTGGTCCCGTAACCGGCCGACCGCAGGGCACCCAGCGCCTCGTCGCGGCGCCGTTCCGGTACGAGCACCAGGTCGGCGTGGTACGTCGAAGCGGTGAACACCGGAATCGCGGCGCGGGCCAGCGGCGTGAGAACGGCGGCGAGCAGCCCCGGCTCGTCGAGTCCGTGGTCCGGGTCGCCGTCGTACAGCGCGATCCAGCGATCGGCCGGAGGAACCGAGCCGCCCGCGGCCCGGATCACCGTCAGGCCCTCCGGCGCCCGCACCACGGCGAGCCAGTCGTCATCACGCGGTTCCCGCAGTTCCGGGTGGTGTTCGAGGGCCAGGGCCGCGTCCAGTACGCGCAGCCGACGCGTGGGACGGGCCGGGCGCGGAGCCAGGTCGAGGGTGAAGGCCACGCGGTCGAGGCCGGGGCCGTCGTAGTCCGGCAGGGCGGGCGCGGCCGTGAAGCCGAGCCGGGTGTGGAAGGCCTGGGACGCGGTGTTCTCCGGGCTGGTGATGCAGTGCACGTACCGCCGGCCGTGCGCGCGGGCGAGCGTGAAGAAGGCGCGGTAGAGGGCGCTCCCGATCCCCTGTCCGTGCAGCGCCGGGTCGACGCCGACGAAGTGCACGTAGGCGACGTCCGGCTCGGACGGTGACAGGAAGCCGACGAGGAACGCGGCGGGATTCCCGTCGGGATCCTCGACCAGGAAGCTGGTTCCGGTGAAGTGCTGGAAGTACAGACGGGGGAGCAGCAGCGCGCGCTCGAGCGCCCCCGCCTCACCCTTGAGCCCGCCCCACCACGTGTTCAGCACGGCCTGCACG
This sequence comes from Streptomyces sp. col6, assembly GCF_008042035.1. Classification (GTDB taxonomy): domain Bacteria; phylum Actinomycetota; class Actinomycetes; order Streptomycetales; family Streptomycetaceae; genus Streptomyces. The sequence continues at coordinate 79,812 of NZ_RDBL01000006.1, forward strand.
CGCCGGTGATCCTCGGCGGTGGGGTGTCGCGCGGTCAGCCCGGCGGGCAGGTCGTTGATCACGCGGGCAGTGTAGGGGCAGCGCCCGGCGCCGGTCGCCCGGACCGCGCGTTGCGGTCCGGGCCCCGCGCCGTGTGCCGCCGCGTCGCGGAGGCGGCGGGTCAGCTCTGTGCGGCGTCGTCGCCCGGCTGCTCCGAGCCCTCGGCCAGGCCCGCCCTCTCCCGCATCTTGCGCACCAGCTCCGCCTTTCGGTCGGCGGCGCCCTTGCGGTCGAGGTTGCGGTGCGGGCCGTTGTTCTGCCGTTCGGCGCGCGACAGCCTCTTGCGCTGGCCGCCGCCCATGCCCACGGGGTTGTTGATGTTCTTGCTCACGGTCATGAGGTCTCCCGAAGGGGTCTGAGGTGGTTCACGGATTCATCGGTGGGGAACAGGCACCGCGACGCCAGTGGCCGCGCTTGCACATTTCGTACGGAGCACCGGATCCGTGGAACCCGGCGCACACTCACGGACAGCCGGGCCGTCGGCGTACCTGTGGCCGGCACATGAATGGCGCACTTCAAAGATTGTGGACCACGCGGGGCTCCCGGGCGGCACGGGAGCCCAGGGCTCAGAGGAACAGGCGACGGGAAGCCGCCGCGTACTCCGTCATCGCGGGGGTCGCCCGCAGTGGTGCGCGGACGGTCAGTCGGCCGCACTGTGCGTACCGAGGGGGGAGCGGTGCCGGTCCACGATCCCCTCGACAGCTTTCATCAGGCGGTCTCCCGTCTGATCGATGCTTCCGTTCTGTGTGCTGACCTGGGCCCCTTCGAGTGCGAAGGTGATCTCGGCCGCGGCCTGTCCGGGGTCGCGCATCTGCGCTTCGGTGCACATGCCGATCAGCCTGCGGCTCTGGCGGGCCTTGTGGTCCTCGATCACTTGCCGTGCCGGATGAAGGCGGTCGGGAAGCTCGGCGAGGGAGTTGATGAACGGGCAACCCCTGTATGAGATCGCCGACAGCCCTTCGGCGATGAATCGGGCCAGGCCGAGAATCTGTTCCTCGGGCCGGTCGGGATATTCGGCTTCCACCCGGTCGAAGGCCGCCTGATAGTCCGCAGCGACGATCCGCAGCCACTCCGCGACCAGCGCGTCCTTGGTCTCGAAGTGCCGGTAGATCGCCATTTTGGTGGTCTCGGCCTTGTCGGCGATCGCCTGGACCCCCACCAGCCGGATCCCTTCTCGCTGGAAGAGCTCTTCGGCGGCGTCGAGAATGCGCTCGCGAGGCGGCAGCTTCGCCACTCTGCTCGGCCTGCTGAGGGTCGATGCCATGACTACTCCGGTCGATCGTGCGGTTCACACCCTCGCCACGGTACCAGTCGGACCCACACGATACCGTTGAGTATCGTTCAGCACTCAACGGTATCTTCTTGGTGGGGAGTGACAGTGAAAGCTTCTGAGTACGTGAGTTTCGACGCGGTCGGGCTGGCGGAGCTGGTGGCCGCGGGTGAGGTACTCCCCGCCGAGTTGGAGGCAGCCGCACGCCAAGCTGTGCAGGCGGTCGATCCGCAGATCAACGCCGTCGTGGAGACCTGGCAGACCGACGACGAACCTGCCCCTGGCAGCACACCACTGGCCGGCGTCCCCTTTCTGATCAAAGACATCGCGGTGGCCATGGCCGGGAGGCGGATGGAGCTGGGAAGCCGCCTGGCGGCCGGTAACGTCGTCGGCGCCGACTCCTCGCTGATGCAGCGCTTCCGGCGCGCGGGCCTTGTGACGTTCGGGCGCACCGCGACACCGGAGATGGCTTATGGCATCTCGACGGAATCTGCGTTGTACGGCGTGACCCGTAACCCGTGGGATGTGGAGCGCAGTGCAGGAGGGTCCAGTGGAGGCGCTGCCGCCGCTGTCGCTGCGGGGGTGGTTCCGGCTGCCCATGGCACCGATGCCGCCGGATCGCTCCGTATCCCCGCCGCCTACAACGGCCTCTTCGGGATCAAGCCGACCCGTGGCCGGGTGTCCATGGGGCCCGACGTCGACGAGGTCTTCAGCGGCCTGGCCGTCCACGGCAGCGTCAGCCGCACCGTACGCGACAGTGCGGTACTGCTCGACCGGATGCGCGGCCCGGAATCGGGCGACCCCTACTTCGCCCCGCAGCCGTCACGGCCGTACGCGGAGGAAGTCACCCGTCATCCGGGCTCGTTGCGCATCGGTGTTCTCGCCCAGGCGTGGGGCGGCCACCGCACCACCGCACCGGTGACCGACGCCCTCTCCCGCACCGTGCGGTTGCTTGAATTCCTTGGTCATCAGGTAGCGGAGGTTGAGGTCGGCCTCGGCGTCGGCTGGGAGGAATTCGTCCTGGCCAACGCCCGACTCATGACGGTGAACCTCACCACTCTGGTCGACGGGCTGGCCGCCGCCTTCGGCCGTCCCATCGACTCCTCGACGCTTGAACCGGCGACCCTCGCCGGCTACCACTACGGGCATCGGGTCGCCGGCGCGCAATTCCACACCGCTCTCGCGATGCGGAACCGAGTCGCCCGAAGCCTGGCGCGGTACTTCGACGCGTACGACATCCTCCTCACGCCAACCCTGCCTGAGCCTCCCGTGTCTCTCGGCACGCACACGGCGCGTGCGGAGGCACTGGACGGCCTCGGCTGGATCGAGCGCATCCATGACCTGTCGCCGTTCACCATGCCGTTCAACGTGGCAGGCACACCCGCCATGTCCGTACCCGTGACGGCCGACGCCGGGACGGGGCTCCCGGTCGGCATGCAGTTCGCCGCCGGTTATGGCCTCGAAGGCCGGCTCTTCCGCCTCGCCGGACAACTCGAACAGGCAAGTCCGTGGTCAGGCCGAATCCCCACGGTTTGGGCAGGGAACCAGTCAGCCCGCTGAAGAATGCTCCCATCACGCCGCAGCGGGACATCGACGGATTGATCTGGGCTGCGGTGGCTGGTGGGCGCCGAGGGCACGCGTGAAGGGCGAAGGAAGGGCCATTCGCTACCCGGCGTGCCCAGGCGGCGAGTTGTGCAGTGCCGTACATGAGTGTCCCGAGGAGGGCACCGTACGTCGCCTTGGGTCGCGCAGAGGGCACGCGGCCCACACGGCGTCCAGGAAACGGCGAAACCCCCAGGCCGTTGACCTGAGGGTTTGCGGGAAGAGCGGGTGACGAGAATCGAACTCGCGCTCTGAGCTTGGGAATCAGCGGCTCCCAGGCTGTTGCAGGGGCTCTGACCTGCGATTTCCAATTGATCAGGTCGGCGGCTCCCCGTTTCTGGGATCCGTATCCAACCGCTGTTGTCCCCTCTGCTGGGCACGGGTAGGGCACGGGAGCCGGCAGTGCGCCGCGCGATCCGGGCGGGCCGGCTGGTCAGAGAGGGATGATGCGAACCTGGCTGCCGCAGAGCTTGGTCATGTCATCGCTGTCGGACGTCAACAGGGCGACGGGTTCCGGCTGGCGGAGTGCGACCTCGGCGACCGTGGCGTCGATGGCGTACTTGTGCCCGTGCAGCCCAGCTCCCTTGAGGAGCTCAGCCGCCGCTTTCGCCGCCTGTTCGGTCACGGGCTCCACCCTGACGCGGGACAGGGCCCAGTTCAGGCGAGGCATGTTGGTGCGGGAGTGGCTGACTTCCACGATGGTGTTGGCGCCGATCACCAGGTCGGCTCCCATGTCGTGGAAGACCTGAAGCATCGCGAGCAGCTTGCGATCCTGCGCAATCCAGGCGGAGAGACCTTCCGAGTCCAGGACGACGGTCTCGATGCGCTCGCTCACGCGGCGTCCGCGCCCGTGGAGGTGCCGGCGGAGCCGACGATCTTCGCGCGAGCCTCGGCGAGCTCTTCGTCGCTGAAGGCTCCGTGCTCCTCCTCATAGCGGCGGAGGTCGTCGCCCAGGAGTTGGTGCCGGATCTGGCGGGCTACGGCTTCCGCCACGTAGCCGGAGACGTTGTCCGTGAGCTTGCGGAGCTCCGCCACCTGATCACTGGGGAGCGTGACGGTGATGCGAGTCGTTGAGGACATGAGTCAAGCATACTGGAGTATGCGAGGATCGGCTTGAGTCAGGCCCTGCCTTGATGGTGGCGACCGCATGCGTCGGGTGTTGACAGAGCGGCCGCTCTCCGGCCGTCCACTGCGGGCAAGGATTTGGACCCACGCCGCTGAAGGGCAAGCGAAAGGACCCGGTCATCGACCAGGGCCCTGATCAAAGAGCGGGTGACGAGAAGCGAACTCGCGCTCTGAGCTTGGGAATCAGCGGTGCTTGGGCCGTTGAATTGGCTCTGAACTGTGCTTTTACATGGACCGGGACGCATGGCTATGAGCTATGGGGACCGCACCCGACTGTTGTTGTCTGCTCTGCTGGGCACGGATGGGGCACGGGGGTGGGCGGCGAGACGATCCAGGCGGAGAGCTCTTCCGAGTCCAGGACGACGGTCTCGATGCGCTCGCTCACGCGGTGCCCGCGCCCTTGGAGGCGTCTGCGGGATCGAAGATCTTCGCGCGGGCTGGCGGACTTGCCCTTGAGAGACCTCAACGCTCCACTGTGTGAGCTAGGTCACACGCTGGAGGACGATCATCTTGCCGCTCGTCGACGGTCATATGGGTGACGCCGTCGCAACGAGGAAGGCACGCCATGACCGGCACGTTCACCACATCTGGCCCTATCCACTCGGTAACCACCAGTCAGCGATCCACGGCGCGGTGGCTCACGACCAGTGGTGTGGTGGCAGGCCCACTGTTCCTTGCGGCCGGACTTGCCCAGGGACTCACGCGCGACGGCTTTGACTTCACCCGAAACGCGATCAGCCAACTCGCTCTGGGCGGGGCCGGCTGGGTTCAGACGCTGAGTTTCGTGTTCACCGGAGCGCTGCTGGTCGCCGGCGCGGCCGGGCTACGGCGGACTCTGCACAGAGGCCCCGCCGGGAGATGGGCACCGGCCTTGGTCGGCGTGTTCGGCCTCTCCTTCTGGGCGGCGGCCGCCTTCCCGGCCGACGCCGGTGCGGGCTTCCCCGCAGGTTCCCCGGACGCGACGGTGATGAGTGGGCACGGCGCGGTCCACATGGCTGCCGGAATGATCGGCTACCTCGCTCTGTGTGCGGCGCTCGTCGTTCTGGCTCGCCCGCTTGCCGCCCGGGGTCTTCACGGTTGGGCTGTGGCGTCGCGGCTCGTACCCGTGGCTGTCCTCGCCGGATTCATGGGCTCGGCCGCGTCGGTTCTTGCGTTCACTGCCGGTGCCGGCCTCGGCCTGCTGTGGCTGAGCGCGGTGATGGCGCGGCTGGCCGACGCTCCGGGCGACCACTAGCCAAACGCCGTTCTCACCGATTCCACCAAGGTGATCACAATCCGAAACGGAGCATCCATGACCGACAACGCCGTGAAGGGCCCTGCCAGCTACTTCCCGTCCATCGAGAAGAAGTACGGGCGTCCGATCGCCGAGTGGAAGGGGCTCATTCGTTCCTCACCGCTCACCAAGCACATGGAGCTGGTCGGCTGGCTCAAGTCCGAACACGGACTCGGCCATGGCCACGCAAATGCCCTCGTCGCCCACACACTCGCCGAGGACAGCGCCAAGTGATCAGGTCGGGGCGCCGAGGCATGCTTCACCGCTCAGGTATCCCGGCAGGCCGAACAGAGGAAAGAGGATCGCGATGTCACGGAATGCCGTGATGCTCGCGATGCGATCGCCGGAGAACTCGAGGACTTGGAGCGCCCAGGGCTCGTAACCGGTTCCGTCCATACGGGGCCGGTACTGGCCGAACGCGGGGGAGCCGTTCGCCACGGTCGGGACGAGTCGCGATCCGCGGCAGCCGACGGCCGGTCCGGTCAGCCACGACTTGATATCGGCCATTCCGTGCATCCACTTCGCGTACGGAGGAAGGGACAGAGTGGCGTCGACGTGGAGCAGCAATCCCAGCTCCTCCATGTCGTACCGGGAGAACGCCGTCGCGTACCGCTCGGCCAGGACCTGCTGCGTGCCACCGGGCGCCGGGAGGCCGAGTTCGTCGGCCCTGTCCCGGCGGTCGGCCAGAGTGGCGCGGGCTCGCTGCAAAGCACTGTTGGCGGAGGCGAGAGTGCAGCCGTGCAGGTCGGCGACCTCGCGGGCCGAGAAGCCGAGGACATCCCGCAGGAGCAACGTGGCCCGCTGCTTGGGCGGCAGGTGCTGGAGCGCGGCGACGAACGCCAGCCGTACCGACTCGCCGGTCATCGCGGAAGCCGCCGGATCGCCACCGGGCAGGGGGTCGATCCACAGCGCGCTGTCCGCCGGCATGCCTGGAGGTGCGGCGCCGTCCGAAGGCCCGGACAGGTCCATCGGCAGCGCCCGCCGCCTCCCGGCAGCCAGGGCGTCCAGACACACGTTGGTGGCGATTCGATACACCCATGAACGCAGGGACGACCTGCCCTCGAACTGCCCGGCGTTCTGCCAAGCCCGGACGAGGGTCTGCTGAGCGGCATCCTCGGCTTCTGCGTACGACCCCAGCATGCGATAGCAGTAGCGAACCAACTCGCCCCGGTACGCCTCAAGCTCCAGCACTATCGCCCGCGCCTTGTCACCCATGTCGCTCCCCCCGCTTCGGATGACGCGCGACCTCAACATGTGGCCAGGCGTGCCCATCCGGCCGGCACAACGATAGAGCTGCGGGCATGCGCGGCGGTCCTGAGGGCGGACAAAGAGCGGCCGCGAGTGCCGCAAAAAGGGGTCAGGTGGTGCGGAGGTGGTTGCAAGGCGCTCAGGAAGGGCTAGACAACGACGAACCCCCAGGTCGATGACCTGGGGGTTCATGGAAGAGCGGGTGACGAGAATCGAACTCGCGCTCTGAGCTTGGGAAGCTCATGTTCTACCATTAAACTACACCCGCGAAAATGTCAGCCGCTGTCTCCAGTGGTGCATCGTGACTCACCTTACCCCATCGCGATCCCGTCGCGCCGTCGTCCGTGGGCGAGGGGGTGAGGGGGCGGTGATGCGGGTGTCGGGCGCGGGAGTTGGGGGCGTAGCGTGGGTGTCGGAGTGCCGCGTGGAGTGGCGTCCTGTTCATCCCCTAATGTGGCGGTCTCGTCCACGGCTTGATGGGGAAGGGACTTGATGGACTCCATGGAGCGCACCGTCGTCCGCTGTGCCGAAGGGCACGTTTTCGCTACCACCTCGTTTCCGATGCAGCAGCTCGGGGCAGGGCGGATCGGGCCCGGGAGGCTCATCCGGTGTCCCCGGTGCGCTCGGTTGCGGCATGCCGTGCCCGTGGTGTTCGAGCAGCGGTAGGTAACGGACGACAGGCGCGCGGGGCGGCCCGATGAGGGCGGGTCCGCGCGTTCTGCGTATCCTCGGTGGGTGCTTCTCTCAGACAAGGACATCCGCGCCGAGATCGACGCCGGACGCGTACGCATTGATCCATTCGACGCGTCGATGGTGCAGCCCTCGAGCATCGATGTGCGGCTCGACCGCTACTTCCGGGTGTTCGAGAACCACCGCTATCCGCACATCGACCCGGCCGTCGAGCAGGTGGATCTGACGCGCACCGTCGAACCGGACGGGGACGAGGCGTTCATCCTGCACCCCGGCGAGTTCGTGCTGGCGTCGACGTACGAGGTCATCTCGCTGCCCGACGATCTCGCCTCGCGGCTGGAGGGCAAGAGTTCCCTCGGCCGGCTCGGGCTGGTCACGCATTCCACCGCCGGGTTCATCGACCCCGGATTCTCCGGGCACGTGACCCTGGAGCTGTCGAATCTGGCGACGCTGCCGATAAAGCTGTGGCCGGGAATGAAGATCGGTCAGCTGTGCATGTTCCGGCTGAGTTCTCCGTCGGAGTTCCCTTACGGCTCCGAGCGGTACGGGTCGCGTTATCAGGGGCAGCGCGGTCCGACCGCGTCGCGCTCCTTCATGAATTTCCACCGGACGCAGGTGTGAGGACCCGATGACTGACGATGTGCGGGAGAACCTGACGTACGACGGCTTCGGGCACGCCGTACGCGAGCTGGCGCAGGCCGTGGCCGACGACGGGTTCGAGCCGGACGTGGTGCTGAGCATCGCGCGCGGCGGGGTGTTCGTCGCGGGCGGTCTGGCGTACGCGCTGGACTGCAAGAACATCCACCTGGTGAACGTCGAGTTCTACACCGGCGTGGGCACCACCCTGGAAATGCCCGTCATGCTGGCACCCGTGCCGAACGTCATCGACTTCTCGGACAAGAAGGTCCTGATCGCCGATGACGTCGCCGACACCGGGAAGACGCTGAAGCTGGTCCGCGACTTCTGCATCGACCATGTCGCCGAGGTGCGTTCCGCGGTCATCTACGAGAAGTCCCACTCGCTCGTGAAATGCGAGTACGTGTGGAAGAAGACCGACAACTGGATCAACTTCCCATGGAGTGTGGAGAAGCCGGTCGTGCGGCGCAGCGGGCAGGTTCTCGACGCGTGATCGCGTGAATACGTAAAAGGGCCCCGGTCGTTCCGGGGCCCTTTTACGTGCGCGTCGTGCAGGCGTCAGATCGTGCCAAGCTTCAGGATCGACACCAGCGCCAGCAGCTGGATCGCCGAGGCGCCCAGCGCCTTCGGCCACGGCAGGTCGTGCGACTTGCTCACCATCGAGGTGAGCAGCGCCGCCGCGGCCAGCCAGGTGACCCAGCCGAGGATGACGACCAGCGAGTTCTCGCCGCCCAGGAACATCGCGAAGACCAGGCGCGGCACGTCCGTGATCGACATGATCAGCATGGACAGGCCGACCGTCGGCTGCCACGCGCCGTCGCCGCCGAGCTGGCGGGCCAGTGTGTGGGTGACGGCGCCCAGGACCAGGCCGCCGAGCACGAAGCAGACGCCCGTGAGGATCACGTAGGGGACGGCGCTGGAGACCGGGGCGTGGATCGCGTCGTCGCGCGCCTGGTCGAAGCCGAAGAGGGCCAGCAGGCCGTAGAGGAACGTCACGACCAGGGCCGGGCCCCAGACCGGGTAGTCCCGCATCTGCCAGAACGTCGGGCTGGGGCGCGTCACGATGCCGCTCAGCAGCTGCTTCCAGTGCAGGCGCGGGCCCACGGGCGCGGCGGGCGCCTGGCCGGCGCGGTAGGCGCTGCCGTCGCCGTACGGCTCCTCGTCGATGCGGAACGCCTGGGTGTGGCCGGGGTTGTTCGCGTACGGATCACCGTGGTGCCCGCCGCCCTGCTGCGGGTACGGGTCGGCGAAGTACTCCGGCTCGTCGGGGCCGCCGCCCCGGTAGCCGCCGCCGTCGTGGTAGCCCGGTGCGCCGTGGTGCGGGGCGCCCTGTCCTCCCGTCGGCGGCCATTGCTGCTGCCCGTACGGCGGCGGCGGTGCCTGATTGCCGTACGGCTGCTGCCGCGGTTGCTGTTGCCCTTGCTGCGGGGTGCGGTTGTCCCGGCCGCGTCCGATCCTGAATCCAGCCACTCGTCGAACGTACCTGCTCCGCCGGTTACGGGGGCCCGGGGCCGGGGAAGTACCGGCCTTTGACGCGTAGATGTGACATCCCCTAAGGGGACCCCCGGGGGTTGTCCCCAGCATCCGTCGGGGGGGAACGCGGAAGCGGCCGGTCCTGCCCCCGAGGCAGGTCCGACCGCTTCGCCGCGCCGTGGCGCCGGTCCGGCTACTTCACCGGTTCCGGCTCCGGTTCGTCCGCCGATTCCGCTTCGCCCGCCGGGTCGGCCGGCGTCTTCACGGAGTCGAGCAGCAGCTGGGACACGTCCACCACCTGGATGGACTCCTTCGCCTTGCCGTCGTTCTTCTTGCCGTTGACCGAGTCGGTCAGCATGACCAGGCAGAACGGGCAGGCCGTGGAGACGATGTCCGGGTTGAGGGCGAGGGCCTCGTCGACACGCTCGTTGTTGATGCGCTTGCCGATCCGCTCCTCCATCCACATCCGGGCACCACCGGCGCCGCAGCAGAAGCCGCGCTCCTTGTGGCGGTGCATCTCCTCGTTCCGCAGGCCCGGGACCTTCGCGATGATCTCGCGCGGAGGCGTGTAGATCTTGTTGTGGCGGCCCAGGTAGCAGGGGTCGTGGTACGTGATCAGACCCTCGACCGGGGTCACCGGGATCAGCTTGCCCTCGTCGATGAGGTGCTGGAGCAGCTGCGTGTGGTGGATGACCTCGTACTCGCCGCCGAGCTGCGGGTACTCGTTCGCGATCGTGTTGAAGCAGTGCGGGCAGGTCGCGACGATCTTCTTCGAGGCCTTGGCCTTCTTCGTCGAGTCGTCCTCGTCGTCCTCGCCGAACGCAATGTTCAGCATCGCGACGTTCTCCGCGCCGAGCTGCTGGAACAGCGGCTCGTTGCCGAGGCGGCGGGCCGAGTCACCGGTGCACTTCTCGTCGCCGCCCATGATCGCGAACTTGACGCCCGCGATGTGCAGCAGCTCCGCGAAGGCCTTGGTGGTCTTCTTGGCGCGGTCCTCCAGGGCGCCGGCGCAGCCGACCCAGTAGAGGTAGTCGACCTCGGTGAGGTCCTCGACGTCCTTCCCGACGATCGGAACCTCGAAGTCGACTTCCTTGGTCCACTCGACGCGCTGCTTCTTGGCGAGCCCCCAGGGGTTCCCCTTCTTCTCCAGGTTCTTGAGCATGGTTCCCGCCTCGGACGGGAACGCCGACTCGATCATCACCTGGTAGCGGCGCATGTCGACGATGTGGTCGATGTGCTCGATGTCGACCGGGCACTGCTCCACACACGCACCGCAGGTGGTGCAGGACCAGAGGACGTCCGGGTCGATGACGCCGTTCTCCTCGACCGTACCGATCAGCGGACGCTCGGCCTCCGCGAGGGCGGCCGCGGGAACGTCCTTGAGCTGCTCCTCGGTCGCCTTCTCCTCGCCCTCCATGTCCTTGCCGCCGCCGGCCAGCAGGTAGGGGGCCTTGGCGTGCGCGTGGTCGCGCAGGGACATGATCAGGAGCTTCGGCGAGAGCGGCTTGCCGGTGTTCCAGGCGGGGCACTGCGACTGGCAGCGGCCGCACTCGGTGCAGGTGGAGAAATCGAGGATGCCCTTCCAGGAGAACTGCTCGACCTGGGAGACACCGAAGACGGCGTCGTCGGCCGGGTCCTCCCAGTCGATCTCCTTGCCGCCCGTGGTCATCGGCTGCAGCGCGCCCAGCGCGACCGCGCCGTCGGCGTTCCGCTTGAACCAGATGTTCGGGAAGGCCAGGAAGCGGTGCCAGGCGACACCCATGTTCGTGTTGAGGCCGACGGTGATCGCCCAGGTCATGGTGACGCCGAGCTTGATCATGGCGGTCAGGTAGACGAGGTTCTGGAGCGTGCCGAGGCTGAGCCCCTTGAAGGCCGCGACCAGGGGGTACGAGGCGAAGTACGCGGCCTCGTAGCCGTCCACGTGATGAAGGGCGCCCTCAAGGCCGCGCAGCGTCATGATCGCGAGACCGATGACGAGGATGACGGCCTCGACGAAGTACGCCTGGCCCATCTTCGACCCCGCGAACCGCGACTTGCGGCCCGCCCGGGAGGGCAGGTTGAGCTGGCGGATCGCGATGAGGACCAGGATGCCCACCGTCGTCGCGAGCGCGATGAACTCCGTGTACACCTCGTACGGCAGCCAGCCGCCGAGGACGGGGAGGACCCAGTCGGCCTTGAACAGCTGACCGTACGCCGTGACGATGGTCAGGCCGAGGGTCAGGAAGCCGACGGCGACGAACCAGTGGGCGATGCCGATGATGCCCCATCGGTTCATCCTGGTGTGGCCGACGAACTCCTTGGCCAGGGTGATCGTGCGCTGTTTCACGGCATCGGTGCGGCTGCCGGCCGGAACCGGCTGTCCGAGCGTGACGAACCGGTAGATCTGCGCGACGGCTCGGGCGATGAGCGCAACGCCGACCACGGTCAGCACCAGCGACACGATGATCGCGGCGAGTTGCATTGGGGGCTCCTCGGGCCTGCGAGGGTGGGATCGATCCAGCGTCTACTAGCGAGTACGGCGCCTTCCGGTGAGCACCGGAACCACGAGTATCGCTACTACTAAGCAGTAACTTAATCAGTCTGTGCTGACACTATCCACTTATTCCGCCGTCCTGTAGCCGGGCAGGCGGTGATCTGTGTCGCTCAGGTGTGCCTTGCCGCGCCACCGCAGGGCATGGGCCGCCTCGCGGAGGGGTACGCGCACGGCCTCGGCGAGGACCGCAAGGTCCAGCGGCAGCCCCTGGTGCTCCGCGTAGTGCTGGTCCAGCAGCGCGGCCTCGTCCCATGGCATCCCGGAGCGGTGCCGGACCTGGGCCAGGCCGGTCAGGCCGGGCTTCAGCTCCTGGCGCCAGCGGCGCGCACCCTCGGCGCCGTTCCTCGCGTCGCCCGGGGCGAGCGGCGCCGGCCCCACGATGGACAGCTCGCCGCGTACCACGTGGTGCAGGCGCGAAACCACGTCCAGCTTCAGCCACCGGGTGTGCAGCGAGCGCAGGACGAAGGGCGTGCCGTGCAGCCCGACGCGGGGGGAGCGCCTCGTGACCGGGCGGCCCTGTACGGCGAGCGCCAGGGCGGCCGCCGCCAGTAAAGGGGAGGCGAGGAGGAGCAGGGCCGAACCGAGGGCCACGTCGAGGGTGCGTTTGGCGGTCGGGCGGGGAAGAGGGGTGGGGATCCGTGCCCGCAGGTACGCGCGCGCGGCCGCTGTACGCGGCACGCGTGGCGGCCGCCAGGGGCGCGGCCGGGGCCCTCTTCCCCACTGTCCCTGTGTACGCATCGTTCGCACCTGCCTGGAATCGGCGGATCGGATGCCGGTTTTGCGCTGCTCGCGGCATTTTGTGACAGAACGATCCCATGCGGCCATGATGGAGGAGGGCTGCGCGGCCCATGGGGCGCCTGGTGTCGCCGGTGGCGCGGAGTGGATGCACGTAAGTTGAGCCCCCTCGACTCAGGTCTGTTGACTCCGTGACGGGTGTCGTGCATCCTTGAGTCAGATCCACTCAAGTAGTCAGTTGGAGGAATCGAAAATGGCACGTGCGGTCGGCATCGACCTGGGCACGACTAACTCCGTCGTCAGCGTTCTCGAAGGCGGCGAGCCCACCGTCATCACCAACGCAGAGGGCGCCAGGACCACGCCGTCCGTCGTCGCCTTCGCGAAGAACGGCGAGGTGCTGGTCGGCGAGGTCGCCAAGCGCCAGGCGGTGACCAACGTCGACAGGACCATCCGCTCCGTCAAGCGCCACATGGGCACTGACTGGAAGATCGACCTGGACGGCAAGAGCTTCAACCCGCAGCAGATGAGCGCCTTCATCCTGCAGAAGCTGAAGCGGGACGCCGAGTCGTACCTGGGCGAGAAGGTCACCGACGCGGTGATCACCGTCCCGGCGTACTTCAACGACTCCGAGCGCCAGGCGACCAAGGAGGCCGGCGAGATCGCGGGCCTGAACGTCCTGCGCATCGTCAACGAGCCGACCGCCGCCGCGCTGGCGTACGGGCTCGACAAGGACGACCAGACGATCCTCGTCTTCGACCTCGGTGGCGGCACCTTCGACGTGTCCCTGCTGGAGATCGGCGACGGCGTCGTCGAGGTGAAGGCCACCAACGGTGACAACCACCTCGGTGGTGACGACTGGGACCAGCGCGTCGTCGACTACCTGGTGAAGCAGTTCGCCAACGGCCACGGCGTGGACCTGTCCAAGGACAAGATGGCTCTCCAGCGTCTCCGCGAGGCCGCGGAGAAGGCGAAGATCGAGCTGTCCTCCTCGACGGAGACCACGATCAACCTGCCGTACATCACGGCGTCCGCCGAGGGCCCGCTGCACCTGGACGAGAAGCTCACGCGCTCGCAGTTCCAGCAGCTCACCGCAGACCTCCTGGACCGCTGCAAGACCCCGTTCCACAACGTCATCAAGGACGCGGGCATCCAGCTCTCCGAGATCGACCACGTCGTTCTCGTCGGTGGCTCCACCCGCATGCCGGCCGTCGCCGAGCTCGTCAAGGAGCTGACCGGCGGCCAGGAGGCCAACAAGGGTGTGAACCCGGACGAGGTCGTCGCCATCGGCGCCTCGCTCCAGGCCGGTGTCCTCAAGGGCGAGGTCAAGGACGTCCTGCTCCTCGACGTCACCCCGCTGTCCCTCGGTATCGAGACCAAGGGAGGGATCATGACCAAGCTCATCGAGCGCAACACCACGATCCCGACCAAGCGTTCCGAGATCTTCACGACGGCCGAGGACAACCAGCCGTCCGTGCAGATCCAGGTCTACCAGGGCGAGCGCGAGATCGCGGCGTACAACAAGAAGCTCGGGATGTTCGAGCTGACCGGTCTGCCGCCGGCCCCGCGCGGTGTCCCGCAGATCGAGGTCGCGTTCGACATCGACGCCAACGGCATCATGCACGTCGCCGCGAAGGACCTCGGCACCGGCAAGGAGCAGAAGATGACCGTCACCGGCGGCTCCTCGCTGCCGAAGGACGAGGTCAACCGGATGCGTGAGGAGGCCGAGAAGTACGCGGAGGAGGACCACGCCCGCCGCGAGGCCGCCGAGTCGCGCAACCAGGGCGAGCAGCTCGTCTACCAGACGGAGAAGTTCCTCAAGGACAACGAGGACAAGGTCCCCGGTGACGTGAAGACGGAGGTGGAGACCGCGCTCACCGAGCTGAAGGAGAAGCTCAAGGGCGAGGACACCGCCGAGATCCGCACGGCCACCGAGAAGGTCGCGGCCGTCTCCCAGAAGCTGGGCCAGGCGATGTACGCCAACGCCCAGGCCGAGGGTGGCCCGCAGGCCGACGCGCAGCCCGGTGCCGAGCAGGCGCAGGGCGACGCCCAGGACGATGTCGTCGACGCCGAGATCGTCGACGACGAGAAGGACTCCAAGGGCGGTGCGGCGTGACCGAGGAGACTCCGGGCTTCGAGGAGAAGCCCGACGTCCCCTCCGGCGCCACCCCTGACGACGCCGAGCCGAAGGCCGCCACCCCCTCCGAGGAGGAGGCGGCGGCCCCGGCCGGGGACGACGCGAACCGGGTCACGGCCCTGACCGCGCAGCTGGACCAGGCCCGCACGGCGCTCGGCGAGCGCACCGGCGACCTCCAGCGGCTCCAGGCCGAGTACCAGAACTACCGCCGCCGCGTGGAGCGGGACCGGGTCACGGTCAAGGAGATCGCCGTCGCGAACCTCCTGTCCGAGCTCCTGCCCGTGCTCGACGACGTCGGCCGCGCCCGGGAGCACGGTGAGCTCGTGGGCGGGTTCAAGTCGGTGGCCGAATCGCTGGAGACGGTCGTTGCCAAGCTGGGCCTCCAGCAGTTCGGCAAGGAGGGCGAGCCCTTCGACCCGACGGTCCACGAGGCCCTGATGCACAGCTACGCGCCGGACGTCACGGAGACGACCTGCGTGGCGATCCTGCAGCCCGGCTACCGGATCGGCGAGCGCACCATCCGTCCCGCGCGGGTCGCGGTCGCCGAGCCCCAGCCGGGGGCGGCTCCCGTGGCCGCGAAGGAAGAGAAGACAGACGACGAGGAGAGCGGTGGCGGCGAGGAGGTCTGACATCCTGTCCGATCACCTGGCAGCACACCGTCCGGCCACCAGGACCTCCCGTCCGGCCGGTCGTCCGGAAGGAGGGACGTCGATGAGTACGAAGGACTTCGTCGAGAAGGACTACTACAAGGTTCTCGGCGTCCCCAAGGACGCCACCGACGCCGAGATCAAGAAGGCGTACCGGAAGCTCGCCCGCGAGTTCCATCCGGACGCCAACAAGGGCGACGACAAGGCGGAGGAGCGTTTCAAGGAGATCTCCGAGGCGAATGACGTCCTCGGCGACGCCAATAAGCGCAAGGAGTACGACGAGGCGCGCGCCCTCTTCGGCAACGGCGGCTTCCGCGCCGGGCCCGGCGGCGCCCAGGGCAACTTCAACTTCGACCTGGGGGACCTCTTCGGAGGCGCCCAGGGCGGGGGCCAGGGCGGCGCCGGCGGTTTCGGCGGCGGTGGCGGCCTCGGCGACGTGTTCGGCGGCCTCTTCAACCGAGGCGGCGGCGCCGGTACGCGGGTGCAGCCGCGGCGCGGCCAGGACATCGAGTCCGAGGTGACGCTCAGCTTCACCGAGGCGGTCGACGGGGCCACGGTCCCGCTCCGGATGTCCAGCCAGGCCCCCTGCAAGGCGTGCTCCGGCACCGGCGACAAGAACGGCACCCCCAGGGTCTGCCCGACCTGTGTCGGCACCGGACAGGTCTCGCGCGGCAGCGGCGGCGGCTTCTCGCTCACCGACCCGTGCGTGGACTGCAAGGGCCGCGGCCTCATCGCCCAGGACCCCTGCGAGGTCTGCAAGGGCAGTGGCCGGGCCCGCTCCTCGAAGACCATGCAGGTGCGCATTCCGGCGGGCGTCTCCGACGGGCAGCGCATCCGGCTGCGCGGCAAGGGCGCTCCGGGCGAGCGCGGCGGACCGGCCGGCGACCTCTACGTCGTCGTCCACGTCGACGCCCACCCGGTCTTCGGCCGCAAGGGCGACAACCTCACGGTCACGGTGCCCGTCACCTTCACGGAGGCGGCGCTCGGCGGCGAGGTGAAGGTGCCGACGCTCGGCGGGCCGTCCGTGACGCTGAAGCTTCCGGCCGGTACGCCGAATGGGCGTACGATGCGGGCCCGCGGCAAGGGCGCTGTCCGCAAGGACGGCACCCGGGGCGACCTCCTGGTCACCGTCGAGGTGACCGTGCCCACCGACCTCGGCACCGAGGCCAGGGACGCGCTGGAGGCCTACCGCAAGGCGACCGCGGACCACGATCCGCGGGCGGAGCTGTTCCAGGCGGCGAAGGGAGCTTGAGGTGGACGGCCGACGGCGTAATCCGTACGAACTGACCGACGAGTCCCCGGTGTACGTGATCTCGATCGCGGCCCAGCTCTCGGGCCTGCATCCGCAGACACTGCGCCAGTACGACCGCCTCGGCCTGGTCTCCCCCGACCGCACGGCCGGACGCGGCAGGCGCTACTCGGCCCGCGACATCGAGCTGCTGCGCACGGTGCAGCAGCTGTCGCAGGACGAGGGCATCAACCTCGCCGGCATCAAGCGCATCATCGAGCTGGAGAACCAGGTCGCGGCGCTCCAGCAGCGCGTCGCCGAACTCTCGGCGGCCGTGGACGGAGCGGCGGCGGCGATGCAGCAGCGCGAGGCCCAGGTCCACGCGTCGTACCGGCGCGACCTGGTCCCGTACCAGGACGTGCAGCAGACGAGCGCCCTCGTGGTCTGGCGCCCGAAGCGGCCGAAGGACTGAGCGCTGCTCGCCCGTGCGGCCCGTCATTCCGGAGTGGTCTCCGGTGCGACGGGCCGCTTCGCTGGACGGCCACCTCGATCAGCGGGATGCCGCCGAGGACGGTGATCGCCGGATTGGGGTCGGTGCCGGCGACGGATGCCACGGGTGCCAGGGAGTCGGCCAGGGCGGCACCGGACGGATCCAGTCATCGTTCTGGGGGTCGGGGTGAACGAGCGCCAATTCGGTGAGGCAGGGGACGGGTTCGGGCGCGGAGCGTGGCATGCGGCCAGCCGTGAGGGCCTCTGTGTACGTCCTGATGCCGGCGTCGCACAGTTCGGGTTCACCGTGCGGGTGGTGCGATATGTCCGCGTCCTTGCCCATATGCGACCCCCCACTTTCGGCAATGCAGCAAGATGACGGTGGTGGAAGCGTAGTTCTCCGACCACTCTGGGCGTGTCGGGGGAGCCGGGAACTCCCCCGGCTGATCAAGGGCGTGGCCATGCTCTCCCCCGTTGCGTGGCGCGCCCGCCGGCCCGGGGGGTGGGGATTTCGGGGCCGATCCGGTCAGGAGTCCTGATCAAGGATTCCTGACCGGGCGATCAGGTAACCGAGCTGGGCGCGGCTGTTGCTGCCGAGCGCGGCGGCGAGCTTGGCGACATGGGCCCGGCAGGTGCGGACGTTCATCCCCAGGCGCCGTGCTATCGAGTCGTCGACGTGGCCCTCGACGAGCAGTTGGGCTATGGAACGTTGGACACCGCTGAGGCCGCGGGGTACGGAGTCGTACTTGATCTCTTCGCGCAGGGGGGCCGCTCGGGCCCACAGCTGCTCGAACACCTTGACGAGATACGCGACGAGACCGGGATGGCGCAGTTCCAGCGCGTTCTGCCGGTCGTCCGTCGCCGGGATGAACGCGACCGTGCGGTCGAAGATGATGAGTCGTTCTATGAGCTCCTCGAGGGTGCGGATCTCGACGTGCTCGTTGGCGATCTGCTCGGCGTATGCCAGGGTGCCGGGGCTGTGGCGGACCGTGTGCTGGTAGAGCGTACGAATGCTGACACCGCGGTCCACGACGGACAGTCCGCGCTCCAGCGCCTCGCTGAGCCGGTCCTCGCTCCGGCCGCCGCCGGGCTGGACGGTGAGGACCTCGGTCAGGCACTCTGCAGTGGCCAGATCGAGCGCCGCGTTGATCCGGTTGAAGCCCTCCAGCACAGTGATGGCGTGGGTGGTCGGTGCGTCCTGCGCGCTGATGTCCATGAACGGTACGAAGGATTCCGCGAGTCGGACCGAGTGGCGGCGGCGCTCCTGGATCTCGCGCTCGATGGGGTTGAGATGCTTCGCCAGCGCGGCCGACGGCAGTACGGGCCTGAGCCAGGCGGCGTCGTCGGGGTCGGGGTGCAGCAGCGCGAAGTCCATGAGGCAGGGGGCGGGTTCGACCTCGGTCCGCGCGATGCGCCCTGAACGCAACGCACTTGCGTAGAGACGCCTTCCTTCGTCACACAGCTCAGTGATGCCATGAGGATGTGTCGGCTTTGTATCGCTTGTGACCATTTCTCCACCCCCCAGGTTCATGAACATGCAGGAACATGATGCATCGACTCAGTGGTGTTCGTGTGCCCAGGTGAGACATCGTCTTTGGTGCGGGGGAGAAGAATCCACAAGTGAGGACGAAGCCGACTATGTATAAGCGAATGCTTCGCTCGGCGCTTGCCGCCTCGTTCGTCGCGGCTCTGGGTCTCGCGGCCCTGAGCGGCAGCGGCATCGCCTCGAAGATCGGGGGCGGATCGGCGGCAGGAGACATTGCCTGGTCGACCCGGGCGGGCGCGGCCGGCGACATCGCCTGGTTCGGCGGGAAGGCTGCGGGGTCCGACATCGCGTGGCGGGCCCGGGCCGCGACACCGGGCGACATCGCCTGGGTTCAGCCGAGCCGGGCGGGCGCCTGACATGACTACTCCGCCGGACGACCGCACCTTCAGGCGTGAGATGGCGACCGCCTACCGGTCAGGGTGGCATTTCATCGATCTCGTCACGGCTCTCCCCCACCGTGGTGACTCGTTGATGGTCACTCTGTTCGGCGACCCGGTCGTCGTCGCCCGCGAGGACGACGGAGAGGTCCGCGCCTACCGCTGCCTGCGCAAGCCGCGAGGCGCGCCGCAGCCGGTTCGCTGCGCCATCCGGTACGACATGATCTTTGTGAATCTCGCACAGCGTGACCACCAGCTGTTCGAACCAGAAGCCATTTCCGCCACCCCCCGCAGTGCCTGAGCGATCCCCCGTCGTTCCACGTCGCTCAGACACTTCCCCCACACAACGGCGCCACCGTGACCTGAACACGGTGGCGCCGTTGTGCTGTGTCCGGCCAGGCGCACGCGCGGACGCGTTCAGCCGCGGCCGAGCGCCCGGTCCAGGGTGATCTCGATGACGACCCGGTCCGGGTTGGGCGAGGGCACCCGGTCGTAGCGCTCCGTGTGGCGGCGTACGGCCTCCGCGACCCGCTCCGGGTCCGTGCTGACGCGGGCCACGCCCTCCAGGGTCGCCCAGCGGCGGCGGTGTACCTGGCACGCCGCGACGCGGGCGCCGTCCGGGCCGGCGGCCAGGATGTTGGCGACCTTGCGGCTGTGCTTGTTGGTGATCACCCGGGCGAGGCCGGCCTCGGGGTCGTACGTCACGCACACCGGGACCACGTGCGGGGTGCCGTCGGGGCGGGGTGTGGTGAGCGTGCACACGTGGCTCTCGCGCCAGAACGCGAGGTACTCGGGGCTCGGCTGGTGTACGTCGACTGCCATGGCCCCAGCGTAGGCGGGGAGCGCCGGGCTGCGGTGGCGGGTGCCCGTGACGGCCGCTTCACTCGGAGGAGGGGTGGACCGTGTTTCGCCTTGAGTGGAATGCACTCAACTTTAGGCGCGCACAGCCTTGAGTGGAATAGACTCAACTTTGTACACGTTGACCGTGTCAGACGTGGGAACGGACCAGTCGTCGCAAGGAGGAGACAGCGCACGTGGACGCCGAGCTGACCAACAGGAGCCGGGACGCCATCAACGCGGCCACCAGCAGGGCCGTGAAGGACGGCCACCCCGATCTGACCCCCGGGCATCTGCTGCTGGCGCTGCTCTCGGGAGAGGACAACGAGAACCTCGTCGATCTGCTGGCCGCCGTCGAGGCCGATCAGATCGCCGTACGCGCCGAGACCGAGCGGCTCCTGGGCGCACTGCCCAGCGTGACCGGGTCGACGGTGTCCCCGCCCCAGCCCAACCGTGAACTGCTCGCCGTCATCGCGGACGCCGCGCAGCGCGCCAAGGAGCTGGGCGACGACTACATCTCCACCGAGCACCTGCTGATCGGTATCGCCGCGAAGGGCGGCCGTGCCGGTGAGATCCTCGACGGGCAGGGGGCCAGTGCGAAGAAGCTGCTGGACGCGTTCGAGAAGAGCAGGGGAGGGCGACGGGTGACCACTCCCGACCCGGAGGGCCAGTACAAGGCCCTGGAGAAATTCGGCACCGACTTCACCGCCGCCGCGCGCGAGGGCAAGCTCGACCCGGTCATCGGGCGCGACCAGGAGATCCGCCGCGTCGTCCAGGTGCTCTCGCGGCGCACCAAGAACAACCCGGTGCTCATCGGTGAGCCCGGCGTCGGCAAGACCGCCGTCGTCGAAGGGCTCGCCCAGCGCATCGTCAAGGGCGACGTTCCCGAGTCCCTGAAGAACAAACGGCTCGTCTCGCTGGACCTGGGCGCCATGGTCGCGGGCGCGAAGTACCGCGGTGAGTTCGAGGAGCGCCTGAAGACCGTCCTGTCCGAGATCAAGGAGAGCGACGGCCAGATCATCACGTTCATCGACGAGCTGCACACCGTCGTGGGCGCGGGCGCAGGCGGCGACTCCGCGATGGACGCGGGCAACATGCTCAAGCCGATGCTGGCCCGCGGCGAGCTGCGGATGGTCGGCGCGACCACGCTCGACGAGTACCGCGAGCGCATCGAGAAGGACCCGGCCCTGGAACGCCGCTTCCAGCAGGTGCTGGTGGCGGAGCCGTCCGTCGAGGACACCATCGCGATCCTGCGCGGTCTCAAGGGCCGTTACGAGGCCCACCACAAGGTGCAGATCGCGGACGCGTCCCTGGTCGCCGCCGCGACCCTGTCCGACCGCTACATCACCTCCCGCTTCCTCCCCGACAAGGCCATCGACCTCGTCGACGAGGCGGCCTCCAGGCTGCGCATGGAGATCGACTCCTCGCCCGTCGAGATCGACGAACTCCAGCGCTCGGTCGACCGGTTGCACATGGAGGAGCTGGCCCTCAGGAACGAGACCGACCCCGCCTCCAGGCAGCGCCTGGAGAAGCTGCGCCGCGACCTCGCCGACAAGGAGGAGGAGCTGCGCGGCCTCAACGCCCGCTGGGAGAAGGAGAAGCAGGGCCTCAACCGCGTCGGTGAGCTGAAGGAACGCCTCGACGACCTGCGCGGCCAGGCCGAACGCGCCCAGCGCGACGGCGACTTCGACACCGCGTCCAAGCTGCTGTACGGAGAGATCCCCGGCCTGGAACGCGAGCTGGCCGAGGCCGCCGAGGCCGAGGAGGAGGCCGCGAAGGAGCCCAAGGAGACCCTGGTCAAGGAAGAGGTCGGGCCGGACGACATCGCCGATGTCGTCGGCGCCTGGACCGGCATCCCGGCGGGCCGCCTCCTGGAGGGCGAGACGCAGAAGCTGCTGCGCATGGAGTCCGAGCTGGGCAGGCGCCTGATCGGGCAGACCGAGGCCGTGCAGGCCGTCTCGGACGCGGTGCGCCGCACCCGCGCCGGCATCGCCGACCCCGACCGCCCCACCGGCTCGTTCCTCTTCCTCGGGCCGACCGGGGTCGGCAAGACCGAGCTGGCGAAGGCGCTGGCGGACTTCCTCTTCGACGACGAGCGGGCCATGGTCCGCATCGACATGAGCGAGTACAGCGAGAAGCACAGCGTCGCCCGGCTGGTCGGCGCCCCGCCCGGATACGTCGGTTACGAGGAGGGCGGCCAGCTCACGGAGGCGGTCCGCCGCCGCCCGTACACGGTCGTGCTGCTGGACGAGGTCGAGAAGGCCCATCCCGAGGTCTTCGACATCCTGCTCCAGGTGCTCGACGACGGCCGGCTCACCGACGGACAGGGCCGGACGGTGGACTTCCGGAACACCATCCTGATCCTGACGTCCAACCTCGGCAGCCAGTTCCTGACCGACCCCCTGGCCAAGCCGGAGGAGAAGAAGCGGCAGGTCCTGGAGGTCGTACGGGCCTCCTTCAAGCCGGAGTTCCTCAACCGGCTCGACGACCTGGTGGTCTTCTCCGCGCTGTCCGGCGACGAGCTGGCGCACATCGCGGGCCTCCAGATCGACCGGCTCGCGAAGCGCCTGGCCGACCGCAGGCTCACGCTGGACGTCACGCCGGAGGCGCTGGCCTGGCTGGCCGAGGAGGGCAACGACCCGGCGTACGGTGCCCGGCCGTTGCGCCGCCTCATCCAGACGGCGATCGGCGACCGGCTCGCGAAGGAGATCCTGGCGGGCGAGATCCGGGACGGCGACACGGTCCGTGTGGACCGGTTCGAGGACGGACTGATCGTCGGCGCCGCGACCTGAGAGAGGCCGTGGGCCGGGAATGTGCCGCCCGGACTTTCGAACGGCACATTCCCGGCCTGGCCCGATCCCCTATTCAACATCGGTATCCAGCCAAACGTTCTGTCCGGTCACCGGTGCGTGAACTCCTTCCCCGGAGCGGTCTCGACCCCGGTACACCGCTTCTGGCAAGGGAGTTCGCGACGTGGCCCCATGGCGCCCGGTCCGCGCTGCGCGACCAAACAGGACACCGCGCTTCACCTGCGGCAACCTGCCCGTGCCTGGGGTTAGAGGTCGATTCGGGTGGCCGGTAGCGTGCCCGCATGAACGAGCGGACAGGCGATGAGATAACCAACGGGCCCAAGAAGTCCAGATCTGACAATCTCTTTCACCTTGGCGAATTCCGTACCCTTTGGACTGCTTACGCTCAGTCGATCCTGGGCGACCAGCTGGCGCGTGTAGCGCTGTCGTTGCTTGTTTTCGAGCGTACGGACTCGCCGGGATGGACCGCGGCGACCTATGCCCTGACCACCCTGCCGGCCCTGTTGTCCGGGGTACTGCTCTCCGGACTGGCGGACCGGTTCCCCCGGCGCACGGTCATGATCAGCTGTGACCTGACCAGGATGGTGCTCGTCGGGCTGATGGCGCTGCCGGGGATGCCGCTGCCGCTGCTCGCCGGACTGCTGGTGCTGGCGCAGCTGGCCGAGGCACCCTTCGGCGCCGCCCAGGGAGCGCTGCTGCCCACCGTGCTCGGCGTCGAGCGCTACGAGCGCGGCCAGCGGATCATGCAGATCACCCATCAGGTCGGCCAGCTGGTCGGTTTCGCCGGAGGCGGGCTGCTCGCCGCGTGGCTGGGCAGCAACTGCTCGCTGGCGGTGAACGCGGCGACCTTCCTGCTCTCGGCGGCCCTCATCCGGTTCGGGGTGAAGGCCCGCCCGGTGACGAGCACCGAGGCCCGTACGGCGAAGCTCGGCGCCCGGGTCGGCGGCGCCGCCGCGCTGATCTGGTCGGACCGCAGACTCCGTTCGCTGCTCGCGCTGGGCTGGCTCGCGGGCTTCGTCGTCCTGCCGGAGGGGCTGGCCGCCCCGTTCGCGGACGAGGCCGGCGGCGGCGCCTACACGGTGGGGCTGCTGCTCGCCTCGCATCCGGCGGGCATGGTGCTGGGGGCGGCCCTGCTGGGGCGCTCCACGGTCGGGGACGAGAACCGGCGCCGGTGGCTCGGCCCGCTGGCGGTCGCCGCGAATGTGCCGCTGGTCGCCTATCTGCTCGGCCCCGGTGCGGAAGTGGCCATGCTCCTGCTGTTCGTCGCCGGGGTGTGTTCCGCCTACCAGATCACCGCCGGTGCCACCTTCGTCCTGCTGACCCCGGCCGACCGGCGGGGCCAGGCACTGGGCCTCGCCCGGTCGGGGATGATCGCCATGCAGGGCGTCGGCGTGGCATCCGGGGGCGCGGTGACCGAGCTGACGGGGTCCTCGGCGACCACCATCGGAGCCTCCGGGCTCCTCGGGGTGGCCTGCGCCGTTCTCGCCGCCACGGCCTGGACACGGGCCCGTGCCACCGGGCCAGGGATGATTCCCGAGAAGGCGTAGCCCGAGCGGTCTACGCCCCGGCGGCCAAACGCGGCTAGGGTCGTCGGCAGGAAACCACGAGATCCACAGGAGTACCAGCGATGTCTATCGACCCGTCCTCGATTCCTAACTTCGGGGCGCAGCCCGAACCGCAGGCGACAGGACCGGAGGGCCCCGTCGTCCCCGACCAGGACCTCGTCAAGCAGCTGCTGGACCAGATGGAGCTGAAGTACGTCGTCGACGACGAGGGCGACCTCGCCGCGCCGTGGGAGGAATTCCGCACGTACTTCATGTTCCGCGGCGAGGGCGAGCAGCAGGTCTTCTCGGTCCGTACGTTCTACGACCGCCCGCACGACACGGACCAGCGTCCGGTCCTGCTCGACGCGATCGACGACTGGAACCGCCGCACCCTGTGGCCCAAGGTCTACACGCACACCCACGAGCCCGAGGAGGGCTCCGAGGAGACCGGCCCCTCGGTCCGGCTGATCGGTGAGGCGCAGATGCTCATCGGCACCGGTGTCTCGCTGGAGCACTTCGTCTCCTCGACGGTCAGCTGGGTGCGCGCGTCCATCGAGTTCGACAAGTGGCTGCTGGAGCGCCTGGGCCTGGCCCCGGCCGAGCAGAAGGCGGACGGCGCCGAGGGCGCGGAGCAGGCCGCTCCGGACGCCTGAGCGCCCGTACGCATGACGAGGCCCGGCGCGGGGAATCCGCGCCGGGCCCCGTCGTGTGTCACAGCTGCTTGAGCCGGGTGACGGCCTCCTGGAGCACATCAGTCCGCTTGCAGAAGGTGAAACGGACGAAGGGCGCGCCCTGGTCCCGGTGGTCGTAGAAGACGGCGTTGGGGACGGCCACCACCCCGCACCGTTCCGGCAGCGCCCGGCAGAACGCGATGCCGTCGCCGGCCGCGTCCAGCGGGCGGATGTCGGTGGTCACGAAGTACGTCCCGGCCGGCCGGTACACCCCGAACCCGGCCTCCGTGAGCCCGGCGCACAGCAGGTCCCGCTTGGCGCGCAGGTCCGCGCGCAGCTCCTCGTAGAAGCTGTCGGGCAGCCGCAGCGCCTCGGCGACCGCGTACTGGAGGGGGCCGCCGGAGACGTACGTCAGATACTGCTTGGCCGAGCGGACCGCCGTCACCAGCTCGGGGCTCCCGGTGACCCAGCCGATCTTCCAGCCGGTGTACGAGAACGTCTTGCCGGCCGACGAGATGGTGACCGTGCGATCCCGCATGCCGGGGAACCCGGCCAGCGGCAGGTGCTCGCCCTCGAAGACCAGGTGCTCGTAGACCTCGTCCGTGACGACGAGGAGGTCGTGCTCGCAGGCCAGCTCGGCGATCGCGGCCAGTTCCGCACGGCTCAGGACGGTGCCGGTGGGATTGTGCGGGGTGTTGATCAGCAGCAGCCGGGTACGGCGCGTGACCGCCGCGCGCAGTTCGTCGAGATCCAGCCGGTAGGTGCCGGCGGAGGTGTCGGGACGCAGCGTGACGGGAACGCGGGCGGCGCCCGCCATGGCGATGCAGGCGGCGTACGAGTCGTAGTACGGCTCCAGCGCGATGACCTCGTCGCCCGGCTCCAGGAGCGCCAGGAGGGAGGCGGCGATGGCCTCGGTGGCGCCCGCCGTGACCAGCACCTCGGTGTCGGGGTCGTACGCCAGGCCGTAGCGCCGCTGCTGGTGGGCGGTGATCGCGGTGCGCAGCTCGGGTACACCGGGTCCGGGCGGGTACTGGTTTCCGTGCCCGGCGCGCAGGGAACGGACCGCGGCCTCGCGGACCTCCTCGGGGCCGTCGGTGTCGGGGAAGCCCTGGCCGAGATTGATGGCTCCGGTGCGGACGGCCAGCGCGGACATCTCCGCGAAGATCGTCGTGCCGAACTCGGCGAGGCGGCGGTTGAGCAGCGGTCGTCCCTGTGTCATGGCCGCCATCCTGCGCGCAAGCTCTGGACTTGCTCAAGTCTGCTTTGGCCGTACGGAGGCGGGGGCATCTCCCCTGCACGCCGGAACGGGCGCGGAGCGGGGGGCCTCGCTTCGGGGGACGGAAGGACGTGAGGTCATGGGTGGTGTGCTGGCAGGGGTGATTCTGGTCGTGCTGGTCGTGGTCGTCGTCGCGATGGTGGCGGGGGCCGGCGGGCGGGGGCGTGCGCCGTCGCGCAGCAGGCGGCGCGGTACGGCGG
>NZ_RDBL01000006.1:106294-135090 GCF_008042035.1 Streptomyces sp. col6
GTTTTTGCCCAACTTGCCGGGGTTTCCATCCCCTCGGGGGCCTTCCGCTCACCTGTTCACCGCAGACCCGCCGACGGGCCCAACAAAAAGGTGCCCGGCGGGACGGGTGGGGTATGCGCCAAGTCCCTCCGGGCACCTTTTTGTTGGGCCCGTCGGCGGGTCTGCGGTGAACAGGTGAGCGGAAGGCCCCCGAGGGGATGGAAACCCCGGCAAGTTGGGCAAAAACGCTGTGAGTGCGGCGTAGTTCGTGATTCCCTCGGTGGAGAGAACATTCAGCCCTCGGACCCCAGTTGGACCTGATCGGGCGCTTCCCACCTCCCACGCGCACGACGCGGGGGCGTCCCCTGTCCACGTGTCCACGCGTGTTTGCGGAGCCGACCCATGCTCACGACCCTTCATACGGCCTATTCCGACACCCGTGCCGCCGACCTGGCCTGGGCGCTGGGGCGTGAACCGCTCCCGGCGCTGGCCGTCCTCGACCTCGAACTCGCCGGGGCCACGATGCAGTTGCGGCTGCTCGGCGCCTCCCACCAGGTCCTCCTGGAGGAGCAGCGCGGCAGCTGTTCCGAGACCGTCGCCTGTATGCCCGGCAGCAGCACCCCGCTGCCCCTGGGTGTCGCCAAGCGGATCGGCGACTGGGAGTACGAGTTCGCGGCGCGCGTCGAGACCCTGGGCGCGGGCTCCTTCGCCGGCCGGGCGCAGGAGTTGCTGGCGCTTGTCGCCGACCACCCGCACGGTCTGGCCGGGACGTTTCCGGGCAGCCCGCACGCCTTCACCGCCATGCTCGCCCAGCGGACCGAGGGCCAGGTGCGGTGGCGGACCTGGCATGCGTACCCGCAGGAGGGCCAGCTCGTGGTGACGCGGACCAGGGTGGGCGTACGGATGCCGGCGGCGGCGCTGTGAGGGGTTCCAACTACGGCGCCGGTGCGCCAGTTACACCCTTGTGGGTGACAAGCGGCAAGCATTCAGTGACGTAGCGTTCGCGGCATGATCGACCAGCAGGTGTCGCTGCGAGGGGGCGCGGCGCGGCTTCCCGTCCGGCCGAGGACCGGTCGTTACCTCGTGCTGGCCGCCGTCTTCGTCTGTGCCGCCTGCGGACTGGTGTACGAACTCGAACTGGTCGCACTCGCCTCCTACTTGATCGGTGACTCGGTCACCCAGGCGTCCGTCGTGCTCTCCGTGATGGTGTTCGCGATGGGAATCGGCTCGCTGCTCGCGAAACGTTTACGCAGCCGGGCGGCGGTGGGCTTCGGACTGATCGAGGCGGTGCTCGCCCTGGTGGGGGGCTTCTCGGCGCTGGTGCTCTACGCGTCGTTCGCCTGGTTCGGCGAGTCGAGGTACGCGCTGGTCGCGTTCTCGCTGACGATCGGCATCCTGATCGGCGCGGAGATCCCCCTGCTCATGACGCTGATCCAGCGGGTGGACCGGCAGGACGCGGGCGGGGCTGTCGCCGATCTGTTCGCGGCGGACTACGTGGGGGCGCTGGTCGGCGGTCTCGCCTTCCCCTTCCTGCTGCTGCCGATGCTCGGCCAGCTCACCGGCGCGTTGCTGACCGGTGCGGTGAACGCGGCGGCGGGCGGCGCGCTGGTGCTGTGGGTGTTCCGGCGGGACCTCACGCGCCGGTCCAGGTGGCTGCTGATCGCCGCCAACGTGTCCGTGATCGCCGTGCTCGCCACGGCCGCGCTGCTGGCCGACGACTTCGAGCAGGCGGCGCGGCGCGCGGTCTACGGGGACCAGGTGCGGGTCGCAGTGCAGACCGATGTGCAGGAGGTCGTACTGACCGGAGCGGGCCGCAGCTCCCTGGACCTGTATCTGGACGGGCGGCTGCGGGTGAGCTCGCGCGACGAGTACCGCTACCACGAGGCGCTGGTGCACCCGGCGATGAACGGCGCGCGCGCCCGGGTGCTGATCCTGGGCGGCGGCGACGGGCTGGCGGCACGGGAGGTGCTGCGCTACCCGGACGTGCGGAGCGTGACGCTGGTGGAGCTGGACCCGGGCGTCACCCGGCTGGCCCGTACGGACCCCGCTCTCTCCGCGCTGAACGCGCACGCCCTGGACGACCCCCGCGTGACGGCTGTGACCGGTGATGCCTTCACCTGGCTGCGGACCGCCCGCGGGCGCTACGACGTGGTGATCTCCGATCTGCCCGACCCCGGGATCTCGGCGAGCACCAAGCTCTACTCGGCGGAGTTCTACGGCCTGGTCGCCGAGGCCCTCGCACCGGACGGCCGGCTGGTGGTGCACGCCGGACCGCCCCTTGGCCGGCCGCGCACGTACTGGACGGTCGACGCGTCCATGCGGGCGGCCGGGCTGCATCCGCGCCCCTATCGGGTCAGCGGGCGCTCCTCGGGTTTCGCGGTGGGTCCCGACCGGGCCAGGGGCGGCACGCAGGGGGACCGCGGCTGGGGTTTCCTGCTGGCCGGTGCGGCCGCGAGGCCCATGCTGGGCCTCGCCCCGGACGCGCCCGCGCTGCGCTCCCTGAGCCTGCCGGGGCTGCTCGACGCGGGGCGCCTGGCGGAGGCCGGGCGGCTGTCGGGCCTCGCGCCGTCGACGTTGGTGCACCCCCGTTACTGGGACGAACGGTGAGCAGCCGGCGGGTGCGGAAGCGCTGACGTGATAGCCGGGGCTGAGTAGGCTCGTTCACCATGGAGCATGAGGTGTTCGTTCCGGTTCCGGTCCCGGCCCTGCGGCGGACGCTGGGCGATCCCGTCCGGGTCGCCCGCTGCGTACCGGGGTTCCAGCAGGACGCCGACGCGTCGGCGGGCCCCCTGGCGGGCCGGCTCAGAATCCGGGCCGGCGGCCACACCATCACCTATCGGGGCGCGCTGAGCCTCACGCCCCTGCCGGGCGACCCGGATGTGGATTCCGTGCATGCCGTCCTGGTGGAGGGCGACGGCACGGAGGCCCGGGGCGGCGGTACGGCACGGTTGTCGCTGCACCTCCGGCTGACGGAGGGCGAGGAGGGCACGTCGATCGCCTTCGAGGGCACGGTGAGTGGCGACGGCCGCCTCCGGGACCTCGAACCGGCTGCGGCGCTGTCCACGGCCCACCGGCTGCTGGACCGGTTCGTGCAGCAGCTCGTGACGGAGTCGCTGGCCGCCCAGGGCGAGGGCGCGGCGGACGAGGCGTGGGGCGGGGGCGGTGCGGCCGGAGCCTCCGCTGGCGGGGCCTCCGACGAGCAGTCGGGTGCCGCCGAGGTCTCCGCCGGCGAGGGGCCGGGTGCCGCCGAGGTCTCCGCCGACGAGCTGGCTGTCGGGGAAGCCGTGGAGAAGGCGCTCGAAGAGGCCGCCGAGGAGGCGGACCAGACCGGCCCCGAGCCCGCCGCCGGTTCCCCGCTCGGCGGGTCCGGGCCCGTGAGCGGCGCCGACGAGACGCTGCCCACGCACGAGGCGGCCCCCGACGAGGCGCCGGGCGCCGAGCAGCCGGGGGAGCGCGACGACGAGGGCTCCTCGGACGGGGAGTCCCTGTTCGACGCGCCGATTCCGCCGTCGTCGCTGGACCCGGTCGCCGGGATCGAGTTCACCGTCCCGGACGGGCCGCCCGCCGAGGCCGCGCACGCCCGGCGCACCATGATCGGGCGCAGCGCGGAGGAGGTCGACCACGCCCCGCCGCGTGGCCGGTACGCCCCCGTGCCCTCGCCCGATTCCGCCGGTGCGGGCGCCACGCTGCGGTGGGTCGCCCCGGCCGCCGCGCTGGCCATCGCCTCGGCGGTGGTCGTCGGCCGGGCGCTGCGGCGCCGGAGGTAGCGGCGCCAGTAGGGTCGTCCCGTGAGCAGTAGCGAGAAGGACGTCCGGCTCTCCGTCGGCGACACAGAGTTGACCGTGAACCCCGCCAACGGCTGCCGTATCAGCAGTCTGCGGATCGGCGGCACCGAACTGCTGCGGCAGGGGGAGCGGTACGGCTGCTTCCCGATGGTGCCGTGGTGCGGGCGCACCGAGAACGGGCGGTTCCGCGACGGCGGCGTCCTGCACCAGCTGCCGCTGACCGCTCCGCCGCACGCCATCCACGGCACGGGCCGGGACACGGTGTGGCACACCGCCCTGGAGAGCGGCACCCAGGCCTCGTTCTACTACGACCTGGCCGACCCCTGGCCGTACCCGGGCCGGGTGACCCAGACCTTCGAACTGGCCGAGGACTCCCTCACGTTGGCATTCGGCATCGAGACGTACGGGGACTCCTTCCCGGCCCAGGCGGGCTGGCACCCGTGGTTCCACCGCCGTCTGGACGGCGGCGAGGAGGTCCGGATCGACTTCGACGCCGCCTGGCAGGAGGAGCGCGGCGAGAACCACCTGCCGACCGGCCGCCGGATTACACCCCTGGCCGGCCCGTGGGACGACTGCTTCGGGATGCCGGACGGTGTCGACGTCACCCTCACCTGGCCGGAGCGGCTGGAGCTCACCGTGAAGAGCCGGTCCGAGTGGGTCGTGATCTACGACGAGCAGGACGAGGCGGTCTGCGTGGAGCCGCAGTCGGGCCCGCCGAACGGACTGAACACCGACCCGTACTACGTCACCCCGATCGAGCCGCTGGAGATCGCCACCACGTGGAGCTGGCGCCGGCTCTGAGCGCGGTCCCGCCGGACCGGCCCGGCGGGGGCGCTCCGGGCGGGCGGCCACGGGAAACGCGCGCCTTATCCTCGTAGCCATGACTGACGTACGTGCTGAGCTGCTCCAGCAGATCAAGGACAAGGCCGTGGTTCACGGCAAGGTGACGCTCTCCTCCGGCCTGGAGGCCGACTGGTACATCGATCTGCGCCGCATCACGCTGGACGGCAAGGCCGCTCCGATGGTCGGTCAGGTCATGCTCGACGCGACGGCGGAGCTGGACTACGACTGTGTGGGCGGGCTGACGCTCGGCGCCGACCCGGTCGCCACATCGATGCTGCACGCCTCCGCCGCCCGTGGCCAGGAGCTGGACGCCTTCGTCGTGCGCAAGGCGCAGAAGGCCCACGGGATGCAGCGCCGGATCGAGGGCGCGGACGTCAAGGGCCGTCGCTGCCTCGTCGTCGAGGACACCTCGACGACCGGCGGTTCGCCGCTGACCGCCGTCGAGGCCGTGCGCGAGGCCGGTGGCGAGGTGGTCGCCGTGGCCGTGATCGTGGAGCGCGGTGCGGCTCCGGCCATCGCCGAGGCGGGCCTTCCGTACGTCCACGTCTACACGGTCCCGGACCTCGACCTGGCGTGACCTGCGCGTTTCTCCGAAGGCGGCCGGTTTCACGTGAAACCGGCCGCCTTTGTCGTATCCCTGCGAACGGGGACCGCCGATCCTGGGGGACACCGCCGGGTGGAGCCGGAACCAGAGTCTGGGAAGATGGGGGCGACGATGACGTCGCCCCCAGGTCAGGGACCCAGCAACGCACACCCGCACATCCCAAGGAGCGGACAGATGCCCATCGCAACCCCCGAGGCATACGCCGAGATGCTCGACCGGGCGAAGGCAGGCAAGTTCGCCTACCCGGCCATCAACGTGACGTCGACCCAGACCCTGCACGCCGCCCTGCGCGGTTTCGCGGAGGCCGAGAGCGACGGCATCGTGCAGATCTCGACCGGCGGCGCGGAGTTCCTGGGCGGCCAGTACAACAAGGACATGGTCACGGGCGCGGTCGCGCTGGCCGAGTTCGCGCACATCGTCGCCGCCAAGTACGACGTCACCGTCGCGCTGCACACGGACCACTGCCCCAAGGACAAGCTGGACACCTATGTGCGTCCGCTGATCGACATCTCCGCGGAGCGTGTCGCCCAGGGCCGCAACCCGCTGTTCCAGTCGCACATGTGGGACGGCTCGGCCGAGACGCTGGGCGACAACCTGGCCATCGCCCAGGAGCTGCTTGCCAAGGCCGCCGCCGCCAAGATCATCCTTGAGGTCGAGATCACCCCGACCGGTGGCGAGGAGGACGGCGTCACCCACGAGATCAACGACGAGCTCTACACGACCGTCGACGACGCGCTGCGCACCGCCGAGGCGCTCGGCCTGGGCGAGAAGGGCCGCTACCTGCTGGCCGCCTCCTTCGGCAACGTGCACGGTGTCTACAAGCCGGGCAACGTCGTCCTGCGCCCGGAGCTCCTCAAGGACCTCCAGGAGGGCGTCGGCGCCAAGTACGGCAAGACCTCCCCGTTCGACTTCGTCTTCCACGGCGGCTCCGGCTCCACCGCCGAGGAGATCGCCACCGCGCTGGAGAACGGCGTCGTGAAGATGAACCTCGACACCGACACCCAGTACGCCTTCACCCGGCCGGTCGCGGACCACATGTTCCGCAACTACGACGGTGTCCTGAAGGTCGACGGCGAGGTCGGCAACAAGAAGACCTACGACCCCCGCACCTGGGGCAAGGCCGCCGAGGCCGGCATGGCCAAGCGCGTCACGGAGGCCTGCGCCAACCTGCGGTCCACCGGCACCAAGCTGAAGTAATTCCATACGGATGTGTGGTGTGGGCCCGGCACCCCTCGGGGAGCCGGGCCCACGGCATGTCCGGACCCGGCACGCACGATCCGAGGGAACAGCTGTGAGCACGTCCTACGACTTCGACACCGTGATCGACCGCCGCGGAACCTGGTGCGTCCAGTGGGACGGGGTCGCGGACCGCTTCGGGGTGGACGGGCTGCTGCCGTTCACCATCTCCGACATGGACTTCAGGACGGCCCCGGAGGTGCTGGCCGCCCTCCGGACCCGGCTCGACCACGGTGTGTTCGGCTACACGGACTGGCGGCAGGACGACTTCCGCTCCGCCGTCGCCCACTGGTACGCGACCCGGTACGACACCACGATCGACACCGGCCGGCTGGTGTACGGGCCGTCCGTGCTCAGCCAGTTCTCCCAGCTGCTCCAGATGTGGACGGCCGAGGGCGACGGCGTCGTCCTGCACACCCCCACGTACGACGGTTTCCGCAAGGCGATCCACGGCCTCGGGCGGGAACTGAGGGGGGTGCCGCTCGGGGACACGGACGCGCTGGAGCGGGAGCTCGCGCGGCCGGACAGCACGGTCCTCGTGGTGTGCTCCCCGCACAATCCGTCCGGCCGGGTGTGGACGGAGGACGAGCTCGCCGGGATGGCGGCGCTCGCCGCGCGCCACGGGGTGGCCGTGATCAGCGACGAGATCCACGCGGACTTCGTGCACGACGGCCGCCCGCACGTGCCGTGGACCCGGGTGGGCGGCGACGGGCGCTGGGCGGTCATCACCTCGGCCTCGAAGTCGTTCAACTTCCCGGCGCTGACCGGCTCGTACGGGCTCATCGGCAGGCCGGAGGACCGGACCGAGTACCTGCGCCGGATGGAGACGGCCGAGGGCCTCGCCTCGCCGGCGGTGCTCTCGCTGACCGCGCACATCGCCGCGTACCGCGAGGGCGGACCGTGGCTGGACGCGGTGCGCGCGTACGTCGCGGAGAACCTGGCCCTTGTCGCCGAGCGGCTGAACACCGCGTTCCCGGCCCTGGAGTGGGAGCCCCCGCAGGCCGGCTACCTGGCCTGGATCGACCTGCGGCGCGCGGGCGTCCGGGACGACGAGGCGCTGCAGCGGGTGCTGATCGAGCGGGAACGGGTCGCGGTGATGCCGGGGAGCACCTACGGGGCCGACGGCTTCGTGCGGCTGAACGTGGGGTGCGCGCGCAGCAAGGTGGAGGCCGGGCTCGCGGCGCTGATCCGGGGCGTCGAGGCGGTACGCGTCACCGACTGAGCATTCCCGGTGGCCCCCCGGTGCCGTGACGACGATGCTGGGGGCATGGAGAAGAGCGAGGCGGACGGGCCCGGGATCCGGGTCGCCTCCGCCGCCGGGCGCTGGGTCGTCCTGACGACGGTGCTCGGGTCCAGCATGGCCATGCTCGACTCCACCGTCATCAACGTCGCCCTGCCCCGCATCGGCGAGGACCTGGGCACCGATCTGGCCGCGCTCCAGTGGACCGTCAACGCCTACATGCTGACCCTCGCCGGGCTGATCCTCCTCGGCGGCTCGCTCGGTGACCGCTACGGGCGGCGTCGGGTCTTCGTCGTCGGCGTCGTCTGGTTCGCCGCCGCCTCGCTGGTCTGCGGCCTCGCGCCGAACGCCGCCGTCCTCATCGCCGCCCGCGCCCTCCAGGGTGTCGGCGGTGCCCTGCTGACGCCCGGGTCGCTGGCGCTGATCCAGGCGAGTTTTCACCCCGACGACCGGGCCCGCGCGGTCGGGCTGTGGTCCGGGTTCGGCGGGGTCGGGGCCGCCGTCGGGCCGTTCGTGGGCGGCTGGCTCGTCGACGGACCCGGCTGGCGCTGGGTGTTCCTGCTCAATCTGCCGCTCGCCGCCGTCTGCGTGCCCGTCGCGCTGCGCCACGTACCCGAGTCCCGTGATCCGCGCGCACACGGGCGCTTCGATGTCGTGGGCGCGGTCCTCGGCGCCCTCGCGCTCGCACTGGTCACGTACGCGCTGATCGCGGCGCCGGGGCGGGGCGCCTCCCCGGTGGTGATCGGGGCGGCGCTGGGCGGGGTGGTTCTCGGGGCCGCCTTCGTCCGGGTCGAGCGGCGCAGGGCGGATCCGATGCTCCCGCCGTCGGTGTTCGCCTCCCGGCAGTTCACCGCCGTCAACATCGTCACCCTGTGCGTGTACGCGGCGCTCGGCGGCTACTTCTTCCTCTCCGCGATCCAGCTCCAGGTCGTCGCCGGGTACTCCGCGCTCGGCGCGGGCGCCGCGCTGCTGCCGACCACGCTGCTGATGCTGCTGTTCTCGGCCGCGTCCGGCGAGCTGGGCCAGCGCATCGGCCCGCGCATCCCGCTGACCGCCGGGCCGCTGATCGCCGCCGCGGGAATGCTCCTGATGCTGCGGGTGGGGCCGGGCTCGGGCTCCGTCACCGGCTACCTCACCGATGTGCTGCCCGCCGTGGCCGTCCTCGGAGCCGGGCTGGTCACCGTGGTGGCACCCCTCACCGCGTCCGTGCTGGCCTCCGTGGACACCGCCAGGGCCGGGCTCGCCAGCGGGATCAACAACGCCGCCGCACGCGCCGCCGGCCTGATCGCGGTGGCCGCCCTGCCGCTGCTCGCCGGGATGGGGCCGGAGGCCTACCGGGACGCCGGGGAGTTCGCCGCGACGTTCCGGCGGGCCATGCCGATGTGCGCCGGGCTGCTGGTGCTCGGCGCGCTGATCGCGTGGGCGACCGTGCGCAGGCCCTCCGAGCCCGAGGCGGCACCCGCACGGCCCGAGTGCGCGGTGCACTGCGGCGTCACGAGCCCGCCGCTGGAACCCGCACCGGAGACCGCCCGGCCGGAGAGCGCGGGCTGAAGGGGCGCTGACCGGAACGCGTCGCGCGCACCGGGACTTCCGCCCGCCTGGTTCCCCGGGCGGGGCCCGTGCCAGGCACACTGGAACCCATGTCGATCCACGAGAACCTGCTCGGTGGCCCTGCCCCGACCCACCTGCCCGACGACCCGGAGCCGCGCGAGCTGCTCGCCGCCGGTACCGCGCCCGCCGATGTCGCCGCGAAGTACCCGACCTCCTCGCTGGCCTGGGCGCAGCTCGCCGACGAGGCGTTCGAGGGCGGCCGGGTCGTCGAGTCGTACGCCTACGCCCGCACTGGCTACCACCGCGGCCTCGACGCGCTGCGCCGGGCCGGCTGGAAGGGCCACGGGCCCGTGCCGTTCGAGCACGAGCCGAACCGCGGCTTCCTGCGCGCCCTGCACGCCCTCGCGCGGGCCGCGCAGGCCATCGGCGAGCAGGAGGAGTACGAGCGCTGCTCGACGTTCCTGCGCGACTCCTCGCCGACCGCCGCAGAGACCCTCGGCTAGCCGACGCCGTACCGCAGGCCCCGTGGCTCCGCATCCGCGGCTGCGGGGCCTGCGCGCGTCCGGGGGCGGCGTTTAGGATGCGATCAGGGGACCGGAGCTCCACTTCCTCATGGAAGGGGCGGACCGCTACCCGGAAGCTCGTGTCGAGGAGACAGCGATGTCGACGATTCCCCCCGACCCCGAAGCCACCGGTGCGGCGACCCCGCACCTCGACTTCGCGGGCACGACTCCGTACGAGGACTATGTCCAGGCGGATGTCCTGACCCACCTCCAGCACCTCCGCTCGGACGATCCCGGCGAGATGGTCTTCCTGGTCACCACCCAGGTCATGGAGCTGTGGTTCACCGTCATCGTCCATGAGTGGGAGACCGCCGCGCACGCGATGCGCGAGGACCGCCTGGACGTCGCGCAGGACGCGCTGAAGCGGTCCCTGCGCGAACTGGAGGCCCTGAACGCCTCCTGGACACCGCTCGCCCAGCTCACCCCCGCCCAGTTCAACTCCTACCGGTCCTCGCTCGGCGAGGGTTCCGGTTTCCAGTCGGCGATGTACCGGCGGATGGAGTTCCTGCTCGGCGACAAGTCCGCGTCCATGCTGGTGCCGCACCGGGGCGCGCCCCGCGTCCACGCCGAGCTGGAGAAGGCCCTCGCGGAGCCGGGGCTCTACGACGAGGCGCTCGCCCTGCTCGCCCGGCGCGGCCACGCGATCCCGCAGGACGTGCTCGGCCGGGACCTGACCCGTAAGTACGAGCCCTCGCCCGAGGTCGAGGCCGTCTGGGCGCAGATCTACGCCAACCCGGACCAGAACGACGAGCTGGTCCGCCTCGGCGAGGTGCTGACCGACGTCGGCGAGCTCGTGTGGCGATGGCGCAACGACCATCTGCTCGCGACCCGGCGGGCCATGGGCTCCAAGACGGGCACCGGCGGCTCGGCCGGCGTGGCCTGGCTGGAAAAGCGCGCCACGAAGAACGTCTTCCCCGAGCTCTGGACGGCCCGCAGCCATGTCTGACCTGAAGGAGCGCGCACAGGCGCTCGACACCGCGGACACCCTCGCGCCGCTGCGCGAACTCTTCACCCTCGACGACACCGTCTACCTGGACGGCAACTCGCTCGGCGCGCTGCCGCGCCATGTGCCCGCCCGGATGCAGGAGGTCCTCACCCGCGAGTGGGGCGAGCTGCGCATCCGCTCGTGGGGCGAGAGCGGCTGGTGGACGGCGCCGGAGCGGATCGGTGACCGCATCGCCCCGATCGTCGGGGCGGCGCCCGGCCGGATCGTCGTCGGGGACTCGACGAGCGTGAACGTCTTCAAGGCGGTCGTCGCCGCGACCCGGCTGGCGCCGGAGGGCCGCGACGAGATTCTGGTCGACGCGCAGACGTTCCCCACCGACGGCTACATCGCCGCTTCGGCGGCCCGGATGACCGGCCACCGGATCGTCCCGATCGCCCCCGCCGACGTGCCGGACGCGCTCGGTCCGCGGACCGCCGCCGTCCTGCTCAACCACGTCGACTACCGCTCGGGCCGGCTGCACGACCTGCCGGGGCTCACCGCCGCGGTGCGGGCCGCGGGCGCGGTCTCCGTCTGGGACCTGTGCCACAGCGCGGGCGCGCTCCCCGTCGGTCTGGACGAGCACGGCGTGGACCTGGCGGTGGGCTGTACGTACAAGTACCTCAACGGCGGCCCCGGTTCGCCCGCCTACCTGTACGTCGCCGAGCGCCACCAGCCGGTCTTCGACTCGCCCCTGCCGGGGTGGACGTCGCACGCCGACCCGTTCGCGATGACGCCGGGCTACACCCCGGCCGACGGCGCGGTACGGGGCCGGGTCGGCACGCCGGACATCCTGTCCATGCTGGCCCTGGAGGCGTCGCTCGACGTCTGGGACGGGGTCGGGATCGACGCGGTCCGGGCCAAGTCCCTGGCCCTGACGGACTTCTTCCTGGAGTGCGTCGAGGCGTACGCCCCCGAGGGCCGGGTCACCTCCGTCACCCCGGCCGCCCACGCGGAACGCGGCAGTCAGGTCGCGCTGCGGTGCCACGACGCCGAGCCCGTGATGGCCGAGCTGATCGCGCGCGGCGTCGTCGGGGACCTGCGCCGGCCGGATGTGCTGCGGTTCGGTTTCACACCGCTGTACGTGGGGTTCGCCGACGCGGAACGCGCGGCACGGGTGCTCGCGGAGGTTCTGGGCGCTCCGGAGGCGTAGGCTGCCGCATCCGTCCGGTGACCGGCTCGCCCCGGTCACCGGACGGCGCCATGCGGGGCCCGCGCGGT
The DNA here is from genome assembly GCF_008042035.1 of Streptomyces sp. col6. Lineage (GTDB taxonomy): Bacteria > Actinomycetota > Actinomycetes > Streptomycetales > Streptomycetaceae > Streptomyces. The sequence goes on from NZ_RDBL01000006.1 coordinate 118,299, forward strand.
GCGGGCTTCGGCGCGGTGCCGGGGTGCTCGTTCCCGGTGGGCGGGTCCCTCCGCCGTACTGGTACGGTCCCCGCAGGTCAGGCCAGTTGGGCCCGACGACAGGGAGGGTGGGAGCAGGATGTCGGACTCTGCCGCGCGCGAGCGGGACGCCGCCGAGACCGAATCGGCCTTCGCGCATCCGGCCGTCGCCCCCGACGCGTCCGCCGCCTACGGCAGCCACCCGGACCAGGTCATCGACTTCTACGCCCCGCGCGACGGGCGCACCGGCGCGCCCGTCGTGGTCGTCCTGCACGGTGGTGCGTGGCGGGCCCCGTACGACCGCGCGCATGTGTCGCCGTTCGCGGACTTCCTGGCCCGGCGCGGGTTCGCCGTGGCCAGCGTCGAGTACCGGCGCGGCAGCGAGCTTCCGCAGCAGCGCGGCTCGGGCCCGGTCGCGGGCCGCTGGCCGGAGACCTTCGAGGACGTGGCCGCCGCCATGGACGCGCTGCCGGAGCTGCTGGCGCGGGAGCTGCCCGCGGCGGACAGCCGCCGGATCGTCGTCACCGGGCACTCGGCGGGCGGGCAGCTGGCGCTGTGGGCCGCCGCCCGGCATGTCCTGCCGGAGGGGTCGCCGTGGCGGCTGCCGAGGCCGCCCGCGCTGCGGGGCGTGGTGGCTCTCGCGCCGATCGCGGACTTCGCGTCGGCGGTGGCGCTCGACGTGTGTGCCGGGGCGGTCGGGCAGCTCCTGGGACCGGCGGCGGACTTCGCCGGGCGGAGCGCGTACGCGGACCCGGCCCGGCTGCTGCCCACCGGCATCGCGACCGTCGTCGTCCAGGGCACCACGGACCTCACGGTGCCGGCGGCCGTCTCCGAGGCGTTCGTCGACGCCGCCGCGAAGGAGGGCGAGACCGTGGGGCTGACACTGCTGCCGGACGTCGGCCACTTCCCGCTGATCGACCCGGCCGCCGACGCGTGCGCGGTGGTCGCCGAGGAGATCGCCCAGCTCGCCTGGTAGGCCGCGCGGTGGCTGGGGCGGCTGTGCCCTGGTAGGCCGCGCGGTGGCTGGGCGGCTGCGCGCGGCAGCCGTGCCGCGGCCGGGCGGGGTCCGCGTCGTACGCGTGTAGTACTTGCGACGGACGGCCGGGAATCCGTATCACTGCTGACGACCCGGTCCGCCGCCCCGCCTACCGTGGAGGCGTGACCGAGACCAAGACCAGAAGCCCGGAGCTCCGGCTCGCCGCGGGGGCGATCGACGAACTGCGGCACGACCTCTTCCAGGACGCGTTCGCCTACCGCCCGATGGCACCGATGCGCACCGACGGGCCACTGACCCGGCGGCTGCCGGGGCGCCTCGGGGCGGGGGCCGCGTGGATTCCGCACGCGGCGGTGCTGGGCGCCGCGCTGATCACCTTCATGGCGGGGTTCACCGAGACGGGCAACGCCGGCGTCCTGCTGTCCGGGCTGCTGCCCGCCATCTGCGTGGCGATGACGCTGATCAGGCCGGTCGGGGCGTTCTGGATGGCCATGGCGCTCATGCCGGTGAGCGCGGTCGTGAGCGGCGAAGGGCCGTGGGGGGCGACCACCTTCTTCTCCCACCTGGTGGTGCTGTTCGTCGTCGCGGCCAGGACCCGGCCGCGCACCGCCGCCTGGATGTGGGCGCTCACGCTGCTGCTGGGGCTCCGGCGGTGCTGGGCGCCGCGCTGATCACCTTCATGGCGGGGTTCACCGAGACGGGCAACGCCGGCGTCCTGCTGTCCGGGCTGCTGCCCGCCATCTGCGTGGCGATGACGCTGATCAGGCCGGTCGGGGCGTTCTGGATGGCCATGGCGCTCATGCCGGTGAGCGCGGTCGTGAGCGGCGAAGGGCCGTGGGGGGCGACCACCTTCTTCTCCCACCTGGTGGTGCTGTTCGTCGTCGCGGCCAGGACCCGGCCGCGCACCGCCGCCTGGATGTGGGCGCTCACGCTGCTGCTGGGGCTCGTCGTCGAGGGCGTCGTCACCGGCGGGGACGGCGGGTCGAGTACCGCGGCCATGGCGGTGGCCTCGGCGTTCGCGCTGCTCGTGGTGAGCCTGGTCCAGGTCCGGCGGGAGGCGCAGCGCGAGGTCACCGTGCAGCGCACCGTGACCGCTGTCGAACGCGACCGGCGCACGCTGCTGGAGGAGCGCACCACCATCGCCCGGGAACTGCACGACGTGGTCGCCCACCACATGTCCGTCGTCGCCATTCAGGCCGAGGCCGCCCCGTACCGGGTGGAGAACCCACCGCCGGAGCTGGAGCAGGCCTTCGTCACGATCCGGGAGAACGCCGTGGCCGCGCTCACCGAACTGCGCCGGGTGCTCGGCGTCGTCCGGGCCGACGACTACGAGGCCCCGGACGCGCCGCAGCCCACCCTCGCCGACCTCGACCGGCTGCTCGCCAACGTCGGGGAGGCGGGCCTCGTGACGGAGAAGGCGGTGACCGGCGCGGTGCGCGAACTGCCGCAGGGCGTCGAACTGTCGGCGTACCGCATCATCCAGGAGGCCCTCAGCAACAGCCTGCGGCACGCCCCGGGCGCCCCCGCAAGGGTCGAGATCGGCTACGTCCTGGGCGGGCTCGGCCTGCGCGTCGTCAACGGGCCCGCGACCGGTCCGGTGAAGCCGTCACCGGGGGCCGGGCACGGGATCACCGGGATGCGGGAGCGGGTCGCGATGCTGAACGGCGAGATGACCGCCGAGGCCACCGCGGAGGGCGGCTACGAGGTCACGGCCTTCATCCCCGCCCAGCCGACCGGGTCCGGCGAGCCCGGGACATCCGGGACGTCCGGCTCGTCCGGCACGTCCGGTGCCTCCGTGGAGCAGGGATGACGACGCCGCCCGCCGCGCCGATCCGGGTCCTGATCGTCGACGACCAGATGATGGTCCGCGAGGGCTTCTCGGTCCTGCTCAACGCCATGCCGGGCATCGAGGTCGTCGGTGAGGCGGTCAACGGCCGCGAAGCCGTCTCCCAGGTCGCCGCCCTCCGCCCCGACGTGGTGCTGATGGACATCCGCATGCCCGAGCTCAACGGCATCGAGGCGACCCGTGAGATCGTCGCCGCCGACGCGGACGCGAAGGTCCTGGTCCTCACCACCTTCGACCTCGACGAGTACGTCTACCAGGCCCTGCGCGCGGGTGCCTCCGGCTTCCTCCTCAAGGACGCCTCGGCCCGTCAGCTCGCCGACGGTGTACGCGTGGTCGCCTCCGGCGAGGCGCTGCTGGCCCCCACGGTCACCCGGCGCCTGATCACCGAGTTCTCCAAACTCGCGTCGGCCCCGCGTCCCCCGGCGCTGGCCCGGGTCGGCGACCTCACCGAACGCGAGACGGAGGTGCTCGTGCTCATCGCGCAGGGCCTGTCGAACGCGGAGATCGCCGGCCACCTGGTCGTCGCCGAGTCGACGATCAAGACCCATGTGAGCCGCATCCTGGTCAAACTGGGCCTCCGCGACCGCACCCAGGCCGCCGTCTTCGCCTACGAGGCCCGGCTGGTCACCCCTTCCTGAGCCGGGCGGCGGGTGCGATGCGTGGCGGCGGCGCAGCCGGCCCGCCCGGTGCGCGTGGTCCCGGCAGGGCTGGCCCGGTCGGGGGTGGCCGGTTAGCGTCGGGCCATGGAACAGCCCAGCATCCCTGCCGCCCCGTTCGACCCCTGGTCGGCGGCGTTCGTCGCCGACCCGTACCCCGCCTACTCCGGGCTGCGGGCCACCGGCCGGGCGCACTACTTCGAGGCCACCGACCAGTGGCTCGTCCCGCACTACGCCGACGTGTCGGCCCTGCTGCGTGACCGGCGGCTGGGGCGCACGTACCTGCACCGGTTCACGCACGAGGAGTTCGGCCGGACACCGCCGCCTCCCGAGCACGAGCCGTTCGAGACGCTCAACGGGCAGGGGCTGCTGGACCTCGAACCGCCGGACCACACTCGCATCCGCCGGCTGGTGTCCAAGGCATTCACCCCGCGCACCGTCGAACAACTCGTCCCCACCGTCCGGCGGCTGGCCGCCGGACTCGTCGACGACTTCGTCGAACAGGGCGGAGGCGACCTGCTCTCGGCCGTCGCCGAGCCGCTGCCCGTGGCGGTGATCGCCGAGATGCTCGGCATCCCCGAGTCCGACCGTGCCCCGCTCCGGCCCTGGTCCGCGGCGATCTGCGGGATGTTCGAGCTCAACCCGTCCGAGGAGACCGCCCGCGCCGCCGTCCGTGCCTCCCTCGAATTCTCCGCGTATCTGCGCGAGCTGATCGCCGAGCGGCGCGCGACCCCGGGGTCCGACCTCATCTCGGCCCTCGTCGCCGCCCACGACGAGGGCGAGCGGCTGACCGAGCAGGAGATGGTCTCCACCTGCGTCCTCCTTCTGAACGCCGGGCACGAGGCGACCGTCAACACCACGGTCAACGGCTGGTGGACGCTGCTGCGCCACCCCGGGCAGCTGGCCGCCCTGCGCGCCGACCACGGACTGCTGCCCACGGCGCTGGAAGAACTGATGCGGTACGACACCCCCCTCCAGATGTTCGAGCGCTGGGTCCTGGACGACATCGAGATCGACGGCACGGTCATTCCGCGGGGCTCCGAGGTAGCCCTGCTCTTCGGCTCCGCCAACCGCGACCCGGCACGCTTCGCGGCCCCGGACACCCTGGACCTCGCCCGGCGGGAGAACCCGCACATCACCTTCGGCGCCGGAATCCACTTCTGCCTGGGCGCGCCGCTGGCCCGTGTCGAGCTGGCCGCCTCCTTCGGCGAACTGCTCCGCAAGGCCCCCGGCCTGCGCCTGGCCGCGGAACCCGAGTGGAACCCGGGCTACGTCATCAGGGGCCTGAAGGAGCTGCGGGTCGAGGTATGAGCCCGGGGGCGGGCGAACCCCCTGTATCCGCCCGCCCCCGCCTGCCTCAGCCGAGCCCCAGCAGCAGCGTGAGCGCCCACATCCAGGCGGCGGTGCGCGGCCGGGTCCTGGCCGCGACGACGAACAGCACCACCAGGTGGGAGAAGAAGGTGGTCGCCCCCCACGGCCCTTCGCCGCTCACGACCGCGCTCACCGGCATGAGCGCCATGGCCATCCAGAACGCCCCGACCGGCCTGATCAGCGTCATCGCCACGCAGATGGCGGGCAGCAGCCCGGACAGCAGGACGCCGGCGTTGCCCGTCTCGGTGAACCCCGCCATGAAGGTGATCAGCGCGGCGCCCAGCACCGCCGACAGTGCGGTCAGGAGCAGTACCGGCCCCCACTCCATCCCCGCCCCGGGGAGCTTCGGGAGGTGGGTGAACGGCGACGCGTCCATCACCGGCTGCGGCAGGTCCAGGGCGGGCCCGATCCAGCCGAGTGCCAGGCAGAGGCCCACCACGCCCCAGCTCGCGGGGGCCGCCTTCGGTATCGCCCCGTACAACAGGGCCGTGACACCGCCGAGCAGCCAGATGGCGGGCAGTTGCACCAGCGCGGCACCGAGCACGGCCGGAAGCGCGTGTCCGTACCCGGCCGCGAGGCCGAGACCGCCGGCCGTCATGATCAGGGCCGCGCCGCCGAAGGAGATGAGCAGATGCCCGGCCGCCCAGCCGAGCCGGCCGGTCCCTCCGGCGAGCACGGGCTCGGCGCGCCCCGCGGTCTCCTCACCGTGCAGCCGGAGCACCGATGCGGCGATGTACAGCGCCGCGACCGTGCCGAGGACGGAGACCATCGAGGCGAGGAACGCGTCCGTGAGGCCGGACTGCCCGCCCATCCGCTCGAAGATCTCCCTGGCCTTCTCGTTGTCCCCGACCAGGTCCGCCGCTCCGCCGGCCAGTCCGCCGAACACGAAGCCGACCACCGCGAAGGACACCGCCCACCCCAGGAGCGAACCGCGCTGAAGGCGTATAGCAAGATCCGAGGCGGTGGCCATCCGTCCCCGGGCCGGCCCCGGCCGCGCTGCCAGAAAGCTCATCCCCACATCCCGGCGCCCGGCCAGCGCGTACGCCACGACGCACTGCACGGCCACCGCGCCGCCGATCATGAGGAGCACCCACCACCGCTCGTCCGCGTACGGCCGGACGTTCTCCGCCCAGCCGAGCGGAGAGAGCCAGGTGAGGACGGAGGAGCCGTCGTCCGCCGCCGAGTCGCCCGCCGCCTTCAGGACGAAGGCCGCGCCGACCACTGCCGCCGTGAGCCCCTTCGCGAGGCGTGCGCTCTCGGTGAACTGCGCGGCGATCGCGGCGGTGCAGGCAAACAGCACGCCCACCCCGGCGACGGCCGACGCGAGTGCCACCGCCCCCGCGCTTCCCGCACCCGAGCCGGCCATTCCGGCGACGATCACCAGGGCCAGGGCAGCTTGGGCGATCAGGGCCGCGAGCAGTGCGGCGGTGAGCGGCGCCCTGCGCCCCACCATGGCTGCGGAGAGCATCTCCTGACGGCCCGTCTCCTCCTCCTCGCGCGTGTGCCGCACGACGACGACCAGGCTCATCACCGCCGCCAGAGCGGCCCCGAAGGCCAGCATGCGCCAGCTGACGAGCCCGCCCACGGAGTCGTCGAACACCGGCCCGTACATGGCCCGTACCGAGCTGTTGCCGTTCATCGACGCGGCGAGCTCGGCCCGCTGGGCGGGGGTTTCGTAGAGGGAGGAGATGGACGAACCGACGGAGGAGAACGAACCGCCGAGCACGAGCACCCAGACGGGGATGACGATCCGGTCGCGCCTCAGGGCGAGCCTCAGCAGGGCCCAGGTCCCCGCCAGCTGCCCCGTACCGGACCGGCGTCGCGCACCGGCCGTCGCGGTCAAAGGCACGGCGGTCATCGCGCCACCACCTCCGGCGACTGCCCCGCGTCCGACGCGTAGTGACGGAGGAACAGCTCCTCCAGCGTGGGCGGGGTGCTCGTCAGCGTGCGGACACCGGATGCGGACAGGGACTTGAGGACGGCGTCCAGCTGGTCCGTGTCGACCTGGAGCGAGACCCGCCGTCCCTGTATGTCGAGGTCATGGACCCCGGGGAGCCGCGTCAGGCCGTCCGGATCACGCAGCAGCTCGGCGCTGATGTTCGTCCGCGTCAGATGGCGCATGTCCGCCAGCGAACCGGTCTCCACCGTCCGGCCTTGCCGGATGATGCTGATCCGGTCGCAGAGCGATTCGACCTCGCTCAGGATGTGGCTGGAGAGCAGGACCGTCCGCCCGCGCTCGCGCTCCTCGGCCACGCAGCTCTGGAAGACCTCCTCCATCAGCGGATCGAGCCCGCTGGTCGGTTCGTCCAGGATCAGCAGATCGACGTCGGAGGCGAAGGCGGCGACCAGCGCCACCTTCTGCCGGTTTCCCTTGGAGTAGGTCCGGCCCTTTTTCGTCGGGTCGAGCTCGAAGCGGTCGACGAGATCCGCGCGCCGGGCCTCGTCGAGTCCGCCGCGCAGTCTGCCGTACAGGTCGATCACCTCGCCGCCGGAGAGGTTGCGCCACAGCGTGACGTCCCCGGGGACGTACGCCACGCGCCGGTGCAGCTCGACCGCGTCGTGCCAGGGGTCCCGGCCGAGCAGCTGAGCGGCGCCCGAGTCCGCTCTCAGCAGCCCCAGCAGGACCCGGATGGTGGTGGACTTTCCCGACCCGTTCGGCCCGAGGAAGCCATGGACCTCACCGGTCTCGACGGCCAGGTCGAGACCGTCCAGCGCCCGCGTCCGGCCGAACGACTTGCACAGTCCGGCCACGGTGATTGCCTTCGTCATGATTTTGAACGTACGCTACTTTCACAACTTTGTGAAGTTAAGGAACCGTATAAACTCGAAGGAGTGACAGGCAGTGGCGAACCGGGGAAGAGGAGCGGGATGAGCGGCGAATCCGCGGAGGAGAGCGCACCGAGCGGCGCGGTCCAGGGTCACGGGGGCCGGGACGCGGAGGCGGTCGCCCGTTTCGTCGAGCGGTTCGCGTCCGAGATGACCGAGGCGGGGATGCAGCGCATGGCGTCCCGCGTCTTCGCGGCGCTGCTCGCGGACGACGACGCCTCCATGACCTCGGCGGAGCTCGCCCTGGCCCTGCAGATCAGCCCCGCCGCCGTGTCCGGCGCGATCAACTACCTCACGCAGGTCAGCATGGTCGGCCGCGAACGCGAACCGGGCTCGCGCCGCGACCGCTACCGCCTGCACAACGAGATCTGGTACACCACCTTCGCCAGCCGCGACCAGGTGCTGACCCGCTGGGAGCGCACCCTCAAGGAGGGTGCGCGCACCCTGGGCGAACACACCCCGGCCGGGGCCCGGATCGCGGAGACGGCCGCGTTCTTCGAGTTCCTCCAGACGGAGCTGGAGGGGCTGATGGGCCGCTGGGAGGAGCACCGCAAGACCCTCGACCTGCCGGCGGGCGGTCCGGAGCCCGGCGCCTGAGGACCGGATGACCTGCCGGCCGCCGGGCCACCCGCCGCCCCGCTAGCGTGCCGGAAGCATCAGTCCCCAGGCCCCCGCCCGTACGGTCCATGTCCGTGTCCGCACCGGCCCCGCGACCTGTATGTCCGCCCGGTAGCGGAAGTCCGCTCCCGAAACCGTGACGGCCTTGGCCTCCATGGTGACCGGCGCGGTGTCCGGCGCGTCGATCGTCACGGCCGCCACGCCGTCGTCACCGCACCCCGAGGTCACCGTCACCGAGGCGACCGGGCGGTCCAGATCGTTCAGCACCACACCGTCGGCCTCCACGCGCAGCCGGTGCGTCGTGGGCCCGCTGGGCGGCTCCGGAGGCGCGGGGCGCACCAGGGTGCGGACCAGGGAGCGGCAGGTGTCCCAGACGGTCGTCATGCCCGAGCGGTCGGCCCCCGTGCCCGGGGCGCCGTTCAGCGCGGGGATGCGCAGCGCGCCCAGGACCACGCCGTCGCTGTCGTCGACGAGCAGGTCCAGCCGCCGCACCGCACCGTCCAGCGCCGTGCGCGCCGCCGCCACGGCGCCGTTCGGCACGCCGAGGGAATGCGCGAGTTCCAGGGTGTCCGACGCGCCGACCGGGACCAGCGAGAGCGCGCTCATGGCGGGCTCCCGTTCCCGGTGCAGCAAGGACACCGCGCGCCGCAGTGCCCGGTCGTCGCCGATCACCACGGGGCGCCGGCCGCCCCGGCGCGCCAGGGCCCTGGCGAATTCCCCGGGGCTGTCCGGGAGGCAGATCTTGGCGTGCGAGCCCGCGCTCAGCACGTCCTTCGCGATGCGGACGGACTCGCCGTCCGTCCGGCGGGCGACCGGATCGATCACCACCAGCAGATGGGGCGCACCGTTACCGGGGGGCTGGGCAGCCGACACCTCGGTCCTTCCTCGGGTAGCATCTTGGTGCAAGAGCCCCTTGCGCTATTGCGCCAGGGGCTTCGTCTATTCCGGGGCACCCGGTTCGACGGTTCGGACTGTGCCGTACAACGACGTACGGCATGTACGGCGTTTTCCTACGCCCCCTGACCTTGGACATGCCCCGCCCGGAAGGGGTGTACGCCTGTGCCCGCACTTGTGCTGCTCGGTGCTCAGTGGGGTGACGAGGGCAAGGGAAAGGCCACCGACCTCCTCGGTGGATCCGTGGACTATGTGGTGCGCTACCAGGGTGGCAACAACGCCGGCCACACGGTGGTCGTCGGCGACCAGAAGTACGCACTGCATCTCCTCCCCTCCGGCATCCTGTCACCGGGATGTACCCCGGTCATCGGCAATGGTGTCGTCGTCGACCCGGCGGTCCTGCTCTCCGAGCTGAGTGGGCTCAACGACCGCGGCGTGGACACGTCGAAGCTGCTGATCAGCGGCAACGCTCATTTGATCACCCCGTACAACGTCACCGTCGACAAGGTGACGGAACGGTTCCTCGGCAAGCGCAAGATCGGCACCACCGGCCGGGGTATCGGGCCGACGTACGCCGACAAGATCAACCGGGTCGGCATCCGCGTCCAGGACCTCTACGACGAGTCGATCCTGGAGCAGAAGGTCGAGGCGGCCCTGGAGCAGAAGAACCAGCTTCTGGCCAAGGTCTTCAACCGGCGCGCGATCGAGGCCGGCAAGGTCGTCGAGGACATGCTCCAGTACGCGGAGCAGATCAAGCCCTACGTCGCCGACACGACGCTCATCCTGAACAACGCCATCGACGCGGGCAAGGTCGTCCTGTTCGAGGGCGGTCAGGGCACGCTGCTCGACGTCGACCACGGCACGTACCCGTTCGTCACCTCGTCGAACCCGACCGCGGGCGGTGCCTGCACCGGTTCCGGCGTGGGCCCGACCAAGATCAGCCGGGTCATCGGCATCCTCAAGGCGTACACCACCCGCGTCGGTGCCGGTCCGTTCCCGACGGAGCTGCTCGACGAGGACGGCGAGGCGCTGCGCCGGATCGGCGGCGAGCGCGGGGTCACCACCGGCCGTGACCGCCGGTGCGGCTGGTTCGACGCGGTCATCGCGCGGTACGCGACCCGGGTCAACGGCCTCACGGACTTCTTCCTCACCAAGCTGGACGTGCTGACCGGCTGGGAGCAGATCCCGGTGTGCGTGGCGTACGAGATCGACGGCAAGCGCGTCGAGGAGCTCCCGTACAGCCAGACCGACTTCCACCACGCGAAGCCGGTCTACGAGATGCTCCCGGGCTGGTCCGAGGACATCACCAAGGCGAAGACGTTCGCCGACCTGCCGAAGAACGCGCAGGCGTACGTGAAGGCGCTGGAGGAGATGTCCGGCGCCCCGATCTCCGCGATCGGTGTCGGCCCCGGCCGTACCGAGACCATCGAGATCAACTCGTTCCTGTAGACACACGGGCACGCGCGAGGGCCGGGGCGGTGGTCGAGCCCCGGCCCTCGCGCATGTGCGTCATCGGTGACTCCGGCTGGTCTAGACCTTGACAGGTTCAGACCAGCGGCGGTTGGGTGCAGGGAATGCCGGCACGGCCCGCCCCCGAGGTGTGCGGCGAGCCATGCCCGTCCTCGTCGAAGGAGTGAGCAGCGCTGAACCGCATCAAGAGCATCCTGACCGTACTGGGCGCAGTCGTCGCGACGGCGGCTTTCCTGCCCGGCGTCGCCACCGCCGCACCGGCCGCTTCGGGCGCCGCCGGCTCCGTGTCGTGTGCAACCCTGTGGAACTCCTCGACCGCCTACTCGGCCGGCGGCACGGTCTCGCACCACGGCCGCAACTGGACGGCGAAGTGGTGGACGCGGAACGAGAATCCGGGCGCCACCACCGTCTGGGCGGACGCGGGCGCCTGCACGGGAGGGGTCTCGGACTTCGTCATCAGTGAGGCGGAGTTCGACGAGATCTTTCCCGAGCGCGACTCCTTCTACACGTACCAGGGCCTGATCGACGCGCTGCACGCGTATCCCCGCTTCGCGAACACCGGGACCGAGCAGACCAGGGCCCGGGAGGCGGCGGCGTTCCTGACGCACGCCGACTTCGAATCGGTCGGCCTGCGGTACGTGAAGGAGATCAACGAGGCCAACTACTGGATCAAGTGCGACTACAGCCAGCCGTTCGGCTGCCCGGCGGGCCGGTCCGCGTACTACGGGCGGGGTCCGATCATGTTCAGCTGGAACTTCAACTACAAGGCGGCGGGGGATGCGCTCGGCCTTGACCTGCTCAACGACCCGTGGCTGGTGGAGCGCGATCCGGCGGTCGCCTGGCAGACCGCGCTCTGGTACTGGAACACCCAGAACGGGCCCGGCACGATGACGTCCCACGACGCCATGGTCGGTGGCGCGGGGTTCGGAGAGACCATCCGCTCGCTCAACGGCTCCCTGGAATGCAACGGCGGCAACCCCGGCTCGGTGCAGGCCCGCGTGGCCAAGTACGAGCGCATCACGGACGTCATCGGGGTCAACCCGGGTTCAGGGCTCACCTGCTGATGGCTGTTCAAACCTCGGGGCCGCCGCGTTCCCGCATCGTGGACCGGCCCCGGGGTTCTTCTCTCGGAGTCACGCCATTGTTGGTCTAGACCTTGACAGGTCCAGACCAACCGCGCTTGAGTGGCGGGAACCCCCCACAGCGGTGCACCGCGACGAACGGCGTACCGCGCCGAAGGAGTGTGCTGATGTTCCGTCGCATCATGGGCCTGCTCGCCGCGCTGGGCGCGGTCGTCGCAGGGCTCGTCGTACTCCCCGCCACCACCGCGTCGGCCGCGGACTGCGCGGCCGCCTGGAACGCCTCGTCCGTGTACACGGGCGGCGGTTCCGCCTCGTACAACGGGCACAACTGGACCGCCAAGTGGTGGACACAGAACGAGAAACCCGGCAGCTCCGACGTCTGGGCCGACCAGGGCGCGTGCGGGAACGGCGGCGGCACGGACCCGGGCGATCCGGGCTCGTCCTCCGGCTTCGTGGTCAGCGAGGCGCAGTTCAACCAGATGTTCCCCGGCCGTAGTTCCTTCTACACGTACAGCGGGCTGGTCGCCGCCCTGGACGCCTACCCGGGCTTCGCGAACACCGGCAGCGACACCGTCAAGAAGCAGGAGGCCGCGGCCTTCCTCGCCAACGTCAGCCACGAGACCGGCGGGCTGGTGTACATCGTCGAGCAGAACACCGCCAACTACCCGCACTACTGCGACAGCAGCCAGCCCTACGGCTGTCCGGCGGGCCAGGCCGCGTACTACGGGCGCGGGCCGATCCAGCTCAGCTGGAACTTCAACTACAAGGCCGCAGGCGACGCGCTCGGCATCGACCTGCTGGGCAACCCCTACCTGGTCGAGCAGGACGCCGCCGTGGCCTGGAAGACCGGCCTCTGGTACTGGAACACCCAGAGCGGCCCCGGCACCATGACCCCCCACAACGCCATGGTGAACGGCGCCGGCTTCGGTGAGACGATCCGCTCCATCAACGGCTCGATCGAGTGCAACGGCGGCAACCCCGCCCAGGTCCAGAGCCGCATCGACAAGTACCAGGCGTTCGTGCAGATCCTTGGAACCACCGCCGGTTCCAACCTGAGCTGCTGACCAGCGCCTTCATCCGGCAACTTCACTCGTGTGGGGGACGCCTCCGGCTTCGCTGCCGGAGGCGTCCCCCGTCGCGTTGTCAGTGGTGGCCTCTAGCTTCGGAATCGTCAGGACCGCCGGGCGGTCGGCGCACGAGGAGAGGTCACCACGATGGAGTTCCGGATCGAACGCGGCGAGCTGGCGGACGCCGTGGCCTGGGCCGCCCGTGTGCTGCCCACCCGATCGCCCGTGCCCGTCCTGGGCGGGCTGCTGCTGGAGGCGACGGAGGACGGGCTGAGCATCTCCGGCCTGGACTACGAGGCATCCGCCCGCATCGAGGTCGCGGCGCGGACCGAACGGCCCGGGAAGGTGCTGGTCATGGGCCGCCGCCTGCTCGACGTGTGCAAGGTGCTGCCCGAGGGTCCGGTGGAGTGCGCGGTCGAGGGATCGAGGTTCACGGTGACGGGCGGCGGCGCCGGATTCGGCCTGTCGGTCCTCCCGCTGGACGACTATCCCTCGCTGCCGCCGCTGCCGGAGGTCCTCGGCGAGGTCGACGGCCAGGAGTTCGCGGCGGCCGTCGCCGATGTGTCGGTGGCCGCCGGCCGGGACGACACCCTCCCCACGCTCACCGGCATCCGCCTCGGACTCGACGGCGAGCGGATGACCCTGGCGGCCACGGACCGCTACCGCTTCGCCGTCCGTACGCTCGACTGGCGCCCCGCGACGCACGGGGTCACCGCGGATGTGGTCGTCTCGGCCCGGCGGCTCAGCGAGATCGCACGCTCGGTCGGCGCCCGACCCGGTACGGTCCGCCTCGCCCTGGACAGCGGCTCGGCCGGCTTCGAACGCGAGGGCATGCGCACCACGGTCCGGCTGCTCGACGGCCGGCTCCCGCGCCACGACAAACTGTTCGTGCTGAACGGGCCGGTCGGGGCGGCGACCGAGCTCGCCCCGCTGGTCGAGGCCGTGAAGCGGGTCGCGGTGGTGGCGGACGGCGACAGCCCGCTCCAGTTCGCCTTCGCCGGCGGCTCCGTCCTGCTCCAGGCCGGCTACGAGGACGACGTGGCCTCCCAGCGTCTGCCCGCCGTGCTCACGGGCGCCGACGAGATCACCGTCGCGTTCAATCCCTCGTACCTGATGGACGCGCTGGCCTCGTTCGATCAACCGGTCGTCCGGTTCCAGCTCATGGGCCAGGGCCAGCGCGCGATGATCACGGGACATCCGGACCACGAGGCCGCGGCGGCCGCGGCGGACGGGGCGGGGGACACGGTCCACCAGCACCTGCTCATGTCGGTCAAGCCGCTGGTCCAGTGAGCACGACGGACGCGGGACCGGGGACGGTTGCTCGCCCCGGCCCCGCGTCAGCGACTCCTCGGAATCCCGGACTACTTCGTGAAGATGAAGTACTTCCAGGCGCCGTGGGTCGTCGTGTTCACGATGTCGCCCGACGAACCGTCCACGTAGGAGGCGCGGATGCGCATCCGGTAGCCCGTCTCATGGGTGCCGGTCAGCGTCACGTTGGTCTTGCCGCTGGTGCCGAGCTTGAAGTACTGCGAGCCCGCGTCGTACCACCTGCCCTGGTAGTAGACCTCCATGGCCAGGCGGAACTTGCGGTTCTTGTAGTAGCTCATCTTCGTGGCGAAGACCGGGTTGGTCTTCTTGTGGAAATAGGCGTACGACCGCGAGCCGATCTTCGCCGTCCGGTACTGCTTGGAGACCGAGGTCGAGACCTTCACCCTGGCGTACGCGGTCGAGGTGACCGTCCTGGACGCATAGCGGCCGTCGCCCTTGAAGACGGCCGTGACGGTCGTGTCCCGCGTCATGTCGACCGTCGTGGACAGGTTGCCCTTGGAATTGACCTTGGCGGTCTTCACCAGCTTCTTCGGCTTGTCCTTGCCGTACGGGTCCACCCAGAGCTCGACGGTGCGGTTCTTGTACGTCGTGCCGAGGTGCGCGGTGAAGGAGACGTCGGCGCCGTACGAGTAGACCGCCTTGTTGCGGTTCAGGGTCAGCGAGGTGGCTGCCCGGGAGACGGCGACCTTGTCGCTGCCCGACGACGCGGAGTGCGTGGCGTCACCGGCGTAGGAGACCTTGTACGTGACCGTGCCACCCGCGGGCGGGGTGTCGCCGAAGGAGAAGGAGCCGTCCGACTTCAGCTTCACGGCGGCCAGCGCCTTGCCCTTGGGCGACTCGATGTCCGTACGCGTCACGGTCGCCTTGGCCCCGGAGGGGAAGGCGCCGTCGGCCTTCACCTTGCCGGTCACCGTGAGCTTCTTGGCGCGGGTCGCCTTCGCCGGAGCGCTGACCGTCACCGTCGTCCGGTACTTGACCGGGTCGGTGAGCACCCGCAGCGAGCGGACGCCCTCGCTGTTGACCGTCACGGCGAACAGCCGGCTGGTGTCCGGCGCCCAGGCCAGACCGGACGGGTCCAGGGTGTCCGCGCCGCTGCTGTTCCCGGTGTTGGGGAAGTCGTACGTCCGCACCGGCTTCGTGGTCGAGCCCTGCTTGTAGATGTACACGTCCGGCTCGTACCAGCCGTCGATGCCGGCGGCGACCGTCCCGTCCGGAGCGATGTCGATGGCGTTGGGATACGCGTCCGAGGCGTAGGCGATCGACGGCGCGAGGTCCGACGTGCGGTACGCCTGGTGGGAGTACGGAGCGCCACTGGCTACCACGAGCTGCGTGCCGTCCGGGCTGAGCGCGAGGTCGCGCATGTTCCCGCCGTCCGTGCGGGTCGACGCGGTCTGCACGGCCGCCCCCGAGGCCACGTCGTAGACGGCCAGTTCCGTCGGGCTCTGGGTCTGGATGCCGGCGGCCAGCAGATCGGGCGCTCCCGGCGTCGAGGCCAGCGTCGGCGCCCCGGACCAGGCGCCGTTGGTGTCCTGCTCCAGGGCCACGACCGGCTCGGCACCGGACAGGTCGAGCGAGCCGATGTGGCCCGCGCCGACCGTGCCGTAGCCGAACCAGAGCTTGCCGCCCGCCAGCGCCGGGAACATGGGATCCGTGCCGGCCCCCGTCGCATACCGGGCGGACACGCCGAGCGCCGCCGTGTCGATCGCGACGATGGCGTCCGAGCCCGGGACGGCGGCGTACAGCGTGCCGGAGTCCGCGGACAGTTCGAGCCCGGTCACCCCGGGCAGCGAGTTGATCTTCGCGATGACGGTGCCGCTGTAATCGGCGACGACGACCTTGCCCCCGGTCGGGTCGCTGATGAAGACGCGCTTGTGCACACCGTCGGCGACGATGTCGCCGACGGAAGCGGCTGCGATGACCTTGCTGGAGTCGGCGACGGCCGGGTCGGCCGCACCACCGATCAGTACAACTGAACTGAAGAGCACCGCGATCGAGGTCGCGGTGGAGATTCTGCGCGTACGCAAGACGGTGAATACCCCCACGGTGAAGGGACCGTCCGACACCTGGAGATGAGAGAGGTGCGCGGTCCGGATCGCAGGGTATGACATGAGGGTGACAACCCGTACGCATGGCCGGATTCCGGCCACCCGGCAGTGGCTCCCGAGGTGTGGCAGACGGCAGCCCGTCAGCCGGACTTCGTGTAGGTGAGCTTCTCGCCGCTGGACGTGTTCTCACGGCTCAGGCTGCCGTCGGGAAGCAGAGTGAGCGTGGTCGGGCTGCCGGGGGTGCAGGAGGCCATGGGCTCGCCCTCCGTCACGGTGGACGGGCCGATACGCACCGCCTCGCCCTCGGCGGGCTCGGCGGTCAGGGACGCCTCGAAGACGCAGCGGTAGGTGCCGCCCGTGGCGAGCGGGCCCTCGGCGGTCAGCGTGAGGACGGCCTCGCCCACCTCGCCCTGGCGGATGACCAGTTCGCGGGTGGAGTGGCCGGATGCGTTGTCGATGCTGCCGGACCATGAGCCCAGGTAGCCCTCGGGGACGGCGCCCTCGCTGTTGTCCCCGTCTTCGCTGGGTGACGGGTCCGGGGAGACGTCGGGGGAGGGGGAGTCGGTGGCCCGGGTC
>NZ_RDBL01000006.1:135190-211771 GCF_008042035.1 Streptomyces sp. col6
GCCGGGAGTTGGCGGCTGCGGCGGGGCGAGGGGAGCGGTCGGCCCGGTCGGCACGCCCAGCACCTCGGTCGCGGGTTCGGCCGGGGGCCCCGGCTGCGGTTCGGACACCGCGGCGGTCACCGGACCGGCCGGGGACGGCTTGGTCAGGGGCACGGCATCCCGGGGCACCGCGTCCTGCGGCTCCGTGTCCCGAGGCGCTGTGTCCCGAGGCGCTGTGTCCCAAGGTGCCGCGACCCGCGGGTCATCGCCCTGCGGCCCGCCGTCGCCCGCTCCGGCGCCGGAAGCCCCCGCGTCCGTAGGCCCGCTACCCCCCGGAGCCGCACCGGCCACCCCCGCATCCGCCGGTACCGCGTCCTCCGGGTCCTCCGAGTCGAGCAGTTCCACGGCATGGCGGCCGAGCTGGGCGATGAGCGCGCCCGGCAGCCAGGGCTCCGCGCTGTTGTCGTCGCCCGCCAGCAGGGCCAGGATGTCGTCCGTGGACGGCCGGGCCTGCGGGTCCTTGTGGAGGCAGCCCCGGATCAGGTCGTCGAGACCCGCAGTGACCCCGGTCAGGTCCGGGTCCTCCTGCGCGATGCGGAACAGCAGGGCGTGCATCTCGTTGGCCGCGGCACCGAAGGGGAGCCGCCCGGTCAGCGCGTACGTGAGCACCGATCCCAGACAGAACACGTCGCTCGCCGCGCTCACCCGCTCGCCCCGCACCTGCTCCGGCGACATGAAGCCGGGCGAGCCGACGAGCGCTCCGGTACGGGTGAGTCCGCCGTCGGTGACGGTGTCCAGGGCTCTGGCTATCCCGAAGTCGATGACGCGCGGACCGTCGATCGTGAGCAGGATGTTGGAGGGCTTCAGGTCCCGGTGGATGAGGCCGGCCGTGTGGATGGCCTTCAGGGCGTGCGCGAGACCGGCGCCGAGAATGCGGACGGACCGTTCCGGCAGGGGGCCGTACCCGCCGGCGGCCGCCCGGCCCGAGACGGTGGCGTGGAGGGAGGGCCCCGCCACATACCCGGTGGCGACCCACGGCACATCGGCCTCGGTGTCGGCGTCCAGCACCGGCGCGGTCCTGGTGGAGCCCACCCGGCGGGCGGCCTGCACCTCCTGCCGGAACCGGTCGCGGAATTCCTGCTGGGCGGCGAGTTCCTCGCGTACGAGCTTGAGCGCGACCGTACGGCCCCGGTCGGACCTGGCCAGATAGACCTGGCCCATGCCGCCCGCGCCGAGGCGCCCCAGCAAGCGGTACGCGCCGATGCGCTGTGGATCGGTGGACCCGAGCTTCTCCATGGTGTGCGGCCTCCCCCGTACGACAACACGCCGGACGGGGACGAGAATAGCGGCGTGGCCCGTCCCGTCGGGGCCCTCGGGGGCTCCTGACCGGTCCGGAGCCGGTCTAAGGTGACCCGGAACCGAATCGGGGAGGGGCGCCATGTGCGCGAGCGGAGCCGTCACCCGCAGCACCCTGCGTCAGCAGATCGCGGACGCGCTGCGCGACGAGGTGCTCGCCGGGCGTCTGCTGCCGGGGCGTGAGTTCACGGTGAAGCAGATCGCCGAGCAGTACGGGGTCTCCGCGACACCCGTCCGCGAGGCGCTGTTCGACCTGTCCGCGCAGGGCCTCCTCGAATCCGACCAGCACCGCGGGTTCCGGGTGCACGAGTTCACGGTCGCGGACTACCGGGCGATGGTCGAGGCCCGTGCCCTGGTCATGGACGGGGTCATCCGAGGCGTCTTCCACGATCCGCTGCCGGCGCAGCAGCCGGGCTACCGTGACGCGCTCGTCTCCGTACGCCGCCGCGCGGAGGAGGCCGCCCGTGCGGCACGCGGCGGGGACCTGGACATCCTCATCGGCTACGACCTGCGCTTCTGGCGGGAGCTCGGCGGGCTCATCGGCAACGCCTACATCAGCGACTTCCTGCACCGGCTGCGCGTGCAGGCGTGGGTGTTCGCCGTGCCGTACCTGCGGGGCGACACCGATATGCGCGACTGGCTGTGGAACGGCCATGCCGAGCTGGTCGCCGCGATCACGCATCGGGACCGCGAGGCCCTGCGCGCGGTGATTCACGACTACAACAGCCACGCGCTGAGCTGGGCCGACCGACTGGCCGCCCCGGGACCGGCCACGAGGGAGACCTAGGGGCGCCCCTGCCCCCGACGGGCACCGGGCACAGCGCCACCGCGCCCCGGGCCGGTCGTGAGCGACCTCTGTGCGCGCGGTGCCGGCCGCATTACGCTGGCCCGACCACCGCACGCCCCCGTTGGAGAGCGAGACTTCGTGGCCTGTGACCTGTGGCTGGTCCCCCTCGTCGATGTGCTGTGCCACAGCCCCGACAACCCCTTCGCCGAAGAGATCACCCTCTACGACAAGGCCCTGGGCGAGGCCGGACTGCCGCCCGTCCCCGTCTACGCCTACATGCCCGGACTCACCGGCGATGTGGCCCCGGTCGCGGGATTCGACTACGAGGCCCTGCACTTTCTGCGCCGCGCCTACCTGCTCCAGCTCAGCGGCCTCGCCGTCACTCCGGTCGACGAGCTGGGCGGGGACTACGAGCAGTTGCTGGAGATGTTCGAGCCGACGGCCCGGCAGTCGCATCTGGTGTGGCACTTCGACCACGCGGGTGCGTACGTTCCCCTCGACTTCGCCGCCCCGGTCTCCACCGACGACCTGCTGGCGGGCGGCGGCCCGCTCGGTTCGGCGCACGGGCTGCTGCGGGAGCTGGAGTTCGTCGCCCCGGCGATCGGCATCGACCCGGCGAACCCGCCGGCCGCCCCGCTGCCGCCCGCCGCACCGACCGAGCTGGAGGAGCCGGCGAGCTCCGTCCCGTACGACGACGACCCGTTCGCCCGGGAACGCCACGTCTGGCTCGGCCTGCACGCCGCGGCCACCCGCAGCCTCGCCCAGGGATCGATGATCGTCTTCAGCTGAGGCGGCCTCGTACCGCCCGGGTCCCCGTGCCGGTCAGCGCGGGGACTCCGGTGGCCGCTGCCTCGGCATGTTCGGCCGGCCCATGGACTGGAGCGGGAACCGGCCGGGAGCCGCCCCCTGCTCCGGGCGCCCGTTCCCCGAGCCGCCGGAGGCCAGGGCCTGCATCCCCAGCGGCGCGGGACCTGCCCGGAACTCCACCATCCAGTCGGCGGTCTCCGACCGTACGAGCTCCGTGATGTCCTCGGAGAAGCGCCGCAGCACGCCCAGGCACCGCTCGGTCGCCTCGCTCGCCGTGCCCTCGGCCGGGCCGAGCACCTCCCGTACGCACTCCGACGCCCAGTCGAACCGGAGCACCTGGAGCCGCCGCTGCACGGCCTGCGCGGTCGCGAGGTTCCTTATCCAGCCCGAGGTCAGGCCGAAGTACCGGTCGCACGCCATGCATGCGGCGCCCAGCAGCAGCGACAGATACCCCAGGCCGGCCGCACCGTGCAGCGCGCCGGTCAGGTCGAGCAGCGGCAGGGCGGCGCCCGCGACCACTCCGGCCGCCGTGCCCATCCGCAGGGCCCTGGCGCCGCGGCGCTTCCACAGCCGGTCGTTCAGATACCACTCGGCGGTGCGCAGCGCGTCCGCCTCAAGCCACCGGTAGAGCTCGTCGAGCCGCTGGGAGGGCTCTCCCCAGTCGCCCTGCGGGAACGGCTCCCCGGTCAGGTCACGGCCCCGCCCCGCACGGCCCTCGGCGCCGGAGCCCGTACCGGAAGGAGCGGCCGCACCCACCGGGCCGGACGCGCCGGACTTGCGGGGCGGCACTTCGGGCTGCATCTCCGGCTGACTCACCGGGGTACTCCTCTGCATGCTGCATAGCGACGCGTGCTCTCGACCGCGTACTCGACGACGGGGCGGATCTCTGCTCTGCTCCCTGGCTGCTCCAGCCCCCTGGACGCGACGGGCAGTCCCCCGTGCGTAACCATGCGTGACGGGAAGTATGCGCGTGCGTACCGGGACGCATGCCCTTCCTACCGCCGAATGGTGGGCCGTGGGGTCGAAATCGCGGTATTCCCGGGTGCGTACGGCCTCTGGTCAGGTATAGGAGTCCCGGCACCGTTCTCCCGAACTCACTCGAAAGAGTTGCTCCCCGGCGGGTGGGGCGCGCCGCCCGGGGACAACGTAGGCTCGGCGTACCGAAACATTTGTCGTCGAAATGCCTGGAGTGACCGTGATTCCCGGTGGTGGTCAGCCCAATATGCAGCAGCTGCTGCAGCAGGCCCAGAAGATGCAGCAGGAGCTCGCTCAGGCCCAGGAGGAGCTTGCCAGGACCGAGGTCGACGGCCAGGCGGGCGGCGGTCTGGTCAGGGCGACGGTCAACGGCTCGGGTGAGCTGCGCGGCCTGGTGATCGATCCCAAGGCGGTGGACCCGGAGGACACCGAGACCCTCGCGGATCTCGTCGTCGCGGCGGTCCAGGCGGCCAACGAGAACGCGCAGCAGCTCCAGCAGCAGAAGCTGGGCCCGCTGACCCAGGGCCTGGGCGGCGGCATGCCCGGCCTGCCGTTCTGACCGGCCGCATACCCAAGACCCTACGTACCCCCTACGGTACGTACCACGACTCAGCCGGCTCAGTCAGGAAGGCGTTCCGTTGTACGAAGGCGTGGTTCAGGACCTCATCGACGAACTGGGCAGGCTGCCCGGCGTCGGTCCCAAGAGCGCGCAGCGGATCGCCTTCCACGTGCTGCAGGCGGAGCCCACGGACGTACGGCGGCTGGCGCACGCCCTCCTGGAGGTCAAGGACAAGGTCCGCTTCTGCGCGGTCTGCGGCAACGTGGCCCAGCAGGAGGAGTGCGGGATCTGCCGCGACCAGCGCCGCGACCGGTCGGTCATCTGCGTGGTCGAGGAGCCCAAGGACGTCGTCGCGATCGAGCGGACCCGTGAGTTCCGGGGCCGCTACCACGTGCTGGGCGGGGCGATCAGCCCCATCGAGGGCGTCGGACCGGACGATCTGCGCATCCGCGAACTGCTGGCCCGTCTCGCCGACGGCTCCATCACCGAGCTGATCCTGGCGACCGACCCCAACCTGGAGGGCGAGGCCACCGCGACGTACCTGGCGCGGATGGTCAAGCCCATGGGCCTGCGCGTCACCCGGCTGGCCAGCGGCCTGCCGGTGGGCGGCGATCTGGAGTACGCGGACGAGGTCACCCTCGGCCGCGCCTTCGAGGGGAGGCGGCTGCTCGATGTCTGACGGTTCCGTCCCCGCATCTCACGACGGCTTTACGTTCAGCGCGGTTATCTTCTACTCACCGTCTCCGACCGTGCACACGGGAGGTCTCCTCGATGTCTGACGCCACGTTGAACACCGTCACGCAGGACCCCGGCGATTTCGCGGTCCAGATCGCGGACCAGATCAAGACGTTCATCGTCGCGGTCACCGAGGTGTCCAAGGTCGAGGAACCGGAAGAGGCTGTTCCGGTCCTGCTCCTCCAGGTCTCCCAGCTGCTGCTGGCCGGCGGCCGGCTCGGCGCGTACGAGGACATCCTCCCGGACGAGCGCTACGAGCCGGACCTGGGCGCCGAGCCGGACGCCGACGGCCTGCGCGAGCGCTTCGCGGCCCTCCTGGAGCCGATCGACGTCTACTCCGAGGTCTTCGACCCGTACGAGCCCCGCAAGGCGCCGGTCGCGGCCCGCATCTCGGACGACCTGGCCGACCTCGTCACCGATCTGCGCCACGGCCTGGCCCACTACGAGGAGGACCGGACCACCGAGGCCCTGTGGTGGTGGCAGTTCTCCTACTTCTCCAACTGGGGCTCCACCGCCTCCGCCACCCTGCGCGCCCTGCAGTCCCTCATCGCCCATATCCGCCTCAACCAGCCCCTCCAGGAGCTGGACGGCCTGGACACCGACCAGGACGCCGCCGACGACGACCTGGCGGAGGAGGCGGGCCGCGTCATGGTCGAGGAGATCGCGGGGCCGCTGGGCCTGCGGCCGGTGAAGTAGCGGCCGTCACCCAGCCGCGCCCCGTTGTCGGTGCGCGACACCTGCGAAGCCGGAGCGGATCGTTCCGCCCATGCTGGGGGCCGAGGTGCCGCGCGGGGCGGACGCGGACGCGGCGCGGCGTGTGAAGCGCCGCGGCGTTGCCCCGCCGCACCTGCGGAGCGTAGGAATCCGGCGCCCCGGCCCCGTGTGGGCTGGGCCACAAACGGGAATGCGTACGGGTCCGCTGGGCAGCAGCGCGGTACGAGCGGCTCGGAAGCGACACGCTGATGATCACGTGGTGAGCGGGACATCTCATCATGTGATATCAGCGCGGCGTTTCCGGGCTGCTCGTTAAACTGAGCCGACCGCAGTAATGGACTGAGCGAGGAGCGCACGTGGGCCTTGTCGTGCAGAAGTACGGAGGCTCCTCCGTAGCCGATGCCGAGGGCATCAAGCGCGTCGCCAAGCGAATCGTCGATGCCAAGAAGAACGGCAACCAGGTGGTTGTCGTGGTGTCAGCGATGGGCGACACGACGGACGAGTTGATCGATCTCGCCGAGCAGGTATCCCCGATACCGGCCGGGCGTGAGTTCGACATGCTGCTGACCGCGGGAGAGCGGATCTCCATGGCGCTGCTGGCCATGGCGATCAAGAACCTGGGACACGAGGCCCAGTCGTTCACCGGCAGCCAGGCGGGCGTCATCACCGACTCGGTCCACAACAAAGCGCGCATCATCGATGTGACGCCGGGCCGTATCCGTACGGCGCTGGACGAGGGGAACATCGCGATCGTCGCGGGGTTCCAGGGCGTGTCCCAGGACAAGAAGGACATCACCACCCTCGGCCGCGGCGGGTCCGACACCACCGCCGTCGCCCTCGCGGCCGCGCTGGATGCCGAGGTCTGCGAGATCTACACCGACGTGGACGGCGTGTTCACCGCCGACCCTCGGGTCGTGAAGAAGGCCCGTAAGATCGACTGGATCTCGTTCGAGGACATGCTGGAGCTGGCCGCGTCCGGCTCCAAGGTGCTGCTGCACCGGTGCGTAGAGTACGCACGCCGTTACAACATCCCGATCCACGTGCGCTCGTCCTTCTCCGGACTGCGCGGCACCTGGGTCAGCAACGAGCCGCAAGGGGACCAGCAGGTGGAGCACGCGATCATCTCCGGAGTCGCCCATGACGTCTCCGAGGCCAAGATCACCGTCGTCGGCGTGCCCGACAAGCCGGGCGAGGCCGCCGCGATCTTCCGCACGATCGCGAACGCCGAGGTCAACATCGACATGGTGGTGCAGAACGTCTCCGCCGCCTCGACCGGCCTGACGGACATCTCGTTCACGCTCCCGAAGGCCGAGGGCCGCAAGGCCATCGACGCCCTGGAGCGCAACCGCGGCGTGATCGGCTTCGACTCGCTGCGCTACGACGACCAGATCGCCAAGATCTCCCTGGTCGGCGCGGGTATGAAGACCAACCCCGGGGTCACCGCGGGCTTCTTCGAGGCGCTGTCCGATGCCGGCGTGAACATCGAGCTGATCTCGACATCCGAGATCCGCATCTCGGTGGTCACCCGTGCCGACGACGTCAACGAGGCCGTGCGCGCCGTGCATACCGCCTTCGGTCTCGACAGCGACTCCGACGAGGCAGTCGTGTACGGGGGCACCGGCCGATGACCGCACGCCGCCCTTCGCTCGCGGTCGTCGGCGCGACCGGGGCGATCGGTGGCGTCATGCTCCAGATCCTCTCGCAGCACGCGGATGTCTGGGGCGAGGTCAGACTCGTCGCCTCGCCGCGCTCGGCCGGCCGCAAGCTGGTCGTCCGCGGTGAGGAGAGCGAGGTCCTCGAACTCACCGAGGACGTCTTCGACGGCGTCGACGTGGCGCTCTTCCTGGTGCCCGCCGAGGTCTCCGCGCGATGGGCCCCGATCGCCGCGTCGAAGGGCGCCGTCGTCGTCGACGACTCCGCGGCCTTCCGGACGGACGGCGACGTTCCGCTCGTCGTGCCCGAGATCAACCCGCATGCCGTGCGGATGAGACCGCGCGGCATCGTCGCGAACCCCAGCTGCACCACGCTGGCGCTGATCGTCGCCGTCGGCGCCCTGCACGCCGAATTCGGCCTGCGAGAGCTGGTCGTCTCCTCGTACCAGGCCGTCAGCGGCGCCGGACGCGACGGAGTCGCGGCACTGCGCGAACAGTTGTCGATGGTGGCCGGCACCGAACTCGGTACGAAGCCGGGCGACGTACGCCGCGTCGTGGGGGACACGCACGGCGGCCCGTTCGCCGCGCCGGTCGCGCTCAACGTCGTCCCCTGGGCCGGGACGGACGCCGGGGACGGCTGGTCGTCGGAGGAACTGGCCATCCGCGACGAGTGCCGCAAGATCCTCGACCTGCCGGACCTGCGGGTATCGGCGACCTGTGTCTACGTACCCGTCGTCGCCACGCACTCGATGTCGGTGCACGCCCGCTTCGAGAACGAGGTCGCGGTCGACCGGGCCCACGAGATCCTGGCGACGGCCCCCGGAGTGGTGCTCTACGACAGCCCGGGTGCCGGCGACTTCCCCACCCCCTCGGACGTGGTGGGCACCGATCCGACCTGGGTCGGCCGGGTCCGGCGCTCGCTGGACGATCCCCGGGCACTGGAACTCTTCGTCTGCGGCGACAACCTCCGCAAGGGCGCGGCACTCAACGTGGCGCAGATCGCCGAATCGGTGGCCGCCGATTTTCCCCGGTCCTGAGCAGCCGTGATCATGAGGTCCGGATCGAGCCGGTTTTGTACTTTCTGTGAACGGCCTGTGAGCAACTTGCTGGTCTGAACCTCTTGAGCTGGGCAGTCGCCGTGACCGACGATGACCTTTCGGTTCGTTGCAACCGCGGGTCGGGCGCCAGGCGTCTAAGCGGTCACTTCTTGCGCGGCGGGGCGCATGTGCGAGGCATCTGGGGAAGAGCGGGTACGTATGAAGGCATATCGCAGGGCCTCAAACGCGGTGCCGTATGCGTACAACCCTGACGGGGGGAAGCGTGTCCAACTGGCGTGGCAGAGGTTCTCGATATCACAGTGGTGGGCCCCTTGCGCGGCGCTTCGGTGCGACCGCTCCGACGGGCCCGTGCAGCCGGCGGCATGCCGGTGATCGCCCCCATGCCCGCCGCACGCCGGACGGGGCTGCCGACGCAGCGCGAGGGCGCTGAGGAGAGCGTGGCAGCCGGAACCACCGTCGACCATCTCACCGAAACCTACCGCGCCCACTACCGTTCGCTGCTGGGCCTCGCGGCCCTGCTGCTGGACGACACGGCGTCCTGCGAGGACGTCGTGCAGGAGGCGTTCATCCGCGTGCACTCCGCGCGCAACCGGGTCCGCGAGCCCGAGAAGACCCTCGCGTATCTGCGCCAGACCGTGGTCAACCTGTCCCGCTCCGCGCTCCGCCGCCGCATCCTCGGGCTGAAGCTGCTCTCGAAGCCGATGCCGGACATGGCGAGCGCGGAGGAGGGCGCGTACGACCAACTGGAGCGGGACGCGCTGATCAAGGCGATGCGCGGCCTGCAGAGGCGCCAGCGCGAGGTGCTGGTCCTGCGCTACTTCGCGGACATGACCGAGGCTCAGGTCGCCGAGACGCTGGGCATATCCCTGGGCTCGGTCAAGGCGTACGGGTCCCGCGGCATCGCGGCCCTGCGCGTGGTGATGGAGGCGCAGGTATGAGCCGGCGCGGCGATCACCACGATCACGAACACGAACGGGACCCGCGGCACGGGGGCCGTAACGGATACCGACGCGGCCCCTCGCGCGGTTTTCCGCTGAACCGGACTGGGAACGGAACTGTGAACCACGGGCCGGAGAGCGTTCCTTACGCGGGTGGCGACGAGGAACCCGGTGCGCGTCCCGCCGGGGGTCCGGGCGCCGGGGAAGGCGACACGGCGGGCTTCACGACCCCGGCCGATCTGTTCGGCGACGGGCTCTTCGGCGGAGGGGGCGGCTCCTTCGGCGGCGGTTCGTCCGGCGGAGGCGGGTCCTTCGGTGACGACGGCGACGACGAGGACGCGCTGCGCCGCATGATGCGCGGTGTCGTGCAGGGACTGGAGCCGAGCGAGGGCAGCCTCGACCGGCTGCAGCGGGCGGTGCCCGCCCGGCGCGCCCGGCGACGGCAGGCCTTGGTCGGTGCGGCGGCCGCCGCATTGCTGATCGGCACCGCGGTCCCCGCGTTCGTCCACGTCGCCAACTCGGAAGGTTCGAGCACCGCCAGCCCCGCCATCGCCGGCCACGGTGAGCAGGCGCAGGGCGGCAACGGCGACGCCGCCGGCGAGGACTCCGGAACCGGGGGCGGCGGCGAGAGCGGCGGCGGGCACCCGGACGGCGGCCAGGGGCTTCCGCAGGCCACCGCGACCCCGACCGGCAGCGGTGACCAGGGGCCGGCCGGCGACACGACCGGCGCGACCGCCGACCCCGCCGTCAGCGCGGAGGGCGTCATGCCCGCGTGCGATCCGGGCCAGCTCGGCGTGAGGTCGGCCAGTACGGGTGCGGCGGGTGCCGACGGCACGGTGTACGGGACCTTCCGCATCGCCAACGTGTCCAGCAAGGACTGCGCGGTGAACAGCGGTGGCACCGTGGGCTTCGAGGCGATGGGCGCCGCCGACCCGGCCCGGATCGTGGTCGTCCGGCACACCGAGGGCGACCCCGCGTCGGGTCTGCCCAGTCCGGCCACCGAGGAGGCCACCGTCCTGCTGAAGCCGGACATGGTCTACGAGGTGCAGTTCGCCTGGGTCCCCAAGGACACCTGTCCGACCACCGGCGGCTCTCCCTCCCCGACACCGACGGACGCCGCGGCGGGCGCCGGCAGCGGCGGCTCCGCCGGGGCGGCGGCGGCCGGCGGGACCGGCGAGAGCGACACGGGTACGGAGGCGCAGTTCGGCACCGCCGACGGGGCCGGCCCGGCACAGGGCAGCATCTCCGTGCAGCACACCCCGGAGCCGGGTGCGCCGGTCGCCGCGACCAAGATCGACAACGCCTGCGCGGGCACGATCTACCGGACGGGAGTCCTGGAACCCTCGTCGTAGGGCGGTCGTAGGTGCGCTCGTAGGCGGAGGGGCGTGGGGGCGGAGAGGTCAGAGCGGGGCCGGGTGACGGCCTTCCGGCCGTTCACGCCCCGGAACGGGCCTCCGCCTCGCCCGGCGCCGCGGCCCCCGGCGTCTCCGCCTCGGGGACCAGCCCCAGCTGCACGTCCCGGGCGGCCTCCGCCTCCCGGCGCAGCAGCCGGAACCACATGAAGACCACGAACGCGGCGAAGACGAACCACTCACCCGTGTAGCCGAGGTTCTGGAAGGCCTTGAGGTCGAGCCCCCCGCCCACCGGCGCGGCTGCCGGGACCGGACGCAGCGCGGTAGCCGCCCCGGACCGGGCGGCACCATCGGTCGTGTCCGCCGGAGTGCCCGTGGCGCCCGCGGCCTTCTCGGAGCCGCCCGCGCCGCTCTTCGGAAGCGTCACCCAGGCGTCGTACACGTCGTACGGCACGAGGTTGACGAGTGACGCGGCGCTGATCATGCCCACCTGGCCGTCCGGCAGCCCGCCCGTCGCGCCGACCCCGGCGGTGCCCGCGTTCTCCGACGCCTGGAGGTCGCCGGTCACCGTGACCCGGCCGGACGGTGCGTGCGGCACCCTCGTCTGCCCCGGCTTCCCGGGCAGCCAGCCGCGTACCACCGGCAGAGCCTTGCCGCTGTCGGTCCGCAGCATGTCCAGGACGTAGAAGCCCTTCCGGTCGTCCAGCTCGCGGCCGGGCACCAGGAAGCGGTCCGCATACCGGCCGGTCGCCGTGGCGGGCCGGCCGGAGGTCTCCGTGTCGACGGGCAGCAGCTCGTCGAGCGGCCTGGCGGCCCGGGTGCCCGGAGCGGGCTGCTTCTCGGCGGCCTCGTGCGTGTGCACGCGGTCCTCGAAGCGGCCGAGCTGCCAAGTGCCCATGAACACGCAGAACGGGATGGCCAGCACGACGAAGAGGTTGATCCCCCACCATCGCGGGGTCAGCAGGAACCGGTACACCCCTCCACGGTACGGTCCCCGCTCCGGCCGGACGGAGCGGGGGCACCCGGAAAGCCGCCCTTTATCCGCCTCCTACGCGCCGCCCACCGGTGCCTCCTCACCCGGAGCGACCGGGTCCCCGGGCCCCGCGGGCGAGACCCCCGCCAGGTGCCGCCGGGCGAAGTCGAGCTCCAGCCGGACCTGCTTGATGCGCTCCTCCACGACGAGCGAGCCGTGCCCCGCGTCGTACCGGTAGACCTCGTGGACGGCGTCACGGCCCTTCAGCCGGTCCACGTAGTTCTCGACCTGGCGGATCGGGCAGCGCGGGTCGTTGACGCCGGCCGAGATGTAGACGGGGGCCCGCACGGCCTCGACGTACGTCAGGGGCGAGGACGCCTCGAACCGCTCGGGCACCTCCTCCGGCGTCCCGCCCAGCAGCGTGCGGTCCATCGCCTTCAGGGCCTCCATCTCGTCGTGGTACGCCGTGACGTAGTCCGCGACGGGGACCGCCGCCAGGCCGAGGGCCCAGTCGCCGGGCTGCGTACCGAGGCCGAGCAGGGTGAGGTATCCGCCCCAGGAGCCGCCGGCCAGGACCAGCTTCGCCGGGTCCGCGAGGCCGGACTTCACCGCCCACTCCCGCACCGCCGCGATGTCCTCCAGCTCGATCAGGCCGACCCGGTGCTTGAGCGCGTCCGTCCAGGCCCGCCCGTATCCGGTCGAGCCGCGGTAGTTGACCCGGACGACCGCGTAGCCGTGGTCCACCCAGGCGGCGGGGCCGGCCGCGAAGGCGTCGCTGTCGTGCCAGGTGGGGCCGCCGTGGATCTCGAAGACGGTCGGGAAGGGCCCCTCGGCGGGGGCCGGCGGACGCTGCACGAGCGCGTGGATCCGGCCGCCCGGCCCCTCCACCCACACGTCCTCGACCGGCACCGACGCCGGAGCCCTGGCCCCCGGCGGGTCGAGCACCACCGAACCGGTCGTGGAGCGGACGACGGGCGGCTCGGCCGCCGACGACCACAGGTATTCCACCGTCCCGTCCGGCCGCGCCGTGGCACCCGAGACCGTGCCGGTGGGCGTCTCCACCCGCACCAGGCGGCCGTCGGCCGCGGCGGGCTCGTACCGCCACAGCTCGCTGCGGGCCTCGAAGCCGTGCTCGACGAGCAGCGCGGAGCCGTCCGGATACCACTCGGCACCCACATCGCCCGGCAGATCGATGGCCAGGTCCGTCTCCGTGCCCGCCACCGGGTCCCAGATCATCGGCTCCCAGCGCCCGCGCCTCTGGTGGCCGACCAGCAGCCGGGTGTCCCCGTCGACCGGCGCGAAGCCGAGGACCGCGAGGCCCAGCTCCTTCGTACCGCCCTCGGTGTCGTCCAGCTCCGCGACCGTCGTCCCGTCCGGCCGCACCACGCGCAGCGCGGAGTGCATCGCGTCCCCGTGCTCGGTGTGCTCCAGGGCGATCAGCGTCCCGTCGTGCGACAGGTCGCCGACCCCGGCCGACTCGCGGTGCCGGTAGATCTCCACGGGGGCCGCGCCCGGCCGTACGACGTGGACCGTCGTGCCGTCCTCGTCCGTCGAACGGCCGATCACCGCCGTGTTGTCCCGGCCGATCGCCAGCCCGGCCGGGTAGGACGCTTCGAGGCCGGGCGCCGCCGGCTCGGCCTCCACGTCCGCACCGCCGTGGAACGGCCGGCGCATCCACACCCCGAACTCGTCCCCGTCGGTGTCGTTGAACCACCACACGGCCTCGCCGTCCGGAGTCAGCACGCCGTCCGTCGTCCCGTTCGGCCGGTCGGTCACCTGGCGCTGCTCACCGGTCGCCCGGTCCCAGGTGTACAGCTCGTAGGTGCCGGTCGCGTTGGAGACGAACAACGCGCGGTCCGGCGCGTCCTCCGCCCAGTCGGGCAGCGACACCCTGGGAGCCCGGAAACGCTGCTCCCACAGGGGGACGGATGCGGTCGTCGACGAACCAGTGGCCTCAGTCATGACCCCATTCTGCGCCGGGCGGCCGACAATCCGTTCGCTTCGTCCGCAGCCTGTGGATAACCTCGCGGACATGTCCACCGCTCCGATACCGGCCGACTGGCGCGAAGCCAACCGCAGGATGTGGGATGAGCGTGTGCCCATCCACGCCGGCAGTGACTTCTACGACCTCGACGCCTTCCGTGCTGGGAAGGACGCCCTGCGGCCCTTCGAGCTGGCCGAGGTCGGCGACGTGACCGGCCGGTCGCTGCTGCACCTGCAGTGCCATATCGGACTCGACACGCTCTCCTGGGCGCGGCACGGTGCCGCTCAGGTCGTGGGCCTCGACTTCTCCGAACCGGCCGTCGAGACCGCCCGCACGCTCGCCGAGGACCTGGGGCTCGGCCCCGACCGCGCGGCCTTCGTCGCCGCCGACGTGTACGACGCGGCCCAGGCCGTACCGGACTCCTCGTACGACATCGTCTACACGGGCGTCGGTGCGCTGAACTGGCTGCCCGACATCGACCGCTGGGCCGAGACGGCCGCCTCGCTGGTGGCGCCGGGCGGCTTCCTGTACCTGGCGGAGTTCCATCCGCTCACGGACTGCCTCGACGACGAGACGGGTTCGCGGATCGTGCACGACTACTTCAGCCGCGAGGCATGGGTGGACGAGACGCCGGGTACGTACGCGGACTTCGACGCGCCGACCCTCCACAACCGCAGCGTCGAGTGGCAGCACCCGGTGGGCAGTGTGGTGTCCGCGCTGGCCGCCGCGGGTCTGCGGATCGAGTTCCTGCATGAGCACGACGTCTCGCTCTTCGCGCGTTTCCCGGTCCTGAAACGCGGGGCGGACGACTTCTTCCGCTACCCGCCGGACCGGCCGCGTATCCCGTTGATGTACTCGCTCAAGGCGACCCGCCCGTCAGCATGACGGAGGGGCCGTACCGCCCCGGCCTCGCGCCGGGGCGGTACGGCCCCTCATCCGTTGCGCTTGCTCGTTACGCCGCAGAGCGGAACGCGGGCAGGTACCCGCCCGACTGGCCCTCCGCCTTCGGGTGGTACGAGTTGGAGACGGGGATCGAGACGCTGTGCAGCCACGGATCACCGGAGCAGATCTCGTGCCCGGTGAACTCGTCGGCGACCCCGGAGAAGGTGAACCCGGCGTTCGCCGCCTGCTTGGCGATGACCCCGTTCAGCACGTCGGACGCGTTGTTGATGGCCGTACGCGCCTTGTCGGACAGGCCGACGACGCAGCTGCCGCCGATCTTGTAGAAGCGGGGGTAGCCCAGCACCACGACATGGGCCTGCGGGGCCTTGGAGTGGATGGAGGCGTACAGCGAACTCAGCCCCGACGGCAGGGTGTTGTTCATCCTTCCGACGGCCGCGTCCACGGCCGAGATGCACGCGGACTCGCCCGACAGCACACAGTCCTGCATGACATCGGCGAACCCGACGTCATTGCCGCCCGCGGTGACGCTGACCAGCGAGGTGGACGAGCTGAGCGCCCCGAGCTGACCACTGGCCACGGTGCTCGAGGTGGCGCCTGAACAGGCGACGAAGGTGAACGACGACGGCGAGTTCGCCGCGGCCCAGAGGTAGGGATAGGCCTTGGTGCTGCGCTTGCAGTCACCGCTGTCGGACAGGTAGCTCCCCGCGCCGACGCCGGACGAGTACGAGTCGCCCAGGGCGACGTACCCGCCGGCGGCGGCCGAGGAGGACGCCGAAGCCGGCTGGGCCAGGCCCAGAGCAGCAGCGGCGGCGAGGAGCAGAGTGGATGCGGACGCCCAGAATCTCCGTACTGACATAGCTGTCAGCCCTCCGAAGTGTGGGGGGTGGGTGGGGGGTTGAGTGAGCGTCCCCTGTTGTAGCAGCTCTCAGTACCAGTCGGTAATAGCCCTGCGAGAACCCGTCGGAATTGCCCGAATGATCGGTCGGTAGCCGTAGCTCCGCGCGTAGATAAACCTACAACTCCCCCTGAAATAAAGGTTTTTGCGGCTATCGGCTCATCGCATCGCAGGTGCGTGATTCCGTGGATGAGCGTTCGAAGCCTGTCAACGGTGCCAGTCGGGCCGCCCGGAGACGGAGGTGCCGCTCATGCTGCGGGTCTGGAACTGCTCCGTGGTTGGCAACGCGCCGCGTGTGGCGCGAGCTTCGGGTCGGGCCGCGATGATGTCTGCGCGAGCACCCGCGGCAGCGGCGCGAGGCAGCCCTCGCTGCTCCACTGACTGGTCCCCGCCCCGGCGTCGGCTTGGTCCGGGGCCACTTCGCCGAACCCAGCTTCATGATCACCGCTGGCGGACCGTCCACCCGGGACGTTGCGTGACGTGCCCCCGCTCGCCGCAGCCTCACCCGCCGCCACGTCGAACTCCGGCACATTCGCCGGGACTGATCGGGGCCTGCGGCAGAGGTCGTGCACCCGGGGGATGCAGAAAGTTCCCGGGAAACACTCAAGGGCCTGATCCGATTTCTCGGATCAGGCCCTTGAGCTGGTGTTTCACTATCGGGGTGGCGGGATTTGAACCCACGACCTTTTCGTCCCGAAGCAACTCAGGACGCTGGCTGCAGATGGGTTGCCGTGCTTGTCATCTGCGCTGAAGGTCCGCCGACGTCTTGTGCGTTCGACCGCCCGCGCGACCTTGGCGAGGTGGGTGGCAACGCTCGGCATGGACTTGTCGTATTCGCCCGGATCGTTGGCGACGTGCCGAGCCGATCAGTGCGGAACGGCTGAGGTCGAGGCTGGGGCGATCATGAGCTTGGGAGTCAAGGCCTTCCCAGCTTGTCGAGAGGCCCTGGCAAGCGAAGAACCGGCCTTGAGGAGGGCTACGGACCTTCCCCTGACGCCCGCCATTTATGGTGGCTCACCGCTCTTCCGGGCACGGATCGGGCACGGTGTTGAGTGTCGACCTCTTCGAGCCGGATTTACTTCGGTAGTGATCGACCATGACCCCGAATCGCTTTGAGCTTCTTCGGTGATCTCTCGGTATCTGTGTGCGTCGTCACCACTCGACCGCCCTGTCACACAGCGACGCTTTCCCGTCCGCCGCGTTCGACGTGACGTTCGTTTCAGTAGTGCCGGCGAAGCTCGCTTCCTTTGCCACTACAGGTTTGCTGGCCCCAGCGAAGGGCCCAAGGAATGGCGCACGCAGATGTTACGGAGCCCTCTAGTCATCCGTGTCAATGAACGGAACGATGACAAGGTCATCCTGACCCGCGCCCTTTGTATCTCGACACAGCCCTTGGGAGACACCTGGAGTCGAGGGAATTTATTAGGCTGCGTGTGCATTCTATCCCGCTGTCGGCCGTCTGAAGCGAGGTAGTCGTACCTCCAGGCATGTATCACACCCCTACAAGGCCTTGTTTGACTTGACTTACTTGACGGATGAAGGATATTATTTTATCTCGATAAGGGGAGACTAGTTGTCGGCGACTAATGCTTACTCCGTTGTGGATCTTTTCTCCGGAGGCGGGGGTATGAGCTACGGCTTTCATGCCCATTCGTCCTTCAAGATGTACGGTGCGGCGGACGTGGAGGTCGGAAAGCCTAGTACCGGTCATGGCGCGATCGGCTGCAATGCCACCTATGAAGCGAATATCGGTATCAAGCCGATGGCGGTGGACCTTGCCGCTGTCGAAGCAGATGAACTTGCGGCACTTATTTCTCCATCAGGCGAGGTGGACGTCCTCCTGGCGTGTCCTCCATGCACCGGGTTTTCTCGCGCTGTGTCGAAGAACTGGGCACAGGACGACCCGAGAAATTCGCTCGTAGCAAGAGTGGCGGACCACGTGTCGGTCATGCGGCCAAAGGTTCTCCTCATGGAGAACGTTCCGCAGCTACTCACAGGGAATTTCCGGCACCATTTCCAGGCGTTGAAGAGTTCGCTTGAGGGAATGGGTTACACGGTTCGGGCATCATCGCATGTTCTGACGAAATTTGGATTGCCTCAGCAGCGCGATCGCGCTCTGGTAGTCGCGACAGCTCCCGGCCTTCCTATTTATACGCTCGAAGATATCTGGCGAGGATATTCAGTGCGTGAGCAAGCGCTAACAGTCCGGCGTGCCATCGGCCACCTGCCGGCCGTACGCTCTGGAGAGCAGCATCACCACGACGAGAATCACACCAGTAGCGCGCTTGCAGGTGATTCTTTGGCCCGCATTGCAGCCATTCCTCATGATGGTGGTAGCTGGGCCGATCTTCTGCGCACACCGGAGACGGAGAAGTATCTGATTCCGTCCATGAGGAAAGCTGTTGAAGCCGGACGCCTAAATGCATACTGTGATGTATACGGCCGTATGTATTGGGACCGCCCTGCCCCTACCATCAAACGTGAGTGCTCACATGTTGGCAATGGTCGTTACGCGCACCCCGAACAAGATCGACAGTGCACGGTTCGCGAATTGGCGATTCTGAATGGATTTCCCGAGGGTTACAGGTTCATCGGTCAAAGTCGTAAGAACCTGTACCGTCAAATTGGTGATGCGGTCCCTCCGCTGATTTCCTTTCAGTTGGCTCACGTAGCCTCCTGGATTCTCGAAGGAGAAGCACCGGAACTCAAAACAGCAGTTCTTCCTGGTTCGACCCTTCGGGCTGATGACCTCGTTGTGGAGGAAGCTCAGCTTGTTCTGGCTTAATCAATTCGGCAACATTTGGTGGCGTCGAAGCGGGCAAAGTCCAGTAGCCGTGATGAATGCATTCCTCTAGTGCATGCCAGATGCGAACCTTTTCGACACTTGTGTCGAGCAGCATGCGGAATAGTCTATTTGGGGTCCCGGTGATCGGGTAGTCGGCCCCGAAGCTCTTTGCCTGCTTTCCGCCCCGGATTCTCTTCGAGAAAATCTCTGTACGAGTTTCATTCTGCAGTGCCGAATAGAGCTTATTCCATGGAATCTCTTCAATGCTGTAGGTGATCATGTCGCCTGCCTTCAGGGCGCGCAGCACGACAATTCTGTCGTAGTCCAGCAGGCGAGGCGTCACCCTCTCGCGAATGTTTCGGGCGCAATCTTCTGCCGTAGGACTGTCCCTGATCCAAAGGGCTTCGGTTAGCTTCTCAACCTTGACCATTCTCCGGCTCATGGAGTCACCCGACTCCGTCTTGAGTGACCATCGCTGGCCAGCACCTTCGACGTCGAATTTAGCCTGTTTTTGGTTAGGGTTCAGCCGGGCTTCTGGGGCGCCGGATGCGATCAGGCACTGCTTGAATACATACTCGAAATTCTCTTTATTCAAAGCTCGCTCATGCAAGGCGTGATGAACCACAAGGAAGAGGGACATTTCGTCACGAAAGGCTTCAGTGACGAGATCCGTAGCATCTCCGGGGCGAAATTCAATTTTCCGATGCATATTCCGCACAACGGACTCGATGGCAGCAAGCTGGCGATTCTCCAGGCCATCCAAACCTGCAACGATGCGGTCTTTGATACTCCCGGGGTCAACGTCCATGAAGTGATCGTAGTGGCCGACGCGTGAAGGCTCTGCCGGGTCTGACCCACCGCTCAGCCCCGCGACGCTGACCACGCTCCGGCCGGCACTCGCGAACGGTGCCCCGTCCATCCCGGTACCGGAGCGCCCCCGCCGGAGGCATCGTCTTGAAGCCGCAGGCTTGTCCTGCCGACCGGTGCCTGTACTGGGGGCTTGCGGACGCTCACCTGGGACCACGTCTTCCTCAAGGGGAGGCCGGACGCGGACCCGTCGCGGCCTCCGCACATCGCGGTCTGGCGTTCGGTTCGGCGCGGTGGGGACACAAAGAGAAGTCCCGGCGCGCGCTCGCTTTGCCGGCGCGGTGCATCGGCGCTCTCTGGTAGCAGTTCGAGGATCAGGGCTGGGACCGTCTGGCGGCCGGCGACAGGTGGGAGGAACGCGAGCTCGTCTTCTCCTCGGCCGTGGGCAAGCCGGCCTGGAACAGCTTCGTGTCCCTGCTGTCCGACCGCGGTGTCCCGCTGGAAGTGATCTCCCGGCTCGTCGGGCACTCCTGGACGGCCGTGACCGAGGAGGTCTGCCGGCAGTAGATCCGGCCCGTGATCCAGACCGGCCATGTGGTTATGGACGGGATCTTCGGTGCTGTTCCGCAGCGGCCGTACACACGCGGGAACCAGTAGTCACGCGGATGGACACGCACAAAACAGGTCAGCCAGGCTACTCACGTGAGTAGCCTGGCTGACCTGGTGTTTCTCTGTCGGGGTGGCGGGATTTGAACCCACGACCTCTTCGTCCCGAACGAAGCGCGCTGCCAAGCTGCGCTACACCCCGATCGCCGCCGGTCTCCCGGCGACATCGACAACTCTAGCCCACCGGCGCCCGGAGACGAAATCCGGTTTTTGTCGTGATCGGCCGGGGTGGCCGGGTCAGACGTCCCGGGGCGTGAGGGTGAGCAGGGTCGCCTCCGGGGGGCACGCGACGCGGACCGGGGCGTAGCGGCTCGTGCCGCAGCCGGCCGAGACGTGGAGGTAGGCGCGGTTGCCGCCGGAGGAGTGGGTGGACAGGCCCTTGACGCGGTCCGTGTCCAGGTCGCAGTTGGTGACCAGGGCGCCGTAGAAGGGGATGCAGACCTGGCCGCCGTGGGTGTGACCGGCGAGGATCAGGGGGTAACCGTCCGTGACGAACGCGTCGAGGGAGCGCAGGTACGGGGCGTGGACCACGCCGATCGAGAGGTCGGCGCCGGTCTCGGGGCCGCCCGCCACCTCGGCGTAGCGGTCACGCTTGATGTGCGGGTCGTCCAGGCCGGTGAAGGCCAGCTCCAGGCCGTCGAGCTTGAGGCGGCCGCGGGTGTTGGACAGGTTGAGCCAGCCCGCAGCGTCGAAGCCGTCGCGCATCGGCTCCCACGGGTTGTGGACGACGCCGGTCGCCGGGGCGTTGCCGTTGAGGCCGTGCTTGCCCGACGCCTTCTCGAAGAGGTAGCGGACCGGGTTGCGCAGCTTGGGGCCGTAGTAGTCGTTGGAGCCGAACACATAGACGCCCGGGAGCTC
The DNA here is from genome assembly GCF_008042035.1 of Streptomyces sp. col6. Taxonomy (GTDB): domain Bacteria; phylum Actinomycetota; class Actinomycetes; order Streptomycetales; family Streptomycetaceae; genus Streptomyces. The sequence continues at coordinate 155,974 of NZ_RDBL01000006.1, forward strand.
CATCAGCGGGCCGAGCGCGTCCAGCAGCTCCGGCACGGCCTCCGGGTCGGAGAGGTTGTCGCCGGTGTTCACGACGAAGTCGGGGCGCAGGCCGGCCAGCGACTGGAGCCAGGCGCGCTTCTTGCGCTGCCCGCTGACCATGTGCACGTCGGAGATCTGCAGGACGCGCAACGGGCGCGCTCCTCGGGGGAGCACCGGGACCGTGACCCTGCGCAGACGGAACGAGCGGACCTCGAAGCCCGCCGCGTAGGCGAGACCGGCGGCGCCGGCCGCGGCGGTGACCGCCGTGATTTTCAGGGGTACTCCGTAGCGTGCGCGCATGCGCCCATCGTCGCAGACGTCGTGCGCGCACAGGAAAACAGGCGGGCGCCGGGCGCCCCGCACCTGCCACAATCACCCCATGACCACGCTCAAGTCCAAGCTCAAGGAAGACCTCACCACGGCCATGAAGGCGCGCGACGAGCTGACCTCGTCCACGCTCCGGCTGACGCTCACCGCGATCACCAAGGAGGAGGTCGGCGGCAAGACCGCCCGCGAACTCTCCGACGACGAGGTGCAGAAGGTGATCGCCAAGGAGGCCAAGAAGCGCCGTGAGGCCGCCGACGCCTTCGCCAAGGGCGGCCGGACCGAGCAGGCCGAGCGGGAGAAGAAGGAGGGCGCGATCCTCGACGCGTACCTCCCGCAGCAGCTGAGCGACGAGGAGCTGACCGCGATCGTGGCCTCCGCCGTCGACGAGGCGAAGGCCGCCGGGGCCGACGGGCCGCGCGCGATGGGTGCCGTCATGAAGATCGTCAACCCGAAGGTCGCGGGTCGCGCCGACGGGGGCCGGGTGGCCGCCACCGTGAAGAAGCTCCTCGCGGGCTGAGGCCGGGCGCCGGGCCTGTCGGGGTCCGGCCGGTCCGAGCCCGTGCCGGCACGATCCGGCCGGGCCCGGCAGCCACCTCCATACACGAGGGCGGGGCGCCCCCGATCACTCGGGAGCGCCCCGCCCTCGTACGTGCGGTGACCGCTCAGGGGCCGTTCGTGCCGCCGTCCTGGCCGCGGCCGTGGCCGCCGTTGTTCCCGCCGAGGATGTCCGGCGGGATGCTGATGCCGGGGAACGGGTTGTTGTCGCCGCCGGGCTTCTCGTCGTCGTCGCCCGGCTTCTTCTTGTCCCGGCCCTTGTCCTTGTCCTCCTTCGGCTTCGCCCGCGGTACGTCGACCGGGTTGAAGGCCGGAGTCTCGGAGGAGCTGAGGGAGCCGGTCATCGCGGTGCGCCAGATGGGACCGGGGAGGCAGCCACCGCAGACCTTGTCGTAGTACTGGCCGCCGATGTTGATGTTGCTCATCGGGATCTGCTTGGCGCCGTCGCTGCCGACCCACACCGCCGTCGACAGGTTCGGCGTGTAGCCGACGAACCAGGCGTTGATGCGCTCGTCGGTCGTACCGGTCTTGCCCGCGTTGTCACGGTCGCTGAGGCCGGCCTGTGTACCGGTGCCGTCCTCGACGACGCCCTTGAGCATCTGGTTTATGGTGTCGGCCGTGTGCTCGCTCATGGCGCGGCTGCACTTCGACTTCGGTACGTCGATCGGCTTGCCGTCCGGCTTGGTGACCCCGAGGATCGCGACCGGGGTGCAGTAGGAGCCGCGGTTGGCGAAGGTCGCGTACACCGAGGCCATGGCCAGCGGGGTCGATTCCTGACCGCCCAGCGTGGTGGAGGCGACCGCCTGCAGCGGCTTGTTGTTTCCGCGGATGTAGCCGATCTTCTCGGCCATCGACAGCGTCTCGCAGAGGCCGGCCTTCTGCTCCAGCTTCGCGAAGTACGTGTTGATCGACTTGCCCAGCGCGCTGGTCATGTCGAACATGCCCTTCTCCGTCTCCAGCTCGTTCGACACCTCCCACGGCCTGTTGTCCGCCGGCTGGTTCTCGCAGGTGCGGAAGCTTTCGCCCGGCAGCGTGATCTTGTGGTCCGTGGTGAAGCTCTGCGCCGGGCTGATGCCCTTCTCGAGCGCCGCGGCGGCGGTGATCGGCTTGAAGGTCGAGCCGACCTGGAAGCCCGCGTAGCTGCCGCCCATCGCGTGGTCCACGGAGAGGTTCAGCATGGTCTGGTGCTTGGAGCCGTCGAGACCGTACGGGCGGGACTGGGCCATGGCCAGGATCCGGCCGGTGCCGGGCTGGACCTGGACGACCGCGTCCGCGACCTTGTCGTCCTTGTTGACCCGGGAGGTGGCCGCCTCGTTGGACGCGGCCTGCGACCGCGGGTCCAGGGTCGTCTTTATGGTCAGTCCGCCGGTCGCCCAGAGCTTGGCCCGGTCCTTCGAGGTCTTGCCGTAGGCCGGGTCGCTCATGACGACCTTGTGGACGTAGTCGCAGAAGAAGCCGGCGCCGTTGACGGCGGTGATGCAACCGTTCTGCGGGCGCTTGACCTTCAGCTTGATCGGGGTGTTCTTGGCCTTGTCCGCCTGCTCCTGCGAGACCTTGCCGATGTCCGCCATCCGCTGGAGCACGGTGTTGCGGCGCTTGGTCGCTTCCTCCGTGTCGTTGATGGGGTCATAGCGGCTGGGCGACTGCACGATGCCGGCCAGCAGCGCCGCCTCCTCCAGCTTCAGGTCCTTCGCGGACTTGGAGAAGTAGCGCTGGGACGCCGCCTCGACGCCGTACGCCTGCTGCCCGAAGAAGGTGATGTTGAGGTAGTTCTCCAGGATCTTCTTCTTGCCGAGCTCTTCCTCGACCTGGATCGCGTACTTCAGCTCCTGGACCTTGCGGCCCAGCGTCTGCTGGGTGGCCTCGGCGACCTTGGCCGGGTCGTCGCCGGCCTCCTCGACGAAGACGTTCTTCACGTACTGCTGGGTGAGCGTCGAGGCGCCCTCCGCGGTGCCGCCCGCCTGTACGTTGCGGTTCATCGCGCGCAGGATGCCCTTGAGGTCGACCGCGCCGTGCTCGTAGAAGCGGGCGTCCTCGATCGCGATGATCGCGTTCTGCATGTACGGGGAGATGCTCGTCAGCGGCACCACCGTGCGGTCACGCGAGTAGACCGTGGCGATCAGGCCACCCTGGTTGTCCAGGATTTTGGTGCGCTGGCTCAGCGGCGGAGTCTTCAGGTTGGCCGGGATCTCGTCGAACCCGTCGACCGTCCCCTTGGCGGCGAGACCCAGTGCTCCGGCGGCCGGCAGCGCGATGCCCGCCAGCACGACTCCCGAGAGTGCGGCGACACCGAGGAACTTGGCGGCCTGCTGGGTCGTGGTGAGACCCCCGCCCGAGCGCTTCTTTGGCATGGGGGCAGCCTAATCCGTAGATATGAGCGTTCCGTAGGACCGGGTGGGTCTCGGAGCGTTCCCGTACCGGACCGTGACATTCAGAGCGGCGTGTGCGCCGCGCTTCAGCGGCCCGACCTGGTGGCATGGCAACGCGGGGCGGCTACGTTCCCATTCGCCGGACACACGGATATGCCTTGGCCTAAGCTGCTCCCAACTGTCACAGCAGTCCGGTTCCGTATCAACCCCCGTGCACGATCCGGCCACCCGCGCGGCGCTCCCGAATTCGCCCCGTGTGTCACCGAACGTCCGTTGTGGTTCTGGTGGACTGTCCCGATTTTGACGGGATAATCACGCATGTCCTCACCTCACTCCCCTGGGTGATCTGCCGCATACGCATAGTCCGTTCGGGCCATTCAAGATTGGGCCCGAAGGGGGTGTTGTGCTGTCGCCACTTTCCGTAACGTCCTCAACTGGCAGCGGTGAATATGCCGCTGCCGCCGTGGGGGAGCCTCGATTCGGGAGAGGACGGCGCCGGAATGGGCTGGGTAACCGACTGGAGTGCGCAGGCAGCCTGCCGCACTACTGATCCGGATGAACTGTTCGTACAAGGGGCAGCGCAGAACAGGGCCAAGGCGGTGTGCACCGGATGCCCGGTGCGGACCGAGTGCCTGGCCGACGCGCTGGACAACCGCGTCGAGTTCGGCGTGTGGGGCGGGATGACCGAGCGGGAGCGCCGCGCGCTGCTGCGCAGACGGCCGACCGTCACGTCCTGGCGCCGGCTGCTGGAGACAGCGCGCAGCGAGTACGAGCGGTCCTCGGGCATCCTGCCCGTGGCGATCGGGCTGGAGGACGAGGAACTGCACGAGACGTTCGCCGCCGTGGGCTAGGACCGGCTGCGCGTACGGCTTACGTGGTACGAGGGGCTAGGCAGCTCCGTCCGGGGCGGAACCGGTCGCGAGCCGGTCGCCGATGGCTCGCAGACCCGAGAGGTCATGGACATCTCCGGGCAGCGCGGCCACGGCGGTGACGGCCACCTCGGGGTGCAGTGCGGTGAAGCGGTCGCGTGTGTCCTGTTCGCGCGCGACCATCTGCATCCGCTCGGCATGCAGTCGGAGCAGACCAGCGGTCAGTTCTTCGGTGGTGACGGCTGTCGTGTTGTCGGGCTGAGGCTCTTGGTCCGCATCTGCTCCGGGAACGGCGGAGCCGGCGGTGTCCGGGTCGGGTGCGTGCCCGGCCGCGGGGGAGTCGGCGGGCCCACGAAGTCCAGCCTTCCCGGCCGCCTGATCCACAATGCCGGCGGTTTCAAGATTTTCTGCTTCGAGGCTTTCCGCGGCGGCCAGCGCCTGCTCGGCGGAGAGCCGGGCGGCATCACTGTCGTGGACCCGGTTGAGCACCAGCCCCGCCAGCGGCATGTCCTCCGCGGCCAGACGTTCCACGAAGTACGCGGCTTCGCGCAGCGCGTCCCGCTCCGGCGTCGCGACGACGAGAAACGCGGTGCCTGGCGCCTGAAGCAGTTTGTACGTGGCATCGGCCCGGGTACGGAACCCGCCGAACATGGTGTCCATCGCGGCGACGAAGGTCTGTACGTCCCGCAGGAACTGACCGCCGAGCAGCTTGCCCAGCGTCCCGGTCATCATCGACATGCCCACGTTGAGGAACTTCATCCCCGCGCGGCCGCCCATCTTCGCGGGGGCCATCAGCAGTTTGATGAATTTCCCGTCCAGGAACGAGCCCAAACGCTTCGGGGCGTCCAGGAAGTCCAGCGCGGACCGCGACGGAGGGGTGTCGACGACGATCAGGTCCCACTCGTCACGCGCCCGGAGCTGGCCGAGCTTCTCCATCGCCATGTACTCCTGCGTGCCCGCGAAGCCGGCCGACAGGGACTGGTAGAAGGGGTTCTCCAGGATCGCGCGGGCCCGCTCGCCGTCCGCGTGCGCCTCGACGATCTCGTCGAAGGTCCGCTTCATGTCGAGCATCATGGCGTGCAGCTCACCGGCGCCCTCGATGCCCTTCACCCTGCGCGGGACGTTGTCCAGCGAGTCGATGCCCATGGACTGGGCGAGCCTGCGGGCCGGGTCGATGGTGAGGACGACGACCTTGCGGCCGCGCTCGGCAGCCCGCACCCCGAGCGCCGCGGCGGTCGTCGTCTTGCCGACGCCACCGGAACCGCAGCAGACGACGATCCGGATGTCCGGGTCGTCGATCAGTGCGTCCGTGTCCAGAGCCGGTACGAGAGCTTCCGCGCCGCCTTCCGTACGTGCGCCGCCGTCCGCCCCCGCCTTCGTGCCCGCTGTCATGAACCCGCCCCTCGTCCGGACTCCCCTTGGCCCACACCCTGTTCGCGGAGCGCGGCCGCCAGGTCGTCGAGCCCGCCCCGGTCCACCCCCTCGCCGAGCAGCGGAAGCTCGTACCCCGGCAGGCCGAGGCCGGCCAGTACGGCGCGCTGTTCGCGCTCCAGGGCAACCCGCTGAGTGTGCTCGGCGGCCTGCTCGACCAGGGGGCGTACGAGCCCCGCCGAGCCGGTCACACCCGCCCTCGTCAGCGTCTTGGCGATCTCCTTGCGCCGGCCGCCCGCTGCGGCGCGCAACGATTCCCCGTCCAGCAGCTGCGGGCGCACCATGTTCACGATGACCCGGCCCACCGGCAGTTCAGCGGCCCGCAGCTCTGCGATGCCGTCCGCGGTCTCCTGGACCGGCATCTCCTCCAGCAGGCTCACCAGGTGCACGGCCGTTTCGGGGGACTTCAGCACCCGCATCACGGCCTGCGCCTGATTGTGTATCGGGCCGATCCGGGCGAGCCCCGCCACCTCGTCGTTCACGTTGAGGAAGCGCGTGATGCGGCCGGTCGGCGGGGCGTCCATGATCACATGGTCGTAGACGAACCGGTTCTGCCGGTCCTTGCGGCGGACGGCCTCGCACGCCTTGCCCGTCAGCAGGACGTCTCGCACGCCGGGCGCGATCGTGGTGGCGAAGTCGATCGCACCGAGCTTCTTGAGCGCCCGGCCCGCGCTGCCGAGCTTGTAGAACATCTGGAGGTAGTCGAGAAGCGCCAGCTCCGCGTCGATGGCGAGCGCGAAGACCTCGCCGCCGCCCGGGGCGACGGCGATCCTGCGCTCCTCGTAGGGGAGGGAATCCGCCTCGAAGAGCTGGGCGATGCCCTGTCTGCCCTCGACCTCGACGAGGAGGGTGCGCCTGCCCTCGGTCGCGAGGGCGAGCGCGAGGGCGGCGGCGACCGTGGTCTTACCGGTACCGCCCTTGCCGCTGACGACCTGGAACCTGCTCACGTATTCGAGCCTAACCAGTCACACCGCAGGCTACGCACGAGGCTGCGCGTGGCCCGGATTGCGCAGGCATTACAGTCGGGCCATGACCAAGTGGGAATACGCGACCGTGCCCCTTCTCGTGCACGCGACCAAGCAGATTCTGGACACCTGGGGCGAGGACGGCTGGGAGCTGGTCCAGGTCGTTCCCGGCCCGAACAACCCCGAGCAGCTCGTGGCGTACCTGAAGCGGGAGAAGCAGTAGTGGCGGGCACCGTCGAGGCGAAGCTCGCCGAGCTCGGCCTGCCGCTGCCCGCCGTCGTACCGCCGCTGGCGTCGTACCAGCCGGCCGTGCAGTCCGGGGTGTACGTGTACACGTCCGGCCAGCTGCCGATGGTGGACGGCAAGCTCGCCGTGACGGGCAAGGTAGGCGCCGAGGTCACGCCCGACGAGGCCAAGGAGCTGGCCAGGACCTGCGCCCTGAACGCCCTCGCCGCCGTGAAGTCGGTCGCGGGCGACCTGGACCGGATCGCCCGGGTCGTCAAGGTCGTCGGCTTCGTCGCCTCGGCCACCGACTTCACCGGCCAGCCCGCCGTGATCAACGGAGCGAGCGAGCTGCTGGGCGAGGTCCTCGGGGACAAGGGCGTCCACGCCCGCAGCGCCGTGGGCGTCGCCGTGCTGCCGCTGGACGCGCCGGTCGAGGTCGAGATCCAGGTCGAGCTGACCGGAGCCTGAGCCCCGTCCGTATCCGCCCGTGGTCCCGCCAGGTCGTCACGACCGGGCGGGACCACGTGTGTACGGGGCATGTACGGGTCAGGGGACCCCTCGAACATCGTCGCGGTTCCGGATAGCCTCCGGCCATGTCCAATGGTCAGTGGTACCCCCCGGAATGGCCCGGCCGGATCAGGGCCCTCGCGGCAGGCGAGCTGACTGCCGTCGTGCCCCGGCGGGCCGCCACCGTGATGCTGCTCCGGGACGACGCCACCGGCACCGGGGGCGCGCCCGCCGTCCACATGCTGCGCCGGCGCACATCGATGGCCTTCGCCGGGGGGGCGTACGCCTATCCGGGTGGCGGTGTCGATCCGCGCGACGACGATCGGCTCGTCGGGTGGGCCGGGCCCTCGCTGGAGACCTGGGCACACCGGCTGGGCGTCGGCACGCCGGCCGAGGCCCAGGCGATCGTCTGCGCGGCGGTCCGCGAGACGTACGAGGAGGCCGGGGTCCTGCTCGCGGGCCCGACGCCGGACACCGTCGTCACCGACGCCACGGGCGACGACTGGGAGGCCGACCGCGAGGCACTGGTGGCACGGGACCTGTCGTTCGCCGCGTTCCTGGAGCGGCGCGGGCTGGTGCTGCGCTCGGACCTGCTCGGCGCCTGGGCGCGCTGGATCACCCCCGAGTTCGAACCGCGTCGCTACGACACATGGTTCTTCGCCGCCGCGCTGCCCACGGGCCAGCGCACCCGCAACGCCTCGACGGAGGCCGACCGCACGGTGTGGATCACCCCGGGCGACGCGGCCGACGGATACGACCGGGGCGAACTGCTGATGATGCCGCCGACCGTGGCGACGCTGCGGACACTCCGGCCGTACGCCACCGCGGCGCGGGTGCTGGAGGCGGCCTCGGACCAGGACCTGACCCCCGTACTCGCACAGGCCCGTCTGGACGGTGACGAGCTGGTGCTGAGCTGGCCGGGGCACGAGGAGTTCACCCAACACATTTCCACGGCCGGCACGGACGAAACGCACGGCGGGGAGAAAAAGGACGACACGGAAGGCGGTGCGGCATGAGTGACGCCGCGGCACTGCCCGGCCAGCCGCGCGGCGGTGTGCTGTCCGGTCCCGCCACCACCCGTACGGTCAACGTCCTGGCGCCCAACCCCTCGGCGATGACGCTCGACGGGACCAATACGTGGATCGTCGCCGAGCCCGACTCGGACCTGGCGGTGGTCATCGACCCGGGCCCGCTGGACGGCGCCCATCTGCGGGCTGTCATCGACACCGCCGAGCGGGCGGGCCGCCGGATCGCGCTGACACTTCTCACCCACGGCCACCCCGACCATGCGGAGGGCGCGGCGCGGTTCGCCGAGCTGACCCGTTCCAAGGTGCGGGCGCTCGACCCGGAGATGCGGCTCGGCGACGAGGGCCTGGGCACGGGTGACGTGATCACGACCGGCGGCCTGGAGATGTACGTGGTGCCGACACCGGGCCACACGGCGGACTCGCTGTCGTTCCACCTGCCGGCCGACCGGGCGGTGCTGACCGGGGACACGATCCTCGGACGCGGGACGACGATGGTGGCGCATCCGGACGGGCGGCTGGGGGACTACCTCGACTCGCTGCGGCGGCTGCGCTCGCTGACGGTCGACGACGGGGTCCACACGGTGCTGCCCGGACATGGCCCGGTGCTGGAGGACGCGCAGGGCGCGGTCGACTTCTACCTCGCCCACCGCGCGCACCGGCTGGCCCAGGTGGAGACGGCGGTGGAGTCGGGCTACCGGACCTCGGCCGAGGTGGTGGCCCATGTCTACGCGGACGTGGACCGTTCGCTGTGGCCGGCGGCGGAGCTGTCGGTGCGGGCGCAGCTGGAGTACCTGGTCGAGCACGGGCTGATCTGACGACGCATGGGTGAGGGGCTCTGCCGGTACCGGCAGAGCCCCTCACCCATGCGTACGACGGCGGGTCAGCGCGAGCGCTTGGCCAGCCGCTCCACGTCCAGGAGGATCACCGCGCGGGCCTCCAGCCGCAGCCAGCCCCGGCCGGCGAAGTCGGCGAGCGCCTTGTTGACCGTCTCGCGGGAGGCGCCGACCAGCTGGGCCAGCTCCTCCTGCGTCAGGTCGTGCACCACGTGGATGCCTTCCTCGGACTGGACGCCGAAGCGGCGCGACAGGTCCAGGAGGGCGCGGGCGACGCGGCCCGGCACATCGGAGAAGACCAGGTCCGACATCTGGTCGTTGGTCTTGCGCAGGCGCCGGGCGACGGCACGCAGGAGCGCCGTGGCCACCTCGGGGCGTGCGTTGAGCCAGGGCTGCAGGTCGCCGTGGCCGAGGCCGAGGAGCTTGACCTCGGTCAGCGCGGTGGCGGTGGCGGTGCGCGGGCCCGGGTCGAAGAGCGAGAGCTCGCCGATCAGCTCGCCGGGGCCGAGGACCGCCAGCATGTTCTCGCGGCCGTCGGGGGAGGTGCGGTGGAGCTTCACCTTGCCCTCGGTGACCACATAAAGGCGGTCGCCCGGGTCGCCCTCGTGGAACAGCGCGTCGCCGCGCGCGAGGGTCACCTCACTCATCGAGGCGCGGAGCTCCGCGGCCTGCTCGTCATCGAGCGCCGCGAAAAGCGGGGCGCGCCGCAGAACGTCGTCCACGAGTTCTCTCCTTGTCGGCCTGTTCAGGGAACCGTGGTCCCCATCATGCCGGACGGTAAAACAGTGCGATCAATCACAAACCAGTTTGACGCACGCGCGTGCCGAGGGGTACGGCAGGGGGCCGATTGGGGGCGGATCACCGGTGACCGGGGCGGATGTCAGTGGCGGGCTCTAGGCTGGCCGGGTGTCCAGAATGCCGGTGAGAGCGCAGGCCAAGGGGGCTGATGGGGTGTCGGAAGGCCGTGATTCCGCTGTGGGCGAACAGGGTGCGGGCAACCGGAAGAACCTGAAGAAAACGGCGGAGGGCGGGTCCGTGACGGCGAAGACCGGGACCGCCGGCTCCGGCTCGGCCAGGAGAGCGAAGCCGGACGGGGCCGAGGCTGCCGGCACCGCCACGGCCGGTGCGCCGAAGAAGAAGCCGGTGCGGCCCGAATCGCATCTGGCCATGGTCCGCCGCGCCCGCCGGATCAACCGCGAGCTCGCCGAGGTCTACCCGTACGCCCACCCGGAGCTGGACTTCCGGAATCCGTTCGAGCTGCTCGTCGCCACGGTCCTCTCCGCCCAGACCACCGACCTGAGGGTCAACCAGACGACTCCCGCCCTCTTCGCCGCCTATCCCACCCCGGAGGACATGGCCGCGGCCGTCCCGGAGGACCTGGAGGAGCTGATTCGGCCGACCGGCTTCTTCCGGGCCAAGGCCAGGTCATTGCTGGGCCTGTCCGCCATACTCCGGGATGACTTCGGCGGCGAGGTGCCGGGGCGGCTCGCGGATCTCGTCAAGCTGCCGGGAGTCGGCCGCAAGACGGCCAACGTCGTCCTCGGCAACGCCTTCGGCGTCCCCGGACTCACCGTCGACACGCACTTCGGCCGACTGGTCCGGCGGTGGAAGTGGACCGAGCAGGAGGACCCGGAGAAGGTCGAGGCGGAGATCGCGGCGATCTTCCCCAAGAGCGAGTGGACCATGCTCTCGCACCGCATCATCTTCCACGGCCGGCGTGTCTGCCACGCCCGCAAGCCTGCCTGCGGCGCCTGTCCGATCGCCCCGCTGTGCCCTTCGTACGGTGAGGGCGAGACGGACCCGGAGAAGGCCCGCAAGCTGCTGAAGTACGAGATGGGCGGCCGGCCGGGCCAGCGGCTGAATCCGCCGCCGGACTACCCGGGAAGCCCCGCACCTCCCCTGGGCGCCGACTGAGGCGGACCGCTGCTGCGGAACGAATCGCGGGACGACAGGCGTTGTGAGACGGAGGGGTGCCTATGAAGACGCATGAACCCGGCACGGAACAGCAGGGCGAGGAGCGGTACAGCGGTACGGAACGCGGTGATGTGGGTGGGTCGGGCCGGCGCGGCGGCGCGCGTGACGGACGTACGGACGTTGTGACCGCCGGTCCGGCCGACGACGGCGTCCCGGTCACCGTCTCGGCCGAAGGGCTGCCCGACTGGCTCGATCCGGTGGCGGGCGCCGCGCGGACCGTGCGGCCGCAGCAGCTCAGCCGCTTCCTGCCGCCCGAGAGCGGCGCGGGGCGCCAGTCCGCCGTGCTCGTGCTGTTCGGCGAGGGTGCGCGCGGACCCGAACTGCTCCTGATGGAACGGGCCGGAAGCCTGCGTTCCCATCCGGGGCAGCCGTCCTTCCCCGGTGGCTCGCTCGACCCTGAGGACGGCGACCAGGCGACGACCGGGCCGCTGCGGGCGGCCCTGCGGGAGGCCGAGGAGGAGACCGGCCTCGACCCGCGCGGAGTGCAGATCTTCGGCGTGCTGCCCCGGCTCTACATCCCCGTGAGCAGCTTCGTGGTGACGCCCGTGCTCGGCTGGTGGCGTACACCCAGTCCGGTCGGGGTCGTCGACCCCGCCGAGACGGCGCGGGTCTTCACGGTCCCCGTGGCGGATCTCACGGATCCGGCCAACCGGGCGACGGCCGTCCATCCCAGCGGCCACCGGGGCCCGGCATTTCTGGTCGAATCGGCACTCGTCTGGGGATTCACGGCCGGGGTGATCGACCGGATTCTGCACTTCGCGGGCTGGGAACGTCCGTGGGACAGAGCCAGGCAGGTGCCGCTCGACTGGCGCGCATGACAGGCTGACTTCCGTGTTCCGCCGCTCCGGGCCCGCCCGGACACGGAGACGTACGGGCCCGGTGACGAATCTGCGAGGCTATAGACGGTGAACGTGCTGGACATCCTGCTGCTGGCCGGCGCCGTGTGGTTCGCGGTCATCGGCTACCGCCAGGGGTTCGTCGTCGGCATTCTGTCGGTGATCGGGTTCCTGGGCGGCGGTCTCGTCGCCGTCTATCTGCTGCCGGTCCTGTGGGACCAGATGACGGACGGTTCGGAGGTCTCCTCCACCGCGGCCGTCGTCGCGGTCGTCATCGTGATCGTCTGCGCGTCGATCGGCCAGGCCTTCACCACCCATCTGGGCAACAAGCTCCGCCGCCACATCACGTGGTCGCCCGCGCGTGCCCTGGACGCAACCGGCGGCGCCCTGGTCAATGTGCTGGCCATGCTGCTGGTCGCCTGGCTGATCGGGTCCGCCCTGGCGGGCACCTCGCTGCCGACGCTGGGCAAGGAGGTCCGCAGCTCCTCGGTCCTGCTGGGCGTCTCCCGGGTGATGCCGTCACAGGCGTCCACCTGGTTCACGGACTTCTCGTCGGTCCTCGCGCAGAACGGCTTCCCGCAGGTCTTCAGCCCGTTCGCCAACGAACCGATCACCGAGGTCAGGGCCCCCGACCCGGCGCTGGTCGGCAGCCCCGTCGCCGCCCGCGCCAAGCAGTCCATCGTCAAGGTCGTGGGTACGGCCCCGAGCTGCGGCAAGGTCCTCGAAGGCACCGGGTTCGTGTTCTCCGACCGCCGGGTCATGACCAACGCCCACGTCGTCGGCGGCGTCGACGAGCCGACCGTCCAGATCGGGGGCCAGGGGCGCCTGTACGACGCGAAGGTCGTCCTCTACGACTGGCGGCGCGACATCGCCGTACTCGACGTACCCGACCTCGACGTGAAGCCGCTGCGGTTCGCGGACACCGAGAGCGACGCGGAGACGGGCGACAGCGCCATCGTCGCGGGCTTCCCGGAGAACGGCGCGTACGACGTACGCTCCGCGCGTGTCCGGGCCCGCATCGACGCCAACGGCCCCGACATCTACCACCGGGGTACGGTCCGCCGCGATGTGTACTCGCTCTACACCACGGTCCGCCAGGGCAACTCCGGCGGCCCGCTGCTGACCCCCGAGGGCAAGGTGTACGGAGTCGTGTTCGCGAAGTCGCTCGACGACCCGGACACCGGCTACGCGCTGACGGCGGACGAGATCCGCGACGACATCACGCAGGGACGCACCGCCAGCCAGCAGGTCGACAGCCAGGGGTGCGCGCTCTAGAGGTACACGGGCGGGCCCGGGGTGCGTCAGTTGCGGGGATGGCGCAGCCGCGCCGAGACCCAGCGGGCCCTGCGGCGGAGGATGCGTGAGATGCCGAGCCGAGGATCATGCATGACGTGCAAAGCGTGCACCCGGCCCTGGAGGCCGTCCCCCTCATGAATGCCCGGAACCGCCGTGGCGGTCGAGCGACGGTTGCGTGCTGCGTCACCGAAGTCGTGCGTCCAGCCCATACCCGGACGTCTGCCCGTGCCTCATGGTCCGTAACCGCCTATCCGCCAGCCAATTGGCCTATGCGTCAGGCACGTGGCTGTTCGTCGGACACGTGTGCCCCTGTGGCTAGCGGTCGGGCTCGGAATCCTTGAGCCAGTTGATGAGCTCGGCCGAGAACCCGGCCGGATCCTCCTCATGGGGGAAGTGGCCCAGACCGTCGAAAAGTCGCCAACGGTAGGGCGCCTCGACGTACTCGCCGGATCCGGCCGAGCTGCGGGTGCGGACCGCCGGATCGAGTGAACCGTGCAGATGCAGCGTGGGCACCCGGACGGGCCGTTTCATGCGCCGGTTGAACTGGATGCCGTCCGGGCGGGCCAGCGAGCGCACCATCCAGCGGTACGGCTCGATCGAGCAGTGCGCCGTCGAGGGGATGGCCATGGCACGCCGGTAGACGCCCAGCGTCGCCGCGTCGGGGAACTCCGCCTTGCCAGGACCCGCCCAGTCGCTGATCAGTCGTGCCACCAACGCGGCGTCGTCCGCCACGAGCTGACGCTCCGGCACCCACGGCCGCTGGAAGCCCCAGATGTACGAGCCGGCCCGGGACTGCGCGAAGTCGGAGAGCATCGAGGAGCGCCACCGCCGCGGGTGGGGCATTGAGGAGACGACCAGCCGGCGCACCAGCTTGGGGCGCATCACGGCGGCCGTCCAGGCCAGGTAGCCGCCCATGTCATGGCCGACCAGGGCGGCGTCCGGCTCGCCGAGCGACCGGATCACGCCGGTGATGTCGAGCGCCAGGTTGGCGGGGTCGTAGCCCCGGGGGGTGCGGTCGCTGCCGCCGACACCACGCAGGTCCATCGCCACGGCCCGGAAGCCGGCCCCGGCGAGCGCGGGCAGCTGGTGGCGCCAGGTCCACCAGAACTGCGGGAAGCCGTGCAGGAGGAGGACCAGCGGCCCGTCACCCATCTCGGCGATGTGGAAGCGGGCGCCGTTCGCCGCGACGTCCCGGTGCGTCCAGGGACCGTCGAGGCGAACGGGGCTGCCGGCCGGGGCGGACGGTGCGGGAGCCGGGCCCGCCGGGCCGGCCGGCCCTTCGTGGCCCGCCCGGTCCTCCGGGCCCACAGGGCCGGGTGCGCTGGAATCGGGGACGGTCATGTGGACGAGCGTGCCACAGCCGACGCCTTGTCCTGGACTGGTGCGCTCTCGATCGCCCGGTCCGCGCGGGTGCTGCCGCCCAGCGGAAGGATCGCGTCGGCGGCGGTCTCCGGACGGGGGTGCGGCTTGACGCCCTGCAGGACCGCGGCGGTCTGCTTGGCGGACGCGATGGACTTCTCCGGCGGCTTGACCTTCTTGAACTTGGCGTAGCCGAACAGCGCGAGCAGGACGCCCAGCAGGATGAACGCACCGCCCACGATCAGGAACGACCAGGCGAGGCCCAGCCCCAGATTGTGGATGCCGTACGCGGCTGCGAAGCTCAGCACCGGGATCGAGAACAGGACCAGCACGCCCGTGACGATGAAGGCCACGCTGCCGATGACGCCGCGCTTGACGTCCTGCCGCACCTCGGCCTTGGCCAGGGCGATTTCGTCGTGCACCAGCGCCGACAGTTCGGCCGTCGCCGACGCGACCAGCTGGCCGAGACTGCGGTCGGCGCTGCCCGCGTAATTGCCGGGGTCGCTCATCCCTGACTCCCTCTCCTGTTCAACATGTCCGATGTCAGATCATGCCGGACTGTCCGGCTCGCTGCTCGCTGCCCCCGCCAGTCGGGCAAGGCGGCGGTGCTCGGCCGCCTTCTGTTCGTAGAGCGCGGCCATCCTCAGGTGGTACGCCGGGTCGTCCTGTTCGTAGACGTCCGGCACTCCGGAACCGTCCTCGTCGAGTTCCTCGGCGTCGGACAGCGCCCTGTATCTCCGTACCCGGAGTTTGAGCAGTACACCGGAGAGTACGGCGGCAATCAGGGAGCCGAGCAGAACCGACGCCTTGATCTCGTTGATCATGTCGTCGTCACCGGCGAAGGCGAGCTCCCCGATCAGCAGCGACACGGTGAAGCCGATACCGGCGAGTGAGGCGATCGCGAAGACGTCCGCCCAGGCCAGCTCCTTGTTCAGCTCGGCTCTGGTGAGCCGGGTGGTCAACCACGTACCGCCGAAGACACCGATCGTCTTGCCGACGACGAGTCCCAGGACCACCCCGAGCGTCTCGGGCCGGTCGAACACACCGGCCAGCGCGCCGCCGGAGAGGGAGACTCCGGCGGAGAAGAGCGCGAAGACCGGAACGGCGAAGCCCGCCGACAGGGGGTGCACCAGGTGCTCGATGCGTTCCCCGGGCGACTGGTCCTCGCCCTCGCGCCGCGTGCAGCGCAGCATCAGGCCCATGGCGACGCCGGCGATGGTGGCGTGGACGCCGCTGTTGTACATCAGCCCCCAGACGACCACGGCGAGCGGTACGTAGACGTACCAGCCGCGCACGCCGAGGCGGAGCAGCAGGTGGAAGAGGCCCAGGCCGAGGAAGGCGCCGCCGAGCGCGAGGAAGTCGATGTCCTCGGTGAAGAAGACGGCGATGATCAGGATCGCGAAGAGGTCGTCCACGACGGCGAGCGTCAGCAGGAAGGCCCGGAGCGCGGCCGGGAGTGAGGTGCCGATGACGGCGAGAACGGCGAGTGCGAAGGCGATGTCGGTGGCGGTGGGAACCGCCCAGCCGGCCGTGGAACCGTCGCCGAGGACGTTCACCAGTGTGTAGACGACCGCCGGCACGGCCATGCCGCAGAGCGCGGCGGCCACGGGCAGCGCGGCGGCCCTGGGGTCGCGCAACTCACCTGCCACGAGTTCGCGTTTGAGTTCGACGCCCGCGACGAAGAAGAAGACCGCGAGCAGCCCGTCGGCGGCCCAGTGCGCCACGGAGAGGTGCAACCCGAGGGATTCGGGCCCGATGTGGAAGTCGCTGACGGCCGAGTAGCTCGAACCCGCTGTGTTGGCCCACACCAGCGCGGCCACGGCGGCGACCAGCAGGATGACGCCACCGACGGTCTCCGTACGCAGGGCGTCGGCGACATAGTTGCGCTCGGGGAGCGGCAGCCGCCCCAGGAAGGTGCGGCGCGGGCCGGTGGGTGCGGGAGTGGGCGTGGCCACGGGGGGAGACCTCCGGGTCGGTACGGCAGCGATGGCATGGCTGATGCACTTGCCGACCAGACTTCCCGGCACCCCTGTGGAGATTTTCTTATCGTGTTGTCGCTCAGCCGCCACTGTACCCGCGGGGCGTGGGAGCGGGGTGTGAGGGAGTGGTGATCTTCACCTTAAATGCCCGAAGGGCACCCGGCGCGTCGCCGGGTGCCCTTCGGGCTGTCGGTCGTCCGTCAGCGCCTCAGTCCTCGGACTGGGCCGACGGCAGCTGGCTCTGGATCAGGTCCATGACCGAGGAGTCGGTCAGGGTTGTGACATCACCCAGGGCCCTGTTCTCCGCCACGTCCCGCAGCAGGCGCCGCATGATCTTGCCGGAACGGGTCTTCGGCAGCTCGGCCACCGGCATGATGCGCTTCGGCTTGGCGATCGGGCCGAGCGTCGTACCGACGTGGTTGCGCAGCTCCGACACCAGCTCGTCGGAAGCGGTGGCCGTGCCCCGCAGGATGACGAAGGCGACGATGGCCTGGCCGGTCGTCTCGTCGGCGGCGCCGACCACGGCGGCCTCCGCGACCGACGGGTGCGAGACAAGCGCCGACTCGACCTCGGTGGTCGAGATGTTGTGCCCGGACACCAGCATCACGTCGTCGACCCGGCCCAGCAGCCAGATGTCGCCGTCCTCGTCCTTCTTGGCACCGTCGCCGGCGAAGTACTTGCCCTCGAAGCGTGACCAGTACGTGTCGAGGAACCGCTGGTCGTCGCGCCAGATGGTGCGGAGCATCGACGGCCACGGCTCGGTGAGGACCAGGTAGCCGCCTCCGCCGTTCGGGACCTCGTTGGCCTCGTCGTCGACGACGGTGGCCGAGATGCCCGGCAGGGCGCGCTGGGCGCTCCCCGGCTTGGTCTCCGTGACGCCCGGCAGCGGCGAGATCATCATCGTGCCGGTCTCGGTCTGCCACCAGGTGTCCACGATCGGGCACTTGTCGGCACCGATGTGCTTGCGGTACCAGATCCAGGCCTCGGGGTTGATCGGCTCGCCCACCGAACCGAGGACGCGCAGGGACGACAGGTCGAACTTGGCGGGGATGTCGTCCCCCCACTTCATGAACGTACGGATCGCGGTCGGCGCGGTGTAGAGGATCGTGACCCCGTACTTCTGGACGATCTCCCAGAAGCGGCCCTGGTGCGGGGTGTCGGGGGTGCCCTCGTACATCACCTGCGTGGCGCCGTTGGCCAGCGGCCCGTAGACGATGTACGAGTGTCCGGTCACCCAGCCGATGTCGGCGGTGCACCAGTAGACATCGGTCTCCGGCTTGAGGTCGAAGACCGCGTGGTGCGTGTACGCCGCCTGGGTGAGGTAACCGCCGGACGTGTGCAGGATGCCCTTGGGCTTCCCGGTCGTGCCCGACGTGTAGAGGATGAAGAGCGGCTGCTCCGCATCGAACGCCTCGGGGGTGTGCTCGGCGGACTGTCGGCCGGTGATCTCGTGCCACCAGACGTCGCGGCCCTCGGTCCACGCGGTGTCCTCGCCCGTACGCCGGACCACGAGGACGTGCTCCACGCTGTCGATGCGCGAGACGGCGTCGTCGACCGCGGGCTTGAGCGCGGACGGCTTGCCGCGGCGGTACCCGCCGTCGGCGGTGATGACGACCTTCGCGTCCGCGTCCTCGATGCGGGCGGCGATGGCGTCGGCGGAGAAGCCACCGAAGACGACCGAGTGCGCCGCACCGATGCGGGCACAGGCCAGCATCGCGAAGGCGGCCTCGGGGATCATCGGGAGGTAGACGGCAACCCGGTCGCCCTTGCCGACACCGAGCTCGGTGAGGGCGTTGGCGGCGCGGGAGACTTCGTCCTTCAGCTCCGCGTAGGTGATGGCGCGGCTGTCGCCGGGCTCGCCCTCGAAGTGGATGGCGACCCGGTCGCCGTGGCCCGCCTCGACGTGACGGTCCACGCAGTTGTAGGCCACGTTGAGCTTGCCGTCCGCGAACCACTTCGCGAAGGGCGGGTTGCTCCAGTCGAGGGTCTCGGTGGGCTCGGTGGCCCAGGTCAGGCGGCGGGCCTGCTCGGCCCAGAAGCCCAGCCGGTCCGCTTCGGCCTGCTCGTACGCCTCTGCGGTGACGTTGGCGTTGGCGGCCAGCTCGGCAGGCGGCGCGAACTTCCGCTCTTCCCGAAGCAGGTTGGCCAGGCTCTCGTTGCTCACGACTTCTCCCAGTCCCAGGGTGTCCGTTGTGTCCCGGGGCATAGCTCATCAGTCCCGAGGCCGGGTGACAAGTGTCTGCCAGGAATTGGTTTAGACCTGTGTCTCGTGTATAGAGGCATGATCCCGCTTCCACGCCGAGGCCGCGCAGGGCCGTGCCGGTGATGCGGATAGCGCGGATGTGCGGAGAACGCGTCAGCGGGATCACTAGGTCTCACGGACCCGAGCGGCGTGCGGTTCAGGCGCCGGTACGTGTCAGCTCGGCCGGATGAGCGGGTGAGATCGGGTCGAACACCGCAGCCGTGCCGACTCCGGTGCTCCCGTCCTCCGCCAGCAGATACGACTGGGCCTCGGCCACGTGGAAGTACATGCCGTGCAGCTGAAGGCTGCCATCGGCGATGCGGCAGGCCACCGACGGGTGCGCCCTCAGGTGGTCGAGCTGCTGGACCACGTTGGTCAGGCAGAGCTGCTCCACCGCATTGGCGGGCAGCCGGCCGGAGAACCGGGGCTGCGTGTCGCTGGTCGCACTCACCCGGCCCAGGCTCGGGAGCCCATGCCGGAGCCAGCGCCACAGCGACGTGTCGGAGGCCTGCGGCGCCCCTGCGAGCAGCGCGTTCATCGCCCCGCAGTCCGAGTGACCGCAGACGGTGATGGACTCGACGCCGAGCACGTCCACCGCGTACTCGATCGCGGCCCCCACCGAGTGGTCGCCCTCCTCTGCATCCGGGGGCGGCACAAGGTTGCCGATATTGCGCACGGTGAAGAGGTCGCCCGGACCGCTGGCTGTGATCATGCTGGTCACCAGACGGGAGTCCGCGCAGGTGATGAAGAACTGTGAGGGGCGCTGGCCCTCTCGGGCGAGCCGCGCCAGCTCACCGCGGACCAGCGGCGCCGTATCGCGCTGGAAGGAGCTCAGACCTCTGACCAGCCGGTGATCGCCTCCCGCGCGCGGGGGCCGGTCGGCGGCCGCGCGCGGGAGGCGATCACCGGCTGGTCAGAGGTCTGAGCTCCTTCCAGCGCGATACGGCGCCGCTGGTCCGCGGTGAGCCTGCACCGGCCTGCACCGGCTGGCCCAAACCCGGA
Organism: Streptomyces sp. col6; assembly: GCF_008042035.1. Taxonomy (GTDB): domain Bacteria; phylum Actinomycetota; class Actinomycetes; order Streptomycetales; family Streptomycetaceae; genus Streptomyces. Next base: position 175,792 of record NZ_RDBL01000006.1, read on the forward strand.
TTTCGGTCTCCGAACAGAACGGGCAGCATCTCGTCGTCGTACGCGGGCAGTTGACCTTCCTGGCAGTACCCCGCCTCAGCCGGATGCTCGGGGCTGCTGCGGTGCCGACGGAGAGCGCGGGGTCCGGCCGGTGGTTGGCTGCCGGCGAGGGAGGGGCGTGTTCGGGCTGGTCGTGGCAGTGGTGGTTGCGCCATGGGGTCCACGGACGGCAGCAGGAATAAGCCGCTGCGGCGGGCTCGGCGATTCTGCCGCCCGAGCGGCCGGCGAAGGCCACCTGGCCGCCGTGTGCCGTATGGGCGTTGCTCCAGTCCTGAATCGTCTCGTACGCCGCGTGGTCCATGAAGAAGCCGTCGAGCTCGACGACCACATCGGCGTCCTGGGGGAGTCGCCCGAGCATCCGGCTGAGGCGGGGTACTGCCAGGAAGGTCAACTGCCCGCGTACGACGACGAGATGCTGCCCGTTCTGTTCGGAGACCGAAATCCGGGTTTGGGCCAGCCGGTGCAGGGCGACGGCCACCGCGACGGCGATCCCGATCGCCACGCCCTTGAGGACGCCGACGACCAGCACGCCGGCGATCGTCGCTCCGTACACCAGGAATTCGCGGTGCTGGTGGACGTTGCGGATGTGCGCGAGGCTGACCATTTTGAGGCCGACCATCATCACCAGCGCGCCCAGGGCCGCCAGCGGAATGCGCTCAAGGGCTGTCACGAGAAAGGCAGAGGCGAGCAGGATCCACACGCCATGCAGCACGGTGGAGGCCCGGCTGGTCGCCCCGGCCCTCACATTCGCCGAACTGCGCACAGCGCCGCCGGATACCGCGAGTCCGCCCAGCAAGCCCGACACCGCGTTGGCGACGCCTTGAGCGCGCAGCTCCCGGTCGAGGTCGGAGCGCTTGAGCGGGGGAGCGAGCCGGTCGAGGCCGTCCGGGTGGGAACGGGCTTCGGCTGCGTCGGGGGCAGGGGGCACGGAAGCGGCGGACGGGTCTGCGGTCTCGAGCAGCTGGGATGCCGTGCCCGGTGCGTTGCCCGGTACTTCTCCGATCCCGGCCGGGGAGGCTCCGGAGCGGGCGCGGTTACGGTCGGCGGCCAGTTTGTCCACGGCGACGGCGGCGAGTAGTGACTCCAGGCTGGCCACCAGCATCATCGTGAACACGGCTGTGGCCAGACCGAGCACAGGACCCTGTGGCATTTCGGGCAGGGCGTGCGAGCGCCAGGAGGGGAGATCGACCCGGGCGATCGACGGCGCCGCCCACGCTGCCACGGCGGTGGCCAGGCCCACGGAAGCCAGGGCTGCCGGAACGCGGCGCAGAATCCGCCCGGCCCGTCCGGGCAGCAGTGGCCACAGGACGAGAGTGGCCACCGTGAGTGCGCCGATCAGCGGGGCGGCGGGACTGACACGTGCCAGCTGGTCCGGAAGGTGCAGGACGTTGGAGATGGCAGAGCTCTGTGGTGAACCGCCCAGCACGATGTGCAGTTGAGCGAGCGCGATGGCCACGCCGATGCCGGCGAGTGTGCCGTGGACGATCGCGGGAGAGACGGCGAGCGCGCTGCGGGCTGCCCGCAGGGAGCCGAGGGCGAGCTGAAGCAGTCCCGCCCCGATGGTGATGGCGCAGGTGGTGCGCCAGCCGTAGACCTGGATCGTCTCGGCCGTCACCACGGTCAGTCCGGCGGAGGGGCCGGAGACCTGGAGGGGAGTCCCGCCGAGAAGTCCGGCGACGATGCCGCCGACCGCGGCGGAGATGAGGCCCGCCTCCAGAGGCGCACCCATGGCGACGGCGAGACCGAGCGACATGGGGATGGCGAGCAGGAACACAGTGATGGACGCCGACACGTCGGCGCCCGCGATACGGAATCGTCCGCCGCGCGGGGGCGGGCTGTGTGGTCGCTTGACTCCCGAGGACCGGGAGGGGCGCGAACTGCGCGATGAGTGATCGTGGCGAGTGGGTACGCAGGCAGACATTTCCCGTCTCCTCCTGGGCAGCGCGGTCGCGAAATTCGGTGACGCGGCCGTGGGTCACGGCGTGCAGCGGCGGGATATCTCAACTCTCGGTAAATAGACAGTAATGGAGAGTAAAGAAGCGTGTCCAGGATTAAGGGCAAATGGGCCACTCGTCCACCCATTCCGGTGAATAAGCAGCTTTTCATTCGGCTTGTCGCGCCAGCCTTTCGACAGTACGTGCGACCTTGGCGGCTCCGTGTCGGCACTCGGCGCAAGCTACCTGTGAGAAAGAGGTGGGCGGATGATGGCCGCCACGAAGAGGATCGCTCTGGGCGTCATGGCTGTTGCGCTGATCGCGGGGGCGGCCGGGTGCTCGGCGGGCTCCGGATCAGGGGCCTCCGGTCTCGGGGCCGTCAACGGGGCCGCGGGCGAGAAGAAGAAGGCCGCGGAAGCGGCGCCCAAGTCCGTGTTCCGAGCCATTGGTGACGGGTCGACCGCCTTCACGGGTGTTCAGCCCAAGCAGCCGGTGGTGCAACGCCTGACGTCGGGACAGAAGCCCCCGCAGTTCGTGGTGTTCTCGTGGGACGGAGCGGGAGAGGACAGTCAGCGGCTCTTCTCGCACTTCCGTGAGGTGGGCAAGAAGTACGACGCCGCGATGACGTACTTCCTCAGCGGCGTGTACCTGCTCCCGGAAGGGAAGCGGACCCGGTACGACCCGCCCAAGCACAACGCCGGCAGCTCGGACATCGGCTTCAACGACACCAAGGGAATCCGGGACACCCTCACCCAGCTGCGCGGTGCCTGGCAGGACGGGAACGAGATCGGCACCCACTTCAACGGCCACTTCTGCGGCAACGACGGTGGCGTCGGGACCTGGTCCGTAGAGGAATGGAAGAGCGAGATCAGCCAGGCCAAGTCCTTCGTCAAGAGCTGGAGGACGAATGACCCGGTCCTCAAGGCCGAGAAGCCTCTTCCCTTCGACTACGACAAGGAACTGGTCGGCGGACGCACCCCTTGCCTGGAGGGCCGGAAGAACATGGTGGAGGCGGCACGCACCATGGGGTTCCGCTACGACTCCAGCGGCGTCAACGACCAGGTGTGGCCGGAGAAGAAGAGCGGGATCTGGGACCTCTCCATGCAGCTCGTCCCAGTCCCCGGGCGCGCCTTCGAGACGCTGTCGATGGACTACAACTTCATGTTCAACCAGTCCGGGACGACGCAAGGAGACCCGGACAAGCACGAGTACTGGGGAAACCAGATGCGTGACGGTCTGCTCCAGGCCTTCGACCGCGCGTACGACGGCAACCGTGCGCCGCTGATCATCGGCAACCACTTCGAGTCCTGGAACGGTGGCACGTACATGCGTGCCATCGAGGAGACGATCGCGACGGTCTGCACCAAGGCCGACGTGCGCTGCGTCTCGTTCAGGCAGCTTGCGGACTGGCTCGACGCACAGGACCCGGCGACACTGGCGAAGCTCCGGACGCTGAAGGTCGGCCAGGAGCCCGAGGCCGGCTGGCCCACGTTCCTCAAGAAGGGGGCAATCCGGGACCAGGAGGCCTCCAAGGCGCCGGCCGCGGCCGCGGGGAATCCGGCCGACCGCTAGGGAGTTGGTACGTGCACCGGGGCGCCGAGCCTTAGATGCGCCCGGCGCCGTCCGGCGCCCTCACCAAGGCATCGGAGGCGCCGTGGTCGGCCCGCCCGAAGCCTCGGCCGCTCAGGCAGGCTGGGCGGCCTCGGCGCGAATGAGGCCCTCGTCCAGCACGAAGGCCGGGTCGACCTGGGCAGCAAGGTCTGCCCCGGTCTTGTCGTTTCCCCAGCTCTCCGCGTTCCTCAGATGGAAATGGACCATCTGGCGCGTGTAGCGCCCCCAGTCCCGCCGTTCGTACGAGTCCTCCGCCGCGTTCTGCAGGGACTGCAGTGCCATCCTGTTGTCGGCCTCGAGCAGTTCGAAGCGCGCGGGGCGGCCCTTCTCCATGGCCCGCACCCAGTCGGAGTGGCCGACCGTGACCAGCAGGTCGTCGCCCACCTCGGCGCGTAGGAACTCCAGGTCGTCCTCGCCCTGAACCTTGTTCCCGACGACCTTCAGATCCACACCGAAGTCCCGCGCGTACTCCTTGTACTGGCGGTAGACCGAGACGCCCTTGCGGGTCGGTTCGGCGATGAGGAACGTCATGTCGAAGCGAGTGAACATCCCTGAGGCGAAGGAGTCCGAACCGGCGGTCATGTCGACCACCACATACTCGTCGGGGCCGTCGACGAGGTGGTTGAGGCAGAGCTCGACCGCACCGACCTTGGAGTGGTAGCACGCCACACCGAGGTCCGACTCGGTGAACGGCCCCGTCGCCATCAACCGGATGTCCCCGTCGTCGAGCCGGACCGTGCGTGCACAGGCCTCGAAGATCGGGTTGTCCTCGCACACGCGCAGCAGGCGTGAGCCCTCGCCCGGTGGCGTCGTCTTGATCATCGTCTCGGCCGAGGCGATGCGCGGATTGCTGCCGCGCAGATACTCCTTGATCAGGGGCAGCTGCGCCCCCATGGCGGGCAGTGCGGCGGCGTCGTCCTCGTCGAGGCCGAGCGCTGTTCCGAGGTGCTGGTTGATGTCGGCGTCCACCGCGAGGACGTGGGCTTCATTGGCAGCGAGGTGGCGGATGAAGAGCGAGGACAGCGTGGTCTTACCGCTGCCGCCCTTCCCTACGAAAGCGATCTTCATGTTCACCTAGGGTAGTCGATCCATCGCTATGGGTTGTCAGTTTCCGTGAAGAAGGCCACTCCCGGCCGGTGGGCGGGCGTGAGGCGCGTAGCCTCGCTACTTATGAGTACGACTTCCTCGGACCCGCTCGTCGCCCTGAGCGCTCTGCCGGGTGTGACCGACGCGGTGGACTCCGTACGCAAGGCCGTCGACCGGGTCTACGGGCACCGCGTGATGCGGCGCCGCAGCAACGAAGTCACCGCGGAGGCCGCTCTGCGGGGCGCCCGCGGATCGGCCGCGCTGTCCGGTGCCGACTGGAACCTCGAGGAAGTGCGCCGTCGCACCGACTTCAGCGGTGACGACGAGGCGCGTGTCGTCGGGTCGGCCCTCCGCCTGACGGCGGAGGCGGGTCAGCTGCTTTCCATCTGGCGGCAGTCGCCGTTGCGTGTTCTCGCACGGCTCCACCTGGTGGCCGCGGGGGGCGCTGCCCCCGAGGATGCTGTCGGGCGGCCCAGGCTCGCGGGTGAACCGGTGGACGAGCCGCTGGTCAAGGCACCGCTGCCGGACGCGGACGAGGTTGCGGGCCGACTGGACGGGCTCGCCCGGCTCATTCTCTCGGGGAGTGAGGCGCCCGCCCTGGTGACCGCCGCCGTCGTCCACGGGGAACTGTTGGCCCTGCGTCCCTTCGGGTCGCACAACGGCCTGGTGGCGCGCACTGCGGAGCGGATCGTGCTGATCGGAAGCGGGCTCGATCCCAAGTCGATCTGTCCGGCCGAAGTCGGGCACGCAGAACAGGGGCGGGCGGCCTATGTGGCGGCCTTCGACGGCTATCTGTCGGGCACGCCGGCCGGCATGGTCGCCTGGATCAAGCACTGCGGACGCTCGGCGGAACTCGGTGTCCGGGAATCGACCGCCGTGTGTGAGGCGCTTCAGCGAGGCGCGGCATAGCGCCCTCGCCCGCAGCGTCAACGGCGCTTCCCGGCAACTGCGTCGCAAGCTGGGACCGACTGTGAAGCGGGCGTCGAACGTGGTTGCGGCGGTACCGGTCCGGTACCGCCGCTGGCATGTCCGCCCAGTTACCAAGCGTCCTCGTTATGTGCCCATCAGGTCGGGGTCTTTGCCCGCTCCTGGTGCGGCTGGCCCGTAATCGACGGGTCGACGTCGCGTGGGTGCCGGGTTTCCATGCGCGGTCCGTGGGGCCTTGCTGCGTAATTCAGGTCATCCTCGCGGATGTCCTTGGTCTCGCGGGCCGTTGAATCCTTTGTACTCCAGGCGCTGGAAGAGCGGTAGTGCTGACCGCACTTCTTTACTTTTGGGTTCAATTACGGACGAGTTGGTTCAATGAGCTGTGTCAGGCGGAAGCCGCAGTTGCTCGCCGACGGGCGGCGTACCAGACGACTCCAGCGGTGAGAGCGGCCGCGCTCACCGCTGCCGCGGCCATGAGTGCGGGGCGCGGCGGCAGGGAGAGCGCGGAGAGGCGCTGCTTGAGCCGGACGGGCCGGTCGAAGGCGAGAATCGGCCACTCCCGGAGGGTCGCCTCCCGGCGCAGCGCGCGGTCCGGGTTGACCGCGTGCGGATGGCCGACGGATTCCAGCATGGGTACGTCGGTCGCCGAATCGCTGTACGCGTAGCAGCGGGCCAGGTCGTAGCCCTCCGAAACTGCGAGTGCCTTGATGGCCTCCGCCTTCGTGGGCCCGTACGCGTAGTACTCCACCTCGCCCGTGTAGCAGCCGTCGTCCCCGACGACCATGCGGGTGGCGACGACGCGGTCGGCGCCGAGCAGCTCGCCGATCGGTTCGACGACCTCGGCACCCGAGGTCGAGACGATCACGACATCGCGGCCGGCGGTGTGATGCTCTTCGATGAGCGTCGCCGCTTCGTCATAGATGATCGGGTCGATAAGGTCGTGCAGGGTCTCGGCCACAAGTTCCTTGACCTGCTGTACGTTCCAGCCCTTGCAGAGCGCCGAAAGATATTCGCGCATCCGCTCCATCTGGTCGTGGTCCGCGCCCCCGGCAAGGAACACGAACTGCGTGTACGCAGTGCGCAGCACGGCGCGGCGGTTGATCAGTCCACCGTGGTAGAAGGACTTGCTGAAGGTCAGTGTCGAAGACTTCGCAATGACCGTCTTGTCCAGGTCGAAGAAGGCGGCTGTGCGCGGCAAGAAGCGGTTTTCCACAAGGCAGAGCATAGGGGGCGGCCATTCGGCGTAAACCCCGGCGCGTGGGTTTGCCTGAGAAGGGCGTCGGGTACACCATGGAAGTCACGGATCGTTCGCGACCGTGCTAACCCGGTCCGGCTCCTCCCCCCCGAGTCGGCCGTGGGGACGACCCCCGCTCTCCCCCCCGGCGGGGGTCGTCGCATGTCCAGACGCGGTTTGTCGAGCGGAATCGACCATTTCTCCTCCTTCTGCTCCATGTCGGGTCATGTCTGCACCCGACGCACGCTCAGCCTGCATCGTGACACTGAGTAGCGGAAGAGTCGCACCGGGAAGTCACCGGTATGAGCTACGGAGTTATTCACAACCGCCGAGTTGTCCACGGTTTTTGAGCAAGATCCACATGATTTCCGGAAGCGCCGCACCGTGATTCCACCCGTGAAGTCCACGGGTACCGGAATCGCCGTTCTCGGATGAGCTCCGAGACCGCCGTGAACCACGGCGAGGGCGAGTGATGGAGGGGGTGGAGAGTATGGCTGAATCCAGTGCGCTGGATCGGTCGACGACAGTCGGCGCGCGACGGAGCGGACCGCTGATCGTGACCGAGGACGTGGACCTGCTCGACGATCTGCTGAGGCTGTGCGCGGCGGCCGGTGCGGAGCCGGAAGTTCATCACACGCTTCCCGGCCACCGAGGGGGCTGGGAGCAGGCACCCGTGGTCCTCGTCGGTGATGACGCGGCCGCACGGTGCCGCGGGGCGGCGCGCAGGCGTGGCGTCATGGTCGTGGGCAGGGGCCAGGACACACCCGATGTCTGGCGCCGGGCCGTCGAAATCGGCGCCGAGTACGTGATCCGGCTGCCCGACTCGGAGAGCTGGCTCGTCGACCAGATCGCCAATGCGGCGGAGGGTGTCGGCCGGCCCGCGCTCACGTTGGGGGTGATCGGGGGCCGGGGCGGTGCGGGAGCGTCCACGCTGGCCTGTGCTCTCGCGGTGACCGCGGCAAGGGCCGGACAGCGGACGATGCTCATCGACGGGGATCCGTTGGGCGGCGGCATCGACGTGCTGCTCGGTGGCGAGCGGGCCGAGGGGATGAGGTGGCCTGATTTCGCCCATTCCAAGGGGCGTGTCGGTGGAGGTGCGCTGGAGGAATCGCTGCCCGCGCTGCATGGGCTGCGGGTTCTCAGCTGGGGCCGTGACGACTGGGTGGTCATCCCACCGCCTGCCATGCGGGCGGTGCTGGCCGCAGCGCGCAGGCTCGGTGGGGTGGTGGTGGTCGATCTGCCGCGCCGAGTGGACGAAGCGGTTGCCGAAGCCCTTGCCCAGCTCGACCTGGGGCTTGTGGTCGTTCCAGGGGAACTGCGCGGGGTCGCGGCGGCGAAGCGAGTGACGTCGATGGCCGGGATGGTGCTCGACGACCTGCGCGTGGTGGCGCGGGGTCCGTACGCACCCGGGCTCGACGAGCAATGGGTGGCCCAGGCCATGGGTCTTCCGCTGGCAGGCGAAGTCCCTTGGGAGAAGGGCCTGTCGGCCGAGCAGAACATGGGCGAACCGCCCGGCGGCAATGCACGTGGGCCGCTTGCCAGGTTCTGCGCCGCCTTCTGGGAACAGGCACTTGTGGGCGAGAGCGCCAACGGTCCGGGCGCCGGAGGAGTCTCATGACCGAGACGCTGCTCGACGCCGTGAGGCAACGGCTCGCGTGCAGCGGTACGGCGCCGACCCCGGCCGGGGTCGCCGCCGCGCTGCGCGCCCAGGGCCGCCTGCTCGGGACAGCCGAAGTGCTGGGCCGGGCAGACGAGTTGAGGGGCGAGTTGATCGGGGCCGGAGTACTGGAACCGCTCTTGGCCGATCCCGGCGTCACGGATGTCCTGGTGTCCGCCCCCGACCGGGTCTGGGTGGACCGTGGTGGCGGGCTCGAACTCACCGAGGTGACCTTCGCGGACGCGGCCGCGGTTCGCAGGCTGGCACAACGGCTCGCGGCTGTGGCGGGCCGCCGGCTCGACGACGCCAGGCCCTGGGTCGACGCGAGACTTCCGGACGGCACCCGCATGCATGCCGTGCTGCCCCCGGTATCGGTCGGCTCGACATGCCTGTCGCTCCGGGTGGTCAGGCCCAGGGCCTTCTCACTGGCGGAGCTGGTCAAGGCCGGGACCGTACCGCCCGGGGGAGACCGGGTACTGAGAGCTCTGGTGGAGGCGAGGGTCTCGTATCTGATCAGCGGTGGGACCGGGGCAGGGAAGACGACTCTGCTGTCGAGCCTGCTGGGAGCGGTGGGGGAGGGCGAGCGGATTGTGCTCGCCGAGGACTCGGCAGAACTGCGACCGGACCATCCGCATGTCGTGCGGCTGGAGTCACGCCCCGCCAATCAGGAGGGTGCCGGGCGGGTGACTCTCCGGGATCTGGTGCGGCAAGCCCTGCGCATGCGTCCCGACCGGCTGGTGGTCGGTGAAGTGCGGGGCAGCGAGGTGACCGAGCTCCTGGCAGCCCTCAATACGGGGCACGAGGGAGGTTCCGGCACGGTTCATGCCAATGCTGCCGGGCATGTCCCGGCACGGCTGGAGGCGCTGGGAACCGCAGCGGGGCTGGACCGGGTGGCGCTGCACAGTCAGCTCGCGGCGGCCTTGTCCGTCGTGGTCCACCTCGTACGGGACCGCGCGGGTCGCAGGCGGATCGCGGACATCCACGTGCTGGAGCGGGATGCGGCGGGGCTGGTGCTGACGGTCCCGGCGCTGCGCTGGGGTCCCATGGGTTTCGAGCGGGAACGGGGTTGGGAGCGGCTGAACGCGCTGATCGGGGGTGCGCTGTGACCGGGGGCACGTCGTCGGCCGGTGTGCCGGAGGCGGTACATGCGGCTGCGCTGTGCGCGGCGACGGCGGTGTGGCTGGTCCTGGCAGGGCACGGGAGGCCGCTGCGGAGAGCGCGGGCGCTCCTCTCCGACGGCAGCGGGCAGCCGCGGGCCCGGGAAAGGTGGTGGAGAGCGCGCAGCCGGTGGGAGGAACGGCTCCGGGGACGCGGGGAGTGGCTCTGTCTCCCGGCGGCATCGGTTCTGGCACTGCTCGGCCAGTCCGTACTGCCGTTGATCGCGGGGGCTGTCGCGGTTCCCGTGATGCGGCGGTGGTTGCGGAAGAGGAAGCGGCGCAAGGACCAGGAAGCCCGCGCGGACGGGGTGGTGGACCTGTGCGGCGCGCTGGTCGGTGAGCTGAGGGCCGGCCACGAGCCGGGGCAGGCTCTGCTCGTCGCGATACGCGGGACGGACGTGATGGGCGAATCCGGGGTCCGGGTATCGGCTGCGGCCCGGTTCGGCGGGGATGTGCCGAAGGCGCTGGTCCAGGCGGCGGGCGAACCGGGGCTGGACGGGCTGGCCGGAGTGGCCGCCTGCTGGCGAGTGGCGGTGGGCAGTGGTGCCGGGCTCGCGGCCGGGCTGGCTCGGCTGGAGAGCGCGCTGCGGGCCGAACGTTGTCAGCGCGATGAGCTGCGGGCGCAGTTGGCGGGAGCGTGGTCGACGGTCGCGGTGCTGGCCCTGCTCCCCGTGCTCGGGATGGGGCTCGGTGCCGCACTCGGAGCGGACCCGCTGAGGGTGCTGCTTCACAGCACGGCCGGCCTGGTCTGCCTGGTGACGGGCGGGCTGCTCGAGGTGGGCGGTCTCCTGTGGGCCGCCCGGATCGTCCGGGCGGGAGAAGCGGTATGAGCGCGTCGGCCGGTGGACTCGCGCAGGCAGTGGAGGCCGTCGGGGCGGCACTCGCGCTTCACACACGCGTGGTTCTTCCCTTGGTCCGGCGCCGGGTGGGCCGACGGGTCCGGCGTCGAGGCGAGCGGCTTCTGGCAGTGGCACCGGTGGTTCCCGCCGTGGGGCCGGGTGCATCCCGGTCAACGGGTCGCCGGGCGCGCCGACCGGTCTCCGCCGGTTTGGTCAGGCAGTGGGCGATGGTGCCGGCGGTCGCGCTGACCGGGTGGTTCCTCGTGGGAGGCCCGGTGGGTTGGGTGGCCGGTCTGGCCTCGGCCTACGGTGCCTGGCGGTGGCAGCGAGCGCGGCTCGGGCCCGCCGCCGTACGCGCCTTTGAGGCCAAAGCGCATACAGCGGAGGCGGCGCGGCAGCTTCCCATGGCGGCGGATCTGCTGGCCGCCTGCATCTCTGCGGGTGCCGGGCCGGTGGATGCGGCCGAGGCAGTGGGTGAGTCGCTGGGCGGCCCGGTCGGTGAGCAACTCGCGCGCACGGCGGCGGAGATCCGGCTCGGCGGGGACCCCACTGTCGCCTGGGGGCGGTTCGGCGAGATACCAGGGGCCGCTGCTCTGGCCCGCTGCCTGGACCGGGCGGGCTCCACCGGCGCTCCGGCGGCGGAACCGGTCGCGCGCATGGCCGAGGCGTTGCGGGCCGAGCGGGCGAGGGCGGCGGTGGCGCGGGCTCAGCGGGCCGCAGTGACGGTCACCGCGCCTGTCGGACTGTGCTTCCTCCCCGCGTTCCTGGCGGTCGGGGTGGCGCCCGTGGTGATCGGGCTGGCCGGGGGCTTGCTGCAACCGGCGTGACCCGAACGAGGCCGCAAGAGCGGTTTCGCTTTTTTCTGCATGTAACTGGCATATCGGGGGTTCGAGAATGATGCGCAAGATCAAGAACTGGATGCTGTCCATGGCCCACCTCGCCCGGTCGGGGGCGGACCGCGGGATGACGACATCGGAGTACGCGGTGGGCACGATCGCGGCATGCGCCTTCGCCGCGGTGCTCTACAAGGTGGTGACCAGCGCGGCGGTCATGTCCCAGCTGCAGTCGCTGCTGAAGGGTGCGCTCGATGCGAAGTTCTGAGGGCGGTGCGAAAGGGGCCGTACGCCCGCTTGGGCTAGGTAGGTGCGAGGGCCCGGCCGAGGACTTCGGGCGCCGGGGCGACAGAGGCGCGGTGACAGCGGAGGCCGCCATGGTGATCCCGGTGCTGGCGGTCTTCGCCCTGGCGTTGCTCTGGGCGCTGATGGCCGCCTCGGCCCAGATCCGTTGCGTGGACGCGGCCCGCGCCGGCGCCCGTGCGGCAGCCCGTTCGGAACCGGCCCCGCAGGTGCGGGAGGCCGCTCTCTCGGCGGCGCCCGACGGTGCCTCGGTCGCGGTGGAGCGCGCCGGAGCCCTGTGGCGGGTGAGGGTGACCGCCCCGACCCCCGGCCCCGCACGCCTCGCTGTGACGCTGCGGGCGGACGCAGCGGCGGCGGCGGAGGACGAGCCGGTTGCGGCCGGTCCGCCGGTGCTGGACACGCCGGGCGTTGCGGCGAAAGGGGGCGAACGGTGAGGGGGCGCGGTCGGCGGGGCGGCACTCCTGACCGGCGACCGGGTCGGCCACCGGGTCGGTATCGGGCACACGCCGGGGATCAGGGGCTCGCGACGGTATGGGCGGCGGTGACAGCGGCGACTCTTTGCACGGTGTTCGCGGTGGTCCTGGCACTCGGTCAGGTGGTGGCCGCCCGGCACCGTGCCGGGGGTGCGGCCGACCTGGCTGCGCTGGCCGCGGCGGACCGGGCCTTGAAGGGCGCGGCCTCGGCCTGCGAGTCGGCCGAGCGGGTGGCGGGCGCGCAGGGGGCGGAAGTGGTGCGGTGCGCGGTCCTGGGGGAGATCGCCGATGTGACGGCCAGGGTGCGGTTCGGTCCGTACACGCCGGAGGTCAGGTCGCGGGCCGGTCCTGCGGCGGACGCCCCTCCGCCCCGGACGGGCCGGGAGAGCGGGGCTCGCGCGGGCCCTCGGCCCCGATCGAGCCCTCCGCCTCGCCCGGCTCCCCCGCCCCATCCGGAGCGCACCGGAGGAGCTCCGTGAGGAGGCGGACGGCGCCCCGTTTGTGCAAGGGGTCGTTGCCGTTGCCGCATTTGGGGGACTGGATGCAGGACGGGCAACCCGCATCGCACTCGCAGGACGCGATGGCCAGGCGCGTGGCCGCCAGCCACTCGCGGGCGGTGTGGAAGGCGCGCTCGGCGAATCCGGCGCCGCCCGGGTGGCCGTCGTACACGAAGACGGTCGGCAGCAGGGTGTCGGGATGCAGCGGGACGGACACTCCGCCGATGTCCCAGCGGTCGCAGGTGGCGAAGAGGGGCAGCATCCCGATCGACGCGTGCTCGGCGGCGTGGAGCGCGCCGCCGAGGATCTCCGGGTTGATCCGGGCCGCGTCGAGCTGGTCCTCGGTCACCGTCCACCACACGGCACGGGTGCGCAGGGTGCGGGGCGGCAGGTCCAGCTTGCTCTCGCCGAGCACCTCACCGGTGATCAGCTTGCGGCGGAGGAAGGAGACCACCTGGTTCGTGACCTCGACGGACCCGTAGCACAGGCGCCCGTCCCCCCAGGGGATCTCGGTGTCGGTCTCCAGGACGGCGATGGCCGTGGTGTCCCGGGCGGTGGTCGAGTAGGGCGGTTCGGCCTCCTCGACCAGGGCCACGGAGTCCTCCAGGTCCAGCTTCCGGACCAGGTAGGAGCGGCCCTGGTGGAGGTGGACGGCGCCCTCGTGCACGGAGCTGTGGGCGGCGGACTCGTCCACGGTGCCCAGCAGCCTCCCGGTGCCCTCCTCGACGATCTGGACGGGCCGGCCGCCTTCGCCCCGGATGTCGGTGAGGTCGGCGGCCCGCTCACGTCGGGTCCAGTGCCAGCCCGACGGCCGTTTGCGGAGCAGCCTGGCGGTCTCCAGCTGGGGGAGCAGCCCGGCGGTTGCGAGGCCGAAGAGCTGGAGGTCGGCTTCGGTGAGCGGCAGCTCCGCGGCCGCGGCGCAGAGATGGGGGGCGAGGACGTACGGGTTGTCCGGGTCCAGGACCGTCGACTCCACGGGCTGCTGGAACAGGGCCTCGGGGTGGTGGACCAGGAAGGTGTCCAGCGGATCGTCGCGGGCCACCAGGATGGCGAGGGCGCCCTGCCCCTCACGCCCGGCCCGGCCCGCCTGCTGCCACAGGGAGGCCCTGGTGCCCGGGTACCCGGATATGACGACGGCGTCCAGGCCGGACACGTCGATGCCGAGTTCGAGGGCGGTGGTGGCGGCGAGGCCGAGCAGCCGGCCGGAGTGCAGGGCGCTCTCCAGAGCGCGGCGTTCCTCGGGGAGGTACCCCCCGCGGTAGGCGGCGACCCGGGAGGGCAGGGTGCGGTCGACCTCGGCCAGCCGCTCCTTGGCGATGACGGAGATCAGCTCGGCGCCGCGCCGGGAGCGTACGAAGGCGACCGAGCGGACGCCCTGGACGGTGAGGTCGGTGAGCAGGTCGGCGGTCTCGGCCGTGGCGGTACGGCGGACCGGGGCACCCTTCTCGCCGTGCAGGTCGGTGAGCGGGGGTTCCCACAGGGCGAAGACCAGTTCACCGCGCGGGGAGGCGTCGTCGGCTACCTCCGTGACGGGGAGGCCGGTGAGGCGGCCCGCGGCGACGGCGGGCTCGGCGGAGGTGGCCGACGCGAGGAGGAAGACGGGGTCGGAGCCGTAGCGGGCGCACAGACGGCGGAGCCGGCGGATCACCTGGGCGACGTGGGACCCGAAGACGCCCCGGTAGGTGTGGCACTCGTCGATGACGACGTAGCGCAGGGAGCGCAGGAAGGAGGACCAGCGGGGGTGTGACGGGAGGATCCCGCGGTGCAGCATGTCGGGATTGGTGAGGACGTAGTTCGCGTACTGGCGCACCCACTCGCGCTCCTCGACGGGAGTGTCACCGTCGAAGACGGCGGGTCGGATGCCGTTGCACAGCGGAGCCGCGAGAGCCTTGACCGAACGGCGCTGGTCGGCTGCCAGGGCCTTGGTGGGCGAGAGGTAGAGAGCGGTGGCGCCACGCCCGTTGGGGGCCTCGGAGCCGTCCAGGAGGGCGCTGAGCACCGGGGCGAGGTAGGCCAGCGACTTGCCCGACGCCGTTCCGGTCGCGATCACGACGGATGTGCCGTCCAGGGCGTGCTCCGCGGCGGCCGCCTGATGGGCCCAGGGATGGTCGATGCCGGCCTTCTGGATCGCGGCGATCACTTCCGGACGGATGCGATCGGGCCAGACGGCATGGGTTCCCGCGCGCGGGGGCAGGTGCTCCGTATGAGTGATGCGCGCGGACCGGCCCGCCCCTGCGGCGAGCCGGTCGAGGACCGTGTCCGGAGAGGGGCGGGAACCCCCACTCTCCGGGGGTCGACTGGGGCATTGATTCTTGGCCATCGGCATCGAGTGTGTCACTGGCAAGACGGACAATGGTCCCAAGGCGTCGTGCATGGCTGCCGGTAAGTGATTGAATGCCATCGCGGCTGGCGATCCGTCCCCCGGCTCCGTCGGGGAGACCGAGGGGCGACCGCTCGATAGCAAGGTGCTGGAGGATCCGTGGACCTGTCCTTGTCGACTCGCAATGTGTCCGGCCCTGGTGGCGACCGTACGGTCGTCGAGGTCGGTGGCGAGATTGATGTGTATACCGCGCCCAAGCTGCGCGAGCAGTTGGTCGAGTTGGTGAATGACGGCAGCTACCACCTGGTTGTCGACATGGAAGGCGTCGACTTCCTCGACTCCACCGGCCTCGGCGTGCTCGTGGGCGGCCTGAAGCGAGTGCGGGCCCATGAGGGCTCGCTGCGCCTGGTGTGCAACCAGGAGCGCATTCTCAAGATTTTCCGGATCACCGGTCTGACCAAGGTGTTCCCGATCCACACCACGGTCGACGAGGCCGTCGCGGCCACCGACTGACATCGGTTCGGCGCCGGACCGGTTCTGCCGGTCCGGCGGTGGTCTCGGCCGCGATGGTTCCGGAGGGAGACCGCCGGGGGCGACGGCCTCTGCTCCGCCATGCGCGGTTGGGCAGTCCGGCCGGCGTTCGGCGGCTGCCGGGTCACCCGCTCGGCGGTGCCCGGCCGATTTATTTGTCGGCCGCCGCCCTGCCAGGGCCGGGCCGCGCTGTCGGCACGGAGCCGAGGGCGCGCAGACAGCGTCAGGGGCCCCGGGCCATGGGGCCCGTCCCTGGCATGCACACACGTACGTTCGAGGGGGATCGCATGGCCACCGTTGAACTCCGCTTCAGCGCCCAGCCCGAACACGTCAGGACCGCCCGTCTTGTGGCGGCGGCCGTGGCGCGCAGGGCCGGGGTGGACGAGGCCGTGCTCGACGAGGTCCGGCTCGCCGTGGGCGAGGCGTGCAGCCGGGCCGTCGGTCTGCACCGCAGCCACCACATCACCGCTCCTGTCACGGTCGTCCTGATCGAGGAGGAGAAGACGTTCGCCATCGAGGTCGGCGACGAGGTTCCGGGCCCTGGTGCGGACGGCTCGGTTCCGGGCGGCGTATCGGGCCAACGCGCTGCCGCGTCCGGCGGAGGGCTCGACGAGCCCGAGCCGGAGGCGGACGACGAGGACGAGATGGGCCTCGCGGTCATCAGCGGCCTGGTCGACGACGTGGAGGTCAGGTCGGGTGCGGACGGCGGAGTGATCCGGATGAGCTGGCCCAAGACGCCGGTCGCCGTACTTCCCTGAGCGGCGTGTGCGGCGTACCTGTTGCATGACGGCAGCTCAGTTCGCCTCTGAGCGCGGTTGCCTGACGGCTCATGGCTGTCAGGGGCCTTCGTTCGGGTGAGGAATCGTTCACGCGTTCCCCTTGGTGGGGGCTGTCCGGGTGAGTTGTATATCCCTCATTTCCCTTGGTGCAAATGGCTGCAAAAGCCTGCCTATCGGACGCCTGGCACCCGGATGGAGGGCGTTCGGCGTGTAAGTTCCGGGGCCGAGAGCCTTGGAAGGGGACCAAACCGGTGAACAAGAAGTTTGCAGCCGCGCTGTCCGGCGGTGCGGTACTCGTACTGGCACTGTCGGGCTGCAGCGACGACAGCGACGACAAGGTCAACGACTGGGCCAAGAAGGTCTGCGACCAGGTCCAGCCCCAGCTGCAGAAGATCGCGAACGCCAACGCGTCCATCCAGCAGCAGACCGCCGACAACAGCAAGCCCGCCGACGTCCAGGAGACCGACTCGGCTGCCTTCCAGCAGATCTCGCAGGCGTACAAGGCGCTGGGCTCGGCCGTCGAGTCGGCGGGTCCGCCGCCGGTCGACGACGGTGAGACCACGCAGAAGGAGGCCGTGAAGGAGCTCAACGCCTCCTCCGCGGCCTACGCGAAGCTGCAGGAGAAGGTCGACGCCCTGGAGACCAAGGATCAGGGGAAGTTCGCCGACGGCCTCAAAGGCATCGCGGACGAGCTGAACAAGATCAGTACCAGTGGCGACCAGGCGCTGAAGAAGCTCCAGTCCGGCGAGGTCGGCACCGCGATGGCCAAGCAGGAGGGCTGCCAGAAGCCGACCGCATCGGCGTCCCCCTCGGGCGGCTCGCAGGATGACTCCGAGCCGTCGGCCAAGCCCTCGACCGAGCCGTCGAAGGAAGCGTCCCCGTCCCCGTCCGCCAGTAAGAAGGCGTAAACGGGCGGCCGGCGTCGCGGTCCGCACAGTCGGCGGCGTGCGCTGCCGACGGTCGGCCTCATGACCTGAGGACATCGGGTGAGCGGCCCGGCACACCCCGGAGATACCCGGGCGGTGGCCGGGCCGCTGCCGTTGTCAGTGGGAGCCGTCACAATGGGGGACGTGAGTAAGACCAGCCTTTTCGCAGCAGACCTTCCCCCGGCCGGCCATGCGCCCCAGCTCCGCGAGGCCCTGCTCGCGGCCGCGTTCACGGCCGACGGCCTCCTCGACCTGCTCGGCGCGTCCGCCTATGCCGCGCTGGCGCGCAGTGAGACCGTGCCGGCGCTGCGGGCCACGCGGGGCGAGGCACCGCTCGACACGCTGGTGCGTCTGTTCCTGCTTCAGCGGCCCGTGCCGGCCGAGCGGGCAGCGGCCGTGCTCCCGCTGGCGGAGTGCGTGGCCGACGGCTGGCTGACCGAGACGGCCGGCCAGGTGCGGGCGACCGTCGATGTGCGGCCGTACGGCGGCCCGGACGGCGAGGACTGGTTCATCGTCTCCGACCTGGGCTGCGCGGTGGGTGGTGCGGGCGGGATCGGCTCGCACGAGAAGGGTGTCGTCCTCGGCATCGGCGGGGCGTCCACCACATTGGCGGGGATCACCGTCCGCGGGCCCGTCGGCTCCGCCCTCGACGTCGGTACGGGCTCCGGCATCCAGGCGCTGCACGCCGCGCAGCACGCCACCAGGGTCACGGCCACCGATCTCAATCCGCGTGCCCTCGCCTTCACCCGGCTCACCCTCGCCCTGTCCGGCGCCGCCCCGGCCGACCTGCGTGAGGGCTCTCTGTACGAGCCGGTGGGCGCCGAGACCTTCGACCTGATCGTCTCCAATCCGCCGTTCGTCATCTCGCCCGGCGCCCGGCTCACCTACCGAGACGGCGGCATGGCCGGTGATGATCTCTGCCGGACGCTGGTGCAGCAGACGGGCGACCGGCTCAACGAGGGCGGCTTCGCGCACTTCCTGGCCAACTGGCAGCACACCGAGGGCGAGGAGTGGCAGGACCGGGTGCGTTCCTGGATCCCGGAGGGCTGCGATGCCTGGATCGTGCAGCGCGAGGTGCAGGACGTCACGCAGTACGCGGAGTTGTGGCTGCGCGACAGCGGCGACCACCGCACGGACCCGGAGGAGTACGAGGCGCGGTACGACGCCTGGCTCGACGAGTTCGAGACACGCCGTACGAAGGGCGTCGGCTTCGGCTGGATCACGCTGCGGAAGTCCGCCGCGGCCGCCGCCGGGGATCCCTCGATCGTGATCGAGGAGTGGCCGCACGCGGTGGAGCAGCCGCTCGGCCCCGCCGTCCAGGCCCACTTCGCCCGCCAGGACTATCTGCGCCGGCAGGACGACGCGGCGCTTCTTGCCGCTCACTTCACCCTGGCCTCCGAGGTGGTGCAGGAGCAGGTCGGGCTTCCCGGAGCGGAGGACCCGGAGCATGTGGTGCTCCGTCAGAATCGTGGCATGCGCCGGGCCACGAAGGTCGACGCCGTCGGTGCCGGGTTCGCAGGGGTGTGCGACGGCTCGCTGCCCGCCGGGCGCATCCTCGATGCCATCGCCCAGCTGATGAACGAGGACCCGGTGCTGCTGCGCGACCGCACCCCGCAGGCCATCCGGCTGCTGGTCGAGGAGGGCTTCCTGGAGCCGCTTCCGCCGGGCGGGCGGGCCGCTGGATGATCCGGATCGAGCTGGACGAGGCGTCGCTCGGTGCGACCCGCATCGCCATCAGCCCGCTGTGGGACGCCTTCTGCAGCCTCCATCTCACGATGCCTCACCGCCACCCCTCCCGCCCTTACGAGGAATGGGTGGTGCGGGCCCGCGAGGTGCTGCGCGAGGACGACCGGACGCATGCGCTCCGGCTGCTGATCGACGGGCCCCACCAGTTCCCCGACTTCCTGCTGCCCCGGCCGGTCGGGGCCACATCCGTCGAGACGGAGCTGGACGCCATCCGGGCCACCCCGGCCGACGTCGTACGGGCCGGAGTCGCCGAGCACTACGCGGGGCTCGGCGACCACCCGTACATACGCCCGTACCTCGCCGATCCCGAGGCCGCGTGTGCGGCGCTCGCCGACGCGTACGCCGCGTACTGGGAAGGTGCGATGGCCGCCCACTGGCCGGTCATGCGCCGTCTCGTCGAGGACGAAGTCCTCATCCGGGCAAGGACCTTCGCCACCGAGGGGATAGACGCGCTCTTCACCGGTCTGGAGAGCCGGGCCAAGTGGGAGGCGCCCGTGCTGGAGCTGACGAAGCACATCGACGCGGAGTACCACGCGGGTGAGCGGCGGCTGCTGCTGGTGCCCCTGGTCTTCGCCGAGGGCTGCCGGCTCTACTCCACCGACGACCCGGAGGTCCTGGCGGTGTCCTTCCAGGCGCGCGGTGCGGGCGCCCTGCGCGAGCGGCCGGCGGAGCGCGGCGACAGCGGCGACCGGCTCGGGCTGCTGCTGGGGCGGGGCCGGGCCTCGGTCCTGCGGCAGCTCGGCGGACCGCTCACCACGGCCGGGATAGCCGACCGGCTGGGGCTCGCCCCGAGCACGGTCTCGGAGCACCTGTCGGTCCTCGCCGAGGCCGATGTGGTCACCCGGCACCGGATCGGACGCAGCGTCTACTACCAGCTCACCGATACCGGCCGCGCCCTTCTCGCGCTGCTCTCGGGGGAAGAGGTGCTGCGCGCGGTGTCGTGAGAAGCCGGGGACGGGCGCGGACGATTCGGGGGGCTCCGAATCGATGGCAGGGGCGGCGGATGCGGGCCTAGCGTCCGGGCCATGCTTGCGATCGAGGCGAAGAACCTGCGCCGCACCTACATCAGCCGGACCGGCTTCCTGCGTCCGCGCCGCACCGAGACCGAAGCCGTGCGGGGGGTCACCTTCGAGGTGGCGCGCGGCGAGCTGTTCGGGCTCCTGGGGCCCAATGGGGCGGGTAAGACCACCACCATCAAGATGCTCAACACCCTGCTGCTGCCCACATCGGGCACGGCCCGGGTTCTCGGGCACGACGTGGCGTCCGACCCCGTCGCCGTACGCCGCCGGATCGGGTACGTCTTCGGCGGTGACCGGGGGCTGTACGACCGGCTCTCCGCCCTCGACAACCTGCGGTACTTCGCGGAGCTGTACGGCGTCGAGCCGAGGGACCAGAAGCGGCGGATCGGCGAGCTGCTCGATCTGGTCGGGCTCTCCGGGCGGGAGAAGGAACGTGTCGAGGGGTATTCGCGGGGCATGCGGCAGCGGCTGCACATCGCGCGCGGTCTGCTGCACCGGCCCGACGTCCTGTTCCTCGACGAACCGTCCATCGGCGTGGACCCGGTGGCGGCGCGCGACCTGCGCGGCACCGTCGCCGATCTGCGCGCCGGCGGCACCACGGTGCTGCTGACCACGCATTACATGGCGGAGGCCGATGAGCTGTGTGACCGGATCGCCGTCATCGCGGGCGGCACCATCCGGGCGCTGGGCACACCGGACCGGCTCAAGTCGCGTGTCCAGGAACGCGGCATCCTGGAGATCGAGGCATACGGGGCCGGCGAGGAGCACCTCGAACGCATCCGTGCCGTCGCGGGTGTGCACGGGGCGGCGGCCGAGGAGCGGGGCAGCCGACAAGCCGTCATCGTGCAGACGGAGCGCGGCGCGGACCTGCACGGGCAGGTCCTGGCAGCGCTCGACGGGGTCCGGGTCGGACGGGTGGTCACCCGGGAACCCACGCTGGAGGACGCCTACATCGCGATCGTGGAGGAGGCGGACGAGCCGGCGACCGCGGACGAGGCCGCCCTCGCGGCCGATCCCGCCCCCGCAGTCCAGGCCGCTGCCGCCGCAGAACCCGGCCCCGACGACAGCGAGGTCGCGGCATGACGTTCGCCAGGGCCCTGCGCCTGATCGCCGTCGGCGTGCGGACCCATGTCTCGTACATGAGCCGCTCGCCGCTAGAAATCACCTTCGCCGTCCTGGTGCCCCTGGTCTACGCGACCCTCTCCGTCTATCTCTTCCGCGCTGCCGACGACCCCGACCGGCTGCTGACGGCGGCCGTCGGAGCCGGGCTGATGGGCATCTGGTCCTCGGTGCTCTTCGGATCGGGCGGCGCCGTCCAGAACCAGCGCTGGCTGGGCACGCTGGAGACGCTCGTCGCCTCGCCCACCCCGCTCTCCCTCGTTCTGCTGCCGATCACCCTGGCCACCGCCGTCATCGGGACGTATGCCATGGGCGCGACGGTGCTCTGGGGCGCCGTGCTGTTCGACGTGCCGCTCGACTTCGCGCACCCGGTGCTCTTCCTGGCCGCCGTCCCGGTCTGCGTGCTCTCGCTCGGGATGATGGGACTGCTGCTCGCCGCCACGTTCGTCCTGCTGCGCAACGCGAACGCGTTGGCCAACCCGCTGGACGCGCCCGTGTGGCTGCTGTCCGGGATGCTCGTACCGATCACCGTGCTGCCGGACTGGACGCGTCCGGTTTCCTGGGTGCTCCCCACCACCTGGGGCTCCCGCGCGGTGCACGCGGCTACCTCCGGCGGGGCGGGGAACGGCGAAGTGCTGGTCCCCATGGGCATCGCCCTCGGACTCGGTGCGCTGTACGCGCTGCTGGCCGTCCTCGTGCTGGGACGCGTCGAACAACGCGCGCGGGCCGCCGCGACCCTCGCCCTGGCCTGACCCGCTGAGCAGCCCGTCCTCATCCGCCGAGCGAGCCGGCCCCTGTCTGCTGCACAGGCCCGCGCCCCGCACCCTTCCCCCGTCCCATGCCAGGAGTTGCCCGCATGCCCGCCCGTACACCTGACACAGATTCCGGTTCCGCCCCCGGCCGCTGCCGCCGAACCGTTTCCGCGCTGCGGCTCGTGGTGATCGGTGGCGCCCTGTCCTACCGGGCGCTCTTCAACTGGACGACACCGCCGATGTTCATCGGCACGCTGCTCGTCGGTCCGCTGCTGCAACTCCTCTTCTTCGTCTTCCTCGGACGACAGCTGCAGGTCGCCGACGACCGGTTCTACCTGCTCGGCAACGCCGTCATCTCCGCGTCCACAGCCTGTGTGTACGGCGGCACGATGGCCGTCGCCAACGAGCGGCGGTACGGGACACTCGGCGCGGTCCTGCTCAGCCCCCGCAACCGTGCTCCGCTCTGGTTCGGCCGGGCGCTCCCCTATGTGCTGAACGGCCTCGTCATCAGCGTCTTCACGCTCTGTGCCGCCTGCCTGCTCCTTGGTCTGCGCATTCCGGTTGGAGCCCTGCCGGGACTCGGCGCGGTCCTGCTGGCCGCCGCTGCCGGATGCTCCGCCTTCGGCCTGGCGCTCGGGGCCCTGGGGCTGCGGTTCCGGGATGTCTTCCTCGTATCGAACGTGGCCAGTTCCGTTCTCCTGCTCCTGACCGGTGCGAACGTGCCGCGGGAGACCCTGCCGGCGTGGATGAGGGCCGTCGGGGACGTACTCCCGCTGACCCACGCCGCCGACGCGGCGCGTCAGTTGTCCGCCGGGGGCGGGCTCGACGGCCGGGGGATCGCGGCGGAGCTCCTGACGGGAGCGGGGTACGCGTTGCTCGCCGTCGTACTGCTGGCCCTGTTCGAACGGGGGAGCCGGCGGCGGGCGACGCTCGACGTGATGTGAGGGGCCTGCTGTTCACCCCGCGTTGGCGTCCGCGACGCTCCGCGGTGGGAGCCTCCCTCCGTCGGCCGAGGAATCGGCAGCGTAAGAGGGAGGC
This sequence comes from Streptomyces sp. col6, assembly GCF_008042035.1. GTDB lineage: Bacteria > Actinomycetota > Actinomycetes > Streptomycetales > Streptomycetaceae > Streptomyces. The sequence continues at coordinate 198,612 of NZ_RDBL01000006.1, forward strand.
GTACGGGATGGAGAGCGGACCCGCTGTCTTCGCCGGAACGGCGTTCGCACTGTTCGGTGCCGCGCTGCTGCTGTGGACGGGGGCGCGCGTCCTGCACCGCGCGCCGGTCGCGTACCGGGTGAGCCCCGCCCTCTCCACCGCACTCGCCACTGTGTTCGGCGTACTTTTCCTCGTCCTCGGGGTGTGGTGCCTCGGTCGCGTCTGAGTACGCCTCCGCGCCGGGCGTACGAGTCCGGCCCGGCCCCGGCACCCCGCGCGCCGCCCGGAACACGCCCGGGGCGCCGGTCCATCGCCCGCGGCACCCGCAGGGCGGTCGGGACACCGCCGAAACCCGCAGGCAGTGGCCGTGCGCGGGGCGGACCGAGCGGGCCGGGCGGCAGGAATGGCGGAAGTCGGGTTACCGTTCGAGTGGCCGTTGCGGGCTTTTGCCGTTTGACACGGGGGCGGGTTGTACCGTCACACTCCGCAGCGACAGCACTGTCGGCAGCGCCCTGCGCTGCCCTGATGCCCACCGAGCGTCGACCGGAGAGAAGAGCGAAGTTGTCCCCGACCAGCGAGACCGCACAGGGCGGCCGGCGACTCGTCATCGTCGAGTCGCCTGCCAAGGCGAAGACGATCAAGGGCTATCTCGGCCCCGGATACGTCGTCGAGGCGAGCGTCGGGCACATCCGCGACCTCCCGAACGGCGCCGCCGAGGTACCGGACGAGTACACCGGTGAGGTGCGCCGTCTCGGCGTCGATGTCGAGAACGACTTCGAGCCGATCTACGTCGTCAATGCTGACAAGAAGGCCCAGGTCAGGAAGCTGAAGCAGCTGCTGGCCGAGTCCGACGAACTCTTCCTCGCCACCGATGAGGACCGCGAGGGCGAAGCCATCGCGTGGCACCTCCAGGAAGTCCTGAGGCCCAAGGTCCCGGTCCACCGGATGGTCTTCCACGAGATCACCAAGGACGCGATCCGGGCCGCCGTCGCCAATCCGCGCGAGCTCAACCAGCGCATGGTCGACGCCCAGGAGACCCGCCGTATCCTCGACCGCCTCTACGGCTACGAGGTCTCGCCGGTCCTGTGGAAGAAGGTCATGCCGAAGCTCTCGGCGGGCCGCGTCCAGTCGGTCGCCACCCGGCTCGTCGTCGAGCGGGAGCGCGAGCGCATCGCCTTCCGTTCCGCCGAGTACTGGGACCTGACCGGCACCTTCGCCACCGGGCGGGGCGGCGACGCCTCCGACCCGTCCACGCTCACCGCCCGGCTCAGCGCCGTCGACGGCCGCCGGATCGCCCAGGGCCGCGACTTCGGTCCGGACGGGCAGCTCAAGTCCGGCTCCGGCCAGACGCTGCACCTGGACGAGACGAACGCCCGCGCCCTGGCCGCCGCGCTCGCCGACTCCTCGTTCGCCGTGCGGTCGGTCGAGTCGAAGCCGTACCGCCGCTCCCCGTACGCGCCCTTCCGTACGACGACCCTCCAGCAGGAGGCGAGCCGGAAGCTGGGCTTCGGGGCCAAGGCCACCATGCAGGTCGCGCAGAAGCTGTACGAGAACGGCTTCATCACCTATATGCGTACCGACTCCACGACGCTCTCGGACACCGCGGTCTCCGCGGCCCGTGCGCAGGTCACGCAGCTGTACGGGGCGAACTACCTGCCCGACAAGCCGCGCACCTACGCCGGCAAGGTCAAGAACGCGCAGGAGGCGCACGAGGCGATCCGCCCCTCCGGCGACCGCTTCCGCACCCCCGCCGAGACGGGCCTCACCGGCGACCAGTTCCGGCTCTACGAGCTGATCTGGAAGCGGACCGTCGCCTCCCAGATGAAGGACGCGACCGGCAACTCGGTCACCGTCAAGATCGGCGGCCGGGCGAGCGACGGCCGGGACGCCGAGTTCTCCGCGTCCGGCAAGACGATCACCTTCCACGGCTTCATGAAGGCGTACGTCGAAGGCGCCGACGACCCGAACGCCGAGCTCGACGACCGTGAGCGGCGGCTGCCGCAGGTCACCGAGGGCGACGCGCTGTCCGCCGACGAGATCTCGGTCGACGGCCATGCGACGAAGCCGCCGGCCCGGTACACCGAGGCCTCGCTGGTCAAGGAGCTCGAAGAGCGCGAGATCGGCCGCCCGTCGACGTACGCCTCGATCATCGGGACGATCCTCGACCGCGGCTACGTGTTCAAGAAGGGCACGGCCCTCGTGCCGTCGTTCCTCTCGTTCGCCGTGGTCAACCTGCTGGAGAAGCACTTCGGCCGGCTCGTCGACTACGACTTCACGGCCCGCATGGAGGACGACCTCGACCGCATCGCACGCGGTGAGGCCCAGTCCGTGCCGTGGCTGAAGCGGTTCTACTTCGGCACGCAGGAAGGGGACGACGCGGCCGGTGCGGGTGCGGCGTCCGACGCGGGCAACGGCGACGGAGACCACCTCGGCGGGCTCAAGGAGCTCGTCACCGACCTCGGTGCGATCGACGCGCGCGAGATCTCGTCCTTCCCCGTCGGCAACGACATCAAGCTTCGCGTCGGCCGTTACGGCCCGTACATCGAGCGCGGCGAGAAGGACTCCGAGGGCCATCAGCGCGCGGACGTCCCCGAGGACCTGGCCCCCGACGAGCTGTCCGTCGAGTACGCGGAGGAGCTGCTGGCCAAGCCGAGCGGCGACTTCGAGCTGGGCGCGGACCCGGTCAGCGGAAACCAGATCATCGCCAAGGACGGCCGCTACGGCCCGTACGTCACCGAGGTGCTGCCCGAGGGCACGCCGAAGACCGGCAAGAACGCGGTGAAGCCGCGGACGGCTTCGCTGTTCAAGTCGATGTCGCTCGACACGGTGACGCTGGCCGACGCCCTCAAGCTGATGTCGCTGCCGCGGGTGGTCGGCGAGGACGCCGAAGGCGTCGAGATCACCGCGCAGAACGGTCGCTACGGCCCGTACCTGAAGAAGGGCACGGACTCGCGGTCGCTCACCTCCGAGGACCAGATCTTCGACATCACGCTCGAAGAGGCGCTGGCGATCTACGCACAGCCGAAGCAGCGGGGGCGGGCCGCCGCGAAGCCGCCGCTGAAGGAGCTGGGCACGGACCCGGTGAGCGGGTCTCCGGTCGTCGTCAAGGACGGGCGCTTCGGCGCGTACGTCACCGACGGCGAGACGAACGCGACGCTGCGCACAGGTGACAGCGTCGAGGACATCACGCCGGAGCGTGGGTACGAGCTGCTCGCCGAGAAGCGGGCGAAGGGGCCGGCCAAGAAGAAGACGGCGAAGAAGGCCGCAGCGAAGAAGGCTCCTGCGAAGAAGGCTGCGGCGACGAAGAAGACGGCGGCCAAGAAGACTGTGGCGAAGAAGGCTTCTTCCGCGGCGAAGAAGACTGCCGCCTCGCCGGCCGAGGACTGAGCCGTCCGGGCGGGTGGGGGTCGGGTGCGCCTGCGGCGGGCCATGTCCCCTGCCCGCCCCTTCCCGTAACCGGGGCTCTGCCCCGGACCCCGGGCACAGGGGGCGGGGGTGGCCCGTTAGGCTGGGCGGATGACGCGAGCCGAGCAGCCAACGGTCGTGAGCCCCACCTCCGACACACTTGCCGCAGACTCACGCGAGCGTGCCGTACGAGCCCTGTTGCGTGTTCCCCCGCTCAAGCGGTTGTGGAGCGCCCAGCTCATCGGCAGTACCGGCGATGCACTCGCCCTTCTCGTGCTGGTGTTGCTGTCGCTGCAAGCGGCGGTTCTCGAGGGCTCATTCGGGTCCGGATACCGAGGGGCGGCGTTCGCCGTCGCCGCAGTGTTCGGCGCCCGGATTATTTCCGCCTTGCTCTTCGGAGCCGTACTTCTGGGGCCTTTGACGTCCCTCACCGCACCCGGCGGTCCCATCGACCGGCGATGGCTGATGATCGGCGCCGACGGGCTGCGGCTCGCGCTGCTGGTCGTCGCGCCCCTGTGGATCGACTGGACGCCCTCCAACGCGCTCACGATGATCCTCGTCACCGTCTTCGTGACGGGCGCCGCCGAACGGCTGTGGACGATCGCCAAGGAGAGCGCTGCCCCCGCGCTCCTGCCCGCCCCGCCGATCGAGGGCGCCGCCGTGCGTCCGCTGCCCGACCACCTCGACGCGCTGCGCCGGCTGTCCCTGCGTACCGACTTCGCGGCCGTTCCGCTCGCCGCGGCGGTGCTGCTGGTCGCCACGGTCATCGGCAATCTGCTGGGCTCCGGCCTGGACTGGTTCTCGTTCCATCAGGCGGCCCTCGGCTCGTACGTCGCGGCCGGGCTGTTCTCCTCCTCCATCTCCACGCTGTACTTCCTGGAACTGCCCGGTACGCAGACGCCCCGCCCGCGCTCCCCGCTGGAGGGACTGCGGCGGCCGTCCGCGGGGAACGGCCCCGACAAGGGCCGCACCGGCGCCATCCCGCTGATCGTCGCCACCTGTGCCGCGGTCGCCGGGGCCATCGCGGCGGCGGCAGCCGTCGCCGTGCTGCACGCCAGCGACCTCGGCGGCGGTCCGGTCACCCTCGCCCTCCTGGTTCTCGCCCTCACCGGCGGTACGGGTGTGGGCATCCGTACGGCGGGGAAGGTGCTGCCCACGCTGTCGCGACGGCGCATGCTCTCGCTCGCCACCGCCGTCACCGGCATCGCCCTCCTGGCGATGGGCCTCGTCCCGGACACCGCGACCGTCGTCCTGCTCGCCGCACTCGCCGGGTACGCGGCGGGCGTTGCCGCGAACACCGGTCATGTCCTCGCCGACCAGGAGACCGAGGAGGCCCGCAGGACCAGGATCACCGAACACCTCCAGGCCGTCGTCCGGATCCTGATCGCGCTCGGTGCGGTCGGCGGCCCGCTGGTCGCCGCGGCCATCGGCACCCACCGGCTGACCACGGGCGACTTCGTCTTCGCCCACGGCGGTGCGGCGTTCACGCTGATGCTGGTCGGCGCCCTGCTGCTGCCGGTCGCGGTCATCGTCCTCGCGAAGACCGACGACCGCTCCGGCGTACCGCTGCGGCGCGATCTGCGCGAGGCGCTGCGCGGCGGCGACCCGGCGGTCGCACCCGCCGCGAACGGCTTCTTCCTCGCCCTGGAGGGCGGCGACGGAGCCGGCAAGTCCACCCAGGTCGAGGCGCTCGCCGAGTGGATCCGGGCCAAGGGCCACGAGGTCGTCGTCACCCGTGAACCGGGCGCGACCCCGGTCGGCAAGCGGCTGCGGTCCATCCTGCTCGACGTGTCGTCGGCCGGGCTCTCCAACCGGGCCGAGGCCCTGCTGTACGCCGCCGACCGCGCCGAGCACGTCGACTCGGTCGTCCGCCCGGCGCTGGAGCGCGGCGCGATCGTCATCTCCGACCGCTACATCGACTCTTCCGTCGCCTATCAGGGGGCGGGCCGCGACCTGGCGCCCACCGAGATCGCCCGCATCTCGCGCTGGGCGACGACCGGACTTGTACCCCACCTGACCGTGCTCCTGGACGTCGCTCCGGAGACCGCGAGGGAACGGTTCACCGAGGCGCCCGACCGGCTGGAGTCCGAGCCGCCCGAGTTCCACGCCCGGGTGCGCTCCGGCTTCCTGACGCTGGCCGCCGCCGACCCGACGCGCTACCTCGTGGTGGACGCCGGGCAGGAACCGGAAGCCATCACCACGGTCGTACGCCACCGCCTCGACCAGGTCCTGCCGCTCTCCGAGGCCGAGATCAGGGCCCGCGAGGAGGCCCGCAGGGCCGCCGAGGAAGAGGCCAGGCGCCGCGCCGAGGAGGAGGCCGCCCGCAAGGCGGAGGAGGAGCGTCTGGAGCGCGAGCGCCAGGAACAGCTCGCCAAGCTCCGTGCCGAGGAGGAGGAGCGCAAGCGCCGCGAGGAGGAGGAAGCGCGCCGCCGCGAGGCCGAGCGCCAGGCGGAAGAGGCCAGGCAGCGCGCGGAGGAGGAGCGGCAGCGCGCCGAGGAGGAAGCCCGGCAGCGTGCCGAGGAGGAGCGGCAGCGTGCCGAGGAGGCCCGCCGCGTCGCCGAGGCCGACCGCGTCCGCCGCGAGGCCGAGGAAGCCGCGTACGAGGCCGAGCAGGCCCGTCTGCGCCGCCAGGCGGAAGAGGAGTCCCGGCTCCGCAAGGAGGCGGAGGCCCAGCGTCTGGAGAAGCAGCGCAAGGCAGAGGAGGCCCTGCTCCGGGCCGAGGCCGCCCGCCGGCAGGCGGAAGCGGAAGCCCAGGCGAAGGCCCAGGCCGACGCGGCTGCCGCCGAGGAGCGCGCCCGGGAACGGGCCGCCCGCGAGGAGGAGGCCCGCGCCCTGGCCGCGCGGCAGGAGGCCCGCGCTCGGGCCGCCGAGGAGGAGTCCCGGCTGCGGCAGGACTCCGGGAGCTCTGCGGATTCCGGGAAGGGCAGCGGGGCGTCCTCGTCCTCCACCTCCGGTGACGAACCCTCCGGGCCCGACAACGAGCTGACGGTGCCCACGCCGATCGTCGGCCCGAACGAGATCACGCAGCCGGTGCCCGCGCCGGTGGACCGGCCGTCAGGATCCGGCCGGCCGGGTGGCGCGTCGTCGGCGCCCTGGCCGTCCGACCAGGACGAGACGACGGTGATCCCGAAGTTCTCGGACGCGCCCGAACCTTCCGGAGCCTCGGACGAGACGACGGTCCTGCCGGCGGTCCAGGACGGCGGGCGCGGTGCCGTACGGGACTCCGACCCGGCCGACCGGGTGCCGCGCGGCATCTTCCGGGACGAGCGGCCGGCGGAGAGCGACAACGAGCGCACCCGTGAGCTGCCCCAGATCACCGACCCGCACGCGGACCCGCGGCAGGCCGAGGGACAGCAGCGCCCCCGGCGCCCCAGGCCCGACTGGGCGGAGGAGACCCCGCTCGACGACCTGCCCAGCCTGGCCGACGAGCTGCTGGGCCGGCACGACGACGAGGGCCCGGAGCCCTCGGGCGGCCGGGGCCGGCGGCCGCGCCGCTGACCGGGAGGCCCTTACGGTCCCGGCCCGCTCACGGTCCGGGACACCCTTACGGGACGACGCCGATGGCCCCGCACCTTTCCCCGGTGTGGGGCCATCGGCGTCCGCGTTGTCGGACCCGTCCCCCACAATGGAGACCGGATCGACGAGAGCCACGCGTCGAGCGAAGCGAAAGGCGGTGCCCCATGTCCGTATGGGACGACCTGGTCGGCCAGGACCGGGTGCAGGAGCAGCTGGGCGCCGCCGCCCGGGACGCCGACGTGCTGGTCACCGCCGAGGCGGCGGGGGAGCCGGTGCCGCCCGCCTCGAAGATGACCCACGCCTGGCTGTTCACCGGCCCGCCCGGCTCGGGGCGCTCCACCGCCGCACGGGCCTTCGCCGCGGCCCTCCAGTGCACGAGCCCGGACCGCGCGCTGGGCGGGGCACCGGGCTGCGGCTTCTGCGACGGCTGCCACACCAGCCTCATCGGTACGCACGCCGATGTCGACGTGATCCGCACGGACCTGCTCTCCATCGGTGTGAAGGAGACCCGTGAGCTGGTGCGTCGCGCCCAGCTCTCGCCGGCCGTCGGGCGCTGGCAGGTCATCGTCATGGAGGACGCCGACCGCCTCACCGAGGGCGCGGGGAACGTCCTGCTGAAGGCGGTCGAGGAGCCCGCCCCGCGCACGGTGTGGCTGCTGTGCGCGCCCTCGCTGGAGGACGTGCTGCCGACGATCAGGTCCCGCTGCCGCCACCTCACGCTGCGGACGCCTTCCGTCGACGCGGTGGCGGACGTCCTGGTCCGCAGGGACGGCATCGAACCGGACCGGGCCGCCGCCGCGGCCCGCGCCACCCAGGGGCACATCGGCAGGGCGCGCCGCCTCGCTACGGACGAGCGGGCTCGGGCGCGCCGGGCCGCGGTGCTCAAGCTGCCGTTGCGCGTCGAGGACATCGGGGGGTGCCTCAAGGCGGCGCAGGAGCTGATCGACACCGCGACCGAGGACGCGAAGCAGGCGTCCGAGGAGATCGACGCCAAGGAGACGGAGGACATGAAGGCGGCGCTCGGAGCCGCCGCCGGGGGCCGTATGCCGCGTGGCACGGCCGGGGTGATGAAGGAACTGGAGGACAAGCAGAAGCGCCGCAAGACCCGCACCCAGCGCGACAGCCTGGACCTGGCGCTCACCGAGCTGACCGGCTTCTACCGCGATGTGCTCGCCCTGCAGTTCGGTTCGCGGATCGCCATAGCCAACGCCGACGCCGACGATGCCCTGGACCGCGTCGCCCGCGCGTCCACGCCGGAGCGCACACTGCGCCGGATCGAGGCGGTGTCGGCCTGCCGCCGCGCCCTCGACCGGAACGTGGCCCCGCTGCTGGCGGTGGAGGCGATGACGATGGCCCTGCGCGCGGGCTGAGGGGCACGGCCACCGTCGGTGTCCGGTGGTCCCCGCCGAATCACCCGAAAGGGAAGGGAATCGGGTGGCCGGTGAGGTGGCGGCTACGCTCCGGGCATGGACACCAGGCGCCCGTTCCGCACTTTCGCCCTCGTGCTCGGCACTGCCGGCCTGCTCGTCTCCGGATGCAGCAGCGGAAGCTCGTCATCGGGCGCCTCGTCCCCGGCCGAGAAGGCGTCCGCCTCGCCCTCGGCCGTGCCGGCGGCCCTGAAGCCGTTCTACTCCCAGCACCTCAGCTGGCGGGACTGCGGCGTCAGCGGTTTCCAGTGCACGACGATGAAGGCACCACTCGACTACGCGAAACCGGACGGCGACGCGATCAAGCTGGCTGTCTCCCGCAAGAAGGCGACCGGCCCCGGCAAGCGGATCGGCTCCCTCCTGGTGAACCCGGGCGGCCCCGGCGGATCGGCCATCGGCTATCTCCAGGGCTACGCCGCGATCGGCTACCCCGCCCAGGTGCGTGCCCGCTACGACATGGTGGCCATCGACCCGCGCGGGGTGGCGCGCAGCGAGCCCGTCGAGTGCCTGACCGGGCCGCAGATGGACGCGTACACACAGGTGGACCAGACTCCTGACGACGAAGCCGAGGTCACGAAGCTGAAGGGGGCCTTCGAGAAGTTCGCCTCGGGCTGCGAGAAGCGGTCCGGGGAGGTCCTGCCGCACGTCTCGACCGTCGAGACGGCCCGCGACATGGACATGCTGCGCGCCCTGCTCGGCGACGAGCACCTGAACTATGTCGGGGCGTCGTACGGGACTTTCCTGGGCGCCACGTACGCCGAGCTGTTCCCCGGCCGCACCGGCCGCCTGGTCCTCGACGGGGCGATGGACCCCTCGCTGTCGTCCATCGAGATGAACCGGGACCAGACGGCGGGGTTCGAGACGGCGTTCCAGTCCTTCGCGCAGGACTGCGTGAAGCAGAAGGCCTGCCCGCTCGGCACCACGTCCGCCTCCGACGCGGCGGACCGCCTGAAGAAGCTGTTCGCGCGGCTGGACGCGGATCCGATCCCCACGGGCGAGTCCCGCGAACTCGGCGAGTCCCTCGCCACGACGGGCGTCATCGCCGCCATGTACGACGAGTCGGCCTGGCCCCAGCTCCGGGACGCGCTGACCGCGGCCCGGTCGGGCGACGGCGCCGGCCTGCTGGCCCTGGCCGACAGCTACTACGAACGCGAGCCGAGCGGCAAGTACACCAACCTGATGTTTGCGAACGCCGCTGTGAACTGCCTCGATCTCCCGCCCGCCTTCTCCGGCCCCGAGGCCGTCGACAAGGCCCTCCCTTCCTTCGAGAAGGCGTCCCCGGTCTTTGGCAGGGGCTTCGCCTGGGCGGCCCTGAACTGCGCCTACTGGCCCGTCCCCGCCACCGGCACCCCCCACCGCATCAAGGCCGAGGGCGCCGCCCCCATCGTCGTGGTCGGCACCACCCGCGACCCCGCCACCCCGTACGCCTGGGCGCGCTCCCTGGCGGACCAGCTCTCCTCCGGCACCCTCCTCACCTACGAGGGCGACGGTCACACCGCGTACGGCCGCGGCAGCGACTGCATCGACACGGCGATCAACACGTACCTCCTGGAGGGCACCCCGCCGCCGGCCGGCAAGAAGTGCTCCTGACCCCCATCGGGCCCCTGACCTGCGCCTATGTCGCGGCCACGGGCTGGTGCGGAGCACCCCCGGAAACTGTGTAGACTTGGCTCCGCTGCTGATCGCATCATGGTGCGAACAGGGCGCGCCGCCTTAGCTCAGTTGGCCAGAGCAACGCACTCGTAATGCGTAGGTCTCGGGTTCGAATCCCGAAGGCGGCTCCGTTGAACCTCAGGTCGGGACTCCCGCCTGGGGTTTCTTGGGTTCTTGGGCGGTCTGTCCGGGCCCGGTCCTGGTTTGCGGGCGAGGGCTGCGGGTGGATCAGGTCGCAGAGGGTGGCAGGGGCTGGGTGGTGGTTCGGGGGAGGAGGGCGATGTTCGGGTTGCAGTCTGCCGGGTGGACCGTTGCGGAGCCGTCCGGTTGGCGTTCCACCAGCAGCAGGCCGAAGTCGGCGAGGGCCTGGAGGCGGGTCGGCTCGACCGTGTACTCGTAGACGCGCTGCTCGGCCTGGGCCGTGCTGGTGCTTCGGCTGTCGCCCGTGGTGTGTGTGGTGGACTCGTTCGTCGTGTGGGTGGTGCTGGTCGACGTGCCGGATGTCCGGCTGTGGCTGCCGCCGCGGGTGCCGGTGCCCGACTGCGTGCCGCGGTTCCAGTTCGAGCCGCCGGTCACCGAGTGGCTGTCGGTGGTTCCCCGGCTCACCGACGAGCCGAAGGTCCGGGCCACCGAGGTGTTGACGACCTCGCCCTCCGTGTCGGTCAGCGAGTGCAGGACGAACGCGTGACGGCGGCCCAGGAAGTCCGCCGCGGCCGCGGCCTCCTTGTGGTTGCCGAGCCTCATGAAGGCGACCGAGCCGTCGCCGATCATCTCTACCGCCCCCTCCCGCAGATGCGGGTGCAGGAAGGTGAGCTGAACGCCGAGGTGCTCGCAGACCGTGGCCAGCTGATCGAGACAGCGCCGCTGGAGACCCTGCTCGCCGAGCGCGACGATCACCGCCGGGACGGGCTTCCGCGAGGAGGCGAGGAGGCGGGACACGCTCTGCACCATCAGGTCCGCCAGCAATTCCGTTCCGGCCGTTCCCGCCGTGGAGTCCAGGGCGATGCAGGTGAGGCGGGCGGAGCCGCGCCCGGTGGTCTGCGCGCCGAGCCGTTCCAGCGGGTGAAGGAAGGCCGCGAGCCGGACCAGGCTGTCCCGCACCTGGTCCTTGTTCTTGTCGGCCAGCAACTCGTCCGCGACGCGGTTGCGTTCCGTGCGGGTGAGGACCTCCGCGTCATCGGTCTCCCCCATCAGCGCGCGCAGCCCCGCTCCCAGACGGGCCGGCGTGACGTCGTCCCCCAGGGCTCCGCACAGCCGGTTGAGGATCATGGTGTCGATGGTGCGAGCGGCCCGGTCGGCCCGGGAGTCCTCGGCGTGGACGGCCTCCACGAAGGTGTCGACCAGTTCCCGCGGCGTGAGACCGCTCAGGATGTTGCTGCCGGCCATACCGCTCGGCAGCAGCTGTACGTCCACGGGGAACCCGGCCGGCTCGGCCAGCGCGGCCAGTTCCTCGCAGACGAGGGCCCGGGTCAGGTCGATCACGATCACGGGCTGTTGACGGAGAGTCGAGGCGCCGTAGACCGTGAGGAACCCCTCCCGGCTGCGGCGGCTCCCGCCGAAGACGTCCAGCCGGCGGGAGTCGGGGAGGGCCGGGAGCGCGCCCCACGCGGGGAGGCTCCGCGTCCACTCGTCCTGCGCCGCCGCGTGCTGCCGGCCCCGCTCCCACCAGCCCTGCCACGCGTACTGGAAGTGCCCCTCCAACTCGGTGCGCTTGCCGTCCAGAACCCGGTCCGCCGCCTCGGCCGCCTGGCCGGCGTGGGCGACGAGCGCGACGCACACCACCGCGACGACCACGGCGAGCAACGCCAGTACGCCGCCCGCCACGAGGGACAGCAGGAAGCAGGCCGCCGCGAGGACCGCGCCGGCTGTCGTGACGGACCGCTTGCGGCTCTCGTACGCGATACGGGCGGCGGTCGCCCGGTTCTCGTACGCCACGGGCACGGGCTGCCGCTGCGGCTCCGGTTCGGGGAAGGGCCTGCGCAGGGTCTCGGGGTCACGGTGGACCCAGCCCAGCCGCTGCCCGGACTCGAAGAGGCGCAGGAACCCGTCGGCGGGCGTGGTTCCGGGGGCGGAGAACGTCATGAGGGCCGGCCTTCGGGCGGTCCGGCGGTGAAGATCTCAAGCGCCCGGATGCGTGTGTGGAGCGGGGGGTGTGTGGACATGAGGCGGCCCAGTGGGCCCTGTTCGTTCTCCTCGGTGTCGGCGCCCCGGTTCAGGTAATCGGTGAATACGGCGATCAGCAGCGGTCCGTATCCGATCTCCCCGGCGAACCTGTCGGCGCGCAGCTCACCGCGCCGGCCGGCCCAGGGGATGAGCAGGGGGATCGCGAGCAGGGCGAACGCCGGCATGAAGGTGAAGGCGATGGCGATCCCGAAGACGGCGATCACCAGGACCAGGACGACCGCGGCCAGGACGGCGAACTCCGCTGCCACGAAAACAGCGAAGACCGTGACGTACGTCGCGACGATCATCGCGATCCGGGCGGGAAGTCCGTAGTAGACGCCGAGGAGTCCGGCCCAGGTGTGACCGTTGACGTGATGCCCCAGCTCATGGGCGAGGACGGCGGAGAGCCGGTCGGGAGTGAGCCGGTCCAGCGAATTGCGGGTCACGCCGACGATGTGTCCCGCCGCACCGAACGCGTTGACCTCGTCGCTGTCCTCGATCCACAGGTCGTAGCGCGAGCCGTCGAGGCCGGCGCGCCGGGTGACCTCGTCCCACAGGGGCTGGAGGCGCGCGAGCTCGGCAGCGGTCGGTGGGCGCACCTTGTAGAAGAGCTTCGCCACCACGCGCTCGGTGGGCCGGTGGAACATCAGCGCGCCGGAGGCGAGCCAGGCGAGGATGAACGACGTGCCCATCCACGTCGGGAAGATCAGGGAGATCACCCAGATGATCAGGAGACTTGCCAGTAGGTGAGGCAGGTGCAGCAGGAGCGTGGTCACGGTCGACGCGTCCACCCTGCGACGGTTGGGCGGCGGCGCGGCGGGGTTGTACGCGGGCGCGCGCCACGCGCCGGGTATGTGGGGATGCCCGGGAGGCGGCGGATACGGAACGGGGCCGGGGCGGTCCGTCGCGTGCTGCGGGTGGGCCGGTCCCTGAAAGCCCTGGAAGGAACCCTGCGGAGCGAATCCACCGGGGAAGTAGGGGGGTTGAGCGGGCGGAGGGTGGCCCCACTGCTCGTAC
>NZ_RDBL01000006.1:211871-237376 GCF_008042035.1 Streptomyces sp. col6
CGGTGCCGGTCACGGTCCAACGGCCCGGTCCCGCCGGGGTGGTGAGGGTGATCCGGTCGCCCGCCGAGCCGGTGCCCGCCGCGACCACGACCTCTCCGGGAGCACTCGGCGCCCGCCCGGAGAGGAGCCGGTACGGGGTCGCGGCGGCGACGGACCAGGGGTGCCCGGCCATCGCACCGGACGCACGGCCGGACGCCCCGTCCGCGCCGCCCCGCTGTGCCTGGCCGCGTTCGCCAGCGCCTCGCACACCGCGAAGTACACCCCGCTCTCCACGGCCCCCGGCAGCCGCTCCGGCAGCTCCAGGTCCACGTCCACCGGCACCACCGAGCGGTCGGCGACATCCTCCACGGCCGCCCCGAGCCCCCGGTCGGTGAGGACCTGGGGGTGGATGCCCCGGATCAGCTCCCGGATCTCCACCAGCGCGGTGTCCGCCTCGCCGTGCGCCTTCGCCAGCAGCCCGGCCAGCGGCTCGTCCGGCCCCTCCAGACGGGCCAGGCCGAGTGTCATCGACAGGGCGACAAGACGCTGCTGCGCCCCGTCGTGCAGATCGCGCTCGATGCGCCGCCGTTCCGCCTCGAAGGCGTCGACCAACCGGCTGCGGGAACGGTCCAGTTCACGCAGCCGGGCGCCGTCCCCGGAGTCCGTGAGCAGCGCCCGGGTCAGCGCCGCGCGCCCGGCCGCCAGCACACCCAGCGGGTAGGCGAACACCGGGAGCAGCACCAGCCCGGCGAGCAGCGCGGCGAAGGCGGGCGGGTAGGAGTGGATGAGCCAGATCTTGAGCACCCGGGCCTCTTCGCCGCCGCTCGCGGCCAGCACGGCGGGCGCCGCGATCAGCCCGCCGCACACGGCGAGCGCGGTCCCCACGGCCACCGCCTCCAGCGGCCACAGGACGAGCGCGGTGAGCAGCGCGTACGCCAGTTCCCGCCAGGTCGCGCGCTCCCCGAGCCGGGTCCGCAGCCAGGCGGTGAGCCCGGTGCCGTCCGGTTCGCGGTGGGCCGGGGGGAGCGGGCGGGGGTCGACCAGCCGCAGCCTCCGGCGCTCCAGGGCGGCCAGCGGGATCCCGGCGAGGGCCAGGGTGAGCAGGAGCGGGAGGCCGATGAGGAGCACGGCGAGCGCGCCGCCCGCGACCGCGAGCAGGAGCAGGGCGGTGAGCGTCACGACGCCGGTGAGGACGCCCGTCACCAGGTAGAGCGCCGCACGCCACGGCCAGGGGCCGCGCACGTACCGCCGCTGCCGCAGGGCCTGGTGGAGGCCGGGGGAGGAGGACATGGGGGAACGGTAGGCGGCGCCCGGGAGGCCGGACCACCCAGCGGATTCCACCCCCGGGGTGGAGCTGTCTCCACCCCGGGACTCCCTCTCGCTGCGATGTGCCGGGCGGGCGGCGGCGGTTGGCTGGGGGACATGAATCACGCAGCCGTCCGACTCCGTTCGGTCACCCGGTCCTACGCCGGGAAGTCCGGTGCCGTCACCGCGCTCGACGCGGTGTCCCTGGACATCCCCCGGGGCTCCTTCACCGCCGTCATGGGCCCCTCCGGCTCCGGCAAGTCCACCCTGCTCCAGTGCGCGGCCGGCCTCGACCGGCCCACCGCCGGGCAGGTGTTCCTCGGCGACACCGAACTGACCGGGCTGAGCGAGCGCCGGCTGACCCTGCTGCGCCGCAGCCGGATCGGCTTCGTCTTCCAGGCGTTCAACCTGCTGCCCGCCCTCACCGCCGAGCAGAACGTGGCCCTTCCGCTGAGGCTCGCCGGCCGCCGCCCGAAGCGTGCCGACGTCCTCGCCGTCCTGGACCGGGTGGGCCTCGCCGGCCGGGCCGGGCACCGCCCCGGCGAGCTGTCCGGCGGCCAGCAGCAGCGGGTGGCCCTCGCCCGCGCCCTGGTCACCCGGCCCGACGTGCTCTTCGGCGACGAGCCCACCGGCGCGCTGGACTCCACGACCGGCCGCGAGGTGCTGACGCTGCTGCGCACGATGGCCGACGACGGCCAGACCGTGATCATGGTGACCCACGACCCGGTCGCCGCCTCCTACGCGGACCGGGTGCTGTTCCTCGCGGACGGCAGCGTGCGCGACGAGCTGCACGCCCCGGCGGCCGAGGAGATCGCGGCACGCATGACGCGGATGGGGGCCGTCCCGTGCTGAGGCTCGTACTCCACGGCCTGCGGACCCGCTGGGTCACCCTGGCCGGCTCCTTCCTCGCACTGGCCCTCGGGGTGGGGATCGTCGCCACGACGGGCCTGGCTCTCGCGGCCACGTTCGCGGGTCCGCCGCAGGCCCCGGAACGGTTCGCCGCCGCACCGGTGGTGGTGCGGGGCGAGGACGAGGTGCGCGTACGCACGCCGGCCGGCGTCCGTACGCAGAAGCTCACCGATCCCCGGCCCGTTCCGGCGGCTGTCGCCGCGCGGCTCGCGGGGCTGGGGCGCACGGAGCTGGACCGTACGTTCGCGGTGTCGGGCGGGGGCGCGGACGGGGCGTCCGGCCGTGCGTCCGGTGCGATGGCCGGGCACCCCTGGTCCGTCGCCGCCGCGACCCCGTACCGGCTCCTCTCCGGGCGGGCGCCGAGTGCTCCCGGAGAGGTCGTGGTCGCGGCGGGCACCGGCTCGGCGGGCGACCGGATCACCCTCACCACCCCGGCGGGACCGGGCCGTTGGACCGTGACCGGCACCGTCCGCCCCGCCCCCTTCGAGCGCGCCGTGTTCTTCACCGAGGAGGACGCCGCCCGGCTCTCCCCGGACATCGACGCCGTCGTGGTGCACGCCGCCCCGGCCAGGGTCCGCGCGGCCGTGGGCGAGGACTCCGGCCTGGCCGTGCTCACCGGCGACGACCGGCGCAGGGCCGACCCCGACCCGGACCGGGACGCCGAGGCGCTGGTCTCCGTAAACGCCCTGCTCGGCACCGCCGCCGGCATCACCGCCTTCGTCTCCGTGTTCGTCGTCGCCTCCACGTTCTCCTTCGCCGTGGCCCAGCGCCGCCGTGAGTTCGGCCTGCTGCGCATGGCGGGCGCGACGCCCGGCCAGGTGCGGCGGCTGGTGTACGCGGAGGCCGCGCTCGTCGGCCTCCTCGCCTCGGCGGCGGGCTGCCGGCTCGGGCTGTCCGGGGCGCCCCGGCTCGCGCACTGGTTGGTCCACCAGGGCCTCGCGCCCGCCTGGTTCGCCGTCGGTGACCAGAACTGGCCGCTGCACACCGCGTTCTGGACCGGCCTCGCCGTCGCCCTCACCGGGGCGGTCGCCGCAGCCCACCGCGCCGGACGGGTCCGCCCCGCCGAGGCGCTGCGGGACGCCGCCGTGGACAGCGGCACGATGCCGCCGGTACGGGTGGTGCTCGGCGCCGCCGTCCTGCTCACCGGGGCGGTGCTGGTGGTCCTCGGCCTCGTCCAGGACCCGGCGGGCCTGCTCAAGCGCAAGACGTACACCACGCAGCCGATGCTGCTGATCACCGGATGCGCCCTGTTCGCACCCGTCCTGGTCCGCCCCGCGCTCCGCCTCCTGACCTGGCTGCCGGCCCGGCTGCCGGGCGCCACCGGCCTGCTGGTCCGGGAGAACGCCTCCGCCGGGCTGCGCCGGACGGCCGCCGTCGCCGCGCCCGTGCTCGTCACCGTCGCCCTGGCCGCGTCGCTGATGGGTACCAGGGCCACGATCGACGCGGCCGAGGCGGCCGAGGCGCACGGCCAGGTCACCGCGGACTTCGTCGCCACGGAGGAACACGGCGACGTACCGCAGGAGTTCGTGGACCGCGCCCGACGGATCGAGGGCACCCGGGTCAGCGCCTCGCGCGCCACCTCCGTGACCGTGCTCGAAGAGGGCACCGCGCTCATCCGCTCCGACGCCAGGGCGGTGGACCCGGCCGACGCGGCCGCCGTGTCCGCGCTGCCGGTGGTGGCGGGCCGGCTCACCGGCCTGGACGACGACTCGATCGTCGTCAACGAGGAGTGGGAGACCCACCGGGTCGGCGACCGCGTCCGCGTCTGGCTGGGCGACGGTCGCGAGGTCACCCTGCGCGTGGCGGCCGTGCTCGCCACCGGCACCGGTGACAACGGCGTCTACCTCACCCCGCGCCACGCGGCCGGCGCCGGCGTCGACCGCGTCGAGATCGCCGTACGCGCCGGGGCGGACCGGCGGGCCGTCGAGCGGGAGCTGCGCGCGGCCGGGCGGGCCACCGGCACCGAGGTGCTGACCCGGGACGCGTGGGCGGCGGCCGGGGCGCCGGGCGGGGGCAGCACCCGGACCGGGCTGCTGATGATCCTCGCCATCGCCCTCGTCTACACCGGGATCGCGCTGGCCAACACCCAGGTCATGGCCACGGCGGACCGGGTCCGCGACTTCGCCGTCCTGCGCCTCGCCGGGGCGACCGGGGCGCAGGTGCTGCGGCTGGCCGGGGCGGAGGCGCTGGCCGTGGTGGCGGTGGGCGCGGGGCTCGGCGGGGCGGTGGCCGCGCTCAACCTGCTCGGCGTACGGGCCGCGCTCGGGCGGCTCGGGGTCCCGGCGGCGGTCGTCGTGCCGTGGGAGGCCGTCGGGGCGGTGGTGGCGGTGAGCGCGGCCCTCGCGGTGGTCTTCGCCGTGCTGCCCGCCTCGTTCGCCCTGCGCACCCGGCCGGTGGAGCTCGCCGGGGCACGCGAGTAGGGGCTGTTACCGGCCCGCGAGCCGGGTGACCAGCGCCGCCGCGTCCCCGACGAGGGCCGTCTCGGCCGGGGTCATCATCGGGTTGAGGGTGCGCCGGGCGGCCGCGTCGGCGAGGTGGCGGGCGGGGATGCCGTCGTCGGCGGCCAGGCGCGGCACCAGGGCGGTGACCAGTTGCCGGGCACCGTCCGCCGCCGGGTGCGCGGTGTCCACCGCGACCTGCGCCAGGATCAGCGCCGACATGGCCCGGTCCAGGGCGGGCGGGCCCTCCTCGGTGTTGCTCCAGTCGATGACCATGGGCCCGCCCGCCGTGAGCAGCACGTTGTCCGGGTGCAGATCCAGGTGCAGGACGCGGTCGTCCGGGTCGGGCGAGAGCCGGGCCGGGACCGTGTGGAGGTCGGCGAGCAGACCGGTCAGCAGTTCGGCGCCCTCCTCGGCGCCGACGGCCCCGGACATCAGGGACTCCAGCATCGTGGGACCGTACAGGCGCTGGAGGACCAGATCGCCGGGGCCGGCCGACGGCGGCTGCGGGCCCAGCCGGGGCACCGGGTAGCCGGAGGCCGACAGGTAGGACATGACGGGCAGTTCGCGGGTGGCGTCCATCCCGTCCCGGTAACGCCGCAGGACCCACGCCTCGTCCAGCTCGTACACGTCCGCGTTGCGTCCGCTGCCCAGCAGTTGGCCTATTCGCATGGGGCGAACCTACTCGGGCCTTGTATACGAGGGGAGTTCGGGCCCGGCGCGGTCCGCCCCATAACGCGGTGCGATGGGGCGGACGGGATCTCCTGGAGGCGGTGTGCGCGCGGCTAGCTTGGCGGCGAATCCCCCGCAGTGCTTCCGCCGAAGCATTTCCCCCGCAGCGATTCCCCCGAATTCAAGGAGAGTTCCGTGGAGAGATCCATGCTCCGCAGACGGGCCCTGGCCGCGTGTACCGCCACCGTGGCCGTCGGCGCGCTCGCGCTCGCCGGGCTGACCGGCACCGCGTCCGCCTCTCGCCCGGCCTGCTGAAGGCCATGCAGCGGGATCTCGGCCTGACCGCCGCCGAGGCCCGCGACCGGATCGGCGCCGAGTCGCGCGCCGCCGCCGTCACCGCCGGGCTGCGGTACTCGCTCGGCGAGCGGTTCGCCGGGGCCCGGGTCAGCGGCGACGCCGCCACCCTGACCGTCGCCACCACCGACGCGGCGGACGCCGCCCGCATCGCGCAGTCCGGCGCCCGCGCCCAGGTCGTCGACCACAGCCTGGCCGAACTCGACACCGCGAAGGCCGCCCTGGACCGGGTCGCGCTGCGCACCGCGCCGAAGGGGATACCCGCCTGGTATGTCGACGTACGCGCCAACCGCGTCGTCGTCCAGGCCGCGAAGGCGTCCGCCGCCGAGGCGTTCCTCGCGAAGGCCGGGGTCTCCCCGGACCTGGTGACGGTCGCCCGGTCCACCGAGCAGCCCCGTACCTTCGCAGACCTGCGCGGGGGCGACGCGTACTACATGAACGGCTCGGGCCGCTGCTCGATCGGCTTCCCCGTCAAGCGCGGCACCCAGGGCGGCTTCGTGAGCGCCGGGCACTGCGGCACGCCGGGCGTCTCCACCAGCGGCTACAACCAGCAGGCCCAGGGCTCCTTCCAGGGCTCCACGTTCCCCGGCCGCGACTACTCCTGGGTCGCCACCAACACCAACTGGACCCCGCGCCCGCTGGTCAACGGCTACGGCAACGGCGATGTGACGGTCACCGGCTCCACCGAGGCGGTCGAGGGCTCGTCGGTCTGCCGCTCCGGCTCGACCACCGGCTGGCACTGCGGCACGGTCCAGCAGCGCAACAGCAGCGTCACCTACCAGGAGGGCACCGTCTCCGGGGTGACCCGGACCAACGTGTGCGCCGAACCGGGCGACTCCGGCGGCTCGTTCATCTCCGGCAGCCAGGCCCAGGGCGTCACCTCCGGCGGCACCGGCAACTGCTCGCAGGGCGGCGTGACGTACTTCCAGCCGCTGAACCCGGCGCTCCAGGCGTACGGGCTGACCCTGGTCACCAGCGGCACCCCGACCGACCCGCCGGACCCGACCGACCCGCCGACCAACCCGGGCGGCACCTGGGCGGCCGGCACGAACTACGCGGCCGGTGCCGTGGTGACGTACGGCTCCGCGAGCTACCGCTGCCTCCAGGGTCACCTGGCGCAGCCCGGCTGGACCCCGCCGAACGTCCCGGCCCTGTGGCAGGCCCTGTAGCCGCCGCCACGACCCAGCCCCTCAGGCGAGAGGAACGGGCCCGGGGCGACGCCGCCCCGGGCCCCCGCACCGCGCACGTGCCCTTCCCCACCATCCCGAGGAGTCCGTCAGCCATGCCCCCCGCATCCCCCGAGTCCTCCGAGAGCAACGAGCCCACCGCCTCCGCCGTGCCCGCCGGCGGCCCGGCGATCAGCCGCAAGTCCCTCCTCAAGGCCGCGCTCGTGGCCACCGCCGTGCCGCTGTTCGCGGGCGGCGGGGTGGCACTGGCACGGGACGCCGGCGACAGCGGCAGGCCGCTCGCCCCGACCCCGGACTGCGACGACGGCGACGAGCCGACGCACGACCAGATCGAGGGCCCGTACTTCAAGCCCAACTCCCCGCTCCGCACCAGCCTGGTGACCTCGTCGACGCCCGGTGTCCCGCTGACCGTCAGCGGTTACGTCTTCGGCCGCGAGTGCCGCCCGGTATCCGGCGTGCTGCTCGACTTCTGGCAGGCGGACACCAACGGCGCGTACGACATGAGCGGATTCAACTTCCGAGGCCACCAGTTCACCGACCAGAACGGCGCGTTCACGCTCACCACGATCGTGCCGGGGCTCTACCCGGGCCGCACCCGGCACATCCATGTGAAGGCCCAGGCGCCCGGCTCCGGCATCCTCACCACCCAGCTGTACTTCCCGGGCGAGCCGCGCAACAGCACCGACATGCTCTACGACGCAGCCCTGCTGATGAACGTACGGGCGGTGGGCTCCGGCAAGGAGGGCACCTTCGACTTCGTCCTCGACGTCGCCCAGAACCCGACCGATCCCCCCACGGACCCGACCGACCCGCCGACCGAACCGGGCGGCACCTGGAAGGCCGGCACGTCCTACACCGCGGGAAACCGCGTCACATACGGCGGGGTCGCGTACCGCTGTCTGCAGGCTCACACCGCCCTGACCGGCTGGGAGCCGCCGAATGTCCCCGCGTTGTGGGAACGCGGGTAGACAGGCAGACCGGCGGGGCGGCCGTAACCGCCGCGCCCGCGTGCCCCGGGGCTCTCTCCCCGGGGCACGCGGGGCGCACGGCCCGGGTCGGAGGGGGTTCGGCTCGGGCCGGTCGCACGCCCCGTCACTTCGCGTCCGAGTAGCGCTCCACCACCGCCGTGGTGAACGGGAACCGCACCGGCGTCTCACCGAAGACCGTCCGCCCGGCCAGCTCCGCGGCCTCCCGGATCGCCCCGGCCACCGTGTCGGCCTCCGCCGCCGGGCAGTGGACGATCACCTCGTCGTGCTGGAAGAAGACCAGCTCGGCCCGGAGCCCGGCGGCGGCGACCGCCCGGCGCAGGGCCGCCAGGAGCAGCAGCGCCCAGTCCGCCGCGCTGCCCTGGACCACGAAGTTACGGGTGAACCGGCCGCGCGCCCGGGAGTCCGACGAGGCGTAACCGGGCAGGAACGCGGGGCGCCCGCTCTCCGCCGGCTCCGCCTCCTCCTGCGGGATGCCGGCCTCGCCGTCCTCCCCGTGTCCGGCCGCCGGCGGGCTGGTGCGGCCCAGCCAGGTGCGTACGAGGCGGCCCTCCTCGCCCGCCTTCGCGGCGTCGTCCACATAGGCCACCGCGCGCGGGAACCTGCGGCGCAGGGCCGCCAGGTTCTTCAGGCCGTCGCCGGACGTCTGCCCGTAGACGGCACCCAGCAGCGCGATCTTGGCGTGGTCGCGGTCGCCGTGGAACGCGCGGTCGGACAGCGCCGTGTAGAGGTCCCCGTCGTGGCCCGCCACCTCCATCAGGCCCGGGTCGCGGGAGATCGCGGCCAGCACCCGCGGCTCCATCTGGGCGGCGTCCGCGACGACCAGCCGCCAGCCCTCGTCGGCGACGACGGCCCGCCGGATCACCTTCGGGATCTGGAGCGCCCCGCCGCCGTTGGTCGTCCAGCGCCCGCTGACCGTGCCGCCCGGCAGGTACTCCGGGCGGAAGCGGCCGTCGCGGACCCAGTCCTGGAGCCAGCTCCAGCCGTGCGCCGTCCAGATCCGGTACAGCTTCTTGTACTGGACGAGCGGTGCGACCGCCGGGTGGTCCAGCTCCTCCAGCTCCCAGCGGCGCGTCGAGCGCACCCTGATCCCGGCCTGCGCGAAGGCCCGCACCACATCGGCCGGCAGATCCGGGCGCACCCGCCGGCCGAAGGCGGCGGACACCTCGTCGGCCAGCTCGGCCAGCCGGCGGGGCTCACCGCCGCCCGCGTACCGCTCGCCGAGCAGCTCGTGCAGCACCTCACGGTGCACGTCCGCCCGCCAGGGCAGGCCCGCCCGGTTCATCTCGGCGGCGACGAGCATCCCCGCCGACTCGGCCGCCGTCAGCAGCCGCATCCGGTCCGGCCGGTCGGTGGCGTCGTGGCGCGCGAGCTGCTGCGCGTACACCTCGGTCAGGGCGTCGAAGGGCAGCTCGGGGCCCGAGGACGGTTCGAACAGGGAGGACTGGGAGCCGGGCTCCGCGGACCGGGGCGGCGGATCGGGCGGCACCGGACCGCCGCGCAGCCGGGCGAGCGCGGCGGCGGCCGAGCGGGGCTCGCCGAGCCGGCCCTCGTAGCCGAGCAGCAGGGACTCGGCGGCCTCCACGTCGTAGGCGCGCTCCACCCGCACCCCGGCGGCCAGCAGCCGGGGATAGACCTCCGCCGTCGAGCGCCACACCCAGCGGGTGACGTCCGGCCGGGAGCGGACCGCGCCGGCCAGGTCCGGCTCGGTGCGGACAGGGCCCGCGGGCCGGCCCGCGCGGTCCAGCGGAGCGAGGCGCGCGCCCCCGCTCTCCGTGACGGCCAGCGCCCAGCGTTCGGTCATACGAGCGAGTCTGGCACCCGGCACCGACAACGGCCGGGAGCGCCGGACCCCCTCCCGAGATCGGTCACGTGCTCGATATCCACAGCCTGTGGACGGCGGGCGCCTACCCTGACCTCATGGAATCGGTGATCGACCAGGCGTTCGCGGCCGCCCTCTACACGGAGGGCGACGCCGGTCTCGACACAGGCGCCTCGCTGCTCGCCGCCGCCCCGGAGGCCGACGCCGAGCTGGCCCGCCGGGGCGAGGAGTTCGTCCGCCGCGCCTGGGAGCGCGGCTGGCTGCCCGCCGACGTCGTCCGCCTCGTCCGCCGCGATCTCGACGAGCACGCGGCGGGGCTCGCCGCCGGGCTGATCGCCTCCGAGGTCCGCCGCTACGACGAGCTGCCGCCGCGCTGGCGCTCCCAGCTCGACGAGCTGCCCGCCGCGCCGCCGCCGGGCCGGCCCGACCGGTTCTCGTACGCCTCCGCGCTCCTCGCGCTCCACCGGCTGCTGCTGAACCTCCCGGTCATCGAACCCGTCGGGCCCCCGCCGGGCGCGGCGCGCGAGGCCCTGCACCGGCCGCCCGCGGCCGGGGAGCCCCGCATGCTGACCCGTATCCGCGCGCTGCTGGCGAAGGCGGAGGCGACCGGGTATCCGGAGGAGGCCGAGGCGCTGACCACCAAGGCCCAGGAGCTGATGGCCCGGCACAGCATCGACGAGGCCCTGCTCGCCGCCCGTACGCACGGCGACCGCACCCCGGGCGCCTGCCGGATCGGCGTGGACGCCCCGTACGAGACGGCCAAGGCGATCCTGCTGGACGCGGTGGCCTCGGCGAACCGCTGCCGTGCCGTGTGGAACAGCGACCTCGGCTTCACCACGGTGGTGGGCTTCGAGGCGGACCTGGAGGCCGTGGAACTGCTCCACACCTCGCTGCTCGTGCAGGGCACGGCCGCGATGACCCGCGCGGAGGCGGGCCAGCGGGCCGGCGGACGCAAGCGGACCAAGGCGTTCCGGCAGTCCTTCCTCATGGCCTACGCCCAGCGCCTGGGCAGCCGGCTGGCCGACGGCACCGCCCGCGTCACGGCCGAGGCGGAGAGCGACGCGACCGCGGACGCCGGGCTGCTCCCGGTGCTGGCCGCCCGCGATCTGGCGGTCACCGAGACCGCCGAGCAGATGTTCCCCCGCACCACGACCACCCGGGTCAGGGGCGCCACCGACCTGGACGGCTGGACCCACGGCACGGAGGCGGCGGACCGCGCCCGGATGGGCGGCGAGGCTCCGGGCATCCAGGGCTGAACGGGGGGTGCGACGGGCCGGGTACGGCTGCGCTGCGACGGCCGGGCGTGCGACGGGCAGGGCACGGGCTGCGCTGCGACGGGCAGGGCCCGCGCGGCCCGGCGGCCGGGGCCCGCCCCCGCCCCGACAACTCGGGCAAAACGGCAATTCCGGTTAGGCTCCTCCCATGAGCTGGCTCCGGGCGCTGAAGGAGACCGCCCGCTCCGGCCTGAAGATCGAGCGGCGCCGCCTCGAACCGCTGATCGCGCTGCGCGGCGCGGCCGGACTCGCCCTCGTCATCGGGGTGAGCCTCGCGCTCTTCGGACCCGTGGTCGCCGCCAGCTCGGCGTTCGGCGCGTTCCAGGCGGCCATCGCCACTTTCCAGCGCAGCTGGCGCCCCCGCCCCGTGCTCGCCCTGATCTCCGGCGTCAGCCTCGGCCTGTCCACCTTCGTGGGCTACGTGGCGGGACCCCACCTCCTGCTCTTCGTGTTCCTCCTGGTGATCTGGACCTTTCTCGCCGGGCTCGCCTGGGCGGCGGGCCCGACCGGGGGCATCATCGCCGCGTCCAACGTCGCGATCATGCTCGTCACCATCACCCTGCCCACCTCCGCCGCCCAGGCGGCCCTGCACGGCGCGATGATCATGTTCGGCGGGGTCGTCCAGGCGGCGCTGATCGTGCTCTTCCCGATCCGCAGATGGGGCGCACAGCGCGACGCGCTCGCCGACGCCCTGGCCGCCGAGGCCGACTACGCCCGGCGGCTGCGCCACGACCCGGTCGCCCACTTCGACCCGGTGCCGCTGATGCTCGCGCGCCGGGCCGCCGCCGTCACCGCGCGTGAGGCCCGCCGCCGCCCCGCCGAACTGCACGGCTCACGCGGGGTCGCCGAACGCATCAGGCCGGTGCTGGCCTCCCTCGCCGACCCGGCCATGGGCGTGCCCGCCGACGGCCCCGAACGCGACCGCGTCCGCGAACTGCTGGCCGCCGCCGGATCGCTGCTCGACGCCGCCGCGCGAGCGATCCGCAAGGGCGACCCGGTGAAGCTGCCCGCGCCCGCCGTCGCCGCGCTGAGGACCCCCGACACCGGGGCGCTGCTCACCGGCCCTTCGCTGCGCGCCGCCGACCGGCTCGCCGCCCTGCTGTCCGACGTGATCGAGGCGGCCGAGGGCGACGGCACGAAGGAGGAGCGGGCCGGGGCCGAGGAGGCCGCCGACGCCATCAAGGGCAGCCGGCTTCCCGCCGAGCACCACCGCCGCCCCACCCTGCCGCGCCTGGTGCCGGTGATCCTCAGGTCGATGCGCCGCGAGGTCCACCACGGCTCCCCGATCCTGCGGCACGCCGTGCGGCTGGCCACGGTGGCGGCGGTCGGCTACTTGCTGGGCCGCCTGCTGCCGCTCGGTCACGGCTACTGGGCGCCGATGACGGCCGTGATGGTGATGCGGCCGGAGTTCTCCCAGACGTACTCCCGCGCGGTCGCCCGCTTCGGCGGCACCCTCATCGGCGTCTTCCTCGCCTCGGCGATCGTGGAGGCCGCGCACCCGGGTACCGGCCTGTCCGCCGCCTTCGCCGTGGTCTGCGCCCTGCTGATGTACCTGCTGATGCGGACCGGCTACGCGGTCTCCCAGGCGTGCGTCGGCGCGTACGTCGTCTTCCTGCTCGGCATGGCCGGGGACGACCTCTCCCAGACCGTGTTCGAGCGGGCGCTCCTCACCCTGGCCGGCGGGCTCCTGGCGATGATCTCGTACGCCGTCTACCCGGCCTGGGAGACCCCGCGCCTGCGGACCCGGCTCGGCGACTGGCTGAAGGCGGACGGCCGGTACGCGGCGGCGGTCG
Source organism: Streptomyces sp. col6 (assembly GCF_008042035.1). Taxonomy (GTDB): domain Bacteria; phylum Actinomycetota; class Actinomycetes; order Streptomycetales; family Streptomycetaceae; genus Streptomyces. The sequence continues at coordinate 224,591 of NZ_RDBL01000006.1, forward strand.
TCGACCAGTACGCGGACCCGGCCGAGCGCGGCGCCGACGACGTACGGCACTCCCTCCTCGCCACCCGCGAGGCCCGGGTCGCCTGGCAGGAGGCGGTGGCGACCGCTCAGCACGAACCGGTGCGCCACCGCGGCCTCTCGCACGCCGCCGCCGACGCCACCCAGCACGCTCTGGCCCAGCTCGGCCGGGTCGCGATGCTCCTGGAGGCGCACATCCCGAGGAGCGGGGCCACGTCCGTGCCGGGGGCCGCCGCGCTCGCCGAGGCGCTGCGCCGGGCCACGGACCGGGGCGCGAAGGCGGTGCGGGAGCGGCGGGTGCCGGACTGGACGCCGGTGCGGGAGGCGCTGGAGCGCTTCGAGGCGGAGTGCCGGGCGCGTGAGGAGGAGGCGGGGGACGACGAGGCGCCGGCTCCCGCCGGCCCCGCCCTCGTACGCACCAACGCGCGCCTCCTCCTGGACACGCTGGAGGACTTCTCCCAGGGACTGACGTCGTGACGCCGTGACGTGACAACGCCACCGGGAGCGCGTGACTCAGGGGTTCGGCAGCTCCGGCAGGTCGGACAGGTCCGGCAGGTCCGGGAGGTTGTTCAGCGCGTCCGCGTCGGTCTTGGCGAGCTTGTCCTTGGTCCCGGAACCCCACGCGACGACGATGGTCTTGCCGTCGTTGGACTCGACGGCCCCCGTGATCCGGGTGGTGTCGCCGTCGGCGCACTTCAGCTCCAGCTCCGGCTGGTCCGAGTCCGTGACGGTGCCCGAGCAGACGTGGGACTCGGCGATGACGACGGCCTTCCCGGTGTTGACGGACAGCACCACCGGCTTTCCGTCGGTCTGGCCCGCCCAGGCGCCCTCCAGGGCCTTCGCGTCACCCGCGGAGTCCCCGCCGCCGTTGCCGCCGCCGGAGGACGAGCCGCCCGTCGCCGGGGTCGCGCTGGACCCGGAGTCCTTTCCGTTGTCGCTCTTGTCGCCGTCGCTTCCGCAACCGGTGAGCGCGAGCGCGGCCAGCAGACCGGTGGCGAGGACTGCACCGGTACGTGCGATTTTGTACATGTGGAATTCCCCCTGGAAGTCGGACGGCCATCCAAGCTACCAGTGGGTCGCCCGAGGTGCCGTGGGGTCAACTTCCTGTAATCGGGAGCCGAAGAGCGCGTTCGTACGTCTCTCATGGCGGGACCTGTAATCACGGGAACACCCCGCGTGCACGTGCATCTGCCCGTGCATCCGCTCATGCACCAGAAATTGAACACAGCTATGATCCGGGACAGTTGACACTTGCACCTTGCAACTCGGGGAGCGTCCTGTGCACCACGTGTACAACGGCATGGCGGCCACAGAGCTTCGCGGAGTCGTCTGGCAGAAGAGCAGACACAGCAACTCCCAGGGTGCCTGCGTGGAGTTCGCGAAACTGCCCGGCGGGGATGTGGCGATGCGCAATTCGCGCCATCCCGACGGGCCGGCGCTGGTCTATACACCGGCCGAGATAGAGGCGTTGCTGCTCGGCGTGAAGGACGGCGAGTTCGACCACCTCCTGGGCTGAGTCCCGCCCGTCCCGGACACGGCCGAGGGCCGGAACCCGCTACTGGGTAGCGGGTTCCGGCCCTCGGTTCGGTGTGCCACGCGGTGCGCCGGCCGGTCGCACCGCCCCCGTCACACCGGGTCGGCCAGGCGGAACAGCGCCCAGACGACCTTGCCCCGTGCCGCCGCGGTGCCCGGGGTGCTCTCGATGCTCAGTACGGGCGAAGGGTGCCAGCCCCAACAATCGCTGAAGGATTCCACAAGGAACAGCCCCCGGCCCGATTCCGCGGAATCCGCCGCCTCGGAGGCGACCGGGCTCGCCCGGCTCGGATCCCGCACCGCGCACACCAGCCGCGAGGTCCAGCGCAGCAGATGCAGCCGTACGGGCGGCTCCTGGGGCTCGCGCGGGGCGTCGGCCGGCAGACCGTGCCGCAGGGCGTTGGTGACCAGCTCGGAGACGACCAGAGCGACGTCGTCGAAGCGTTCGCTCAGGCCCCAGCCCCCCAGGGTCGCCCGGGTGAACTGCCGGGCCCCGCCCACCGCTTCGTAACGGGCGGGCAGTGTGCAGGTGGCTGATCCGGAGACGGCTGAGGGATCGATGGGGGGAAGCCCCTGCCGTAACGGCTCGAGCATCGTCGATCCATTCGTCCCCATGCGAGGCACTCCCGGGAATCGCGGCTGCGCCGGCACTTGCGTACCGGGTACAGCGGCACAACACGAACGAGCACGCAGGTGCGCGGGCTCCATGGTTCCGAATGCGCACAGCAGATGCAAGGGCAGATGCACGTGCACGCGCCGGACCTGTCCGACCCCGTCCGGTTCTTGCTCATTTCTTCCCGCCCGCGGTTTCGCCCTCTTCCAAAGGTCTTCCCATTTCCGTAATCGAATGAGTACGGGCTGAAGCGTTTTGATGGCAGAATCCGGCTCTTGGGGTTCAGGGGGAGCCCCAATGCCAGGAAGCGATGGGGAGGGTTGGACCAGTGGCGGCAGGCGAGTCGAGTGGGTCCGTGGTGCGGCGCATCCTGCTGGGCTCCCAGCTCAGGAGACTGCGTGACGCGCGAGGCATCACACGCGAGGCGGCCGGCTACTCGATCCGGGCCTCCGAGTCGAAGATCAGCCGCATGGAGTTGGGACGGGTGAGCTTCAAGGCCAGGGACGTCGAGGATCTGCTCACGCTCTACGGCGTCACGGACGGTGCGGAGCGCGACTCCCTGCTCGCCCTGGCCCGTGAGGCCAATGTGGCGGGCTGGTGGCACAGTTACGGGGATGTCCTGCCCGGCTGGTTCCAGACGTACGTCGGTCTGGAGGGGGCTGCCTCGCTCATCAGAATCTACGAAGTCCAGTTCGTGCACGGGCTGTTGCAGACCGAGGACTACGCCCACGCGGTCGTCTCGCGCGGCATGCGCGGCGCACCCGCCGCCGAGATCGAACGCCGGGTCGCGTTGCGCCTGGAGCGGCAGAAGGCCCTCGTCTCCGAACGGGCACCCCGCTTCCACGCCGTGCTGGACGAGGCCGCGCTGCGCCGCCCGTACGGCGGACGGGAAGTGATGCGGGCGCAATTGCGGCATCTGATCGATATGTCGGAACAGCCGAACATCACGCTCCAGGTGATGCCCTTCAGTTTCGGCGGACACGCCGGCGAGAGCGGCTCCTTCACCATGCTGCGATTCCCGGAATCCGATCTGTCGGACATCGTCTATCTGGAGCAGCTGACAAGCGCGCTCTATCTGGACAAGGAAGAAGAAGTCGCCCAGTACGAAAAGGCGATGACGCGGCTCCACGAGGACAGTCCGGGTCCGGAGGAGAGCCGTGACCTGCTTCGAGGACTTCTTCAACTCTCCTGATATTTCAGTACGATGGCGCTCCTACAGGAGTCTGCACCTGAGTTAAGGGATCGCATGTCCTTCTTCCAAGAGCTGGCCGACCAGTACATCGACGGTGAATGGCGGACGGGCACCGGCTCCTGGGACATCATCGATTTCAACCCGTACAACGGGGAGAAGCTGGCCGCGATCACCGTCGCCACCGCCGCCGAGGTGGACCGCGCCTACCGCGCCGCCGAGCGCGCGCAGGGGGAGTGGGCGGCGGCGAGCCCCTACCGGCGCCGTGACGTCCTGGAGCGCGCGCTGCGGGTCACCGAGCAGCTGGCCGGCGAGATCACCGAGGCGATCATCGACGAGCTGGGCGGCACCCGCTCCAAGGCCGAGTACGAGCTGAGCCTCACCCAGGAGTTCCTGCGCGAGGCCGCCCGGCAGGCGCTGGCCCCCGAGGGGCGCATCCTGCCCTCCGCCGTGGACGGCAAGGAGAACCTCCTCTACCGGCTGCCCGTCGGCGTCGTCGGCGTCATCAGCCCGTTCAACTTCCCGCTCCTGGTGACGATGAAGTCGGTCGCACCGGCCCTCGCGCTCGGCAACGCGGTCGTCATCAAGGCGAACCAGAACTCACCCGTCGTCGGCGGCGGGCTGATCGCGAAGATCTTCGAGGACGCCGGGCTGCCGGCCGGACTGCTCAACGTGGTCGTCACCGACATCGCCGAGATAGGCGACGCGTTCATCGAGCACCCCGTGCCCCAGGTGATCTCCTTCGCCGGCTCGGACCGGGTGGGCCGCCATGTCGCCGCCACCGCGGGCGGCCTCTTCAAGCGCACCATCCTCGAACTCAGCGGCAACAGCGCCCTGGTGGTCCTGGCGGACGCCGACATCGACTACGCCGTCGACGCCGCCGTCTTCAGCCGGTTCGTCTACCAGGGCCAGGTCTGCATGGCCGCCAACCGCATCCTGGTGGACCGCCCGGTGGCCGACGAGTTCACCGAGAAGTTCTGCGCGCGGGTGGCCGCCCTGAAGACCGGCGACCCGCGTGACCCGGACACCTGTATCGGCCCGGTCATCAACACCTTCCACGCCGACTCGCTGGCCGCCCTGGTCGACCTCGCCGTCGCCGAGGGCGCCGAGGCGCCGGTGCACGGCCGGGTGCGCGGCAACCTCGTCGAGCCGACCGTGCTCACCGGGCTGCCCGAGGACTCCCCGCTGCTGCATCAGGAGATCTTCGGCCCGGTCGCGCTGCTGGTGCCCTTCGACGGCGAGGACGACGCGGTCCGGATCGTCAACGACAGTCCGTACGGGCTCAGCGGCGCCGTGCACACCGCGAGCACCGCGCGGGGCGTGCGCTTCGCCGAGCGGATCCGCACCGGGATGTTCCACGTCAACGACTCCACCGTCCACGACGACCCGGGCATCGCCTTCGGCGGCGAGAAGGACTCCGGACTGGGCCGGATGAACGGGGACGCGGCGGTGGAGGCGTTCACCACCCAGAAGTGGATCTCGGTCCAGCACGGCCGCAGCGTCTTCCCCTTCTGACCTGGCCCTTCGCCCCCGCCGTACGGCCCCTGGGGCGCGCCCCCGCTACGCTGGTCGGGTTGACCAGAGAGGTGAGGGCATGTCCGCGATCCGGCTGCTGGTCCTCGGTGCCGTGCGCCAGCACGGCCGGGCCCACGGCTACCAGGTCCGCAACGACCTGGAGTACTGGGGCGCCCACGAGTGGTCCAACGCCAAGCCCGGCTCCGTCTACCACGCGCTGAAGCAGCTCGCGAAACAGGGCATGCTCCTCGCCCACGAGGTCGCCCCGAGCACCGCGGGCGGCCCGCCGCGCATCGAGTACGAGATCACCGCACGCGGCACCGAGGAGTACCTCGCCCTGCTGCGCGCCGCGCTCACCTCGTACGACCAGAGGACGGACGTGCTCTCGGCGGGCATCGGCTTCATCGTCGACCTGGAACGGTCCGAGGCGGTGGCCCTGCTCCGGGAGCGGCTGGCGCACCTCGCGGCCTGGCGCGCCGACGTCACCGGCCGCTACACCCCCGGATCGAGCGGGCACATCGCCGAGATCATGAACCTGTGGGTCCACGCGGCGGATGCCGACGCGGACTGGACACAGGGCCTGATCGAGCGGATCGAGGGCGGCGCGTACGTCTTCGCGGGCGAGGGCGAGCCGTTCGTGGGGGTGCTCGCCGAGGGCGAGAAGAACCCGTACGACACGACCTAGTGGTGGAACGACGTCGCCGCGTTCTGGTCCCGGGTCAGCGGGTGCGGCTGGGCGCGCAATTCGGGCAGCAGCTGGCGCAGGTCCTCCAGGAAGAGCTCCGCCAGGTCCGACGAGAAGCCGTTGCGGCACACGATGCGCAGGACCGCCAGGTCCTCCCGGTCGGCGGGGAAGGTGTAGGCGGGCACCAGCCAGCCCCGCTCGCGCAGCCGCCGCGACACGTCGAAGACGTCGTACGCGGTCACCTCCGGCTTGGTCGTCAGCGCGAAGACGGGGAGCTGGTCGCCCCGGGTGAGCAGCCGGAAGTCGCCCAGCTCCTCGATCTTCGCGGCCAGTCCCGTCGCCACGTCCCGGGCCGCCTGCTGCACGGCCCGGTAGCCCTCGCGGCCCAGCCGCAGAAACGTGTAGTACTGCGCGACGACCTGGGCACCGGGCCGCGAGAAGTTCAGCGCGAACGTGGGCATGTCGCCGCCCAGGTAGTTCACCCGGAAGACCAGTTCCTCGGGCAGCTCGGCGGGCGAGCGCCACAGCGCCCAGCCGACGCCCGGGTAGACCAGGCCGTACTTGTGTCCGGAGGTGTTGATCGAGGAGACCCGGGGGAGCCGGAAGTCCCACACCAGGTCCGGGTCGAGGAACGGAGCCACCATCGCCCCGGAGGCCCCGTCCACGTGGACGGGGATGTCGAGGCCGGTGCGCTTCTGGAGGTCGTCCAGCGCCGCGCACAGCTCCGCGATGGGCTCGTAGCTGCCGTCGAAGGTGGAGCCGAGGATGCCCACGACCCCGATGGTGTTCTCGTCGCACAGCTCGGCGGCGGCCTGCGGGTCGAGGTGGAAGCGGTCGCCCTCCATGGGCACGAGGCGCGGCTCGACCTCCCAGAACGTGCAGAACTTGTCCCAGCAGACCTGCACGTTCACCCCCATGACGAGATTGGGCTTGGCGGTCGCGGGGTAGCGGTCGGCGTTCTTGAGCGCCCAGCGGCGTTTGAGCGCCATCGCGGCGAGCATGCACGCCTCGCTGGAACCGGTCGTCGAACAGCCGACGGTCGCCGAAGGATCGGGAGCGTGCCAGAGGTCGGCGAGCATCGCCACACAGCGCCGTTCCAGCTCGGCGGTGCGTGGGTACTCGTCCTTGTCGATCATGTTCTTGTCCCGGCACTCGCCCATCAGCACCCCGGCCTGGGGCTCCATCCAGGTGGTGACGAAGGTGGCGAGGTTCAGCCGGGAGTTGCCGTCCAGCATCAGCTCGTCGTGGACGAGCCCGTACGCGGTGTGGGGCGGCAGCGGCCCGTCGGGCATCCGGTGACGCGGCGGGGCCGCTTCCATTCCGGCGACCGGGTCGGCGACCCCGTAGAAGGGGTTGAGCGCCAGCTTGCGCTGGTTCGCCGACGGTTCGCCGTCGTGCGAGGAGCCCCGGTGGAGCGGCATCACGGACCTGCCCTTCTCGGCTCGCGCCCGCGAGACCGGACGAATCCGACAATACGGACAGCTCTCGCGCCGGTCACTCGCTGCTGGGCCGTATGGTTCAGCGCATCGCCGTACCGTCCTCGCGCAACTGCATCAGCGGCCGGCCGGTCACCAGCAGCCAGGCGGGCAGCGAGGCGACGCACAGGATCGGGAGCAGAGCGGTGTCGGCGGCCAGCACCGCCGCCGTGAACAGGCTCAGCCAGCCCTGGCGGGTGACGGCCAGCAGGACGCCCAGCACTCCGCACGTCACCGCGACGGCCACCGGCACCGCGTCGACGAGGGCGTGGGCGCACAGGCCGAGTGCCACGCCCGAGAACACCGCCGGGAAGATCCGGCCGCCCCGGAAGCCGCAGGTCGCCGCGATCAGCAGGGCCGCCGTCTTCACCACCGCCATCGTCCCGAACTCGGCGGCCGACCAGCCGTCCGGGTCGGCGGCGAGCGTCTTCACCTCGTCCAGCCCCTTGAAGAGGGTGAGGTGCCCGCCCAGCGCCCCGAGCAGGCCGAGCGCCAGGCCGCCCAGGGTGAGGGCGAGCACGGGATGCGGCAGGGCCCGGAAGAAACGGTGCGCCCAGGGGAAGGCGTACACCGCCGCGAGCCCGAGGACCGCTCCGGCGGACGCGATCACAAGGGCGGCGAGCAGATCACCCCAGCGGGCGTGCGTGTAGGCGGGCAGGGACAGGTCGAAGCTGGGGTGGGCGGCCAGCGACATGGTGAGCGACCCCGCCGCCCCGGCCGCGAGCGGCCCGAACAGCCTGTCCCAGAGCGCGCCGGGGCCGGGCGTGGCGGCCAGCGTCTCGGTGAGGATCAGGGCGGCGGCCACCGGGGTCCCGAAGAGGGCGCCGATGGTGCCGGCGGCGGCGAGCGCGAGCCACAGCTCACCGGGCGCGTTCGGGGCGATCCGGCGGCCGGCCCAGGCGGCCAGGGCGATGTTGGCGGCGATGATCGGGTTCTCCGGGCCCAGGCTGACCCCGCCCGCCAGCGTGAGGACGGCCGCCACGAGCACGCCGGGCACCACGAAGGGAGGCAGCGGCGATTCGACGAGGCCCATGGTCGCCGGGTCCGGGCCGGCGTGACCGGGTACGGCCCGGATGACCAGTCCGGCCGCCAGGCCGGTGGCCGTGAGCATGACGATCATCCACAGCGAGGAGTACCGCCCGACCGACAGCGCGTCCGGCAGGGTCTCCCACAGCACGTCCTGGAGTTCGTCCGCGAGCAGGCTCACCCCGAGCAGCACGAGGGCCGAGACCACCCCGACGGCCAGGGCGGGCACGATGAGCGCGAGCAGCCGGCGGGCGGGGGCCGGCGGGGCGGTGGCGACGGCGGAATCGGTCGGCATCGGCACACCATAGCGACGCGAAAGCCGCAAAACGCTTCAAAAGGGGTGGACGGCGGTTGGGACTTGCACCTCACGTCGCGTCAGGACCCAGGCTGATGCGCGTACCCACACAGGAAGGAGCGGGGAGCCATGGAGCACTCCGTGGGACAGGTCGCCGGCTTCGCCGGGGTCACGGTGCGCACCCTGCACCACTACGACTCCCTCGGCCTGCTCTCGCCGAGCGGGCGCAGCCACGCGGGCCACCGGCGCTACGACGACGCCGATCTGGACCGGCTGCAGCAGATCCTGTTCTACCGGGAGCTCGGCTTCCCGCTCGACGAGATCGCGGCCCTGCTCGACGACCCGGACGCGGACCCGCAGGCGCACCTGCGGCGCCAGCACGCGCTGCTGTCGCACCGGATCGAGGAGTTGCAGCGGATGGCCGCCGCCGTAGAGACAGCCATGGAGGCACGCAGAATGGGCATCAATCTCACGCCCGAGGAGAAGTTCGAGGTCTTCGGCGACAAGGACCCCGAGGAGCACGCAGAGGAGGCCGAGCGGCGCTGGGGCGGCACCGGCACCTACGCCGAGTCGCAGCGCCGGACCGCCCGCTACACCAAGGAGGACTGGCAGCGGATCAAGGCCGAGGTCGCCTCCTGGGGCGAGCGCTACGACGCGCTGATGGAGGCCGGCGAACCCGCCGACGGCGAGCGCGCCACGGACCTCGCGGAGGAGCACCGGCTCCACATCTGCACCTGGTACTACGAGATCCACCGGGGCCTCGGTGAGATGTACGTCGCCGATCCGCAGTTCAAGGAGTTCTACGACTCCATGCGGCCGGGCCTGGCCGAGCATCTGCGCGACGCGATCGAGGCCAACGCGCGCCGCCGGTCGTAAACGGTCACGGAGGCGGGTGGAACCCGGGGCCGTCCCGAGGCGTTGATAGCTTGGGGCGGCCACGCAGCCGCTCATCTACCTCATCCTGGAGCCCGGACCCTTGAATACGCTTGCGCTCGGACCGAGCTGGCTGGACCCGGACTATCTCATCGGTCAGTTCGGCCTGGCCGGCGTGCTGGTGATCGTCTTCGCCGAGTCCGGGCTGCTGATCGGGTTCTTCCTGCCCGGTGACTCCCTGCTGTTCACCACGGGCCTGCTGGTGACGACGGACAAGCTGCACACCCCGTTGTGGCTGGTCTGCGTCCTGGTCGCGCTGGCGGCGATCATCGGCGACCAGGTGGGGTACCTCTTCGGCCGCAAGGTCGGCCCCTCGCTCTTCAGCCGGCCCGACTCGCGCCTCTTCAAGCAGGAGAACGTCGAGAAGGCCCACGAGTTCTTCGAGAAGCACGGTCCGAAGTCGCTGATCCTGGCCCGCTTCGTGCCGATCGTGCGAACGTTCACCCCGATCATCGCCGGGGTCAGCCGGATGAACTACCGCTCGTTCATCGTGTTCAACGTCATCGGCGGCGTCCTGTGGGGCGTCGGCGTGACCCTGCTCGGCGCCGCCCTCGGCAACGTCGAGTTCGTGCACAAGAACATCGAGGCGATGCTCGTCCTGATCGTGCTGATCTCGGTCGTTCCGATCGCCATCGAGTTCCTGCGCGCCCGCAGCAAGGCCAAGAAGGAGGGACCCGCCGCCGGCAGCGGCGAGGTGCCTCCGCAGGACCCGGCCGGCGGCCGCCGCGGCCGGCACGCCAAGCGCTGAGCGCCGTATCCCGCAGGCCGTGAGCGCCGGACCGCAGTCGCGGTCCGGCGCTCACCCTGTCAGAAGCCGCGCGTCCGCTTGGCCGCGCGGCGGTTCGCCCCGCCGACCGCACCCGGCACCCGCATGAACAGCCGGGAGATCTCGCTCCCCAGGTTCACCCCGATGGCGATGGCCAGGGCCGTCGCCACCGCCGTCGACAGCGAGGCGAGCCCCCGGTCCAGCTCGTTCTGCGCGACACCCAGCAGACCGAAGTACGTCGCCGAACCGGGCAGCAATGGCCCGATCGCCGCCGTGATGAACGGCAGCGACGACGTGTAGCGATACCGCGAGAACAACTGCCCGAACAGTCCGACGAGCCCGGCGGCCGCGGCCGTCGCGGCCACCGCCGACAGGTTGCCCGTCTGGGCCATCGCCCCGTAGACGATCCAGGCCACGCCGCCGTTCAGGGTCACCGCGAGTACCGTCGCCCGCTCCTGCTGGAGCAGGATCGCGAAGGCCAGGGTCAGCAGCATCGACGCCAGGGTCTGGATCACCGGCCGGTCGTGCGTGATGAACCGCGCCTCCGGGTCCAGCTCGGCCCCCAGCTGGAGCCCCCCGTACAGGGCCAGCAGCACCCCGGTGACGATCGCGATGAAGAAGTACATGACCTCCAGGAGCCGCGCCGAGGCGGTGATGTAGTAGCCGGTCAGCCCGTCCTGCACGCCCGCCACCAGCGCCCGCCCCGGCAGCAGCGCGAACAGCCCACCGGTGATCACCGCCGACGGCCGTACGTCCGACCAGTGGGTCAGCGTCAGCGCCACGCCCATCGCGGCCGGCGGCATCGCCGCGACCACGAACTGGTAGAACTCCGGCAGCCCGCGCCCCGCGCACAGCCAGGCGAGCCGGTCGCCCAGCATCGCCCCCAGCGCCGCGATCACGAACACCAGCGGACCACCGCCGACCAGCACCGAGGCCGCACCGGCCAGGCAGCCGGCGGCCAGCGTGAGCACCCAGCCGGGATACGGGTGCCGGTTGCGCCGGATCTCCGCGAGCCGCCGGTACGCCTCCTCCAACGAGACCTCGCCCTCGACCGTGGTGATGTCGTCGATGAGCCGGAAGACCGCCGCCAGCCGGGTGTAGTCGGTGCCGCGGCGGCGTACCGTACGGCTCGCCGTCACCGGGTCGTCGACCAGCGACGGCTGGTGCGAGATCGACAGCAGGGTGAACGTCACGGTCGGCTCGCAGCGGTCGAGCCCGTAGCTGCGCATCACGGCGAACATCGCCGCCTCGACGTCCTCGGCGCCCTCACCGCCCGCGAGCAGCAGCTCCCCGATACGCAGGGTCAGGTCGAGCACGCGCGGCACCGCCGGGCCCGCCTCGTCGTGCCGCTGGACCGGCTCCGGCGCCGGGCGCTCGGCGACCGGCATCCGCAGCATCGTGCGCATCCGGTCCTGCCAGGGCGCCTCCTTGGTCAGCCGGACCATCGGGACACCGTGCGCCGGAGTGAACGCCGGTGGGGAGTCCCGGAAGCTGTACGTACTGGGCAGGGCGAACGCCGAACCGGTCGTCTCCGAACCGGAAGCGGAACCCGCACCGGACCCCGACCCCGGCCCCTGCGGCTCGGGCGCCACACCGGCCGGAAGCGCGAACTCCGACGTCGGGTGGTCCTCCTCCGGCGGCGCCGCCGGAGGCTCGGTCCCGGCCGGTTGCGAGAAAGCGCTGTGCGCCTCGTCGGACTGGGGCTTCTCGTCCTCGGGCCCGCCCGGTTCCGCCACCACTCGACCTCGCTCCTCCTCGGCTGCGCATCCTCGGCCGCACTCCTGCCCAGTATGGCCACGCCCAAGGGAGGTCACGCGAAACGGGCGGCACACCCGAAGGTGTACCGCCCGTCACGAAGCCCGCTCACACGAAGCGGAACGTCAGTGCGCGCCGCCCTGCGCCTCAAGGCGCTTGCGGGAGGCGACGATCTCGGCCTCGGCCTCGGCGCGGCCGACCCAGTCGGCGCCCTCGACGGACTTGCCCGGCTCCAGGTCCTTGTAGACCTCGAAGAAGTGCTGGATCTCCAGGCGGTCGAACTCCGACACGTGCTGGATGTCCTGCAGGTGCTCCACACGGGGGTCGGACGCCGGGACGCACAGCAGCTTGTCGTCGCCGCCGGCCTCGTCGGTCATGCGGAACATGCCGATCGCGCGGCACTTGATGAGGCAGCCGGGGAACGTCGGCTCCTCCAGGATGACCAGCGCGTCCAGCGGGTCGCCGTCCTCACCGAGGGTGTCCTCGACGAAGCCGTAGTCCGCCGGGTAGCTGGTCGAGGTGAAGAGCCGACGGTCCAGACGAATCCGGCCGGTCTCGTGATCCACCTCGTACTTGTTGCGCGAACCCTTCGGGATCTCGATAACGACGTCGAACTCCACGGGTGGCTCCTCCATGATCAACACATACGACTGGTGGTTAAGTGTCCCTCACGCAGATGTGTGCTCGCGAAAGGGGCTGGTCAACGGTGGCCGAGCCGGTGGAAAGACCGTCGACCGAACCGCCCGGCACGCCGGGCGGAAGTCTCGCGGCCCGCCTGGGCGTACGCGGCGGCGCGAACAACTGGCAGTTCACGGCCGTCTCCGCCGTCGCGGGACTGGCCCTCGCGGCCGGCGCCGTTCTCGCCGCCGGCCCCTGGGACTCGGGTCAGCGTAAGGCCGAGCGGGACCGGGCGGCCGCCGCCGCCCGTACAGGTGGCGCACATCACGCGTCGGGCGACGCCGAGGACCCCGCACCCGCCCCCAG
>NZ_RDBL01000006.1:237476-254445 GCF_008042035.1 Streptomyces sp. col6
CGGCCTGCCCGTGGCCGGATTCAGCGGCACCCTCAGCGGCCGCTACACCACCAGGGCGGGCGGCACCGGCTTCATCCGCGCCAAGACCGGCACCCTCACCGGCGTCAACAGCCTCGCCGGCACGGTCGTCGACACCCGGGGCCGCCTCCTCTCCTTCGCCTTCCTCGCCTCCGGCACCACCGCCCCCGCCGAGGCCCAGGCCGCCCTCGACAAACTCGCCACCGCCCTCGGCGCCGGCGAACGATGAGCCCGTCAACACCTCACCGCATCAAGGGCCGAGCACGTACGGTTGACGCATGACGAGCATCGGTGGTGCAGGGATGGTCGACTGGAACCTCGCGGTCGCGACCGCGACCCGGCTTGTGCGGCCGGGTCCCGAGATCAGCCGCGAGGAGGCCCGCGAGGTCGTCGCGGAGCTGCGCAGGCACGCGAAGGCGGCGGAGGAGCACGTCCGTTCCTTCACCCGGATGATCCCCGAGGGCACCGAGCCCGAGGACACCCCGGTCCTGGTCGTCGACCGCACGGGCTGGATCAAGGCCAACGTCGCGGGCTTCCGCGAACTGCTGCGCCCCCTCCTGGAGAAGATGGAGGAGCGGCGCGGCGGCGGTGCGGGCGGCGCCGTGCTCGGCGCCGTCGGCTCCAAGGTGACCGGCGTCGAGGTCGGCATGCTGCTGTCCTTCCTGGCCTCCCGCGTCCTCGGCCAGTACGAGACCTTCGCCCCCGCCTCCCGCGAGCTCCCCGCCTCCGCCGACGGTGGCGGCCGGCTGCTGCTCGTCGCGCCGAACATCGTCCACGTCGAACGCGAGCTGGAGGCCGACCCGCACGACTTCCGGCTCTGGGTCGCGCTCCACGAGGAGACCCACCGCACCCAGTTCACCGCGGTGCCCTGGCTCCGCGACCACCTCCAGGGCGAGATCCAGTCCTTCCTGGACGAGACCGACGTCGACCCGATGACCTTCCTGGAGCGGCTGCGCGAGGCCGTCCAGTCCCTCTCCGGCGGCCGGCCCGAGGGCGAGGAGGGCGAGGACGGCGGCCGCAGCCTCGTCGAACTCGTCCAGACCCCCGCCCAGCGCGAGATCCTCGGCCGGCTCACCGCCGTCATGTCCCTGCTGGAGGGACACGCCGACTACGTCATGGACGGCGTCGGCCCCGAGGTCGTCTCCTCCGTCGCCGAGATCCGTGAGAAGTTCCAGCAGCGCCGGGCCCGCGGCGCGAGCCGCCTCGACCAGGCGCTGCGCAAGCTCCTCGGCCTCGACGCGAAGCTGCGCCAGTACCGCGACGGCGAGCGGTTCGTGCGCGCCGTCGTCGACGAGGTCGGCATGGACGGCTTCAACCGCGTGTGGACCTCGCCCAACACCCTGCCGACCAAGGCCGAGATCGCCCGGCCCGCGGACTGGATCGCGAGGGTGCACCGTAAGGCAGAGTCGTGATCAAGGCCCCGGGTCCGAAGGCAACGCGCCGGTAATCACCCATCCGAGGGACCGTAGGGGCATGGGAAGGCGTGCAATGCTCGATGAACGGCATTGCTCTGTCACCATCGACGCACTCTGAGTGACGGCACTCCTTCCCGTTCCGGCACTCCGGGACACCCCTGAAGAACTCCACGAAGGGCACCGGACATGGGTCCCCATCCTGCGGTCGCGGCGATACGCCTGGCGGTCCGCCGCGTACTCCACGACGTCATCGCCGAACACGCCGAACAGACCGAACGCGCCGGGCACGCCGCCCCGCACCCCGAGCTCGCACAGGCCGGGGCGGGCAGCCGCCGCGGCGCGCTCCCCGACCGCCCCGACACGCCCCTGGTGCTCGTGGCGTGCTCCGGCGGCGCCGATTCCATGGCGCTCGCCTCCGCCCTCGCCTTCGAGGCCCGCAAACTCCCCGTCCGGGCCGGCGGCATCACCGTCGACCACGGCCTCCAGGACGGCTCCGACACCCGCGCCTCCGAGGTCGCCGCCCGGCTCGCCGCCATGGACCTCGGCCCCGTCGAGGCCGTCGCCGTCCACGTCGGCCGCGAGGGAGGCCCCGAGGCCGCCGCCCGCGACGCCCGCTACGCCGCCCTCGACGCCGCCGCCGAACGCCACGGCGCCGCCGCCGTCCTCCTCGGCCACACCCGCGACGACCAGGCCGAGACCGTCCTGCTGGGCCTCGCCCGCGGCTCCGGCATCCGCTCCCTGTCCGGCATGGCCGCCGCCTCCGGCCCGGCCGGCCGCTACCGCCGCCCCTTCCTCCAGCTCGACCGGCAGACCGCCCGCACCGCCTGCCTCGCCCAGTCCCTGCCCGTCTGGGACGACCCCCACAACATCGACCCCGCCTACACGCGCTCCCGGCTGCGCCACGAGGGCCTGCCCGCCCTGGAGAAGGCCCTCGGCAAGGGCGTCGTCGAAGCCCTCGCCCGTACGGCCCAGCTCTCCCGCGACGACGCCGACGCCCTGGACACCTGGGCCGCCGAGGCCGGACGTGACGTACGCGACGACGCCGGCCGGCTGGAGTGCGCCAAGCTGTACGCGCTGCCGCCCGCCGTACGCCGCCGGGTGCTGCGCCGGGCCGCCATAGACGCGGGCTCCCCGGCCGGCTCGCTCTTCGCGCGGCACATCGAGGAAGTGGACCGCCTCGTCACCGGCTGGCGCGGCCAGCAGGCCATCAACCTCCCCGGCCGCGTCGAAGCCCTGCGCCAGGGTGGCAGACTGGTCATCCGGCAGAGCTGACGCACGAGCGGCTGACATGCAGGGCGAGCGGTCGCAGGCCGGGACTCCATCCAGGACCCGGCAGGCACAGAAAGAGACGCGGGTGAACGAGAAGGACATGGGCGCCGACCTCCAGTCGGTGCTCCTCACCAAGGAAGAGATCGACGCGAAGCTCGTCGAGCTGGCCGCGAAGATCGACGCGGAGTACGCCGGCAAGGACCTGCTCCTCGTCGGAGTCCTCAAGGGCGCGGTCATGGTCATGGCCGACCTGGCGCGTGCGCTGTCCACCCCCGTCACCATGGACTGGATGGCCGTCTCCTCGTACGGCGCGGGCACCCAGTCCTCCGGTGTCGTCCGGATCCTCAAGGACCTGGACACCGACATCAAGGGCAAGCACGTCC
Organism: Streptomyces sp. col6; assembly: GCF_008042035.1. Taxonomy (GTDB): domain Bacteria; phylum Actinomycetota; class Actinomycetes; order Streptomycetales; family Streptomycetaceae; genus Streptomyces. Next base: position 240,562 of record NZ_RDBL01000006.1, read on the forward strand.
TGATCGTCGAGGACATCATCGACTCCGGCCTGACGCTGTCCTGGCTGATGTCGAACCTGGGCTCGCGCGAGCCCGCCTCGCTGGAGATCTGCACCCTGCTGCGCAAGCCGGACGCCGCCAAGGTCGCGCTCGACTGCAAGTGGGTGGGGTTCGACATTCCCAACGAGTTCGTCGTCGGATACGGACTGGACTACGCGGAGAAGTACCGCAACCTCCCGTTCGTCGGGACCCTCGCCCCGCACGTATACGGAGGCTGAGGGCGCGCGGCCCCGCCGGGAACCCTCGCGGGTTTCCCGCCGTTGAGACTTCGAAGGCGGGATTGCCGGACGTCCGAGGCGGACGCCGGTGACCCTGCTGGGGTACCGTCCGAAGAACAGTCTTTACTCACAGCAGCATTTACCTACGGGCAGGAGGGACGGGGCGAACTTCGCTCCGTATGGATGGACGTGAAGCGATACTTCCGTGGGCCGGTCATGTGGATCGTGCTGGCCGTCCTCGCCGTGGTCGTGTTGATGAATGTCGTCGGCTCGGGCGGCGGCTACAAGACGGTGGACACCGGCCAGGTGATCCAGGCGATCAGCAAGAACCAGGTCGAGCAGGCCAAGCTCACCACTGGTGACGATCAAATCCTCAAGATTGAGCTGAAGGACGGCCAGAAGCTGGCCGGCGAGTCCGGCAGCAAGTTCCAGGCGAGCTACATCGGCAATCAGGGCGTCCAGCTCGCCGACATGCTCCAGAAGAAGTTCGAGAGCGGCGACATCAAGGACGGGTACACCGTCTCGCCGTCGAAGCAGTCCCCGTTCGTCTCGATCCTCTTCTCGCTGCTGCCGTTCGTCCTCATCGTGGTCGTCTTCCTGTTCCTGATGAATCAGATGCAGGGCGGCGGCTCCAAGGTCATGCAGTTCGGCAAGTCCAAGGCCAAGCTGATCACCAAGGACACCCCGAAGACGACGTTCGCCGACGTGGCGGGTTCGGACGAGGCGGTCGAGGAGCTCCAGGAGATCAAGGAGTTCCTCCAGGAGCCGGCCAAGTTCCAGGCCGTCGGCGCCAAGATCCCCAAGGGCGTCCTGCTCTACGGGCCTCCCGGTACGGGCAAGACCCTGCTCGCGCGCGCCGTCGCGGGCGAGGCGGGTGTCCCGTTCTACTCGATCTCCGGTTCCGACTTCGTCGAGATGTTCGTCGGTGTCGGTGCCTCCCGGGTCCGTGACCTCTTCGAGCAGGCCAAGGCGAACGCCCCGGCGATCGTCTTCGTCGACGAGATCGACGCCGTCGGCCGCCACCGCGGCGCCGGCATGGGCGGCGGTCACGACGAGCGCGAGCAGACGCTGAACCAGCTGCTCGTCGAGATGGACGGCTTCGACGTGAAGGGCGGCGTCATCCTGATCGCCGCCACGAACCGGCCGGACATCCTCGACCCGGCGCTGCTGCGTCCCGGCCGCTTCGACCGGCAGATCGCCGTCGACCGCCCGGACATGCAGGGCCGTCTTGAGATCCTCAAGGTCCACCAGAAGGGCAAGCCGGTCGCCCCGGACGTCGACCTCGGCGCCGTCGCCCGCCGCACGCCCGGCTTCACCGGTGCCGACCTGTCGAACGTGCTGAACGAGGCCGCGCTCCTGACGGCGCGCAGCAACCAGAAGCTCATCGACAACGCCATGCTGGACGAGGCCATCGACCGCGTCGTGGCGGGTCCGCAGAAGCGGACCCGGATCATGTCCGAGAAGGAGAAGAAGATCACCGCGTACCACGAGGGCGGACACGCCCTGGTCGCGGCGGCTTCCCCCCAGTCGGACCCGGTCCACAAGATCACGATCCTCTCCCGCGGCCGCGCCCTCGGATACACGATGGTGCTCCCGGAGGAGGACAAGTACTCCACGACGCGCAACGAGATGCTCGACCAGCTGGCGTACATGCTGGGCGGGCGCGCGGCCGAGGAGCTGGTCTTCCACGACCCGACCACCGGTGCCGCGAACGACATCGAGAAGGCCACGGCAACGGCCCGCGCGATGGTCACGCAGTACGGCATGACGGAGCGGCTCGGCGCCATCAAGTTCGGCGGCGACAACACCGAACCGTTCGTGGGCCGCGAGATGGGCCACCAGCGCGACTACTCGGAAGAGGTCGCCGCGCTGGTCGACGAAGAGGTCAAGAAGCTCATCGAGACCGCCCACAACGACGCGTGGGAGATCCTCGTCGAGAACCGCGACGTGCTGGACACCCTGGTCCTCCGCCTCCTGGAGAAGGAGACCCTGGGCAAGGAGGAGATCGCCGAGATCTTCGCCCCGATCGTCAAGCGCCCGGCCCGCCCCGCGTGGACCGGTTCCGCCCGGCGCACCCCGTCCACCCGTCCCCCGGTCCTCTCGCCGAAGGAGCTCGCCCTCACCAACGGCGCGAGCACGGCGAACGGCTCGGTCACGGACACCGTCCCGGCCACCGAGACGCTGCCCGAGGAGCGCCCGGAGAGCTAGTCACCGACCCGGTGTGTCCCCTGTCACGGGGCTCCCGCCGGGCCCGGAATGGATGCCGCGTCCCCCAGGTTCTAGCCTGTTGGGGGCGCGGCATTTCCGTTTACCTGCGTGGATGCGCCCGCAGTGACAGCTCAAGGAACGAGGCACCCATGACCGACCCGGTGACGCTGGACCCCCAGGGACCGATCGGCGAGTTCGACGAGAAGCGTGCCGAGGCCGCCGTCCGAGAGCTGCTCCTCGCCGTCGGGGAGGACCCGGACCGCGAGGGCCTGAAGGAGACGCCGGGGCGCGTGGCGCGGGCGTACAAGGAGATATTCGCCGGGCTCTACCAGCAGCCCGAGGACGTCCTGACGACCACGTTCGACCTCGGCCACGACGAGATGGTGCTGGTCAAGGACATCGAAGTGTTCAGTACCTGTGAACACCACCTGGTCCCGTTCCGCGGGGTGGCGCACGTCGGGTACATCCCGGCCACCAGCGGCAAGATCACCGGTCTCTCCAAGCTGGCCCGGCTGGTGGACGTCTACGCCCGCCGGCCGCAGGTGCAGGAGCGGCTGACCACGCAGATCGCCGAGTCCCTGATGGAGATCCTGGAACCGCGCGGCGTCATCGTCGTCATCGAGTGCGAGCACATGTGCATGTCGATGCGGGGCATCCGCAAGCCCGGGGCCAAGACGCTGACCTCGGCCGTCCGCGGACAGCTCCGCGACCCCGCGACGCGCGCCGAGGCCATGAGCCTCGTCATGGCCCGCTGACGGAACCACCGGGCCCGCCCGCAGCTACGCCGCCGCCGCGTCCGGCTTGTGGTCGTCCTTGTCGTCCGGGAGCTTGCAGATGCGCTCCAGGAAGAGGGCGGCGGCGATGACGCCGATGCCGGCCAGCACCGCGAAGCCGGCGTAGATGGCCTGGTCGCGGCGGGGCGGGATGTCCAGGGAGCCGAGCAGGAAGACGGCCGTGCCGCCGTACATGCCGGAGACCAGGGCGACGACGAGGGCGCTCGCCTGGGCGAAGACCAGGGCGCGGGCGGCCATCAGCGGCTCGACGCCCTTCGCGCCCGGCCGGCGTTCGCGCTGGGCGCGCAGCCGGGCGCGGATGGACAGGGCCGTGGCCAGCAGGACGACGGCGATCGCCGCGAGCACGATCGGCGCGAACAGCGGCACGCTCGGCAGGGTGCCCAGGGAGTCCCAGAGGCGGGCGGCGCCCCAGGACAGGACCCCGGCGGCGGCGAAGAGGCCGGCCAGGACTCCGAGCCGTAGTTGCTTCACCCCGTGAGCCGCCCTTCGCCGCCTGTGGTCCGTCGTGCTGTGTTCTGTGAGCCTAACGACTACTCGGGCAGCCGGAGTTCCAGGTCGGCCCGGGGAAGCACGCCGTCGCGTCCCACACCGGTCAGCAGATCGGCGACCGGGCCGGCGCCGGGCAGCTGCGCCTCGGGATCCACGTCGTGCCACGGGGCGAGGACGAAGGCGCGCTCACGGGCCCGGGGGTGGGGGAGGGTGAGCACCGGGTCGTCCGAGACGACGTCGGCGTAGGAAACGATGTCGACGTCGATGGTGCGCGGGCCCCACCGCTCCTCGCGGACCCGCTCGAAGGCCTCCTCGATGGCCTGGCCGCGCTCCAGCAGGGAGGACGGGGGCAGGGTCGTCTTCACGACGATCACCGCGTTGAAGTACGACGGCTGGGAGCCGGGTTCGACGCCCCAGGGCTCCGTCTCGTACACCGGGGAGACCGCCTTGACCCGGAGGCCGGGCGTGTCCTCCAGGGCGTCGATGGCGCCCTGGAGGGTCTCCAGGCGGTTGCCCAGGTTGGCGCCCAGGGAGAGCACGGCCAGTTTGGGGTTGGAAAGCGTGATGTCCGCCGCGTCCACCTGCTCGACCACGGAGGCGGGCACCGGCTGTACGGTCGGGTCGCTCTGCCCTTCGGTGGAAAATGCAGTCATGCTCGGCTCCGGGTGATGGTGATGGTGACGTCGTCGAACGGGACGGTGATGGGCGCGTCCGGCTTGTGCACCACGACCTCCACCTCCTCGACGCCGTCGTGCTTGAGGCACTGCTGGGCGATGCGCTCCGCGAGCGTCTCGATCAGGTCGACCGGCTCGCCCTCGACGACTCCGACGACCTCCTCCGCGACCACGCCGTAGTGCACGGTCTTCGCCAGGTCGTCGGCGGCTGCCGCGGGGCGGGTGTCGAGGCCGAGCACCAGGTCCACGATGAACGTCTGTCCCTCTTCCCGTTCCCGGGGGAAGACGCCATGGTGCCCACGGGCCTTGAGGCCGCGCAGCGCGACACGATCCACGCGAATCACTCCTGCTGTCGTTGGTCCTGGGGCACGGGGCCGCGTGCGGGCGGCCGGGTGCCCGATTTCGAATCTACCTGCGCGCACCGACAGCCCTGCCCCGCGGGGCAGGGCCGTGCGGGCACGGAACAGATAGCCGCTGATACCCCGAAGTCACCGGCTCCAATCGCACCCGGCCCGCTTTCCCGCCCGGAAAAGGAGGCGGGGCGGCTCAGGATGTGGGATCTTCGTCCTCTTCCTCACCGGTTTCGGCCAGTACGGGCGAACCGTGGTGGGACCAGAGCTTCCACCCGTCCGGCGTGCGGCGGAACACATTCGTGGCGACCACGAGCTGTCCGACGAGCGGGCCGAGCGCGGCGCCCTCCTCGGCGGGGCCGCCGCTGAGGATGTTCTCGGTGCAGGTCACCAGGGCGGTGTCGTCCGTCATGGAGAGGGTGAGGTCGGTCAGGAAGAACTGGATGTACTCGGTGTTCGCCATGATCAGCGCGTAGCTGCGCAGCACCTCGGCACGGCCGCTGAGCACCGGCCAGCCGGGGTGGACGCAGGAGACCGTGAGGTCCTCGCCGGGCAGCCACGCGGCGGTCAGCGCGTCGAGGTCGCCGCGCTCCACGGCTTCGTAGTAGTCCGTGTTGGCCTGTTCGACGGCCGCGATGTCGGCGGCGGCCGCCGCGTCGTCCCTCGGCTCGTTCACGCGGCTCCCTCGATGGCGCGGGCGACCCGTACGGCGTCGGCGGTGGCCCGTACCTCGTGGACGCGGACGGCCCAGGCGCCGGCGCGGGCGGAGAGCGCGGAGACGGCGGCGGTGGCCGCGTCGCGCTCGCGGGCGGGCGGCGGGGCGGCGCCGTCACCGGCCAGCACGTGGCCCAGGAACCGCTTGCGGGAAGCGGCGACGAGCAGCGGGCGGCCGAGGGCGTGCAGCGCGTCCAGCCGGGCGAGGAGGGCGAGGTCGTGGGGGGCCTCCTTGGCGAAGCCCAGACCGGGGTCGATCACGACGCGCTCCGGGGCGATGCCTCCGGCGACCACCGCGTCCATCCGGGCGCGCAGCTCGTCGACGACCTCGCCGACCACGTCCCCGTACACCGCCCGGCTGTTCATCGACTCGCTGAAGCCGCGCCAGTGCATGACGACGAACGGCGCCCCGGCCGCGGCGACGACGGGGATCATGTCCGGGTCGGCCTGGCCGCCGCTCACGTCGTTGACGAGGACCGCGCCGGCGGCGACGGCCTGTTCGGCGACGCGGGCGCGCATGGTGTCGACGGAGACCGTGACGCCCTCCGACGCCAGGCCGCGGACCACCGGGATCACCCGGCGCAGCTCCTCGGATTCGTCCACGCGGCTGGCGCCGGGGCGGGTCGACTCGCCGCCGACGTCGACCATGTCGGCGCCCTCGCCGGCCAGGTCGAGGCCGTGCTTGACGGCCGTGGTGGTGTCGAACCAGCGGCCCCCGTCGGAGAAGGAGTCGGGGGTCACGTTGACGACCCCCATGACCGCGCAGCGGTCCCACTCCGGCAGACCCTGGACCGTTCCACGCAACGTACTCATATGACCAGCGTAGGCCCGTACGGGAACCCCTTACGCCGTACGGGCACCCTGTTCGCCCGTGGGCGGCCGTACATGGGTGCAGGGGCGGCGGGGGCCCACCGGGAGTCGGCGGGCCAGAGGGAGGGGGAGCGCCAGGTTGACGAAGCCCTCCGCCTGCATCGCGGCGAACGAGATGCGGGGCAGGTCGCGGGCGTTGCGGTAGACCACGAAGCGGGGTTCCCAGCGCGGCCGGAACTTGGCGTTGAACTTGTACAGCGACTCGATCTGGAACCAGCGCGAGAGGAAGATCAGCAGCCCGCGCCAGACCCGCAGGACGGGCCCCGCGCCCAGCTTCTCGCCCCGGGCCAGGGCGGAGCGGAACATCGCGAAGTTCAGCGAGACGCGGCTGATGCCGAGCCGGGGCGCGGCCTGGAGGGAGGCGACGATGAGCAGTTCGTTCATCCCGGGGTCGGCGGACCGGTCGCGGCGCATGAGGTCGAGGGACATGCCGTCGGTGCCCCAGGGCACGAAGTGGAGCACGGCCTTCAGATCGCCGTAGGGGGAGTCGGCGCTGTGCTCCTCGGCCTTGTGCGCGGTGGCCACGAAGCAGTCCGCGTCGGCGGTGTCGCCGATCCGGCCGAGCGCCATGGAGAAGCCGCGTTCGGTGTCGGTACCGCGCCAGTCGGCGGCGGCCCGGCGGATGCGGGCGAGCTCGGCCTCGCCGATGTCGGCCACGCGCCGGACGCGGGTCTCGTAGCCGTTCCGCTCAATGCGCTTCACCATCTGGCGTACGTTGCGCATCGCGCGTCCGGCAAGGGAGAAATCCGCGACGTCGACCACCGCCTCGTCGCCCAGTTCCAGCGCGCCGAGCCCGGTCTCGCGGGTCCAGACCTCGCCGCCGGTCTCGCTGCAGCCCATGACGGCGGGGGCCCAGGAGTGCGCCCGCGCCTCGTCCATGAAGCGTTCGATGGCGCCGGGCCAGGCCTCCACGTCACCGATCGGGTCGCCGCTGGCGAGCATCACGCCGGAGACCACGCGGTAGCAGACGGCGGCCTTGCCGCTGGGCGAGAAGACCACGGCCTTGTCGCGGCGGAGCGCGAAGTGGCCGAGCGAGTCGCGCCCGCCGTGCCGCTCCAGGAGGGCGCGCAGCCTGACCTCGTCGTCCTCGGTGAGGCGGGCGGCCGGGTGTTCGGGGCGGAAGGCCAGGTAGATGGTGGTGACGGCGGTCAGCAGGCCGAGCGCGCCGAGCGAGTAGCCGACGGTCCAGGAGGTGTCCCCGGCGTAGTCGACGGGCCCCTCGAAGCCGAACAGGCCGTACAGCACGTGCTGGAGGCGGTCGGCGATGCTGGGGCTGCCGACCATGCGGCGGGGGTGGGCGCTGACGATGACCAGGCCGAGACCGAGCGAACCGGCGCCGAGCAGGACGAAGTTGGCCAGGGCCCGCCAGCGGCTGCGCGGGTCGGGCAGCGCGGCGAATTCACTCCGATGGCGTACGAGCAGGAAACACAGCGTCAGCGATACGAGTGTGCCGAGGACCGAGTGCCGGTAGGTGAACTGGGCCAGCGCACCGGCCGGCAGCAGTACGACGGCGGCCCGCCACGCACGGCGCTTGTGCCGCTTGAGGCCGTGGGCCAGCAGGAGCAGCAGGACGCCGGCGCTCAGCGAGAGCGCGGCGGCGAAGGGGCCGAGGGCCCCGGGCAGCACTTCGGCCAGGCTGTGCATGCGACTGTGCCGAAAACGCGGGAAGACCCCGGCGGCGACGTCGATCAGTCCGACCGCGGTACAGGCGGTGCCGACGAGCATCGGCACGGCTTCCGGACGGGGGCCGCGCACGAACGTACGTGCGCGAACCGGAACCGATCCTGATTTATCCCCATCTAGCGTGACAGACATCGCTTCCCGTGGTTCCGCGAGAGATTCCTGGAGTCCGGCGGCCGGAGCCCTGCGGACGATGTGCGACCTCTAGGACGAGGCTTCCGGGCCGCGGGTTCACCCGCTGCCCGGAAATTTCCTGACAGAAAGTTCACCGGTCATGGGCCTTACGGGCAAACCAGTGCTGATCCTCGCGATCGCGCTGGCCGTCGTGCTGTTCACCGTCACCGTCTGGTTCTGGCCGAGACTCGCCCGGCGCAGCGCGCCCGCCGTGTTCGGCCGGGTGGGCATGCTGCTCGCGACCCAGGTGGCGGTGTTCGCCACGGTCGGCCTGCTGGCCAACAACAGCTTCCTCTTCTACGGCTCCTGGGCGGACCTGTTCGGGCGCAAGCAGGACCTGGGTGTGGTCACCGATCACGCGGCGGGGACGCTGGCGGCGAAGAACATCGTCCGGGTGGGCTCGCAGCGGCCGGACGTGCCGGGCGGGGCGCTGCCGACGGTGGGCGGGCGGATCGACAAGGTCGTGATCGCGGGCAGGCACTCGGGCATCGAGAGCTCGGCGTACGTGTATCTGCCGCCGGAGTACTTCCAGCCGGCGTTCGCGCGGCGGAAGTTCCCGGCGGTCGTGGTCCTCACCGGCTACCCGGGCACCTCGGAGAACCTCATCAAGGGGCTGCGCTATCCGCGTACGGCACTCGACCGGGTGAAGGCCGGACGGGCGCAGCCGATGGTCCTGGTGATGCTGCGTCCGACCGTGGCGCCGCCCCGGGACACCGAGTGCGTGGACATAAAGGGCGGTCCGAAGACGGAGACGTTCTTCGCCGAGGACCTGCCCCGGGCGGTCTCGGCCGGCTACCGGGTCGGCAGGCACGCCCGCAACTGGGGCATCATCGGCAACTCGACCGGCGGATACTGCGCGCTGAAGATCGGGCTGCACCACCCGGAAAGGTTCACCGCGAGCGCGGGACTCTCCGCGTACTACAAGGCGGCCGAGGACCCGACGACGGGCGACCTCTTCCACGGCGACGAAGCGGCCCGGCGCCGCGCGGACTTGCTGTGGACGCTGGACAACCGGCCGCAGCCGGACTCCTCGTTCCTGGTGACCAGCTCCCGCCACGGCGAGCCGAACTACCGCGACACCCGGAAGTTCGTGGCCAAGGTGAAGCAGCCGGCCCAGGTGTCGTCGATCATCCTGGACAGCGGCGGCCACAACTTCAACACGTGGCGCCGGGAGATCCCGGCGGCGCTGGAGTGGCTGAGCAGCCGGCTGAGCGAGAGCTGAGGCGCACGGTCCCGCGGGGCCGTGACGAGCCCCGGCCCCGCGAGCCGCGTAGCTCCGGCCGGTTCAGATCCCGGCTGCTCCCGCCACGCTCTCGACCTCGAACTCCGCGCGCGGTACGGAGCGGCCGTCCGCGCCGACCGAGCGGCGCAGCGCCTCGTGGAGGCGGGCGGGTGTGAGCACGCCCAGGAACCGGCCCTCGCCCGCCTCGTCGATGACGGCGATCCAGCCCGCGTCGTGCTGGAGCATGGTGGCGAATGCCTGTTTGAGCGGGGCGCCGAGGGGAAGCCACGCCTCCATCCGGCGGGCGTGGTCGCGGACGGTGCCCTTGGCGCCGGTGCGCGTCCCGTCGGCGGGAATCCAGCCGTGCAGACGCTCGTCGCCGTCCAGCACGACGGCCCAGCGGGCGCCCTCCGCGCGCAGCCGCTCGGTCGCGGTGGCCAGCGGGTCGTCGAGGTGGACGACCGGCGGGTGGTCGAGATCGCTCTCCTCGACGGGGGTGACCGAGAGCCGCTTGAGCCCCCGGTCGGCGCCGACGAAGTCCGCGACATAGCCGGTGGCGGGGGCGCCGAGCACGGTGGCGGGGGTGTCGAACTGCTCGATCGAGCCCTGCCCGTAGACGGCGATGCGGTCGCCGAGACGGACCGCTTCCTCGATGTCGTGGGTGACGAACAGCACGGTTTTGCGGACCTGTTCCTGGAGTTTCAGGAATTCGTTCTGGAGGTGCTCGCGCACCACGGGGTCCACCGCGCCGAAAGGCTCGTCCATCAGCAGGACCGGCGGGTCGGCGGCCAGTGCCCGTGCCACGCCGACGCGTTGGCGCTGGCCGCCGGAGAGCTGCTCGGGATAACGGTCGCCATAAACGGAAGGGTCGAGTCCGACCAGATCGAGGAGTTCGGCTGCGCGGGCGCGGCCCTTTTGGCGTTTCCATCCCAGGAGATGGGGAACGGTGGCGGTGTTCTCCAGGACCGTCCTGTGCGGGAAGAGGCCCACTTGCTGGATCACATAGCCGATGCGGCGGCGCAGCTGGACGGGGTCGATGGCGGATATGTCGTCCCCGTCGAGGAATATCCGGCCCTCGGACGGTTCGATCAGCCGGTTCACCATCTTCATGGTGGTCGTCTTGCCGCAGCCCGACGGTCCGACGAGCGTGACCAGTTCACCCTCGGCGACCTCGAAGGAAAGGTCGTCGACGGCCGTGGTGCCGTCCGCATACCGCTTGGTGACGTGCTCGAAACGGATCATGGTTCCCCATTGTCGCGCGTGTTCTGTGAAGGACATGTTGCTGGAATACAACGGCTCCGGCGATTGTCAGTGGTCGAGGATAGGCTCGCCGGACATCAGTACGAGAAGGCGAACGGGAGGTGGGGGGACGGATGGCCGGACAGAACTGCCTGGTGACGAACGACTGGATCTGCGGGGAGTATCTCCGTTCCCGCAGCCAGGAGTTGACGGACGCGACGGTCCAGCACATCTGGATCACCGCCGTCTCCGTCGCGATCGGAGTGCTGGTCGCCTTCCCGCTGGCGCTCCTCGCGCGCCGCGGCCGGCACTTCGCCGGACCCGTCCTCGGGCTGACGACGGTGCTCTACACGGTGCCGTCGCTCGCGATGTTCTCGCTGCTGCTGCCCCTGTTCGGGCTCTCCGCCGCGCTGGTGGTCACCGGCCTCGTGCTGTATTCGCTGACCATCCTCGTGCGCAACATCCTGGCGGGCCTCGAAGCGGTGCCCGAGGAGGCGAAGGAGGCGGCGCACGGCATGGGGTACGGCCCCGCCCGCCTGCTGTGGGAGGTCGAACTGCCGCTCGCGCTGCCCGCGCTGATGGCGGGGATACGCATCGCCACGGTGTCCACGATCGCGCTCACCACGGTCGGCTCGATCGTCGGCCGGGGCGGCCTCGGCAATCTCATCGAGGACGCGCTGCCGAGCTTCTTCAAGGCCCAGGTGCTGGCCGCCTCGGTGCTCTGCGTGCTGCTCGCGGTGGTCGCGGACCTGCTGCTGCTCGGCCTGCAACGGCTGCTGACACCCTGGACCCGCATACGCGCCGCGCGCGGCCCGGCCACGGCGGAGGCCGTCTGACATGGGAGTTCTCGGAGAAGCCTGGACCTGGCTCACCACCGGAGCCCACTGGTCCGGCGAGAGCGGGGTCGGCCACCGGCTCGGCGAGCACCTGTACGTGAGCGGGGTGGCGCTCGCATTGTCCTGCGCCATCGCCCTGCCCGTCGCGCTGTACCTGGGCCACATCAGGAAGGGCGGCGCGCTCGCGGTCAACCTGGCCAACGTCGGCCGGGCGGTCCCCGTCTTCGCGGTGCTGGCCCTCTTCATGGTCTCGCCCCTGCGCAACGCGGGCTACATCCCCACGATCACCGCCCTGGTGCTCTTCGCCGTGCCGCCGCTGCTGACCAACGCCTACGTCGGGATGACCGAGGTGGACCGTTCGGTGACGGAGGCCGCGCGCGGAATGGGCATGTCGGGCGGCCAGCTCTTCCTGCGCGTCGAGCTCCCGCTGGCGTACCCGCTGATCATGACCGGGCTGCGGTCCGCCGCGGTCCAGGTCGTGGCCACCGCGACGATCGCGGCGATGGTCGGCCAGGGCGGCCTGGGCCGCATCATCACCGCGGGGTTCAACACGTACGACACCGCGCAGGTGGTGGCGGGCGCGCTGCTGGTGGCCGTGCTCGCCCTGCTGGTGGAGGGGGTCCTCGTGGCCGTCGACCGCCTGCTGTCCCCGCTGCGCCGCCGCCGGACCGCGTAGGACGCCTCCTGAGAAGTACCGGCTCGCCCCACCCGTAACTCTTGTCACATACGCACCACTTGTCGCATACGGCTTCGCAGCCGTGGACGGAGAAGAACATGACCAGGACCTCACGCATGGCCGGCGCCGTCATCGGCATCCTCGCGCTGGCGGGCTCGCTCGCCGCGTGCGGCGGAGACAGCCTGGAGAAGGACAAGGGCGCCCCCGCCGGGGACAAGGGCTCCGGCAAGAAGGGCTCGCTCGTCGTCGGCGCCGCCGCCTTCACCGAGTCCAAGGTGCTCGCCGAGCTGTACGCGCAGATCCTCGGCGACGCCGGGTACAGCACCTCGGTCACCACGGTGAAGAACCGCGAACTCTACGAACCCTCCCTGGAGAAGGGCGAGATCGACGTCGTCCCGGAATACGCGGCGACGATCGCGGAATTCCTCAACGCCAAGACGAACGGAGCGAAGGCGGCCGAGTCGAAGCCGGTCGCCTCCGGCGACACCGCCGCCACCGTGGCCGCGCTGAAGAAGCTCGCCGAGCCGCGCGGACTGAAGGTCCTTCCGGCCGGGAAGGCCGTCGACCAGAACGCGTTCGCGGTGACCAAGGAATTCGCCGGCAAGCACAAGCTGAAGACGCTTTCGGATCTCGGCGCGGCGAAGATCGGCGTCAAGGTCGCGGCCGGCGACGAGTGCGAGGTACGGCCGTTCTGCGCGCCCGGCCTGAAGAAGACGTACGGCATCGACGTCACCGGAATCGACCCCAAGGGCGTCGGTACCCCGCAGTCCAAGCAGGCGGTGAAGGACGGCAAGGACCAGCTCGTTCTCACCACGACCACCGACGCGGTGCTGGACACCTATGACCTGGTGTTCCTGGAGGACGACAAGAAGCTCCAGAACGCGGACAACGTCCTGCCGGTCCTCAATGCCAAGGACGCCGGGGCCCAGGACATAGCCGACGCACTCGGCAGGCTGACCGGTGCGCTCACCACCGAGGACCTCGCCCAGCTCAACCGCAAGGTCGACGCGGAGCGCGCCAAGCCCGCCGATGTGGCCCGCGAATATCTGCAGTCGAAGGGGCTGATCAAGAAGTAGAAAGGCGCCGGGGGAGGCGTCCGGAGAACGGGCCGCGGGAGCCGCCGGGTAACTTGCCGGGCACAGATTGCCGGGCGGCTCCCCAAGTACGCCGCGCACACGGTAAATTTCGGGCCATGCCACGTGGACGCCATCGCCATTCGCCACCACTGCACAGAATCCTTCCGCCTTCGGCAGTCGCCGGAGCCTCGGTCGTCTGTGCCGCGGGAGCCTGGCTGCTGACCGAACCCATGGTCCTGCGCGCCCTGGTCGCCGCAGCGGCGGCCGCCGCCGTCACCGGCGCGGTCCTGATGCGCAGCTGGGACCGCGAGGCGGGCCGCCGCGTCGCCGAGCTGACGCGCGCCCGCGCGAGCGACGAGTGGCGTGCCGAGGAACGCGTGGCGGAGCTGGAAGCGGATCTGGAGGAGGCGCGCGAGCTGCGCGCCCGCCTGGAGACGAAGCTGCGCCGCAAGCGCGTGGAGCTGGCCGGGCTGCGGGGCGAACACGCCGCGCTGCTGCGGCGGTACGCCAACGCGGAGACCGAGCGCGCCAGCGTCCTGGAGAGCCGGCGGCAGCTCGCGATCGAGGCCGCCGGCTCTCCAGGACGCTGGCGCGCTCGGTCTCCGCGTTGGCGTACCGCCGCAGC
>NZ_RDBL01000006.1:254545-274296 GCF_008042035.1 Streptomyces sp. col6
CCCCCACCCCCGACGCGTACGCCCGCGCCGCCCGCGCGCTGGCCGACCTCCCGCGCAACGCGGCGCTCCAGGAGGCCCGGCGCACCGCCGAGGAGGCCAGGAAGCGGGACCTCGCCGAGCGCGCCCGGGAGACGGAGGAGCGGCAGGGCAGGCACGCCGCCACCGAGCCGTCCGGGACCGGAGCAGGCCAGGACCGCGGTCCGCAGGCCGCCCTGCCCGCGCCCCGGCCCGCCGCCCCCGTGCCCGCCGCGCGCCCGGTGCCGGCTGCCAGCGCGGTCGTCCCGTACGCGGCGTCCCGCCGGCACCTGGTGCCGCAGGGCAGCTTCGACTTCTTCGGTACGCACAAGGCGGTGCCCGCCGCGATCGAGCGCGCCGCGCTGGAGTCCGTGCAGAACGAGGACCTGGCCGACGTCGTGGGCGAGGAGGCGCTGGCCGCGCACCGCTCGGACGCGTCGCAGGACCGCGCCGTCGGCAAGGTCATCGACCTCACCGCGCACGACGAGACGGAGCAGCTGGACGTCGCGGAACTGCGTAGCGCGATCTCGTAACGCGCACCGCGACGGCGTACCGCATAAGGCAGCACGACGGCCGCCACCCGGAGTCCGGGTGGCGGCCGTCGCGTCGTTCCCGCCCGCCTACTTGTCGATGTCGCCGACGACGAAGAACAGCGAGCCCAGGATCGCGACCATGTCCGCGACCAGCGTGCCCGGCAGGAGTTCGGTGAGCGCCTGGATGTTGTTGAACGAGGCCGAGCGCAGCTTCAGCCGGTACGGCGTCTTCTCGCCCTTGGACACCAGGTAGTAGCCGTTGACGCCGAGCGGGTTCTCGGTCCAGGCGTAGGTGTGGCCCTCGGGGGCCTTCAGGACCTTGGGCAGCCGCTGGTTGACCGGACCCGGCGCCAGGTCGGCCATCCGGTCCAGGCAGGCGTCCGCGAGGTCCAGCGCGTTGTGCGTCTGCTCCAGCAGGCACTCGAACCGGGCCAGGCAGTCGCCCTCGGTCCGGGTGACGACCTTCAGGGTGTCCCGCAGCTCCCCGTACGCGAGATACGGCTCGTCGCGCCGCAGGTCGAAGTCGACGCCGGAGGCGCGGGCGATCGGCCCCGACACCCCGTACGCGTGCACCGCTCCGGCCGACAGCACGCCGACGCCCCGGGTGCGGCCCCGGAAGATCTCGTTGCCGAGGACCAGTCCGTCGTACACGTCCATCCGGGAGCGGACCGAGGCGACGGCGTCCCGGGTGCGGCCCAGCCAGCCGGCCGGCAGGTCCTCCTTGAGGCCGCCCACCCGGTTGAACATGTAGTGCATCCGGCCGCCGGAGACCTCCTCCATCACGGCCTGCAGCTCCTCGCGCTCGCGGAACGCGTGGAACACCGGGGTGATCCCGCCCAGTTCCAGCGGGTACGAGCCGAGGAACATCAGGTGGTTGAGGACCCGGTTCAGCTCGGCGAGCAGGGTGCGGATCCAGACGGCGCGCTCGGGGACCTCCATGCCGAGCATGCGCTCCACGGCCATCACGACGCCCAGCTCGTTGGAGAACGCGGAGAGCCAGTCGTGGCGGTTGGCGAGCATGATGATCTGGCGGTAGTCGCGGGCCTCGAACAGCTTCTCCGCGCCGCGGTGCATGTAGCCGACGACCGGTTCGGCGTGCTGGACGCGTTCGCCGTCCAGGACGATGCGGAGTCGGAGCACGCCGTGGGTGGAGGGGTGCTGGGGGCCGATGTTGAGCACCATGTCGGTGCTTTCGGCTGCGCCGCCGATGCCGATGGTCGTCTCCGTCATGGGGCGATTATTGCGTGCCGCGCCGTTGCCCGGGGCGCTGCCCCGGACCCCGCTCCTCAATCGCCGGAGGGGCTGACGACGTGGCTGAGCCAGCCGAAGTCGCCCAGGCCGCCTCTTGCCGTGAGTTCCGCCGCCTGGCCCGCCGAGGACAGGGCGCGGACGTACGCGGCCGGGTCCGTCGACGCCAGGGTCAGCGGGGGGCGTCCGCCGCTGATGCCCAGGGACGCCAAGGCCTCGCGCTGGGTGCGCAGTTCCGCGTCCGGCCCGCTCGCCGCCGCGCACGCGTCCAGCGCCACGTGCGCCGTCAGGTCGCAGCTCCCGTCCGGCACCGGCCGCACCTCGCGCCCGGCCCGGAAACCGGTGAGCGTGCCGTACGGCGGGCGCTCTCCGCGTAGGTGCGTGTAGTCCACGGCCACCGCGAGCCCGGCGGACAGGGACGACACCGCGTCCGCCCACGCCTCGTCGCGCGGGCGGCCGATCTCCGCCCGGCTGCCCGGACCCGCCGACGGCCACCAGCGGCGCAGCCACGCCGCGTCCGCGCCGGTCACCGGTGCGCCCAGCCGCTCCGCGCCGTCGGAGGTCCGCACCTCCACGTACCGGTCGACGCCCTCGGCGTCCGTCTCCGCCACGGACAGCGGCACGTTGTCCAGCCACTCGTTGGCGAACAGCAGCCCGCGCGTCCCGCGCGGCGGCTCGGCGCACCACTCCACCCGGAGGTCCAGGCCCTCCGGGCGGGCGGCGAGCTCCACGGCGTACGCCCGTACGGTGAGGCCCGCGCCGCCCTCGGCGGGCAGTGCCGCGAGCACGCCGGTCACCAGTTCCCCGCGCCCGGCGGCCATGTCGACCAGGTCCACGTCCGCGGTGCCCAGCTCCGCCGCCGTACGGACCAGCAGCCGGGCGACCGCCGAGGAGAACAGCGGGGAGGCGTGCACCGAGGTGCGGAAGTGGCCCGCGGGACCCTCGGGGCGCAGGTAGAAGCCCCCGTCGCCGTAGAGCGCGGCCTCGGCCGCCTCCCGCCACTCGCGCCACTCATCCATCACGTTTCCCAGTCTCCACCTTGGGGAGTACGGTCCCAGGACCCGGATCGACCCTTCGGCTGACCCGGCACCCCCTCGTCCTTCCCTACGCTGGGTTACGTGCAGCGCCTCTACGATTTCATCCGCAGACACCCGACGGGCGTCGACAGCTTCTGGGCTGTCTTCCTCCTCGGGCTGTCCGGCATGACCATCGTGGTCGGCGACGTCGGGCACGGCGGGCGTCTCGAACGCATCGCGATCGTGCCGGTCGTCATCGGTCTCTGCCTCGTCGTCGCCCTGCGCCGGCGCGCGCCGGAGAAGATGCTGCTGCTCGCCATCGCGATGGGCGTCCTCCAGCTGCTCTTCGGGGTGCGGCCGACCGTCGCGAACTTCGCCATGCTCGTGATCACCTTCACGGTGGCCACCGTCGGTGAGCGCTGGGCCTCCCGGCTCGCCCTGGCGTGCAGCCTGACCGCGGCCACGCTCTCCCAGCTCCGCTGGCCGAACGAGGAGGAGCCGACGCGCAGCTGGGCGCAGGCCGTGTTCGTCGTCGTCGTGATGACCGTGCCGTTCGTGCTGGCCTGGGTGCTCGGCGACTCGATGCGGACCCGGCGGGCCTACTTCGACCAGCTGGAGGAGCGGGCGGCCCGGCTGGAGCGGGAGCGGGAGGCCCAGTCGAAGGTCGCGGTGGCCGCCGAGCGGGCCCGGATCGCCCGCGAGCTCCACGACGTCGTCGCGCACAACGTCTCGGTGATGGTGGTGCAGGCCGACGGGGCCGCCTACGTCATGGACGCGGCACCGGACCAGGCCCGGCAGGCCCTGGAGACCATCTCCGGCACCGGCCGGCAGGCGCTCGCGGAGATGCGGCGGCTGCTCGGGGTGCTGCGGACGGGGGACGCGCAGGAGAGCGGGGAGTACGTCCCGCAGCCCGACGTCGAGCAGATCGAGGAACTGATCGACCAGGTCAGGGCGGCCGGCCTGGCGGTGGACTTCAAGGTCGAGGGGACCGCCCGCCCGTTGCCCAGCGGCGTCGAGCTGACCGCGTACCGCATCGTGCAGGAGGCGCTGACCAACACGCGCAAGCACGGCGGCCCGCAGGCCGGGGCCAGTGTGCGGCTGGTCTACTTCGACGACGGGCTCGGCCTGCTGGTCGAGGACGACGGCCGGGGCGCCGCGCACGAGCTGTACGAGGACGGGGGCGCCGACGGCGCCGGCCACGGCATGATCGGCATGCGGGAACGGGTCGGCATGGTCGGCGGCACACTGGACGCCGGACCGCGCCCCGGCGGAGGATTCCGGATCAGCGCACTGCTGCCGCTCAAGGCCGCGGACCACTGACGAGCCGGCCACTGACGAATGAGGAGAGACACAACCCCCATGGCGATCCGCGTGATGCTCGTCGACGACCAGGCGCTGCTGCGCACCGGCTTCCGGATGGTGCTGGCGGCACAGCCCGACATGGAGGTGGTCGCCGAGGCCGGTGACGGCGCGGAGGCGATCGAGATCCTGCGCTCCACCGCCGTGGACGTGGTGCTGATGGACGTACGCATGCCGAGACTGGACGGTGTCGAGGCCACCAGCCGCATCTGTGCGCAGCCGGACCCGCCGAAGGTGCTGATCCTGACGACGTTCGACCTCGACGAGTACGCGTTCTCCGGGCTCAAGGCCGGGGCCAGCGGCTTCATGCTGAAGGACGTGCCGCCGGGCGAACTGCTGGCCGCGATCCGCTCCGTGCACAGCGGGGACGCGGTCGTCGCCCCGTCCACCACCCGCCGGCTGCTCGACCGGTTCTCGCCGATGCTGCCCAGCGGTACGCCGGAGCCGCAGCACAAGGACGTCGCCAAGCTCACCGAACGCGAGCGCGAGGTGATGCTGCTGGTCGCCCAGGGCCTGTCGAACGGCGAGATCGCGGGCCGCCTGGTGCTCTCCGAGGCGACCGTGAAGACGCACGTCGGCCGCATCCTGACCAAGCTGTCCCTGCGCGACCGGGTGCAGGTCGTCGTCCTCGCGTACGAGACGGGCCTGGTGCGCGCCGGCGGCGCGGGCTGAGGCGCCGCCCGTTCAGCGCAGGATCCCCTCCAGGAAGTCGCTGCCGAGCCGGGCCACCACCGTCAGGTCCAGCTGGTGCAGGACGTACCGCCCCCGCCGCCGGGTCGTGACGAGACCGGCCTTCTTGAGCACCGAGAGATGGCGGGAGACCTCGGGCGGGGTGATCCCGTTGGTGTCGGCCAGTTCGCCGGTCGTGTACGGGGAACGCGCGATGTTCCGGCACAGCCGCATCCGCATCGGGTGCGCCAGCGCCTCCATCCGCAGCTGGAGCAGCTCCACCGAGGCGGGCGTGGGCAGCTCCGGCCGGTGCACCGGATAGTGGATCACCGGTCGCCAGCCCGGGGCGTGCAGCACCATCAGATGCGGCCAGCCGAAGCTGGTCGGGATCAGGGTGAGCCCGGGGCCGACGGCGGGATCCGTCGCGGTGGTCGCCCCCTCGACCAGCTTGTCGACGCCGATCCGGCCGCCGTCCGCGTCGAGCGAGAGCGCCGGCGAGACCGCCCGTATCGCCTCGGTGATCCCCTTGCGCCGCAGCAGGTCCGTCTTGTGCCGCGCGTCGGCCACCAGCTGGACGCGCGTCCGCTCCCAGGTGTCCGCGAAGAACGCCTGGTCGCAGTCCTCGAACAGGCGTCGCAGCCAGCGCCGTACGGGAGCGGGGTCGGCCAGCAGCCGCTTGGTGAAGTCGACCTGGCGCGGGCCGCGCGCCGCCGCCATGTCCAGCGCGCGGGTGCGGGCCTCCGTGTTGCGCAGCGGCGAGGCCGCGCCGGTCCCGTAGAACGCGGCACAGGTGAACTCCAGGGCGGCGGAGACGAACCGGTCGTCGTCGAGACGGTCCAGGATGTCCAGCTCGGCGGCGAGGCTGTCGCCCGGCATGCCGTCGCCGCCGACGACCCCGGCGGACGGCATGAAGATGTCCGAGAAGGTGTTCCGCCACAGGAACTCCGCCTCGTGCAGCCGGTCGGCGAGGTCGGGTTCCAGGGCCGTGGTGGTGGCCGTCGCCCAGCCGTGCAGACCCGGGTGGTGCCCCGGCTCGGAGAGCGCGTGCAGGGCCACCCCCAGCTCGACGAGCGGGGAGGTCCGGAAGACGATGAGACCGGGGTCGAGCCCCGCGATGTCGATGGAGACGCTCACCCGTCCATGGTGCCGGGTGGGTACGACAGTCCGGACGCGGATTGACGGCGGGCGTCAATCCGCGTCCTCGACCGGAGCCGTCCGGGGGACGGCTCAGCTCTTCCCCGGCACCCGCTCCAGAAGCGCGGCCACCGCGTCCCGTACGTCCCGGGCCGTCCACTCCAGCCCGGCCTCCGTCACGGTCACCTCGGTGAACGACACCCCGGGCGCACCGGTGCCGGGCGTGAACCAGCGGCGGAAGAGGGCCGTACCCGTCTCCTCCGCCTGCCGCACCGACGCCTCCGTCAGCTCGTCGGCCCCGTACGGCAGCCACACCTGGAACTGGTGGGTCTGCGGCGGCTCCGGACGCACCCGGAACCAGCCCGCGCCGGCCTGCGTGAACCCCTCGGTCAGCGCCTCGGCCACCACCTTGGCGTGGGCCACGTACGAGGGCAGCTTCGGCAGCTCACGGTCCAGCCCCGCCAGGGCCGCCACCGCCGCCGGGAACTGCTGGAACGGCAGGCCGCCGTACCGGTGCCGCCAGACGCGGGCCTCCTCGACCAGCGAGGCGGAACCGGCGAGCACGGCACCCGAGATCCCGCCGAGGGACTTGTAGAACGACACGTACACGCTGTCCGCGAGCGCGGCGATCTCCGGCAGCCCGCGCCCGAAATGCGTGGCGCACTCCCACAGCCGGGCCCCGTCGAAGTGGACCACCGCGTCCCGCTCGCGCGCGGCGGCCACCACGGCCTCCAGCTCCTCCCACGTGGGCAGCACGAAACCGGCGTCCCGCAGCGGCAGCTCCAGCATCAGCGTGCCGAACGGCTCCGGGAAGTCGCGGATCTCGTCCGCCGTGGGCAGCCGCGGGCCGGACGCCGGGTGGACGGTGCGCAGCCCGCTCACCACCCCCAGGGCACCGCCCTCGTGCACCTCGGGGTGGGCGAGGGGGTGGAGGGCCACGGTGGCGTTGCCGGTGCGGCCCGCCCAGCAGCGCAGCGCGACCTGCTGGGCCATCGTCCCGGTCGGGAAGAACGCGGCGGCCTCCGTGCCCAGCAGCCCGGCGACCCGCTGCTCCAGCTCGCCGACGACGCCGTTCCCGTAGATGTCCGCGGCCAGGCCGGGATCGGTGACCGCCCCGGCGTCCGCCGCCAGGGCGGCCAGCTGATCGCCGAGCGTGCCGTCCTGGGGAAGACGGGACAGGATGCGCCCGGCCTGTCGCCACGCGGCGAGCCGGCGCAGCCGCCAGGCCTCGCCGTCCCCGGCCGCGCCCTCGTCCGCCGCCCCTTCCTTCACCTGCGTGTTCATGTATGCCATGGGACGATCATCACGCAGAACGCCGGACCTGCCCAGGCGGTTTCCGGCGCCCGCCGAGCGCGGTATCCACAGCCTGTGGACAGCCGGAGTGGCGGGGCGGACGCTGGCGTAGCATGCAGAGGAATCGTCCGGTACCCCCCGCGGACTGGAACGGAAGGCCCGCAGTGTGAACGCAACAGCTCCCAAGGACCCCCTCGACGCGAGGGGCCGCCCCGCCCGGCTCACCGTCGGCGTGGTGGGGGCGGGCCGCGTCGGCCCCGCCCTGGCCGCGTCCCTCGCCCTCGCCGGACACCGCCCGGTCGCCGTCTCGGGTGTCTCCGACGCCTCCGTGCGGCGCGCGGCCGACCTGCTCCCCGACGTCCCCCTCGTCCCACCCGCCGACGTCCTCGCACGCGCCGAGCTGGTCCTGCTGACCGTCCCCGACGACGCCCTCCCCGGGCTCGTCGAGGGGCTGGCCGAGACCGGCGCCGTCCGCCCCGGACAGCTCCTCGTCCACACCTCGGGGAGGTACGGGACGAAGGTGCTGGACCCCGCGCGGCGGGCCGGCGCCCTGCCGCTCGCCCTGCACCCGGCGATGACGTTCACCGGTACCTCCGTGGACGTCCAGCGGCTGGCCGGCTGCTCCTTCGGGGTCACCGCGCCCGACGAGCTGCGGCTCGCCGCCGAGGCGCTGGTGATCGAGATGGGCGGCGAGCCGGAGTGGGTCGCGGAGGAGTCCCGTCCGCTCTACCACGCGGCCCTCGCGCTCGGCGCGAACCACCTGGTCACGCTGGTCGCCCAGTCGATGGAGCTGCTGCGCACCGCCGGGGTCACCGCCCCCGACCGGATGCTCGGCCCCCTGCTCGGCGCCGCCCTGGACAACGCCCTGCGCTCCGGCGACGCGGCGCTCACCGGCCCGGTCGCCCGCGGCGACGCCGGCACGGTCGCCGCGCACATCGGCGAGCTGCGCACCCACGCCCCGCAGGCGGTCGCCGGTTACGTCGCGATGGCCCGCGCCACGGCGGACCGCGCCCTCGCCCACGGCCTGCTCAAGCCGGAGCTGGCCGAGGACCTGCTCGGCGTCCTGGCGGACGGCGGCACCGGCCCGGACGGCGGCCCGAACCCTCCCGGCGACACCGGCGGCGGACCGGAGGAGTCCCGATGACCGCGACCACATCCGTTCCGGCCCTCCTGAACACGGCCGCCCAGCTGCACGCGTACGCCCCCGAGGGGCGGCGGGCCGTCGTCATGACAATGGGCGCCCTCCACGAGGGCCACGCCTCCCTGATCCGCGCCGCCCGCGCCCACGCGGGCCCGGCCGGGCAGGTCGTCGCCACCGTCTTCGTCAACCCGCTCCAGTTCGGCGAGGCCGCCGACCTCGACCGCTACCCGCGCACGCTCGAAGCCGATCTCTCGGTGGCCGGAGCGGCGGGCGCCGACGTGGTCTTCGCGCCCTCCGTCGACGAGGTCTACCCGGGCGGCGAGCCGCAGGTCCGGATCTCGGCGGGCCCGATGGGCGAGCGGCTGGAAGGGGCGTCGCGCCCCGGCCACTTCGACGGCATGCTCACCGTCGTCGCCAAACTGCTCCACCTCACCCGCCCCGACACCGCGTTCTTCGGGCAGAAGGACGCCCAGCAGCTGGCCCTGATCCGGCGCATGGCCCGCGATCTGAACTTCCCGGTGGAGATCGCCGGCGTCGAGACGGTCCGGGAGCCGGACGGCCTCGCGCTCTCCAGCCGCAACCGCTTCCTCGACGCCCACGAGCGCCGCACCGCGCTCGCCCTGTCGCGGGCCCTGTTCGCGGCCCGTGACCGCCTCGCCGCCCAGCAGGCGCTGCACGCCCGTGCCCGGGCCACCGGGGCGACCGAGGACCGGGCCGCCGGGCTCAACCGGCTCGGCGAGGCCCGTCTCGCGGCCGACGCCCAGGCGGTGGCCCGCGCCCGCCCGGACGCCGGACCCGCCGCTGTGCGGGCCGCCGCCCGTGCGGTCCTGGAGGACGCGGGCGCCGCGAGCCCGCCGCTCGACCTGGACTACGTGGCGCTCGTGGACCCGGCCGACTTCACCGAGGTCCCCGACGACCGGACGTCCGGCGAGGCGATCCTGGCCGTCGCCGCCCGGGTCGGTGCCACCCGCCTCATCGACAACATCCCCCTCACCTTCGGATTCGGAGCGACATCGTGACCGGAATACGGCTGACCGCCCCCGCGCCCGGCTGGTCCATCGACGCCGACGTCGTGGTCGTCGGCTCCGGAGTCGCCGGGCTCACCACCGCGCTGCGCTGCGCGGCGGCGGGCCTCGCCACCGTCGTCGTGACCAAGGCCCGCCTGGACGCCGGCTCCACCCGCTGGGCCCAGGGCGGTATCGCCGCGGCGCTCGGCGAGGGCGACACCCCCGAACAGCACCTGGACGACACCCTGGTCGCCGGCGTCGGCCTCTGCGACGAGGCCGCTGTGCGGACCCTGGTCACCGAGGGCCCCGGTGCGGTGCGCCGCCTCATGGGGACCGGCGCCCGTTTCGACACCGCCGAGGACGGCTCCGTCGCGCTGACCCGCGAGGGCGGCCACCACCGCCGCCGCATCGTGCACGCGGGCGGCGACGCAACCGGCGCCGAGGTCTCCCGCGCCCTGGTGGAGGCGGTCCGCGCGGCCGCCCTGCACACCGTCGAGAACGCCCTCGTGCTCGACCTCCTCACCGACGCCGAAGGCCGTACCGCCGGGGTCACCCTGCACGTCATGGGCGAGGGCCAGCACGACGGGGTCGGCGCGGTCAACGCCCCGGCCGTCGTCCTGGCCACCGGCGGCATGGGCCAGGTCTTCGCCGCCACGACCAACCCCTCGGTCTCCACCGGCGACGGCGTGGCGCTGGCGCTGCGGGCCGGCGCGGAGGTGGCGGACCTCGAATTCGTCCAGTTCCACCCCACCGTCCTCTTCCTCGGCGCCGGCTCCGAGGGCCAGCAGCCACTGGTCTCGGAAGCGGTACGGGGCGAGGGCGCCCACCTCATCGACGCCTCCGGCACGCGCTTCATGCTCGGGCAGCACGAACTGGCGGAGCTGGCCCCGCGCGACATCGTCGCCAAGGCCATCACCCGCCAGATGCAGCTCAACGGCACCGACCACATGTACCTCGACGGCCGCCACTTCGGCGCCGAGATGTGGGAGCAGCGCTTCCCGACCATCCTGGCCGCCTGCCGGGCCCACGGCATCGACCCGGTCACCGAGCCCATCCCCGTGGCCCCCGCCGCGCACTACGCCTCCGGCGGTGTCCGCACCGACCTGCGGGGCCGTACGACCGTGCCCGGCCTGTACGCCTGCGGCGAGGTCGCCTGCACCGGGGTGCACGGGGCCAACCGCCTCGCGTCCAACTCGCTGCTCGAAGGGCTCGTCTTCGCCGAGCGCATCGCCGCCGACATCGTCGCCGACCGCCCCCGCGCGGGCGAGGCCGTCGACCGGGAGCCGGTGCTCTCCCCGCTCCTGGCCCCCGAGGCCCGGACCACGATCCAGCGGATCATGACGCGCGGCGCGGGTGTCCTGCGCTCCGCTCCGAGTCTCACCACGGCCGCCGGCGAACTGGAGGACCTGCACCGCAGCGCCTGCCTGAAGGCCGGGGCCGCCGAGCCGAAGAGCGCGGAGCCCGGGGTCGAGGCGTGGGAGGCCACCAACCTGCTGCTGGTCTCCCGGGTCCTGGTCGCCGCCGCCCGGCAGCGCGAGGAGACCCGCGGCTGCCACTGGCGCGAGGACCGGCCCGAGCGCGACGACGCGCAGTGGCGCCGCCACCTCGTCGTACGGCTCGACTCCGACCGGAGCCTCGTCCTCCGTCGGACGGATACCGAGGCGTTCGGGCCCGTGGACGCGCCCGGGGCAGCAGACTGCGCAGCGACAAGCACCACCCACCCCACTCCCGAGGAGCCGTAACCGTGAGCACGCCCGAAGAGAATCCGCGCCCCACTCCCGTGGACGTACCGCTGATCCGGGTCGGCGCGCCCGCACCCGCCGCGGGCGGCTGCGGCGACGGCTGCGGCTGCGGTGGCGAGGAAGAGTTCGAGGAGTGCGGGCTCGACCCCGCGCTCGCCCAGCTCCTCGCCGACTCCGGCCTGGACCCCATCCAGGTCGAGGACATCGCGCACCTGGCCATCGCGGAGGACCTGGACGGCGGGGTGGATGTCACGACCGTCGCCACCGTCGCCGAGGACGCCATGGCCACCGGTGACTTCACCGCCCGCGAGGCGGGTGTGGTGGCCGGTCTGCGCGTGGCGGAGGCGGTCCTGTCGATCGTGTGCACCTCCGAGTTCGAGGTCGAGCGGCACGTCGAGGACGGCGACCGCGTCGTTCCCGGCCAGAAGCTGCTGACCGTCACCACCCGCACCCGCGACCTGCTCACCGGCGAGCGCAGCGCCCTCAACCTGCTCTGCCGGCTCTCCGGGATCGCCACCGCGACCCGCGCCTGGGCCGACGTACTGGAGGGCACGAAGGCCGAGGTCCGCGACACCCGCAAGACGACCCCGGGCCTGCGCGCCCTGGAGAAGTACGCGGTGCGCTGCGGCGGCGGCGTCAACCACCGGTTCTCGCTGTCCGACGCCGCGCTCGTCAAGGACAACCACGTCATCGCGGCCGGCGGGGTCGCCGAGGCGTTCAAGCGGGTCAGGGAGGAGTTCCCGGACCTGGCGATCGAGGTCGAGGTCGACACGCCGGCCCAGCTCACCGAGGTGCTGGACGCGGGAGCCGACCTGATCCTGCTGGACAACTTCACCCCGGCCGAGACCGCCGACGCGGTCGCCCTGACCGGCGGACGCGCGGTCCTGGAGTCCTCCGGCCGGCTCACCCTCGACTCGGCCCGCGCCTACGCGGAGGCCGGCGTGGACTACCTGGCGGTCGGCGCGCTGACCCACTCCTCGCCGATCCTGGACATCGGCCTGGACTTCCGCGACACCGACGGGGCCGGCGCCTGATGCTGCTCACCATCGACGTCGGGAACACCCACACCGTCCTCGGCCTGTTCGACGGCGAGGAGATCGTCGAGCACTGGCGGATCTCCACCGACTCCCGCCGCACCGCCGACGAGCTCGCGGTGCTGCTCCAGGGCCTGATGGGCATGCACCCGCTGCTCGGCATGGAGCTGGGCGACGGCATCGAGGGCATCGCGATCTGCTCCACGGTCCCGGCCGTGCTGCACGAGCTGCGCGAGGTGACCCGCCGCTACTACGGCGACGTCCCCGCCGTGCTCGTGGAGCCGGGCATCAAGACCGGGGTGCCGATCCTGATGGACAACCCGAAGGAGGTCGGCGCGGACCGCATCATCAACGCGGTCGCCGCCGTCGACCTGTACGGAGGTCCGGCCATCGTCGTCGACTTCGGCACGGCCACCACCTTCGACGCGGTCTCGGCCCGGGGCGAGTACACCGGCGGCGTCATCTCGCCCGGCATCGAGATCTCGGTCGAGGCGCTGGGCGTCAAGGGCGCCCAGCTGCGCAAGATCGAGCTGGCCCGGCCGCGCAGCGTCATCGGCAAGAACACCGTCGAGGCCATGCAGGCGGGCATCATCTACGGCTTCGCCGGCCAGGTCGACGGGGTCGTGGAGCGGATGAAGAAGGAGCTGGCGGCCGACCCGGACGACGTCACCGTCATCGCGACCGGCGGCCTTGCTCCGATGGTGCTCGGCGAGTCCTCCGTCATCGACGAGCACGAGCCCTGGCTGACCCTCATCGGACTGCGCCTCGTGTACGAGCGCAACGTGTCCCGGTTGTAGCGAACCGGCCCTGACCGGCGGTTCCCCGCGCGGCGGCTCCCCGGAGCCGCCGCGCCATCGACGACCAGTTAAGCGGATTTTGTCCCTTTAGCACGTATTGTCGCGTCATGCCCACGCCCTACGGATCACGCGGCGGTATGGCGTTCAGCGCGGACGAGCTGCGAGTGCTCCGACGCGCCCTCGCCTTCGCCCTGCACCCCGCGCCCCTGCCCGACGAGGATGTCCAGGACTGCCTGCGGCTGGCGGGCTCCGTGGACGAGGCGGTCGACGAGGCCGGACGGCTGCGCGCCTTCCTCCTCGCCGACCTCGCCCGCTACCGCGACGCCCTCCCCGGCTCCCTCGCCGGCTACCTGGAACTCCTCCAGGACGCCCTGGCCGCCGGATACGACCCCCGCCCCGAGGACCTGGCCGCGCTGCGCGCCCTGCGCGGCGGCCCCCTCGCCGCCGCGCTCCTGGAGCGCTGCCGGACGATCGCGGAGCGCTCGGTGCGCGCCCGGCTCGCCGGACGGGCCGTGCACGCCACCGCCCCGGCACCCCGCAGCCGGCTGACCGCGCTGCCCGGCGGGCGCGCCGCCGAACCGGACAAGCCGAAGGCCCCGCCGGCCCCGGCCCCGGCCCGTCCCGTACCGCCGTCCGAGCGGCCGGCCCCGAAGCCCTCGGAGGTCTTCCCGCCGCGCCGGCCCGTCCCGCAGCCCCCGCAGCGCGCCGCGGGGTAGGGCCTCTCCGGAGGCCCGGGAGCGGCTCGCTACTCTGGACGGCATGGACTACGTATCCGCGCTCGTGCCCCCCGTGGTGATGGCCGCCTTCTTCATCGGCCTGGTCGTGACGATCGTCAAGAGCCAGGGCGGTCCCAACAAGGCCAAGGAGGACGCGGCCGTGGACGCGGCGATCAGCCGCGCCGAGTCGGTCCACCAAACCCCGCGCGCCGAAGGGGCCTGACCCTCCCGAGGCGCGTTACGGCGCACCCGCGTACGAAAGGGCGTGCGGCTCCCGAGGAGCCGTACGCCCTTTTGCTGTGTGAATAGCTACGCATTCCAGACATCTGGCACTAAGGTGACGCTGTGCCCCGTCAATTGGGAGAGCTTGAGGACGCCGTGATGACACGGGTCTGGGAATGGAACCGTCCGGTCACTGTGCGGGAAGTCCTGGAGGACCTTCAGCAGGAGCGGTCCATCGCCTACACCACCGTCATGACGGTAATGGACAATCTCCATCAGAAGGGCTGGGTCCGCCGCGAAGTGGAGGGCCGCGCATATCGATATACGGCCGTCTCCACCCGTGCCGCATACGCCGCCGCCCTGATGAACGAAGCCTGGTCGCGCAGCGACAACCCGGCGGCCGCGCTGGTCGCGTTCTTCGGGATGATGTCGGCCGAGCAGCGCGAGGCTCTGCGGGACGCGATGCGGATCGTTCTGCCCACTCTTCCCGAGGACGGCGCGGAGCCCGCCGCCGAAGCCGCGGAAGCGGCCGATGACGCGGGACCGCAGTCCGGGCGATAGCGTCTGTGTATGTCCTCAGAGCTTCCGCAAACCGATTTGCAGACCGAACCGTCGGTTATAAACATGGCCATCACCGTCCGGCGCGCACGGACGAGCGATGTGCCGGCCGTCCGCCGTCTCCTCGACGGCTACGTGCGCGAAGGCATCCTCCTCGACAAAGCCACGGTGACGCTTTACGAGGACATCCAGGAGTTCTGGATCGCCGAACGGGACGAGGACGCCTCGGTCGTCGGCTGCGGCGCACTGCACGTGATGTGGGAAGACCTGGCCGAAGTCCGTACGCTCGCCGTCGACCACGGCATCAAGGGCGCCGGAGTGGGGCACCAAGTCCTCGACAAGCTGTTGCGGACCGCCCGCTGGCTCGGCGTCCGCCGGGTTTTCTGCCTCACCTTCGAAGTCGACTTCTTCGCGAAGCACGGCTTCGTGGAGATCGGAGAGACGCCGGTCGACGGAGATGTCTACAGTGAGCTGCTGCGTTCCTATGACGAGGGTGTCGCGGAGTTCCTGGGTCTCGAACGAGTGAAGCCGAACACCTTGGGCAACAGCCGGATGCTTCTGCACCTGTGACCGCGGGAAGAAGGGCGATCCCTATGTCCGAATCGCGCACGTTTCCCGTCCTGTTGCGCCGCTGAACCTCTCCCGGGGGTTTGTGTTTTCCGGGGAAAAGCGGTTTCCTTTCCGCGTACTCCATTTTCGATGAAAGGAAATCCGGTGGCACAGAAGGTTCAGGTCCTTCTTGTTGACGACCTCGACGGTGGCGAGGCGGACGAGACGGTGACGTTCGCGCTGGATGGCAAGTCCTACGAGATCGACCTCACCACCAGCAACGCGGACAAGCTGCGTTCCCTTCTCGAGCCCTACGCGAAGAACGGCCGGCGTACCGGTGGCCGCGCGGCGTCGGGACGCGGCAAGGGCCGCGCCGTCTCCGGTGGCAACAAGGACACCGCCGAGATCCGTAAGTGGGCCCGCGAGAACGGCCACAATGTGAATGACCGCGGCCGCGTTCCGGCGGAGATCCGCGAGGCTTACGAGAAGGCCAACGGCTGAGCCGCGGGCTCATCGGGGAACCCGCCCGCCCGTGCGCGCGTCAGCCGGGCGCGGTGGCATTCCGTCGCCACGGCGTCCACGAGCCGGACGAGGTCGGGAGCATCCCCACCCCTGCTCCCGAAGCCGGAGAAGGCCGGGAGAACCGGCGCTTCGTCCTGTTCCCGTGACGGCCCGGGGGGCCGCAGCCAGGTGGCGGCCCCCGGCTCCACCGGCCGGCCCGGCGGCGGCGGTGCGGTGATCCTGCCCCCCGCGCCCAGACCGGTCAGCGCGAGCGCGACCCCGCTCCACTCCAGCCAGTCGAGCAGCCCCGGCAGCTCCTCCGCGCTCCCCGGCGCCACCAGCAGGCTCATCCGCAGCCCCATGAGCGCCACCGGCCCGGTACGGCCCACCCGCCGCAGCGCGGCGTGTCCGGCGACGGCGGGGACGACCAGCGCGTCGAACCGCAGCCCGGTCAGCAGCCGCACCGGCGAACCGCCCGCCGTGGCCCAGCCGAGCTCCCGCTCGTACCACCCGCCCCAGGGCCCGCCCCGGGCATCACCGCCCCGCTCGGCGGACGGCGGGACGCGGGGTGGCGGGACGGTGGGGGCCATGTCGGAACAACCCCCGATCCACCCCCGGAGTTACGCAGTGCTTACGTGCGAACGCATAGGGTGTCCGGGTTGGGGGCGTACGGGCGCATTCAGGAGTACGAAGATGTTCGCCCGTAGCGGAGGGAACCCGCGTACGCCGCATGGACTGTCTGTAATTGCGGGTAAGACATCCCTAGTGGGGAGGGGCGACACGCACGCCATGCCTGTCTCACGTTCGCCATCGGCGTACTGGCGACTGGGGTATTGGCCTGGCCTGCGGGAACATCGTCTCGCACCATCGGGTTGGAGGAGTTGTCGGCGTTCGGGGCGGGGGAACCGCCAGGAAGCAAGGCCGGGTGTCGGCAGTTGAAATGAGCGGTCCCCGCTTGCGGGACTAAGCTGCGGAAGGACAGGGAGGGGACCGACCCCTTACTGCCTGACCGCTCTGAGGAGCGATTAACGATGTTCGAGAGGTTCACCGACCGCGCGCGGCGGGTTGTCGTCCTGGCTCAGGAAGAAGCCCGGATGCTCAACCACAACTACATCGGCACCGAGCACATCCTCCTGGGCCTGATCCACGAGGGTGAGGGTGTCGCCGCTAAGGCCCTGGAGAGCCTCGGGATTTCGCTCGAGGCGGTCCGCCAGCAGGTGGAGGAGATCATCGGTCAGGGCCAGCAGGCCCCGTCCGGCCACATCCCCTTCACGCCCCGAGCCAAGAAGGTCCTGGAGCTGTCGCTCCGCGAGGCCCTCCAGCTCGGCCACAACTACATCGGCACGGAGCACATCCTGCTCGGCCTCATCCGCGAGGGCGAGGGCGTCGCCGCCCAGGTCCTCGTGAAGCTGGGCGCCGACCTGAACCGGGTGCGCCAGCAGGTCATCCAGCTGCTGTCCGGCTACTCGGGCGGCAAGGAGGCGGCCACCGCCGGCGGCCCCGCGGAGGGCACGCCCTCCACGTCGCTGGTGCTCGACCAGTTCGGCCGCAACCTCACGCAGGCCGCTCGCGAATCCAAGCTCGACCCGGTCATCGGGCGCGAGAAGGAGATCGAGCGGGTCATGCAGGTGCTCTCCCGCCGTACGAAGAACAACCCGGTCCTCATCGGCGAGCCCGGCGTCGGCAAGACGGCGGTCGTCGAGGGCCTGGCGCAGGCCATCGTCAAGGGCGAGGTGCCCGAGACCCTCAAGGACAAGCACCTCTACACCCTGGACCTCGGCGCGCTGGTCGCCGGCTCCCGCTACCGCGGTGACTTCGAGGAGCGCCTGAAGAAGGTCCTCAAGGAGATCCGCACCCGCGGCGACATCATCCTGTTCATCGACGAGCTCCACACCCTGGTGGGTGCGGGCGCCGCCGAGGGCGCGATCGACGCCGCGAGCATCCTCAAGCCCATGCTGGCGCGAGGCGAGCTGCAGACCATCGGTGCGACCACGCTCGACGAGTACCGCAAGCACCTGGAGAAGGACGCCGCTCTCGAGCGCCGCTTCCAGCCCATCCAGGTCGCGGAGCCGTCGCTGCCGCACACCATCGAGATCCTCAAGGGTCTGCGCGACCGCTACGAGGCCCACCACCGCGTGTCCATCACGGACGAGGCGCTGGTCCAGGCCGCGACGCTGGCCGACCGCTACATCTCGGACCGCTTCCTGCCGGACAAGGCGATCGACCTGATCGACGAGGCCGGTTCCCGGATGCGCATCCGCCGGATGACCGCGCCGCCGGACCTCCGCGAGTTCGACGAGAAGATCGCGGGCGTGCGCCGCGACAAGGAGTCGGCCATCGACTCC
Organism: Streptomyces sp. col6; assembly: GCF_008042035.1. Classification (GTDB taxonomy): domain Bacteria; phylum Actinomycetota; class Actinomycetes; order Streptomycetales; family Streptomycetaceae; genus Streptomyces. Next base: position 272,425 of record NZ_RDBL01000006.1, read on the forward strand.
CAGGACTTCGAGAAGGCGGCCTCTCTCCGCGACAAGGAGAAGCAGCTGCTGGCGGCGAAGGCCAAGCGCGAGAAGGAGTGGAAGGCCGGTGACATGGACGTCGTGGCCGAGGTCGACGGCGAGCTCATCGCCGAGGTCCTCGCCACCGCCACCGGCATCCCGGTCTTCAAGCTGACCGAGGAGGAGTCCTCGCGTCTGCTGCGCATGGAGGACGAGCTCCACAAGCGCGTCATCGGGCAGAAGGACGCCATCAAGGCCCTCTCGCAGGCGATCCGCCGTACGCGGGCCGGTCTGAAGGACCCGAAGCGCCCCGGTGGCTCGTTCATCTTCGCCGGCCCGTCCGGTGTCGGTAAGACGGAGCTGTCCAAGACGCTCGCCGAGTTCCTCTTCGGCGACGAGGACGCGCTGATCTCCCTCGACATGTCGGAGTTCAGCGAGAAGCACACGGTCTCGCGTCTCTTCGGTTCGCCCCCCGGTTACGTGGGCTACGAGGAGGGCGGGCAGCTCACCGAGAAGGTGCGCCGCAAGCCGTTCTCCGTCGTCCTCTTCGACGAGGTCGAGAAGGCCCACCCCGACATCTTCAACTCCCTGCTCCAGATCCTGGAGGACGGTCGCCTGACCGACTCCCAGGGCCGGGTCGTGGACTTCAAGAACACGGTCATCATCATGACGACCAACCTCGGGACCCGGGACATCTCCAAGGGCTTCAACCTGGGCTTCGCCGCCCAGGGTGACGTCAAGACCAACTACGAGCGGATGAAGGTCAAGGTCAACGAAGAGCTCAAGCAGCACTTCCGGCCCGAGTTCCTCAACCGTGTCGACGACACCGTCGTCTTCCACCAGCTCAGCCAGGAAGACATCATCGAGATCGTCGATCTGATGATCGCGAAGGTGGACGAGCGGCTCAAGGACCGTGACATGGGCATCGAGCTCAGCACGGACGCCAAGAAGCTGCTCGCGAAGAAGGGCTACGACCCCGTGATGGGCGCCCGGCCGCTGCGCCGGACGATCCAGCGCGAGATCGAGGACGTCCTCTCCGAGAAGATCCTCTTCGGTGAGCTGCGCCCCGGCCACATCGTGGTCGTCGGCAGCGAGGGCGAGGGTGACGAGCAGAAGTTCACCTTCCGCGGCGAGGAGAAGTCGGCTCTGCCCGACGTCCCGCCGATCGAGCAGGCGGCAGGCGGCGCCGGCCCGAACATGTCGAAGGAGGCGTGACAGGCGGCTGCTGCCCTTCCCGGCAGTAGCGCCCGAACGTCCGAAGGGGCGGCCCCGGAACGGTTTCGACCGGTCCGGGGCCGCCCCTTTTCGGCATGCCGCGCCGCTCTCCGTGCGGCGTGCGCACGGTTTCCTCCGTGCGCACGGCACCGTTTCCTCCGTGCGCTCGGCACGGTGACAGCCGCGTCACAGGAACGTCCCGGTCGCGTTCGCTACGCGCGTTGGCAAAAAATCGCTGGTTAGTCTGGCCCGGCCTCGGGCGTCCTGCCCGGGGAAGGTTTTTCGTTCGCAAACGAAGGACTCGGAGATGGAACGGCGAGGGGGATGGGGCACGCCATGGGCAGAGGCGACGTGTCGCGCAGGCGGATGATCAGGCTGGCCGGGGCCGGAGCGGGGCTGGCCCTGCTGGGCGCCGGGGCCGCGGCCTGCGGGCCGGTGGAGGAGCCGGCCGGGGGTGGTGACCTCGGCGCGGGACCAGATCTCCTTGCCGGTGGTCAGGTCGCGGGCCACCAGGGGGTCACCGGAGACGAGCACCACGTCGTCGACCACGGCGACGGCGGATATCCAGGCCAGTCCGTCGAACGTCGTGGTGTGCTGCCAGGCGGGCTCCGGCTTCCCGCCCGGTGCGGGCGCCGCGCCCCCCGGCTTCTCCGAGCC
>NZ_RDBL01000006.1:274396-298221 GCF_008042035.1 Streptomyces sp. col6
RGGCGGGCTCGGAGAAGCCGGGGGGCGCGGCGCCCGCACCGGGCGGGAAGCCGGAGCCCGCCTGGCAGCACACCACGACGTTCGACGGACTGGCCTGGATATCCGCCGTCGCCGTGGTCGACGACGTGGTGCTCGTCTCCGGTGACCCCCTGGTGGCCCGCGACCTGACCACCGGCAAGGAGATCTGGTCCCGCGCCGAGGTCACCACCCCGGGCGCGAGCATGCTGATCGGCGACGGCACCCTCTATCTGGCCAGCGCCAAGTACGACGGCAACATCATCGGGCTCGACCCGAAGACCGGCCGGGACGCCTGGCGCAGCCGGCTGGGCGACAAGGAGTACTCCCAGCCCCGGGTCATCGCCGCCGACGCCGACCAGGTCTATGTCGTCGCGGGGATCCTGGACAAGAACTTCCGGACTCCGGACAACGTGATCGCCGCCATCTCCACCGGCTCCGGCAAGGTCGTCTGGCGCGAGCAGCGCGACCACGGCACCGAGGAGAACGGGCTCACCGCACAGGTCTCCGGCAAGCGCCTCGTCTACACGGACTTCCGCAAGAACCTCACGGTCCGCGACACCGCGACCGGCCACCAGGTCTGGACGAAGAAGATCGGCCGCACCAGCAACCGCGGCTTCGTGGTCCACGAGGGCCTCGTCATCATCGCGACCGGCGAGCGGATGCGCGCCTTCGACCTGGAGACCGGTGCGGAGCGCTGGTCCTTCGCGACGGAGAAGTACAGCTGGTTCAACGACCCGGCGGTGCTGGACGGTGTCCTCTACGTCTCCGACACCGTGCACGCCCTGTGGGCGGTCGATCCGGCGACCGGGAAGCGCCACTGGCACAACAAGGAAAGCCTGGACGTGGCCGCCCCGTGGCAGTTCGCCAAGGTGGGAGACGTCCTCTACGGGGCGACCGAGTTCGACAAGAACGGCGGCGTCCACGCTTTCGACCCGGCCGACGGCAAGCTGCTGTGGACGTACAACGACGGTTCCGGCGACATCGACCGCTGGTATCTGACCTCGGGCGGCAAGCATGTGGTGGCGGTGCACGCCAAGAAGGTGACCGCGCTGCCCGTCGGGTAGCGGCCGGCACCGGGCCGAAGGTCCCGAAACGGACGGCCTTCGGTCCCACCGCCGGTGACAAGGCGCACAGGCCATTCGGAGCCTACTAGTCGCCTTAGGAGCAACGGGCCCGATCCGTCGGGGGCCTTTCGGCCCTGCGGCGGACGGGCCCTCGGCGTGTGGGGTGCCGTATGCCCACACAGGGGGCGTATGTCCGGTGTGGGCGGTTTGGAACTGGGCCTAAACCTGTTCCGGCGGGGACTTTCGAGAGTCTTCCGGAGGGGCTCGGGCCCGGCTCCTCCGGGCGAATTCCCGGGATGCTTTCTACGGCTTTTGATCGTAGATGGGGGGTTTGAGTACCGGTGGGGGTGCGGGTTACCAAGGTATGGCCAGCCCGGCACACCGCCGGGTCCAGTCATCTCCGGAGGATTTCCGCATATGTCGAAGCGCGTTACGTTCCAGTCCCGCCGCCCGTCCGTGTCCCGTGTTCGCGGCGCTGTGGTGGCAGCCGGTCTGGGGACATCGATGGTTCTCGGTGCGGGCGCGGCGTTCGCGGCCGGCACTGCGGACGCCCCCCAGGCCTCGCACCTGGTGACCGCGTCCACCGCCGACTCGGTCGCCCAGCAGGCGGCCGCGCAGGGCAAGGCCGCCAAGCACAAGGCGGAGGAGGCCAAGAAGAAGGCCGCCGCCGCGAAGAAGAAGGCCGCCGCCAAGAAGAAGGCCGCCGCCAAGCGCGCCGCGAAGCTCCCCTGGGAGACCCCGGTCCACAAGTACGAGCTGAGCGCGAGCTTCGGCAACGACGGCAGCCGCTGGGCGCACAAGCACTCCGGCCAGGACTTCGCCGTGCCGATCGGCACCAAGGTCGAGGCCGCCCACACCGGCACCATCGTGAAGGCCGGCCCGAACGGCGGCGGCGACGGTCCCGCGTACGGCAACGCCATCGTGATCTCGCACGGCAACGGCACGTACTCGCAGTACGCGCACCTGTCCAAGATCGACGTGCACATCGGCCAGCACGTGAAGAAGGGCCAGAAGATCGCCCTGTCCGGCAACACCGGCAACTCCAGCGGCCCGCACCTGCACTTCGAGATCCGGACCACCCCGAACTACGGTTCGGCGGTCAACCCGGTCAACTTCCTGCACAAGCACGGCATCAACGTCTGATCCGGCTGTGCCCCGCCCCCCGGCTACCGGGGGGTTTCCGGGTCATGGGCCCGGGTGACCAGTTCGACGGCGACTTCGAGAGCGGCCTTGCGCTTCTCCTCGGGGTCGCCGTCGACGTCTTTCAGGGCGAGCATTCCGGCGTGCAGGGTGAAGAGCGCGCTGAAGCACCGCACCTGGTCGGTGAGCGGGGCGTCGGGTTCCTTGATCAGGTCGACCAGGCCCAGGACCCGGTGCTTGATGGTCTCGCCGATGCTCAGGTCCCGTACCGTCGCCTGGTTCTCCTGCATGAAGCGGAAGAGCGGGGCCGCGTGGGCCATCGCGTCGCTGTAGCGGCGCAGCAGCTCCGTCTTCGTCTCCAGGGTGCGGGGCTGCTTCTCGCCCCAGGCGATCAGCTCCTCCACCGGCCGGTTCAGGTCCTCGAAGATGGAGACGAGGATGTCTTCCTTCGTCTTGAAGTGGTAGTAGAGCGCCGCCTTGGTGACATCCAGCTTCTCGGCGATCTCCCGCAGTGAGGTCTTCTCGTAGCCCTGTTCGGCGAAGAGCTCCAGGGCGACGTCCTGGATGCGCTGGCGGGTGTTGCCCCGGCGCGGCTGCGGCGTGCTGCCCATGCTGCTCTCCCAAGAAAACTTACTTGACGCCCGGCTAGTTACGGGGCTACCTTCCTCCAGTGTAATCAACTAGCCGGGCGGCAAGTAAGGGCCCGGTGAGCAGGGTGACTGGGGAGTTGGGGAAGATGGCGGACCTGATCAAGACGGCCGACGGGAAGGCGGACGGCCCACCGGCCACGAAGGCGGAACCATCAGCTCCGCCGGAGCGCAGCGTCCGGGTGGTGGTCCTCGCCCTGATGATCGCCATGCTGCTGGCGATGCTCGACAACCTGATCGTCGGCACCGCGATGCCGACCATCGTCGGTGACCTCGGCGGCCTCGAACACCTCTCGTGGGTCGTCACCGCCTACACCCTGGCCACCGCCGCCTCCACCCCCATCTGGGGCAAGCTCGGCGACATGTACGGGCGCAAGGGCATCTTCCTCACGTCCATCGTGATCTTCCTGATCGGCTCGGTCCTCAGCGGCATGGCCCAGGACATGGGCCAGCTCATCGGCTTCCGGGCCGTCCAGGGCCTCGGCGCCGGCGGCCTGATGGTCGGCGTCATGGCGATCATCGGCGACCTCGTGCCGCCCCGCGAGCGCGGCAAGTACCAGGGCATGATGGCCGGCGTGATGGCCATCGCCATGATCGGCGGCCCGCTGGTCGGCGGCACCATCACCGACCACCTCGGCTGGCGCTGGAGCTTCTACATCAATCTGCCGCTGGGCGCCGTCGCCCTGATCATGATCACCACGGTCCTGCACCTGCCCCGGCGCGAGCGGACCAAGCGGAACGTCGACTACCTCGGCGCCGCGCTGCTCACCGTCGGCATCACCGCGATCGTGCTGGTCACCACCTGGGGCGGTTCCGAGTACGACTGGAACTCCGCGGTCATCATGGAGCTCATCGCGATCGGCGTCGCCGCGCTGGCCGGCTTCCTCTTCGTCGAGACGAAGGCCGCAGAGCCGATCATCCCGCTCCACATCTTCCGCAACCTGAACTTCACGCTCATGTCCGTGGTCGGCTTCATGGCCGGATTCGTGATGTTCGGCGCGGTGCTCTTCCTGCCGCTGTACCAGCAGTCCGTCCAGGGCGCCTCCGCGACCAACTCCGGGCTGCTGCTCCTGCCGATGCTGCTGTCCATGATGGTCGTCTCGCTCGTCGCGGGCCGTGTCACCACCAGCACCGGCAAGTACAAGATCTTCCCCATCGTGGGCTCGATCCTGATGGTCGTCGGCCTCTTCCTGCTCGCGCAGATGGACACCGGCACCACCCGCTTCACCTCGGGGCTGTACATGGCGGTGCTCGGCGCCGGCATGGGCTTCCTGATGCAGATCACGATGCTCGTCGCGCAGAACAGCGTCGAGCTGAAGGACATGGGCGTCGCCTCCTCGTCCACCACCCTCTTCCGTACGCTCGGCAGCTCCTTCGGCGTCGCCATCATGGGCGCGCTGTTCACCGGCAGGGTCCAGGACGAGATGGCGGCCCGCGGCGGCGGCGCGGCCACCTCGCACTCCGCCCAGCTGGACGCGGCGAGCCTGGCCAAGCTGCCGGTGCCGGTGCGCGAGGCGTACGAGTACGCGGTGTCCTCCGGTACGCACATCGCCTTCCTGGTCGGCGCGTCCGTCGGCCTGGTCGCGGTTGTCGCCTCCCTGTTCGTCAAGGAGGTCCCGCTGCGGGGCGCCGGACCGGACGCCAAGGCCGCCCCGGCGGTCGCGGAGATCTGACCGGCCACGGAGGTACGCGAGGGCCCCGGGACGACACCGTCCCGGGGCCCTCGCCCTGTCACACCCTCTTCCCGGCACCCCGCTCCGGACTCCGCTGCTCCGCGAACTGGAGCATCGGATAGCTGCCCGTGTCCGTCGGCGCGTGTTCGGGCAGCCACAGCACCGCGACCGCGCCGCCGCTGCCCTCCGCCGCGCCCTCGGGCGCCGCGTTGCGGAAGGTCAGCCGGGCCCCCAGCACCCGCGCCTGCCCGGCCGCGATGGTCAGCCCGAGACCGTGCCCGTGCCCCGCCCGGTCCGTCGACCCGGTACGGAACCGGCTCGGCCCCTCCTTCAGCAGCGCCGCCGGGAAACCGGACCCGTGGTCGCGGACCCGGACCACCCGCCCCTCGACCGTGACCTCCACCGGGGTCGACCCGTGCTTGGCCGCGTTGCCCAGCAGATTGCCCAGGATGCGTTCGAGGCGGCGCGGATCGGTGCTCACCCAGGACTCGTGGACCACCTGCACCCGTACCTCCGGGTCCAGCAGCGCCACCCGGCGGCTGACGAACTCGCCGAGCGCGATCTCCTGGAGCTCGGCCCGCTCCGACGCGCTGTCCAGCCGGGCCACCTCCAGCACGTCCTCGACCAGGGTGCGCATCGCCTGGGCCCGGTCGCGCACCAGCTCCGTGGGGCGGCCCGGCGGCAGCAGCTCGGCCGCCGTGAGCAGCCCGGTCACGGGGGTGCGCAGCTCGTGCGCGATGTCCGCGGTGACCCGCCGCTCCGCCTCGATCCGCTCGTTCAGCGCGTCGGTCAGCGCGTCCACCGCACCGGCCAGCTCATCGGTCTCGTCCCGTACGACACCGCCGACCGCGTCCCTGACCCGGACGTCCGTGTTGCCCTGGGCGACCTTGCCCGCCGCCGTCGCCGCCTTGCGCAGCCGGCGCGAGAGCTGGCCGCCGATCAGCACACCCAGTGCGGAGCCGCCGAGGACCACCGAGACCGAACCGATGATCAGGGCCCGGTCCAGGTCGCCCATGATCGTGGTCGAGCGGTCCGCGAAGCGGGTGTGCAGCGACAGGACGTTCCCGTTGCCCACCGGCACGGCCGCCCAGACGTCGGGCACCCCGCCGGAGTCCTCGACATGGGTGGCGCGGCGGTTGCGCCGGGTCTCCTGGCGCAGGCTCTGCGGCATCGACGGGTCGTTGAGCTTCGCCCCGAACCGGGGATCGGCCTTCTTCGTCTTCTTCGCCTCGTAGAGCAGCTGCGCGTACGTCAGCCGTTCCAGCTGGACCTCGCGGGCGTTCTCCAGCATCGAGACACGGGCCGCGTTGTGCACGACGAGGCTCAGTGCGACCGCGATCAGCGCGCCGACCGCCGCGATCGCGATGCTGATCTTCCAGCGGACGCCCGTCCGCAGCGCGGGCCGTCTCATCCGCGGAGCTTGTAGCCGAAGCCGCGGACCGTCTCGATGCGGTCCTGGCCGATCTTCGTCCGCAGCCGCTGCACATGGACGTCCACGACCCGGGTGTCGCCGCCCCAGCCGTAGTCCCAGACCCGCTCCAGGAGCTTGTCGCGGGAGAGCACGGTGCCGGGCGCCGACGAGAACTCCAGCAGCAGCCGCATCTCGGTCGGGGTCAGCCCCACCTGCGTGCCGCCCCTGCGGACCTCCATGCCCTCGGTGTCGACCTCCAGGTCCCCGAAGACCAGCACCCCGCCCTCGGCCGCGGGCTCCGGCTGCCCGCCGCCGGCCCGGCCGCCCGACGCATGGCCGAAGCGGCGCAGCACGGCCCTGATCCGGGCGACCAGGACAGCCCCGTCGAAGGGCTTGGTGACGTAGTCGTCGGCGCCGGCCTCCAGCCCGAGGACCACGTCGATCGAGTCGGCGCGCGCCGACAGCATGATCACGGGGACCGTGGACTCGTCCCGGATGCGGCGGCAGAGGCTGACTCCGTCCAGGCCGGGGACCATCACGTCGAGCAGCGCGATGTCGGGGCGCTTCGCCCGGAACGCCTCCAGGCCGGTCAGCCCGTCGGGCACCGCGGTGACCGCGAAGCCGTCCCGCTCCAGCGCCAGCTGGGTGGCCTCGCGGATGACGTCGTCGTCCTCGACGAACAGCACATGGGTCTCGGCCATCGGAAGGCTCTCAGTTCCTCGACGGTTCGGTGGGCTCGGGGAGGTCTCCGTCGCCCGCGCCCACGGCTCGGTTGAAGTCGTTCTGCACCCGGTCCACCTCGCCGAACCGGCCGCTCGCCCAGTGGTAGGTGATCACTTCCTCGCCCGAGGGGTAGGCGACCGAGTCCTTCTTCCCGTACACCTGGGTCGTCACCACCAGGTCCCCCCGGTCGATGGTGCCGTAGACGGCGGGCTGCTCGACGGTGAAGACGTTCTCGTACGTGCCGTCGGTGCGCGGCCGGTACACATAGGTGCCGACGCCCACCGAATCGCCGCAGGTCATCACGTTCACCACGACGTCCGACGACGAGCCGCGGGTCAGCTTCCCGTACGAGGTGTCCACCGGGTACTCGTCGCCGCTGCACGGCTTCAGATCCATCCGGACCCGCCCGCTCACCTTCGGGTCCGCCTTGAGCAGTGCCACGGCGTCCACCCGGGGCGCTGGCTTCGCCGTGGACGCGGCCGTCGCGCTCGGGGTGATCCGGACGACCGGCTCGGCGCCCGCCGGGCCCTCGTCCCGGGTGCCCGTGCCTCCCGTGGAGCAGCTGACGGCGAACAGGCCGAAGACGGCGAGCCCGGCCATTGCCGCACTGCTCGCCGCCCAGCCGGTCAGCAGGCGTCTGTTGCCCCTGCCGGCCGTTCCCCCGCCCGTATCGCCGGTGACGGTCTCCTCGTCACCGCTGCCTGTCAGGCCGCGCACCGCTCCCGCCCCCGCTCCTCGGCGACCCGGGCCTCCCGGCTCGCCGCTTCCCTGTTCTCCAGCTCCTGGCGCAGCCGCGCCAGCGCACGGTGCAGCGTGCTCTTCACCGTACCGGCCGACATGCCGAGCGCCGCCGCCGTCTCCTCCGTGCTCATCTGCTCCCAGTGTCGCAGGACGACGACACTGCGCTGCTTGGGAGCCAGCACGCCCAGGATGTCCATCAGCAGGGCGCGGTCGGCGCGCTGCTCGGTGCCGTCCTCGATGCTGGCGTCGGGCAGCTGCTCGGTGGGCACCTCGTCGAGCTTGCGGGCCCGCCACCACTCGGTGCGGGTGTTGATCATGACGCGTCGCAGGTAGGCGTCGGCGAGGGACTTGTCCTCGATGCGGTCCCAGCGGCCGTAGGTGCGGGCCAGCGCGGTCTGCAGCAGGTCCTGGGCGTCCACGGGGTCCGGGACGAGGCGGCGCGCACTGCGCAGCAGCGCCTCCTGCCGGGTCCGTACGTACTCCTCGAAGCCGAGCACCTCGCTCTGCGCCATGACAACCGCCTCCATCCCCGTGAAACCCCGTAGTACCGCTCGTACCGCCGCCGGCCGCTGGTCGTGCGGCCCGACGTCGCAGACGCTACGGAGCGGTTGTCACGGGGCTGTGCGGAGCAGCCGTAGGCGGGCGCACGGCTGTCCATCGGTTGTGTAACAGAGGGGGGAGGAGACCGGACAAAGGACCCCGCGCCGGACGCGAAAGGGCCCGTCCGCCCCGTCATTGTCACGAGGCGGACGGGCCCTGTCCGTGGTTGTTACGAAGCGGGACGGGCCCGGTCGCTCCTTTGTTACGAAGAGGGCCGGACCCGGTCCGTCAGGTCAGCGGCAGCCGGTAGCGGCCGCCGGACAGTGGTTCGACCAGTCCGTCGGAGACCAGGCCGTCCAGTGCGCGGGCCCGCTGCACCGGCTCGTCCCACACCAGGTCGAGCGCCGACTGCGGGACCGGGCCGACCGCGTCGCGCAGCACGGCGAGGAGCCGGCCGCGCACCTGCCGGTCCGTGCCGGCGTAGGTCTGGCCCCGGCGCGGCGGCCCCTGGTGCGCGGGCTTCCCGGCGAGCCGCCAGACGCACTGCTCCGCGATCGGGCAGCGCGAGCAGTCCTCGTTCTTCGCGGTGCAGACGAGGGCGCCCAGCTCCATCGTGGCCGCCGCCCAGCGGGCCGCCCGTTCGTCCTCGTCGGGCAGCAGCTCCCGGGCGAGCCGGCGTTCGGCGGCGGTGGTCGCGTTCGGCGGGTACTGGATGCCGGTCGCGGCACGGGCGAAGACCCGGCGGACATTGGTGTCGAGGACGGCGTGCCGCTGCCGGTACGCGAACGAGGCCACGGCCGCCGCCGTGTACTCGCCGATGCCGGGCAGGGCGAGCAGCTGCGCGTGCTCGCTCGGTACGTCGCCGCCGTGGCGTTCCGTTATCGCCTGGGCGGCCCCGTGCAGGCGCAGGGCCCGGCGCGGGTAGCCGAGCCGGCCCCAGGCGCGGACCGCCTCGCCGGGCGGCTCGGCCGCGAGGTCGGCGGGGCGCGGCCAGCGGGCGAGCCACTGCTCGTACACGGGCAGGACCCGGCTGACGGGGGTCTGCTGCAGCATGAACTCGCTCACCATCACACCCCAGGCACCCGCTTCGGGGCGGCGCCAGGGCAGATCGCGGGCGTGCTGCTCGAACCACCCGATGACGGGGGTGTGGAGGGAGGAGGGGGGCGTCTGGGTCGCAGTCGTGGCAGTCATCGCACCATCGATCCTGACACGGCGTTCCGGGAAGTGGCCCCACGCCCCGCGAGCCGTTGCGGCAACTGGCCGATGGGCCGTTTTCCGGCCGCCCGAGAGAGTTGACCATGCGTAAACGTTTCATCGCACAGCGTCAGATCGGGCGCGGCCGACGGCCGAACTGGCCTTCGCAGAATGATGATCCGGAAAACTTGGGGGCCAAGGCGGCGGGTGGGGCGGGAGTTGGTCCGGATCTCTCGTACAGTTTGCGCCGTGGGATCTCTGCGCAATCCGATCGGTCCGCTACCCTCCAGCATCTACTGGCGACGGAGGGCGGTCGCGGCGGCCCTGGTGGCACTGCTCGCGGTGCTGATCGCATGGGCCGTCACCTCCGGTGGCGGCAAGGGCGGGGACCACGACGACTCCAAGGCGCCCTCCGGTCCCGCCGATTCGATCACGCCCGGACCTTCCGGTTCCGGTCCCGCGATCAGTGAACAGCCCGGCGGGAGCGGCGAGTCGGACGGCTCCGGCGGCGGCGACGGCGACGGCGACAAGAACGGTGGTGCGGACGGCGGTTCCGCCGGCAGCTCCACCGGTACGGGCGGCGGCTCCGGTTCGACGGACTCCAACGGCGGTGGCCAGGACACCGGTTCGGGTTCCGCTTCCGGTTCGGGCGGAGTGGCGGCGGGACGGCCGGTACCGGCCGGGTCCTCGCTCCCCGACTGCACCCCGGGTGCGATCCGGCTGACCCTGAAGACCGAACTCAGCTACGCGCCCGACGAGAAGCCGAAGTTCCGGCTGTTCGCCACGAACACCTCGTCCACCGCCTGCAAGGCCGACTTCGGGCCGAAAAGCGCCGTGTTCACCGTCACCGAGGCGGGCGGGGACGACGACGAGGTGTGGTCGTCCAAGGACTGCCCGCGCAAGCCGGCGGCCGTGCTGCTCGAAGTGCCCGCCGGGACGACCGTCGTGCACACCGTGCAGTGGGACCGGGGCAGGAGCGCGCCCAAGTGCGCGACGCCGCCCGCGGGGAAGGCCGGGCCGGGCACGTACCTCGTGGAGGCCAAGGCTCCGGGCGAGCCGGTGCAGCGCGCCTCGTTCGTCCTCGCGAAGGACTGAGCCGGAACGACCGAGCCGGAAGGGCCGGCCGCGGAGGACCGAGCCCGCGGCCGGACCCGGTCGCGGGGGAGCGGCGCGGGGGCCGGCCGCCTACACGTACCGTTCGAGGATCGACGACTCCGCCAGCCGGGACAGCCCCTCGCGCACGCTGCGCGCCCGCGCCTCGCCGACCCCGTCCACCGTCTGGAGATCGTCCACGCTCGCCGCGAGCAGCTTCTGCAGACCGCCGAAGTGCTCCACGAGCCGGTCGATGATCGCACCGGGCAGCCGCGGCACCTTCGCCAGCAGCCGGAAACCGCGCGGCGACACCGCCGAGTCCAGCGTCTCCGGCGATCCGCTGTAGCCCAGCGCCCGTGCCACCACCGGGAGTTCGAGCAGCTCCGTGTGGGTCAGCGAGTCCAGCTCGGTCAGCGCCTCCGCCACCGTGCGCGAACGCTTCGCGGTCGGCTCCGGCACGTAGTCCCGCACGACCAGCTCGCGCTCCGGCTCCACGCCCGCGATCAGCTCGTCCAGCTGGAGCGACAGCAGCCGGCCGTCGGTGCCCAGCTCCACCACGTACTCCGCGATCTCCGTCGCGATCCGGCGGACCATCTCCAGGCGCTGGGCCACCGCCGTCACGTCCCGGACGGTCACCAGGTCCTCGATCTCCAGCGCGGAGAGCGTCCCGGCGACCTCGTCGAGCCGCAGCTTGTACCGCTCCAGCGTCGCGAGCGCCTGGTTGGCGCGGGACAGGATCGCCGCCGACTCCTCCAGGACCCGGCGCTCCCCGTTCACGTACAGCGCGATCAGGCGCATCGACTGGGAGACCGAGACGACCGGGAAATTGCACTGCTTGGAGACCCGGTCCGCCGTGCGGTGCCGGGTGCCGGTCTCCTCGGTGGGGATCGACGCGTCCGGGACCAGCTGCACACCGGCCCGCAGGATCTTCGTCATGTCCTTGTCGAGGATCAGGGCCCCGTCGAGCTTGGCCAGCTCCCGCAGCCGGGTCGCGGTGAACTCCACGTCCAGCACGAAGCCGCCGGTACACATCGATTCGACGGTCTTGTCCATGCCGAGCACGATCAGACCCCCGGTGTTGCCGCGGAGAATGCGCTCCAGGCCGTCCCGCAGGGCCATACCGGGCGCGACGGCGCTCAACGAGGCGCGCATCAGCGCCTCGTTACCGGTGGTTTGGCCGGACTTTCCGGGCGATGCTGCCCGGTCGCTGGCTGCCACTGCACTCCTCCGGTCACAGGTTTGCGGTGCCCTCGGGCCTGTCGCTCAGGAGCAGGCCGGATCCAATCGAAGGACCCTACGTCCCTCGTACCGTTCGTACGGGCGGGCGAGACCAGGGCAAAGTCTACCGGCGTGCGCCCTCCTCCTGGGGGGCCTGTGCACGGGACCGGCGCGGGAGTGCCCTGAGCGCGTCGCCCATGTCGGCCACTTCCGTGACCTTCATACCGGCCGGGACCTTGCCCGGATCGGTCGGGACCAGGGCGTGCGTGAAGCCCAGCCGGTGCGCCTCGGCCAGCCGGCGCTGCACCCCCGTGACCCGTCTGACCTCGCCCGCGAGGCCCACCTCGCCGATCGCCACCAGGTTCTTCGGCAGCGGTGTGTCGCTCGCCGCGCTTGCCAGCGCCAGCGCGATGGCCAGGTCCGCGGCAGGCTCGGACAGCTTCACGCCGCCCACCGTCGCGCTGTAGATGTCCCGCTTGCCCAGCGAGCTGATCCGGCCGCGCTGCTCCAGGACCGCGAGCATCATCGACACCCGGGAGGTCTCCAGGCCCGACGTCGTGCGCCGGGGCGAGGGGATCTGGGAGTCCACCGTGAGCGCCTGCACCTCCGCGACCAGGGGCCGCTTGCCCTCCAGGGTCACGGTCAGACAGGTGCCCGGCACCGGCTCGTCGCGCCGCGTCAGGAACAGCCCGGACGGATCGGCGAGCCCGGTGATGCCCTCGTCGTGCAGCTCGAAGCAGCCGACCTCGTCGGTCGCCCCGTACCGGTTCTTGACCCCGCGCACCAGGCGCAGCCGGGCATGGCGGTCGCCCTCGAACGACAGCACCACGTCCACCAGGTGCTCCAGGAGCCTGGGCCCGGCGATCGCGCCCTCCTTCGTGACGTGGCCCACGAGCAGCGTCGACATCCCGCGCTCCTTGGAGGCCCGGATCAGCGCCCCGGCGACCTCGCGGACCTGCGCCATCCCGCCCGGCGCGCCCTCGATCTCCGGCGAGGCCACGGTCTGCACCGAGTCCAGGATCAGCAGCGAGGGCTTCACCGCGTCGAGGTGGGCGAGCACCGCCGACAGGTCGGTCTCGGCCGCCAGATACAGGTGGTCGCTGATCGCCCGGATGCGGTCGGCCCGCATCCGGACCTGGGACGCGGACTCCTCGCCCGTCACATACAGCGTGCGGTGCTCGTCGGTCGCCGCCTTCGCCGCGACGTCGAGCAGCAGCGTGGACTTCCCGACGCCCGGCTCGCCCGCGAGCAGCACGACGGCACCGGGCACCAGACCGCCGCCCAGCACCCGGTCCAGCTCGCTCACCCCGGTGGGGCGGGCGGTCGCCTGCCGGCTGTCGACCTGGCCGATGGGCAGCGCGGCGGTGGAGACGCGGCCCGCCGCCGTGGTCCGGACGGCGGGGGCGCCGCCGAACTCCTCGACCGTCCCCCACGCCTGGCACTCGGGGCAACGGCCGAGCCACTTCGCGGTGGTCCAGCCGCATTCGGTGCAGCGGTAGGACGGCCGGTCCTTCGCGGATTTCGTACGGGCAGCCATGGCGCCACCGTATAGGTGGGGTCGGACAGCGAGCCGGGGAACTCCTGTCCTTTATCGCGCGATACGTTCACCCGAAAGGGTTAAATCTACTCAAGGAGTGCCAGGGGTGAGCCCCGCCCTGCCTACGGTCGCAAGGTGACGAGCAGCAGGCTGGAGATCCCCGCGAACACCCCCGGCGCACACCGGGGACAGCACCGCGCCCCCCACTTGTCGCCGAAGCAGCCGCCCGCCCGTTACGAGCCGCATCTCGACGGCCTCTTCACCTACTGCCTCTCCGTCCTGTGCGACCACGACGCCGCCACCGAGGCGCTCGGCGGCGTGCTGGCCCTGGCCGAACGGCAGGGCGGCCGCTGCCCGGCCGACGAGGAGGAGCGCAGGACCTGGCTGTACGCGCTGGCCCGGTGGACCTGTCTGCGCCGGCTCACCGAGCAGAAGCAGGGCCGCCGCGCCCACCGCCGCCCCGACACGCCGAAGGGCCCGAGCACCCCGCCCCGGGCGGACTGACCGTGGAACGGCGCTACGCCGGGTCCGCCGGGTGCGGGGCCATCGGCAGCAGCGAGGCGAGCCGCTGCTCGCACAGCTCGGTCAGCGCCTCGTACCCCTCCTTGCCCATCAGCTCGATCAGCTCCGGCCGGTACGAGACGTACACCGGGTCGCCGGCGCCGTGCGCCGAGGTCGCCGAGGTGCACCACCAGTGCAGGTCGTGCCCGCCCGGACCCCACCCCCGCCGGTCGTACTCACCGATCGACACCTGGAGCACCCGCGTGTCGTCGGGCCGGTCGATCCACTCGTACGTGCGCCGCACGGGCAGCTGCCAGCACACGTCCGGCTTGGTCTCCAGCGGCTCCCGGCCCTCCCGCAGCGCCAGGATGTGCAGCGAGCAGCCGGCCCCGGCGGGGAAGCCCGGCCGGTTCTGGAAGATGCACGAGCCCTGCCAGCGCCGCGTCTGGCGGTCCCCGTCCTCGTCGGTCTGGGTCCAGCCCGTCTCCGTACCCACGTCGTGGAACTGCCACAGCTCCGGCGTGAGGCGCGCGACATGACCGGCCACCCGCTTCTCGTCGTCCTCGTCCGAGAAATGCGCGCCCAGCGTGCAGCAGCCGTCGTCCGCGCGGCCCGCCTGGATGCCCTGGCAGCCGCTGCCGAAGATGCAGGTCCACCTGGACGTCAGCCAGGTCAGGTCGCAGCGGAAGACCTGCTCGTCGTCGGCGGGATCGGGGAACTCCACCCAGGCGCGCGGGAAGTCGAGGCCCGTCTCGTCGGAGGGATCTGGCTCCGCCGTCGCCGGCGTGTGCATCTCCACCTTCTCCACGTGCTTGATGTCCTGCGGAACGTCCGGTTCTACGTTCCGCTTCTTCGAGGCTTTGCCCGGCTTCGCCTTTTTCGTCTTTGGCACGCGCCCAGGGTAAGTCCGCCACCGGCAGTAGCGTTCTCGGTATGAGACTCGGAGTCCTCGACGTGGGGTCGAACACGGTTCATCTGCTGGTGGTCGACGCGCACCCCGGCGCACGCCCCCTGCCCGCGCACTCGCACAAGGCCGAGCTGCGCCTGGCCGAACTCCTCGACGAGGACGGGGCGATCGGCCCGCTCGGCGTGGACCGGCTGGTCGGCACGATCGCCGGCGCGCTCGAAGCCGCCGAGGACAAGGGCTGCGAGGACGTCCTCGCCTTCGCCACCTCCGCGGTACGCGAGGCGAGCAACGCCGACCAGGTGCTGGAGCGGGTACGGGAGGAGACGGGCGTCGACCTCACGGTCCTCAGCGGCACGGAGGAGGCCCGGCTCACCTTCCTCGCCGCCCGCCGCTGGTACGGCTGGTCGGCGGGGAAGCTGCTGGTCCTGGACATCGGCGGCGGCTCGCTGGAGATCGCGTACGGCATGGACGAGGAACCCGCCGTCGCCGTGTCCCTGCCGCTGGGCGCCGGGCGCCTCACCGCCGGCTGGCTGCCGGGCGACCCGCCGGACCCGGCGGAGGTCAAGGCGCTGCGCCGGCACGTACGGGCGCGCATCGCCCGCAGCGTCGGCGACTTCGCCCGCATCGGCCGCCCGGACCATGTGGTGGCCACCTCCAAGACGTTCAAGCAGCTCGCCAGGATCGCGGGCGCGGCACGTTCCGCCGAGGGCCAGTACGTACAGCGCACCCTCAGCCGCAAGGCGCTGGAGGAGTGGGTGCCGAAGCTGGCCGCGATGACGGTGGAGGAGCGCGGCACCCTGCCCGGCGTCTCCGAGGGCCGCTCCGCGCAGCTGCTGGCCGGGGCGCTGGTCGCGGAGGGCGCGATGGACCTGCTGGACGTCGACGAGCTGGAGATCTGCCCCTGGGCGCTGCGCGAGGGCGTGATCCTGCGCCGCCTGGACCACCTGCCCTCGGGCGGGGAAGCGGCCCTCGACCGGGCGCCGTCCGGCAGGGAAACCGTCCTGGACTGAGCGCCCGGCGGCCGGTGCGGCCCTTCTCACTTTCCGCCGCACTCCCTCGGGCGGGGCCCACCACTGCCCGTACCCTGTCTGCGTGGCAGAACCAGTGGTGCGCGTCCCGGATGCGAAGGTCGCCCTGTCGACGGCCTCGGTCTATCCGGAGTCGACGGCGACGGCCTTCGAGATCGCCGCGCGCCTCGGCTACGACGGCGTCGAGGTCATGGTCTGGACCGACCCGGTCAGCCAGGACATCGAGGCCTTGCGCCGGCTCTCCGACTACCACCAGGTGCCGATACTCGCCGTGCACGCCCCCTGTCTGCTGATCACCCAGCGGGTCTGGTCCACCGACCCGTGGGTCAAGCTCCAGCGGGCGCGCGCCGCCGCCGAGAAGCTCGGCGCGTCCACGGTCGTCGTGCACCCGCCGTTCCGGTGGCAGCGCAACTACGCCCGCGACTTCGTCACCGGGATCTGGCGGATGGCCGACGAGACGGACGTCCGGTTCGCCGTCGAGAACATGTACCCGTGGCGCTACCGGGACCGCGAGATGCTCGCGTACGCCCCCGACTGGGACGTCACCAACGACGACTACCGCCACTTCACGGTGGACCTGTCGCACACCGCGACCGCCCGCACGGACGGTCTCGCCATGGTCGACCGGATGGGCGACCGGCTGGCCCACGTCCACCTGGCCGACGGCAAGGGCTCCAACAAGGACGAGCACCTGGTGCCCGGCCGGGGCGACCAGCCGTGCGCCGAGCTGCTTGAGCGGCTGGCCGGTTCCGGCTTCGACGGGCACGTGGTCATCGAGGTCAACACCCGCCGCGCGATGTCCACCGCCGAACGCGAGGCCGACCTCGCCGAGGCCCTGGCCTTCACCCGGCTCCACCTCGCCTCGTCCGCCGAGCGCGCCCCCCGCTCATGACCCAGGACGCACCGGCCCCCAGGCGCCGGGGCCGCCCCGCCCGTACGGCGTCGGACACCGGCCCCGACGCGCGCACCCGCATCCTGGAGGCCGCCCGCACGGAGTTCTCCGAGCGCGGCTACGACAAGACCTCGGTCCGAGGCATCGCCCGCGCGGCCGGCGTGGACTCCGCGCTGGTCCACCACTACTTCGGTACGAAGGACGAGGTCTTCGCCGCCGCGATCGAGCTGTCCTTCGAGCCCGCCCTGCTGGTCCCGGCGGTCTTGGAGGGCGACCCGGGGGACGTGGGCGAACGCCTGGCCCGCGCCTTCATCGCGATCTGGGAGAACCCGGCGACCCGGGCCCCCCTCCTCGCCGTACTCCGCTCCGCCCTCACGCACGAGGCCGCGGCCACGGTCCTCCGGAGCTTCGTCCTGCGCCGCCTGCTGGAGCGCGTGGCGGCGAGCCTGGAGGTCCCGGACGCGACGTTCCGCGCGGAGCTGGCCGCGTCGCACATGGTGGGGATCGCGATAGTGCGGTACGTGCTGAAGGCCGAGCCGTTGGCGTCCGCGCCGCCGGAGAAGATCGTGGCGATGGTGGCCCCGACGCTCCAGCGGTACCTGACGGAGCCGGACGTCTGAGGCACTCACCTCCCAGCCCCTCCGGCGCTTGAGGAGCGGGGCCCGGGGCAGCGCCCCGGTTWCGGGAAGGGGCGGGGTGGGGAACAGGCCCGCCGCAGGCGCCGCCGCCCACCCCAAGGCTTCCGCATAGCGGACACCCGGTCCACATCCTGGCACCGACGGCGTACGCTCAAGAGCAGTCTTCAACGCAGAAGGAGCGAAAGACGATGCCCACGCTGAGGTCCCGCACAGTCACCCACGGCCGCAACATGGCGGGCGCCCGCGCCCTTATGCGCGCCTCCGGGGTACCCGGCGCGGACATCGGCCGGAAGCCGATCATCGCTGTCGCCAACAGCTTCACGGAGTTCGTGCCGGGCCACACGCACCTGGCCCCCGTCGGCCGGATCGTCAGCGAGGCGGTCGTCGCCGCCGGAGGCATCCCGCGCGAGTTCAACACGATCGCCGTGGACGACGGCATCGCCATGGGCCACGGCGGCATGCTCTACAGCCTCCCCTCCCGCGACCTCATCGCGGACAGCGTGGAGTACATGGTCGAGGCGCACTGCGCCGATGCCCTGATCTGCATCTCCAACTGCGACAAGATCACCCCGGGCATGCTCAACGCGGCCCTGCGCCTGAACATCCCGACCGTCTTCGTCTCCGGCGGCCCGATGGAGTCGGGCCGCGCCACGCTGGTCGACGGCACGGTGCGCACGCTCGACCTGGTCGACGCGATGTCGGAGGCGGTCAACGACAAGATCTCCGACGAGGACATCCTCCGCATCGAGGAGAACGCCTGTCCCACCTGCGGTTCCTGTTCCGGCATGTTCACCGCCAACTCGATGAACTGCCTGACCGAGGCCATCGGCCTCTCCCTCCCCGGCAACGGATCGGTCCTGGCCACCCACACCGCGCGCAAGGCGCTGTACGAGGACGCCGCCCGCACGGTGCTGGACCTGACCCGCCGCTACTACGAGCAGGACGACGCATCGGTCCTGCCCCGCAACATCGCCACGGCCGCCGCCTTCGGGAACGCCATGGCGCTCGACATCGCGATGGGCGGCTCCACCAACACGATCCTGCACCTCCTGGCCGCCGCCCAGGAGGCGGGCGTCCCCTACGGCCTGACCGAGATGGACGCCCTGTCGCGCCGCGTCCCGTGCCTGGCCAAGGTCGCCCCCAACGTCGGCAAGAACCGCACGTACTACATGGAGGACGTGCACCGCGCCGGCGGCATCCCGGCCCTCCTCGGCGAACTGCACCGCGCGGGCCTGCTCAACGAGGACGTGCACTCCGTGCACAGCCCGTCGCTGGCCGACTGGCTGAAGACCTGGGACGTGCGCGGCGGCTCCCCGGCCCCGGAGGCGGTCGAGCTGTGGCACGCCGCTCCCGGCTGCGTGCGGTCGGCGGAGGCGTTCTCCCAGTCCGAGCGCTGGGACACCCTGGACCAGGACGCCGAGAGCGGCTGCATCCGCTCCGTGGAGCACGCCTACTCCAAGGACGGCGGCCTCGCGGTTCTGCGCGGCAACCTGGCCGTGGACGGCTGCGTCGTGAAGACGGCGGGTGTCGACGAGTCCATCTGGACCTTCGAGGGCCCGGCCGTCGTCTGCGAGTCGCAGGAGGAGGCCGTCCAGAAGATCCTCACCCAGCAGGTCAACGAGGGCGACGTCGTCGTGATCCGCTACGAGGGCCCCAAGGGCGGCCCCGGCATGCAGGAGATGCTCTACCCGACCTCGTACCTGAAGGGCCGCGGCCTCGGCAAGACCTGCGCCCTGATCACGGACGGCCGCTTCTCCGGCGGTACGTCGGGCCTGTCCATCGGCCACGCCTCGCCCGAGGCGGCCTCCGGCGGCGCGATCGCGCTCGTCGAGGACGGCGACCGCATCCGGATCGACATCCCGAACCGCTCGATCGAACTGCTGGTCCCCGAGGACGAGCTGGCCGGCCGCCGCGAGGCGCTGAACGGCGTGTACGCGCCGAAGAACCGCGACCGCAAGGTCTCGGCGGCACTGCGCGCGTACGCGGCGATGGCGACGAGCGCGGACCGCGGCGCCGTCCGCGACGTCTCGAAGCTGGGCTGACCCGGTGCCGTACGGCCCCCGCGATCCGCGGGGGCCGTACGCATGTCCGGCGGGCCCGCGCACCGACTGCGGGATAATCGGCCCCGTGAGCGAGAACAGCGAGACCCCCGACGGCGCGGCCCCCGGCCCGTCCGAGCCCGCGACCCCGCAGGGCCCGCAGCCCGAGCCCCTCCGCTTCTTCGGCACCACCTGGGTCGCCCACGACGGCCACTACGGCCTGCGCCGTGCCGGAGCCGCCGTCGGCTCGCTCGCCGCGGCCGTCGCCGCCTGCTTCGTCCTCCGCTTCGCCTACCAGGGCCTGGAGATCGCCGACATCGGCAGCTTCGTCGGTGTGCTGGTCGTCGCGATGTTCGCCATCTGCAGCGCGGTCGCCTTCCGCAAGACCTGGGAGGGCTTCGACAGCCGCCCCGCCGACCCGGCCCGCGAGGAGACCCTGCGCGGACTGAAGGCCATCGGCTTCGTCGGCTCGCTGCTCGCGTACTTCTTCCGTACGTTCACCGAGGCACCCGGCGAGAAGCTGCGGCGCACGGAGTACGAGGAAGCCATGGCCCGGTACGCGAAGCGCCGCTCGGCCCGCACCGGCAACCCCGCCGCCCGCAAGAAGAAGGGCCGCCGCGGCTGACGCATCCGGTCCGGGGGCACGATGGCCGCATGACCACGACACACTCACCGGACGCGACCCCGGGCCCCTCGCGCGCCCTTTCCTTCGACCGGGCCGCCGCCCAGTATGCCGCCGCCCGCCCCGGCTATCCGGACGCGCTGTTCGACGCCGTCGAGGACATGGCCGGACGCCCCCTGCGCGGAGCCCGCACCCTGGACGTGGGGGCGGGCACCGGCATCTCGACCCGCTGCCTCCTCGACCGGGGCGCCCGCGTCGTCGCCGTCGAACCGGGGCCCGGCATGGCCGCCCAGCTGCGCCGGGGCCTCCCGGACGTCCCGGTCGTGCGGGGCGACGGCAACCTGCTCCCGTTCGCGGCCGCCTCGGCCGATCTGATCACGTACGCCCAGTCCTGGCACTGGACCGACCACGCCCGCTCGGGCGCCGAGGTCCGGCGCGTCCTGCGGCCGGGCGGCACGCTCGCCCTCTGGTGGAACGTCGCGGACAGCACGGTCCCGTGGCTCGGCGCCCAGGCGGAACGGCTCGTCCGGTTCTTCGGCGTCGAGCCGGTCGAACTGGCCCGCGGCGCCGGCCACGGCTCGGCCGTCCAGGACCGCGGCCTGCCGCCGGACCTCGACTTCACGCACCGCCGCGTCCCGTGGACCCGGCGCGTCCCCCTCGCCACCCATCTCGACAACCTCGGCAGCCACTCCGCGTTCCTGACCCTCGACGACGACGCGGCCCGGGGCTTCCTCGCCGAGGAGCGCGGCCGGCTCCTGGAGGAGTTCCCCGACGGCACGGTCGAGGAGGCGTACGTCGTCGAGCTGCACGCGGCCGTGCGCTGAGCCGGAGGACCCGGCCCCCTCCCTTGACGGCGGCGCCCCGCGGAGTCAATATTCATCACATGATGAATTCTTCGGGCGTCGCCGTCGAGGCCCGTGGCCTCACCGTCCAACGAGGCAGCCGCACGGTCCTGGACAACCTCGACTTCACCGTCGAACCCGGCAGGATCACCGGCCTCCTCGGCCCCTCCGGCTGCGGCAAATCCACCCTCATGCGTGCCGTCGTCGGCACCCAGGCCAAGGTCACCGGCACCCTCCAGGTGCTCGGCAGCCCCGCCGGCCACCCCTCCCTCCGCCCCCGCGTCGGGTACGTCACCCAGGCGCCCTCCGTCTACACCGACCTCACCGTCCGGCAGAACCTCGACTACTTCGCGGCGATCCTCCAGCCGGGCCGCGCCCACCGCGACGCCCGCCACGCCGCCGTCACCCGCGCGCTCACCGAGGTCGACCTGACCAGCCACGAGGACGCCCTCGCCGGCAATCTCTCCGGCGGCCAGCGCACCCGCGTCTCGCTCGCCGTCGCCCTCCTCGGCACCCCCGACCTGCTCGTCCTCGACGAACCGACCGTCGGCCTGGACCCGGTCCTGCGCCGCGACCTGTGGCAGCTGTTCCACGCCCTCGCCGCAGAACGCGGCACCACGCTCCTCATCTCCTCGCATGTCATGGACGAGGCCGAGCGCTGCCACCGCCTGCTCCTGATGCGCGAGGGCGGAATCCTCGCCGACGACACCCCCGAGGCCCTGCGCACCGCCGCCGGCACCGACACCGTCGAAGCGGCTTTCCTCCACCTGGTCGACGCGGCCGCCACCCGCAAGGAGAACGCCCGATGAGCACCCCAGCCGCCACCGCCGCAAGCACCGCACCCCTCAGCCCGGCCCGCACCCTCGCCACCGCCGCCCGCGTCCTGCGCCAGCTCGCCCACGACCCCCGCACGGTCGGACTGCTCCTGCTGGTCCCGGTCCTCCTGATCACCCTGCTGCGGTACGTCTTCGACGGCAGCCCGCAGACTTTCGACTCCATCGGGGCCTCGCTGCTCGGCATCTTCCCGCTGATCACGATGTTCCTGGTGACCTCGATCGCCACCCTGCGCGAGCGCACCTCCGGGACCCTGGAACGCCTGCTCGCCATGCCGCTCGGCAAGGGCGACCTCATCGCCGGATACGCACTCGCCTTCGGCGCCGTCGCCGTCCTCCAGTCGCTCCTGGCCACCGGCCTGTCGGTGTGGGCGCTCGGCCTGGACGTCATGGGCTCGCCCTGGCTGCTGCTCCTGGTCGCCGTGCTCGACGCGCTGCTCGGCACGGCACTGGGGCTCTTCGTCTCGGCGTTCGCGGCCTCCGAGTTCCAGGCCGTCCAGTTCATGCCCGCGGTGATCTTCCCGCAGCTGCTCCTCTGCGGCCTCTTCATCCCGCGCGACCAGATGGCCCCGGCCCTGGAAGCCGTCTCGGACGTGCTGCCGATGTCGTACGCCGTGGATGGCATGAACGAGGTCCTCCACCACACCGACATCACCGGCGACTTCGTGCGGGACATCCTCGTCGTGGCGGGCTGCGCCCTGCTCGTGCTGGCCCTCGGCGCGGCCACCCTCCGCCGCCGCACCGCCTGACGGGGCGGTGCGAAGATGGCGCCGACGAGCACGGAGCACCGCGCACATCGAGCACCGCCCGGAGGGTGAACGGCATGACCCAGACAGTTGCAGTCCTCGGCACCGGCAAGATCGGCGAGGCCCTGCTCAGCGGGATGATCCGGGCGGGCTGGCGCCCGTCGAACCTGCTGGTCACCACCCGCCGTTCGGACCGGGCCGCCGAACTGCGCGACCGCTACGGCGTGGACGCGGTCACCAACGCGGAGGCGGCCGAGCGGGCCGACATCCTCATCCTCGCGGTCAAGCCCCAGGACATGGGCCGCCTCCTGGACGAGCTGGCACCGCACCTTACCGCCGACCGCCTGGTCATCAGCGCGGCCGCCGGCATCACGACCGCCTTCATCGAGGAACGCCTCGCCGCCGGCACCCCGGTGGTCCGCGTCATGCCGAACACCCCGGTCCTGGTCGACGAGGGCATGTCCGTCATCTCGGGGGGCAGCCACGCCACCGGCGAGCACCTCGCCTCGGCGGACACCATCTTCAAGGGGGTCGGCAAGACCCTGCGCGTCCCGGAGTCCCAGCAGGACGCGGCCACCGCCCTTTCCGGCTCGGGCCCCGCGTACTTCTACTTCCTCGTCGAGGCGATGACGGACGCCGGCATCCTCCTCGGCCTGCCGCGCGCCCAGGCCCACGACCTCATCGTCCAGGCCGCGATCGGCGCCGCAGTGATGCTCCGGGACAGCGGCGAGCACCCGGTCAAGCTCCGCGAGGCCGTGACCAGCCCGGCCGGCACCACCATCAGCGCCATCCGCGAACTGGAGAACCACGGCGTACGCGCGGCCCTCATCGCCGCCCTGGAAGCGGCCCGCGACCGCAGCCGCGAACTGGCCTCCGGCAACGGCTGACACCCATGCGTCGGCCCCGGTCAACCCCGGGGTTGACACGCCCCCTCCCGATCCGTAGTGTGCTCCGAGTTGTCCGACGTGAGCGCCGACCCCGGTCGGTCCCCGGACAGCCATTCCGCAAGAAACACAACGAGCACGCGACAGCTGTCGCATGTCTCGGCGTGCGCTTATGCGAAATGAGGAATCCGCGTTCGAAAGAGCGCGACCCCGATTGGCGTCGGGGCCCAGGATTCCGCTAATGTCTCACTCGTCGGAACGGCCCAACGGCCGGGAGGACAAGCCCCGCTGACTGGGAATCAGGCCCGAAAGGATCTGATAGAGTCGGACTCGCCGGAAAGGGAAACGCGAAAGCGAAGAACTGGAAAGCGAAACCCGCTTCGACCGGGAATCGGACACGAAAGAGTCTGATAGAGTCGGAAACGCAAGACCGAAGGGAAGCGCCCGGAGGAAAGCCCGAGAGGGTGAGTACAAAGGAAGCGTCCGTTCCTTGAGAACTCAACAGCGTGCCAAAAGTCAACGCCAGATATGTTGATACCCCGGCCTGCTTCGGCAGGTTGGTGGTTCCTTTGAAAGCCCTGCCGAGTCATTGACTGGGCAGGCAAAAACACAGCGAGGACGCAGTGGACAACAGGTCTTATTCCGGCCTTTGTTGTTCCGCTCTCGTGATGTGTTCCCCGATTACGGGAAAACATTCACGGAGAGTTTGATCCTGGCTCAGGACGAACGCTGGCGGCGTGCTTAACACATGCAAGTCGAACGATGAAGCCCTTCGGGGTGGATTAGTGGCGAACGGGTGAGTAACACGTGGGCAATCTGCCCTTCACTCTGGGACAAGCCCTGGAAACGGGGTCTAATACCGGATAATACTTTCCTCCTCCTGGAGGAAGGTTGA
>NZ_RDBL01000006.1:298321-334611 GCF_008042035.1 Streptomyces sp. col6
CCAGATGTGGAAGCCCGGTAACGGGTGGAGCTGACTGGTACTAATAGGCCGAGGGCTTGTCCTCAGTTGCTCGCGTCCACTGTGTTAGTTCTGAAATAACGAACGGCCGTGTTGTTGTCCGGTTGGTTCAATTTCATAGTGTTTCGGTGGTCATTGCGTTAGGGAAACGCCCGGTTACATTCCGAACCCGGAAGCTAAGCCTTTCAGCGCCGATGGTACTGCAGGGGGGACCCTGTGGGAGAGTAGGACGCCGCCGAACTCCTTTTAGGAAGAGCCCCGTGCCCTTGTGGCACGGGGCTTTTTCGCGTTCTGACCCTTTAAGGTCGTGCCATGCGCTACGAACTTGTCATCTTCGACAACGACGGTGTGCTCGTCGACAGCGAGCCGATCTCCAACACCATCCTGGCCGGCTACCTCACCGAGCTGGGGCACCCCACCTCGTACGAGGAGTCCCTGCGGGACTACATGGGGTCTGCGGTGCACCGCGTCCACGACCTCGTCCAGGAGCGGACCGGGACGAAGCTGCCGGAGGACTTCGACGTCACCCTCCACTCGCGGATCTTCGCCGCGTTCGAGGAGGAGCTGGAGCCCGTCCCCGGTGTCGACGACCTCCTGGGCAAGCTCGTCGCCGACGGAGTCCCGTACTGCGTCGCGTCCTCCAGCAGCCACCAGCGCATCCGCGTCAGCCACCGGAAGACCGGGCTCGACCAGTGGTTCGAGGAAGAGTGGATCTTCAGCGCCGAGGACGTCGGCCGGGGCAAGCCGGCACCCGACCTCTTCCTCCTCGCCGCCGAGCGCATGGGCGTCGCGCCCGAGCGGTGCGTCGTCATTGAGGACAGCCCGCTCGGGGTGGAGGCGGCGCGGGCGGCCGGGATGGATGTCTACGGGTTCACCTCGATGATGCCTGCGGACCGGCTGACCGGTGTGACCGGGTATTTCTCCGACATGGGGCAGCTGCCGGAATTGCTTGCCTGACGCGTCTACCCATGGGTAGAAACTGGCTCTACGCTCGCGGCCATGACAGATGCACGGTTGCGGCACGGCAGGGCTTCCCTCGCGTTGAGCTTCTTCGTGCAGGGGGTCACCTTCGCCCTTCTGGTGACGCGGATCCCCGCGATCCAGGACCGGTACGGGATATCCGACGGCCTGCTGCCCGTGTTCCTCGCCGCCGTGCCGATCCTGGCCGGGGCGGGCAGTGTGCTCACCGAGAAGGTGGTCGCCCGGGTGCGGCCGCGGGTGGTGCTGCGGTGGGCGCAGCCCGTCGTGCTCCTCGCCCTCCTCGGCGTCGGCGCCGGCAGCCATCTCTGGCAAGCCGCCGTGGCGCTCGGGGTGTTCGGGCTGGCCGTCGGTGGGCTGGACGCGTCCATGAACATGATGGGCGTCAGCCTCCAGCGGGCGTACGGGCGCTCCATCATGCTGGGGTTCCACGCCGCGTACAGCCTGGGCGGGATCGCCGGCGCGTCGATGGCATGGGCCGGGGCGCACTGGGACCTGTCGTTGCTGACCTCGTACCTTCCGGCGGTCGTGGTGCTGCTGCCCGCGGCGTTCGTCGGGAGCCGCTGGTACGTCGAGGGGGCGGACGAGGAGCGGGGTGAGGGCGCCGGGCCGGTGAAGGGGGCAGGGGCCGTCTCGTTCCGGCTGCTGCTGCCGCTGTGCCTGGTGATGTGCTTCGCGTACATCGGTGACTCGACGGTCTCCAACTGGAGCGCGAAGTACCTCCAGGACGTGCTGGGCAGCTCGGAGCAGCTGTCGACGGTGCCGTACAACGTCTACATGGTGACGACGCTGCTCGGGCGGGCCGTCGGGGACTTCGGGGTGCGGCGGTTCGGGGCGGTGACCGTGGTGCGGGGTGGGACCGTGCTGGCGGCGGCCGGGTTCGCCGTGGTGGCCGTCGCCGGCGGGGCGTGGACGGGGATGCTCGGGTTCACCATGCTGGGGCTCGGGCTGTGCGTGATCGTGCCGCAGACGTTCGCGGCCGCCGGGCGGATGTTCCCCGGGGCGAGCGACACCGCGATCGCCCGGCTGAACATCTTCAACTATGTGGGCTTCCTGGTCGGCTCCCCGCTCGTGGGGGCGCTCGGGGACGCCTGGAGCTACCGGGGCGCGATGCTGGTGCCGATGGTGCTGGTGCTCGCGACGCTCCTGTACGCCAAGTCCTTCGGCTCGGAACCGGCCCGATACGGTGGCGGGCATGAGCGGCCGCGCACAGTTGATGTGGGATGACGCAGTAACGGGCTACGACTTCGGGGAGAGACACCCGATGGACCCGGTCCGGCTGGCCCTGACAATGGGGCTGGTGCGGGCGTTCGGGCTCGACCGGGCGGTGGACGTGGTGGCGGCCAAGTCGGCCGGGGACTCCACGCTGCGGCTCGTGCACCGGCCGGACTACGTGGCCGCGGTGAAGGCCGCCTCGGCCGATCCGCGCGCTGCGGACCAGAAGTACGGGCTGGGGACCGTCGACGATCCCGCGTTCGCCGGGATGCACGAGGTCTCCGCGCTGATCGCCGGGCAGTCCGTGGCCGCCGCCGAGGCGGTGTGGCGGGGCGAGACCCGGCACGCGGTCAACTTCACCGGCGGGCTGCACCACGCGATGCCCGGGGGAGCGGCGGGCTTCTGCATCTACAACGACCCGGCGCTGGCCATCGCGCGGCTCCTGGAGCTGGGCGCCGAGCGCGTCGCGTACGTCGATGTGGACGTGCACCACGGTGACGGGGTGCAGGCGGCCTTCTGGGAGGACCCGCGGGTCCTGACGATCTCGTTGCACGAGCACCCGCGGACGCTGTTCCCGCAGACCGGGTGGCCCGAGGAGATCGGGGCGGGGCCCGGCGAGGGCGGGGCGGTCAACGTGGCGCTGCCGGCCGGCACCGGAGACGCGGGGTGGCTGCGGGCGTTCCACGCGGTGGTGCCGGAGCTGCTGGCGGACTTCCGGCCCCAGGTGCTCGTGACGCAGCACGGGGCGGACACGCACTTCGAGGACCCGTTGGCGCATCTGGCGGTGTCGCTGGACGCGCAGCGGTCCGTGATGGCGGCCTGCCACGACCTGGCGCACAGCTGTGCCGACGGGCGCTGGGTGGCGCTCGGCGGCGGTGGCTACGCGGTGGTGGACGTGGTGCCGCGGTCCTGGACGCATCTGGTGGGGATCGCCGCGCACGCGCCGGTGGACCCGGAGTCGGTGATCCCGTCGTCGTGGCGGGACGAGGTGTACGCGCGCACGCGGCAGCTGGGCCCGGCGCGGATGACGGACGGCCGGACGCCCACGTGGTCGGCGTGGGAGAACGGGTACGACCCGGCGGACCGGCTGGATCAGGCGGTGCTGGCGACACGGCGTGCGGCGTTCCCGCTGCGGGGGCTGCTGACCTGACGGTCCCGGTCACGGGGGTGAGTACGGTGTACGCCGACTGTGGGGCGTAATCGGACTTTTGGCCCCCGGGCGGGCCGGGTGGGGCAGCATCGGTGGGGGGGTGGGGCAGCATCGGTGGGGTGTTGAGCACCGGAGCGCTGCGTGCGCATCTGCTGGCGGCCCGGCTGGCCGGGCCCGTGGCCACCTCGCGTGAGGTGAGCCTGCGGAGTTATCGCCTGTTCGCGGCCCGCGATCCCCGGGTGACGCTGGGCCTCGACCCCGCTCGGGGCTGGGGGGAGCGGGAGCTGCTGGCGCTGATGGCGGACAGGTGCGGGGTCTCGGACGATCCCGCGCATGTGTCGGGGCCCGATGTCATCGACCCGGAGCGGACGGTGGCGGGGCTCGACGCGTTCGCCGTACGGCTGTCGGAGGCGGCGGCGCGGCGGGCGCCGGTGCTGTTCGGGACCGGGCATCCGCATCGGCTGATCGGCTTCTACGCGGCGCTGGCAGACGCTTTGTCGTCGGC
Source organism: Streptomyces sp. col6 (assembly GCF_008042035.1). Lineage (GTDB taxonomy): Bacteria > Actinomycetota > Actinomycetes > Streptomycetales > Streptomycetaceae > Streptomyces. The sequence goes on from NZ_RDBL01000006.1 coordinate 302,188, forward strand.
GGGCTGCCCTGTTCTCACCCCGGCGCAGGGGCGATGTATCGACATAACGACTCGGTTTGGCGTACGTACGTACAACCTCGACTACGTACAGGGCGTCGCGCTGGTGCGTGAACCCGGCGCGGGGGCGGCCGGTGGTGGCACCGGCGCACACTCCCACTCCCCGCTGCCGGTGAGGGTCGCCCTGGAGGCCGCCGCGGCCGGCCGCGGGCCGGTTCCGGAGCTGGTGGTCGGAGACCACGGATGGGTCTGCGGCGCAGGTCAGCTCGGGATCGAGGCGATCGGGCTCGCCGATACGGACGACCCGGCGCTGTTCGTCGGCGAGGCCGAGGGGCGGGTGGCGGTGGCCGTTCCGCTGGACGACGCCGTGCGGTCCGCGTACTACCTGCCGCTCACGCGCTATGTACTCAATCGGGCGAGTCTGTCACAGTAGCGGCCGGTCGCCCCTCCTCTTCCCCACTCGCACCACCCGCCCCTAACCTGGGGAGTGAGCGCACAACGACGAAGAGTCACCGGAGGGGAAGCCGGTGCGCGTCTCGTGCGGAAGGTACAGGTGAGTCATGGCTGCTGACAGCGAGAGGCCTCTGAACGAGGTCAAGTTTCTGACCGTGGCGGAAGTCGCCTCGGTCATGCGGGTGTCGAAGATGACCGTGTACCGCCTGGTGCACAGCGGTCATCTGCCGGCGATCCGGGTGGGCAGGTCCTTCCGGGTGCCGGAGCAAGCGGTTCACGAGTATCTGCGCGAGTCCTTCGTGGGGGTGGCATCGGCCTGACATTCCCCTCGGATTACGTCCCTCACGCGGTGGCGGGTAGGCTAGGCCGACGTAGGTCGTGTGGGCCCAGACGCCCCGCACCAGTGAAGAAGAAGTGAGCGAGGGTAGTCGTGGGCTCTGTTATCAAGAAGCGGCGCAAGCGGATGGCCAAGAAGAAGCACCGCAAGCTGCTCAAGCGCACGCGCGTTCAGCGTCGCAACAAGAAGTAAGCGAACGCAGTTCGTGAATCCGCAGCCCTTCCGCCGTCCGGGCGGGAGGGCTGCGGTGCTGTATGCGGGAGTGTCCACCGGCTACGGTGACGTCCTGACCGACCGAATACGGGAGACCGACGGAAGGCGCTGATCTTGGGGAAGGTCGTGCTCGTCACGGGAGCGGCCCGGCAGCTGGGCGGCCGTTTCGTGCGGCGTGTCCAGCGTGATCCGGACGTGGAGCGGGTGATCGCCGTCGACGCGGTCGAGCCCGAGCACGCGCTGGGGGACGCCGACTTCGTCCGGGCGGACATCCGCCAGCCCGCCATCGCCAGAGTCCTCGCCGAGCATGCCGTGGACACCGTCGTGCACCTGGACGTCAGCGGCTTCGCGCTCGGGGCCCAGGGGCGTACGTCGGTCAAGGAGACCAACGTCATCGGGACCATGCAGTTGCTCGGGGCCTGCCAGAAGGCCCCGGCGGTGCAGCGGCTCGTGGTGAAGTCCAGCACCGGTGTGTACGGCTCGGCGCCGCGCGATCCGGCGGTCTTCCACGAGACGAACCCGCCCAAGTCGCTGCCGGGCGGCGGCTTCGCGAAGGACGCGGCGGAGGTCGAGGGGTACGTACGGGGCTTCGCCCGCCGCCGGCCGGACGTGGCCGTGTGCGTGCTGCGGTTCGCCAACATCCTGGGGCCGGACGCGGACTCGCCGCTCGCCGACTATCTGGCGCTGCCGGTGCTGCCGACCGTCTTCGGGTACGACCCGCGGCTCCAGTTCGTCCACGAGGACGACGTCATCGACGTCCTGGACATCGCGGCGAGCGAGCCGAGGCGCGGGACGCTCAACAGCGGCACGTTCAACATCGCGGGGGACGGGGTGCTGCTGCTCTCCCAGTGCGCGCGGCGGCTCGGACGGCCCACGGTGCCGATGCTGCTGCCCGCGGTCACCTGGGTCGGACAGGCCCTGCGCGCGGTGGGCATGACGGACTTCTCGCCGGAACAGATCCGGCTGCTCACCCATGGCAGGGTGGTCTCCACGGTCCAGATGCGCGAGACGCTGGGGTTCGCGCCGAAGTACTCCACGGGGGAGACGTTCGCGGACTTCGCGCGCAGCCGGGCGCCGGGGCTGCTGCCGCCCGAGGCGGTGGGCCGGGCCGTGGACCGCGTGGCCGCGACGGTGCCCCGGATCGCCGGTTCCGGCGGCGACACCCACCCGACCCCGAGCGCCAGGTAGAGGAGCGCAGCGACGATGGCGGATGCCAAGGTCATTCCGTTCGACGACGACCGTTCGCGGCCGGGGGGACTGCCGCGCGCCGCGCGCCGGCGGCCCCCGGTGAGCGGTACGGCGTCCGTGAGCGCCCTCCCCGGGCAGGCGGACGCCCCACCCGGCCCGGAGGAGCCGCGCGAGGGCCCCGGGGGCGGTGAACGGGGCGCCTGGGACCGGCGGATCGCGGGCGGGTTGGCCTTCCTGCGGCGGCGGGTCACCGGCGAGTACGACGTGGACGAGTTCGGCTACGACGAGGAGCTGACCGACCAGGTCCTGATGTCGCTGCTGCGGCCGGTGTACGAGAAGTACTTCCGGGTCGAGGTGAAGGGCGTCGAGAACATCCCGTCCGAGGGCGGGGCGCTCATCGTGTCCAATCACTCCGGGACGCTGCCGCTGGACGGGCTGATGCTCCAGGTCGCGGTGCACGACCACCACCCGGCGGGACGGCATCTGCGGCTGCTCGCGGCGGACCTGGTCTTCATGCTGCCGGTCGTCAACGAGTTGGCCCGCAAGGCCGGACACACCCTGGCGTGCGCGGAGGACGCCGAGCGGTTGCTGCGCAAGGGCGAGGTCGTCGGTGTGATGCCGGAGGGCTTCAAGGGGATCGGCAAGCCGTTCGGCGAGCGGTACAAGCTCCAGCGTTTCGGGCGGGGCGGCTTCGTGTCGACGGCGCTGAAGGCCGGGGTGCCGATCGTGCCGTGCTCGATCGTGGGCGCCGAGGAGATCTACCCGATGATCGGGAACTCGAAGACGCTGGCGCGGCTGCTGGGTTTCCCGTACTTCCCGATCACGCCGACCTTCCCCTGGCTGGGGCCGCTCGGGGCGGTGCCGCTGCCGACGAAGTGGACGATCCAGTTCGGCGAGCCGATCCCGACGGACGGCTATCCGCTGGAGGCGGCGGAGGACCCGATGCTGATGTTCAACCTGACGGACCAGGTGCGGGAGCAGATCCAGCACACGCTGTACAAGCTGCTGGTGCAGCGGCGGTCGGTCTTCTTCTGACCGCCGCCGCACCATTCCCTCCGGGCCTCTTCGGGCCGGGGGTTCAGCCCTTCTCGTTCTCCGCGTCGATGCCGAGGCCGCCGATCAGGCCCGGGAGCAGCGGCGGGATGGTGATGTCCGGCGACGGTGTCGAGCTCGGGGTCTCCTTCGACGGGCTGGTCGCGCCGGGTGACGGCGGGTCGAAGAGGCCGTCCGTGCCGCCGCCGATCAGGCCGTCGGCCGGGCTGCTGCCGCTGTCCGAGGGGCGCGGCGAGGAGCTGCCTCCCGTACCGCCGTCGTCGTGGCGGGCGGAGTACGAGGGCGACGGGGTGCGTGCGTCGGTGGAGGGGTCCGCCGCGGTGCCGGTGGAGCCGGAGCGCTGGGATTCGGCGCTCTTCTCCGGGGGGCGCGGGAGCAGCGACTGCAGCGGCGCGACCTCTTCGTCTATGGCGTCGAAGACCGAGCTGACCTGGTTGCCCACGTCGGTCAGCTGGACGGGGAGGCGGCCGCGGAGGCTGGTCCAGCTGTCGCGGTGGGAGCGGGAGAAGGTGTCCAGGGCCTGGATCGGGCCGAGGGCGCCGTCCCGTTCGTACGCGGCGTGCAGGAGGCGGTGGCCCTCGGTGGCGTCGTGGGTCATGCCGTTGAGCGTGCGGCGGATCTCGCCGAGCTGCTCGTGGTCGAGGTCGCCCGAGCGGGCGCGCTCCATGAGCCGGCGGGCCTCGCTGAGACGGGTCGACGCCTGGTCGAGGTAGATCTCGCCGCGGTCGGTGTCGTTGCTGGTGAGGCCGAGGTGGATGTCCTCCATGCCACGCTTCAGCCCGTAGAGCGAGTCACCGGGGAGGGCGTCGGAGCTGGCAGCGGCCACCCCGCCGAAGGCTCCCGCGGCCACACCGACGGTGAGCCCGCCGGCGGCGAGCCCCTTCGTCCAGCGGGATCTGGGGCGCAGCTTGCGGAGCGGGGACGCGCGATGGCTGCCCCTGCTCCGTTGCACGGGCACCGTAGGGTCCGGGGACGCGCCTCCCTGGGCGAACATGGCTTCCATGGCCGCGACGAGCTGGGCTCGCTGCACCACTTTGACCTCGGGGTCCAACACCGGCTTCGGCAGCTCACCGAGGCCGTTCGCCAGGGCCAACAGCGGTCCTCGGTCGGCCTGTTCGGCCGGGTCCTCGGGCTGTACGGCCGCCGCACCGCGGAGCGACTGCTCCTCCAGGGCCTGGGCGAAGGCGTTCGCCCGCCGGTGTGCCGAAACGTTTGCGATCACTGGCGGCACCTCCTCTCGTCATGACGGTCGACTCCCCTGGCTGTCCGGAAGGTTGCACACCTTGAGCGCTTCCACACGATCGAGTGAGCGTCTGCGGACATGGTGTGACGACAGGGGGCCTGCAACCGGCACAACGAGTGGCGCGGCACTTGGGTTACGCACGAAAGATGATCGGACCAGTGCGTGATGAACCTACCGTCGGAACCGGTCCGGCCGGGGGCGTGGGGGTCAGCGGGCATCGTCCGGGAGGAGCCGGGCGAGGGTGCGGACGGCACGGTACTGGAGGGTCTTGATCGCACCCTCGTTCTTGCCCATCACACGGGCGGTCTCGGCGACCGAGAGCCCCTGCAGGAAGCGCAGGGTCACGCATTCCTGCTGCTGGGGGTTGAGCCGGCGCACGGCCTGGAGGAGCGCGGCGTTGGAGAGGGACTCCAGCACCGAGTCCTCGGGGCTGCGGGCGACCTCGTTGGCGTCGAGCATTTCGCCGGTGGTCACTTCCAGCCGGAAACGACTGGACTTGAAATGGTCGGCGACCAGGTTGCGCGCGATCGTGACCAGCCAGGCGCCGAAGTCGCGGCCCTGCCAGGTGAACGTGGAGATGCGGCGCAGGGCGCGCAGGAAGGTCTCGCTGGTGAGGTCCTCCGCCGTCGCCTTGCTGCCCACGCGGTAGTAGATGTAGCGGTAGACGGTGTCGCTGTACTGGTCGTAGAGGCGTCCGAAGGCATCGGCCTCACCGGCCTGGGCGCGCTCGACGAGTTCCATCATGCGCGCGCTGTCGCTGTCGGCGGCGGGCCGCCGCACGGGCGCGGTGGTCGCCGCGCCGCGGTTGCCGCGTCTTCCGACCGCCGCGGCGCGTTCGGCCAGGGCGTAGCACGGGCCGGCAGGTGCAGGGGTGGCGAATGCGGGTACGGCGTACGCGGTGGGGACGAAGCCGCGCATGCGTTCGGCTACTGACGCGCGCAGCGTAGCCAGGCCCGAGGCGTCAACCCCGACGTGTGGGTACACGGGACTCCCAGAGGCAGAGCTTCCATCACGAGCAGTGCGAATCCGTCACTCGTCGTAGTGAGCGGCGGGTCCGGAATGCGTCTGAGGAGAATAACGCTTCGTACAGGCGGCGCTACGCCCAGTTGCGCAAATCACCGATTGCGTCGCTTCCGTGTCAACTTTTCGACACACCAAGTCGCACATCGTGACCGCTTGTTGATCGATTCGCTTCGGGATCTGCCTGCGGGTACGACGGGTTGTGGTCGGTGAAAAGAGTGCCCGGAGTTGACGTACGCGGGCGCGGAGAGTCAGCGGCGGCGGCGGTGCAGGGCGACGGCCGCGGCGGTGCCGCCCGCGAGGGCGCCGACGCCGGCGGCGGCCGGGATGCCGACCTTGGCCGCCTTGCGGCCGGTGCGGTAGTCGCGCAGCCGCCAGTCCAGGGCGCGGGCGTGCTTGCGGAGCTTGGTGTCCGGGTTGATCGCGTACGGGTGACCCACCAGCGACAGCATCGGGATGTCGTTGTGGGAGTCGCTGTACGCGGCGCAGCGCGCCAGGTCCAGGCCCTCCGCCGCCGCCAGGGCGCGGACCGCCTCGGCCTTCGCGGGGCCGTGCAGGGGTTCGCCGACCAGGCGTCCGGTGTACACGCCGTCGACCGATTCGGCGACCGTGCCGAGGGCGCCCGTCAGGCCGAGGCGGCGGGCGATGATCGTGGCGGTCTCCACCGGGGCGGCGGTGACCAGCCAGACCTTCTGGCCCGCGTCGAGGTGCGCCTGGGCCAGCGCGCGGGTGCCCGGCCAGATGCGGTCGGCCATGTACTCGTCGTAGATCTCCTCGCCGATCGACATCAGCTCGGAGACGCGGTGGCCCTTGACGATGGACAGGGCGCTGTCGCGGGCGTCCTGCATGTGCTCGGGGTCCTCGACGCCGGCCAGCCGGAACCACGCCTGCTGCCAGGCGAACCGGGTGAGCTCGCGGCGCTCGAAGAACTTGCGCTTGTAGAGGCCGCGGCCGAAGTGGAAGATCGCGGCGCCCTGCATCACGGTGTTGTCGAGGTCGAAGAAGGCGGCGGCCCGTTCGTCGCCGACGACGGGGAACTCGGGCTCCTCCGCCTCGTTCTCCTCGGCGGCGGACCCGGCTTCGAGCGAGGACTTCCGCGCGGCCTCCGCCGCCGCCTCGCCTGCCAGCACGCTGCGTGCGGTAGCGGAACGCCTGCGGGGGGTGAGCCATCCAAGAGCGGCCATGCGGTGAGCATAGCCAGTCGGTCCGGGCCTTCCGGTGCCGCCGTGATGCCGTGGTGTGAACTCCTGGTGTCCGGGAGCTCCGGCGCGGGGCCGCAGAATGAGGGCATGAGTGCCCTGCTGCGTCGTAGGAAGAAGAATCCCGCCGAGCGTGTGGTGACCCTGGTGGGCAAGCCGGGCTGTCACCTCTGTGACGACGCCCGGGAGGTGGTGCGCGCGGTGTGCGAGGAGACCGGCGCCTCCTGGGAGGAGAAGGACATCACCCGGGACGAGGAGCTGTACCGGGAGTACTGGGAGCAGATCCCGGTGGTGCTCATTGATAACGAACAGCACACGTTCTGGCGGGTCGACCCGGCGAGACTGCGCAGCGCGCTGCTTTCCTGAGTGAAACCCGGTTACCATCGTGGGCGTTTTGAGTGGTCTCGGGGGCGTAGCTGTGAGGAGTGTGTACCGCTTTGCCCCCTTCGGGCCTGCAACGGGCTGATGCGATCCATGGTTCCTGGATCGCGCGACGGATGTGCGTGACCCCGGTCACTTTGACCGGACAAACCGGACACAATCTTTGTGCACGCGTTCACAAAGACATAGCCTGCATTCGACGGGGCGGTCTTGGGACATACGGCCGCCTGCAGCCCCGCTCATCCCGCAGGAGCACCGTGGCAACTGGCCGAAATCACCGACCGGCGACCCGTAGCCGAGGAATTCCCGAGGCCACCGTCGCCCGACTTCCGCTGTATCTCCGCGCGCTGACCGCGCTCTCCGAGCGCTCGGTCCCCACGGTCTCCTCCGAGGAGCTCGCCGCGGCGGCGGGGGTCAACTCCGCGAAGCTGCGCAAGGACTTCAGCTACCTCGGCTCGTACGGGACGCGCGGCGTCGGCTACGACGTCGAGTATCTCGTCTACCAGATCTCGCGCGAACTGGGCCTCACCCAGGACTGGCCGGTCGCCATCGTCGGCATCGGCAACCTCGGCGCGGCCCTCGCCAACTACGGCGGCTTCGCCTCGCGCGGCTTCCGGGTCGCCGCCCTGATCGACGCCGACCCGGCGATGGCCGGTACGCCCGTCGCGGGCATCCCGGTCCAGCACGCCGACGACCTCGACCGCATCATCAGCGAGAACGGCGTCTCCATCGGCGTGATCACCACGCCGCCCGGCGCCGCCCAGCAGGTGTGCGACCGGCTCGTCGCCGCCGGTGTCACCTCGATCCTGAACTTCGCCCCGACCGTCCTCTCCGTGCCCGACGGCGTCGACGTGCGCAAGGTCGACCTCTCCATCGAGCTGCAGATCCTCGCCTTCCACGAGCAGCGCAAGGCCGGTGAGGAAGGCGTCGACACCGCGCCCGACCCGGCCGCGCCGCCCGTGCGCGCCACCACCACCGGCCGGAAGGGACCCGACGGGGACATGCCCGCCGTGATGCCGGCATGAGCCTGCTCCTCGTGGGTCTGAGCCACCGCAGCGCCCCCGTCTCCGTACTGGAACGCGCCTCGCTGGCCGCCGACACCCAGGCCAAGCTGCTCCAGGACACCCTGGCGGCCGAGCCGGCCGCCGAGGCCGCCGTCCTCGCCACCTGCAACCGCATCGAGCTCTACGCGGACGTGGACAAGTTCCACGCGGGCGTCGCCGAGCTGTCCACGCTGCTCGCCCAGCACAGCGGCGTCGGGCTCGACGAGCTCACTCCGTATCTCTATGTGCACTACGAGGACCGGGCCGTCCACCACCTCTTCTCGGTGGCCTGCGGACTGGACTCGATGGTCGTCGGCGAGGGCCAGATCCTCGGCCAGATCAAGGACGCGCTGGCCCTCGGCCAGGAGCTGCACACCGCGGGCCGGCTGCTCAACGACCTGTTCCAGCAGGCCCTGCGGGTCGGCAAGCGCGCCCACAGCGAGACCGGGATCGACCGGGCCGGGCAGTCGCTCGTCACCTTCGGCCTGGAACAGCTCGCCGGGGGCCCCGACACCGCCGCCTGGGCCAAGGGCAAGCGAGCCCTCGTCATCGGCGCCGGCTCCATGTCCTCGCTGGCCGCCGCGACCCTGGCCCGCACCGGCGTCGCCGAGATCGTCGTCGCCAACCGGACCCGGGCCCGCGCCGATCGCCTGGTCGAGATCCTGAACCAGCCCGGCTCCACCGGAGTGCGCGCGCACGCCGTGGAGATGGCCGAGGTCACCGGCGAACTGACACGTGCCGACATCGCCGTCTCCTGCACCGGCGCCACCGGACTCGTGCTCACCGCCGACGCCGTCGCCGGGGCCCTCGGCCTCGACGACGTGCCCGCCGGGGACGCGGCGAGCGGCCTGATCCCGGCGCAGTCCACCGGACCGGTGCGCCTCGCGCTGCTCGACCTCGCCATGCCGCGCGACATCGACGGGGCCGCCGGACGCCTCGACGGTGTGCGCCTCGTCGACATCGAGTCGCTCGCGGAGGCGTCGGCCGACGCCCCGATGGCCGCCGATGTGGACCAGGTGCGCACCCTCGTCGCCGACGAGGTCGCCGCCTTCGGTGCCGCCCAGCGCGCCGCCCACATCACCCCGACCGTCGTCGCCCTGCGCACGATGGCCGCCGGCGTGGTCACGGACGAGATCGCACGGCTGGACGGACGCCTCCCCGACCTGGACGAGAAGCAGCGCGCCGAGATCACGCAGACCGTGCGCCGCGTCGTCGACAAGCTCCTGCACGCGCCCACCGTGCGGGTCAAGCAGCTCGCCAGCGAGCCCGGCGGCGCCGGGTACGCGGACGCGCTGCGGGAACTCTTCGACCTCGACCCGCAGACGGTCGCCGCCGTCTCCCGGGCAGACCTGAACGACCCGAATCGAGGGCGGTCATGACCGACAACTCACCCCTGAGGCTGGGGACCAGGCGCAGCAAGCTCGCCATGGCACAGTCCGGGCACGTCGCCGACGCGGTCAGCGAGGTGACCGGCCGCGCCGTCGAACTCGTCGAGATCACCACGTACGGGGACACCTCGCGGGAGCACCTGGCGCAGATCGGCGGCACCGGCGTGTTCGTCGCCGCGCTGCGCGACGCGCTGCTGCGCGGCGAGGTGGACTTCGCCGTCCACTCGCTCAAGGACCTGCCGACCGCGCAGCCCGAGGGCCTCGTGCTGGCCGCCGTGCCGGTGCGCGAGGACCCGCGCGACGTACTGATCGCCCGCGACGGGCTGACCTTCGAGCAGCTGCCGTCCGGCGCCCGCGTCGGCACCGGTTCGCCGCGCCGCATGGCCCAGCTCAACGCGTACGCCCGCAGCCACGGCCTCGACATCGAGACCGTCCCGATCCGGGGCAACGTCGACACGCGCATCGGATTTGTACGCGACGGTGAACTGGACGCGGTGGTTCTCGCCGCGGCCGGGCTCAGCCGTCTGGGCCGGAGCGGTGAGGTGACCGACTTCCTGTCGGTCGACACCGTGCTGCCCGCTCCCGGCCAGGGAGCACTGGCGATCGAGTGCGCTGCGAGCAGCGCCGACCTCGCCGCCGCGCTCGCCGAGCTCGACGACCCGTACACCCGGGCCGCCGTGACCGCCGAACGTGCCCTGCTCGCCGCCCTGGAGGCCGGCTGCTCCGCACCCGTGGGTGCGCTGGCCGACCTCCTGGCCGACGGTCAGGCTGTCAACGAACTGCGCCTGCGCGGTGTCGTCGGTTCCACCGACGGTGCCTCGCTGGTGCAGATGTCCACCACCGGTCCCGTTCCCACGTCGCACGACGACGCGGCGGCGATCGGTCGCGAACTCGCGGCCGAGATGCTTGCCAAGGGTGCGGCCGGTCTTATGGGGGAGCGAGCACTTTGAGCCCCACCGGCCCCGCCGCATCCGATTTCCCGGTCCTGTCCGCAGGCCACGTCACCTTCCTCGGCGCCGGCCCCGGCGACCCGGGACTGCTGACCCTGCGCGCCGTCGAGGCGCTGGCGAACGCGGACGTTCTCGTCGCCGAGCCGGATGTTCTCGGCGTCGTCCGCTGCCATGCGCGGGCAGGCGTAAGCACGCCTGAGCTGACGGTTGTTGACGCGCAGTCAACAGCCGCCGGGGTTCCCGTTCTCAGGGATGCGGCCAATCTTGTCATGGAGGCCGCGAAGGGCGGCAGGCGGGTCGTCCGTGCCGTGGCCGGTGACCCCGGCCTGGACGGGTACGCGGCCGGCGAGATGCTGGCCTGCGCCACCGCCGGTATCCCCTTCGAGGTCGTGCCGGGCGTCGCCAACGTCGTGGGGGTGCCCGCGTACGCCGGGGTGCCGCTGCGGGACGCCCAGGGCGCGGACGTACGGTTCGTCGACGCCCGTACGGCCGACGACCGCTGCTGGAGCGAGGTCGGCGCGAGCGACGCCACGTGCGTCATCTCGACGTCGCTGGACGCGGTGGCCGCCGCCGCCGGTGAGCTGGTCTCGGCGGGCCGCAAGCCCGACACCCCGCTGACCGTGACGGCCGCCGGGACGACGACGCGCCAGCGCACCTGGACGGCGACCCTCGGGACGATCGCCCAGGTCTTCAAGCAGGGCAAGGTGCTGCCCTCGCCCGAGGGGCACCAGCCGGTCATAGCCGTGGTCGGGGAGCGCAGCTCCGCCGCCCAGCGCGACCAGCTCGCGTGGTTCGAGTCCAAGCCGATGTTCGGCTGGAAGGTCCTCGTGCCGCGTACGAAGGAGCAGGCGGCCTCGCTCTCCGACCAGCTGCGTTCCTACGGCGCGGTGCCGCACGAGGTGCCGACGATCGCCGTCGAGCCGCCGCGTACGCCCCAGCAGATGGAGCGCGCGGTCAAGGGCCTGGTCACCGGCCGGTACGAGTGGATCGCCTTCACCAGCGTCAACGCCGTGAAGGCCGTCCGGGAGAAGTTCGAGGAGTACGGGCTCGACGCCCGCGCCTTCGCCGGGATCAAGGTCGCGGCCGTCGGTGAGCAGACCGCCGCCGCGCTGATCGACTTCGGTGTGAAGCCGGACCTGGTGCCTTCGGGCGAGCAGTCCGCCGCCGGGCTGCTTGAGGACTGGCCGCCGTACGACCCGGTCTTCGACCCGATCGACCGCGTCTTCCTGCCCCGCGCCGACATCGCCACCGAGACTCTGGTGGCCGGGCTGATCGAGCTGGGCTGGGAGGTCGACGACGTCACCGCGTACCGCACGGTCCGCGCCTCGCCGCCGCCCGCCGAGACCCGCGAGGCGATCAAGGGCGGCGGCTTCGACGCGGTCCTGTTCACCTCGTCCTCGACCGTGCGCAACCTGGTCGGCATCGCCGGCAAGCCGCACAACGTGACGGTCATCGCGTGTATCGGCCCGGCCACGGCGAAGACCGCCGAGGAGCACGGGCTGCGCGTGGACGTCCTGTCGCCGGAGCCCTCGGTGCACAAGCTGGCCGAGGCGCTGGCCGAGTTCGGCGCGCGGCGCCGGGACGCGGCGCGCGAGGCCGGTGATCCGGTGACGCGGCCCAGCGAGCGGCGTCCGGGTGCGCGGAGACGTCGTACGACGACCTGACCGGTCCGCGGCACGGGCCCGGCTCCTCTCCGGAGGGGTTCGGGCCCTGCTGCTTTCCCGGCATCGGTGTCGGTAAGAGCGTGGGGCGCGCGGGTCTAGTCTCGAAGGATGACTGTGTACGGAAACTTCCCCGGCTCGCGGCCCCGTCGGCTGCGGACGACCCCCGCGATGCGCCGGATGGTCGCCGAGACACGGCTCGATCCGGCCAACCTGATCCTGCCCGCCTTCGTCCGCGAGGGCATCGACGCCCCGGTCGCGATCTCGGCCATGCCCGGCGTGCAGCAGCACACCCTGGACACCCTGCGGAAGGCCGCCGTCGACGCGGTCTCGGCCGGGGTCTCGGGGATCATGCTGTTCGGTGTGCCGCTGGACGAGAAGAAGGACGGCCGGGGCACGGCGGGCACCGACCCGGACGGCATTCTCCAGGTCGCACTGCGCGCGGTGCGCGAGGAGGTCGGCGACGATCTCATCGTCATGTCGGACCTGTGCCTGGACGAGTTCACCGACCACGGCCACTGCGGGGTGCTGACCGAGGACGGCCGCGTCGACAACGACGCGACCCTGGAGCGGTACGCGGAGATGGCCCAGGTCCAGGCCGATGCGGGCGCCCATGTGGTGGGCCCCAGCGGGATGATGGACGGGCAGGTCGGCGTCATCCGCGACGCGCTCGATCAGACGGGCCACGAGGACGTCTCGGTCCTCGCGTACACCGTGAAGTACTCCTCCGCGTTCTACGGCCCGTTCCGCGAGGCCGTCGGTTCCTCGCTCAAGGGCGACCGCAAGACCTACCAGCAGGACCCGGCCAACATCCGGGAGTCCCTGCGCGAGCTGGCGCTCGACCTCGAAGAGGGCGCGGACATGGTCATGGTCAAGCCCGCCGGCCCGTACCTGGACATCGTGGCCAAGGTCGCCGAGGCGTCGGACGTGCCGGTCGCGGCGTACCAGATCAGCGGCGAGTACTCCATGATCGAGGCCGCTGCCGAGAAGGGCTGGATCGACCGGGACGCGGCGATCATGGAGAGCCTGACCGGCATCCGCCGCGCGGGCGCCCAGCTGATCCTGACGTACTGGGCGACGGAGGTCGCGCAGCGGCTGCGGGGCTGAGCGGGCCGGTTACGGCCAGTCCACCAGGCCCATGAAGAGCGCCCAGGTCAGGAAGACGGTGACGGGAGCGGCCACGGCGAGGAGGATCGCGGTCGCCGGCCTGGTGCGGGTGCACACCCAGCTCGCGAGCAGCACGGCCAGGCTCAGGACCAGGCCGGCGCAGGAGACCGTCCAGGCGGTGTCGAAGCTCGCGTCGAAGCGGTCGGAGGCCTCGTCCGTGCACGAGTCGCAGGCCATCGGCGCCATCATGCTGTAGATCATCGCGAGGAACGCGAGCGGGAACGTCACCACCGTCGAGATGAGTGAGGCGATCCAGGTGTGCCGGGGGCGGTCGTCCGTGACGACGAGGTGCGACATGCGTGCGATTCCACCAGGCCCGGCGACCCCGCACATGAGTCGTCGTACTCAGTCGCCGCTCAGCCGGTCCGTGAAGTCGACGGCCTCGCGCACGTCCTCGTGCGGGTCCTGTGCCAGGCGCCGCAGCAGTGACTCGGTGCCGGGCGTCCGCCAGGAGGCCACCGCCTCGGCGAGGGCCGTGCGCACGGTGGGGTCCGGGTGGTCCGCGAGGCGGGCCACCTGTGCCAGCGGGCCGCGCCGGCGCATGCCGAGCCAGTGCAGGGCCGCGCGCAGTTCGGCGGGGTCGCCGGGGTCGCCCGCCGCCTCGATCCGCCGGAGCAGGGCGGGGGTCGCGGGCGCGGGGCCGTCGACGGGGTGCGGGCGCCTCCGGCGCAGCCGCCGCGAGCCGTACTCGCCGCGCACCCGGCAGCCGTAACAGGTGCAGGGCTCCTTGCCGTTGGAGTCCGGGAAGTAGCGCCAGCCCGTCACCTGGCGGACCGCTCGTACGCGGTGGATCTCGGCCCGGGAGACGGGCCTCGGCACGAACACCTCCCAGCCGCGCGGGTCCTCCAGCGCGGCCGTCCTGCGCACCGCCTCGCTCGCGGGCACCTCGGTGTGGGCCCGGCCCGGCCGGTTGCTGTAGTGGCCGACCGTCACGGATTCGGTGTCGGGGAGCCGCAGATGGACGGCGACGAGTCCGCGCGGGCCGCCGTGCCGGGCGAGTTCGCGCAGCCACTGGTGGGTCAGGGTGTACGAGGGCAGGACCGGGAAGCAGAACACACCCTTGCTGCCGTCGGCGCCCCGGCTCACGGCACGTATGCCGGATCTGCGGATGCGGGCCGCGTTCGCGGCGGGCGTCAGATGGACGAACATGGCCATGGCGCCGATCGTAGGGCCCGTGCGGTTTCCACCGCCCGGTGTCGTACCCGGCCCCTACGATCGGGCGCATGAGAGCTTCCGGAACGTTCACCGTCAACTCCTTCGTGCCGTCCGAGCTGAAGCCCGAGCCCGAGGTGGCCACCGCGCTCCCGGTCGGCGTGGCGACGATCGTGAAGACCTTCGAGGGCGAGGTGACGGGGCGGTCGACGACGCTGTTCACCGCCGCCTTCGACCAGGAGAGCGGCGTCGGTACGTACATCGCCATGGAGTCGTTCGAGGGCGCGCTCGCCGGGCGCGAGGGGACGTTCAACTTCGTGCACGCGGCCTCGACCAGTGGCAGCGACCGGGCGAACGAGTTCTTCACCATCGTGCCGTCGAGCGGGACCGCCGCCCTCGCCGGGATCAGCGGGGGCGGCGGTCTCGCCGTCGACGAGGACGGCACGCACCGGATCTGGTTCGACTTCGAGGTCGCCGGTCAGTAGGTGAGCGCGTCGGCCATCTCGCTCTGCCAGTAGGTGACGAAGCCGTTGTCGTCCCAGTAGGTCACACCGGGCAGCGTGAGTTCGACCGACGCGGAGTTGACGGGCCCGTCGTTGCGGTCGGCGAAGGTGACCCCGAGGTGCTTGCTCGGGTAGGGCTTGTTGCCGTTCGGCTCACCGGTCAGGCCGATCCCCGCGTACGCCGACGTGCCCGGCGCCAGCGTCACCACGGCCTGCGGCTTGCTGTCCTGGAGCACCCGGAAGACCGCCTGCGCGCCGTCGAAGCGGAGCATCGGCGCGTGGTACGCGTAGCAGGGGCGGTCGCCCGTGTTGGTCACCGTGAGCAGCAGGTGGTTGATCGGGCGGCTCACCTTGGTGACGGTGACCTTCGTGTTCGCGCCGGTGCAGGTGACCGGGGTCTTCGGCTTCGGCTTGGGCTTGGGCTGGGCCGCGGGCGGGGTCTTTGTCTTCGTGGCGGCCGGGGCCTTCGGCTTGGAGTCGGCGGCCGGTTCGGTGTCCGTCGGGGACGTCGAGTCCTTCTCGGGCGCGGTCGAGGCCTCCGGCGTCGGCGAGCCGGCGCTGTCCTGGACGGACTCCGCCGGCTTCTTCGCGTCGGTGCCGTCGTTCCCGCCGCACGCCGTGAGCGACAGTGCGGCGAGCAGGGCGGTGGCCGTGAGGACGGTGGTGCGGATGCGGTTGCTGCGCATGGTGGTACTCCCCGTGAGTGTGCTTGGTCCGTGGTCGTGGTTCGTGTGCTGCGGTCAGTTGTGGCAGATCAGGAGCAGGACGATCGCGGTTGTCACGATCACCACCCCGATGGCCAGCGCATCGGTCAGCTCGATGCGGAAGAGGGTTCGCATGAAGCCGGTACCCCGTCGTCGCCGTGCTGTGCTGTGGTCTGGTCCGAGCTTGTGGCACGGCACATTCCGGCCGCAACGCCCGCCGCACCATTGGGGATGCTGGAATGCCTGCGCGTACTGTGACCTGGGCAGATTCCACGTCCCTGGAACGGTGATCCGGGACGGACCAGGAGGGGGAACGCCACAGTGGCGACGCCGGAGGCCGAGGAACTCGCGGCCCTGCTGAAGAAACTGAAGGGCCGTTCGGGGCGCAGTTACGGGGTGCTGGCCGGCCGGCTGCACGTCAGTACGTCGACGCTCCACCGGTACTGCAACGGGGACGCGGTACCGGGTGAGTTCGCGCCCATGGAACGGTTCGCCCGCCTCTGCGGGGCCACGGCCGACGAGCTGGTGGAGGTCCACCGCCGGTGGATCCTGGCGGACGCGGCGCGGGGGCGGGGGAGGACGGAAGTAGCGGAGTCGGAGGCTCCGGTTCCGGCGCAACCGGCGGATCCCGAACCCGAGCCCGAACCCGAGCCCGAACCCGTACGCGTAGAGCCGGAGCCCGCGCCGCCGAAGCCCGCGCCCGCGGAGCCCGCGCCCGACTCCGTACGGGTCACCCCCGCCCCCGCGCCCTCCTCCCGCTGGCGCCGGGCGTCCGCCCGGACGCGGGTGCTGCTCGCCGCCGCCGCGGTCGTCGCGCTCACCGTGCCCACCGCCGTGGTCATCGGCCGCTTCAAGGAGACCGGTTCGGACGCGGCCGTGGACGTGCCGGGCGTGCGTAGCACCGGGGAGGGGAAGGGCGCCGACGCCGTGTCCGCGTCCCCGCACAGTCCTTCGCCGTCGTCCGGCGCGTCGAAGAGCCCGAGCGCCTCCGCGACCGCCGGGTCCGCCACCCCCTCCGTACGGTCGTCCCCGTCCGCCTCGCGCACCACCGGCGGGACGGAGAGCACGGCCGGGCGGCCGCCCACGGTGACCATCAGCTCGTACAACTGGGAGGAGCCCTGCGGGCAGTACTACCTGCTCGGCCACGACCCGAAGACCGTGCCGCCCCCGCCGCCGCCCAACAGCACCCGGGGCTGGGCGCGGGCGCTCGGCGGGGTGGACGGCGGCAGCATGAAGCTGGAGCTGACCGTGCAGGGGACCTCCCAGCAGGCCGTCGTGCTGAACGGCCTCCGGGTGAAGGTGCTGAGCCAGCGGGCCCCCGTGCAGCAGTCGGCGTTCTCGATGGGCGAGGGCTGCGGCAGCGGCATCGAGCCCCAGTCCTTCGACGTCGACCTGGACGACAGCCGCCCCTCGCTCACCCCGGTCGCGGGGAAGCAGGGCGACGAGACCGTGCCGGCCAAGGACTTCCCGTTCCGGGTGTCCTCCAGCGATGTGGAGGTCTTCGACCTGGACGCGCACGTGGAGGGCCACGACGTCAGCTGGTACCTGGAACTGGAGTGGAGCAGCGGCGGCCGCACGGGCACTCTGCGCGTCGACGACGGCGGCAAGCCGTTCCGTACGAGCAGCATCGCGGGGCGGCCGGAGTACTACTACCGCTACGACACATCGGTGTGGGAGAAGCACTGAGCGGTACGCGGCCCCCGGGGGACCGCGTACCGCTCGGAGGGGTCAGGCGCGCTTGCGGCGGCGGGCCATGACGACCAGGGCAGCACCGGCGGCGACGACGGCGGCGCCTCCGACGGTGATCGGGATCATGTTGCCGCTACCGGTCGTGGCCAGGTCACCCTCGGGCTGCGAGGGGCTGGCCGACGGGGCCGGGGCGCCCGGAGTCGTGGAGCCCGACGGGGTGCCGGACGGGGTGGCGGTGCCGGACGGGGTGGCCGAGGGCGACGGGGTGGTGGTCGCCAGGGGCGTCGTCGAGGGCGTGCCGCTCGGGGTCGTACCGGGCGTCGGGGTGCCGGTGCCGGGGACCTCGGGGAGGCAGCCGGTGAACGGGAAGTGGTGCGTCTCCGCGCCGCCCGAACCGTGCAGCGAGGCCACCCAGACCGAGCCGTTGACCGGGGCCGCCGTGCCCAGCTCCAGGTGGGCACGGGGCGCGAGCACGCTGCCCGGCCAGGCCGCCTGGCTGTTCTTGACGATCTTGGTGGCGTCCGGGAAGTTCCACAGCAGCTTGGCGCGGACCGCGCCGTCGTTCGCGCTCTGCAGCTTGTCGTCCAGGACGAAGTCCTGACCGCCCGACAGGAAGAAGCCGGTCGTGCCGGCGGTCGCCATGTCGTACGTCTGCCCTGTGACGTTGACGATCGTCGTCGCGCCGGCCGGGACCTTGACGAAGACCTCCTTCGCCTTCTCCAGTTGCGACGCCTCGACGGAGAAGACGTTGCGGCCGCTGTCCGTGCCGGTCAGCGTCAGCCGGTTGCCTTCGAGGCTCACCGAGGCGCCGGACGTGGCCGCTTCCTTGGCCAGGGCGTCCGAGTAGGCGCGCAGTTTGGTGAACTCGCCGTCGAAGTCGATGAGATCGGCCTTCTTGGCGAAGGTGCCGTTGTGCATCTCCAGGGCCCGGTCCTTGACCGCGCCGCCGACGACGGCGTTGCCCTTCATCACGACGGTGGCCGAACCGCCGTTGAGCAGGTCGCCCCGCACGACGAGCGAGGCACGGCCGGGCAGCGCGTCGACCTGCGCCGCCGTCAGCTCGTTGGCGACGCTGAACCCGCCCCGGAAGTCGGCGTTGCCGCCGACGGCCACGGCGCCTTCCGCGTCGGGGGAGTGGACATCGTCCCCGAGGACGAACTCGCCGTACTTCCCGGCGATCCCGAAGGCGTCCGTGGTGCAGTCCGCCGTGGCGGGGGCGGCCTGGGCGGCCGGAGCGACGGTGAGCCCGAGAACGAGGGCACCGCCGAGCGCCGCGAGGGCGGCGGAGGTCGGTATGCGCATAGTGCGTGGTTCTCCTGCAGAGCAGTTATGAAGGTTCTGTGGCGACTCCGGTCATGATTCTCATACTTACGGAAATTGGTCAAGACCAATGAGGCGATCCATGGGGCGGGTTGGGCCGGGGGCGCCGGGGCAGATGGTGAGCCATGACGAGCAGCACGGACGACAGACCGGAACTCCGCCCGGAGCTCCCGGAGATATCCCCCGGCCCCGGGGACGCGGTCCTCACCGAGCGCGCCCACCGGCTCAGACGACGGCTGGAACGGCTCATCGGGATCGCCGCGACCGAGGGGAACGCGCTGGTCCCGCTGCGGAACGGCGACGCCATCTTCGCCGCGATGCTGGACGCCATCCGGGGCGCCGGGCACACCGTGGACATGATGACGTTCGTCTACTGGCGCGGTGACATCGCGAAGGAGTTCGCGGCCACGCTGGCGGAACGGGCGCGGGCCGGGGTGCGGGTGCGGCTGCTGCTCGACGGGTTCGGCAGCAGGCTCATAGAGAAGGACCAGCTCCGCGCCATGGAGGACGCGGGCGTCCAGGTCGCGTGGTTCCGCAAGCCGCTCTACCTCTCCCCGCTGAAGCAGAACCACCGCTGCCACCGCAAGGTCCTCGTGGTGGACGAGGAGACGGCGTTCACCGGAGGCGTGGGCATCGCCGAGGAGTGGTGCGGGGACGCGCGCGACGAGCACGAGTGGCGCGACACACACGTCCAGGTGCGGGGCCCCGCGGTGGACGGTCTGGCGGCGGCCTTCGCGCAGAACTGGGCCGAGTGCCACGACGAACTGTTCGACGACCGCGACCGGTTCCGGAACATCCCGCCGCAGGGCGACGCCGTGGTGCAGGTCGTGCGCGGCTCGGCCAGCGTCGGCTGGCAGGACATGCAGACGCTGCTCCGGGTCGTCCTGGAGTCCGCCGAGGAGCGCGTCAGGATCGCCACGGCCTACTTCGCGCCGGACGCCTTCTTCGTGGAACTGCTGTGCGCGGCGGCGCGGCGCGGCGTCGAGGTGGAGATCCTGCTCCCGGGCCCCCACACCGACAAGCGGGTCTGCCAGCTCGCCGGGCAGCTGTACTACGAGCAGCTGACGGAGTGCGGGGTGAAGATCTTCCACTACCGGCCGACGATGATGCACGCCAAGATCGTCACCGTCGACCGGGTGGCCGCGCTCATCGGCTCCACCAACATCAACCGCCGCTCCCTCGACCACGACGAGGAGGTCATGCTCGCCGTGCTGGACCGGGCGTTCACCGGGACGCTGGACGGCCACTTCGAGCAGGACCGGGCGGTGAGCGAACTCATCGAGGGCCGGCGGTGGCGGCGCAGGCCGGTCGTGCAGCGGATCCGCGAGGCCTCGGTCGTACCGCTGCGCCGCTTCCTGTGAGCACCCGCGCGAGCGGTTCCGGCACGGGAATCAGCGTGCCAGCGTGGCCAGGATGACTTTTCCCCGGCGGGGGTGATTCCGGACGGTGACATTCCTGGCCAGCCGCAGGATCAGCGGCCAGCCGAATCCCCCCGCCGCGCCCGTCATATCCGGGACGCGCTGCCGCGGGCGTTCCGGGCTGGGGTCGGCGACCTGTACGTACAGCGCCTTGTCGTCCGCGCCGAAGGCCAGCGCGGTGACCGATCCGGCATGCCGTACCGCGTTCGTCACCAGCTCCGACACCAGGAGCAGCAGGTCCTGGACGGCCGTGGGGGACGGCGGTGGGTCGAGGGCCTCCACGAATGCGGCAGCCACCGCCCGCGCCTCCGCCGCTTTCGCCGGCGGGCGTGCGGTTTCGGTAATGCCCTCGGGCGAAGACGGTTCAGGTGCTGTACAAGGGTCACTCATCTTCCGCCCCCAGAAATGGATCGGTAGAACGTCTGCATTCTTCTTTTGCCCCCGAGGCCGTTGCGTATCCGAATGAATTCCGGGGCGGCCGGGTCCAGGGGTGTCCGCCGGTCCCCGGGGGCGTGGACAAAGCCGTTTTCGCTCTGCGGGCCACACCTGGGAGAATGGCCGGTGCCCCTATGAGTCCTACCCGAGAGAAGGACGTGCCGACCGTGGCTCAGAGTCAGAGCAGCACCGAGACCGACTGGGTCTCCCGCTTCGCGGACGAGGTCATCGCCGAATCGGAGCGTCGTGCGCCTGGCAAACCGGTCGTCGTCGCCTCCGGCCTCTCCCCTTCGGGCCCGATCCACCTGGGGAACCTCCGCGAGGTCATGACCCCGCACCTGGTCGCCGACGAGATCCGCCGCCGCGGGTACACCGTCCGGCACCTGATCTCCTGGGACGACTACGACCGGTACCGCAAGGTGCCGAACGGCGTCCCCGGCGTCGACGAGTCCTGGGCCGAGCACATCGGCAAGCCGCTGACCTCGGTGCCCGCCCCGGCCGGGTCCGCGTACCCGAACTGGGCCGAGCACTTCAAGGCCGCGATGACCGCGTCCCTGGACGAGCTGGGCGTCGAGTACGACGGCATCAGCCAGACGGAGCAGTACCTCGCGGGCACCTACCGCGAGCAGATCCTGCACGCCATGCGCCACCGCGCGGACATCGACGCCGTCCTCGACCGCTACCGCACCAAGAAGGACCCGGCGGCCGGCGGCAAGGGCGGCAAGAAGCCCCAGCAGAAGAAGGTCGACGAGGCCGAGCTGGAGGCCGAGGCCGGCTCCGGCGCGGCGAGCGAGGACGACGGCAGCGGCGGCACCGGCGGCTACTTCCCGTACAAGCCCTACTGCGGCAACTGCGAGAAGGACCTCACCACCGTCACCTCGTACGACGACGACACCACCGAGCTGAACTACACCTGCACGGCCTGCGGCTTCGCCGAGACGGTCCGGCTGAGCGAGTTCAACCGGGGCAAGCTGGTCTGGAAGGTCGACTGGCCCATGCGCTGGGCGTACGAGGGCGTGATCTTCGAGCCCAGCGGCGTCGACCACTCCTCGCCCGGCTCCTCGTTCGTCGTCGGCGGCCAGATCGTCCGCGAGGTCTTCGACGGCGTCCAGCCGATCGGCCCGATGTACGCCTTCGTCGGCATCTCCGGCATGGCCAAGATGTCCTCCAGCAAGGGCGGGGTACCCACCCCGGCCGACGCGCTGAAGATCATGGAGGCCCCGCTGCTGCGCTGGCTCTACGCCCGCCGCAGGCCCAACCAGTCCTTCAAGATCGCCTTCGACCAGGAGATCCAGCGGCTCTACGACGAGTGGGACTCGCTGGCCCGCAAGATCGCCGACGGCACGGCGCTGCCCGCCGACGCCGCCGCGTACGCCCGTGCGGTCGGCACCGCGGCCGGTGAGCTGCCGAGCACGCCGCGCCCGCTGCCGTACCGGACGCTCGCCTCGGTCGCGGACATCACGGCCGGTGCGCAGGACCAGACGCTGCGCATCCTCAGCGAGCTGGACCCGGCGAACCCGATCGCCTCGCTGGACGAGGCCCGCCCGCGCCTCGACCGCGCCGAGAGCTGGATCACCACCCAGGTCCCGGCCGAGGCCCGCACCGTCGTCCGCGACGAGCCCGACAAGGAGCTGCTGGGCTCGCTCGACGACGAGGGCCGCGAGTCCCTGCGGCTGCTCCTGGAGGGCCTGGACACGCACTGGTCCCTCGACGGCCTGACCACGCTCGTCTACGGCGTGCCGAAGGTCCTCGCGGGCCTGGAGCCCGACGCCAAGCCGACGCCCGAGCTGAAGACCGCCCAGCGGTCCTTCTTCGCCCTGCTCTACCGGCTGCTCGTCAGCCGCGACACGGGCCCGCGTCTGCCCACGCTGCTGCTCGCGGTGGGGGCGGACCGGGTGCGCAGGCTGCTGGGCGCGTAGTACGGATACGTCGAGGGGCCGTCTCCCGGGTGGGAGGCGGCCCCTCGTGCGTGACGCGCTTATGCGATGTGGTCGGCTTCCAGCTCCTCGTGGAAGCGCCGCTTGAACTCCGGCATCAGCTGCCGGATCAGCGCCTCGCCGCGCGGGTGGCGGACGTTGTGGCCGTCCGAGAGGTGTATGTCGAGCACCGCGACGCTCGGGTAGTCGTTGTTCTCGGCGACGAACGCGGAGAACACCTCGTACGCGATCTGCGCGAACTCCTCGTCCTCCTGCGCCCATTCATCGACGGGCGCGGGCGCGGGGGTGGGAACGGGAACAGGAACGGGAAGCTCCTGCCGGCCGTCCGGGCCGCCGCTGCCGACCGTGCCCACATTGCCCAGGGGGCGGGTGCGGCCGCCCGGACCGGTGGGGACCTGGTGCGGCGTCGGGCCCTCGGCCTCGTAGCCGGGGTCGTAGCCGCCCTCGTAGACCTTGGCGGTCGCCTGCGACGGGAACCACGGGTTGTCGTCGGAGGCGGGCTGCCCGGGTGCCTGCGGTGCCTGCGGTGCCTGCGGGTCCTGCGGGTCCTGCGGGTCCTGGGACTGCTGGGGGTGCTCCTGGGGCTGCTGCCACTCCTCCGGTACGGCGGGGCCGTCCGGAGCCGCGGCCTGCGGCAGTTCCGGGTGCTGCTGGGCGGTCTCGACGGCGGCCGGGACGGCCGTCTCCGCGGCGGGCGTCTCCGGGGCCGGCGGCAGCAGTGCCGGTTCGATGCCGGCGGCGGCCAGACCCGCGGGGCCGGTCTCGGCGAGCGGGACGCCGTACTTCGCGAGGCGCAGCGGCATCAGGGACTCGACGGGGGCGCGGCGGCGCCAGGTGCGGCCGTAGCGGGCCTGGAGGCGGGCCTGGTAGATGAGCCGGTCCTGTTCGAGCTTGATGACCTGCTCGTAGCTGCGCAGCTCCCACAGCTTCATCCGGCGCCAGAGGCGGAAGGTGGGGATGGGGGAGAGCAGCCACCGGGTGAGGCGGACGCCCTCCATGTGCTTGTCGGCGGTGATGTCCGCGATCCGGCCCACCGCGTGGCGGGCGGCCTCGACGGCGACGACGAAGAGGACGGGGATGACCGCGTGCATGCCGACGCCGAGCGGGTCGGGCCAGGCGGCGGCGCCGTTGAACGCGATCGTCGCGGCCGTCAGCAGCCAGGCGGTCTGGCGCAGCAGCGGGAACGGGATGCGCAGCCAGGTCAGCAGCAGGTCCAGCGCCAGCAGGACGCAGATGCCCGCGTCGATGCCGATCGGGAAGACCAGCGAGAAGTCCCCGAACCCCTTGCTCAGGGCCAGCTCACGCACCGCCGCGTACGAACCGGCGAAGCCGATCGCGGCGATCAGGACCGCGCCGGCCACAACCAGGCCGATCAGCACCCGGTGCGTACGCGTCAGCTGCATCGCAGCCACCCCTCATCCCCTCCCTGTTCCCTTGTCCTCGGTGCCTTTGCCTTGTCCTGGCGCCGACTTGGCGCGGACTTGGCTTGTTTCCGGCGGGCACAGCCTGGCACATGTGTGCGACGGGTGTCGCGGGGGGAGGGGCGGGGGCGGCCCCGGGGGTCAGTCCGAGGACTTCGACTTGGCCGACGAACTCGGCTTCTTCGACGGCTCCTTGGAGGACTCGTCCGAGGACTTGTCGGTCGCCTTGTCGGTCGCCTTCGGGCTCTCGGCCGCGCTCTTGTTGGCGTCCGCCACGGCGGCGACCGCGTCCTCGGCCGCCATCGTGGCGCCCTTCAGGACGCTCTCGGCGGTCGGGGTCTTCGAACCCGCGTAACCGGCGCCGTTGTAGTTGACGACCACGACGACGTTCCCCGTACGGGCCACGATCGTCGCGAACCGGAAGTCCTCACCCGTCTTGGACTGGTCGTACGTGACCTTGGTGGCCTGGTCGCCGATGCCGCTGACGGTCTCGGTCGCGACGTTCTTCGCGCCGTCGGTCGCCTCGGTCTTCTTGACCTGCTTGGAGAGCTCGTCCCCGGCGCGGGCGGCCCCGCTGCCCAGGGTCTGGTCCGAGGCGAAGCGGGTGAAGCTCACGTCGAGCCAGCGGTACTGGGAGCCCTTGACGCCCTTGTCGTCCAGGCCGTTCCAGGAGCAGCCGCCCCGGACGGACGCGTCGCTGGACTTGCTGCGGGTGCCGTTCTTGCTCTTGGCCGAGGGGACCAGCGACTTGACGGTCTTCGACTCGACCGACGAGCAGGGGTCGGGCAGCGCGGCGAACTTCGCGGCCTCGACGGAAGGTTCCGACTTCGTCGCGTCGGGCGAGGCGGAGGCGGACGTGTCCGCGTCCTTCTTGCCGTCGGAGTCCGACGAGCAGCCGGCGACGACGAGCATCACCGGGACGGCGGCGCAGGCGAGTATGCGGGTGAGTCGCGGGGCTGATCGGTGCATGGTTCCTTCACTCGGATGGCGCGGCGGTCGGGGGACGGTGGTGCGGCGGTACGCGTGCGGAGACCGGGGCGGCGGCCGGCCGCCGGTGGCTCCGGAGGGCCACGGTACGACGGACGGCGCCCGGATGCCGCCTTCGCCGGCCGGGCCCGGGGGCGGCCGGCGGGCGATTCCGGCGGGCCGGGCGCGGTGTCAGTCGTTGAACGAATCGACCAGCTGACGGGCCAGTGCCTGGGCCTTCTCCTGGAGTTCCTTGCTGTCGGGCACCTCGGCGGAGAGGGCCGGCTGGGCCGTGTACTCGACGGTCACGATGACGTTGGATGTGCGGAACACCACGCTCACGGTGCGGTGGCGGGCCGGTGAACCGGCCCGGGTGAGCACGTCGTCCAGGAACGCGCTGTCGCCGAGCTGTTCGAGCAGGCGGGGCTGGAGGCTGTCGGCGGGGCTGCCGGGTGTGGTGCCTCCGGTGCTGCCCGGGTCCCCGGTGCCGTCCTTGTCACTGTTCTTGGCGGTCGGGCCGTCCGTGCCGGCGTCCGTGCCCGCGTCCGCGCCGTCGGAGCCGGAAGGGGAGGCGTCGGGGGTCTCGCCCGGCGTCACGGCGGCGTCGGGCAGGTCGGCGGCGGCCTCCTTCTTCGCGTACACCTCGCGGGCGCGGTCGTCGTCGCTCACGGCGGTGTCGTAGGAGACCACGCGCTCGAAGTCGAGGTGGATGCTGCGGGTGCCCTCGGGGACATCGGTCTTCCAGCGGCAGCCGATCCGCCGGTCCGTGTCGTACGTGACCGTCGCGGAGCCCTCGAACGCCTTCTCCTGCTGGGCGTCGGGCATGTTCGCGGTGCCCGGGAGCAGGTCCTTGAGCGTGGCGAGCGGGATGGCGCGGCAGGCGTCGGGGAGCGTGCGGTACTTGCCCGGGGGAGCGGCGGACGTGGTCGTGATGCCCGGCTTGCCGTCGGCGTCGGAATCGCCGGTTCCGGCATCGCCGGTGCAGCCGGCGGCGAGCGCGGCGATGAGCACGGCGCCGGTCGCGTACGCCATTCGTCGCACGTTCCTGGGCTCCCTTCGTGCGAAAAACGGTTGCCGCTCGATGGCGGCCGGTGAACACAATGTGTATCGCACGCGCCGCTGTGAACGCCGGTCGGCCGACCTTTTTGCCGATCTTGGCGCCGGTTTTGCGCTTTCAGACTTTCCGGGGGAATCGAGGGGTTATGTCGTACGTAGAGGTACCGGGTGCGCAGGTACCCATCCGGATGTGGACCGATCCGGCGTCGGTCGAGGACGTGGCGATGCAGCAGCTGCGCAACGTCGCGACGCTGCCGTGGATCAAGGGCCTGGCCGTCATGCCCGACGTCCACTTCGGCAAGGGCGCCACGGTCGGCTCGGTGATCGCGATGCACGGGGCGGTCTGCCCGGCGGCGGTCGGCGTGGACATCGGCTGCGGCATGTCTGCGGTGAAGACCTCGCTGACCGCCAACGACCTGCCCGGCGACCTCTCCGGCCTCCGCTCGAAGATCGAGCAGGCCATCCCGGTCGGCCGGGGGATGCACGACGACCCGGTGGACCCGTCCGGTCTGTACGGCCTCGCGGCCCGGGGCTGGGACGACTTCTGGGACCGGTTCGACGGAGTGGCCGAAGCGGTCAAGTTCCGTCAGGAACGTGCCACGAAGCAGATGGGGACGCTCGGAAGCGGCAACCACTTCATCGAGTTCTGTCTCGACGAGGCGGGCTCGGTCTGGCTGATGCTGCACTCCGGATCGCGGAACATCGGCAAGGAACTGGCCGACTTCCACATCGGCCGGGCGCAGGGGCTGTCGCACAACCAGGGCCTGGTCGACCGCGACCTCGCGGTGTTCCTCGCGGACACCGAGCCGATGCGGGAGTACCGCAACGACCTCTTCTGGGCGCAGGAGTACGCGAAGCACAACCGCGCGGTCATGATGGCGCTCTTCCAGAACGTCGTCCGCAAGGAGTTCAAGAAGGCCAAGGTGACCTTCGAACCGGTCATCTCCTGCCACCACAACTACGTGGCGGAGGAGCGGTACGACGGGATGGACCTGCTCGTCACCCGTAAGGGCGCGATCCGGGCCGGCTCCGGCGACTACGGGATCATCCCGGGCTCGATGGGCACTGGTTCGTACATCGTGAAGGGCCTCGGCAACGAGAAGTCCTTCAACTCGGCCTCGCACGGCGCGGGCCGCAAGATGAGCCGGAACGCGGCGAAGAAGCGCTTCTCCACGAAGGACCTGGCGGACCAGACGCGGGGCGTCGAGTGCCGCAAGGACTCCGGGGTCGTCGACGAGATCCCGGGCGCCTACAAGCCGATCGAGAAGGTCATCGACCAGCAGCGCGACCTGGTCGAGGTCGTCGCGAAGCTGAAGCAGGTCATCTGCGTGAAGGGCTGAGGCGCCCCGCCCGGGGCGCCCGGCCGCTTCACGCCGTGCGGTGCACCTTCGAGTTGGAGGCCTGGGCGCGGGGGCGGACGACCAGCAGGTCGATGTTGACGTGGCTGGGGCGGGTGACCGCCCAGTTGATCGTGTCGGCCACGTCGTCGGCGGTGAGGGGGGCCTCGACGCCCGCGTAGACCTTCGCCGCCTTCTCCTTGTCGCCCCGGAAGCGCGTGGTGGCGAACTCCTCGGTCCTGACCATGCCGGGGGCGATCTCGATCACGCGGACCGGGGTGCCGACGATCTCCAGGCGCAGGGTCTCGGCCAGGACGTGTTCGCCGTGCTTGGCGGCCACGTACCCGCCGCCGCCCTCGTACGTGGACAGGCCGGCCGTCGAGGAGAGGATGACCACCGTGCCGTCGCCGCTCGCGGTGAGGGCGGGCAGCAGGGCCTGGGTCACGTTGAGCGTGCCGATGACGTTGGTCTCGTACATCTGGCGCCAGTCCTGCGGGTCGCCCGTGGCGACCGGGTCGGCCCCGAGCGCGCCGCCCGCGTTGTTGACCAGGACGGCGAGGCTGCGGAAGGCGGTGGCGAACTCGTCGACCGCGGCCCGGTCCGTGACGTCCAGCGCGTAGGCCGTGGCCTGGTGGCCCGCCTCGGTGATCTCGGCGGCCAGGGCCTCGATGCGGTCCTTGCGGCGGGCGGTGAGCACGACGCGGTAGCCGGAGGCCGCCAGCTGCCGGGCGGTCGCGGCGCCGATGCCGCTGCTCGCTCCGGTGATGACGGCGATGGGGGATGCGGCCATGGTCGGGCTCTCCTCGGACGGCTGATCGGTACGGTCCAACGGGGCCAGGATAGGCAGGTCCGGCGGGGGTCAGTGGTTGCGGGGGGCGTACATGATCACGGCCATCCCGGCCAGGCAGATCAGCGCGCCCGTCACGTCCCAGCGGTCCGGCCGGTAGCCGTCGGCGGCCATGCCCCAGGCGATGGAGCCCGCCACGAAGACCCCGCCGTACGCCGCGAGCACCCGTCCGAACTCGCCGTCCGGCTGGAGCGTCGCCACGAAGCCGTATGTGCCGAGCGCGATGATCCCCGCGCCGATCCAGGCCCAGCCACGGTTCTCCCGTACGCCCTGCCAGACGAGCCAGGCGCCGCCGATCTCGAAGAGCGCGGCGAGGACGAACAGGGCGATGGAGCGGAGCACGGACATGGGGGCAGGGTGTCATGGCCCGCACCCTGCTGTGACCTCGCGCTTCGTACACTCTCCGCATGCCGCCGAAGCCGTCCCCCCGCCGCAGCGCCCTGCTGGCCGAGCTGTCCACCGTGTCGCGGCGCTACATGGCCGCGTACGCGCTGTTCAACCAGGCCGTCGCCGACCGGCTGGGGGTGCACCCCACCGACCTCCAGTGCCTGAACCTGCTCAGCCTGGAGGCGGCGCCCGTCACCACGGGGCGCATCGCGGAGCTGACCGGGCTCACGACGGGCTCGGCGACCCGGCTGGTGGACCGGCTGGAGCGCGCCGGTTACGTGACGCGCGCCCGGGACACCGAGGACCGGCGGCGGGTGCTCGTGGCGACCGTGCCCGAGCGGATGGCGGAGGTCGGCGCGGTCTGGAAGCGGTTGAACGGCGGCTGGGACGGGCTGTTCGACGCGTACGACGACGAGGAGGCGGCCCTGCTCCTCACCCATATGCGGCGCACGGTGGAGCTGAGCGCGACCCAGATCGCGCGGCTGCGCGAGGGCGACGCCTGAGCGCGCGTCCCTCAGCCGGCCACCGGGCCGAAGTCGCGGACCGCCTCCGCGACGATCGCCTCCAGCCGGGCGTGGTGCGCGCCGCGCCAGTAGACCCGGCCGCACTCCACGCACTGCGCGAACACGTCGTACGAGCGGCGCGTGCCGTGCTCCAGGTGCGGGCCGACCGAGTCCTTGTCGGCCTCCGCCAGCGGGCCGTTGCACGCGGTGCACCGGGTCCACGGGGCGAGCACCGGCGCGAACCGCTCCAGCACGTCGCGCAGCTGTTCGTCCGGGCGGTCGCTGTAGACGTACGCACCCGCCCAGATCTCCCGGCGGTGCAGCAGCCCCCGGTCCCGGGAGAGCAGGACGCGCTTCTCCTTCGCCGAGAGCGCGGCCAGGGCCGGGTCGCCGATGTCCTCGCTCTCGTACGCGGCGTCGACGCCGAGCAGCCGCAGCCGGCGGGCGAGCGTGCCGAGGTGGACGTCGAGCAGGAAGCGCAGGGGCGCGCCCGGGACGTGCTGCGGGCGGGGGACCGGGCGGACCTCGACGACCTCCCCCGCCGCCGGGATGTGCGAGACGGGGGCCGGGCGGCCGTCGACGAGGAGTTCGCCCGCCTCGGTGAGCGGGATGCCCAGGGACTCGACGACATGGCCGAGCGTGGACGAGCCGTCGGTGATCACCGGCGTCCGCCCCTGCCGGCGCCCGTGGGCCACGAAAAGCCTGAGCGCGGGGGCGACTTCGAGGTGGATCTCCGGTCCGTTCACCCGGTCAGGATGCCATCGGGGTCCGTGCGCCGCCCCTGGATTTCAGGGGCGGAAGGCGGCGGCGTGCCCGGCGGCCCAGTCGGCGAACGTGCGGGCCGGGCGGCCGGTCAGCTTCTCCACCCCGTCGGCCACTTCGGCGGGGACGCCGTCGGTGGACGCCCAGTAGGAGAGCAGCCCGTCGGCGACCTCCGCCGGCATGAACGAGGACATCGCCTCCTTCCAGGCGGCCGGGCTCACCTCGTTGACCACGGCCGGGGTGCCGGCCGCTTCGGCCAGGATGCGGACCTGCTCGGCGGCGCTGAGGGACGCGGGGCCGGTGAGGTGGTACGCGGCGCCCTGGAGTGCCGGGTCGGTGAGCGCGGCGCAGGCGGCCTCGGCGATGTCGTTCTCGTCGATGGGGCTGCCCTCGCTGCGGGGGTAGGGCAGGTCGACGGGGCGCCCGGAGCGGAAGGAGCCGGCCCAGCCGTAGGCGTTGGTGGCGAAGGCGCCGGGGCGCAGCAGGGTCGCGGTGAGCGGCGAGGCGAGCAGGGCCTGCTCCACCGCGTGGTGCGCGGCGGCGATGGGGTTGGAGGCCGGGTCCGGGAGGAGGACCGAGCTGGAGGACAGCAGCACGATGTGGCGTACTCCGGCTTCCTGTGCGGCGGTGAGGAAGGCGTCGATGTGCGCGGGCTCCGCGTACAGGAAGACGGAGCCGACGCCCTTCAGTGCCTCGGGGAACGTGCTCGGGTCGCCGAGGTCGCAGCTCACGGCGGGGACGCCGGGCGGCGGGGTCAGCTCGGCGGCGTTGCGCGAGGCGGCGCGGACGGGGTGGCCGCCCCGGTGGAGGAGGGCGGTGAGCGCGGAGCCGACGCGGCCGCGGCATCCGGTGACGAGCGTGAGCATGAGGTGATCTCCCCGATGGTTACGTGCGCCGCGCACAGGCTGCGCGGCGCAGATAAATATCCAGGAGGCGGCGGCAGCCGTCAAACGAATTGAGCCGCCCTCTCCTCAGCCGTCGGCGCGCAGGTCCAGCCGCCAGTCGTTCGTCAGCAGCGGGTGGCCCGGCGGGTACTCGATCTCGCACTCACCGAGCAGCGTGAAGCCCGCCTTGCGGCACACGCCGTTCGACGGGCCGTTGTCCACGGACGGATAGGCGTGCAGATAGCGGTGCTTGCGCTCGGCGCGCGCCGCCTCGGCCACCGCGCGCGTCGCGGCCGATGCGATGCCCAGGCCCTGGAACTCCGGGAGCACCGTCCAGCCCGTCTCGTACACCTCCTGGTCCCGCCAGGGCCGCTCCCAGAAGCCGATGGTGCCCACCGCCTCCGCCCCGCCGGCCAGGGCGATGCGGAACATCCGCCCCCGGCCCGTCCGGTCGGCGCTCAGCGCCACGTAGCGCGCGTGGCGCCCTGCCAGCTGCTCCTCCGTCTCCGGGCCGCCCAGATGGGCCATCAGCTCCGGTGCGTTGGCGCTGCGGAGCAGCTCCAGGTCGTCGTCCGACCAGGGCTCGATCCGTACGGATGACGCTGTGGTGCGCTGCACATCGGCCATGAACGCACTGTAGGACGCGGCACTGACAGTGGGGGTCTCAGCGGGCGGCCAGCGCGGTGGGCGGTACCCCGAGCGTCGCCGTGAAGTCCCTGACCAGGTGCGCCTGGTCGCTGTAGCCGAGGTCGGCGGCGAGGGCCGCCCAGTCCACGTCCGGGCCCGCGCCGGCCCGCTCCAGCGCCTCGTGGATGCGGTAGCGCAGGATGACCCACTTGGGCCCGACGCCCACGTACGCGGCGAACAGCCGTTGCAGCGAGCGGGCCGACACCCCCTCGGCGCGGGCGAGTCCGTCGACGCGCAGGATCGTGCGGTCGGTGCGCACCAGGTCCACCAGGGCCATCGCCAGATCGGCGCGCGGGTCGGGCTCGGGGCCCAGCGCCAGCAGATACGCGTCGAGCGCGGCGATCCGGTCGTCCTCGGCCTCCGGGTCCAGCACGGCGGCGGGCGGGGCGGGCGGCGCGAACACGTTGGCCACCGGCAGCCGCCGGCCCGTCCACCGCGAGACGGGTGCCCCGGGCGCGAAGGGCCGGAAGCCGCCCGGCCGGAACTGCACCCCGCACACCCGCCCGCGCCCCTCCAGCTTCTGCGTGAACAGCTCCAGGCCGATGCCCGAGACCTCGGCGTACCCCGCCTCCTCGTCGCCGCAGCCCGCGTACCGCTCGAAGACGAGGTTGACGCTGGGGTGCGGGACGAGATGGGAGGCGTACGGCTGGGAGAGGTCCCAGTCGATCAGCCAGTAGTGCTCCAGATACGGCCGCAGCGCGGCCGCGGGCTCGCGGCGCCGGAACTGTACGTGCGCGAACAGCTCGGGCGCGTCGACGATGCCCCGGGTGTCGCGCCGGGGACCTTCGTGACCGGACATGACGGGAGATCCTAGGGCTGGTCCCGGCCCTCGGCCAGTCGCGCGGCCTGCTGGGTGTACGGGGACGGCGGCGCGGGATGCCGGCGCCTCCACCAGGTGCTCGCCACCGTGTAGAGGCCGCTGGCGAGGAGCAGCGCGGGGATGGACAGGATCAGGAGTGTGTCGCCCATGGCAGCCTCCTTCGGGAGGGCGGTGCCTCCTGCATCGGCAGGGCGGACGGGCGGACTGAAGATCACTCTTCGGCCATTGAATGGCCGGATCCGGCTGGCCTACAGGTGTCCTTCGAGCACATGACCACAGGTGGGCGCGTTGTTGACGGCCCTA
>NZ_RDBL01000006.1:334711-374086 GCF_008042035.1 Streptomyces sp. col6
GGCCCTCGGCCAGTCGCGCGGCCTGCTGGGTGTACGGGGACGGCGGCGCGGGATGCCGGCGCCTCCACCAGGTGCTCGCCACCGTGTAGAGGCCGCTGGCGAGGAGCAGCGCGGGGATGGACAGGATCAGGAGTGTGTCGCCCATGGCAGCCTCCTTCGGGAGGGCGGTGCCTCCTGCATCGGCAGGGCGGACGGGCGGACTGAAGATCACTCTTCGGCCATTGAATGGCCGGATCCGGCTGGCCTACAGGTGTCCTTCGAGCACATGACCACAGGTGGGCGCGTTGTTGACGGCCCTAGGGCCTGTCGTCAAACTCCCCTCGTCGCCCGGAGGGCGGCCGTGCGGCGTCTGGTGCGTGCTCTCGGCGTGCCGGGCGCGATCCCTCGTACTGGACGTACTTGGGATCTCGGTCGGTGCGGCGAGAGTGCGTGCCAGGCGTCGCGCGGCAGAGGGGAGTTTGACGACAGGCCCTAAGGCGTCGGCGCCCGGCACTGTCCGACCTCGGCCAGGTACTCGCTCATCGCGTCGCGGTTGCGGACGAGGACGTCGATCCGCTCGCTGAGCCGGTCCCGCTCGGTGGTCAGCAGGGCCAGCATCTCCGGTGTCGCGTCGGGGAAGTGGATCGACCGGGGCTTGTCCAGGCACGGGAGGATCTGCTTGATGATGCGCGTGGGGAGCCCCGCGTCCAGCAGGCCGCGGATCTGGTTGACGCGGTCCACGTAGCGCTCGTCGTACTCCCGGTACCCGTTCGGGCCCCGGTCCGGGACGATCAGCAGCTGCTCCTCGTAGTAGCGGAGCAGCCGGCGGGACGCGCCCGTACGCCGCGACAGTTCACCGATCCTCATCCCGCCGAAGCTACCCGGCACCCGGCGGCTTGACCATCACATCAATGTGAACGTTTCAGGATGCGTCATGACCACCACAGCCTCCGGTGCGCCGCCCCGGACGCGCGAGTCCGGCCTGCCCCGGACCGCGCTGCTCGCGCTCGCGACCGCCGTCTTCATCACCAGCCTGACCGAGACCCTGCCCGCCGGTGTGCTGCCCGGGATGGCCGCCTCCCTGGACGTCGGCGCGGGCGCCGCGGGCCAGTCGGTCACCGTCTACGCGGCCGGCACGGCCCTGACCGCGATCCCGCTCGCGGCGGCGACGGCGTCCGTCCCGCGCAAGCCCCTGCTGCTCGCTGCCATGGCCGTCTTCCTGGTGGCCAACACGCTGACCGCCGTCGCGCCGGGGTACGCCGTCCTGCTCGCGGCCCGGTTCCTCGCCGGGGTGGCCGCCGGCCTGGCGTGGGCGATCCTCGCCGGTTACGCACGCCGTATCGCGCCCGCCGGATCGGAGGGGCGGGCCATCGCCGTCGCGATGACCGGCATCCCGGTGGCGCTGTCCCTGGGCGTGCCCGCCGGCACCCTGATCGGCGAACAGGCGGGGTGGCGGGCGGCGTTCGGCGCGGTCTCGCCGGCCACCCTCGCCGTCATCGGCTGGATCGCGGTGTCCGTCCCGGCGGTGGGGCGGCCCGCCGCCGAAGGGACCGGCACGGAAGGAGGGACCGGCACGGAAGGGCCCGCCGCCGAAGGGCCCGCCGCGGACCGGCCCGGCCTGCGCCGGACGCTGGCCGTGCCCGGGGTCGCGGCGGTCATGGTGGCGGTGGCGGTGTTCGTCCTCGGGCACACGGTCCTGTACGCCTACATCGCCCCCTACCTGCGGCACGCGGGCCTCGGACCGGTGACCGACGCCGTCCTCCTGGCCTTCGGAGTCGCCTGCCTGCTGAGCATCTGGTGCGTCGGGCGCCTCGTCGACCGCCGCCCGCGCGCCCTGATGGTCACCGGCGCCGCGCTGTTCACCCTCGCCACCGCGGCCCTCGCGGTCACCGGGGTCCACCCGGTCGTCTGGACCGCCGCCGTCCTGTGGGGCCTGGGGTGGGGCGGCGCCCCGACCCTGCTGCAGACCGCCGCCGGACGGGCCGCGTCCCGGCACGGCGCGGCCGCCGCCGACACCGCGCAGGCCGTCCTGGTCACCCTCTGGAACGCGGCGATGGCCCTCGGAGGCGTCATCGGGGGCGCCCTGCTCGCCCACTCGGGGGCGGGGGCGGTCGCCGCGACGGCTGCCGCCCTCGGAGGGGTCGCCCTGCTCGTCGTCGCCGGTGGGCGGCGGCACGCGTTCCCCCGCACGTGAACCCCGGCGGGGCGCTCAGTGCGCGGGTGCCGGGCGCAGGCGGCGGCGCCACTGGCGTTCGCCGCCCGCGCCGAGGAGGGTGCCGAGCACGGCGCCGACGCCGATGGCCGCCGTCGACGCCAGAGTGAGCGTCAGGTACGTGCCCGCGCCGGGGGTGTGCAGAAGGATCTGGAGGAGGCTGCGGTAGAGGTCGGGGCCTGGGAGGACGGCGCCCGCAATGCCGGGGATGAGGATCGCGCGGGCGGGGGCTGCGGCCCGGGGCGCGAGGGCGCCGGCGGCCAGGCCCATGACGGCGGTCGCGACCCCGATGGCGAGCGGCGCCGTCCAGTCCAGCTGCGTCGTCCCCAGCAGCTTCACGCCCGCACCGGTGACCGCCGCCGCGACCGCCCACGGCACCAGGCGCGGCCCCCCGCCCATGAAGACCGCGTTGCCGAGCGCGCCGATGCCGCTGGTGACGAGGGTCAGCCAGACCGGGAGCGCGGTGAGCGTCGTCGTACGCGCACTGGCGTCGAGCCCCGGCACCAGGAAGGCCACGGTCAGCACCCCGCACGCGGCCGCCGTGAGGAACGCCACCAGGCTCACCGTACGGGCCGCCGCCATCGGCCGGAACCCGTCGATCGCGTCCTCGGTCAGCGACACCACGGTCAGGATCGGCAGGAGCAGGATCATGTTGGCGGCGAGCAGACTCGCCCCCTCCCGCCCGCTGAGCACCCCGGGGTGGATCAGCGCCATGGTCCCCGCCATCAGCAACGCGATCTGCACGGCCGTGACGAAGAACGACGCCAGGCCGGTACGGGTGAGCGCCCAGGCCACCCGGTTGCTGACCAGGAAGAGCAGCGGCGCGAACAGCGCGGCCCGGACGGTTCCCGAGGCCAGCACGCACAGCATCGACGCCAGCACCGCCCCGCCGCCCACCGTGAACCACCACGGCCACCGGGCCGGCGCCGACACGATCCGGTCCAGCGCGCCGGCCGCCTCGGCATGCGGCAGCCGGGTCGCGGCGATCCGGGCGGTGAGCTTCTGCAACGCGGTCAGCCGGGACAGGTCGCGCGAGTCCTCCGAGGCGAGGACGGCCTGCATCACCACCGGCGGGCGGCCCGGTGGCGCGTACTGGAGGTGCAGGGCGCAGCCGGAGATGACGATCTCCAGGTTCTGCATGCCCCACGCGGCGGTGACCGCCACCACCGCGGTCTGGATGTCACGGGTGGACGCCCCCGCGCCGAACAGCTCGCGCCCCAGCCGCAGCGAGAACCGCAGCACCTCGGCCGCCGCGTCCTCGCCGTACTCCCGCACCGGCGGGAAGACCACGTTCTCGTACGGCGTCGCGTGCAGCCGGTCCAGCAGCGTCGCGTCGTCCTGCCGCAGCCGGTCGAGCCGCGCCTGCCGCACATGCGCCCGCGCCCGCCACCGGACCACGACCCGTTCCCTCGGCACGGTCCCTCCGCCCACTCGCCGGATGCCTGCGCCCCAGCCTCGCCCGGGACAGCGCGCCGGGCCCGGCGGGTTACGCCTGTCGGCGGGGGCGGATCCGTGCCGTGAGCCCCGGTGGCGGCGCCTCAGCAGCTGGAAGCGGGGGCGGCGCTCAGGGCCTGCTTGCCCCAGGCGAGGGTGCGCAGGGAGTCCTTGGGGCCGTCGCCCGAAGCGGCGGCGCCGCTCGCCTTGACGCGGACGGTGACGCCGGAGGGGCCGAGGGACACCAGTTCGCCGCAGACCGTCCCCTGACGGGTGTGGACGGTGACCGTCGTGGCGTCCTTCTCGCTCGCGGGCGCAACCCAGGTCGCCAGCACCCCGGCCGCCGTGACGATCACCCCGGCGACCGCGAGCCAGCGCGCGCGGTTGACCAGTACGCCGATCCGCGCGCACTCCTCCTTCTCCCACCGGATGAGCCGTATCTCGTCCGCGTGCTCCAACGCGTCCTTCGGCCGTCCGTGCGCGGCCGAGGCCGCGGCGAAGGCCGACGACAGCAGGGCCAGCAGGCCGAGGGCCATGGCGGCCACAACACCCCACCGGTAGGCGGGGGGCAGCTCGGCGACGTTCTCGCGCCCCTTCAGCACCAGGACGGCTGCCAGCAGCGCGGTGGCCGTGGCGAGGAAGTTGCGCCAGCCCTCGGCCTGGTGGCGGGCGATCTCCAGCTGCGACTGGAGCATGTCGTACAGGCGCTGGCGGGCCTGGAGACGGATCGCCCGCGCGGACAGGCGGGGAGGGGCGGTCATCAGGCGCCCCCTGTCGTGGCCGACTGCGGAACGACCGGCCACCACGCGCCACAGCCGCCCTGCTCCAGGGGGTCCTCGGGATGGGTCACCGGGCATTCGCAGTGCATGGGGTGCGGCTCGACGGCCGGAGCGGCGGAGCCGCCGTTCCGCTTCCAGGGCCACGCCTTGGGCACGGTGCCGGGAGAGACCTGGGGGAGCGCCATCACGTTCGGGCCGTGGCAGACCGGACAGGTGCCGGTGAACTCGGTGTCACCCACCTCGCTCGTGCGTTCCCGCAGGTCGGCGGGCGGCGTGACCTGCTGCTCGGCATAGGGCACGTCCTGATGGGCGGTCACATGGGCTCCTTCTCGGTGCCGGCGGTACGGGCCGCCTCTTCGGCGGGGACGCGGAAGCCGAACCACGGCGCGTAGTGGGTCAGGCGCCGGCGCACCTCGGGGACGTCCAGCTCGGTTTCCTCGGCGGCCAGTTCGATGTGCTCGTGCGTCACGTCCCCGGCGAGGGCCGGTTCGCGGCCGGTGAGGTGCCGGGTGAGGAGGACGACATCCAGGCAGTCGGGGGCGTGGTCGTCGTCCGGGGCGGGGTTGTCGGGTGCAATGCGGTCCGCGAACAGCCCGAGCTCCGGGTAAGCGGCGAGCGCCTGGTGGGTCGCGTTGAGGCCGAGACCCATGCGTACGGCGGTGATGGTGAGGGTCAGGGGGGTGACGCTTCCCCGGCACAGGGGATGGAACTGGAACAGACCCTCCACAGCGGTCCGTAGGGCCGGATCCAGCGACTTGCTGGGCACCTCGATGTCACGTGCTGCCGGGGCCACCGGGACCGCCGGGGCGCCGAGGAGCTCGTAGGAGCGGAGCTCGGACACGGCCGCCGCCAGGTCGGTTCCGAAGCTGCGGGCGTGGGTGACGATCTCCCGGCGGGTGATCTCGGTCTTCCACTTCCGTTTCTGGGGCGTGTAGAGAGCATCGACTGCACCGAGATGCGGCCGCAGGGGCCGGACCTCCTCGGGCACGGGAGCGACTTCGATGCCGTAGGGCTCGGCCTCCCGCAGCACGGCGTCGGCCGTTTCACCGATCGTGGCGCGGCGGTCAGCCGCCAGGACCATGAGGAACTGAAGGTCGACGCAGTCGGATGTGGGGTCCGGCGCGACCGAGAACTGCCAGCCGCTGTCACGGAAGCGAAGCGAGCGCTCATGGTCGATCAGGTCCTCAGGACGTTCTGCGGCCGGGGTCTGCCACCATGTGCGTACCGCTTCCGCAGCACCGTCACGTACCAGCCCGGCCGAGGCCAGGGCCTCGACCGCTTCGACATCCTTCTCCACCGACTCGGGATCCGGCTTGCCCCGCAGGGCACGCAGCACGCTCCACGTGCTCAACGGTCCGTCGACCGGCTCGTTGACCGGCCCGAGGTCGGCCCACCAGGAGGGAGCCCTGACCGAGGCGAGGGGGCCGCCCGCAGGATCGGCCATCCGAAGGCGCAGCCGCTCGGCGGTCTCCCGCATGGAACGGGCAGTGAACTCCACCGTTGGATCGCCATGACTCGCCGACAGCCGGACAAGCCTCAGAAGGTCGATGGACGGGTAGGCCAGCAACCCCCGCACCATTGACTGGTACCGAAGACCCAGGGCCCCTTCGTCGCCGTCCAGCAGACGGACATCGGCCGCCTCCTCGCTGACCCGGAAGCCGAATCGCTCGTACCGCCGGGCGACGGCCACGACATCGGCGGGCTCGATGCCCAGATACTTGGCGAAGAAGGCGGCGACGAGAGGCGTGATGACGGCGGGGAGACCGCTCAGCTCCGGGACCTGATCAGCGCAGAGGACGGCAATTTCCTGCCGGTCCGGAATGTGCCGGGCGAGCTCACCGAGTTCCGGCAGCTCCGGGATACCGGGGTGCAGCACGCGGAGCCGGCCGACCAGTTCGGCGACCTCCCGGAGTGTTCTGCCGTGACGGCCGGCGACGCGCAGGAGGGCGAGGTGAGCGGGTGGCTCCTGAACCTCGCCCCGCGTGTAGGAGCTCCGCACGGTGTACGCCTCGTACGTCTCGGCCAGCAGCGGGCTGACTTCCAGGTCGGCCAGGCCCGGGATGTCGGCCACCTCGGGGATCGGGACTCCGGCGACGGCATAGCGCCGGAGAGCGCGCATCGCGGTCCTCAGGTCGTACCCGCCGTCCGTCGCGGCACTGAGAGCAACGACCATGGAATTCTCTGCGCCTCCGGGCACCTCGCGGAACAGCAACGCGTCCAGGGGCTTGAAGGTGGGAAATCCGGTGGGGTAGCCGATGTCGGCGCGAGCGCCCCCCAGCGGGTAAACCTGGCGGGTGTCCTGTACGAGCTGGGACCGCCACCAGCCGAAGAAATGGGCGGGATCGGCGCTGTCCTCGTCGTCCTCGGGCGTGTAGAAGAAATGGTCACGGTCGTCGGAGGGGAGGCAGCCGAGCGAGGCCAGAGGCATGACATTGCCCGGCCTGTCCACGGTGTCGCCGTGCCACTCGCCGACAAAGACCCGGACATCACCGGACAGCAGGCGCCGCAGCACCGCCTCTCCGGTGCGGGCGTCGTGCCTGACCAGCGTCCACAGCCAGCTGAGGGGGAGGGGATCCCAGAGCTTCAACGTGTCGACGGCCCCGGCCACTTCTTGGCGGACCAGGTCGGCCGCGAATCCCTGGAGCCGGTTGCGGTTGACGCTGAGATCCGGCCGGTGCCGGCTGCGCAGGTTGACGACGTAGCCATGGGGCGCCTCGTCGTCCCCCACGAAGATTCCGTCCACCAGGTGGGCACCCGGTCCCCGGACCCACCACGGCCCTTCGGGCGACTCCTGGGGGACGACAGGAGTGATCGACTTCAGAACACCCGGCTCCCAGACATCGGGCTCGGACGGTGTGGCGAGCCGGTCCTCCACCGACAGCCGCAGCGGCGTGTGCCAGATCTGCTCCCGCAGGATCCTCACGACCGACGGAGGCGACTCGGCGAACTCGGGCCGCAGGTAGAGGCGGATACGGGTGCCGGCCCCCTCCATGGACCAGTCCCGGGACGAGCGCATCAGGCCGGAGTCCGCGGTGATGTGGACGTGGTGACCGGACCCGCCGCCGCCGAATCCGTTCTCGTCGGCGGGCCGGGTGGTGACCTCGATCGTCTCGGCGAGCATGAAGTAGCTGAAGACACCGATGCCGAAGCGGCTGTTCAGCTCCGGCCGCACGCCCTTGCGCCGCCAGCGGCGCAGTTCGCGTACGTGGTGCGGCGACTGCTCGAAGCGGCGGCCGGCCCGGGAGAAGAGCTTGTCGAGCTCGTCCTCGGTCATGCCGATGCCGTTGTCCGTGCACTCCAGGTAGACCCGCCCGTCGTCGCGGCCGAGGACGAAGGTGACCTCGTACGTGGACAGCTCCTTGACGGGGGTGCCGGGACGCAGGCCGCTCTCCCGCTGCGGGACGGCGACGGCGTAACTCTGGCGGGCGTGGCGCCGGCGGCACGCGTCCAGGGCGTTCTGGTACAGCTCCCGGAGGGCGAGCATGTGGTCGCCGTAGAGCTGCGTGCCCATGATCAGCGGCTTGACGCCGTCCTCCGCGAGCTGGAAGCGCGGCGGCGGGGACTTGTAGCTCTCGTTCCGGGGTTCCAGGCCGCCGGTGCCGACGTGCCGGGGGAGCCGGGCGTACAGCGGCTGCCCGCGGTGGGCCTCCCGCAGTTCCTGCGTGGCGGCGGCCGCCGACTGCGCCTGGCGGTCCAGCGCCACGTGCAGTGCCGCCCCGGGACACTCGAACACCAGCCCCCAGTCGTGCCCGCCGGAGGGGGCGAAGCCGCCGTCGTCCAGACCGGCGACGAGCGTCGCCGGGTCGGTCACGTCGTCGCCGAGGTGGTCCACGACGATCCCGTCCAGCATCCGGGGGTCGATGGCGAGCAGTTCGGCCATGTGCAGCAGACCGGCCAGCTGGGCGGGGCGCCAGGTCGTCGTGTCGGCGAGCATCAGGCGCTCGGCCAGCTCCTTCGCCCACTCCTTCCCGTCCGGGGCCCTCGTCCCGGGCCGGGTGTGCATCTGGGAGACCACCTGGAGGAGCGCGTCCCGCAGCCGGCCGCGCCGGGTGGCCTTCGACGTGATCTCGAGGAACGCGGCGTACTCGGCGGCGTCCGTCAGGAGGCCGAGGACGTCCGCCATGCTCCCCAGGGCGCCGATCCCGTCCCCGTCCTCCGGGGGGCACCACAGCTGGTCCCAGTCGGCCGGCAGCCGGTGCCTCAGCCACTGCTCGGCGGCGACCGCGGCGGCCTCCGCCCCGGCGGACCGCAGCCTGCGCCGCTTGGCGTCGATCTGCTGGTAGGCCCGCCGGACGTCCTCCATGTCGTGTCCGAGGTGGTCCCGGTACGTGTCGCCGGTGCCGGGCCGTGCTGTCTCGCCCTCGGCGGGCCCCGCCGGCGGGTAGAGCTCCGCCAGGGCCCGCCGGCTGCACGCCACGGCGGCCTCGCGGACGAACGGGGCGGCCAGCAGGACGACCACCTCAAGAGGGCTCAGCCGGCCTTCCGGGCCGTCCGGGACGAGCCGGTCGAGCTGGACGAGCAGCCGCTCGGGGAACTGCAGGTCCTCCCAGAGATCCGGGCCGGCCTTCTGCCTCCGGCCGGCGTCGTGCCGGATGCGCAGGGTCCTGTCGATCAGCAGACTGATGCGGTCCTTGAGCCGGCCGGTCACCACCTCGTCGCTGGTCACCCGGGCCCACAGCGGCGAGTCGTGCATGGCCGCGGTCCATCCGCCGGCGCCCGGTCCGGACGCGCAGATCTCCCGCCGGGAGGGCCCGGCCGGAGCATCGCCCAGGAGGCTGCCCAGCCATGTGACGTCCACCGGGTGCCGGCTCCCGTTGTCACGGGCGATCTCCTCGGTCCGGCGCTTCACGT
Source organism: Streptomyces sp. col6 (assembly GCF_008042035.1). GTDB lineage: Bacteria > Actinomycetota > Actinomycetes > Streptomycetales > Streptomycetaceae > Streptomyces. The sequence goes on from NZ_RDBL01000006.1 coordinate 343,967, forward strand.
GGGTGAGCACCTCGGAGACCGTGCGCCACGGGGTGTCCGGGGACAGCACCTCGGCCAGCGCCCGGCCCATGAAGCTGCCGTCCTCGGTGCCCATGGCCCGTTCCCCCGCGACGCACGCCTGCATCAGCACGACATTGCGGCGCTCGGGCGACGCCTCCGGCCGGGGCGGTGTCCCGATGTCCGGATCGGCCTCGTCGCGGCAGGAGTCGAGGCAGAGCATCACGGTGGCCGCCGAACGCAGCTTCCCCAGCAGCTCGTTGGGTGCCACCTTGACCAGGCTGCGCAGCAGCGCCGGATTCGCCTGGGCGGGCACCAGGTAGTCCGCGTCCGCCCGGCGCACCCCGTGGCCGGTGAAGTAGACCAGGGCGAAGTCGTCGTCCTCGCACTCGGCCAGGAAGTCGTCGAGGGCCAGGGCGATGTCGTCCCCGGTCGCCTGGTCCGTGTCCAGCACGGTGATCGCCGAGGCCGGGTAATCGGACCGGAGCAGGGCCTCCCGGACGAGGGACAGGTCCCGGTGGACGAACTCGATGCCCGGCTGAGGGGCCGCGATCAGCAGCGCCCGTGATACGCCCTCGCCCATGACGGAGCGGTCTCCTCCCCCTGAGCCAGGAACACCGGCCCCTGGCGCCGCACTGTCGTCAGCGCAACAGTACGGCCCGAACGCCCTCCGCTACGGCCAGACCAGGCAGTACGCCTGATGCCCCGCGTCATGCAGCCGGTGGCTGAAGTCCTGCCACTCGTGGAGCAGCTGGTACACGTTGAACGCGTCGCGCGGGCCGCCGCGGTCCGGGACCGTGGACCAGATGAAGGCGGCGGCGCCCACCGACTCCTCGCCGACGCCGCGCAGCGGGTCGACCACGGTCATGGGGAGCTTGACCACCGCGTAGTCGGGGTGCAGGACGACCAGTTCGAGCGGGGGGACCTTGTGCAGAGGTATGCCCTGTATGCCGGTGAGGACCATCGCGGCCACCGTCTCCGGCTTGATCTTGGTGAACATGCCGCCCATGCCGAGCTCGTCGCCGCCGAGCTCCTCGGGGCGCATGGAGATGGGCACGCGTGCCGCGGTGGCTCCGTCGGGAGCACCGAAATATTTGTAGGTCACCCCCACCCGGCCACCACTTCCGCTCCCGGCTCCACCGCCTGTCCGCGCCTCACCGGCCTGTATGCCCTGCGTGTGATCGGCCTCGCGCCGCCGGTGCCGGCCACGCCGGGCAGGCTCGGGCCCCGGGCCGTCCGTCCCTTCGCCCACTCCGCCACCGCGATGCATATCTCATCCACCCGACTACTCACTAGGAGGCACAGCCCCCGCCGTGCAACCCGATCATCGTGTCAGTGACCTCCCCCACGGGCGTGCGGTGAAACACCTGTCCGCAAAGACCGTCCGTGGCTCTGACACCATGGCATGTGTGAGCTTTCCCTATGACGCCCCAGTTTCGCAGACGCTTTTCGACCGCGCGTCCCTCGTGACGCCCGGCGGCGTGAACTCTCCCGTCCGAGCATTCCGGGCCGTGGGCGGTACGCCCCGGTTCATGGTGTCCGGTACCGGTCCGTACCTGACCGATGCCGATGGGCGTGAGTACGTCGACCTCGTGTGCTCGTGGGGGCCGATGATTCTCGGCCACTCCCACCCCGAGGTGATCGCCGCAGTTCAGGAGGCTGTCGCCCGCGGCACCTCGTTCGGTACGCCCGGCGAGGGTGAGGTCGCGCTCGCCGAGGAGATCGTCGCGCGCGTCGAGCCGGTGGAGCAGGTGCGGCTGGTGTCGTCGGGGACCGAGGCGACCATGTCCGCGATCCGCCTCGCCCGCGGGTTCACCGGCCGTGCCAAGGTCGTGAAGTTCGCCGGCTGCTACCACGGGCACGTCGACGCCCTGCTCGCCGCGGCCGGGTCCGGCGTCGCGACCTTCGGGCTGCCGGACACGCCCGGGGTCACCGGCGCCCAGGCGGGCGACACGATCGTGCTGCCGTACAACGACCTGGAGGCCGTGCGCGCCGCGTTCGCCGCGCAGCCCGGGGAGATCGCCTGCGTGATCACCGAGGCGTCGCCGGGCAACATGGGCGTCGTCCCGCCGCTGGACGGGTTCAACGCGGGGCTCAAGGAGCTCTGCGCCGCCAACGGGGCCCTGTACATCTCCGACGAGGTGATGACCGGATTCCGTACGTCGAAGGCCGGCTGGTTCGGCGTCGACGGGGTCCGCCCGGACCTGATGACGTTCGGCAAGGTCATGGGCGGCGGCTTCCCGGCCGCGGCGTTCGGCGGGCGCGCCGACGTGATGGCGCACCTGGCCCCGGCCGGCCCGGTCTACCAGGCGGGCACGCTGTCCGGTAACCCGGTCGCCACCGCCGCCGGGCTCGCGCAGCTGCGGCTGCTCGACGACGCCGCGTACGCGAAGGTGGACGCGGTCTCCGCCGAGATCCGGGGTCTGGTGAGCGCCGCCCTGGACAAGGAGGGCGTCGCGCACACCGTCCAGGCGGCGAGCAACATGTTCTCCGTGTTCTTCACCGACGGGCCCGTCCGCGACTACGAGGACGCCAAGCGGCAGGAAGCCTTCCGCTTCACGCCGTTCTTCCACTCGATGCTGGCGCAGGGTGTCTACCTCCCGCCGTCCGCGTTCGAGTCGTGGTTCGTCTCCACCGCCCACGACACGCAGGCCGTCGAGCGCATCGCCGCCGCCCTGCCCGCCGCCGCCCGCGCCGCCTCGGAGGCCACCGCATGAGTGAGAGTCCCGCCGACAACGCAGCCGCCACCGACGACATCACCGTGGTCCATCTGATGCGCCACGGCGAGGTGCACAACCCGGAGGGCGTGCTGTACGGCCGCCGGCCCGGGTACCACCTCTCCGAGCTGGGCCGGCAGATGGCCGACCGGGTCGCCGAGCACCTGGAGAAGCGCGACATCACGTACGTCGTCGCCTCCCCGCTGGAGCGCGCCCAGGAGACCGCGACCCCGATCGCCAAGTCGCACGGCCTGGACCTCGCGACCGACGGCCGCCTCATCGAGGCCGCCAACGTCTTCGAGGGCAAGACCTTCGGCGTCGGCGACGGCGCGCTGCGCAAGCCGGACAACTGGAAGCACCTGACGAACCCGTTCCGCCCGTCGTGGGGCGAGCCGTACATCGAGCAGGTCGTCCGCATGATGGGTGCGCTCGACGCGGCGCGGGACGCGGCACGGGGCCACGAGGCGGTCTGCGTCAGCCACCAGCTGCCGATCTGGATCGTGCGCAGCTTCGTGGAGCGGCGCCGGCTGTGGCACGACCCGCGCAAGCGGCAGTGCACCCTCGCCTCGCTGACCAGCTTCACGTACCGGGGCGACAAGATCGTCTCCGTCGGCTACTCGGAGCCGGCCCGCGATCTGGTCCCCGCGCACCTGCGGGCGGGCGCGAAGCCGGTCAAGGGCGCGTCGAAGGGGTTCGGCGCCTAGCACTCACCCAGGAGTGATGAGGCCCCCAGCAGGGATTCGGTTCTATGTTCGGTCAACGCTGGGGGCTAGTTTCGTAAAGAATAATGTGCTAATCGGGGGAACCCCCGTGTGGCTACAACCATCTAAGCGTTTGCCAGTTTGTATGTACTTGAGGCAAAACGACCGCAGATGGGAAGCCGCATGCGTGAGATCAGCCGAAGGGGACTGCTGGGCGCCGGTCTCGGTGCCGCGGCCGCCGCAGGAGTGGCGGGGTGCAGCACCGCCGGGTCGTCGGGCGCCGGCGCCGGGGACGGAAGCCCCAGCCCCGACAAGGGCGCCACCGGACACAAGGCCGCCGGCGGCACCTCCAAGGGCTCCGGGACCAAGAAGGACGTCCGCGCCATCGGTGACGGTTCCACCGCCGACACCGGGAAGCAGCCCAAGCAGCCCCAGGCCCCCGTTCCGCTGGAGCCCGGCCAGAAGCCCCCGCAGTTCGTGATCTTTTCCTGGGACGGCGCCGGCGAGGTCGGCAACGGACTGTTCCCCCGCTTTCTGGAACTCGCCCGCGAACACGACGCGTCGATGACCTTCTTCCTCTCCGGCCTCTATCTGCTCCCGGAATCGAAGAAATCCCTCTACCGCCCGCCGAACAACCCCATCGGCGCCTCCGACATCGGCTATCTCACCGACGGCCACCTCAAGGAGACGCTCAAGAACGTCCGGCAGGCCTGGTTCGACGGCCACGAGATCGGCACCCACTTCAACGGGCATTTCTGCGCCGGTTCCGGATCGGTCGGCAACTGGACCCCGGCCCAGTGGCAGAGCGAAATCGACCAGGCGATCTCCTTCGTCACCGAATGGCGCACCAACACCGGCTGGAACGACGAGGAATCGCTCCCCTTCGATTACCGCAAGGAACTCGTCGGAGGCCGCACCCCCTGTCTGCTCGGCCAGGACAACCTGCTCCCCACCGCCAAGAAGCTCGGCTGGCGCTACGACGCCAGCTCACCCGGCGGAACCCAGGTCTGGCCCACCAAACGCCAGGGCGTCTGGGACCTGCCGCTCCAGGGCATCCCCTTCCCCGGGCACACCTTCGAAGTCCTCTCCATGGACTACAACATCCTCGCCAACCAGTCGCAGAACTCCACCAAGGGAATGCCCTCGCGCTATCCCGGCTGGCGCGAACAGGCCACGCAGTCCTACCTCAGCGGATTCAAGCGCGCCTACGAGACGAACCGCGCCCCCTTCTACATCGGAAACCACTTCGAGGAGTGGAACGGCGGCATCTACATGGACGCCGTCGAGGACGCGCTCAAGCACATCGCCGGGAAACCGGATGTGCGCCTCGTCTCCTTCCGGCAGTTCGTCGACTGGCTCGACGTCCAGGACCCCGCCGTCCTCGCCAAGCTCCGTACACTCCAGGTCGGAGAGGCCCCCGCGGGCGGCTGGAACACCTTCTTTAAACAAGCCTGACAACGGGCTTTACGGGCACCGAGGGGGGTGCCCAAGATCCCCGGAACCGCCATGCGAAACTTTTCACATGAGCCATGGCCGCGCACCCCGACGCCGCTTCACCCTGCTCGCCGCCCCCCTGGCGGCCGCCGCGCTCGCACTGACGCTGACCGCGTGCGGCTCCGGCAACCAGACCAGTGGCGGCGGCGACACCAACTTCGTCACGGGCACCGGCGGCCTCTCCACCGCACCCAAGGGCGAGCGCGCCGACGCACCGAAGCTCGACGGCGAGACGCTGGACGGCAAGGCCCTCGACCTCGCCCAGTACAAGGGCAAGATCATCGTCATCAACGCCTGGGGCTCCTGGTGCGCCCCCTGCCGCCTGGAGTCGAAGTACTTCACCAAGGTGGCCAAGGAGACCAAGGACCAGGGCGTCCAGTTCGTGGGCATCAACACCCGCGACAACTCCCGGAGCAACGCCCTGAGCTTCGAGGAGGACCACGGGATCACCTATCCCAGCTTCTACGACCGGACCGGGAAGCTCCTGCTGCGCTTCCCCAAGGGCACCTTCCGCCTCCAGTCCATCCCGTCGACCGTCGTCATCGACCGGGAGGGCAAGCTCGCCGCCCGCTTCGTGGGCGGGATCGACGACACCCAGCTGCACAAGATGATCGACCCGCTGATCGCGGAGAAGTGATCAGGTGAGCACCCTCGCCGCCGCCACGCAGAACGGCACGGTCCTGAACGGGGCCCTCCTGGTCGCCCTGCCCATCGCCCTCCTCGGCGGCCTTGTCTCCTTCTTCTCGCCCTGCGTCCTGCCACTTGTCCCCGGCTACCTCAGCTACGTCACCGGGGTCAGCGGCGCCGACCTCGCCGAGGCCCGGCGCGGCCGCATGGTCGCCGGCGCCTCGCTGTTCGTCGCCGGCTTCACCGCCGTCTTCGTCTCCGGCGGCGCCCTCTTCGGCTTCTTCGGCGACACGCTCCAGGAGAACAGCGGACCCCTCACCAAGGTCCTCGGCGTGCTGATGATCCTCATGGGCGTCTTCTTCATGGGCCTGATGCCGTGGATGACCCAGCGCGAGTTCCGTATCCACAAGAAGCCGGTGACCGGCCTGCTCGGAGCCCCGCTGCTCGGCGCCCTCTTCGGCATCGGCTGGACCCCGTGCCTCGGGCCCACGCTCAGCTCCGTGTCCATCCTCGCGATGGACCAGGGCACCGCCGGGCGCGGCGCCGTACTGACCGTCGCCTACTGCATGGGCCTGGGCATCCCCTTCGTGCTCGCGGCCGTCGCCTTCCGCAAGGCACTCGGCGCGTTCGGCTGGGTCAAGCGCCACTACGCCTGGGTCATGCGCATCGGCGGCGGCATGATGATCGTGACCGGGCTGCTCCTGCTCACCGGTGCGTGGGGCAGCATGATGCAGGAACTACAGGGCTGGTCGGCCGGCTTCCAGGTGGGGATCTGAGTACCAATGAGCAACGCCACGTCCAACACCTCCCAGGAGCAGGACCAGGAGAACGCCGGTGATCTCGGCGCCGCCGGCTCCCAGCTCTCCACCGCCCCGCGCGAGGAGGCCCTGGCGAACCTTCCCGCCATGGGCGTCATCGGCTGGGCCCGCTGGTTCTGGCGCCAGCTCACCTCCATGCGGGTCGCGCTGATCCTGCTCTTCCTGCTGTCGCTCGGCGCCATCCCCGGCTCGCTGATCCCGCAGAACAGCGTCGACGAACTCAAGGTGCAGACCTTCAAGGACACGCACACCTTCGTCACGCCGATCTACGAGAAGCTGCAGTTCTTCGACGTCTACAGCTCGGTGTGGTTCTCCGCGATCTACATCCTGCTGTTCGTCTCGCTCATCGGCTGCATCGTCCCGCGCACCGGCACCTTCGTCGGCCAGCTCCGCAGCCGCCCGCCGGGCGCCCCCAAGCGCCTCACCCGGCTGCCCGCGTACACCACCTGGCGCACCGAGGCCGCACCCGAGCAGGTCCACGAGGCCGCCCTCGCCCTCGTCCGCAGGCGCCGCTACCGGGCCCACCTCGCCGGTGACTCCGTCGCCGCCGAGAAGGGCTACCTCCGCGAGGCCGGCAACCTGATCTTCCACATCGCGCTCATCGTGATGCTGATCGCCTTCGCCTGGGGCCAGCTGTTCAAGTCCGAGGGCGCCAAACTGGTCGTCGAGGGCGACGGGTTCTCCAACACCATCACCCAGTACGACGACTTCAAGTCCGGCTCGCTCTTCGACAACGAGTCGCTGACCCCGTTCAGCTTCACCCTCGACGACTTCATCGGCACGTACGAGCGCAAGGGCCCCCAGATCGGCACCCCGCGTACGTACGAGGCGCACGTGACGTTCTCCGACGGCGCGTACGGCAAGCCGCAGAAGAAGGTCATCAAGGTCAACGAACCGCTCGTCGTCAACGGCACCAAGGTCTACCTCAACGCCCACGGCTACGCGCCCGTCGTCTCCGTCAAGGACGGCCGGGGCAAGGAGGTCTTCAAGTCCGCCGTGCCGCTGCTGCCCATTGACAACAACGTCACCTCGACCGGCGCCATCAAGGTCATGGACGGCTACCGCGACAAGAACGGCAAGAAGGACCAGCTGGGCTTCCAGGCGTTCTTCGTGCCGACCTTCGCGGGCAACGGCCAGGGAACGATGTTCTCGCAGTTCCCCGCCGCCGACATGCCGGTCCTCGCGCTCAACGGCTACCACGGCTCGCTCGGCGTCGACTCCGGCATCGCGCAGAACGTGTACCAGCTCGACAAGTCCAAGATGAAGGAGTTCAAGGACTCCGAGGGCAAGCAGCTCAAGCAGCGCCTCCTCGTCGGCGAGACGATGAAGCTGCCCGACGGGGCCGGCTCCATCACCTTCGAGGGCATCCAGGAGTGGGCCAGCTTCCAGATCTCCGAGCAGCCCGCCAGCGGCTGGGCGCTCACCGGCGCCATCGCCGCCATCGCCGGACTCGCCGGCTCCCTGTTCATCCAGCGCCGCCGCGTCTGGGTGCGGGCCGTGCGCGGCGCCGACGGTGTCACCGTCGTCGAGATGGCCGGGCTCGGCCGCAGCGAGTCCGCGAAACTTCCCGAGGAGCTGGCCGACCTCGCGGTCACGCTCAACGCCGAGGCGCCCACCGCGCCCGACCCCGATAGCGACGTCGACGAGGCGTCCTCCGTAGAACCTGCCGAAGGGGCTGAGAAGTGAATCTCGCCGCCGCAACCAACGAGAACCTGGCACACACCAGCAATGTGCTGATCTATTCGTCGATGGCCGTCTACACCCTGGCCTTCTTCGCGCACATCGCGGAGTGGGTGTTCGGCAGCCGCAGCAAGGTCGGCCGCACCGCCGCCGAGCTGACCGCCGAGCAGGGCTCCGCCGGCACGGTGAAGGTCCAGGTCGCCCAGAAGGGCGGGACCACCGCCGTACTGGAACGGCCGAAGATCATCACCCGGGCCGCGGCCGGTTCCCGTGACGTCCCCGACGGCCCCGGTGCCGCCGGCGGAACCTTCAAGGGCGACCTCTACGGGCGGATGGCGGTCTCGCTGACCGTGCTCGCGTTCCTCGTCGAGGCCGGCGGCGTCGTCGCCCGCGCGCTGTCCGTGCAGCGCGCCCCCTGGGGCAACATGTACGAGTTCTCCATCACCTTCTCCACGGTGGCGGTCGGCGCGTACCTGGCCCTGCTCGCCCTGAAGAAGAACGTCCGCTGGATGGGGCTGATCCTGGTCACCGCGGTCCTGCTGGACCTCGGACTCGCGACCACGGTGCTCTACACCTCCAGCGACCAGCTGGTGCCCGCGCTGCACTCGTACTGGCTGTGGATCCACGTCTCCACCGCCATCATCTGCGGCGCCGTGTTCTTCATCGGCGGCATCGGCACTCTCATCTACCTCTTCCGCGACAGCTACGAGAACAAGCTCGCCAACGGCGAGGAGCCGGGTGCCTTCGCGCAGTCCGTGCTCTCCCGGATGCCGTCCGCGTCGAGCCTCGACAAGTTCTCGTACCGGATCAACGCGGCCGTCTTCCCGCTGTGGACGTTCACGATCATCGCGGGCGCGATCTGGGCCGGGGACGCCTGGGGCCGCTACTGGGGCTGGGACCCCAAGGAGGTCTGGTCCTTCATCACCTGGGTCGCGTACGCCTGCTACCTGCACGCCCGTGCCACCGCCGGCTGGAAGGGCCGCAAGGCCGCCTACCTGGCCCTCATCGCCTTCGGCTGCTGGATCTTCAACTACTACGGCGTCAACATCTTCGTCACCGGCAAGCACTCGTACGCCGGCGTCTGACGCACACCACAACGACGGCTGCCCGCCCCCGGACCTCCGGGTGGCGGGCAGCCGTCGTCGTACGCGGCGCGGTTACGAGGCGTCGGGGTCGTTCTCGCGGCGCTTCAGTTCCTCCTCGCGGCGGCGGAGGTCCGCCTCCCAGTCCTTGAGGAGCGCCTCGTCCTTCTTGTTCTCTTCCTTCAGCGACTTCAGGAAGTCCGGGTTGTCGTCCGGCGCCACCCACTCCTGGCGGTGGCTGCGGTGCCACTCGGAGGGCGTACGGCCCCCGGTGGGCGGCCGGCGGACCTTGCCCGCGGCCAGCCAGACGATCGGCCCGACGATCCAGAACAGCAGGATGATGAAGACCCAGGCGATCTTCGGCAGGTGCTTGGCCTCGTCCTCCGGGGTGTTCAGGCAGTCGATGAACGCGAAGATCGTCAGCGCCAGCGGCAGAAGGTAGATCAGAGCCCGGAGCATGGTGGAAAGGTCCCCCCGAGGAGAGTTGGCGGGGCTTTGCCCCGCCCCGGTGACGGGCCCAGAGTATCGGGTGGCCGATACTGGGCCCTATGGCTTACGACGATCTTCGATCCCTCCTCCGGGCTCTGGAGCGCGAGGGCGAGCTCAAGCGCATCAAGGCCGAGGTCGACCCCTACCTGGAGGTCGGTGAGATCGTCGACCGGGTGAACAAGGCCGGCGGTCCCGCGCTGCTCTTCGAGAACGTCAAGGGGTCCTCGATGCCCCTGGCCATGAACGTCTTCGGGACCGACAAGCGGCTGCTCAAGGCGCTCGGGCTGAAGTCCTACGGCGAGATCAGCGAGAAGATCGGCGGGCTGCTCAAGCCCGAGCTGCCGCACGGGTTCGTCGGCGTCCGGGAGGCCTTCGGGAAGCTCGGGTCGATGGTGCACGTGCCGCCGAAGAAGGTGAAGGGCGAGAACGCGCCCGTCCAGGAGGTCGTCCTGACCGGGGACGACGTGGACCTGGACCGGCTGCCCGCGCTGTTCACCTGGCCCAAGGACGGCGGCTCCTTCTTCAACCTGGGGCTCACGCACACCAAGCACCCCGAGACCGGCATCCGCAACCTCGGGCTCTACCGGCTCCAGCGGCACGACCGGCGCACCATCGGGATGCACTGGCAGATCCACAAGGACAGCCGCAACCACTACCAGGTCGCCGCCCGGCGCGGGGAGCGGCTGCCGGTCGCCATCGCGTTCGGCGCCCCGCCCGCCGTCACGTACGCCTCCACCGCGCCGCTGCCCGGGGACATCGACGAGTACCTGTTCGCCGGGTTCATCCAGGGCAAGCGGATCGAGATGGTCGACTGCAAGACCGTGCCGCTCCAGGTCCCCGCCAACGCCGAGGTCGTCATCGAGGGATGGCTGGAGCCCGGGAAGACGCTGCCCGAGGGGCCGTTCGGCGACCACACCGGGTTCTACACCCCGCAGGAACCGTTCCCCGCACTGACCATCGACTGCGTGACCATGCGCAAGCGCCCGCTGCTCCAGTCCATCGTGGTGGGCCGGCCGCCGACCGAGGACGGGCCGCTGGGCCGGGCCACCGAACGGTTCTTCCTGCCGCTGCTCAAGATCATCGTGCCGGACATCGTGGACTACCACCTGCCGGAGTCGGGCGGCTTCCACAACTGCGCGATCGTCTCGATCGACAAGAAGTACCCGAAGCACGCGCAGAAGGTGATGAGCGCCATCTGGGGCGCGCACATGATGTCGCTGACCAAGCTGATCGTCGTCGTGGACTCCGACTGCGACGTCCACGATCTGCACGAGGTGTCCTGGCGGGCGCTCGGCAACACGGACTACGCGCGCGACCTGACGGTGTCCGACGGCCCCGTCGACCACCTCGACCATGCCTCGTACCAGCAGTTCTGGGGTGGCAAGGCGGGCATCGACGCGACGAAGAAGTGGCCCGAGGAGGGCTACACGCGGGACGGGGGCTGGCCCGACATGGTCGAGTCGGACCCGGAGACGGCGGCCCTGGTGGACCGCCGGTGGAAGGAGTACGGGCTGTGAGCGCCGCAGAAGCGACCCTGGGACCGGGGCCCGCGCAACCGAGCAGCAAGGTGAAGGCGTTCCTGCGGCTCGTGATGATCGAGCACTCGGTCTTCGCGCTGCCCTTCGCCTACATCGCCGCCCTGACCGCGATGTTCCAGGTGGACGGGACGATCCACTGGGGCACGCTGCTGCTCGTCACCCTCGCGATGGTCGGGCTGCGGACGTTCGCGATGGCCGCGAACCGGATCATCGACCGCGAGATCGACGCCCGGAACCCGCGCACCGCGAGCCGGGAGCTGGTGACCGGCGCGGTGTCGGTGAAGTCGGCGTGGACGGGGGCGCTCGTCGCCGTCGTCGTGTTCCTCGGGGCCGCGGCTCTGTTGAATCCGATCTGCCTGGCGCTGGCGCCGGTCGCGGTGATCCCGATGGTGGTCTACCCGTACGGCAAGCGGTTCACGAACTTCCCGCACGCGATCCTGGGGCTCGCGCAGGCCATCGGGCCGATCGGCGCCTGGCTGGCGGTGACCGGGAGCTGGTCGTGGGACGCGGTGATCCTGGGGCTCGCCGTCGGTATCTGGATCGGCGGCTTCGACCTGATCTTCGCCTGCCAGGACGTGCAGGCGGACCGGGCGCACGGGGTGCTCTCCTTCCCGGCCCGCTTCGGCATCCCGGCCGCGCTGTGGGGCGCGCGGGTGTGCCACGCGGTGACGACGGGCCTGCTGGTGTGGTTCGGCCTCGCCACGGAGGCGGGAGCCTTCTACTGGATCGGCATGGTGATCGTCGCCGTCGCCTTCGTGTACGAGCACCGCGTGGTGCGGCCGCACGACCTGTCGCGGCTGAACCGGGCGTTCTTCTCGGTCAACGGCTTCATCGGCATAGCGCTGTTCGTCTGCGCGCTGCTGGACCTGGTGGTGCGCGGACTCACGGTGTGAGCGCGCGCGGGGCGGTGGGGCGGCGCAGCGCGAAGGCCGCCACCACCCCGCCTATGAGCCCGAAGAGGTGGCCCTGCCAGCTGACGCCGGGGTCGGTGGGCAGGACGCCCAGGAGCAGCGAGCCGTACACCGCGGCGACGACCAGGCCGACGACCACGTCGAGCGGGCGGCGGTCGACGAAGCCGCGGACCAGCAGGTAGCCGAAGAGGCCGAAGACCACGCCCGACGCGCCGAGCGTGACGGTGTTCGCGGGGGCGGTGAGCCAGACGCCGAAGCCGCCGACGAGGATCACGGTGAGCACGACGCCGGCGAAGCGGCGCAGTCCGCCGAGCGCGGCTATGAAGCCCAGGACCAGCAGCGGGACGCTGTTGGACGCGACGTGGGCCCAGCCGTCGTGGAGGAACGCGGCGGGCACGATGTCGAGCAGTTCGGCGGGCTCGCGGGGGGTGATGCCGTGGTCGTCCAGGCCGTGCCCGGTCGCGAGGTCGACGGCCTCCAGGATCCAGAGCAGCCCGACCCAGCCCAGCATCGCCGCCCCGGCCATGAGCGCCCGGTCGCCGGTCCTCACCCGTACGTCGTCCATGGCGGAACTCCCCCCTTCACCCGACGGAACGTACCGGACCCCTCGGACAGTTCCGGATGGGGTGCGCCGGATAGGCTCGGGGGTGTGGATTCCGGGACTTCAGTGAGTCAGCAGCAGCGAAAGCCTTGGATTGTCGGGGTTTCGGGCGCTTCGGGTACGCCGTTCGCCGCTGCCGTGCTGCGTGGGCTGCTGGCCGCCGGGGAGAGCGTCGATCTGGTCGTGAGCCGGGCGTCGCGGCTGACGCTGCTGGACGAGACGGGGATCGCCTTCCGGGACGCGCACTGGCGCGAGGACCTGGCGGCCTGGCTGGCGCGGGGCGCGGACGGGAAGCCGCACACCTTCGACGTGGACGTGTCGGGTGTACGCCACTGGGCGGCCGGTGATCTCGCCGCGGGGCCGTCCTCGGGGTCGTACCCGGCGAAGGGGATGCTGATCGTGCCGGCGTCGACGGCGTGTGTGGCGGGGGTGGCGCTCGGGCTGTCGAAGGATCTGTTGCAGCGGGCGGCGAGCGTGACGCTGAAGGAGCGGCGGAAGCTGGTGGTCGCGGTGCGCGAGACGCCGCTCAGTGGGGCGACGCTGAAGCAGTTGGTGGCCCTGGACGAGGCGGGCGCGGTCGTGCTGCCCGCCTCGCCGGGCTTCTACGCGGGGGCGACGCACATCCAGGATCTGGTGGACTTCGTCGCAGGGCGGGTGCTGGACGCGGCGGGGGTGCCGCATCTGCTGTACCGCCGTTGGGAGGGGGAGCTCGGTGGTGGCTCCCCGGGCTGATCCGGGGGTCAGCGCTTCTTGGGGGCGCGCCGCGGACCGCGGGTGCGGTCGACGCGGAGGGCGGCGGCGGGCTGGTGGGCACGCGAGCGGTTGGCCAGGTCCTGAAGCTCGCGCATCCGGGCGTAGGCCATCTCGATCGTGTACACGGTGTCGTCACTCCTGAAGATTCGTAAGCGATTTTTGATTGTGCGAGAAGATTTGCAGGCATCGACGCCTGCACGCCTTAGATTCTACACGTAGACTTGCGGTACTGCTGAACAATGGAAGGTTTCAGTCATATGGACGCGGTGGACAGGCAGCTCATCCAGGCCCTCCGGGAGAACGGCAGGGCCTCGTACGCCGAGCTCGGACGGCTCGTCGGGCTCTCCGGGCCCAGCGTCACCGACCGCATCAACCGGCTGGAAACCGCCGGTGTCATCACCGGTTACCGCGCGACCGTCGACGCGGCGTCGCTCGGTCTCGGCGTCACGGCGCTGATCGGTATCTCGCTCTCCGACGCCGCCGACCACGAGGACGTGGCGCGCCGGCTGAAGGACCTCGCGGAGATCGAGGACGCCTGGTTCATCGCGGGCGACGACTCCTACATGCTCAAGGTGCGCGTCGGTGACGTGGACGGCCTGGAGAAGACCATCCGCCGGCTCAGCGGCACCAAGGGCGTCTCGCGGACCCGCACCACCATCGTGCTCTCCACCAAGTGGGAGAACCGGGTCGGAGACCTCCCCGAGGAGCAGTAGGCGTACGGTGGCTGGGTCCGGTACGGAGAGAAGATGCGAGGAGCACGGGTGGACGCGGGACTCAAGCGCGAGCTGGAGCAGAAGGTCCGGGACGGTGAGCGGCTGACCCGCGAGGACGGGATCGCGCTCTACGAGTCCGACGACCTGGCGTGGCTCGGCGGGCTGGCCCACGAGGTGCGTACGCGCAAGAACGGCGACGTCGTCCACTTCAACGTCAACCGCCACCTCAACATGACCAACGTGTGCACCGCGTCCTGCGCGTACTGCTCCTTCCAGCGCAAGCCGGGGGAGAAGGACGCGTACACGATGCGCATCGAGGAGGCGGTGAAGCTCGCCAAGGCGATGGAGGGCGAGAACCTCACCGAGCTGCACATCGTCAACGGGCTGCACCCCTCCCTGCCGTGGCGCTACTACCCGCGCTCGCTGAGCGCGCTGAAGGAAGCGCTGCCGCAGGTCTCCCTCAAGGCGTTCACCGCCACCGAGATCCACCACTTCGAGACCATCTCCGGGATGTCCGCGTCGGACATCCTCGACGAGCTGATCGCCGCCGGTCTGGAGTCGCTGACCGGCGGCGGCGCGGAGATCTTCGACTGGGAGGTCCGCCAGCACATCGTGGACCATCGGACGCACTGGGAGGACTGGTCGCGCATCCACCGGCTCGCCCACGAGAAGGGGCTCAAGACCCCGGCGACCATGCTGTACGGGCACATCGAGGAGCCCCGGCACCGCGTCGACCACGTGCTGCGGCTGCGTGAGCTCCAGGACGAGACCGGCGGCTTCCAGGTCTTCATCCCGCTGCGCTACCAGCACGACTTCGTGGACATGAAGGACGGCAAGGTCCGCAACAAGCTCCAGGCGCGGACCACGATGGCGACCGGCGCCGAGGCGCTGAAGACCTTCGCCGTCTCCCGGCTGCTGTTCGACAACGTGCCGCACGTCAAGGTGTTCTGGGTGATGCACGGTGTCCAGACCGCGCAGCTCGCCCTCCAGCACGGCGCGGACGACATGGACGGCTCGGTCGTGGAGTACAAGATCACGCACGACGCGGACAACTACGGCACGCCGAACAAGCTGACCCGCGAGGATCTGCTCGACCTGATCCGCGACGCCGGCTTCCGCCCGGTGGAGCGCAACACCCGGTACGAGATCATCCGCGAGTACCCGGGCCCGGACGCGGACCGGCGCGAGTCGCCGCAGCCGATGCGGGTCTGACCCGGCGCGCGCCGCGCGCGCGACGCTGCGTGTGTGAGAGCTCCGGCCACCGTCCCCGGCCGGAGCTTTCTCGCGTTCCGGACGCCGGTTGAGCCGAGCGGTTGTAATAGTTAATCTGCGCGTATGGCTCTTACATTCAAGGTGGATCCGACGTTCGACCGGTCCGTGCGCGACGGCATCGTCGCGCTCTGGGCCGATGTCTCCAACGCGGGCGGCGCGGTGGGCTTCGTGCCGCCAGTGTCGCAGGAGGACGTCCGGCCCGAGCTGCTCAAGCACCAGGTCGCCCTGACCGAGGGCCGCACCCGGCTGGTCGTGGGCTACGACGAGGACGGCCGCGTGGCCGCCACCGCGTTCCTGACGCTCAACACGCACCGGCTGATGGCGCACTGGCTGTGGGCCTACACCGTGATGGTCCACCCCCGCCACCAGGGCCGGGGCTACGGGCGCGATCTGATGGCGGTCGTCGCGGACACGGCCCGCGCGACCGAGGGCATCGAGGCCGTCCGGCTCACCTGCCGGGGCGGCACGGGCGCCGACCGCTTCTACGCCGCCTGCGGGTACAAGGAGGTCGGACGGGTTCCGGGGGCGATCCGGGTCGCCGAGGGCGACGACCGGGACGACATCATCATGCTGCTGCCGCTGGGCTGAACCCGTACGGGTGCGGCCCAGCGAATCGATCGATTGCGGGGCATGCTTCACTGGTCGGGCAGGACTGTCGTACGTAGAGAGAAGGCCAGCTGTGTCCGCTGCCAAGCCGAGCGCAACGATCCGGTACACCGCGATGCGTCTCAGCATCTTCGTCGGCTGCTTCGTCGTCGCCGCCATCGCCGTCAACTTCGGAGTGGTGCCGTCCGGGGTCGGGGGATCCAACGTCGTCTGGGTCATCCTGCTCGCCCTGGTGCTGTCCGCGCCGCTCAGCTTCGTCCTGCTGCGCAAGCAGCGCGACGAGATGTCCGAGCAGCTCGTCTCCTCGGTCGACCGCGCCAAGGCCCGCCTGGAGGCCAACCGCACGCGCGAGGACGGCGTCACGCCGTAGCGGTCTCGTGAGGGGGGGCGTAAGGGGAACGTAAGCTTCCTCACATCGCTCGCCCCGTTCCGTCGAACCCCAGCGCGGGAGCCTTCGCTCCTGTACTGGGGTTTTTCGTTGCCTCCAGGCGGAGTTGGAGATTCCGGGTGGCTGCGGGCGAGTGGGGAGCGCTCTCTCGTACCAAAGAAGAGCTTTGAGGTTCTCAAAGTTCAAGTGTTAACGTGTTCGACATGAAGACTGATGTGCGCCTCCGATCTGCCACGAGCATCCCGCTCGTGGAGCGCCTTCACGTCGATCTCTGCCGCTGTATGTCCGCGGTCTGTTGCCGCAACGTCTGATACCGGCACCATGCAGCGGCGCCGCCCTCGACGCGGGCGCCGCACCCCCGTCCCCCGCACACCGTCCCCGTGCGTCCCGATGCGTCACATCTGGAGTGTGTCCGTGTCCGCGAACCCCGCGTCCACCGCCGAGAAGCCCGCAGGCTCCGGCTTCCGCATACCGAAGGTCCCGTTCTGGGCCCAGATCGTCGCCGGTCTGGTCCTGGGCGTCCTGCTCGGCTGGCTCGCCCGCAGCCAGGACATCGACTGGCTGTACACCACGCTCGACAAGGTCGGCCACATCTTCGTCCAGCTGCTGAAGCTGGCCGTCGCGCCCCTCGTCTTCTTCGCGATCCTGGTGTCGATCACCAACCTGCGCAAGGTCAACAACGCCGCCCGGCTGGCCTCCCGCACCGTGCTCTGGTTCATGATCACCTCGTTGATCGCGGTCGCCATCGGCCTCGCGATCGGCCTGATCACCAACCCGGGCTCCGGCACCGGCCTCACCCCGAAGGACGGAAAGCTCCCCGAGCACGCCGGCTCCTGGCTCGACTTCCTGACCGGCATCATCCCGGACAACGTCATCACGCCGTTCGCCGAGCTGAACGTCCTGCAGATCGTCTTCATGGCCGCCGTCGCCGGCATCGCCGCCCTCCAGCTCGGTGAGAAGGCGCAGCCGATCCTCACCCTCAGCGAGGCCGTCCTGGAGCTCCTCCAGAAGGCCCTGTGGTGGGTCATCCGCCTCGCCCCGCTCGGCACCGTCGGCCTCATCGGCTACGCCATCGCCGACTACGGCTGGGACCTGATCGGCAAGTACGCGACCTTCACCGCCGACGTCTACATCGGCTGCGCCCTGGTGCTGTTCGGCGTCTACCCGCTGCTGCTCGCCACCGTCGCCAAGGTCAGCCCGCTCCAGTTCTTCAAGGGCGCCTGGCCCGCGATCCAGCTGGCGTTCGTCTCGCGCTCCTCGGTCGGCACCATGCCGGTCACCCAGAAGGTCACCGAGCGCCTCGGCGTCCCGAAGGAGTACGCCTCCTTCTCCGTCCCGTTCGGCGCCACCACCAAGATGGACGGCTGCGCCGCGATCTACCCGGCGCTCGCCGCGATCTTCATCGCGCAGATCTTCGACGTGCAGCTGGGTGTCGGCGACTACATCCTGATCGCGTTCGTTTCGGTCATCGGTTCGGCGGCCACCGCCGGTCTGACCGGCGCCACGGTCATGCTGACGCTGACCCTGTCGACCCTGGGCCTCCCGCTGGAGGGCGTCGGCCTGCTCATGGCGATCGACCCGATCCTGGACATGATGCGGACCGCCACCAACGTGGCCGGCCAGGCGCTCGTCCCGGTGATCGTCTCCGCCCGCGAGAAGATCCTCGACCACGACGCCTACAACTCGGCGTCGGCCTCCCCGGTCGACGACATCGAGGTGCGCGAGACCGAGCAGGACCGCGTCCCGGTCGCGGCCTGATCATCCGGCACCACCCCGAGGGCCCCTTCTCCGCGCGGAGGAGGGGCCCTCGGGCGTACGCGGTGGCTCCCCCGCGCCCCGTACCCTTACCAGGGAGTAGTGCTGCGGGGGCGGGAGGAGTCGACGTGGGTGCTGTGCGGAACAAGCGGATGCCGCGCGCCGTGCGCGAGCGGCAGATGATGGACGCCGCCGTGCGGACGTTCGGGCAGCGGGGGTACCGGGCCGCCTCGATGGACGAGATCGCCGAGCTGGCCGGGGTGTCCAAGCCGCTGGTGTACCTGTACCTGAACTCCAAGGACGAGCTGTTCACCGCGTGCATCCGGCGCGAGGCGCAGGCGCTGCTGGCCGCCGTGCAGGCGGGCGTCGAGCCGGGGCTGCCGGCCGACCGGCAACTGTGGGACGGGCTGAGGGCGTTCTTCACGCACACCGCGGAGAACCCGGACGGCTGGGCGGTGCTGTACCGGCAGGCGCGGACCCACGGGGAGCCGTTCGCCACCGAGGTCAACGTGATGCGCGAGGAGATCGTCGCGTTCGTGACCGGTCTGATCGGCGCCGCCGCCCGCGAGGCGCACCACGACCCGGCGCTCCCTGACCGGGACGTGGCGGGCCTCGCGCAGGCGCTGGTGGGCGCGGCGGAGGCGCTGGCCGGCTGGGCCAACGAGACCCCGGGTGTCTCGGCCCGGGAGGCGGCGGCCACGATGATGAACTTCTCCTGGGCGGGCCTGGAGAACCTGATGAACGGCCGCCCGTGGCAGGTGCCTAGCCCGTAGTCCCCGTGAGGTGCACCCGCTCGCCGTCGGCGCCTCCCCGAAGCTGGAACGCCGTGCCGTCGGTGGCGTACGTGACGGTGCCGGGCAGTAGCACGGGGGCCCGGAAGTCCGCCCGTACGAACCGGATACGGCCCTGCTCCGGGTTCTCGGCGAGGCAGCGGGCCACGGTCCACATGCCGTGCGCGATGGCCCGGGGGAAGCCGAACAGCCGGGCGGTCAGCGGGTGGAGGTGGATCGGGTTGCGGTCGCCGGATGCGGCCCCGTACCGCCGCCCGAGGTTGCCGGGCAGCCGCCACGCGGCGACGGCGGGGAGTGGCGCGGAGGGTGCCCCCGGTGCCGGTGCCTCGGTATGCGTCGCGTGCCGGGACAGATAGCCGCTGCGGGACTCCCACACCAGCTCGCCCGCGAGCCGCGCCTCGGTCACGACGGTGACCTCCGTGCCGCGTCGGTGCGGGTTCAACTCCGCCGCGTACACCGTGAGTTCCAGCCGGTCGTCCGGCTGGAGCGGGCGGTGGGCGGTGATCTCGATCCAGGTGTGGACGAGGCCGGTGACGGGGAGCGGGAAGCCGGGGCGGGTCATCAGCCGCATCGCCAGGGGGAACGCCAGGACGTGCGGGTACGTCACCGGCAGCGGCCCGGTCGCCGGGAAGCCGCAGATCGAGCGGTACGCGGCCAGCGGGCCGGGTGCGGGGGGCGCGGCGGGCAGGTGGAGCGCCTTGTTCAGCAGGGTCCGCGCCGCGTCGCGGTCGCCGCCTGCGCGGGCCTTCTCCGCCTCGGCGGCCATCTCCTGAGCGACGGTCAGGTCCAGCGCGCCGGGAGAGGTCCGCAGCGCGTAGCCGCCGGAGTCGCTGACCAGGACATCGGGGCCGAGGACCTTGCGCAGCCGGGAGGCGTAGGTGCGTACGGCGGCCAGGGCCTGCGAGGGCGGCTCGTCGCCCCAGATGCCGTCGATGAGTTCGGCCGCCGTCGCCGTGTGTCCGCCGCGCAGCAGAAGGGCCGTCAGCAGCGCGCGCTGCTGCGGGGATCCGGACGCCAGCGGCTCGCCGCCGCGCCCGACCCGTACGGGACCGAGTACGGAGAAGTGCAGCACGGCCTCGTCCTCCGGGCCCCGCTCGGGGTCCCGCTGCCGCGGAACGCGTACCCGTGGCCCGTCGTCACGGCCCATTGCTGCCTCCTGTCCTGCCTGCGCACAGCATGGAACGGTCACTGTGTCCGGATCGGTCACAGGCCGTCCGGATTGCTCCATACCGTTGATATCGCCGTCAACAGTCTGCCTTGTGAAGGGTCGGCCCGTCAGCAACGGATGACTCTCTGCACAAGCCCTCGACAACGATTGGGGAACGGGGCAGCCGGGACGCGGGAGGGGACGAGGGGCGTGAGCGAGGGGGCGCCCGCCCTGCGGCGGACGCCCCCCGGGGGTCAGGCCGTCGCCCGGACCACCGGCTCCTGGAGCTCGGTCACCCACTTCTCGCGGTCCTCCGGGCACTCCAGGCTGATCTCGCGGGCGTACCCCGCCGAGCGGTAGCCGTTGGCGTCGACCCAGCGGGCCAGGGTCTGGGCGGTCGGCAGCACGGCGTCCATGGAGCCCCGGTGCACGATGGTCGCCGCCTCGAACGGAGGCAGTTCGACCACCGTGATCCCGGTGTCACCGACCGGCCCCACCGGGGCGGAGACCGTCACGCCGGCGTGCACGACGACGCTGCCGCCGCCCTCCGGCACGTCCTCGTACCGGGCGATCCCCGGGCCGGACGGGTTCAGGCCCGCCTCGCCGAGGAGGGGGAGGAGCCGGTCGTACAGCGGGACGATCACCGGGGTGATGTCCTGCGGTTCGTAGCTCCCGGCCACCCCGGTCAGCTCGGCGACCCGTACCGCCGGCACCTTCTTGATCACGACGTCGTCCTTGGACATATGTCCCTCGCTCTCGATGGACCGGAGCCTCGCCTCGACCTGGGCCAGCCGTGCCGCCGCCGCGGCCATCGCCGCCTCCAGCTCCGTACGGCGCAGCCGCAGCATCCCGCGCAGCTCCTCCGGTCCGACCGCGTCGTCCAGGACGGCCCGCACCTGCTGGAGCGTGAAGCCGAGGTCCTTGAGCGCGATGATCCGGTTGAGCCGGGCGAGCTGGGCGGCGCCGTAGTAGCGGTAGCCGGTCGAGGGGTCGGTGCGGTCCGGGCGCAGCAGCCCGATCTCGTCGTAATGACGGAGCATGCGGGCCGACACGCGCCCGTACCGGGCGAAGTCTCCGATGGTGAACATGACGTCTCCCACTGCACGGCTTCACACGGTGTGAAGGTCAAGGACCGGTCCGGAACGGCCCGCACACGGGCAGGAGCCCCGCTCCTCCGCCGACGCGGAGGAGCGGGGCTCCTTGGGTACTGCTCTTACCGGCCGCGATCGGCCGACCCGGGCAACTAGGCCGGGGTGACGTTCTCAGCCTGCGGACCCTTGGGGCCCTGAGTGACGTCGAAGTTCACGACCTGGTTCTCCTCGAGGGAGCGGAACCCGGACGCGTTGATCGCGGAGTAGTGGACGAAGACATCCGGGCCGCCGCCGTCCTGGGCGATGAAGCCGAAGCCCTTTTCAGCGTTGAACCACTTGACGGTTCCGGTAGCCATAAGCCCTCCTTGGGCCAAAGGGTTGCCCTGCTCCAGAACCTGCAATGAAGTCTGAAAACTACAAAAGCCTGCGGGGTCACATGCTCCGCAGGCTCTGTACTGCAAGGGAAACCAAACTGCAACTTGCCGTCGAGCCTAGCACGCAGGGTGTACCGAAGGGTAGAGGGAAAGATCACTTCACCCGGATGTTTGATTGCCGCGCGGATGAGCCATCCGGGAGGGCCTTCCCGTGTGCCGCCCGCCCCCGGTGGGGCGGTCCGGCGGCGACGGGTCTAGCCTCGCGATGTGGACAATTCAACCGTTTCAAACGTCGCGGTCGACGACCGTCGCCCCCGGCCGCGCGTCGGCCACATCCAGTTCCTCAACTGCCTTCCCCTCTACTGGGGGCTGGCACGGACCGGAACCCTGCTCGACCTGGAGCTGTCGAAGGACACCCCGGAGAAGCTCAGCGAGCAACTGGTCAGGGGCGAGCTGGACATCGCCCCCGTCACCCTGGTCGAGTTCCTGCGCAACGCGGACGACCTGGTCGCGTTCCCCGACATCGCGGTGGGCTGCGACGGCCCCGTCATGTCGTGCGTGATCGTCTCGCAGCGCCCCCTGGAGGACCTGGACCGGGCCCGGGTCGCCCTCGGATCGACCTCCCGCACCTCCGTACGGCTGGCGCGCCTGCTGCTCGCCGAGCGGTACGGCGTCACCCCCGACTACTACACGTGCCCGCCCGACCTGGGCGTCATGATGCAGGAGGCGGACGCCGCCGTCCTCATCGGTGACGCGGCCCTGCGCGCCAACCTGCACGACGCGCCCCGGCTCGGGCTCCAGGTCCACGACCTGGGCGCGATGTGGAAGGAGTGGACGGGCCTGCCGTTCGTCTTCGCCGTCTGGGCCGCCCGCAAGGACTACCTGGCCGCCGAGCCCACCGCCGTCAAGCAGGTGCACGAGGCGTTCCTGGCCTCCCGCGACCTGTCCCTGGAGGAGGTCACCAAGGTCGCCGAGCAGGCGGCGCGCTGGGAGGCCTTCGACGCGGAGGTCCTGGAGCGCTACTTCACGACGCTCGACTTCCGCTTCGGCCCGGCCCAGCTCGCGGGCGTGCGGGAGTTCGCGCGCCGCACCGGCGAGGCGGCCGGCTTCCCGGCGGACGTGAAGGTGGAGCTGCTCGGCGGATGAGAACATCCCGCCGCCGGGGAAAGCCATTTTCGATTCAACTGAACACACGGTGAATGGCCGATTGCGGGAGACATCGGGAGTACGCCCCCGATGTCTCCCGCAATCGTCTCCCGCGCCCCCCGCAATCGGCCGCCGGAGGAACGGCGCATTCACGCCTTTTATTGCGGTGAATGACGTCGTTCGTTCCCTTGGGGGCGAAATCGGCGGATGGTTTCTCCCGTCGCCGGACGAGACTTCGCGGTCACGAACTAGGCTTCGGTCGGAGGTCCGGCCGGGTTCACAGGGGGAGTCCTTATATGCAGCCGCTGGAAGCCGGGGAACCGCTGAGCATCGGTGCCTACCGGCTGCTCGGCCGGCTCGGGGCCGGCGGCATGGGCCGCGTGTATCTCGGGCGCAGCGCCGGCGGCCGCACCGTCGCCGTCAAGGTCGTCCATCCGCACTTCGCGCTCGACGAGCAGTTCCGTGCCCGGTTCCGCCGCGAGGTGGAGGCGGCCCGGCGGATCGGCGCCCAGTGGACCGCGCCCGTCCTGGACGCCGATCCGGACGCCCCCGTCCCCTGGGTCGCCACCGGTTACGTGGCCGGGCCGCCGCTCTCCGCGGCCGTCACGGAGCACGGCCCGCTGCCGGAGCACGCGGTACGCGTCCTGGGCGCCGGCCTCGGCGAGGCCCTGGCCGCCGTGCACGAGCGGGGCCTGATCCACCGGGACGTGAAGCCGTCCAACGTCCTGCTCGCCCTGGACGGGCCCCGCCTCATCGACTTCGGCATCGCGCGGGCCATCGACGCGACCGCCTCGCTCACCTCCACCGGGGTCTCCGTCGGCTCGCCCGGTTACATGGCGCCGGAGCAGATCCGGGGCACCGACCTCTCCGGTGCGGCCGACATCTTCTCGCTGGGCGCGGTCCTCGCGTACGCGGCGACCGGCACCGCCCCCTTCCTCGGTGACTCCTCGGCCGTCCTCCTCTACAAGGTGGT
This sequence comes from Streptomyces sp. col6, assembly GCF_008042035.1. Lineage (GTDB taxonomy): Bacteria > Actinomycetota > Actinomycetes > Streptomycetales > Streptomycetaceae > Streptomyces. The sequence goes on from NZ_RDBL01000006.1 coordinate 367,631, forward strand.
CCACGAGGAACCGGAGCTGGGCGAGCTGGAGGGCGGGCTGCGCGAGACCATCGCCGCCTGCCTGGCCAAGGACCCGGCGCGGCGGCCGACCCCGGACGAGCTGGCCCGCCGGCTGCTGCCGGGCGGCGCGGCGGCCGCGGTGGCGGCGGGCTGGCTGCCCGGACCGCTGGTGCGCGAGGTCAGCACGTCGGCGGTGGCGCTGCTGGACCTGGAGCCGCAGGAGGCGCCGGTCCAGTCGGGGCCGGTGCCGTTCAGCAACCCGTCATTCGGGGCGGGGGAGCCCTTCGGGGGTGCCGCTTCGGGCGGTCCGGGCGCGGGGAGTCCGCCGTTCGGCACGGCCGGACCGGCCGCCGCGCTCGGCTCCTTCGGGCCGCCCGTCGGCCCCGCGCATCCGCCGACCGCCGGGGCCGACGGGCTGCCGGGCCAGCGGACCGCCGGACGGAGCCTGACCCTGGGCGCGACGGCGGGCGGGGACGGCGCGGGGCGCCGACGGGTGAGCTGCACCCTCGCACTGGCGGTGGCCGGGGCGCTGGCCGCGGTGACCGTGGGCAGCGCCTTCCTGTTCGACCTGATGCCGGGCAGCGGCGGTGACAGCAGCAACGTCGGGCACGGCGACGTGGACCACACCCCGCCGGCCGCCTCCCGCGAGCCCTCGCCACCGACGGGCTCGGGCACGGGCTCGGCCACGAGGAGCCCGACCCCGACGAAGAGCCCGACGACTCCGGGCAGGGCTGCCGAGCTGCCCGACGCGTTCGTCGGCACCTGGAAGGGCCCGCTCACCGAGAAGACCACGGGCGAGCCGCACGGCACGCTCACCGCGGTCTTCACCAAGGGCCGCAAGGGCACGGACGTGGTCCGCCTGACCACCTCCCTCTCCATGGGCATCGACATCACCTGCTACAGCGTCGCCACCCTCACCACCGCCTCCGACGACGAGCTGAAGCTGCGCGAGCGCGCCGACCCGGACCGCCCCGGTACCGCCGGGCTCTGCACCACCACACCCGCCGACCTCCACTTCACCCGGGCGGCCGACGGCACGCTCCGCTTCCGCTCCGACGAGAAGGGCGCGGGACTCCCGTACGGCACGCTGACCCGGTCCGGCGGCTGACCGCCGAGGCCCCTGGCGTAGGCTGAACCGGTCCGTGGATCCGTAGAAGAACCCGCCGAAAGGTGACAGCCCGGTGACCGAGAAGGCCGACCTTCAGCCCATCCTCGACCGAGCCGCCGAAGGCGGCCGGATCACCCCGGAGGAGGCGCTCGACCTCTACCGCTCGGCGCCGCTGCACGCCCTGGGCGCGGCCGCCGATGCCGTACGCCGCCGCCGGTACGCCGGTACGGAGCACATCGCGACGTACATCATCGAGCGCAACATCAACTACACCAACGTGTGCGTCACGGCGTGCAAGTTCTGCGCGTTCTACGCCGCGCCGAAGGACACCGCCAAGGGCTGGTCCCGGGACCTCGACGACATCCTGCGCCGCTGCGCGGAGACCGTCGAGCTGGGCGGGACGCAGATCATGTTCCAGGGCGGACATCACCCGGACTACGGCGTGGAGTACTACGAGGAGCACTTCTCGGCGATCAAGAAGGCGTTCCCGCAGCTGGTGATCCACTCGCTCGGCGCCTCCGAGATCGAGCACATGGCCCGTATCTCCAAGGTCTCCGCCGAGGAGGCGATCAGCCGTATCCACGCGGCCGGTCTCGACTCCTTCGCGGGCGCCGGTGCCGAGCTGCTGCCGGCCCGGCCGCGTACCGCCATCGCCCCGCTCAAGGAGTCCGGCGAACGCTGGCTGGAGATCATGGAGATCGCCCACGGCCTCGGCGTCGAGTCCACCTCCACCATGCTGATGGGCACCGGCGAGACGAACGCCGAGCGCATCGAGCACCTGCGCATGATCCGTGACGTGCAGGACCGCACCGGCGGCTTCCGGGCGTTCATCCCGTACACGTACCAGCCGGAGAACAACAAGCTGAAGGGGCGGACGCAGGCGACGCTCTTCGAGTACCTGCGCATGATCGCCATCGCCCGGCTCTTCCTGGACAACGTCGCCCACATCCAGGGCTCCTGGCTCACCACCGGCAAGGAGGTCGGCCAGCTGTCGCTGCACTACGGCGCGGACGACCTCGGCTCGATCATGCTGGAGGAGAACGTCGTCTCCTCGGCCGGAGCCAAGCACCGCTCCAACCGGCTGGAGATCATCGACCTGATCCGCAAGGCGGACCGCGTACCGGCCCAGCGCGCCACCACGTACGAACACCTCGTCGTGCACGACGACCCGGCGAACGACCCGGTCGACGAGCGCGTCGTCTCGCACATCTCGTCCACCGCGATCGAGGGCGGCACCGCGCACCCGGAGCTGAAGCTCCTCAACGCCAACTGACCGCGCCTTGCTGACGATCCACGCCGCCGCCCTGCTGCTGCCGGGCGGCGGCCGCGCACCCGTGCCCGGCGGTGCGGTGGCCGTGCGGGACGCCTCGGTCGCGGCCTTCGGACCGTACGAGGACGTGTCCGCCGCCCACCCCGGCGCCCGCGTCCGCCGCTGGCCGGGTGTCCTGACCCCGGGCCTGGTCCAGCGGGACGCGGTCCGGCTGCTGACGCAGTGGTACTTTCCCGACCCGCGCGAGGCGGACGCCCTGGGCACCGAGCCCCTGACCGGCGCCGCGCTCGCCGCGCTCGGCCCGGAGGACACCTGGCGCGCGGGCAGTGTGCGGCGCGGGCTGCACCGGATGCTCCGGCACGGCACGACCGCCGTCACGGCCGCCCCCGGGACGCCGCCCGCCCTGCTCACGGCCGTGCGCCGGTCCGGCCTGGCGGTCCTCGGCCCGGCTCTCGATCCGTCCGCGCCGGCCTCCGCTCCGGCCGGTGACGGGCCCCGGCTCGACCCGCTGGCCGGGGTCGCGGCGGTGTCCGACGCGACGGCTGCCCCGCTCACCGTCGGCGGCCGCGCGGACCTCGCCGCCTTCGACGCCCCGGACGAGGCGGCGCTGCTGGCGGCGGGCGCGACGAGCTGCGTGGCGACGATCGCGGCGGGACGACTGGCGTACCGGGGACGGTAGCGACGGCCTACGGCACCGGGGGGCCGCCCAGATAGTGCCCCTTGGCGTCGTACGGCCAGGCGTTGGCGACGCATCCCTTCAGGCCGTCGATCTGCTGCATCATCGCGGGCGCCGGGCGCCCCTTGCCGGGGCAGGTCTCGTGGCCGTGGCCCAGCCAGTGCCCGACCTCGTGGTTGATGATCAGCGCCCGGTACTCGCCGAGCGGCCCGTCGAACTCCGGCGAACCCGTCTGCCAGCGCTTCAGGTTGACCATCACGACGGCACCGACGCGGCAGTTGACCTCGCCGTGCGTGTCGAGTCCGCTCTCTCCGCAGATCCGGTCGGTGGTTTCGGGGGTGGCGATCCGTATGACCAGCCCGGCCGGGCTCGTCGCGATCTGCCGGAAGGTGTGCTCCCCGTGGTGCGACCAGCCCCGTGGCGCGGTCAGGATGCGCGCGACGACCGAGGCGGCCTTGTCCGCGTCGAGCCCGGCCCCCTCCTCCACCTCGACCCGGTACGTCTTCCCGTCCCCGCCCGCGGTCGCGGCGGCCCGTGCCACGGTGAAGGCGGCCGTGGGCGCGGGCTCGTGCGCGTCCTTCCAGCGGAGTCCGACGACGGCGACGGCCGCGACGGCGACCAGTACGACGGCCGGCACGAGCAGCCGGCCGCGCCCGCGCTCTCCCCGCTTCCCCCGGCGCCCTGTCCATTCGGGCATCCGTGCCCCTCCCCAGTCATCGGCTGTTCCGTCCCCCGCTGTAGGACCGGTGACCGGGCGAATTGGTTCAGTCCACATCCATATGAGGTCGGGCCGAGGGCGCCTGGAGAAGCGTGACGAGCCACCGGGCCGTGCCGCGCCCGCCGTGTCTCAGCCGCCGCGGACCGCCTGGTTCTGCGGCTCCATCGGATGGGCGTCGGCGTAGTCGACGAGTTCCAGGAACCGCGCGTCCCGCACGACGGCGAGCAGCTGGTCCGTCGTCACCGGCGCCGGCACCATGGCGTCGGCGTCGCCCCCGGCCGTCAGCGTGACGGTGCTGTGGCCGCGCTCGAAGGACAGGGTGGTGTCGGTGATCGTCTTCGCCTCCTTCTCGGGGCCGGCCGCCGTGTTGACGGTCCGGACCGTGATGCCGTCCGGCAGCGTCGCCTCCCTGCACCGCAGATGCTTCTCCGGGACCGACGTGCACGGCGGACCGTCGACCGCCCCCGGCCCGGCCTGCGGGCGGACCGAGAACACGAGGGGGAAGACCAGGCCGTCCGACCCGCCCTGGTACCGGCTGACGGCGAGATCGACCGGGCGGACCGGGCCGAGCGCCCGGGGCAGCAGCCCTTCGAGCACCCCCGCCGCCTCGTTCTGGAACACCGTCTGTCGCGACCGCTCGTCCTGCGGCAGGTCCGCCATCGACGACCCCCCGGGGCTCGGCTCGATGTGCACGGGAGGGCGCGTGGCGCCCGGGACGGCGGTGGCCGGCGAGGCGACGGACACGTTCCGCTTCGGTTCCGCGCCCCCGCCCCCCATCGGCAGGGCGACGGCGAAGACCCCCAGGGCGGCCACGGCGGCCACCCCCGCACCGATCGCCGCGCGGGCCCGGACCCGGCGCCGGCGGCCCTGGACCAGGGCGACGGGCACCAGGTCGGGCAGCGGCGGCGCCCCTTCGGTCGCCTGCTCCATGGCGGCCCGGATCAGCGGCTCCTGGTCCTCCCGGCGGGGCTCGCCGCCCGGCGCGGTGTGCGTGAACGCATGCATGACCTGTCTCCTCAGCTTCGGGCGGTGTAGAGGTGTGCGTCGCCCAGGCGGGTGCGCAGGGTGGCCAGCGAACGCGAGCACTGGCTCTTGACGGTGGACGGGCTGCACCGCAGCAACTCCGCGACCGTCTCCACGCTCAGGTCCTCCCAGTACCGCAGGACGACCATGGCCCGTGCCCGGGGCGGCAGTTCGGCGAGGGCCGTCAGCAGGGTGACGGTCAGCTCGGGCCCGACCGCCGGAGCGGGCGCGGCGATCGGCGTGTGGGCGACAAGGTCGCGCAGCCGCCTGCGGCGCTCGGCGATGTAGGTGCGGGTGAGCACGGTCCTGGCGTAGGCGTCCGGATGGTCGGCGGCGCGTGCCCGGTGCCAGTGCTGGAACAGCTTCGCCAGCGTCGTCTGGGTCAGATCGCGGGCGGCGTCGGCGTCCCCGCAGAGCAGGTACGCGGTGCGGTAGAGCCGGCGCTGACCGGCACGGGCGAATTCCTCGAAGCCGTCGGTGTTCCGGCTGGCTCTCGTGAACATCTGCCCCCTTCCCTCTTCGTTCCGGTTCTTTCCGGTGGTCTGTCGCTGTGTACTGAGTCCCGCCGGACCGGAAAGGTTGAAGCCGGGTTTTCCGGGGGCGTCCGCCGCGAGGCCGCGTGGACCGGGCTGCTTGAATGGGATGCGTGATCCGAGCCTCCCTGGACAAGCAGCCGCACGAAGTCGCCTCGATGTTCGACGATGTGGCGGCGAACTACGACCTCACCAACGACGTGCTCTCGCTCGGCCAGGACCGGCTGTGGCGCAAGGAGGTCGCCAAGGCGGTGAACGCCCGCCCCGCCGAGAAGATCCTCGACCTGGCGGCCGGCACGGCGACGTCCTCGCTGCCCTTTGCCGCGACCGGTGCGTACGTCGTGCCGTGCGACTTCTCCATCGGCATGCTCCGCGAGGGCAAGAAGCGCAACGCCTGGCTGCCCTTCACCGGCGGCGACGCCACGAAGCTGCCGTTCCGCGACGAGGTCTTCGACGCGGTGACCATCTCCTTCGGCCTGCGCAACGTCCAGGACACGGACGCGGCCCTGCGCGAGCTGTACCGGGTCACCAAGCCGGGCGGCCGGGTCGTCATCTGCGAGTTCTCCCAGCCCGTCTGGGCCCCGTTCCGCACGGTCTACATCGAGTACCTGATGCGCGCCCTGCCCCCCGTGGCCCGCGCGGTGTCGTCGAACCCCGACGCCTACGTCTACCTCGCCGAGTCCATCCGCGCCTGGCCCGACCAGGCCGGCCTGGCCAAGAAGCTCCAGAACGCCGGCTGGTCCCGGGTCGCCTGGCGCAACCTCACCGGCGGCGTGGTGGCCCTGCACCGGGGCGTGCGCGACTGACGGTCCCGGCAGGCTCCGGACGGGAGCCGCGCGCCCCGCGAAGGCGGTTGCTTGTATTCCGAGTTGACGGGAACCGGTGGTCGGGGAAGATGTGTCGTTGATACGGCACGCGTCTTCCCCGTCTCCGTGTGTCACCGTTCCCGCTCGCACCCGTCCCCGTTGCGGAGCCCCCATGCCGTCGTACTGTCCGTTCTGTGGAACACCGGCGCCGGACGAGGCGCGCTTCTGCATGAAGTGCGGGCGCGAGCGCCCCGCGGCCCCGGCCGCCGCGCCTCCGCAGCCCAYCGCTCCCGTATCCGCCGTTCATGCCGCCCGGTGTGAC
>NZ_RDBL01000006.1:374186-397781 GCF_008042035.1 Streptomyces sp. col6
CGTAGGGGGCCTGCCCGTACAGGTGCGCCGCCCGTCGGTMCGCCGCCACCGCCCGCGGTGCCGGCGTACATGACGCGGCCCGGTCCGCCGCCGCCCGGTTACGCGCCGGCGCCGGCCGGGCCCTCGCCCCTCGGGCTCTTCTTCGGACGGGTGATGCGCGGTGACTGGGCGAGTTCGCTGAAGGCGGCGGTCTGGCCGGCCGGGCTGATCGTGAGCCTCGCGGTGGCGCTCGCCCTCCCCACCTACGGGCAGGGCGACGACGTCGTCATCGGGTGGAGCGACCGGCTGCGGATCGCGCTCGCGATGCTGCTCCAGGCGTTCGGCGGCGGCTTCGAGCTGCGGGCCGTCACACCGGGCGGCATGAACGGCGGATACGGGAGCGATGGGCCGTACGGGGACTCGTACGGCGACTTCGGACCGGGCGGCCAGGAGCAGACGACGCTCTCCCTCGTCCCGCTCACCGTCACCGTCCTGTGGATCGGCGCGCTGATCCTCGGCGCCCGCGCCGCGCGCCGGCAGGGCGGCGGCCTGGACGCGGCGGTCCGTATCAGCGCCGTGTCCGCCGCGGCCGTCCTGGTCCTCGGCCTCTACGCCCAGCCCGAGGTCGACGGCGTCTCGATCAGTTCCTCGCCGTTCCTCGCGGCCCTCGGCGCCCTCGCCCTGGCCCTCGTGACCACCGGCGCCGTCCTGCAACGCGACGTCGCCGCCGCCTGGCTGGCCCAGCGGCCCGGGACGCTGGGCCTCGTACGCGCCGCCGGCACCGCCGTCCGCGCGCTCGGCGCCGTGCTGCTGCTCTGCTCCGTGATCGGGTTCGTCGTCTACGCCACCCAGGACGGCGTCAGCGGCGAGGCCCTGCTGATCGCCCTGCCCCTGCTGCCCAACATCGGGCTGATGGTGCTCTCGGTGTGCTGGGGCGGGTCCGTGGAGTACGACCTGCGGGGGCAGGCGGACATCCTCGGTGCCGGGTCCGAGCACGGATCGTTCGGCCTCGGCGAGCTGAGCGACGTGTGGAACGACGGGGCCGTGGCCGGAGCGCTCGCCGCCGGCCTCGTCTGCGCCCTCCTCGTGGGGCTGTTCGCCGGCCGCCGCTCCGCCGACCGGCGTGAACAGGTCACCGCCGGCGGGCTGTTCCTGGCCGGGTTCCTGGCGCTGACCGCCCTGGGCGGCCTGTCCGCCGAGTACACCGGCAACGTCGCCGAGCTGAGCGGCCGGGGCACCGCCGAGATCGCCCCGAGCGTCGCCGACGCGCTGCTCTTCGGGCTGCTGTGGGTGGGCGGCGCGGTCCTCGTCGCCCCGTACCTGGCGCGGATGACGGGACGCGGCGGCGGCACCCCGGGCGGCGGCGGCCCGGCGCACCTGTACGGGCAGGCCCCCTACGGGCAGACCCCGTACGGCCCGAACCCCGGCCCGTACGGCGTGGTGCCCGGCCAGTACACCCCGCCGCCCGGCACGGCCCCCGGCCCGGACGGCCCGAGCGGCCCGAAGCCCGGAGAGGGCCACTACCCGGGTCCGAACGGCCCCCGCGCCCACTGACCGCCGCACCGGACACACGGCGTCCCCCGCGACCGCGCCGCCGGGCCGTCCTCGTCCGGGGTGCCACCCTCGTCGCCGCCCTGCTCCTCGACGGCGGCGCCACCACCGGTGCCCCTGCCTGATGGACCGCCACGACGACGAACCGGGGCACCGCCGTCACAGCTCCAGCCGGAAGCACCGCACTTCCTGGCCCGGCAACGCGGTCGTGAACGTCTCGGCCGGTGCCATGCCCAGCCGGAGGGCCACCGCGGCCGACCGCTCGTTGAGCACGTCGACCGCCGCCACGATCCGCTCCACCCCGGCCGCGCGCAGCCGTTCCAGCGTGAGGCGCGCGGCAGCCGTCGCGTAACCCCGGCCCCAGGCGGACCGGGTCAGCCGCCAGCCGATCTCGGTCTCGCCCACCGGGCCGTACGCGGTCGGCGCCCACGGCTGGGCGCCGGTGAAGCCCACGACCTCGCCGTCCCCGTCGAGCACGGTCCACAGGCAGTAGCCGAGTTCGGCGTCGTGTCTGCGCTGGCGGGCGGTCCATTCCTCGTACGCCGACAGCTCGTCCGGCCGGCCGCCGAAGTACCGCATCACCTCGGGGTCGTCGAAGGCGCGGTGCCAGGCCACCGCGTCCTCGTCGGTCGGGACACGCAGCTGTACGACGGGAGGTGCGGTAGGCGCGATCGACATGAGGCAGCCCTTCGGAGGGTTGATCAGCAGGCCCCCATAGACTGCCTTGGACCTGTGCCGCGCGGCACGCGAATTCGAGTCTTCGGGAGAGCCGACCGTGACCGAGCCCCTGTCCGAACACAGCGCGGACGTCATCGTCGTCGGGGCGGGCCCAGCCGGCTCCACGACCGCCTACTACCTGGCCAAGGCCGGGCTCGACGTCCTGCTGCTGGAGAAGACCGCGTTCCCGCGCGAGAAGGTCTGCGGCGACGGCCTCACCCCGCGCGCCACCAAGCAGCTCGTCGCCATGGGCATCGACATCTCCGAAGAGGCGGGCTGGCTGCGCAACAAGGGCCTGCGCATCATCGGCGGCGGCGTCCGGCTCCAGCTGGACTGGCCGGATCTGGCCTCCTACCCGGACTACGGACTCGTCCGCAAGCGCGACGACTTCGACGAGCAGCTGGCCCGGCAGGCGCAGAAGGCCGGCGCTCGGCTGTACGAACGGTGCAACGTCGGCGCCCCGATCACCGACGAGCGCACCGGCCGGATCACCGGGGTGCACGCGAAGCTCGGCGAGGAGAAGACCCCGGTCACCTTCCACGCCCCGCTGGTCGTCGCCGCCGACGGCAACTCCACCCGGCTCTCCCTCGCGATGGGCCTGCACCGCCGCGAGGACCGCCCGATGGGCGTCGCGGTGCGTACGTACTTCACCTCGCCCCGGCACGACGACGACTACCTGGAGTCCTGGCTGGAGCTGTGGGACCGGCGAGGCCCGCAGGAGAAGCTGCTGCCGGGCTACGGCTGGATCTTCGGCATGGGCGACGGCACCTCCAACGTCGGCCTCGGCATCCTCAACTCCTCGTCCGCCTTCCGGGAGCTGGACTGGCGCGAGGTCCTGAAGGCGTGGTGCGCTTCCATGCCGGAGGACTGGGGCTACACCCCGGAGAACATGACGATCCCGATCCGCGGCGCCGCCCTGCCGATGGCCTTCAACCGCCAGCCGCACTACACCAAGGGCCTGCTGCTCGTCGGTGACGCGGGCGGCATGGTCAACCCGTTCAACGGCGAGGGCATCGCGTACGCCATGGAGTCGGGCCAGATCGCGGCCGACGTCATCGTCCAGGCGCACGCCCGCGCGACCCCCGCCCAGCGGGAGCTGGCGCTGAACAACTACCCGAAGGTGCTCAAGGAGACCTACGGCGGTTACTACACGATGGGCCGCGCCTTCGTGAAGCTGATCGGCAACCCGAAGGTCATGAAGGTCGCCACCCAGCGTGGTCTGACGCACCCGCTGCTGATGAAGTTCACGCTGAAGATGCTCGCCAACCTCACCGACCCGACGGGCGGCGACGCGATGGACCGCATCATCAACGGCCTGGCGAAGGTGGCGCCCAGCTCCTGACCTCCGTACGTCCGTTCACAAACGAAAGGAGCCGTCACTCCCGAGCGGGGGAGTGACGGCTCCTTCGTGTGCCTCACGTGCGGATCAGGCTTGTGAATCCGTGAACGCGGGACGGTCGCGTACTAGAGGACGCGGACCGCGCCCGTCGGCATGTCGTAGTCCAGCGGGCGCTGCACCACACCGGTGGAGGAGTTCTGCGCGCCGACGAACTGGCCGCCGCCCACGTAGATCCCGACGTGGTACGCGCTGCCCGCGCTGCCCCAGTACAGGATGTCGCCGGGCTGGAGGTTGCTCAGCGAGACCTGGGTGCCGGCGGTCGACTGGCTCTGCGAGACGCGCGGCAGGTCGACGTTGACCGAGCGGAACGCGGCCTGGACGAGCCCCGAGCAGTCCCACGAGTTGGGGCCGGTGCCGCCGGACACGTACGCGTCGCCGACCTGCGCCTGGGCGAACGCGACGACGGCGGCCGCGGAGCCGGTGGCGTTGGAGGAGTACGACGTCGTGGTGGCGGCCGTGGAGCCGGACGACGAGCTGCCGGTGGTCTTCTGGAGCGTGGTGCGCGCGGCGGCGCGGGAGGCGCGCTCGGCGGCCTCCGCCTTGGCCTTCGCGGCAGCCTCGGCCTTCTTCTTGGCCTCGGCCTTGCGGACGGCCTCGGCCTTGGCCTTCTTGGCGTCCTTGGCGGCGTCGGTGGCCGCCGCGTCCTCGTGCGCCTGCGTCTCCAGGTCCAGGGCGACCTGCTGCGTGGCCTCGGCGGAGGCCGCGACGGTGGTGGAGAGTCCCGCCGTGATGGTGGGCATCTCGATCGTCTGGGTCACCGGTTCGGCCTGGGCCGGACCGGCGGCACCCGCGACCGCGATGGTGCTGAGGACGCCACCGGCAACTCCGGCCCGCAGCGCCGTCTTCGAGGCGTTTCGGCGGGGCTTCCGGTGGCTGGGTATGTGAGCGGTGTGGGACATGGGTACTAGCGCTATCAGGGCGCGCGGGGTCCCATCAAGAAACGTGTGTTGCGACACAGTTACGTCCGGAATCTGTGAATCCGCTTTCTGGCGGCCTTTATTGACGCCGTAACGGGCAAAACGGGCACAGGTGATCACGGCTGTGATCACGGGTTTTCCGCAATACGTCCGAATTGCCCGTCGCTTACCATCCGTTCACACAGTTGGCCAAGCCCGCTTCTATAACGGCCAGGGGTGAGTGACGCAGGTCACAGCATGGTCTCGTCGTGACGGGCATACGAGCGTCCGGCGCGCGCGGCGGACGACGGGTGCCGAACTCGGGGCGGCGCGCGGCCGATTCGCGCCATAAGGGTCTTATTTCGGTTCGCGTCCACTTCGTTCCGTGTGAACCCCCGCGCGAGTGACCCCGTTCCCGCCGGTTCGATCCCGGAGTGGGGCGAATCCCTTTATCACCCCCTCGCGTCCATCTCCAATTTTGCGCGCAGCGCCGTGGCTTGATAGTGCGACACCCCTTTGACCAGCGGTAACGGCTGGAGATGTCACCTCTCGTGATCACTCGGCCGCTTCGTGTGCGAAGATCACCGCTCATCCGACTTCATGATCGTTCGTCAGGTGGTGGAGATCACAAAGACGTTGGTGTACCCCGTGTCGCAGATCACAGGACGGCGGGCATAGGATGCGGGGCAGTCGGGCTTGTGAACTGCCTCACATGTGCACGATCTTGGTGAGGCGGCGAGCCGGTTCGCCCGATGCGGTCCAACGGTCAAGGACGACTGGAAGGAGCGAGGAGCGTGAATGCCTACGCGCCCATCCTCGTGCTCGGCGCCCTCGGGGCAGGGTTTGCGATCTTCTCCGTGGTCATGGCCACGCTTATCGGCCCCAAGCGGTACAACCGGGCAAAGCTCGAAGCGTACGAGTGCGGTATCGAACCGACACCCACGCCGGCCGGAGGCGGCCGCTTTCCCATCAAGTACTACCTGACGGCGATGCTCTTCATCGTCTTCGACATCGAGATCGTCTTCCTCTATCCCTGGGCGGTCAGCTTCGACGCCCTGGGGATCTTCGGGCTCGTGGAGATGCTGCTCTTCGTGCTCACCGTCTTCGTCGCCTACGCGTATGTGTGGCGTCGCGGCGGTCTGGAATGGGACTGAGGGGCTGAGGGGCACACCATGGGACTCGAAGAGAAGCTGCCGAGCGGCTTCGTTCTGACCACCGTCGAGCAGGCGGCCGGCTGGGTGCGGAAGTCCTCCGTCTTCCCGGCGACCTTCGGCCTCGCCTGTTGCGCCATCGAGATGATGACCACCGGGGCGGGCCGTTACGACCTGGCCCGTTTCGGCATGGAGGTCTTCCGCGGTTCGCCGCGACAGGCGGACCTGATGATCGTGGCAGGGCGGGTGAGCCAGAAGATGGCACCCGTCCTGCGGCAGGTCTACGACCAGATGCCGAACCCCAAGTGGGTCATCTCCATGGGGGTTTGCGCGTCATCGGGCGGAATGTTCAACAATTACGCCATTGTTCAGGGTGTTGATCATATTGTCCCGGTTGATATTTATTTGCCGGGCTGCCCACCGCGGCCCGAGATGCTGATGGACGCGATCCTCAAGCTGCACCAGAAGATCCAGGGCTCCAAGCTCGGGGTCAACGCCGAGGAAGCCGCCCGCGAGGCGGAGGAAGCGGCCCTCAACGCACTGCCCCTCATCGAGATGAAGGGGCTCATGCGATGAGCGACGAGCACAACGGCTCCTCCGTCCCCGCCCCGCGCGACGAGCACGGCGAGGTCATCGGCGTACGCAGGGGCATGTTCGGCGCCGACAACGGCGGCGACACCTCCGGCTACGGCGGCCTCGTCCGCACCGTCGCCCTGCCCGGCGCCGCCTCCCGCCCCTACGGCGGCTGGTTCGACGAGGTGGCCGACGAGCTGGAGGGCGCCCTGGAGGAACAGGGCCTCGTCCCCGAGAACGCCATCGAGAAGACCGTCGTCGACCGGGACGAACTCACCTTCCACATCGCCCGCGAGCACCTGGCCACCGTCGCGAAGACCCTGCGCGACGACCCGGCCCTGCGCTTCGAGCTGTGCACCGGCGTCAGCGGCGTCCACTTCCCCGGCGACAAGGGCCGCGAGCTGCACGCCGTCTACCACCTGCGCTCGCTGACCCACGGCCGGCTGATCCGGCTGGAGGTCTCCACGCCGGACGACGACCGGCATCTGCCGTCCCTGGTCCCGGTCTACCCGACCAACGACTGGCACGAGCGCGAGGCGTACGACTTCTTCGGGCTCGTCTTCGACGGGCACCCCGCCCTCACCCGGATCATGATGCCGGACGACTGGCAGGGCTTCCCGCAGCGCAAGGACTACCCGCTCGGCGGCATCCCCGTCGAGTACAAGGGCGCCCAGATCCCGGCTCCGGACCAGCGGAGGTCGTACTCCTGATGACCACTCCCCACGCAACGCCCCGAGCCACGACCGAGGGGACTGTATATACAGTCACCGGCGGCGACTGGGACGAGATCGTCGAGAACGCCGCCGCGTCCGACGACGAGCGCATCATCGTCAACATGGGCCCGCAGCACCCGTCCACGCACGGCGTGCTCCGGCTCATCCTGGAGATCGACGGCGAGACCGTCACCGAGGCCCGCTGCGGCATCGGCTACCTCCACACCGGCATCGAGAAGAACCTCGAATTCCGCAGCTGGACGCAGGGCACCACCTTCGTCACGCGCATGGACTACCTGACGCCGTTCTTCAACGAGACGGCGTACTGCCTGGGCGTCGAGAAGCTTCTCGGCATCGAGGACCAGATCCCCGACCGGGCCACCGTCCTGCGCGTGCTCCTGATGGAGCTCAACCGGCTCTCCTCGCACCTGGTGTGCATCGCCACCGGCGGCATGGAGCTGGGCGCCACCACGATCATGATCTACGGCTTCCGCGACCGGGAGCTGGTGCTCGACCTCTTCGAGCTGATCACCGGGCTCCGCATGAACCACGCGTTCGTCCGCCCCGGCGGCCTCGCCCAGGACCTGCCCCCGGGCGCGGTCGACCAGCTGCGCGAGTTCGTGAAGACCATGAAGAAGAACCTGCCGGAGTACGACGCGCTCGCCACCGGCAACCCCATCTTCAAGGCCCGCATGCAGGACGTCGGCTACCTCGACCTCACCGGCTGCATGGCCCTCGGCGCCACCGGCCCGATCCTGCGCTCGGCGGGCCTCCCGCACGACCTGCGCAAGACCGACCCGTACTGCGGTTACGAGACCTACGACTTCGAGGTCCCGACCGCCGACAGCTGCGACGCGTACGGGCGCTTCCTCATCCGCCTGGAGGAGATGCGCCAGTCGCTGCGGATCATCGAGCAGTGCATCGACCGGCTCGAACCCGGGCCGGTCATGGTCGCCGACAAGAAGATCGCCTGGCCCGCGCAGCTCGCGCTGGGCCCGGACGGCCTCGGCAACTCGCTGGACCACATCAAGAAGATCATGGGCACCTCCATGGAGGCCCTGATCCACCACTTCAAGCTGGTGACCGAGGGCTTCCGGGTCCCCGTCGGGCAGGCGTACACCGCCGTCGAGTCCCCCAAGGGCGAACTCGGCGTGCACGTCGTCTCGGACGGCGGAACCCGCCCCTACCGGGTCCACTTCCGCGACCCGTCCTTCACCAACCTCCAGGCCATGGCGGCGATGTGCGAGGGCGGCCAGGTCGCCGACGTCATCGTCGCCGTCGCATCCATCGACCCCGTGATGGGAGGCGTCGACCGGTGACCGAAGCACGTCAGGAAGTCAGTCTGGGGATGCCGCAGCTCCCCGCCCCCGCCTACCCGGCCGAGGTGCGCGCCAGGCTCGAAGCGGATGCGAAGGAGGTGATCGCCCGCTACCCCGACAGCCGCTCCGCGCTGCTGCCGCTGCTGCACCTGGTGCAGTCGGAGGAGGGCTACGTCTCCCGTACGGGCATGGCCTTCTGCGCCGAGGTGCTCGGCCTCACCACCGCCGAGGTCACCGCGGTCGCGACCTTCTACACGATGTACCGGCGCAGGCCGAGCGGCGACTACCAGGTCGGCGTCTGCACCAACACGCTCTGCGCGGTGATGGGCGGCGACGCCATCTTCGACCGGCTGAAGGAGCACCTCGGCGTCGGCAACGACGAGACGACCGAGGACGGCAAGGTGACGCTCGAACACATCGAGTGCAACGCCGCCTGCGACTTCGCGCCCGTCGTGATGGTCAACTGGGAGTTCTTCGACAACCAGACGCCGGAGAGCGCGACGCAGCTGGTCGACGACCTCATCGCCGGCCGCACCGTCGAACCCACCCGCGGCGCGCCCCTGTGCACGTACAAGGAGACCGCCCGCATCCTGGCCGGCTTCCCCGACGAGCGCCCCGGCGCCGTCGCGGCCACCGGCGGCGCGGGCCACGCCTCGCTCATCGGCCTCAAGCTCGCCAAGGGCGAGGCCGCACCGCAGGCCCGGGTGGTGAGCCCGCGCGGCGAGGCGCCCAGCGACCAGCCGCAGAAGGGCGCCGAGCACCTCAGCTCCCACGACGCGCCGCAGCAGACCTCGGCATCCGACCCGGACCACCCGGCCGGACCCGCGGCCGAGGAGGGGGAGTGATGACGTTGGCCACCGAGCTCGATCACAACGGGACCAGCCCCGAGAAACTGCTCGCGCCCGTCCTGTCCGCCTTCTGGGACCAGCCGGACTCCTGGACCCTGGACACCTACCGCCGTCACGAGGGCTACGAGGGACTGCGCAAGGCCCTCGCCATGACCCCGGACGACCTCATCGCGTACGTCAAGGACTCCGGTCTGCGCGGACGCGGCGGCGCCGGCTTCCCCACCGGGATGAAGTGGCAGTTCATCCCGCAGGGCGACGGCAAGCCGCACTACCTCGTGGTCAACGCCGACGAGTCGGAGCCGGGCACCTGCAAGGACATCCCGCTCCTCTTCGCCAACCCGCACAGCCTCATCGAGGGCATCGTGATCGCCTGTTACGCGATCCGCTCCTCGCACGCCTTCATCTACCTGCGCGGCGAGGTCGTCCCCGTACTGCGACGGCTGCACGAAGCCGTACGGGAGGCGTACGAGGCGGGCTACCTCGGCACCAACATCATGGGCTCCGGGCTCGACCTCGAACTCACCGTGCACGCCGGCGCCGGCGCGTACATCTGTGGTGAGGAGACCGCGCTGCTGGACTCCCTCGAAGGCCGGCGCGGCCAGCCCCGGCTGCGGCCCCCCTTCCCCGCGGTCGCCGGTCTGTACGCCTGCCCCACCGTGGTGAACAACGTCGAGTCCATCGCCTCGGTTCCCGCGATCCTGAACAAGGGCAAGGACTGGTTCAAGTCGATGGGCAGCGAGAAGTCCCCGGGCTTCACGCTCTACTCGCTCAGCGGCCATGTCGCGGGCCCCGGCCAGTACGAGGCCCCGCTCGGCATCACGCTGCGCCAGCTGCTCGACATGAGCGGCGGGATGCGCCCCGGCCACCGCCTCAAGTTCTGGACGCCGGGCGGCTCCTCGACCCCGATGTTCACCGACGAGCACCTGGACGTGCCCCTCGACTACGAGGGCGTCGGCGCGGCCGGGTCCATGCTCGGCACCAAGGCGCTCCAGTGCTTCGACGAGACGACCTGCGTGGTGCGGGCCGTCACCCGCTGGACCGAGTTCTACGCCCACGAGTCCTGCGGCAAGTGCACTCCCTGCCGCGAGGGCACGTACTGGCTCGTCCAACTGCTGCGCGACATCGAGGCGGGCAAGGGACAGATGTCCGACCTGGACAAGCTGAACGACATCGCCGACAACATCAACGGCAAGTCGTTCTGCGCCCTCGGCGACGGCGCCGCCTCGCCGATCTTCTCCTCGCTCAAGTACTTCCGCGAGGAGTACGAGCAGCACATCACCGGCAAGGGCTGCCCCTTCGATCCCGCCAAATCGACCCTCTGGGCCGACGACAAGAACGCTCACCAGGGGGTGAACGCATGACAGTCACCACGAGTGCGCCCTCCGGGGGCGGCGAAGCGGCGATCCCGCCGGAGGACCTCGTCACGCTGACCATCGACGGCATCGAGATCAGCGTGCCCAAGGGCACCCTCGTCATCCGCGCCGCCGAACTCCTCGGCATCGAGATCCCGCGCTTCTGCGACCACCCCCTCCTCGACCCGGCCGGCGCCTGCCGCCAGTGCATCGTCGAGGTCGAGGGCCAGCGCAAGCCGATGGCGTCCTGCACCATCACCTGCACCGACGGCATGGTCGTCAAGTCGCAGATCACCTCGCCGGTTGCCGACAAGGCGCAGCGCGGTGTGATGGAGCTGCTGCTCATCAACCACCCGCTGGACTGCCCGGTGTGCGACAAGGGCGGCGAGTGCCCGCTGCAGAACCAGGCGATGTCGCACGGCGACGCGGACTCCCGCTTCGACGGGAAGAAGCGCACGTACGAGAAGCCCGTGCCGATCTCCACCCAGGTGCTGCTGGACCGTGAGCGGTGCGTGCTCTGCGCGCGCTGCACCCGGTTCTCCAACCAGGTGGCCGGCGACCCGATGATCGAGCTGATCGAGCGCGGCGCGCTCCAGCAGGTCGGCACCGGCGAGGGCGACCCGTTCCAGTCGTACTTCTCCGGCAACACCATCCAGATCTGCCCGGTCGGGGCGCTGACCTCGGCGGCGTACCGATTCCGCTCCCGCCCCTTCGACCTGGTGTCGACGCCCTCGGTGTGCGAGCACTGCGCCGGCGGCTGCGCCACCCGCACCGACCACCGGCGCGGCAAGGTCATGCGCCGCCTGGCGGCCAACGAGCCCGAGGTCAACGAGGAGTGGCTCTGCGACAAGGGCCGCTTCGGCTTCCGCTACGCCCAGCAGCGCGACCGGCTCACGACCCCGCTGGTGCGGGGCGGGTCCGGCGAGCTGGAGCCGGCGAGCTGGCCGGAGGCGCTGGCGGCGGCGGCCGAGGGGCTGTTCGCGGCGCGCGGCCGCACCGGTGTCCTCACCGGCGGCCGGCTGACCGTCGAGGACGCGTACGCGTACAGCAAGTTCGCCCGGGTCGCCCTGCACACCAACGACATCGACTTCCGGGCCCGGGTCCACAGCGACGAGGAGGCCGACTTCCTGGCCTCGCGCGTCGCGGGGCGCGGCAAGGACCTGGACGGGTCCGGTGTCACGTACACCTCGCTGGAGAAGGCGCCGGCCGTGCTGCTGGTCGGGTTCGAGTCGGAGGAGGAGGCCCCCGGCGTCTTCCTGCGGCTGCGCAAGGCCCACCGCAAGCACGGCCAGCGCACCTTCTCCGTCGCCTCGCACGCCACCCGGGGCCTGGAGAAGGCGGGCGGCGCGCTGCTTCCCGCCGCGCCCGGCACCGAAACCGAGTGGCTGGACGCCATCGCGGGCGGTGTCGGCCTGGAGGGCGAAGGCGCCGCCGCGGCCCAGGCGCTGCGCGGTGAGGGCGCGCTGATCGTGGTCGGCGAGCGGCTGGCCGGGGTGCCCGGCGGGCTGACCGCCGCGGTCCGGACCGCGACCGCGACCGGGGCCCGGCTGGTGTGGATCCCGCGCCGGGCGGGCGAACGCGGTGCGGTGGAGGCGGGCGCGCTCCCGTCGCTGCTGCCCGGCGGCCGCCCGGCCACCGACCCCCGCGCCCGGGACGAGGTCGCCGCCGCCTGGGGCGTCGCCGAACTCCCGTCCCGCTTCGGCCGCGACACCGGCCAGATCATCGAGGCCGCGGCCACCGGTGAGCTGGGCGCGCTGGTCGTCGCCGGCGTCGGGACCGAGGACCTGCCGGACCCGGCGCGGGCCCTGGAGGCCCTGGACCGGGTCGGCTTCCTGGTCTCCTTCGAGCTCCGCCCGAGCGAGGTCACCGACCGCGCCGACGTGGTGTTCCCGGTGGCCGCGGTCGCCGAGAAGTCCGGGACCTTCCTCAACTGGGAGGGCCGGGCGCGGATGTTCGAGGCCGCGCTGAAGCCCGACCAGATGACGCGCAACCTCGCCCCGGGCGACGCGCGGGTGCTGCACATGCTGGCCGACGCGATGGACGTGCACTTCGCGCTGCCGGACCTGAAGGCCGCCCGCCGCGAGCTGGACCGGCTCGGCGGGTGGCAGGGCGGGTACGCGGACGATCCGCGTGTCTCCGCGCAGCCGCTGCCCCGGCCCGGCGACGGCGAGGCGATCCTCGCGGGTCACCGGATGCTGCTCGACCTGGGCCGCCTCCAGGAGGGCGACACCGCGCTCGCCGGGACCCGGCACGAGGCGGTGGCCCGGCTGTCCGCCGCCACGGCCGCGGAGACCGGGGTCAAGGACGGCGACCTGCTCGCGGTGTCCGGCCCGGCGGGCAGCGTCGAACTCCCGCTCCGGGTCACCGACATGCCGGACCGCGTGGTCTGGGTGCCGCTGAACTCCACCGGGCGGGGTGTGCCGGCGACGACCGGGGCCCGCCCCGGTGGACCGGTCCGGATCGGCCCCGCCGCTGCCGGTACTCCCGACGTCACACCGGAGGTGCGGGCGTGACCGCCTTCGCTCAACTGGCCGCTCCACCGCACAGCGCGGTGCTCGCCGCCGAGGACCTGTCGATGTTCGGCAACGACCCCTGGTGGCTCGTCGTCATCAAGGCGGTCTTCTGCTTCGCGTTCCTGATGGTGACCGTGCTCTTCTCCATCGTGTGGGAGCGCAAGGTCGTCGCCTGGATGCAGCTGCGCATCGGCCCCAACCGGCACGGCCCCTGGGGCATGCTCCAGTCGCTCGCCGACGGCATCAAGCTGATGCTGAAGGAAGACGTCATCGTCAAGCGGGCGGACAAGGTCGTCTACGTCCTCGCCCCGATCGTCGCCGCGATCCCCGCGTTCATGGCCATCGCGGTGATCCCCTTCGGGCCGTCGGACAACGAGGTCTCGATCTTCGGGCACCGTACGGCGATGCAGCTCACCGACCTGCCGATCGCGATGCTGTACATCCTCGCGGTCGCCTCGGTCGGGATCTACGGCATCGTGCTGGCCGGCTGGTCGTCCGGGTCGACGTACCCGCTGCTCGGCGGGCTCCGCTCGTGCGCGCAGATGATCTCGTACGAGATCGCGATGGGCGCCGCGTTCGCCTCCGTCTTCCTCTACTCCGGGTCGATGTCGACCTCGAAGATCGTGGAGGCGCAGCACGACCGCTGGTTCATCATCCTGCTGCCGGTCTCGTTCATCATCTACATCGTCACGATGGTCGGTGAGACCAACCGCGCCCCGTTCGACATGCCGGAGTCCGAGGGCGACCTGGTCGGCGGCTTCAACACCGAGTACTCGTCGATCAAGTTCGCGATGTTCATGCTCGCCGAGTACGTCAACATGGTGACCGTCTCCGCCGTCTCCACGACCCTGTTCCTGGGCGGCTGGCGGGCCCCGTGGCCGATCAGCACCTTCTGGGAGGGCGCCAACCACGGCTGGTGGCCGCTGCTCTGGTTCGTCGTCAAGGTCCAGCTGCTGCTGTTCTTCTTCATCTGGCTGCGCGGCACGCTGCCCCGCGTCCGCTACGACCAGCTGATGAAGCTCGGCTGGAAGGTCCTGATCCCGGTCTCCGTCGTCTGGCTGATGCTGGTCGCGACCGTGCGGGCGCTGCGCAACGAGGGCTACGACTTCTCGAAGATCCTGCTCTACGTGGC
Organism: Streptomyces sp. col6; assembly: GCF_008042035.1. Lineage (GTDB taxonomy): Bacteria > Actinomycetota > Actinomycetes > Streptomycetales > Streptomycetaceae > Streptomyces. The sequence goes on from NZ_RDBL01000006.1 coordinate 388,330, forward strand.
GGGTGCCGTGATCGCGGTGCTGCTGATCTCCTTCGTCGCCGACATCTTCCGCGACAAGAAGGACAAGGCCGCCGCCGAGCAGGCCGGTCCCGAGCCCGCGTTCGACCCGATGGCGGGCGGATTCCCGGTGCCGCCGCTGCCCGGACAGACCCTGCCGCCCGTGCCGCGGCGCAGGCCGCGCCGCGAGCGGGAGCTCGTTGTCAGTGGTGGCGCGGATACTCAGAGTGACGGAAGTCCGAGTGACGGAAAGGAGGCCGACGGTGTCTGAACTGCCTGACTCGCCGGGATCCAAGAGGCCGGCGAAGTCCACCGGGCCGACGGGGTCGACGGCGTCCTCGCAGTCCTCGTCCTCGGAGGACAAGTTCCTGAATCCGGTGGCCGGCTTCGGCGTGACCTTCAAGGCCATGTTCAAGAAGCGGCTCACCGAGCAGTATCCGGAGACGCCGAAGGTGACGGCGCCCCGCTTCCACGGCCGCCACCAGCTCAACCGCCATCCGGACGGGCTGGAGAAGTGCGTCGGCTGCGAGCTGTGCGCCTGGGCCTGTCCCGCCGACGCGATCTACGTGGAGGGCGCGGACAACACCGAGGAGGAGCGGTATTCCCCGGGGGAGCGCTACGGCCGCGTCTACCAGATCAACTACGCGCGCTGCATCCTCTGCGGACTGTGCATCGAGGCGTGCCCCACCCGGGCGCTCACGATGACCAACGAGTTCGAGCTCGCCAACACCACCCGCGAGAGCCTCATCTACACCAAGGACGAGCTGCTCGCGGGCCTGGAGGAAGGCATGGTCGACAGCCCGCACGCGATCTTCCCCGGCATGGACGAACAGGACTACTACCGGGGCCTGGTCACCGAGGCCGCCCCCGGTACGGAGCGCCAGCTCGCCGTCTCCAAGGGCGAGAAGCCGTCGTCCGACGAGGCCAACGGGAACAACGGCGCCACGCAGGAGGTGGACGCATGACCGGCCTGGCCGCAGCGGCCTCGCAGACCTCGACCGGCGAGGCCTTCCAGTTCTGGGTGCTCGGCACGGTCGCCGTGGTCGGCGCCCTGTCCACCGTGCTGATGAAGAAGGCCGTGCACAGCGCACTGAGCCTCGCCGGGACGATGATCATCCTGGCGGTGTTCTACCTCGCCAACGGGGCGTACTTCCTCGGCGTCGTGCAGATCGTTGTCTACACCGGCGCGATCATGATGCTGTTCCTCTTCGTGGTCATGCTCGTCGGCGTCACGGCCGCGGACTCGCTGAAGGAGACCATCAAGGGCCAGCGCTGGCTGGCCGCCGGATGCGGCATCGGCTTCGGCATCCTGCTGATCGCCGGTATCGGCAACGCCTCGCTGAAGAGCTTCAACGGCCTCGGCACCGCCAACACCGCGCACGGCGGGAACGTGGAGGGGCTCGCCAGCCTCATCTTCACGAAGTACGTCTTCGCCTTCGAGATCACCGGCGCCCTGCTGATCACCGCGACCGTCGGCGCGATGGTGCTCACGCACCGCGAGCGCACCGAACGGGCCAAGACCCAGCGGGAGATGTCCGAGGACCGCGTGCGGAGCAACCACCTCCCGCCGCTGCCCGCCCCCGGCGTCTACGCCCGGCACAACGCGGTGGACATCGCGGGCCTGCTCCCCGACGGCACCCCGTCCGAGCTGACCGTCATGCGGACGCTGCGCAAGCGCGGCCAGATGCGCGACGTGTCCCAGGAATCACTGGCCGGCCTCAAGGCACTGGAGCAGCGCTCCGGTGAGCGGCTCGGCCGGGACACCGAAGAAGAGGAGGTCGCCAAGTGAACCCGGTCAACTACCTCTATCTCGCCGCCCTGCTGTTCACCATCGGCGCGGCGGGGGTGCTGATCCGGCGGAACGCGATCGTGGTGTTCATGTGCGTGGAGCTGATGCTCAACGCCTGCAACCTCGCGTTCGTCACCTTCTCCCGTATGCACGGCAATCTCGACGGCCAGATCATCGCCTTCTTCACGATGGTCGTCGCCGCCGCGGAGGTCGTGGTCGGGCTCGCGATCATCGTGTCGCTGTTCCGTTCCCGCCACTCGGCCTCGGTCGACGACGCCGGCCTGATGAAGCTGTAAGGGGCGCTTGACTGTGGACAACCTGATTGCGCTGCTCGTCGCGGCGCCCCTGCTCGGAGCGGCGGTGCTGCTCTGCGGCGGCCGGCGCCTCGACCGCGCCGGGCACTGGCTCGGCACCGTGCTCGCCGCCGCTTCGTTCGTCGTGGCCGTGGTGCTCTTCACCGACATGCTCGGGAAGGGCGCCGAGGACCGGGCGCTGCACCAGAAGCTGTTCAGCTGGATCCCGGTCGAGGGCTTCCAGGCCGATGTGGCCTTCCAGCTCGACCAGCTGTCGATGACGTTCGTCCTCCTGATCACCGGTGTGGGCACGCTGATCCACATCTACTCGATCGGCTACATGGAGCACGACGAGCGCCGGCGCCGCTTCTTCGGCTATCTGAACCTGTTCCTCGCGGCGATGCTGATCCTGGTCATCGCCGACAACTACCTGCTGCTGTACGTCGGGTGGGAGGGCGTCGGTCTGGCGTCGTACCTGCTCATCGGCTTCTGGCAGCACAAGCCCAGCGCGGCGACCGCCGCGAAGAAGGCGTTCCTGGTCAACCGCGTCGGCGACATGGGCCTGTCGATCGCGATCATGCTGATGTTCACCACCTTCGGCACGTTCGCGTACGGCCCCGTCCTGGAGGCGACCGGCGAGACGAGCGAGGGCAAGCTGACGGCGATCGGCCTGATGCTGCTGCTCGCCGCCTGCGGCAAGTCCGCCCAGGTGCCGCTGCAGTCCTGGCTCGGCGACGCGATGGAGGGCCCGACCCCGGTCTCCGCCCTCATCCACGCGGCGACCATGGTGACCGCGGGTGTCTATCTGATCGTCCGCTCCGGCGCGATCTTCAACGCCGCCCCGGACGCCCAGCTGGTCGTCGTGGTCGTCGGTGCGGTCACGCTGATCTTCGGTGCGATCGTCGGTTGCGCGAAGGACGACATCAAGAAGGCCCTCGCCGGTTCCACGATGTCGCAGATCGGCTACATGATCCTGGCCGCCGGGCTCGGCCCCATCGGCTACGTCTTCGCGATCATGCACCTGGTGACGCACGGCTTCTTCAAGGCCGGGCTCTTCCTCGGCGCCGGTTCGGTCATGCACGGCATGAACGACGAGGTGGACATGCGGAAGTTCGGCGGCCTGCGGAAGTACATGCCGGTCACCTTCGTCACCTTCGGCCTCGGCTACCTCGCGATCATCGGCTTCCCGGGCCTGTCCGGCTTCTTCTCCAAGGACAAGATCATCGAGGCGGCCTTCGCCAAGGGCGGCACCGAGGGCTGGATCCTCGGCGCGGTCACCCTGCTGGGCGCCGCGATCACCGCGTTCTACATGACGCGCGTGATGATCATGACCTTCTTCGGCGAGAAGCGCTGGCAGCCGGACGCGGAGGGCCACGAGCCGCACCCGCACGAGTCCCCGAAGTCCATGACGATCCCGATGATCGTGCTGGCCTTCGGCTCGGTCTTCGCGGGCGGGTTCTTCTCCATCGGGGACCGCTTCCTGCACTGGCTGGAGCCCGTCACCGGCCACGACCACGGCGACGCCCCGATCGGCGCGTCCACCGTCACCGCGGCGACCATGGTGGTCCTCGTCATCGGTGTCGCCATCGCCTGGGTGATGTACGGCCGCAAGCCGGTGCCGGTGGCCGCCCCGCGCGGCTCGCTGCTCACCCGGGCCGCGCGCCGCGACCTCCTCCAGGACGACTTCAACCACGTGGTCCTGGTCCGCGGCGGCGAGCACCTCACCCGCTCCCTGGTCTACGTCGACCACACCCTGGTCGACGGCGTCGTCAACGGCACGGCCGCCACCATGGGCGGGCTCTCCGGCCGGCTGCGCAAACTGCAGAACGGCTACGCCCGCTCCTACGCGGTCTCGATGTTCGGCGGTACGGCGGTTGTCATCGCCGCGACCCTGCTGATGAGGGCGGTCTGATCACATGTCCTTTCCCCTCCTGACAGCGACGGCGGCGCTCCCGGCGATCGGCGCGGTGGCCACGGCCGCCGTCCCGGCCGCCCGGCGCACCGCCGCCAAATGGCTGGCGCTGGCCTTCTCGCTGGGCACGCTCGTCCTGGCGGGCATCGCGCTCGCCCGCTTCGAGCCCGGCGGCGACCGCTTCCAGCTCACCGAATCGCACGCCTGGATCGCGGACTTCGGCGTCCGGTACGAACTGGGCGTGGACGGCATCGGCCTGGCGCTCATGGCGCTCACCGCCCTGCTGATCCCCTTCGTCATCCTGGCCGGCTGGCACGACGCCGACCCCCTGGAGACGAACTCCTCGCGCTGGCGCCCCACCCAGGGCTTCTTCGCCCTGATCCTGATGGTCGAAGCGATGGTGATCCTCTCCTTCGAGGCCACCGACGTCTTCCTCTTCTACATCCTGTTCGAAGCCATGCTCATCCCGATGTACTTCCTCATCGGCGGCTTCGGGGACCGGGCGCACTCCGGCAGCGACGAGAACGCGGCGGCGCAACGCTCGTACGCCGCGGTCAAGTTCCTCCTCTACAACCTGGTCGGCGGCCTCATCATGCTGGCCGCGGTGATCGGCCTGTACGTGGTGGCGGGCTCGTTCTCGCTCTCCGAGATCGCCGAGGCCCGCGCCAACGGCTCGCTCTCCATGGCGACCAGCACCGAGCGGTGGCTGTTCCTCGGGTTCTTCTTCGCCTTCGCGGTGAAGGCCCCGCTGTGGCCGCTGCACACCTGGCTGCCCAACGCGATGGGTGAGGCGACCTCCCCGGTCGCCGTGCTGATCACCGCCGTGGTCGACAAGGTCGGCACGTTCGCGATGCTCCGCTTCTGCCTCCAGCTCTTCCCGGAGGCCAGCAAGTGGGCGACGCCGGTGATCCTGGTCCTGGCGCTGATCAGCATCGTGTACGGTGCGCTGCTCGCGGTCGGCCAGCGCGACATCAAGCGGCTGATCGCCTACGCCTCCATCTCGCACTTCGGCTTCATCATCCTGGGCATCTTCGCGATGACCAGCCAGGGCCAGTCGGGCGCGACGCTGTACATGGTCAACCACGGCATCTCGACGGCCGCGCTGATGCTGGTCGCGGGCTTCCTGATCACCCGGCGCGGCTCGCGCCTCATCTCCGACTACGGCGGGGTGCAGAAGGTGGCCCCGGTGCTCGCCGGGACCTTCCTGATCGGCGGCCTGGCCACGCTGTCGCTGCCGGGGCTCGCCCCGTTCGTCAGCGAGTTCCTGGTCCTGGTCGGCGCGTTCGCCGCGTACCCGGCGGTCGGCATCATCGCCACCACCGGCATCGTGCTCGCCGCGATCTACGTCCTGGTCCTCTACCAGCGCACCATGACCGGCCCGGTCAAGGCCGAGGTGCAGGGCATGGCGGACCTCAAGGTCCGTGAGCTCGTGGTGGTCGTCCCGCTGATCGCGCTGCTGCTCTTCCTGGGTGTCTACCCGAAGCCGCTGACGGAGATCGTCAACCCGGCGGTGCAGCACACCATGTCGGACGTACAGAAGAAGGACCCCCAGCCCGAGGTGGAGGCCGCCAAGTGAGCGCAACAGCTGTCCACAGCCTGTGGACGACGGCGAGCGGGGTGACATCTGCCGCCCCGGACGAGAAGTTCAAGGCCCCGGTCATCGAGTACACCCAGCTGACCCCGGTCCTGATCGTGATCGGTGTCGCCGTCCTCGGTGTGCTCGTCGAGGCCTTCGTGCCGCGCCGGGCCCGCTACTACACGCAGGTCTTCCTGACCGTCGTCGCCCTGGTCGCCGCGTTCGCCGCGGTGGTCGGCCTGGCGGCCGGCGGATACGGGACGACCAAGGCGCACATCGCCGCGATGGGGGCCATCGCGGTCGACGGACCGGCCCTGTTCCTCCAGGGCGTCATCCTGCTGACGTCCCTGGTCGCGGTCTTCACGTTCGCCGAGCGGCGGCTCGACCCCGAGTCGCACGGCAACCGTGTGGACTCCTTCGCGGCGCAGGCCGCGTCGGTGCCCGGCAGCGACAGCGAGAAGGCCGCGGTCCGGGCCGGGTTCACCACCACCGAGGTCTTCCCGCTCGTCCTCTTCTCGGTGGCGGGCATGCTGGTCTTCCCGGCGGCCAACGACCTGCTGACGCTGTTCGTGGCCCTGGAGGTCTTCTCCCTCCCGCTGTACCTCCTGTGCGCCGTCGCCCGCCGCAAGCGGCTGATGTCGCAGGAGTCGGCCGTGAAGTACTTCCTGCTCGGCGCGTTCTCCTCGGCGTTCCTGCTGTTCGGGATCGCCCTCCTCTACGGGTACGCGGGCTCCGTCTCGTACGCGCAGATCGCGACCGTGGTCGACGGCTCGATCCAGAAGATCGACCCGGCGCTCGCGGACACCATGGGCAACGACGCGCTGCTGCTCATCGGCGGCGCGATGATCCTGACCGGCCTGCTCTTCAAGGTCGGCGCCGTCCCGTTCCACATGTGGACCCCGGACGTCTACCAGGGCGCCCCGACCCCGGTCACCGGCTTCATGGCCGCGGCCACCAAGGTCGCCGCGTTCGGCGCGCTGCTGCGCCTGCTGTACGTGGTGCTGCCGGGGCTCACCTGGGACCTGCGGCCGGTCATGTGGGGCATCGCCATCGTCACGATGGTGGGCGGAGCGGTCGTCGCGATCACCCAGACCGACATCAAGCGGCTGCTGGCCTACTCCTCGATCGCGCACGCCGGGTTCATCCTGGCCGGTGTGATCGCGGCCACCCCCGACGGCATCTCGTCCGTCCTCTTCTACCTCGCCACGTACTCCTTCGTGACGGTCGGCGCGTTCGCCGTCGTCACGCTGGTGCGCGACGCGGGCGGCGAGGCGACGCACCTGTCGAAGTGGGCCGGGCTCGGCCGGCGCTCCCCGCTGGTCGCGGCGGTCTTCGCGGTGTTCCTGCTGGCCTTCGCCGGTATCCCGCTGACCTCGGGCTTCTCCGGCAAGTTCGCGGTGTTCAAGGCGGCGGCGGACGGCGGTGCGGGCGGCCTGGTGGTGGTCGGTGTGATCTCCTCGGCCATCGCGGCGTTCTTCTACATCCGGGTCATCGTCCTGATGTTCTTCAGCGAGCCGAAGGCGGACGGTCCCACGGTCGCCGTCCCGTCCCCGCTGACGATGACCACGATCGCGGTCGGCGTGGCCGTGACCGTGGTGCTGGGCCTCGCCCCGCAGTACTTCCTGGACCTGGCGAGCCAGGCGGGGACGTTCGTGAGGTAGCCGGAAACGGCTGTACGGCAACGCCGGACGGGCTTGGCATTCCCTCGGGAAGTCAAGCCCGTCCGGCGTTGTCACAGGCGGCGCCTATCGTGGCAGGGGAGAGCGCTGGGACGCAGCGGGACCGGTATCGGGGGACAGAGCGATGAGCGGGACGGGCGTGACGGGCATGACCACGGATGTGACCACGGGCGGTGCCGCCGGTGCGACCGAGAGCGAGGCGCGGCGGACCCTGCACCGCGTCTTCGGTTACGAGGCGTTCCGCGGCGAGCAGGAGGCGATCGTCGACCACGTGGTGGCCGGCGGGGACGCCGTCGTGCTCATGCCCACCGGTGGCGGCAAGTCCCTCTGCTACCAGATCCCGGCCCTGGTCCGGCGGGGCACCGGCATCGTGATCTCCCCGCTGATCGCCCTCATGCAGGACCAGGTCGACGCGCTGCGGGCACTCGGCGTGCGGGCCGGCTTCATCAACTCCACGCAGGACTTCGACGAGCGGCGCTCCATGGAGGCCCAGTTCGTGGCGGGCGAGCTGGACCTGCTCTACCTCGCCCCGGAGCGGCTGCGGCTCGACTCCACGCTCGCGCTGCTGTCCCGGGGTGAGGTCTCCGTCTTCGCCATCGACGAGGCGCACTGCGTCGCCCAGTGGGGCCACGACTTCCGGCCCGACTACCTGACCCTCTCGGTGCTCGGCGAGCGCTGGCCGGACGTGCCGCGCATCGCCCTGACGGCCACGGCGACCGACGCCACGCACCGCGAGATCACCCAGCGCCTCGGCATGCCCGACGCCAAGCACTTCGTGGCCAGCTTCGACCGGCCCAACATCCAGTACCGGATCGTCGGCAAGGCCGACCCGAAGAAGCAGCTGCTCACCTTCCTCAAGGAGGAGCACGCCGGGGACGCGGGCATCGTCTACTGCCTGTCCCGCGCCTCCACGGAGAAGACCGCCGAATACCTCTGCCGCAACGGCATCGAGGCCGTCCCGTACCACGCGGGTCTGGACGCGGGGACCCGCGCGGCCCACCAGTCCCGGTTCCTGCGCGAGGAGGGCCTGGTCGTCGTCGCGACGATCGCCTTCGGCATGGGCATCGACAAGCCGGACGTCCGCTTCGTCGCCCACCTGGACCTGCCGAAGTCCGTCGAGGGCTACTACCAGGAGACCGGCCGGGCCGGCCGCGACGGCGCCCCGTCGACGGCGTGGATGGCGTACGGCCTCCAGGACGTCGTCCAGCAGCGCAAGCTCATCCAGGGCGGCGAGGGCGACGAGGCGTTCCGCCGCCGGGCCGCGTCCCACCTGGACTCGATGCTGGCCCTGTGCGAGACCGCCCAGTGCCGCCGCGCCCAGCTCCTGACGTACTTCGGTCAGGAGCCGACCGCGACCTCCTGCGGCAACTGCGACACGTGCCTCACCCCGCCCGAGACCTGGGACGGCACGGTGGTCGCGCAGAAGCTGCTGTCCACGGTGGTCCGGCTGAAGCGGGAGCGGAACCAGAAGTTCGGCGCCGGCCAGATCATCGACATCCTGCTCGGCCGGCGCACGGCCAAGGTCATCCAGTTCGACCACGACCAGCTCTCGGTGTTCGGCATCGGCGATGAGCTGGCCGAGGCGGAGTGGCGCGGCGTCGTGCGCCAGCTCCTCGCCCAGGGCCTGATCGCCGTCGAGGGCGAGTACGGCACGCTGGTCCTGACCGACGCGAGTGCCACGGTCCTCGGCCGCGAGCGCGAGGTCCAGCTCCGCAAGGAGCCCAAGAAGCCGACGGCCTCCCGCTCGTCCTCGTCCGGCCGCGGCGAACGCAAGCCCAAGGCGGTCGCCGCCGACCTCCCCGAGACGGCCGTCCCGGTCTTCGAGGCCCTGCGCGCCTGGCGCGCCGCCCAGGCCAAGGAGCTGGGCCTCCCGGCCTACGTGATCTTCCACGACGCGACCCTGCGCGAGATCGCCACGATCCGCCCGTCGACCCTCGGCGAGCTGGGCGGCATCAGCGGCCTGGGCGAGAAGAAGCTGGCGACGTACGGGGAGGGGGTGCTGGAGGTCTTGTCCGGCCTCGCCCCGGACGAGGCCCCGGCGGCCACGGAAACCCCGGCAGCCCGCACCCCGGCGTGCTCCTCCTTGAGGAAGGTGAGCAGCTGCTTCTTCGGGTCGGCCTTGCCGACGATCCGGTACTGGATGTTGGGCCGGTCGAAGCTGGCCACGAAGTGCTTGGTGTCGGGCATGCCGAGGCGCTGGGTGATC
>NZ_RDBL01000006.1:397881-482800 GCF_008042035.1 Streptomyces sp. col6
GGTCTATGTGTTCGAGCTGGAGCCCGCCACCGGCGCCTACACCTCGACTGGAATCTTCCACGACCGGATGAAGGTGTCGGTCCCGTTCACGGTCGACCTCGACCTCGGTGCCATCACGCCGCGCCGCCGGGCGGCGGACCTACTGCGGGTCCGCCGCCCGGCGGCGCGGCGTGATGGCACCGAGGTCGAGGTCGACCGTGAACGGGACCGACACCTTCATCCGGTCGTGGAAGATTCCAGTCGAGGTGTAGGCGCCGGTGGCGGGCTCCAGCTCGAACACATAGACCACGGCACGGCCGTCGTGGTTCTCCACCCGCCAGAAGTGCGGAATTTTCGCCCGCGCGTACTTCATCGGCTTGGTTTCCCGGTCACGCGACCGTGACTCCGGCGACACGACCTCGATGGCCAGCTGGACGGACGTGGCGGGGAAGCGGGTCTGATTCGGATCCTGGATGATCTCGCCGTCGACGACGATCACGTCGGGTTCGGGCCGGTTGTAGCGGTCGATGTCGATCGTGAACTCACGCACGACCTCCAGGCCGGGCGGTGCCAGTGACTGCAACTGCCAGTTGAAGAAGTCAACCGCCCGAGTATGGAAAAGGGTCTGCGGACTTACGAAGACAAGGCTCCCGTCGATCAGCTCCGTGTGCGGAGGCAGATTCGGGAGTGTGTCCAGGTCATCGGCGGTCCAGCCGCCCTCGGGCGGGACCGCCCACCGCGGTTCCGGGACCTCGGGTTCGACGCTCATCAGTGCTCCCATGGACGGAGTCTCGCGGGAGCTTTCAGCGTATCCGCCGGGAACCGGAAGCGGCTCCCCTGAACGTGTGAACGACTCACGCGCCCTTGACCGCCACCCCCCGCCCCGCATAAGCCCGCACATCCGCGTCCGGGTCCGAAACCGCCCCCGCCAGCGCCTCCCGGGCCCCCGGTGCGTCCCCGTGACGCAGCAGTGCCAGGACCGCCGCCTTGCGGACGTCCGCGTTCGGGTCGGCCAGCGCACCGGTCAGCGGGCCCACCGCGTGGGCCGGGTCCGCCGGGGTCAGGGCCCTCGCCGCGCCCGCGCGGACCTGCCAGGCCGGGTCGGTCAGGGCGGCCACCGCGCGCGCCGCGTACGGCTCCGGGCAGCCCGTCTCCGCGAGCGCGCCCAGGGCCGCCGCGCGGACCAGCGCGTCCGGGTCGTCGAGCAGCGGGGCGAGCGGGGCCGGGGTGGGGGAGTGGACGGCGGCCAGGCCCTTGGCCACCGCGACGCGCACCTCGCGGGCCGGGTCGCCCGCCGCACGGGACAGCTCGTCCACCGCGTCCACCGAGACCAGTGCCCGTACGGTCTCCACGCGTACGTCCAGGTCCGGGTCGTCCAGCGTGTCCGCGTACAGCTCCGCGTCGCCCAGGCGCAGGGCCCGCAGGGTGTCCAGGGCGGCGGCGCGGACCACCGCGTCGGGCGAGGAGAGCGCGGCGACCAGGGGGGTGCGCAGCTCCGGGGACGGGGGCAGGACCTCGACCAGTTCCCGCAGGGACGCGGCGACGGCGGCCCGGCGGACGGCGGGGTCGGGGTCGTCCAGGTAGGGCGCGAGGGCGGCCAGTTCGGCTTCGCCCTCGCTCAGGGCCAGCAGTTCCAGGATGCGCGGCGAGGTGGAGACGGCGGCTTCGGAAGCACCGGGCGCCGCCACCCGTACCGACGCCGACACCGGTGCCGCGTCCCGCGCCCCCGCCGTGCCCACCCCCTCCGGCTCCACCGTGCCGATCCGCCGCACCTGGCCCCCGGCCGGGGCGAAGCCCTCGACCGGGACCAGGTACGGCGCCACCGGGCGGGCGGTGAACTCCATCGCGCCGGACGGGGACTTGTACAGGTCAAGGTGGTGGAACCAGTCCGCGTCGTCCCGTTCCGGATGGTCCGTGCGCTCGTGGTAGAGCCCCCAGCGGGACTCCGTACGGGCGAGCGAGGAGCGCGCGGCCATCTCCGCGCAGTCCCGGATGAACGACACCTCCGCGCACCGCATCAGCTCGTGCGGGGTCGTCGCGCCCATCTCCGCGAGGTCTGTCCGCATGCGCTCGAAGGACTCCAGGGCGATCGACAGCCGGGCGCCGGACTTCGGCGGGGCCACGTAGTCGTTCACGAAGCGGCGCAGCTTGTACTCGACCTGGGGCTGCGGCGGCCCGTCCGGGTTGCGCAGCGGCCGGTAGATCAGCTCGTGGGCGTCCCGCAGCTGATCGGCCGGCAGCTCGCCCTCGTACGCCGTGAAACGGGCCGCGTCCGCGCCCGCCAGATCGCCGAAGACGAACGCGCCGATCATGTAGTTGTGCGGGACGCACGCCAGGTCACCGGCCGCGTAGAGGCGGTCCACCGTGGTGCGGGCGTGGTCGTCGACGCGGACGCCGGACGCGGAGTGGCCGCCGCACAGGCCGATCTCGGAGATGTGCATCTCGATGTCGTGGGTGCGGTAGTCGTGCCCGCGCCCGGCGTGGAATGTGCCGCGCGTCGGGCGTTCCGTGGAGTGCAGGATCGTCTCCAGCGCGCTGACGGACTCCTCCGGCAGATGGCTCAGCTTGAGGTAGACCGGCCCCCGGTCGGAGGCCACCTCGGCCGCGAACTCGGCCATCATCTGGCCCGACCAGTAGTCGGAGTCCACAAAACGCTCGCCGTGCCGGTTGACCTGGTAGCCGCCGAACGGGTTGGCGACGTACGCGCAGGCCGGGCCGTTGTAGTCCTTGATCAGCGGGTTGATCTGGAAGCACTCGATGCCGGTCAGCTCGGCGCCCGCGTGGTACGCCATGGCGTAGCCGTCGCCCGCGTTGGTCGGGTTCTCGTACGTACCGTAGAGGTAGCCGGAGGCGGGCAGGCCGAGGCGGCCGCAGGCACCGGTCGCGAGGATCACGGCGCCCGCGCGGACCGTGACGAACTGCCCGGTGCGGGTGTTGAAGCCGGCCGCGCCGATCGCCCGCCCGTCGTCGCCGGTGAGGACGCGCACGGGCATGACGCGGTTCTCGATGCGGATGCGCTCGCGCATCTCGCGCCGCCGCAGCTGCCGGTAGAGGACCTTCTTGACGTCCTTGCCCTCGGGCATCGGCAGCACGTACGAGCCGGAGCGGTGGACCTGGCGGACCGCGTACTCGCCGTGCTCGTCCTTCTCGAACTTCACCCCGTACGACTCCAGGCGCCGCACCATGCCGAAGCCCCGCGTCGCGGTCTGGCGGACGGTCGACTGGTCGACGATGCCGTCGTTGGCGCGGGTGATCTCGGCGACGTAGTCGTCGGGTTCGGCGCGGCCCGGGATCACCGCGTTGTTCACGCCGTCCATGCCCATGGCGAGCGCGCCGGAGTGGCGGACGTGCGCCTTCTCCAGCAGGAGCACGGAGGCGCCGTGCTCGGCGGCGGTGAGGGCCGCCATCGTGCCGGCCGTGCCGCCGCCGACGACCAGCACGTCGCAGGAGAATTCCTCGGCGTCGGCGAGGGCGGGGATCTGCACGGGGGTGCCTTTCAGTGAGATGTCAGAGGGTGGTGAGGGATTCCAGGACCTCGCGGCGCAGCGCGACCGTCGCCGGATCGGTGTGCGCGGCCCGTTCGCGCGGACGCGGCACCGGCAGCACCCGGCCGCCCGGCAGCAGGGCCACCCGGTCGCCGAGGAACAGCGCCTCGTCCACGTCGTGCGTCACGAACACCACCGTGGCGCCGCTGCCCCGGAGCACGTCGACGAGCAACTGCTGCATCCCGGCCCTGGTCTGGGCGTCCAGCGCGCCGAACGGCTCGTCCATCAGGACCGCCCGGGGCCCCGCCGCGAGGGCGCGGGCCAGCTGGACGCGCTGGCGCTGCCCGCCGGAGATCCGGTGCGGCAGCTTCGCCGCGTGCTCGGCCAGACCGACCCGGGCCAGCCACTCCTCGGCGCGAGTCCGCCGCTCGGCGCGCCCCACGCTCCGGATGGCCAGGGGCAGTTCGACGTTGGCGCGGACCGTGCGCCACGGCAGCAGCGCGTCGTCCTGGAAGACGAGGGCCCGTTCGGCGCGGGGCGCGGTGACGGGCTCGCCGTCCTCGGTGACCTCGCCGCCGAGGGCGGGGAGCAGTCCGGCCAGGGTGCGCAGGAGCGTGGACTTGCCGCAGCCGGACGGGCCGACGACGGCCAGGATCTCGCCGGGCACGACGTCCAGGTCGATGCCGTCGAGCACGGGCGCCCCGGCCCGGCCGAGCGCGGCGCCGCGCAACGTGAGCCGCAGCCCATGAGTCGTGTCAGCGGTCATGAGCGCACCCGTTCCTGTGCCGTACGGACCGTGGGGGCGGCGGTCGCCGCCGGGGCGGGGCGGCGGCGCACCGGGGCGGCCGGGCGGCTCTCCGTACGCGGCAGCCAGCGGGTCAGCCGGCGGCCCAGGAGTTCCACGGCCGTGGAGGTGAGCCAGCCGAGCAGGCCGATGGTGGCCATGCCGACGAAGACCCCGGGGTAGTCGACGACCGTGTAGTCCTGCCAGGTGCGGTAGCCGACCCCGTACTCGCCGGAGATCATCTCGGCGGAGATCACGCAGATCCACGACACCCCGATGCCTACGGACAGGCCGCCGAGGATGCCGGGGAGCGCGCCGGGCAGCACCACGGACCACAGGACGCGCCGCCGGCCGCCGCCCATGGTCAGGACGGCCTCCTCCCAGACCGGGGTCAGCGCCCGCACCGCGTGCCGGGTGGAGACCATGACGGGGAAGAACGCGGCGGTGCAGGTGATGAAGACGATGCCCTGCTCGTTGCTGGGGAAGAGCAGGATCGCGACCGGGACGAGCGCGATGGCCGGGACGGGCCGCAGCACTTCGAGGACCGGGCCGAGCAGATCGGCGGCGATCCGGGAGCGGGCGACGGCCGTGCCGACGGCGACCCCGAGGACGGCGGCCAGCGCGAAACCGGTGACGATCCGGGTCAGGCTGTCGGTCAGGTCCTGCCAGTACGCGTCGCCGGACACCCGGTCCGCGAAGGCGCGGGCGACCTCGGTGACCGTCGGGAACTGCTCGAAGCGCAGCCACAGATTGATGTCGTAGGAGGTCAGCGCCTGCCACAGCCCGAGGGCCGCGACCAGCGAGAGCACCCGCCGTACGAGGGACCACCGCCCGCTCATGACGCGGACCCGGCGCGTTTCAGCGCGGTGGCGTACGGGACGGTCCGGGCGCCGGGGTGGGCCGCGATGTCGGCGCGCGCCGCCGACTCGGTGACGTACGGCCGCAGTTCCGTCCCGTCCGCGACCCACACCGCGCGGTCCGCGAACCACAGCGTGCCGGTCTTCGCGTCCGGGACGTAGGCCGCCCGGACCGTGTCGCGGTGCGCGGCCACGTACCGCAGGACTTCGGCGGAGGTGGTGAAGGCGGTGGTGGTCTCCTTGCCCTTCAGCCACACCTCGCCCCCGCGCCGGGCGGGCGGCCCCGCGGCCAGCGCCTTCGCGTAGCCGGAGCCGTACACCCGCTTGATGTACCGGTCGTCGACGAAGGCGTCCACATCCACGTCACCGACGAGCTTCGCCGAGGTCAGCACCGGGACGTCCTTCTTCAGGGCGGCGATCAGCGCGGGCTTGAGCGTGGTGTCGAAGGTGGCGATGCCCTGGGCGCCGTTGTAGAGGTGGACGACCTCGGCGGGCAGGCCGGTGGCCTTCGCGACGGACTCGGATGCGGCGACCGGGTGCCCGTGCAGATAGGCCGTCGCCCGGCCCTGGGCGCGCAGGAAGTCCTCCACCACGGCGGACCGCTTCTCGGCGAAGTCCTCGCTCACGGTGACCCCGTGGAAGGTCGGCAGGTTCAGCTCGGCGCCGTCGTACAGCGCCTTGGCCCGGCCCTGGAAGGCGAGCAGCCCCGGCCAGGCCACGAACTGCGACAACGCGTCCGCACTGCCGGCCTGGAGCGCCGAAGCGCCCACGGCGGGCTGCTGGTTGAGCTTGCGGATGTCCTTCTCGGGGTCGAGCCCGGCCTGTTGCAGGGCGCGTACGAGGGTGCCGTCGGCGGCGGAGCCGACGCTCGTGGAGACCTTCTTGCCGCGCAGGTCGGTGAGCGTGCGCAGCTTCGAACCGGGGCCGGTGACCACGGTGTTGAGGCCGCCGGACAGGTTGTAGCCGGTGACCGAGACGAGCCGGGTGGGCCGCTTCAGCTGGACGCCCCGGGCCGCGTTGATCAGCAGCGGGAAGTCACCCATCGAGCCGATGTCGATCTTCCCGGCCGTCATCTGGGCGGTGATCGGGGCGCCGGTGGCGTAGTCCTGCCACTCCACCTTGTACGTGACACCGTCCCGCTTCCCGCGCTTGCGCAGCTCGTCCTCGAAGTAGCCGAGGGAGCGCAGCAGGGTGCCCGCGGTGACGGTGTTGATGGTCCGGGACTGGTAGCCGACGGTCACCGTGACCGTACCGCTGTCGTCCGCGCTGGCCCCGCCGCCGCAGCCCGTGGTGAGCGTGAGGAGCAGCGCGGCCAGGGCGCCGGATGCTGTGCGTCGCATGGGAGTCGGGGCCTTTCAGCGCAGGAGGTAGGGCATGCTGACGGTGACCGCGCCGGTGGGGCAGCGGGCGGCGCACGGGCCGCAGTACCAGCACTCGTCGACGTGCATGTACGCCTTGCCGCTGTCCTGGTGGATGGCCAGGGAGTCGAGCGGGCACATGTCGACGCAGAGGGTGCAGCCGTCGATGCACTTCGACTCGTCGATGGTCACGGGCACGTCGGCCCGCTGGGGCGCCAGAGGCATGGCGGGGCTCCAGGGAAGGGTGTGCGGGAGGGTGGGGTGGGTCAGCGGGACCGGTGCAGGACGCCGTCCATGCTGATGCGGTCGCCGCGGAAGCGGATGAACTCCAGGTCGACCGGCCGGCCGTCGGCGAGCCGGGTGAGGCGCTCCAGCATCAGGACGGCCGAGCCGCGCGGGATCTCCAGGACGGCCGCGGAGTGCGCGTCGGCGTTGACGGCCTCCAGGGTGATGTCGGCGTCGCCCAGCCGCTGCCCGGTCAGGGACTCCAGCAGCC
This sequence comes from Streptomyces sp. col6, assembly GCF_008042035.1. Lineage (GTDB taxonomy): Bacteria > Actinomycetota > Actinomycetes > Streptomycetales > Streptomycetaceae > Streptomyces. The sequence continues at coordinate 404,841 of NZ_RDBL01000006.1, forward strand.
GGAACACGTCGGTGTTCTCCAGGTCGGCGCCGAGCAGCCCGGCGCCGACGTCCATCGGGACGTAGGTGAGGTCGAGGGAGAGGGGCAGCCCGTTCAGCAGCCGGCGGCGCTCGATGTAGAGCACGTCGGTGTGCTCGGCGAGGCCGAGCCGCCGGGCGACCGGGGCCGGGGCGGGGACGGGGCCGACGGTGCGGACCTCGTTGGTGACCCGGCCGTGTTCGCGCAGGGTCTCGGCCAGGCCCTGGAGCCGGTCGAGCGCGTGCGGGTACTTCTCGGCGACGACGACGGTGCCGACGCCCGGCTGCCGTTCGACGAGCCCTTCGCCGCGCAGCAGGTCCAGGGCCTGGCGCACGGTGTTGCGGGAGACGCGGTAGTCGTGGCCGATGGTGTCCTCGTAGGGCAGGACACCGCCGGGGAACGCCCCCGTGCGCACCTGGTGGCGCAGCAGGTCGGCGAGGAGCCGGGCACCGTCCGCACGCAGCCGGCGCCGGCGGGCGGCGGCGACGGGCACGGTGTGCTCGCGGGTGCGTTCGGCTGGCATGCGCTGGACCATACCGACGGGGTGCGGGAGTTGGTGTTGCCGGAGTGTTGCGCCATCAAGGAGACCCGGCGGAACGCCTCTGACCTGCGGTGACGGGACCGGCCGAGGGAGGATCCGCCACCCGCCGGTCCGGCATGCGGACCGCGCCCGGCCGCACCCGGGACCGGGCGCGGCCGGGGCGCCGGGTCAGGCCGCCGGCACGACCCGGCCGGTGACCTCGCCGAGGCCGACGCGGGTGCCGTCGGGTCCGGGGGCCCAGGCGGTGAGGGTGACGGTGTCGCCGTCCTCCAGGAACGTCCGCTTGCCGTCGGGCAGTTCCAGCGGGTCGCGCCCGTTCCAGGTGAGTTCGAGCAGGCAGCCGCGCTGGGAGGGCTCGGCGCCGCTGACGGTGCCGGAGCCGTAGAGGTCGCCGGTGCGCAGCGAGGCGCCGTTGACCGTCATCTGGGCGAGCTGCTGGGCGGCCGTCCAGTACATCGTGGAGAACGGCGGCTCCGCGACGACGTGCCCGTTGACCGCGACGGAGATCCGCAGGTCGTAGCCGCCGGGCTCGTCCTCGTCCGCGTCGTCCAGATAGGGGAGGAGCGGGAGGTCGCGGGCGGGCGGGGCGGTGCGGGCGGCGTCCAGGGCCTCCAGCGGGGTGACCCAGGCGGAGACGGAGGTGGCGAAGGACTTGCCGAGGAACGGGCCGAGCGGGACGTACTCCCAGGCCTGGATGTCGCGCGCCGACCAGTCGTTGAGCAGCGAGACGCCGAAGACGTGCTCCCGGAAGTCGGCGAGCGGCACGGCTGTGCCCTGCGCGGACGGGGTGCCGACGACGAAGCCGACCTCCGCCTCGATGTCGAGCCGCACGGACGGGCCGAAGACGGGCGCCGGGTCGGCGGGTCCCTTGCGCTGGCCCGCCGGGCGGACCACGTCGGTGCCGGAGACCACGACGGTCCCGGCGCGCCCGTGGTAACCGATGGGCAGGTGCTTCCAGTTGGGGGTGAGCGGCGTCTCGGCGTCGGGCCGGAAGATCTGGCCCACGTTGGTGGCGTGGTGCTCGCTCGCGTAGAAGTCCACGTAGTCCGCGACCTGGTACGGCAGGTGCAGGGTGACCGCGTCCAGGGCGTGCAGCAGGGGCTCCATGTCCGCGCGGTGGGCGGGGACCGTCACCCACGCGGTCAGCGCGCGGCGCACATCGCGCCAGGCGGTGCGCCCGGCGGCGAGCAGGGCCGTCAGGTCGGGCTGCGCCAGCAGTTGGGCGTACGGCGAACCCAGGGCGAGCGCGGCGGCCCCGGCGTCCAGGACGTGGTCGCCGATGCGGACGCCGACGCGTGGCTCCGGCCGGTCGGGGGTGGAGAACACGCCGTACGGCAGGTTGTGTGGGCCGAAGGGATCGCCCTCGGCCACATCGAGCGGGCTGCTCTGCTCGGGCATCTGTCGCTGCCTCGCTTTCCGGTTCGCTTGGGTGACACGTTACGTCGGGGCCGTTGACCGGGCGGTGTGCCTGACGGCCGCCACCCGGACGGTGCCCCAACCATCCCCAGTGCCCCGGAAAGTACGCCTCACCTGTCGTGTCACCCGGACGTGCGCGGAATGCTCTTCTCCCAGGTCCGGTGGAAGACGACCTCGCCGCCCTCGGTGCAGACGACCTCGTTGACGGTGTGGAAGTCGTCCGCGTCTGCGGTGATCTCCGAGCGGGTGTCGATCTGCACGTCCCAGGACATCTCCGGCCGGTGCAGCCGGATCGTCCAGTCGGACCGGGTGCGCGCGGAGAGCGGGTCGTCCTCCTGGATCGTGTACGTCTCCAGCGCGTCCTCGGTGAATTCGAGACCGTCGGGGTAGACGCGCGTGCCGCCGTAGCGGGGGTCGACCTCCAGCTTCCACTCGCCCGCGGCGACATCGCGGACGACGAGGCGTTCGGGGCGCGGCGGGTCCAGCGTCTCCGGGAAGACCACACCCAGCGGTTCGGACTGCTCGGGTTCCTCGAAGCGGATCGCGGGGTCCTCGGTGTGCCGGCGCACGGGGAGTTCGAGGAGGCTGCCGTCGGCCTCCAGGGTGAAGCCCGCCGAGCCCGCCTGCGGCCAGATCCAGGGCCAGTACGAGGAGGAGAGGGCGAGCCGGATGCGGTGGCCGGGCGGGAAGGTGTGCCCGATGCCGTTCAGCTCGAAGGTCACGTCCTCGGTGGCGCCGGCCGGCCAGTCCTCGGTGCGGTCGCGGCCCTTGCGGGCGGCGAGGTTGAGGGCGCCGCGCGTGACGAGGGTGGAGGAGCCGTCGGGGGCGACGTCGCAGAGCCGGGCGACGGCCTGGCCGCGCTTCCCGTCCATCGTGATGCGCAGGCTGACCCTGGGCCGGCCCAGGATCTCGATCGGCGCGTCCGCGACGGGGAACTCGAAGCAGAGCGACTTGGCGTCCTCGTCGCGCTGGTCCGGCGGCAGGTCGGCGTCGTTGCCGAAGGGGAAGAAGCGCCCCGCGTCGAGCCCGGTCTGCTGGGGCGAGCGGACGATCTGCGGCCCGCCCTGGAGGGCGTACGCCACCGGGGTGACGTTCTCGGACGGCCAGCTGGTCTCCCCGACCCAGCGGCCGGGCAGCGTCTCGTAGACCGTGGCGGGCCGGTGCGACTCGCTGATCCAGGACCGCAGCAGCGGCTCCTCCATCACTCCGGTGTCCTCGTCCTTGAGGTGCTGGTCCCACCAGCGCAGGGTCTCCTGGAGGAAGCCGATGGCCGGTCCGGGCGGCAGCCCCCGGTCGGGGTACTGGTGCGACCAGGGGCCGATGATCCCGCGCACCTTCGCCGGGTCCAGGTGCTCGACGAGCCGGAGCACGGTGTCGCGGTACGGGTCGTGCCAGCCGCCGACCGCGAGGACGTTCGCCTTGATCGCCGAGTAGTCCTCGCAGACGCTGCCGTGCTTCCAGTAGGCGTCCCGGGTCTGGTGGGAGAGCCAGGTGTGGATGAAGGGGTCCACCGCTTCGAGCCGGTCCAGCCACATCTGCCGCCAGTCGTCGCCGACGTCCGCCGGATCGGGCGGGCGGCAGACGAAGGCCAGCATGGTGGCCGCCCAGGCGTGCATGTCCACGGCGAGGACCGAGCCGCCCATGTAGTGGACGTCGTTGTCGTACCGGTCGTCGGCCGAGCACACCGTGACGATCGCCTTCAGCGGCTCCGGGGCCAGCGCGGCGATCTGGAGCGAGTTGAATCCGCCCCAGGAGATCCCGAACATGCCGACCCGGCCCGAGCACCACTCCTGCTGGGCCAGCCAGTGGACGACCGCCACCCCGTCGGCGAGCTCCTGCGCGTCGTACTCGTCGCCCGGCATGCCCTCGCTGTTGCCGTGGCCGCGCACGTCCACCCGGACGGAGGCGTAGCCGTGTCCGGCGTACCAGGGATGGCGCTGCCAGTCGCGCGGCGCCGTCCAGTCGCTCAGCCGGTACGGCAGGTACTCCAGCAGGGCGGGCACGGGTTCGTCCGTGACCGGCCGCCAGATCCGCGCGTACAGCTGCGTGCCGTCCGGCAGCGGAATGTAGAGGTCCTCGTGGGTCGTCTCGTACGGGAACGCGGTCTGGATGTGCATGGGCGTACCTCAGTGGACGGGGTGCATGGTGCGCTTGAGCCAGGGGGCGGCGGCGATCACGGCCACACCGGCCGCCACCGCGACAGCGCCATTGACACCGAAGTAGGCGGGGTTGGACACCTCGCCGTACAGCTTCACGATCTGGGCCTGGATGCCGTTGGCGAGGGCCAGCGAGAGGAACCAGAGCGCCATGGTCTGGCTGGCGAACGCCTTCGGCGCGAGCTTGGTGGTCGCCGACATGCCGGAGGTCTCCAGCAGGATGTCGCCGAGCCCGAGCAGCAGATACGAGCCGACGATCCACCAGGCGGCCATCTTGTACGTGTCCGAGGCGTGCCCGGAGGTGGGCAGGACCATCAGCAGGAACGAAAGACCGCCGAGGATCACCCCGATCGCGATCTTGTTGGACGCGTGCGGCTGGCGCGGCCCCATCCTCGCCCAGACGGCCGCGACCACCGGAGCGAGCAGCACCTCGAAGGCGCCGAGCGCGGAGGCGTACCAGCTCGCCGGGAAGTGGAAGCCGAAGATCTCGGTACGGGCGTTGGTCGACGCGAGCAGCATCATCGTCGAGTACGCCTGGAAGAGGATGAAGTTGAACACCACGGAGGCCAGGAACAGCACCACGTACGGGCGCAGCCTGCCGCGCTCCTCGGGGGTGACCCGGGGGCTGCGGAACATCACCACGAAGTAGACGACCGGCGCGATCACCGAGATCAGCGTGAGCACGTCGACGAACCGGTCCATGGTCAGCCAGCCCGCCAGGGCCAGCGCGGTCGCCACCGCCGCGACCACCACGGCCCCGACGGCGATGAGCAGGACCGCGCGGCGCATGGGCCCGGGGGCCAGCGCGTATTCGGCGGCGTGCTTTCGCCCGGCCAGGTGACGGCGGCCCGCCACGTACTGGATGAGGCCCAGCGTCATGCCGAAGGCGGCGGCCGAGAAGCCCCAGTGCCAGCTCGCGTGGTCACCGAGCCAGCCGGTGATCAGCGGGCCGAGGAACGCGCCGATGTTGATGCCCATGTAGTAGAGGGCGAAGCCCGCGTCCCGGCGCTCGTCGTCGGTGCGGTAGAGCTTGCCGACCATGGTGGCCACGTTCGGTTTGAGCAGGCCCGTACCGGCGCTGATCAGCCCGAGGCCGACCCAGGTCATCGCGTCGGTGGGCACCGCCATGGCGTAGTGCCCGCAGGCGATCAGGATGCCGCCGTACAGCACGGCCCGGTACGAGCCCAGGATGCGGTCGGCCAGCCAGCCCCCGGCCACCGAGACCAGATAGACGAGCGTGCCGTACGCGGCCGAGACGGAGGCGGCGGTCCCGGCCTCCATGCCCATGCCGCCGTGGGCGACCGTGTCCGCGAAGTAGAGGACCAGGATCGCCTGCATGCCCAGGAACGAGAACCGCTCCCACACCTCCAGGCCGGACAGGGTCATCAGACCCCGTGGCTGGCCGAAGAACGCGTGGTCGTCGGCCGGGGGCGGCTGCGCCGGTTCGGTGTCTGCTGCTGTGTGGGACAAAGCGGCAACTCCTGATCGTATGAGCTGATCCCGAACATACCGGCGGTGGCGGGAAGGCGCCCACGGTGATCCAAAGGGGACCGGATACGCTGACTTGAGTGATGACAACGACACATCGACATTCCGTGTGATCGTCAGCAGACAGGAGATCCCCTCGTGACCGTCGTCGGGCCGTTCGGACTGAGCGTGCGGGACCAGGCTCTTGAAGCCGGTGTCCAGGCCGGTTTGGCTGCTGTCGAGTCGGGCCTGCTCGATGCCACCAAGAGCGACGTGCCGTTCATCACGGAAGCCGCCCAGCACCTGGTGCGCGCGGGCGGCAAGAGGTTCCGGCCGCTGCTCGCGATGCTGGCCGCCCAGTTCGGCGACGCCGACGCCCCGGGCGTGGTGCCCGCGGCCGTCGTCGTGGAGCTGACCCACCTCGCGACGCTGTACCACGACGACGTCATGGACGAGGCCGACGTGCGGCGCGGTGTCGCCAGTGCCAATTCCCGCTGGGGCAACTCGGTCGCCGTGCTGACCGGCGACTTCCTTTTCGCGCGCGCCTCGCACATCCTGGCCGACCTCGGCCCGGAGGCCGTCCGCATCCAGGCGGAGGCCTTCGAGCGCCTGGTCACCGGTCAGATCCTGGAGACTGCGGGACCGCGCGACGGCCGCGACCCCGTCGAGCACTACCTCGACGTGATGCGCGGCAAGACCGGCTCGCTGATCGCCGTCGCCTGCCGCTTCGGCGCGATGATGGCCGGCGCCGACGAGTCCACGACGAACATCCTCACCCAGTACGGTGAACGGCTCGGCGTCGCCTTCCAGCTCGCCGACGACGTCCTGGACATCGCCTCCGACTCCCACGAGTCCGGCAAGACCCCCGGCACGGACCTCCTCGAAGGCATCCCGACCCTCCCCGTCCTCCACCTCCGGGCGCAGGCCGAGGCCGACGGCAAGCCGGACGACCTCGCCCTCGTCGAACTGCTCGACGGCGACCTCAGCGACCCGGACACGCTCACCGAGGCGCTGCGCCTGCTGCGCGCCCACCCCGCGCTCGCCCGGGCCCGCCGGGACACCGTCCGGTACGCCCAGGAGGCGCGGGCCACGCTGAAGCCGCTGCCCGAGTGCTACGCGAAGCTCGCGCTGGAAGAGATGTGCGACGCGGTCGTCCACCGCGCCGGCTGAGGCCCCGGGGTCCATGGCGCCCCAACCCCTACTGGACGGCGGAGAATCGGGCCTCCGCCGTCATACCGAAGAGGTACGCGGAGTTGCTCCCGGGGGCTGACGCTTCGGGCCGCCCGATTTGGTCAGATGGAGAACAACCACTCCTGACCAAAACGGGTGAGAATGGCGGCACGGAGTGGACGAGTGCATCCCGACGGAAGCCGCCGACCACGGAGGTAGGGCACACATGGCACCGAACGACAGCGCGGAGACCAACGGCACGGCCGCCCGGCCCGGCCGCCGCAAGGCGGCGCGCTACATCGTCCCCGTAGCGGTGGCGGGGGTGGCGGCCGCGACGATCGGCCTGGTCCCGGCGCTCGCCAGCTCGGGCGACCCCGATCTGCCGAAGATCACCGCACAGGAACTCATCGAGAAGATCGCCGCGTCGGACACGGAGCAGTTCTCCGGCACGGTGAAGATCAGCACGGACCTCGGCATCCCGTCCATGGGCGGAATGGCCGACTCCTTCCTGTCCGGCGCGGCCAAGGGCGGCGACGGCGGCAAGGACGCGTCGAGCGCCGACCCGCAGGCCAAGCTCACCGAGCTGGCCTCCGGCACGCACACCCTGCGGGTGGCCGCCGACGGCCCCGACAAGCAGCGCCTCTCGGTCCTGGACGACACGTCCGAGTACAGCCTGATCCACAACGGCGACCAGGTCTGGGCGTACGACAGCGCGTCCAACGCGGTCTACCACGCCGAGGGCAGGGGCAAGGCGCCCCACGGCAAGGAGCAGGCCGCCCCCGAGGGCGTCCCCACCACGCCGAAGGCCCTGGCCGAGGAGGCGCTGAAGGCCGCAGACGGCACCACGTCCGTCACGGTGGACGGCACCGCGCGGGTCGCCGGGCGCGACGCGTACCGGCTCGTCCTGAAGCCCGAGCAGAAGGGCTCCACGGTCGAATCGGTCACCGTCGCGGTGGACGCGGAGAACGGCGTGCCGCTCAAGTTCACGCTCCGGCCCAGCAGCGGCGGCAAGGCGGTCGTCGACGCCGGGTTCACCTCGGTCGACTTCGGGAAGCCCGCCGCGTCCTCCTTCACCTTCACCCCGCCCAAGGGCGCGAAGGTCACCGAGGCGGACGACGCGAAGGCCAAGGGCCACGAGAAGGAGGCCCGGAAGGCCGCCGAGAGGGCACAGGGCGACCTGGGCACGTTCGAGGGCGAGGGCGCGCCGAAGATCATCGGCAAGGGCTGGAACAGCATCGCCGAGTTCAGGACCCCCGGCGGGGCGGCCCTGCCGTCCGAGGCGTCGAAGGACGTCCCGGCCGAGGCCCGGCAGTTCCTGGACGCGCTCGGCGACAAGGTCACCGGGAAGTTCGGCTCGGGCACGGTCTTCAAGACCCGCCTGATCAACGCGCTGATGACGGACGACGGCCGGGTCTACGTGGGCGCGGTCACCAAGGACGCGCTGGTCGCCGCGGCGAACGCGGGCTGACGCCGCGAGGTTCCTCCGCCCGCCCCGCCGTGCCCCGTGCACGGCGGGGCGGGCGCGACCGTACGACCAGTGGGGAGCACGTATGGCAGGGTCCGACGCCGAGCCCATCGGGCAGCCCGGGGCACCCGGCACCGTGCCCGTCATCGAGACGCGCGGGCTGACCAAGCGCTACCGGGGCGGGCAGCTCGCCGTGGACGGGCTCGACCTCAGCGTCCCCGACGGCAGCGTCTTCGGCTTCCTCGGGCCCAACGGCTCGGGGAAGACCACCACCATCCGGATGCTCATGGGCCTGATCGCCCCGACCTCCGGCACCGCGAGCGTCCTCGGCCGCCCCATGCCGGACGCCACGCGCACGGTGCTCCCGCAGGTCGGCGCGCTGATCGAGGGCCCGGCCCTGTACGGGTTCCTGAGCGGCCGGGACAACCTCCTGCGCTACGACAGGGCCGACCCCACCGCCGACCCGCGCACCCGCGCCGCCCGGGTCGGCGACGCCCTGGAACGGGTCGGGCTCGCCCCGGCGGCCGGCAAGAAGGCGCGCGCGTACTCGCTGGGCATGAAACAGCGCCTCGGCCTCGCCGCCGCCCTCCTGCGGCCGCGCCGGCTGCTCGTCCTGGACGAGCCGACGAACGGCCTGGACCCGCAGGGCATGCGCGAGATCCGCGCCCTGGTCCGCGAACTGGCGGCGGACGGCACGACGGTCTTCCTCTCCTCCCATCTCCTGGACGAGATCGAGCAGGTCTGCACGCACGCGGCGGTGATGGCCCGGGGCCGGCTCCTCACCCAGGGCCCGGTCGCGGGCCTCGCAACCGGCGGCCGGCTGGCCGTCACCACACCGGACCCGGCCGACGCCGCGCGCGTACTGAAGGAGCACGGCGTCACGGGCATCACGCTGGACGGTGACCGGGTCCGCGCCGACGCCCCGCCGGGCACGGTGGAACTGGCCGACCTGAACGCGGCCCTGGTACGGGACGGCGTACGGGTACGCGCCTTCGGCGTCGAACGGGCCTCGCTGGAGGACGCGTTCGTGGCTCTGACGGGAGAGGGATTCGATGTCGCAGGCTGAGGGGGCGGCCGGGGCCGCCGGGGAGCCGGCCGAGGGGGCCGGCGGCGAGGCCGCCGTGCGCAAGGGCGCCGTCCGCAAGCCCTTCCGGACGTTCGGCATCCTCCGCTCCGAGTGCACCACCACCCTGCGCCGCTGGCGCACGCTCGCCCTGCTGGGCGTGCTGGCCGCCGTTCCCGTACTGATCGGGATCGCGGTGCGCATCGAGACGGCCGACGGGTCGTCGGTGGGGGCCGGTGGCGGGGAGGGCGGACCGGCGTTCCTCTCCCAGGTGACCAACAACGGCCTCTTCCTGGTCTTCGCCGCGCTCGCCGCGACGCTCCCCGTCTTCCTCCCGATGGCGGTGGGCGTCATCGCGGGCGACGCGATCGCCGGCGAGGCCAACGCGGGCACCCTGCGCTATCTGCTGGTCGCCCCGGCGGGCCGGACCCGGCTGCTGCTCGCCAAGTACGCCGCCACGCTGGGGTTCTGCCTGGTCGCGACGCTCGTCGTGGCCGCCTCCGCGCTGGCCGTGGGCGCGCTGCTGTTCCCGGTGGGCGAGGTCACGACGATCTCGGGGACCACGATCGGTTTCGGCGAGGGACTGGTGCGGGCGGGGCTCGTCGCGGTGTGCGTGGCCGCGTCCCTGACCGGTTTCGCGGCGCTCGGCCTGTTCGTATCGACGCTCACCAACAGCGGCATCGCGGCCATGGCGGCGACGGTCGGGCTGCTGATCACCGTCCAGATCGTGGACACCATCCCGCAGCTGAGCGCGGTCCACCCCTACCTGTTCCCGCACCACTGGCTGTCCTTCTCGGACCTGCTGCGCGATCCCGTCCGCTGGGACGGGGTGGTGAAGAACCTGGAGCTTCAGGCGTTGTACGCGGCGGTGTTCGGCTCGGCTGCCTGGGCCCGGTTCACGACGAAGGACATCACGACCTGAAGCGGAGGCGGCACCCGTACCGTCGGCCGGCGAGCCGTCCCCCGATCGGCTCGTCGCGGCACGAACGGCACGAACGGTGCGAAAACAGAAGGAACGAGCCGACACGGTACGTTCCGTTTCCGCCAGAGCATTGTTCGACTTATAGCGACTACCTGTCAATAAGGTTTGGCTCAAACGCACCTATGCTCACCGAATGAACACATCGCCGAGTTCACTGCGCCGGAGCGAGAGCTCACGCAGGGCGACCCTGGACGCCGCCCTCGACCTCTGTACGGAGAGGGGATACGGGCGGGTCACGATCGAGGCGATCGCCGCGCGGGCGGGCGTGAGCAAGAAGACGATCTACCGCTGGTGGCCCTCGAAGAGCGCGGTGCTGCTGGAAGCGTTCACGGAGATGCTGGTGTCGGCCACTCCGTTCATCGACACCGGCGACATCGCGCAGGACATGCGCACCCACATCACGGGCGCGGTCCGCGTCCTCGCCGTACCCCCTTTCGGTCCGGCGTACGCGGGCATCCTCTCGGAGCTCCACCACGACGACGAGCTGGCCGAAACGGTACGCACCCAGCTGATCGATCCCCGCTTCGAGGAGGCGGTGGGCCGGCTGCGCAGCGCCCAGGAGCAGGGCCAGATCCCGCCGGGCGCGGATCTGCGCCTGGCGGTGGAGATGCTGTACGGCCCGGTGTACTACCGCCATGTCCTGCGCAAGCCGATGCAGGACGAGGAGGAGGTGGGCGCGCTGGTGGACCACGTGCTGCGGTCCCTGGGGGCGGTGGGCCGGCCGGCGTCTCAGCCGTAGAGGCGCTCCAGGACGACCGCTATGCCGTCGTCCTCGTTGGACAGGGTGACCTCGTCGGCCGCCGCGCGCAGCTCGGGATGGGCGTTGCCCATGGCGACGCCGTAGCCGCAGCTGCGGAACATCGGCAGGTCGTTGGGCATGTCACCGAAGGCGATCGCCGTGCGCGGGTCCACCCCCAGCTCCTCGGCGGCCAGCGCGATCCCGACGCCCTTGTCGATGCCGTACGGCTGGAGTTCGACGGTCCCGGGCCCGGAGTGCGTCACGGTGGCGAGGTCCCCGACGACCGCGCGGGCCTCGGCGGTCAGCGCCTCGTCGCTCAGTTCCGCGTGCCGGATGAGCACCTTGATCACGGGCTCGGCCCACAGCTCGTCGCGGTGCCGGGTCCGCTGCGCGGGCAGCGCGGGGTGCGGCAGCCGGTAGCCGGGCTCGATGAGTGTGCGCCCGTCGGCCCCGTCCTGGTCGACGGCCGCGAAGACCTGCCCCACCTGGGCCTCGATCTTCCCGAGCGCCGCGTCGGCAGCCTCCCGGTCCAGCGTGACGGCCCGGACGGTACGCCGCGCCCCGGCGTCGTACACCTGCGTCCCCTGCCCGCAGACGGCCAGGCCCTCGTACCCGAGCCCGTCCAGCAGCTCCCGCACGCCGGGCACCGGCCGCCCGGTGACGACGAGGTGCCGGGCCCCGGCGGACCGAGCCAGGGCGAGCGCGGCGCGGGTCCGGGGGCCGACGCTGTCGTCGCCGCGCAGCAGGGTGCCGTCCAGATCCGTGGCGACAAGGGCATATGCGGGTGGGATGGGCATGCGATCAAGCGTAGGCGCCGGCTCCCGGAGCCCGGCCGGAGTTGTGGCGGGGCGGGGGCGTGAGGTAGGGCGGCTACGGGACGGTGAGGACGACCTTGCCCCGGTTGAGCCGGTTCTCGACGGCCGCGTGGGCGAGGGCCGCGTCGGCGAGCGGGAACGCCGCGTGGACTGCGGGCCGCAGGCTTCCCTCGCCGCGCAGCGCCCACAGCGCCGCGATCCAGCCGGCGTACCGCGCGGGGTGGTTGCGGGCGATGTGCGCCACCTGGAAGCCGATGACGGACTTGCCGCCGACGAGGAGGTCGTACGCCTCGATCGTGCCGCCGCCCGAGCTGTACGCGACGAGCCGGCCGCCGGGAGCGACCGCGCGGACGGCTCGCGGGAGGAGGTCGCCGCCGACCGCGTCCAGCACGATGTCGCAGGGCTCGCCCCAGCTCTCGTCGGTGTACGTCACCACCTCGTCCGCCCCGAGCGACCGTACGAAGTCCGCCTTCGCCGGATCGCCCACGGCCGCCACGACCCGGGCGGCGCCCCGCAGCCGGGCGAGCTGGAGCGCGAGGTGCCCGACCCCGCTCGCGGCGGCCGTCACGAGCACCGACTCGCCCTTCCCGGGCCGCGCGGACTCCAGTGCCCCGAGCGCGACGACCCCGCTGCGGACGAGCGCGACGGCGTCCCGGGCGGTGGCCCCGGCGGGGACGGCGGACGCCATCGCCCGGTTCAGCACGGCGTACTCGGCGTACCCGTGCCCGAAGCAGAGCCCGGTGACCCGGTCGCCGACGGCGTACGCGTCGACGCCCTCCCCGAGCGCCGCCACCTCGCCGGCGACCTCGCCGCCGAGCGGGACGGGCTCCCGGCTCCCGCGGACCTTCCGCACCACGGGGAGGGTGACGCCGACCGCCTCGACCCTGACGAGGAGTTCGCCGGGGCCGGGCGTGGGGACGGGCGCGTCCTCCTCGAACAACACCTCGGGCCCGCCGCTGTGTTCGTACCGAATGCGCCGCATGGGCGATGACCTCCGACCGGCCGGGATTCGTTGGGAGTCCCAACGATAAGCCGGAAGTCATGGGGAAGTCCAACGATTTCCCGTTACGATGCGGCCCATGGCAGACAAGGCAACGGCGGCCCCGAGCCGCATCCGCCCGCTCCCGAGCTGGCTCCTGGGCCGGGCGGCGGCGAGGGGCCGGTCCCTGGTGGCCGACGCCCTGGCCGGGCACGGCATGAAGATGTGGCACCACGTGGTGCTGGCAGCGGTCGAGGACCTGGAACCGGTCGCCCAGGCGGACCTCGGCCGCGCGGTGGCCCTCGACCCGAAGGACCTGGTCGGCATCCTGAACGACCTCCAGGACGCGTCCCTGCTCGTCCGCGCCCCGGACCCGAAGGACCGCCGCAAGAACGCGGTCAGCCTGACGGCGGCGGGCCGCCACCGCCTGGAGGAGTGCACGGCGGCGGGCGACCGCGCCAACGCGGAACTCCTGGCCCCGCTGACCCCGGACGAGCGCGCCCGGTTCCTGGACATGCTGCGGCGGATCAGCGGCGTGGGTCCCGGCGGCGGGCCGGTGGGCTGACGGCGGTCGGGCCGGGCGGCCGTCAGACGCGCTGCCCGACGGCCGCCCGCCCCGCCCCGCTCGTTTCGCGGAGGAGGAGCAGACCGGCTGTCACGAGGAACGCAGAGGTCAGGCCATGGATGCCGAGGGCGGCGGCGAGGGGGCCGTGGTGCGCCAGCACGTTGAGCATGTCGCCGAACGGGGCGACGGCCTCCATGAGCAGGACCCAGCCCAGGGCGCGGCGGTGGCCCGTCAGCAGGAGGACGCCGAGGACCAGGCCCATCGCCAGTTCGCGGGTGCCCTTCATGATGAGGAAGCCGTCGCCGGCGCCTGCGGGCCACTTCGGCAGGCCGACGCCTTCCGTGGACGCCTCGGGGGCCAGGACGAAGGTCAGCCCAAGCCAGAGGACGAACAGGACGCAGATCGTGGTCAGGGCGGTGTTGACGTTCTTCAGTGACATGGCGGTTCTCCAGGGGGCCGGGGTGGTCCGGGCGGGGTGGGCGGCAGTCACGAACCGGCCCGGCCCGCGGTGAGGATTTCCATCAGGTGGCCGTCGGGGTCGCGGAAGTACGTGCCCCTGCGGCCCGGGGTGCGCTCGCTGCGGTAGATCTGTCCGGCCTCCCGGCACGCAGGGTCGGCGTAGTGGGCCGTTCCGCCCTGCCGGACACGGGCGAGGGCGGCGTCGAATTCCTGCTCCCCGAGCAGGAAGGCGTAGTGGTGCGGCTCGAAGTCGTCGCGCCGGTCGTATTCCAGGGTCACCTGGTTGGCCAGCTCGACCGGTGTGAAGTGTGCGAGCGGCGGGTCGACGCGCAGTCCGAGGATCGCGGCCAGGAATCCCGCCGACGTTTCCGGATCGCGGGCGGGAACGATCGTGTGGTTCAACTGCACGGTCATCGTTACTCCTCTTCGCCCCTTCGGGGGGCGTGGTACGAGTGGCGCCGGCTTTGCCAACACGTGTTGGCCAACGGGTGTTGGTCAACGTAGAACCGTTGCGCCTGGATTGTCAACGAGTGTTGGCCTACGCTTGTTGGCGTGACGGAGACCTCGGAGAACCAGCAGGCTGCGCGGCGTTCCGACGCCACCCGCGCCGCGATCCTCGCCGCCGCCCGCGAGCGGTTCGCGGCGGACGGCTACGAGAAGGCGACCATCCGGGCCATCGCGCGCGACGCGACGATCGATCCGTCGATGGTGATGCGCTACTACGGCAACAAGGCGGGCCTGTTCGCGGCGGCTGTGGCGATCGACCCGGGGCTGCCCGACCTGCCCGTCGAGTCGCACGAGGAGATCGGCCGCACCCTGGTGCGCCACTTCCTCGCCCTGTGGGAGGAGAACGAGGAACTCACCGCGCTGATGCGGGTCGGCGCCACCGACCCGCACGCCGCCGAGCGCATGCAGAGCGTGCTGCGCGAGCAACTGATCCCACTGGCCCGGCGCCTCGGCCCCGACCCGGAGCAGGCGCCGGCGCGAGCGGCCCTGTGCGCCTCCACCGTGCTCGGCCTTGCGCTGACGCGTTACGTACTGCGGTTCCCGGCGAGCGTGGCGCTCCGTCAGGAGGAGATCGTGGACTGGCTCGGCCCCACGCTGCAGCGATATCTCACCGCGCCGACCCCCTGACGGAGTCCGGGTGTGTGAACGCCCTCGCCGGATAGGCGAGTTGCGACATGACTACGACGGTGGCGCGGGTGATGGGGATGGTCCTGCTCCGGGGCGTCCTGATCGCGGTCCCGTACGGCTTCCGCAGCGCGGTCCTCGACTGGCGGGGCGAGCAGGTGACGGCCACGGTCGTCGAGGTGGAGCACGGGCCGCCCGCGTACAGCGGCAATGAGGACCACCGCTGCAAGGTCGAGGCGCGGGGGGACACCTTCTGGCTCAGGAGCACCGGCGGGTGCGACTGGTCCTCGCGGCCCGGCGACCGGTACGAGGTCCTGCGCGACCCCCACGACCTGGTGGGGCCACGGCGCCCGGCCCGCCGGTCGGCTTCCGGGTCCTCGTGCCGGTCGTGGCCGTGGTGCTGGTGCTGCTGGGCGTGGCGGGGGCACGGAGCCTGAGCCGCAAGCCGTCCTGACCGGCCGGCCGGCCCCTCGCCCCGGCGGCCCCTACTCCACGCAGAACTCGTTGCCCTCCGGGTCCGTGAGAACCGTCCACGTGCCGCCCTGCTCGGCGACCTCGCGCTGGACCTTCGCGCCCAGGCCCTCCAGCCGGGCCACCTCGGCCTCGCGGCGGTCCGGGCCCGCGTGGAGATCGAGGTGGAGGCGGTTCTTCACGGTCTTCGCCTCGGGGACGCGCTGGAACAGGAGGCGGCGGCCACGACCGGCACCACTCTGCTCGTCGTACGGGTCGTCCGGGTGCCGGACCGCCGCGAGATCGAGCCAGGCGCGGCGGCCGTGGGCCGTCGTCGTGACCGCTTCCGGTACGGCTCCGAGGCCCAGGAGGTGTTCGACCAAGGGGCTGTTGTCCTCGATCTCGTAACCGAGGGCCTGCGCCCAGAAGCCGGCCTGCGCGTGCGGGTCGGCGGCGTCGATGACGACTTTCCACTCAAGAGTCATGAGCGGCATTCTGTCCCGGAATAGTGGATTCCGCCCAGATTTCGGTCCCGCTCAGGTAGGCCGTGACCGCCTTCGCGTCGTCCGCCTCCGCGATCAGCCCCACGTGGTTGTCCGGCCGTACGAGAACCAGCAGTTCGTCGTCCGGGCCGATGCCGTACGCCGCCCGCGCGTGCCCCTCGTGGTCGGTCAGGCCGCCGTCCGCGTCGATCCCGTACGCCCGCAGGTCGTCGCCCCGGGCGGCCGCCGCCTCGCGCAGGGCCCCGGCCGTCCCCGTACCGAAGCCCAGGAGCGTGAAGTGCGGTCCGGCGAAGACCTCGAAGAGGCGGCGGGGTTCGCCGGTCGCCGCGTCCAGGCAGGGGGCGTCCGGGGCCCGGTCGCCCGCGCGCAGAAGGGGCGTGGCGAGCGGAGAGGTGGCCAGCGAGCTCCAGCGGTAGCCGCCGCACAGGCCGTTGGTGCCGGGGCCGACCGCCGAGTCGAGGCCGCCGCCGGGCTTCTTGATCGCCTCAAGCGTGGCCCGCAGGCGCTCCGCGCTGATGTCCAGGACCTGTGCGGCGACCGGCAGCCGCTCCTCCTCGTACGTGTCGAGCAGGGCGGGTCCGGCGAGCCCGGCGGCGACCCGGGCGAGCTTCCAGCCCAGGTTGTACGCGTCCTGGATGCCGGTGTTCATACCGAGGCCGCCCGCGATGGAGTGCACGTGGGCCGCGTCCCCGGCGAGGAGGACCCGGCCCACCCGGTAGCGCGCGGCCATCCGCTCGTTGACCCGGTACGTGGAGAGCAGCGTCGCCTCGGTGAGCCGGTCGCCGGGCAGGCCCGTGTGCTTGGCGAACAGGCGGCGGAACCCGGCGAGCGACGGCGCGAGCGGGGCGCCCGACGCGTCGGTCTCGGGCCCGGCCTGGAACCACCAGCCGGACCGGGTCCCCGGGATCGGGCAGAGCATCACGGCGCCGTCCTCGTCGAACCACTGGTGCCAGAACCCCCGGTCGAGCCCTTCCACCTCGACGTCCCCGCACACCATCAGCCGGGTCTCGTCGGTCTTCCCCTCGAAGGGGATGCCGAGCAGCTTGCGCACCGCGCTGTGGCCGCCGTCGCAGCCGGCCACGTACGAGGCCTCGATCGGTCCGCCGTCGGCGAGCGTGGCGGTCACGGACGCCTCGCCCTCGG
The DNA here is from genome assembly GCF_008042035.1 of Streptomyces sp. col6. Taxonomy (GTDB): domain Bacteria; phylum Actinomycetota; class Actinomycetes; order Streptomycetales; family Streptomycetaceae; genus Streptomyces. The sequence continues at coordinate 421,903 of NZ_RDBL01000006.1, forward strand.
CCAGGCCCACGAGTTCGGCGCCGAGTTCGACCCGTACGCCGTACTCCGCGAGCCGGGCCCGCAGCACCTCCTCCAGGCGCCACTGGGCCATCATGTGCGGCCGGTCGTACGGCGCGTCCGGGGTCGGCCGCTGGTCCGCGAAGGGCTCGGCGTCCGCGACGGCGACCCCGCCCCGGTACTTGCGCATCGGCAGCGGCCGGGCGCCGGCGGCCAGCACCTCGGCCAGGACGCCCAGGTCCTCCAGGACTTCGAGCGAGCGCGGGTTGGGGCCCTTGGCGCGGGACGTACGCGGGAAGGCGGGGGCCTTGTCGATGATCCGGACGCCGGCGCCCCGGCGGGCGAGGTCGATGGCCAGGGTCAGCCCGGTCGGGCCCGAGCCGACGACGAGTACGGGAAGCGGGGAGGAAGCGTGCATGGGTGCTCCTGGGGCCGGTCCGGCGTGACGGACCTCCAGGAAAACGTAACTGAGTTAAAAAAGCAACTAGGTTGTGCTTGAGGGGGTCTGGGTGCGGTCGGAGCCCGCGGGTGCTGCCGTGGCCACGGCGGCCAGGCGGGCCGCCTGCGCCTGGGCCCTGGTGCGGCGCGCGGTCCGCAGCGCGTCCCAGGTGAGCACGATCAGAGCCGCCCACACCAGGCCGAATCCGGCCCACCGCTCCGGCGGCATCTCCTCGTGGAAGTAGGCGACGCCCAGGATGAACTGGGCGACCGGGGTCATGTACTGGAGCAGCCCGATCGTCGAGAGCGGGATGCGGATCGCGGCGGCCCCGAACAGGATCAGCGGCACCGCCGTGACGACACCGGTCGACGCGAGGAGCGCCGTGTGCCCGGCGCCCTCCGAGGTCAGGGTCGCCGTGCCCTGGGCGCTCAGCCACACCAGATAGCCGAGCGCGGGCAGGAAGAGGACGGCGGTCTCGACGGTGAGCGATTCCAGGCCGCCCATGTCGACCTTCTTCTTGACCAGCCCGTACGTCGCGAAGGAGAAAGCCAGGATCAGCGAGATCCACGGGGGCTTCCCGTAGCCGACGGCCAGCACGAGCACCGCGGCGACGCCGGTGGCGACCGCCGCCCACTGGGCCGGGCGCAGCCGTTCGCCCAGGAGCAGGACGCCCATGGCGATGGTGACCAGCGGATTGATGAAGTAGCCCAACGACGCCTCGACCACATGGCCGCTGTTCACGGCCCAGATGTACAGGCCCCAGTTGACGGTGATCGTCAGGGCGGCGACGGCGAGCAGGCCCAGCTTGCGCGGCCGGCGCAGCAGCGGGCCGATCCAGGACCAGCGGCGCAGGGCGAGCAGCAGGAGCAGCACCACGCCGAGCGACCACACCATCCGGTGGGCCAGGATTTCGACGGCCCCGGCCGGCTTCAGCAGCGGCCAGTACAGCGGGACGAGGCCCCACATGCCGTACGCGGCGAACCCGGAGAGGAGCCCCGCCCGCTGGTCATTCGTCCCCTGCACGGGCCCTCCTGGTGGTGTCTGTCGTACGACCGTCAACCACACGAAGGTAGCGCCGCCGGGGCCCGGTGTCATGGCCGTATCGTCATACGGTCATGACACCGGGTGGGGTACGGGTCAGAGCGCGGCGACCGCGGCGGCGACGGTGTCGGACACCGGGGTCGTCGGGCGGCCGATCAGGCGGGACAGGTCGCCGCTGGTCCCGGCCAGGCGCCCGCGCCGGACGGCGTCGTCCACGTCGACCAGGATCGCCGCGAAGAACTCCGGCACGCCGGCGCCGGTCAGGATCTCCTTGTGGACGGCGGCCGGGACGTCCTTGTGGGCGATCTCCTTGCCGGTGGCCTTCGCGACCACGGCCGCGTAGTCGGCGTAGGACAGGGCGGTGTCGCCGCTCAGCTCGTACGCGCGGTTCAGGTGGCCCTCGCCGGTCAGGACGGCGGCGGCCGCGGCCGCGTAGTCGTCGCGGGAGGCGTAGGCGATACGGCCCTCGCCCGCGCTGCCGACGACCGCGCCGTGCGCCAGGACCGGGGCCAGGTTCTCGGTCTGGTTCTCCGTGTACCAGCCGTTGCGCAGGAAGGTGTACGGCAGGCCGGAGTCCAGGATCAGCTGCTCGGTCGCCCGGTGCTCGTCGGCCAGCGTGAAGTCCGCGTCGGGGCCGCCGAGGATGCCGGTGTACGCGAGCTGGGCGACGCCCGCCGCCTTCGCCGCGTCGATGACCGCCGTGTGCTGGGGGATCCGGCTGCCGACCGCGTTGCCCGAGATCAGCAGCACGCGGTCGCCGGAGCGGAACGCCCCGGCCAGGGTCTCGGGGCGGTCGTAGTCGGCGATGCGCAGCTCGACGCCCCGGGCGGCCAGACCGGCGGCCTTCTCCTTGTCGCGGACCACGGCGGCGACCCGGTCGGCGGGGACGGTGGTCAGCAGGTGCTCGACGACGAGACGGCCGAGTGCTCCGGTGGCTCCGGTGACGACGATGCTCATGGGGGGTTTCTCCTCTTTGTTCGCTTCGCTCTCACACCACCTTACGGAATGCGCTAACTAAAAGAAAGTGCTCTTGGCCACGGGTATACGAGAGCGCGCCGGTCCCGCCCGTGAGGGACAGGTCCGGCGCGCTCGCGCGGATCGGGGCGCCGGCGTCAGCCGACCACCGTCCAGTTGTCGTTCCCGGCGAGCAGCGCCGCCAGGTCGCCCTTGCCGTTCTGCTCCACGGCCGTGTCCAGCTGCTCGGCCATCAACGTGTCGTACACCGGCCGCTCCACACTGCGCAGCACCCCGATCGGGGTGTGGTGCAGGGTGTCCGCGTCGGCGAGTCTCGACAGGGCGAACGCCGTGGTCGGGCTCGGGGCGTGCGCGTCGTGGACGAGGATCTGCGCCTTGTTGTCCTCGGTGACCGCGACCACCTTCAGGTCCCCGGTCAGCGAGTCCCGTACGACACCCTTCGCGCCGTCCGCGCCGAAGACGATCGGCTGCCCGTGCTCCAGGCGGATCACCGCCTCCTGCGCCTGGTCCTTGTCCTTCAGGACCTCGAACGCGCCGTCGTTGAAGATGTTGCAGTTCTGGTAGATCTCCACCAGCGCCGTGCCCGGGTGGTCGGCGGCGGCCCGCAGCACGCTCGTGAGGTGCTTGCGGTCGGAGTCGACGGTCCGGGCGACGAACGACGCCTCCGCGCCGATCGCCAGCGACACCGGGTTGAACGGGGCGTCCAGCGAGCCCATCGGCGTCGACTTGGTGATCTTGCCGACCTCGGAGGTGGGGGAGTACTGGCCCTTGGTCAGCCCGTAGATCCGGTTGTTGAACAGCAGGATCTTCAGGTTCACATTGCGGCGCAGCGCGTGGATCAGGTGGTTGCCGCCGATGGACAGCGCGTCGCCGTCACCCGTGACCACCCAGACGGACAGGTCGCGCCGCGAGGTGGCGAGGCCGGTCGCGATGGACGGGGCGCGGCCGTGGATCGAGTGCATCCCGTACGTGTTCATGTAGTACGGGAAGCGCGAGGAGCAGCCGATGCCGGAGATGAAGACGATGTTCTCCTTCGCCAGACCGAGGTCGGGCATGAAGCCCTGCACGGCGGCGAGGACCGCGTAGTCGCCGCAGCCGGGGCACCAGCGCACTTCCTGGTCGGACTTGAAGTCCTTCATGGACTGCTTGGCCTCGGCCTTGGGCACCAGCTGGAGCAGTTCGTTCGTCTCAGGCATCGATGGCCTCCTCAAGAGCTGTCGCGAGCTGCTCGGCCTTGAACGGCATGCCGTTGACCTGGTTGTAACTGTGGGCGTCCACCAGGTACTTGGCGCGGATGAGCGTGGCCAGCTGCCCGAGGTTCATCTCGGGGACGACCACCTTGTCGTAACGCTTCAGAACCTCGCCGAGATTCCGCGGGAACGGGTTGATGTGGCGCAGATGGGCCTGGGCGATGGAGCGCCCGGAGGCGCGCAGTCGGCGCACGGCCGCCGTGATCGGGCCGTACGTCGAACCCCAGCCCAGTACCAGCGTCCGCGCCTCGGCCGGGTCGTCGACCTCCACGTCCGGGACCTCGATGCCGTCCACCTTGGCCTGGCGGGTGCGGACCATGAAGTCGTGGTTGGCGGGGTCGTACGAGATGTTGCCCGTGCCGTCCTGCTTCTCGATGCCGCCGATGCGGTGTTCGAGGCCGGGCGTGCCCGGGACCGCCCACGGACGGGCCAGCGTCTGCGGGTCGCGCTTGTACGGCCAGAACACCTCGGTGCCGTCGGCCAGTTCGTGGTTCGGGCCGCCGGCGAACTGGACGCGCAGGTCCGGCAGCCGGTCGAGCTCCGGGATGCGCCAGGGCTCGGAGCCGTTGGCCAGGTAGCCGTCCGAGAGCAGGAAGACCGGGGTGCGGTAGGTCAGGGCGATCCGGGCCGCGTCCAGCGCCGCGTCGAAGCAGTCGGCCGGGGTGCGCGGGGCCACGATCGGCACCGGGGCCTCGCCGTTGCGCCCGTACATCGCCTGGAGCAGGTCGGCCTGCTCGGTCTTGGTGGGCAGGCCGGTGGACGGGCCACCGCGCTGGATGTCGATGATGAGCAGCGGCAGTTCGAGCGAGACCGCCAGCCCGATGGTCTCCGACTTCAGGGCCACACCGGGCCCGGACGTCGTCGTCACGGCGAGCGACCCGCCGAACGCGGCGCCCAGCGCGGCCCCGATGCCCGCGATCTCGTCCTCGGCCTGGAAGGTGCGCACGCCGAAGTTCTTGTGCTTGCTCAGCTCGTGCAGGATGTCCGAGGCCGGGGTGATCGGGTACGAACCGAGGTAGACCGGCAGGTCCGCCAGGCGGCCGGCCGCGATCAGTCCGTAGGACAGGGCGAGGTTCCCCGAGATGTTGCGGTACGTGCCGGTGGGGAAGGCCTGCGAGGCCGGGGCGACCTCGTAGCTGACGGCGAAGTCCTCCGTCGTCTCGCCGAAGTTCCACCCGGCCCGGAAGGCCGCCACGTTCGCCTCGGCGATCTGCGGCTTCTTGGCGAACTTGGCCCGCAGGAACGCCTCGGTGCCCTCGGTCGGCCGGTGGTACATCCAGGACAGCAGCCCGAGCGCGAACATGTTCTTCGAGCGCTCGGCCTCCTTGCGGGAGAGCCCGAAGTCCTTCAGCGCCTCGATCGTCAGGGTGGTCAGCGGCACCGGGTGGACGTTGTACGCCTCCAGCGAGCCGTCCTCCAGCGGGCTGCTCTCGTAGCCCACCTTGGCCATCGGCCGCTTGGTGAACTCATCGGTGTTCACGATGATCTCGGCACCGCGCGGCACATCGGCGATGTTCGCCTTCAGCGCCGCCGGGTTCATCGCGACCAGCACGTTCGGCGCGTCGCCCGGGGTCAGGATGTCGTGGTCGGCGAAATGCAGCTGGAACGACGAAACCCCCGGCAGGGTGCCTGCGGGGGCGCGGATCTCGGCGGGGAAGTTCGGCAGCGTGGACAGGTCGTTCCCGAAGGACGCCGTCTCGGAGGTGAACCGGTCACCCGTGAGCTGCATGCCGTCACCCGAGTCACCCGCGAAACGGATGATCACCCGGTCCAGACGGCGGATCTCTTTCGCGCCGGTGCCGGCGGACTGGGGGGCGCGCTGTCCCCCTACGAGCGCCTCACCGGCTTCGTCGGCCTGTTCGGCTGGGCTACTGACCTGGCTGGTCACTTACTGGACCTCCCTCGGACGGCGGCTCGGAACCGTCCGGCCCGCCGGAGGTCCCCCGCCCACCCTACGTCCGTGAGGGTCGCCTTCCTGGGGCCGATCACATGATGGACGGCATTTTGAGACGCTGTGATTCTGGATGCTGAGACGTTTCCCGGCGCTGTTCCGTCATGATTCACCAGCCACCTGGTTCCCCGTCGGACCCTCGCTGGAGACACACCCGGGCGCGTGGTTCCGACGGGCCGTGAGAGGGGCCGCGGGCCTCAGGAGTTCAGATACGTCAGCACCGCGAGCACCCGCCGGTGGTCGCCCTCGCTCGGGGCCAGCCCCAGCTTCTGGAAGATGTTGCTGACGTGCTTCTCCACCGCACCGTCGCTCACCACCAGCTGCTTGGCCACCGCGGAGTTCGTACGCCCCTCCGCCATCAGGCCCAGCACCTCGCGCTCACGCGGCGTCAGCCCGGCCAGCACGTCCTGCTTGCGGCTGCGGCCCAGCAGCTGCGCCACCACCTCGGGGTCCAGCGCCGTACCGCCCTGCGCCACCCGGACCACCGCGTCCACGAACTCCCGGACCTCGGCGACCCGGTCCTTCAGCAGATACCCGACGCCCCGGCTGGACCCGGCCAGCAGCTCGGTGGCGTACTGCTCCTCCACGTACTGGGAGAGGACCAGCACCCCGATCCCCGGGTAGTCCCGGCGCAGCCGCACCGCCGCCCGCACGCCCTCGTCGGTGTGCGTCGGCGGCATCCGTACGTCCGCGACCACCACGTCCGGCAGCGCGTCCTGCCCGGCGAGGTCGCCGATCGTCTTGATCAGCGCCTCCGCGTCCCCGACGCCCGCGACGACGTCGTGCCCGAGATCCGTCAGCAGCCGGGTCAGTCCCTCCCGGAGCAGTACCGAATCCTCGGCGATGACCACACGCACCCTGTCCTCCACCACGACGCTGTTTCCCCCACTGCTCGCTCGCCGGCACGACTCGTACGCCGTCCAGCATCCCAGTAACGGCAGGGACGTCGCGAGCATGCGGGGGGTTGAGAGCCGCTGCGGTCCGCCGGGGCGCGGTGCCGGTCAGCCGCGCCAGGGCAGCTCGGCGGTGATCCTGGTCGGGCCGCCCACCGGCGAGTCGACGACCAGGACCCCGTCCACCGCGTCCAGCCGCTCGGTCAGCCCGGCGAGCCCACTGCCCGTCGCCGGGTCCGCGCCGCCGCGCCCGTCGTCGGTCACCTGGAGCAGCAGCCGGTCCTCGGTGCGCCACACGTCGACCGAGGCGGTACGGGCTCCGCTGTGCTTGCTGACGTTCTGGAGGAGTTCGGAGACGGTGAAGTACGCGATGCCCTCGATGGCCTGGGCCGGCCGCGACGCGAGGTCCACCTCTACGGTGACCGGGACGGTGCAGCGCGAGGCGATGGCGGAGAGGGCCGCGTCCAGGCCCCGGTCGGTGAGGACGGCGGGGTGGATGCCCCGGGCGAGGTCGCGCAGTTCCTGGAGGGCCACCTTCACCTCGCCGTGCGCCTCGTCCACCATCTTCGCGGCGGCCTCCGGGTCGGCGGTCAGCTTCTCCTTCGCGAGGCCCAGGTCCATGGCGAGGGCGACGAGCCGGGCCTGCGCCCCGTCGTGCAGATCGCGCTCGATGCGGCGCAGGTCGGCGGCGGCGGTGTCCACGACGACACCCCGGTCGGACTCCAGCTCCGTGACGCGCTCCGCCAGCCGGGACGGGCCGAGCAGCCCGGTCACCATCAGCCGGTCCACGGTCGCCAGGCCCCGGATCACCCAGGGGGAGAGGAGGACGATGCCCAGGCCCAGGCCGGCGGTCAGCGCGAGATCGACGCCCGAGTCGAGGTACACCTCGTGCTGGGTGTCCCCGTACAGCTGGATGCCCGAGACACCGGCGTGCGAGGGGACGGCCCAGTGCCACAGCGGGTAGGTGAGCGCCGCCCAGCCCCACGCCTGGAGCGTCAGCGAGACGCAGAACGCGAAGACCGCCCACGGGAAGTGCAGCAGCGCGTACAGCAGGTGGCGCCAGGACACCCCGCTCTTCAGGACCGCGCCGACCCAGGACATCAGCCCGCTCTTCCGGCCGCGCACCGGCGCCGGATCGGCCACGTCCACCCGCAGCAGGGCGCGCGCCCGGGTCCGCTCCAGCATCCCGAAGCCCCGGCACATGACGAGCCCGGCCGCCATCACCGGGATGCCCAGGAAGGTCACGAGCAGCCCCGCGCCCAGCGAGACCATGGTGATCGCGAAGGTGAACAGCACGATGCTGATCGGCAGGCTCAGCAGCAGATAGCAGAACTCGCGCCAGGTCCTGCCCTCCAGGGGCGCCCGCAGCACGGCCGGCAGCATGTGCCGCTTCGCGGGACGGCCCCCGAGGCCGCTTCCCGACCGCTGGGGGTCCCGGGTGTCCGGTCCGTATGCCGTGGCCATGGGTTCCGTCCGTTTCTTCTGCTGCGTGCGGGTCGGCTGGGGGGCTGTGCGTGATGCTTCAAGACTGCTGGTCCGGGAGGCGCCGCACCATGAGGACGGTTCCCGTCCCGGGCGGGGGGTTTTCCCTACCTCGGGCGGCCGGCCGGGCTCTTCCCGGCCTCCCGGTCGCGCCAGGGCAGTTCCGCCGTGACGGTCGTCGGGCCGCCGGCGGGGGAGTCGAGGACGAAGACCCCGTCGACGGCGTCCAGCCGCTCCGCGAGCCCCGCCATCCCCGTACCGCCGTCCATGGAGGCCCCGCCCCGGCCGTCGTCGCCGACCTGGATCAGCAGCCGGTCGCCGGAGCGCCACACGTCGACGGAGGCGGTACGGGCTGCGCTGTGCTTGCTGACGTTCTGGAGGAGTTCGGAGACGGTGAAGTACGCGATGCCCTCGATGGCCTCGGCCGGCCGCCCCGGAAGATCCACCCGTACGGTGACGGGCACCGTGCAGCGCGAGGCGATGGCGGACAGCGCGGCGTCCAGGCCGCGGTCGGTGAGGACGGCCGGGTGGATGCCCCGGGCCAGGTCGCGCAGTTCCTGGAGCGCGACCTTCACCTCGCCGTGCGCCTCGTCCACCATGCGCGCCGCCGCCTCGGGGTCGTCGGTCAGCTTCTCCTTGGCCAGGCCGAGCCCCATCGCGAGGGCGACGAGCCGAGCCTGCGCCCCGTCGTGCAGATCGCGCTCGATACGGCGCAGGTCGGCGGCGGCCGTGTCGACGACCACGCCCCGGTCCGACTCCAGTTCGGCGATGCGGCGTTCGAGGTCGTCGGAGGGGGAGAGCAGCCCGCGCACCATCGCCCGGTCCGCGTTGGCCATGAGCCGTGACGTATAGGGGAGCGCCGGCCACACGATGAGACAGACGAGCGTCACGGCGAAGGTGAGGATGCCCCACGGCAGCCGTACGAACGAATACAGCGCCGCCCGCCAGGCCACCGGGTCCGCCAGGCTCGACCACAGCCAGGCGAAGAACCCCTCCTCGCGGCGGCTGCGGGCCACCGGGCTCGGCTCCTCGACACGGACGCCGAGCAGCTTGCGCGCCCGGCCCCGCTCGGCCCGCCCGATCAGCCGGGAGCCCTGGAGCCCGGCGGCGAGCAGCGGCAGACCGACCACGGTGACCGCGAGGCCCACCCCGATGGCCACCATCAACACTGTGTAAACAAATCCGAGGATCGCCATCGGCAGATTGGCGAGGAGGTGCGCGACCTCCTTCCAGGTCCACCGGCCGAAGGCGAAGCGGACAGGCGGCGGCCCGTCATCGAGGGGCAGCTGAGGGCTCGTGGTCATGGGACCAGCCTGCCGGGCGCCACCTGCGGATGCCATGGGGCTCGTGGGTGAGGCGAAGTAGGGATATCCCCACCCGTGCTCCACTCGTTCCCCGTCCGTTGCCCGACGCAACTGCTTACCCGCCCTTTACAGGGCCTAGACTCCCGTGCGTACAGATCGTCGAACGGGTGAGGGAGCGAGGGGCGGACGTGGCCGACGTGACGGACCTTCCTGGTGCGGCATCGACACCGGCGCGGACCGTGCTCGCGTCGTCGGAGTACTTCCACAGCTACTCGGTCGTCGGACTGCTCGCCGTCGTCGGCGTCCTGTTCGTCGCCGTCGCCTTCGGAGCCGGCCGGCTGCTGCGCCCCGTGGTCCCGACGCCGGAGAAGCTCCTCACGTACGAGTGCGGCGTGGACCCCGTCGGCGAGGGCTGGGCCCACACCCAGGTCCGCTACTACGTCTACGCGTTCCTGTACGTGATCTTCGCCGTCGACTCGATCTTCCTGTTCCCCTGGGCGACGGTCTTCGCGGCGCCGGGCTACGGCGCGACCACGCTGGTGGAAATGTTCATCTTCCTCGGTTTCCTGGCCGTGGGACTGCTCTACGCATGGAAGAAGGGCGTCCTCGAATGGACGTGACGAGCCCGTCGTCCGCCGGGGCGGGGGACGAACCCGCCGCCGTACCCACGTTCCTCCCGGAACCGAAGCGCCTGGGCGTCCTGTCCCGGCTCGCCCCGGAACCGATGAAGGTGGTCCTCAACTGGGGCCGCCGCTACAGCCTCTGGGTCTTCAACTTCGGACTCGCCTGCTGCGCCATCGAGTTCATCGCCGCGTCCATGGCGCGCCACGACTTCATCCGGCTCGGCGTCATCCCCTTCGCGCCGGGCCCGCGCCAGGCCGACCTCATGATCGTCTCCGGCACGGTGACGGACAAGATGGCCCCGGCGGTCAAGCGCCTGTACGAGCAGATGCCCGAGCCCAAGTACGTCATCTCCTTCGGCGCCTGCTCCAACTGCGGCGGCCCGTACTGGGACTCGTACTCCGTCACCAAGGGCGTCGACCAGATCATCCCCGTCGACGTCTACGTCCCCGGCTGCCCGCCCCGCCCCGAGGCGCTGCTCCAGGGCATCCTGAAACTCCAGGAGAAGATCGCCCGCGAGTCGCTGGGCGAGCGTTACGCCGATGCCGCGGGCGCCCGCCCGTCCACGGCGGCCCTGCGCAGCGGCCTGGTGACACCGCCTCCGGCCGCCGGGGAGGAGGACGAGAAGTGACCGACTCCTTCGACCGGCTCCCGGACGCCGTGACCGAGATCTTCGGCGAGGACGCCACGGCCGAGCAGGCGTACGACCTCCTCACGGTCGACGTCCCGCCCACCGCGTGGATCACCGCCCTGGAAACGGCCCGCGACACCCTCGGCTGCACCTACTTCGACTGGCTGAGCGCCGTGGACGAACCGGGCACGGGCTTCCGGGTCTGCGCGCATGTGGCGGCGCTGCCGTCCGGCGGTTCCGGCGTCCGCCGCCTCCTCGTCCGTACGACGGTGCCGCACGAGGCCCCCGTCCTGCCGACGGCGATCGGCGTGTACGAGGGCGCCGCCTGGCACGAACGCGAGACGCACGAGATGTTCGGCGTCGACTTCGAGGACCACCCGCACCTGGTCCCCCTGCTCCTCCCCGAGAACTTCGAGGGCCACCCCCTGCGCAAGGACTTCGTGCTGGCCGCCCGCGTGGCGAAGGCATGGCCGGGCGCGAAGGAACCGGGCGAGTCCGAACACGGCGGCCCGAAGCGCCGCACGATGCTCCCGCCGGGCGTCCCGGACCCGAACGAGTGGGGCCCGCTGAAGGGCCAGCTCCCGCCGGCGCCGGCGCGGCCGGCCCGAGGGGCGCGGGCCGCGGGGGAACGGCCGGTGCGGCGTACCCGCACGGCGGGCGAGGCGACGCCGACGACTCCGGCGGAACCCCGTCGCACCCGCAGCGCCTCCCAGGGCTCGGCGAGCCAGCAGGGGGCGGACGCCCCGTGGCACACGGCGGGCGACGATCAGCCCCTCCGGCGTTTGAGGAGCGGGGGCCCGGGGGCGGAGCGGGGGCCCGGGGGCGGAGGACAACGACCCCACCCCCGACAACGGAGGCGATCACGAGTGAACGACGCACTGGACGTCGCCCTCCGCCTCGTCATCGTGTTCGCCGTCTTCATGGTTCTCCCCCTCGTCGTCGGCCAGACCGAACACAAGGTCATGGCCCACATGCAGGGCCGCCTCGGTCCCATGTACGCGGGCGGCTTCCACGGCTGGGCCCAGCTCGTCGCCGACGGCGTGAAGTTCGCGCAGAAGGAGGACATCGTCCCGGCGGGCGCCGACCGCAAGGTCTTCCGCCTCGCGCCGGCCGTCGCCCTCCTCCCGTATCTGCTCGTGCTCGTCGCGATCCCGGTCGGCCCCGGCGAGGGCGCCGTCGGCCAGGTCATCGACGCCGGCATCTTCTTCGTGCTCGCGGTGATGGGCGTCGGCGTACTCGGTTCGCTCATGGCCGGCTGGGCCTCGGCCAACAAGTTCTCCCTGCTCGGCGGCCTCCGTACCGCCGCCCAGCTGCTCGCGTACGAGCTGCCGATGCTGCTCGCCGCCGCCTCGGTGGCGATGGCGGCGGGGACGGTGTCACTGCCCGGCATCCTGGACGCGTTCGAGTGGTGGTGGCTGCCCTGGCAGATCACCGGCGCCCTGGTCTTCTTCGTGGCCGGGCTCGCCGAACTCCAGCGCCCGCCCTTCGATATGCCGGTCGCCGACTCGGAGATCATCTTCGGCGCGTACACCGAGTACACCGGCCTCCGCTTCGCGCTGTTCCTGCTCGCCGAGTACGCCGGGATCGTCGTGCTCTGCGGGCTGACCACCGTGCTGTTCCTCGGCGGCTGGCACGGACCGCTGGGCGCCGACGGACTCGGCTGGGTCTGGACCCTGCTGAAGACCGGCATCCTCGCGTTCGTCGTGATCTGGCTGCGGGTCAGCTACCCGCGCCTGCGCGAGGACCAGCTGCAGAAGCTCGCCTGGACGACCCTCATCCCGCTCGCTCTCGCGCAGATCGCGCTCACCGGCATCGTGAAGGTGGCGATCAACTAGTGCCCCCGATCCCCGGCTCAGGCCTGGCCAAGGGCCTCGCCGTCACCCTGCGGACGATGACGAAGAAGACCGTCACCGCGCAGTACCCGGACGTGCAGCCCGAACTCCCGCCCCGCTCCCGGGGCGTCATCGCGCTGTTCGAGGAGAACTGCACGGTGTGCATGCTCTGCGCCCGTGAGTGCCCCGACTGGTGCATCTACATCGACTCCCACAAGGAGACGGTGCCGGCAGCGGCCCCGGGCGGCCGCGAGCGCAGCCGTAACGTGCTCGACCGCTTCGCGATCGACTTCTCGCTCTGCATGTACTGCGGCATCTGCATCGAGGTGTGCCCCTTCGACGCGCTGTTCTGGTCGCCGGAGTTCGAGTACGCGGAGACGGACATCCTCGACCTCACCCATGAGCGCGACAAGCTGCGCGACTGGATGTGGACGGTCCCGGAGCCGCCCGCGCTCGACCCGCACGCCGAGGAGCCGAAGGAGATCGCCGCCGCCCGCAAGACGGCCGACAAACTCCGCGCCCAGCAGGAGCAGCAGGCACAAGAGGCCCAGCAGGCCCAGGAAGCCGCCGCAGAGGAAGAGGAGGGCAAGGCATGACCCCCGCCCTCGCGGCCGCCTCCGCGACCCCCGGCTTCCTCTCCCCGGCCGGCGTCGAGATCGCCTTCGTCCTCGTCGGCATCGCGACCCTCGGCGCGGCCCTGGTGACCGTCACGACCAGGCAGCTGGTGCACGCCGCCCTCTGGCTGATCGTGGCGCTCGGCGGCCTCGCCGTCGAGTACCTCCTGCTCACGGCGGAGTTCATCGCCTGGGTGCAGGTACTGATCTACGTGGGTTCCGTCGTCGTCCTCCTCCTGTTCGGCCTGATGCTCACCCGGGCCCCGATCGGCCGCTCCCCGGACGCCGACTCGGAGAACCGGTGGGTTGCCCTCGCGGTCGCCGTCGCCTCCGCCGGCGCCCTGGTCTGGGTCGTCGTGGACGCCTTCCGTACGACGTGGATCGACCTGGACGGGCCCGCCCAGGGCTCCACGAAGGCCACCGGCGCCTTCCTCTTCCGGAACTGGGTCCTCCCCTTCGAGGCGCTCTCCGTCCTGCTGCTGGCCGCCCTGGTCGGCGCGATCGTCCTCTCCCGCAAGGGCCGGACCACCGCACCCGTCGACGGCGGCCCCGCGGCCGCCCCGGACCGAGAGGACACGCGCTGATGCACCTCGCCTATCCCGCCGTGCTCGCCGCCCTCCTCTTCTGCACCGGGCTGTACGGAGTCCTCGCCCGCCGCAACGCGATCCTCGTGCTGATGTCCGTCGAGCTGATGCTCAACGCCGTCAACCTCAACCTGGTCGCCTTCGACGTCTGGCTCCGCGACCGCCTCCACTCCGGCCAGGCCCTGACCCTGTTCACCATCGCCATCGCGGCGGCGGAGATCGGCATCGGCCTGGCGATCGTCCTCGCCGTGTACCGCAACCGCGGCAGCTCCGCCGTCGACCGCCTGCGCGACACCGCCGAGACCGACGAGGCCGAGACCGTCCCGGCCGGCGACGACGAGGACGACGACCGCGCCCGACCCGAAGACCAGGCCACTGCTGCGGCAGGGAAGGCAAAGAAGGCAGAGGCCACCCCGTGACCACCACGACCCTCGCCGTCCTCGTCCCCCTCCTCCCGTTCCTGGGCGCGGCGGCCGGTCTGCTCATCGGCCGCACCGCGCCCGGGTTCGTGCGCCCGCTCGCCGTCCTGCCCTCCCTCGTCTCGCTCGTCCTCGCGGCTGTGGTGGCCTCGCGCCAGGGCGGCGGCCGGGCCATCGACGCGGCGACCCAGCTCACCCCCACCGGCTCCGTCCCCATCGACCTCGCGCTGCACCTCGACGGCTTCGCGGTCCTCGTCGCCGTGCTGGTCGCGCTGGTCGCGAGCTGCGTGCAGATCTACTCGACCGCGTATCTGCGCGACGACCCCCGCTACCCCTCGTACGCGGCGCTCGTCTCCCTCTTCACCTCCGCGATGCTGCTCGTCGTCTACTCCGGCGACCTGATGGTGCTGCTGGTCGGCTGGGAGGTCATGGGCATCTGCTCGTACTTCCTGGTCGGCCACTACTGGGAGACGCCCGAGGCGCGCGCCGCGTCGCTGAAGGCGTTCCTGGTCACCAAGCTGGGCGACGTCCCCTTCCTCATCGGCCTGTTCGCGCTCGCCGCCGACACCGGCTCCTTCCGCATCACCCGCATCCTGGGCGCCGTGGCCCACGGCGGCCTCGATCACCCCACCGTCATCGCGCTCCTGCTCCTGGCCGGGGTCGCGGGCAAGTCCGCGCAGTTCCCGCTGCACACCTGGCTGCCCGACGCCATGGCCGGCCCCACCCCCGTCTCGGCACTGATCCACGCGGCCACGATGGTCGCCGCCGGCATCTACTTCGTGGCCCGGCTCCTCCCCGTCTTCGCGGCCTCCGGCGCCGCCCTCGTCGTCCTCGCCGTGATGGCGGCCGTCACGATGATCGGATCCGGGCTCGCCGCCCTCGCCCAGGACGACATCAAGCGCGTCCTCGCCTACTCGACGATCGGGCAGCTCGGCTACATGTCCGGCGCCCTGGCCGTCGGCGACCGCGGGGCCGCCGTCTTCCACCTCATCTCGCACGGTGCCTTCAAGGCGGTCCTCTTCCTCGCGGCCGGCGTCGTCATCCACGCCGCCGGCACCAACTCACTGGCCGCCATGTCCCGGATGGGCGGCCTCGCCCGCCGCATCCCGGACGCCTACTGGACGATGACCGTCGCCCTGCTCGCGCTGGCCGCCATCCCCCCGTTCGCCGGCTTCTTCTCCAAGGAAGCCGTCCTCGTCGCCGCCGAGCACACCGCGCTCGGCCACCGGCACGTCGCCCCGGCCGCCGCCGGCTGGACGGTCCTCGTCGCCGGGCTGCTGGCCGCCGTGCTCACCGCCGCCTACGCCACCCGGCTCTGGCTCCTCGCCTTCCGGGGCCGGGGCGCCGAGGCCCCCGACCACGGCAGGCAGCCCGTCGCCATGACCGCCGTCCTGTGGGTGCTGGCCGTCCCGACCATCGCCCTCGGGCTGAGCGTCGGCGTGATCGGCGACTGGTTCGACGGCCACCGCCTCGTCCCCTCGCTGACCACCGCCGTCCTGTCCACCGGTGTCGGCCTCGTCGGCGGCCTGGTCACCTACGCGGCCTGGCGCCACACCACCGCGCTCGCCGCCCGCGTCCCCATGGGCTCCGTCGTCGCCCACCCCGACGCCGAACCGGCCCTCGTGGAGATCGAGGCCATCGAGGCCCGCACCGCCGCCTACGGCCCGGCCGGGGACGCACCCGACCCCGCCGACCCCGGACGCCTGCTGCTCGGCCCGCTCCACCGCCACGCGGCCACCGGCTTCCACCTGGACGCCCTGTACGCGGCGCTGTTCGTCCGCCCTGTCCAGGCCGCCGCACGCCTCGTCCGCTTCCTGGACCGCGAGGTCGTCGAGACCTACGTACGCGGCTCCGCCACCGGCGCGCGCCGGCTCGGCACCGCCGTCCGCCGCGCCCAGACCGGCAACGTGCAGACCTACCTCAGCGCACTGCTGGCCGGTTCCCTGGTCCTGGCGGTCGCCGCCGTCGTCTTCGCCAACGTCAACGCGGGGTCCTGAGCCGTGATCGATATCAGCGCATCCGTGATGCAGTTCCTTCTGGCGTTCGTCGTCGTCGGCCCGCTCATCGGCGCCGTCGCCGCCCTGCTCCCCGCCCCGCCCGGACTGAAGGGCCGCAGCCCCGACCAGGCCGTGCTCCGGCACGGCGTGACGGTCACCGGGGTCGTCCTCCTGGCGACCCTCGTGCTGGCCGCCGGCTTCGACCACGACCACCCGTCGAAGATGCAGGCCACCAGCGACATCAGCTGGATCCCCGCGCTGGACGTACGCATCCACCTCGGCATCGACGGCATCTCGCTCCCCCTGCTCGTACTGACCGCGCTGCTGACCTTCCTCTGCGCGCTCTACAGCTACTTCAAGCTGCCCGAAGGACCCTCCCCGAAGGCCTTCGTCGCGCTGATCCTCGTCCTGGAGTCCGGCACCCTCGCCACCTTCGCCGTCCTCGACCTGATCCTGTTCTTCCTGGCGTTCGAGATGGTGCTCATCCCGATGTACTTCCTCATCGCCCGATGGGGCGGTGCGCAGAGGCAGGCGGCCGCCTGGAGGTTCATCCTCTACACCCTGCTCGGCTCGGTCGTCATGCTGCTGGGCCTGCTCCTCATCGGACTGAAGAGCGGCACCTTCGACATGGTGGCACTCGCCACTGACAACGGCCGCGGGCTCACCTCGTCCGTGCAGGTCACCGCCGTTCTGGCGATCGGCATCGGCCTCGCCGTGAAGACCCCGATGTGGCCGCTGCACAGCTGGCTGCCCGACGCCCACACCGCCGCCCCCACGGTCGGCTCCGTGCTCCTCGCGGGCGTCCTGCTGAAGATGGGCACGTACGGGTTCGTCCGTATCCTGCTCCCGGTCGCCCCGGACGGGATGCACACCTTCGCCCCGTATCTCGCGGCCTTCGCCGTCGCCGGGATCGTCTACGGATCGCTCGCCTGCCTGGCGCTCGCCCGGCCCGGCGCCAAGGGCGACCTGAAGCGGCTCATCGCGTACTCCTCCGTCGGACACATGGGCTTCGTCCTCCTCGGCATCGCGAGCATGACCCCCACCGGCGTCAACGGCGCGCTGTTCGCCAACATCGCCCACGGGCTCATCACCGGCCTGCTGTTCTTCCTGGTCGGCGCGGTCAAGGACCGGTACGGCACCGCCGACCTCGACACCCTCGCCGGAGCCACCGGCGCCGCGCTCTACGGCCGCGCGCCCCGCCTCGGCGGCCTCCTCGCGTTCGCCGCGGTCGCCTCCCTCGGCCTGCCCGGACTCGCCGGCTTCTGGGGCGAGATGCTCGCCCTGTTCGGCGCGTTCGACCCGGCCGCCGGGCTGAGCAGGCCCGCCTTCCTGACGTTCATGTCGATCGCCGCGTTCGGCACCCTGCTCACCGCGGCGTACCTGCTGATCGTCGTCCGCCGCGTCTGCATGGGCGCCCACCGCGACGAACCGCGGCAGATCGCCGACGTCCAGAGCTACGAATTCGCCGCCTGGACCCCCCTCGCGGCCCTCACCGTCCTCGCCGGCCTGTGGCCCGCCGTCCTCCTCGGCCTCACCGACCCGGCCGTGCAGAAGCTCCTCGCAGGAGGCAAGTCGTGACCACAGCGGCCGAGAGCGCCACCAGCCTCGTCCAGTCCGTCGACTGGCTCGCCATCGCGCCCCCGCTCACCGCCGCGGCCGTCGCCCTCGTCGTCCTGGTCGCCGACCTCTTCGTCGCCGAGGCCCGCAAACCGCTCCTCGGCTACGGGGCCGTCGCCGGACTCGTAGCCGCGCTCGCCCTGATCGTCCCCCTCCACGCGGGCGACCGCTCCACCTTCTGCCTCACTGCGGGCAGCCGCGCCTGCAGCTACACCGCCGACCACTTCACCCTGGTCATCCAGGCCCTCGTGCTCGGCGGCGCCCTGCTCACCGCGCTGCTCTCCATCGGCGACACCCGCAAGCTCCCGGCCGGCGAGTTCTGGTTCCTGCTGCTGTCGTCCGCCGCCGGCGCCGCGCTGCTGCCCGCCTCCCGCGACCTCGCCACGCTGGTCGTCGCCCTCGAAGTCGCCTCGCTGCCCGCCTTCGCCCTCGTCGGTATCAAGCGGGGCGACCGGCGCTCCTCCGAGGCCGCGCTGAAGTTCTTCCTGTCCTCCGTCGTCGCCACCGCAGTGATGCTCCTCGGCGTCAGCTTCGTGTACGCGGCCACCGGCACCCTCCACCTCACCGACCTGGCCGGCCGCCTCGGCCACGTCGACCCGGCGCTCTCCACCCTCGCCGGGGCGGGCGTCGCGCTGACCCTCGTCGGCTTCGCCTTCAAGACGGCCGCCGCGCCGTTCCACTTCTGGGTGCCCGACACCTACGTCGGCGCCCCGCTGCCCATCGCCGCCTATCTCTCGGTCGTCGGCAAGGCGGTCGGCTTCTCCGGCCTCATCCTCGTCACCGTGGTCGCCTTCCCGGCGTACGCGGAGGTTTGGGGCCCCGCCCTCGCGGTCCTCGCCGCGCTCACCATGACCGTCGGCAACGTCGCCGCGCTGCGCCAGAGCGCTTCCCGCGCACGCAGCGCCGTACGCCTGCTCGCCTGGTCCTCCGTCGCCCAGGCCGGGTACCTGCTCGTCCCCGTGGCCGCCGCCGCGTACGCGGGGGAACGCCGGATCGGGTCCACCGTCGCGTACGCCCTGATGTACGCCGTCGTGAACCTCGGCGCGTTCGCGGTGGCCGCCCTGGTCGCCCGTACCCGCCCCGGCAACCGGCTCGACGACTACCGCGGCCTGTACGCCACCCGGCCCCTGGCCGCCCTCGCGCTCGCCTTCTTCCTGCTCTGCCTGGCCGGTCTGCCGCCGGGCATCATCGGCCTGTTCGCGAAGGTCACGGTCTTCTCCGCCGCCGTCGACGCCGGCCTCGGCTGGCTCGCCGTCGTCATGGCCGTCAACGTCGTGGTCGCGCTGTACTACTACCTCCAGTGGACCGCCGCGCTCTTCCGCGGCCCCTCCGAAGAGGAGGCCACGCCCGCCGTACGGCACCGCACCCCGGCCCCTCTGACCGCCGCGATCGTCCTCACCGCCGTCGCCGGCATCGTCCTGTCGGGCGCCCCGCAGACCGTCCTCAGATTCGCCGCCGTCAACCTCTTCTGAGGTCGTTCAACAGTTCGAGCGACGGCAAGATCGGTTTGCCCCCGGCGGCCCGCACAGGGCAGGGTCATGCCCGCGCACGGGCGCGTACGACTTTCACATCACCACAGAGGAGCAAGAGCAGTGCTGAGCGGGTTCAAGGACTTCATCCTGCGCGGAAACGTCATCTCCATGGCGGTCGGTCTCGCCGTCGGAGCCGCTTTCACCGCAGTCGTCACCGGGTTCAGCAACGGATTCATCGTCCCGCTGATCGGCATCATCACGCGCGGCACCGGCGACTTCAGCAAGGCGCACTTCAAGGTCGACGGGGTGGACTTCCCGTACGGCCTGTTCATCAGCGCCGCCATCGCCTTCATCATCACCGCCGCCGTCCTCTACTTCGGCGTCGTCATGCCCATGGCCAAGGTGCAGGACCGCTTCACCGCCAAGAAGGCGGACGAGCCCGTCGACATCAAGGCCGCCCTGCGCGACTGCCCCCGCTGCTACACCGAGATCCCGGCCATCGCCTCCCGCTGCGCCCACTGCACCAGCGAGGTCGAGCCGGACCCCGTGGCCCTGGAACTCGCGAAGCTCCCCGCCCAGCGCTGAACGCGCGGCGCGCCTCCACCCGTACGGCCCAGCGCCCGCCCGCCGCGGGGACGGCGGGGGCGGCGGGGCCGTCCGGCCGTCCGCACCAGGGAACTCGCTCTCGCCGCCTGGCGTTGACCAGTACGGGAGGCTCCACTGGGGAGTGGAGCCGCAAGGGTTCTCCCGCTGGACGATTTGGAGGGCGTACCGTGCACCGCCGGCACAACGGGCTCAGAACCGCCGTACTCCTCGGGGGCCTGTCCGCACTCATCATCGTCATCGGCAGCTTCTTCGGGCGTACGGGCCTGATCGTCGCGCTCGTGGTGGCGGTCGGCACCAACGCGTACGCGTACTGGAACAGCGACAAGCTGGCGCTGCGGGCCATGCGCGCCCGCCCGGTGAGCGAGTTCGAGGCGCCCCAGCTCTACCGCATCGTCCGTGAGCTCTCCACGTCGGCGCGCCAGCCCATGCCCCGCCTGTACATCTCCCCGACCCAGGCGCCCAACGCCTTCGCGACCGGCCGCAACCCGCGCAACGCGGCGGTCTGCTGCACCGAGGGCATTCTGAGTCTCCTGGACGAGCGCGAGCTGCGCGGCGTCCTCGGCCACGAGCTGAGCCATGTCTACAACCGGGACATCCTGATCTCCTCGGTCGCCGGAGCCCTGGCCTCCGTCGTCATGTTCCTGGTCAACTTCGCCTGGCTGATCCCGGTCGGCCGGTCCAACGACGACGAGGGCCCCGGTCTCCTCGGCATGCTGCTGATCATGATCCTGGGCCCGCTCGCCGCCTCCGTCATCCAACTGGCCGTCAGCCGCTCCCGGGAGTACGAGGCGGACGCCTCGGGCGCCCGGCTGACCGGAGACCCGCTGGCCCTGGCCGGAGCCCTGCGGAAGCTGGAGACGGGGACGCAGCAGCTTCCGCTGCCCCCGGAGCCGAGGATCGAGACGGCGAGCCACATGATGATCGCTAATCCGTTCCGCGCGGGGCAGGGTATGTCCAGGATGTTCTCCACCCACCCGCCGATGGCGGAGCGCATCGCCCGACTCGAGCAGATGGCAGGTCCTCGCCCGTGAAAACCATTCTGAACGTCATTTGGCTGATCCTGTGCGGATTCTGGATGTTCCTCGGCTACCTGCTCGCGGGACTCCTGCTCTGCATCACGATCATCGGCATCCCCTTCGGCCTGGCCGCCTTCCGGATCGGCCTGTACGCCCTGTGGCCCTTCGGCCACCGGGTCGTCGACCGCCGGGACGCGGGCGCGCCGTCCTGCGTGGGCAACGTGCTCTGGCTGGTCCTCGCCGGCTGGTGGCTGGCGCTCGGCCACATCACCACGGGCATCGCCCTGTGCCTCACGATCATCGGAATCCCCCTGGGGATCGCCAACTTCAAGCTGATCCCGGTGTCCCTGATGCCGTTCGGCAAGGAGATCGTCAGCACCGACGAGCCGTTCGCCGGCTGGTAGCCGGACCCGGGCCGACCGGCCCTTCGCGCAACCGCCCGCCCGTCACGGACGTCCTGGATTCCAGGAACGAGTGACGGGTAGGTTCGCACGCATGACCATTATCGGCTGGATCATTCTCGGGCTCGTCGCGGGCGTCATCGCCAAGATCCTGCTGCCGGGGCGCGACCCCGGCGGCCTGGTGGGCACGACCCTCATAGGTGTCGTCGGCGCCTTCCTCGGTGGCTGGATATCGTCGCGCTTCCTGGACCGCGAGATCTCCAAGGACTTCTTCGACCCGGCGACCTGGGTGGCGGCCATCGGCGGCTCACTGGTCCTGCTGATCGCCTACCGCCTGCTCTTCGGCAACTCCCGCGAACGGCGCTGACGTCAGCCCCTCAGCCCCGTCTCACGCAACGTCACATTGAGCCGGCCGCCGCTCATCCCCGTACCGGGAGGGGCGGTGCCGGGCCGGACCGAGGGCACCCCGTGGAACGCCCGGCGCGCAGGCCCGCCGAACACGAACAGATCCCCGGACATCAGCTCCACGTCCGTCCAGGGCCGGCCCCGGCCCTCCGCGTTGCCGAAGCGGAAGACACACGTGTCACCGATGCTGAGCGACACCACGGGCGCCCCGGACCGCTCCTCGTTGTCCTGGTGCAGGCCCATCCGGGCCGAGCCGTCGTAGAAGTTGACCAGCGCGGCGTCCGGCTCGTACGCCTCCGCGCCGCCCCCGGGCCCGTACGCCTCCGCGACCGCCGCCCGCCCGAGATCCGCCAGCCACGCGGGAAAAGGGGCCACCGCCGCCCCGTTCACATCGTCCGCCGTACGGGAGTAGCGGTACGGCTGCCAGTGCCACCCCAGGCACACCGTCCGCACCGACATCACCCCGCCGCCCGGCAACGCCGTGTGCCGCAGCGGTACGGGCCCCCGCGCCCACTCCCGGCACGCCGCCACCAACTCCCGCTGCCGCTCCGGCGACAGCCAGTCGGGCACATGAACGGCCCCCGGCGCGACGACCGCGCGCGACCGGGGGAAGAGCCCGTCCATCAGCGCGCGACGAGGGCGGCGCCTTCGAGCCCCAGCAGCCGTTCCTTGCGCTCCAGCCCGCCCGCGTACCCGCGCAGCGCGCCGTCCGCACCGATCACCCGGTGACACGGCCGCACCACCAGCAGCGGATTGCGCCCGATCGCGGTGCCCACGGCCCGTACCCCGGCCCCGCTCGCGCCGACGCGCTCGGCGATCTGCCCGTAGGACACCGTCTCCCCGTACGGAACGGCCTCCAGGGCGGCCCAGACGCGCCGCTGGAACTCGGTGCCCCGGCCCTGCGCGTACACCAGCTCGAAGCGCGTCCTGCGCCCCTCGAAGTACTCCCGCAGCTGGGCGGCGGCCCCGGCGAACGCCGAGGGGGCGTGCACCCAGCCGTCCTGGACGACCGCGGCGCCCTTCTGGCCCGGCAGGGAGAGCGAGACGAGCGCAATGCCCGCCGCACCGGGGGCCTCTTCCCCGACCAGCAGCAGTTCGCCCAGCGGGCTGTCGACCGTCGCGTACATGGTCATGACCGGTCCCTCTCCTCGTCCGTCCGACCGGCCGGAACGCCGGCCGTCACGGACCAGTCTGCTGCGCCCGAACCGCCACGACCGGCGGTATTCGGACATGTAGTCCGGGCGCGGAACGAAGCCCTCCGCACCCGGACCACCCTGCTCTAGCGGTAGTTCGCGAACTGCACGTCGAAGTCGAAGTCCTGGGCCTTCAGCAGCGCCTGCACGGCCTGCAGGTCGTCCCGGCTCTTCGAGGTGACCCGCAGCTCCTCGCCCTGGACCTGGGCCTTGACGCCCTTGGGGCCCTCGTCGCGGATGATCTTCGCGACCTTCTTGGCGTTCTCCTGGGAGATGCCCTCCTCGATCGAGGCGAACAGCTTGTACTCCTTGCCGGACAGCTGCGGCTCACCGGCGTCCAGCGACTTCAGCGAGATCCCGCGCTTGATCAGCTTGGACTGGAAGATGTCGAGGATGGCCTTGACCCGCTCCTCGCCGTTCGCCTGCATCAGAATCTTCTCGCCCGACCACGCGATCGAGGCGTCCGTGCCCTTGAAGTCGTAGCGGGTGGAGATCTCCTTGGCGGCCTGGTTGAGGGCGTTGTCGACCTCCTGCCGCTCGACCTTCGAGACGATGTCGAAACTGGAGTCGGCCATGACGTGTGGCTCCTTGGATCGGGGGTGCTGGAATGTACGTGCGCGAGCGGCGGCCGCGTGACCCGCGGGCCCTGCCGCCCGGCAAAGCCTAGCCACCCGGGGGCGCCCGAGCCGCCGAACAATCCGGTGGCGTAGCACCCTCGGTCATCAGGTATTGTTTACGTCGTTGCCAGAGAGCGCCGCGGGAAACCCGGACTCGAAGGCGGCATCCCTTGGCGGTGTGCCCGAGTGGCCAAAGGGAGCAGACTGTAAATCTGCCGGCTCAGCCTACCCAGGTTCGAACCCTGGCGCCGCCACAAGCAAGGCCCCCGTCCTTTCGGACGGGGGCCTTCTTTGTCGTGTGGGTCAGTTGCCCGCGATGTCCTTCACCGCGACCGCCAGGGGCATGTTGCCCGCGATCAGTTCGAGGGTGAGGCCCGCCGTGGCCGGGGTGTCCAGGAGTTCCAGGAGCGTTGCCGCCACGTCGTCGCGGGGGACCGGGCCCCGGCCCGTGGAGGCGGCGAGGAGGACCTGGCCGGTGCCGGCGTCGTTGGTGAGCATGCCGGGGCGCAGGATCGTCCAGTCCAGGCCCGAGCGGGACCGTACGTCCGCGTCCGCCGCCCCCTTGGCCCGCAGGTACACGTCGAACACCTCGTCCCCGGGGTGGTCCGGGTCCGCGCCCATGGACGAGACCACGACGTAGCGCCGCACCCCCGCCCGTTCCGCCGCGTCCGCGAAGAGCACGGCCGCGCCCCGGTCCACCGTGTCCTTGCGGGCCGTACCGCTGTTGGGGCCCGCACCGGCCGCGAAGACCGCCGCGTCGGCGCCGCGCAGCACCTCGGCGGCCTGCTCGACCGTGGCCGATTCCAGGTCCAGCACCACCGGTTCGGCGCCCGCCTTCCGGAGGTCGTCGCTCTGTTCGGGGTTGCGGATGATGCCGGCCGCCTCATCCCCGCGCGCAGCGAGCAGCCGCTCCAGCCGCAGCGCGATCTGACCATGTCCACCTGCGATGACAATGCGCATGCACCCGACGGTACGCCGGAGCGGGCCGGGACGCTCACGGCCCGCCGGTGGATTCCGGCCGTCCCTGGCGCGGCAGTCCGGGGCCGCCGCCCGTCTCCGAGTCGCAGTACTCGCGCACCGCGCTGGTCCGGGCCACCACCCGCCCCCGGTGCACCACGATCCGGCTGTACGCGAGCGACAGCGCCCCGGCGAGCCCTTCTCCCCGTACGGCGAGCAGTTCGGCCGGGAAGCCCGCCTCGACGCGGACCTCGGGGAGCCCCATGGCGTGGCGGGCCTCGGCGGAGACCGCCGCGTACGCGTCCCCGGGGCGCAGCCCGTCCTGCGAGGCCAGCAGGAAGGCGGCCTCCAGCGGGTCGCCCCGGCCCACCGGATTGGCCGGATCGCGCAGCGCCCCGCTGCCGGCCGCGACCCGGACCCCGGCCTCGCGCAGCAGTCGTACGGGGGCGGGGCCCCGGTGTTCCGCGCCGCAGCACGAGCCCTGGGGGAGGCAGACGACGCCCACGCCGGAGGCGGCCAGCCGGGCCGCGACCCCGGCGGCGGCTTCGGGGGGGAGGCGGGTGAGGCCGACGCAGGGGCCGATGGTGACCCGCTGCCGCATCCCGCCGGCCAGCGCGGCGAACCGGGCCAGCCGGACGGGGTCGTCACCGTCCGTGTGCAGGTCGACGGGGCAGCCGTGCTCCGCGGCGACCTCCAGGACGGCCTCGACGTATCCCGACGGGTCCGGGTCGAGGTCCGGGCAGCCGCCGACCGCCGCGGCGCCCATCTTCACGGCGTCGCGGAGCATGGCCAGGTTGTCCGCCCCGGCCACACCGGTGAGCAGCCGGGGGACGGCGACCGGGGTGAGGTCGGCCAGGCCGCGCAGGGAGCGCCGGGCCTGGAGGACGGCTTCGAGAGCCGCGAGGCCCTGTACGTCGCCGATCCGTACGTGGGAGCGCAGCGCCGTCGCGCCGTGGCCGAGCTGGAGCAGCGCGGCCTCGGTGGCGCGCCGCTGGATGTCCTCGGGGCGCTGGGACGCGGGCCCGTCGATGTCGGCGGTGAGGGCGGTGTCGCTGTGGGTGTGCGGCTCGGCGGGTGCGGGGAGCAGCAGGTGGCCGCGCAGGTCCAGCCGGGCGCCGGGGGCGGTGAGGCTGCCCGCAGTACCGACGGCCTCGATACGTCCGCCGCAGACCCGTACGTCCACGACGCGGCCGTCGGCGAGGCGGGCACCGCAGAGCGTCAGCGCGGGGCTCTCCGGGCCGCCGGTGGTGTCGGCCGCGTGGTCGTCGGGCCGCCGCGGCTGGCTGTCGGGCATCGGGCTCCTGGGAAGGGGGCAAGATCACGCAGAGTGAGTAGAGCCTAGGGGTGTGCCCGGTCCGGTTCGAGGAGGAGCGCAATAGTCGTACCGGTGCGGCCTTGCTGATCAGCGGTGTGCGGGCGGCCCGAGCGGGGTACGGGACGGGGTCGGGCGGGTGCCGCGAAACGGATTTGGGCGATCGGCGACCGAGCGTGTAATGTCTTCATCGCTCGCCCCAATAGCTCAGTCGGTAGAGCGTCTCCATGGTAAGGAGAAGGTCTGCGGTTCGATTCCGCATTGGGGCTCTGGTGATCGGGAACCCCGCTTCGGCGGGGGGACCAGTCATCAAAGCGGTGTAGCTCAGTCGGTAGAGCAAGCGGCTCATAATCGCTGTGTCACCGGTTCAAGTCCGGTCACCGCTACTAACAGTAGCCGATTGTGGGGTCGGTCCTTCGATCGGCTACTCTTTTTTGCGTTCATCCGTCCATCGTCCGTCCAAGGAGCACTCACGTGGCTGCCACCGACGTCCGCCCGAAGATCACGCTGGCCTGCGTGGAGTGCAAGGAGCGGAACTACATCACCAAGAAGAACCGGCGTAACAACCCGGACCGTCTTGAGATGAAGAAGCACTGCCCGCGCTGCAACTCGCACACTGCGCACCGCGAAACGCGCTGAATCAGGCTCGTACACGAGGCCGTCCCCTTCGGGGGGCGGCCTCGTGTCGTTGTGCGGCGGGTTTGGCGTTGAATGGTGCCGGACGCCGCCACAGGCCGGCCCAGTCGTTCTTTCTTCAGGAGGTTGCGAGTTCATGGCGCTCGACCAGTCCTTCGTGGGACGGACCTATCCGCCCACCGCGCCGTACGAGGTCGGACGGGAGAAGATCCGCGAGTTCGCCGAGGCCGTGGGCGACGCCCACCCCGCGTACACCGACCCCGAGGCCGCGAAGGCGCTCGGCCACAGTGATGTGATCGCGCCGCCGACCTTCGTGTTCTCGATCACGTTCAAGGCCGCCGGCCAGGTCATCGAGGACCCCCAGCTGGGCCTGGACTACAGCCGGGTGGTGCACGGCGACCAGAAGTTCGTCTACGTGCGCCCGGTGCGCGCGGGCGACCGGCTGTCGGTCACCTCGACGATCGAGGCCGTGAAGTCCATGGCGGGCAACGACATCCTGGACGTCCGCGGCGATGTCCACGACGCGTCCGGTGAGCTGGTCGTGACCGCCTGGACGAAGCTGGTGGCGCGCGCCGCCGAGGAGGCGTGATGACGGCGAAGGTGAGTTACGAGGCGGTCGAGGTCGGTACGGAGCTGCCGGCGCGGTCCTTCCCCGTCACCCGGGCGGCGCTCGTGCAGTACGCGGGCGCCTCGGGCGACTTCAACCCGATCCACTGGAACGAGCGCTTCGCGCGCGAGGTCGGGCTGCCCGATGTGATCGCCCACGGAATGTTCACCATGGCCGAGGCGATCCGGGTGGTCACGGACTGGGCCGGCGACCCGGGCGCGGTCGTGGAGTACGGGGTGCGCTTCACCAAGCCGGTCGTGGTCCCCGACGACGACAAGGGCGCGCAGATCGAGGTCAGCGGCAAGGTGGCCGCCCTGCTGGACGACCGCCGGGTGCGCGTCGACCTGACGGTCATGAGCGACGGCAAGAAGGTCCTGGGCATGTCCCGGGCCGTGGTGCAGCTCGCCTGACACCCGCTCCGGTCCCGGCGTGAGGGGCACGGTCCATGGGGCCGTGCCCCTCACGCGTACCCCCGCTCGCGACCCGTCCCGGCGCCCGCTTGACGAAGTTAGTGATTGAGTACTAACTTAGGGGCATGGCAAGGATGAGTGCAGATGAGCGGCGTGAGAGCGTCATCCGCGCGGCGGTCACCGAGTTCGCCCGCGGCGGGTACAGCGCCACCTCCACCGAGGCGATCGCCAAGCGTGTGGGTGTCTCGCAGCCGTACCTCTTCCGCCTCTTCCCCAACAAGCAGGCGATGTTCCTCGCGGCGGCCGAGCGCTGTCTCGTGGAGACGCGGCAGGTGTTCGAGGAGGCGGCCGACGGGCTGGAGGGCGAAGAGGCGCTCCACTCGATGGCCCGCGCCTACCAGCGGCTGATCGCCGACGACCCCGACAAGCTGCTCATGCAGATGCAGGTGTACGCGGCCGTCGCCGCCGCCGAGGCGGCCGGTGACCACGCGTTCGGCGAGTCGGTGCGGGCCGGCTGGCTGGAGCTGTTCGACTCCGTCAATCTCGCGCTCGGCGCCGATGTCAATGACGCCACCACATTCCTCGCGTACGGCATGCTCGCCAACACGCTGACCTCGCTCGGCTTCCCGGCCGGACACCGGATCTGGTCCGGTTTCTACACCTCCGCCCAGCCGGTCACCTGAAAGACGCCCCACCCGGGTTCGGCCCGGTTTTCTGCCCGCGAAAGTTAGTAATCAATAACTAACCCTCCAGGGGGAGCAGTGAACCAGCAAACGACCGGCCGCGCAGGAGCGGCCTGGGCCCTCGTCATCACCAGCGTCGCCGGCTTCATGGCGGCCCTCGACAACCTCGTCGTCACCACCGCCCTGCCGTCCATCCGCGAGAGCCTCGGCGGAGAGATGGAGGAGCTGGAGTGGACGGTCAACGCCTACACGCTGACCTTCGCCGTGCTGCTGATGTTCGGCGCCGCCCTCGGTGACCGCTTCGGCCGCCGCCGGCTCTTCCTCGCCGGGCTCTCCGTCTTCACCGCCGCGTCCGCCGCGGCCGCCCTCTCGCCCGGGATCAACGAACTGATCGCCTTCCGCGCGGTCCAGGGCGTCGGCGCCGCGATCATGATGCCGCTCACGCTCACCCTGCTCACGGCCGCCGTGGAACCCGCCCGCCGGGGCATGGCGCTCGGCATCTTCAGCGCCGCCACCGGTCTCGCCGTGGCCAGCGGGCCCCTGATCGGCGGCAGCCTCACCGAGCACATCTCCTGGCAGTGGATCTTCTGGCTCAACGTGCCGATCGGCCTGCTCCTGCTGCCGCTCGCCCGCTTCCGTCTCGCGGAGTCGTACGCCCCCGACGCCCGGCTCGACATCCCCGGCACCCTCCTGGTCAGCGGCGGCCTCTTCGGCATCGTCTACGGGCTCGTCAACGCCAACGCCGACGGCTGGACCGACCCGACCGTCCTGACCTCGCTCATCGCCGGCGCCGCGCTCATCGGGGCGTTCATCCGCCACGGCTTCCGGGGCCGCAAGCCCATGCTGCCCATGCGCCTCTTCCGGGACCGCGGCTTCTTCGGGATCAACATCTCCAGCATGCTGATGTACCTCGGGATGTTCGGCTCGATCTTCCTGCTCAGCCAGTACCTCCAGGGCGTCCTCGGCTACTCGCCCACCGAGGCCGGACTGCGGATGCTGCCCTGGACCGGGATGCCGATGCTCGTCGCCCCCATCGCCGGAATGCTCTCCGACCGGTTCGGCGGCCGTCCGGTGGTCGTCACGGGGCTCGCCCTCCAGGCCGCGGGCCTCGGCCTGTTCGCCATGGCCATCTCCCCGGACGCCTCCTACGTCTCGCAGCTGCCCGGCCTGATCGTCGGCGGCATCGGGATGGCCCTGTACTTCGCCCCGGCCGCCAGCCTGGTGATGTCCAGCGTCCGCCCCGGTGAGCAGGGCATCGCCTCCGGCGCCAACAACGCCCTGCGCGAGGTCGGCGGCGCCCTCGGGGTCGCCGTGCTCACCACCGTCTTCGCCTCGCAGGGCGGCCTCGAATCCGCGCAGTCCTTCACCGACGGGACCGTGCCGGCCGTCTGGATCGGCTCCGGAGTGGTCGCCCTGGCCGCGCTCGTCGCCCTGATGATCCCCGGCCGCCGCGCCGCCGCGACGTCCGAGCCCGCCACGGAGGCGGACGAGAACCAGGAGCGCACCGAGGAGCGGGTCTCCGTTCCCGCCTGACGCGCCCCGTACACCCCGTACGGTCCGTGGCCCCGCCCAGCGGCGGGGCCACGGACCGTACTCTTGTCCCCGTGCAGGAACTCCACGATGCCCCCCTCGCCCCCCTGACCACCTTCCGGCTCGGCGGCCCCGCCACCCGTCTCCTCACCGCCACCACGGACGCCGAGGTCGTCGACGCCGTGCGCGAGGCCGACGACAGCGGCACCCCGCTCCTGATCATCGGCGGCGGCAGCAACCTGGTCATCGGCGACAAGGGCTTCGAGGGCACCGCCCTGCGCATCGCCACCAAGGGCTTCGTGCTCGACGGCGGCTCCCTGGAACTGGCGGCCGGCGAGGTGTGGACCGACGCCGTCGCCCGCACCGTGGAGGCCGGTCTCGCCGGCCTCGAATGCCTGGCCGGCATCCCCGGCTCCGCGGGCGCCACCCCGATCCAGAACGTCGGCGCGTACGGGCAGGAGGTGTCCTCCACCATCACGGAGGTCGTCGCCTACGACCGGCGCACCCGCGAAACGGTCGTCCTGCCCAACTCCGAGTGCGCGTTCTCCTACCGGCACAGCCGCTTCAAGGCCGAACCCGACCGGTACGTGGTGCTGCGCGTCCGCTTCGGCCTGGAGGAGTCCGGGGGCCTGTCGGCGCCCCTGAAGTACCCCGAGACCGCGCGGGCCATGGGCGTCGAGGAGGGCGACCGCGTTCCCGCGGCCGCCGCCCGCGAAACCGTGCTCCGGCTGCGCGCCGGCAAGGGCATGGTGCTGGACCCCGAGGACCACGACACCTGGTCGGCCGGGTCCTTCTTCACCAACCCGATCCTGGAGCGGGCCGAGTTCGACGCGTTCCTGGCCCGGGTCGCGGACCGGCTCGGCCCCGAGGTCACGCCCCCCGCCTTCCCGGCCGGTGAGGGGCGGACCAAGACCTCCGCCGCCTGGCTCATCGACCGGGCCGGCTTCACCAAGGGCTACGGCACCGGGCCCGCCCGCATCTCCACCAAGCACACCCTCGCCCTCACCAACCGGGGGGCGGCGACCACCGAGGACCTGCTGGCGCTGGCCCGCGAGGTCGTCGCCGGGGTGCACGCGGCCTTCGGCGTCACCCTCGTCAACGAACCGGTGACGGTGGGCGTGAGCCTGTAGCGGGCCTCCGGGGGCTTCAGTACGCCACGCCCACGCCCTGCTTCACCGACGCCGGGTCGTCGATCAGCGCCAGCATCGCGTGCGCCACGTCGGCCCGGGAGATGGACCGGCCGCTGCGCGGGTTGCTCCCGACCACCGTCCGGTACGTGCCCGTCAGCGGCCCGTTCGTGAGCTTCGGGGGCCGCACCGACGTCCAGTCCGTGGCGGAGGCCGCGAGCGCCGCCTCCATCGCGGTGAGGTCCGCGTACACCTCCTTGAGGATCGCGCCGATCATCGAGAGCATCATCCGGTCGAGCAGCGGGTCGTCGGCGGGCTCCGGGGCGACCGGGGCGGCGCTGACCACCAGCAGCCGCCGGGTGCCCTCCGCCTCCATCGCCGTCAGCACGGAGCGGGTCAGCCGCTCCGCGATTCCGTCCGCCTTGCGGCCCTTCGCGCCGAGGCCGGAGAGGACCGCGTCGCGCCCCGCCACCGCCTCGCGCAGCGCCTCCGGGTCGTCGACCCGGGCCGCCGTGTGGACGGTGACGTCCGAGAGCGGGACCGGGAGCCGCGCGGGATCGCGGACCACCGCCGTCACCTCGTGCCCCGCCGCCACCGCCTGGCGGACGATCTCCTGACCGATACCGCCTGTCGCACCGAACACCGTGAGCTTCATGTCACACCCCTCCCAAGGTGGGTAAGTATTCACTCACCTCTAGAGTGAGTGGGTATTCACCCACCCGTCAAGCTTTGTTGGAGCACACATGGAGCAGAAGCCGGCCCGCGTGCGTCTCGTCGACGCCGCCCATCAGCTCATGCTCACCAAGGGTCTGGCCCGGACCACCACCAAGGAGATCGCCAAGGCGGCGGGCTGCTCGGAGGCCGCGCTGTACAAGCACTTCCTCAGCAAGGAGGAGCTGTTCGTGGTGGTCCTCAAGGAGCGGCTGCCCAAGATCGACCTCCGGCAGCTCATCGACGACCCGGGCGCGGGGGAGCGGTCGGTCGAGGAGAACCTCGCCGTCATCGCCCGCCAGGCCGCCCTGTTCTACGAGCAGAGCTTCCCGATCGCCGCGTCCCTGTACGCCGAACCGAGGCTCAAGGAGCGCCACGACGCGGCCATGCGCGAGCTGGGTACCGGCCCCCACCTGCCCATTCGCGGCGTCGCCGGCTATCTGCGGGCCGAACAGACCGCCGGACGCATCCGGGCCGACGCCGACACCTACGCGGCCGCCTCACTGCTCCTGGGGGCCTGCGCCCAGCGCGCGTTCGCCTACGACGCCACGGCGGACGGCGAGCCGTCCCAGTCGCTCGACGACTTCGCCGCGTCCCTGGCCCGCACCCTGCTCCGGGGCCTGGCGGACTGAGAGCTCAGGCCACCGGCTCCGCGAGCCACGCGTCGACCCCCGCCAGCAGCTCCGCCCGCACCGGCTCGGGCGCCGACGACCCCCGTACCGACTGGCGGGCCAGCTCGGCCAGCTCCTCGTCCGTGAACGCGTGGTGGCGGCGCACCAGGTCGTACTGCGCGGCCAGCCGGGAGCCGAAGAGCAGCGGGTCGTCCGCGCCGAGCGCCATCGGCACCCCGGCGTCGAACAGGGTGCGCAGGGGTACATCGGCGGGCTTCTCGTAGACGCCGAGCGCCACGTTCGACGCGGGGCACACCTCGCAGGTCACCCCCGCCTCCGCCAGCCGGCGCATCAGCCGGGGGTCCTCCGCCGCCCGCACGCCGTGCCCGACCCGGGCCGCGTCGAGGTCGTCCAGGCAGTCCCGGACGCTGGAAGGGCCCGACAGCTCGCCCCCGTGCGGAGCGGCGAGCAGGCCGCCCTCCCGCGCGATGGCGAAGGCCCGGTCGAAGTCGCGGGCCATCCCGCGCCGCTCGTCGTTGGAGAGGCCGAAGCCGACGACGCCCTGGTCCGCGTACCGCACGGCGAGGCGCGCGAGGGTCCTGGCGTCCAGCGGGTGCTTCATCCGGTTCGCCGCGATGACCACCCGGATCGGCAGCCCGGTCTCGCGCGAGGCGGCGTCCACCGCGTCCAGGATGATCTCGATCGCCGGAATCAGCCCGCCGAGCAGCGGCGCGTACGAGGTGGGGTCGACCTGGATCTCCAGCCAGCCCGACCCGTCCGCCACGTCCTCCTGGGCGGCCTCGCGCACGAGGCGCTGGATGTCCTCGGGGGCCCGCAGGCAGGACCGGGCGATGTCGTAGAGCCGCTGGAAGCGGAACCAGCCCCGTTCGTCCGTCGCACGCAGTTTGGGCGGCTCTCCGCCGGTCAGGGCCTCGGGCAGCCGCACCCCGTACTTGTCGGCGAGTTCCAGCAGCGTCGTGGGCCGCATCGACCCGGTGAAGTGCAGGTGCAGGTGGGCCTTGGGCAACAGACGTACATCGCGTTCCATTGCAAGATCCTGCCGCACGGACGGGGTGGCGCGGTAGCCGCTTTCCCCATCGAGTTGCCCGTCGAACGCGAAAGCGACCCCCGGCCCGGGAACCGGGGGTCGCTTCTCGGGGCAGGAGGCGGAGTTACGCCTTCGCCTCGCCCAGCAGCTTCTGGAGCCGCGACACGCCCTCGACGAGGTCGTCGTCGCCCAGCGCGTACGACAGACGCAGGTAACCCGGCGTGCCGAACGCC
Source organism: Streptomyces sp. col6 (assembly GCF_008042035.1). GTDB lineage: Bacteria > Actinomycetota > Actinomycetes > Streptomycetales > Streptomycetaceae > Streptomyces. Next base: position 455,125 of record NZ_RDBL01000006.1, read on the forward strand.
TCGCCCGGGACCACCGCCACCTCGGCCTCGTCCAGGATCAGCGCCGCCAGCTCGACCGAGGTCGCCGGGCGCTTGCCGCGGATCTCCTTGCCGAGCAGTTCCTTCACCGAGGGGTAGGCGTAGAACGCGCCCTCGGGCTCCGGGCAGAAGACGCCGTCGATGTCGTTGAGCATCCGCACGATGGTCTTGCGGCGCCGGTCGAACGCGGTGCGCATCTCGGCGACCGCGTCCAGGTTCCCGGAGATGGCGGCCAGCGCGGCGGCCTGCGAGACGTTGGCGACGTTGGACGTGGCGTGCGACTGGAGGTTGGTCGCGGCCTTCACGACGTCCTTGGGACCGATGATCCACCCGACGCGCCAGCCGGTCATCGCGTACGTCTTGGCGACGCCGTTGACCACGATGCACTTGTCGCGCAGCTCGGGCACGATCGCCGGCAGGGAGGTGAACTTCGCGTCCCCGTAGACCAGGTGCTCGTAGATCTCGTCGGTCATCACCCACAGGCCGTGCTCGACGGCCCAGCGGCCGATCGCCTCGGCGTCCGCCTCGCTGTAGACCGCGCCGGTCGGGTTCGACGGGGAGACGAACAGGACGACCTTCGTACGCTCGGTACGGGCCGCCTCCAGCTGCTCCACGGAGACCCGGTAACCGGTGGTCTCGTCGGCGACGACCTCCACCGGGACGCCGCCGGCCAGCCGGATCGACTCGGGGTAGGTGGTCCAGTAGGGCGCCGGGACGATGACCTCGTCGCCCGGGTCGAGGATCGCGGCGAACGCCTCGTAGATCGCCTGCTTGCCGCCGTTGGTCACCAGGATCTGGGAGGCGTCGACCTCGTACCCGGAGTCGCGCAGCGTCTTCTCCGCGATGGCGGCCTTGAGCTCGGGGAGCCCGCCCGCCGGGGTGTAGCGGTGGTACTTCGGGGTGCGGCAGGCCTCGACCGCGGCGTCGACGATGTAGCCGGGCGTCGGGAAGTCGGGCTCGCCGGCACCGAAGCCGATCACCGGACGGCCGGCGGCCTTGAGGGCCTTGGCCTTGGCGTCGACGGCGAGGGTGGCGGACTCGGAGATGGCACCGATGCGGGCGGAGACCCGGCTCTCGGACGGAGAAGTAGCAGCGCTCATGCCCCCCATGCTCGCAGACCGTTTTCCGCGTCGGCACAGGGGTTTCAGGGACCGGACAGCACTCGGACAGCATGCGGACACGAAGGGACCAGGAGCGGTCAGGAGCTATCTGTTCGACGCCGGGCCGCTGAGCACGTACACTCACCTGTCGTTGGCCTTCACCAGCCATACCGTTCCTGCACTCGGGTCATCCGGGAACATGCGGTAGGTTGGTGGAAACCACAAAGGGTCGTAGCTCAATTGGTAGAGCACTGGTCTCCAAAACCAGCGGTTGGGGGTTCAAGTCCCTCCGGCCCTGCTACACACTCCTTCGCCAGGATGTGTGCGCATGTACGTACTTCACTGCACCGCCGTGCGGCTCCACCGGGCGCGGCACGGCCATGACCCGGAATCAGGTGAGAAGCGTGACGGACGCCGTGGGCTCCATCGACATGCCTGATGCCGAGGACGAAGTCCCCGAGTCGAAGAAGAAGACCCGGAAGGGCGGCAAGCGCGGAAAGAAGGGCCCTCTGGGCCGTCTCGCGCTCTTCTACCGCCAGATCATCGCGGAGCTGCGCAAGGTCGTCTGGCCGACGCGCAACCAGCTGACGACTTACACCACAGTGGTGATTGTGTTCGTGGTCGTCATGATCGGCCTCGTAACCGTGATTGACTTCGGATTCGCGCGGGTCGTCAAGTACGTCTTCGGCTGATCCACGCGAAGGGCGCCTGATGGGCGCCCCTTTCGCATGTTCCACCCATATGTATCCAGGAAGAAGCCACCGTGTCTGACCCGAACCTGAACGACGCCGTCGAGCCGACGGCGGGCGCCTTCGAGTCCGCCGAGGACGAGCTCGACATCGTCGAGGCGGCGGACGCCGAGGAGTCGGACCAGGCCGAAGCCGCCGACGCCGAAGAGGCCGCCGCCGAGGAGACCGAGGACACCGCCGAAGCCGCCGAGGCCGAGGTCGAGGCCGACGAGGGGGAGGCCGAGCCGGCCGAGCCCGTCGACCCCGTCACCGCCCTGCGCGAGGAGCTCCGCGGTCTGCCGGGCGAGTGGTACGTCATCCACACGTACGCCGGTTACGAGAAGCGTGTGAAGGCCAACCTGGAGCAGCGCGCCGTCTCGCTGAACGTGGAGGAGTTCATCTACCAGGCCGAGGTGCCTGAAGAGGAAATCGTCCAGATCAAGAACGGCGAGCGCAAGAACGTCCGGCAGAACAAGCTCCCGGGTTACGTCCTGGTGCGCATGGACCTGACGAACGAGTCCTGGGGCGTCGTCCGCAACACCCCCGGCGTCACCGGCTTCGTGGGCAACGCCTACGACCCGTACCCGCTGACGCTGGACGAGATCGTCAAGATGCTCGCTCCGGAGGCCGAGGAGAAGGCCGCCCGTGAGGCCGCCGAGGCCGAGGGCAAGCCGGCTCCGGCGCGCAAGGTCACCGTCGAGGTCCTCGACTTCGAGGTCGGCGACTCGGTCACCGTCACCGACGGCCCGTTCGCGACGCTGCAGGCGACGATCAACGAGATCAACGCCGACTCGAAGAAGGTCAAGGGCCTTGTCGAGATCTTCGGTCGCGAGACCCCGGTCGAGCTGAGCTTCGACCAGATCCAGAAGAACTGAGCTTTCCGCTCGCTTCTGGACACATGCCTACCGAGCAGGTCAGACAGGCTGTCGAAGCCGGTCTGACCTGCTTGGTTTTTGGTCGCGCAGCTATACCCGTTATCGTTGTGCGGTATGCCTGCATCCGGATGACCGGATGACGGCGAAAACTCTCACTAGGACCCGGAGAGAGCACATGCCTCCCAAGAAGAAGAAGGTCACGGGGCTTATCAAGCTCCAGATCAACGCCGGTGCGGCCAACCCGGCCCCGCCGGTCGGCCCCGCACTGGGTCAGCACGGCGTCAACATCATGGAGTTCTGCAAGGCCTACAACGCCGCGACCGAGTCGCAGCGTGGCATGGTCGTGCCGGTGGAGATCACGGTCTACGAGGACCGCTCCTTCACCTTCATCACCAAGACTCCGCCGGCCGCCAAGCTGATCCTCAAGGCCGCGGGTGTGGACAAGGGCTCCGGCGAGCCGCACAAGACCAAGGTCGCCAAGCTGACGGCTGCCCAGGTCCGCGAGATCGCCACGACGAAGCTCCCCGACCTGAACGCCAATGACCTCGACGCCGCGTCGAAGATCATCGCCGGCACCGCCCGTTCCATGGGCATCACGGTCGAAGGCTGATTCAGCCCCACCCCCTCAGTGGTAGGACCAAGCGCTGGTCCGCACCACGACTCCACACTCTGAAACCAACAGGAGTAGAAGTGAAGCGCAGCAAGAACCTCCGCGCTGCGGACGCCAAGATCGACCGGGAGCGCCTGTACGCCCCGCTCGAGGCCGTCCGTCTCGCCAAGGAGACCGCCTCCACGAAGTTCGACGGCACCGTCGAGGTCGCCTTCCGCCTGGGTGTCGACCCGCGCAAGGCCGACCAGATGGTCCGCGGCACCGTGAACCTCCCGCACGGCACCGGCAAGACCGCCCGGGTCCTGGTCTTCGCGACCGGTGACCGTGCTGCGGCCGCGGAAGCCGCCGGGGCCGACATCGTCGGCTCCGACGAGCTCATCGACGAGGTGGCGAAGGGCCGTCTGGACTTCGACGCCGTCGTCGCGACCCCGGACCTCATGGGCAAGGTCGGCCGCCTCGGCCGCGTGCTCGGTCCGCGTGGTCTGATGCCGAACCCGAAGACCGGCACCGTCACCCCCGACGTCGTGAAGGCTGTCAACGACATCAAGGGCGGCAAGATCGAGTTCCGCGTCGACAAGCACTCGAACCTGCACTTCATCATCGGCAAGGTCTCCTTCGACGAGACCAAGCTGGTGGAGAACTACGCAGCGGCGCTCGAAGAGGTCCTCCGTCTGAAGCCGTCCGCCGCCAAGGGCCGCTACATCAAGAAGGCCGCACTGGCGACCACGATGGGCCCCGGCATTCCGCTGGACTCCAACCGCACCCGTAACCTCCTCGTCGAGGAGGACCCGGCCGCCGTCTGAGCCCTCGCGCTCTTACGACCGCCGCGTCACGTGTGACATGGGACGGGCCCCGCAACCTTTCGAGGTGCGGGGCTCGTCCTCATTCGTACGTGGACATGACTGTCGGCGCCCTGCGTTAGCGTGGGCGGCCGAAAGTCGAACGAGGGGTGGAATCGCACATGTTGACCAACACCGTACGGCGCGTGGGTCTGTCCGTGGCCGTGGTGGCCGCGCTGACATCGGTCGCGGCCTGTGGCGGATCGGACGACGGCGGCAAGGGCGGGAGCAAGAAGGAGAACCGCGGCAGTTCCGTGGTGAAGGCCGACCCGATAGCCGCGCTGGTCGCCGTCCAGAAGAAGACCGGCCAGGCGCACTCGGCCCGAATCGAGGGCACCACGACCATGGGCAGCGCGATGTCCATGAAGCAGTCGGGGTCCATGGACTGGTCCGACGGCATCACCGGCACCATGCAGATCACCTACACCGGCGGCACCATGGCCGACTCCATGAAGCAGCTCGGCGGCGACGGCACGATGGAGGCCCGCTACTTCAAGGGCGGGTACGCGGCCAACATGGGTGAGGCCATGGCCCAGCAGACCGGCGGCAAGAGCTGGATCAGCTACACCTACGACGACCTCGCCAAGATCGGCGGCGCCTCCGGTGCGGCGATGAAGGACCAGCTGGAGACCAGCACCCCGGAGCAGGGTGTGAAGTCGCTGCTGGCCTCCGGCGACGTGAAGAAGGTCGGCCAGGAGGACGTGCGCGGTGTCAGCGCCACGCACTACTCGGGCACGGTCGACGTCGCCGACCTGACCGCGAAGAGCAGCAACCTGGACGCCGACGAGGTCACCGCGCTCAAGAAGCAGCTGGCCGACGCCGGGATCACCACGGAGACCGTCGACATCTGGGTCGACGAGAACGACCTGCTGGTGAAGAAGACCGAGCGCGGCGAGATGAAGACCGGCGAGCTCAACTCCACGGTGTACTACAGCGATTACGGGATCAAGGTGTCCGTCGAGCACCCGCCGGCCGACCAGACCATCGAGTTCACCGAGCTGATGAAGCAGCAGCAGGGCGCCACCTCATAACCCGGTCCCGCCGGGTTCAAACCTCCCGGGCCCGCTCGAAGCGGGACGGATTTGCCCGACGCGACCCGAGTCGCGTACTCTTCTGCAGAAGCCAAAGACCGCTGGTCGTTGTCCTGAATCCGTAAGGGTTCGGGCAACCGAAGGCTCCGTTGATGCGGACGACCTGCGCAGGTGACTGTGGAAAGCTCCCGGACTTCGTTTCGGTCGAGCTACGCCCTGGCGCCCGCGCCGGGGCGTTTCGTCTTTCCGGGTCCTTTCGAGCGGTCCTCATCACCCGGAAGGAGGCCGACGCTATGGCAAGGCCCGACAAGGCTGCAGCGGTAGCCGAGCTCGCGGACCAGTTCCGCAGCTCGAACGCCGCCGTGCTGACCGAGTACCGGGGTCTCACCGTGGCACAGCTCAAGCAGCTGCGCCGTTCGCTCGGTGAGAACGCCCAGTACGCCGTGGTGAAGAACACGCTGACCAAGATTGCGGCCAACGAGGCCGGGATCGACACGCTGGACGACCTGTTCGCAGGTCCGACGGCGGTTGCCTTCGTCACCGGTGACCCGGTGGAGTCGGCGAAGGGTCTTCGTGACTTCGCCAAGGACAACCCGAACCTGATCATCAAGGGCGGTGTCCTTGACGGTAAGGCGCTGTCCGCCGATGACATCAAGCAGCTCGCGGACCTCGAGTCCCGCGAGGTTCTGCTCGCCAAGCTGGCCGGTGCCATGAAGGGCAAGCAGACTCAGGCTGCGCAGCTCTTCCAGGCGCTGCCGTCGAAGTTCGTCCGCACCGCGGAAGCGCTTCGCGTCAAGCTGGAGGAGCAGGGCGGTGCCGGTACGCCGGCTCCCGCCGAGGCCGCCGAGTAATCACGCTCAGCGGTCCAGCGGGCCCCACGTACGCCCGCCGACATATACATCCGGCACCTGCCGAATAGTGGAAGGACGCCTGTCATGGCGAAGCTCAGCCAGGAAGACCTGCTCGCTCAGTTCGAGGAGCTCACCCTCATCGAGCTCTCCGAGTTCGTGAAGGCCTTCGAGGAGAAGTTCGACGTCACCGCCGCCGCGGCCGTCGCCGTCGCGGGCCCCGGCCAGGCCGGCCCGGCCGCCCCGGCCGAGGAGGAGAAGGACGAGTTCGACGTCATTCTCACCGCCGCCGGTGACAAGAAGATCCAGGTCATCAAGGTCGTGCGCGAGCTGACCTCCCTCGGCCTGAAGGAGGCCAAGGACCTCGTCGACGGCGCCCCGAAGCCCGTCCTCGAGAAGGTCGCCAAGGACGCCGCGGAGAAGGCTGCCGAGTCCCTCAAGGGCGCCGGCGCCTCCGTCGAGGTCAAGTGATCCAAGGAGTCGTCTGACTCCTTCGGACCCCCGTGCCGCGAGGCGCGGAGTCACATCGCGAAAGGCGATCACCCGTTCGGGTGGTCGCCTTTCGGCGTACCGGTGGCGGGTGCCTTGCCCTTCCCGTGTTGACGAGTAGGGTGATCTTCGCCGTGCGCCTCTCGTGGGGCGCGGGGCCGCCGCCGAGGGCGGCGGGCGCGGGGCCCGAGGGCCGGCGGGGCCGAGGGGGCCTTGACGAACCGCACGCGGCGCGCAATTCTCAAGGCGCGTCGCCGAATCGATCCGAATCCGAGGCATGGATCGATGGCGAAGCGGGCAGTAAAGAAGGGCGCACCTCGCGCAGGGCTGGACAAGGGTGTTGAAACAAGCTGTTGAGAGCAACGTGGGTCTCTGAGAACCCCGACTGGACATCAGTGTGGCACTTGGCTACACTGACCCTTTGCGCTGCCTGTTAGCTGCCTCCTGCCCGTCACCAGGGGCATACCCATTTTGTGCACCGTGGACCGAAGCATCCCTGACCTGGGATATCTGTCCACCTGTCCAGTTTGGGACCGGTACGCGCGTAGTGAGTCCGAGCCCTCGGAAGGACCCCCTCTTGGCCGCCTCGCGCAACGCCTCGACCGCGAATACGAACAACGGCGCCAGCACCGCCCCGCTGCGCATCTCTTTTGCAAAGATCAAGGAGCCCCTCGAGGTTCCGAACCTCCTCGCGCTGCAGACCGAGAGCTTTGACTGGCTCCTCGGCAATGCCGCCTGGAAGGCTCGCGTCGAGGCTGCTCTGGACAGTGGACAAGACGTCCCCACCAAGTCCGGCCTCGAGGAGATCTTCGAGGAGATCTCACCGATCGAAGACTTCTCCGGGTCGATGTCGCTCACGTTCCGCGACCACCGCTTCGAGCCCCCGAAGAACTCGATCGACGAGTGCAAGGAGCGCGACTTCACGTTCGCCGCCCCGCTCTTCGTCACGGCCGAGTTCACCAACAACGAGACCGGCGAGATCAAGTCCCAGACGGTCTTCATGGGCGACTTCCCGCTCATGACCAACAAGGGCACCTTCGTCATCAACGGCACCGAGCGTGTCGTGGTGTCGCAGCTGGTCCGCTCGCCGGGTGTCTACTTCGACTCGTCGATCGACAAGACGTCCGACAAGGACATCTTCTCCGCCAAGATCATCCCGTCCCGGGGTGCCTGGCTGGAGATGGAGATCGACAAGCGCGACATGGTCGGTGTCCGCATCGACCGCAAGCGCAAGCAGTCCGTCACCGTCCTCCTGAAGGCTCTCGGCTGGACCACCGAGCAGATCCTCGAGGAGTTCGGCGAGTACGAGTCGATGCGCGCCACCCTGGAGAAGGACCACACCCAGGGCCAGGACGACGCGCTGCTCGACATCTACCGCAAGCTCCGTCCGGGCGAGCCGCCCACCCGCGAGGCCGCTCAGACGCTGCTCGAGAACCTCTACTTCAACCCGAAGCGCTACGACCTCGCGAAGGTCGGCCGCTACAAGGTGAACAAGAAGCTCGGCGCCGACGAGCCGCTGGACGCCGGCGTGCTCACCACCGACGACGTCATCGCGACCATCAAGTACCTGGTCAAGCTGCACGCCGGTGAGACCGAGACGGTCGGCGAGTCCGGCCGGACGATCGTCGTCGAGACCGACGACATCGACCACTTCGGCAACCGCCGCCTGCGCAACGTCGGCGAGCTCATCCAGAACCAGGTCCGTACGGGTCTCGCCCGTATGGAGCGCGTCGTGCGCGAGCGCATGACGACCCAGGACGTCGAGGCGATCACGCCGCAGACCCTGATCAACATCCGGCCGGTCGTCGCCTCCATCAAGGAGTTCTTCGGCACCAGCCAGCTGTCGCAGTTCATGGACCAGAACAACCCGCTGTCGGGTCTCACCCACAAGCGCCGTCTGTCGGCTCTTGGCCCGGGTGGTCTCTCCCGTGAGCGGGCCGGCTTCGAGGTCCGTGACGTGCACCCGTCCCACTACGGACGCATGTGCCCGATCGAGACCCCCGAAGGCCCGAACATCGGTCTGATCGGTTCGCTCGCCTCGTACGGCCGCGTCAACGCGTTCGGCTTCATCGAGACGCCGTACCGCAAGGTCGTCGACGGCCAGGTCACCGACGAGGTCGACTACATCACCGCCGACGAGGAAGACCGTTTCGTCATCGCCCAGGCGAACGCGACGCTCTCCGACGAGCTGCGGTTCACCGAGCCCCGCGTGCTGGTCCGCCGCCGCGGCGGTGAGGTCGACTACGTCCCCGGTGACGAGGTCGACTACATGGACGTCTCGCCGCGCCAGATGGTGTCCGTCGCCACCGCGATGATCCCGTTCCTGGAGCACGACGACGCCAACCGTGCCCTCATGGGCGCGAACATGATGCGCCAGGCGGTCCCGCTCATCAAGAGCGAGGCCCCGCTCGTCGGCACCGGCATGGAGTACCGCTGCGCCACCGACGCCGGTGACGTGCTGAAGGCCGAGAAGGACGGTGTGGTCCAGGAGGTCTCCGCGGACTACATCACCGTGACCAACGACGACGGCACGTACACCACGTACCGCATCGCCAAGTTCATGCGCTCCAACCAGGGCACCTCGGTCAACCAGAAGGTCGTCGTCTCCGAGGGCGACCGGGTCATCGAGGGCCAGGTGCTCGCCGACGGTCCGGCCACCGAGTTCGGTGAGATGGCGCTCGGCAAGAACCTGCTCGTGGCGTTCATGCCGTGGGAGGGTCACAACTACGAGGACGCGATCATCCTGTCGCAGCGCCTCGTGCAGGACGACGTCCTCTCCTCGATCCACATCGAGGAGCACGAGGTCGACGCCCGTGACACCAAGCTCGGCCCCGAGGAGATCACCCGGGACATCCCGAACGTCTCCGAGGAGGTCCTCGCCGACCTCGACGAGCGCGGCATCATCCGTATCGGTGCCGAGGTCGTCGCCGGCGACATCCTCGTCGGCAAGGTCACGCCCAAGGGCGAGACCGAGCTGACCCCCGAGGAGCGCCTGCTCCGCGCGATCTTCGGTGAGAAGGCGCGCGAGGTCCGCGACACCTCGCTGAAGGTGCCGCACGGTGAGATCGGCAAGGTCATCGGCGTCCGCGTCTTCGACCGCGAAGAGGGCGACGAGCTGCCGCCGGGCGTGAACCAGCTGGTCCGCGTCTACGTCGCGCAGAAGCGCAAGATCACCGACGGTGACAAGCTCGCCGGCCGTCACGGCAACAAGGGCGTCATCTCGAAGATCCTGCCGATCGAGGACATGCCGTTCCTGGAGGACGGCACCCCGGTCGACATCATCCTCAACCCGCTGGGTGTCCCGTCCCGAATGAACCCGGGACAGGTGCTGGAGATCCACCTCGGCTGGCTCGCCAGCCGCGGCTGGGACGTCTCCGGCCTCGGTGACGAGTGGGCCAAGCGCCTGCAGGCCATCGGCGCCGACCAGGTCGCCCCCGGCACCAACGTCGCCACGCCCGTCTTCGACGGTGCGCGCGAGGACGAGATCTCCGGTCTCTTCGAGGCCACGATCCCGAACCGCGACGGCATGCGTCTGGTGCAGCCCTCCGGCAAGGCCAAGCTGTTCGACGGCCGCTCCGGCGAGCCGTTCCCGGACCCGGTCTCGGTCGGCTACATGTACATCCTCAAGCTGCACCACCTGGTCGACGACAAGCTCCACGCGCGTTCGACCGGCCCGTACTCCATGATCACGCAGCAGCCGCTGGGTGGTAAGGCGCAGTTCGGTGGTCAGCGATTCGGTGAGATGGAGGTGTGGGCCCTTGAGGCATACGGCGCCGCATACGCCCTCCAGGAACTCCTGACGATCAAGTCCGACGACGTCACCGGCCGCGTGAAGGTCTACGAGGCGATCGTCAAGGGCGAGAACATCCCCGAGCCGGGCATTCCCGAGTCCTTCAAGGTGCTCATCAAGGAAATGCAGTCGCTCTGCCTCAACGTGGAGGTGCTGTCCTCGGACGGCATGTCCATCGAGATGCGCGACACGGACGAGGACGTCTTCCGCGCGGCGGAGGAGCTCGGTATCGACCTGTCCCGGCGCGAGCCGAGCAGCGTCGAAGAGGTCTGACGGGTTGGCCGGCCGGATCCCCGTGATCCGGCCGGCTCTCCCCGGACCCGTTCAGACCATTGCTGAAGTGCCCCGATTTACTCGCGTGACGCGAGGGGGCTCGAACCCCCGAAAGAGGGATTGACGACAAGTGCTCGACGTCAACTTCTTCGACGAGCTGCGGATCGGCCTTGCCACCGCGGACGACATCCGGACCTGGTCCCACGGCGAGGTCAAGAAGCCGGAGACCATCAACTACCGCACCCTCAAGCCCGAAAAGGACGGACTCTTCTGCGAGAAGATCTTCGGTCCGACCCGGGACTGGGAGTGCTACTGCGGCAAGTACAAGCGTGTCCGCTTCAAGGGCATCATCTGTGAGCGCTGTGGCGTCGAGGTCACCCGCGCCAAGGTGCGCCGTGAGCGCATGGGCCACATCGAGCTTGCCGCTCCCGTCACCCACATCTGGTACTTCAAGGGCGTCCCGTCGCGCCTGGGCTACCTGCTGGACCTCGCGCCGAAGGACCTCGAGAAGGTCATCTACTTCGCCGCGTACATGATCACGTTCGTCGACGAGGAGCGCCGCACCCGCGACCTCCCGTCGCTGGAGGCGCACGTCTCCGTCGAGCGCCAGCAGATCGAGAACCGCCGCGACTCCGACCTGGAGAACCGCGCCAAGAAGCTCGAGACCGACCTGGCCGAGCTGGAGGCCGAGGGCGCCAAGGCCGACGTGCGCCGCAAGGTGCGCGAGGGTGCCGAGCGCGAGATGAAGCAGCTGCGCGACCGTGCGCAGCGCGAGATCGACCGCCTCGACGAGGTGTGGAGCCGCTTCAAGAACCTCAAGGTCCAGGACCTGGAGGGCGACGAGCTGCTCTACCGCGAGCTGCGTGACCGCTTCGGCACGTACTTCGACGGCTGCATGGGCGCCGCCGCGCTGCAGAAGCGCCTGGAGTCCTTCGACCTCGACGAGGAGGCCGAGCGCCTCCGCGAGATCATCCGTACCGGCAAGGGCCAGAAGAAGACCCGTGCGCTCAAGCGCCTCAAGGTCGTCTCCGCGTTCCTGCAGACCAGCAACAAGCCCAAGGGCATGGTGCTCGACTGCGTGCCGGTCATCCCGCCGGACCTGCGTCCGATGGTGCAGCTGGACGGTGGCCGCTTCGCGACCTCCGACCTGAACGACCTGTACCGCCGCGTGATCAACCGCAACAACCGCCTGAAGCGGCTTCTCGACCTCGGCGCGCCCGAGATCATCGTGAACAACGAGAAGCGCATGCTCCAGGAGGCCGTGGACGCCCTCTTCGACAACGGTCGTCGTGGCCGTCCGGTCACCGGCCCCGGCAACCGCCCCCTGAAGTCCCTCAGCGACATGCTGAAGGGCAAGCAGGGTCGTTTCCGTCAGAACCTCCTCGGCAAGCGCGTGGACTACTCCGCGCGTTCCGTGATCGTCGTCGGTCCGCAGCTCAAGCTGCACCAGTGCGGTCTGCCGAAGGCGATGGCGCTGGAGCTCTTCAAGCCGTTCGTGATGAAGCGCCTGGTGGACCTGAACCACGCGCAGAACATCAAGTCGGCCAAGCGCATGGTCGAGCGCGGCCGCACCGTGGTGTACGACGTCCTCGAAGAGGTCATCGCCGAGCACCCGGTGCTGCTGAACCGTGCGCCCACCCTGCACCGCCTCGGCATCCAGGCCTTCGAGCCGCAGCTGGTCGAGGGCAAGGCCATCCAGATCCACCCGCTCGTCTGCACCGCGTTCAACGCGGACTTCGACGGTGACCAGATGGCCGTGCACCTGCCGCTCTCCGCGGAGGCGCAGGCCGAGGCCCGCATCCTGATGCTGTCCTCGAACAACATCCTGAAGCCGGCCGACGGTCGTCCCGTCACCATGCCGACCCAGGACATGGTGCTGGGCCTGTTCTTCCTGACCACCGACGGCGAGCTGCGTGACACCAAGGGCGAGGGCCGCGCGTTCGGCTCCACGGCCGAGGCGATCATGGCGTTCGACGCCGGCGAGCTGGCGCTCCAGTCGTCCGTCGACATCCGCTTCCCGGTGGGCACCATCCCGCCGCGTGGCTGGGTGCCGCCGGTCGCCGAGGAGGGCGAGCCCGAGTACCAGCCGGGTGACACCTTCCGGCTGCGGACGAGCCTGGGTCGCGCGCTCTTCAACGAGCTGCTGCCCGAGGACTACCCGTTCGTCGACTACTCGGTCGGCAAGAAGCAGCTCTCCGAGATCGTCAACGACCTCGCCGAGCGCTACCCCAAGGTCATCGTGGCGGCGACGCTCGACAACCTGAAGGCGGCCGGCTTCCACTGGGCGACCCGTTCGGGCGTCACCGTGGCCATCTCCGACGTCGTCGTGCCCGAGGCCAAGAAGGCCATCGTCAAGGGCTACGAGGAGCAGGACGAGAAGGTCCAGAAGCAGTACGAGCGCGGTCTGATCACCAAGGACGAGCGCACGCAGGAGCTCATCGCGATCTGGACCAAGGCGACCAACGAGGTTGCCGAGGCCATGAACGAGAACTTCCCCAAGACGAACCCCATCTTCATGATGGTTGACTCGGGTGCCCGAGGAAACATGATGCAGATGCGTCAGATCGCCGGTATGCGTGGTCTGGTGTCCAACGCCAAGAACGAGACGATTCCGCGTCCCATCAAGGCGTCGTTCCGTGAGGGCCTCACCGTTCTGGAGTACTTCATCTCCACGCACGGTGCCCGTAAGGGTCTGGCGGACACCGCCCTGCGTACCGCCGACTCGGGTTACCTGACCCGTCGTCTGGTGGACGTCTCGCAGGACGTGATCATTCGCGAGGAGGACTGCGGCACCGACCGCGGCCTCAAGCTGAAGATCGCCGTCAAGGGTGCCGACGGTGTCCTCCGCAAGACGGACGACGTCGAGACCTCGGTCTACGCCCGCATGCTCGCCGAGGACGTCGTCGTCGACGGCAAGGTCATCGCGCCTGCCAACGTCGACCTCGGTGACGTCCTGATCGACGCCCTGGTGGGCGCCGGCGTCGAGGAGGTCAAGACCCGCTCGGTCCTGACCTGTGAGTCCGCGGTCGGCACCTGTGCCTTCTGCTACGGACGCTCGCTCGCCACCGGCAAGCTGGTCGACATCGGTGAGGCGGTCGGCATCATCGCCGCCCAGTCCATCGGTGAGCCCGGTACCCAGCTGACGATGCGTACCTTCCACACCGGTGGTGTGGCCGGTGACGACATCACCCAGGGTCTGCCGCGTGTCGTCGAGCTCTTCGAGGCGCGTACGCCGAAGGGCGTCGCCCCGATCTCCGAGTCCGCGGGCCGTGTCCGCATCGAGGAGACCGAGAAGACCAAGAAGCTCGTCGTCACCCCGGACGACGGCAGCGACGAGATCGCCTTCCCGATCTCCAAGCGTGCCCGTCTCCTGGTGGGCGAGGGCGACCACGTCGAGGTGGGCCAGAAGCTCACCGTGGGTGCCACCAACCCGCACGACGTGCTGCGCATCCTCGGCCAGCGCGCGGTCCAGGTCCACCTGGTCGGCGAGGTCCAGAAGGTCTACAACTCGCAGGGCGTGTCGATCCACGACAAGCACATCGAGATCATCATCCGGCAGATGCTCCGCCGCGTGACGATCATCGAGTCCGGCGACGCGGAGCTGCTGCCGGGCGAGCTCGTCGAGCGCTCGAAGTTCGAGACCGAGAACCGTCGTGTGGTCACCGAGGGCGGTCACCCCGCCTCCGGCCGTCCGCAGCTGATGGGTATCACCAAGGCCTCGCTGGCGACGGAGTCCTGGCTGTCGGCCGCCTCCTTCCAGGAGACGACCCGAGTGCTGACGGACGCGGCGATCAACGCCAAGTCCGACAGCCTCATCGGCCTCAAGGAGAACGTCATCATCGGTAAGCTCATCCCGGCCGGTACGGGCCTGTCCCGCTACCGCAACATCCGGGTCGAGCCGACCGAGGAGGCCAAGGCCGCGATGTACTCGGCCGTCGGCTACGACGACATCGACTACTCGCCGTTCGGCACGGGCTCCGGCCAGGCCGTTCCGCTGGAGGACTACGACTACGGTCCGTACAACCAGTAAGCGAGTCGCCTGATACGACCGGAGGGCGGTCACCCCGTACGCGGGGTGGCCGCCCTCCGGCGTGTGATACGTCACAGCGCCACCAGGGGCGCCGGGGCCGCCGGGGGTCACGGGCCCGGCAGCAGGGCCCGTACGGGGCTCTGAGGTGGCCTCACGGGGCCGCGTGGCATCCGTACGGGTCGGGACAAGCCGGACGGCCCGGCCGGCGGGCCCGGCTGGACACCATTTGTTTTGACCCAGGTCCGTGAGGTAGGTACGCTCAGACCTTGTGCCTGGGGTGTGCCTGGGTTCGTGTGCGTGTCCTCAACCGCATGGCGAGCCTGTCTTCGGCCACCGTGATCCGTGCTCCTCATGCCGTTCCGGTACGGGCTCGCAGGATTCGACACACCCGACCGCGTGGGTCGGCGACGTTCCAGGTTAGTTTCACCGACGGCACACAGAAACCGGAGAAGTAGTGCCTACGATCCAGCAGCTGGTCCGGAAGGGCCGGCAGGACAAGGTCGAGAAGAACAAGACGCCCGCACTCGAGGGTTCGCCCCAGCGCCGCGGCGTCTGCACGCGTGTGTTCACGACCACCCCGAAGAAGCCGAACTCCGCGCTCCGGAAGGTCGCACGTGTGCGCCTGACCTCCGGTATCGAGGTCACGGCCTACATCCCGGGTGAGGGACACAACCTGCAGGAGCACTCCATCGTGCTCGTGCGTGGTGGCCGTGTGAAGGACCTGCCGGGTGTTCGTTACAAGATCATCCGCGGCTCGCTCGACACCCAGGGTGTCAAGAACCGCAAGCAGGCCCGCAGCCGCTACGGCGCCAAGAAGGAGAAGTAAGAATGCCTCGTAAGGGCCCCGCCCCGAAGCGCCCGGTCATCATCGACCCGGTCTACAGCTCTCCTCTTGTCACGTCGCTGATCAACAAGATCCTGCTCGACGGCAAGCGTTCCACCGCCGAGCGGATCGTGTACGGCGCCATGGAGGGTCTTCGTGAGAAGACCGGCGCCGACCCGGTCATCACGCTGAAGCGCGCGCTGGAGAACGTCAAGCCCTCGCTCGAGGTCAAGTCCCGCCGTGTCGGTGGCGCCACCTACCAGGTGCCGATCGAGGTCAAGCCCGGTCGTGCCGCCACCCTCGCGCTGCGCTGGGTCGTGGGTTACTCCCGCGCCCGCCGCGAGAAGACGATGACCGAGCGGCTCATGAACGAGCTGCTCGACGCCTCGAACGGTCTTGGCGCTGCCGTCAAGAAGCGTGAGGACACCCACAAGATGGCCGAGTCCAACAAGGCCTTCGCGCACTACCGCTGGTAGTCGCTACCCCCATCGAGACCGAGAGAAGACTGAGCCTTATGGCCACCACTTCGCTTGACCTGGCCAAGGTCCGCAACATTGGGATCATGGCCCACATCGACGCGGGCAAGACGACCACCACTGAGCGGATCCTGTTCTACACCGGCGTTTCGTACAAGATCGGTGAGGTCCACGACGGCGCTGCCACGATGGACTGGATGGAGCAGGAGCAGGAGCGCGGCATCACCATCACGTCCGCCGCGACGACCTGTCACTGGCCGCTCAACGATGTTGACCACACCATCAACATCATCGACACCCCGGGTCACGTCGACTTCACCGTCGAGGTGGAGCGTTCGCTCCGCGTCCTCGACGGCGCCGTCACCGTGTTCGACGGTGTGGCCGGCGTCGAGCCGCAGTCCGAGACCGTCTGGCGTCAGGCGGACCGCTACGGCGTCCCGCGCATCTGCTTCGTCAACAAGCTCGACCGCACCGGTGCCGACTTCCTGCGCTGCGTCAGCATGATCGTGGACCGCCTCGGCGCGACCCCGATCGTCATGCAGCTGCCCATCGGCGCCGAGGCGGACTTCACGGGCGTCGTCGACCTCGTGTCGATGAAGGCCTTCGTGTACCCCGAAGAGGCCGCCAAGGGCGAGATGTACAACGTCGTCGACATTCCGGCCGACCTGCAGGAGCAGGCCGAGGAATGGCGCGGCAAGCTCCTTGAGGCCGTCGCGGAGAACGACGACGCCATGATGGAGCTGTACCTGGAGGGCACCGAGCCCACCCAGGAGCAGCTGCACGAGGCGATCCGTCGCATCACGCTGGCCTCCAAGGGCGGCGCGGACTCCGTCACCGTCACCCCGGTGTTCTGTGGCACGGCGTTCAAGAACAAGGGCGTTCAGCCCCTGCTCGACGCGGTCGTCCGCTACCTGCCTTCCCCCCTGGACGTCGAGGCCATCGAGGGCCACGACCCCAAGGACCCCGAGACCGTGGTCAAGCGCAAGCCCTCGGACGACGAGCCGCTCTCGGCTCTGGCGTTCAAGATCGCGAGCGACCCGCACCTCGGCAAGCTCACCTTCGTCCGGATCTACTCCGGTCGCCTGGACGCCGGCACCGCGGTGCTGAACTCCGTCAAGGGCAAGAAGGAGCGCATCGGCAAGATCTACCGTATGCACGCGAACAAGCGTGAGGAGATCGACTCGGTGGGCGCCGGCGACATCATCGCCGTCATGGGCCTGAAGCAGACCACCACCGGTGAGACGCTGAGCGACGAGAAGAACCCGGTCATCCTGGAGTCCATGGACTTCCCGGCGCCGGTCATTCAGGTCGCCATCGAGCCCAAGTCCAAGGGTGACCAGGAGAAGCTGGGTATCGCTATCCAGCGCCTCTCCGAGGAGGACCCGTCCTTCCAGGTGCACTCCGACGAGGAGACCGGCCAGACCATCATCGGTGGTATGGGCGAGCTTCACCTCGAGGTGCTCGTCGACCGCATGAAGCGCGAGTTCCGCGTCGAGGCGAACGTCGGCAAGCCCCAGGTCGCTTACCGCGAGACGATCCGCAAGGCCGTCGAGCGCATCGACTACACGCACAAGAAGCAGACTGGTGGTACCGGCCAGTTCGCGAAGGTGCAGATCGCCATCGAGCCCCTTGAGGGCGGCGACGCGTCGTACGAGTTCGTCAACAAGGTCACCGGTGGCCGCATCCCCCGTGAGTACATCCCCTCGGTGGACGCGGGTGCCCAGGAAGCCATGCAGTTCGGCATCCTGGCCGGTTACGAGATGGTCGGCGTCCGCGTCATCCTTCTCGACGGTGGTTACCACGAGGTCGACTCCTCGGAGCTCGCCTTCAAGATCGCCGGTTCGCAGGCGTTCAAGGAGGGTGCCCGCAAGGCGTCCCCCGTGCTCCTTGAGCCGATGATGGCCGTCGAGGTCACCACGCCCGAGGACTACATGGGCGATGTCATCGGCGACCTCAACTCCCGCCGTGGCCAGATCCAGGCCATGGAGGAGCGCAGCGGCGCTCGCGTCGTGAAGGGCCTCGTGCCCCTCTCGGAGATGTTCGGCTACGTCGGAGACCTCCGCAGCAAGACCTCGGGTCGCGCAAGCTACTCGATGCAGTTCGACTCCTACGCCGAGGTTCCGCGGAACGTCGCCGAGGAGATCATCGCGAAGGCCAAGGGCGAGTAACTCTCCCGAGCTCACGCTTTAGGCTTGTCACCGGAGCCCGTGGGGCATTCGTCGCGCAGTTCACACTTCGCGGAGAATGCCCCCGGGGGCCGGCATCCCAGCAAAGATCACCTGGCGCCGATGAAGCAAGGCGTACAGAACCACTCCACAGGAGGACCCAGTGGCGAAGGCGAAGTTCGAGCGGACTAAGCCGCACGTCAACATCGGCACCATCGGTCACATCGACCACGGTAAGACGACCCTCACGGCCGCCATTACCAAGGTGCTGCACGACGCGTACCCGGACCTGAACGAGGCCTCGGCCTTCGACCAGATCGACAAGGCTCCCGAGGAGCGCCAGCGCGGTATCACGATCTCGATCGCGCACGTCGAGTACCAGACGGAGTCGCGTCACTACGCGCACGTCGACTGCCCGGGTCACGCGGACTACATCAAGAACATGATCACCGGTGCCGCGCAGATGGACGGCGCCATCCTCGTGGTCGCCGCCACCGACGGCCCGATGCCGCAGACCAAGGAGCACGTGCTCCTGGCCCGCCAGGTCGGCGTTCCGTACATCGTCGTCGCCCTGAACAAGGCCGACATGGTGGACGACGAGGAGATCCTGGAGCTCGTCGAGCTCGAGGTCCGCGAGCTGCTCTCCGAGTACGAGTTCCCGGGCGACGACCTTCCGGTCGTCAAGGTCTCGGCGCTCAAGGCCCTTGAGGGCGACAAGGAGTGGGGCAACACCGTCCTCGAGCTCATGAAGGCCGTGGACGAGAACATCCCGCAGCCCGAGCGCGACGTCGACAAGCCGTTCCTGATGCCGATCGAGGACGTCTTCACGATCACCGGTCGTGGCACCGTCGTCACCGGTCGTATCGAGCGTGGTGTCCTCAAGGTCAACGAGACCGTCGACATCGTCGGTATCAAGACCGAGAAGACCACCACCACGGTCACCGGCATCGAGATGTTCCGCAAGCTGCTCGACGAGGGCCAGGCCGGTGAGAACGTCGGTCTGCTCCTCCGTGGCATCAAGCGCGAGGACGTCGAGCGCGGCCAGGTCATCATCAAGCCCGGTTCGGTCACGCCGCACACCGAGTTCGAGGCCCAGGCCTACATCCTGTCGAAGGACGAGGGTGGCCGTCACACCCCCTTCTTCAACAACTACCGCCCGCAGTTCTACTTCCGTACCACGGACGTGACCGGCGTCGTGACCCTCCCCGAGGGCACCGAGATGGTCATGCCGGGCGACAACACCGTCATGTCGGTCCAGCTGATCCAGCCGGTCGCCATGGAGGAGGGCCTGAAGTTCGCCATCCGTGAGGGTGGCCGGACCGTGGGCGCCGGCCAGGTCACCAAGATCAACAAGTAATCACTTGTTCGTCTGACCTGGTTGCTCCGCACAGAGCACCAAGAAGGGCCCCGTCCCACCGTTCACGCGGTGGGGCGGGGCCCTTCGGTGTTGTACGGGCTTACGCGGCTGCCCCGGGCCGCCGGATCATGAACACGTCCACCGGGTCCTCCCGCTCGGTCACGAAGCCGTGCCGCTCGTACAGCCGGCGGGCGGCGCTGCCCTGGAGGACGTTCAGCCGTACCGGAGCCCCTTCGGCGTCCGTGCGGTCCAGCAGGTGCCGCAGCACGCCGGAGCCGATGCCCCGCCCCTGGAGCGACGCGTCCAGGAAGAAGCTCTCCAGGCACCACCCGTCCTCGTACGGCCGCAGCGTCACGCTGCCCGCGAAGCGGCCGTCCACGACGATGATCTCGGTGTGCTCGGGGAGGTACGAGTCGCGCAGCCGCTGCCGCACCCGGTGCTCGTCGAAACGGCCGAGGCGGACCAGGTCCGGGCGCATCACGACGGCCCGGAGCTCGACCATGTCGTCCAGGTCGGCGGGGGTGGCGGGACGCAGGTCCCAGGCTTGGGTGGTACGTACATGCATGGCCGGAGTCTGTCAGAGGGCGGGTGGTCCGGCGATCCGGTATCCCACGCCCGGGGTGGTGGCGATGACCGCGGGTTCGCCGAGCTTGCGGCGCAGGCGGCTGATGGTCACGGCGACGGTGTTGGTGAACGGGTCGGCGTGCTCGTCCCAGACCTGTTCGAGAAGGTCCTCCGCGCTGAGGAAGGCGGGGCTCGCGGTCAGGAGGGCTTCGAGGACCGCGAACTCCTTGACGGAGAGGTCGAGCCGGCGGCCGTCGCGGCCGGCGGTCCGGCGCACCGGGTCCAGCTCGATGCCCGCCGCGCTCAGGGTGCGGGGCCGGGCCGCGGGGCGGCGGCGGGCCAGGGCTCGGATGCGCAGGACGAGTTCGGGGAAGTGGAAGGGCTTGGCGAGGTAGTCGTCGGCGCCCAGGGTCAGTCCGCTGACCCGGTCGCCCGGCGTGCCGGCGGCGGTCAGCATCAGGACCATCGCGCGCCCTTCCCGCTCGCTGATCATCCGGCAGAGGGTGTCGCCGTGGATGCCCGGCAGGTCGCGGTCGAGCACGACGACCTCGTACGCGGTGGCGTCCAGTTTCGCCGCGGCGTCGATCCCGTCGTGGGCCACGTCCACCGCCATGCCCTGGTCGCGCAGGCCCTCGGCGACGACCTCGGCGAGGGCGCGGGCGTCCTCGACCACCAGTACTCTCACGGCGCCGCCTCCGCGCCCGCGCCGGGCAGGGTGAGGGTGACGCGCAGGCCGCCGGCCGGGCGGGCGCGCAGGTCCAGGGTGCCGTGGTGGGCCCGGACGACGGCCGCGACGATGGAGAGGCCGAGGCCGCTGCCCCGTCCGGTGCCGGTGCGGTCGCCGGCGAGGCGGCGGAAGGGCTGGGCGAGGTCCGCCACCCGCCGCTGGTCGAGGACGGGACCGTCCGACTCGACGACGAGGGACACCGTGCCCGGCTCGCCGCCCTCGGCCCGTACCGTGACGGCGATCGAGCCGCCGGGGCCGTTGTGCACGACGGCGTTGTCGATCACGTTGTCGACCGCGCGCCGCA
Organism: Streptomyces sp. col6; assembly: GCF_008042035.1. GTDB lineage: Bacteria > Actinomycetota > Actinomycetes > Streptomycetales > Streptomycetaceae > Streptomyces. Next base: position 476,172 of record NZ_RDBL01000006.1, read on the forward strand.
GCAGTGTCCGGCTGCCGTGCACCCACGCGGTGTCGTCGATCCGGGTCTCCCGTACGGTCAGGCCGCCGGCCGCGATGTCCTCGGCCCGTGCGGTCAGGGCGGTGTGCGCGAGCCGGCCGAGGGTGAGGCGCGCCGGGTCGGTGAACTCGCCGTGCCGGCTGCGGGCGAGGACGAGCAGGCCCTCCAACAGCCGGTCCACCTGGTCGAGTTCGGTGCGCATCCGGGCGGCCAGCGTGGCCGTGGTCCCGGGCACCGGGCCCGGTTTCGCGAGCGCCACGTCCAGGGAGGCCCGCATCGTGGTGAGCGGGGTGCGCAGCTCGTGGGAGGCGTTGGCGACGAAGAGGCGCTGGGCGTCGAAGGAGTCCTCCAGGCGGCCGAGGAGGTCGTCGATGGTGTCGGCGAGGTCCTTCACCTCGTCGTCGGGGCCGTCGACGGCGAGGCGTTCGTGGAGGTTGTCGGCGGTGATCCGGCGGGTGGCCGCGGTCATCACGCGCAGCGGGCGCAGCACCCGGCCGGCGACGAACCAGCCGAGGGCGGCCGAGATCACCAGCATGACGCCGAGGGCGATGGCACAGCCGAGCAGGATCTGCCGGGTCTGGGTGTCGTGCGCCCCGGCGAGTTGCCGCTCCAGGTCGTCGATGCGGCCCCGGGCCTGTGCGGCCGTGGCGGGCAGGGCCGTGCCCCCACCCGGGGCGGTCCGGCTGTCCCTCGATCCGCCCGACGCCACCACGGCCGCGATGGCGAGCAGTGCCGTACCCGACAGCAGGAACAGCGTCACGTACAGAGCGGTGAAGCGGGTGCGGGCGCTGCCGTGTCGCAGGCCGAGGCGGGCGGCCGGGCCCGTGAGCCGTCGGAGCGGACCCCATGTCATCCGTGTGCTCCCCTCTTGCCACCGCACCGGGACCGGTACCGGGCCAGGCTAGGCGGAGGGGCCTAACAGCGGGATGACAGCGGCCGTTCGTCCCGTGCAACGTGCCGCGGCGCAGGGTGGCGCCCATGGACGACGAGAGTACGAAGGCGACGATCGAGGTCGTCGGTCTGCGCAAGCGCTTCGGGCCGCGGCAGGCTCTGGACGGGATGACGTTCACCGTGCGGCCGGGACGGGTGACCGGCTTCGTCGGGCCGAACGGCGCGGGGAAGTCCACCACCATGCGCGTGATCCTGGGCCTCGACGCGCCCGACGAGGGGAGGGCCCTGGTCGGCGGTGTGCCGTACCGCACCCTGCGCCGGCCGCTTCGGCAGCTGGGGGCGCTGCTCGACGCCGCCGCGTTGCAGCCGAGCCGCACCGCCCGCAACCACCTGCTGTGGCTGGCCCACTCGCAGGGTGTGCCGGCCCGGCGCGTGGACGAGGTGATCGAGCAGGCCGGACTGGGCACGGCCGCCCGGCGCCGGGCCGGCGGCTTCTCGCTGGGGATGCGCCAGCGCCTGGGGATCGCGGCGGCGCTCCTCGGCGACCCGCCGGTGGTCATGCTGGACGAGCCGTTCAACGGCCTCGATCCCGACGGCATCGTGTGGATGCGCGGCTTCCTGGCCTCGCTGGCCCGGGAGGGGCGCGCCGTCCTGGTCTCCAGTCACCTGATGGGCGAACTGGAGGACACCGCCGACCATCTCGTGGTGATCGGCCGCGGCCGGGTCGTCGCGGACACCGGCGTCGCCGAACTGCTCGCCGCCACGTCCGGCGGCCGGGTCACCCTGCGGACCTCCGCGCCCCCGCGTGCCACCGAGGTCCTGCGCGGCGCGGGCGCCACCGTCCTCGTCACCGGCCCCGGCACCCTCGGCGTCACCGGCCTGACCGACGAGGAGACCGTGGCCCTGCTCGCCCGGAACGGGGTGCCGTTCTCCCAGGTGTCCGCGCACCGCGCGACGCTGGAGGAGGCGTACATGGAGCTGACCCGGGACGCGGTGGAGTACCGGGGCGTCCCGGCGGGGGAGGCCACGCGATGACCGCGACCCGCACGGCCACGGTGCGCGCCGGCTTCCTCGCGACGCTGCACGCCGAGTGGACCAAGTTCCGTACGGTGCGCGGCTGGGTTCTCGCGATGGCGGGGGCGCTCCTGGCGACGATCGTGGTCGGCCTGCTCGGCACGGCGGCCCCCGCCCCCGCCGGACGCGGCTCCGATTCCGCCTCGTACCCGAGGGGTCCCGGCGGCGAGGCCGTCAACGACAGCTTCTCCTTCGTCCACCGGACGCTCACCGGCGACGGCTCCCTCACCGTCGAACTGCGGTCCCTGACCGGTCTGGCCGACACCGGAACCGGGAAGACGGCCCGCGGCGCCCAGCCCTGGGCGAAGGCCGGGATCATCGTGAAGGAGAGCCTCGCCCAGGGGTCTCCGTACGCGGCGCTCATGGCCACCGGCGGCCACGGCCTGCGCATGCAGTACGACTACACGCACGACACGGCGGGCCCCCGGGTCCGGCAGGGGTGGCTGCGCCTGGTCCGCTCCGGCGACGTTCTCACCGGTTACGCCTCCGCCGACGGCTCCCGCTGGACCCGGGTCGGCCGGGCGAAGCTGCCGGGGCTCGCGCGGACCGTGCGGGCCGGGCTCTTCACCACGTCGCCGCAGGCGAAGCAGGACACCGGGGCGGGCGCGGGCTTCAGCCCCGCCGTGGCCACCGGCACCTTCGGTCCTCCCGTCCTCACCGGCGGCTGGTCCCCGAGCCCCTGGCGCGGCACACAGGTGGGCGGCGATGCGGGCACCTCCGGCAGCTACACCGACACCCTCAAGGGCGGCTTCACCCCGGGCGACGGCGGCGGGTTCGCCGTGACCGGGGCCGGTGACATCGCACCGGTCGTCGGCGGGCCCGCCATGGGTGCCGGCTTCGCCGTCGAGAACCTCCTCGTCGGCACCTTCGCCGGGCTGATCGTGGTGATCGCCGTGGGCACGGTGTTCATCACCGGCGAGTACCGGAGCGGTCTGCTGCGTACGACCATGACGGCGACCCCTGTGCGGGGCCGGGTGCTCGGTGCCAAGGCACTGGTGGCCGCGGGCGTCGCGGGCGCCGTCGGTCTGGTCGCCGCCGCGGTCGCCGTCCCCGTCGGGGAACGCGGTGCGCGCGGAAGGGGCTTCCTCGTCCTCCCCGTCACGTCGGCGACCGAAGCGCGGGTCATCGCCGGGACCGGCCTGCTCTGTGCCGCCGCCGCCGTGCTCGCTCTCGGCGTCGGCGCCCTGCTCCGGCGGAGCGGCACGGCGGTCGCCCTGGTCGTCGCGTCGCTCGTGCTGCCGTTCCTGCTCGCCACCTCCGGCGTGCTGCCGCCGGGCCTCTCGGAGTGGCTGCTGCGGGTCACCCCGGCCGCGGGCTTCGCCGTGCAGCAGACCCTGCCCCGGTACGCGCAGGTGCTCAGCGTGTACGAGCCGTCGACCGGCTACCACCCGCTGGCACCCTGGGCGGGCCTCACCGTGCTGTGCGGATACGCGGCGCTCGCCCTCGGTCTGGCCGCCGTGCGGCTGCGGGGGAGGGACGTATGAGGCGCGCGAGCGGAACGTACGACTTCGGCCGTGCCGCGCGCGCGGAGTGGACGAAGCTGCGCACGGCGGGGGACACGGGCAGGCTGCTCCTGCTCGCCGTCGCGCTCACCGTGGCGGTCGGCTGCGGCACCGCGAAGGCCGTGAAGTGCCCGGACACGGGGTGTGGTCAGGACGCCGTGAGGCTCGCCCTGACCGGTGTCACTGTCGGGCAGGCGGTCGTCGCCGTCCTCGCGGTGCTGGCCGTCAGCGGCGAGTACGGGAGCGGGATGATCCGCACCACGCTCACGGCGATGCCGGGCCGGATCACCGTGCTCACGGCCAAGGCGACGGTCCTCACCGCCGTCGTCCTCGTCTCCGGGACGGCCGCGATCCTGGCATCCCTCCTCGCGGGCCGACTGATCCTGCCCGGCAACGGATTCACCGGGGCGCACGGCTACGCCCCGCTCTCCCTGGCCGACGGCCCGACCCTGCGCGCCGCCGCCGGCTCGGTCCTCTACCTCGTCCTCATCGCCCTGCTGGGCCTCGGCGTGGCGACGGCGGTGCGGGCTGCGGCGCCCGCCATCGGGATCGTGCTCGGGCTGCTCTACGTCTTCCCGGTCGTCACCGGCGTGGTCGACGATCCGGACTGGCAGCGCCACCTCCAGCAGATCTCGCCCATGACCGCCGGGCTCGCGGTGCAGGCCACGGTCCGTCTCGGCGAGCTGCCCATCGGCCCCTGGGCCGGCCTGGGTGTGCTCGCGGCGTGGGCCGCGACCGCGCTGCTGGCCGGGGGCCTGCTCCTGCACGGGCGCGACGCGTAGTCCGGCCGGGCCGGGCGGGACTCCGGGAGAGCGGGCCGACGGCGCCCGCTCTCCCGGAGAAAGCCGCATATCTGTCAAAGTGGCGCACATGTGCCACTACTGCGGCTGCCGTGAGATTCCGCTGATCAAGGAGTTCATCGCGGAGCACGAGTCCGTCACCGATACGGCGGGCGCCGCTCTGCGGGCCCTGGACGACGGCGACCACGAGCTCGTCGGGCCGCTGGTGGCCCGGATGGAGCGGGAGCTGCTGGCCCACTGGCGGGGCGAGGAGCAGGGCCTGTTCGCCGTGATGAGCGCCGACCCCGAGTACGCGGGGTACATCGACGCGCTCGTACGCGAGCACCGCGAGCTCGGTGCGTTCCTGCGCGGGATCGACCTGGGCCGCGCCGAGGACGTCGTACGGCTGCGCGAGGCGGTCGACGAGCTGCACCACCACATCGCCAAGGAGGAGGACGGCCTGTTCCCGGCCTCGCTCACGGCGTTGTCCGGGGACGAGTGGGACCGGTCGATGAGGGCTTGGCGGGAGGCGCACCCGGAGTAGGGCTCCGCTGTCAGCAGGGCGACCCGCAGTCGCTCGCCGCCTGCGGACCGGCCAGGACGTCGAAGCCGTAGCCGACGGCGGCGAGGCCCGCGACGGCCGCCGCCAGTCCGAGCGCGGTGCGCCACCGGCCCCGTACGGCGGCGAAGGCGGCCAGGGTGGCGACGGTCCCGCCGACGAGCAGGACCGGCAGGCCCAGCAGGAGTACGTCGGTGTTCCGCTGCCCCTCGAAGGCGCCGAAGAGGCCCCTCCGCCCGTACGGGAGCCAGACCGCGAGGCCCGCGAGAGCGCCGAGCAGCGCGGTGAGGAGCCCTGCAGAGCCGGTGAGGGCTTCGCGCCGGGGCGGCGTCGTCTGTTCGGTGTCCATGTAACGGAGGACGCCCGGTCCGGCCGGGAAGTTTCCATCCGGCGCGGTCGGGCCCAGGGGCGGCGGCAGATGGTCTCTCGGCAAGTCGCCTGTTGCGAGCGCCCGTTGAGTCGTTCCTGCCCTTCAAATCGGTTGACTCCGGAGGGAGGAATGCCGGACGTTCAGCCGTGATCCACCGATGCGCCACAGGGACGGGGAGACGGCACGCAGATGAGTTTCAGCGGAGGGGACCCGAAGCCGGGGCGCGGGAGGGGCCAGGCGGCGCCCGGCGCGGTGGACGCGGGCCCGCGCCATGAGCCGAGGCCACCGGCCCCCTTGCGGAGCGTCTCGGAGCAGGTGCACACCGCAGGGCGGGTCAAGGACCTGGGGAGGACGTTGCAGTTCAGCTGGCCGGGGGTGTACTTCGAGGGCCGGTTCCACGGGACCGGGATCGGCGTGGTGCTCAACTGCGCGGCCGCCGACTACGACGTCCAGGTCGACGGGGCCACTGTCGCCACCCTGGTCACACCCGGCGACACCACGTACTGGATCAACGGCCTGCGGGACGGCGAGCACATCGTCCGGGTCGTCAAACGCAACGACACCCCGGGGAACACCAGCACGTTCGGAGGCTTTGTCGCCGTGCCCGGGGGCGCCGTACTGAGCAGGCCCATGCCCCGGGACCATCAGATCGAGTTCATCGGGGACTCCATCACGGTGGGCTACGGCAATGTGCCGCACACCGGCGCCTGCGATCCGGAGCAGGTCGGGCGGAACACCAACAGCGACGTCAGCCACGGCGCCCTCACCGCCCGGCAATTGGACGCCGACTACCAGATCAACGGCTTCTCCGGCCTCGGCATGGTGCGCAACGTCGCGGGCATCTGCCCGGACGTCACGTACCGGACCTACTACGACCGCGCCCTGCTGGACGTGGACGGCGACGTCTGGCAGAACCCGGGGACGTGGCGGCCCCGGATCGTGGTGGTCAACCTCGGCTCCAACGACTTCTCCGACCTCACCCCCGGCGAACCGTGGACGCCCGACGGCCTCGCGGCCTCCTTCCGCACCGCCTACGACGAGTTCCTCCGGAAACTGCGGACGCGCCACGGTCCCGGCACCAGCCTTGTGGCCGTCGGCTTCGACCGGAACGCCGAGCACGTGCGGAAGGTGGTCGAGGCGCGCAACGCCGCCGGTGACAGCGGCGTCCACTACTGGTTCCTCGACCAGGCGGGCCTGGACTTCCTCGGATGCGACGGTCACACCTCGGCCCGCGACGACCGGCTGATCGCCGACCGGCTCGCCCCGTTCCTCAGGAGCCTGCCGACGGGGTGGCAGCGCTAGGCGGCTCTGTACGTGTCCGCCTCGCGGCATTCGCGGCAGTGGCCGGGCTCCGGGGCGCGGAAGACGCGGTCGCAGAGGTCGCAGTCCTGGAAGGGGTCGATCTCGGGGGCGGGGTCCGGTTCCGGGAGGTCGGG
>NZ_RDBL01000006.1:482900-580719 GCF_008042035.1 Streptomyces sp. col6
CCCGTGCGCCCCGCCCGGCTCCCCCGAAGTGACGCCCGGCTCCGGCGTGATCCACGTCAACGTGCGCCACCTCTCCGGCTTCACCGTCATCGGCAACCACCTCGCCCAGCACCGGGGCCTGTCACTCACTGCGATCGGCCTGGCCGCGCACATCCAGTCGCTGCCCGCAGGGGCCAGGGTCGGCATCAAGGCCCTCGCCGGACGCTTCCCGGAGAGCGAGGCCCGCATCGCCGCCGCGCTGAACGAGCTGGAGGCCACCGGCTACCTCCTGCGCAGCCGCCTGCGCCTCACGGACGGGCGGGTGGTCACGCGCACGGTGTCGTACAACCAACCGGTCACGACGACGCCCCAGCGGTCCGCCAGCGCCTCGACGATCAGCAGGCCGCGCCCGCTCTCCGCGTCCGGGGCGGGCGTGTCGGGTAATCGGCCCCCGCATCGCGCGGGGGCCCTTTCTTTCAAGCCCGTCCGGCGTTTGAGGACGGAACCCCGTGCCCCGGACCGGGGTGCAGCGGCGCCAGGGACGCCCCCGGGATCCCCCGCAGCACCTCGGCCCCGATCTCCGCCAGCCGATGCGCCCCCGGCGCCTCCGCGCCCAGGCCGATCGCGTACCCGGTGCGACTGCCCACCGTCCGTACGCGCGGCCAGACGCGGCAGTCCGGGGCGCCCGCCTCGGTGAGGGCGGCGGTCAGGGCCAGGAGGCGGCCGCGCAGGCGGCCCTCCTCGGCCGGGGCGGCTGCGGCCAGGGCCCACGCGGTGTGCTCGGTGAGCGCGGGCGGGGCGCAGAGCGTGTCCGCCTCCGCCTCCAGGATCTCCCACGCCCGGAACAGCTCCGCCGTGAGCAGGTCGCGGCCGGCGGGGGAGACCTGTGCCGTGCAGGAACGGACCGGCGCTGTCGGGGTGTACACCGTGACCGGGTCGCCGGTCGCCGGGCCCTCGCCCACCGGGGAACGCCAGTCCCACGCGGCCCAGGTCGCGAAGAAGTCCCGGAGGCCGCCGCCCTCGTGCGCCGTACGGGCCGCGAGGACCGCCCAGGCGATCCCCGGCAGACCGCCGCACGGCGCGGAGTCCAGGCCCCGGGCAGCCGCCCACTCCTTGACGTCCCGGGCCAGCGCGGCGAACGCCTCCCGGTGCGGTGAGGCCGCCGCGAGCACCGCTTCCGCGTCGCTCACCGCGCTGAGCGCGACCGCCGCTGCCTCGCCCAACTCCGCCCGGCGGGCCACCGCTTCGGCCGGATCCAGGGCGCCCGTCGCCACGGTGACCAGGTCCACCCGCAGGCCGTCCACGTACCAGCGCAGCCCCGGCACCCGGGCGCCCGCGACCTCGCTCAGGTCCCGGGCCTCCGGGAAGGCGTCGGCGAGCCGGTCCCGCACTCCCGAGACACCGGGGAGCGCCGCCACCAGGTCGAGGTCCGCGCCGGGGCGTGCGCAGCCCATGCGCCGGGAGCCCACGATCTCGACGCGCGCACCGGGGAGCGCCGCCGCGACCCGGCCCGCGACCTCGTCGGCCTGCGCGGAGGGCGCGCCCAGCTCCACCCGTACCCCGTAGTGGTCGGAGACGTACAGGCCGTCGGGGCTCGGGGTGTCCCCCGTCAGGGTCGCCGTGCGTGCCCGGAGCCGTTCCGTGCGCAGCAGCACCCGGTCCAGGCGGGAGACGCGGCCGGAGAGGGAGGAGATCGCGGCGAGGGGGTTCGTCGACGGGTCGAAGGTCGGCGTGTCGTCGGCGGGGCCGCGCACCTCGGTCCAGGCGTCGGTCATCGCGAGCCGGGTCTGCGGGTGGTCACCGCCGTCGTTGAAGTCCCCGACGAGGACGAGTTCGCCCGCCACCGCCGCCAGTCCCGTTGCCAGGTCGGTCAGTTCGGCGTCCCGGCGGACGGCACCGTCGGGGGAGTGGTCGCTGCTGAGGTGGGTGACGGCCACCGTGACGGGGCCGTCCGCCGTCTCGACGACGACCGCCGCGACCGCCTTGTGCGGGCCCAGCGTGTGCACGGCCGCCTCGCTCACCGGCAGGCGGCTGAGCAGCAGCAGCCCGTGGTCCGGCACGTCGTGGCCGGCCGGTTCGGTGGCGAGCGTGTAGCCCTCGCGCACCCAGTCGCGGGCCAGCAGCAGCGTCAGCAGCGCGGGCTCGACCTCCTGGAGCGCGATCACGTCCGCGTCCGCCGCGCGCAGGGCGTCGGCCAGGAGGGGTCTGCGCCGGGCCGTGTCGATGCGGTCGCTGTCGTAACGGTCCCAGAGGGTGTTCCAGGTGAGGACCGTCAGCGGACCCGCCGGACCCGCCGGACCCGGCCCGGAGGCGGGCGCCGGTTCCCAGGCGCCGGTCGCGGGGGAGTACGCGTGCGGCGTGCGGGCCGTGAAGTAGGGGGACGGCAGGCGGCGCGACTCCCGTATCCGGCCGGCGGCCGTCGCGTCGATGCGGTCGGTGCCCGTCGCCCGGTCCCAGACCACCTCGCCGTCCGCCTCGAAGAAGAGGACCCGGTGCCAGGGGATGTCCCCGCCCGGCGTGAACCGGTCCAGCGGCACCCGCTTCGGCTCCCGGCCGCGCTGCGCCACGCCCAGCACGAAGCGCGCCGGGTCGAAGCGGGCGTCCCAGCGGACGCGGTGGTAGATCTCCTCGCTCGTGCGCATCAGGCCCGGTCCTCCACGGTTCCGCTGGTGCCGATGTACCAGGTGCGGTGCGCCTGGCCGGGGTAGGGCGGGACGAAGCGGTGCAGCTGCGAGGCCAGCACCTGCGGCGGCACGGGGTGCTCCCGGCGCCCGTTGCGCGCGGCCAGCTCCGCCTCGCCGATCCAGGCCACGGCGTGCGTGACCAGGGCGTCGCGGCGGCGGGCGACCGCGTGGACCAGGGAGCGCTGGTGCGCGTTGAGGGAGGTGGCGTCCCAGACCACCGTCGCGCCGGGGACGAGGGCCGCGTCCAGCCGGTCCAGGCCCTCCCGCAGCACGTCCCCGTTGGCGCTCTGGTCGGCGCGCGAGCCCCGCGCCAGGCGCAGGTCGTCCAGCGAGATGTACGTGGCGACGCCCGGCAGGCCCCGGCCGAAGGTGCTCTTGCCGCTGCCCGAGGGGCCGGCCAGCTGGACCAGGCGCGGGAAGTCCCCGGACCGCCACCGCCAGGTCGCGGCGACGGCCTCCTCGGCGGTGGTGATGCGGCCGGCCGCGTACGCCTCGCGGGCCTGCGCCAGGCAGCGCGCGGCGGCCTCCGGCTCCAGACCGGCGAACGCCTCGGTGAGCCCCTCCGGTTCTCGTACGTCCTCTGCGTGCAGGGCCGACCACTCGACCTGCTCGCGCGCCTCGGCGGTGTCCGCCAGCACGCCGGACAGCGCGTGCAGGACGGGCAGGTCGGCGGCGAGCGCCATCCGGGCCAGCCCGGCGCGCCGCTCCTCGTCGGGGTAGGGGCGGTGCAGCCCGGGGTACAGCCCGACGAGGTCCGCGACGCGGCGGGCGAGCGGCATGCCCACGCTGCCCGCGAGGGCCGGGGCGAGGGCGGTGCGGCGGGTGCCGTGCAGCAGGGCGGCGAGGACCCCGGCGATCCGGTCGTCGCCGGTGCGGCCGAGCGCGTCGAGAGCGTCGGCGGCGGCGAGGGCAGCGGTGGCGTCGGCGGTGGCGAGGGCTGCGGGGGCGTCGTGGGGCGTGGCCGAGGGGTCCTCGTGAGCTGAGGCATCCGCCGACGGGCCCACGCCCACCGCCGCCGCCAGAGCCGCCGCGTCGACCGGCGCTCCGGATCGTACGGACCACAGGGCCGCCGTCGGGGCGAGGCCGTTCTCGACGACCTCCGCGTGCATCCAGTGCGTATCGGTCACCACATGGCCCGGCCGCACCCACTTGCCGACGACGCGGCCGAACTCGGCGGCCGGGAAGGCGGCGGCCGGCCGCACGACGTACCCCTCCTGCCGCCCCGTGTCCGGCTTCAGCGCGCGCAGCGCCTTCGCGTCGAACACCCCGCGCCACAGCACCGGCGGCGCCGGGATGCCCAGGGAGCGCAGGAACTCCACGGTCCGGTCCCAGCCCAGGCAGCGGTCGCCGTCCCAGACGGAGAACCCGTAGAAGTGGCTCTCCAGCGCGCCGTACGCCAGGGAGTGCCGGGCGAACATGTTCTCGCCGCAGATCCGCCACCCCGCAGGGACGCGGGGGCCGACGCGGGCCTGGAGGGCCTTGACCCAGGTGCGGGAGGGGTGGTGCGCCGAGTCCAGCGAGCGGGCGTGCAGCCCGTCGGCGTACAGCGTGGTGTTCTCGCCGTCCAGCTTCTCGGTGACCACGACCTCGGTGCCGGCCAGCGCGGCAAGGTCCGTCATCCGTACGTCGTCCGACGTGGCGCCGGGCGACCAGGGAAGATGAGGAGTCCGCGGATAGTGCGTACGCATGTTCTGTCCCCCGTGCCGTTGCCGTACCCGGCCGGAAACTGTAGGGGCGGGGAGGCGGGGCGTACGACCGAATATCGCGTGCGGGAGCGGGGCCGAGGGGTCCGCGGAGCGCGCCCGCGTTTGACCAGCCACTCGGTAGGGGTAAGATCCCGGGCCCGATTGGCCAGGCTCATCGCCCGTATGGCACACTAGCCAGGTTGCTCGGTTGAGTGTCAATGCTGCGCGCCTCCCGCCGGGAGGACCGGAAGCGAGTCCCACAGTACTCGTCGGCCCCATGCGGGCCGGACGTACGGGAATCTTCCGGGAAGCGTAAGTGGGGCACCGGCCAGGCACCCGGTGGGGTTTCACCCCCGGCAGCGTGGTCTTCGGCCCGCACCCCCTTGGTTGGGAAATCCTTCGGGACTTCTGCGTAGAGGGGATGCGACACGCCCGACCGCGTGGGTCGGAGGTGGGGGATACCAGAACCCCGGGTTCCAGAGCGTTAAACGAGAGACAGGACTACTAGTAGCCATGGCGGGACAGAAGATCCGCATCCGGCTCAAGGCCTACGACCACGAGGTCATCGACTCCTCGGCGAAGAAGATCGTCGAGACGGTGACCCGCACTGGTGCGTCGGTCGCGGGCCCGGTGCCGCTGCCCACTGAGAAGAACGTGTACTGCGTCATCAAGTCGCCGCACAAGTACAAGGACTCTCGCGAGCACTTCGAGATGCGCACGCACAAGCGCCTCATCGACATCCTCGACCCCACGCCGAAGACGGTTGACTCGCTGATGCGCCTCGACCTGCCGGCCGGCGTCGACATCGAGATCAAGCTCTGAGGGGACGGGCCGAGATGAGCAAGAACATCAAGGGCGTCCTGGGCGAGAAGCTCGGTATGACCCAGGTCTGGGACGAGAACAACCGGGTTGTCCCGGTGACCGTCGTCAAGGCCGGTCCGTGCGTCGTGACGCAGGTCCGCACGAACGACAGCGACGGCTACGAGTCGGTCCAGATCGCCTTCGGCGAGATCGACCCGCGCAAGGTGAACAAGCCCCTCAAGGGCCACTTCGCCAAGGCCGACGTGACCCCGCGCCGCCACCTGGTGGAGCTCCGCACCCCTGACGCCGGCGAGTACACGCTGGGCCAGGAGATCACCGCCCAGGTGTTCGAGTCCGGCGTCAAGGTCGACGTCACGGGCAAGAGCAAGGGCAAGGGCTTCGCCGGTGTCATGAAGCGTCACAACTTCAAGGGCCTCGGCGCCGGCCACGGCGTCCAGCGCAAGCACCGTTCCCCCGGTTCGATCGGTGGCTGCGCCACCCCTGGGCGTGTCTTCAAGGGCATGCGCATGGCCGGTCGCATGGGTAACGAGCGCGTCACCACCCAGAACCTGACCATCCACGCGGTTGACGCGGAGAAGGGTCTGCTCCTCATCAAGGGCGCGGTCCCCGGTCCGAACGGCGGCCTCGTCCTGGTCCGTACCGCGGCCAAGGGGGCTTGAGGTAATGAGCACCATTGACATCCTTTCGCCGGCAGGCGACAAGGCCGGTACCGTCGAGCTCCCCGCGGAGATCTTCGACGCGAAGACCAGCGTTCCGCTGATCCACCAGGTCGTCGTCGCACAGCTGGCAGCTGCCCGTCAGGGCACGCACAAGACCAAGACCCGTGGCGAGGTCCGCGGTGGTGGGCGCAAGCCTTACCGCCAGAAGGGCACCGGCCGCGCGCGCCAGGGTTCGACCCGTGCGCCGCAGTTCGTCGGCGGTGGCGTCGTCCACGGCCCGCAGCCGCGTGACTACTCCCAGCGCACCCCGAAGAAGATGAAGGCCGCCGCCCTCCGCGGTGCCCTCTCCGACCGGGCGCGTCACTCCCGCATCCACGTCGTCACCGGCGTGGTCGAGGGTGGGATCTCCACCAAGGCCGCCAAGACGCTGTTCGGCAAGATCTCGGAGCGCAAGAACCTGCTCCTGGTCGTCGACCGCGCCGACGAGGCCGCGTGGCTCTCCGCACGCAACCTGCCCCAGGTGCACATCCTGGAGCCGGGCCAGCTGAACACGTACGACGTGATCGTCTCTGACGACGTGGTCTTCACTCAGGCCGCCTTCGAGTCCTTCGTGTCTGGCCCCCAGACCGCTGAGACCGAAGGGAGCGACGCCTGATGAGCGAGGCGACCGTTACCAGCAAGACCTACGACGACCCGCGCGACGTTCTCGTCAAGCCGGTTGTCTCGGAGAAGAGCTACGCGCTGCTCGACGAGAACAAGTACACGTTCATCGTCGCGCCGGGCTCCAACAAGACCCAGATCAAGCAGGCCGTCGAGGCGGTCTTCTCGGTCAAGGTCACCGGGGTCAACACGATCAACCGCCAGGGCAAGCGCAAGCGCACCAAGAGCGGTTTCGGCAAGCGCGCTGACACCAAGCGCGCCATCGTGACCCTCGCTGAGGGCGACCGTATCGACATCTTCGGCGGCCCGACCTCCTAGTGAGGCCGAGTCGTCCGGAATCGGACGAGGACTGAGAAATGGGTATCCGCAAGTACAAGCCGACGACCCCGGGCCGTCGTGGCTCCAGCGTCGCCGACTTTGTCGAGATCACGCGGTCCACGCCGGAGAAGTCGCTGGTCCGCCCCCTGCACAACAAGGGCGGCCGTAACAACACCGGTCGTGTGACCGTTCGCCACCAGGGTGGTGGCCACAAGCGCGCCTACCGCGTGATCGACTTCCGTCGTCACGACAAGGACGGCGTGCCGGCCAAGGTCGCGCACATCGAGTACGACCCCAACCGCACCGCGCGCATCGCGCTCCTGCACTACGCGGACGGCGAGAAGCGCTACATCATCGCGCCGCGTGGCCTGGGCCAGGGCGACCGTGTCGAGAACGGCCCGGCCGCCGACATCAAGCCCGGCAACAACCTGGCGCTGCGCAACATCCCGGTCGGTACGACCATCCACGCCATCGAGCTGCGGCCCGGCGGCGGCGCGAAGTTCGCCCGTTCCGCGGGTGCCTCCGTGCAGCTGCTGGCGAAGGAGGGCACCATGGCCCACCTTCGTATGCCGTCGGGTGAGATCCGCCTGGTCGACGCCCGCTGCCGCGCCACCATCGGCGAGGTCGGCAACGCCGAGCAGTCGAACATCAACTGGGGCAAGGCCGGCCGCATGCGGTGGAAGGGCGTTCGCCCGACCGTCCGTGGTGTCGTCATGAACCCGGTCGACCACCCGCACGGTGGTGGTGAGGGTAAGACCTCCGGTGGCCGTCACCCGGTTTCGCCGTGGGGTAAGAAGGAAGGTCGTACTCGTTCGCCCAAGAAGGCGTCGAACAAGTACATCGTCCGCCGCCGCAAGACGAACAAGAAGCGCTAGGAGCGGGTTTAGATGCCGCGCAGTCTCAAGAAGGGGCCCTTCGTCGACGGACACCTCGCCAAGAAGGTGGACGTACAGAACGAGGCAGGCACCAAGAACGTCATCAAGACCTGGTCCCGTCGCTCGATGATCGTCCCGGCCATGCTGGGTCACACCATCGCGGTGCACAACGGCAAGATCCACGTCCCGGTGTTCGTCACCGAGTCGATGGTCGGCCACAAGCTCGGCGAGTTCTCGCCGACTCGCACCTTCCGCGGCCACGTCAAGGACGACCGGAAGTCGAAGCGCCGCTAACGCGGGGTGACTGACTATGACTTACACCGAAGGGACAACCATGGAAGCCAGGGCCCAGGCGCGGTACATCCGCGTCACGCCCATGAAGGCCCGCCGCGTGGTGGACCTCATCCGTGGCATGGATGCCACGGAGGCTCAGGCGGTCCTGCGTTTCGCCCCGCAGGCCGCGAGCGTGCCGGTTGGCAAGGTGCTGGACAGCGCCATCGCCAACGCTGCACACAACTACGACCACACCGACGCCTCTTCGCTGGTCATCAGCGAGGCGTACGTGGACGAGGGCCCGACCCTGAAGCGGTTCCGTCCGCGTGCCCAGGGCCGTGCCTACCGGATCCGTAAGCGGACCAGCCACATCACCGTGGTCGTCAGCAGCAAGGAAGGAACCCGGTAATGGGCCAGAAGGTAAACCCGCACGGGTTCCGGCTCGGCATCACCACGGACTTCAAGTCCCGCTGGTACGCCGACAAGCTGTACAAGGACTACGTCAAGGAAGACGTCGCCATTCGTCGCATGATGACGAAGGGCATGGAGCGCGCCGGCATCTCGAAGGTTGAGATCGAGCGCACCCGCGACCGCGTCCGCGTCGACATCCACACCGCTCGTCCGGGCATCGTCATCGGCCGCCGCGGCGCCGAGGCCGACCGCATCCGCGGCGAGCTGGAGAAGCTGACCGGCAAGCAGGTCCAGCTGAACATCCTCGAGGTCAAGAACCCCGAGGTGGACGCTCAGCTGGTGGCCCAGGCCGTCGCCGAGCAGCTCTCCTCCCGCGTCTCCTTCCGTCGTGCCATGCGCAAGAGCATGCAGAGCACGATGAAGGCCGGCGCCAAGGGCATCAAGGTCCAGTGCGGCGGTCGCCTCGGCGGCGCCGAGATGTCCCGCTCGGAGTTCTACCGCGAGGGCCGTGTGCCCCTGCACACGCTCCGCGCGAACGTCGACTACGGCTTCTTCGAGGCCAAGACGACCTTCGGCCGCATCGGCGTGAAGGTCTGGATCTACAAGGGCGACGTCAAGAACATCGCCGAGGTCCGCGCCGAGAACGCTGCTGCCCGTGCGGGCAACCGCCCGGCCCGTGGCGGCGCTGACCGTCCGGCCGGCCGCGGTGGCCGCGGTGGCGAGCGTGGCGGCCGCGGCCGCAAGCCGCAGCAGTCGGCTCCGGCCGCCGAGGCCCCCAAGGCCGAGGCGCCCGCCGCTGCTCCGGCTGCTGAGAGCACCGGAACGGAGGCCTGACCGAAATGCTGATCCCCCGTAGGGTCAAGCACCGCAAGCAGCACCACCCGAAGCGCAGCGGCATGTCCAAGGGTGGCACGCAGGTTGCGTTCGGCGAGTACGGCATCCAGGCGCTGACCCCGGCGTACGTGACGAACCGTCAGATCGAGTCCGCTCGTATCGCCATGACGCGTCACATCAAGCGTGGCGGCAAGGTCTGGATCAACATCTACCCGGACCGTCCCCTGACGAAGAAGCCTGCCGAGACCCGCATGGGTTCCGGTAAGGGTTCGCCGGAATGGTGGATCGCCAACGTCAAGCCCGGACGCGTCATGTTCGAGCTGTCGTACCCCAACGAGAAGATCGCCCGTGAGGCGCTTACTCGCGCGGCCCACAAGCTGCCGATGAAGTGCCGGATCGTCAAGCGCGAGGCAGGTGAAGCGTGATGTCGGCCGGTACCAAGGCGTCCGAGCTGCGCGAGCTGGGCAACGAGGAGCTCCTCAACAAGCTCCGCGAGGCCAAGGAAGAGCTGTTCAACCTCCGCTTCCAGGCGGCGACGGGCCAGCTCGAGAACCACGGTCGGCTCAAGTCCGTCCGTAAGGACATCGCCCGGATCTACACCCTGATGCGCGAGCGCGAGCTCGGTATCGAGACGGTGGAGAGCGTCTGATGAGCGAGAAGACTGTGACTGAGACCAAGACCGAGCGCGGTTTCCGCAAGACCCGCGAGGGCCTCGTCGTCAGCGACAAGATGGACAAGACCGTCGTCGTCGCCGTCGAGGACCGCGTGAAGCACGCGCTGTACGGCAAGGTCATCCGCCGTACGAACAAGCTCAAGGCCCACGACGAGCAGAACGCCGCCGGCGTCGGCGACCGCGTCCTCCTGATGGAGACCCGGCCGCTGTCCGCCACGAAGCGGTGGCGCATCGTCGAGATCCTCGAGAAGGCCAAGTAATTCCTGAGGGGACTTCCCCTCAGGTCAGTTCCGCCAGGCTCGGCAGGGGCTCCCGCAACGGAGCCCCTGCCGGGAACCGGCAGACGATCAGGAGATAGACGTGATCCAGCAGGAGTCGCGACTGCGTGTCGCCGACAACACGGGTGCGAAGGAAATTCTCACCATCCGTGTTCTCGGTGGCTCGGGTCGCCGCTACGCGGGCATCGGTGACGTCATCGTCGCCACCGTCAAGGACGCGATCCCCGGTGGCAACGTGAAGAAGGGTGACGTCGTCAAGGCGGTCATCGTTCGCACCGTCAAGGAGCGTCGTCGCCAGGATGGCTCGTACATCCGCTTCGACGAGAACGCCGCCGTCATTCTGAAGAACGACGGCGACCCCCGCGGCACCCGTATCTTCGGCCCGGTGGGCCGTGAGCTGCGCGAGAAGAAGTTCATGAAGATCATCTCGCTCGCGCCGGAGGTGCTGTAAGCATGAAGATCAAGAAGGGCGACCTGGTTCAGGTCATCACCGGTAAGGACAAGGGCAAGCAGGGCAAGGTCATCGTTGCCTACCCCGCTCAGGACCGCGTCCTCGTCGAGGGTGTCAACCGGGTCAAGAAGCACACCAAGGCCGGCCAGACCGCTCGCGGTTCGCAGACCGGTGGCATTGTGACGACCGAGGCCCCGATCCACGTCAGCAACGTGCAGCTGGTTGTTGAGAAGGACGGCAACAAGGTCGTTACTCGCGTCGGCTACCGCTTTGACGACGAGGGCAACAAGATCCGTGTTGCCAAGCGCACCGGTGAGGACATCTGATGACTACCACCACCGCGCCGCGTCTCAAGACGCGCTACCGCGAGGAAATCGCCGGCAAGCTGCGTGAGGAGTTCTCCTACGAGAACGTCATGCAGATTCCCGGCCTGGTCAAGATCGTGGTCAACATGGGTGTGGGCGACGCCGCCCGCGACTCCAAGCTGATCGACGGGGCCGTCAAGGACCTCACCACGATCACCGGTCAGAAGCCGGCCGTCACCAAGGCCCGCAAGTCGATCGCGCAGTTCAAGCTGCGCGAGGGGCAGCCGATCGGCTGCCACGTCACCCTCCGCGGTGACCGCATGTGGGAGTTCCTGGACCGTACGCTGTCGCTCGCGCTTCCGCGTATCCGTGACTTCCGCGGCCTGTCGCCCAAGCAGTTCGACGGCCGTGGCAACTACACCTTCGGTCTCACGGAGCAGGTCATGTTCCACGAGATCGACCAGGACAAGATCGACCGGGTCCGGGGCATGGACATCACCGTGGTCACCACGGCGACCAATGACGACGAGGGTCGTGCCCTCCTTCGTCACCTCGGCTTCCCGTTCAAGGAGAACTGACCGTGGCGAAGAAGGCTCTGATCGCTAAGGCCGCCCGCAAGCCGAAGTTCGGCGTCCGGGGTTACACCCGGTGCCAGCGCTGCGGCCGGCCCCACTCCGTCTACCGCAAGTTCGGCCTGTGCCGCGTGTGCCTTCGTGAGATGGCTCACCGTGGCGAGCTGCCGGGCGTGACCAAGAGCTCCTGGTAATTCTCCTTCGCCCTTTGGGCGTTGGGAATCACCGGAGACTCTCGGTAAGCATCTGGTCGGCAGGAGCCCGGCCCCGCATGCCGTAGGCTTGCAGGGTTGGGCGCCTGCCGCCCATGACCGACTTACTACGCCGTAGGTCCCCGCACCGCACCCGTCCCGCCTCTGAGCGGGGAGAGGGATGGCGCATACAGGAAACCCCGGCGAGAGAGGCCGAAGGCCAACTCATGACCATGACTGATCCCATCGCAGACATGCTCACGCGTCTGCGCAACGCGAACTCGGCGTATCACGACGACGTCACGATGCCGCACAGCAAGATCAAGTCGCACATCGCGGAGATCCTCCAGCAGGAGGGCTTCATCACCGGCTGGAAGGTCGAGGACGCCGAGGTCGGCAAGAACCTCGTCCTCGAGCTGAAGTTCGGCCCGAACCGCGAGCGCTCGATCGCCGGCATCAAGCGAATCTCGAAGCCGGGTCTGCGTGTCTACGCAAAGTCCACCAACCTGCCGAAGGTCCTCGGCGGCCTGGGCGTGGCGATCATCTCCACGTCCCACGGTCTCCTGACCGGCCAGCAGGCCAGCAAGAAGGGCGTAGGTGGGGAAGTCCTCGCCTACGTCTGGTAGTCGGGAACGGAGGAATAGCTCATGTCGCGAATCGGCAAGCTCCCCATCCAGGTTCCCGCCGGTGTGGACGTCACCATCGATGGCCGCACGGTCAACGTGAAGGGCCCCAAGGGCACCCTCACGCACACCGTCGCGTCGCCGATCGAGGTCACCAAGGGTGAGGACGGCGTCCTGAACGTCGTCCGCCCGAACGACGAGCGTCAGAACAAGGCCCTTCACGGCCTGTCCCGCACGCTGGTGGCGAACATGATCACCGGTGTGACCCAGGGATACATCAAGGCGCTCGAGATCAGTGGTGTCGGTTACCGCGTCCAGGCGAAGGGCTCCAACCTGGAGTTCGCCCTGGGCTACAGCCACCCGATCCTGATCGAGGCCCCGGAGGGCATCACCTTCAAGGTGGAGACCCCCACGAAGTTCACCGTCGAGGGCATCGACAAGCAGAAGGTCGGCGAGACCGCGGCCAAGATCCGCAAGCTGCGGAAGCCTGACCCGTACAAGGCCAAGGGCGTCAAGTACGCCGGCGAGGTCATCCGCCGCAAGGTCGGAAAGGCTGGTAAGTAGCCATGGCATACGGCGTGAAGATCGCCAAGGGCGACGCGTACAAGCGCGCGGCTCGCAAGCGGCGCCACATCCGCGTCCGCAAGCACATCTCCGGTTCGCCGGAGCGTCCGCGCCTGGTCGTGACCCGCTCCAACCGCCACATGGTCGCCCAGATCATCGACGACATCGCGGGCCACACGCTCGCGTCGGCGTCGACCCTGGACGTCTCCATCCGTGGTGGCGAGGGCGACAAGAGCAGCCAGGCCAAGCAGGTCGGCGCCCTGGTCGCCGAGCGTGCCAAGGCCGCAGGCGTCGAGGCCGTCGTGTTTGACCGCGGTGGTAACCAGTACGCCGGGCGGATTGCCGCTCTGGCTGACGCCGCCCGTGAAGCCGGGCTGAAGTTCTAGCCCCGGTTCCTACGCACAGCGGACGTAACAGAGAGAGGTAAATCCAATGGCTGGACCCCAGCGCCGCGGAAGCGGTGCCGGTGGCGGCGAGCGGCGGGACCGGAAGGGCCGTGACGGCGGCGCTGCCGCCGCCGAGAAGACCGCGTACGTCGAGCGCGTCGTCGCGATCAACCGAGTCGCCAAGGTTGTGAAGGGTGGTCGTCGCTTCAGCTTCACCGCGCTGGTCGTGGTGGGCGATGGTGACGGCACCGTCGGTGTCGGTTACGGCAAGGCCAAGGAAGTTCCCGCGGCCATCGCCAAGGGCGTGGAAGAGGCCAAGAAGAACTTCTTCAAGGTCCCGCGTATCCAGGGCACCATCCCTCACCCGATCCAGGGTGAGAAGGCTGCGGGCGTCGTCCTGCTCAAGCCGGCTTCCCCGGGTACCGGTGTGATCGCCGGTGGTCCGGTGCGCGCCGTGCTGGAGTGCGCCGGCGTCCACGACATCCTGTCGAAGTCGCTCGGGTCCTCGAACCCGATCAACATCGTGCACGCGACCGTGGCGGCCCTCCAGGGCCTGCAGCGTCCCGAGGAGATCGCGGCCCGCCGCGGTCTGCCCCTCGAGGACGTCGCCCCCGCGGCTCTGCTTCGTGCGCGTGCGGGAGCGGGTGCGTAATGGCTCGCCTCAAGATCACGCAGACGAAGTCGTACATCGGCAGCAAGCAGAACCACCGCGACACCCTGCGTTCGCTCGGGCTCAAGCGCCTGAACGACTCGGTTGTCAAGGAGGACCGCCCCGAGTTCCGCGGCATGGTGCACACCGTCCGCCACCTCGTGACGGTTGAGGAGGTCGACTGACATGGCGGAGAACAAGCCGCTGAAGGCGCATGACCTCCGGCCTGCCCCGGGTGCCAAGACCGCCAAGACCCGTGTGGGTCGTGGTGAGGCGTCCAAGGGTAAGACCGCTGGTCGTGGTACCAAGGGCACCAAGGCCCGTTACCAGGTTCCGGAGCGCTTCGAGGGTGGGCAGATGCCCCTCCACATGCGTCTCCCGAAGCTCAAGGGCTTCAAGAACCCGTTCCGCACGGAGTACCAGGTCGTGAACCTGGACAAGCTCGCGACGCTCTACCCCGAGGGTGGAGAGGTCACGGTGGCCGACCTGGTCGCCAAGGGTGCCGTGCGCAACAACCACCTCGTCAAGGTCCTCGGACAGGGCGAGATCTCCGTGGCGCTGCAGGTTTCGGTTGACGCCGTCTCCGGCTCCGCCAAGGAGAAGATCACCGCCGCCGGCGGTACCGTCACCGAGCTCGTCTGAGACAACTCGGACACTTAGGTGACCTGAACATCCGACCGGGGATGCCCTCTCAAATGGGGCATCCCCGGTTGGTCGTTCCTAGGGGGGCATGTACGCCGGTAAGGTGGCGTCCGTTGCTGTGGTAACCCCTGGGCGCATGCGTCCGGGGCCCTTTGACTGTTACGTATCCGTCGATCCTCAAGACCGTCACCTCTACGCTCTGCGCGGGGGTCGCAGGAGGCACCGTGCTCACCGGCTTCGCCCGGGCGTTCAAGACGCCCGACCTGCGCAAGAAGCTGCTCTTCACTCTCGGCATCATCGTGCTCTACCGGCTCGGGGCCCACATCCCGGTTCCGGGCGTGAGCTACGAGAACGTCCAGACCTGTGTTGATCAGGCAAGCAAGGGCAACAACAGCCTCTTCGGCCTGGTGAACATGTTCAGCGGTGGTGCGCTGCTGCAGATCACGATCTTCGCGCTCGGCATCATGCCGTACATCACGGCCAGCATCATTCTCCAGCTGCTGACCGTGGTCATCCCCCGACTCGAGGCGCTCAAGAAGGAGGGGTCGTCCGGGCAGACCAAGATCACGCAGTACACGCGTTATCTGACGGTCGCGCTCGCCATCCTCCAGGGCACCGGCCTGGTGGCCACCGCCCGCAGCGGCGCCCTGTTCAGCGGCTGCCCGGTCGCCGACCAGATCGTCCCGAACCAGTCGATGTTCACGACGATCGTGATGGTCATCACCATGACCGCCGGCACCGCCGCCGTCATGTGGCTCGGTGAGCTCATCACCGACCGCGGCATCGGCAACGGCATGTCGATCCTGATGTTCATCTCGATCGCCGCCAGCTTCCCGTCCGCCCTCTGGGCCATCAAGACCAGCGGCAAGCTCGCGGACGGCTGGATCGAGTTCTTCACCGTGATCCTGGTCGGCTTCGTGATGGTGGCGCTCGTCGTCTTCGTCGAGCAGGCCCAGCGCCGTATCCCGGTGCAGTACGCGAAGCGCATGATCGGCCGCCGTTCCTACGGCGGAACGTCCACGTACATCCCGCTCAAGGTGAACCAGGCGGGTGTGATTCCCGTCATCTTCGCTTCTTCGCTGCTCTACATCCCGGCCCTCATCGTCCAGTTCTCCAACTCCAAGGCGGACTGGGCGATCTGGATCCAGGACAACCTGACCAAGGGCACGCACCCGTACTACATGACCGCCTACTTCCTGTTGATCGTCTTCTTCGCCTTCTTCTATGTGGCGATTTCGTTCAACCCCGAGGAAGTCGCCGACAACATGAAGAAGTATGGTGGCTTCATCCCGGGTATCCGGGCTGGTCGACCTACTGCCGAGTACCTGAGCTACGTGCTCAACAGGATCACTTGGCCGGGCTCGCTGTACCTGGGTCTGATCGCTCTGGTGCCGACGATGGCGTTGGCAGGCTTCGGTGGCGCTAACCAGAACTTCCCGTTCGGCGGGACGAGCATCCTCATCATCGTGGGTGTGGGTCTGGAGACCGTGAAGCAGATCGAGAGTCAGCTCCAGCAGCGCAATTACGAAGGGTTCCTCCGCTGATGCGAATCGTCCTCGTCGGCCCGCCGGGTGCCGGCAAGGGAACGCAGGCCGCGTACCTTGCCAAGAACCTGTCGATTCCGCACATCTCCACGGGCGACCTCTTCCGCGCCAACATCAGCCAGGGCACCGACCTTGGCAAGCAGGCCCGCGCCTACATGGACGCGGGGCAGCTGGTGCCGGACGAGGTGACGAACGGAATGGCCAAGGACCGCATGTCCCAGCCGGACGCGGCCGACGGCTTCCTGCTCGACGGCTTCCCGCGCAACGTGGGCCAGGCCGAAGCCCTGGACGTGATGCTCAAGGACGAGGGCGTGAAGCTGGACGCCGTGCTCGACCTGGAGGTCCCCGAGGACGAGGTCGTGAAGCGGATCGCGGGTCGCCGCATCTGCCGCAACGACAGCGCGCACGTCTTCCACGTCACGTACAACGCGCCGAAGACCGAGGGTGTCTGCGACACCTGCGGCGGCGAGCTGTACCAGCGGGACGACGACACCGAGGAGACGGTGCGTACGCGGCTGGAGGTCTACCACACGCAGACCGAGCCGATCATCGATTACTACCGCGCGCAGGACCTGGTGGTCACCATCTCCGCGCTCGGCAAGGTCACCGACGTGACCGACCGGGCCATGGAGGCGCTGAAGAAGCCCGCGAAGGGCTGAGCGCTCCCCACCCCGCAGTACACGCAGTACAAGCCGGCCGCGGCGTCCTCGGACGCCGCGGCCGACTGCTTGCCGCCGCGTATCGTGGAATACCGCGTACTCGTCACCGTCCCTCCTCACCGTCCTACCGGAAAGGCGCCGCAGCATGGTGCAGATCAAGACCCCCGAGCAGATCGCGAAGATGCGCGAGGCGGGGCTGGTGGTCGCTGCCATCCACGCGGCCACCCGTGAGGCGGCGGTGCCCGGCGCCACCACCCGGGACCTGGACCAGGTCGCCCGCAAGGTGATCGCGGACCACGGGGCGAAGTCGAACTTCCTCGGGTACGGCGGCTTCCCCGCGACCATCTGCACCTCGGTCAACGAGGTCGTCGTCCACGGCATCCCGGACGACAGGACGGTCCTGAAGGACGGCGACATCATCTCCATCGACGCCGGCGCGATCGTCGACGGCTGGCACGGCGACGCCGCGTACACCGCCTTCGTCGGTACGGGACACGCTCCGGAGCTGGTCGAGCTGTCCCGGGTGACCGAGGAGTCGATGTGGGCCGGCATCGCGGCGATGAAGGTGAACAACCGCCTCGTCGACATCTCCAAGGCGATCGAGTCCTACATCCGCCGCCAGCCCCGCCCCGCCACCGGCAAGTACGGGATCATCGAGGACTACGGCGGGCACGGCATCGGCACCGAGATGCACATGGACCCGCACCTGCTGAACTACGTCTCCCGCAAGCGCGGCAAGGGCATCAAGCTGGTCCCGGGCGTCTGCCTCGCGATCGAGCCCATGGTCTCGCTGGGCACCCCGCACACCGAGGTGCTGGAGGACGAGTGGACCGTCATCACGACGGACGGCACCTGGTCCTCGCACTGGGAGCACTCCATCGCCCTCACGGAGCAGGGGCCGCTGGTCCTCACCGCCCCGGACTGCGGCCGCGAGAAGCTGGCGCAGTACGGCGTGGAGGCCGCCCCGGACCCGCTGGGCTGATTGGGTCCGCCCAGGAGGTCTAAGGATCTCCTGGGATGGGCAAACTTGACGGATTCGCCTTTGGGAGTCCGCTGACGTAGACTGACTCGTCGGCTCTCGTGCATCCGTGTGTCCGCATACGGCGAACGAAAGTCGATCAAGGTAGCCGATTCGAAGGGCGAAGCGTGGCCAAGAAGCAAGGTGCCATCGAAATTGAGGGCACCGTGATCGAGTCCCTCCCGAACGCCATGTTCAAGGTGGAGCTCCAGAACGGTCACAAGGTCCTCGCGCACATCAGCGGCAAGATGCGTATGCACTACATCCGCATCCTTCCGGATGACCGGGTCGTCGTGGAGCTGTCTCCGTACGACCTGACGCGTGGCCGGATCGTCTACCGCTACAAGTAGATCTTGCCCGCCCGCCTCGGCGCGGTGTTGGCACTGACCCGGAGAACCTGACATCCCATGAAGGTCAAGCCGAGCGTCAAGAAGATCTGCGACAAGTGCAAGGTGATCCGCCGTCACGGCCGGGTCATGGTCATCTGCGACAACCTGCGCCACAAGCAGCGCCAGGGCTGACGCACGACCCCCTGCATCTCGCAGTTCTTCGCGCGACGCACGTAACACGTACATACGCAGAGCCCGTCCAAGCCACGGCTGACGACACCTCCGGCGGGGGCCGGGGACCCGGACGTACCACCTCTCCCAGCGAGGGGTCGGCGGTCGGGAGTGGCACTGCGGAAGACCCCCGACTTAACAACTGGAGCCATTGAATGGCACGCGTTTCAGGTGTTGACATCCCGCGCGAAAAGCGCGTGGAGGTTGCCCTCACCTACGTCTTCGGTATCGGGCGCACCCGGTCCAAGGAGATCCTCGCCACCACCGGCGTGAACCCGAACACCCGCGTTCGTGACCTGGCCGAAGAGGACCTGGTCAAGATCCGCGAGTACGTGGACGCCAACCTCCGCACCGAGGGTGACCTCCGCCGCGAGATCCAGGCCGACATCCGCCGCAAGGTCGAGATCGGCTGCTACCAGGGTCTCCGTCACCGCCGCGGTCTTCCGGTCCACGGCCAGCGCACCAGCACCAACGCCCGTACCCGCAAGGGTCCGCGTCGCGCGATCGCCGGCAAGAAGAAGCCGGGCAAGAAGTAGTCCTCAGCGGACGCACTGCGAGCGACCGGAATCCCGGGGCTCCGCAGCAACCAGCGGTCTTCGCTGTAGGACCGATCACCTCCCCTCTCCATCTGGAGTCAAGACATGCCCCCCAAGGGTCGTCAGGGCGCAGCCAAGAAGGTGCGTCGCAAGGAAAAGAAGAACGTCGCTCACGGCCACGCGCACA
The DNA here is from genome assembly GCF_008042035.1 of Streptomyces sp. col6. Lineage (GTDB taxonomy): Bacteria > Actinomycetota > Actinomycetes > Streptomycetales > Streptomycetaceae > Streptomyces. Next base: position 501,939 of record NZ_RDBL01000006.1, read on the forward strand.
TCAAGAGCACGTTCAACAACACGATCGTCTCGATCACGGACCCCTCGGGCAACGTGATCTCCTGGGCCTCCGCCGGCCACGTCGGCTTCAAGGGCTCGCGCAAGTCCACCCCCTTCGCCGCGCAGATGGCCGCCGAGTCGGCCGCCCGCCGCGCGCAGGAGCACGGCATGCGCAAGGTCGACGTCTTCGTGAAGGGTCCGGGCTCCGGCCGCGAGACCGCGATCCGCTCCCTCCAGGCCACGGGTCTTGAGGTCGGTTCGATCCAGGACGTCACCCCGACGCCGCACAACGGCTGCCGTCCGCCGAAGCGTCGCCGCGTCTGATCCGTCACGGCCGGTGACGGCCGTGCGTCAGTAGCGCCGGGTCCGGGCGGTACATCTCTTCGGAGGCGTACCGCCCGTACCCTTGTTACATCTGTCGGGCATCAAATAGTGGGTGCCCACGACTGAAGGATTCACATCATGCTGATCGCTCAGCGTCCGTCGCTGACCGAAGAGGTCGTCGACGAGTTCCGCTCCCGGTTCGTCATCGAGCCGCTGGAGCCGGGCTTCGGTTACACCCTCGGCAACTCCCTGCGTCGCACGCTCCTCTCCTCGATCCCGGGTGCCGCTGTCACCAGCATCCGCATCGACGGTGTCCTGCACGAGTTCACCACCGTGCCGGGCGTCAAGGAGGACGTGACCGACCTCATCCTCAACATCAAGCAGCTGGTCGTCTCCTCGGAGCACGACGAGCCGGTCGTGATGTACCTGCGCAAGCAGGGCCCCGGCCTGGTCACCGCCGCGGACATCGCGCCGCCGGCCGGTGTCGAGGTGCACAACCCGGACCTGGTCCTGGCCACGCTGAACGGCAAGGGCAAGCTGGAGATGGAGCTGACCGTCGAGCGCGGTCGCGGCTACGTCTCCGCCGTCCAGAACAAGCAGGCGGGCCAGGAGATCGGCCGTATCCCGGTCGACTCCATCTACTCGCCGGTGCTCAAGGTCACGTACAAGGTCGAGGCGACCCGTGTCGAGCAGCGCACCGACTTCGACAAGCTGATCGTCGACGTCGAGACCAAGCAGGCCATGCGTCCGCGTGACGCCATGGCGTCGGCCGGTAAGACCCTGGTCGAGCTGTTCGGTCTGGCGCGCGAGCTCAACATCGACGCCGAGGGCATCGACATGGGCCCGTCGCCGACGGACGCCGCGCTCGCGGCGGACCTGGCGCTGCCGATCGAGGAGCTGGAGCTCACGGTCCGCTCGTACAACTGCCTCAAGCGCGAGGGCATCCACTCGGTGGGCGAGCTGGTGGCCCGCTCCGAGGCGGACCTGCTCGACATCCGCAACTTCGGTGCGAAGTCGATCGACGAGGTCAAGGCGAAGCTGGCCGGTATGGGCCTGGCGCTGAAGGACTCGCCTCCCGGGTTCGACCCGACCGCCGCCGCCGACGCCTTCGGCGCCGACGACGACGCGGACGCCGGTTTCGTGGAGACCGAGCAGTACTAGTACGCCTCCCGGCTGGGGTGCGCCTGCTTGAAGGGGTGCCCCGGTCCGGGCGAGGGCTTTGTCCTCAATCGCCGGACGGGCTTGGTCTGGTCCGGCTGAGGCGCTGTCCTCAATCGCCGGACGGGCTTGAATTGTCCGGCGCGATCACACACTTCCGCTCGGCGGCCGCCGGGTGGGAACTGACATCGGTACCTGATACGGCCGGTGCAGCACACAAGGAGAAAACCCATGCCGAAGCCCGCCAAGGGTGCCCGTCTGGGCGGCAGCGCCGCGCACGAGAAGCTTCTTCTCAACAACCTCGCGAAGTCGCTGTTCGAGCACGGCCGCATCACCACGACCGAGGCCAAGGCTCGCCGCCTGCGTCCGGTCGCGGAGCGTTTCATCACCAAGGCGAAGAAGGGCGACATCCACAACCGTCGCCTGGTGCTGCAGTCGATCACGGACAAGGGCGTCGTCCACACGCTCTTCACCGAGATCGCCCCGCGGTACGAGAACCGCCCCGGTGGTTACACCCGCATCACCAAGATCGGCAACCGTCGTGGCGACAACGCCCCGATGGCCGTCATCGAGCTGGTCGAGGCGCTGACCGTGGCGCAGCAGGCCACCGGTGAGGCCGAGGCCGCCACCAAGCGTGCGGTCAAGGAAGACGCGGCCAAGAAGGACGAGACCCCGGTCGAGTCCGTCGAGGACGCGCAGGACGCCTGAGCGTTCCGGAACCACTGAACGGGTCCGCATCTCCCTCCGGGGCGGTGCGGGCCCGTTCGGCTGTGCGGGATCTTGAGAGGATGCGCTGGTGAGTGACGAGGTGGAGCCCGGCTTCGTACGGGTACGGCTGGACCTGGCCTATGACGGCAAGGACTTCTCGGGCTGGGCGAAGCAGACCGCCCGGCGGACGGTCCAGGGGGAGATCGAGGACGCGCTGCGGACCGTGACCCGCTCCTCGCGCACGTACGACCTGACGGTGGCCGGCCGCACCGACGCCGGGGTGCACGCCCGGGGCCAGGTCGCCCATGTGGACCTGCCGGCCGAGGTGTGGGCCGAGCACGAGGAGAAGCTGCTGCGGCGGCTGGCCGGGCGGATGGCGCCCGATGTGCGGGTGTGGCGGATCGCGGAGGCGCCGACGGGGTTCAACGCCCGGTTCTCCGCGCTGTGGCGCCGGTACGCGTACCGCATCGCCGACCGCCCCGGCGGCGTCGACCCTCTGGTGCGGGGCCATGTGCTCTGGCACGACCGCCCGCTTGACGTGGCCGCGATGAACGCCGCCGCGGCCCGGATGACCGGGGAGCACGACTTCGCCGCGTACTGCAAGAAGCGCGAGGGCGCGACGACGATCCGGACGCTCCAGAAGCTGCACTGGGTGCGGGACGAGGAGACCGGGATCATCACCGGGACCGTGCAGGCAGACGCCTTCTGCCACAACATGGTGCGGGCCCTGGTCGGCGCGATGCTGTTCGTGGGCGACGGGCGGCGCCCCGACCCGTGGCCGGCCGAGGTGCTGGCGGCCGGGGTGCGCGACCCCGGGGTGCACGTGGTGCGCCCGCACGGGCTGACGCTGGAGGAGGTCGCGTACCCGGCGGACGAGCTGCTGGCGGCACGGGCGCTGGAGGCCCGCAACGTGCGGTCGCTGCCGGGGACCGGGTGCTGCTAGGCCGTACGTCGTGCGGGCCCTACGTCGTGGTGAGGTTCGCGGCGGCCGACGCCTGGACCTCGCCGCGGTGGCGGATCCGGCGGAACGTGTAGTCGGTGAGGTCGTCGCCGGTGGTGTAGACGTTCTTGTCGGCCTCGGTGACGTTCCCGCCGACGGTGAAGCCGCCGACCGTGAAGTACGCGTACCGGCCGTACGAGTTCGCCGTGCGGCGGCAGATCACGCCGTCGCGGCAGAAGACCGGAACGCCCGACCCGCTCAGCGAGGCCAGCCCGCCGGTCGCCAGCCGCGCGGTCCGCTTCGCCCGGTCCTCCGTGTCGAAGACCGCGATGCCCACGGTGACCGCCACACCGTCCCGGCTGTACGTGGCCCGGATGACCTGGTCGCAGCCGTTGGCGGTGAGGATCGCGCCCAGCGCGCCCTGGGTGGCCGCCGCGCACTGCTTCGTGCGGTGGGTCGCGCCCCTGGCGTACGTACGGCCTGCGGCGGTCAGCTTGTCGTCGGGGAAGAAGGCGTCGACGTCGACCGGCAGCCGGTCCTTCTTCACGTCGGCGATGTAGTCCCGGGGGTCCGGCGGGGGCGGGGGCGCCACCGAGGAGAAGGACGGCTCGGGAGCGGGCAGCTCGCTGGGCAGGTCGTCCGCCGTGGGCAGCTCGCTCGCGTGCTTCCCGGCGCCCTTGCCGGAGCCGTCGCCGTTCGCCGAGACGACCGCGGTCGCCACGAGCGCGGCGACCGCCGCGGTGGCGAGCGCGCCGCCGCCGATGAGCAGCCACTTCTTGCGCCTGGCACGGGCCGCCGACGCCTCGGCGAGCGCCTCCCAGTCGGGAGTCCCGCCGTTCCCGGGCCCCTCGGAGGGTCCCCCGTCCCCAAAGCTCATGCCGCGCATCCTAGAGCCTCCCGTAAACCGGTTGGGTGCACGCTCTGCGGCCCGTGACAATGCTCTGCATGGGACATCTCGAAGCAGGCCACCTGGAGTACTACCTACCGGACGGGCGGGTGCTGCTCGGCGACGCCTCGTTCCGGGTGGCCGACGGTGCCGTGGTCGCCCTCGTCGGGGCGAACGGCGCCGGCAAGACCACGCTGCTGCGGCTGCTCGCCGGGGAGCTCCAGCCGCACGGCGGCTCGGTGTCCGTGAGCGGCGGGCTCGGCGTGATGCGGCAGTTCGTGGGCTCGGTGCGCGACGAGCGCACGGTCCGCGACCTGCTGGTCTCCGTCGCTCAGCCGCGTATCCGGGAGGCCGCACTCGCCGTCGACCGGGCCGAGGAGCGCATCCTCACCGTCGACGACGAGGCCGCGCAGATGGCGTACGCGCAGGCGCTGAGCGACTGGGCGGAGGTGCGGGGCTACGAGGCCGAGACGCTCTGGGACATGTGCACCATGGCCGCGCTCGGCGTCCCGTACGAGAAGGCGCAGTGGCGCGAGGTGCGCACGCTGTCCGGCGGTGAGCAGAAGCGGCTGGTCCTGGAGGCGCTGCTGCGCGGGCCCGACGAGGTGCTGCTGCTCGACGAGCCGGACAACTATCTGGACGTCCCCGGCAAGCGGTGGCTGGAGGAGCGGCTGAAGGAGACCCGTAAGACGGTCCTCTTCGTCTCCCACGACCGGGAGCTGCTGTCCCGGGCCGCGCAGAAGATCGTCAGCGTGGAGCCGGGCCCGGCCGGCAGCGACGTCTGGGTCCACGGCGGCGGCTTCGACACGTACCACCAGGCCCGCAAGGAGCGCTTCGCCCGCTTCGAGGAGCTGCTGCGGCGCTGGGAGGAGGAGCACAAGCGGCTGAGGGCGCTCGTGCTGCGGCTGCGCCAGCAGGCGGCGATCAGCCCCGACATGGCGAGCCGCTACCACGCGATGCAGACCCGCTTCCGGAAGTTCGAGGAGGCGGGCCCGCCGCCGGAGCCGCCGCGCGAGCAGGACATCCGGATGCGGCTGCGCGGCGGCCGGACCGGGGTGCGCGCGGTGACCTGCGCGCAGCTGGAGCTGACCGGCCTGATGAAGCCCTTCGACCTGGAGATCTTCTACGGGGAACGGGTCGCGGTCCTCGGCTCCAACGGCTCAGGCAAGTCCCACTTCCTGCGTCTCCTCGCGGGCGAGCCCGTCGCGCACACGGGGGAGTGGAAGCTGGGCGCCCGGGTCGTCCCCGGCCACTTCGCGCAGACCCACGCACACCCGGAGCTGCTGGGCCGCACGCTCGTCGACATCCTGTGGACGGAGCACGCCAGGGACCGGGGCGCGGCGATGTCCGTGCTGCGCCGCTACGAGCTGGAGCGGCAGGGGGACCAGCCGTTCGAGAAGCTGTCCGGTGGCCAGCAGGCCCGGTTCCAGATCCTGCTCCTGGAGCTGTCCGGCACGACCGCGCTGCTGCTCGACGAGCCGACGGACAACCTGGACCTGGAGTCGGCGGAGGCGCTGCAGGACGGTCTGGAGGCGTACGAGGGCACGGTGGTCGCGGTGACCCACGACCGGTGGTTCGCGAAGAGCTTCGACCGGTACCTGGTCTTCGGTTCGGACGGGGTCGTACGGGAGACGCCGGAGCCGGTGTGGGACGAGCGGCGGGTCGAGCGGGCGCGGTAGCCGGGGACGCGTTTTGACCCGTCCGCGACCGGGCGGGTAGTCTCGATGTTTGTTATGCGTTCGGGCTGCGCCGTCATGGCGCGCGGAGCCCTTGCGCAGGTTCTCTGGAGCAGTTACCAGTGGCTCGCATACGGGCATCGTCCCGGCATTGTGCGCCCCAGCTGCATGATCGCTTCAGAGGTGTCGTGTGTCTGGACCCCATCCACTGAAGAAGCGAAGGCTACGAAGTGCGTACGTACAGCCCCAAGCCCGGCGATGTGACTCGCCAGTGGCACATCATTGACGCTCAGGACATCGTCCTGGGCCGTCTCGCCACCACGGCTGCGAACCTCCTCCGAGGCAAGCACAAGGCGATCTACGCCCCCCACATGGACATGGGCGACTTCGTCATCATCATCAACGCCGACAAGGTTCACCTGTCCGGCAACAAGCGGACCCAGAAGATGGCCTACCGCCACTCCGGGTTCCCGGGCGGTCTGCGCTCCGTGCGCTACGACGACCTCCTCGCGAACAACCCCGAGAAGGCCGTCGAGAAGGCCATCAAGGGCATGATCCCCAAGAACTCCCTGGGCCGCCAGATGATCTCGAAGCTGAAGGTCTACGCGGGCGACCAGCACCCGCACGCTGCGCAGCAGCCGGTCCCGTACGAGATCACCCAGGTCGCGCAGTAGTTCCGGCCTCCCCCCAAAGACATAAAGAAAGATCTGAGGAGAATCGTGGCCGAGACCACTGTTGAGACCGCCGAGGGCACCGAGGGCGAGGAGACCTACGCCGAGGTGACCACCTTCGAGTCGGAGGTCCCCGTCGAGGGTGAGTACACCTCCGAGTCGCTCGCCGGCCGCTTCGGCGACCCGCAGCCCGCCGCCGGCCTTGGCCGTCGCAAGAACGCCATCGCCCGCGTCCGGATCGTTCCGGGCACCGGCAAGTGGAAGATCAACGGGCGCACCCTCGAGAGCTACTTCCCGAACAAGGTGCACCAGCAGGAAGTCAACGAGCCCTTCAAGGTGCTCGAGCTCGACGGCCGTTACGACGTCATCGCCCGCATCGCGGGTGGCGGCGTCTCGGGTCAGGCCGGCGCCCTGCGCCTCGGCGTGGCCCGCGCGCTGAACGAGGCGGACGTGGACAACAACCGCGCGACGCTGAAGAAGGCCGGCTTCCTCTCCCGCGACGACCGTGCGGTCGAGCGCAAGAAGGCCGGTCTCAAGAAGGCCCGCAAGGCCCCGCAGTACAGCAAGCGCTAAACCGCCTGCTCATCCGCGTTACACGTTCGCCCCGGCGGCACACCTCGTGCTGCCGGGGCGTTCGTTTATCGACATCCTCGGGCATATAACGACATAAGGCGTTCATAGGCTTCTTGGTTGCATGATCTGACTTTTGCGTTTCGGAGCACTTTCGGAGGACACCAGTGGGACGACTCTTCGGCACGGACGGCGTGCGCGGCGTCGCCAATGCGGACCTGACGGCCGAGCTCGCGCTCGGCCTCTCGGTGGCCGCGGCGCACGTACTGGCCGAGGCGGGCACCTTCGAGGGCCATCGGCCGACGGCCGTGGTGGGCCGCGACCCACGCGCCTCCGGAGAGTTCCTGGAGGCCGCCGTCGTGGCCGGCCTCGCGAGCGCGGGCGTCGACGTCCTGCGGGTCGGCGTGCTGCCGACCCCGGCCGTCGCCTACCTCACCGGCGCCCTGGGCGCCGACATCGGGGTCATGCTCTCCGCCAGCCACAACGCCATGCCGGACAACGGTGTCAAGTTCTTCGCGCGCGGCGGCCACAAGCTCGCCGACGAGCTGGAGGACCGCATCGAGACGGTGTACGAGCAGCACCGCACCGGCGAGCCGTGGTCCCGCCCCACCGGCGCCGGCGTCGGCCGCGTCACCGACTACACCGAGGGCTTCGACCGCTACGTCGCCCACCTCATCGGCGTCCTGCCGAACCGGCTCGACGGTCTGAAGGTCGTCCTCGACGAGGCCCACGGCGCCGCCGCCCGCGTCTCGCCCGAGGCGTTCGCCCGCGCCGGGGCCGAGGTCGTCACGATCGGCGCCGAGCCGGACGGGCTGAACATCAACGACGGCTGCGGCTCCACGCACCTGGGGCTGCTGCGCGCCGCCGTCGTCGAGCACGGCGCGCACCTGGGCATCGCGCACGACGGCGACGCCGACCGCTGCCTGGCCGTGGACGCGGCGGGCGAGGAGGTCGACGGCGACCAGATCCTCGCCGTGCTGGCCCTCGCCATGCGCGAGGCCGGCCAGCTGCGCGGCGACACCGTCGTCGGCACCGTGATGTCGAACCTCGGCTTCAAGATCGCCATGGAGCGGGAGGGCATCCAGCTCGTCCAGACCGCCGTCGGCGACCGCTACGTCCTGGAGTCGATGAAGGCCGAGGGCTACGCGCTGGGCGGCGAGCAGTCCGGCCACGTCATCGTCCTGGACCACGCCACGACCGGCGACGGCACGCTGACCGGCCTGATGCTGGCGGCCCGGGTCGCCGCGACGGGCCGCTCGCTCGCGGAGCTGGCCGGGGTCATGGAGCGCCTGCCGCAGGTCCTCGTCAACGTCCCGGACGTCGACAAGTCCCGCGTGAACACCTCGCAGGAGCTGGCCGCCGCCGTCACGGAGGCCGAACGCGAGCTGGGCGCCACCGGCCGCGTCCTGCTGCGCCCGTCGGGCACGGAGCCGCTGGTGCGGGTCATGGTCGAGGCGGCGGACATCGAGCAGGCGCGCGCGGTGGCCGGACAGCTGGCGGACGTGGTGAAGTCGGCGCTGGGCTAGTCCGGTTGCTGGGCTGGTCCGGTTGCGTAGAGGGGCGGGTGCGCGTGGGGCGCGCCCGCCCCTTCGCGCGTCCGGGGCGTGGGCCCGCGCCTCTCGCGCGGCCGGGTGGCCGGTGTGCCGCGCCCGCCCTCAGCGCGTCGGGGCCGTCGGCTTCGTGTGGGCCCGCTGGTGGTGGCGGGTCTTGCGCCACAGGGCCTTCTGGGCCAGCAGCGTCAGCGTGCCCGCGAGGACGATCCCGCCGAGGTTCGCCAGAAGCTGCTGCACGGACCCCGTCATCTGGCCGTAGTCGCGGTAGCTGAAGGCCACCGCCGCGTTGGCCGCCGCCGGCACGGTCGTCACCGAGATCGCGACGCCGATCAGCGCCCCGGACTTGGCCGAGGTCAGGGAGAGCGTCCCCGCGACGCCCGCGAGGAACGCCACGACGAACGACATCCAGTCGGGCTGCCAGACGAACGCCGTATTGGGCCGCTTCCCCTCGATCATCGACATGTCGAACAGCCCGAAGGCGTCCATCAGCCAGGCGAAGCCGACCGTCAGCAGCATGGCCGCGGCGAACCCGCCGATCAGCGCCCACAGCGAGCGCCACACCAGGCGCGGAGCACGCTGCACCAGCGCCGTCGACACCCCGGCGAGCGGCCCGAACTCGGGGCCCACCGCCATCGCGCCCACGATCAGGATCGCGTTGTCCAGCATCACCCCGCAGGCGGCCAGCATCGTCGCGACCGCGAGGAACGCCACATAGGTGGCGCTGAACGTCGAGTCGTCGTGCGTGGCCTCGACCAGCTCCTCCCACAGCACCGCGTCCGAGCCCTCGCCCGGTGCGTCCTCCTCGGCCCGGTCGGCGCGCGCCGAGAGCGTCAGGTCCATGTTCTCGACGGTGATCGCCCCGAACTCGTCGAGCCCCATCCGGCGCAGCGCCGCGATCAGCTCGTCGCCCGCCTCGCGCGCCACGTCGCACAGCACGATGTCCCCCACCGGGTCACGCGCGACCCCCGGCAGCACCGCGAGATGGGCGGTGCCGACGGTCCGCTCCAGCAGGTCCGTCACCCCGTCCGTGCGGTCTTCGGGCACGAGCAGGCGCAGATGCAGCACGGTGCATCCTTTCCGGGATCAGAGCTTGCGCAGCGACAGCCGCTGGACCTTGTGGTCGGGCCCCTTGCGCAGCACCAGTGTGGCGCGGCCCCGGGTCGGCGCCACGTTCTCGACGAGATTCGGCCGGTTGATGGTGCGCCACATGGTGGCCGCGTACTCCATCGCCTCGGCCTCGGAGACCTGCGTGTACTTGCGGAAGTACGAGGACGGGTCCTGGAACGCCGTCTCGCGCAGCTTCCGGAAGCGGTTGAGGTACCAGGTCTCGATGTCCTCCGGCTTGGCGTCCACGTACACGCTGAAGTCGAAGTAGTCGGCGAGCCCCACCCGGGTGCGGCCGTCCTTGCCGGGAAGCGCGGGCTGGAGCACGTTCAGCCCCTCGACGATCAGGATGTCGGGGCGCCGGACGGTGAGCCGCTCGCCGGGCACGATGTCGTAGATCAGGTGCGAGTAGACCGGCGCGGTCACCTCGTCCTTGCCCGCCTTGATGTCGGCGACGAAACGGGTGAGGGCGCGGCGGTCGTACGACTCCGGGAACCCCTTGCGCGACATCAGGCCGCGCGCGTGGAGCTCCTTCATCGGCAGCAGGAAGCCGTCCGTGGTCACCAGCTCCACCCGGGGGTGCTCCGGCCAGCGGGCCAGCAGTGCCCGGAGGATACGGGCGCTGGTGGACTTGCCGACGGCGACACTGCCCGCGACGCCTATGACGAACGGCGTCCCGCGCTGTGCGCCCTGCCCGTTGCCCGCGTCCCCGAGGAAGGTGTTCAGCGCGCCGCGCAGCCCGGAGGTGGCCTGCACATACAGGTTCAGCAACCGCGAGAGCGGCAGATAGACGTCCCGCACCTCGTCGAGGTCGATGACGTCCCCGAGCCCGCGCAGCCGCTCCACCTCCTCGGCGGTCAGCGGCAGCGGCGTCTTGTCGCGCAGCGCGCTCCACTCCGCCCGGGAGAGGTCGACGTACGGCGTCGCCGCGTGCTCGGCGCGTCGGGGGCTCCGTGCGGGTGAGGTGATCACGTCTTCATTGTTGCGGGAGTTTTAAGCGAGCGGGGGGTGGGCTCGGTCACGTGGGGGAGGGCGTACCGGTTCGAGTCCGGTTCCGGCGCGCTGGTAATCTGCCGCCCCGCCGTCCTGCTGATCTTGGTCGCGTGCGGCGGGGTACGCCTTTTCCCTTACGCAGCAACGAGGTGCGCATGAAATCAGGCAGAACCGGGGCCGTGGCCGCGCTCGCGGGGGCGCTGGCCCTCTCGGCGCTCACGGCTCCGACGGCGGAGGCCGCCGATACCGGGATCACGGTGTCGCAGGTCGTCGTCAACGGGGGCAGGCCCATCGTGGTGGGCACCACGCAGGTGACGGAGCCCTCGGTCACGTTCCGGGTCACCCTTCCCCCGGGCTACAGCACGGCCGACCCCTCCCGTTACGACGCGGAACCGTTTCTGTACCACGGGACCACGCCGGCCAAGGGGATCGATGCCGGCGGGCTCCAGATGGGGATCTACACCTGTTACGAGAAGAGCGACCGGATCGCGGACTGCGAGGGGTCCCTCTACATCGACCCGTACTACCGGCTGGACTCCAACAACGACGCGACCACCTGGAAGGTCGGCTTCGTGGGGCGGCTGTTCGAGGGGGACTACCACCTCGTGGCCGAGGAGTACCGGGCCACCTCCAGCACGGCGCAGCTCCGGCGCTACGCCAAGGCCACCGTCGACGCCGCGCCCGAGCCGGTCGCGAAGGGCAAACCGGTCACGGTGACCGGCAGCCTCAAGCGGGCGGACTGGGGGAAGCACACCTACACCGGTGTGGCGGACGCGTCCGTCCAGTTGCAGTTCCGGCCCAGGGGCACCACCTCGTACAACACCGTGAAGACCGTGCGCTCCAGCTCCACGGGCGCGCTGAAGGCGACGGTCACCGCGTCGCTCGACGGCGACTGGCGGTGGAACTTCGGAGGCTGGTCGACCACGGGCAGCGCGGTGTCGTCCGGTGACTACGTCGACGTCAGCGGGGCCGACGGAGTCGTCCGGAAGATGAGCGCCGCCAAGGGGCGGTGAACGGAGTACGACGACGGGCCGGGCGCCCCCTCGGGGTGCCCGGCCCGTCGCGCTTCCGCCGTGGCGACTAGTCCGTGCCGGACTCCATCGCCGCGCGGTCCAGCATCTCGTCCTGGTCCGAGACCTCGCCGCGCGAGGCGATGGCCTCGGCGCCGCCCTCGGGGAGCTGGCCGATCAGGCCCGTGGCGGCGGCCTGGGCCGCGCCGATGGCCGGGTTGGCGGTGCCGATCATGCCGAGGCCCGCGTACTGCTCCAGCTTGGCGCGGGAGTCCGCGATGTCCAGGTTCCGCATGGTGAGCTGGCCGATGCGGTCCACCGGGCCGAACGCGGAGTCCTCGGTGCGCTCCATGGACAGCTTGTCCGGGTGGTAGCTGAACGCCGGGCCCGTGGTGTCGAGGATCGAGTAGTCCTCGCCGCGCCGCAGCCGCAGGGTGACCTCGCCGGTGACGGCCGTACCGACCCAGCGCTGGATCGACTCGCGGACCATCAGCGCCTGCGGGTCCAGCCAGCGGCCCTCGTACATCAGCCGGCCGAGGCGGCGGCCCTCGTTGTGGTACTGCGCGAGGGTGTCCTCGTTGTGGATCGCGTTGACCAGGCGCTCGTACGCGGCGTGCAGCAGGGCCATGCCGGGGGCCTCGTAGATGCCCCGGCTCTTGGCCTCGATGATCCGGTTCTCGATCTGGTCGGACATGCCCATGCCGTGGCGGCCGCCGATGGCGTTCGCCTTCATGACCAGGTCGACGGCCGTCTCGAACTTCTCGCCGTTGATCGTGACCGGGCGGCCCTGGTCGAAGCCGATCGTGACGTCCTCGGTCTCGATCTCGACCGTCGGGTCCCAGAACCGCACGCCCATGATCGGCTCGACGGTCTCCACCCCGGTGTTCAGGTGCTCCAGCGTCTTCGCCTCGTGGGTGGCGCCCCAGATGTTGGCGTCCGTGGAGTACGCCTTCTCCGTGCTGTCCCGGTAGGGCAGGCCGTGGGCGACCAGCCACTCCGACATCTCCTTGCGGCCGCCGAGCTCCGTCACGAACTCGGCGTCCAGCCAGGGCTTGTAGATGCGCAGGTGCGGGTTGGCCAGCAGGCCGTAGCGGTAGAACCGCTCGATGTCGTTGCCCTTGAACGTGGAGCCGTCGCCCCAGATCTGGACGTCGTCCTCCAGCATCGCCCGGACCAGGAGCGTGCCGGTGACCGCGCGGCCCAGCGGCGTGGTGTTGAAGTACGCCCGGCCGCCCGAGCGGATGTGGAACGCCCCGCAGGTCAGCGCGGCCAGGCCCTCCTCGACGAGCGCGGCGCGGCAGTCGACCAGGCGGGCCAGCTCGGCGCCGTACGCCTTGGCACGGCCCGGCACCGAGGCGATGTCGGGCTCGTCGTACTGGCCGATGTCGGCGGTGTAGGTGCACGGGACGGCGCCCTTGTCGCGCATCCACGCGACCGCGACCGAGGTGTCGAGGCCGCCCGAGAAGGCGATGCCGACGCGTTCGCCGGCGGGCAGGGAGGTGAGGACCTTGGACATAGGAAGATTATGCATCATCTCGCATGATCATGCAACGTGGGTTTTTCCCTGGAGGGAATACCCCTGGGGGGTATATGGTTCGGATCGTGCGGGCGGGACATCCGTCCCCGCACCGCCTTACGGAGGGAAGCGCGATGGACCACGCACACGGGCCCCACGACCACACCGGGCACGGCGACCACAGCGCACACGCGGGTCACGGCGGCGCGGCGCACGAGGGCCACGACACACATGCGGGTCACGGCGGTGCGGCGCACGAGGGCCACGCCGGCCACGGCGACCACACGGGCCACGGCCACCACGGCGGTCACGCCGCGCCCGCCACTTGGCGCATGGCCGCGCTGGCCACCCTGCACTGCCTCACCGGCTGCGCCATCGGCGAGATCCTCGGCATGGTGATCGGCACGGCGGCCGGGCTGCACAACGGCGCCACCGTGGCCCTCTCCATCGCGCTGGCCTTCGTCTTCGGCTACGCGCTGACCATGCGCGGGGTCCTGCGGGCGGGCGTGCCCCTGCGGCAGGCGCTGAAGGTGGCCCTGGCCGCCGACACGCTGTCGATCGCCGTCATGGAGATCATCGACAACACCGTCATGGTGACGATCCCCGGCGCCATGGACGCGGGCCTGGCCGATCTCCTCTTCTGGGGCGCGCTCGCCGGCTCGCTGGCCCTCGCCTTCGTCATCACGACACCGGTCAACCGGTGAATGATCGGACGCGGCAAGGGCCATGCCGTGGTCCACGCCTACCACTGAGGGGCGTGCGCGCTCACTTCCGCCAGAACAGGTGGTGCGTCATCCCGCTGGGGCTCGGTACGACGTCCAGGTGGAAGCGGTCGCGCAGGTCGTCCGGCGAGTCCCAGAGCCGCATACCCGACCCCAGCTCCACCGGCGCCACCGCCACGTGCAGGGTGTCGACCAGGTCCGCTTCCAGGAACTCCCTGATGGTCGACACCCCGCCGCCGAGGCGCACGTCCTTGCCCTGCGCCGCCTCCCGGGCCTGCGCCAGCACCTCGGCCGGCTCGCCGTCCACGAAGTGGAACGTGGTGTCGGAGAGCGTGAACGAGGGCCGCTTGTGGTGGGTCAGGACGAACACCGGGGTGTGGAACGGCGGTTCGCCGCCCCACCAGCCCTGCCACTCGTGGTCCTCCCAGGGCCCGCGCTGCGGGCCGAACTTGTTCCGGCCCATGATCTCGGCGCCGATGTTGTGCGAGAAGTCCCGCGTCATGTAGTCGTCCAGACCCCGGCTCCCGCCCGGGTCCGTCCGGTTGGGCCAGCTCGCCGTCGCCCCGGCCCAGGAGAACAGCTGCCCCGGGTCGACATGGCCGAAGGGCTTCTCCAGCGTCTGGTTCTCCCCGCAGGCGACGCCGTCGGCGGAGACGGTGAAGTTCTGGACCTTCAGCAGTTGAGTCATGGTGCTCTTCTCCCGGTGATGGGTGACAACGCAAGGGGTGACTCCTCGGGAGGCCCGGACTCATCGCCGTACACCGTCCCGCTTTCTCATCCCACCGTAAGCACCGCGTTCCCCCGTACCCGGCGCGCCCGGATGTCCGCGACGACGTCGTCCGTGCGGGACCAGTCGCGGACCGAGCCGATCTCCGGGTGCAGGCGTCCGCTCGCCACCAGCCTTACCAGCGTGGCGAGTTCGTCGGCATACGTGGTGTCCGCGCGGGTGTAGTCGAAGTGGGCGATACGGGCCTCGGCCGGGCCCTTGAAGAAGTCGAAGAAGTCCAGTGCGACCGGGGTGCGGCTGGCCTGGCCGAACCAGACCAGCAGGCCGCCCGGGGCCAGCCGGGCCAGGGCCGCCGGCAGCGAGTCGCCGCCCACCGACTCCAGGACCACGTCGTACGGGCCCTCGGCGTCCGCCGGTGACGTCACCACCGCGTGCGCCCCCAGCTCCAGCAGCCGCGCCCCGCGCTCCCGGGTCGCGCTGACCGCCGTCACCGCCGCGCCCGAGGACGCCGCCAGCTCGGTGACGTAGTGGCCGACGCCGCCGCTCGCACCGGTGATCAGCACGCGCCGCCCCGCGACCGGGCCCGCCGCGCGCAGCAGGCGCAGCGCGGTGATGCCGGCCAGCGGGAGGGCCGCCGCCGTCACCGCGTCGACGCTGTCGGGGAGCGCGGCGATGCTGTGCACCGGGACGGCGACGCGCTCGGCCCAGCCGTACGCGGGCGGGTGCGCGACGACGCGGGTGCCGGCGGCGGGGCCGGTGCCGTCGGCCGCCGCCCGTACGACCGTGCCGGCGACGTCCTTGCCGGGCCGCCAGCCGGCCCACCGGCGGTCGAGCTGCCCGTCGAGCTGGAAGGTCTCGCCCCGGTTGACGGAGTACGCCTCCACCGCGACCAGGGCCTCGTCGGCTGCGGGGACGGGCTCGGGGGCCTCGTCGATGTGGACCGTGCCGCCCGGTCCGGCGGCGGGAAGCTGTGCGCGCATCGCGGGCTCCTCAGGCGAAGACGACGTTGTGGGCGTGGAGGGTGTCGAAGTGCTCGCGCACCGAGGCGATACGGCCGTCGCGCACGGTGAACACAGCCAGGCAGTGCTGGTCGTACCGGCCGCCCTTGCGGGTCAGCCCGCGCGTCCGCCACTCGGCGAGGACCCGCTCGCCCTCCGCGAGCACGTCCAGGAACTCGATCTCCACCGTCTCCGGCACCAGCCGGGCGGTCATCGTGGCGACGAACTCGTCGAAGATCTCGTCCGGCCCGGTCCAGGTGCCCGAGACGGGAAGGTCCCCGGCGAGCGTCCAGGTGACATCGGCGTCGAAGAACGCCCGCAGCCGGTCCATGTCGCCCTCGGCCAGGGTCTTCATGTAGTCGAGGACGACGTCCTTGGGGGTGCTGTTCATGATCGTGAGGCCTTTCGTCGAGTGGTTCCCTCCGATGCCTGAACGCTAGGGAGTGCGGGGCCGCCCAGGGAAAGACCTGTTTCCGATCGCTCCAGAACCGTCCGGCATCACCGCTGGTCAGAGCCGCCTCGTATGCTCCTTGCCATGATGGATCTGCGGCGCCTGCGCTACTTCCTGGCCGTGGCCGGGGAACGCAACTTCACCCGCGCCGCCGAGCGGCTGCACATCGCGCAGCCCGCGCTCAGCCGCCAGATACGCGAACTGGAGAAGGAGTTGGGCGTCCAGCTCCTCGACCGCACCACGCACTCCGTCGAACCCACCGAGGCCGGGCGGCTGTTGATGGAGCGCGGCGCGGCCCTCTGCGAGGAGGCCGACCGCCTCTGGCGCGATGTACGCGGCTTCGCCGGCGGCGAGAGCGGCACGCTGGCCTTCGGGTACAGCATGAGCACGAGCTACGAGACGGCCCCCGCGCTGCTCGCCGCCCTGGCGGACCGGCTGCCCGGCATCACCGCCGACACGCGGCTGCTGTCCACCGCCGAGATCCTGTCCGGCGTCGCCGACGGAACGCTGGACGCGGGCCTGGTCCGCTGCCCGCCGCCGACACCGGAGCTGGTGCGGACGCTCGTACGGCTGGAGCCCCAGGGCATCCTCATGGCGGCCGGTCACCGGCTCGCCGCGCTGCCCGCCGTCGACCCGGCCGAGCTGTCCCGGGAAACGCTGCTCATCCACCCGCGCGAGGCGAACCCGGGCCACTACGACGCGATCACGGCCATCCTGGCCGAGGCGGGCGCCGCCCCCGAACTCCTCCTGCGCCCCCTGGCGTTCGATGCCGGCCACACTCCGGTCGCCCGGGGCGACGCGGTCTCGGTCGTCGGCGACTCGGCCGCCCCGAGCCTCCCGGCGGGCCTGGTCTGGCGCCCCCTGACCGGCGTCGCCGCCATCGAACTCCACCTGCTCACCCGGGGCCGGGGCGCCCGCCCGGTGGTCGCCCAGCTCCTGCGTACGGCGACGGAGACGGCCCGTGCCGGAGGGTGGCTGCGGTCACCGGACGCGGCGGGGTGACGCCGGGGGCCTCAGGGGCTCGGCGGACCCGGGTGCCCCGCCCGGTCACCAGGGGAGGACGGCGAGGGCTTCCACTTCCAGGAGCAGGTCCGGCCGGAAGAGCGCGGCCACCTGTACGGCCGTGCCGGCCGGGGGGCGCGCCACGTCGACATGGGCGTCCCGCGCGACGCGGATCGCGGGCAGGAACGCCACGTCGGTGACGTAGAAGGTGAGCTTCGCGACGTCGGCGAACGTCGCCCCGCCCGCCTCCAGGCAGCGCTTCAGGTTCTCGAAGACCTGACGGGCCTGGGCGGCGGGATCGCCCTCCCCGACCAGGTTCCCCTTCTCGTCCAGCGCGATCTGCCCCGAGATCACGACGAGCCTGCCCTCGCCCACGACGGCATGGCTGTAGCCCTGGGCGGGGGCGACCCCGTCCGGCGATATGTGGGTGAGCATGGTCTCGTCGGAATCCTGTGCTTCGTCCTGCACGGTGCCCTCTCTCCTCCGGCCGTTCCAGCGGGCCAACGATAAGCGGCGGGGGCGGTGTTGGGACGAGCGGGCCCGTCGCGGAGGGAGCCCTACCCCCGGAACGGCCGGTACGTCAGTTGCTTCACGCGGCGCAGCAGCGGCATCGACTCCACGTGCTCGACGCCGGCCAGGCCGCCCAGGCGGTCGCTGAGGTAGCGGTAGAAGTGGGTGGAGTCGCGGGTGATCACGACCGCGACGATGTTGGACGGGCCCGTGGTGGCCGACGCGTACGCCACCTCGCGGTCCGTCGCCAGGGCCGTGCCCACCGTGTGCAGGGCCCCGGGCGCGGCGGTGATGTACAGCATGCTCGGGTTCCGGTAGCCGAGGTGGCCGGAGTCGAACTCCACGTCCACGTACAGCGCGCCCGAGGCCACCAGCCGGGCCAGGTGGCGCCGGACCGCCGACTCGGAGAGGCCGGTCGCGCGCTGGAGTTCGGGGTAGGTCGCCCGGCCGTCCCGTTCCAGCGCGGCGACCAGGGGCTCGTCCTCGGCGGTGATGACGGCCGGGCCGGGCGGGGCCGGGGCGGGCGGCGGGGTGAGGGCGGCGGTCTCCTCCGGGGTGAGCGCGCCGCTCTTGTGGAGCCAGCCCGCGGGGCCGCCGTAGAAGCGGTGCAGCAGCTGGTGCGCGCGGATGTCGACGATGTGCGGGGTGCGCGGCAGCTTCCCGATGAGCAGGTCGTCCGCGTCGTCCCGGCTGCGGAGGTTGACCGTGCACGTCACCTCCGTACCGCCCGACGTCAGCCCGATCCACGAGGTGTCGGGCCGCTTGGCCAGCGCCTCCGCGATGGCCGTCGCGCCCTCGGGCGCGCACCGCACCCGCAGCAGCCAGTGCTCGAACGAATCCTCCGACGCCGCGCACCGCACCCCCACCACCCGCAGCCCCGCCTCGGCCCGCAGCCTGCGGAAACGGCGCGCCACCGTCTGGTCGGAGACGCCGAGCACCGACGCGATCCGGCTGAAGGGCGCGCGGGCGTCCAGCTCCAGCGCGTGCAGGACGCGCAGGTCCAGGGCGTCGCCCCGGATGGGTGATTCCACTGTCGAAGGCCCTCTCGGTGTCGGATTCCGGCGCCGGGGTGTCACTGGCTGGGGATTTGGGACGCGGCCGTCCGATCGTACGTACGGGGTGGCCGCCGGTCACGCCGAAGGCTTACGGGAGAAGGACCAAGGACATGCGTAAGTGGGGGCCGCTCACCGCGGTCTGTCTGGGGACGT
This sequence comes from Streptomyces sp. col6, assembly GCF_008042035.1. Classification (GTDB taxonomy): domain Bacteria; phylum Actinomycetota; class Actinomycetes; order Streptomycetales; family Streptomycetaceae; genus Streptomyces. The sequence goes on from NZ_RDBL01000006.1 coordinate 520,665, forward strand.
TCATGCTGCTGCTGGACGTCACGATCGTCATCGTGGCACTGCCCGACATGGCGCGGGCGCTCGACGCCTCGCTCTCCGATCTGCAATGGGTCATCGACGGCTACGCCCTCGCGCTCGCCGCGCTGCTGCTCGGCATAGGCGCGGCGGCCGACCGGCTCGGCCGGCGCCGGGTCCACGTCGTGGGCGTCGTGCTCTTCGCCGCCGCCTCGCTGGCCTGCGGGCTCGCCTCCTCGCCGGGTCTGCTGGTGGCCGCGCGCGGGGTGCAGGGCGTGGGGGCCGCCGCGATGTTCGCGACGACGCTGCCGCTGCTGGCCTCGGTGTACCAGGGCAAGGACCGGTCCGTCGCGCTCGGGCTCTGGGGCGCGGTGGCCGGGGGCGCCGCCGCGATCGGGCCCGTGGTCGGCGGGCTGCTGACCGAGGGGCCCGGCTGGCGCTGGATCTTCTACGTGAACCTGCCGGTCAGCGTGGCCGCCGTCTGGCTGACCGGCCGGACCGTGCCCGAGTCGCACGGGGCGCGGGACCGGCGCACCGACTGGGCGGGGACCGCCGCCTTCGCGGTGTTCGCGGGGGCCGCGACGTACGCCGTCGTCCGGGCGGGCAGCGTCGGCTGGGCGTCCGGGCAGACGCTCGCCACGTTCGGGATCGCCGCCCTCGCCCTCGTCTGCTTCGTCCTGGTGGAGCTGCGCGTCGCGCACCCGCTGCTGGACCTGTCGCTGTTCCGCACCTCCGCGTTCACCGGGGTGATGGCCGGGGCGCTCGCCTTCAACATGGCGGCCTTCGGCGTCCTGCCGTACACCTCGATCTGGCTGCAGACGGTGCTCGGGCTCAGCCCCGTCCAGGGCGGCCTGGCGGTCCTGCCGCTGGCCGCGACCTCGTTCGTGGTGGCCGCCGTCGGCGGCCGGCTGCTGCACGGGGCGCCGCCGCGCCTCACCATCGGCGTCGGGCTCGTCCTCATCGGCGCCGGCACCCTCGGCCAGGCGGTGCTCGGCGCGGGCTCCTCGTGGCCGGTGCTGGTCCCGGGCCTGGTGGTCGCGGGCATCGGTACGGGCCTGGTCTCCCCGGCCATCGCGGGCGCGGCGCTCGCCGCGGTGCCGCCGGAGCGGGCCGGTATGGCGGGCGGCGCGGTCAACACCTTCCGCCAGCTCGGGTACGCCTTCGGGGTCGCCGTGCTCGGGACCGTACTGACCTCCCGGATGGGGGAGAGCCTGGGCGACGGACCCTCCCACGCGCTGGCGGGCGGCGGCGCGGCGGGGCTGCGGGCCGCCGGGATGCCGGAGCACGCGCTGCGGGCGGCGTTCGCCTCGGGGCTGAACACGGCGGCCGTGGTGGCCGGTGCGGTGGGGATCGTGGCGGGGGTGGCGGTGCTGCTGCTGGTCAAGGGCCGGAAGGCGGTGCCGGAGGCGCCGGGGGCTGTGGGGGGCGGTGCGGTGGCGGAGGCCGTGCGGGCCGGGTGAGGGGCGCGCCACCTTCGGCGGCGCCTTGTCCTCAATCGCCGGACGGGCTTGAAGTGGTGGCCGGACGGGGCCTACGGGCTCCGTTGCGCTTGAAATAGGGGTCACTTCTGCGACTATGCGAAGAACGCGGGCTTGTGATCAGGAAAGGGCCACTATGTGCGGGATCGTGGGTTACGTCGGTGGGCAGTCGGCGCAGGACGTCGTCGTCGCGGGCCTCAAGCGGCTGGAGTACCGGGGGTACGACTCCGCCGGGATCGCCGTCCTCGCCGACGGCGGGCTCGCCGCCGCCAAGAAGGCCGGGAAGCTCGTCAACCTGGAGAAGGCGCTGAGCGAGCAGCCGCTGCCCGCCGGTACCGCCGGGATCGGGCACACCCGCTGGGCCACCCACGGCGGACCCACCGACGTCAACGCCCACCCGCACCTCGACAACGCCGGCCGCGTCGCCGTCGTCCACAACGGGATCATCGAGAACTTCGCGGCCCTGCGCGCCGAACTCGGCGAGCGGGGCCACGACCTGCTCTCCGAGACCGACACCGAGACCGTCGCCCACCTCCTCGCCGAGGCGTACAGCCAGAGCGGGGAGCCGGCCGAGGCCATGCGCCAGGTGTGCCGGCGCCTCGAAGGGGCGTTCACGCTCGTCGCGGTCTTCGCGGACGCGCCCGACGTCGTGGTCGGGGCCCGGCGCAACTCGCCGCTCGTCGTCGGGATCGGTGACGGCGAGTCCTTCCTCGCCTCCGACGTCGCCGCGTTCATCGAGCACACCCGGGACGCGATCGAACTCGGCCAGGACCAGGTGGTGGAGCTGCGCCGGGACGGCGTCCTGGTCACCGGGTTCGACGGGGAGCCCGCCGAGGTGCGCGAGTACCACGTCGACTGGGACGCCTCGGCCGCCGAGAAGTGCGGCTACGCCTCCTTCATGCTCAAGGAGATCGCCGAGCAGCCGAAGGCCGTCACCGACACCCTCCTCGGCCGCATCGACCCCGAGGGCACCCTCCACCTCGACGAGGTCCGCATCACCCGGGGCGAACTGCGCGAGGTCGACAAGGTGGTGATCGTCGCCTGCGGGACCGCGTTCCACGCCGGGATGATCGCCAAGTACGCCATCGAGCACTGGACGCGCATCCCCTGCGAGACCGAGCTGGCCAGCGAGTTCCGCTACCGCGACCCGATCATGGACCCGCACACCCTGGTCATCGCCATCTCCCAGTCCGGCGAGACGATGGACACCCTGATGGCCCTGCGGCACGCCCGCGAACAGGGCGCGAAGGTCCTCGCCATCTGCAACACCAATGGCTCCACCATCCCGCGCGAGTCCGACGCCGTGCTCTACACGCACGCCGGGCCCGAGGTCGCCGTCGCCTCCACCAAGGCGTTCCTCACCCAGCTCGTCGCCTGCTACCTCGTCGCCCTCTACCTGGGCCAGGTGCGCGGCACCAAGTGGGGCGACGAGATCCGGACCGTCATCCGGCAGCTCTCCGAGATCTCCGGCTCGGTGGACCGGGTCCTGGAGACCATGGAACCCGTCCGCGAGCTGGCCCGGTCGCTGGCGTCCCACGACACCGTGCTCTTCCTCGGCCGGCACGTCGGCTACCCGGTCGCCCTGGAGGGCGCGCTGAAGCTCAAGGAACTCGCGTACATGCACGCCGAGGGGTTCGCCGCCGGCGAGCTGAAGCACGGGCCGATCGCGCTCATCGAGGACGGGCTGCCCGTCGTCGTCGTGGTGCCGTCCCCGGCCGGACGCTCGGTGCTGCACGGCAAGATCGTGTCGAACATCCAGGAGATCCGGGCCCGCGGCGCCCTCACCGTCGTCATCGCCGAGGAGGGCGACGAGGAGGTCGTTCCTTACGCCGACCACCTCATCCGCATCCCCGCAACGCCTACGCTGCTTCAGCCGCTGGTCGCCACCGTGCCGTTGCAGGTCTTCGCCTGCGAACTCGCGACGGCCCGCGGCAACGAGGTGGACCAGCCGCGCAACCTGGCGAAGTCCGTCACCGTGGAGTGAGCCGAGCAGTGAGGGTGGGAACGTGATCATCGGGGTCGGGATCGACGTGGCGGAGATCGAGCGGTTCGACGCGGCGCTGGAGCGTACGCCGCAACTCGCTTCGCGGCTGTTCGTGGAGGCGGAGCTGCTGCTGCCGAGCGGTGAGCGGCGCGGGATCGCCTCGCTCGCCGCCCGGTTCGCGGCGAAGGAGGCCCTGGCGAAGGCGCTCGGCGCGCCCGCCGGGCTGCTGTGGACGGACGCCGAGGTGTACGTGGAGGACAGCGGGCAGCCGCGGCTGCGGGTGAGCGGCACGGTGGCGGCTCGCGCCGCCGCGTTGGGGGTGCGGAGCTGGCATGTGTCGCTCAGCCACGATGCGGGGGTCGCTTCCGCGGTGGTCATCGCGGAGGGGTGACGGGGGCTCCGCCCCTGTGGCCTCGGGTGCTCCGGTGTGCCGGTTCCGTCCTCAATCGCCGGACGGGCTGGAATGCGCGGCCCGTTCTCGGTTCCGTTACCGATGTCCTCAATCGCCGGACGGGCTTGATGTGGCTGAGGTCTGCGCGCGCTTCTGAACATGCGTACGTTGAAGGCATGCGTACCGCCTACAGCGTCGATTCCGTACGGGCCGCCGAAGCGGCCCTCATGGCACGGCTTCCCGAAGGTGCGCTGATGCAGCGCGCCGCCGCCGGGCTCGCCGCCGCCTGTGCCGATCTGCTGCGCCGGGCCGGGCGGGTCTACGGCTCCCGCGTCGTCCTCCTCGTCGGCACCGGCGCCAACGGCGGCGACGCCCTGTACGCCGGTGCCCGGCTCGCCAGGCGCGGCGCGGGCGTGGTCGCCGTACGGGTCACCCCAGGCAGGTCCCACGAGGGTGGCACCGCCGCCCTGCGCGCCGCCGGCGGACACGTGGTGGACGGCGAGGAGAGCACCACCCACGAGGACTGGGCCGGGCGCATCGACCTCGTCGTGGACGCCATCACCGGCATCGGCGGACGCGGCGGACTGCGGCCGGCGGCGGCCGAACTGGTCGCGCGGTACACCGCACACGGCGCGCCCGTCGTCGCCGTCGACCTGCCCAGCGGCGTCGAGGCGGACACCGGTGAGGTGACCGGCGACGCGGTGCGCGCGGACGCCACCGTCACCTTCGGCGCGTACAAGGCCGCGCTGCTCGTCGACCCGGCCGCCGAACGGGCCGGGGCGCTGCGTCTCGTCGACATCGGGCTCGACGCCGAACTCCCGGCCGTGCCCGACCTGGAGGCGCTCCAGTACGCGGACGTCGCCGCGCTGCTGCCCGTACCGGATGCCGAGAGCGACAAGTACCGGCGCGGGGTCGTCGGCATCGCCGCCGGGTCGGCCCGCTACCCGGGCGCCGCCGTGCTCGCCGTCTCCGGGGCGCTGCGCGGCGGGGCGGGGGCCGTGCGCTACGCGGGCCCCGGCGGCGAGGCGGTCATCGCGCGGCACCCGGAGACCCTGGTCCACGCGGGCCGCCCCTCCAGGGCCGGGCGGGTGCAGGCGTGGGTCGTCGGACCCGGGCTCGGCGACGGCACCGAGGCCGTGGAGGCCGTCTCCGACGTGCTGGCCACCGAGGTGCCGGTGCTGGTCGACGCGGACGGGCTGCGGCTCCTGGACGCCGACGTGGTCCGCGCCCGTACCGCGCCCACCGTCCTCACCCCGCACGCCGGGGAGGCCGCCGCGCTGCTCGGCGTGGCGCGCGAGGAGGTCGAGGCCGGGCGGCTCGCCGCCGTACGGGAACTCGCCCGGCGGTTCGGCGCCACGGTCCTGCTGAAGGGCTCGACGACCCTCATCGCCACCGACACCCCGCACACCCCGGTCCGGGTCAACCCGACCGGGACCTCCTGGCTGGCCACCGCAGGCAGCGGAGACGTGCTCTCCGGCCTGACCGGCTCCCTGCTCGCCGCCGGACTCGCCCCGCTCGACGCCGCGTCCGCAGGGGCGTATCTGCACGGACTCGCGGCCCGGCGCGCGGCGGACGGCTCCCCGCTCGCCGCGATGGACGTCGCCGAGGCGATCCCCGAGGCGTGGCGGGACGTCCGGGCCTGAGCGAAGCTGAGGGCGAGCGTCCGCGGAGGAGCCGAGGAGAGGTGACCGGCCGTGAGCAGCAGCGGTGACGTGCGCGTCCGCCGGGTCTACGACGGGGTGGAGGAGGGCGACGGCACCCGCGTCCTCGTCGACCGGCTGTGGCCGCGCGGGGTCTCCAAGGAGAAGGCCGCGATCGACCGCTGGCTCAAGGACCTCACCCCCTCGGACGAGCTGCGCTCCTGGTACCACGAGGACCGCTCCGCCACCCGCTACGACACCTTCGTCGAGCGCTACCGCGCCGAACTGGCCGGACCGGCCCAGACGGCGGCCGTCGACGAGCTGGTGGGGCTGGTCCGCGCGGGCGGCCCGGTCACGCTCGTCACCGCCGTCAAGGACGTCGAGCACAGCCACGTACCCGTCCTCGCCGACCATCTGGAACACGAGCTGCGCCACCGCTGACGCGCCCCGCCGGACCGGCCCGCGCACCGGGCTCTGAGAGACTGGGCGCGATATGAACGAGACAGCGTCCTTGCGAGCCCGTGCCGAGATCGACCTCGCCGCACTCCGCGCCAACGTGCGCGTCCTGCGTACCCGGGCGGCCGGGGCGCAGCTCATGGCCGTGGTGAAGGCCGACGCCTACGGGCACGGCGCGGTCCCCTGCGCCCGCGCCGCGCGCGAGGCGGGCGCCGCCTGGCTCGGCACCGCGACCCCCCAGGAGGCCCTGGCCCTGCGCGCGGCCGGGCTCGACGGCCGGATGCTGTGCTGGCTCTGGACGCCGGGCGGGCCCTGGCGCGAGGCGATCGAGGCCGACATCGACGTGTCGGTCAGCGGCATGTGGGCGCTGCGCGAGGTCACCGATGCGGCGACGGCGGCCGGCCGGACCGCGCGTATCCACCTCAAGGCCGACACCGGACTCGGCCGGGCCGGCTGCCAGCCCGCCGACTGGCCCGAACTGGTCGCCGCCGCCCGCACCGCCGAGCGCGCGGGCACCGTCCGCGTCACCGGACTGTGGTCCCACTTCGCCTGCGCCGACGAGCCGGGCCACCCCTCGATCACCGCCCAGCTGGACACCTTCCGCGACATGGTGGCGTACGCGGAGAAGGCCGGCGTCGAGCCCGAGGTGCGGCACATCGCCAACTCCCCGGCGACCCTGACCGTCCCCGAGTCCCACTTCGACCTCGTGCGCACGGGGATCGCCATGTACGGCATCTCGCCGAGCCCGGAGGTGGGCACCTCCGCCGACTTCGGACTGCGGCCCGTGATGACGCTCGCCGCGTCCGTCGCCCTGGTCAAGCAGGTCCCGGCCGGCCACGGCATCAGCTACGGCCACCACTACACGACGCCTCGCGAGACCACGCTCGGCCTGGTGCCCCTCGGGTACGCCGACGGCATCCCGCGCCACGCGTCCGGCCGGGGCCCCGTCCTCGTCGGCGGGGTGCGGCGGACGATCGCGGGCCGGGTCGCCATGGACCAGTTCGTCGTCGACCTCGACGGCGACGAGCCGGCGGCCGGCAGCGAGGCGGTGCTCTTCGGTCCCGGCGACCGGGGCGAGCCGAGCGCCGAGGACTGGGCACAGGCCGCCGGCACGATCGCGTACGAGATCGTCACCCGGATCGGCGGCCGGGTGCCGCGCGTCCATCTGGGTGCGACGGCCGAGGGGGCCCCGGCCGGGTCCTGACCGGGGAAGCGGCCCTGACCAGGCACGATCTGAAGACGGCCCAGGCTCGGGCCGGGAGCGACCGACACGATCCACGAGGAGCGCGGCACGGTGAGCGACATCAGCACGGGGGACGTGGTGGCGACGGCGGCCGCCTCGGGAGCCGGCTGGCGCCGGGCGGGAATCGCCGGCGCCGCCATAGGTGTGATCGCCGCGGGCGCGGCGGCCGGGGTCGCCGTGGAGCGGCTGACGGTCGGCCGGGGTATGCGCAAGCGCGCCCGGCTCGCCCTGGACGCCACCGGCCCGTACGGCTCGCTGCGCGGGACGCCCGGCCGGGCCACCGCCGACGACGGCACCGAGCTGTACTACGAGGTCGACGAGGTCGATCCCCCCGACGGCGCCGCCCCCTCGGGCTCCCGCAGGCGCCGCCTCTTCGGGCGCAAGGCGCCCGCCCCGGTGACCGTCGTCTTCAGTCACGGCTACTGCCTCGGCCAGGACTCCTGGCACTTCCAGCGCGCCGCCCTGCGCGGGATCGTGCGCACCGTCCACTGGGACCAGCGCAGCCACGGGCGCTCCGAGCGGGGCCGCGCCCAGGCCCGCGCCGGGGGAGGGGTGCCCGTCGGCATCGACCAGCTCGGCCGCGACCTCAAGGCCGTCATCGACGCCGCCGCCCCCGAGGGCCCGCTCGTCCTCGTCGGCCACTCGATGGGCGGCATGACGATCATGGCGCTGGCCGACCAGTACCCGGAGCTGATCCGCGACCGGGTCGCCGCCGTCGCCCTCGTCGGCACGTCGAGCGGCCGGCTGAACGAGGTCAGCTTCGGGCTGCCCGTCATGGGCGTCAACGCGGTGCGGCGGGTGCTGCCCGGGGTGCTGCGGGCGCTCGGTTCGCAGGCGGAGCTGGTGGAGCGGGGGCGGCGGGCGACCGCGGACCTGTTCGCCGGGCTGATCAAGCGGTACTCGTTCGGTTCGCGGGACGTGGACCCGGCCGTCGCGCGGTTCGCGGAACGGCTCATCGAGTCCACCCCGATCGACGTGGTCGCCGAGTTCTACCCGGCCTTCGCGGAACACGACAAGAGCGCGGCCCTGCCCCTCTTCCGCGATCTCCCGGTCCTCGTCCTGGCCGGTGACAAGGACCTCGTGACGCCCAGTTCGCACAGCGAGGCCATCGCGGACCTGCTGCCGGACGCGGAGCTGGTGATCGTCCCGGACGCCGGGCACCTGGTGATGCTGGAGCACCCGGAGACGGTGACCGACCGGCTCGCCGACCTGCTGGTGCGGGCCGGGGCCGTACCGGAGTCCTCTAACGTTGGCGGGCATGGAACCGCAGAACAGCCCGGCGGCCGCTGAGGCCACCGCGTACGAGAACGTCCCCGGCGCCGTCACCGTCAAGCTGGCCGTCGACTCCCCCGAACAGATGCGGGCCCTGGGCCGCAGGCTCGCCTCCGCGCTGCGCCCCGGTGACCTCGTCATGCTCACCGGCGAGCTGGGCGCCGGCAAGACGACCCTGACCCGGGGCCTCGGCGAGGGTCTGGGCGTACGCGGCGCGGTGACGTCCCCCACCTTCGTGATCGCCCGCGTCCACCCCCCGCTCTCCGGCGGTCCCGCGCTGGTCCACGTCGACGCCTACCGGCTGGGCGGCGGGCTCGACGAGATGGAGGACCTGGACCTCGACGTCTCGCTGCCGGAGTCCGTGGTGGTCGTGGAGTGGGGCGACGGCAAGGTCGAGGAACTGTCGGACGACCGCCTCCAGGTGTTCATCGACCGCGCGGTCGGGGACACCGACGACGAGCGGCGCGCGGTGACGCTGGTGGGTGTCGGGGCGCGCTGGGCGGGGCTGCGGAACGAGTCCTGGGCGCCCTGGGGCTGAGACCGGCAGGTGTTTCCGACGCGGTGTCGGCAAAATGTTGCGCGGAACGGGGCAAGCGTGGTGACATGGAGGACGAGAGCGGGTTAGGTCTACCTAACCATGCCTTCCACCGGAGCCCCAGGAGGCGTCCATGCCGACACCCGAGCGCGAGCCGTCGCCGCGGCCGACGGTATCGATGACGGCCCTACTGGCCGCGAACGCGGCGGCGAACGCGGTGTCGACACCCCCGCGAACCCAGTCGCCCCCGCCGAAGCCCGAAAACGCGAAAAAATCCGGACGGGCAGCACACTCAAGCCCGTCCGGCGATTGAGGCCATCCGTGCCGAGGGCCCAGCGACGGCCCGCACGAAATCCAGGACAGCCCGCACAAGATCCAGCCCGTCCGGCGATTGAGGACATCCGTGGCGCGAGGCCGACACCGGCCCGCAGCGAAATCGAGCCCGTCCGGCGCCTGAGGACACCCGTCGGCGGGCCCGGGGCGCGCTACGCGACCACGACCACCTTCACGCCCACCGTGGCGAACCGCCACACCGCATCCCCGTCGGCCCGAGACATCCGTACGCCCCCCGCCTTCACCGTCGGGTCCGGCTCCTCCATCGACCCGTCCTGCGCGGCGCTGAAGCCGATCGTCACGTCGTTCACCGCGGCGAACCGCACCACGTGCTCGATCGGCACCCCGTCCGACCCCTTCACGCTGCCCGACCGCGAGGACACCGCGTAGCTGCCCGGCACCGCGCTCACCGAACCCGGCATCACCTTGAACGTCCGGGACGCCTTGCCCTTCGCGTCGACCAGCCACACCCGGCGGTCCTTCAGTGCGTACACGACCCGCATCCCGGTGCCCGAACCGGCGGGGACCGTGAGCGGGTCCTTCTTCGGCCTGGCCTTCCCGTGCCCGCCGGCCGGCGCCGACGCGCTGCTGGACGCCTTCGGCTTCGCCGCCAGGTCGTCCGGCACGTTGGCGGAGGCCTGGTAGGCCAGGAAGCCGACCGCCACGACGGCCGCCGCGGTGAGCGCGGCCACGATTCCCGAGCTGCCCCTTGCCACCGTGCGTGCCTCTTTCGCTGTCGTGTGCCGTCGGTGCGCGGGCCCGTGCCGTGCGGCGCGAGCGGCGACCCGTACGGCGCGAACCGTAAGTCGTACAAGCGTTTACACGTACTCCGCGTATACCCGGTGACGGTAGCAGCCGGGACCGCCCGTACCGGGACGCCGTACGGGGCGCGGGGCGGGCCGCGCCGGAGCCGTAGGCTGTTTGCGTGCTCTTGCTCGCAATGGATACCGCCACCCCCGCCGTCACCGTCGCCCTCCACGACGGGACCCGCGTCGTCGCCGAGTACGCCCAGGTCGACGCCCGCAGGCACGGGGAGCTGCTGCTGCCCGCCGTCGACCGGGTCCTCGCCGAGGCCGGGCTGAAACTCGACGCCGTGACGGACGTCGTCGTGGGCGTCGGCCCCGGCCCGTACACCGGACTGCGCGTCGGCATGGTGACGGCCGCCACGTTCGGTTCGGCGCTCTCCGTGCCCGTGCACGGCCTCTGCACCCTGGACGGCCTCGCGTACGCCGCCGGGACGGCCGGGATCGAGGGCCCCTTCGCCGTCGCCACGGACGCCCGCCGCAAGGAGGTCTACTGGGCGCGGTACGAGGACGCCCGCACCCGGACCGAGGGACCCTCCGTCGACCGGCCCGCCGACATCGCGGAACAGCTCGCCGGCCTGCCCGTCGTCGGCGCGGGCGCGGTGCTCTACCCCGAGGCGTTCCCGGACGCGCGCGGCCCCGAACACCTCGCGGCGGGCGCCCTCGCCGGCCTCGCCGCCGAGCGCCTGGCCGCCGGTGGGGAGCTGCTGCCGCCGCAGCCGCTCTACCTCCGCAGGCCCGACGCGCAGGTCCCGAAGAACTACAAGGTGGTCACCCCGAAGTGACCGTCACGACCGCGGTGCTGCGCGAGATGCGCTGGTGGGACATCGATCCGGTGCTCGCCCTGGAGCACGAGCTGTTCCCGGAGGACGCCTGGTCGGCCGGCATGTTCTGGTCCGAGCTGGCCCACGCGCGCGGCCCGGCGGCCACCCGCCGCTACGTCGTCGCCGAGGAGCCGGGCACCGGCCGGATCGTCGGGTACGCGGGCCTCGCCGCCGCCGGTGACCTCGCCGACGTACAGACGATCGCCGTCGCCCGCGACCACTGGGGCGGCGGGCTCGGCTCCGAGCTGCTGACCGACCTGCTCAGGCACGCCACGGCCTTCGAGTGCGCCGAGGTGCTCCTTGAGGTCCGCGTCGACAACACACGCGCCCAGAAGCTCTACGAACGCTTCGGCTTCGAACCGATCGGCTTCCGCCGCGGCTACTACCAGCCGGGCAACATCGACGCGCTCGTCATGCGCCTCCACGTACACGAAGACGTACAGGAAAACGGGACTGACTGATGGCTGACGAACCCCTCGTACTCGGTATCGAGACCTCCTGCGACGAAACCGGGGTCGGCATCGTCCGGGGGACCACGCTCCTCGCGGACGCCGTCGCGTCCAGCGTCGACACGCACGCCCGCTTCGGCGGCGTCGTCCCCGAGATCGCCTCCCGCGCGCATCTGGAGGCGATGGTCCCCACCATCGAGCGCGCCCTGAAGGACGCCGGCGTCAGCGGCCGGGACCTCGACGGCATCGCCGTCACCGCCGGACCCGGCCTCGCGGGCGCCCTGCTCGTCGGCGTCTCCGCCGCCAAGGCGTACGCGTACGCGCTGAACAAGCCGCTGTACGGGGTCAACCACCTGGCGTCCCACATCTGCGTCGACCAGCTGGAGCACGGGCCGCTGCCCGAGCCCACCATGGCGCTCCTGGTCAGCGGCGGGCACTCCTCGCTGCTCCTCGCGCCCGACATCACCAACGACGTCCGGCCGCTGGGCGCGACCATCGACGACGCGGCCGGCGAGGCGTTCGACAAGATCGCCCGGGTGCTGGACCTCGGCTTCCCCGGCGGCCCGGTCATCGACCGGCTCGCCCGCGAGGGCGACCCGGCCGCCATCGCCTTCCCGCGCGGCCTGACCGGCTCGCGCGACCCCGCGTACGACTTCTCGTTCTCCGGCCTGAAGACGTCCGTCGCCCGCTGGATCGAGGCCAAGCGCGCGTCCGGCGAGGAGGTGCCGGTACGGGACGTGGCCGCGTCCTTCCAGGAGGCCGTCGTCGACGTGCTCACCCGCAAGGCCGTCCGCGCCTGCAAGGACGAGGGCGTCGACCACCTGATGATCGGCGGCGGCGTCGCGGCCAACTCCCGGCTGCGCGCGCTCGCCCAGGAGCGGTGCGAGCGGGCCGGTATCCGGCTGCGCGTGCCCCGCCCCAAGCTGTGCACCGACAACGGGGCGATGGTCGCCGCGCTCGGCGCCGAGATGGTCGCCCGCAACCGGCCCGCCTCCGACCTGGAGCTGTCCGCCGACTCCTCGCTGCCCGTCACCGAGACCCACGTCCCGGGCGCCCACACGCACGACCACGACCATGTGCACGAGGTCAGCAAGGACAACCTCTACTCATGAGCGCCCCCGTCACCGCCCTGATGTGGGAGGCCCGCGCCGCCGAGGGGCGCGGCGACGACCTCCTGGACTGGGCCCGCGCCCGCGCCGCCGAGCTGCCGCGGATCCCGCTGCGCAGCGAGCTGCTTCGCGCCCCGCAGGACCGGGTCCTGGTCATCACCTGGTGGCGGGGCGGGTACGCCGACGAGCTGCCGGAGCTGCCCGAGCCCGATCAGGACCTCGTCACCCGGCCGGTCCACCGCTGGCGCTTCGAATCGCTGGGAGCGGAGTTTGACGACAGGCCCTAGCCCCGGCACGTCGATGAGTTCCGGGCGCCCGCGCGGTCTACCCTTCACGGCACTTTGCCCCTGTACGTGAGGAGAGGACCATGCAGAAAGTCACCACGTTCCTTTGGTATCCGAAGGGCGTGATCGAGGAAGCGGCCGACTACTACGTCTCCGTCGTCGGCGGCGACTCGCGCGTCCTGGAGACCACCCGCTGGACCGCCGCGAGCCCCGGCGAGGAGGGCACGGCGATGACCGTACGGTTCCAGCTGGACGGCGCGGAGTACGTCGCGTTCGACGGCGGGCCCGAGATCACCTTCAACGAGGCCGCCTCGCTCTCCGTCGAGTGCGACTCGCAGGAGGAGGTGGACCGCCTGTGGAACGAGCTCACCTCCGGCGGCGGGCAGGAGATCCAGTGCGGCTGGCTCAAGGACAAGTACGGCCTGTTCTGGCAGATCGTCCCGCCGGGCCTCGGTGACGCCCTGACCGACCCGGACCCGGAGAAGGCCGCCCGTGCGATGAAGGCCATGCTCGGCATGAAGCGCCTGGACATCGAGGCCATCCGCAACGCCTGATCCCCGTGCGGTAATGGGGGCCAGGGGTGCTCGATAGGGTCTGCCCCATGTCCCCTCGCTCCGTGCTGCCGCCGCCCCCGCCGCCCGTGGAGATACGCGCCTGGCCCGACCGGGACGCGCTGCTCGCCGACCGGTCCTTCCTGCTCGGTGTGCTGGTGAAGGCGCACCTCGGCCCCGGCCGGCTCGGGCTGCTGTGGCTGTGGGGGGCGGTCGGCGCGCTCGGCTGGTCGCTGACCGGGACGGCGTTCATCAGCTTCGAGCAGTCGTACGACCCCCTCGGTGCGATCTTCGGCGTGGTGATGCTCGCCCTGGGCGCCGCCGTCCTGCTGCCCGCGCTGATCCTGCTCGTCGTCGGGGTGCGCCGGGACGTGGCGGTGCGGCGGCTGCTCACGCAGTGGGGCGAGCTGGACCGCGACCCGGCCCGCGACGCCGGTCTCCGGCTGCCCGGCCTCAGCCTGGTGTGGCTGCTGGCGTCCTTCGCGCTGGGCGCGTTCGGGCTGTACGCCTGCGTCGCCGTGCCCGCGGGCGCGGTGCGGGGCCAGGACACGTACGGGCTGATGGCGCTGATCATGGGGATCGGGTTCCTGGCCTGGATCGTCGGCCTCATCGGCGTCTTCAAGGCGTTCTGGCACCGCCGCTGGATCGTCCGCACGCTGACCGGGACGGCCGCGCCCGAGCCGCTGCCTGCGTGGGGCGGCGGCGCCCACCGCTGACCCCGGCGCCCTACCCTTGGCGTGTACACGCGCGGCGTGGTGGCACGCCGGCACAGGGGGAGGACGTTCATGGAGTGGTACTGGTGGGTGCTCATCATCTTCTGGACCGGGGGCTTCGGCTGGCTCGCCGACAACGTCCGTACGGCGCTGCGCAACCGGCACAGCCGCAAGCTCGAACTGCTGGAGGCCGGCCGGCAGGAACGCCTCGCGGTCGAGGCGGCGAACCGGCCGCCCGAGCCCGTCTGCGGCTGCACGCACCACCTCGCCAAGCACGACAAGCGGGGCAAGTGCCATGAGCGGGTCGAGGTGCCGACCGCCTGGGACGAGCAGAAGAAGCCCGTCCGCTTCGAGGCCGGTCAGTGCAACTGCCAGCAGTACGTAGGCCCTCAGCCGCTCTCGCAGGTGTACGCGGAGGACCTCACCGACCTCGCGTGACGCGTTCGGCCGCCTCCGTGTGAGCCACCCGGGGGACCCCGCGTGCCCGGCGGCGGTGTCGAGCCCCCCGCCCTCGGTCGTACTGGCAGGATCCGGCGCCATGCAGCCAGTACGACAAAAGGACAAATTGGCCATGAATGGGCGTGAACCGGGTGCGGTGACGGGCGTGCGGCAGCGGGGGCGGCAAGGACGGGGCCACCTGCGGCGCCGGCCGGGTTACGCGGTCCTGGCCGCGCTCCTGGTCGCCGCCGCCGCGTCCGGCTGCGCGGCCGGGGACGGCGACCGGGCCGCCGTCCGGAGCGCGAAGCTCCAGGCCGGCCAGGCGGGCGCGCCGGCGGAACCGGCGGCCGGGGCGCTGGGCACCCGGGCGGCACAGGCGGAGCGGGCGAAGCTGGCCCAGGCCGCACGCGCGGTCGCTGCCAAGAAGTGGGGCCTGGCGGGCACCCCGCTCGCGGCGCCCGTACCGCCCGTGAAGAAGCCGCACCTCACGACCCGCAAGGGCTTCGAGGTGGAGGGTCAGGACGACTCGCTGCCGCCGGTCTTCACCCGGGTCCCCACCACGGACAAGGTCGTCTTCCTGACCATGGACGACGGGGACGACAAGGACCCCGAGCTGCTGAAGATGATGTCGGAGCTGAACATCCCGTACAGCGCCTTCCTCACCGACTACCTGGTGCGCGACGACTACGCGTACTTCAAGGACGCCCAGTCCCGCGGGCTCACGCTCAGCAACCACACGCTCAACCACCGCTACATGCCGGGCCTGTCCCACGAGGAGCAGAAGCGCGAGATCTGCGACCAGCAGGACATCATGGAGCAGCAGTTCGGCAAGCGGCCCCGGCTCTTCCGGCCGCCGTACGGCAACTACAACACCGACACACTGAGGATCGCCAAGTCCTGCGGCATCACCGCCGTGCCGCTGTGGGAGGCCGAGGCGTTCCCCGACCACATGGAGTGGCGCGAGGAGGACCGGAAGCTGCACCCCGGCGACATCATCCTCACCCACTTCCGCGGCACGAAGGACTGGAAGGGCAGCATGCCCGACCTGATCCGGTCCGTCATGAAGGTCGTCACGGACCAGGGCTACGCCGTGGCCCGCCTGGAGGACTACGTGTAGGGAGGGGCGGTGTGCGCGCGAGCCGCCCCGGGCGCGTGCGCGTCCTCGTAGGCGCTGTGCCAGGCCGTCACCGTGAGGACGAGCAGCACGCACACGCCGATCAGCTGAACGACGCCCGCGATCGGCAGCCCGTGGCGCAGCAGCACCACCCCGATCAGGCAGGCCACCGCCGTGACGGCGGCGAGGACGAGAGTGCCGGACCAGTCCATCCCGGGCGGTCCGGCCTCCGCCATGTCCGGGTTCGGCGGCCGGGGGTCGGAGCCCGTGTACGCGTAGAAGAGGACCGCGCTCACCAGCGACTCCAGGGCGATGAGCAGCACGCCGAGCACCACGTCGAGGCAGCCGGTCACCACCGGGCCGGGGCGCGAGGGGGCCGGGCGGTCCGTGCCGGCGGATCGTATGCGCATCCCGCCACCGTCCACCGGAACGGACCGGGCGGCCCCGGCGTTGTCCCTACGGTGTCCGGAACGTTGCACGGCCGCAGCCGTACGGGGCCCGCAGGCCCCCGCGTACGCCACGAGGGGCGTGAATTGGCACTCCGCTTGACCGAGTGCTAATCGCAGTCATAGTGTCAGTGCTGGCACTCCCCACTGGAGAGTGCCAGCAGTACTGTGCGACCGGCAGGTCCGGCACCCGCGACGACGGGCTCACCTGGTCGCCCTACCCAAGACTGTTAAACCCCGTGAGATCTCCGAAGGGGGAGACCGGATCGTGTCGACCGCCAGCTCCAAGGTTGCGATCAAGCCGCTCGAGGACCGCATCGTGGTCCAGCCGCTCGACGCCGAGCAGACCACGGCCTCCGGCCTGGTTATCCCGGACACCGCCAAGGAGAAGCCCCAGGAGGGCGTCGTCCTGGCCGTGGGACCGGGCCGCTTCGAGAACGGCGAGCGCCTGCCGCTCGACGTCAAGACCGGCGATGTCGTGCTGTACAGCAAGTACGGCGGCACCGAGGTGAAGTACAACGGCGAGGAGTACCTCGTCCTCTCGGCTCGCGACGTGCTCGCGATCATCGAGAAGTAATTCACCCACGTTTGCTTCTGTTCTGCGCCCCTGGCCCCCTGCGACATCACTAGCCGGGCGGCAGGGGCGCAGTTCTTGTTTTTGAGAGGACAGTTCAGCTCCATGGCGAAGATCCTGAAGTTCGACGAGGACGCCCGTCGCGCCCTCGAGCGCGGCGTCAACAAGCTTGCCGACACGGTGAAGGTGACGATCGGCCCCAAGGGCCGCAACGTCGTCATCGACAAGAAGTTCGGTGCCCCCACCATCACCAACGACGGTGTCACCATCGCGCGCGAGGTCGAGCTGGACGACCCGTACGAGAACCTCGGTGCCCAGCTGGTGAAGGAGGTGGCGACCAAGACCAACGACGTGGCCGGTGACGGTACGACCACCGCCACGGTCCTCGCCCAGGCGCTCGTCCGCGAGGGTCTGCGCAACGTCGCCGCGGGCGCCTCCCCGGCCGCCCTGAAGAAGGGCATCGACGCCGCGGTCAAGGCCGTGTCCGATGAGCTTCTGGCGACCGCCCGCCCGATCGACGACAAGTCCGACATCGCCGCCGTCGCCGCGCTCTCCGCGCAGGACGCCCAGGTCGGCGAGCTCATCGCGGACGCGATGGACAAGGTCGGCAAGGACGGTGTCATCACCGTCGAGGAGTCCAACACCTTCGGTCTGGACCTCGACTTCACCGAGGGCATGGCCTTCGACAAGGGCTACCTGTCCCCGTACATGGTGACCGACCAGGAGCGTATGGAGGCCGTCCTCGACGACCCGTACATCCTGATCCACCAGGGCAAGATCGGCTCGATCCAGGAGCTGCTGCCGCTCCTGGAGAAGGTCATCCAGGCCGGTGGCTCCAAGCCGCTGCTGATCATCGCCGAGGACGTCGAGGGCGAGGCCCTGTCGACCCTGGTCGTCAACAAGATCCGCGGCACGTTCAACGCCGTCGCCGTGAAGGCCCCCGGCTTCGGTGACCGCCGCAAGGCCATGCTCGGCGACATCGCCACCCTCACCGGTGCGACCGTCATCGCCGAGGAGGTCGGCCTCAAGCTCGACCAGGCCGGTCTGGACGTGCTGGGCACCGCCCGCCGCGTGACCGTCTCCAAGGACGACACCACCATCGTCGACGGCGGCGGCAAGTCCGACGAGGTCGCCGGCCGGGTCAACCAGATCAAGGCCGAGATCGAGGCCACGGACTCCGACTGGGACCGCGAGAAGCTCCAGGAGCGCCTGGCGAAGCTGGCCGGCGGTGTGTGCGTGATCCGCGTCGGTGCCGCGACCGAGGTCGAGCTCAAGGAGAAGAAGCACCGTCTGGAGGACGCCATCTCCGCGACCCGCGCCGCGGTCGAGGAGGGCATCGTCTCCGGTGGTGGCTCCGCCATCGTCCACGCCGTCAAGGTCCTTGAGGGCAACCTCGGCAAGACCGGCGACGAGGCCACGGGTGTCGCGGTCGTCCGCCGCGCCGCCGTCGAGCCGCTGCGCTGGATCGCCGAGAACGCGGGCCTGGAGGGTTACGTCATCACCTCCAAGGTCTCCGAGCTCGACAAGGGCCAGGGCTTCAACGCCGCGACCGGCGAGTACGGCGACCTGGTGAAGGCCGGCGTCATCGACCCGGTCAAGGTCACCCGCTCCGCGCTGGAGAACGCCGCGTCCATCGCGTCGCTGCTGCTCACGACCGAGACGCTGGTCGTGGAGAAGCCGGCCGAGGAGGAGCCGGAGGCCGCGGGCCACGGCCACGGTCACTCCCACTAGCGTGTAGCTTTTGCGCAAGCGTGAGGCCCGGCGCCCCCTCGGGGGTGCCGGGCCTTCCGCTTTGCGCGGGGCGCGTTCGGCTCCGCCGGCGCATCCAGCCTGACCGGCGGTAACCCAGCCCCTCCGGCGTTTGAGGAGCGGGGTCCGGGGCGGAGCCCCGGGGGCGCTGCCCCCGAACCCCCGCGCCTCAAACGCCGGCGAGGCTGGAAGTTCCGGCTGGACGCGCCCGGCGAGGCTGGACGCACCGGCGAAGCCGGTTCCGGTTACGCCGAGCGGCTGAGCGCTGCCGGGTGTACCGGGTCCGCGAACGGGCGGCCCGCCGCGTAGCGTTCCAGTTCGTCCAGCGCGTGGTCGGTCATGCGGTGCAGCTCGTTGCCGAGGGAGCCCGCCACGTGCGGGGTCAGGAGGACGTTCGGGAGCTCGTACAACGGGGAGTCCGCGGGCGGCAGTTCGGGGTCCGTCACATCCAGTACGGCGTGCAGCCGGCCCGGGACCAGTTCGCGCAGCAGGGCCGCCTCGTCGATCAGGGAGCCGCGGGCGGTGTTGATCAACGTCGACCCGGTGCGCATCAGCGACAACTGGCGGGCGCCGATCATGTGGTGGGTCTCGGGGAGCTGGGGGGCGTGCACCGAGACGACGTCGGCGCGGGCGCACAGCTCGTCCAGCGCGACCGGTTCGACGCCGAGGCGCGCCGCCTCCTCCGCGGTGACGAAGGGGTCGTACAGCAGGACCCGCAGGTCGAAGGGGCGGAGCAGCTCGACGACGCGGCGGCCGATGCGGGAGGCGCCGACGATGCCCACCGTGCGGTGGTAGTTGCCGGCCCCGTCCAGCTCGGCGCGCCAGTCGTGGTCGGCGCGGACCTCGCGGTAGACGTGCGCGGAGTGCGGGACGCGCTTGTTGGCGAGGAGGATCGTGGCCAGCGTGTACTCGGCAACGGGCAGGGCGTTGGCCCCGGCCGCCGAGGAGACGGCGAGGCCGCGTTTCCAGCAGGCGTCCGTGAGGTGGTGCTTGACGGACCCGGCCGCGTGGACGACCGCCTTGAGGCGGGGTGCGGCGGCGAGGATCCGGTCGGTGAGCGGGGTGGCTCCCCAGCAGGTGAGGAGGACCTCGGCCTCGGCGAGGGCGGCGGCGACGCGGGGGTCCGGGCCGGCCAGGTCGTGGGCGACGAGGGCCGGATCGGTACGGGCGAGGGCCGTGAGCCGTTCGCGGTGGCGCGGCTCGAAGAGGCGCTCGTAGATGTCCGGGCCCATCGCGAGCAGGAGCGAGGGCCGGTGGGCGGAGGTGGGCTGCATGGTGATGGGGCTCCCTAGAACGCGGTGGGCTACTTGACGCTGCCGGCGGTGAGTCCGGCCTTCCAGTGCCGCTGAAGGGAGACGAAGGCGACGATCAGGGGGATGACGGCGAGGAGGGAACCGGTGACCACGAGCGGGTAGAAGCCGGGCTCGCTGTGGGTGTTGGTGTTCCAGGAGTACAGCCCGAGGCTCAGCGGGAAGAGCTTGCGGTCCGAGAGCATCACCAGCGGAAGGAAGAAGTTGTTCCAGATCGCGGTGAACTGGAAGAGGAACACCGTCACGAAGCCCGGCATCATCATCGGCAGCCCGATGGAGAAGAAGGTGCGCAGCTCGCCGGCGCCGTCGATGCGGGCGGCCTCCAGGGCCTCGGCGGGGATGTAGCCGGCGGAGAAGACCCGGGCGAGGTAGACGCCGAAGGGGTTCACCAGGACGGGGATCAGCACCGACCAGTACGTGTTGACGATCCCGATCTTGCTGGCCAGCAGGTACATGGGCAGGGCCAGCGCCGTCGTGGGCACGAGCACGCCGAGCAGGACGAGCCCGAACAGCTTCTCCTTGCCCCGGAACTCGTACTTGTCGAAGGCGTACCCGGCCGCGACGCAGATCAGCGAGCAGACGACGGCGCCGGCTCCCGCGTACAGCAGGCTGTTCCCGTACCAGCGGAAGTAGACCCCGTCCCCGTAGGACGCGATGTCGGAGAGGTTCTTCGAGAGGTCGAAGCCCTCGAAGGAGAAGGTGTCCCCGGCCAGCAGCGAGCCGGTGTCCTTGGTGGCGGCGGTGACCAGCCAGATCAGCGGGAAGAGCATGTAGAGGACGGCCAGGAGCAGGGCTCCGTTGACGGCGGCCTTCGACAGCCAGGGGTTCTTGCGGGTCGTGGTGCTCATGCGTGCGCGCCCTTCCGGCCGGTGAGGCGGGTGACGACGAAGGACAGCAGGGCGGCGGCGAGCGCGAGGAGTACGGAGGCGGCGGCCGCAAGTCCGAAGTCGTTGCGGGAGAAGGCCGCGGTGTAGGCGTACATGTTCGGTGTCCAGGAGGAGGAGACGGCGGACCCGGAGCCGGTGTTGAGGATCAGGGGTTCGGTGAACAGCTGGAGCGAGCCGATGATCGTGAAGAGCACGACCATCAGGACCGAGGAGCGGATCAGCGGGAGCTTGATGCTGAACGCGATGCGTCCGCCGCTCGCCCCGTCCACCGTGGCCGCTTCGAGCACCGAGCGGTCGATGGCCTGCAGCGCGGCGTAGAAGATCACCATGTTGTAGCCGAGCCACTCCCACAGCGCGATGTTCACGATGGAGGGCAGCGCGCCGCCGGGGGAGAAGAAGTCGAAGCCGATGCCGCCTGAGTGCATCGCGGAGACGACGGGGCTGAGGCCCGGCGTGTAGAGGTACAGCCAGATCATCGCGGCGATGATGCCGGGCACGGCGTGCGGCAGGAACAGGGCGAGCTGGAAGAACCGCTTGGCGCGGGCGAGCGCCGAGTCGAGCAGCAGGGCGAGCGCGAGGGCTCCGCCGACCATCAGCGGGATGTAGAGCGCGCAGTAGCCGAGGAGGACGAGGAAGCCGTCGCGGAAGACCCGGTCACCCAGCGCCGCCGTGTAGTTGCCGAGGCCGGTGAAGACCGTCTCGGAGCCTCCGAAGCCGAGCCCCGACTGCTGTTCGGTGAAGAGGCTGAGCCAGACCGCGTAGCCGATCGGGATCAGCATCACGGCGGTGAACAGGACGAAGAACGGGGTCAGCAGGGTCGCGGCGGCGCGGGTGCGGGCCTTCATCCGGTCAGCCCTCGACCTTCAGGCCGCGCTTGGACAGCTCGGCGACGGTCGCGTCGTGGGCGGCCTTCACGGCGTCGGGGATGGTGGTGCCGCCCCCGGCGACCTTGCCGAACTGGTCCTTGAGCGTGGTGTTGGTGGTGCCCATCGAGGGGCCCCAGGTCCAGCCCTGCTTGATGGCGGAGCCGCCGTCCTCGAAGACCTGGTAGATGTCCTGGCCGCCGTAGAACTTGGTGTCGAACGCCTTCTTCGCGGCCGGGCGCAGGGAGAGCGCGGCCGGGAACGCGCTGGAGGTGCCGGAGGAGATACGGGCCTGGATGCCGTCCTCCGTGGTGGTCATCCAGGTGGCGAACTCGACGGCCGCGGCGGCCTTCTCGCTGTTCTTCGGCACGGCGAAGGTGGTGCCGCCGAGCATCCCGCTGGCGGGCTTGCCGTCCCAGGTCGGGATCGGGGCGACGGCCCACTTGCCGCTCTGCTCGGGCAGGGTGCCGCCGAGGACGCCGCCGCCCCAGGAGGCGCCGAGGTAGCCGATGGTGCCGCCGGTCTTCAGGGAGTTGGTCCAGGCGGGGGAGAAGGAGGCGTCGCTGCGAACCAGACCGCCCTTGACCAGGCCCTGCCAGTAGTCGGCGACCTTGGTGGTGGCGGCGTCGGTGGTGCTGACCTTCCAGGTGTCGCCGTCGGCCTTGAACCACTGGGCGCCGGCCTGCCAGACCATCGCCTCGAAGGTGGTCGGGTCGTCCGGGAAGAAGGTGCCGATGCGAGCCTTGGAGTCGGCCTTCTTGACCTTCTCGGCGGCGGACTTGAACGCGTCCCAGGTCTTGGGGACCTCGATGCCGTACTTGGCGAACAGGTCCTTGCGGTAGAAGAAGGCCTGCGGCGCGGCGTCGAAGGGGACGGCCCAGGTCTTGCCGCCGAGGGTCGTCTGCTCGACGGCCTGCGGGAGGAACTTCTTCCGGGTGTCCTCGGTGAAGTACTTCCCGATGTCCTGGAAGCCGCCCTGGCTGACGTACTCGGGGAGCTGCGGGTACTCGACGGAGACCAGGTCGGGGGCGTTGCCCGCCTTGATCGCGTTGGAGATCTTGGCGTAGCCGCCGGCGTTGCCTGACGGGGTCTCCTCGAACGTCACGTGGATGTTCTTGTGCGAGGCGTTGAACGCGTCCACGACCTCCTTGGTGCCCTTGGCCCAGCCCCAGAAGGTGATGTTCACGGGCTTGGCGGCGGTGCCCGTGCCGCCGCCGTCGGAGTCGTCGCCGCTCCCGCCGCAGGCCGTGACGACGGCGAGGGCGGTGACGGCTCCGGCTATGGAAAGAGTCGTTCTGCTCCAACTGCGGTTCACGGCGTAGCTCCTGAATCAGCGGCGACATTGACGTTGGGCGTGATCCTTGGCCCAGCAATGTCCGAAGTCAAGAGCGAAAGATTGATTGATCGAGAAAAGATCAGAACGTTATCGAGCGGTCGAAGCCCGCACCCGCAGACGCGGGAGCAGTGCCAGGTGCTGGCCCGGCTCGTCCTCCTGCTGCCCGGTGCCGAGTCTGCTGACCAGCAACTCCGTTGCGTAGCGACCGATTTGACGCTTGGGCGGGCTGACGGCGGTCAGCGGGATGTCGCCGAGCGCGGCCACCTCGTCGTCGTACGCGATCACCGCCAGGTCCTCGGGCACGCGCACCCCGAGGTCGGACAGCCGCTGGATCAGGTGGATCGCGTCCACGTCGTTGTGCACCAGCGCGGACGTGGCCCGGCCGGAGACCACCGCGTCGCGCACCTCCCGCACCGCCTCGTCGAAGCGGACCGGGTCGACCTCGGGGCCGGACGTCCCGATCATCGCCGGGGCCCCGGTGTGCCCCAGCACCGCCAGCGCGTCCTCGTACCCGGCGCGCACCGCGAGCGCGGTCGGGCTGTCGGCGCGGGCGACGAGGAGCGGGGTGCCGTGGCCCAGGCCGACCAGATGGCGCACGGCGAGAAGGACCCCGTGCCGGTGGTCGGAGCAGACCCGGTCCAGGCCGTCGAGGGGCGACCCGGGTGCGGGGGTGCGCTCCAGGAGCACGGTGGGCACCGGCAGCCCGGCCATCCAGTCCCCGTACGCGGCCTGGTCCTCGGCGCCCCGCCAGGCCGGGGCGATGAGCAGCCCGTCGGCCCCGGAGGCGAGCAGCCCCTCGGCGCGCGCCCGGTCCTCCTCGGGGCGGTAGTCGGAGATCCGCAGGACCAGGCGGGCCCCGGCGCGGGCCGCCGCCTCGTGCGCCCCGCGGATGACCTCCGCGAAGTAGTACGTCGCCGACGGCGCGATCAGCCCGATCACCGGGCCGCCCGCCGGGCCGGGCGCGGCGGGGGAAGCGGCGTCCCGGGGCCAGGAGACCGATCCGTGGACGCGGTCGAGCAGCCCGCGCTCGGCCAGCGCCTCGACATCGCGGCGCACGGTGACGGGGGAGACCCCCAGCAGGCCGGCCAGATCCGAGACGCGGGCCGATCCGCGCTCCCGTACCAGGGCCAGAAGTCGGTCGTGACGTTCAGCAGCACTCTCGCGCACGGCGGCGGCCCCCTTGTGGATCGCGATCTGATGGCTCGGCTGACCAGACCCTAGGGTCTCCGGTTCGGGTCAGGCCGGGCTCGCACCGCTGACCCTAGTGCAGTGTGATCGATTGACGGAAGTTTCGATCATTCGCTACTCCCTCCCTTGACGTTCGATCAATCCGCGGTTCAGGATTCCTGGCGACGCCGAAGTCCGCCTCCAGGGGAGCATCATGCCCACGACGAGCCCGTACACGGGACGCACCCGTGCCGACTGGGAGCGGTCGGCCGACCAACTGCTGCTCGCCGTACGCCCCTACGCCTCGCCCCGGCACGGCCGCATCGACCTCCCCGGCCCCCGGCCGAGCTGGTCCGGACCCGTCTCCGACGGCCTCGAAGGCTACGCCCGCACCTGGCTGCTCGCCGCGTTCCGGGTCGCCGGGGCACGCGGCGAGGACCCGCACGGATTCCTCGGCCGGTACGCCGAAGGGCTCGCCGCCGGTACGTCGGAGCCGGAAGGCGGTCCCGACGCCTGGCCGGGGATGGCCGGCACCCCCCAGGCCGTCGTCGAATCCGCCTCCGTCGCCCTCGGCCTGCGCCTCACCCGCCCCTGGCTCTGGGACACCCTCGACGACGCCACCCGGCAGCGCGCCGTCGACTGGCTGCTCCCCGCCCTCGGCCCGTCCCCGGTGAACAACAACTGGTGGCTGTTCGGGCTCACCGTCGCCGGCTTCCTCCAGGACGCGGGCATCGAGACCGACCGGGCCCGGCGCACCATCGACCGCGCGCTGGAACGCGTCGAGGACTGGTACCTGGGCGACGGCTGGTACAGCGACGGGCCCAACCGCTCCTTCGACCACTACAACGCCTGGGCGATGCACTTCTACCCCGTCCTGCACGCCCACCTCGCCGGCGACCGGGACCTCCTGGCGCGCTACGGCCCCCGGCTGCACCGCCAGCTCGACGACTACAGCCGGATGTTCGGCGCGGACGGCGCCCCCATGCCGTTCGGCCGCTCCCTCACCTACCGCTTCGCCGCCGCGGCCGCCCCCTGGCTCGGCGCCCTGACCGGGTACACCCCGCTCACCCCGGGCGCCACCCGCCGCCTGGCCTCGGGCACCCTCGGCTACTTCCTCGACCGGGGCGCCACCGACCGGGACGGCCTCCTCACCCTCGGCTGGCACGGCCCCTACGCGCCCATGCTCCAGACGTACTCCGGCCCCGCCTCCCCGTACTGGGCCTCCAAGGGCTTCCTCGGGCTGCTGATGCCCCCGGACCACCCCGTCTGGACGGCCGTCGAGGAGCCGCTGCCCGCCGAGAGGGAGGACGCCGTGACCGTCCTCGGGCCGACCGGCATGCTCCTCCAGTCCACCGCCGCGGACGGCCTGGTCCGGCTGCACAACCACGGCTCGAACCACGTGGGCGACGACGAGGACCCCGGCTACGCCCGCTTCGCGTACTCCACCCGTACCGGGCCGACCCACGGCGACGCCGTACGCGACAACCACTTCGCGCTGATCCTCGACGGCGCACCCACGGCCCGCCCCACCGCCGGCCCCCTCGGCCCGGCCGCCTCCGCGCACACCCCGCGCCCCGGCGTCCGTGTCGTCTCCGCGACCCTGGCCCACGGCCGCGCGGAGGTCCGCGCGCACCTGGTCACCGGCGCACCCGGGGGCACCCCCGTGCGCCAGACGGGCTGGGCCACGGGCGACCCGGCGCTCACCGCCCAGCTCCACCCGGTCCACGGCTACGACGGCGAGGCCCGCGAACTGCCCGGCGGGGCCACCATGTTCGGCGAGACCTCCGGGCTCCTCGCCGTCGATGGCGTCACCACCGGGCCCCGGTCCCTCTTCGTGTCCCTCGCCTCGCTCACCGGTGAGGCGGAACCGGCTGCCGTCGCCACCCTCGCGGACATCCGTGTCCAGAGCCCTCACGAGATCCACGCGACCTGGCACGACGGCACCACCGCCGTACTGCGCCTTCCGGGGGAGTGAGGGGCGGGCCTGCCGCGCCTACTGGGGTCCGTACTTGCGGCCCGTCCGCGAGGTCAGCCCTCCGAGCAGGCTGCGGGGTGTCAGCTTCACCGCCCCCATCAGGACCTTGTAGCGCGGGTCCGGGACCGACACCGACTTCCCGCGCGCCAGGTCCGCGAGCGCCGCGCTCACCAGCTTGTCCGCGTCGAGCCACATCCAGCCCGGGATGTTGCCCGTGCCCATCCCGGCGCGCTGGTGGAACTCCGTACGCACGAAGCCGGGGCACAGCGCCATCAGCCGCACCCCGGACCCGGCCAGGTCCTTCGCCGCACCCTGGCTGAACTGCACGACCCACGCCTTGGACGCCCCGTACGTGCCGCGCGGCACGAACGCCGCGACCGAGGCCACGTTGACGATGCCGCCCCGGCCGCGCTCCTTCATCCCGGCCGCGGCGGCGGAGGTCAGCCGCAGCACCGCCTCGCAGTGCACCTTCAGCATCGCCAGCTCGTCGGCCATCGGGACGTCCAGATAACGGCCCTTGTTGCCGAAGCCGGCGTTGTTCACCAGCAGGTCGACCGGCCGCCTGCGGTCACCGAGCCGCTCCTCGACCGCGCCGATCCCCTTGTCCTCGGACAGGTCGGCCCTGAGCACCTCGGCCTCGATGCCGTGCCGGTCGTGCAGCTCGGTCGCCTGCTCGCGCAGCCGCTCCGTGTCCCGGGCCACCAGGACCAGGTCGTACCCGTCGGCGGCGAGCCGCCGGGCGAAGGCGGCACCGATGCCCGCCGTCGCGCCCGTGATCAGTGCAGTCGTCATACGCGGCACGTTAGAGCATCCGGAATCGGCGCCCCATGCCCCGTTCGCCGCCCGTGCTTTCCCCGTCAGGAGGCGGCGAGCCCCGCCTCGTACGCACGCGCCTTGCGCAGCGCCTCGGGGTGCAGGGCCGCGCCGGCCGGCAGGAGCAGCGGCAGCAGATCGCGCCGGGTCGTCACGGCCCGGAACTGCAGTTCCACCGTCACCTCGTGGTCCGGCCGGTGCACGATCTCGACCGGGTCACCGGCCCGGACGGTGCCCGCGGCGACGACCCTGAAGTACACCCCGGGGGCGGCCGCCTGTGTGAACCGCTTGACCCAGCGGGCCTCGCCGAGGTGGCCGGCGAAGGTGCGGCAGGGAATCCGCCCGGAGGTGACCTCCAGGACCAGTTCGTCCCCGATCCGCCAGCGCTCGCCGATCAGGGTCTCGCCGAGCCGCACCCCGGCGGTGGTGAGGTTCTCGCCGAAGCAGCCGTTGCGCAGCGGCCGGCCCAGCTCCCGTTCCCAGACGTCCAGGTCCTCGCGGGCGAAGGCGTACACGGCCTGGTGCGAACCGCCGTGGTGGCGCAGGTCGCACACCGCGTCGCCGGCGAGACCGCTGCCGCCCACGCCCTCGGGCCCCGGGTCGGCTACCCGCACCGGCCCCTCGACGGGGTGCTTGTCGATCCCGGTCCTGCCGCCCGGGGCATCGGTGTAGGACGCCGCCGTGGGACGCCCCGCGTTCACGGTCAGCACAGTCATCGCGGTCATACCGGAACGTTAACCAATGCCACCCCAAAGTCGCGCGCGAATAATTCGCTACGTTCCCAAGCATCGCTTATGATCGAAGGGTGATCGAAGCCCGCCACCTCCGCGTCCTGCGCGCCGTGTCCACCACCGGCTCCTTCTCCGCCGCCGCGCGCGAACTGGGCTGCACCCAGCCCGCGGTGAGCCAGCAGATGAAGGCCCTGGAGTCCTCGGCGGGGACCACGCTGCTCATCCGTACGGGACGCGAGATGCGGCTGACGCAGGCGGGCGAGGCGCTCGTGCGGCACGCCTCCGGCATCCTCGCCGGGCTCACCGCCGCCGAGGAGGAGGTCGCCGCCATCGCCGGGCTGCGGGCGGGCCGGGTGCGCCTCGTCTCGTTCCCCAGCGGCAGTTCGTCCCTGGTCCCCGGCGCCCTCGCCGCGCTGCGCGCCGCGCACCCCGGGACGCGGGTGTCCCTCGTGGAGGCCGAGCCGCCCCGGTCCGTGGAGATGCTGCGCGACGGCGACTGCGACATCGCGCTGGCCTTCCGGTACGGCGAACCGGGCGTCGAGTGGGACGACCTGGTGGTGCGCCCGCTGCTCACCGACCGGCTGACCGGCCTCGTCCCCGAGGGGCACGCGCTGGCGGAGCGGGACGCGGTGGGCATCGCCGAACTCGCCGGTGAGTCCTGGATCGCCGGGTGCCCCCGGTGCCGCAGGCAGCTGGTGGAGGTGTGCGAGGAGTCCGGGTTCACCCCGCGCATCGACTTCGCCACCGACGACTACCCGGCGGTGATCGGCCTGGTCGGCGCGGGCCTGGGTGTCGCCGTGCTGCCGTCGCTGGCCATCGAGTCGGTACGCCCGCGGGGGGCCAGGACCGTCACGGTGGAGCCGGCCATCGAGCGCGAGATCGTCGCGCTGACCCTGCCCGACCTGGCACGCGTCCCGGCCGTGGCGGCCACCCTGGACCAGCTGGCCCTGGCGGCTGCCCGCTGAATCCGGCTACCGGCCACACCTCCAGCCTCGCCGGCGTTTGAGGCGCGGGGCCCGGGGCGGAGCCCCGAAATCCCAGCCCTCCGGCGCTTGAGGAGCGGGGGCCAAGGGGGCCCGGGGCGGAGCCCCGGTTTCGGGAAGGTTTCCGACTCAGCACGGTTTCGAGGGGACAAGCAATGGCCGATTTCTCCCGCCTTCCCGGACCCAACGCCGATCTGTGGGACTGGCAGCTGCTGGCGGCCTGCCGCGGGGTCGACAGCTCGCTCTTCTTCCATCCCGAGGGGGAACGCGGAGCCGCCCGGAGCGCACGCGAGACCTCCGCGAAAGAGGTGTGCATGCGGTGCCCCGTACGCGCCGAGTGTGCGGCGCACGCCCCATCAGCTCCTCGCGCTCGTCCTCGGTCAGCCCGCCCCACACCCCGTAGGGCTCGCGGACGGCCAGGGCGTGCGCCGCACACTCGGCGCGTACGGGGCACCGCATGCACACCTCTTTCGCGGAGGTCTCGCGTGCGCTCCGGGCGGCTCCGCGTTCCCCCTCGGGATGGAAGAAGAGCGAGCTGTCGACCCCGCGGCAGGCCGCCAGCAGCTGCCAGTCCCACAGATCGGCGTTGGGTCCGGGAAGGCGGGAGAAATCGGCCATTGCTTGTCCCCTCGAAACCGTGCTGAGTCGGAAACGTCGTCGTCGTTCGTCGTGGACCGTGTCCGTCGCGAACCGCGTCCGTCGTGGACCGGGCTCGTCGTGGACCTGCTCGTCGTGGGTGGGTGCTCGTCGATGACCGTGTACAAGACCGTACATCTACGGTGTTAGTAGATGTAAATATGACTGATTGCGAATCTAGCCACAGACACCAGCAAAAGGGAAGAAATCCCGCTAAATGGGGCACGAGTGCATCAAAAGTTTCGGTTGACGACTGGACGACTCGTGGCGCTCTCCTCCGTGAGCGCTTCCTCACGTAGAGTGCCGAACTCGGTCTTCCCACCCGTAACTCTTTCGAGTGACCATCGTTGAGAGTGCGGAGGCGGTTGGCAGAAAGAGCGATCGGGCAGATGTCCGAGAGCGTCAACCGCACAGGTGACGACTTGTAACAGCCTGGAGGCTCAAGGTGACGCGCATCAGCTGCGGAGGGCGGTCATGACATCCGTCCTCGTCTGCGACGACTCCCCGCTTGCCCGAGAAGCGCTCCGTCGCGCGGTCGCGACCGTGCCCGGCGTCGAGCGGGTGACGACGGCCGCCAACGGCGAGGAAGTCCTCCGCCGCTGGGGTGCCGACCGTTCGGATCTGATTCTCATGGACGTACGCATGCCCGGTCTCGGGGGGGTGGAGACGGTCCGGAGGCTGCTCTCCGCCGACCCGGGGGCCCGGATCATCATGCTGACCGTCGCCGAGGACCTGGACGGCGTCGCGCTCGCGGTCGCCGCCGGCGCCCGCGGTTATCTGCACAAGGACGCCTCCCGGGCCGAGCTCCGGGCGACCGTCACCCAGGCCCTGGCCGACCCGACGTGGCGGCTCGCCCCGCGTCGGCTGCGGTCGGCCGAGATGGGTGCGGCGCCCACGCTCACGGCGCGCGAGATCCAGGTCCTCGAAGGGATGAGCCACGGCCGCTCCAACGCGGAGATCGGCCGCGAGCTGTTCCTCTCCGAGGACACGGTGAAGACGCACGCCCGGCGGCTGTTCAAGAAGCTCGGTGCGTCGGACCGGGCCCACGCGGTGGCCCTCGGCTTCCGGTGGGGCCTGGTCCGCTAGGGCCTGGTCCCGGCGGGGGGTGCGGCGCGAGCCGTACCCCGCCGACGGAGGCCGCCGCTCCGGCGGTATGTGACGCTTCCCGGCCGATGCCGCATCCTTGAGACGTGGAGTTCCTCGGGAACGATTCGGTCGAGCGGAAGGGGAGGGCGCAGGACATGACTTCCGGCGCACCCGCTCATAACGCTTCGGTGCACAACTACGGACGCGGTGCCGCGGATGAAGCGGCACCGGGGCACCATGGTTCGATGCGCGACGACGGAACGACGGTGATCGGTGCCCTGGTGCACCGCGCCGTCGAGGGCGACGCGCAGGCCACCCACGATCTGCTGGCCCACGTCCACCCGCTCGCGCTGCGCTACTGCAGGTCCCGGCTGAACCGGCTGCCCGGTGACGCCCGTCACTTCGTCGAGGACCTGGCGCAGGAGGTCTGCGTCGCGGTCCTGATGGCGCTGCCGCGCTACAAGGACACCGGCAGACCCTTCGAAGCCTTCGTCTTCGCCATCGCCGGTCACAAGGTGGCCGATCTCCAGCGCGCCGCGATGCGGCACCCGGGGTCGACCGCCGTGCCCTCCGACGAGATGCCGGAGCGGCCCGACGACTCGCTCGGCCCCGAGGAGCGCGCGCTGCTCAGCAGCGACGCCGCCTGGGCCAAGAAGCTCCTGGCCAACCTGCCGGAGAACCAGCGCGAGCTGCTCGTGCTGCGCGTCGCCGTCGGGCTGACCGCCGAGGAGACCGGGCAGATGCTGGGCATGTCCCCGGGCGCCGTCCGGGTCGCACAGCACCGCGCGCTGAGCCGGCTGCGGGCCCTCGCCGAGCAGTGAGCCGCGGCCCTCGGAGACGTACGCCACTGCCGTAGGAAGCTACAGAACCTGCGGGTGATCTTGCTCGTGGAATGAGACGCCTCCCGAGCCCGTTAGCATGGACATCCGCACCGATCAAGGCCATTTGGGGAAGGTGTCATGACTGCAAACGTCGACGGAGTGCCCGAGAAATTCGCGACGCTCGGGCTGACATACGACGACGTGCTGCTGCTGCCGGGCGCGTCGGACATGGCGCCCGACCAGATCGACACCTCCTCGTACATCTCGAAGAACGTGCGGGTGAACATCCCGCTGCTCTCCGCCGCGATGGACAAGGTCACCGAGGCGCGCATGGCGATCGCCATGGCCCGGCAGGGCGGCGCCGGTGTGCTGCACCGCAACCTCTCCATCGCCGACCAGGCCAACCAGGTCGACCTGGTCAAGCGCTCCGAGTCCGGCATGGTCACCGACCCGATCACGGTGCACCCGGACGCCACGCTGCGCGAGGCCGACCAGCTGTGCGCGAAGTTCCGCATCAGCGGTGTCCCGGTCACCGACGCGGCGGGCAAGCTCCTCGGCATCGTCACCAACCGCGACATGGCCTTCGAGTCGGACCGCTCGCGCCAGGTGCGCGAGGTCATGACGCCGATGCCGCTGGTCACGGGCAAGGTCGGCATCTCCGGTGTGGACGCCATGGAGCTGCTGCGCCGCCACAAGATCGAGAAGCTTCCGCTGGTCGACGACGCGGGTGTGCTCAAGGGCCTCATCACCGTCAAGGACTTCGTCAAGGCCGAGAAGTACCCGAACGCGGCGAAGGACGCCGGGGGCCGGCTGCTCGTCGGTGCCGCGGTCGGCGTCGCGGGCGACGCCTTCGAGCGGGCCCAGGCCCTCGTCGAGGCGGGTGTCGACTTCATCGTCGTCGACACCGCCCACGGCCACTCCCGTCTCGTCGCCGACATGGTCGCCAAGATCAAGTCGAACGCGGCGGGCGTCGACGTCATCGGCGGCAACATCGCCACCCGGGACGGCGCCCAGTCCCTCATCGACGCGGGCGTCGACGGCATCAAGGTCGGCGTGGGCCCCGGCTCCATCTGTACGACCCGCGTCGTCGCCGGCATCGGTGTCCCGCAGGTCACCGCGATCTACGAGGCGTCGCTCGCGGCCAAGGCGGCCGGCGTCCCGGTCATCGGCGACGGCGGCCTCCAGTACTCGGGCGACATCGCCAAGGCCCTGGTGGCCGGCGCGGACACCGTGATGCTCGGCTCGCTGCTCGCGGGCTGCGAGGAGTCCCCGGGCGAGCTGCTCTTCATCAACGGCAAGCAGTTCAAGTCGTACCGCGGCATGGGCTCGCTCGCCGCGATGCAGACCCGGGGCGACCGCAAGTCCTTCTCCAAGGACCGCTACTTCCAGGAGGGCGTCGCCTCCGACGAGAAGCTGGTCCCCGAGGGCATCGAGGGTCAGGTCCCGTACCGCGGCCCGCTGCACGCCGTCGTCCACCAGCTCACCGGCGGGCTGCGCCAGTCGATGTTCTACGTCGGCGGCCGCACCGTCCCCGAGCTCCAGGCCAACGGTCGCTTCGTGCGGATCACCTCGGCGGGTCTCAAGGAGAGCCACCCGCACGACATCCAGATGACGGTCGAGGCACCGAACTACAGCAGGAAGTAACGCGACAGCGCAGGTGAGGGGCGGACCGGGGTTCCCGGGACCGCCCCTCACGTGTGTGTCGGGGATACTGGACAGCGCAGACGCAGAGGGAAAGGCCACATCATCGTGACTGAGATCGAGATCGGGCGCGGCAAGCGCGGCCGTCGGGCATACGCATTCGACGACATCGCCGTCGTCCCGAGCCGCCGGACCCGCGACCCGAAGGAGGTCTCGATCGCCTGGCAGATCGATGCCTACCGCTTCGAGCTGCCGTTCCTGGCCGCCCCCATGGACTCCGTGGTGTCCCCGCAGCACGCCATCCGCATCGGCGAGCTCGGCGGCCTCGGCGTCCTCAACCTGGAAGGGCTGTGGACCCGGCACGCCGACCCGCAGCCGCTGCTCGACGAGATCGCCGAGATGCCCGTCGAGACCGCGACCCGCCGGCTCCAGGAGATCTACTCCGCCCCCATCCAGGAGGAGCTGATCGGCCAGCGCATCAAGGAGGTGCGCGACTCCGGCGTCGTCACCGCCGCCGCGCTCTCCCCGCAGCGCACCGCCCAGTTCTCCAAGGCGGTCGTCGACGCGGGCGTCGACATCTTCGTCATCCGCGGCACCACGGTCTCCGCCGAGCACGTCTCGGGCGCGGCCGAGCCGCTGAACCTGAAGCAGTTCATCTACGAGCTGGACGTCCCGGTGATCGTCGGCGGCTGTGCCACGTACACCGCCGCCCTGCACCTGATGCGTACGGGCGCGGCCGGTGTCCTCGTCGGCTTCGGCGGCGGCGCCGCGCACACCACGCGCAACGTGTTCGGCATCCAGGTTCCGATGGCGACCGCCGTGGCCGACGTGGCCGGTGCCCGCCGCGACTACATGGACGAGTCCGGCGGCCGGTACGTGCACGTCATCGCGGACGGCGGCGTCGGCTGGTCCGGCGACCTGCCGAAGGCCATCGCCTGCGGCGCGGACGCCGTGATGATGGGCTCCCCGCTGGCCCGCGCGACGGACGCGCCGGGCCGGGGCCGGCACTGGGGCATGGAGGCCGTTCACGAGGACGTGCCGCGCGGCAAGCTGGTGGACCTGGGCTCGGTCGGGACGACGGAGGAGGTTCTGACGGGCCCCTCGCACACCCCGGACGGCTCGATGAACATCTTCGGCGCCCTGCGCCGCGCGATGGCCACCACGGGCTACAGCGACCTCAAGGAGTTCCAGCGCGTCGAGGTGACGGTCGCGGACTCCCAGCACCGCCGCTGAGTTCTTCCGTACGTACCCCGGAGGGCCCGGACCGCAGTCGCGGTCCGGGCCCTCCGGGGTGTCTCGGGTGGGTGGCCCGGGACTAGTCGGCCGTCTTGCGGGCCGTGGAGAACGCCACCACGGCGGCGATCGCGAAGAAGACGAAGCTCAGGAAGTCGGAGTCTTCCTTCCACACCTTGTTCAGGTCGCTGAAGTGGTCGAAGAAGATGTCCGTGACCGACAGCGGGAGCTGCTTGCTGATGATGATCGCCTCGCCCAGCAGCTGGCCGAGGTAGACACCGAGCAGCGCGAAGAGGCCGCTGAGGACGGGCAGGGCGGGGTTGCGGCCGCCGAGCTTGCCGGCCGCGAAGCCGACGATGGCACCGACACCCACGGCGGCGTAGCCGATCTCGTGCTTCGTGGCGCCGATGATCGCGCCGTAGATCCCGGCGGCGACGAGGGCGGCCACGAACGCGACGACAGCACCGAGCGCGATGTTGTTGCGCGCCGGCGGGGCCGGGGTGAACGGGGCGGGGCCGCCGAACGGGGCGCCGGGCTGCTGGCCGGCGAACGGGTTGCCGCCCTGGGGCTGACCGCCGTAGGGCTGGTTCGGCGGTGGTACGGACTGGCTCATGCTGGGATCTCCCCCTGGGGACGTCTACGCACTGCTGTGCGAGGAGTGACGCCGCAGGCTAGCAGCCGGTTCCGACATCGGCCCACCGGAATCCTTGGGGGGACTGGGCTGAGGGCCCGTCATCAGAGCCGGTGCGCGGCTCCGGCGGGGGTCGCGCCACGGGTGTCGAGGAGGAGTTGCGCCTTCACGGCGAGGCCCTGGAGGTCGTACGTACGGTGGTGCTGGAGCAGCACCGTGAGGTCCGCGCCGGCGGCCGCCTCGTACAGCGAATCGGCGCGGGGGACGGGGAGTTGGCGCACGCGCCAGTCCAGGACGTGCGGGTCGTGGAAGCCGATCTGGGCGCCCATGTCCATCAGCCGGGTGGCGATCTCGCGGGCGGGGGATGCCTCCTGGTCGGCGAGGTCGGGCTTGTAGGTGACGCCGAGAAGAAGGATTCTGGCGCCGCGCACGGCCTTCCCGTGTTCGTTGAGAAGAGTGGCGCAGCGCTGGATCACGTACTGCGGCATCCGGTCGTTGATCTCCTGCGCCAGCGAGACCATCCGCAGCGGGGGCCCGGGGGTGCGGCTGTTGTACGGGAGGTGGCCCGGGTCGACCGGGGCGCCGTGGCCGCCGACGCCGGGACCCGGGCGGAAGGGCTGGAAGCCGAACGGCTTGGTCTCGGCGCAGCGGATGACGTCCCAGAGGTCGACGCCGAGGTCGTGGCAGAGCACCGCCATCTCGTTGACCAGGGCGATGTTGACGTGCCGGAAGTTGGTCTCCAGGACCTTCGTCATCTCGGCCTCGCGCGGGCCCTTTGCGCGGACCACCTTGTCGGTGAGCCGGCCGTAGAAGGCGGCGGCGGACTCGGTGCAGGCGGGGGTGAGGCCGCCGATGACCTTGGGGGTGTTGGTGTAGACGTGGGTGCGGTTGCCGGGGTCGAGCCGGCTGGGGGAGTGCGCGAGGTGGAAGTCGCGCCCGCCGCGCAGCCCCGAGCCCTGCTCCAGGATCGGGAGCAGGAAGTTCTCCGTGGTGCCGGGGGGTACGGCCGATTCGAGGAGCACGGTGGTGTGCGGGCGCAGCCGGGCGGCCAGGGCGCGGGCCGCGTCGCCGACGGCGCTCAGGTCGAGGGCGCGGTCGGGACCGAGCGGGGTCGGCGCGCAGATCACGGCGGTGCGGACCCGGCCCAGCTCGGCCTGGTCGGTGGTGGGCCGGAAGCCCCCGGAGAGCATGCGGCGGATGTCGGACGCCGGGAGCGAGCCCTCGACCGGGGCGCGGCCGGCGGCGACCTCCGCGAAGGCCCGGGGGTCGGTGTCGTAGCCGATGGTCTGGATGCCGGCGTGGACGGCGGCCTGAGCGAGGGGCAGGCCGAGGTGGCCGAGTCCGATGACGGCGAGGTCTGCGGGCACGTGGGTGGCCGTCCTTCCCTTAAGACCAGGAGACAGAAAGCGCAACCGCTGTGGACAGCGCTATGTCAGGTTAGGCGTAAATATGACCTATATGTCGCATTGTCGGGCCCTTGTCGTCGGGGTGTTGTCCACAGGCGGTGGCTGAAGTCGCCGAGCGCGGACAGAATCGATCTGTGGGCACGGGTCCCGAACGCACGGTCGGGGCCGTATTCCGTGCCGGACCACCCCGATCCACCGGGAGGCAGCAGTGAGGACAGCGACACTGGGACCCGCGGAGCGCGCCGAGGCGCTCGCCGCCATGGCCGAGCGCGAACTGGACGTGCTGGTCGTGGGAGCGGGCGTGGTCGGCGCCGGCACGGCGCTGGACGCGGCCACCAGAGGGCTCTCGACCGGCCTGGTCGAGGCGCGCGACTGGGCGTCCGGCACGTCGAGCAGGTCGAGCAAGCTGATCCACGGCGGGCTGCGCTATCTGGAAATGCTCGACTTCGCCCTCGTACGGGAGGCGCTGAAGGAGCGCGGGCTGCTCCTCGAACGGCTCGCCCCGCACCTGGTGAAGCCGGTGCCCTTCCTCTACCCCTTGCAGCACAAGGGCTGGGAGCGGCTGTACGCCGGTTCCGGCGTCGCGCTGTACGACGCGATGTCGGTCTCCTCCGGGCACGGCCGGGGCCTGCCCACGCACCGCCATCTCTCCCGCCGCCGGGCCCTGCGCATCGCTCCGGCCCTGAAGCGGGACGCCCTGGTGGGCGCCCTGCAGTACTACGACGCCCAGATGGACGACGCCCGCTATGTGGCCACGCTGGTGCGCACCGCCGCCCTGTACGGCGCGCGGGTGGCGAACCGGGCGCGGGTGACCGGCTTCCTCCGGGAGGGCGAGCGCGTCGTCGGCGCCCTGGTGGAGGACGTCGAGGCGGGCGGCGAGTACGAGGTCAGGGCCAAGCAGGTGGTCAACGCGACCGGGGTCTGGACGGACGACACCCAGTCGCTGATCGGCGAGCGCGGGCAGTTCCACGTCCGCGCCTCCAAGGGCATCCACCTGGTCGTCCCCAAGGACCGCATCCACTCCTCCACCGGCCTGATCCTGCGCACCGAGAAGTCCGTCCTCTTCGTCATTCCCTGGGGCCGGCACTGGATCGTGGGCACCACGGACACCGACTGGGACCTGGACAAGGCGCACCCGGCCGCGTCCAGCGCCGACATCGACTACCTGCTCGAACATGTGAACTCGGTCCTGTCGACGCCCCTGACCAGGGACGACGTCGAGGGTGTCTACGCGGGCCTGCGGCCCCTGCTGGCCGGTGAGTCGGACGCCACCAGCAAGCTGTCCCGCGAGCACACCGTGGCCCACCCGGTGCCCGGTCTCGTCGTCGTGGCGGGCGGCAAGTACACGACGTACCGGGTGATGGCCAAGGACGCCGTGGACGAGGCGGTGCACGGCCTGGACCAGCGGGTCGCGGACTGCGTCACCGAGGACGTCCCGCTGCTGGGCGCCGAGGGCTACCGCGCGTTGTGGAACGCGCGGGCCAGGATCGCCGCCCGCACCGGCCTCCACGTCGCCCGGGTGGAGCATCTGCTCAACCGGTACGGCTCGATGACCGAGGAGCTCCTGGAGCTGATCGTCGCCGACCCCGTGCTGGGCGAGCCGCTGCCGGCCGCCGACGACTACCTCAAGGCCGAGATCGTGTACGCCGCCTCGCACGAGGGGGCGCGTCACCTGGACGACGTACTCACCCGGCGCACCCGGATCTCCATCGAGACCTTCGACCGGGGCACCCGCTCGGCCCGGCTCTGCGCCGAGCTGATGGCGCCGGTCCTCGGCTGGGACGCCGGCCAGATCGACCGGGAGGTCGCGCACTACGAGAAGCGGGTGGAGGCGGAACGCGAGTCGCAGCGCCAGCCGGACGACCTGACGGCGGACGCGGCCCGGCTGGGGGCGCCGGACATCGTGCCGCTCTGAGACCGGGTTGTGCCCGGGTCCGGGCCCGAGGCCCGGGGTTCAGCCCGCTTCCGGGCAGAACTCCGCCTCCAGGAGGCCGGATTCCAGGGCGTCCGCTCCGGTCAGGGTGTCCGTGTCGACGCGGTAGGTCAGCGTGTGGCGGCCGTCGCGGGTCGCGGCGGTGCGGACGTAGCTGCCCGCGATGCGGCCGTTGTGGCCCCAGACGGTGACCCCGCAGGACAGCCGCTCGGGGTAGACGCCGAGGCCGTAGGCGCCGTGCGCCGCCGAGGTGTCGAGCAGGGCGGACAGCTGAGCCGGTTTCAGCAGCCGCCCGTCCAGCAGGGCCGCGTAGAAACGGCTCAGGTCCCGGAGCGTGGAGATCAGCTCGCCCGCCGCCCCGGCGGTGCGCGGGTCCAGCTCGGTGACGTCGGTGAGGCGGCCGTCCGCCCGGGAGTAGGCCCGGCCGTGCGGCGCGGGCAGTGTGGTGCGGCTGCCGGGGAGGGAGGTGCCGGTGAGGCGGAGGGGAGCGATGACGCGGCGGCGGATCTCGGTCGCGTAGTCGTGACCGGTGACGCTGCGGACGACGAGGCCGAGTACGGCGTAATCGGTGTTGGAGTACGCGTAGGTGCCCGGGGCGGACGCGGGGCGGTGGGCGGTCGCGGTGCGGACGGCCGCTTCGGCGGAGAGGGGGTGTGCGGTGGCGTCGGAGGTGTAGTCGTACAGGCCGCTGGTGTGGCCCAACAGGGCGCGCAGGGTGATGCGACGGCCGTCGTTGCCGTGCCCCCGGATCAGGCCGGGCAGGAAGCGCTCGACGGGGTCCGTCAGGCGCAGCCGCTTCTCGCCCGCGAGTTGGAGGACGACGACCGCGACGAACGACTTCGTGACGCTGCCTGCCCGGAAGCGGTCCGCGTACCGGATGCCGGCCCCCGTCGAACGGAAGGTGTCCCGGGGCGAACGGGCCGGATCGCGCGCGAGCAGCGCCGCGTCGGGGGCGCCCCCCTGGACGGTGAACCGGGGGAGGTACAACGCCGCGGGGGTGAGGTGTGATTCGCTGGGCATGCGTGCCGTTCCGAGACCGCACAGGGCAAGCACCACCAGGGTGACGAGCCCGGCCCTCGGCATCGGCATGACGGTATGTCCCTTCCGGGGCCACGGCCTTCGGGCGTACCGCGGGACTGTACGGACACGGCCTCGGCCCCCATCATGGCCGAGCCCAGGACCCGGCACCGGGACCGGTCCCGGGGTGAGGGACAATGAACGCTCTGCCAGGGCGGGTTGATCGCAGAGGGGACGCATGTCGGAGGCGGAGCAGGCACGGGAGCCCCAACGGGACGAGGACGGACGGCTCCTTGCGGGG
Source organism: Streptomyces sp. col6 (assembly GCF_008042035.1). Lineage (GTDB taxonomy): Bacteria > Actinomycetota > Actinomycetes > Streptomycetales > Streptomycetaceae > Streptomyces. The sequence continues at coordinate 559,815 of NZ_RDBL01000006.1, forward strand.
CGGTACCGGCTCGGGGAGGTGCTCGGCCGGGGCGGTATGGGCACGGTCTGGCGTGCCGTCGACGAGACGCTGGGCCGCACGGTCGCGGTCAAGGAACTGCGGTTCCCCTCGGCCATCGACGAGGACGAGAAGCGCCGTCTCATCACGCGTACGCTGCGCGAGGCCAAGGCGATCGCACGCATCCGGAACAACGGCGCGGTCACGGTCTACGACGTGGTCGACGAGGACGACCGGCCGTGGATCGTCATGGAGCTCATCGAGGGCAAGTCGCTGGCCGAGGCGGTGCGCGAGGACGGTGTCCTGACACCGAAGCGGGCGGCCGAGGTCGGTCTCGCCATCCTCGACGTGCTGCGTTCGGCGCACCGCGAGGGCATCCTGCACCGTGACGTGAAGCCGTCCAACGTGCTGATCGCCGAGGACGGCCGGGTCGTGCTCACCGACTTCGGCATCGCCCAGGTCGAGGGCGACCCGTCGGTCACCTCCACCGGCATGCTCGTCGGCGCCCCCTCCTACATCTCGCCCGAGCGGGCGCGTGGTCACAAGCCCGGCCCGCCCGCCGACCTGTGGTCGCTGGGCGGCCTGCTGTACGCGAGCGTCGAGGGCTGCCCGCCGTACGACAAGGGCTCCGCGATCGCGACCCTGACCGCCGTGATGACCGAGCCGCTGGACCCGCCGAAGAACGCGGGCCCGCTGGAGGAGGTCATCTACGGGCTGCTCGCCCGCGACCCCGAGCAGCGGCTCGACGACGCGGGGGCACGCGCCCTGCTCAACGACGTCATCAGCTCCTTCGAGCAGCCGGAGCGCCCGGTTCCGCCGCCGGCCGACGCCACGCAGGTGATGGCGCTGCCCAAGGGCGTCGCCGAAGCCGGCCCCGCGAAGTCCGGCGAGGCGGGCGGCGGTCCCGGCGACCGGCTGCGCGGCGCGCTGCGCTCCGTGCGCAACGCCAAGGCGACGCCCGCCGCCGGCGCGGCAGCCGCCCCCGTCACCGCACCCCGGGCGTCGCTCACGGACGTGGTGCCGCGCCGCACCCTGGCGATCATCGCGGCCGTCATCGTGCTCGCCGTCCTCGGCACGGTGCTGGCGCTCACCCTCGGCGGCGGCGATGATTCCGCCGACGACTCCGGCAGGAAGAGCACCGGCGCGTCCGCGCCCGCCGGGACACCGAGCAGTGACGGTTCGTCCGGGTCGGCCGACTCCGAGCAGGGCGGCAGCGGCAAGGAGCAGGACGCCGGCCAGGACGCGGACAAGGGCAAGGGCGCCGGCCAGGGCGAGGACGACGACGCGGACAAGCAGGGCAAGGACGGTGCGAAGGACGGCAAGGCCGACGACGCCGTGCCGGCCGGCTACCGCACGGTGACCAACAAGCGGTTCCACTTCTCCATCGCGATGCCCAAGGGCTTCCGCTTCGACACCACCTCCGGGCAGGGCGCCGGCGCCATCTACAACGCCGACGGCGGCTTCCCCCGGCTCCAGGTCGACTACACCTCCTCGCCCGGCAACGACGCCGCCGCCTCGTGGAACTCCGCCCGGGGCGGGGTCGCCGCCTCCAGCACGAACTACCACCACCTGGGCATCAAGGAGGTGCAGTACAACGGCTATCCGACCGTCGCGGACTGGCAGTTCGAGCGTACGCAGCACGGGCAGCGCGTCCGGGTGCTCAACCGGGGCTTCAAGGCGGACAGCGACCACGGGTACGCGATCATGATCAGCTGCAAGGCCGACGAGTGGGACGGCAAGGAGTGCCGGACGCTCCGCGAGACGGCGTTCGGCACGTTCAAGCCCGTCGACTGACGGCCTGGGGTGTGTCCGCGCGGCCGGGATGCGCCGACCCTGCCGCGCGGCCGCCGCATGCCACGTATGGTGAGAGCCCGGAGACCGTACGCAGCCGAAACACGCAGTCAATTGCAGCGCAGGTGACTGTGATTGACCAGTTCGGTGCGGTCTTCGTGACCGGGGGACAGCGCGCTCTGGGGAGGCGTCGTGGACGACTACGCGGGTCGGGTGCTTGCCGACCGCTACCGCCTTCCGCTGCCCCCGTCCGATGCCTATGAACTCGTCGAGACCCGGGCCTTCGACACCTACAGCGGGCAGGAGGTCCTGGTCCGGCAGGTGCCGCTGCCCGAGGTGGTGGACGCGGAGTTCATCGAGGGCGGCGGGCGGACGTCCGCCGCGCCGAGCGCCGTCCGTCGGCCCGCCGACCCGGCCGTGCGGCGTGCCATCGAGGCAGCCCAGGCGGCGGCCCAGGTGCCCGACCACCCGCGCCTCGACCAGGTCTTCGACGTCTTCGCGGAGGCGGGCTCGCTCTGGATAGTGAGTGAGCTCGTCGCGTCCCGCCCGCTGGCGGCCCTGCTCGCCGAGCGCCCGCTGAACCCGTACCGGGCCGCCGAGATCGGCTCCGACGTCCTCACCGCGCTGCGCGTCCTGCACGCGCACGGCTGGACCCACCGCAACATCACCGTCCGCACGGTGCTCGTCTGCGACGACGGACGCGTCGTCCTGACCGGGCTCGCCGCCGGGGCCGCCGAGGAGGCGCTGTGCGGCTACAGCCCGGTGCCGCGCCCCGACGACGAGGAGCCGGACGAGGACGGCTACGGCGGCCCCGCCGTCGAGAGCGGCCCCACCGGCCCCTACGTACCGCCGGCCGAGGACCCGGACACGGCCCACGACACGGGCCTGCTGCCCGCGTCCCGGGGGCCGGCCTCGATCGAGTCGGGGGCGTACGACGAGGTGTCGTACGACGACGAGGTGTCGTACGGCGGTGAGGGGCGGTACGGCGAGTCCCGGTCGTACGACGACGAGGTGTCGTACGGCGATGCGGGGCGCTACGGCGAGTCCCGGTCGTACGACGACGAGGGGGCGTACGACGAGGAGCGGTACGGCGAGTCCCGCGCGTACGGGGATCAGCGGCCGTACGGCGATGCGGGGGACCGCCGCGATGCGGAGGATCGCCGCGACGCCGGGGGACGCCGCGATTCCGGGGCGTACGGTGACGAGGAATGGCCCGTGCCCCGGCCGGTGCCGCCCGCCGGGCTGCCCCTGCCCGCCGCCGGGACGGACACCTCGGCGCGGGCCAGGGCGAGCGCCATCGCCGCGTACCGCGCGGGCGCCCGCGCCGCCGCCCGCATCAGCGAGGAGGAACGCCGCACGGACCGGGGGGCCCGCCCCGCGCTCCCGGAGGCGTCCGACGACGAGGCCCGCGAGAGGCGGCCGGACGGTACGTCGCCGTACTCCCGGCAAGCCCTGCCTCAGACGCCCGGTGACGAGGAGGGCGACGGACCGCGCCCCGGTACGCCGCCGCGCCCCCGTCCCGAGCTGCCGCAGCTTCCCGGGGGCTGGGTGCGGGACCCCGACGCGCCGGGGGCTTACGACGTCCACCCGTACGACGACGAGGACGACGAGGACGACGAGGACGGCGGGCCGCCGCCCCGGCGGCTGCACCTCACCGGTTCCTGGGACGACGGCCCCTTCTCCGGACGGCCCGTGCCGGCGGGCGGCTCCCGGGACGCCCTGCGCGCGGACGCCGCGCGGCGGGGTGCCGTACCCGGCGGTCGCGCCGAACTGCCGCCGGCCGGCCGTCAGGCACCCGGACGCGAGGTACCCGGCCGTCGGACGGCGGGCCACGACGCCCCCGGCCAGGAGGCGGCCCCCTCCGGTGGGTGGGACGGCGACGACGAGGGCGGAGCCGGCTACCGGGGCCCCGCCACCGCCCTCGCCGCCGAGCGGGCGCGGCAGGCGCGGATCGCCGTCGTCGGCGCGGTCACCGAGCGCTGGGCGCCCGAGCAGGCCGGCGCCGTCCACGGCAACTGGCAGCTCGCCCCGCCCATCGGCCCCGCCACCGACCTGTGGGCGCTCGGCGCGCTGCTCTACCGCGCGGTCCAGGGGCACGCGCCCTACCCGGAGGACAACGCCGCCGAGCTGGTCCAGATGGTCTGCGGCGAACCGCCCGCCTTCGCCGAGGAGTGCGGGCCGCTGCGCCCGGTCGTCGAATCGCTGCTGCGTCAGGACCCCACCGAGCGGCCGGACGTCGAGGAGCTGAGCGGCTGGCTGCGCTCCCTCGTACGGTCGGCCCCGGAACCGGAGGCCGGACGCGACGTCGTGACGCTGCCCGCCGAGGACGCCACGCGGCTGCCCGTCGTACGCCGGCGCGGCGAGCTCGTCCGCAAGCGCCGCGCCCGTCGCGGCGCGGCGGCGCACGGCAAGCACCGCCACACACGGGAGGCCGTCGACCGGACCGCCGTCACCCACCACGAGCCACGGCTGAAGGCGCCCCGTGAGCCCAGGGCGCTGCGCACGCCGAGCCCCCGGCAGGGCGGGGAACCGCGCCGGCTGGGCCGGATGCTGCTCGTCCTGATCCTGCTGGTGCTCGTCGGGGCGATCGCGTACGCGGTGATGTTCATGCCGAAGTCCGGGGAGGACGGCAAGGACAGGGGGACCGGCGCCGCCCCCTCCCGTACCGCGTCCGCACCGCCCGCGTCCGCGACACCCGAACCCACGCCGAGCGCGTCGGGGAAGCCTTCACCCGCCAAGTCCTCCGGGGCGCAGAAGCCGCAGACCAGCCGGTCCGCCGCCGCGCTCGCGCCCGGGTACACCCTGCGCAAGGACTCCGAGGGCTTCGAGGTCGGCCTGCCCAAGGGCTGGCAGCGCAGCCCGGCCAACGCGGAGCGTCAGGTGCGTTACGGCAGCGACGGCTTCAGCGTGCTCATCGTCCCCGGGCGCGACACCGCCAAGGCCAACGGCAGCGACCCGCTCGACTACCAGCGGGACAAGGAGCCGGAGTTGAAGCCGTTCCGCGACTCCAGCTGGTCGTCGGCGAGCGGGCTGCGCCGCACGGACGTGGGCCGACAGGCCATGGCGGAGGGCCAGTTCACCTGGCAGGACGCCAACGGTCGTGAGGTGTACGTACGCAATCTGGTGATGCTCGTCGGCGGGCGCTACCACGTCCTCCAGGTCATCGGCCCCGAGGACGAGCGCGACCGGATCACCGAGATCTACCAACAGGCCAGTCTCTCCTACCGCGTGACGGGCTGACGACCGGGGTCGTTCCGCCGGGCGACAAGCATCACAGTGCGGTCTCGTGGGCGATGCGAGGTTCCGTGGCCCCGCGTCCCCTCCGTAACCTGTCCTCCGAAGCAACGGGGGCGGGGACACAGGTGGATCGATCACAGAGCACGGAAGCGGGGCTGTTGCTGGCCGGGAGGTACCGGCTGGGCGACGTCCTCGGACGCGGCGGCATGGGCAAGGTGTGGCGCGCCCATGACGAGGTGCTGCACCGCACGGTGGCCGTCAAGGAGCTGACCGCCGGCCTCTACGTGGCCGACGCGGACCGCATCGTGCTGCACCAGCGGACCCAGAAGGAGGCCCGCGCGGCGGCCCGGATCACCCACCCCGGTGTGGTCACCGTCCATGACGTCGTCGAGTACGACAACCGGCCGTGGATCGTCATGCAGTACGTCGACGGGCCGTCGCTCGCCGACCGGGCGAAGGAGTCCGGCGGCGAGATCGAGGCGCGCGAGGCCGCCCGGATCGGCCTGCACGTGCTGGGCGCCCTGCGCGCCGCGCACGGGGCCGGGGTGCTGCACCGCGATGTGAAGCCGGGCAACGTGCTGCTCGCCCGGGACGGCCGGGTCCTGCTCACCGACTTCGGGATCGCCGCGATAGAGGGCGACTCCACCATCACCAGGACCGGTGAACTCGTCGGTTCCATCGACTATCTGGCGCCCGAGCGGGTACGCGGCGGCGATCCCGGCCCCGCGTCCGACCTGTGGTCGCTGGGCGCCACGCTGTACACGGCGGTCGAGGGGCGCTCGCCGTTCCGCCGGACGTCCCCCATCTCGACGATGCAGGCCGTCGTCACCGAGGAACCGCCGCCGCCCGCCAGGGCCGGGGCGCTGACCCCCGTCATCACCGCGCTGCTGCGCAAGGAGCCGGAGGACCGCCCGTCGGCCGAGGAGACCGAGCGGATGCTCCTGGAGGCCATGGAGGGCCGTACGCCCCGGGACGCCCAGGCGTTCGTCCCGACGCAGCACGTCTCCGAGGAGATGCTGCGCGGCGGCACCGCCGTGCTGCCCCGGCCCGGTCCCGCCGTGGTGCCCGCGCCCGTGCCGGCGCCCGCCCCCGCCGCGCCCGCCCGCCGCAGCCGGTGGCGTACGACGGTCCTGGTCCTCGTCCTGGCCGCGCTGCTCGGCGGCGGCGCGGGGATCGCCGCGATGCTGTACGCGCACCGCACGGAGGCGGCCGGTTCCACGAGCGGCGGCACGGCCTCGGGGGGCACCCGCACGCCGGGGCCGCCCAAGCCGAAGCCGACCCCGACGGGCTCGCCCTCGACGGACACGGCGACGCAGAACGTGCCGGACGGCTGGCGGCGCGTGGAGGACCCCTCCGGGTTCAGCGTCCTGCTGCCGGAGGGCTGGAAGCGCAAGGTCACCAAGACCAACATCGACTACAGCCCCGACGACGGCGTGCACTACTTCCGGGTCAGCGTCGACCCGGCCCCCGACTTCGACAACTCCTACGACCACATGACCGGGATGGAGAAGTCGCTCAGCACCCGCCTGCCGGAGTACAAGCGGGTGGAGCTGAACTCCAACCTCTACCGCGACTACCCGGGGTCCATCTGGGAGTTCACCTGGACCGAGAACAACGGTGAGGCGCGGCACGCGATCGACCAGATGTACTTCGCGAAGGAGGGCGGCCCGGAGTACGCGCTCTACATGACGGGCCCCGCGGAGGACTGGGACGACACCCTCGACCGGTTCAACGCGATCCTCCGCAGCTGGCGTCCCCCGGCCGAGCAGTAGCCCACGAGGCGAGCGATAGCCCCTGATCAGGGCTTATGGTGCCAGTGATCACTGGCCGGGTCCGCGTGGGTGTGGCGGGACTCCGGGAGAGACGGTGAAAAGCTGTTACCCACGGGTACCCAAAGCCCTTCGGCCGACGTACTCTCGCCCTCATGACGGACTCGCAGGCCCCCACGTCCCCCGCCGCCGCTGTCGGCACCAACCCCGTGGCCGCCGCCCCCGCGGGCGTGCGCACGGCCGCCGATGTCGTGACGCCCGAGGTGATCGCCCAGCTGACGCGCGGCGTCGTCGGCTCCGGCCGTACCGCCAACCACACGCCGTTCACCGGCGAGAAGCTGGCGGACCTGCCGGAGTCCACCCCCGAGGACGTGGCCACCGCCTTCGAGCGGGCCCGTGCCGCCCAGCCGGCCTGGGCCGCCCTGCCGGTCCGGACCAGGGCCGCCGTGCTCCTGCGCTTCCACGACCTGGTCATCGGCCGCCAGTCCGAGGTGCTCGACCTCATCCAGCTGGAGACCGGCAAGGCCCGCCTGCACGCCCATGAGGAGGTCCAGGCGGTCGCCGTCGCCGCCCGGCACTACGGCCGCAGGGCGTCCGCGTACCTGAAGCCGAAGCGGCACACCGGTGTGGTGCCGACCCTGACCAAGGTCACCGAGCTGCGCCAGCCGCGCGGGGTCATCGGCCAGATCGCCCCGTGGAACTACCCCTTCGAGCTGTCCGTCGGCGACGCGCTGCCCGCCTTCGTCTCCGGCAATGCCGTCGTGATGAAGCCCGACACCGAGACCGCGCTGACCGCCCTGTGGGCGCGTGACCTGCTGATCGAGGCGGGGCTCCCGGCCGAGGTGTTCCAGGTCGTCCTCGGTGACGGACCCGTCGTCGGCCCCGAGGTCGTCAAGCACGCCGACTACGTCTCGTTCACCGGCTCCACCCGCACCGGCCGCGAGGTCGCCCAGGGCGCGGCGGCCCGGCTCGTCGGCGTCTCGCTGGAGCTCGGCGGCAAGAACGCCATGCTGGTCCTGGCGGACGCCGACGTGGAGAAGGCCGCCGCCGGCGCCGTCCGCGCCTGCTTCTCCTCGGCCGGCCAGCTCTGCATCTCCATCGAGCGGCTGTACGTCCACGAGTCGGTCGCCGACGACTTCGTGGAGCGGTTCGCCGCCCGTACGAAGGCGATGCGGCTCGGCAACTCCCTCGCGTACGGCGCCGACATGGGCTCGCTGGTGGGCGAACGCCAGTTGGAGACCGTCAGCCGGCATGTCGCGGAGGCCGTCGAGAAGGGCGCCAAGCTGGTGGCCGGCGGGGTCGCCCGCCCCGACATCGGCCCGCTCTTCTACGAGCCGACGATCCTGGACGGCGTCGAGGCACCCATGGCCGTCTGCACCGAGGAGACCTTCGGCCCGGTCGTCTCGATCTACCGCTTCCGCGACGAGGACGAGGTCGTGGACCTCGCCAACGCGACCCCGTACGGCCTGAACTCCAGTGTCTGGACCAAGGACTCCGGGCGGGGCCACCGCGTCGCCGCCCGGCTGCGCACCGGCACGGTCAACATCAACGAGGGGTACGCCCCCGCGTACGGCAGCGTGCAGTCCCCGATGGGCGGCATGAAGGACTCCGGTCTCGGCCGCCGCCACGGCTCCGAGGGCATCCTCAAGTACACCGAGGCCCAGACCGTCGCCCAGCAGCGGCTGATCCCGCTGGCCCCGTCGTTCGGGATGGACGACGAGAAGTACGCGGCGTTCATGAGCCGCAGCCTGAAGGCGATGAAGGCCCTCCGCCTGCGCTGACGCCCCCTCAGCTCCCGCGCACCGCATCAATTCTGTCCTTTTCGTACCGAGGAGTGCCATGTCCCAGGACAGCCCTGCCCAGAATCAGGACCGGCCGGCCGGTGCGGCCGACGACGACGCCGCGTACGACTACGACGTGCTCGTCGTCGGCTCGGGCTTCGGTGGTGCGGTCTCGGCGCTGCGGCTGAGCGAGAAGGGGTACCGGGTCGGCGTCCTGGAGGCGGGCCGCCGCTTCACCCCGGGCACCCTGCCGAAGAACTCCTGGGACCTGAAGAACTACCTCTGGGCGCCCGCCCTCGGCCTCTTCGGCATCCAGCGCGTGCACCTGCTCGGCAAGGTGATGGTGCTGGCCGGTGCCGGGGTGGGCGGCGGCTCGCTCAACTACGCCAACACGCTGTACGTGCCGCCCGTGCCGTTCTTCGAGGACCGCCAGTGGGCGCACATCACGGACTGGCAGGACGAGCTGAAGCCGTACTACGACCAGGCGAAGCGGATGCTCGGAGTCCGGCTCAACCCCACGACGACCCCCTCCGACGTCCACCTCAAGGCGACCGCCGAGGCCATGGGCGTCGGCGACACCTTCCACCTCGCCCCGGTCGGCGTCTTCTTCGGCGACGGCGAGGACGCGGACGGCACGGCGACCGCGAAGCCCGGGGGCACGGTCGCGGACCCGTACTTCGGCGGCGCGGGCCCGGCCCGCAAGGCGTGCACCGAGTGCGGTGAGTGCATGACGGGCTGCCGTCACGGCGCGAAGAACACCCTCAACGAGAACTACCTCCACCTCGCCGAGAAGGCCGGCGCGGTCATCCACCCCATGACCTCCGTCATCGGCGTCACCGAGCACCCCGACGGCGGCTACCGCGTCGCCACCGTGCCCACCGACCGCCGGAAGAAGGCGAAGCCCACGACGCTGCGCGCCCGCAAGGTGGTCGTCGCGGCGGGCACGTACGGCACCCAGACCCTGCTGCACACCATGAAGGACAAGGGTCTGCTGCCCCGGATCTCCGCGAAGCTCGGCGAGCTGACCCGTACCAACTCCGAGGGGCTCGTCGGCGCGCAGACCTCCGACCGGCGCTACCGCAAGAAGCACGGGACGAAGCCCGACTTCACCAAGGGTGTCGCCATCACCTCGTCGATCCACCCCGACGCGAACACGCACATCGAGCCGGTCCGCTACGGCAAGGGCTCCAACGCCATGGGCGGCATGACCATCCTCCAGGTGCCGTTCAGCACCCACCGGGTCCTCGCCTGGTTCGGGAACCTGGCCAAGCACCCCACGCTCGCCGTCCGTTCGCTCTCCAACCGGCGCTGGTCGGAGCGGACCATCATCGGGCTCGTCATGCAGTCGCTCGACAACTCCCTGACCGCGTACCGCAAGCCCAGCGGCATCGGCAAGGGCCTGCTCACCGCCCGCCAGGGCCACGGCGCGCCCAACCCGACGCAGATAGCCGAGGCGACCCAGAGCGCCTCTCTGCTCGCTGACGAGATCAACGGCTTCCCCGGGTCCAACATCGGCGAGCTGATGGGCACCCCGCTCACCGCCCACTTCCTCGGCGGCTGCCCCATCGGCGCCGGCGCTGAGGAGGGCGTCATCGACCCGTACCACCGGCTGTTCGGGCACCCGGGCATCTCCGTCGTCGACGGCTCGGCGGTCTCCGCGAACCTCGGCGTCAACCCGTCGCTGACGATCACCGCCCAGGCGGAGCGCGCCATGTCGTTCTGGCCCAACAAGGGCGAGCCGGACCCGCGCCCGGCACAGGGCGAGGCGTACGCGCGGCTGGCGGCGGTGGAACCGCAGGCCCCGGCGGTCCCGAAGGAGGCGTTCGGCGCGCTGAGGCTGCCGTTCCTGGGGATGCCGGCGGTGCCGCCGAAGGCGGAGAGGGCGCCGAAGAATGCGGCGGCCGAGAAGACGTCGGCGAAGGCGCCCGAGAAGGCGTAGGCACAGCAGAAGGGGCTGCACCCCCCTCCCAGTGCAGCCCCTCACGCTGTAACCGGTCCGTCGTACAACAACCGACAACCGGTGTTCCGCATGCATGACCTGCCGGACGCCCCAATGGTTGTCCTCGCACTCACGAAATCCTTATGTGAGGTGGATCACCCCACGCTCGCTCCGTCCGTCGTGCCCGATCCGTGATCTCGTCCCGGGCAACTTTTCCCGCCCGCCTCCGGTCGTACCCCCTGTCGCTGCCACAGCGGTCACACAGCTCCCGACGACCCCAGAGGGCCCGAGATGAGAAGCGCGATTCCGTTCCGCCGTGCGATGGGCGTCCTGGCCTCGGCCGGTCTGCTGGCCGCCGGCATGCTCACGACGGCCGGTCCGGCGCAGGCCGCCGACCCCGAGTTCACGCTCGGCGGGCCCGCCGAGACGGCCCTGCACCCGTATCCGGCGACGGGCTCCCCGCAGAAGGCGAGCCTCGGTCTCACGGTCACCAACCCGTCCGAGGACGAGGAGAACGGGGCCTTCGAGGGCGAGTACACCGTCCGCTTCGACTTCGGGAAGCTGGCCGGTGTCGCGGACGTGGCCTTCGGTGAGGACGGCGGCGCGGACTGCGAGCGGACCGGGACCACCGCCGTCTGCAACGACTACGGCATCCGGCCCGGCCTGAGTACCCTCGCCGAACTGGAGGTCACCGCCGCCCGGGGCAGCGAGGAGGGCGACTCCGGCACCATCGAGGTCACCGCCGAGGCTGAGGGCGCCACCTTCCGGCCGTTCACCGCGCATGTGTCGATCGGCGGGCCCGACCTGTCGATGAAGCCGCTGCCGTTCAGGACGGAGCTGAAGCCCGGCGACACCCAGCCGGTGCCCGTCACCTTCACCAACAACGGCACCCGCGCCGCCCGGGGCGTCCTGCTCACCCTGCGCCACACGCGGGGCCTGGCCTTCACGGAGCGGTACCAGAACTGCGAGTACAGCGAGGACGACGGGGGCATGGGCAGCCCCGGCGCCTGGACCACCGCCCTGTGCGCCTTCCCCGGCAGCTTCGAGCCCGGCGCCACCTACACGCTGGCCGAGCCGCCGGTGCTGCGGGCCACCGACCGCGCGTTCTACGACACCCTCATCTTCCGGATCAACGAGGACGACACCGACGCCCGCGCGGCGCAGCGGGCCGGGGCGCACTTCAGCCCCGGCAAGGGCGCCACGCTGTCCCTGGGCAAGGCACCGGCGGTCCGCTCGGCCGACCTGGAGCCGGGCGACAACCAGCAGGAGGCCGACTTCCGCACCACGAACACCGCCGACTTCGCGGCCTACGGCAGCCAGGCCGGCGGCAAGGCGGGCGACACCGTCGACGTGACCCTGGGCTTCCGCAACCGGGGGCCCGCCTGGATCGGGTACATCCGCTCCGGCGAGGACGTCGCGACCGTCGACTTCACCGTGCCCGACGGCTCCCGCGTGGTCTCCAAGCCGGACATCTGCCGGGGTGTGACCAAGGACGGCGGCTACCTGGAGGACCAGACGAACGCCCGGCGCTACTTCTGCTCCACGCCCATGTCCGTACGCGAGGACGCGGACTTCGCCCTGCCGTTCCGGCTGAAGATCGTCACGGTGGAGGTCGGGGCGATCGGCGCGGTCGTCGTCCGCAACACCCACCTCCAGGCCCCCGCGCTGCCCTTCGACCCGGTGCCCGCCAACAACAGGGCGAACGTGGAGCTGAACGGCGAGGACACCGGTGCCGCGAGGGGCCAGTCCGGTTCCGGCGGCTCGACGGACACGGGCGGCGGTTCCGGTTCCGCCGGCGGCTCCGGTGGTTCCGGTTCCGCCTCCGGCTCCGGTGGTTCCGGTTCCGTCTCCGGCGGCGCGTCCTCGTCGGGCACCTCGGGCTCCGGTGGCTCCGGCGGTGCGCTCGCCTCCACGGGGACCGTCGCGCTCGGTGCCTCCGCCGCGGCGCTGGCCGCGCTGGTCGCGGGCGGGGTCCTGTTCACGGTGTCGCGGCGGCGCGCGGCGCGCTGAGGCCCCCACGGAAGAACGGCCGGCCCCGGGCGTCCCCGGAGCCGGCCGTTCCCGGAAGGACCGAGTGTCCCTCCGAGTGACCGGGCTGCTGTCCCCTGCCGACCGGTCACGCACGCCGGTGCGCGGTCCCACGGCGTACACGCGGTACGCCACACACCCCGGCGGAGCCACGCGTGGTTTCCATCGAGAGCCGCCCCTGGCTGGCACGGACAACGGGACCAACGAACCCGCGCCGGGCCCGGTCACGCGCCGTACGGGTGAGACTCCGCCCGAACTGGGATACGCCCCTACAGCCCTGGGGACGCGCCCCGGGTCAGACCCGGCCGCGGCACAGCTCCAGCAGCGTCATCGCCAGCGGGGTGCCCGGCTTGCCCAGCGCGTCCCGGTAGCGGCCCAGGATCTCCATCTCGCGGGACAGATTGACCCGGCGGCCGCCCGAGGTCATCCGGGCCTCCTGGATCACCGCCGAGACGGCCATCCGCTCCTGGACGAGCCCGATGATCCGGTCGTCGAGCGTGTCGATACGGGTACGGGCGTCGCCGATCAGGGACGCGGCCTCGTCGGTGCGGGCGCCGGTCACCTCGGTGCTGTTCGCGTCGACGGTGGTCCTGGAGGCGGGGGTGCTGGTGCTGCTCATGTCGGGTCTCCCGGTGGGGTGCGGCTCCCCGGAAGCCGACGGGCCCGGAACGCCAGAACGCCCCGGGCCTGTCGGCCCGGGGCGCCTGGAACGTTGCTTGTCAGTTGCTCAAGCAGCACGACCATGGCAGCCGGCGGGCCGGATGCCATAGGTAAAGACGAAGGTCGTGTGCTGACGCATGGGGACAGTATGGCCCCACCCCGGCCCCGGGCCCACGGCAGGCCCGGATCGTGAGACGGCCCCCGCTGCTCGCGTACGCGGGCCGGGATCGTGAGGGGGCACCCGACCGCGCGTACGGCGGGCCGGGATCGTGAGACGGTCCCCGCCCCTCGCTCGCGGCGGCGGGATCGTGAGACGGCCCACGTCCGCCGCCGGGCGCCCGCAGCCGGGGCAGGTCACTTCCGGCCGCCGGTAGAATTGGAGGACCGACCCCTCTCCACCGCCGGAAGGCCGCCCGTGCCAGCAGCACCCCCCGCCGCCCCCGACACCACCACCGACGTGGTCCTGGTTGTCGACTTCGGCGCGCAGTACGCCCAGCTCATCGCCCGCCGCGTCCGTGAGGCCCGGGTCTACAGCGAGATCGTGCCGTCCACGATGCCGGTGGCCGAGATGCTGGCCAAGAACCCCCGGGCGATCATCCTGTCCGGCGGTCCCTCCTCGGTGTACGCCGAGGGCGCGCCCTCGCTGGACCGCGCGCTGTTCGAGGCCGGGGTCCCCGTCTTCGGCATGTGCTACGGCTTCCAGCTGATGGCCACGACGCTCGGCGGCACCGTCGACGACAACGGTGCCCGCGAGTACGGCCGCACCCCGCTCACCGTCTCGAAGTCCGGCTCGACCCTCTTCGAGGGCACCCCGGACGAGCAGTCGGTGTGGATGTCGCACGGCGACGCCTGCTCCGCCGCCCCCGAGGGCTTCACCGTCACCGCGTCCACGGACGTCGTCCCGGTCGCCGCCTTCGAGAACGACGAGAAGAAGCTCTACGGCGTCCAGTACCACCCCGAGGTCATGCACTCCACGCACGGCCAGCAGGTCCTGGAGCACTTCCTGTACCGGGGCGCGGGCATCGAGCCCACCTGGACCACGGGCAACGTGATCGAGGAGCAGGTCGCCGCGATCCGCGCGCAGGTCGGGGACAAGCGCGCCATCTGCGGCCTGTCCGGCGGGGTGGACTCCGCCGTCGCCGCGGCCCTCGTGCAGAAGGCCATCGGCTCCCAGCTCACCTGCGTGTACGTCGACCACGGCCTGATGCGCAAGGGCGAGACCGAGCAGGTCGAGAAGGACTTCGTCGCCGCGACCGGCGCGAAGCTGAAGGTCGTCGACGCCGAGAAGCGCTTCCTCGACGCCCTGGCCGGCGTGTCCGACCCGGAGCAGAAGCGGAAGATCATCGGCCGCGAGTTCATCCGCGTCTTCGAGCAGGCCCAGCTGGAGATCCTCCAGGAGGACGGCCCCGAGGTCGCCTTCCTCGTCCAGGGCACGCTCTACCCGGACGTCGTGGAGTCCGGCGGCGGCACCGGCACCGCCAACATCAAGTCCCACCACAACGTGGGCGGCCTCCCCGAGGACATCGAGTTCGAGCTCGTCGAGCCGCTGCGCCAGCTGTTCAAGGACGAGGTCCGGATGGTCGGCCAGGAGCTCGGTCTGCCCGACGAGATCGTCCAGCGCCAGCCCTTCCCCGGCCCCGGCCTCGGCATCCGTATCGTCGGCGAGGTCACCAAGGACCGGCTCGACCTGCTGCGCGAGGCCGACGCCATCGCCCGCGAGGAGCTGACCGCCGCCGGCCTGGACCGCGATATCTGGCAGTGCCCGGTGGTCCTGCTCGCGGACGTTCGCAGCGTCGGCGTCCAGGGCGACGGCCGCACCTACGGCCACCCGATCGTGCTGCGCCCGGTCTCCTCCGAGGACGCCATGACCGCCGACTGGTCGCGGCTGCCGTACGAGACCCTCGCCAAGATCTCCACCCGCATCACCAACGAGGTCGCCGACGTCAACCGCGTCGTGCTCGACGTGACGAGCAAGCCGCCGGGGACGATCGAGTGGGAGTGACCCTCCCCGCGGGACCCTGACGATGCCGCCGCCCGGCGTACCGGGCGGCGGCATCGCAGTATGCGGTCCGCCTGTCCAGCCCCGCGAAACCAAGCCCCGCCGGCGTTTGAGGCGCGGGGTCCGGGGCGGAGCCCCGGTTTCGGGAAGAGTGGGGTCTCCCCTGCTCGAACGAAGTTGAGAGCTTGGGGATGGGGAGGGGAACAGGCCCGCCGCAGGCGCACCCCACCCGCACACACCCGAAAACGCATGGCGCGCGCCGAGGCACCCATGGCAGGCTCCGCCCCCATGTCGTCCGAAGAGATCCGCGCCCTGATGTCCGCCGCCCCCAACGACCGCCTGACCTGGAACACCCCGCTCTCCGAGGAGCACGCCGCCCGGCTCGTCGCCGCCTGCGCCCCCGCGCCCGGTGCGCGGATCGTGGACCTCGGCAGCGGCTGGGGCGAGCTGCTGATGCGCCTCGTGGAGTCGGCGCCCGGCAGCACGGGTGACGGCGTCGAGACCGACTCGGAGGCCGTCGCGCGCGGCCGGGCGCTCGCCGGGCAGCGTGGCCTCGCGGAGCGCGTACGGTTCCACGAGGTGCCGGCCGCCGAGTGGCCGGAGAAGGACTACGACCTGGCCGTGTCGATCGGCGCCTCGCACGCCTGGCCCGGCGGGACCACCGAAGCACTGGCCGCGCTGCGGGCGACCGTACGGCCCGGCGGGCGGGTGCTGTTCGGCGAAGGGTTCTGGGAGCGGGAGCCGGACGCGGCGGCACTGGCCGGGCTCGGCGCCGAACCCGGTGACTTCGGCTCGCTGCTCGACCTGATCCGGCAGGCCGAGGCCGTCGGACTGCGACCGCTCCAGGTGACCGCCGCCGACCGGCGCGAATGGGACATTTTCGAATCGGACGCCAACATCGGCCGGGGCGAACGCTGGGCGCTGGCGCACCCGGACCACCCGCTGCACGACGGGGTCGTCGCTGCCGTCGACGAGCGGCGCACCGGCTACTACGGCGGCTACCGGGGGACGTTCGGCCTCGCCTATCTCGTGCTGAGCGCCTGAGCACCGGTGCACCGGTGCACCGGTGCGTCTGGGCGTCTGGGCGGGGCGTGAGGTTCGTGTGGGCGGGGCGTATCCGTACGGAATCCGTGCGAGATCTCCCTGGCCACCGGGGGTGACCGGCGGTAGCTTCCGACGGAATGCCCCTGGGAGCCCCCGAGGAGTCGCCATGTCCGAGCCCACGCCGCTGCCCGTCGAGCAGCTGCACTTCGCGATGCCGCCCGTCCACGGGACGCCCGAGGAGGAACGCGCCCACCGCAAGGAGCGGCTGGCCGGCGCGCTGCGGCTGTTCGGCTCCTACGGGTACGAGGACGGCGTCTCCGGCCACATCACCGCACGGGACCCCGAGTTCACCTCCTGCTTCTGGGTCAACCCGTTCGGCGTCCCGTTCGACGAGCTGCGCCCCGAGGACCTGGTCCTGGCCAACGCCGAGGGTCAGGTCGTCGAGGGGCGCCACCACGTCAACCA
Organism: Streptomyces sp. col6; assembly: GCF_008042035.1. GTDB lineage: Bacteria > Actinomycetota > Actinomycetes > Streptomycetales > Streptomycetaceae > Streptomyces. The sequence continues at coordinate 576,525 of NZ_RDBL01000006.1, forward strand.
GGCGGCGTTCACGGTGCACGCCCAGGTCCACCTGGCCCGCCCGGACGTCGTGGCCGTCGCACACGCCCACACCGAGCACGGCGGGGCGCTGGCCGCGCTGGGCGAGCCGGTCGAGCCGATCACCCAGGAGTCCTGCGCCTTCTACGAGGACCACACGCTGTACGACGCGTACACCGGAGTCGTGGTGGACGAGGACGAGGGGCGCAGGATCGCCACCGCGCTCGGCGGCCGCAAGGCGCTGATCCTGCGCAACCACGGGCTGCTGACCGTGGGGGACTCGGTGGACGCGGCGGCCTGGTGGTTCCTCGCGCTGGAACGGTCCTGCCGCATCCAGCTGGCCGCCCGCGCGGCCGGGAAACCCGTATTGATCGAGCACCGGGACGCGGTCGCCACCCGCGAACAGCTCGGCAGTGACCTCGTCGCCTGGATCAACTACCAGCCCCTGTGGCGCCGCGTCGCTCGAACGTTCTGACGAACAGGCCCGCCCGGTGCGCCCCGATGCGGCAACCACCGGCCCGGTACGGCACAATTCGCAGCGATCACACATGAGTTGGCCGGCCGATGGCGGCAACAGGGGCGGGAAAGGGCGGCGTTCTCCGTGGCGTTGGACGAGGCACGACAGGGCGCGCACGGCGGCGGCTGCACCTGCGGCGACTGCCCGCACGGGGCGCGCCAGGGACACCGGCGCGCGGTGGCCGCCTTCCTGACCAAGCGGGACGAGTTCGCCGCGGGACAGGGGCTGCCCGCCGGGGTCGCCCAGTCCGCGTCCGCGACCCGGCAGTGGGTCTCCGACGAACTCACCGAATCCGCCCGCGAGGTGGCCGACCGGGGCCGCGAGGCCGGGGACGCCTGGCTGTACCGGGTGTGGCAGCGCACCCTGCTGATCGTCTGGGGCGGCCTCGCCGCGCTGGCCCTCGCCCAGGCCGCCACGGCGATCGGCGCGGGCTGGACCCATGCCCGCTCCGCCGGACTGCTCGCCGGCCTGGTCACGGCCGGGCTGCTGACCGCCGCCGCCCACGTCCACCGGGCGCGCGGCGGCCTCCTCGCGCCGCTGATCGGCGAGGACAACCGGCTCTCCACCTCCCGCGCGGTCGCCGCCTCCTGGGTGCTGCTCGCCGTCTTCTCCGTGCTCGTCCTCGCCCTCGAACTGGCCGCCGCCTCCGGCCCCGCCCGCCGCGACGAGCTGATCGAGGGCCTGGACCTGGCGCGCGGGGCCGGCGTGGTGTCCGTCCTCGCTCTGGTGTGCGCCGTCGCTGTGGCCGTCCGCCGGGTGGTGAGTGTGCGGGTGCTGTCCGGGCGGCTCCAGAAGCTGCGGGCCGACCGGCCGCGCGCGGCGGACCTGCTCACCGACGACTCCGGGCGCGGCGGCTTCACGGATGTGCAGTACGTGCTGGTGTCCACGGTCGCTGTGGTGTTCGCCGCGGTCCGCCTCGCCCGCAGGCCCGAGCAGCTGCCCGACCTGCCGTGGGGCCTCGCCCTCCTGGTGGCTGTGTCGGCGGCCGTCTACTTCACCGGGAAGTACGGCGAGGGCGGTCGGCCGGTCGTGCTCTCCGTCGTCCGGTCCCGGGAGGCGGGCGACCTGGACGCGCCGATCCGCACCGGCGACGACATCGAGATCCGGGGCGCGGGCTTCGTGCCGCCCGGCGCCGGGGCCCCGGACCGGCTGGCCCGGGTCGTCGTGCGGATCGGTTCCGTGCACGTCCACGTCCCGCTGGTCCCGGTCACCGGCGGCTTCGCGAACCCCTCCGACACGCTGCTCACCGTGCCGGTACCGGTGGAGGTCGAGCCGGGCGTGGTCGAGGTCCAGGTCGTGACGGCCGCGGGCACGGAGTCCAACCGCGTCGCGATCGACGTCACCGACTGACACGCGCCCGACGCGCCTGCCGTCCCCGCCCGACGTGCCTGCCCGAGGGGCGGGCCGGGGCACCCCGTGCCGCACCCGGACCACGCGGGTGCCTCCTTCCCTGTGAACCCGACCGCGCCGGTCCCTTCCGCCGGGTTCGTACGTAAGGTCGGGTGACGGGCCGTACGGTCCGGTGGCAGCGGCCGGGGTGCCGCACGACGGCACGGCACGGCCGCGGACGGCACGGCGGCGGAAGGCGGAAGCAGCATGTACGGGTACGGCGGTAACGGGCGGGGCCTCGGCGAGGCCAGGAGCCTGCGGGACCTGGCGCGGGAGCACGCCCTGCTGCCGCTGCGGATCTTCCTCGGTGTCACCTTCCTCTACGCGGGGCTCGACAAGCTCACCGACAACGCGTTCTTCCACGCCGACGGCCCCGGATCGATCGGCGAGCAGATGCACGCCGTCCGCGACTCCGCCGCGATCCCCGGCCTCGTCGACCTGGCCCTCCACGGCCCCGCCGGCTTCGGGTACGCCATCGCCATCGGAGAGCTGGCCGTCGGGATCGGCACCCTCCTCGGCCTGTGGGCCCGGATCGCCGCGCTCGGCGGCGCCCTGATCTCGCTGAGCCTGTGGCTGACCGTCAGCTGGCAGGTCTCCCCGTACTACCTCGGCAACGACCTGATCTATCTCATGGCCTGGCTCCCGCTGCTGCTGGGCGGGGCAGCGTCACTCTCCCTGGACGCCCTCCTCACGGCGCGCCGGCGACGGATCCGGTAGCCGATCCAGGTGACCCAGGCGGCCGTCCACAGGCCGCCGGCGAACAGCGCGACGAAGAACTGCGGCGGGGTGTCCCACAGGCCGGCCGCGTCCGCCGCGTATCCGGCGGCCAGGGTCAGCATCACCAGGCCCGCGACGGCCCGGCCGGGCCGGAACTCATGACGCGGCACGGTTGACCTCCACCTGTCCGTAGTCCACTTCCAGATCGAGCTCGATCGTGCCGCCCGGGGCGCCGTCCCCGGTCGGCGCCAGCGTCCGGCGCTCGTCCTGCGAGGTGCGGATGTCCAGGTCACCCTTGCTGTGCCCGTCCACCAGGACGAGCGCGCCGACCCGGGTCCGCGCGTGCACCCGGACGGTGACCTCCGGTGGGACGTGCACCAGGACCCGGCCCGCACGGGCCTCCACCCGGGTCCGCACGGTGTCGCCCTTGGGCACGGTGATCCGGGTCAGGTCCAGCTCGGCCTGCCCCGATCCCACCGCGTAGCGCGGCTGCACCGCGGCGACGGTCGCCGGACGCCACTCCTCGCGCACCCAGTGCGTGCTGATGTCCTTGGGCAGCTCGGCCGCGCCCAGCAGCAGTCCGGCCGTGATCATCGCCAGCAGCAGTGTGCCGAAACCGGTCCGTCCGACGAACGCGCTGATCAGCAGCGCGAGACCGAACACCGCGAGCGCGGCGGCGAACCCGATCTGCAGGCTCGTGCCGAGCGGCTGGGAGTCCCAGCTCAGCCCCGTGCCGAGGCCGCCCGCCAGCAGCGCGGTCAGGAACGCCGGGCCGGCTATGGACCGCGGACCACGGATCTCCCTGGACCGGGGCGGCGGCGGACGGAACGGCGCGTCGGGCGTCGCCCCGCGCGGCTCCCCGGGAACCGCCGTGTCCACGGGCCCCCACAGATAGCCGATCGCCACCTTGCCGGTCGACCCGTCCTTGATGATCGGGTCGCGCCACCAGGACGGCCACGACAAGGTCGGCGGTGCCTTGACCTCGGGCGGCGCGTCCGAAGCCGCCTGCGCTGCCGCCTGGTGCAGCGGATCCTCGGGCCCCGCCTTCTTGCGCGCCTGCGTCCACATGGAGAAGCCGAGGACCGCGATCGACAGCATCGCGGAGAAGGCGAGCGTGCCGCCGTTGCCCAGCATCGACAGGAACAGACCGCAGCCGATCAGCGCGCACAGCATCGCGCTCAGCGATGCGAGCTCGACGCGCCCCGACAGCAGTCTGCGCGCCTCGTTCTCGTCCTCGCCCTCCAGCGGGATCAGCAGCCAGGCGAAGCCGTAGAAGATCAGCCCGAAGCCACCGGTCACGGAGAGCACCCCGAGCACGATCCGGAAGATCACCGGATCGACGTCGCAGTACCGGCCGAGCCCGCCGCACACTCCGGCCACCACCTTGTGCCGCGGGCTGCGGTGCAGGCGCGGAGCGGGGGCGGAAGGCGGTGCGGCGCCGGGCGGCGCGTCCTGGGGAACGGTCATGGCTCCATGGTGACGGGCCCCGCGCCCCTCCGGCACCCGCCCCGACCCTGGCCGGTCCCTGATATTGGTCCACCAGGTTCTCAGGGACACCGGGCCGCCCGTCCCGCC
>NZ_RDBL01000006.1:580819-649519 GCF_008042035.1 Streptomyces sp. col6
TCTCAGGGTCGAACTGGGGGCCCTCCCTGATGCCCCCGCCCGCACGGGCATGTGACGATCGGGTCATGCCAGCCGCCACCGCCCGAGCCACAAGCTCCCACGCCCCCGACCCGGAGGAGCCCCCGCTGCGCAAGCTGTACCGCAGCGCCGACGGCCGGCTGCTGGGCGGAGTGGCGCGCGGGCTCGCCGGGCATCTCGGACTGCCGGTCGCCTGGCTGCGGTTCGTCTTCCTGGGCCTGTTCTTCGCGGACGGTCTCGGCGCTCTGCTGTACGCGGTGTTCTGGATCGTGGTCCCGCTCGGCGTCGGCGGCGTGGACGGACCCCGGTCCGTCTTCGAGACCGCCCCCGACGGCACCCGCAGGCTCCGCAAGCCCGACAAGGGCCAGGTCTTCGCCCTCATCGCGCTGCTCGTCGGCGCCGCCGTCTTCGTCGGCAACGTCGACATGGGCAGCAAGGCCGACCGCTACATCTGGCCCAGCCTCCTCATCGGCGCCGGCTCCGTCCTGGTGTGGCGCCAGGCGGACAACGCCCGCCGTGCCCGCTGGATGGAGGTCGGCAGCCGCCGCCGCGTCCTGCACCTGGCCCGCGCCCTCGCCGGGGTCGCCCTGGTCGGCCTCGGCCTCGCCGCGTTCATGGTCGTCCGCGGCTCCGCCGCCCAGCTCGGCAACGTGCTCACCGCGGCCATCGCCGTGCTCACCGGCATCGCCCTCCTCGCCGGCCCCTACCTCGTCCGCATGACGCAGGACCTCTCCGAGGAACGGCTCATGCGCATCCGGGCCCAGGAGCGCGCCGAGGTCGCCGCCCACGTCCACGACTCCGTGCTGCACACCCTCACCCTGATCCAGCGCAATGCCGACGACGGCGGCGAGGTCCGCCGGCTGGCCCGCGCCCAGGAGCGCGAGCTGCGCAACTGGCTGTACAACCCCGAGGGCACCGGCAAGGACGAGGACGACGAGCCCGAGACCCTGGCCGAGGCGGTCAAACGGGCCGCCGCCGAGGTCGAGGACAAGCACGGTGTGCCGCTGGAGGTCGTCGTGGTCGGCGACTGCCCGCTCGACGAGAAGCTGGCCGCGCAGATGCAGGCCGCACGCGAGGCGATGGTCAACGCCGCGAAGTACGGTGGCGAGGGCGGCGCCGTCCAGGTCTACGCGGAGGTCGAGGGCCGCACGGTCTTCGTCTCCGTGCGCGACCGGGGCCCGGGATTCGACCTGGACTCCGTACCGGGGGACAGAATGGGCGTACGAGAATCGATCATCGGCCGGATGCAGCGCAACGGCGGTACCGCCCGGCTGCGTTCGGTGCCCGGCGGGGGCACCGAGGTCGAGCTGGAGATGGAGAGGACGAGCGATGAACGGGACCAGTGAGGCGACCGGGGGCCACGAGAGCCCGGAGCGCCGGGTACGAGTCGTGCTCGTCGACGACCACCGGATGTTCCGCACCGGCGTACAGGCGGAGATCGGCCGCACCGAGGAGACCGGCGTCGAGGTCGTCGGCGAGGCGGCCGACGTCGACCAGGCGGTCACGGTCATCACGGCGACCCGCCCCGAGGTCGTCCTCCTCGACGTCCATCTCCCCGGTGGCGGCGGTGTCGAGGTGCTTCGCCGCTGCGCACCCCTGATGGGCGCCGCCGAGAACCCGGTGCGCTTCCTCGCACTGTCCGTGTCGGACGCCGCCGAGGACGTCATCGGGGTCATCCGGGGCGGCGCCCGGGGTTACGTCACCAAGACCATCACCGGCACCGACCTGGTCGACTCGGTCTTCCGGGTCCAGGACGGCGACGCGGTGTTCTCTCCCCGGCTGGCCGGCTTCGTCCTCGACGCCTTCGCCTCCACGGACGCGCCCCCGGTCGACGAGGACCTCGACCGGCTGACCCAGCGCGAGCGCGAGGTCCTGCGGCTGATCGCCCGGGGCTACGCGTACAAGGAGATCGCCAAGCAGCTGTTCATCTCGGTGAAGACCGTCGAGTCCCATGTGTCGGCGGTGCTGCGCAAGCTCCAGCTCTCCAACCGCCACGAACTGACCCGCTGGGCGACGGCGCGCCGGCTCGTCTAGGGCCGCCTCGCGGGACAGACCCCGGGGCTTGCGTCCGGGTCAGGCCGGGTCCAGCGAGATGTTCAGCTTCTCGCCGACCCTGCGGTAGCCGATGGACGCGTAGATCCGTTCCACGTCGGCGTCGCCCGGCTCCAGCCACACCACCCGGCAGCCCCGCTCGAACGCGGTGCGCGTCAGGTGGGCGGAGAGCGCGGCGCCGATGCCCCGGCGGCGGAAGTCCGCGCCGACCGCGAGACCAGCGAGCTCGCTGAGGCCGTTGACCGGGACGGAGCAGCCGCCCGCGCCCGCCGGTGTGCCGTCGACGGTCGCGAGTGCGGCGACCCCGCCGCCGGCCACCGCGTTCCGCAGCCACTCGGCCGTGCCGTCCTCGGGCTCGCCCTCTCCGCCGTAGCCCAGGTGCTGGACGAGTGCGGCGGCCGCGAACTCCGCGTCGGTGGCGGGCTCCACGACGGCCAGGTCCGCGACCGGCTTCGGGTCCACCAGGTCACTGGGGGCGCAGGCGAGGATCGGGGCGCGGTTCTCGACGGTGAACCCGGCGGCGAGCAGCGCGGGTTCGACGGCGGGCGCCCAGCCGGGCAGGAACTCCAGGCGGGGCATCCGGTCCCGCTCCCGGAAGGCGGCTATGAGGGCGTCGAGTTCGGCGGGCGTCGGCGCGGCGTCCTGGTCCGGGATCGCGTAGTTGGCGTACTTCAGCGACCAGTTCGGGTTGTAGCGGATCACGAACGGCCCCACCCGGACATGGTCCGGGGAGCGCAGCGTGAGCGTACGGGCATGGGTCTGGACGTCGGCGTCCATCGGCATGTGCGGGTGTCCTTCGGGCGGTCGGGGCCAGGGCTCGGAGGCCGGAGCCTATGCCACCCGGGTCGCTCCCGCGAAAGGCATTTCGTCGATCGGCGCGACGCGCACCGGCGCTCCCGGGCGCGGGGCGTGGATCATCTTCCCGTTCCCGATGTACAGGCCGACATGGCTGATACCCGAGTAGAAGAACACCAGGTCCCCCGGAGCCAGTTGGGACCGGGGGACTCGCTGACCCGCGTTGATCTGGGTGTACGTGGTCCGAGGGAGGGAGACGCCCGCGGAGCGCCAGGCGGCCTGGGTGAGGCCGGAGCAGTCGAAGGACGCGGGTCCGGTGGCGCCCCAGACGTACGGCTTGCCGAGAGCGCTGTACGCGAAGGCGACGGCCTGGGCGGCGCGCGGGTTCGGCGCGGCGACGGCGCCGCGCGGGGCGCTGCGGTCGGCGTGGCCGGGGCCGCGGCCGTCCTCGGACGCGTCGTAGGCGGCGCGCTCGGCCGGGGTGAGGCGGGCCAGCAGGCGGCGCGCCTCGGCCAGCTTGGCCTGAACCGTCGCCCGGTGCTCCTTCAGGGCGGCCTGCTTGGCGGCCAGCACGGTCAGCTTCCCCGCGGCCTCGGCGCGTACCTGGGCGATCTCCGCGACCTGGCGCCGCACCGAACGCACCTCGGTGGCCCGGCGCTCACCGGCCTGCTCGGCGTAGGTGGCGCGGCGCAGGTACTGGTCCGGGTCGGAGGAGAGCGCCAGCTGCACGGAGGGGTCGAGCCCGGCGGAACGGTACTGCGCGGCGGCGTAGGCGCCGAGCACATCGCGGGCGGCGTTGAGGCGCTGGGTCCTGCGGGCGGCCTCGTCGCGCAGGGCGTCGACCGACTTGGCGGCGGCGGCCGCCTCGGTCTTCGCGCCGTTGTACTTCTCGGTGGCGGCCTCCGCCTCCCGGTACAGCCGGTCCACCTGGGCCTTGACCTGCGCGGCGGTGGGCGCCGGGTCGGCGTGCGCGGCTCCCGGCAGCACGGCGGCCGTCGCGGCCCCGGCGAAGGCGAGGGTCGCCGCGGTGCGGGCCGCGGAGCCGGCGGTGAGGCGCTGCCTGGGTTTGCGATGCGCTGCCACGAGGGCGGGCGTCCTTCCGTGCGACGGCCCGGCGGGGTCTACCGGCGGGCTGGTTCGGTGGTCCGGAGAGGACGGTGCCTGGGGCCGGCCACCGGGAAGGGACGCTAATCGGAGGTCACGGGAAGGTGTCGATATGGCGGTTATTGCCCGCTCTTGGCGTGGCGCTGTCGGTGACTGACCGCATATGAGCCATAAGTGACCGGAAAAATAGCCGCAGATACTGGCAAACAGTGCATTCATCATTCAAGCGGCCTGTAGGCCCCACCCTGCCCGCGAGGTGCCGGAACCTCCGGGGCTAGGGTGCGAAACCATGCGCGTACTCATCGATTTCGTCGTCGCCCTGCACATCATCGGCATCGCCGCCCTGCTCGGCGGCTTCCTCGGCCAGATGAAGGCGATGAAGGCCGGCACCGCCCGGTTCGTCCCCGGGATGCTGCACGGAGCGCTGACCATGCTGGTCACCGGCGTCGCCCTCGTCGGCCTAGACCAGGCCGACGACCACCCCGTGAACAACGTCAAGATCGGGATCAAGCTGCTGATCCTGGTCGTCATCCTGGGGCTCGTCTACGTCAAGCGGGACGAGGAGAAGGTCGAGAAGGGCCTCTTCGCGGCGGTCGGCGCCCTGACCCTCGCCAACGTCTTCATCGCGACGCTCTGGACCTGAGAGACGGACGGGCCGGCCCTGGGGAACGTACGGGCCGATGCCCGCGCTCGGACCGGTCAGGAAAAGCAGTAAGGGGGCCGACCCGTACGGGTCGGCCCCCTTTTTTCCGGTCAGGCGGGGCGCACGCTCCCGTAGATCGGCATGTAGTAGATCGACTCCTCGCGCACGTTCGCCCCGGGCTTCGGCGCGTGGATCATCATCCCGTCGCCCTTGTAGATCCCCACGTGGCTGATGTCGTCGTAGAAGAACACCAGGTCACCGGGCTGGAGGTCGGCCGTGGCGATCCGCGTGCCGACCTTCACCTGGTCCCAGGTGGTACGCGGGATGTCGACGCCCGCCGCCTTCCAGGCCGCCTGTGTCAGCCCCGAGCAGTCGTACGAGGCGGGGCCGGTCGCCCCCCAGACGTACGGCTTGCCGATCTGGGCGCGGGCGAATGCGAGGACCTTCTCCGCCTTCGTCGAGGCGCTGCTGCCGGAACCCGAACCGGAACCCGAACCAGAACCCGTCTCCGTACCACTGGCGCCCGATTTCTCGGCCTTGCGCGCGGCCTCCTTCTTGGCGGCGGCCTGCTTCTTCGCCAGCTCCTGCGCCTTGCGCTTGGCCTCCGCCTCCTTCTTGCGCTCCAGCTCCGCCAGGCGCGCCTTCTCCTCGGCGGTCAGCTTCGACAGCAGCGTCCGGGCCTCGGTCAGCTTCGTCTGGACGTTCTGCTTGCTGGTGCGCAGCGCGGTCTGCGACTCGGTCAGCGTCTCCAGGCTCTTCACGGCCTCGGCCCGCTGCTTCGACGCCTGCGCCTGCTGCGTACGGAACTCGGTGACCGCCTGCTGCTGGCGCTCGGCCATCCGGTCCATGAGGTGGGTCTGGTCGAAGAACGACTGCGGGTCGTCGGCCAGGAAGAAGGTCGCGGTCGGCGCGAGGGCGCCGTCGCGGTACTGGGCGGCGGCGTAGTTGCCGAGCGTCCTGCGGGCGTCGTTCACCTTCGCGGTGCGCTTGGCCACGTCGTCCAGCAGCGTGTCGACCTTGGTCTTCTGCTTGTCCGTGGCCTCTTTCGCCTGGTTGTACTTCTGGGTCGCGGTACCCGCCTGCCGGTACAGGTCGTCGACCTTCTTCTGCACTTCCTCGATGCTCGGCTTCGGCGCCGGCGCGGCCATGGCGCTCTGCGAGGACAGCAGGGTCACCGATGCCAGTGCGGCCGAGGTGAGCCCGACAGCGGGGGCGGTGGCGCGCACCCGGGTGCGCGGTTTGCGATGCGACGCCAAGGCCGGCATCTCCTTCCGTGGACCGCCTACCGGGTTAGCTGTCGGGTTCGGGCGGAACGGAAGGCTGCCCTACGGTCCCATGGGGACGGACCGATTCACCCCGGTGATGCGTGTGGGTCCCCGGTTCCGGGCGGACCCGGATTCGGCGTGGCGGCACGTTCGGCGTGGGTCGCCTCTGGGGGTACGGGCCGTCCGAACGAGCACGCTAGCCAACTCATGGGGCCGCTGTGAAGGTTGATGTTCGATATGCCCGATACATTTTCGTGACCTTTTCGGAGCGGGGCCGGGTGTCAGTCGGGCGCCTTAGACTCGGACAGCGATGAGCAGCCTCTTTGACGACAGTTTCCTGGCCGGCCTCCAGAACGAGGAGGAAGGGCCCCCGCCGCCCCCCGAGGACTCCGCACCCGAAGCGGTGCCGGAGGACCTGTTCGCGGGCGTGTTCGACGGGCCCCCGCCCTCGCGCGACGCGTACTACCGCGATGGCGCGCACCGCCCCGTCATCGACGCGGAGGCCCTGCTCGACGGGCTGAACACCGAGCAGCGCGCCGCCGTCGTGCACGCCGGATCGCCCCTGCTCATCGTCGCGGGCGCCGGCTCCGGCAAGACACGGGTGCTCACCCACCGCATCGCTCACCTGCTGGCCGAGCGGGGCGTGCACCCCGGCCAGATCCTGGCGATCACCTTCACCAACAAGGCCGCCGGCGAGATGAAGGAGCGCGTCGAGCAGCTGGTCGGACCCCGGGCCAACGCCATGTGGGTCATGACCTTCCACAGCGCCTGCGTCCGCATCCTGCGCCGCGAGTCCAAGAAGCTCGGCTTCACGTCCTCCTTCTCGATCTACGACGCGGCCGACTCCAAGCGGCTGATGGCCCTGGTCTGCCGCGACCTGGAGCTGGACCCGAAGCGCTACCCGCCGAAGTCCTTCACCGCCAAGGTCTCCAACCTCAAGAACGAGCTCATCGACGAGGAGACCTTCGCCGGCCAGGCCTCCGACGGCTTCGAGAAGACGCTCGCCCAGGCCTACGCGATGTACCAGGCGCGGCTGCGCGAGGCCAACGCGCTGGACTTCGACGACATCATCATGACGACGGTCCACCTGCTCCAGGCCTTCCCGGACGTCGCCGAGCACTACCGCCGCCGCTTCCGCCATGTGCTGGTCGACGAGTACCAGGACACCAACCACGCGCAGTACACCCTCGTACGCGAGCTGGTCGGCCCGGCCGGTCCCGAGGACGCCCCCGCCGAGCTGTGCGTCGTGGGTGACGCGGACCAGTCGATCTACGCCTTCCGCGGCGCGACCATCCGCAACATCCTCCAGTTCGAGGAGGACTACCCGGACGCGACGACGATCCTGCTGGAGCAGAACTACCGCTCCACCCAGACGATCCTGTCCGCCGCCAACGCGGTCATCGAGCGCAACGAGAGCCGCCGCCCCAAGAACCTCTGGACCAACGCCGGCACCGGCGCCCGCATCACGGGCTATGTCGCGGACACCGAGCACGACGAGGCGCAGTTCGTCGCCGAGGAGATCGACCGCCTCACCGACGCGGGCGACGCCAAGGCCGGCGACGTCGCCGTCTTCTACCGGACGAACGCGCAGTCCCGTGTCTTCGAGGAGATCTTCATCCGCGTCGGCCTGCCCTACAAGGTCGTCGGCGGCGTGCGCTTCTACGAGCGCAAGGAGGTCCGGGACGTCCTGGCCTACCTGAGGGTCCTCGCCAATCCCGAGGACACCGTCCCGCTCCGCCGCATCCTCAACGTCCCCAAGCGTGGCATCGGCGACCGTGCCGAGGCGATGATCGACGCCCTCTCGCTGCGCGAGAAGATCACCTTCCCGCAGGCGCTGCGCCGCGTCGACGAGGCGTACGGCATGGCCGCCCGCTCCGCCAACGCGGTGAAGCGGTTCAACACGCTGATGGAGGAGCTGCGCACGGTCGTCGAGTCCGGTGCCGGCCCCGCCGTGGTACTGGAAGCGGTCCTGGAGCGTACGGGCTACCTCGCTGAACTCCAGGCATCCACCGACCCGCAGGACGAGACCCGTATCGAGAACCTTCAGGAGCTCGCCGCCGTCGCCCTCGAATTCGAGCAGGACCGGGGCGAGGAGGAGGGCGCGGGCACGCTCGCCGAGTTCCTGGAGAAGGTCGCGCTCGTCGCCGACTCCGACCAGATCCCCGACGAGGACACCGACGGCTCCGGCGTCATCACGCTGATGACCCTGCACACCGCGAAGGGCCTCGAATTCCCGGTGGTCTTCCTGACCGGCATGGAGGACGGCGTCTTCCCGCACATGCGGGCGCTCGGCCAGGTCAAGGAGCTGGAGGAGGAGCGCCGCCTCGCGTATGTCGGCATCACGCGCGCCCGCGAGCGGCTCTATCTGACCCGGGCCGCCATGCGCAGTGCCTGGGGCCAGCCCTCGTACAACCCGCCGTCGCGGTTCCTGGAGGAGATCCCGGACCAGCACCTGGACTGGAAGCGCAAGGGACCGATGGCCGCCCCGGCGGGCCCCACCTCGGGCATCACCTCGTCGCTCTCCGCCTCCCGCGCCCGCTCCGGCCCCTCCGGCTTCGCGACCCGGCGGACCTCGGACAAGCCGACGATCACCCTGGTGGCGGGCGACCGGGTCACGCACGACCAGTTCGGCCTGGGCACGGTGACGGCGGTCGAGGGCGTCGGCGACCAGGCGAAGGCCACGGTCGACTTCGGCGACGACCGCCCCAAGAAGCTGCTCCTGCGGTACGCGCCGGTGCAGAAGCTCTGAGAGCACCGGCCCTGAGACACGCGTAACGGCCGGAGCCCCCGAGGCCCCGGCCGTTACGACGGTCTGTCACGACGGTCCGTTACGGATTTACGTCGGGTTGACGCCGTGGCTGCGCAGCCACGGCAGCGGGTCGATCGCCGCGCCGCCGCCGGGCCGCACCTCGAAGTGCATGTGCGGACCGGTCGAGTTCCCGGAGCTGCCGGAGTACGCGATGACGTCGCCGGCCTTGACCGGGCCCGAGCGGATACGGGTGCTGCTGAGGTGGCAGTACCAGGTCTCCGTGCCGTCGGCCATGGTCACGATCGCCATGTTGCCGTAGGCGCTGTTGTACTGCGTACGGACCGTGCCGTCGGTCGCGGCCATCACCGGCGTGCCGTACTGGACCGGGAAGTCGATGCCCGTGTGCACGGACATCCAGTTGACGCCCGCCTGGCCGAAGTACGCGCTCAGCCCGTGCTGCTTGACCGGCAGCACGTACTTGGGGCGCAGGGCCTCCTTGCGGGCGGCCTCCGCCTCGCGCTTCTTCTTCTCGGCCGCCTGCCGCGCCTTCAGGTCGATGCGTTCCTGGGTGCGGCTCGCGCGGTCCGCGAAGTTCTCCGCGTCAGCACTGAGGTTGGCCAGTTGGGTGTCCAGCGCGTTGTTGGCCGCGACCGGCTTGACCGTGCCGGGGTCGGCGGCGGCCATGGTGGTGGTCGCGTCCTTCTTCGCCTCGTCCCCGCCCATGCCGCTCACGGAGGCGGCGGCGATCCCGGCCACGCTCATCACGCAGGCGGAGGGGACGGCGACGGTGAGGAGTGCGGAACGCTTCGCGGGGGAACGCCTGCGGCTGCGGCCACCGCCGCGGGTGACGGGCCGGCCGGCGGGGCGGTGGGCCTCGGCCGGGGCGAGATCGGGGTGCTGCTCGTCGGCGTCGTCCGGTTCGGGACGGTCGCCGGTCTCCTCGGCGCTTCCCCCGGCTTCGCCGGCGGTGCGGTACGGCTCGTAGGGGTCGTAGTCGTAGGAGCCCGCGTGGTCGTACGCCGCGTAGCTCTCGTACGTCTCCGCCGCCGTGTGCTGTTCGGCTTCGTTCGACGCGGCCGGGCTTTGCACATTTTGCTCTTCGTGCTCGGGCGTGGCGGCGGTGTTCCAGGCGGTGGCGTCATACACGCCGGTGTCGTACGAGGCGGTGTCGTCGGACGGCCAGGCGGTCGCGGCGGTCCAGGTGGTGGTGTCCCACTGGCCGGAGGAGTCCGGGGCGCCGCCCTGGGACGGGATACCGGGGGCGTAGCCCTCCGTCGGCAGCCAGGTCGTGGCGGTGTCGTACTGCGGTGTTCCGTCGTACTGGGTTCCGTCGTACCGCGTCTCGTCGTACCGCGTCTCGTCGTACCGCGTTTCGTTGTACTGCGGGTGCTGCTGCGCCTGGCCGGCGTAGTCCGGGTAACCGTCGTAGTGGCCGGTCCCGAGGGTGTGGTGCGCGCCCGTGTCCCACTGCGTGGTGTCGTACGAGCCGCTGTAGTCGGCCTGTCCGCCGGTGTACGGGATGCCGTAGCCGGTGGTGTCGTACGAGGCGTCGTAGGTGCCGGGGAGGGAGCCGAAGAGCGGGTCACTGTCGAAGCTGTCCGTGGAGTGACCGTCGTATCCGGCATACCCGGCGGCGTGGGGGTGCTGGTCGTTCACCAACTTCTCTCTCGCCTCGGCAGCAGGACCAGTCCGGGGCGTGGGGGACCCCGGGGCTAAGCAGTGGCCGCGACTGTACCCGGCGGTATCCGCCGCCGACAATCTTCGACGGCACCACGGGGCTCGGGAAAACGGGCAATCGGCCGTCTTTCGGCGGAGCCCGCACAGACCCTTGGCTCTATGTTCGAAACCTGTTCGGTTTCAGGCGACCGATGCCGGGCCGGTGGCCCCGGGAGCGGGTTCCACCGCGTCCAGCGACTGGCGTACGGCTGCCGCCACCGCCGGGTGCACCGGCAGTGCGAGGTGCCCGATGCCGGTGACGCGTACGTTCACCGCGTCGAGGTCCGGGTGGTCGACGCAGGCCGCCTCGGCGGGCACGATCACCCGGTCCAGCTCGCTCCAGAAGCTGACGAACCGGGTACGGCAGCCGGGCGCGGGCAGCCTCAGCTCCTCGATGGGGGCCGATCCCTTGCGCATCTGGCGCACGATGGGCAGCGCGCCGGCCAGCGGGGCGACGGCCGTGCCGGCGTGCGGCGTGCCCAGCGTGACCAGGGTGCGGACCCGGTGGTCACCGGCCAGTCGCTGCACGTAGTAGCGGGCGATGAGGCCGCCGAGGCTGTGCCCCACGATGTCGACCCGGTGGTGGCCGGTACGGGCGCAGATCTCCTCGATGTGCCGGTCCAGCAACTCGGCGGCCGTACGAATGTCGCTGGTCAGCGGGGAGTAGTTGAGCGACTCCAGATGGCGCCAGCCGTGCCGGGCCAGCGAGCGGCGCAGCAGGACGAAGACCGAGCGGTTGTCGATGAAACCGTGCAGAAAGACGACGGGTGGGCGGTCGGTGCCGGCGGCGGGCGGGATGTCCGTGCGGGGGCCCTCGACGGCGGCGCACCGGGCGGACGGGGTCCTGCCCGGACGCCGCTCACCGGTGATCCCGGTCGGATACAGCAGGGCGTGCCCGGCGAGCACCACGAGTTCCAGTGCGGTCGCTCTCAGCAGTGCGGTCGGCGGGGAGGGAAAGGGCAGGCTGGGGGTCCTCATGGTCGGCCTCCTGCTCCGGCGTGCCCGGTGCTCCGGTACGCCCGGGTGGGGGAGCCGTGGAGGCCCGCGCGGACGGTGGTCCGTGCGGCCCGAGACCCGTGTGGTCCGAGGCCCGTGTGAACGGGGCCCGTACCACCGTGCCGTGCGGCTGACGGCGCGGTGATACGGCGACCCGGTGCGGCTCCCCGGGCGTCCGGCCCCACACGGCGTCTGAGCCGCGGGCCCTGGAACCGGTGCCCGTGAACAATGTCCCATGTGTGATTTCCCCCTCCCGGCTCACCGCGAAACGGCGGCTTGCGGGATGCTGTGGATAACGTTCGTTCACATCCCCGGCCCTTCAGGCACGGGAGAGGCATGTGGAGGCAGTGATGGGTGTGACCGGTCCGATCCGTGTGGTGGTGGCCAAGCCGGGCCTCGACGGCCATGACCGCGGGGCGAAGGTGATCGCGCGGGCGCTGCGCGACGCCGGTATGGAGGTCATCTACACCGGGCTGCACCAGACGCCCGAGCAGATCGTCGACACCGCGATCCAGGAGGACGCCGACGCGATCGGCCTCTCGATCCTCTCCGGCGCCCACAACACGCTGTTCGCGAAGGTGATCGAATTGCTGAAGGAGCGCGAGGCGGAGGACATCAAGGTCTTCGGCGGCGGCATCATCCCGGAGGCGGACATCGCCCCGCTGAAGGAACAGGGCGTCGCGGAGATCTTCACCCCCGGCGCGACGACCACGGCGATCGTCGACTGGGTCAACGCGAACGTCCGGACCCCGGCGGAGGCGTAGCCGGCCGGGGTCCGGGGCGCTTGCGGGGGCCGGCGCGCCCCGTGGCCGGAAGGCCCCGCGCAACGCGCCTGCGGCCTCCCGCGCTTGAGCGCGGCACGGCGCTCCCGCAGGGCTCGCACCTGAGCGGTCGGGCCTGCGGCGACCTGCCGCCGCGTGGGCCGACGGGGCCTGCGCCGGCAACCGGCGGGGCACCTCTTGGCGCCCGCGCCGGGAGCAGCCGCCCTCGCTCAAGGGTCGCCGGCGCCAGGGGGCGGTCACGCCGGGATCGCGCGCGGGCGGTCGGTGCGTGAGCCGCCCGTGGGCGAGAATCCCGCACCGGACACGGCGGGTCCGCGTGCCGCAGCAAGGCCGCGAGCGGCCGCCCGGAGGCGGGTGGCCCGCGCCAGGCGGTGCGGGCCGGATACGGCGGGTCCGTAGGTCGCAGCGGGGCTGCGGACGGCGTCGCCGGCGCGGGCGGGCGGTCGGTCGGTACGCGAACGCCCGACCGGGGCGGGAGGCCACGCACCGGACACGGCGGCCCGTGCGCGGCCCCCGCTCAGCGCACCGAGGACCCGGACAGCTCGCTGTCCATCGTGGCGCGGAGGCGCAGCGTCGAGACCAGGCGTTGGAACGCCTCCGACCAGTAGCCGTTCGCTCCGGGGGAGGCGTCCGCCGGTTCGGCCGGGGTCGTGGTCAGGACCTCCAGGCGGCTCGCCTCCGACGGGTCGAGGCAGCGTTCGGCGAGGCCCATGACGCCGCTGAAGCTCCACGGGTAACTGCCCGCGTCCCTGGCTATGTCGAGGGCGTCGACGACGGCCCGCCCGAGCGGCCGTGCCCAGGGGACCGGGCACACCCCCAGCAGCTGGAACGCCTCCGACAGCCCGTGCGCGGCGACGAAGTCGGCCACCCAGACCGCCCGTTCCGCCGGGGGCAGCACCGCGAGGAGCTTCGCCCGCTCGGCGAGCGAAGCCGTACCGGGGCCGTTCGACGGAGGTGTCGACGGCGGGCCGAGCAGCGCCCGCGCCCACGCGGCGTCCCGCTGCCGCACGGCCGCCCGGCACCACGCCGCGTGCAGCTCCTCGCCCCAGCCGTCCGCCACCGGCAGCGCCACGATCTCCTGCGCGCCGCGCCCGCCGAACCGCGCCGGCCAGACGCCGAGCGGGGACGCCTCCACCAACTGGCCCAGCCACCAGGAACGTTCGCCCCGGCCGGACGGCGGGAGCGCCACCACTCCGTCCCGCTGCATCGCCTCGTCGCACTCGTGCGGCGCCTCCACCGCGACGAACGGCTCGTCGCCGGTGAGCCCGGGGCTCACGCAGGACAGCGCACGGTCCGCCATCCGCCGGGCGAGCGCCGAACCGGGCAGCGCGGACAGCAACTCGGCGGCCGTCGCCCGCACATTGCGGCTCCGGTCGGCCAGCGCCTGCTCCAGGAACTCCTCGTCCTCGGCGGACAGCCCGGTGCGCAGCGAGTCGACGAACATCAGCCGGTCCTCGGCCCGTTCCGTCTTCCAGGTGGCGGCGAGCAGTGCGCGGGCGGCGTCCGCGTCCCGCGCCCGTACGGCCCCGAGCAGGGCGATCCGTTCCGCGAACAGGCCCTCCTCCCAGAGCCGGCGCACCGCCTCCGGGTCGTCGAGCGAGGGCAGCAGCGCGCTCCCGGACGCGCCGCGCAGCGCGAACTTCCACTCCGGGTTCAGCGCGGCCAGCCAGAGGCCGCGCGGCCCCGCGAACTCCAGGGTCTGCGGGCGCAGATCGGTCCGGGACCGGGCCGCGTCCAGCAGGGCGGGCAGGGCGGAGTCCGGCGCCCGGTAGCCGTGCTCATTGGCGGTGGCCAGCCACTGCGGGATCAGCTCCGTCAGGTCCGGGGCCGAACCCCGCCGGCCGCCGGAACCCGCCGCCCGGTCCGCGAGCAGCTGGGCCAGCCGGCCACGGGCCGCCTCCGGCAGATGCGGCCGGGGATCCCCGGGCGCCGGTGCCGGGCGTGGGTAAGCGGTGGCGGGCAGCAGCCCCGCCCGGCGCCGCACGGTGTGCAGCGCGGCGGCGTCCAGCAGTGCGGCGGCCGTGCCGTCGGGACCGGTGCCGGAGGCACCCTCGGGCGGGCGGCGGTCCGTGCCCAGCAGGGCCGAGGTGACGAGCTCCTCCCACGGCGTGGCCGCGAGCGCGTCGGTGAGCCCGCCGTGCGCGGGTGCCGCGCCCGCCGCCGTGGGCGGGGCGGCTGTCGGGGTGGCGGGTGGTGTGGTCGTACGGGACATCGCCCCTCCTTCGGAGCCGGACTACGGAGTCAGATGAGCGCGACGGTCTCGATACCGGCGGACCCGGCGGACCCGGCGGACCCGGCGGACCCGGCGGACCCGGCGGACCCGGCGGGCGCGGCGGGTGCGGACGCGCCCGCGTGGGTCGCAACCGCCGTCGGCGGCCACGCCGCCAGCGGGTCGAAGCCCCGGTGTCCGCACTCGCCGAAGACGGTGACCGGCTCGCCGCCCGAGACGGCGACGAGCTTCCAGAGCGCCGGCCGGTTCAGCGCGGCGGGGGTCACCGGCAGGGCCTCACCGCCCTCCGCGTCGATCAGCTGCCAGCCGTCCGGGGCCGGCACGGGTATGACATCGCGCAGCGTCACCGGCCAGGACTCCAGCCAGGGATCGTCGCCCAGCGCCCGGCCGTAGGAGCCGATCGCCTCGGTGGCCGTGACCCCCGCCGGGGGCGTAACGGCGGGCTCCGGCACGCCGAACCGTTCGCCCAGCTCGGCCCGCAGCTGTCCGGAGCCCGGATGGGGCGTCAGCTCGGCGTCGATCGTGACGCCCACGGGCAGCGCCTGGGCGGGGGAGCGGCCGGCCGCGCCGAAGGACAGCAACAGCGCCGTGCGGCCCGACTCCTCGCCGTACAGCCAGATGCGGCGGGTGACGATCTTGCCCTCGGGGGTGTCGTACTGGGCGAGGACCAGCCAGCGGTCGCGGACCGGCGGGCCCTCCGGGGAGGCCGGCAGGCCCACCCGGGTGCGGACCGTGGCCGCCAGCGCGGGCGGCAGCCGGTCGCGGCCCAGCCACGCCGAGTCCAGCAGATGGAGCAGCGCGCACTCCTCCAGGAGCCGCACCGGCCAGCCGGGGCCGGAGGCCGGGACGGCGCCCAGCTCCCGCACCCGGCCCGCGAGTCCGGGCGCCTGCGCGTCGACCATGCGGGCCGCCGTCTCCTCCCACATCCCGTACCCCGCCTGCTCGGCCGTCGCGAGGCCGCCGCGCAGCAGGTCGGTCAGCCGCTGCTCCAACTCCCGCGCACCGCCGCCGATCCGCTCGGCGCGCTTTTCCGCCCGCTTGCGGGCGGCCTCCGGATCGGCGGGTCCCGCCGCGCCGTCACCCGCGGCGGGCCGCGCCTTCGCCTCCGCGCGGGCGCGGCGGCCGGTCAGCCATTCCCCGGCCCAGTCCGGCGGCGTCCCGGCGGGCACCGCCGCGTCGTCGGCGGCGCGGAGCAGCAACAGGCCCAGCGCGTGCTTGCACGGGAACTTCCGGCTGGGGCAACTGCACTTGTACGCGGGGCCGGTGGTGTCGACCACCGTCCGGTACGGCTTGCTTCCGCTCCCCTTGCACAGCCCCCAGACCGCACCCGTCACGTCCCACCCGGTGTCCGACCAGGAGCCGGCCGCACCGAGCTTGTTCCCCGCCTTGCGTGAGGCGTCGTCAGGAGCCAGGGCCAGTACCTGCTCCACCGTCCAGCGCGCGGCCGAGGCAGCGGCGCCCAAGGGTTCTCCCCCGTCAGTCAGCAGCATGCCAACGACGTTAGGCGGCCCCACTGACAATCGCGCTGACCTGCGCAAAGGTCGATTGTCAGTGCCATGGTGCACGGTGGAAACCACAACCGGCCGACCGATGGGGCGACCGATCCGGAGGGGGATCCATGACCGTGTCCGAAACCACCGAAGCACACACCGGCGAGGCCCTGCGCCCGCATGCCGAGGACGCCTTCGCCGACGAGCTGAAGGCGCTCGCGGCGGCCGACGACCGCCCCAGGCCCGAGCGCTGGCGCCTGTCGCCGTGGGCCGTCGCCCTGTACCTGCTCGGCGGCACCCTGCCCGACGGCACCGTCATCACACCCAAGTACGTGGGCCCGCGCCGTCTCGTCGAGGTCGCCGTCACCACGCTCGCCACCGACCGGGCCCTGCTGCTCCTCGGTGTCCCCGGCACCGCCAAGACCTGGGTCTCCGAACATCTGGCGGCCGCCGTCAGCGGTGACTCGACGCTGCTCGTCCAGGGCACGGCGGGCACCCCGGAGGAAGCCGTCCGCTACGGGTGGAACTACGCGCAGCTGCTCGCCAACGGCCCCAGCCGCGACGCGCTGGTGCCCAGCCCACTGATGCGCGCCATGTCCCAGGGCATGACCGCCCGCATCGAGGAACTGACCCGCATCCCCGCCGATGTGCAGGACTCGCTGATCACGATCCTCTCGGAGAAGACCCTCCCGCTGCCCGAACTGGGCCAGGAGGTCCAGGCGGTGCGCGGGTTCAACGTCATCGCCACCGCCAACGACCGGGACCGGGGGGTCAACGAGCTGTCGAGCGCGCTGCGCCGCCGGTTCAACACCGTCGTCCTGCCGCTGCCCGCGACACCGGAGGCGGAGGTCGACATCGTCTCCCGCCGCGTCGACCAGGTCGGCCGCTCACTCGACCTGCCGGCCGCGCCCGACGGCCTCGCCGAGATCCGCCGCGTCGTCACGGTCTTCCGCGAACTGCGCGACGGCGTCACCACCGACGGCCGCACCAAGCTCAAGTCCCCCTCGGGGACGCTCTCCACGGCCGAGGCCATCTCCGTCGTCACCAACGGCCTCGCGCTCGCCGCCCACTTCGGGGACGGGGTGCTGCGCCCGGGGGACGTCGCGGCCGGCATCCTCGGCGCGGTCGTCCGCGATCCGGCGGCGGACCGGGTGATCTGGCAGGAGTACCTGGAGACCGTGGTGCGCGAGCGCGACGGCTGGAAGGACTTCTACCGCGCCTGCCGGGAGGCGTCCGCATGACCGGCACCCGCGCACCGGGGCCGCTGCTGCTGGGGGTGCGGCACCACGGCCCCGGCTCGGCCCGCGCCGTCCGCGCCGCCCTCGACGAGGCGGGCCCCCGGGCGGTCCTCATCGAGGGCCCGCCCGAGGGCGACACCCTGCTGGCGCTCGCGGCCGACGAGGAGATGCGGCCGCCCGTCGCCCTGCTCGCCCACGCGGTGGACGACCCCGGGCGGGCGGCGTTCTGGCCGTTCGCCGAGTTCTCCCCCGAGTGGGTCGCGATCCGCTGGGCCCTCGCCCGGGACGTGCCCGTCCGGTTCATCGACCTGCCCGCCGCCCACTCGCTGGCGATGGAGGCCGACGCGGAGGCGGACCGGGACGACACCGACGGGGAACAGCTCGTTCCCGTCGACCCGATCCGGGTGCTCGCCGAGACGGCGGGGTACGACGACCCCGAGCGCTGGTGGGAGGACGTCGTCGAACACCGCGTGCCCGGCAGCGAGGCGGCGGCCGGACCGCTCGCCGCGTTCGCCGCGCTCGGCGAGGCGATGACCGCGCTGCGCGAGGCGTACGGGGACGGCGGGCACCCCAGGGACGCGGTGCGCGAGGCGTACATGCGCATCCAACTGCGCACCGCGGCGAAGGAGTTCGGCGACGAGTTCGCCGTGGTCTGCGGCGCCTGGCACGTCCCCGCCCTGCGTATGCGTACGACGCTCACCGCCGACCGGGCGCTGCTCAAGGGCCTGCCCAAGGTCAAGGCCGAACTGACCTGGGTGCCCTGGACCCACCGCAGGCTCGCCCGGCACAGCGGATACGGCGCCGGCATCGAGTCGCCCGGCTGGTACGAGCACCTTTTCGCCGCCCCGGACCGCCCGGTCGCACGCTGGATGACGAAGGTCGCCGGACTCCTGCGCGACGAGGACCGGTTCGTGTCGTCCGCCCATGTCATCGAGGCCGTCCGGCTCGCCGAGACGCTCGCCGCGATGCGCGGCCGGCCGCTCGCCGGGCTGAGCGAGACCACCGACGCGATCCGGGCCGTCATGTGCGAGGGCTCCGACGTGCCCCTCGCGCTCGTCCACGACCGCCTCGTCGTCGGCACCACGCTGGGCGAGGTTCCCGACACCGCCCCCGCCGTCCCCCTCCAGCGCGACCTCAACCGGCAGCAGCGCACCCTGCGGCTCAAGCCGGAGGCGGACGAGCGGGAGATCGAGCTCGACCTGCGCAAGGACACCGACGCCTCCCGCAGCCGCCTGCTGCACCGCCTGCGCGTCCTCGGCATCGGCTGGGGCGAACCCGCCACCGGCCGGGGGAGCACCGGCACCTTCCGGGAGAGCTGGCGGCTGCGCTGGGAGCCCGAGCTGTATGTGCGCGTCGCGGAGGCGGGCGTCTGGGGCACCACCGTGCTCTCCGCCGCCACCGCCCGCGCCGAGTCGGACGCCCTGGCCGCCACGGCGCTCGCCGAGGTGACCGCGCTGGCCGAGCGCTGCCTGCTCGCCGATCTGCCGGACGCCCTGCCGGTCGTGATGCGCGCCCTCGCCGACCGCGCCGCGCTCGACTCCGACGTCGGCCACCTCGCGGACGCCCTGCCCGCGCTGGCCCGCACCCTGCGCTACGGCGACGTCCGCGCCACGGACACCACCGCCCTGGGCGAGGTCGCGGCCGGACTCGCGGAACGCATCTGCGTCGGCCTGCCCCCCGCCTGCACCGGGCTCGACGCCGACGGGGCCGAGGCGCTGCGCCGCCAAGTGGACGGCGTCCACACCGCGATCGGGCTCCTCGCCGGCGCCGTCCCTGCGAGCGCGGACGGGCTGCGCGAGCGGTGGCGCGCGGTGCTCCACAAGCTCACCGTCCGGGACACGGCCGCGGGCGTGATCCGGGGCCGGGCCGCCCGGCTGCTTCTGGACGACGGCCACCTCGACCAGGACGCCGCCGCCCGGCTGATGGGCCTCGCCCTGTCCCCGGGCACCCCGCCCGCCGACGCCGCCGCCTGGATCGAGGGCTTCGTCGGTGGGGCCGCGGGCGGCGGCATGCTCCTCGTCCACGACGAACGGCTCCTCGCCCTGGTCGACTCCTGGCTCACCGGCGTCCCCGCCGACACGTTCACCGATGTCCTGCCCCTGCTGCGGCGCACGTTCTCGGCGTACGAAGCGGGCGTACGGCGCACCCTGGGCGACCTCGTCCGGCGCGGCCCCGTCGCCGGCGGGGCCCCGGGCGCCGGTGCCCCGGCGGGGGCGGGTGCGACGGCCCCGGGCTTCGGGCCGGTCCTCGACACGGCCCGCGCGGACGCGGTGGTCCCGGTGCTGCGCCTGCTCCTCGGCCTGGACGAGCACCCCGTGGCCAAGGCCCCCGGCACGCAATACGACCCGGCCCGCCACACCCCCGACCCGGCCCGCCACACCCCCGCCCACCGCACCCCCGCCCACCACGACGACCCGCACCTGGGGGAGACGGCATGACGACCACCGACACCACCACCTCCGCCCACGACGAGCGGCTGCGGCGCTGGCGCATGGTGCTGGGCGCCGACAGCGAGGAGAGCACCGGCCGCAGGCTCACCGGCCGCGACGCCGCGATGGACCAGGCGCTCACCGCGCTCTACGAGAACGGGGGACGCCCCGGCGGCCGGAGCGGCGGCGGGCGCTCGGCCGGACTCGGTGCCTCCGCGCCCTCCGTCGCGCGCTGGCTCGGCGACATCCGGACGTACTTCCCCAGCTCCGTCGTCCAGGTCATGCAGCGCGACGCCATCGACCGCCTCGGCCTCTCCGCGCTCCTGCTCGAACCCGAGATGCTGGAGGCCGTCGAGGCGGACGTGCATCTCGTCGGCACGCTGCTCTCCCTCAACAAGGCCATGCCGGAGACGACGAAGGAGACCGCCCGCGCCGTGGTCCGCAAGGTCGTCGAACAGCTGGAGAAGCGGCTGACCACCCGCACCCGGGCCACGCTCACGGGCGCGCTCGACCGGTCGGCGAAGGTCACCCGCCCCCGCCACCACGACATCGACTGGGACCGCACCATCCGGGCCAACCTCAAGAACTACCTGGAGCTGCCCGGCCGGGACGGCGCCGGCACCGTCGTACCCGAACGGCTCATCGGCTACGGGCGGGCCGCGCAGTCCGTGAAGAAGGACGTCATCCTCTGCATCGACCAGTCCGGTTCGATGGCCGCCTCCGTGGTATACGCCTCCGTCTTCGGCGCCGTGCTCGCCTCGATGCGTTCCCTCCGGACCCGCCTCGTCGTCTTCGACACGGCGGTCGTCGACCTCACCGACCAGCTCGACGACCCCGTCGACGTCCTGTTCGGCACCCAGCTCGGCGGCGGCACCGACATCAACCGGGCGCTGGCCTACTGCCAGTCCAAGATCACCCGGCCGGCCGACACCGTCGTCGTGCTCATCAGCGACCTCTACGAGGGCGGCATCCGCAACGAGATGCTGAAGCGGGTCGCCGCGATGAAGGCGTCCGGGGTGCAGTTCGTCACCCTGCTCGCCCTCTCCGACGAGGGGGCCCCGGCCTACGACCGCGACCACGCGGCGGCCCTGTCCGCCCTGGGAGCCCCCGCCTTCGCCTGCACGCCCGACCTGTTCCCGGACGTCATGGCCGCCGCGATCGAGAAGCGCCCGCTGCCGATACCGGACCCGGAGAACGCCGCCACCAGGGCGATTCTGTGACCGTAATCACCGCCCGGGTGTGATCTGCGATTTAGGGTCACGCGGGGCTCGGGGATAACCTGCGAGATGGACATGCCGCGTATCCGGTCACCGTGTGCGCCTTCCTAGTGACACCGCAGTCACGTTGCCCCTCGCGGCACGCCCACGCAGAAAACCAACCGCGAGACCATTGATAAGGGACGGACGCGCGTGGACCTGTTCGAGTACCAGGCGAGGGACCTCTTCGCCAAGCACGGTGTACCGGTGCTGGCCGGTGAAGTCATCGACACGCCTGAGGCAGCCCGCGAGGCGACCGAGCGGCTGGGCGGCAAGTCGGTCGTCAAGGCGCAGGTGAAGGTCGGCGGCCGCGGCAAGGCCGGCGGCGTGAAGCTGGCGGCGAACGCCGACGAGGCGGTCGCCCGCGCGACCGACATCCTCGGCATGGACATCAAGGGCCACACGGTCCACAAGGTGATGATCGCCGAGCTGTCCCCGGAGATCGAGGCGGAGTACTACGTCTCGTACCTGCTGGACCGCACCAACCGCACCTTCCTGGCCATGGCCTCGGTGCAGGGCGGCATGGACATCGAGGAGGTCGCGGAGAAGACCCCCGAGGCCCTCGCGAAGGTTCCGGTCAACGCCGTGGACGGTGTCGACATCGCCAAGGCCCGCGAGATCGTGGCCCAGGCGAAGTTCCCGGCCGACGTGGCCGAGGGTGTCGCCGAGGCCCTGGTCACCCTGTGGGAGACCTTCGTCGCCGAGGACGCGCTCCTCGTCGAGGTCAACCCGCTGGTGAAGACCAAGGACGGCCGGATCCTGGCCCTGGACGGCAAGGTCTCGCTCGACGAGAACGCCGACTTCCGCCAGCCGGAGCACGAGGCCCTCGAGGACAAGGCCGCGGCCAACCCGCTCGAGGCCGCCGCCAAGGCCAAGAACCTCAACTACGTCAAGCTCGACGGCGAGGTCGGCATCATCGGCAACGGCGCCGGTCTGGTCATGTCGACCCTGGACGTCGTCGCGTACGCCGGTGAGAACCACGGCAACGTGAAGCCCGCCAACTTCCTCGACATCGGTGGCGGCGCCTCCGCCGAGGTCATGGCGAACGGCCTGGAGATCATCCTCGGCGACCCGGACGTGAAGTCCGTCTTCGTCAACGTCTTCGGTGGCATCACCGCCTGCGACGAGGTCGCCAACGGCATCGTCCAGGCCCTGGAGCTGCTCAAGACGAAGGGCGAGGCGGTCACCAAGCCGCTCGTCGTGCGTCTCGACGGCAACAACGCGGAGCTGGGTCGCAAGATCCTCTCCGACGCCAACCACCCGCTGGTCCAGCGCGTGGACACCATGGACGGCGCGGCCGACAAGGCCGCCGAGCTCGCCGCGGCTGCGAAGTAAGGAAGAGGGACTCAGACCACCATGGCTATCTTCCTCACCAAGGACAGCAAGGTCATCGTCCAGGGGATGACCGGCGCGACGGGCATGAAGCACACCAAGCTCATGCTCGCCGACGGCACCAACATCGTCGGTGGCGTGAACCCGCGCAAGGCCGGCACGACCGTCGACTTCGACGGCACCGAGGTACCGGTCTTCGGCTCCGTCGCCGAGGCGATGGAGAAGACCGGCGCGAACGTCTCCGTCCTCTTCGTGCCGCCGGCCTTCTCGAAGGCCGCCGTCGTCGAGGCGATCGACGCCGAGATCCCGCTCGCCGTCGTGATCACCGAGGGCATCGCCGTCCACGACTCGGCCGCCTTCTGGGCGTACGCCGGCTCGAAGGGCAACAAGACCCGGATCATCGGTCCGAACTGCCCCGGCCTGATCACCCCCGGCCAGTCCAACGCCGGCATCATCCCGGGCGACATCACCAAGCCCGGCCGCATCGGTCTCGTGTCCAAGTCCGGCACGCTGACCTACCAGATGATGTACGAGCTCCGTGACATCGGCTTCTCGTCCGCCGTCGGCATCGGTGGCGACCCGGTCATCGGTACGACGCACATCGACGCCCTCGCGGCGTTCGAGGCGGACCCCGACACCGACCTGATCGTCATGATCGGCGAGATCGGCGGCGACGCCGAGGAGCGCGCGGCGGACTTCATCGCGAAGAACGTCACCAAGCCGGTCGTCGGTTACGTCGCGGGCTTCACCGCCCCCGAGGGCAAGACCATGGGCCACGCCGGCGCCATCGTCTCCGGCTCCTCCGGCACCGCGCAGGCCAAGAAGGAGGCCCTTGAGGCCGCCGGCGTGAAGGTCGGCAAGACGCCGACCGAGACCGCCAAGCTGGCGCGCGAGATCCTCGGCGCCTGACGCCGCCGCCGCGCCTGCGCGGCAGGGTGTCACCGTACGCACGAAGCGGGCCCGTCCCCCTCACCGGGGGCGGGCCCGCTTCGTTGTGCGCACCGGCCGGTTCAGCCGGCCTCGGGGACCAGGCGGTCCGGGCCGTGGAACGGCTCGTCGCCGAGCTTCTTCCGCAGCTTCACGTCCTGCGGGGTCAGTTTCTGCGGGCCGCCGACGGGTGGTACGCCGCCCACCTTCTGGGCGGGCGCCGGGGGCGTCTCGTACTTCCGGGGCGCCGTCGCCAGGGTGATCAGCGTGAGCCCGACGATCAGCACGGTGAACGCGATGGCCGTCCTGGCCCACAGCTGTGCCTTGCGTTCGCTGCCGGTACGGATCAGCTCCGGTACGGGCAGCGAGGAGGCGGGCCGGCTGCGGGCGAGCGTGCCCAGGTGCTCGTGGATCAGCGCGGACTGCTCGGCGGGCGACGCGGGCCCGCCGACCTCGGGCAGCCGCTCGGCGACGGCCGCGCGCGCGGTCACCAGCCGCCCGGCCGCCGCCCTGGTGCTCGCCTCGGTCTCCGCCGCGGTGTCCGGCAGCCCGAGCCCGACACCGTCGTGGAGCACCAGCGTGCGACGGTACGAGGGGGGCAGGGCCAGCAGCGCGTCGAGCAGTGCGCGCGAGGCGGGGGCCTCGGGCGGCGGGTCGAGGCGGCGGTGCTCACGGTTCAGCCGGCGCCACGGGGACATCGCGTACTCGTAGGCCGCGGCCCGCACCCAGCCCACCGGGTCCCGGTCCACCGCGACCTCCGGCCAGCGCTCCCAGGCCAGCTCGAACGCCTTGGCCACCGCCGCGCGGGACAGAGCGCACCGCCCGGTCAGCAGATAGGTCTGCCGGAAGAGGGCGGACGCGGCATGCCGGTACAACGCGTCGAACGCCTCCTCCGGCGAGGTGCCGCCTTCGGCGGCGCCATCCGGACCGGGGGCGCCGGGGGGCGCCTCGGGCACGACGGCCTCGGGCTCAGGCACGACGGCCTCGGCCTCGGGCACGCCTGCCTCAGGCACGCCTGCCTCGGCCGCAACGGCCTCGGGCGCACCCGCCTCAGCCGCCTCGCCGGTCTCGTCCGGTTCAACGGTTTCGCCGGGTTCGGTGGCGGCCATGGCAACGCTCCCGGTGGCTTCGACGGGGGCCGGTGGAGGGGGTGCCGACGGCGGCTCGGGCGGCGATACGGCGGGCCCGGGTGCCGGCTCCGCCGTTCCGTCCGGCGGCCTCGGCGTGGTGTTCGATGGGTTCTCGGGGGCCGAAGAGTTACCCGGGACCGGCGCGGCGGCGTCCGTCGTGGCCGTGCCGATCAGGCGGGCGTACGCCTCGCGCTTGCGGCCGCGC
Source organism: Streptomyces sp. col6 (assembly GCF_008042035.1). Taxonomy (GTDB): domain Bacteria; phylum Actinomycetota; class Actinomycetes; order Streptomycetales; family Streptomycetaceae; genus Streptomyces. The sequence continues at coordinate 605,177 of NZ_RDBL01000006.1, forward strand.
GGGCTGGTGCGGCCCGTTTCCCACGCGCGCACCGTCGCCCGGGTGACGCCCATGGCCGCCGCGACCTGCTCCTCCGTCAGGGACCTGGCCTCCCGCAGCCTGCGCCGCTCCTTCGGGGAGGGGAGCGGGGGAGCGGCGGCCGTGCCGGACGTGCTCTGCGTCATGAGGGCCGCCCGCATGGCCTGCACCGGGTGAAAAAGTACATAAACGTATATTGAGCGACACCACGGCCGTTCGCCCGTTACACGGAATAAGCGCGTGTCGTTGGGAGCATGACCGCGTGACCCAAGTGACCGAACGCAGCCCGTCGTTGTCGGCCGGACAGGGGCGCCCCGCCGTGCTGGTCGCGGCCGTGCTGCGCGGGGCCGTCGCGGCCGGGCTCGGCCTGGGCTCCGTCGCCGTCCTCGTCGCCGCGCTCTGGATCACCTCGCCGGCGCCGGACAGCGGACCCGGCGAGGCGTTCCACACGGCGGCCGGCCTGTGGCTGCTCGCGCACGGTGCCGAACTGATCAGGACCGAGACGCTGACCGGGGCCCCGGCTCCGATGGGGGTCGTCCCCTTGCTGCTCTCCGTCCTGCCGGTGTGGCTGGTGCACCGCGCGGCCCGGGACGTGATGGAGCCCGACGAGGGACGCGGCGTCCCGACGCCCGGGGGTGCGTTCGCCTCGGTGACGGGCGGGTATCTGCTGGTCGGCGGGGCGGTCGTGCTCTACGCGCGGGGCGCCTCGCTGTCCGCCCGGCCGCTCTCGCTGCTCCTTCCAGCCGCTCTTGTCGTGGCGGGCGCCGCCGCGGCCGGCGTGTGGACGGCCTGCGGGCGCCCGCTCGGCCCGCCACCCACCTGGGCGCCGGTGCGGCTGCACGAGGCGATGGCGCGCACCCGCTTCCTGCGGCGGGCCGACGCGGTGGGCCGGGCGGCGGCGGCCGGGACGGCGGTGCTGCTGGGCGGCGGCGCCCTGGTCGTCGCCTCGGCCCTGGTCTGGCACGGGCAACCGGTGCAGGAGTCCTTCCTGCGGCTCTCCGGTGACTGGGGCGGCCGCGTCGCGGTGCTCCTGCTGGCGCTGGGGCTGGTGCCGAACGCGGCGGTGTGGGGCGCGGCGTACGGACTCGGCCCGGGTTTCTCCCTCGGTACGGCGTCGACGGTCGCCCCGCTCGCCTTCACCGGGCCCCCGGCCGTCCCCGACTTCCCGTTGCTGGCCGCGATGCCGGCCCAGGGGCCGGGCACACCCCTGAACTGGGCAGCCGGCGCGGCCCCGGTGGCGGCGGCACTGACGGTCGCCTGGTTCACGGTACGGAGGGCGGTCCCGGCCCCCGGCGAACCGGAGGGGCCCTGGAGCCTGTGGGAGACCGCGCTCACCACCGCGCTGGGCGCGCTGGGGTGCGGGACCGGCGTGGCGCTGCTGGCGGCGGCGGCCGGAGGCCCGCTCGGCACGCACGCCCTGGCGGACTTCGGGCCCGTGTGGTGGCTCACCGGGGCGGCGGCGCTGGCGTGGACGACCGTCATCGGGGTCCCGGCGGCCCTGCTGCTGAGGGCCTGGCGGCTGCGCGGACGTACCGGCGAGGACACCACCGCCAAGAAGGCCCGAAAGGACACCGCGAAGGAATCCCGGAAGGACACGGCCAAGAAGGCCCGGAACGACACCGCGGACCGCCCCGCCGTCGTGCCCGTACCCGCCGCACAGGTGGCGGCCGGGCCCGCGAACGCGTCCCGCCGCGGCTGGTGGTCCCGCAGCGGCCGCCGCACCGCCGAGGAGGCGGAGCCGCAGCCCGACGGAGCGCCCGCCCCCGCCCCCGTACCGGCGTCCGACGGGGGAGAGGAGGACGTCGACGCGTACGACTTCCTGCCGACCGACCCCTGGCACGCGCGAACCGCGGCTGAGCAACCCTCGGCCCCGCGACCGGAGCCGGCGGAGGACGAAGCGCCCCGCGATCCGGGTCCGCCGGCCGCTAGCGCTTGACGCCGAAGAAGGGCTCCAGCGGCTTCGGGAGCAGATCGTTGCAGCTCAGCTGGCCCGACTTGGTGAGAGCGTCGTTCACGCACGTGTAGTAGTCGCGGTAGACCAGTTGCACGGTGAACGTCGTCGCGACGATCACCAGCGCGACCAGGCCCGTCACCAGACCGCTCACTGCGGCCGTGGTCTGCTGCCGGCCCCCGCGCTGGGCGGCCTGGGTGCCGGGCGCGGCAGGCCCCCGGGCTCCGGCACCGCCCGCACCACCGGACCCAGCGCCACCGGCGCCACCGTCGGCAACGGCGCCCGGTCCCGGCGCAAGCGCTCCGCCCGGCACCGGCGGCTTCGGCTTGGCCCGCAGGGCGCTGATCGCCCAGTACGTGGCGAGCGCGCCGAGCAGCAGGGCGATCTCGGAGAAGTCGAAGATCGCGAAGAAGACGGCCCACATGCCGGTGAGCAGCGCGTAGCGGGCGCGGCGCTGGATGGGGTCGGTCGGGTCCCAGCGCGGTCCGGCCGGGGCTCCCTCGGGGCCGCCCCTCCCATTCGGGCCGCCCGGCCCGGCGGGCCGGCCGCCGAAGGGGCCGTTCTGACGGCCCGGCTGCCTGCTGCTCCACTGGCTGCCCCAGGCGGGCCGGCTGTCGGAGGACCCGCCCTCGGGCGTGTCCCCGCCGTTCCCGTCGCCCCCGCCGTTGCCGTCCGTACCGCCGCCGGACGGGTGACGCGGCTGCCAGGGCTGGTCGGGCCGGCCCTCGGGCGGCGGCGCGAACGGGTTGTCGTCGTCCCGACGGCCCCCGGACGAGTCGGAGGAGCCGGAGGACGAGGAGGAGGAGCGCTCGCGCATCAGCAGGGTGGCCCGCTCGGGCAGCGGCTGGCGGAAGGCGGTGCGGCGGCGTCGGTCCGGCATGTGGTGAACGTCTTCCCCATCTCGTCGTTTCCGCCCGGCGGACGGTTCGCTGCCCCTGACGCTACCTTCCGGCGAGGAGGCGCCGATAGCGGGGAGCGCGGGCGCGCGGGCCCGTACGCGCGGGCGGCCGGGCCGGGGCCTGCTCACCCCGTCAGCCAAGGGCCCGGCGAGGTGCCGGTATCGTTGCTGACGGTCGGCCCGTTCGTAGAGTTCCCCATATCGGGGAGTGCGCTCCTTTCGTACGACCGTACACATCGCATGCCGTCGCCCCGGAGCCGTGGTGGCGGGCCGGCCGATTCGAACCGCACGCACGCGAGAAAGGGCCCAGCCGTGGCCTCCCCGCTCTCCTCCGCCCGCCCGGCCCGTGTGGTCGTCCTGGTCTCCGGGTCCGGTACGAACCTCCAGGCCCTGCTCGACGCGATCGGCGACGACCCCGACGGCTTCGGCGCCCGGATCGTCGCGGTCGGCGCCGACCGCGACGGCATCGCCGGCCTGGAACGGGCCGAGCGCGCCGGGCTCCCGACCTTCGTGTGCCGCGTCAAGGACCACGCGTCGCGGGAGGAGTGGGACGCCGCGCTCGCCGGGGCGACCGCCGCGCACCGGCCGGACCTCGTGGTGTCCGCCGGGTTCATGAAGATCGTGGGCAAGGAGTTCCTCGCCCGGTTCGGCGGCCGGTTCGTCAACACCCACCCCGCCCTGCTCCCCAGCTTTCCCGGTGCCCACGGCGTGCGTGACGCGCTCGCGTACGGCGTGAAGGTCACCGGGTGCACCGTCCACTTCGTCGACGACGGTGTCGACACCGGTCCGATCATCGCGCAGGGCGTGGTCGAGGTGACCGAAGAGGACACCCCGGAGGGCGAAGCGGCCCTCCACGAACGCATCAAGGAAGTCGAGCGCAAGCTGCTCGTCGAGGCCGTGGGGCGGCTCGCCCGTGACGGCTATCGCATTGAGGGACGAAAGGTTCATCTCGGTCATGTCGGTGAATAAGCCCATCCGCCGCGCCCTGGTCAGCGTCTACGACAAGACGGGGCTCGAAGACCTCGCCCGCGGTCTGCACGAGGCGGGTGTCGAGCTGGTCTCCACCGGCTCCACCGCCGGAAGGATCGCCGCCGCCGGCGTCCCGGTCACCAAGGTCGAGGAGCTGACCGGCTTCCCCGAGTGCCTCGACGGCCGCGTCAAGACGCTGCACCCCCGCGTCCACGCCGGCATCCTCGCCGACCTGCGCCTGGACGCGCACCGCGAGCAGCTCGCCGAGCTGGGCGTGGAGCCGTTCGACCTGGTGGTCGTGAACCTCTACCCGTTCAAGGAGACCGTCGCCTCCGGCGCCACCGCCGACGAGTGCGTCGAGCAGATCGACATCGGCGGCCCGTCGATGGTCCGCGCCGCCGCCAAGAACCACCCGTCCGTGGCCGTCGTCACCAGCCCGGAGCGTTACGCCGACGTGCTCGCCGCGGTCAAGGAGGGCGGCTTCGACCTGACCGCCCGCAAGCGGCTCGCCGCCGAGGCCTTCCAGCACACCGCCGCCTACGACGTGGCCGTCGCCGGCTGGTTCGCCGACGAGTACGCCGCCGCCGACGACTCGGGCTTCCCGGACTTCCTCGGTGCGACCTACGCCCGCGAGAACGTCCTGCGCTACGGCGAGAACCCGCACCAGCCCGCCGCGCTCTACACCTCCGGCACCGGCGGCCTCGCCGAGGCGGAGCAGCTGCACGGCAAGGAGATGTCCTACAACAACTACACGGACACCGACGCCGCGCGCCGGGCCGCGTACGACCACGACGAGCCGTGCGTCGCGATCATCAAGCACGCCAACCCCTGTGGCATCGCGATTGCCGACGACGTCGCGACCGCGCACCGCAACGCGCACGCCTGCGACCCGCTCTCCGCGTTCGGCGGTGTCATCGCCGTCAACCGTCCGGTGACCGTCGAGATGGCCGAGCAGGTCGCGGAGATCTTCACCGAGGTCATCGTCGCCCCGGCGTACGAGGACGGCGCGGTCGAGATCCTGTCCCGCAAGAAGAACATCCGCGTGCTGCGCTGCCCCGAGGCCCCGGCCGCCGAGGTCGAGGTCAAGCCGATCGACGGCGGCGCGCTGCTCCAGGTGACCGACCGTCTCCAGGCCGAGGGCGACGACCCGGCCAACTGGACGCTCGCCACGGGCGAGGCGCTCTCCGCCGACGAGCTGCGCGAGCTGGCCTTCGCCTGGAAGGCGTGCCGCGCGGTCAAGTCCAACGCGATCCTGCTCGCCAAGGACGGCGCCTCGGTCGGCGTCGGCATGGGCCAGGTCAACCGCGTCGACTCCGCGAAGCTCGCCGTCGAGCGCGCGGGCGAGGAGCGGGCGGCCGGTTCGTACGCGGCGTCCGACGCGTTCTTCCCCTTCCCGGACGGGCTGGAGATCCTGACCGCGGCCGGCATCAAGGCCGTGGCCCAGCCGGGCGGTTCGGTCCGCGACGAGCTGGTGGTCGAGGCCGCGAAGAAGGCGGGCGTGACGATGTACTTCACGGGGACGCGGCACTTCTTCCACTGACCCGTACGACGAAGGGCCGGTCTCCCCGAACGAGTTCGGGGAGACCGGCCCTTCGTGTATCGCCCGCGGCGTTACTTCTTGATGACCAGGGTGTTGGCGGCCTTGTCGTGCCAGCCGCGCAGCTGCCCGGTGTTGTCGAAGAACGGCGAGATCACGATCAGGACGTAACCCAGGAAGCAGGTGATGTAACCGAGGCCGATCGGGAAGCCCCAGCGGACCAGCGCCGGGCCGAAGGTCGGCTTCTGGCCGGTCCGGGAGTTGACGATCCGCATGCCGAGGATCATCTTGCCGGGGGTGGTGCCCATCGCGCTGACGAAGATGACGTCGTAGAAGATGAACGTCAGGGCCGAGACGAGCACGGCCCCGAAGATGGAGCCCAGGGCCAGCCCGGCGGAGCTGTCGTCGTCCGCCTTCATGCCGGCGAAAGCGGCCCCGAAGATGATCATGTTGAGCACGATCACCACGATGTAGGCGAAGATCATGTCGAGCAGACGCGCGCCGAAGCGGGCGCCGTACGTGCCGACCTCCACCGTGCCGAGACCGGGGACGTTCGCGTAGCCCTCGGGCGCCGGGCCACCGGGCTGGCCCGGGTACTGCGGCGGGACCTGGCCGTACGGGGCCTGGCCCGGCTGCTGCGGGTAGCCGTAGCCCGGCTGGCCCTGCGGCGGGACACCCTGGGGAGCCTGCGGGTAGCCGTATCCGGGCTGGCCCTGCGGCGGCTGGCCGGGCTGCTGCCCGTAGGGGTTGTTCGGGTTCGGGTCGCCGAAGCTCATCTGGGCGTTCCTCCAACGGACGTACGGGGACGGGTGCGGCCGCGCGGAGGAAAGAAAACGTCAGTGGTCCGCCCCCCGGGTACTTCTGCGGCACTGCGGCCTTCATCGTTATAAGTGGAAAGTAAGTTTGTCCAGTCGTGCCCGAAGAAGTTGTGCAAGTGCAACCTGGCCTGCCCGAACCCTGGGCGGAATTGGTCCGGGGGCGGGGTCATCCGCGAGTATGGGCACATGACTGCCCAGATTCTCGATGGCAAGGCCACCGCAGCCGCGATCAAGTCCGATCTGACCGCCCGCGTGGCGGCCCTCAAGGCCCGGGGCATCACCCCCGGCCTGGGAACCCTGCTGGTCGGGGACGACCCGGGCAGCAGGTGGTACGTGAACGGCAAGCACCGCGACTGCGCACAGGTCGGCATCGGCTCCATCCAGCGCGAACTGCCCGACACCGCCACGCAGGAGGAGATCGAGGAGGTCGTCCGCGAACTCAACGCCGACCCCGCCTGCACGGGTTACATCGTGCAGCTTCCCCTCCCCAAGGGCATCGACACCAACCGCGTCCTGGAACTCATGGACCCGGCCAAGGACGCCGACGGCCTCCACCCGATGAACCTCGGCCGGCTGGTGCTCAACGAGACCGGCCCGCTCCCCTGCACCCCGCAGGGCGTCGTCCAACTGCTGCGCCACCACGGCGTGGAGATCAACGGTGCGCACGTCGTGGTCGTCGGACGCGGTGTCACCATCGGGCGGTCCATCCCGCTGCTGCTCACCCGCAAGTCGGAGAACGCCACGGTGACCCAGTGCCACACCGGTACGCGGGACCTGGCCGCCCACCTGAAGCAGGCCGACATCATCGTCGCCGCGGCGGGCGTGCCGCACATCATCAAGCCGGAGTACGTGAAGCCGGGCGCCGCGGTCCTCGACGTCGGCGTCAGCCGTGACGAGGACGGCAAGATCGTCGGCGACGTCCACCCGGGCGTGGCCGAGGTCGCCGCCTGGATCTCGCCGAACCCGGGCGGTGTCGGCCCGATGACCCGCGCCCAGCTGCTCGTCAACGTGGTCGAGGCCGCCGAGCGCGACGCGTCCGCCGTCTCCGCCGGCTGATCAGGTCCGGGAGGAACCCCATGGGTGCGACGAGCGGCGCCGCCGAAGAGGCCGGCACGGGGGCGCCCGGGGCCCCGGCGGAAACGCCAGGGGCGCCGGCACGGACGCCCGGGTCCGCGGCCGGTGACGCGAGCGGTGCGGAGGCCGGCGGTGCGGACGCCAACGGTGCGGACGTGACGGTCGCGGACGAGGGCGGTGCGACGCGGAGCGATGCGAGCGCGTCCGGCGCCGACGAGGACGGTGGGCCGGACCCCGCGCCCGACACCGGCGCCACCGTCGCCGACACGCGGCGGTCGCGGCGGTTCTCGCTCACCCGGGACACCGCGCGGCCCGAGGGCGGCGGCCGGGCGGCCGGGGGCGACGCGCCCGCGCCGGCCCGGCAGTGGCCGCTGCTCGCGGTGCTCTGCACGGCCGGTGCCGGACTGCTGATCGTGGCCGCCGACCCCTTCGAGCAGGCGTTCCGCGTCGGCACGATACTGATCGGCATCGCCCTCGTCGCGGGCGCGGTCCTGCGTATCGCCGTGCGTTCGGTGGGCATGCTCGCTGTGCGGTCCCGCTTCACCGACCTGGTGACGTACGGGCTGCTCGGCACCCTCATCGTGCTGCTCGCGCTGGTCGCGCAGCCGCAGCCGTGGCTGGACATCCCGTTCCTGGAGGACGCGGTCCACTTCACGGTCCGCTGACCTGTGGTCCGTATGACCGGTGCCCGTCCCCTCCCCCGAGAAGGGACGGACACCGGAGCGGGGGCAACCCGGAGCACGTGGCTCCGAAAGCGGCGATCGAGCGGCCTTGCCCCGGCCTGTGTCCAGCCTTGTTGACAGGCCTCACCCGTTCAAGGGATGGCTGGGGCCTGTGGCACGGAAGTGACCATTCCGCCACTGTGTGATCGTCAGGCAACGGGGGCCGGGCGGCCGTGCGGTTCCGGGTCGGATAGCCTGGCGGGCGGATATCTCTTCACATCAAGATTCAGGGATGTCCCGCACCAGGGGCCAGGAGCCCGGACCGCCAGCTGTCTAACGGAGATCGCCATGACCCGCACTCCCGTGAATGTCACCGTGACCGGCGCAGCCGGCCAGATCGGCTACGCGCTGCTCTTCCGCATCGCCTCCGGCCACCTGCTCGGCCCGGACGTGCCGGTCAACCTGCGTCTCCTGGAGATCCCCCAGGGGCTGAAGGCCGCCGAGGGCACCGCGATGGAGCTCGACGACTGCGCCTTCCCGCTGCTGCGCGGCATCGAGATCACCGACGACGCCAACGTCGGCTTCGACGGTGCGAACGTCGCCCTCCTCGTCGGCGCCCGCCCCCGCACCAAGGGCATGGAGCGCGGCGACCTGCTCTCCGCCAACGGTGGCATCTTCAAGCCGCAGGGCAAGGCGATCAACGACAACGCCGCGGACGACATCAAGGTCCTCGTCGTCGGCAACCCGGCCAACACCAACGCGCTCATCGCGCAGGCCGCCGCCCCGGACGTCCCGGCCGAGCGCTTCACCGCGATGACCCGCCTCGACCACAACCGCGCGATCTCGCAGCTGGCCGCCAAGACCGGTGCCGCCGTCTCCGACATCAAGAAGCTGACGATCTGGGGCAACCACTCGGCCACCCAGTACCCGGACATCTTCCACGCCGAGGTCGCCGGCAAGAACGCCGCCGAGCTCGTCAACGACGAGGCCTGGCTGGCCGACACCTTCATCCCGACCGTCGCCAAGCGCGGCGCCGCGATCATCGAGGCCCGTGGCGCGTCCTCGGCCGCCTCCGCCGCCAACGCCGCCATCGACCACGTGTACACCTGGGTCAACGGCACCGCCGAGGGCGACTGGACCTCCATGGGCATCCCGTCGGACGGCTCCTACGGCGTCCCCGAGGGCATCATCTCGTCCTTCCCGGTCACCACCGAGAACGGCACCTACAAGATCGTCCAGGGCCTGGACATCAACGAGTTCTCCCGTGCGCGCATCGACGCGTCGGTGAAGGAGCTCACCGAGGAGCGCGACGCGGTCCGCGAGCTCGGCCTCATCTGATCCACCACGCACCACGCCCCCGGCAGCCGCAGCGCTGCCGGGGGCGTGGTGTTTTTACGTCAGCAAAGACCGTCCGCGATGTCCCGCACGGCCGCCATGGCCCGCCGCAGGAGCCCGGGGCCGAACGTGATCCTGGTCGCGCCCCGCTCACCGAGGAGGCGCGGCCCCGGCCCGTCCGCGACGGCCAGCGCGTTCAGCGGCTGCCCCGGCAGGGCCCCGGCCAGCAGGCCGAACACCTCGGCCGGGGCGGCGATCGGATAGAGGCAGTCCGCCCCCGCCGCCGTGTACAGCCGGGCCCGGCGCAGCGTCTCCGCCGCCGGGTCCACGGAGTCCGGGACGCCCGTGACGTACGTGTCGATCCGGGCGTTGACGAACAACGCGTCCCCGGCCGCCGCCCGCACCGCCGCCAGCCGGTCCGCCTGCCGTCCGGCGTCCACCAGGACCCCGTCCACGGTGTCCTCCAGATTGCAGCCGACGGCCCCCGTGACGAGCAGCCGCTCCACCAGCTCACCGGCCGCCAGCCCGTACCCGGCCTCGATGTCGGCGGACACCGGTACGCACACGGACCGGGCGATCCGCGCCACCGCCGCGAACATCTCGTCGGCGGGCGTCGCGCCGTCCTCGTAACCGAGGGACGCGGCCACCCCCGCGCTCGGTGTGGCGAGCGCGCGGAAGCCGGCGTCCGCGAAGGCCCGCGCGCTCGCGGCGTCCCACGGGCCGGGGAGGACCAGCGGGTCGCCGGGGGCGCGGTCGTGGTGCAGGGCCCGCAGGCCGGAGGCGGTCACCGGGCCGCTCAGCCGTGGTCGCCGGGCGTGTAGTGGCCCGGCACCATGCGGGTGGACACGGCGAACCGGTTCCAGGCGTTGATCGTGATGATCGCGCCGATGAGGTGGGCCAGCTCCTCCTCGCCGAAGTGCTTCGCGGCCCGCGCGTACACCTCGTCCGGGACGAAGCCGTCGGTCAGCAGGGTCACCGCCTCGGTCAGCTCGATCGCCGCGATCTCCTTCGGCGTGTAGAAGTGCTGCGACTCCTCCCACGCGCTGAGCTGGATGATCCGCTCCAGCGACTCGCCCGCCGCGAGCGCGTCCTTGGTGTGCATGTCCAGGCAGAACGCGCAGTGGTTGATCTGCGAGGCCCGGATCTTCACCAGCTCGCCGATCACCGGGTCGATGCCCCTGCGCGAGGCGGCGTCCAGGCGGGCCATCGCCTTGTAGACGTCGGGGGCGTGCTGCGACCAGGCCAGCCGCTGGGTGTGCTCGGGGCAGTACTCGGTGGTGCTGTCGCTGTTCTCGTTCGTCGTCATGCCCCTCACGCTACGGGGTGAGTGGCGCAGCGGTATGGTCCATTTCCATGACGGATGCCTGGGCCACTTTCGGGACCGACCTCCACCTCGACACGACCGGCTCGACCGGGCTGCGGGCCGGCCTCATGGACGCCCTGCGCGAGGCCGTCCGCACCGGCCGGCTGGCCCCCGGCACCCGGCTGCCGTCCTCCCGCACCCTCGCCGCCGACCTCGGCATCGCCCGCAACACCGTCGCCGACGCCTACGCGGAACTGGTCGCCGAGGGCTGGCTCACCGCCCGCCAGGGCTCCGGCACCCGGGTGGCGCGGCGCGCCGAGCCCCGGCCCCCGGCCACCGCCGCACCCCGCACCCGCCCGCCGCGCAGCACACCGGCGTACAGCCTGAAGCCGGGCACACCGGACCTGGCGACGTTCCCGCGCGCCGAGTGGCTGAAGGCCGCCCGCCGCGCGCTCGCCGCCGCGCCGTACGACGCCTTCGGCTACGGCGACCCGCGCGGCCGGATCGAGCTGCGCACCGTCCTCGCCGAGTACCTGGCCCGAGCCCGGGGGGTGTACGCCGACCCGGACCGGATCGTGGTCTGCGCCGGCTTCGTGCACGGCCTGATGCTCATGGGCAAGGTGCTGCACGGGCGCCGGGTGCGTGAGGTGGCCGTCGAGTCGTACGGGCTCGGCATCCACACCCGCCTGCTCACCGAGGCCGGGCTGCGCATCCCCTGCCTGCCGCTCGACCGGTACGGCACCCGCACCGGCGAGCTGCACACCCTGCGGAACGCGGGCGCGGTCCTCCTGACACCCGCCCACCAGTTCCCGACGGGGGTGCCGCTCCACCCGGACCGGCGGGCGGCGGCGGTCGACTGGGCGCGGTCCACCGGCGGGCTGATCCTGGAGGACGACTACGACGGCGAGTTCCGCTACGACCGCCAGCCGGTCGGCGCCCTCCAGGGCCTGGACCCGGAACACGTCGTGTACCTGGGCACGGCCAGCAAGTCCCTGGCGCCGGGGCTGCGGCTCGGCTGGATGGTGGCGCCGAGCGCCATGGCCGCCGAGATCGCCGGGGCGAAGGGGGCCAGCGACTGGGCGCCGAGCGCGCTGGACCAGCTGACGCTCGCGGAGTTCATGGCCTCCGGCGCGTACGACCGGCATGTGCGGTCCATGCGGCTGCGCTACCGCAACCGGCGCGACCAGCTCGTCGCGGCGCTGGCCGAGCGCGCCCCGCGGATCCGGGTCAGCGGGATCGCCGCGGGGCTGCACGCCGTCCTCGAACTGCCGGAGGGCAGCGAGGCCGAGGTGATCCGGGCGGCGGCCTGGCAGGGACTCGCGGTCGAGGGCCTGGCCTTCTACCGCCACCCGGGCGCGGACCCGAGGCGCGAGGCGCTGGTCATCGGCTACGGGACCCCGACCGACAGCGCCTGGACCGGTGCGCTGGACGCACTGCTGCGGGTGCTGACGTAGCCGGGGCCTCACAGCCCCCCGGCCTCAGCCGCGCAGGACCGCCCGCAGCTGGTCGAGGCCCCAGTCCAGGTCCTCCTTGTTGATCACCAGCGGCGGGGCGATCCGGATCGTGGAGCCGTGCGTGTCCTTCACCAGGACCCGGCGCTCCATCAGCCGCTCGGAGATCTCCCGGCCCGTGCCCAGGGCCGGTTCGATGTCCACGCCCGCCCACAGCCCGCGTCCCCGTACGGCCCGCACCGCGCCCCCGCCCACCAGCAGTCCCAGCTCCTGGTGCAGATGGTCGCCCAGCTCGGTGGCGCGCTGCTGGTACTCGCCCGTGTTCAGCATCGCGATGACCTCCAGCGCCACCGCGCAGGCCAGCGGATTGCCGCCGAAGGTCGAGCCGTGCTCCCCGGGCCGGTACACCCCGAGCACCGCCGCCGACGACACCACGGCCGACACCGGCACCACCCCGCCGCCGAGCGCCTTGCCCAGCAGATACATGTCGGGCACCACGCCCTCGTGCTCGCAGGCGAAGGTCTTCCCGGTCCGGCCCAGACCGGACTGGATCTCGTCGGCGATGAACAGCACGTCCCGCTCGCGGGTCAGCTCACGGACCCCGGCGAGATAGCCCGGTGGCGGCACCAGCACGCCCGCCTCGCCCTGGATCGGTTCGATGAGCACCGCCACCGTGTTCTCCGTCATGGCCTCGCGCATCGCGGTGAGGTCCCCGTACGGCACGATCTCGAAGCCGGGGGTGTACGGGCCGAAGTCGGCGCGGGCCTCCGGGTCCGTGGAGAAGCTGATGACCGTCGTCGTCCGGCCGTGGAAGTTGTCGGCGGCGACGATGATCTTCGCCATGCCGTCCGGGACGCCCTTGACCCGGTAGCCCCACTTGCGGGCGGTCTTCACCGCGGTCTCCACGGCCTCCGCCCCGGTGTTCATCGGCAGCACCATCTCCATGCCGCACAGCTCCGCCAGGCGCGTACAGAAGTCGGCGAACCGGTCGTGGTGGAAGGCCCGGGAGGTGAGCGTCACCCGCTCCAGCTGCGCCCGCGCCGCGTCGATCAGCCGGCGGTTGCCATGGCCGAAATTGAGCGCCGAGTAGCCGGCGAGCATGTCGAGGTGGCGCCGGCCCTCGACATCGGTCATCCAGGCCCCTTCCGCCGTGGCGACGACGACGGGCAGCGGGTGGTAGTTGTGCGCGCTGTGCGCCTCGGCGGAGGCGATGGCGTTGTCCGTGGTCGACACGGGATCTCCGATCGTCGTGCGGCGTGGGCCGGGGTTGGGCCCACTTTGTATCGTCGGTCGGTTCTCCCGCGAGGAAACCTTCACTTCACGGCGCGCCCGCGTTTTCCGCTGCCGGCGGCGGTACGTGAGGCCGCCGGACGATTCCTCCACCGGCTGCCCGAGATGGCCCGCACACCTGAGACAATGACTCCATGGCCTCTGAACGTCCCCGTGTGCTCTCCGGAATCCAGCCCACCTCCGGCTCGTTCCACCTCGGCAACTACCTCGGCGCGGTCCGCCAGTGGGTGGCGCTGCAGGAGTCCCACGACGCCTTCTACATGGTGGTCGACCTGCACGCGATCACCGTCGCCCAGGACCCCGCGCAGCTGCGGGCCAACACCCGCCTCGCCGTTGCGCAGCTGCTCGCCGCCGGGCTCGACCCCGAGCGCTGCACGCTGTTCGTCCAGAGCCATGTGCCCGAGCACGCCCAGCTGGGCTGGGTGATGAACTGCCTGGCCGGGTTCGGCGAGGCCTCCCGGATGACGCAGTTCAAGGACAAGTCCGCCCGGCACGGCGCCGACCGGACCACGGTCGGCCTGTTCACCTATCCGATGCTGATGGTCGCCGACATCCTGCTCTACCAGGCCGACGAGGTCCCGGTGGGCGAGGACCAGCGCCAGCACCTGGAGCTGACGCGCAACCTCGCCGAGCGGTTCAACACCACCTACGGCGACACCTTCACCGTCCCGGACCCGTACATCCTCAAGGAGACGGCGAAGATCTACGACCTCCAGGACCCGTCGTCGAAGATGAGCAAGTCGACGGCGAACCCGAAGGGCCTGATCAACCTCCTCGACGAGCCGAAGACCACCGCCAAGAAGGTGAAGAGCGCCGTCACCGACACCGACACGGTGATCCGCTTCGACCGGGCGGAGAAGCCGGGCGTCAGCAACCTGCTGACCATCTACTCGACGCTCACCGGTGCGTCGGTGCCGGAGCTGGAACAGAAGTACGACGGCAAGGGCTACGGTGCGCTGAAGACGGACCTCGCCGAGGTCATGGTCGACTTCGTCACACCGTTCCGCACCCGCGCCCAGGAATATCTGGACGACACGGAGACGCTGGACTCCATCCTGGCCGAGGGCGCGGAGAAGGCGCGGGCCGTGGCCGCCGAGACCCTGGTGCTGACCTACGACCGGATGGGCCTTCTGCCGGCGAAGCACTGAGTCCAAGGACCCTGGCGGCGAGGCACTCGCAGGCGGCACACTTGCGGCGTGAAGCCTGTGGCCGTCCGTGGCTGAAAACAGACCACCGAGGATTGAGGAGAACGATGTGGGGACCGTAACGCTCGGCGTTTCGATCGCGGTCCCGGAGCCCTACGGCAGCCTGCTCCAGGAGCGGCGCACGAGCTTCGGGGACCCTGCCGCACACGGCATTCCCACCCACGTCACCCTCCTGCCGCCGACCGAGGCGGACGCGGCCCGGCTGCCGGCGATCGAGGCGCATCTCGCCTCGATCGCGACCGGCAGCCGCCCCTTCCCGATGCGGCTGTCCGGCACGGGCACCTTCCGCCCGCTCTCGCCGGTGGTCTTCGTCCAGGTCGTGGAGGGCGCCTCGGCCTGTTCCTGGCTCCAGAAGCGGGTCCGGGACGCCTCCGGGCCGCTGGTGCGCGAGCTCCAGTTCCCGTACCACCCGCACGTCACCGTGGCGCACGGCATCACCGAGGCGGCGATGGACCGGGCCTACGCCGAGCTCGCCGACTACGAGGCGTCCTGGACCTGCGGCGCCTTCGCCCTGTACGAGCAGGGCCCCGACCTGGTCTGGCGCAAGATCAACGAGTTCCCGTTCGGAGCGGGCGGAGCCGGGCCCGCCGTCCCCGCCCAGAGCGGCAGCTCCCTGGACGAGCCCTCGCTCCACCCGTAACGGGGCCCCGCCCGCCGCTCAGACCGGCAGGCGGCGGAAGAGCGGCCTCGGCACGTGCCGCAGCGCCGACATCACCGCGCGCAGCGCCCCCGGCACCCACACCGTCTCCGAACGACGCCGCAGCCCCGTCACGATCGCGTCCGCCACCGCACCCGGCGTCGTCACCAGCGGCGTCCGGGTGAACGGGATCGTCGTGAGCGGCCCCCCGGCCCTCCGGACCGCCGCCCCATCGGGGACCACGGGGCCGGGGCGCACGACCATCACATGCACCCCCGTGCCGTGCAGCGCGTCCCCGAGGCCCTGGGTGAACACGTCCAGGCCCGCCTTGCTCGACCCGTAGATGAAGTCCGCGCGCCGGGCCCGCTCACCGGCCACCGAGGACAGCACCACCAGCGAACCGTGCCCCTGCGCCTGGAGCGCGCCCGCGCACACCAGCCCGGCGGAGACCGCGCCGGTGTAGTTCGTCTGCGCGACCCGGACCGCCGCCAGCGGTTCCTCCTCGTCGCGCTCCTGGTCGCCCGGGATGCCGAAGGCGAGGAGCACCATGTCGATGTCGCCCTCGGTGAAGATCTTGCCCAGGACCGTCTCGTGGGACTCGGTGTCCAGCGCGTCGAACGCCACCGTCTGCACGTACGCCCCCCGGTGGCGCAGGTCCTCCGCGGCGGCCTCCAGGGCGGGCGAGGGCCGGCCGGCCAGCCAGACCGTGCGGGTGCGGTGGGCGATCAGGCGGCGTGCGGTGGCGAGCCCGATCTCCGACGTGCCGCCGAGGACGAGCAGGGACTGCGGGGCACCGAAGGCATCCTTCACGGGAACGCTCCTAGGAGGGGAAGAGGGGGTCTACAGCGACAGCCGGCGGGACAGGTCCGAGCGGAACGCCCCGTTCGGGTCCAGCTCGGCCCGCAGCGCCCGGAAGTCGGGCAGCCGCGGGTACATCGCGGCGAGCGCGCCGGGGCGCAGCCGGGAGTCCTCCGTCAGCGAGACCCGGCCGCCCGCCGCCGCCACCTCCTCGTCCAGGGAGTCGAGGAAGCGGGCGAGCCGCGGCAGGCCGGCCGGCAGATCGAGAGCGAGGTTCCAGCCCGGCGCGGGGAAGGAGAGCCAGCCCGAACCGCCCTCGCCGCACCGCCTGAGCACGGCCCGGAACGAGGGACAGCGGCTGCGGGCGATCCGCCCGACGATCCGGCGCAGGGTCTCCTCCTGCCCGTGCCCGACCAGGAACGCGTAGTGCACCCGGCCGCCGGTGGGGGAGACGCGGTTGCTGTGGGGCGTGGCGTCCAGGGCGCGGAAGAAGGCGGCGAGCGACTGGAGTTCGCCGGTACGGGACCGGGGCGCGGAGCGGTAGCCGATCTCGTTGAGCGCGGTGGCGGTCAGCCGCCCGAACAGGCCCGACAGGAACGGGAGGGCGGCGGGCCCGCGCGCCGGGCGGAGCGCGAGCGCGGTACGCCGAGCGTGCGCGGGGAGCGCGTGCACCGGGACATGGCCCGCCCGGACCAGCACGCCGCGCCCGGTGGCCCGGCCCCGGGCGGTGAGGTCGATTCTGGCGTACTCGTAGGGGCGGCCGCCGCGCGTCATCCGGGCCAGCAGGTCGTCGAGGCCGCCCGCCCGCTCGGTGTCGACCGCCATCAGGGAGGTGGTGACGGGGCGGAACCGGAGGGTGGCCGACAGGATCACCCCGGTCAGGCCAAGACCGCCGGCGGTCGCGTCGAAGAGGGGAGTGCCGGGGTGGACCGTACGCACCTCGCCGTCCGCGGTGAGCAGCGTGAACTCCATGACGTGGCGGGAGAAGGAGCCGGCCGCGCGGTGGTTGTCGCCATGGGCGTCGGAGCCGATCGCGCCGCCCACCGTGACGTACCGCCCGCCGGGCACCACCGGCAGGAACCAGCCGAGCGGCAGCATCACCTCGCGCAGCCGGTGCAGGGTCGTGCCCGCGTCGCACACCACCAGACCGGCCGCCGCGTCGATCGCCCGGACGCGGTCCAGGGCCGTCATGTCGAGCACCGAACCCCCGGCGTTCTGCGCCGCGTCACCGTGCGCCCGGCCCAGGCCCCGGGCGATCGAACCGCGCGGCCCGCAGCCCAGCACGGTCGCCGCGGCCTCCTCGTAACTACGGGGGCGGAAACGCAGCGCGGTCGTCGGGGCGGTGCGGCCCCAGCCGGTCAGGGACACGGTGTCGACAGACATGAGGGTGACCGTATCGCCCGGGATAACACCTTTGAGGGATTTGTTACAACACTCACCGAAATGGGTGATTGAAGCTCCGTCATCTCCTCCACCCCGCACCGGATTTCGGTTTTCCCGGCCCCGAGGGGTAGTCGTGACCCATGGACTGGCTGAAAAAACTCCCCGTCATCGGGCCACTCGTCTCCCGGCTGATGGAGACGCACGCGTGGCGCAGCTACGAGACGCTGGTGCGGGTCCACTGGACCCGGCTCGCCGCGGCGATCACGTTCATCAGCTTCCTCGCCCTCTTCCCGCTGATCGCCGTCGGCGCGGCGATCGGCGCCGCGCTGCTCACCGACAAGCAGCTGGACAAGATCGAGGACAAGCTCGCCGAGCAGGTGCCCGGCATCTCCGACCAGCTCGGCATCGACGGCCTGGTCGCCCACGCGGGGACGATCGGTCTGGTGGCCGGTGCGCTGCTGCTCTTCACCGGTATCGGCTGGGTCGGCTCGATGCGGGACTGTCTGCGCGCGGTCTGGGAGCGGGACGACCTGGACGAGGGCAATCCGGTCGTCCGCAAACTCAAGGACGCGGGGGTGCTGTTCGGCCTGGGCGGCGCCGCGCTGGTGACCTTCGCGATCTCCTCGGTCGGCTCGGTGGCCATCGGCTGGGTCGCCGACCTGCTCAACATCCCGGAGAACGGGGCCGGCGGGGTGCTGCTGCGGATCGCCGCCCTGCTGGTGGGGGTGGCCGCCGACTTCCTGCTGCTGCTCTATCTGCTGACGCTGCTGCCCGGCGTCGAACCGCCGCGCCGCCGGCTCGTCGTGGCCGCGCTGGTCGGCGCGGTCGGGTTCGAACTGCTGAAGCTGCTGCTCGGCAGCTATATGAGGGGCGTCGCGTCCAAGAGCATGTACGGGGCCTTCGGGGTGCCGATCGCCCTGCTGCTGTGGATCAACTTCACGGCCAAGCTGCTGCTGTTCTGCGCCGCCTGGACGGCGACGCCGAGCAAGGAGGACGACCCGGCGGTGGACGCGGAGGAGGACCCCGCGCCCGCCGCCCGGCGCGTCACGGGCGAGGACGGCGACGCATCAGGTCCGGCAGCGGCCAGCGCCGGTTGACCAGGAACACCGCGCCGGCCAGCAGGACCAGCACGCCGCCGGCGATGCCCAGCGCGATCCCGGCCCCGCTGGAGCCGTCGGTGGCGGCCGCCGCCTGCGCGGCCCGGTCGGGACCGTGGTCGCCCTTGCCGCCGGCCGTGTCCGCCTCGGCGCCCTTGCCGGCGCCCTCGGTGTCCGAGCCCTCGCCCACGACCGCGGACTTCGGCGGGACCAGCTCACCGACCGGGGTCACCTTGCTGTGCGCGGCGAACCCCCAGTCCAGGAGCCGGGCCGCCTCCTTGTAGACCGCGTGCGTCTCGTCGGAGGACGGGTTCATCACGGTGACGAGGAGGACCTTGCCGTCGCGCTCGGCGACACCGGTGAAGGTGTTGCCGGCGTGCGTCGTGTAGCCGTTCTTGACGCCGGCGATGCCCTTGTACGCGGTGACGCCGTCGGCCCCGGTGAGCAGTCGGTTGGTGTTCTGGATGCCGAAGGTCTCGCGCTTCTTGCCCTTCTTCTTCTCACCGGGGAACTGGGCGGTCGCGGTCGAGCAGTACTCCCGGAAGTCCGCGTTCTGCAGTCCGTCGCGGGCGAAGAGCGAGAGGTCGTACGCGCTGGAGACCTGCTCGGGCGCGTCGTACCCGTCGGGCGACACCACGTTCGTGTCCAGCGCCTGGAGCTCCACCGCGCGGTCCCGCATGGCCTGGACGGTCTTCGGGACGCCGCCGTACATCGAGGCCAGTACGTGCACCGCGTCGTTCCCGGAACGCAGGAAGACCCCGAGCCACAGGTCGTGCACCGTGTAGCTGAGGTCCTCCTTGATCCCCACCAGGCTGCTGCCCTCACCGAGATCGGCGAGGTCCTCGTCCTTGACCGTGTACTCCCGCGTCTTCGGCTGGAGCGCCGGGTCGTCCAGCAGGGTGTCCGCGAAGAGCATCTTCAGCGTGGACGCCGGGGGCAGCCGCCAGTGGGCGTTGTGCGCGGCGAGTACCTTGCCGCTCTCCGCGTCCGAGACCATCCACGACCGGCCCGTCAGGTCCTTGGGCAGCACCGGGGCACCCGCCATGAGATTGACCTGGGTGCCGGACCGCCCCAGCTGTGCGCCCCCGACCTGCGACATGTTCGAGGGAGGCTTGGGGGCGTCGTCGTCCCCACCCGCCGCGGAGGCGGGCGTCACGACAAAAGCGGACAGCAGGGCGGCAGAGGTGACCGCCAACGCGGCCTTCTTGAGAGCTGGCACGGTCGAAAACGTACATGCAGTTGATGTGAATATATGTATCGGCGTCGTGACCCGCCGTGCGGACCGCCGGGACGGACCACCCCGCCCGAGCCACCCGGAGCGCGGCGGCGATACTGAAGCCATGAAGCTCAGCCGCCCGGTGTCCTGGTTCCTGCTCGCCTTCGGGGCGTGGTCGTGGGTCATCTGGGTCACCTTCGCTAAAAACTTGTGGAAGGACGGCAGCGGCCTCGCCTTCGACGACGCCGGTGACCCGACCGCGTACTTCTGGGTGCATCTGCTGCTCGCCATCACGTCCTTTCTTCTGGGGACGGCCGTGGGATGGATCGGGTTCCGGGGCGTCAGGGCCCTGCGCACCGAGAAGGCTTGAAAGCGTCGGCCCCGTCCGTGGGTCGAATCGGGCGATACAGGGGCGAACGGGGCTAAGGGGCAGCCGTGCGGATCGTGGGGTTCACTCTGGTGGCGGTCGCGGTGCTCGCGCTGCTCGTGGCCGTCCACCGCTATGTGTGGCGCCGGTTCGTCGGTGACACCACGACACCCGGCAGCCCATGGCGGCGGGCCGGCACGATCGCCGCGTACGTGCTGCCGCTCCTCAGCGTCGGTGCCCTGGTCTCCGGCCGTGCGGGTGCGCCCTTCCGCATCCAGCAGGTGCTGGCCTGGCCGGGGTTCCTCTGGCTCGCCGCGCTGCTCTATCTGACGCTCGCGCTGCTGGTGGGCGAGGCCGTGCGCCCGCTGCTGCGCCGGTGGCTCGCGCGCCGGGCGGCCGCCGCGCCGGAGCCCGAACCGGAACCCGCGCCCGTGTCCGTACCCGCGTCCGCGCCGGAGGCCGCCCCCGTGACGGAGCCGGCCCCCGGACCCGTACCGGAACCCGCCCGCGGGTCCGCCCCCGGCGACCCGTCGCGGCGGCTGTTCGTGGCGCGGGCCGTCGGGGGCGCCGCCGCGGCCGCCGGGTTCGGGACCGTCGGCTACGGGACGTACGGGGTGCTGCGCGGGCCCCGGGTGAAACGGGTCACCGTGCCGCTCGCCCGGCTGCCCCGGTCCGCGCACGGATTCCGGATCGCCGTCGTCAGCGATATTCACCTGGGCCCGATCCTGGGCCGGTCCCATACGCAACGGATCGTGGACGCCGTCAACCGGACGCAGCCCGATCTCGTCGCGGTCGTCGGTGATCTGGTCGACGGATCGGTGGACGATCTCGGTCCGGCCGCCGAACCGCTCGCCGCTCTCCGTGCCCGGCACGGCGCGTTCTTTGTCACCGGCAATCACGAGTACTACTCCGGTGCGGCCCAATGGGTTGATCACATAAGGGAATTGGGACTGCATCCGCTGGAGAACGCGCGGGTGGAGACCGGCGGTTTCGATCTGGCCGGGGTCAATGACATCGGTGGCGAGAGCGAAGGGCAGGGCCCGGATTTCGCCCGCGCCCTCGGCGACCGCGATCCCGGCCGCGCGGCCGTGCTCCTGGCCCACCAGCCGGTGGTCATCGACGAGGCCGTCGAATACGGCGTCGACCTGCAGCTCTCCGGGCACACCCACGGCGGCCAGCTCTGGCCCGGCAACTACATCGCGGAGCTGTCGAATCCCACGGTCGCCGGACTCGAACGCTACGGCGACACCCAGCTCTACGTCACACGCGGCGCCGGTGCCTGGGGCCCGCCCGTGCGGGTCGGAGCACCCTCCGACATCACCGTCGTCGAGCTCGCGTCCCGGCAGGCCTAAGTGCCTGCGCGGACGTTCCGGAATGGCTGATCCGGTGACCGGTGGTGAACCCTCTGTATTCGAGGTAACGGGCAGAAGGTTTCGACTGACCAACAATTGACTGTGAGCCTCTGATCTCCCCTTCCAGATGTGAAAATCGTGTGATTGGCTGAGCGCGAACGTGCGGTGATCTGCGTATCTGAGCGCGACACCGAGGTGGGGCAGTTAAGGGAGAGCACGTCAATGCGGTCGATCCGGCTACGGATTCTCGCGATTTTCGCGGTATTGGTCATCGCAGGCGTGGTCGCCTGGCAACTGCTTCCCTCGGAGGAGGGCGACTCCGACCCGGTCGTCGTCGGCACGACCGACGCGGTGACCTCGCTCGACCCGGCGGGCGCCTACGACGCCGGTTCCTGGGCGATGTACAGCAACGTCTACCAGTCGCTGATGACGTTCAAGTCCGGGGCGATCGTGCCCGAGCCGGACGCCGCCGAGAGCTGCGGCTTCATCGGCGGGAAGCTGCAGACGTACCAGTGCAAGCTCCGTGACGACCTGACGTTCTCGGACGGCAAGGACGTCACCGCCGAGGACGTCAAGTACTCGTTCGACCGGATGCTGGAGATCAAGACGGACGTCGGTCCCTCGGTCCTCTTCCCCAGCCTGAAGAACGTGGTCGTCGACGGGCGGGTCATCACCTTCAACCTCTCCTCGCGTGACGCGACCTTCCCGCAGAAGATCGCCACCGGCGCCGGCGCGATCGTCGAGAAGGACGCCTACGCGGAGCACAAGCTGCGCAACGACAACAAGGTGACGGGCTCCGGTCCGTACGTCCTGAAGTCGTACGAGCCCGGCGTCAAGGCCGAACTCGTGCCGAACTCGCGGTACAAGGGAGCGCTCAAGGAGACCGGCGGCCCGGTCACCGTGCGCTACTACAAGGAGTCGGAGGACCTCCTCGCGGCCTGGAACTCCGGCCAGGTCGAGGTCACTCACCGTCAGCTCCCGCCGGCCACGCTCGCGAGCCTGAACCCGGGCGACACCGACAAGCGCGTCACCGAGGCCGACAGCGCCGAGATCCGCAACCTCGTCTTCAACGTCCGCAAGGACTCCCCGCTCGCCGACCGCCGGGTCCGCCAGGCCATCGCGGCGGTCATCGACCGCGGTCCGCTGGTGAGCGACGTCTACAAGGGCACCGTCGACCCGCTCTACTCGCTGATCCCGCAGGGCACCATCGGGCACAGCACCCCGTTCTTCGACGCCTACCCCTCGCCGGACGCCAAGCGCGCGAAGGCGCTCATGGAGGAGGCGGGCGCCCAGACGCCGCTGCCGGTCACCTTCGCCTACCGCGACGGCGACCAGTACATCGAGGAGACGAAGGAGATCCAGCGGCAGCTGAACGCCACCGGGCTGTTCAAGGTCAAGATCAAGGCCGTCGAGTGGACCCGGTTCCAGAAGGGCTACGCGAACGGCGAGTACGACATGTACACCGTCGGCTGGCTCCCGGACTACCCGGACCCCGACACCTTCAGCCAGCCGCTCGTCGGCCGCGACAGCAGCCTTCACAACGGTTACACCAGCAAGAAGATGGACCAGCTGATCAGCTCCACGCTGCAGTACAGCGACCGCAGTCGGGCCTCGGCGGACTTCAAGGCGCTCCAGAAGCTGGTCGGCGAGGACGTGCCGCTGGTGCCGCTGTGGCAGAAGAAGGACTACGTCGTCGCCAAGGCCGACATCTCCGGTTCGCAGTACCTCTCCGACGGCACGGGCGTGTGGCGCCTGTGGGAGCTCGGCCGGATCTGATCCGTACGGCAACGGCGCACGCGGGCGGTCAGGACTTCTCCGGTCCTGCCGCCCGCTTCGTCGTTCCCGGCATGAACTCGTCCAGCACCTCGTGCACCTGGCGCACCAGCGGCCGCAGTACCCGGAACCGGGACAGCGCCACCGCGCGGGCGGCGATCGGGACGGTGCGCGCGACGAGCCGGCGGCTGCGTTCCGCGCCCTGGGTCCGGTCGTACACCCAGAACAGCACCAGGCCCATATGCATGAGCCACATCAACTCCGGGAGCTGCGGGCCCAGTTCGGGGTCGGTCCGGGTGGTGGAGCCGGTCAGGCACTCCTCGTGGAGGGCGATGACCGCCTCGCGGGCGGCGGCCGACTCCGCCGAGAACGGGCTGAGCGGGCTCTCGGGGTCGGCGGCGTTCTTGAAGAACTGGGTGGCGAAGGGGCGGTACGGCTCCGCCACGTCCAGCCACGCGAGGAGCACCCCGCGCATCCGCGCCGCGAGGTCCTTCTCGCCGTCCAGGACCGGCCGCACCGCCGCCGCGTGCTCGGCGGCGAGCCGGTCGTAGAAGCCCTGGACCAGGTGCTCCTTGGACGAGAAGTAGTAGTAGGCGTTGCCCACGGAGACGCCGGCCTCCTGGGCGATGGCCCGCATCGTCGTCCGGTCGAAACCGCGCTCCTGGAAGAGCCGGAGTGCGGTTTCGAGGATCAGGGCACGGGTCTGCTCGCTCTTGGGGGCCTTGACCGCCTTGGCGTCCTTCTCTTCCTTCACCACGGGCCCGAGCGTATCCGGGTCGCGCCCCCTACCCGGCCGCGGGCGTCCCCGCCGGTGCCCCGGCCTCGTGCGCCTTCCCGGCGGCGGGGGCCCCGAAGCGCCGCACGCCCGGCACGGCGGCGGTGCCCGCGCAGGCCGCACCGGCCACCAGACCGGCCACCGCGAGCGGGATCTCCGCGTCCCAGGCGGAGGCGGCGAGCGGGGCGAGGGCGTAGCCGAGCGGCATCGCGGCGAAGGACAGCAGCCAGTCGTACGAGGTCACCCGGGCCAGGGTGTGCGCGGGTATGGCGGACTGGACGGCGGTCTCCCAGACCGGGTTGAGGAAGCCGAGACCGGCCATGGCGATCCCGTACGCGGCGAGGGACACCGCCATGGGCGCGTGCCCGGCCAGCAGGCAGAGCGGCAGGAAGTACAGCGAACCGGCCAGGTTGGCGGCGAGGACCGGGCGGCGCGGCCGGACCCGGCCGGCCACCAGCGAACCGAGCAGCAGACCGACCGCGCCGGTCTGGAGCAGCACGACCCAGCTCCCCTTGCCGCCGGGGCCGTTGAGGAAGAGGGCCGGGCCGAGCGTCATCAGTGTGGCCGATGCGCCGTTCCAGACGGCGTGCGCGATCAGGCTCGTCCAGTACCAGTCGCGGCTGCGGACCTCGGTCCAGCCCTCCTTGAGGTCGCTGAGCAGAGAGCGCCGGGGGATCGGTACATGCCGGACCCGGATCACGTACAGCAGGGCGGCGCTGACCGCGAAGCTCGCGCCGTCCAGCACGAAGGCCCAGCCCGGTCCCGCCGTGAGGATCAGGACACCGGCGACGGCGGGCCCGCCGATCCGGGCGGCCCCGGAGACCACCGCCATCAGGGAGTTGGCCCGCAGCAGTCCCGCCTCGTCCACGGTGCCCCGGATCAGCGGGGACGAGGTCGGCATCGCGAAGGCCCCGGCGGCGCCGCCGACCGCCTCGGCGAGGGCGATCTGCCAGAGGGCCGGGGTGCCGGACAGCAGTTCGGCGCCGACGAAGAGCTGGGTGGCGCACCGCACGAGGTCGGTGGTCAGGGCCACCGTGCGCGCGTTGAAGCGGTCGCCGACAACCCCGCCGAGCGGGAGCAGCAGCAGCTTGGGCACCATCGCGCACGCCAGGACCAGGGCGAGGGCCCCGGTGGAGCCGGTGGCCAGGTAGACGGCGAGGGTGAGCGCGGCCGGGATCGCCGCGTCGCCCAGCATCGACAGGGACCGTCCGATGAAGAGCAGCCGGAAGGAGCGTGTGCGTAAGGGATGAGCCGTGGAAGCCATGGGCGGCAATTTATTTCGGTTCCGAAGTATCCGTCAACGAGATTTTCGGTCCCGAAAGGTCCAGGGGTGCCGCGTAGGCTGAGGCGCATGGAGCTACGCGACTGGACCGACGGGCATGTCGAGCGGTGGAGACCCGTGCTTCCCGAGCTCGATCCGGACATCGAGGGCGCGGTGACCCGGATGAAGAAGCTCTCCGTCCATCTGCGCCGGGTGCGCGAGCAGTCGCTCGTCGACTTCGACCTGGACCGGCAGGAGTTCGACACCCTGCACAAGCTCGCCGGACGCGGCGGCACGGCGGCCCCGTCCGAACTGGCCGCCGACCTCGACCTCGCCCCCGCCTCCGTCACCGGCCGGCTGGACGCGCTGGAACGCCGCGCGTTCGTCCGGCGCACCCCGTCCACGACGGACCGGCGCCGCGTCGACGTCCAGCTGACCGACGAGGGCCGGGCGACCTGGCTCGGTGCGATGGGCATCCTCGGACACGAGGAGGAACGGCTGCTCGGCGTCCTGGACAAGGGCGAACGGGCCCTGCTCAACGACATGCTGCGCCGGATCATGGTGGTCGCCGAGGACCGGGGCGGCGCCGCCTGGGACTGAGTCAGCCCTTCGGGGAGTCCTCCTCCGGCCGCCCCCGCGCCATCTGCCGGGCGAGCTCCTCCCTGATGCCCTCGGGGCCGAGCGCCAGCAGCTCGGCCACCGCCTCGTCCCACCCCCGGGCCGCCCGTTCCACCGCGTCCCGGAAGCCCCGCCGCAACGGGCCCCCGGCCAGCAGCAGGACGACGGCGGCGACCGGACGCAGCAGCCAACGGCCGCGCACCGAGGCCGCCGCCTCCACCAGCCAGCGGCCGTCCTCCGCGCGCCGGGGCCGCAGATACAGCCGCGCCTCGCCCAGCAGATGCTTCACCCGTGCCCTCGCGGGGGCACGCGCGTCCGGCGGCGCGCCGGGCACAAGCGCCGCCGCGTCCCACCACGCGGCCAGATCGACCCGCGCCCGTCCCGAGCCCCGCTGGATCGCCCCCGAGCCGTCCGGCCCCCACATCCGCCCCCGCGCATCGAGCAGCCGGGGCCGGTCCGGGGAGGTCAGCCGCAGCGTCAGCCGGCCGTTCAGGTCCGGCGCGCTCACCTGCTGCTCCACCTCGACGGCACTTGTGCGCCGCCACTCGCGTACGCCCAGCGTCATGCGCTCCGCGTCGTCGGGCCGGCCGATCTCGTACCGCGCGCCGGGTGTGAGGTGACGGCCCTTCACCAGCCGCAGACCGTCGGCCGGCTGCCCGTCCGGCATGAGCACGCTCTGCCCACGCACCCGGCTGGATTCGGCCGCGTCCCAGAGCAACGAGGCCAGTTCACCGGCCAGTTCGGGGCCCACGGCCAGGACGGTGACGGAATGCCTCAGGACGGTCATCGCAGGGCCGCCGCGTACGGATCGGTCGCCTTCACAACGCTTCCCCCGCTCTCGTGCCGGCTCCGCACGACGGTACCGCCCGGGGCGGCGGGCACGGCAAGAGGCCCGGTCCCCCGCGGGGGACCGGGCCTCTTCAGGTGCTCGGGGATCAGAAGCGACGCGTGATCAGGGCGCGCTTGACCTCCTGGATCGCCTTGGTGACCTCGATGCCACGCGGGCAGGCGTCCGTGCAGTTGAAGGTGGTGCGGCAACGCCACACACCGTCACGGTCGTTGAGGATCTCCAGGCGCTGCTCGCCGCCCTCGTCGCGAGAGTCGAAGATGAAGCGGTGCGCGTTGACGATCGCCGCCGGGCCGAAGTACTGGCCGTCGTTCCAGAACACCGGGCACGAGGACGTGCACGCGGCGCACAGGATGCACTTGGTGGTGTCGTCGAAGCGCTCGCGGTCCTCGGGGGACTGCAGACGCTCGCGGGTCGGCTCGTTCCCCTTGGTGATGAGGAAGGGCATGACGTCGCGGTAGGCCTGGAAGAACGGGTCCATGTCGACCACCAGGTCCTTGAGGACCGTGAGGCCCTTGATGGCCTCGATCGTGATCGGCTTCTCCGGGCTCAGGTCCTTGATCAGCGTCTTGCAGGCGAGCCTGTTCTTGCCGTTGATCCGCATGGCGTCCGAACCGCAGATGCCGTGCGCGCAGGAGCGGCGGAACGTGAGCGTCCCGTCCTGGTTCCACTTGATCTTGTGAAGGGCGTCGAGCACACGCTCCTTCGGGTCGATCTCGATCTGGAAGTCCTGCCACTGGGCCTCGTCGGAGACCTCCGGGTTGAACCGCCGGATGCGGAACGTGGCCGTGATGTACGGCGAGTCGGCGAAGCCGGCCTCGGGCTCGGGAGCCTTGTCGGCCTTGTCCAGGGTGGGTGTAGCCATCAGTACTTACGCTCCATCGGCTGGTAGCGGGTCTGGACGACCGGCTTGTAGTCCAGCCGGATCGACTCGGTGCCGTCCTCGGCGACCTCGCGGTACGCCATGGTGTGGCGCATGAAGTTGACGTCGTCGCGGTTGGGGTAGTCCTCGCGGTAGTGACCGCCGCGGGACTCCTTGCGCGCCAGCGCCGACGTCGCCATGACCTCGGCGAGGTCGAGCAGGTTGCCCAGCTCGATGGCCTCCAGCAGGTCCGTGTTGAACCGCTTGCCCTTGTCCTGGACCGACACGTCGAGGTAGCGCTTGCGCAGCTCCGCGATCTTGTCGACCGCGGTCTTGATCGTCTGCTCGGTGCGGAACACCATCACGTTGGCGTCCATGCACTCCTGGAGCTCCTGGCGGATCGTCGCGACCCGCTCGGTGCCCGTGGAGTCGCGCAGCCGCTCGACCTGGTCGACGACCAGCTGCGCCGGGTTCTCGGGAAGCTCGACGAAGTCGCTCTTCTCGGCGTACTCGGCGGCGGCGATGCCCGCGCGGCGTCCGAAGACGTTGATGTCGAGCAGCGAGTTCGTGCCGAGGCGGTTGGCGCCGTGCACCGACACGCAGGCGACCTCGCCGGCGGCGTACAGGCCCGGGACGACGGTGGTGTTGTCGGCCAGCACCTCGCCCTCGACGTTGGTCGGGATGCCGCCCATGGCGTAGTGCGCGGTCGGCTGGATCGGGATCGGGTCCGTGTAGGGCTCGATGCCGAGGTACGTACGCGCGAACTCGGTGATGTCCGGGAGCTTGGCGTCCAGCTGCTCCGGCGGCAGGTGCGTCAGGTCGAGGTAGACGTGGTCGCCCTCGGGACCGCAGCCGCGGCCCTCGCGGATCTCCGTGTAGATGGAGCGGGACACGACGTCACGGGACGCGAGGTCCTTCATGACGGGCGCGTACTTCTCCATGAAGCGCTCGCCGTCCTTGTTGCGGAGGATGCCGCCCTCACCGCGGGCGCCCTCCGTCAGCAGGATGCCCATGCGCCAGATGCCCGTCGGGTGGAACTGGAAGAACTCCATGTCCTCCAGCGGCAGACCCCGGCGGTAGCAGGCGGCCTGGCCGTCACCGGTCAGGGTGTGCGCGTTCGACGTCACCTTGAAGAACTTGCCGGTGCCGCCCGAGGCGTAGATGACCGACTTCGCCTGGAAGACGTGGATCTCGCCGGTGGCCAGCTCGTAGGCGACGACGCCGGCGGACTTCTTGACGCCGTCCACCTCGACGACCAGCTGGTCCAGGACGTAGAACTCGTTGAAGAACTCCACGCCCTCCTTGACGCAGTTCTGGTACAGCGTCTGGAGGATCATGTGGCCGGTGCGGTCGCCCGAGTAGCAGGCGCGGCGGACCGGGGCCTCACCGTGGTTGCGGGAGTGACCGCCGAACCGGCGCTGGTCGATGCGGCCCTCGGGCGTACGGCCGAACGGCAGGCCCATCTTCTCCAGGTCGAGAACGGCGTCGATGGCCTCCTTCGCCAGGATCTCGGCGGCGTCCTGGTCGACCAGGTAGTCACCGCCCTTGATCGTGTCGAAGGTGTGCCACTCCCAGTTGTCCTCCTCCACGTTGGCCAGCGCGGCGGCCATGCCGCCCTGCGCGGCGCCCGTGTGGGAGCGGGTGGGGTAGAGCTTGGTCAGCACGGCGGTGCGGCTGCGCTTGGTCGACTCGATGGCCGCGCGCATGCCGGCGCCGCCGGCGCCGACGATGACGGTGTCGTACTTGTGGATCTGCATGGTTTACCTCTGGTCCTTCGGGCCCGGCGCCTAGCGGATGTTCGGGTCGAAGGTGAAGATCACCAGCGTGCCCAGCAGGACGGTGAACACCGTGGCGGTGTACAGCAGCATCTTCAGCCAGAAGCGGGTGTTGTCCCGTTCGGCGTAGTCGTTGATGACCGTACGCAGACCGTTGGCGCCGTGCAGCATGGCGAGCCACAGCATCGCCAGGTCCCAGACCTGCCAGAACGGCGAGGCCCAGCGGCCGGCCACGAAGGCGAAGCCGATCTTGGAGACGCCGCCGTCCAGCACCAGCTGGATCAGCAGGTGCCCGATGACCAGGACGACCAGGACGATGCCCGACAGGCGCATGAAGAGCCAGGCGTACATCTCGAAGTTGGTGCGCGAGCCCTTGGGGGTCTTGCCGGTCCGCTTGCGCGGCGGCTCGATGACGGGGGCCGGGTTGTCGACGTCGTACAGGCTCACGCCTTCGACTGCGCCGATCGCGGAAGTCTCGGTGGACATGGGCCTCAGCTCCCGAAGAGTTCGCGTACGGCGTGGCCGAGGACGGGGTACAGGGCCCCGACCATGAGCACGATCCAGATGCCGAGCACGCCCCAGAGCATCTGCTTCTGAACGCGCGGGCCCTTGGCCCAGAAGTCGACGGCGACGATGCGCAGGCCGTTCAGCGCGTGGAAGAGAATCGCGGCCACCAGGCCGTATTCGAGGAGCGCGACGATCGGCGTCTTGTACGTGGACACGACGTCGTCGTAGGCCTCCGGGGAGACGCGGACGAGGGCGGTGTCCAGGACATGCACGAACAGGAAGAAGAAAATGAGGACACCGGTGACTCGATGAGCCACCCAGGACCACATGCCTTCCCGGCCGCGGTACAGCGTTCCAGCCGGCACGGAAGAACCCTCCGGGAGCGGGGATTGGGGTCGGCCGGCTTGACTGTCGGTCTGACCCGGCCGGGTACGGTCCACCGGCCCCGGCCATCGTAGCGACGGATTGTCGGTTCGATCGCGCGGGGGCCTCTGGTGTGATCAAAGTGGCAACGAAACAGGCACGGACGGGCTATGGACAGGCCCCCGACGCCCTGCTCACCCGCCTGCGGCCGGGGATTCCGGGCCGCGCCGCCCGCCGCCCACCCGTTACCGACTCGATACCAGCGCGGCCAGGCGGCCCCGGGCGAGTCGCCGCATCTCGTCCGCCGTGACCGCCCGCTCCCGCTCCTCCTCGTGCGCCAGCCGGGCCCGGATGCCGGCCAGGACCTGGTCGGGGTGTTCGGCGGGCGGATAGCCGTCCAGGCAGATCACGAAGACATGGCCGAACTTGCGTTCGTACTCGGCGTGTGCGGCGGCCAGCGCGAGATGGGCGGAGCGCGGCGCGTCCGGCCGCAGCCCCGGGGAGGCCTCGACGGCCAGCGCCTCCGCGTGGTCGGTGGGGGAGAGGTCGTAGACCGCCTCGTCGGCCGCGGCGAGCAGTGCCTCCACGTCCGGGTAGGGGCGGTGGGCGGCCAGCCGCTGCGCCCAGCCGTGGCTGCCGAAGCACTCCAGCAGCGCGGCCTCGGCCTCCGGGGCGGGCGCGGTGTTGAAACGGGGCAGGTCCCAGAGGTGCGCGGTGGGCCGGGCGGTGGCGCAGCCGCGGTTCTGCACGGGCACGGCGGTGCGCCGGGCGGGCCGGGGCGGCTGCTCGGGAAGGCCGGCGTGGGACTCGCTGGACCTGGACAGCGTGGACTCCTGTGATCAACGGCATCTGTGAACCTGGAGGGGGTGGGACCGACGGGACCAGGCGGATGCGGGGCGAAAGGAGAGACGAATGGGGCTCAACGCTAGCGATACGGGGAAACGGCCGGGCCAAGGATGCGCGAATTTCACCCGGACGGGAGAGTTTCCTGATGCCTGGAGAGCGGATGTGTGAGGAGAATGCCCGGTTACCTCCCTACATCCGCCCTGTTTTCTCGTGGTTCTGCTCCCTTTCCCCGAATTCCCCGAATTCCCCGAACCGGAGGTTTCTGACTGATGGCACCTTCACGCGGCGCCCTCCTGGCCGTGGCGGCGGCGGCCGCGGCGAGCGTGGCCCTCGTCGGCTGCGGCGGCTCCGGAACCGAACACGGCAACGGCCCCGAGACGTCCCGCGCGGCGTCGTCCCCGTCCCCCAAGCCCTCGCCGACCCGGAGCTACCCGCTCTCCAAGACCCCCCGCACCATCCCGGCCGTACGGGAGCACACCCCCGCCCACGGGCCCGGCTGGAAGCCCGGCGAGGACAGCGGTGTCGTCGTCGCGAAGGGCAGCGGCAAGCTCGCCGACGAGGGGAAGCTGCTGGCCGGCGAGCTGAAGATCCACTACCGGGGCGAGGTGGCGGCCCGCGCCGGTGACGTCGAACTGGCCCTCACCCCGAAGGCGTCCGGCGGCCCGGAGTCGTACACGCTGCGCACCGCCGACGGGCGCGTCAGGATCAGCGGACCCGGCGAGGCGGGCGTCTTCTACGGCACGCGCACCCTGAAGCAGTCGGTGCGCGCCGACGGCTCCATGCCCGAGGGCGAGGTGCGCGACCGGCCCGACAAGCCGCAGCGCGGCCTCAACCTCGACATCGCGCGCAAGCACTACACCGCGTCCTGGATCGAGGACCGGATGCGCGAGATGGCCGACCTCAAGCTCAACCAGCTCGGCCTGCACTTCTCCGACGACCAGGCCTTCCGCATCGAGTCCGACACGCACCCCGAGGTGGTCTCGCCGGACCACCTGACCAAGGCTCAGGTGCGGCACATCCTCGCGCTGGCCGGCCGGCTGCACATCCAGGTCGTCCCGGAGATCGACTCGCCGGGCCACCTCGGCGCGGTCCTGCGTGCCCACCCCGACCTCCAGCTGCACAACGTCTCCGGCGTCGCCTCGACCGGGTCGCTGGACATCTCCAAGCCGGGCGCGGCCAAGCTGATCGACGAGCTGCTGGGCGAGTACGCGGAGCTGTTCGGCGGCACGTACTGGCATCTGGGCGGCGACGAGTACCGCGCGCTGATGGCGAGCAACCCGGCCGCCTCCTACCCGCAGCTCCAGCGCGCGGCGGTCGCGAAGTACGGCTCCGCGGCCGGCATCTCGGACCTCGCCACCGGCTGGCTCAACGACCGGGCGGACGTCGTCCGCAAGCACGGCAAGCAGCCGAAGGCGTGGAACGACGGCCAGTTCCGCGACACCGAGGTCCGCGCGGACAAGGACATCGAGGTCGAGTACTGGACGGGCAAGGAGTACGGGGCCCGGTCGCCGGAGGAGTACCTGCGCGAGGGCCGCAAGGTCCTCAACCTCAACGACGAGTTCATGTACTACGTACTCGGCCAGCCCAACGCCTTCGTCTACCCCACGGGCAAGCGGATCTACGAGCTGTGGACCCCGCTCGTTCTGCGCGGCACCACCCCGGTCCCGGCGCGCTACTCGGACCAGATCCTCGGCGGCCGGTTCGCCGTCTGGGGCGACTTCCCGAACGCCCAGACCGCCGCGCAGGTCGCCGACGGCATCCGGATGCCGCTGCGGGCGACGGCCCAGAAGCTGTGGGTCCCGGGCAAGCCGAAGCTGAGCTACGCGAAGTTCCAGTCGCTGGCGAAGGAGATCGACGCGGGCTGAGCCGCCCCGGGCCCCTGAGCAGGCCTCTGACCATGGACAACGCGGCCCCGGAGCACTACGGTCCGGGGGCCGCGTCGTCCTGGGGAGGGGACGCGCGCTTCTCGCGGCGACGTCCGAATCCTGGGGGGTTCCATTTCCATGCTCTGTTCACTCTGCGGTGCGAGACCGGCCAAAACCGCCGACGGGCGGTGCACCGTGTGCGCCCGCGTACGGTGGGCACGGGCCGGTGGCCTGATGCGGACACCGGCCCGGCTGGACGCCGTGCGCCCCGTGGTGGGCCTCGGCAGGGCGGCATGCGTCCTGCTCGGCGCGGCGGCCGTCGTGGACGTGCTGGCGATCACCGCCGGCGTCCGCAACCGCATGCTGCTCGCGGAGGGGCTGGACGACGGCTTCCTGGCGGTCGACGCGGAGACCTGGGACCGCGCCGACATGCTGTACCGGTCGGCCGGCATGCTCCAGGGACTCACCATCCTGGTGACCGCCGTCGTGTTCCTCGTGTGGCTGCGCCGGGTCCGGCTGAACGCGGACGCGTTCGACCCGCGCGCCCACTCGATGCGGCCGGGCTGGGCGATCGGTGCCTGGTTCGTGCCATTCGGCAACGTCTGGCTGCCCTACCGGGTGACGAGCGACATCTGGACCGCGAGCGCCCCGGCCGACACCCCCGGCGGCCGGTCCGCCGCCCCGCGCGGGCTGCTGAAAGCCTGGTGGGCGCTGCTGGTCGGGGCGGAGATCCTGTCCCGGTATGCCGCGGGCTTCTACGGCAAGGCCAAAACCGGGGGCGACATGGTCCGCGGCCTAGACATGCTCGCGGTCTGCGACGGGCTCGAAATCGTCGCGGCGGTCCTGGCGATCCTGGTCGTACGCAGGCTGACGGAGATGCAGACCCGTCGCGCGGCGACCGGCACGTTCCCCGTTGAGCGGCCGCCGCTCCGGGCGCACTGAGGCGGGCGCCGGGCGCACCGCCAGCGGTAATCGGCCAGCAGCAGTGACGCTTTTCGGCCATTCGGCGCTGAATGCGATAACAGGAAGCGCTGCGCCCGACTGTGTCCCGGCACGGGTCCGTACGGGAGGGCCGACAGGAGACGCCGATGAGCCTGCTCGAACTGATCGCCGCCGCCGACGAACGCGGGCTCGCCGCCGGTGCGGCCGCCTGCCTCGAACGCTGTCTGCCCCAGCCCGCCCCGGGCGACGACCCCGACCCGCTGCGCCCGCTCTGGGCGGGCTGCGCCGATCCCCGGCTCTGGCCCGCCCGGCTCGCCGAGGCCCGCGCCGCTCTGGACACCCTCGCGGACCCCGGCGAGCCGGTCCGGCGCGTCCGCGAACTGCTCGCCGCCGCCCCGGCCGACCGGGCCGGCGAGGAGGTGCGCGCCTGGGCCGACGCCTGCTCGGTGCTGGCCCTGGAGGTCCACCGCGGCCACGACGCGCCCCGGTCCGCGGCCCCGGACCCGGTGGCCCGCTGCCGCGCGGGCGACCTCTCGGGCGCCGGCCCCCTCCTTGCCGGTGAGACCGCACGGCAGACCCTGATCCTGGAGATGCTCGCGGCCATCGACGACACCGCCCCCGCCGGCGCGGGCCTGCGCCAGGTCCTCGACCTCTCGACGGAGGGCCAGCGCGTACTGCGCGCGGCGGCGGCCCGCCGGGCCCGGGTCCGGGGCTGAGCCGGCTACCGCCAGGCGTACGTCCGGTCGGTGACCGGGGGGAGCAGTACATCCGCGACCGGCCCGGTCAGCCCGCCGAGCGCCGGGCCGACCGGCGGGTAGAGGTGGAGCCCGGCCGCCTCCGCGAGGGTCACCCAGACCACCCGCGTGCGGTCCTCGGCGTCCAGTTCGGCCGCCGGGAGGGCCGCGCGCACCTCGCGGTCCACGGCCAGCAGATGGACGAGATGGAGCCGGCGGAACGTGCCGGGCCGGCCCGGCCGGGTCGTGACCTGGTCCTGCGCCCAGAGCAGCCGGGGCCGCTCGGGCAGGGCGTCCACGTCGACCCCGAGCTCCTCGCGCAACTCACGGGCGAGCCCCTCGGGCACCTGCTCGTCCGGGTGGAGAAGCCCGCCCGGCAACGAGTACTGGGCGCCGGCGTCGCGCTCGCGCCGGATGAGACAGATCTCGCCGCCTGCCGCGAGACCCCCCTCGACCAGGGCCACGCAGACGCGGATCGGGAGGGCGGGAACGTGCTGGGTCGTCGTCACGGAGTCATCCTCGTACGTGACCGCCGCCGCGTGGCGGGAAGTGACGAGGACGACCGGGGCCGCCACCCCCCACAGGAGAGGCCCCGGTCGTCTTCCGCGGGGCCGCAGGACGACCCCGTACTCATCTCAGCGCCGTGGGTGCGTTTTCTGTCACACCGGGGGCAGGCGATGGAATGTTGCGGGTTGTACAAGTCATGGACGCGGCGCACGCCGAGGACGTAGCGTGCTGAGTCGCGCAGGGTGGCGCGGCAGTGGTGACCAGCTGCGATACAGACAGCAGGGCAGGGTTGAGGGAGTGCTGGGGGACGACGCGGGGCTTACTGCCGCGGTGCTCGCGGCACAGCACGGGGACGAGGACGCCTTCCGTACTGTGTACCGCGCTGTGCAGCCGCGGCTGCTGGGCTACATAAGGACGCTGGTGGGGGAGCCGGACGCCGAGGACGTGGCGTCCGAGTCGTGGCTGCAGATAGCCCGGGACATCGACCGCTTCAGCGGGGACGCCGACCGCTTCCGGGGCTGGGCGGCGCGCATAGCCCGCAACCGGGCCCTGGACCATCTCCGGATGCGCGGCAGGCGCCCGGCCGTCGGCGGCGACGAGACGGAGCTGTCCGACAAGCCGGCCGTCTCCGACACGGCCGACGAGGCGATCGAGGCTCTGGCGACCGGCCGCACCATGTCGCTCATCGCCCAGCTGCCGCAGGACCAGGCCGAGGCCGTGGTGCTGCGCGTGGTCGTCGGGCTCGACGCGAAGAGCGCGGCGCAGACGCTCGGCAAGCGGCCCGGCGCGGTCCGCACCGCCGCCCACCGAGGACTGAAACGGCTCGCCGAACTGCTGCGGGCGGACAGCCCGGACGGCGGTCCTGGCGACCCGGCCACCCCGGCCCCCGCGGACGGCGGCCGGGCCGTCCCCGTCCCCGCGGACGGCGGTCCGGCCGGGCTCCCCGGCCCTGAAGCACCGGTTCCGCCCCGGCACCCGGCCGGTCCCGAAGCGCCGACGGCGTCCCTCCGGGAGAATGCTCCGGGTGCGCCGGGCCGGACCGGGGGACTCGGCGCCGTACCCGTACAACGCCCCCCACGCACCGGCCTGGTGGCTCCCGCCGGTGTGACGCATTCGCGTCTGTGGACGCAGAAGGACATGTGATGGCCGACGAGCAGTACGCATGGCTTGACAAGGAAGCGGCGGAGAAATTGCTCCGCGGCGAACCGGTCGACCCTGCCGAAGGCCGTCCCTGCCAGGACGCCGAGCGCCTGGCCGCCGCCCTCGACGCCGTCGCCCGCACCGCCCGCCCCGCCGCCGGCGAACTCCCCGGCGAGGCCGCCGCGCTCGCCGCCTTCCGCGCCGCCCCGCGCCGTGCCGCCGCGAAGGCGCCGGCCGCGCACGGCGACGACTACGGGACTGCGATGCTCGCCCCCGTCCACATAGGCAGGGCCGCCTCCGGCGCGAGAGGCGGGGCCGGGGGTCCGCGCGGCGACCGCCCGTTCCGCTGGAGCCGGCCCCTGCGCTTCGGCCTGGTCGCCTCCCTGGCGTGCTGCGCCATAGGAGGGGTGGCCGTGGCCGCCGGTTCCGGGGTGCTGCCCGGACCCTTCGGCCGGCACGCGCCCTCCCCGGCCACCTCCGTCTCGGCGGCCGCGTCCCCGGAGGAACTCGGCTCCGGCGTCCTCCCCGACGAGGAGACCTCCGCGCCCCCGCCGCCCGTGCGGCCGGGGCCGGTGCCGCCGTCGCCCTCGCCGCTCCGGCGACAGCGGCGGGGACTCGTCCACCTGGTACGCCAAGACCCTGAAGGCCTGCCGCGACTACCGCGAGGGCAAGCTCGACGACGACCGCCGCACCCGCCTCGAAGCCCTGGCCAAGGGCGCCCGCAACCTGGACCGGTTCTGCGACCGGCTGCTCGGCGGCGAGGACGGGAAGGGCGGGCAGGACGGCGAGAGCGACGGGGGAGACACACAGCCGGGCGGCGATTCCTCCGGCCGGCTCCCCGCGATCCGGTTCACCGAGGCGCCCGGCCCCTCGGCGGCGGCCCTCGCCCCGGACCCGGCGCCGTCGGATTCCGGCACGCCCGAGAACCCCCGGCCGACCGCCGGAGCGGCGGCGCGCTGAGCGTCCGTACCGGTCGGTGTGACGTTTTTCGGCCCGCCGACGCTGTACGGAATGAGCCGACTGGTCATCGGCAGCGCCCGGAGCCGGGGTTCCCCCCGTACCTGCGGCTCGGCGCACATGGCGCGGGCGGGACACGTTCCCCCGGTCCCGTCCGCGCCCCTCTCCTTCAGATCGATATGTCTACTTGTAGACGACGACCTTGTCCCCGGTGCGGACCTGGGCGAACAGGGTCGCGATCTTCCCCTCGTCCCGGACGTTCACGCAGCCGTGCGAGGCCCCGTTGTAGCCGCGGGCCGCGAAGTCCGACGAGTAGTGCACCGCCTGGCCGCCGCTGAAGAACATCGCGTACGGCATGGCCGTGTGGTAGATCGACGACACGTGGTGGCGCGACTTCCAGTAGACGGAGAACGTGCCCTCGCGGGTCGGCGTGTACTCCGAGCCGAACCGTACGTCCATCGACGAGACGACCTTGCCGTCGATCATCCAGGACAGGGTGCGGCTGTTCTTGCTGATGCAGAGCACCCGCCCCGTCAGACACCGCTTGTCCGGCTTCGCCACCGGCCGGGTGGTCGGCGGGTTCAGCTCGGCGGCCGTGGGCTCGCGCGTCATGCCGAGCAGCTTCTGCCAGGTGACGGTGTCCGTCTTCCCGGTGCGCGACAGGCCGCGCTTGCCCTGGAACGACTGCACGGCGGCGACCGTGACGGTCCCGTAGTAGCCGGTGGGGGTGCGGTTGAAGTGCCCGATCTGCCGCAGCCGGGCCTGCAGCTCCCGCACCTGCTTGCCCTGCGCCCCGCTCGCCATCAGGACCTTGCCCTGCGGATCGGCCGTGGGCGTGGTGCGGCTCGCGCTCGGCTTCGGCTTGGGCGACGCCTTCGCCGGCGCGCTTGCGGACGGGCTCGCGGAGGCGCCGCCCGGCTTCGCGTCGTCGGTGGGGGAGCCGCTGTTCACCGGTACGGAGGGGGCGGCCGACGCGCCGGACGCGGGCTGCTCCTTGCACCCGGCGGTCACGGCGGCCATCGCCACCACGGCCACGGCGGCAGCCCCTCGGAGTGCGTAACCGCGCCCGGTCCCGCGTGTGCGTATCATCCCAGCCCCCTGCGTCCTCGGCCCCGGTGTCGACGACGGCCCGTGCGGCCGCGTATCTCATGGGACGGGTTCCCGCTTTACCCGGTTGCCGAATCCCGCGGATGTGAGAAAACCGTGACCACTGAGGCGTTCCGAGGGGGAGTGACGCGGAGGAGGGGGCGGCGAAGCCTTCCGGAACCCCCGCCTCCGGAGTGTCGTACCCGCGTGCGACACTCCGTTTCATGCTGGGTGTCACCGATCTTCCGACCTATCTCGCCGGCCTCGTGCTGATCGTTCTGCTGCCGGGGCCCAATTCGCTGTACGTGCTGTCCGTCGCCGCGCGGCGCGGGGTGCGGACCGGGTATGTGGCCGCCGCCGGGGTGTGGACCGGGGACACCGTGCTGATGACGCTGTCGGCGCTCGGTGCCTCGTCGCTGCTGCAGACGACGCCGGTGCTGTTCGCGATCGTCAAGTACGCGGGCGCGGGCTATCTGACCTGGATGGCCATCGGGATGCTGCGCGCGGCTGTGTCGATGTGGCGCGAGCGGCACCGGCGGGTCGCCGAGATCACGGACGAGGCACAGACTCCGGGCACCATGGAGCGGCCGTACCGGCGGGCGCTGGTGGTCAGCCTGTTCAACCCGAAGGCGATCCTCTTCCTGATCTCGTTCTTCGTGCAGTTCGTGGATCCCGGGTACGCCTACCCGGCGCTGTCCTTCCTGGTCCTGGGCACCCTGCTCCAGATCGCCAGCTTCCTGTACCTGTCGGCGCTGATCTTCGGCGGCACCCGGCTCTCCGCCGCCTTCCGCAGGCGCCGGCGGCTCTCGGCGGGTGCCACGTCGGCGGCCGGGGTGCTGTTCCTGGGCTTCGCCGCGAAGCTGTCGTTCAGCAGCGTCTGAGCGCGCGGCGTCCGGGCGCTCAGACCTCCTCGATGGTCTCCTCGACGCCGAGGCCCAGCGGGGCGAGGTACGCGGCGAGGCCGGACGCGTCCCGGCCCGCCCAGCCGATGTAGCCGTCGGGCCGGACCAGGAACAGCCCCGCGCCGTACGGCTCGTAGGCGCCGTCCAGCCGGTGCGTCCGCAGTGCCGGGCCGGCCGGCCGCGGCAGCTCCGCGTCGGTGCCCACCGCCAGCAGCGTGAAGTGCGGACCCCGGAAGACGTCGAACAGGCGCCGGTCGCCGGCGGGCCCGTCGGGTGCGCGGTCACCGGCCTCCAGCGCGCCGGCCCGGCCCGCCGACAGCGGGCCCTCGCGGTAGCCGAGGCCCAGCTGCTGGGTCGCCGCGCCGCGCTCCTGCTGGCCCCGGTGGATACGGGTGGACAGGCCGAGCATGTCGGCGGCGACCGGGCGGCGCTCCTGCTCGTACGTGTCCAGCAGCGCGGCGGGCGCCCCGTGGCGCAGCACCTGGCCGAGCTTCCAGCCGAGGTTGTACGCGTCCTGGACGCTGGTGTTGAGCCCCTGCCCGCCGGCGGGGGAGTGGACGTGCGCGGCGTCCCCGGCCAGGAAGACCCGGCCCTCGCGGAACCGGTCGGCCAGGGCGGCGCGCGGCCGGAAGTCCGAGGACCAGCGCACCTCGGTGACGTCCGCCGCGTCCAGGTGCGTCCGGGCGGCGACCACCGCGCGCACCCCGTCCGCCGAGGTGTCGGGTTCGCCGTCCTTGTACTGGGCGACCAGCTGGAAGTCCTCGGTGCCGGGCAGCGGGCAGAGCGCGATGTACCCCGCGTCGGTGTCCATCATGTGCCAGTTGAGCCGGTCGAGGGCGTGCGGCGCGATCCGTACGTCGGCCACCAGCACCGGGGCCGGGTCCACCGTCTCCCCGGTCATCGCGATGCCCAGCTCCCGGCGCACGGTGGACCGGCCGCCGTCGGCCGCGACCAGGTAGGAGGCGCGGACCGTGCCGGTGCCCAGCCGTGCGGTGACCCCGTCGGCGTCCTGGGCGAGGCCGGTCAGCGCGGTCGAGAACGCGACATCGCCGCCCAGTTCGCGCAGCCGGGCCAGCAGGATCTCCTGGGTGCGCCACTGCGGCATCAGCCACGGCTCCCCGTACGGCTCGGCGTCGGTCGGCTCCGCGACCCGGAACATCCGGTGCTCGCCCATCCGCTCGCCGTTCTGCCAGGCCATCCCGACCGGCGCCGGGCCCCCGTGCGCGCGGACCGCGTCGCCGACCCCGAGGTCGTCCAGGACCTCCCGGGTGCGGGGCTGGATGCCCTTGCCGCGTGAGCCGGGGAAGAGCCCCGGCTCACGCTCCACCACGAGGGCGCGTACGCCCCGGCGGGCCAGGTCGCAGGCGAGGGCGAGGCCGCAGGGGCCGGCACCGACGATGAGGACGTCTGTTTCCTTAACGCTGTTAAGTTTCATGGAAGGAGTCTGACTTTAACGCTGTTAAGTTGTCAAGGGCGGCTGTTAACTTGGCACCGTGGGTACGACGAAGATCGACCGGTCGCGAGTGGCCGACACGGCCTTGAGGCTGCTGAACGAGGTGGGCCTCGACGGCCTCAGCCTGCGCGCCATCGCCAAGGAGCTGGACGTGAAGGCGCCCGCGCTCTACTGGCATTTCAAGGACAAGCAGGAGCTGCTCGACGAGATGGCCACGGTCATGTACCGGCGGACGCTCGCCGAGGACCTGCCCGCCGCGTTCCCGGCGGGCTGGCAGGAACAGCTCATCGCCTACAACAGCGGGCTGCGCCGGATGCTGCTGCGCTACCGCGACGGGGCGAAGGTCTACGGCGGTGCCCGGTTCACCGGCACCGATCACGCCGACGGGCTCGAAACCCATCTGCGGACCATGGTCGACGCCGGCTTCGAGCTCTGGCAGGCGGTACGCGCGGGCACCACCGCGTACTCCTACACGATGGGGTTCGTCAGCGAGGAGCAGGGCGTCCACCCGATCCCCGGCGAGCAGGAGCGCGAGGGCTTCGACGTGGAGGAGCGCGCGCGGCGGCTGGCCCGCTACCCGCTGGCCGCCGCGGCGGGCGAGGAGATCTTCGCCCGCTACGACGAACGGTTCGAGGACGGGCTGCGCCTGATCGTCGCGGGGATCGAGGCGCGGTACGGGGGACGCTGACGCCCCCGGGCGTCCGGAGGCGGCGCCGCGCGCGCCCCGTTCCGGGGCGCTCCGCGCCGAGGCCGCGCGCCCGTCACCCCCGCCCCCGCCACCGGTTCCGGATCAGCGGCGTCAGCGCCACCGCGAGCAGGCCCGCCAGGGCCGCCGCGCCCGTCGCCGTCCCCGCGCGCAGGCCCGGGGGCCGGAACGCGCAGTCCACCGTCGTCCGGCCCTCCGTCAGCGGGGTCGCGACCAGGCCCAGGTACGAGCCGGCCGGGCGGCCGTCGCAGCTCCAGCCCGCGATGCGGGGCGCCGCCAGCACTGCGGTCCCCCGGGTCCCCGCCGGGAGTTCCGCGCGCACCCCGCTGCCGGAGACCGTCACCCGCGTCGCCCCCGTCCGCTTCAGCCCCGCCACCGCCGAGGCCAGCCTCTCCGGGGCCAGGCAGCCGACGGAGTCGTGCGGGACGGTGCCGGGCCGCTCCGCCCGCAGGGCCACCGTGATCAGGCCCGATCCCGGACCGAGCGACAGGACGCCCGCGCGCCGGGCCGGCAGGTCGCCCCGGACGTCCTGGGCCTCGCCGGCCGTGCCCAGCCGCGCGGTGCCGAACAGGTCGGGGGCCCACAGGAACACCCGGCTGCCCGCCGGACAGCTCGCGCTCAGCGTGTACGCGCCGGGCCCCACCTCGTACGCCGTCGCGTTCCGGCCGGCGGCGGGTGTGCCGTCGGCGGAGCGCAGGGAGGTCACCGGCAGCGTGTAGACCCGGGCTCCCAGCAGCTTCTCCTGATTACGGAACGGCGAGCGCTCCCAGCCGGAGGCCGCGGCGCCCGGCGGACGCACGGTCACCAGCGGCGGCACGTCCTGCCGGGTCACGGTCACCGGGCGGGCGTCCGGGCGGTTCCAGACCTGGTGCGGGTCGCGCGGCATGTGCACGCGGGCGCCGACCGAGAACACCGCGTCGGTCACCGGGTTGTCCAGGCTCTGCAGGGCGCGCCCGCGCGAGGTCCAGCCCGCGCCGAGCGCGAGGAAGGTGCGGGTGGTCACGTCCGGCGTGTGGCTGCTGTAGTACGCCCCGCCCTGGCCGCCGACCGTCAACGGGTCGTTGGCGGTGGACTGTTCGAGGCCCGGATCGGTGCGGTAGCGCGGCCAGCCGTCGGCTCGGGCGACCGCGTCGGCCTGCAGGTCCTGGCGCTCGCCCCAGGGCGCGTAGTCGTCGAGCTGCTTGAGCCGCTGCCGGTCGGCGTACGCGGTCGTCGCGGCGGCCTGCCCGGCCTGCGCCCCGGCCAGCAGCACCACCGCGAGCACCGCGAACCGGCCCCCGCGTACCAGCGCGAGCGCGCAGAGCGCCGCCAGCAGGCCCGCCGCGAACAGCGGATACGTCCAGCGGGTGACAAGGTCGCTGGACACGGCGCCCGCCGCAATCAGGACCAGGACCCCGGCCCCGCCCAGCAGCGCCCGCCTGTCCGGCCAGCCGCGCGCCACGGCGGTCCAGGCGGCGATCACCACCAGACCCGAGAGCACGAACGTCTGGCGGAACGGGCTGCCGTTCGGCGTCGCGAAGGCGTGCCACAGCAGATGCGTGGGCCCCCACTGCAACGACAGCGCGACGAGGGCCACCAGCCCCGGCCACACCCACCGTTCGGCGCGCGGCACCCCCCGGTGGAAGGCGAGCGCGCAGGCCAGCAGCAGCGATCCGGTGCCGAGGAAGAGCGCCGGACTGAAGAAGCCGTAGGTGGCCGGCAGCAGCCGGGCGGCGGCGTCCGGCCAGGCGGCCGGGGCGAACTGCCGGGTCCAGCCCGGATAGGCGTGCCGGGTGCCGAGGAAGACCGGCAGCAGCACCGGGGCGGCGAGCCCGATGCCCAGCAGGACCGTGCGCACCGCGCGCGCCAGCCCGCGCAGCCGCTCGCGCGCCGTGCCGTCCTCCAGCAGCAGCCGGACCGCCAGCACCAGCGCCGCGCCGAGCGTCGCCATGTACGCGGTGTAGAAGTTCGACACCCAGGCGAGCGTCACCAGGAGCGTGCCGAGCACCGGCCGGCGCCCGGTCCTGGCCCACTCACCCGCCAGGCACAGCAACGGGAAGGCGATCAGTCCGTCCAGCCACATCGGGTTGTACACGGCCTCGATCACCGACCAGCCGCACAGCGCGTACGAGGCACCCAGCACCAGGGCCGCCCCTTCCCGGCCGCGCCCCCTGCGCAACGCGGTGAGCAGCCAGGTCATGGCGGCAGCCGCCGCGCCCGTCTTCACCAGCGTGACCACGTAGACCGCCAGATCGACGCGGTCGCGCGGGAACACACCGACCAGCAGCGCGAACGGACCGGTGAGATACGTACCGAGGTCCGGCAGGAAGCTCGCCCCGTACCCGGACTGCCAGTTCAGCAGCAGCCCGCCGTCCGCCCGGCCGTGCAGCAGGTCCCACAGGTGCGTGTGGAACGGGACGAACTGATTGCCCAGGTCGTTCACGGCGCGGGTGCGGGGGCCGAACGGAAAGCCGCCCGCCGCCGCGTCGCCGGCGCAGACGGTCACGACGGCGAGCAGGGCGGCCAGAGCGGCGCTCCGGCCGCGCGGCGAACGGAGTAGCGACGGAGTCCTCATGATGCGTCGAATATGTCATCGAACATCGTGAAATCACGCGGCCACCAGGGCGGTTCATCCGATGGCCCGCAGGCGTTCATCCGGCCGCCCGAGGACCGTCATCACGCGTGGCGGCCGGGCCGGAACGCAGTTTCCCGCGCCGACAGGGCGAGTTCATCCGGCGGCCGTCCAGGTTTCCTAACGTGCCCCGCAACCCCCGGCGGCCGATGAGCATCGGTCCCCTCCGCAGCCCCCGACCCCCCACGGGCACCAGACGCTTTGGAGCGCCATGACGAAAGCCCGCACCCGTTGGCCACGACAGCGCGAGGCAGAGCAGCCGATACCCGCCGGCGACCCCGCCCCCTCCCGTGCGACGGTCAGCCCGACGGACCTGGAGACCTGTCTGCGGGCCTGCGCCGCGCACAGCGGGAAGCTCGTCGCCGGCCTCGACCGGCGCCGCAACGCGCTCGCCGAGGCGCTGCGGCACCTGCTGGCCACCCACGCCGCCATGGAGCAGACAGCCCCCGGCC
>NZ_RDBL01000006.1:649619-669541 GCF_008042035.1 Streptomyces sp. col6
CGCGAGGAGCGGGTCGAGCAGCCGGTCGCCGAGGACCGCGGCGGGCCCGGCGCCGCCCCGGTCCTCGGCGACCGGCTGCTCGACCCGCTCCTCGCGGCCGGAACCAAGGCGCTGGACTGCGGGTACGAGGACGAACTGAAGCTCGCCGTCCTCATCACGGACGCCGTGCTCACCCGGCGCAAGGGCTCCCGGGCCGCCTGGCGACTGCGGGCCCGGGTGCTGGAGGCGATGGGCGCGGAGCGCGACGCCGTCCAGGCGTACGAGCGCTACCTCGCCCTCACCGACGAGGACGGCTTCGGCATCGCGGCGAAGACCGCCGGGCTCCGCGCCGGTGCCGGATACCAGGACGAACTCCTGCGGACGCTGGAACGGGGCTGCCCCGAGGCCGGTGCCTTCGCCGCCGCCCCGGTCACCGACACCTGGGCCGAGGGCCTGGCCCTGGCCGGGCGCGGAGACTGGAACCGGGCGCGCTCCCGGCTGATCGGCGCACTCCTCGCCCAGGAGCGCACCGACGCGCCGGTCC
Source organism: Streptomyces sp. col6 (assembly GCF_008042035.1). Taxonomy (GTDB): domain Bacteria; phylum Actinomycetota; class Actinomycetes; order Streptomycetales; family Streptomycetaceae; genus Streptomyces. The sequence continues at coordinate 650,143 of NZ_RDBL01000006.1, forward strand.
CGGAGATCCAGGAGGCGCTGGGCCAGTACCTCGCCCTCGCGCTGGCCGCCGCCGGCGCCCCCGGCAGCGGCGCCGCGTCCGCCACCACCGCAGACCCGGCCGCGCTCAGCGAACTCGTCGCGCTCTATGCCGCGCAGCGCCGGTCACGGATGCGCGGACCGGTCGCGGACCCCCTCTTCGGCGGCGTCACCTGGACCACGCTCGGCGAGTTCCGCAACCGGATCGCCGGCAAGTCCGTCTGCCTGATCGCCAACTCCCAGCGGGTGGGCAGCGGTTCGCTGGGCGCCGAGATCGACTCATACGACCTGGTGGTCCGCTTCAACTCGTACCGCATCGACCCGGTGGCCACCGGCAGCCGTACCGACATCCACGCCACCATCCACAAGCACGGCTTCAACTGGGACAAGAAGGTGGACACCCGGCTGGTCTTCGGCGGGGTCTCCGGCGACTGGAAGCAGTCCCTGCGCACCCGGCTGGTGCCGGGCGCCCAGCGGTATCTGGGCGACGAGTCGCTGCGCTGGCCGCTGCGCGACATCGGCCGGGCCGGCACCGACACCTGGCCCTCCATCCCCACCAGCGGCTTCAACATGCTGTGGCTGCTGGACTTCCTGGACGTCAGCCCCCGGCTCGACCTGATCGGCTTCGACTTCTACGAGAGCGGCGCCTACCGGCTGCCGGCAGCGATGAAGATGCCCATCACCTCCGTGCACGAGTACACCAGCGAAAAGGCGTGGGTCATGGAACGCGCCCGGAGCGTCACCGAGACGAGGATCTCCCTGCGATGACGACGACCCACGCCCCGCCGGCCCCCGCCAACGCCCTCACCGGCAAGCGCCGCGTCGCCTTCGCGAGCTTCGTGGACGAGAACTACCTGCCCGGCTTCCTCACCCTGCTCCGCAGCCTCGCCCTGTCCAACCCCGGGGTGTGCGAGGACTTCATCGTCCTGCACGACGGGCTGCGCCCCGCCTCCGTCGAACGGATCCGGGCCCTGCACCCGCGCGCCGACTTCCGCCGGGTGGACGCGGACCACTACGACACGTACGCCAAGGGCGACCAGGACAACTACCTGGTGCGCAAGGCCTACTTCATCCTCGACGTCTTCCGGGTGCGCGACTACGACACCGTGATCACCCTCGACACCGACATGGTGGTCCTCGGCGACCTGGGCGAACTGCTCGGGCTGCGCGACGGACTCGCCGCCGTACCGCAGTTCTTCTACGGGCAGCACAAGCTCAACAGCGGCCTGCTGGTCATCCAGCGCCCTTACCTGAGCGACGACTTCTGCGCCCGGATCGACGAGACCGGCCGCTCCGGGGCGTACGAGCTGGACAAGCACGACCAGGGCATCCTGAACGCCGTACTGGCCGGTGACTTCGTCCGGCTCGACACCCGCTACAACTACGTCAAGCGCCGCCTCTCGGGCGACCTTCCGGTGCCCGACACCACCGCGATCCTGCACTTCACCGGGCGCCACAAGCCCTGGCAGGGCGGCGAGGCCGGGTACGGGCAGGCCGAGGACCGCTGGCGCGCGTACGAGATGGGCGACGCCGAGTTCCACGCCGCCTACCTGGCCCGGCCCGGCGCCAAGCACCACGACCTGCTCGTCCACTACGGCACCCCGCACGTCCGGCGCACCGGCGACCCGGAGAGCGCCCGCCGGGTCGCCGCCGCGCACATCGGCGCCGGCGAGTACCAGGAGGCGGCGGACCTGCTCGGCTCCGTCCGTATCCCCGTGGACGAGGCGTGGCCGCACGAGGTCCTCGGCCACGCGCTGATGAGCGTCTCCCGCTACGAGGAGGCCCGCACCCAGCTCCTGCTGGCCGCCGCCGCCCCCAACCGGGCCGCCACCGCCTTCTCGCGCCTCGCCCAGATCGCCTGGATCCATGGCGACGACGAGGCGGCGTCCCGGTACGCGCGCGACGGCCTCGCCGTGGACCCGACCCACCGGGCGAACCGTCTGATGCACCTGCGCACCCAGCCCGCCCCCGCGCCCGACGAGGGCCCCGCGCGGAACCAACTCGCCCATGTCGCCTTCTACATGGAGCGCCAGGGCAACGCCGGCGACAAACTCCTCCCGGAAAGCGTCCGGCTCGCCTTCGACCGCGACACCGGACCCCGCCGCTGGCACTCCGTCCACGCCCACCGCCTCTTCGACGAGGCCGCCCTCGAACGCGTCAACGCCCGGCGCGGACTCGTCATCGGCGGCGGCGGGCTGTTCATCCCGGACACCGCGCCCAACGGCAACAGCGGCTGGCAGTGGAACGTGCCCGAACGGCTGCTGGAACGCATCGACGTGCCCGTCATCGTCTACGCCGTCGGCTTCAACGCCTTCGACGGCCAGGCCTACGGCCACGGGCGCGGCCGCTTCCTGTCCTCGCTGCGCACCCTCGTGGAACGCGCCGCGTTCTTCGGGCTGCGCAACCACGGCTCCATCGACAAGGTCCGCGCGCTGCTCCCCGCCTCGCTGCACGACAAGGTCCGCTTCCAGCCCTGCCCGACCACCGTCACCCGGCACCTGGTGGACGGCTGGACGGACCCGGCCGAGCGTGAGGAGACCGTGCTGCTCAACGCCGCGTACGACCGGTCCGGGCTCCGCTTCGGCCACGACTACGCGCACTTCCTCGCCGAGATCGCCTCCGCGGTGACGGCGCTCGGCACCCGCGCCGAGGTCAAGTGCGTCGCCCATTCCCTGGACGACGAACGGATCGCCTTCGACCTGCGCCGCGAGCACGGCATCTCGCTCCCCGTCATCCCGATGTACGACTTCGGCAACGACGAGATCCGCGACACCTACGCCCGGACGAAGCTCGTCATCGGGATGCGCGGGCACGCCGGCATGATCCCGTTCGGCTGCGGGACCCCGGTCATCAGCCTGATCTCGCACCCCAAGATGGCGTACTTCCTGTCCGACATCGACCGGCCCGAGTGGGGCATCTCCGTGCACGACCGCCACCTCGGCGCGCGGCTGGTGGAGCGTGCGGCGGGACTGCTCGACGACCACGCGGCGGCGGTCGCCGACGTGCACGCCCGTCAGCAGGAGCTGTGGAAGGTCACCGAGGCCAACGCGGCCGACCTGAAGCTGATCGTGCCGGGCGCGCGGGTCTGACAGCGCGGTACGGCACCACGGCACCACGGAAGAGGGGCGGGGCCCGGTCGGACCCCGCCCCTCTTCCCCGTACCGCCTAGCGCAGCGCCATCCGCCGCAGCGCCCGCGCCCGCCGGGCCACCCGGCGTACCGCCGCGTTGCGCGGCAGGAACGCGAACTGCTCGGGCACCCCGCCCGGCAGCCCCAGCGACGTCAGCCGCCTGCGCTTGAAGTAGCGCCGTGTCCCGTCCGTGAGCCGGGCGGCGAGATAGCGCTCCGCCACCGGCCGCAGCTGCGGGTAGATCTTCGGCTGCATCGCGAAGCCGACCGCCGTGACCAGGTCGTTCAGCCCCTCGGGCGCCACCGCGGGAGCCGGGCCCGCCGCCTCCCCGTCCTCCAGGTCCGGCACCAGCGCGTCCACCAGCGTCACCGGCACCCGGTTGCTGTTCTCGAACGGCGTCAGCCGCTCCAGCAGCGTCCGGGTGCCGACCCGCGCCACCGGCAGCCCGTAGAACTCCGAGGCCGTCAGCAGCGCGGTCGAGAAGCAGCCCACGACCAGGGCCGGCCGCATCCGCCGGTACAGCACCTCGGCGAGGACCGGCGCCGTGAGCACGTCCGCGTCCAGCACGGTGAGTTCGGCGCCGAGCCGGGCCGCCTCCTCCTCCAGGGCCCTCGACCACTGCGCGGGCGCCGTCGGATGCGGCTTGAACACCAGCCGGCGGTGTCCCCGCGCGACCGCGCCCCGCATCATCCGCAGGTGCAGCTCCTCCTCCTCGGCCGCGCTGATCAGCCCGAGCGCGGAGAGGTACTGGCCCAGCAGCAGCGCCGGACCCTCCACGGCCGGCAGCCCCGCCGCACCGGCGGCCCCGTCCAGTTCGCCGAGCACCTTCAGGAAGGCGTCCGTCGGCACGGTCTCCGCCCGCACCCCGAACTCGGTGAGCAGCATCGGCCGCAGCCCCGGCACCAGATCGAGGTGGAGCAGACGGTCCACCCGCGTACCGACGAGCGGATCGATCCGGTTCCTGGTCGGGCCGTAGCTCATCAGCCCGTCCGCGTAGACGTCCACGGGGACACCCGTGAAGATCCGGCAGACCGCCATCGCCGGGTCCACCTGGATCGACTCCACCGCCAGCTCGACGTCGTCGTCACCCAGGCCCCAGGCCAGCCGCAGATGCCGCTCCCACAGCGGGATGTCGTCCCGGCGCGGGGACCAGGAGGCCGGGTGGTGCGGCGCGATCGTCGCGTTCCACGACACGACGTCGTCGAAACGCGTGCGCAGCGCGTCGAAGCCGGGCATCTCGTCGAGCGCCGGGGTCGTCTCCGGGACCGACGCGTTGTTCGCGACGAGCAGGACGCGCCGTCCCGCCTCCGGGAACAGGCCCGCGTCCAGGGCGGCGGCGAGCGTCGCCGTGCCGTAGAGGGTGGAGGCGAGGAAGATCTGCGTCGTACGGCTCCGGCTCACGCGGCCGTCACCTCCTTCGCGGCGGACCGCCGCCGCAGCCGGCGCAGCAGGGTCGCGCGCTCCAGGTCCATCGAGTCCAGGACCTCGTCCAGCACGTCCTGCGGCATGCGCCGCAGCGCACCGGAACTCATCGATTTCAGCGCGCGGGCCACGGGCGGTTCGAACCTTTCCAGCGCACTCATGTGGTGGGAAATGATCGCGCAATAGTTGCGCACCGCTTTCGGCAGGAGTTCCCGCGCGTCGCGGTCCGTCCTCGTTTCCTCTATCACCTGGTCGAACGAGCGAATGAAGTCGAGTTGGCGCATGTCGCCGATCTGCGTCAGCGACGAGGCGACGCCGCGCCGGTAGAAAATGCCGAGAAGTCCGAGCACCGCGAAGGAATCCGCCTCGCGGTGCAGTCGCCAGATCCACGGCCGGTCCTCCGCCGTGCGCAGCCCGTCCGTGAAATGCAGCAGGCCCCGGTCCAGGAGCCGGCGGTGGTAGAGACCCGCCCAGGCGTACGCGTAGTCCACGGACGTGGTCCTGGTCGCGGGCAGGATCGCGTCGCGCGGCGCCGCCACCCGGTCGCGGCGGCCGTGCGGCACGCGGTGCACCGTACGGGCACGGCCCTCGACCTGGACATGATCGGTGCGCACGAAGTCGCAGCCCAGGGCCTCGGTCCTGGCCAGCAGCTCGGCGTAGAAACCGGGGGCCAGCCAGTCGTCGCCGTCCAGGAAGGCGAGATAGGTGCCGCGGGCCGCGTCCAGGCCGGTGTTCCGGGCGGTCGCCAGTCCGCCGTTCTTCTCGTGTCTGCGGACGACCACCCCCGGAATCTCCTCCTGCGCGCGGCGCAGCAGCTCCGCGGTCCCGTCGGTCGAACAGTCGTCGACGAGGATGAACTCGAAGTCCTCGCGGGCATTGGCCCGGAGACTTCTGAGGGTGTCTGGCGCGTATGTCCGCACGTTGTAGAACGGCACGATGACGGAGAGCTTAACCACCCGCGTCACGCTAGTTCCGGGGCGGGCATTCGCCCTGTCGGCCGTGCGGACGGCGGGTGAACGAAATCGGTCGGGACGGTGAACCGGCAGGCCCGCACGGAAATTCATCGGCCCTCCGCAATGCTCCGGACTGCGGGTTCGGCAAGCGTCGGCGGGCTGTTAACCCTTTGTTGCTTTCACGTTGGGCCGCCCCACCCCCGGCCTTCCTAACGTCTTGGACGTGCCCCTCAGCAACAGCAACGCGGTCCCTTCCGCCGCGGCCTCCCCCGCATTCCGGGTGGCCGTGCTCGCCGACTCAGACACCCGATGGAAGTGGGGTGCGCTCACCGCGCGCCGGCTGACCTCGGACGGCGACGCGAGCGCGCCCCGGGCGCGGATCAGCGGACTGCTGCTGCGCGGCCGGGCGACCCCGACCCCCCGCCAGCTCGCCGAGGTCGGTGACGTGGGGATCGACGCCGGCCGGGTCCGCGAGGTCACGGCCGTCGAGTTCCTCCAGTCCGTACGGGACGAGGGGTACGACGTCGTCGTCCTCGCCCTCGTCGGCGGCGCCGTCCAGGCCATGCTGCACGGCATCGCCGCGCTCCGGCTGCCCACCCGGCCCGTCCTCGTCACCGGCTACGTCGGCGTCGTCTACGAAAAGCTCACCGACGGGCTCCTGCTGCGACACGGCGCCGACGTCGTCCTCGCCAACTCCCGCCACGACGCGGAGCGTTTCCGCGCGGTGTACGAGGGAGTGGGCGCCGACGCCTCGGCCGTCACCGAGGCCGCCCTGCCGTTCCTCGGCGGCGACCCGTACCGGCCGCGGCAGGGCCGCGACACCCTCGTGTTCGCCGCCCAGCCCTCCGTACCGGAGAACCGCGCCGACCGTACGTACCTGCTGCGCAGGCTCGTCGAGCACGCGCGGCTGCACCCCGGCCGCGAGGTGCTGCTGAAGCTGCGCTCCAAGCCCGGCGAGCACACCACGCACATCGAGGAGCACCCGTACCAGCGGCTCGCCGAGCGGCTGCCCGGCGGCCTCCCGCCCAACTTCCGCCTGGTCTACGGGCACATGGGCGAGGTCCTGGACCGCACCGACCTGCTGGTCACCGTCTCCTCCACGGCCGCCCTGGAGTCCCTGCACCGCCGCATCCCCACCGCCGTCCTCACCGACCTCGGGGTGCGCGAGACGCTCGGCAACCACCACTTCACCGGCTCCGGCCTGCTCACCTCCTTCGACCACCTCGACGGCGGCGGGCACCCGGAACCCGACCCCGACTGGCTGGCCGGCCAGGGCGTCGCCGCCGACGGCAGCTACGCCACGGCCTACGACACCGCCCGCGCCCGGGTCACCGCACTGCTGGCCCGGGGCGACCTCCCCGGCCCGGCGCCGTACTACACGCCCGCCACCGCCCCCGGCTACCTCCCCGGCATCCTCGCCCGCCACCACCTGGGCCCCGAAGGCCACCCGCTGCCCGGCGCCGCCGCGCCCCGGGAGGCCGGGCGGGTCAGGACGGCGGTGCGCGAAGCGGTCCGCGACGCGGCCCGGGGCGCGTACCGGCACGGCGTCCAGCGCGTCGCCCCGGTCGTCCGGCGGATGGGAGAGCTGTGAAGACCCCCGACATGTCACCCACTGGAGCACCGATGACCCCACCCACCGTGCTCGCCGTGATCCCCGCACGCGGCGGCTCCAAGGGCGTACCCGCCAAGAACCTCGCCCGGGTCGGCGGCGTCCCGCTCGTCGCCCGCGCCGTCCGCGCCTGCCTGGCCTCCGGCGAGGTCACCGACGTCGTGGTGACGACCGACGCGCCCGCCGTCGCCGAGGCCGCCCGCGCGGCGGCCGAAGCACTCGGCGAGAGCGGCCGGCTGCACTGCGTCCAGCGCCCCGAGAACATCGCCGGCGACACCGCGACCAGCGAGGCCGCCGTCCTGCACGCCCTCGACGCCTACGAGGCCCTGCGCGGCCGCACCGCCGACGTCGTCCTGCTCGTCCAGTGCACCAGCCCCTTCGTCGCCCGCGAGGACATCGACGGGGTCGCCGCGGCCGTCGCCCACCAGGGCGCCGACACCGCCGTCACCGTCGCTCCCTTCCACGGCTTCCTGTGGCGCGACGGCAGCGCGGTCGAGGACCACAACTACGGCGTCAACCACGACAAGCGGGTCCGCCCCCGCCGCCAGGACCGCCCCGAGGACCTGCTGGAGACGGGAGCCGCCTACGCCATGGACGCCGCCGGCTTCCGCACCCACCGCCACCGCTTCTTCGGCCACACCGCCCTGGTGCGCACCGACCCGGCCCGCGTCCTGGAGATCGACGACCCGCACGACCTGGCCCGCGCCCGCGCGCTCGCCCCCCTCGTCGACCCGGCCCCGCTGCCCACCCTCGACGACATCGACGCCGTCGTCCTCGACTTCGACGGCACCCAGACCGACGACCGGGTCCTCGTCGACTCCGACGGCCGCGAGACCGTCTCCGTCCACCGGGGCGACGGGCTCGGCATCGCCGCCCTGCGCAAGGCGGGCGTCCCGCTGCTGATCCTGTCCACGGAACAGAACCCCGTCGTCGCCGCCCGCGCCCACAAGCTGCGCGTCCCCGTCCTGCACGGCATCGACCGCAAGGACCTCGCGCTCAAGCAGTGGTGCGACGAGCAGTCCCTCGCACCCGAACGCGTCATGTACGTCGGCAACGACGTCAACGACCTCCCCTGCTTCGCGCTCGCCGGCTGGCCCGTCGCCGTCGCGAGCGCCCACGACTCGGTACGCGCAGCGGCGCGCGCCGTGACGACCACCCCCGGCGGCTTCGGCGCCATCCGCGAGATCGCGGCCTGGCTCCTGGGCCCCACCCTCACCTCAGCCCCCACCGAGTAAGGAACACCCTCATGAGCACCTCCCGCCTGCGCACCCTCGGCAACCGCACCGCCGGCCCCGGCAACCCCGTGTACATCACCGGCGAGATCGGCATCAACCACAACGGCGACCTCGACAACGCGCTCGCGCTCATCGACGTGGCCGCCGAGGCCGGCTGCGACGCCGTCAAGTTCCAGAAGCGCACCCCGGAGATCTGCACCCCGCGCGACCAGTGGGACATCGAGCGGGACACCCCCTGGGGCCGCATGACGTACATCGACTACCGCCACCGCGTCGAGTTCGGCGAGACCGAGTACCGGGCCATCTCCGAGCACTGCGCCGAGCGCGGCATCGACTGGTTCGCCTCCCCGTGGGACACCGAGGCCGTCGCCTTCCTGGAGAAGTTCGACGTCCCCGCCCACAAGGTCGCCTCCGCCTCGCTCACCGACGACGAGCTGCTGCGCACCCTGCGCGCCACCGGCCGCACGGTGATCCTCTCCACCGGCATGTCGACCCCGCGCCAGATCCGCCACGCCGTCGAGGTGCTGGGCTCCGACAACATCCTGCTCTGCCACGCCACCTCCACGTACCCGGCGAAGGCCGAGGAGCTGAACCTCCGGGTCATCCACACCCTCCAGCAGGAGTACCCCAACGTCCCGATCGGCTACAGCGGCCACGAGACGGGCCTGCAGACCACCCTCGCCGCCGTCGCCCTCGGCGCCGCGTTCGTCGAGCGCCACATCACCCTGGACCGCGCCATGTGGGGCTCCGACCAGGCCGCGTCCGTCGAACCGCAGGGCCTCACCCGCCTCGTCCGCGACATCCGCACCATCGAGGCCTCCCTCGGCGACGGCGTCAAGAAGGTCTACGAGTCCGAGCTCGGCCCGATGAAGAAGCTCCGCCGGGTCACGGGCGTCGTCGCGGAGAACGACGCGGCGGCCCCGGCCGCCGAGCCGGTCGCGGTCTGACGGGCCGGCCGGTGAACCTCGCCTTCGTCGAGAGCCCGGTCCAGCTCCTGAACGTCCTGGAGTGGGCCGTCACCGAGGGAGGCGGCGGGCGCGTCCTCACGGACGTCACCGTCGTCGTCCTCCCCCCGGTCGACCCGATGTCGCGCGGTCAGCTGCGCCGGATGGCGGAGCTGGCCCGCGACGAGGGCATGACCGTGCGCTGGCAGGAGGCGCGCGGCGACTCGGGCACCCCCCTGAAGTCGCTGCGCGCCCTCACCCGGCTCGTCCGCAACGCCGACCACATCGTCATCGGCGACCCGTTCTCGCGTTACGTGCAGCTGCTGCTCTCGCTCGTCCGGCCCCGCCGCCTCACCGTGGTCGACGACGGCACCGCCACCATGGAGTTCGTCGCCCAGCTCACCCGGGGCGAGCGCCTGGTGCGCTGGCACCGGCGCGGCGGCTTCGACCCGCGCGGCCTGGCCCTGGCCCCGGTGACGGCCACCGCACGGCGCAGGTTCACCCCGTCGGCGGCGCGCGAGGTCGAACTGTTCACCGCCATGCCGGTCATCCCGCCGCCGGGCGTCACCCTCATCCCGAACACCTTCTCCTGGACCCGGTCCCGCTTCGGTCCGCCGTCGCTCACCAAGGGCGCGGACCTGGTCGGCACCTCGCTGGTCGAGACGGGCGTGGTGGACCGGGCCCCGTATCTGGAGGCGGTCGCCACCCTGGCCCGTACGCACGGCGCCACCCGCTACTTCGCCCACCGCCGCGAGTCCACCGAGAAGCTGCACGCCCTGGAGGCGGCCACCGGCCTGGAGATCGTCCGCCCCGACCTCCCCCTGGAGCTCATCGCCCGCCGCGGCCCCATCGGCCGCACGGTCCTGAGCTTCCCGTCCACCGTGGTCCACACCCTGCCCCTCGCCCTGGCCGGCACCGAGGTGAAGGTCGCGGTCTGCGACATCGCCCCCGAATGGCTCCACGAAACGGCCTCCCCGCGCGCCCAGGGCTTCCTGAGCGGCGTCACGGAGACGGCCCGCGACGTCCACCGCCTGGCACCGTGGCGGGTCACGGCGGTGACGGGGGAGGCGTGACACGCGGCGGTGACCACCGCCGCTCTACCACACCGCGAGCGCGGGAGTGTACCCATCCCGCGCGCGTCCCACACGCCGAGACGCGGCCAAACATTCGCCTATGTGGCTGAAGTTTTCTTGTTTCATGGTCAGTTGAGGTGGGAACAGGCATACCCTTTAACAGGTGAGCCAGTTGATCTGCCCCGAGTCCGATGCCGGCCAGCCCCAGGGCGGGACCCTGCCCGGCGCTCTTCCCGACGCCCTGCGCGCCGAGCTGATCGCCTTCCGCAGAGACCTGCACATGCACCCCGAGCTGGGCAATCAGGAGTTCCGCACCACCGCGGCGATCAAGGCCAGGCTGGAGCAGGCGGGCCTCGCCCCGCGCGTGCTCGCCTCCGGGACCGGGCTCATGTGCGACGTCGGGACGCGCGGGGAGGGCACGCGGCCGATGCTCGCGCTGCGGGCCGACATCGACGCGCTCCCCATCCCGGACACCAAGGCCGGTGTGCCGTACCGCTCCACCGTGCCCGACCGGGCGCACGCCTGCGGGCACGACGTCCACACCACCACCGTCCTCGGTGCCGGACTGGTCCTGGCCGAGCTGGACCGGCAGGGGCTGCTGCCCAACCCGGTGCGGCTGATCTTCCAGCCGGCCGAGGAGGTACTGCCCGGCGGGGCGCCCGACGCCATCGAGTCCGGGGTGCTGGAAGGCGTCGGCCGGATCATCGGCGTCCACTGCGACCCCAAGGTCGACGTCGGCCGGGTCGGGCTCCGGGTCGGGGCGATCACCTCCGCCTGCGACCGGCTCGAACTGGCCCTGGACGGGCCCGGCGGCCACACCGCCCGCCCCCACCTGACCACGGACCTGGTCACCGCCGCCGCCAAGGTCGTCACCGAGGTGCCCGCGCTGCTGTCCCGCCGGGTCGACGCCCGGTCCGGGCTCGCGCTGACCTGGGGGCGGCTGGAGACCGGCCATGCCTGCAACGTCATCCCGCAGCACGCCGAACTCTCCGGCACCGTCCGCTGCCTGGACCTCGACGCGTGGCGCGAGGCGCCGGACCTGGTGCACGCCGCGATCGACGAGGTGGCCGGGATGCACCGCGCCAAGACGGTGATCAACTACATCCGCGGCGTCCCGCCCGTGGTGAACGACGCCGCCGCGATCGACCTGCTGGCCGGCGCCATGGCCGCCCGCCGGGGCCCGTACGCCATCGAGGGCACCGAGCAGAGCCTGGGCGGCGAGGACTTCTCCTGGTACCTGGAGCACGTCCCGGGCGCCATGGCGCGCCTCGGCGTCCGTACTCCGGGCGACACGCGCGGGCTCGACCTCCACCGGGGCAATTTCGACGTCGACGAGGAGGCGATCACGGTCGGCGTGGAACTCTTCACCGCCTCCGCGTTGCTCCACGTCAACCACGCGTAACCGGACACGTCGCTCCTCGTTCGCGACGATCCGATAACGGCTTCCGTACAGGGCTTTATCTGACATCTACGCGCGTTACGATCGCCGCGAAACCAGCGCCGGAAGAGGCGCTTCGGTCAGGTTTGAAGGAGCCTTCCCTTGCGCCGGGTATCCAAGATCACCGCCGCGTGTGCCATCACCGCGGCGCTCGCGCTCACCGCCACCGCGTGTGGCGAGTCGTCCGACGAGAGTTCCGGCTCGGACGACGGCAAGATGAAGATCGGCATGGCCTACGACGTCGGCGGCCGTGGCGACAACTCGTTCAACGACTCCGCCGCGCGCGGCCTGGACAAGGCCAAGGCCGAGTTCGGCGCCGAGACGAAGGAGCTGACCGCCAAGAACGGTGAGAGCTCCGCCGACCGCGACCAGCGCCTCCAGTCGCTCGCCGAGGGCGGCTACAACCCGGTCATCGCGATCGGTTTCGCGTACAAGGACGCGGTCGACAAGATCGCGCCCAAGTACCCGAAGGTCAGCTTCGGCCTGGTCGACTCGGTCTCCGACGCGAAGAACGTCGCCAACATCGTCTTCACCGAGGAGCAGGGCTCGTACCTCGCCGGTGTCGCGGCGGCGCTGAAGTCCAAGGACGACAAGATCGGCTTCATCGGCGGCGTCGACCTCCCGCTGATCAAGAAGTTCGCGGCCGGCTTCCGTCAGGGCGTCCTGGACACCAAGCCGAAGGCCACGGTGCAGATCCAGTACCTGTCCACCGGCTCGGACCTCTCCGGCTTCGGCAGCCCCGACAAGGGCAAGGCCGCCGCCAAGGGCATGCTCGACAAGGGCGTCGACGTCATCTTCGCCGCCGCGGGCGGCTCGGGCGCCGGTTCGATCGAGGCCGTCGCCGGCAAGAAGGGCGCCTGGTCCATCGGTGTCGACTCCGACCAGGCCCTGGACCCGGCCCTGGCGAAGTACAAGGACACGATCCTGACCTCGGTCGTCAAGAACGTCGACTCCGGCGTCTTCGACCTGGTCAAGTCGGTCAAGGACGGCAAGCCGCTGACCGGCACCCAGACGTACTCCCTGGCCAAGGGCGGCGTCAGCCTGACCCCCACGGGTGACCACCTCAAGGACATCCAGACCCAGCTCGACGAGGCGAAGAAGAAGATCGTCGACGGCACCATCAAGGTCAAGACCACGACCTGATCCGGTCCGTCGATCGGGGTCCGGGCGAGCGGCTTCGGCCGCCCGCTCCGGGCCCCGATTCACGTACCCCCGGCGGAGTGCGGGCCACCTGTGATCAGGTGGCCAACGATTCGGCGACGCTACGCGCGTAGCGTCGCCGAATCGTTGGCCACCCCGCCGTCCACCGCCTTCCCGTCCTCACCGCCCCCGCCCTCCGCTCCTGCCAAGGAGAGTGCGCCATCAACGCGTCCAGCAGTCCCAACGCCGTGGAGCTCCGCGGTATCACCAAGCGGTTCCCCGGGGTCGTGGCCAACCACGACATCGACATCACCGTGCGCCGCGGCACCGTCCACGCCCTCGTCGGTGAGAACGGCGCCGGCAAGTCCACTCTGATGAAGATCCTGTACGGCATGCAGAAGCCGGACGAGGGCACCATCGCGGTGGACGGCGAGCAGGCCTCGTTCTCCAACCCGGGCGACGCCATCGACCGCGGCATCGGCATGGTGCACCAGCACTTCATGCTCGCCGACTACCTCACCGTCCTGGAGAACGTCGTACTCGGCTCCGAGAAGCTGTACGGCATCGGCGACCGGGCCCGCGCCAAGATCCGCGAGATCTCCGACGCGTACGGCCTCGGCGTCCGCCCGGACGCCATGGTCGAGGACCTCGGCGTGGCCGACCGCCAGCGCGTGGAGATCCTCAAGGTCCTCTACCGGGGCGCCCGCACCCTGATCCTCGACGAGCCCACCGCGGTCCTCGTGCCGCAGGAGGTCGACGCGCTCTTCGACAACCTGCGCGAGCTCAAGGCCGAGGGTCTGACCGTCATCTTCATCTCGCACAAGCTGGGCGAGGTCCTGTCGGTCGCCGACGAGATCACCGTCATCCGGCGCGGCACCACCGTCGGCACCGCCGACCCGGAGAACACCACGACCAAGCAGCTCGCCGAGCTGATGGTCGGCAGCGAGCTGCCCTCGCCGGAGACCCGCGAGTCGACGGTCACCGACACGCCCATGCTCACCGTGGACGGCGTGCGGCTCACCGCCACCGACCCGGACGGCGCCGTGCGCGCCGTGCTCGACGGCATCACCTTCACCATCCACAAGGGCGAGGTCCTGGGCATCGCCGGCGTGGAGGGCAACGGCCAGTCCGAACTGGTCGACGCCATCATGGGCATGCGCACCCTGGACGCCGGCACCCTCACCCTGGACGCCGCGGACATCTCCCGCACCCCGACGCGCAAGCGCCGCGAGGGCGGCATGGCCGTCATCCCCGAGGACCGCCACCGGCACGGTCTTCTCCTGGAGGCCCCCCTCTGGGAGAACCGCATCCTCGGCCACGTCACGGAGCGCCCCAACAGCCGGGGCGCCTTCCTCGACATCAAGGCGGCCCGCACCGACACCGAGCGGATCGTGCGCGAGTACGACGTCCGCACCCCCGGTATCGACGTCACCGCGGCCTCCCTCTCCGGCGGCAACCAGCAGAAGCTGATCGTCGGCCGCGAGATGAGCCACGCGCCCAAGCTGCTGATCGCCGCGCACCCCACCCGGGGCGTGGACGTCGGCGCGCAGGCGCAGATCTGGGACCAGATCCGCGAGGCCCGCAGCGAGGGCCTGGCGGTGCTCCTGATCTCCGCCGACCTGGACGAGCTGATCGGGCTCTCCGACACCCTGCGCGTCATGTACCGCGGCCGGCTGGTCGCGGACGCCGACCCGGCGACCATCACCCCCGAGGAGCTGGGTTCCGCGATGACGGGTGCGGCCAGCGGCCACCTCGAAGCGCCGGAGGAGGGCGGAGCCACCGCCGCCACGGACGACGACACCGACCCCCGCGAAGGGGGAGAGGACCGATGAAGAAGATCGACAAGGAGCGCCTGCTCCTGGGGATCGCGGCCCCCGTACTCGCGATCGTGGTCGCCTTCCTGGTGACGGCACTCGTGCTCGCCGCCACCGGCAAGGAGCCGTTCAACGCCTTCGGCATCATGTTCGACTACGGACTGAAGTCGGACAGCCAGGTCTACATCCTGAACAAGGCCACGACGTACTACCTGGCGGGTCTCGCGGTGGCCGTCGGCTTCCGGATGAACCTCTTCAACATCGGCGTCGACGGGCAGTACCGCCTCGCCGCGTTCTTCGCCGCCGCGCTCGGCGGCGCGCTCACCCTGCCCGGCGCCCTGCAGATCCCGCTGATCATCCTCACCGCGATGATCGTCGGCGCCATGTGGGCCGGCATCGCCGGTCTGCTCAAGGTCACCCGGGGCGTCAGCGAGGTCGTCTCGACGATCATGCTGAACTCCATCGCGACCGCGGTCATCGGCTACCTGCTCCAGCAGAACCGCCTCGGCCACCTCGACGAGGCCGGCACCAAGATCTCCACCAAGCCGCTCCCGGAGTCCTCGCACTTCTTCGAGTTCCCGACGACCCCGACCCCGGTCTGGGGCTTCATCGTCGTCGCCGTCGTCGCGGGCATCGCCTACTGGTTCACGCTCTCGCGCACCCGCTTCGGCTTCGACCTGCGCACCGTCGGCCAGTCCGGCTCCGCCGCCGAGGCCAGCGGGGTCAACGTCCGCCGCATGGTCATCACCTCGATGCTCATCTCGGGCGCCGTCGCCGGCCTCATCGGCATGCCGACGCTGCTCAACGACAGCCACGAGTTCAGCGGCGACTTCCCCGTGGGCATCGGCTTCACCGGCATCGCCATCGCCCTCCTCGGCCGCAACCACCCCGTCGGCATCGCGCTCGGCGCGCTGCTCTGGGGCTTCCTGGAGCGCGGCACCGGAAAGCTGGAGTTCGAGGGCTACGACAAGGAGATCGTCGGCGTGATCCAGGGCGTCATCGTCCTGTGCGTCGTCATCGCGTACGAAGTCGTCCGCCGCTACGGACTCAAGCGCCAGCAGAGCAAGGTCGGCGCGGAACTCGCCGCACAGGCCGCCCGTAACTCCGACCAGCAGGAGGTGTCGGCGTGACCGTCACGGCGACTTCCACCCCGCCCCCGGCGGCCCCCAAGGTCTCCGGCGGCAAGAGCGGCCGTTCCCGCCTCTCGTTCCCCGTCATCCTGCTGATCATCGCGGGCGTCCTGCTCGCGCTGTCCGCCGTGCGCGCCATCACCGGCGCCCAGGACGTCACCTCGGCGGGCCAGATCAGCGCCGCGCTCGCCATGGCCGTGCCGATCGGCCTCGCCGGTCTCGGCGGTCTGTGGTCCGAGCGGGCCGGCGTGGTCAACATCGGCCTCGAAGGCATGATGATCCTCGGCACCTTCTTCGGTGCCTGGGCCGGCTGGCAGACCAGCCCCTGGCTCGGCGTCCTCGCCGGTGTCATCGGCGGCATGCTCGGCGGTCTGCTCCACGCGGTCGCGACCATCACGTTCGGCGTCGACCACATCATCTCCGGCATCGCGATCAACATCCTGGCGCTCGGTTTCACCACCTACTTCGCCAAGCTGTGGTTCAACAGCGGCGAGGCGGCGGCCAAGGGCGGCTCCCCGAAGCAGTCCCCGCCGGCGGACGAGATCACCTCGGTGACCATCCCCGGTCTCTCCGACGGACTGCACTCCATCGAGAAGCACCACTGGTTCTTCGTCTCCGACCTGGCCGGCATCCTCGGCGGCCTGGTCACCAACCTCTCGCTGCTGACGATCCTGGCCATCGTGCTGTTCGTCGCGACCTTCTTCGTCCTGTGGAAGACCGCGTTCGGCCTGCGGCTGCGCTCCTGCGGCGAGAACCCGGTCGCCGCCGAATCGCTCGGCGTCAACGTCTACACGTACAAGTACGTGGCCGTGATCGTCTCCGGCGGCCTCGCGGGCCTCGGCGGCGCCTTCCTCTCCCTGGTCACCTCGCACATCTACAACGAGGGCCAGACCGGCGGACGCGGATACATCGGTCTCGCCGCGATGATCTTCGGCAACTGGCGCCCCGGCGGACTCGCCATGGGCGCGGGCCTGTTCGGCTTCGCCGACGCGCTCCAGCTGCGCAACGGCGGCGAGTCCGTCCACGCGCTGCTCCTGCTGCTGTTCGTCGTCCTCGTCGGCATCGCCGCCTGGAAGCTCTACCGCAAGAGCTGGCTGCAGGGTGTCGTCAGCGCGGTCATCGCGGCCGTCGTCCTGGTCTGGTACCTCGGTACGGACAGCGTGCCCACGGAGTTCGTGAGCGCCACGCCGTACATCGTCACGCTGCTCGTCCTCTCGCTCTCCGCGCAGCGGCTGCGGATGCCGAAGGCGGACGGCATGCGCTACCGCAAGGGCCAGGGCAAGTGACGGCCCCGGCCTTCACCGAGGCCGACTGGGAGACCCTGCGGGCCGCCGCCCGGGACGCCATGTCCCGGGCGTACGCCCCGTACTCCGGCTACCCGGTCGGCGTCGCGGCCCGCGTCGACGACGGCCGTACGATCACCGGCTGCAACGTCGAGAACGCCTCGTACGGGATCGGCCTGTGCGCCGAGTGCGGTCTGGTCTCCCAGCTGCACGCCACGGGCGGCGGCCGGCTGACCCACTTCACCTGCGTGGACGGGGCGGGCGAGAGCCTGGTCCCGTGCGGCCGGTGCCGGCAGTTGCTGTACGAGTTCGGCGGACCGGAACTGCTCCTGGAGACCCCGGACGGCCTGCGCACCCTGGACGAGATGCTGCCGCAGGCCTTCGGCCCGTCGCACCTCGGCTGAACCCCCTCGCCGGGTGGGCCCCGTTCCGGGCCCACCCGGCGCCTCTTTCTCTCTCTATGCGCGTAGAGTCAACGGGACCCACGCGTTTGTACGTACCGGCCGGAAGGACGCCAGACCATGGACGCCATCTCCGTCATCCGCACCAAGCGGGACCGCGGCGAGCTGACACCCGAGCAGATCGACTGGGTCATCGACGCGTACACCCGCGGCGAGGTCGCCGACGAGCAGATGTCCGCGCTGGCCATGGCGATCCTGCTGAACGGCATGAACCGTACGGAGATCGCCCGCTGGACCGCCGCGATGATCGCCTCCGGCGAGCGGATGAACTTCGACAGCCTGTCCCGCCCCACCACGGACAAGCACTCCACCGGTGGCGTCGGCGACAAGATCACCCTCCCGCTCGCCCCGCTCGTCGCCGCCTGCGGCGCGGCCGTCCCCCAGCTCAGCGGGCGCGGCCTCGGCCACACCGGCGGCACCCTCGACAAGCTGGAGTCCATCCCCGGCTGGCGCGCCCACCTGTCCAACGCCGAGATGCTGGACGTCCTCGACACCACCGGCGCGGTCATCTGCGCGGCGGGCGACGGCCTCGCCCCCGCCGACAAGAAGCTGTACGCGCTGCGCGACGTCACCGGCACCGTCGAGGCGATCCCGCTCATCGCCAGCTCGATCATGTCCAAGAAGATCGCCGAGGGCACCGGCGCCCTCGTCCTGGACGTCAAGGTCGGCTCCGGCGCCTTCATGAAGACCCTGGACGACGCCCGCGAGCTCGCCTCCACCATGGTCGCGCTCGGCACCGACAGCGGCGTCCGCACGGTCGCCCTGCTCACCGACATGTCCACCCCGCTCGGCCTCACCGCGGGCAATGCCCTGGAGGTCCGCGAGTCCGTCGAGGTCCTGGCCGGCGGCGGCCCCCAGGACGTCATCGACCTCACCCTGGCCCTCGCCCGCGAAATGCTGGACGCGGCCGGGCTCAAGGACGCCGACCCGGAGAAGGCCCTCGCGGACGGCTCCGCCATGGACGTCTGGCGCCGCATGATCTCCGCTCAGGGCGGTGACCCGGACGCCGCGCTCCCGGTCGCCCGCGAGCAGCACGTCATCAAGGCCTCCTCCTCCGGCATCCTGACCCGCTTGGACGCCTACGACATCGGCGTCGCCGCCTGGCGCCTCGGCGCGGGCCGCGCCCGCAAGGAGGACCCGGTCCAGGCCGGCGCCGGCATCGAGATCCACGCCAAGCCCGGCGACGTCATCACCGACGGCCAGCCGCTGCTGACGCTGCACACGGACACCCCGGAGAAGTTCGACTACGCCCTCAAGGCGCTCCCGGACGCCTACGACATCGAGCCGTCCGGCACCCCGTTCACGGCGACTCCGGTCGTCCGGGAGCGCATCGCCTGACCCGGATGCGATGACTTTTCGGCGCGCCGCCGGTCTCCTTGGATATGAACACCGAGCCGGCGGCCGTTGTCGTCCTCCCGGGCCACCTCACCCGGGCCGACGTCCCCCGCCTCTGCGCCGGACTGCGAGCAGCCCTGGCCGCCTCGCCGACGGCGACGCCGGCCTGCGACGTCAGCGCGGCGGTCCACCCCGACCTGACGACGATCGAGGCCCTGGCCCGCCTGACCCTGGTCGCCCGCAGGGCCGGCGCGCGCCTGCGCCTGCGCGGAACCCCACCGGAGCTGCGGGCCCTGCTGGACCTGGTCGGCCCGGGTGAGGTGGCCCGGGAGGACGACAACGGCCGCCGGCTCGGTGTTCATATCCAAGGAGACCGGCGGCGCGCCGAAAAGTCATCGCATCCGGGTCAGGCGATG
>NZ_RDBL01000006.1:669641-674137 GCF_008042035.1 Streptomyces sp. col6
GATGACGATGCCGCCGTTCGACCTCTGGCTCCGGGGCCACGACGACATCACCGGCTTCATGACCACCATGGGCGCGAGCTGCGCCGGCTCCCGCCTGATCGCGACCTCCGCCAACGGCACCCCGGCCCCCGCGAGCCGGCGTCCCGCCACCGAGTAGTCGCAGGCCGGGCCCTCACTCCGCATCGTCGTCCAGGTGGTCCGGCAGCCCGAACAGCGGGAACCAGCGAGGCGTGTCCAGGAAGCAGTGCATGCCCGTGATCGCGCCGTCCTTGATGTCGATGACCTGGACCGCCCACGGGACGAAGCCGGGGCCCTCCGGGTTCGGCTTGTAGTGGGCGAAGGCCGGGGTGCCGTTGGCGGAGGTCGCGATCAGGCGGGAGCCGGCGCAGCTCGCGCCCATGGTGGTCATGAAGCCGGTGATGTCGTCGTGGCCCCGGAGCCAGAGGTCGAACGGCGGCATCGTCATCACCGCGTCCTCGTGGAGGAGGGCGGTCAGGGCCTTCATGTCGTAGCCCTCGAACGCCGCCACGTACCGCTCCAGGAGCTTCGTCTGCTCCTCGTCCAGCGGGTTCGCCGCGTCGGCGGCCACCGCGTCCTGGTCGGTCAGCGTGGCCCGCGCGCGCTGGAGGGCGCTGTTCACCGAGGCGACCGAGGTGTCGAGCAGCTCCGCGACCTCCGCGGCCTTCCACGCCAGCACCTCGCGCAGGATCAGCACGGCCCGCTGCTTCGGCGGCAGGTGCTGGAGCGCCGCGACGAACGCGAGGCGCACCGACTCGCGCGCCACCGCCGCCTCCGCCGGGTCGTCGGTCGTCGGGAGGATGCGGCCGTCGGGCATGGGCTCCAGCCAGGTGTTCTCCGGCAGCGGGTTGAGCGCGGCCTGCGCGAGCGGCGTCGGACCGGTCAGGTCGACCGGCCGCGCCCGCTTCTTGCCCGCGTTGAGCATGTCCAGGCAGACGTTGGTCGCGATGCGGTACAGCCAGGACCGCAGCGAGGACCGGCCCTCGAACTTGTCGAAGTTCCGCCAGGCCCGCACCAGCGTGTCCTGGACCGCGTCCTCCGCCTCGAAGGCCGAGCCGAGCATCCGGTAGCAGTAACCGGTCAGCTCGACCCGGTGTCCCTCCAGGCGGCTGTCGATGTCGCCCGACGGGCGGGTCCCCGTACCGGATCCCGCCGCCGCTGCCAGTTCACTCATCGCCCGCTCCACCCCTGTCGTGCTGTGACACCGCTCACTTCACGTAACACGTCGGAAGCTACAGCAGGGGACTGACAACGGGGCGGGAACAGCGGAAAGGGTCAGGTCCCCGGCTTGCGGCCGTACACGTAGACGTCGTCGCCGTTCTTCAACAGGTTCCAGTATGACTTCGCGTCCGCGGTGCGCATGTTGACGCAGCCGTGCGACCCCGGCGGGTTCCACATCTTCACGCCGACCGCGTGGAACGCCTGCCCGCCGTCGAAGAACTGCGAGTACGGCATGGACACGTGGTAGATCGACGACACGTGGTTCTTGTGGCGCCAGTAGATCTTCTTCGCACCCGTACGGGTCTCGTACTTGTCCCGCCCGGTGCGGACCGGCACCGGCCCGAACTTCAGCTTCTTGCCGTCCTGGATCCAGCTGATCTGCCGCGTCAGGTCGACGCAGGCGATGCGCCCCTTGTTGGTCGGGCACTTCCCGGCCTTGTTCGGGTTCTTGCCGGCCGCCTTCTGCGCGGTGAGCGTCTGCATGGTGCGCCAGGTGACGGGGCCCGCGTAGCCGATGGTCGGGGTGACCCCGTAGGTGCTCTGGAACGAGCGGATCTTCTTGCAGTCGGCCGACGACTGCTTGCCGTCCACCTTCAGGTGCAGGTACTTCTCCACCTGCTTCTGGTACGGGCCCGTGGACGTCGTGCAGGACGCCGCCTGCGCGCTGCCGCCCGTACCCAGGACGAGCGCCGGTATCGCGGTCAGACCCGCGACCGACAGGACGAGCCCACGGCGGGCCGTCATGCCCCCGATGTCTCGAATGTTCCGCATGTTCTTCCTGACTCCCATGTACGCCAACTCCCCTTCGCGCGCACTGCGGTGATTCCGCCTGCTAGACGCGCGAAGGGGAGCGGCTGGTTGTGCGCCGAATGTCTCAGTTCTGTACGGGCGCGAGCCGCAGCCGTTCGACGCGGGCGGCCCGGGTCCCGTACAGCGTGATGGACACGACACCGAGGACCGCGAGCAGTCCGAGCGCGACCGTGCCCGCCCAGCCGCCGGTGTGGAAGGCGATCGCACCGAGCGTGCCGCCGGCGCTGGAGCCGAGGTAGTACGCCGACTGGTACAGGGCCGAGGCCTGGGCGCGTCCGGTGGTCGCCGTACGGCTCACCGAGGACGAGGCGACCGCGTGCCCGGCGAAGAACCCGGCCGTGATCAGGACCAGGCCCAGGAGCACGGCGGCCAGCTGGTCGGCCAGCGAGAGCAGCAGACCGGCGGCCGTGGTCGAGACGGCGAGATACAGCGCGCCCCGGCGCCCGAGCCGCGCGACCAGCCGTCCGGCCGCGGCGGAGGAGACCGTACCGACCAGGTACACGAGGAAGATCGAACCGACCACGCCCTGCGGCAGGTTGAACGGAGCCTCGACGAGCCGGTAGCCGATGACCGTGTACACGGCCCCGAACACCGTCATGAACAGCGCGCCGATCGCGTACAGCCGCCGCAGCAGCGGATTGGCGAGATGCGAACCGACGGTCTTCGCGAGGGCCTTCGGGTTCAGCGTCCCGGGAGTGAAGTTCCGGGCGCGCGGGATCATGAGGTGGAAGACGACCGCGCAGGCCACGGCCAGCAGCCCGACCGCGCCGAGCGCCGCCCGCCAGCCCCAGAGCTGCGCGATCCAGCCGGTGAGGATGCGGCCGCTCATGCCGCCGATGCTGTTGCCGGCCACGAACAGCCCGATCGCGGCGACGAGCGCCTTGGGCCGCACCTCTTCCGCCAGGTACGCCATCGCGGAGGCGGGCAGTCCGGCGAGCGCGGCACCCTGCACGGCGCGCAGCGCGATCAGCGAGCCCAGCGAGGGCGCGAACGGCACGAACAGCCCGACGGTCACCGCGATCACCAGCGAGGCGGTCATCATCTGCCGGCGCCCGAACCGTTCCGACAGCGCGCTCATCGGCAGGACGCACAGCGCCAGCGCGCCCGTCGCGGCGGAGACCGTCCAGCTCGCCTGCCCGGCCGTGGCGCCGAACGCGGCGGAGACGGAGGGCAGCAGCGCCTGCGTGGAGTAGAGGAGCGCGAACGTCGCGACACCGGCGGCGAAGAGGGCGAAGCTCATCCGGCGGTAGCCGGGGCGCCCGGGTTCGAGCCGGTCGGTGGTGGTGACGGGGGACGACGGGGTCGAGGCGGCCACGGTGAGGGTGGACGCCCCGGTACTGGCGGGAGGCATGCGGAAACCGTAGGCCGGTCCCGATTCATGCGTCCAATGCACAAACAGCGAATAATCAATCCCATGGTGCATCAACGCAGCTCACAGCCCCGGCTGTCACCGAGCAGTTACGAAGAAGACATTCGCGCGGTCCTCGCGCCCCGCCTCGCCTACTTCGAGGCGGTCGCCCGCCACGAGCACGTCACCCGCGCCGCGCAGGAGCTGGGCGTGCCGCAGTCCACGCTCTCCCGGGCGATGGTGCGGCTGGAGGACGACCTGGGCGTGGCCCTGTTCGCCCGCAAGGGCCGCACCGTCTCCCTCACCCCGGCCGGCCGCACCTTCCTCGGCTCCGCCGAACGCGCCCTCGCCGAGGTGGAGAGGGCCGCCGACTCGGTACGCGCCGACGCCGACCCCACGGCGGGCAAGGTGGCCTTCGGCTTCCTCCACACGATGGGCTCCGAAACGGTCCCCGCGCTCATCCGCGCCTTCCGGGCCGACCATCCCCGGGTCCGCTTCCAACTCGTCCAGAACTACGGCGAGGCCATGATCGAACGCCTCCGCGCCGGCGGCCTCGACCTCTGCCTCACCTCCCCGGTCCCGGACGCCCCCGACCTCGTCACCCGCCGCCTGGACGAACAACGCCTCCGCCTGGTCGTCCCCGACGACCACCCCCTGGCCACCCGCCGCCGCATCCGCCTCGCCGAAGCCGCCGACGAAACCTTCGTCACCCTGGAACCCGGCTACGGCCTCCGCCGCATCACGGACGACCTCTGCACGGAGGCCGGCTTCGTCCCCCGCGTGGCCTTCGAGGGCGAGGAAGCGGAAACCCTCCGCGGCCTGGTCGCGGCGGGCCTGGGCGTGGCCCTCCTCCCGCCGCCCGCGGTGGCCCGGCCGGGCGTGGTGGAGCTGACGGTGACGGCGCCGAGGGCGGTGCGCGAGATCGGGGTGGCGTGGCTGGACGGCCACCCGGACACGGCCCCGGTGGCGGCGTTCAAGAAGTTCCTGCTGGGGCGGCGGGTGACGAGGTCGGGGGCGTCCGGGACCGGGGAGGTGAGGCAGAGGTCGAGGCCGCCGGCGCGGAGGCGTTCGATCATGGCCCGCGCTCGGCGGCAGCACG
>NZ_RDBL01000006.1:674237-737218 GCF_008042035.1 Streptomyces sp. col6
CCCCAGCGACTCCCCGAACCCCACCGCCAGCGGCATCCGCAAGCCCAGCGGCGGCGGGGCCGCCAGGGCGTCCGTGACCGGGCGGGCGTACGCGTGGCCGAACAGGGCGCCCCGGACGAAGTCGGCGGCCAGGGCCGTGACTTCCGCGCGGTGCTGCCGAAACCCGTGCCCGTCCGAGTGGACCTCGAAGCGGCAGGTGTCGCGGTTGGCCTTCTTGGCGCGTTCGGCCAGGCGGAAGGACAACTCCGGGTCGCAGCGTGTGTCGTTGGTGCCGTGGGCCAGCAGGACCGGGCGGCCGACCAGGTGTTTGACCGGTTCGGGGTCCGCCGACGGGTCGGCCGGGAGCCAGGGTGCCAGGGCCAGGACCGCGCCGACCGACGGGTGGCCGCCGGCGCGCAGGGCCGCGCGGGCGCCCATGCCGTGGCCGGCCAGGCAGACGGGGACGTCGCCGTAGCGGCGTACCGCCTCGTCCACCGCCCACTCCGCGTCCGCCGCGAGGTGGGCGTCGTCCTCGTTCCAGCCGCGGCAGCGGTAGCGCACGACGTGGGCGGCCAGGCCGTCGGTGCGGGCCGCGTGCGTCAGGGCGCGGGCCAGCGGGAGCAGGCGGGCGTGGGAGAGGGAGGAGGGGCGGCGCTGGGAATGGGGTTCGCCGTCCGGGAGCAGCAGGACCACGCCGCCGACCGTTGTTGTTCCGGCCGCCGCTCCGACGGTCCGTCCCAGCCGTGCCGCCGGCTGGGGGAGTGCGCGCTGTGCCATGACGTAACAGTGTCAGACGTGTGCGTGTACGCCACCCCTGTTCGCGGTGTCTGTTACGTGCTGCCGCCGAGCGCGGTACGGGAGAAGAATGGGCCGTTCCGTTATGTAACGACAAGCGCGCTCTACGCGCGTAGGCGTTAGAGTGCGTGGATGATGAGCCCCACCCTCAATGTGCCCGGCCCGGACCAGATCCGGCGTGCTCCCAAGGTCCTTCTGCACGACCACCTCGACGGCGGGCTGCGGCCCGGCACGATCGTCGAACTCGCCGCCGCGAGCGGTTACGACGCCCTTCCCGAGACCGAGCCGGACAAACTCGGTATCTGGTTCCGGGAGGCCGCCGACTCCGGTTCGCTGGAGCGGTATCTGGAGACGTTCGCCCACACGTGTGCGGTCATGCAGACCCGTGACGCGCTCGTCCGGGTCGCGGCCGAGTGCGCGGAGGACCTGGCCGCCGACGGTGTCGTGTACGCCGAGGTGCGGTACGCCCCCGAGCAGCACCTGGAGGCCGGGCTGACCCTCGAAGAGGTCGTCGAGGCCGTCAACGAGGGGTTCCGGGAGGGCGAGCGGCGGGCCCGGCGGGACGGGAACCGTATCCGGGTCGGCGCCCTGCTCACCGCGATGCGGCACGCCGCGCGGTCGCTGGAGATCGCGGAGCTGGCCAACCGCTACCGCGACCAGGGCGTCGCCGGCTTCGACATCGCGGGCGCCGAGGCCGGGTTCCCTCCCACCCGGCACCTGGACGCCTTCGAGTACCTCAAGCGCGAGAACAACCACTTCACGATCCACGCGGGCGAGGCGTTCGGCCTGCCGTCGATCTGGCAGGCGATCCAGTGGTGCGGCGCCGACCGGCTCGGCCACGGGGTCCGCATCATCGACGACATCGAGGTCGCCGAGGACGGCTCCGTGCAGCTGGGGCGGCTCGCCTCCTACGTACGGGACAAGCGCATCCCGCTGGAGATGTGCCCGACGTCCAACCTGCAGACGGGTGCCGCGTCCTCGTACGCCGAGCACCCCATCGGGCTGCTGCGCAAGCTCCACTTCCGGGCGACCGTGAACACGGACAACCGGCTGATGAGCGGTACGAGCATGAGCCAGGAATTCGAGAAGCTGACCGAGACCTTCGGATACACGCTCGACGACATGCAGTGGTTCACCGTCAATGCGATGAAATCAGCATTCATTCCTTTCGATGAACGTCTGGCGATGATCAATGACGTCATCAAGCCCGGATATGCCGAGCTGAAGTCCGAATGGCTTTTCGAACAGACCGCTGCGACCAGCGTGTCTTCCTCGGTGGCCGGCTGACGGACAGGTGCGGGGAACGGCCGGGGAAAGGTTTTCCCGGCCGTTTTTCGTGGTTGCGGATGTTTGCGGTCGGGGGTGGCAGCTGACTACGTTGCTAAGCCGCTCACATCCCCTTCCCCAAGGATGAATGTCATATGAAGCAGTCTGCTGCCAGGACTCTCGGTGTCGCCGCTCTCGGTGCCGCTTTCGCCGCTGCCGCCGCCGGTACGGCCTCGGCCTCCGCGCTGCCGCTGGAGACCGCGACCAGCGTCCTGCCCGTCGCCGGCGCCCTGGCCGACGCCACCTCGACGCTGCCGGTCCAGGACACCGCCGACCAGCTCCTCGGCACCAGCCAGACGAAGGTCCTGGGCGACGCCACCACCCCCGTCAAGGGCCTCCTCGGCGGCATGCCGGCCGGCGGCGTGACCGCCAACGGCCTGACCGCCAACGGTCTGCCGCTCGGCCGCTGAGCCGACGCCGGAACGCGCCTGTGGGCGGACACCACGACCGGGTGTCCGCCCACAGGCATGTGTACGGGGTCGTCACCAGGCGGCCGCCGAGGACGACGGCCTCTCCTGGGGCAGCAGCAGCCACAGCGCCAGGTAGAGCAGGAACTGCGGCCCCGGCAGCAGGCACGAGACCAGGAAGATGACACGCATGGTCGTCGCCGATGTGCCGAAGCGCCGCGCCAGCGCTGCGCACACTCCGCCGATCATGCGTCCGTCACGGGGGCGGGCAAGTGCGGCCATGGTGGGCTCCTTCGCGAACCGGTCCGGGAAGCGTTCCGTTGTGCTCCCGATACCTCCATGGTCGCGCGACGAACAGGGGCAAAGCGTCGCTCTACGGGGCCATCCCGACCCTGGAAATCGTCGGGGTCGAACCCTGAGCCACCTCGTGGCCCCTGCGCGACACCACCCGGGCCCCGGATCCGCCGCGCCGCCGCAGCCGCGCCCGGCAGGCCGGCACGATCAGGACGTGGGCCAGCGCGACGCCCGCCGTGTTCAGGAACAGCGAGTCGACATCGACGACCTGGCCCGGCACCCCGGTCTGCCCCAGCTCGATGGCCAGCGAGATCAGCGAACCGGCCGCGACCGTCCGGGCCAGCGACAGCCACGGGGACACGTACAGCCGTCCGCCGGCCATCGGGAGCAGCACGCCCAGCGGCGCGAGCAGCAGCAGCCCGCCGCCGATCCGGCGCAGCGCGGCGGCCGGACCCAGGGACAGGTCGGCCTTGATACCGGCGAACGGTGAGAGGTTGGCGGCGTTCATCCACGGCACGTCCAGCGGGCGCAGAGTGAGCCACCCGACGAGCAGCAGATGCGCGAGGAGCAGCGACACCCCGACCGCGCGGAAGCGGATGACGGCCTGGCCGTCCGTACCTTGACGCACGATGCCCTAGACGCGGGCAGCGGCAGGATCGGTTCCGCAAGGAACGGGGAGACCTGGCTCACGGCGGCGGGGGACGCGCTCCGTTCCCGCCCGCGCGGGCCCGTACGCCTCGGCGATCCCCTACGGAACCCCGATCGAACTCGGTACCGCCTTCGGGCTGGCCTTCGTCTCCGTCGTGCAGAGGTAACCGCGTGCCGGGTAGTTCCCCGGGCCGCCCAGCGTCACCGTGTCGCCGGTGGTCAGCGACTCGCTCTCGGTGAGGGTGCAGACGATCTGGGCCAGGGCCTCGGCCGGCAGGTCCTCCGGCTGTTCGCTGAGGCGCAGCGCGTCCTTCGTGTCGCCCGCGCGGGGGCCGGAGACCCGGAGTTTCTTCGGGACGTCGGTGGAGAAGCCCGCCTCCCGCTCGCCGGCCGTGGGCTGCTTGCGCAACTCGTCCAGGAGCGCGGTGGCGATCCGCAGCCGGTCGGACTTGGCCTCCTGGACCTGCACCGCCCGGTCCACGGTCACCAGCTGCGAGGCGCAGACCAGATAGACCTGTACGGGGATGCCCTGCTCGGCCTGGGACGCGACGTCCTCGGCCGGCATCGCGCACGGCACCCGGGACGGTGCGGCACCGGCGTCCACCGGCACCGACGTCGTACGGATGCCGCAGCCCGTCGCCAGCACGGCACAGAGTGCGGCACCTGCCAGGGCGGCGGCGGTTCGGTGTCCCCGGCGTTCGCTGCGCCTCACGTCGGGTCGTCCTCCTGGTGGTCCGGTATCGATGCGTCGGGATCGTCGGCCGTGCGGCTCAGCGCCTCGGCGTCGCGCGGCAGGCGCAGGACGAAGATCGCGCCGTCGCCGTCGGGCGAGTTCCGGGCGGTGATGTCGCCGTTGTGGATGTGGGCGTTCTCCATGGCGATGGAGAGCCCGAGCCCGCTGCCGTCCGAACGCGGCCGGGAGGCGCTGGCCTTGTAGAACCGGTCGAAGACATGCGGCAGCACGTCCTCCGGGATGCCGGGCCCGTGGTCGCGGACCTCGATGACCAGCTCCTCGCCCTCGATGCGCACCGCGACCCGGACCGGCGAACCGCCGTGCTTGAGCGCGTTGCCGATCAGGTTCGCGAGGATCACGTCGAGCCGGCGCGGATCGAGGCGGACCATCATGCCGCGCTCGGCGTCCAGTTCGACCGCGTCCAGCCACGCGCGGGCGTCGATGCAGGCGGTGACCTGGTCGGCGACGTCCACGTCGTCGAGCACCAGACGGGCGGTGCCCGCGTCGAAGCGGGTCACCTCCATCAGGTTCTCCACCAGGTCGTTGAGGCGCCGGGTCTCGCTGACCACCAGGTGCACGGCGGGCGCGATCATCGGGTCGAGGCTGTCCGCCTCCTCCTCCAGGACCTCCGCGACGGCCGTGATCGCTGTGAGGGGCGTACGCAGCTCGTGCGACATGTCGGCGACGAACCGGCGGCTGGCCTCCTCGCGGGCGCTCATGTCCGCGACCTTCTTCTCCAGCGAGCTGGCCGTCCGGTTGAACGTCCGGGAGAGATCGGCCAGTTCGTCGGTGCCGGACACCACGAGCCGGGTGTCGAGCTTGCCCTCGCCGAGCTTGCGGGCCGCGTCCCCGAGCCGCTGCACCGGCCGCAGCACGGTGGTGGCCGCCGCCTGCGCGAGCAGCGCGGAGCCGACCAGGGCGAGCGCCGTGGCGATCCCCAGCGACCAGGCGAGGGAGCTGAGGTCCTGGCGTTCCTGGTCGAGCGACTTCAGCATGTAGCCGGTCGGCCCGCCGCCGATGATCTTCGTACCAGCGACGAGGTACGGCGTACCGCGGATCGACGTGCGCTGCCAGAACAGGTGGTACTCGTACTTGTTGCCCGCCTTGACCGGCTGCTTGCGGTCGACCTGTTCCTGGAGCGACAGGGGGACGTTGCTGCGCGTGAAGGTGTCCAGGTCGGAGTTGCCGACGATGGGCTTGCCCGGGTCGCGCTCGTCGATCAGGAGCACGCTGTAGCCGGGGCTGCTGCTCGCCATCTGCACGGCGGCCGTCTGCAGGTCCTCCTTGGTGGGGCGCAGCGGCAGCGAGGCCGCCCGGGTCTGCATCTCCTGGCGGAAGTCCCCGAGCGCCGCGTCCTGCGTACGCGTCAGCACGGCCTCGCGGTTGAGCCAGTACGCGATGCCGGAGGCCGAGACCGCCGCGGTCAGCGCGACCAGGGCGAACACGATGACGAGCCGCAGCCGCAGGCTGGTCCAGCGGAGCCCGGCGAGCAGGCCCCGCCGTACAGCCGTGCTCACTGCGGCGAGTCCAGCCGGTAACCCACGCCCCGCACGGTACGGATCAGGGTCGGCGACGACGGTACGTCCTCGACCTTGGCGCGCAGGCGCTGGACACAGGCGTCCACCAGCCGGGAGTCACCGAGGTAGTCGTGTTCCCAGACCAGGCGCAGCAGTTGCTGCCGCGACAGGGCCTGGCCGGGCCGGCGGCTCAGTTCGAGCAGGAGTCGCAGCTCGGTCGGCGTGAGCTGCAGATCCTCGCCGTTCTTCGTGACGGTCATGGCGGAGCGGTCGATGACCACGTTCCCGAACGTCGCGGAGTCGGTCGACTCCCGTTCGCCGCGGCGCAGCACCGCGCGGATACGGGCGTCGAGCACCCGCCCCTGCACGGGCTTGACCACGTAGTCGTCGGCACCGGACTCCAGGCCCACCACGACGTCGATGTCGTCGCTGCGGGCGGTCAGCAGGATGATCGGCAGCTGGTCGGTGCGACGGATGCGCCGGCACACCTCGAATCCGTCGATCCCGGGCAGCATCACATCCAGCACGACCAGGTCCGGGCGCTGCTCGCGCAGCAGGTTGAGGCCGTCCTCTCCCGTCGCCGCGGTGGCCACACGGTGGCCCTGGCGTGACAGCGAGAGTTCGAGGGCCGTGCGGATGGCGTCGTCGTCCTCGATCAGCAACAGGAAAGGCACTTGGTCATTCTGACCCATGGGGCGCCCCAGTTCGACAGTTGGTCCCCCCTGATGCGTGCCCCATACGTCCCTCATGCATCAGGAAGCACGGGTTCGTGCCACCGCCAGGCCCTGTGACAGGCCTGTGACAGTCGGCGGACAGCGCCATGAAACTGCCCCGGCAAGCTCATTGGCACAAGGAACGGACGGACTTCCACCCGATGGGGGGCGCGAGATGAACGCAACTCACAGCATCAACGCAAGCGCAGTTGTCACGCGTCTCCACGATGTCGGGCGGAGCACCGAGAAGTCCGGCGCCGCAGTGAACGGACGGGGGTGCGTTCGAGGCGCCGGGCGTCAGCACACGTCATTCATGACGGTGGTTGACGCGGGTAGCGGGGGAAGCGCGTACGGGGAGGGCACGGGGGAGCGGAAGGCACCGGAACGGTCCGAGGACGCCGAAGCGGCGTTCACGGCCTACGTCCGGGAGCGCCGCGCCTCCCTGTACGCCACCGCCTACCACCTGACCGGTGACCGGTTCGAGGCCGAGGACCTGCTGCAGAGCGCCCTCTTCTCGACGTACCGGGCCTGGGACCGCATCAGCGACAAGGCCGCTGTCGGCGGTTATCTGCGCCGCACGATGACCAATCTGCACATCAGCGCGTGGCGCAGGCGCAAGCTGAACGAATACCCGACCGAGGAGCTGCCGGAGACGGCGGGCGACACGGACGCGATGCGCGGTACGGAGCTGCGCGCCGTGCTCTGGCAGGCGCTGGCGCGCCTGCCGGAACTGCAGCGCACGATGCTCGTCCTGCGGTACTACGAGGGCCGTACGGACCCGGAGATCGCGTCCATCCTCGACATCAGTGTCGGCACGGTGAAGTCGAGCATCTGGCGGTCGCTCCGCCGGCTGCGCGAGGACGAGGTCCTCAGCTTCGGCCGTGACGAGGAGGAGTCCTTCGGCGAGCTGGTGGCCTGAAGGCGGGGGGGGGGGGAACGGGGTATCGGGGGATACGGGGAAGCTGTGGGGTCGGACGGGCCGGGGGGTCCTGTCCGGCCCTTCGGCGCGTTTCGGGGGCTCTGCCGCTCCTCAGTCGCCGGAGGGGCTCGAGTGTGCGCGGGATGGGCTTGAGTGTGCCGGCATCCGGCACCGCCCCGCCGCGGCCGCGGCCAGGCGGCCCAGGGCCTCCTGTTTGGCGCAGGCGTGCGCGCCCAGTGCCACATGGCGGGCCACGATGCGGCGCTCGGTGCGCATGAGGCGCCAGCCGCGCCGCAGCAGGAACGGGACCGACTTGCGGCCCTCGCGCAGATCGCGCAGGAGACGGCGGCGGAACGTCGTCGAGGGGCGGCCGCGCAGGCAGAGCGCGTCGGCGAGCAGGTCCAGCGACCGGCAGCGGTCGATGATGTCCGCCGCGAAGATGCCCTCGGCCACGAAGAGCGGGGTGCGCCCGATGTGCAGGTCCTCGTGCCCGGTGCGGGAGCTGGTGGAGATGTCGTACACCGGGACGTCGGTGCGGCCGGTGCGGCAGAGTTCCCCGATCGCGGCGACCGCGGCCTCGGCGTCCCAGGAGTCCGGGGAGTCCCAGTCGATGTCCGTACTGCCTTCGACGAGCGGCAGGGTGGGGTCGCCGGCCTCCTTGTAGAAGTCGTCGAGCCGCAGGACCGGGAGGCCGGTGCGGGCGGCGAGGGACGACTTGCCGGAGCCGGAGGGGCCCGTCAACAGGACGACACGGGTCGAAAGCGCTTGGGAACTCACGGGACACCAGTGTGAGGCATTGACCCGAACAAGGGACCCCCCGGAGGTCCTGTTGGTATCGCGCATCACACCTCAACTACTCTGTGCATTCGGTTGATTACGAGACCGATGGTCCGATCGTCCCGATCAGGTGGGAAATCCATGGCACGTCACGCACTTTCCAAGTCCCGGCGCCGCACCCTGCTGCGCGCAGGCCTGACCGTCACCGCGGTGGGTGCCGCGTTCGGTGCGGGGGGTGCGGCGGCCCAGGCGGCCCCGCTGCCCGTCGTCCAGGAGACCGGCACCGACGCCGTCCTCGGGGAGGCCACCGGGGCGACCGGCAGTGCGGTCACCGGGGCGCTCGGTCAGGCCCTGGGGAACGGCATCGCGCCGGTGACCCAGCTGCGGCTCGACCCGCTGGCCGGCACCGGCACGGACCCGCTGAACAACGCGGTGGGCACTCAGGTCGCCGACTTCAAGCCGCTCTCCACGGCGCTGGTCACCGACCCGCTGACCAGCGGTGGCGCCCTGAAGGACCTGCCCCTGGCGGGCCCGGTCGTCGACGGGTTCGTGGGCGGGCTGCGCGGCTGACGACGCGACGGTCCGTTCCCCGGAGACGCCTCCGGGGAACGGACCGTGCCTGTTACGTGTGTCGCGTGGTCAGTACGAGGAGCCCGACGCGCCCAGCGCGCCCGTCGGGTGCCAGACCGTCTTGGTCTCCAGGAACGCCGTCAGGCGGTGCGTACCGGGACCGGCCGTCCAGTCGTCGCTCTCACTGTCCACAGTCTGTGGACGAGAAACGCGCTTCAGGTTGTCGGCCGCCGCGATCTCCAGCTCCTTCGCCAGCTCCGCGTCCGCGCCCGTGAGGTCGATGCCGTTCACGTCCTGGTGGGCGGCGAGCGGCGCCGCGATCTCCGCGGTCTTCCCCGACAGGATGTTGACCACACCGCCCGGCAGGTCCGAGGTGGCCAGCACCTCGCCCAACGACAGCGCGGGCAGCGGGGACTTCGCGGAGGCCACGACGACCACCGTGTTGCCGGCCGCGATCACCGGGGCCACCACCGAGACCAGGCCCAGGAACGACGACTCCTGCGGGGCGAGGACGGTGACCACGCCGGTCGGCTCGGGCGTCGAGAGGTTGAAGAAGGGGCCCGCCACCGGGTTCGCGCCGCCCACGATCTGGGCGATCTTGTCCGTCCAGCCCGCGTACCAGACCCAGCGGTCCACCGCCGCGTCCACGACGGCCGCCGCCTTGGACTTCGACAGGCCCTCCGCCTCGGCCACTTCGCGGACGAACTGCTCGCGGCGGCCCTCCAGCATCTCCGCGACGCGGTAGAGGATCTGGCCGCGGTTGTACGCGGTCGCGCCCGACCAGCCGCCGAACGCCTTGCGGGCGGCCACGACCGCGTCGCGCGCGTCCTTGCGGGAGGACTGGGGCGCGTTCGCCAGCCACTTGCCCTTCGAGTCCGTCACCTCGTACACCCGGCCGCTCTCGGAGCGGGGGAACTTGCCCCCGACGTACAGCTTGTAGGTCTTGAAGACGCTCAGACGGTTATCGGACATCGAGGTACGCCTCCAGGCCGTGGCGGCCGCCTTCGCGGCCGAAGCCCGACTCCTTGTAGCCGCCGAAGGGCGAGGTCGGGTCGAACTTGTTGAACGTGTTGGCCCAGACGACGCCCGCGCGGAGCTTGTTCGCCACCGCGAGGATGCGGGAGCCCTTCTCCGTCCAGATGCCGGCCGACAGCCCGTACTGGCTGTTGTTGGCCTTGGCGACCGCCTCGTCCGGCGTACGGAACGACAGCACGGAGAGCACCGGGCCGAAGATCTCGTCGCGGGCGATCGTGTGCGCCTGGGTGACGTTCGTGAAGAGCGTCGGGGCGAACCAGTAACCGGCCGAGGGCAGCTCGCACGGGGCGCTCCAGCGCTCCGCGCCCTCCGCCTCACCGGTCTCCACGAGCGCGGTGATCCGGGCCAACTGCTCCGAGGAGTTGATCGCGCCGATGTCGGTGTTCTTGTCCAGCGGGTCGCCGAGGCGCAGCGAGGACAGCCGGCGCTTGAGCGCGTCCAGCAGTTCGTCCTGGACCGACTCCTGCACCAGCAGCCGGGAGCCCGCGCAGCAGACCTGGCCCTGGTTGAAGAAGATGCCGGTGACGATGCCCTCGACGGCCTGGTCGATCGGGGCGTCGTCGAAGACGATGTTGGCGCCCTTGCCGCCCAGTTCGAGCGTGACCTTCTTGTCGGTCCCGGCGACGCTGCGGGCGATGGCCTTGCCGACGGCGGTCGAACCGGTGAAGGCGACCTTGTTGACGTCCCCGTGCTCCACGAGCGCCTGGCCCGCGTCGCCGTACCCCGTCAGGATGTTGACGACACCCTTGGGCAGGCCCGCCTGGCGGCAGATGTCAGCGAAGAACAGCGCCGACAGGGGCGTCGTCTCGGCGGGCTTCAGGACCACCGTGTTGCCCGTGGCGAGCGCCGGGGCGATCTTCCACGCGAGCATCAGGAGCGGGAAGTTCCACGGGATGACCTGGCCGGCCACGCCCAGCGGGCGCGGGTTCGGGCCGTAGCCCGCGTGGTCCAGTTTGTCGGCCCAGCCCGCGTAGTAGAAGAAGTGCGCGGCGACCAGCGGGAGGTCCGCGTCGCGGGTCTCCTTGATCGGCTTGCCGTTGTCCAGCGTCTCCAGGACGGCCAGCTCGCGGCTGCGCTCCTGGATGATCCGGGCGATCCGGAAGAGGTACTTGGCGCGCTCGGAGCCGGGCAGCGCCGACCACTTCTCGAACGCGCGGCGGGCCGCCTTCACAGCCCGGTCCACGTCATCGGCGCCGGCCCGCGCGACCTCGGACAGCACCTCCTCGCTGCTCGGCGAGACCGTCTTGAAGACCTTGCCGTCGGCCGCGTCGGTGAACTCACCGTCGATGAACAGGCCGTACGACGGGGCGATGTCGACGACGGAACGGGACTCCGGCGCCGGTGCGTACTCGAATGCGGATGCCATGGGTATCAGTCCACCGTCACGTAATCGGGGCCGGAGTAACGGCCGGTGCTGAGCTTCTGGCGCTGCATCAGCAGGTCGTTCAGCAGGCTGGAGGCGCCGAAGCGGAACCAGTGGTTGTCCAGCCAGTCCTCGCCCGCCGTCTCGTTCACCAGCACCAGGAACTTGATCGCGTCCTTGGAGGTGCGGATGCCGCCGGCCGGCTTCACGCCGATCTGGACGCCGGTCTCCGCGCGGAAGTCGCGCACCGCCTCCAGCATCAGCAGGGTGTTCGCGGGCGTGGCGTTCGTCGCCACCTTGCCGGTCGAGGTCTTGATGAAGTCCGCGCCCGCCAGCATCCCGAGCCAGGAGGCCCGCCGGATGTTGTCGTACGTGGACAGCTCGCCGGTCTCGAAGATCACCTTGAGGCGGGCGGACCCGCACTCCGCCTTCACGGCGAGGATCTCCTCGTACACCTTCAGATAGCGGCCGGCGAGGAACGCGCCCCGGTCGATCACCATGTCGATCTCGTCGGCACCGGCCGCCACGGCGTCCCGGACGTCCGCGAGCTTCACGTCGAGCGCGGCGCGCCCGGCGGGGAAGGCGGTCGCGACGGAGGCCACCTTCACGCCGGAGCCGGCCAGGGCCTCGGCGGCGGTGGCCGCCATGTCGGGGTAGACGCAGACCGCGGCGGTGCGCGGGGTCGTGCGGTCGGTGGGGTCGGGGTTGACGGCCTTGGCGGCGAGCGCCCGGACCTTGCCGGGGGTGTCCGCGCCTTCCAGCGTCGTCAGGTCGATCATCGAGATGGCGAGGTCGATGGCGTACGCCTTGGCCGTCGTCTTGATCGACCTGGTTCCGAGGGCGGCTGCGCGCGCTTCGAGGCCGACCGCGTCGACGCCGGGCAGCCCGTGCAGGAAGCGGCGCAGCGCACTGTCGGACGCCGTCGCGTCGGCGAATGCGGGGAGGGTGGTGGGCATGGTCACCACCTGAGCATATCTACGCGCGTAGCGACCTGTACAGGGGCCCAGGTCACCGGGGGATCCCCCGGCCCGCACCCGCCGCGGGTGCAGCCGCCACCGCGGCCCCGTGCCGCGTCAGGCACAATCGGGCTCATGACGAGCCCCACGCCTGCCGACGAGCCCACCTACGCCGACCGGACCTTCCGGTCGCCCGCCGGGCTGGCCGGAGGCGCCCTGCTCCTCGTGCTCGTCTGCTGGATCGGCGTCGACGCCGCCTTCCGGGGCGAGGGCCGGGCGCCGTGGATGGCGCTCGCCGGGCTGCTGACCGTCGTGCCGCTGATCGTCGCCTTCACGCTGCGCCCGGTGGTGGCCGCCAACGACCGGCGCATCCGCATCCGCAACCCGTTCCGCACGATCACGCTGCCGTGGACCGACGTCGCCGACGTACGGGCCGGGTACTCCACCGAGCTCTTCACCCAGGAGGGCACGAAGTACCAGCTGTGGGCCGTGCCCGTCTCGCTGCGCCAGCGCAAGAAGGCCGCCCGCCAGCAGTCCCGGCAGGCGATGGACGACCCCTACCGCCGTACGTCCACGACCGCCGACGTACGCGACAGCAAGGTCCGCACGGCCGCCGCCGACCAGACCGTGGCCGACCTGCGCGAGCTGTCCGAGCGCGCCGGTGACAAGCCCCTGCCCGACGCACCCGGCACCCCCCGCGCGTCGGTGCGCTGGGCGTACGAGATCATCGCCCCCGCCACCGTCGGCGCGGTGCTGCTCATCGTGCTGGGCGCGATCGGCTGACCGCCGGCGCGTTGCCGAGTGGTGCTCGGCGGGACAGGCTCCAGGGCGGCGGCGCCGTCACAGCCAGCCCTGGCGCTGTGCCTGCAGCGCCAGCTGGAAGCGGTTCGCCGCGCCGAGACCGGCCATCAGGATCTGCAGCCGCCGGAACAGCGTGCGGCGGCTGATCCCCAGCTCACGCGCGATGACCTCGTCGCTCGTGCCGCCCGCCAGGAGCCACAGCAGCCGCCGGTCCGCGGGCGCGAGACCGCCCGGGAGCGTGGTGCGGCCGCTGAACGGCAGGGCGCTCTGCCAGTACTGCTCGAACAGGGCGATGAGCGCCGACAGCAGACCGCACGGCTGCACCACCAGCATCGTGTTGTGCACATCGGCCTCCCTGATCGACAGCGAGACCAGCGCGGACGCGTCGTCGATGATCACCAGCTTCACCGGCACCGCCGGCGCCACCCTGGCCTGCTCGCCCGCCCGGACGCACGGCTCGATGACGTCCTTCAGATGCCCGGGGTGCTCCAGGGACTCCCGCGAGTACACGACGCGCTGCGTCACTCCACGGGCCAGCGTGGCCAGCGCGTCCTCCGTCGCCCCGGGATGCGGGACGTACGGCGGTGACTCCAGCTGCCGGATCTGCTCCCGCGCGCTCGCCCAGGCCCGCCGGATCCTCGGGCCGACCGCGTCACCGGTGACGGACTCGACGAGATCGTCGTTGTACGCGGCGAGCCGCTGCCGCCGGAACGCGTCGAACGCGCCCCCGACGGCGAGCCGGGACTCCTCGACCTCGCTCGCCCGCTGCCTGGCCAGGATCTCCAGACCGGCGGCCGGCGGGACCGGGGCGACCACGTCCTCGTCCGCCCCGGCGCCGCCGACCAGACCGGCGTCGGCCAGCTCCCCGTATGCCGCCGCGAGCGCCGCGGTGTCCAGACCGGTCGCCCGGCCGATCGCGGACAGGGGCGCGGGCGCCCGGTCGAGCAGCGCCAGATAGACCCGGCCGGCCGCTTCCCCCACCCCCAGGAGCCGGAGCGCCTCGGCCAGCTTCTCGTTCGTCATGTACGGCATTGTCCGCCGGGGGAGGGCCGCAGCGGTGGCCCCGCCGTCCCCTGCGCCGGGCTGCACGGCGAGGCGCGCTTGGCCGATCGGTGCCACTGGCACAGCCGTGCACCCGCGCGCCCGCCCCGGCGATAGCTTCCGGTTGCCGTCGGAGAGCACCCGGCGGTCCAACACGTCCAGAGAGGGAGCATGACGTGGCGAAAGGCCGGAAGAACGGGCTCTACACGGAGATCTCCGCGGAACTCTCCGCACTGATGCGGACCGGGTGGGCGGACACCGAACGGCACGACCTGCTACCCGACGAACAGGCCCCCCATGCCGCCGCCCGGCGCGCGAAGCTCTCCGCGCTCTTCCCCGGCGAACGCCTCGTCATACCCTCCGGGAACCTCAAGACCCGGTCGAACGACGACGACTATCCGTTCCGGCCCTACTCCGGTTACGTCCACATGACCGGCGACCAGGCCCGCGACGGCGCGCTCGTGCTCGAACCCCGGGACGGCGGCGGCCACGACGCGTACTGCTTCCAGCTGCCCCGGGACAGCAGGGACGACGACGTGTTCTGGACCGGCGCCACGGCCGAGCTGTGGACCGGCCGGCGACGTTCGCTCGCCGAGTCCGCCCGCGTCCTCGGCCTGCCCTGCCGCGACGTCCGTACGGCCGCCGACGAGCTGGCCGCGGCGCCCGGTGTGCCGACCCGGATCGTCCGGGGCATCGACCCCGCCCTGGAGCGGGCCGTCACCACCGACGAGGACCGCGACGAGGAACTGGCGGAGGCGCTGAGCGGCCTGCGCCTCGTCAAGGACGCGTGGGAACTCGGTGAGCTGCGCAAGGCCGTGGACTCCACCGTGCGCGGGTTCACCGACGCGATCGCCGACCTGTCCACAGCCGTGGCGACGTCCGAGCGGTGGATCGAGGGCACGTTCTTCCGGCGCGCCCGCCTGGAGGGCAACGCCGTCGGCTACGGCTCCATCTGCGCAGCCGGCGAGCACGCCACGATCATGCACTGGACCGACAACGACGGGCCGGTGCGCCCCGGCGACCTGCTCCTGTTCGACGCGGGTGTGGAGACGCGCACCCTCTACACCGCCGACGTCACGCGCACCCTTCCCATCAGCGGCATGTTCACACCGCTCCAGCGCAAGGTCTACGACGCGGTGTACGAGGCGCAGGAGGCGGGAATGGCCGCGGTGAAGCCGGGCGCCCACTACCGCGATTTCCACGAGGCCGCCCAGCGCCACCTCGCCGTCCGGCTCGTCGAGTGGGGCTTCATCGAGGGCCCGGCCGAGCGGGCGTACGCACTCGGCCTCCAGCGCCGCTTCACCATGGCCGGCACCGGTCACATGCTCGGCCTGGACGTCCACGACTGCGCCCGCGCGCGCAACGAGGAGTACGTCGACGGGGTGCTGGAGCCGGGCATGGTGCTGACCGTCGAGCCGGGCCTGTACTTCCAGCCGGACGACCTGACGGTCCCCGAGGAGTGGCGCGGCATCGGCGTGCGCATCGAGGACGACCTCGTCGTGACGGAGTCCGGCCACGAGAACCTGTCGGCGGGGCTGCCGCGCTCGGCGGACGAGGTCGAGGCGTGGATGGCGCGGGTGTCGGGCTGACGGTGCGTACGGGGAGGTCCGGGCGCCCGGACCTCCCCGTACGGGGACTCAGATACCGGCCGCGGCGGCCAGGTCGCGCTTGATGCCGTTCAGCAGCTCGGTGGCCCGTGCGCGGGCCGCCGACAGTCCGGCGGCGGAGGCGACCGGCACCACGACCTCCAGGTAGCACTTCAGCTTCGGCTCGGTGCCGCTCGGGCGGACGATCACCCGGGCGCCGTCGAGGTGGTAGCGCAGGCCGTCGGTGGGCGGCAGCATGTCCGTGCCGCGCGACAGGTCCTCGGCCGTGGCGACGGCCAGCCCCGCCAGGGCCGCGGGCGGCTGTTCGCGCAGCCGGCGCATGGCGTCCGCGATGACCGACAGGTCCTCCACCCGCACCGACAGCTGGTCGGTGGCGTGCAGCCCGTGCTCCACGGCGAGGTCGTCCAGCAGGTCCAGGAGCGTACGGCGCCGCTCCTTCAGTACGGAGGCGAGCTCGGCGACGAGCAGCGCGGCCGTGATGCCGTCCTTGTCGCGGACGCCCTCCGGGTCGACGCAGTAGCCGAGCGCCTCCTCGTACCCGTAGCGCAGCCCCTCCACGCGGGCGATCCACTTGAAGCCGGTCAGGGTCTCCTCGTAGCCCAGGCCCGCCTTTCCGGCGATCCGGCCCAGGAGCGAGGACGAGACGATCGACTCGGCGAAGACGCCGGTGGCGCCCCGGCGCACCAGGTGGGCGGCGAGCAGCGCGCCGACCTCGTCGCCCCGCAGCATCCGCCAGCCGCCGTCCGCGGCCGGGTCCGGGACGGCGACGGCGCAGCGGTCGGCGTCCGGGTCGTTGGCGATGACGAGATCGGGGTTCACCCGGCGCGCGGTGCTGAACGCGAGGTCCATCGCGCCGGGCTCCTCCGGATTGGGGAAGGCCACGGTGGGGAAGGCGGGGTCCGGCTCGGCCTGCTCCGCGACGAGCACCGGGGCGGGGAAGCCGGCCCGGTCGAACGCGGCGGTGAGCACGGAGGCGCCGACGCCGTGCATCGCGGTGTACACGACGCGGGCGGTGCGCGGCGACTGGGCGTCGAGCACGGCGTCCGTACGCGCCAGGTACGCGTCCAGCACCTCGTCGCCGAGGGTCTCCCAGCCGCTGTCCGGGCGCGGGACGGTGTCCAGCGGGCCGACCGCCGCGATGGCCGCGGCGATCTCGCCGTCCGCCGGCGGAACGATCTGCGAGCCGTCGCCGAGGTAGACCTTGTAGCCGTTGTCGCGGGGCGGGTTGTGGCTGGCGGTCACCTCGACGCCGGCGACGGCCCCCAGGTGCCGTATGGCGTACGCGAGCACGGGCGTGGGCAGCGGGCGGGGGAGCACCGCGGCGCGCAGACCGGCCCCGGTCATCACGGCGGCGGTGTCCCGCGCGAAGTCGGCGGACTTGTAGCGGGCGTCGTAGCCGATGACGACGAGACCGCCGGTCTGCCCCTGGTCCTTCAGGTACGCGGCGAGGCCGGCGGCGGCGCGGATGACCACGGCGCGGTTCATGCGCATGGGGCCGGCGCCGAGTTCGCCCCGCAGGCCGGCGGTGCCGAACTGGAGCGTTCCCGCGAAGCGGGCGGTGAGCTCGTCGAGGTCCTCGGCGTCGATGAGCTTGGCGAGCTCGTCGCGGGTGTCGGGGTCGGGGTCCTCGGCGAGCCAGGCGCCGGCGCGGGCGAGGAGGTCCGGGGGTGTCGTCACGGGGGTGCCTTTCGTGTGCGGTGTGCGGTGCGGTGCGGGTGCGTTGCGCCTGCGGCGGGCCTTGTCCCCTACCCGCCCCTTCCCGAAACCGGGGCTCCGCCCCGGGCCCCGCGCCTCAAACGCCGGCGAGGCTGATCTTCAGCCCCTCCGGCGATTGAGGAGCGGGGGTACGGGGGCAGCGCCCCCGAAGCGTCAGATGCGGTCCAGCACCCGCGCCAGCAACGACCCCATCCGCGCAGCGGAGTCGCGCCCCGCCTGCAGAACCTCCTCATGGTTCAGCGGCTCACCGCTCAGCCCCGCCGCCAGGTTCGTCACCAGGGACAGGCCGAGCACCTCGGCCCCCGCCTCCCGGGCGGCGATCGCCTCCAGGACCGTGGACATGCCGACGAGGTCGCCGCCCATCACGCGGACCATGTTGATCTCGGCCGGCGTCTCGTAGTGCGGGCCGGGGAACTGCACGTACACGCCCTCTTCGAGCGTCTCGTCGATCTCCTTGCACAGGGCCCGGAGCCGGGGCGAGTACAGGTCCGTCAGGTCGACGAAGTTGGCGCCGACGATCGGGGACGCCGCCGTGAGGTTGATGTGGTCGCTGATCAGGACCGGCTGGCCGGGGCGCATGCCCTCGCGCAGGCCGCCGCAGCCGTTCGTCAGGACCACGGTCCGGACACCCGCGGCCACGGCGGTACGCACGCCGTGGGCGACGGCGGCGACGCCGCGGCCCTCGTAGAAGTGCGTGCGGCCCAGGAACACCAGGGCGCGCTTGCCGCCGATCAGGTGCGAGCGGACCGTGCCGCCGTGGCCCTCGACGGCGGGCGCCGGGAAGCCGGGCAGGGCGGTCACGGGGAACTCGGCCTCCGGAACGCCGAGCGCCGCCGCGGCGGGCGCCCAGCCGGAGCCCATCACGAGGGCGACGTCGTGAGTCTCGGCACCGGTCAGCTCGCGCAGGCGGGCGGCGGCGTCGGCGGCGGCGGCGTGCGGGTCGCCCTGGATGTGGTCCGGAATAAGTGATGCGTTCACGCGGATGAGCGTAACCGCTGATTCCCTACGCGCGTAGATGCTCCCGTACAGAGTCTGCCCGCGTCCGTTCGTGTGTTCCCACAGTCGAGCCCGGGGGCGAGGTGCGAACGGCCCCGAAAGGGGCAGGTCGGGGCGGTGCCGCGCGGCGGCCGGAGCCGCCCGCGCTCAGCAGGGACG
Source organism: Streptomyces sp. col6 (assembly GCF_008042035.1). GTDB lineage: Bacteria > Actinomycetota > Actinomycetes > Streptomycetales > Streptomycetaceae > Streptomyces. The sequence continues at coordinate 692,590 of NZ_RDBL01000006.1, forward strand.
CTTGCGGAGTTCCATCACATAATCGTGCGGCGCGCCCGCCGAATCCGCCGCGTCCGCGATCTCGCCGAGGTACCGGGCGGACGGCAGCCCGCCCTCGTACCCGTTCAGCACATAGATCCAGGCCGGCTCCTCACCGTCCAGGGTGTGCACCCGGATGCGCATGCGGCGGTAGATGTCCAGGCCGACGCCCTCCCAGCGGTCCATGGAGTCCTCGTCCATGGGGGCCAGGTCGTACAGGGCCACGAAAACCTGCGAACGGGGCGCCTCCACCACGGTGGCCAGCGCTCCCTCCCAGCCCATCTGCTCCCCGCCGAAGGTCAGCCGCCAGCCGTTCAGCCAGCCGGTGCCGCGCAGCGGTGAGTGCGGGGCGCGGCGCGTCATCAGCCGCGCGTCGAGGTTGCCGGCGTACGCGGCGTAGAGCGACATGGGTTCGAGGGTACGGGAGGTGACGGCGGGAGCGGCGGTTCCTGTGCGGAAGGCCCCCGCGAGAGGGGGGCCGGGGGTGGGGCACAGGGGCGGATCCGCCGGCCACGATGCGTGCGCCGTGCGCCCCGGCGCACGTATGGAGGGCCCCGGGGAGAAGCACCTTGGCGCGTGCGGGACAATGAAGTACGTACTGCATTCCCCCGGGGCGATCCCCCGGACCCCGGCCGGGACAGCAGACGGCCGTGGGACGAGAAACGCGAGGCGGACTTTTCGTGACCCGGATCGTGATCATCGGCGGCGGACCCGGCGGGTACGAGGCGGCACTGGTGGGCGCCCAGCTCGGCGCGGAGGTGACCGTCGTCGACTGTGACGGCCTCGGCGGCGCGTCCGTCCTCACCGACTGCGTGCCCTCGAAGACCCTGATCGCGACGGCCGAGGTGATGACCACCTTCGACTCCTCGTACGAGGAGCTGGGCATCATCGTCGCGGACGACACCCCGCACATAGAGCAGGCCGCGCGGGTGGTCGGCGTCGATCTGGGGAAGGTCAACCGCCGTGTGAAGCGCCTGGCGCTCGCCCAGTCCCACGACATCACCGCATCCGTCACGCGCGCCGGCGCACGCGTCATGCGCGGGCGCGGCCGTCTGGAGGGCCTGCAGGCCGCCGACGGCTCCCGCCAGGTCGTCGTCACGGCCGCCGACGGTACGGAGGAGACGCTCACCGCGGACGCCGTGCTCATCGCGACCGGCGGTCACCCCCGGGAGATCCCCGACGCGCAGCCCGACGGCGAGCGCATCCTGAACTGGACCCAGGTCTACGACCTCGACGAGCTGCCGAAGGAGCTCATCGTCGTCGGTTCCGGTGTGACGGGCGCCGAGTTCGCCGGTGCCTACCAGGCCCTCGGCTCGCACGTCACCCTCGTCTCGTCCCGCGACCGGGTGCTGCCCGGCGAGGACCCCGACGCCGCCGCCGTCCTGGAGGACGTCTTCCGGCGGCGCGGCATGAACGTCATGGCCCGCTCCCGCGCGCAGTCCGCCAAGCGCGTCGGCGACCGGGTCGAGGTGACCCTCGCCGATGGCCGGGTCATCTCCGGCACGCACTGCCTGATGGCCGTCGGCGCCATCCCGAACACGGCGGGCATGGGCCTGGAGGAGGCCGGCGTCCGGCTCAAGGACTCCGGGCACATCTGGACCGACAAGGTCTCCCGCACCAGCGCCCCCGGCGTCTACGCGGCCGGTGACGTCACGGGCATCTTCGCCCTCGCCTCCGTCGCCGCCATGCAGGGCCGGATCGCGATGTACCACTTCCTGGGCGACGCGGTGGCCCCGCTGAACCTGAAGACGGTCTCCTCGAACGTCTTCACCGACCCGGAGATCGCCACCGTCGGCTACAGCCAGGCCGACGTCGATGCGGGCAAGATCGAGGCCCTGGTCGTCAAGCTGCCGCTGCTGCGCAACCCGCGCGCCAAGATGCAGGGCATCCGGGACGGCTTCGTCAAGATCTTCTGCCGCCCCGGCACCGGCATCGTGGTCGGAGGCTGCGTCGTCGCCCCCCGGGCGAGCGAGCTGATCCATCCCATCTCGATCGCGGTCGACAACAATCTGACGGTCGAGCAGATCGCAAACGCCTTCACTGTGTACCCGTCCCTGTCGGGATCGATCGCCGAAGTGGCCCGCCAGTTGCACAGCCGTAAGCGCACGGGCGAGGCGTAACCGTACGGAGGTGCCGGGCCCGGGAGCCGTCCCGGGCCCGGCATTCCCCGGCAACTCCCGCCGGGCCGGGCGCCTTCGTGAACGCCATGCGATCAGGACGCGACAACAACATGGCCGCGTATACCACTTGGCGACCGCCTGTATGTACAACTTCTGCTATTCGGCGCAAACTGCTGAAAACTCTCGCGCGGTCACGTTACTGTCAGTTTCGTGTTCGCTGCAGAACGTCGTCAGTTGATCCTCGAAATGGTGCGCGCCAACGGGGCGGTATCGCTCCGTGAGCTCGCCCGCGTCGTCCAGACCTCCGAAGTGACCGTACGGCGGGACGTGCGGGCACTGGAGGCAGAAGGACTCCTCGACCGCCGGCACGGCGGTGCGGTCTTGCCGGGCGGTTTTACGCGGGAGTCCGGCTTTCCGCAGAAATCCCATCTCGCGACCGCGGAGAAAACGGCCATCGCCGACCTGGCGGCCGGCCTCGTCGAAGAGGGCGAGGCCATCGTCGTCGGCGCCGGTACGACCACGCAGGAGCTGGCCCGCCGGCTCGCGCGCGTCCCCGGCCTGACCGTCGTCACCAACTCGCTGCTCGTCGCCCAGGCGCTGGCCCATGCCAACCGGGTGGAAGTGGTGATGACCGGCGGCACCCTGCGCGGGTCCAACTACGCCCTCGTGGGCAGCGGGGCCGAGCAGTCCCTCCAGGGGCTGCGGGTCTCGCGCGCCTTCCTGTCCGGGAGCGGGCTCACCGCCGAGCGCGGGCTCTCCACGTCCAACATGCTCTCCGCGAGCGTGGACCGGGCGCTGGTGCAGGCCGCCGCGGAGGTGGTGGTCCTCGCGGACCACACGAAGCTCGGCTCCGACACGATGTTCCAGACGGTGCCGACCGATCTCATCACCCATCTGGTGACGGACGAGCCCGCCGCGCACGACGACCGGGCGGCGGCGGAGCTGCAGGCGCTGGCGGACCAGGGCGTGCGGATCGCTGTCGCGGGCGGGGGAGCGGGGGCGGCCTCGTCGGCTGCCGCGTCTGCCGCGTCTGCCGCGTCTGCCGCGGCGGACTCGGGTGCGGGTACGCGGTCCGGGCGGCGCGAGATGCCGTTGCCGGGGCAGCGGCGTACGCAGGGGCAGCCGTTGCGGGCGCTCGGGGAGGGGGCCGGTGAGCGGGACCGGGAGCGGGACCGGGACCGGGCGCGTGTGGCGGATCTGCGGCGGCGGTAGCGCGGGGGCTCTGCCCCCGGACCCCCGCTCCTCAATCGCCGGAGGGGCTTGAATTGGCGCCGGTGGGCGTTGATTCGGCGTCGGTGGGGCTTGAAACAGCCAGGCCCTTCAGCGTCAGCGTCAGCAGGCGGTCCGCCAGTTGGGGGTCGTCCGGGGACTGTTCCGCGGCCAGGGCGATGGCGTTCGTGAGCTGCATCAGGTCGTCGATCGAGACGTCCGGGCGGACCGAGCCGGCCGACTGGGCGCGGGTCAGGAGCACCGAACCCGCCTCGCGCAGCGGCGTGTTGCACCGTGCGAGGGCCGAACTCTCGTCGTGGCACGTCGACATGAGTGCCTGGGCCAGGCCCCGGTACTCACCCGCATGAGTGACGATCGCACCCAGCCACTCCACCAGGGCGGCGCACGGCCGTTCCGCCTCCGCCAGTTCGCGGGAGCGGGTGATCAGGGAGGTCACCGCCTCCTGGAAGACCGCGCTCATCAGCGCGTGCCGGGTCGGGAAGTGGCGGTACAGCGTGCCGATGCCCACCCCCGCACGCCGTGCGACGTCCTCCAGGGACGCGTCGGTGCCGTGTTCCGCGAAGGCCGTACGGGCCTCCGTCAGCAGCCGGCCGTAGTTGCGGCGCGCGTCGGCACGCATGGGCCGGGCCGGCGTTCCTGCCGTGCTCATCGCCATGGTGCGGTCCCTCCTGTCTCCCCGGTCTCCAGGATGCCATCGCGCGGGCGGCGGCCGGTCCCCGAATGCACCGGTGCCCCGGCCACGTCCGAGGACATGACCGGGGCACCGGCGGGGAAGAGCGTCAGTCCTTGATCTCACAGATGACGGCACCGGAGGAGATCGAGCTGCCCACCTCGGCGGCCAGACCCTTGACCGTGCCGGAGCGGTGCGCGTTCAGCGGCTGCTCCATCTTCATGGCCTCCAGGACGACGATCAGGTCGCCCTCCTTGACCTCCTGGCCCTCCTCCACGGCGATCTTCACGATCGTGCCCTGCATCGGGGAGGCGAGGGTGTCGCCGGAGACGGCCGAGCCGGACTTCTTCGCCGCGCGGCGCTTGGGCTTGGCGCCCGCCGCGAGGCCGGTACGGGCCAGGCTCATGCCGAGCGAGGAGGGCAGCGAGACCTCCAGACGCTTGCCGCCGACCTCGACGACCACCGTCTCGCGACCGGCCTCGTCGTCCGCGTCCGCCTCGGCGGGAGCGGCGAACGGCTTGATCTCGTTGACGAACTCCGTCTCGATCCAGCGGGTGTGGACGCGGAACGGGTCGGCGGTGAACGCCGGGTCCACCACGACCGCACGGTGGAACGGGATGGCGGTGGCCATGCCCTCGACGTGGAACTCGGCCAGGGCGCGGGACGCGCGCTGGAGCGCCTGCTCACGCGTCGCACCGGTCACGATGAGCTTCGCCAGCAGCGAGTCCCAGGCGGGGCCGATGACCGAGCCGGACTCCACGCCCGCGTCCAGGCGGACGCCCGGACCGCTCGGCGCGTCGAACCGGGTGACGGTGCCGGGGGCCGGCAGGAAGCCGCGACCCGGGTCCTCGCCGTTGATCCGGAACTCGAACGAGTGACCGCGCGAGGCGGGGTCGTCGTAACCCAGCTCCTCGCCGTCGGCGATGCGGAACATCTCGCGGACGAGGTCGATGCCGGAGACCTCCTCGGTCACCGGGTGCTCCACCTGGAGGCGCGTGTTGACCTCCAGGAAGGAGATCGTGCCGTCCAGGCCGACCAGGAACTCGACCGTGCCGGCGCCGACGTAGCCGGCCTCCTTCAGGATCGCCTTGGAGGCCGCGTACAGCTCGGCGTTCTGCGCGTCGGACAGGAAGGGCGCCGGGGCCTCCTCCACGAGCTTCTGGTGGCGGCGCTGGAGCGAGCAGTCACGGGTCGAGACGACGACCACGTTGCCGTGGGTGTCGGCCAGGCACTGGGTCTCCACGTGGCGCGGCTTGTCGAGGTAGCGCTCGACGAAGCACTCCCCGCGCCCGAACGCGGCGACGGCCTCACGGACCGCGGAGTCGTACAGCTCCGGGATCTCCTCCAGCGTGCGGGCGACCTTCAGGCCGCGGCCGCCGCCGCCGAAGGCGGCCTTGATCGCGATCGGCAGGCCGTGCTCCTCGGCGAAGGCGACGACCTCCTCGGAGCCCGAGACGGGGTCCGGGGTGCCCGCGACCAGCGGGGCACCGGCGCGCTGCGCGATGTGGCGGGCGGCGACCTTGTCACCGAGGTCCCGGATCGCGTGCGGCGGCGGGCCGATCCAGGTCAGACCGGCGTCCAGTACGGCCTGGGCGAACTCGGCGTTCTCCGAGAGGAAGCCGTAACCCGGGTGGATCGCGTCCGCCCCGGAGTCCTTGGCAGCCTGGAGCACCTTGGCGATGTCCAGGTAGCTGGCCGCCGGGGTGTCACCGCCCAGAGCGAATGCCTCGTCGGCCGCACGGACGTGCAGAGCGTCACGGTCCGGGTCGGCGTAGACGGCCACGCTCCCGATCCCCGCGTCCCGGCAGGCCCGAGCAACACGGACAGCAATTTCGCCACGGTTGGCGATGAGCACCTTGCGCACGATGGCTCCCTCCTTGAAACAAGCTGAGTTTAGGGACAACCGACACGGTCCTACGACCCGTCCCCAATGGTGAGCTTGCCCACACGGAGTGTGATTCGAGGCGTGCTCGAGTCGCGGAATCCCTTGTGCCACCACGGTACGCCGGGTTCTGAGACCGCACAGTAGCGACCAGGTGTGGCCCAGGTCTCTATCGGCACGATCAGCGACTTACGGTGATTCTTTGTGGAGTTCCCACTAAGGGGTGGGCAATTCTTTGCCCGGCGCACGAAAGCCGGGGCGGGTAGGGGTGCGCCGGGGTTCCCGCGGGCTCTTGTCGTGGCCATTACCCATTAGTAAGGTCCGCGCTATCGCACGTACTGCTGGTAACAGGGGGTGAACGTCGTGGTGCGCAGACTGGTGGCCTTCATAGCCGCGCTCGTGCTGGCCGTGGAAGCCGTGGGCATCGTGATCATCAACGTGGTCATGGGCACGGTCGTGAAGAACCAGGACATGTCCCTGGCGGGTACGGACCCCGCGGTGATGTCCAAGGGCACCTGGGCGCTCGGCGGCGTCTCCGGGGTGTTCCTGCTCCTGTGCGCCGTGCTCCTCGTGCTGGCGGGCGTCCGCGACCGGGCTCCGGGCCGTGTGGCGCGGATCGTGCTGATCTGCTGCGCGGTCGTCCACGGGGTGCTCGGCGCGCTGACGGTCGGACTCGTCGGCTGGACGGCGTTCGCGTGGATGATGGTCGTGCTCGGCCTGATCGTGCTGGCCCTGGTGGCGTACGGCCCGCAGCCCGAGCCGAAGGCGGAGCCCGAGCAGTCGGCCGCGCCCGCGCCAGCCTGAGCGGCCCGCCGCCCCCGGCTCAGGCCCAGAGGTCGGTGACCGGGATCCCCAGTTCGCCCAGGAGGCGCCGCAGCAGCGGCAGCGACAGGCCGATGACGTTGCCCGGGTCGCCGTCGATGGAGTCCACGAAGGGCGCCGAGCGCCCGTCGAGGGTGAACGCGCCCGCCACGTGCAGCGGTTCGCCCGAGGCCACGTAGGCGGCGATCTCGGCGTCCGAGGGCTCCCCGAAGCGGACTGTCGTGGACGCCGTCCGCGAGACCGTGCGGCCCGTCGTGGTGTCCGTCAGGCAGTGCCCGGTCTGCAGAATCCCGGCCCGGCCGCGCATCGACTTCCAGCGGGCGGTGGCCTCCTCGGCGTCGGCGGGCTTGCCGAGCGCCTCGCCGTCGAGCTCCAGCACCGAGTCGCAGCCGATGACCAGGGCGCCGGCGGCCTCGGGGAGCGCGGCGACGACGGCCGCCTTGGCCTCGGCGAGGACGAGGGCGAGTTCGGCGGGGGTGGGGGCGGTGAGGGCGTCCTCGTCGACGCCGCTGACGATGACTTCCGGCTGGAAGCCGGACTGGCGGAGGAGGCCGAGGCGGGCCGGGGAGGCGGAGGCGAGTACGAGGCGCTGGGCGGTCATGACCGCCATGGTACGGAGGCGGGGCCCGCGCGGGTTCGTTGCGGGGGCGCTGCCCCCGGGCCCCCGCTCCTCAACCGCCGGAGGGGCTTGAAATGCCTCAGCGCGTGCCCAGTACGAGCATCGCCACGACCATGGCCAGGGCCAGGATCAGGCCTGCGCGGCGCATCATGTTCTCCGCGTCGCGGAGTTCCTTGGGGGGCTTGTTCTCGGGGTCGGACCAGAGCATGACTTGATCCTGCTGGGAGGGCCTTGGGCGGCGCCTGAGTACGCGTACTCAACCGCCGCCCCCACCGCGTCACCAGGGGCTATGCGGGCCAGTACGTACGGGCCCAGGCGCGCGGGCCCGGCAGGTGGCGGCCGCGTCGGGCCAGGCGGCTCGGGTGGGACCAGCCGGCGGGCGGTTCCGGGGTGCCGGACGACACGGCGGAGACCGCCGCCGCACGGGCCCGGACCACCGCGAGCGCGGCGGCCAGTTCCTCCGGGGTCGGGTTGCCCCGTACGACCTTGATCATGGTCAGGACCCTTTCTAGAGGGGGATGTTGCCGTGCTTCTTGGGCGGCAGGGACTCGCGCTTGGTGCGGAGCTGGCGCAGGCCCTTGACCACGTGCGCCCGGGTGTCGGACGGCATGATCACCGCGTCCACGTACCCGCGCTCGGCCGCCACGTACGGGTTCAGCAGCGCGTCCTCGTAGTCCGCCATCAGCTCGGCGCGGGTCGCGTCCTGATCCTCGGCGGCGGCGATCGTGCGCCGGTGCAGGATGTTGACCGCGCCCTGCGCGCCCATGACGGCGATCTGGGCGGTCGGCCAGGCGAGGTTGATGTCGGCGCCCAGGTGCTTGGAGCCCATGACGTCGTACGCGCCGCCGAACGCCTTGCGGGTGATCACCGTGATCAGCGGGACGGTCGCCTCCGCGTACGCGTAGATCAGCTTGGCGCCACGCCGGATGATGCCGCCGTACTCCTGGTCGACGCCCGGCAGGAAGCCCGGCACGTCCACGAAGGTCAGCACCGGCACGTTGAACGCGTCGCAGGTGCGGACGAAACGCGCCGCCTTCTCACTCGCGTCGATGTCCAGACAGCCGGCGAACTGCATCGGCTGGTTGGCGACGATGCCGACGGGGTAGCCCTCGACGCGGCCGAAACCGGTGATGATGTTCGGCGCGAACAGGGCCTGGGTCTCCAGGAATTCACCGTCGTCCAGCACGTGCTCGATCGCGGTGTGCATGTCGTACGGCTGGTTCGCCGAGTCCGGGATGAGCGTGTCCAGCTCGCGGTCCTCGTCGCTGACCGCCAGGTCCGCCTCCTCCGGGAAGGCCGGGGCCTCCGAGAGGTTGTTCGACGGGAGGTAGGACAGCAGCGACTTGACGTACTCGATCGCGTCCTTCTCGTCGCCCGCCATGTGGTGCGCGACGCCGGACGTCGTGTTGTGCGTACGGGCGCCGCCCAGCTCCTCGAAGCCGACGTCCTCACCGGTCACCGTCTTGATGACGTCGGGACCCGTGATGAACATGTGCGAGGTCTGGTCGACCATCACCGTGAAGTCGGTGATCGCGGGGGAGTACACCGCGCCGCCCGCGCACGGGCCGACGATCAGCGAGATCTGCGGGATCACACCCGAGGCGTGCACATTGCGCCGGAAGATCTCCGCGAAGAGACCCAGCGCCGCCACGCCCTCCTGGATGCGGGCGCCGCCGCCGTCGTTGATGCCGATGACCGGGCAGCCGGTCTTCAGCGCGAAGTCCATCACCTTGACGATCTTCTCACCGTAGACCTCGCCGAGCGAGCCGCCGAAGATGGTGAAGTCCTGCGAGTACACGCAGACGGGACGGCCGTCGACCGTGCCGTAGCCGGTGACGACCCCGTCCCCGTACGGCCGGTTCTTCTCGATGCCGAAGTTCGTCGACCGGTGCCGGGCGAACTCGTCGAGCTCCACGAAGGAACCCTCGTCGAGCAGCAGACCGACGCGCTCGCGCGCCGTCAGCTTGCCCTTCGCGTGCTGCTTCTCCACCGCGCGCGCCGACCCCGCGTGGGTCGCCTCGTCGATACGGCGCTGCAGGTCCGCGAGCTTGCCCGCGGTCGTGTGGATGTCGATCTCTTCCGGCTCGGACATCGGGTGGCGGCTCCCTGCCTGGTCACGGGGACGACTTGGCTGCTGATCAGCGGATGAACAGCTACTGAGCCGTAGCGTATCGGCGCGGATACGGTTCGGCAGTGCGTCCTTTGACACACCTAGGGTGGGTTGCATGACACCTTCGGATGCGCCACAGAGCCGATGGTCGGACCTGGACCGGCCGCCCCTCAACGTCCCCGCGCTGCGCCGCGGACTGCTGCGGCCCGGCGCGCTGTGGACCGCCCTCGACGTGGTCGAGTCCACCGGCTCCACCAACACCGACCTCGCCGCGCGCGCGGGCTCCCTCAGCGAGGGCACCGTCCTCGTCGCCGAGGAGCAGACCGCGGGCCGCGGGCGGCTGGAACGCACCTGGACGGCCCCGGCCCGCTCCGGCCTGTTCTTCTCCGTCTACCTGACGCCCGGGAACGTGCCCGCCGAGCGCTGGGGCTGGCTGCCGCTGCTCACCGGCGTCGCCGCGGCCACCGGGCTCGCGCGCGCGGCGGGCGTCGACATGGCCCTGAAGTGGCCCAACGACCTCCTTGTCACAGTCGAGGGCCAGGAGCGCAAGACCGGCGGCATCCTCGCCGAGCGGGCCGGCGACGGCGTCGTCATCGGCATCGGCCTCAACGTCTCGCTGCGCGCCGACGAGCTCCCCGCCCCCACCGCCGCGTCCCTCGCCCTGGCCGGCGCGGTCTCCGTCGACCGCGAGACGTTGCTGCGGGGCGTCCTGCGCTCCCTGGAGCACTGGTACGGGCTCTGGCGCGACGCGGACGGCGACGCGGCGGCGAGCGGGCTCCAGGAGGCGTACGCGGCCGGCTGCGCGACCCTCGGCAAGGCGGTACGGGCCCAGCTGCCCGGCGACCGCGTGCTCACCGGGGAGGCCGTGGCGATCGACGGGGACGGCCGGCTGGTCCTGTCCACCGGCGACGGACTGCGCGAACCGGTCTCGGCGGGCGACATCGTGCACCTGCGCGGCGCGGAGGGCGGCCTGACCTGAACCCGGGGAGCCCGGGGCTCGTGCCCTGAGGACGTGAGGTAGGGCACACCTGCCGTATCGTTGAGGTGATCCACCGACGGACAGATCGGCAGGGCAGTGCGCAGGGAACGGGCAGGAGGCGGCTGGTGACCGTCGACGACACGACCTCCGGCGATGGCGCGCAGCATTCGTCGGACCCCTCGGTGCACGCCACACCGCACCACGAAGTCGACCACACGGCCGAGCCGACCGACGATCCCCTCGCGATCCGGCTGGAACAGCTGATCCTGGGCGCCGACCGGCGGTACACCCCCTTCCAGGCGGCCCGCACCGCCGGCGTCTCGATGGACCTGGCCTCCCGTTTCTGGCGGGCCATGGGCTTCGCGGACATCGGCCAGGCCAAGGCGCTCACCGAGGCCGACGTGCTGGCCCTGCGGCGGCTCTCCGGTCTGGTCGAGGCCGGGCTGCTCAGCGAGCCGATGGCGATCCAGGTGGCCCGGTCGACCGGGCAGACCACCGCCCGGCTGGCCGAGTGGCAGATCGATTCCTTCCTGGAGGGCCTGACCGAGCCCCCCGAGCCGGGCATGACCCGCACCGAGGTCACGTATCCCCTGGTCGAACTGCTCCTGCCCGAGCTGGAGGAGTTCCTCGTGTACGTGTGGCGGCGCCAGCTCGCCGCCGCCACGGGCCGGGTCGTGCAGGCGGCCGACGACGAGGAGATGGTCGACCGGCGCCTCGCCGTCGGCTTCGCGGACCTCGTCGGCTTCACCCGGCTGACCCGGCGCCTGGAGGAGGAGGAACTCGGCGAGCTGGTCGAGTCCTTCGAGACCACCTGCGCCGACCTGGTCGCCGCGCACGGCGGACGGCTCATCAAGACCCTCGGCGACGAGGTCCTGTTCGCCGCCGACGACGCGGGCACCGCCGCGGAGATCGCGCTGCGCCTCGTCGAGGCGATGACCGTGGACGAGACCATGCCCGCGCTGCGGGTCGGCATCGCGTTCGGCACGGTCACCACCCGGATGGGCGATGTCTTCGGCACGACGGTGAACCTCGCCAGCCGGCTGACCTCGATAGCGCCGAAGGACGCGGTGCTGGTCGACGGCGCGTTCGCCGAGGAGCTGACGCGTACGGGCGAGGCGCCGGTCTCGGAGGCGCGGGCGGCCGAGGAGGCCGCGGCGGCGGCCGAGCGGGCCGAGAAGGAGGGCCCGGACGCCGAGGTCGTCCCCGTGCCCAAGTACCGCTACGGGCTCCAGCCGATGTGGCAGCGCCCGGTCCGCGGCCTCGGCGTGGTCGAGCCCTGGCTGCTGGCCCGCCGAGGCACGTCCTGAGCCTTTCCGCACGCCCTAGGATCCCTTCGGTAACGCTCGTTAACCGACAGGGGTGCAGCATGACCGTCACGTCCGAGCAGCGGTTCGGGGAGTTCGTCGTCGTCCGGGCCCACGAGGGCCTGGAGCATGTCGCCGAGCTGGTCCTCGACCGGCCGAAGGCCATGAACGCCGTGTCCACGGACATGGCCCGCTCCATCGCCGCCGCCTGCGACGCGCTCGCCGCCGACCGGGACGTACGGGTCACCGTCCTCACCTCCAGCCACGAGCGGGCCTTCTGCGTGGGCGCGGACCTCAAGGAGCGCAACTCCTTCACCGACGGCGAGCTGGTGCGCCAGCGGCCCATCGCGCGCGGCGCCTACACCGGTGTCCTGGAGCTGCCCATGCCGACGATCGCCGCGGTGCACGGCTTCGCGCTGGGCGGGGGCTTCGAGCTGGCCCTGTCCTGCGATCTGATCGTCGCCGATCCGACCGCCGTGGTGGGCCTGCCCGAGGTCTCCGTCGGCGTCATCCCGGGCGGCGGCGGCACCCAGCTGCTGCCCCGCCGGATCGGGGCCGCGCGCGCCGCCGAACTGATCTTCAGCGCCCGCCGGGTGCCGGGCCCCGAGGCGCGGGAACTGGGCCTGGTCGACGAGCTGGTGGCGGAGGGCGAGGACCGGGCCGAGGCGCTGGCCCTGGCCGGCCGCATCGCCGCGAACTCGCCGGTGGGACTGCGGGCGGCCAAGCGGGCGCTGCGGCTCGGGCACGGGCTCGACCTGCGGGCGGGCCTGGAGGTGGAGGACGCCGCGTGGCGGTCGGTGGCCTTCTCCGGGGACCGGGCGGAAGGCGTGGCCGCGTTCAACGAGAAGCGGAAGCCGAACTGGCCGGGGGAGTGACCCGGGGTAATCGTTTGCGGCCGAATGATCACGCTGCGGAGTTTTCCGGTGACTCGCATGTCGTCTATCGACCTAAAATGGGGCAATGGGTGACGACGCGCGGCTGCGGGCCGTGGTTTCGCTGGCGCAGACGATGGCCGCGGCGCACACCCCCCGGGAGTGCTGGCGAGCGGCCGCCCGGGGGGCCTGTGAGGCGCTGGGCGGCAGCTTCGCCGCACTGTCGGTCTGGGAGCGCGCCCCGGGCCGGCTGAGGGTCCTGGTCAACGCGGGCGAGCGGGCCGAGGGCGAGGAGGAGTTCCCCGAGGAGGAGGTCTACCCCGTCCACCAGTTCCCGGAGATCACCGAGTTCCTGCACGAGCGGTGGGCCGGGGGTGGTGAGCCGGACGCCTGGGTGGAGACCGCCGAGGGCCCGGTGGACGGCGGGCCCTCGGGGGAGTCGGACGCGGGGACGGGCGGTGCGCACGGGTACGGGCCGGGCTACTGCCACCAGCGCGTGGCGGCCCTGCGGCGGCGCGGGCGAGGCTGCTGTGTCGTCGCGCCGATCGTGCTGCACGGGCGGGCCTGGGGTGAGCTGTATGTGGCGCGGCCGGCTGGGGTGCCGGTGTTCGGGCGCGCGGACGCCGACTTCGCGACCGTGCTGGCCGCCGTGGTGGCCGCGGGGCTGGCCCAGACCGAGCGCCTGGAAGAGGTCCGCAAGCTCGCCTTCACCGATCCGCTGACCGGCCTCGCCAACCGGCGGGCCGTCGATGTGCGGCTGGACGAGGCGGTGGAGCAGCACCGGGCGGACGGTGCGGTGGTCAGCCTGGTCGTCTGCGACCTGAACGGGCTGAAGTGGGTCAACGACACCCACGGCCACGCGGTGGGCGACCGGCTGCTGGAACGTTTCGGCTCGGTGCTCTCGCGGTGCGCGGCCATACTCCCCGGCGCGTTGGCGGCCCGGCTCGGCGGGGACGAGTTCTGCCTGCTGGCGGTGGGCCCCGAGGCGGACGAGGTGGTCGCCGTGGCCACCGAACTGTGCGAGCGGGCGGCCGGGCTCGAACTCGGCAACGGGGTCGCCTGCGGGATCGCGTCCAGCGGCGACCCCATCGGGCCCGAGGTCTCGGCCCGGCGGCTGTTCCGGCTGGCGGACGCGGCCCAGTACCGGGCGAAGGCCGCCCGCTCCGGGCGCCCGGTGGTGGCGGGACGCGACGGCGAGGTCATCCGGCTGGCCGACTCCCCGCCCAAGTCCCCGCACGACCGCCGGCGGCTGCGCGGCAACCGCCCCGAACTGTGACCGCGCGTCCGGGCCTCGCGTAAGGGGTCAACCCGCATTCCACTGGTGACATAAAGGGTTTCAATCCGTACGCTGCTGAATATGGATATGCATACAGTCGTGGTGGGGACGTCCGGTACCACTGCTCAGGACGTCATCGCCGTGGCCCGCGGCAACGCCCGTGTCGAGCTCTCCGCCGCCGCGGTGGCCGCTCTGGCCGCCGCGCGCGAGATCGTGGACGCGCTCGCAGCGAAGCCCGAGCCGGTCTACGGCGTCTCGACCGGCTTCGGCGCCCTGGCCAGCCGCCACATCAGCCCGGAGCTGCGCGCACAGCTCCAGCGCAACATCGTCCGCTCGCACGCCGCCGGCATGGGCCCACGCGTCGAGCGCGAGGTCGTCCGGGCGCTGATGTTCCTCCGCCTGAAGACGGTCGCCTCCGGCCACACCGGCGTACGCCCCGAGGTCGCGCAGACCATGGCGGACGTGCTGAACGCCGGGATCACGCCCGTCGTCCACGAGTACGGCTCACTCGGCTGCTCCGGCGACCTGGCGCCCCTGTCGCACTGCGCGCTGGCCCTGATGGGCGAGGGCGACGCGGAGGGCCCCGACGGCACCGTCCGCCCCGCGGGCGAACTGCTCGCCGCGCACGGCATCACCCCGGTCGAGCTGCGCGAGAAGGAGGGCCTGGCCCTCCTCAACGGCACCGACGGCATGCTGGGCATGCTGGTCATGGCCCTGGCGGACCTCCGGACCCTCTACACCTCGGCCGACATCACGGCCGCCCTCTCCCTGGAGGCCCTGCTCGGCACGGACAAGGTCCTCGCTCCCGAGCTGCACGCCATCCGCCCGCACCCCGGCCAGGGGGCCAGCGCGGACAACATGCTGCGGGTGCTCGCCGGATCGGGTCTCACCGGTCACCATCAGGACGACGCGCCGCGCGTCCAGGACGCCTACTCGGTGCGGTGCGCGCCGCAGGTCAACGGGGCCGGGCGGGACACCCTGGCGTACGCCGCGACCGTCGCGGACCGCGAGCTGGCCGCCGCCGTGGACAACCCGGTGGTCCTTCCCGACGGGCGGGTGGAGTCCAACGGCAACTTCCACGGGGCGCCCGTCGCCTATGTGCTGGACTTCCTGGCCATCGCCGCCGCGGACCTCGGTTCGATCACTGAGCGCCGCACCGACCGGCTGCTCGACAAGAACCGCTCGCACGGGCTGCCGCCGTTCCTCGCGAACGACGCGGGCGTCGACTCGGGCCTGATGATCGCCCAGTACACCCAGGCCGCCCTGGTCAGCGAGATGAAGCGGCTCGCCGTCCCGGCCTCCGCCGACTCCATCCCGTCCTCCGCGATGCAGGAGGACCACGTCTCCATGGGCTGGTCGGCCGCGCGCAAGCTGCGTACCGCCGTCGGCAACCTCGCCCGGATCGTCGCCGTCGAGCTGTACGCGGCGACCCGTGCCGTCGAGCTGCGCGCCCAGCAGGGGCTGACCCCGGCCCCCGCCACGCGCGCCGTCATCGAGGCGCTGCGGGCGGCGGGCGTCGAGGGCCCGGGGCCGGACCGCTTCCTCTCGCCGGACCTGGCCGCCGCCGACGCCTTCGTGCGGGCGGGCGGACTGGTCTCGGCGGTGGAGCCGGTCACCGGGCCGCTGGCCTGACGGGCGCCGCCCCAGGATTCGTACGCCCCGATACGGGGAAGCGGCCACCGGGACCGTCCGGTGGCCGCTTCCCCGTATCCACGCGTCAGACGGCGGCCCGCGGGCCCGTACGGCGGGGCGAGTACGTCACGAAGCCCGCCCCGATGCCCAGGAAGGCCGCGCCGCCGACCACGTACGGGGTGGAGTCACCGCCGGATCCGCCGGTGTGCGATGCGGCCCGGTCCGCGCCGTCGCCGGCCGTCGTGGCGCCGCTGCCGGCCGTACCGGGCGCGGTGCCCGTATCGCCCGTGGCGTTGGCCGAGGGGACGAACCACAGGGCGCACAGCAGCGTCCCCGCGGCGATGGCGGTCAGGAGCGGGCGACGGGTGATGGCCACGGAAACGGTCCCCTTTGCGACGGCCGGGACTCCGGCTCGTGCCGATGCTAATGAACGCAGCGGGTCGCGGGGAAGGCGTGACGGCCGGGACTTACGCTCCGCCCCATGAGCACTTCCGAGACAGCTGGATCATCGCGTTTCGTCCGCCTGAAGGTGGACATGGTGGTGGAGATCACCGACCCCGACGCCCTCAGCGGCACCGCCCTGGAAAGCCTCGCGGCCGAGTACGGCGAACCCGGCGGCGAAGGAGCCGAGGAACGCGTGCATGCCGAGGCGGCGGTACGGGAAGACGCAGCGGAGGCCCTCGCCTCGCTGATCGACCCGTTCGACCTGGTGGGCGAGGTGCCCGGGGTCGAGCTGGCCCAGGCCTCCTGGAGCAGCGAGAGCATCGACTACGACCCCGACGAGCCGGGCGACTGGGACCTCGACGAGGGCGGGGACGAGGACGCCGAAGAGGGGTACGAGGAGGGGTCCGGACAGGACGTGACCGGCGGGCGCGCTTCGGGCGTCCCGCACAATGGGAGGGAGGCCGACGGCGACGACGGCACGGAGCGGCGGGTCTGACCTGTGGGAACACGGCCCCGGCCCGCTCGTGGCGGACCGGGGCCGGCCTGTGCCGCGGACGCGGGAACCACCGCCCCCGGCACGGCGTCGATGAGTGGTGTTCCCCACACATTCGACGGACGTGGAACGGGAATCCCGTACAAGGGGTTCTTGGAACATTGACGGGGTTTCGCCGTTGGGCGGCCTTGCTCGGGGTTTTTGGGGATTTCGGCAACGATGGAGAAGCGTGTGATGACGGACAGCAAGCGGCGCAAGGGCCTGATGGCCGCGTCCGCACTGCTCGGCGGCGTACTGGTGCTTTCCGCCTGTGACGACGGCGGCGACAAGGGCGGTCCCAGCCCCGAGAGCTCCAAGTCCCAGGCGGCCGACGTCGACAAGGCGGCGGCCCAGGAGTCGTCCGAGGCACAGATAGCGATCTCGCCCAAGAACGGCGCGACCAACGCGAGCATCAACAACGCCGCCAAGGTCACCGTCACCAAGGGCAAGCTGACCGCCGTCACCATGACCACCGCGGCCGGGGAGAGCGTCAAGGGCACCCTCTCCGCCGACGGCACGAGCTGGCAGCCGGACGCCCAGCTGGAGCGCTCGACCACGTACAAGATCAACGCGACGGCGAAGGACTCCAAGGGCCGCGAGGCCCACGAGAACTCCTCCTTCACCACCGTCTCGCCGGACAAGAGCTTCATCGGGAACTTCACCCCCGAGGACGGCTCCACCGTCGGCGTCGGCATGCCCGTCTCGATCAACTTCAACAAGCCGATCACCGACACCAAGGCCGTGCAGGCCGGCATCAAGGTGACGTCCAGCAGCGGCCAGCAGGTCGTCGGCCACTGGTTCAACTCGCAGCGCCTCGACCTGCGCCCCGAGGACTACTGGCAGGCCGGCTCCACGGTCACCCTGAAGCTCGCCCTGGACGGCGTCGAGGGCTCCGACGGCGTCTACGGCGTGCAGCAGAAGACGGTCACCTTCAAGATCGGCCGCAACCAGGTCTCCACGGTGGACGCCAAGACGCACATGATGACCGTCACCCGGGACGGCAAGACGATCAAGACCATCCCGATCTCGGCCGGTTCGCCCGACAACCCGACGTACAACGGCCAGATGGTGATCTCCGAGAAGTACAAGGAGACCCGGATGGACGGTTCGACGGTCGGCTTCACGGACGACGACGGCAAGGGCGAGTACGACATCAAGGACGTGCCGCACGCCATGCGGCTGTCCACGTCGGGCACCTTCATCCACGGCAACTACTGGGGCAAGGGCATCTTCGGCAGCGTCAACACCAGCCACGGCTGCGTCGGGCTCGCCGACGTCAAGGGTGCGGGCGACGCCAACCAGCCCGCCGCCTGGTTCTACAACAACTCCATGATCGGTGACGTCGTCACCGTGAAGAACTCCCCGGACAAGACCATCCAGCCCTCCAACGGCCTCAACGGCTGGAACATGAGCTGGGCCGAGTGGACGGCGGGCTCCACCGCCTGACCGGTTTCCCCGGCCGGACTCCCCACCCCGTACGCCGAAGGCGGCGGCACCGCGACCCCCACCGGGTCCGGCGCCGCCGCCTTCGGCGTACCCACGGTTCTCATCCTGCTCTCAGGGTGCCCTTAACCCACCATCACAAGCCGTTCCTAACCTCGCGCCATGTTCTTCACCTACCTCCGGCGCGAGCTGCGCCGCCGCAGAAAGGCGGCGCTCGTCGTCGCCTCGGGGCTCGCCCTCGGTATTGCGCTGGTCATCATCGTCAGCTCGGTCTCCTCGGGCATGAGCAAGGCCCAGGACAAGGTCCTGGAATCGCTGTACGGCCTCGGCACGGACATGACCGTCACCAAGGCGGCAGCGGCGCCCAAGTCCGGTTCCACCGAACGCCCCAGGTTCGAGTTCGACGCCAAGGACAGCGACGACGACGCGACCCAGAGCACCGACCGGGTCATGGTCCAGGGCTTCCAGACCCTGGCCTCCTCCACCGTCGACAAGGTCGGCGGCCAGGACGGCGTCGCCGGTGCGGTCGGCGGGCTGAGCCTGAACGTCATGAAGGTGGACGGGCAGTTCAAGCGCGGCGAGTTCAAGCAGGAGGGCGGCACGAGCCAGGGCGGCGGCCGCGGACCCGGCGGCGGCAGCGGGATGCCGCAGGGCGAGGTCAGGGGCGGCGGCGCCTCCTTCGACGTCAACTCCTACACGGTGTACGGCACCGACGTCACCCACCAGGACCTCGGCCCGCTCACCTCGTCGAAGATCACCTCGGGCCGTACGTTCAGGACGACCGAGACCAACGCCAAGGTGGCCGTCGTCGACTCCGCCTACGCCAAGGAGAAGACCCTCTCCACCGGCAAGACGGTGACCGTCCACGGCACCAAGTTCACCATCATCGGCGTCTCGACGGCCGACAGCGGAGACGCCGCCGCCAACCTCTACATCCCGCTCCAGCAGGCGCAGACCCTCTCCGACTCGAAGAACAAGGTCACCACGGTCTATGTGAAGGCCGCGGACTCGCAGAAGATCGACAGCGTCAAGTCGGCCATCCAGAAGAACATCTCGGGCACCACGGTCACCACCTCCGCCGACCTCGCGGACACCGTCTCCGGGTCCCTGTCCACCGCGTCCGACCTCGCCGCCGGCGTCGGCAAGTGGCTCTCCATCGCCGTCCTGGTCGCCGCGTTCCTGGTCGCCGGGCTCCTCACCTCCTCCGCCGTCAGCCGCCGGGTGCGCGAGTTCGGCACGCTCAAGGCGCTCGGCTGGAAGAGCGGCCGGGTCACCCGCCAGGTCATCGGCGAGGCCCTGGTCAACGGCCTGATCGGCGGCGTCCTCGGCATCGCGGTCGGCCTCGCCGGCGCCTACGCGGTCACCACGGTCAGCCCCACCCTCACCGCTGAGCTCGGCTCCTCCGGCGGCGGCGGGATGCGCGGCGGCATGATGGGCGGCGGCGGAGGCTTCGGCCGGCAGAGCGCGTCCAAGACCCTCGACATCGCGCTGTCCGCGCCCGTCTCCCTCTCCATCATCCTGATCGCCGTCGTCCTGGCCGTGGCGGGCGGGCTGATCGCGGGCGCCTTCGGCGGCTGGCGCGCGTCCCGGCTGCGCCCGGCGGACGCGCTGCGCCGCGTCGAGTAGGGCCGGTCCGGCCACCACTTGCCGGAGAGGCCCGGCCCGTACCCCCTCAGGAGATCACCCATGTACACCCTTCAAGGCGTCACCAAGCAGTACCGGCGCGGCAAGTCCACCGTGCACGCCCTCGCCGGCGTCGACCTCACCATCGAGGACGGCGGCCGCCTGGTCATCCAGGGCCCCACCGGCGGCGGCAAGTCCACCCTGCTCCAGATGCTCGGCGGCCTGGACCGCCCCACGGCCGGCAGCGTCGAGCTCGACGGGGTGGACCTCGCCAGGCTGAGCGAGGCCAAGCTCACCAAGGTGCGCGCCCAGAACATCGGCTTCGTCTTCCAGAGCTTCAACCTCATCCCCACGCTCACCGCCCAGGAGAACGTCGAGACGGCCCTCGTCCCCCTCGGCGTCAAGGCGTCCGAGCGGCGCAGAAGAGCCGCCGAGGCGCTGGACTCCGTCGGACTCGGCGAACGGCTCGGCCATGTGCCCAGCGAGATGTCCGGTGGCCAGCAGCAGCGCGTCGCCATCGCGCGTGCCCTGGTCAAGCAGCCGAAGGTGCTGCTCGCCGACGAGCCCACCGGCAACCTCGACGAATCCATGCGCGACGAGATCATGGAGGTGCTGGAGACGCTCTGGAAGGAGCACGGGCTGACCTTCATCATGGTCACCCACGACAGCGCGATCGCCCGCCGCGCCCCGCGGCTGGCCACCATCCGCAAGGGCAAGGTCACCATCACGGAGAACGCCGCGGCCTGACCCGTCCCGCACCCGTCCCCAGCCGCCGTCGGCGGGCCTCCGCGCCCCCGGCGGCGGTTCCGCGCGCCCCGCTCAGGCCGTCCGGCTCCTGCCTCGGACCGTCCGGCTCCCGCCTCAGGCCGTCCGGCCGCCCGCGCTCGCGACGGCCCTGCGGTACGCCACAAGGTCGCCCCGTCGCACCTGGCGCAGCCCGAGCGGGTCCGCGTACGAGACGCCCTCCTCGCAGGTGCGCACCAGGGGGCAGCCGGTCTCGTCCCGCTGCCCGGTGCCGGCGCGCAGCCCGTACCAGGGGCGCAGGGGGAGCCAGGCCAGCCCGTAGAGCCAGCGCCGCACCAGCCGGCCGGGGCCGGGGCGCCGGACGTCCGGCAGGCTCACCACCCGGATGCCCATGATCAGCTTGCCCGCGCCCGCCCCGAGGAACGCGGTGAGCACCACCTGGTTGACGAACGAGAGCACCAGCACCGGGCCGGCCAGCAGCGCCGCGGCCTCGGGCAGGGGCGCGGTGTCCACGTACGGTCTGACCAGCAGCCCGGCCGTGAGCACGCACAGATAGCAGTCCAGGCCCACGGCGAGGCAGCGGCGCGTCTCACCGGCGCGCGGCGGCGTGCGCGGGCCGGGGCGTAAGGACCCGGTCGCGTGCCCGCTGTGCCCGGACCGGGCGGGCAGGACGGTCCCGGCGGGCCTACGAGGACCGAGACCCCGGTGGTCTCCTCGTATGTATGTCATGCCCGAATCATGTCTGATGAGCCGTCACCGCGTCCCGGGGTCGGCGCGGAGTGTTCCGCACGACACCGCGGGCCGTCGGCGCCTCCCGGTGGGGGCGGCCGCCACCCCGATGGCGTAACGGCTGGATTTCCGAACGCTCACCGTCGACCCCGGGCGACTGTGAGATTCACCACTTCGGCGGCTCCGCCGACGCGGTCCCGACCCGGCCATTCGGACCCGGAACGGGCCTCGCACAAGGCCGTTGGCCAGGTCCGGGGCGTCAGGAGGCCCGATCACCCCGCGGATGCCACGGGCCGGGGAGCGGGCCCACTGGGAGAATCGGTACGCCACAACGGTCCTGTACGCCGCGGTCGCGCGCGCGGTACGCGCGATGTTCCGGCGACGCCCTCAATGGGGAGGGGGACCTGGCGCCCCTCGGGACGGGGGCGCCCCCGCGTATGAGCCGACCCATGGAAGGTCTTGATCAGATGCCGGTCACCCCTGACTCCGCCACTTCGCACTCCGCCGAGAACCGCGTCATCGAGCCGTTGTACGCCGAGGTCCTCCGCCGCAACCAGGGCGAGAAGGAATTCCACCAGGCGGTCCGGGAGGTCCTGGAGACCCTCGGCCCCGTGCTGGCCAAGCGGCCGGAGTTCGTGGACGCCCGGGTCATCGAGCGCATATGCGAGCCGGAGCGCCAGCTCATCTTCCGGGTGCCGTGGTCGGACGACTCGGGCGACATCCACGTCAACCGCGGCTTCCGCGTCGAGTTCTCCAGCCTGCTCGGCCCGTACAAGGGCGGGCTGCGCTTCCACCCCTCGGTCAACCTCGGCATCGTGAAGTTCCTCGGCTTCGAGCAGATCTTCAAGAACGCCCTCACCGGCATGCCCATCGGCGGCGGCAAGGGCGGCGCGGACTTCGACCCGAAGGGCCGCTCGGACGCCGAGATCATGCGGTTCTGCCAGTCCTTCATGACCGAGCTCCACCGCCACGTGGGCGAGTACACCGACGTGCCCGCCGGTGACATCGGGGTCGGCGGCCGCGAGATCGGTTACCTCTTCGGCCAGTACAAGCGGATCACCAACCGCCACGAGTCCGGCGTCCTCACCGGCAAGGGCCTCGGCTGGGGCGGCGCCCTCGTCCGCACCGAGGCCACCGGCTACGGCTGCGTCATGTTCACCGCCGAGATGCTGCGCAGCCGGGGCGAGTCCCTGGACGGCCAGCGCATCGCCGTCTCCGGCTCCGGAAACGTCGCGATCTACGCCATCGAGAAGGCCCAGCAGCTCGGCGCGACCGTCGTCACCGCCTCCGACTCCGGCGGCTACGTCGTCGACGACAAGGGCATCGACCTCGACCTCCTCAAGGAGATCAAGGAGCGGGGCCGCGGCCGGATCTCGGAGTACGCCGAGCGGCGCGGCGCCCATGTGAAGTACGTCGAGGGCACCGGCGTCTGGAACGTCCCCGTCGACGTGGCCCTGCCGTGCGCCACCCAGAACGAGCTGCACGAGGCCGACGCGCTCGCCCTCGTCCGCAACGGCGTCAAGGCGGTCGCCGAGGGCGCCAACATGCCCACCACCCCCGAGGCCGTCCGCGTCTTCCAGGACGCGGGCGTGGCCTTCGCCCCCGGCAAGGCGGCCAACGCGGGCGGCGTGGCCACCAGCGCCCTGGAGATGCAGCAGAACGCCTCGCGCGACTCCTGGACCTTCGCCCACACCGAGCAGCGCCTCGCGGAGATCATGCGCCACATCCACGACTCCTGCTACACCACCGCGGAGAAGTACGGCAGCCCCGGCAACTACGTGGTCGGCGCCAACATCGCCGGCTTCGAACTGGTCGCGGACGCGATGCTGGCGCAGGGCCTGATCTGACCGGGGCCCACGACGCACGGAAGCGGCCGGGAGACACGTCTCCCGGCCGCTTCCGTCTCTCTCAGCTCTCCGCCGGGGCCACGCCCACCGGGCAGGAGACGCCCGTGCCGCCGATGCCGCAGTAGCCGCCCGGGTTCTTGTCCAGGTACTGCTGGTGCGCCGGCTCGGCGGGCCAGAACGTGCGTCCCTCGGCCGGAAGGATCTCCGTGGTGATCTCCCCGTGGCCGGAGGCCGTCAGCACCTTCTGGTACGCCTCGCGGGAGGCCGCGGCGGCCTCCGCCTGCTCCGGGGTGTGGGTGTGGACGGCGGAGCGGTACTGCGTCCCCACGTCGTTGCCCTGGCGGAAGCCCTGGGTCGGGTCGTGCGACTCCCAGAACAGCTTCAGCAGCTCGGCGTACGTGACCACGGACGGGTCGTACACGACACGGACCGCCTCCGTGTGACCGGTGAGGCCGGAGCAGACCTCCTCGTACGCGGGGTTCTCCGTGTAGCCGCCCTGGTAGCCCACGAGCGTCGTCCAGACGCCGTCCGTCTGCCAGAACTTGCGCTCGGCGCCCCAGAAACAGCCCAGGGCGAAGTCCGCGACCTCCAGGCCCTCCGGGTAGGGGCCCAGCAGCGGGTTGCCCAGGACGGTGTGGCGGGACGGGACGGTGAACTCGGGGACCGGACGGCCGCGCAGGGCCTCCTCCGGGGTGGGGAGCTGCGGGGTGCGGCGGTGCAGGAACATACGGGGGCTCCTCCTGGATCGGCGTGCTGTCCGTACAACGCGCCGGATCCCCCGCGGATTCCTGCCGGTCCGGTCAGCTCCGGGGCGCGTCCTCGCCCCGTTCGGCGGCGTCGACGTAGGCGTCGGCGCGCCTGCGGGCCTTGAACCAGAAGTAGAGGCCGAGGCCGATCAGGACGAGGGGTATCAGGCGTGCCACGCTGAAGTCCTTGCTGTAGGGACGAGGGGTCCACCGTCGCACACCCCGCGCCGGTCGGGACAGGCCCCGCCGCCTCCCTCTCAGTGCGGCAGGGTCGCCGGGCTGCCGCCGTTCGCCTCGTAGCCCGCGACCGCCAGCGCCCGGTACACCGCGTACTCGGCGGCCGGGTCCTCGCTCGCCGTCCACGGCAGCGCGCCCACGTACCCGTCGATGTGGACCAGCTGGTGCACCGCCTCCGACCAGCGCTCCATGCGGACCAGGAACAGCACCAGCAGATGGCGTGCGTGGGGCAGCATCGGGTCGTCGGCGCGCGCCGCGTGCACCGCGAACATCGCGCCCTCGACCGCCCTGGTCACGACCTGGCTCTCGTAGAAGCCCCGGACCAGATTGACCTCGGGCAGGTGCTCGTACACCGCGAACAGCGGGAGCGCGGCCAGCAGCGAGCCCTGCGGTGCGCGGGCCGCGGCGGCCGTCGCGAAGCGGTCGGCCTCCTCGCGCGAGCCGTGCCACCGCTCGCTCCAGAAGTGCAGCGCCGCGATGTGCGCGCCCATGTGCGCGGGCGCCCGGTCGATGATCTTCGCCCACAGCTGGTCGAACTCCTCGCCGGAGTACCCCAGTCCACGCGCGACCGCCAGCTCCACGATGTACGGGACCGGGTCGCCCGGGGCCAGCAGGGCCGCCTCGCCGATCACCGTACGGGCCTCCTCCAGGATGATCCGGAAGTCGTCCGTACCCGCCGTCGAGGAACGCCATGCCTGCTGCACCAGGAACTCCGCGTGCACCGCCGCCGCGCCCGCGTCCTTCGGCGCCTCCGCGCGCCACTTGCGCAGCCACGCCCCGCCGACGCCCGGCTTCCCCAGCAGCTCCAGCGAGGCCGCCCCGGCGAACGCCTGAACCCGCTGCCAGCGCAGCTCGCCCTCCTTCGGCGTCCCGGCCAGCAGCTGGGACGCGGCCCGCCACTCCTGCGTGTGCTGCACGACCTCCAGCACGTCCAGCAGGTCCTGGTCCGCTCCCGGCGTCCGCACGTCCAGCTCCTCCTGGCGCACGAAGCCGTAGTCCTGCGGGTCGGCGGCATCGGGGGAGCCGGGCGCGGCCAGCCGGATACCGCCCCCGCGCCGCCGCAGCACATACGGGCCGATCGCGGCGGTCAGCAGGCACAACGCGAGCAGGAACCACAGAATCTCCATGCCCCCATTGTCACCGGACGGCAAGGTGGCCCGTCAGCCCCCTCGCGACGAACTACGCTCGGCACCATGAGCGACCAGCACAGCTTCGAAACCCGCGCGATCCACGCGGGGAACACCGCCGACCCCCTCACCGGCGCCGTGGTTCCGCCCATCTACCAGGTCTCCACGTACAAGCAGGACGGCGTGGGCGGGCTGCGCGGCGGCTACGAGTACAGCCGCAGCGCCAACCCGACCCGTACCGCCCTGGAGGAGAACCTCGCGGCGCTGGAGGGCGGCCGGCGCGGACTCGCCTTCGCCTCCGGCCTCGCCGCCGAGGACTGCCTGCTCCGTACGCTGCTGACCCCCGGCGACCACGTGGTCATCCCGAACGACGCCTACGGCGGCACGTTCCGGCTGTTCGCGAAGGTCGCCTCGCGCTGGGGCGTGGAGTTCTCCGTCGCCGACACCTCGGACGTGGCGGCGGTCCGCGCGGCGATCACCCCGCGCACCAAGGCGGTCTGGGTGGAGACCCCGTCCAACCCGCTGCTCGGCATCACCGACATCGCCGCCGTCGCCCAGGTCGCCCGCACCGCCGGTGCGCGCCTCGTCGTCGACAACACCTTCGCCAGCCCCTACCTCCAGCAGCCGCTGGCGCTCGGCGCCGACGTCGTCGTGCACTCCACCACCAAGTACATGGGCGGCCACTCGGACGTCGTCGGCGGCGCGCTGATCGTCAACGACCCCGACCTGGCCGACGAGTTGGTGTATCACCAGAACGCCATGGGCGGTGTGGCCGGCCCGTTCGACGCCTGGCTGGTGCTGCGCGGCATCAAGACGCTGGCCGTCCGCATGGACCGCCACAGCGAGAACGCCACCAAGGTCGCCGACCTGCTGACCCGGCACCCCAAGGTCACCCAGGTCCTCTACCCCGGCCTGCCCGAGCACCGGGGCCACGAGGTCGCCGCCAAGCAGATGAAGGCCTTCGGCGGCATGGTGTCCTTCCGCGTCGAGGGCGGCGAGGAGGCGGCGGTCGAGGTCTGCAACCGGGCGAAGCTGTTCACCCTGGGCGAGTCCCTGGGCGGCGTCGAATCGCTCCTTGAGCACCCGGGCCGGATGACGCACGCCTCGGCCGCGGGCTCCCCGCTGGAGGTCCCGGCCGACCTGGTCCGCCTCTCCGTCGGCATCGAGAACGCGGACGACCTGCTCGCGGACCTCACGCAGGCGCTGGGCTGAGACGGGCGAAGACGCAAAGGGGCGGGGCCGGATTCGCCGGTCCCGCCCGCGTACGGCAGCCGTTCAGGCGGAGGCCGGCTCGTCCTCCAGTTCGGCCCTGACCTGCTCACGCAGCTCGGGGCTGTCGGTGTGCTGGTGGACGGAGACGGCGTGCTCGCTCGCGGCCCGCACCACTTCCTCCTCCTCGCCGGCGATCGTCAGCGAGCAGTTCGACTCACTCGGATACTTGCGGCAGTCAGCGATCTTCCTGGTCATCAGAGCCTCCCGACCACTCCATTCCAGGGTAGACCGGGACGCCGTACCCTTCGCGTCTACCAGCCGTCCAGCGGCGGTGTGGTCCCCGCCGGCGGCGCCTCCCAGGGCCGGACCAGCAGCGCCCACACCATGAACACCGCCACCGCCGCGACCACCGCCAGCATCCCCAGCCGGCGCAGCGCCCGCCGGCGCCGCAGCAGCCGGCCGCCCCGCTCCGCCGCCCGCTCCGCCAGATCGGCGGGCACCTGCGGATGCGGGCCCTCCAGCATCCGCCGCACCTGGTCCTCGCGGCGCCCCGTGCCGCTCACGGCGCCGCCCCCAGCAGCCGGGCGGGGCCCCGGCGCGCGGTCGGGCTCCGGGTGCCGCGCATCGTGGCCACCGACCGGTTGCAGACCGCGCGCACCCGGTCCCGGGGAAGCCCGAGCAGGGCCGCGGTCTGCTCCTCCGGGACACCCTCGTACAACCGCAGCACCAGGACCAGGCGTTCCTGCGGGGTCAGCCGGTCCAGCAGCCCGCCGCGCGGACGGTGGTGGCGCCACGCCTCGCGGGCGAACCGGCCCGCCAGATCCTGCCGGGTGCGGTCGTACGGGTCCTCGCCCCGCAGCCGGTCCCAGCCGGCGAACGTCCGGGCCAGCGAGGCGTGGAGCAGCCGCAGCGCGCGCGGGTTGGCGCCCGGCTCGTCCAGCGGTTCGGCGGTGAGCAGCGTGGCGGTGTGCAGCAGGCGGCCCGCCGCGCCCGCGACGAAGGACTCGAAGTCCTGGGCGCGGCACCGCTGTCGGCCCGCGTGGCGCTCTCGCACACCTCAATCCGAGCGCGCCGCGCCCGCGAGGTCAACCCCTCGGGACCGGGCAGGTGTTCAGCCCGCCGGGGCCGTCTGGTGCATGGCCTGCCGGGCCGCCAGCGCCGCGTTGAACCGGGTGAGCAGCGCGCAGAACGTGTCCCGCTCCTCCTCGCTCCACCCGTCCGTCACCTGCGACATCAACTCCCGCCGCGAGCTGCGTACCTCGTCCAGCCGGGCCTGCCCGCGCGGGGAGAGCTGGAGCACGACCGCGCGCCCGTCCTCCGGGTGCGAGGTCCGTTTCACCAGACCGGTGTCCACCAGCGGCGCGACCTGCCGGGTCACCGTGGAGGAGTCGATCCCCATCCCGGCGGCCAGCGCCTTGACGCCCATCGGCCCTTCCCGGTCGAGCCGGTTCAGCAGCAGATACGCCGCCCGGTCCATCGAGTTGCGCACCTGGCCCACCCCGCCGAGGCGGGTCTGCTCGGCCCGGCGGGCGAAGACGGCCACCTGATGCTGGAGGCTGTCGAGAAGGTGGTCGGGACCCGGGTTTTCCGGGGCGGCGCCCCCGGATGGAGACGAGGCAGTCGTCATGTCCTGAGGGGGCATGGCCGGGGGCTCTCTTCGTGCGGTGTCGGATGGGTGGGGGACAGAGTACGCGGCCCCGGGGCAACGCGTACCAGTGCTGCACAAACCTGCGGACATCGGCGCAGGACGGCCCCGCAAGCGGCGGCCGGAGCCCCTGCGAGCTGCAAGACTTACGGTATGAACTTCCCGTCGCCCGGCAGCTTTCCTCCCGTGATCCTCGACGACGTACGGGGGGCGCAGAAGATGCTCTCCGGGGTCTCCAGGGTCACCCCGCTGGAGGGCAGCCGTCACCTCTCCGGCCTGGTGGGCGCTCCGGTCCTGTTCAAGTGCGAGAACCTGCAGCGGACCGGCTCGTTCAAACTGCGGGGCGCCTACGTACGCATCTCGGGACTCACCCCGGTCGAACGCGCCGCCGGCGTCGTGGCCGCGAGTGCCGGAAACCATGCGCAGGGTGTCGCCCTCGCGTCTGCGCTCCTCGGCGTACGCGCCACGGTCTTCATGCCGGTCGGGGCGCCGCTGCCGAAGGTCGCCGCGACCCGGGAGTACGGCGCGCGCGTGCGGCTGCACGGCACCGTCGTCGACGAGACCCTGGCCGCCGCGCAGGAGTACGCGCGTGAGACCGGCGCGGTCTTCATCCACCCCTTCGACCACGCCGACATCATCGCCGGACAGGGCACGGTCGGCCTGGAGATCCTGGAGCAGTGCCCCGAGGTCCGCACGATCGTCGTCGGGGTCGGCGGCGGCGGGCTCGCGGCCGGTGTCGCGGTCGCGGTCAAGGCGGTCCGGCCCGACGTGCGGATCATCGGTGTGCAGGCGGCCGGCGCCGCCTGCTACCCGCCGTCCCTGGCGGCCGACCGCCCCGTCTCCCTCGGCACGCTCCAGACCATGGCGGACGGCATCAAGGTCGGACGCCCCGGCGACGTGCCGTTCGCCCTGGTCAGGGACCTGGTCGACGAGGTGCGTACGGTCTCCGAGGACGAGCTGTCCAGTGCCCTGCTGCTCTGCCTGGAGCGGGCCAAGATGGTCGTCGAACCCGCCGGGGCGAGCCCGGTCGCCGCGCTGCTCAGCGACCCCAAGTCCTTCCACGGGCCCGTGGTCGCCCTGCTCTCCGGCGGCAATGTGGACCCGCTGCTGATGCAGCGCATCCTCACCCACGGCATGGCGGCGGCCGGCCGCTACCTCAGCCTCAGGCTGCGCCTCACGGACCGGCCCGGCGCGCTGGCCACGATGCTGGGAGTGCTGTCGGTGGCCGACGCCAACGTCCTCGACATCAGCCATGCCCGTACCGACCCCAGGCTCGGCCTCACCGAGGCGGAGGTCGAACTGCAGCTGGAGACCAAGGGCCCCGAGCACTGCGACGACGTGAGGACGGCGCTGCGCGACGCGGGATATCTGGTGATGGGCTGACACGTATGCCCCGGCTTGTGTGTTCATCGGGCACGGAGCCTCCGGTCTCCCTAGGATCTGGGGTCTGAGAGGTAGCCACCCGAATGCACTGGGGGAATCCCATATGCCAGGCGCCATCTACGCCGAAGGGCTCGTGAAGACCTTCGGGGACGTCACTGCACTCGGCGGTGTCGACCTCGACGTGCCGGAAGGCACCGTCCTCGGCCTCCTCGGACCCAACGGGGCCGGCAAGACGACCGCGGTCCGCGTCCTGACGACGCTGCTCAGGCCCGACAGCGGCAGGGCCTTCGTCGCCGGGATCGACGTACTGAAGAATCCCAACGAGGTGCGGCGCTCGATCGGGCTCTCCGGTCAGTTCGCCGCCGTCGACGAATACCTCACCGGCCGCGAGAACCTGCGCATGGTCGGCCAGCTCTACCAGATGAGCGGGCGCGCGGCGAAGGTACGGGCGGGCGAACTGCTGGAGCGGTTCAACCTGGCCGACGCGGCGGACCGGCCCGCCAAGACGTACTCCGGGGGCATGCGCCGCCGCCTCGACCTGGCGGCCGCGCTCGTCGTCTCCCCGCCGGTCATGTTCATGGACGAGCCGACGACCGGCCTCGACCCGCGCAACCGGCAGCAGCTCTGGGAGGTCATCGAGGAGCTGGTCGCCGGCGGTACGACGCTGCTGCTGACCACGCAGTACCTGGAGGAGGCCGATCACCTCGCCCACGACATCTGCGTGATCGACCACGGCCGGGTCATCGCCCGCGGCACCTCCGACCAGCTCAAGGCCCGCACCGGCGGCGAGCGCGTCGAGGTCGTGGTGCACGACCCCGAGCAGATCGAACCGGCCCGCACCGTCCTCACCCGCCTCGGCAAGGGCGAGACCGCCGTGCTGCCGCACATGCGCAAGCTGACCGTCCCGGTCGACGGCGGCGCCAAGCTGCTCGCCGAGGTCATCCGCGACCTCGACGCCCAGGGCGTGGAGATCGACGACATCGGACTGCGCCGCCCCACCCTCGACGACGTGTTCATCTCCCTGACCGGGCACGCCGCCGAGCAGGAGAAGAACGAAGCCGAGACCCCCGAACCGGAGACGGAGAAATGAGCGCCCTCACCGAAACCGCCCGCACGGGCGCCCCACGGCCGGGCGGCGGCATCGGCCAGTCGGTCCGTGACTCGCTGGTCATCGGCCGGCGCAACCTCATCCGCATGACCCGGATCCCCGAGATGATCCTCTTCGGGATCATCCAGCCGGTCATGTTCGTGGTGCTGTTCACGTACGTCTTCGGCGGCTCGATCGCCATCCCGGGCGCGGGCGTCAGCGCGAGCGCCTACAAGGAATTCCTGATGGCCGGCATCTTCGCGCAGACCGTCACCTTCGCCACCGCGGGGGCCGGCGCCGGAATCGCCGACGACATGCACAAGGGCCTCATCGACCGGTTCCGGTCGCTGCCCATGGCGCGGGGCGCCGTGCTGACCGGGCGGACCCTGGCCGACCTGGTGCAGACCGCCGTCACGCTGGCGGTCCTCGCGGGCGTCGCCCTGCTGGTCGGCTGGCGCACCCACGAGAACATCGGCAAGGTGCTCGGGGGCTTCGGTCTGCTCCTGCTGCTCGGCTACGCGTTCACCTGGATCGGCGCGCTGATCGGCCTGACCGTCCGCACCCCGGAGGCCGCCACCTCGGGCGGCCTGATCTGGCTCTTCCCGCTGACGTTCATCTCGAACGCCTTCGTGCCGGTCAACGGCATGCCGACGTTCCTGCAGTACGTCGCCGAGTGGAACCCCTTCAGTGCCACGGTGGCGGCGGCCCGCGAGCTGTTCGGCAACACGATCCCCGGCGTCCCGAAGTCCGTGACGGGCGCCTGGCCGATGGAGCACCCCGTCTGGGCCTCGCTGATCTGGTCCGTGCTGATCATCCTGGTCTTCCGGACCCTGGCCGTACGCAAGTACCGCTCGGTCTCCGCCTGAGGGACCCCGGACACGCGAGAGCCCCGGCCGCACCGCGGCCGGGGCTCCCTGCGTCGGACCTGCGGGTCAGCCGGAGTACGGCTTCGCCGAAAGGATCTTGACCGTGGCGGTCTTGCCGTTCGGCAGCTCGTAGTCGGCGTTCTCGCCCATCTTCTTGCCGTTCACGCCCACGCCGAGCGGCGACTGCGGCGAGTACGTCTCGATGTCCGCGCTCGCGTACTCGCGGGAGGCCAGCAGGAAGGTCATCGTGTCGTCCTCGTCGCCGTCGAAGGCGATCGTCACGACCATGCCGGGCTCGACCACGCCGTCGTCGGCCGGCGCCTCGCCGACCTTCGCGTGTTCGAGGAGCTGGGTCAGCTGGCGCACCCGGAGCTCCATCTTGCCCTGCTCCTCCTTGGCCGCGTGGTACCCGCCGTTCTCACGCAGGTCCCCCTCCTCACGGGCCGCCGCGATCTTGACGGCGATCTCCGTGCGCGCGGGACCAGACAGGTACTCCAGCTCGGCCTTGAGCTGGTTGTACGCCTCCTGCGTGAGCCAGGTGACGTTTTCGCTGGTCTGGGTCACAGGGTGCTCCTCGTCGGTACTGGTGAATACAAAGCAACGCCCTACCCGGAAGCATGCGCTCCTTCGGGTGGGCGAAACCACGAGCCTAACAATTCGCCGGGAAAAGGGGGAGAAGGTTAAAGTCCCGACCGAGGAAAGCGCAGGTCGGAGCCCGTCAACTGGGGTTACGACGGGCGCGCTGCGGTCAACTCGACGCCCCGCCGTCGTCCGTGCAGCCCAGCAGCTCGACGGCGGTCGCCCGGGACGTCGTGCGCAGGGTCAGGATCTCGTCGATCCGGCCGGTGTCCCCGTCGAAGCGGAAGTCCTTGCGGGCGACGTCCGTACCGTCCTCCCGCTGCGCGCGCAGCGTGCAGTAGCCCTTGGCGTCCGTGTCCTTGCGGACTTCCAGATGCACCTGGACCTGCTCGTCCGAGACCACCTTGAACTTGATCACCTCGGCGCTCAGGCCCTGCCCGGCCACATAGCCGTACCCGATCCAGCCGATCACGCCCAGCAGGACGACGCCGAGCACCGCGCCGATGATCTTGAGCTTGCGGTCCGCCCGCTGGTCCGCGCGGCGGCCGTAGCGGTTCTCGGGAAGCGCCTCGCGCACCGCCGTCATGATCGTTCCTCCCGTGCCGGGGATCGAGGAATTTTCCACCCCCCGGTTCGGTCACTATAGAAGTTGCACAATGCGACCAGTGACTGAGGATCGAGTCTTGACTGAGCAGCTTCGACTGATGGCCGTACACGCTCACCCCGACGACGAGTCGAGCAAGGGCGCGGCCACCATGGCCAAGTATGTGTCCGAGGGGGTGGACGTGCTGGTCGTGACCTGCACGGGGGGCGAGCGCGGCTCCATCCTCAACCCGAAACTCCAGGGTGACGCGTACATCGAGGAGAACATCCACGAGGTGCGCCGGAAGGAGATGGACGAGGCCCGGGAGATCCTGGGCGTCAAGCAGGAGTGGCTCGGCTTCGTCGACTCCGGCCTGCCCGAGGGCGACCCGCTGCCGCCGCTGCCCGAGGGCTGCTTCGCGCTGGAGGACGAGACCGTCGCGGCGGGCCGCCTCGTCGCGAAGATCCGCGCGTTCCGGCCGCAGGTCATCACCACGTACGACGAGAACGGGGGCTACCCGCACCCCGACCACATCATGACCCACACCATCTCGATGATCGCCTTCGAGGGCGCGGCGGACACCGAGAAGTTCCCCGAGGCGGAGTTCGGCCCCGCCTGGGCGCCGCAGAAGCTCTACTACAACCAGGGCTTCAACCGGCCGCGCACCGTCGCCCTGCACGAGGCGCTGCTCGCCCGCGGCCTGGAGTCGCCGTACGGGGACTGGCTGGAGCGCTGGAAGGAGTTCGAGCGCGCCGAGCGCACGCTGACCACGCACGTTCCGTGCGCGGACTTCTTCGAGATCCGCGACAAGGCGCTGATCGCGCACGCCACGCAGATCGATCCGGACGGCGGCTGGTTCCGCGTTCCGATGGACGTCCAGCGGGAGGTCTGGCCGACCGAGGAGTACGAGCTGGCGAAGTCTCTCGTCGATACCTCCCTCCCCGAGAGCGACCTCTTCGCGGGCATCCGCGACAATGCCTGATATGTACGCGACTCAGGCACTGACGAACCTCGTCCCGCTCGCCGCCGAGGAACTCGACAAGAACAAGGTGACCCCCGGGGTCCTCGGCTTCATCGTCTTCGCGGCGCTCGCCGTGGGCGTGTGGGCGCTGATGAAGTCGATGAACCGGCACATGGGGCGGGTGAACTTCGAGGAGCGGCCGGCCGAGGGGCCGGCGGAGCCGGCGTCGGAGGAGTCGGCGGAACCGGTCTCCGCCAAGCGGAAGTAGTACGGCGGGGCGGGGCGCTCGGGTGCGCCCCGCCCTTGATGCCCTCAATCGCCGGGCGGGCTGGATGGTGGCCGGTCCGGGATTGCTCGTGCGGCCCGGTGCAGTGCGGGTCCGGTCAGATCGTCACGCCCATGATCTCCCGGGTCCGGCGGGACGGGATCAGGCCCAGGGTCCAGGCCTGCCAGCCCGTTTCCAGGTCCGTGCCCCGGTCCAGGATCACGCGGTACGTGTCCGCGCACTCGGTCACCTTGGGGTCCCGGGACGGGTGGGAGGCGGCGCGGAGGTCGGCCAGTTCCTGCTGCGCGACCACCGTGCCCACCTCGATCCCGCCGGGCGAGGCGTACGGCAGCAGCGTGCAGCGCAGGAAGCGCGCCCAGTCCGCGCCGCGCGCGTCGCCGTACGACTCGAACAGCCCGGCTGCCTCGCCGCACAGCTCCAGGGCTTGGGGCGCCCGCTGGTTGCCCGCGTCGATCAGCGCGAGGTCCAGGCAGGTCCACGCCTCGCCGTGAGCCACCCCGATGCGCCGGAAGTCCGCCCGCGCGTCGACGAGCAACTGGCGGGCGAACCCCGAATTGCGCAGGTTGCCCGTCTGCGCGGCGCGCTGGTCGCGGGTGACGCGCCCCGAGTGGTGCCGGGCGCACGCGAGACCGTAGACGTCGCGCATCCGCGAGAACATCGTGCGGGCCCGCTCCAGCTGACGTACGGCCTCCACGGTGTCGCCCGACTCCTCCAGCGCCTGGCCCAGGTAGTACCGGGTCCAGGCCTCGCCGCGCGCGTCCTCGTTGTCGCGGTGGCGGGCCAGGGCGGCGGTCAGCTGCTCGACGGCCGCGCCCGGTTCCCCGTCCAGCAGCCGGGCGCGCGCCAGCTGGGTCGTCGCCCACGCCACGCCCCGCTCGTCCCGGGTCCGTCCGTACAGGTCGAGGGCGGCGCGCAGGGCCGTGTCGGCCTGCGCCACCTCACCCAGGCGCAGCCGCACCTGGCCCAGCTGGAACCGCGTCCACGCCTCGCCGTGCAGCGACTCGCCCTCGCGGTGCAGGTCGAGGGCGGTGTCCAGCAGGGCCACCGCCTCGGCCGGATTGCCCCGGTCGCGCTCGACGGCGGCCAGCGCGTGCATCGACCAGGCCCGGTCCTCGTCCTGCCCGGCGGCGGACTGGAGGTCCATCGCCTCGCGCAGCCGGGCCGCGGCCTCGGTGAGGTTGCCCTGGTGGTGCAGGGTGATCCCGAGTGAGCACAGCGCCAGCGCCGTACCGGCGTCGTTCTGCGCCTCGCGGTAGAGCCCCACGACGGAGGAAAGCGTCGTCCGCGCCTTGTCCAGCTCACCGAGCTGACGGGCCGCGATCCCCGTACGCCACCGCACCGAGCGTTCGAGGAGCCCCTGGTCGACCGCCTGGCTCAGCTCGCTTATCTCGCCCAGCCGGTAGAGGTCGCCGCGCAGCAGGCAGTAGTCGCACAGCGCGCCGAGCAGGGCGAGCACCGCGGCCTGGTCGACGCCCTCGGCGTGCCGCAGCGCGGAGGTGATGAAGCTCGACTCGTCGTCCAGCCAGCGCAGGGCCGCGTCCAGCGAGCTGAAGCCGTGCGAGCCGAACTGTCCGGCCCGGGTGGACATCTTGCCGTCGACCATCCGGATCACCGCGCCGGCCAGCTCCGCGTAGTTCGCGATGAGCCGTTCCTGCGCCGCCGCGCGCTCGGCCGGCTCCTCCTCGTCGAGCAGCCGGGCCAGGGCGAAGGCGCGTACGAGGTCGTGCAGCCGGTAGCGGGAGCCGCGTACGTGGTCGATCAGCCCGGCCCCGGACAGGGCCGTCAGCAGCCGGCCGGCCTCCTGCTCGTCGGCGGAGAGCAGGGCCGCCGCGGCCGCCGCGCCCAGGCTCGCCCGGCCGGCCAGCGCCAGGCGCCGCAGCAGCCGCCTGGCCTGCTCGGACTGGTCGGTGTAGCGCAGCCACAGGGCGCGCTCGACGGGCGGCACCGGACCGTACGCGGCGAGATCGGCGGCCAGCACGTCCGCCGTACGCGCTCCGAGCGAGGAGCCGGCGATCCGCAGCGCCAGCGGCAGCCCGCCGCACAGCTCGGTGATCGCCTCGCTCGACGGATAGTCGTACGGACCGGGCTCGGCCTCCTGCGACACCGCGCGCAGCAGCTCCTCCGCGCCGCCCGGTTCGAGCGCCCCGACCTCCAGCCGGTGCACCCAGGCGGGCAGCGAAGCGGGCAGGTCGAGGGGTTCGCGGGCGGTGACCAGGACCAGGCTGTCGGAGCGCTCCGGGATCAGCGTGGCGACCTGCTCCGCGTCGCGGGCGTCGTCGAGGACGATGGTCACGGCGGTGCCGGTCAGATGCTGGTGGTACAACTCGCTGAGCCGGCGCACCTGCTGCTCGGCGGACGCGCTGTCCCGGAACAGCAGCTGCTCGCGGGGCGCGCCGAGACGGTTCAGCAGATGCAGGAGCGCGTCCCGGGTCGGCAGCGGGGCCTCGCCCTCCGCCCCTCCCCGCAGGTCTACCACGCAGGCGCCCTTGAACTGGTCCTTCAGCTCGTGCGCCGCCCGCACCGCGAGCGTGGTGCGCCCGGCGCCCGGGGGCCCGTGCAGCACGACGACGGTCGGCTTCGTCTCCGTCGAGGCACGGGCCGCGTGCACCCACTGGCCGATGCGCGCGAGTTCGCCCCGCCGCCCCGCGAACAGCCCGTCGGCCGCCGGGAGATGCCCGAACGACTGCTCCAGGAGCGAGCGCATCCGGGCGGCCGCGCTGCGGTCCCCGCCGCGCAGCGGGGTGCGCGCCTTGGCGGCGGCCTTCTTCGCCGGGGCGCGGGTGGTCGCGGCGAGCATCCGCTGCTGATCGAGGAACGGCCGTATGCCCCGCACGTCGAGGGCCGCGAGCCACTGGAGCCGCAGCTGCTCCGGCCCACCGGGCGCGTCCGGCGCCTCCGGCCGCCGCGACGCGGTCGCCCTGGCCACGGTGGCGGTGGCCCCCGCGACGGCCACGACGGCCCCCGCCCCGAGCGCGAGCCCGGACGCCGTACCGAACGCCACGTCGGCGCCGAACGCCGCGGCGGCGGCGACCCCGGTCACCAGCAACGGCGTCGACAGACTCTCCCGCCCGAACCGCTGCCCGGCCGCCGAGGCGTCGAGCGCCCGGACGTACGCCGCGTACTCCTCGGCCGCCCCGTCCGCGATGCTGTCGAGCGAGGCCCGCGCCCGGGGCAGCAGGACGGCCGCGTCCGTCCGTCCCCCGCTGCGCCGCGCCTCTTCCTCCACGGCCCGTACCAACAGCCGTTCCGCATCCGCCCGGTGGCTGTCCCGCATCCGCATCAGTCGTCCCCCTCAGGCTCCGGTCGGTCCACGGCGCCGGCCCCCGTGCCATGGACCGCCGCGAGGACCAGTGTCCTAGGTACGGCGCGGCGGCGCGAGGGAATGCGGGCGGCGGGAGCGGGTACCCGGGGGAGCGTCACCGACAGCGGATGCCAGGATGGCCGGTCATGAGCGCACCTGACGAGGCCCCGGGCCGCCGGCTGCTCGTCGTGGACGACGAGCCGGCCATCCTCGACGTACTGGCCACCTCGCTGCGGTTCCTCGGGTACGAGGTGACGGAGGCGGCCTCCGGACGGGCCGCGCTCGCCGCCGTCCGGGAGCACGACCCGCACCTCGTGCTGCTCGACGTCATGCTGCCCGACCTCGACGGATTCGACGTGGTGCGGCGGCTGCGGCAGGGCGGCTCGACGACACCGGTGATCTTCCTGACGGCCCGGGAGAACGGCGCGGACGTCGTGGACGGCCTCGACCTGGGCGCCGACGACTACATCACCAAGCCCTTCCGCCTCGCCGAAGTGGCCGCCCGCGTAAGGGCGGTGCTGCGCAGGGGAGAGGGCCGGGCACCGGAGCGGGTGCTGCGCTGCGCCGACCTCGAAGTGGACACCGCCACCTACGAGGTGCGGCGGGCGGGCCGGCGCATCGACCTCTCGCCGACCGAGTACCGCCTGCTCCACCATCTGCTGACCCATCGGGGCCGCGTCCTCACCCACGAGCAACTTCTCGCGCACGTATGGGACTTCGGTGACGGCGACCCGGGCGTCGTGAAGACGTACATCTCCTACCTGCGCCGGAAGCTGGACGCGCTCGGCCCGTCCCTGATCGAGACCCGGCGCGGCATCGGCTACATCCTGCGCCCTCCGGAAGCGCCGTGAACAGGGGAGGGCCGCGCCGCCCCGCACGCCGGCCGCGCTCGCTGCGCGGGCGGCTCGTGCTGGCCCTGCTCGCGCTCGCGGCTGCGGCTCTCGTCGCCCTGGACGCGGTCGTGTACGGGGCGCTGCGCGGGTACCTCGCCGGGAGCACCGACGTCACCCTGCGCGCGGTACGCGGACGCGTGGCCCACCAGCTCGCGGAGCCCGGTGCCGACACGCAGCTCGGCAACGACGTCCGCCTGCTCGGGGCCTCCGAGTTCTACCTCCAACTGCGCAGGCCCGACGGCACGGTACGGGAGCTGGTGCCGCGCCTGCGCGATCCCGCCGACGCGGCGCCGGACCTGACGGGGCCGCTGCCGAAGCCGGGGCGCGGCACACCGGTCACCGTCGGCCCGGCCCGTTCCGACGGACCCGACTACCGGTTGCTCACCGCCCGGGTGCGGGGCCGCGGCACGCTGATCGTGGCGATGCCGCTCGACCAGCTCCAGGGCACCCTGCGGCGGCTGCTCGTCGTCGAGTGCGTGGCGACCGGCGGTGCGTTGATCCTCCTCGCGGGAACCGGCCTGTGGGTGCTGCGCCGGGGCCTGCGCCCCCTGGAGGCCATGGCGGGCGACGCGGACGCCATCGCCGCCGGGGACCGCACCGGCCGGGTCGCGCCCGCCGACGCGGACACCGAGGTCGGGCGCCTCGGACTGGCCCTCAACACCATGCTGGCCGGACAGCGGGCCACCCAGGACCGGCTCCGCCGGTTCGTCGCCGACGCCTCGCACGAACTGCGTACCCCTCTCACCGCGGTGCTCGGGTACGCCGACCTCCACCACCAGGGGGTTCTGGCCCTTCCCGAGCAGCGCGACCGCGCGATGCACGGCATCACCGCCGAGGCCCTGCGGATGCGCCGCCTGGTCGACGACCTCCTCCTGCTCGCCCGGCTCGACGCCGTGCCCACACGCGAACGGGAGGACGCCGACCTGGCCGTGATCGCCCGTGACGCGGCGTCCGCCGCCCGGGTCGTCGCCCCCGCGGAACTGCTGACGGTCCACGCCGAGCCGGGCGTCGTCGTCCGCGGAGACCCCGAGCAGCTCCGGCGGGTGGTGGACAACCTGCTGGCGAACGTCCGCAAGCACACACCGGACGGCACCCCGGCACGGGTGGAGGTCCGTCTCACGGACAACGGGGCCGAGGCCCTGCTCACCGTGGAGGACAGCGGTCCCGGCATCGCGGCGGACGTCCTGCCGCGTGTGTGCGACCGCTTCTACCGGGCGGCCCCCGCCCAAAGCGGCGAAGGCAGCGGTCTCGGCCTGGCGATCGTCGCGGCGGTGGCCGGGGCCCACGGCGGCACCATCGACGTCACGAGCCCGCCCGGGAAGGGCACCCGGGTGCGCGTCCGCCTGCCGGCGCGGCGCTGAGCCCGCGGCGCCGCACCGGCGGTCACAGGAAGGCCAGCGTCGTGTCGTGGCCGTCGAGGACCTTGCCGGGATCCGTGTCCAGGACGCCCCCCGCAGCAGCGTGGCGTACACGTCACGGAAGTCGGTCGTCACGCGGAGGTCGTCGTCCGTCAGGTCGGTGAGGCTCGGCTGGTCCCCGTAGAACCCGCCGCTGACCGGATCACCCAGGACGAACACCGGTCCCGCCGTTCCGTGGTCGGTGCCCTGGTTGGCGTTGGCCTTCGGCCGCCGCCCGAACTCCGAGTAGACGGCGACAACGACGTTCCGGCCAGCGGCCGTCTTCCGCACGCGCTCCAGGAACGCGGTGAGGTCCTGGTCGAGCTGTCCCAGCAGCCGGGACTGCGTCGCCTTCTCGTTGGCGTGCGTGTCGAAGCCGCCCAGACTCACGCTGTACGCGCGGGTGGACACGCCCGACTCGATCGCCTTGGCCACGACGTCCAGCTGGGCGCCGAGTTCGCCCTGGCCGCCGGCCGATGCGCCGTCGTTGCCGTCGTCCTCGTCGCGCGGTTCGCCGGGGTCCTCCCGGTCGGTCTTCCTGCTGCCGTCGAAGGCCGCCGACACCTTCGTCAGCTCGGCGAGCGAGGCAC
The DNA here is from genome assembly GCF_008042035.1 of Streptomyces sp. col6. Lineage (GTDB taxonomy): Bacteria > Actinomycetota > Actinomycetes > Streptomycetales > Streptomycetaceae > Streptomyces. Next base: position 732,379 of record NZ_RDBL01000006.1, read on the forward strand.
CGGCCCGTCGCAGCAGGGGGTGCGCCTCCCCGTCCACACGGGCGAGTTCGGAACAGGCGCGCTGCCAGGCGTCGGGCAGCTTCCGGCCGCCGAGCCGCACCGCCGCGCCCGCCGTCGTCTCCCCGGCCATGAGCGGCGGCAGCGTCGCACCCACGGAGACCGCCTTGAGCGGGTCCCCGCCGCCCTCGTGGTCCAGCCAGCGGCCCAGCCACCCGGAGGGGACGGGCCCGGACGGCGACGCGGTCTGCCAGATCGCCATCGAGCGGAAGTGGCTGTGGTCGGGCTTCGGGTACGACACCCCGCGCACGACCGCGAGCCGCTTGTCGTCCCAGAGCTTCTTCAGGCCCTTCATCCCCGGGTTGAGGCCGAGCCCCTCGCCCAGCGGCAGCACCTCGTCCTCGTCGTACGCGAGATCGCCGCGCAGGTCCCGGTAGTGCGAATCGGCGGCCGGTACCAGCGTGTTGAGGCCGTCGTTGCCTCCGTACAGGGTGACGAGCACCAGCGTCGAGGCGTCACCTGTGCCCCCGGGCGATCCGGTGGCGAGCAGTTCGTTCACCCCCCACGCGGTCGCCCCGCCGGCGAGCGCGACCCCGCCGGCCACGCCGCTCGCGGTCAGGAACTTGCGTCGGCTCCACGTGTCCACGTGCTCCGTCTCCTTCGGGTTCAGCTCAGTACGAGATGTTCGGGCGCCGTCAGCGCGAGCGCCGTCACCTTGTGCGGGTCGCGCGCCGCGGCGTTCAGTACGCCGCGGGTGGCGTCTCCCCAGGCGCCGATGCCGAGCTTGCGGGCCAGCAGTCCGGGGCGTTCCTTCGCCGACGCGTCCTCCACGTCACCGAGGTCGGCGTGCCGGACGAGCCCCTGCGCGAAGCCGATCCGCACCTGCGCCGCCGACGTCGTCAGCCACGCGGCCCCGGCCGGCCAGCCGCCCACGCTCTCCGGGGCGAACGGCACCTGCCCGAGCCCGGCCAGCGTGCGCGTCAGCAGCTGCTCACGGGCCTTCTCCGGCAGCTTCGAGGGCCGCACGCCGAGCGCCCGCAGGCTGCCCACCACGTACTCGACGGGCTGCTTGACCAGGACGTTGCCGGAGTCCGCGAAGGCGTCGTCGGTGAACATCGCCCGGAACATCGCGGTGGTGTCGCGGTTCTTCCCGTACGCCGCGGTGACACGCGCCAGGGCCGTCTTCGACGGCTTGTTCTCGTTGCTCACCAGCGCACCCCACATGCGCCCCGCCACATGCGCGTGCGAGTCCGGCAGGCTCACCAGGTGGTCGATGAGGGTCCGGGCGGAGAAGTCGGCGGTCTCACCGACGACGGTCTGCTGCCCCTGGTCGTGGCGGCGAGGCCGGAACCGGGCCTTCCACGGCGTGCTGTGCCGGTCGAGGGTCCAGCCGGTGAGGGCGGCGGCGGCCTGGCGCACGTCGGTCTCCGTGTAGTTGCCGACGCCGAGCACGAACAGCTCCATCAGCTCGCGGCCGAGGTTCTCGTTGGGTGCCTTCGCGGTGCTGCCGTCGGCGTCCAGCCACACCATGAGGGCGGGATCGACGACCATGGCGCGCGCCAGCGTACGGAAGTCGCCCCCGCCGAGCCGGCGCAGCGTCTCGTTCTGCCGGAGCATCGCGGCCCCGGACTTCACCTTCTGGATGGAGGTCGCCCAGTGGTTGTGCCACAACAGGGTGCGCTTCTCGGCCCACGGCCGGTCGGCGGCCACCATGCGCTCCAGCCACCAGAGCGTCACCTCGGCACGCTGCCGCCGCAACTCCTTGCGGTACTCCTTGCGTACGGGGTCGTTCTTCGGGTCCTTCGCGGCACCCGACGCACTGGGCATCGGTTCCGGTGAGCCGGCGCCCTCCTTCTCCTTCTGCTCCTTCCGCTTGCTGTTGCGCGGCGGCAGCGGCCCCGGTTCGGGCGCGGGCGTCGCCTCGGCACCGGCGTCGTGCGCCTCGCCGAGCACGCGTTCGAGGGTCGCCTCGAACCCCGCCTTCTCCGCCGCGTCCACGGCGTCCGGGGCAGCACCGAAGCCCGTGCGCTGCAGCAGACGCGTGACGTGTGCCCTGGTGTCGAGTGTCCTTCCCATGCCCGGAAGCGTGCCGCCGGACCGTTCCGTGCGGGTCGGCGGACGGTGTGAGTCCGGTGTGAATCGCGACCCGGGAGCCCCCGCCGCGTACCCCCGGCCGGGGCCGGGCCTGTGAGAGGCTGGCCCGCATGAACCGGTTGGCTGGTGTGACCTCCCCGTACCTGCTTCAGCACGCGGACAACCCCGTCGACTGGTGGCCCTGGTCGCCCGAGGCGTTCGAGGAGGCGCGGCGGCGGGATGTGCCGGTGCTGCTCAGCGTCGGGTACTCCTCGTGCCACTGGTGTCATGTCATGGCGCACGAGTCGTTCGAGGACGAGGCGACCGCCGCCTACATGAACGAGCACTTCGTGTCCGTGAAGGTGGACCGCGAGGAGCGGCCCGATGTGGATGCCGTGTACATGGAGGCGGTGCAGGCGGCCACCGGGCAGGGCGGGTGGCCGATGACCGTGTTTCTGACCGCTGATGCGGAGCCGTTCTACTTCGGGACGTACTTCCCGCCCGAGTCACGGCACGGCATGCCGTCGTTCCGGCAGGTGCTCGAAGGGGTCACCGCGGCCTGGACCGGGCGGCGTGACGAGGTCGGGGAGGTCGCCGGGCGCATCGTGCGGGATCTGTCCGAGCGCAGCCTCGCGCACGGCGGCGACGGGCCGCCCGGGGAGGCCGAGCTCGCGCAGGCGCTGCTGGGGCTGACCCGGGATTACGACGAGAAGCGCGGCGGGTTCGGCGGGGCGCCCAAGTTCCCGCCGTCCATGGCGCTGGAGTTCCTGCTGCGGCACCACGCCCGCACCGGGGCGGACGGGGCGCTCCAGATGGCCGCCGACACCTGCGAGGCGATGGCCCGGGGCGGGATCTACGACCAGCTCGGCGGCGGGTTCGCCCGGTACGCCGTGGACCGGGACTGGGTCGTGCCGCACTTCGAGAAGATGCTGTACGACAACGCGCTGCTCTGCCGCGTCTACGCCCACCTCTGGCGGGCCACCGGGTCGGAGTTCGCCCGGCGGGTCGCCCTGGAGACCGCCGACTTCATGGTGCGGGAGCTGCGGACACCCGAGGGCGGTTTCGCCTCCGCGCTGGACGCCGACAGCGAGGACGCGGCCGGGCGGCATGTCGAGGGCGCGTACTACGTGTGGACGCCGGCGCAGCTGCGCGAGGTGCTGGGCGAGGAGGAGGCGGCGTTCGCCGTCGAATACTTCGGGGTGACCGAGGAGGGCACCTTCGAGGAGGGCTCCTCGGTGCTCCAGCTGCCCGGCGACCCCGAGGACGTCCGCGCCGCCGGGGTGCGGGAGCGGCTGCTCGCCGCCCGTGAGGCGCGCCCGCGCCCCGGGCGGGACGACAAGATCGTCGCCGCCTGGAACGGGCTGGCCGTCGCCGCGCTCGCGGAGACCGGCGCCTACTTCGACCGGCCCGACCTCGTCGAGCGCGCCACCGAGGCGGCCGACCTGCTGGTGCGGCTGCACATGGGCCCCGTCGCCCGGCTGGTCCGGACGTCCAAGGACGGGCGTGCCGGTGAGCACGCCGGGGTGCTGGAGGACTACGGGGACGTCGCGGAGGGCTTCCTCGCGCTGGCCGCGGTCACCGGCGAGGGCGCCTGGCTGGAGTTCGCCGGGTTCCTGCTCGACATCGTGCTCCAGCACTTCCGGGGCGACGGCGGCCAGCTGTACGACACGGCGGACGACGTCGAGCAGCTGATCCGCCGCCCCCAGGACCCCACCGACAGCGCGACCCCGGCCGGCTGGACGGCGGCCGCCGGCGCGCTCCTCTCGTACGCCGCGCACACCGGCTCCGAGCCGCACCGCACGGCCGCCGAAGAGGCACTGGGCGTCGTGAAGGCCCTCGGGCCGCGCGCGCCGCGCTTCATCGGCTGGGGGCTCGCGGTGGCCGAGGCGCTGCTCGACGGGCCGCGCGAGGTCGCGGTCGCCGGGCCCGTCGGCGGCGAACTGCACCGTACGGCCCTGCTGGGGCGGGCGCCCGGCGCGGTGGTCGCGGCGGGTGAGTCGGGCGGGGCGGAGTTCCCGCTGCTGGCCGACCGTCCGATGGCGGACGGCGCGCCGACGGCGTACGTCTGCCGGCACTTCGTGTGCGACGCGCCGACCACCGATCCGGAGGCGCTGGCCAGGGCGCTGGGCGGGTTGCGGCTCTGACCGGAGGGCCACCGGTCAGAGCCGCAGCCCGCCCTCCAGCACATCCAGCGCCTCGTCCACCAGGTCCGGAAGGCTGCCCTTCTGCCCGCCCTCCGCCCAGTGCAGCGTCGCCTCGCGCAGGGCGCCCAGGACCGCCGCGACGAAGACCCGGACGCGCAGGTCGTCCGGGTCGTGGCCGGTGCGGTCGGCCAGGACGCGGGCCAGGTCGCTGGCCGTGTCCGACATCGTCTCCGTCATCCGGGCGCGGACCGCGGGGACCTCGACCATCAGCCGGGTGCGCCTGCGCAGTTCCCCGTCGTCCGCGGCGAGAAACGTGGTCAGCGCCTCCCGCATCATCACGCGCACCGACTCCAGCGGCGCTTCGTCCGCGGGGCGGCCGCGCAGCAGTGCCTCCATGACCGGGTCGTACGCGTCGGTGAGGACGATGTCCTCCTTCGACGCGAAGTAGCGGAACACCGTGCTCGGGGAGACCTCGGCCGCCTCGGCGATCTGCTCGATCGTCGTGGCCTCGTAGCCCTGCTCGTCGACGAGGCGGTACGTCGCCTCCCGGATCGCCGCCCGGGTCTTCAGCTTCTTTCGCTCGCGCAGGCCCATCGGCTGTGCGCCGGGGGAGAGGGGGCGGGAGG
>NZ_RDBL01000006.1:737318-769191 GCF_008042035.1 Streptomyces sp. col6
GGGCGGCCATGGGCCCATTGTCGGGCACCCGCCCCGGCCGCGTCAGCTGTGGTTGTACGCCACCAGCGAGATGCCCACGTAGTGCACCACGAAGGCGGCCAGCGTCAGCGAGTGGAAGACCTCGTGGAAGCCGAACCAGCGCGGGGAGGGGTTCGGCCGCTTGATGCCGTAGATGACGCCGCCCGCGCTGTAGAGGACACCGCCGACGACGACCAGGACCAGCACCGCGATCCCGCCGGCCCGCATGAAGTCCGGCAGGAAGAAGACCGCCGCCCAGCCCATCGCGATGTAGCAGGGGGTGTACAGCCAGCGCGGGGCGCCGACCCAGAAGACCCGGAACGCTATGCCCGCCAGCGCCGCCGCCCAGACCGCCCACAGGAGCGGGGTGCCGGTGGACTCCGGGAGCAGGAGCAGGGTGAGCGGGGTGTAGGTACCCGCGATGATCAGGAAGATGTTGGCGTGGTCGAGCCGGCGCAGGACGGCCTCGCCGCGCGGCCCCCACGTACCGCGGTGGTAGACCGCGCTCACGCCGAAGAGCAGGCACGCCGTCAGGACGTAGACCGCGCAGGCGATCCGGCCCCGGGTGCTGTCCGAGAGGGCGACGAGCACGATGCCCGCTATGACGACGGCGGGGAACATCCCGGCGTGCAGCCAGCCTCGCATCCGTGGCTTCAGCGGGACGTCGGCGAGAGGGGCCGGACGGGGGCCCGCATTGTCGGGTGCGGCGGCGGCAGCAGTCATTCCCGCATCGTACCTACGCCCCCGTAGGTAGCGGATATGGGCCGGACCGAGTGCTGATGCTCACATGGGCGGCCCTCTGGACATATGGGCGCAAGGGTCGGATGATCAAATGAGTGCGGTCGGCACCGGATGAGCGCCAAAGGGAATTCGAAGGGGTACACGCATCCGGGTCGCAGCCCCCACGGGGCACAAGGCACCAACCGAAATACACCCTCATCAAGGAGCGATCGTGGCGCGCGACATCGCGGCTCCCCTCACTGTTCCCACCCACCACCAGGAGCTGATCTCCTGGGTGGACGAGATCGCAGCACTCACCGAACCGGACCGGGTGGTCTGGTGCGACGGTTCCGAGGCCGAGTACGAGCGCCTGTGCGGGGAGCTCGTCGCCAAGGGCACCTTCACCAAGCTCGACGAGATCAAGCGCCCGAACTCCTACTACGCGGCCTCCGACCCCAGCGACGTCGCCCGCGTCGAGACCCGTACGTTCATCTGCTCCCAGAAGGAGGAGGACGCCGGCCCGACGAACCACTGGAAGGACCCCGCCGAGATGCGGGAGATCTTCGTGGGCGAGCAGGGCGTCTTCCGCGGCTCGATGCGTGGCCGGACCATGTACGTCGTGCCCTTCTGCATGGGCCCGCTCGGCTCGCCGCTGTCCGCCATCGGCGTCGAGATCACGGACTCCGCGTACGTCGCCGTCTCGATGCGCACCATGACGCGCATGGGACAGGCCGTGCTCGACGAGCTTGGGTCCGACGGCTTCTTCGTCAAGGCCGTCCACACGCTGGGCGCCCCCCTGGCGGAGGGCCAGGAGGACGTCCCCTGGCCCTGCAACGAGACCAAGTACATCTCGCACTTCCCGGAGGACCGCGAGATCTGGTCGTACGGCTCCGGCTACGGCGGCAACGCGCTGCTCGGCAAGAAGTGCTACGCGCTGCGCATCGCCTCCGTCATGGCGCGCGACGAGGGCTGGCTCGCGGAGCACATGCTGATCCTGAAGCTCACGCCGCCGCGCGGTGAGTCGAAGTACGTGGCGGCAGCCTTCCCCTCCGCCTGCGGCAAGACCAACCTCGCCATGCTGGAGCCCACGATCTCCGGCTGGACCGTCGAGACCATCGGCGACGACATCGCGTGGATGCGGTTCGGCGAGGACGGCCGGCTGTACGCGATCAACCCGGAGGCCGGCTTCTTCGGCGTCGCGCCCGGCACCGGCGAGCACACCAACGCCAACGCCATGAAGACGATGTGGGGCAACTCCGTCTTCACCAACGTCGCGCTCACCGACGACGGCGACGTCTGGTGGGAGGGCATGACCGAGGAGCCGCCGGCGCACCTCACGGACTGGAAGGGCAACGACTGGACGCCCGCGTCCGGCACGCCCGCCGCCCACCCCAACGCCCGCTTCACCGTCCCGGCCGGGCAGTGCCCGATCATCGCGCCCGAGTGGGAGGACCCGAAGGGCGTGCCGATCTCGGCCATCCTCTTCGGCGGCCGCCGCGCCTCGGCCGTCCCGCTGGTCACCGAGTCCCTCAACTGGCAGCACGGTGTCTTCCTCGGCGCCAACGTCGCCTCCGAGAAGACCGCCGCCGCCGAGGGCAAAGTCGGCGAGCTGCGCCGCGACCCGTTCGCCATGCTGCCGTTCTGCGGCTACAACATGGGCGACTACATGGGCCACTGGCTCAAGGTCGGCGCGGACAAGCCGGACCAGTCGAAGCTGCCGAAGATCTACTACGTGAACTGGTTCCGCAAGAACGACGCGGGCAAGTTCGTATGGCCCGGCTTCGGCGAGAACAGCCGCGTCCTGAAGTGGATCGTGGAGCGCCTGGAGGGGAAGGCGGAGGGCGTCGAGACGCCGATCGGCATCCTTCCCGCGAAGGGTTCCATCGACACCGAGGGCCTGGACCTCTCCGAGGCGGACCTCGACTTCCTGCTGAAGGTCGACAAGGAGGTCTGGCGCGAGGAGGCGGCGCTGGTCCCCGAGCACCTCAACACCTTCGGCGACCACACGCCGAAGGAGCTGTGGGACGAGTACCGCGCGCTGGTGGAACGCCTGGGCTGAGCCTCCCCTTGCGGTACGACGACGGCCCCCGAGCGTGCTTCGGGGGCCGTCGTCGTCGCTCAACACGCCCTGCTCGTAGTCTGGTTGTGACTCCCCGGAACCCCGGAAGTGATCGCCGCGACCGTACGGTTGTGCCGGTCGCGCCGTCCGGGCGCGCGGGCGGAGGGGGCCGGCATGGAGTATCCGCCGTATCCGAACGACTCGCAGGCAGGCCCGCCGCTCCTGCCCCGGTCGATGCCGCGCTGGGCGGTGGTTCTGATCGCGGTGACGGGCTCGGCCGTGGTGCTGCTGCCGATCCTCGCCGTGGTGGGCTTCTTCTCCGCGTCCGGCGCGATGCACGAGAACCTGCGCTTCGCGTACGAGGACGTCACCGTCTCCTCCTGCCGGCTGGACGCGAAGACGCGCCGCCCCGTCGCCGGGGTACGGGTCACGAGCCGGGCGGCGCGGTCCGGGAGCTACACCGTGTACCTCGCCTTCCGGGACCGCGCGGCCGGGGGCGGGAAGGGTGCGTACGCCGGGAAGGGCGTGGCCGCCGGGAAGCGCACGGTGGTCGTGAAGGACCTGGCGGTCGGTGCCACGGCGTCGGAGCGGGTCGTCGGGCCGGTCGCGGTGTGGGGGCGGCCCGTGTGCGAGGTCGCCGACGTGACGTTCCTGTCGACCGCACTGGCCTCGGCGTCGGCCACGCCCTGAATCGCGGTCCGGGGCCCGCGGCCGGCGTACACGTGTCCCGCACGCACATGGGTGGCACCCGGTCCACGCGCTTCTGCGGCGCGTGGACCGGGGCCGTCAGTGGGCGCCGACCAGCGGCGTGCGGGCGTCGGCCGAGAGCGCCTCGGTGTGGGCGTCCATCCGCTCGGCCGACAGGATCGCGACGGCCGTGTCGGCGCGGGAGGCCGCCACCACCAGGGCCCGGCCCGCGAGGGCGTGGGCGCGGCGGTGGAGGGCGGCGGCGGGCGCGTCGCTCAGTCCGGCGTGCCGGACCGGCGGGGCGCCGCGCAACCGGGCGACCTGCCCGGCGATACGGTCGCCCGCCTCGCCGAGGCCCAGCTCGTCGGTGACCGCGAGCAGGGCGGCCAGGTGTCCGGCGAGCTGGGTGTCCAGCTCCTCCTCGCGGGTGCGGTGCGGGAAGTCGCCGGCGTGGTCGGCCGGTGTGTGGACCGATTTGGTGCGGATCGGTTCGTACATGGATGGCCTCCTGGTGATGCTGTGGGAACCATCCTAGCTTGGATCGAGTCTAAAGTTATCCATCTTCGAGAAAAGGTGGGCCGCTGATCCCGCTACACCTGGCTGTAGCCGTCCAGGAAGCGGGCGATCCGGCCGATCGCGTCCGTCAGGTCCTCCGTCGAGGGCAGCGTCACCACGCGGAAGTGGTCGGGATCCGGCCAGTTGAAGCCCGTGCCCTGCACCACCATGATCTTCTCGGCCCGCAGCAGGTCCAGGACCATCTGGCGGTCGTCCTTGATCTTGTACACCTTGGGGTCGAGCCGCGGGAAGAGGTACAGCGCCCCCTTCGGCTTCACGCAGGTCACGCCCGGGATCTGCGTCAGCAGGTCGTACGCCGCGTCGCGCTGCTCCAGGATGCGGCCGCCCGGCAGCACCAGGTCGTTGATCGACTGCCGGCCGCCGAGCGCCGTGGCGACGGCGTGCTGCGAGGGCATGTTGGCGCACAGCCGCATGTTGGCCAGGATCGTCAGCCCCTCGATGTACGAGGAGGCGTGCGCCTTGGGCCCACAGACTGCCATCCAGCCGGAGCGGTACCCGGCCACGCGGTAGTTCTTGGACAGCCCGTTGAAGGTGAGCACCATCAGGTCGGGGGCGATCGTCGCGGTGGGCGTGTGCGTGGCGCCGTCGTACAGGATGCGGTCGTAGATCTCGTCGGAGCAGACGACCAGGTTGTGCCGGCGGGCGATCTCCGTCAGCCCGCGCAGCATCTCGTCGTCGTAGACGGCGCCCGTCGGGTTGTTCGGGTTGATGATCACCATGGCCTTGGTGCGGTCGGTGATCTTGCGCTCGATGTCGGCGAGGTCGGGCATCCAGTCGGACTGCTCGTCGCAGCGGTAGTGCACGGCGGTGCCGCCGGCCAGCGAGACCGAGGCCGTCCACAGCGGGTAGTCCGGGGCCGGGACCAGCACCTCGTCGCCGTCGTCGAGCAGCGCCTGCATCGACATCTGGATCAGCTCGGAGACACCGTTGCCCAGGTAGACGTCCTCGACGTCCAGGTCGATGCCCTTGGTCTGGTAGTGCTGCATCACCGCCCGGCGCGCGGACAGCAGCCCCTTCGCGTCACCGTAGCCGTGCGCCCCGGAGAGGTTGCGCAGGATGTCCTCAAGGATCTCGGGCGGGCACTCGAAGCCGAACGCGGCGGGGTTGCCGGTGTTCAGCTTGAGGATGCGATGCCCGGCCGCCTCCAGCCGCATCGCCTCCTCGAGCACGGGGCCGCGGATCTCGTAGCAGACGTTGGCGAGCTTCGTGGACTGGATGACCTGCATGTCAGCGAGCTTACGACTGTGTTTCACGGGTCGCCCGGCCTTTGCCCGCCGGTTGGTCCCCCCGGGTAGGGGCGCACGCCCGTGCGGGCTTTCATCGCCATGCGCCCGCCTCCCGCGAACCGTGGGAACGCCGGTCGCGGAAGGCGCGCGGCTTGGAATGGGGTGGCGCGGCGCTGTGACGGACGGGGACGGGTGAGATACGCCACGGAGTGGTGTGCGCCGCTCACCCGGGAAGCCGCACGCCCTCCGGCAGACGCAGCGCGAAGTCCTCCGCCAGTACGCGCGCCACCTCGTCGGTGTCCGCCAGCTCCCGTTCGCGCCGGGCGCTGCCGTCGTGCGGCGTCACCACGAGGGTGCGGCCGGAGAGCGACAGGTGGGCGGTCCGGGTGGTGCGCTGTACGTACAGCAGCCGGGAGAACGGCGAGCGCGGGTTGGTCGCGATGTGCCAGTTGATGACCTCGTAGTCCGGCGCCTCGAAGGGTTCCCGGGTGAACGCGTACTGCCCCGCCCACTGCCCGTCCCGCGTCCGGGCCCGCAGCTCCCACAGGTCCAGCGGCCCGTCGTGCGGCAGCCGGACGAGCCGGTGGTGGCGCGGGGTGTCGCGCAGCTCCGCGTCCGGGACCAGGGCGATGGGCTCCAGCAGCGCGCCGGACCCGCCGAAGCCGACGTCCGCGAGGTACGGGTCCGGCTCGCCCGCCACCCGGACCTCCATGAGCATGTGGGTGCGCGGCCGGACGTCACCGGGGGCCGCGCCGAGGACCACGCGGGCGGCGAGCAGGGTGACGCCGAAGCCGAGCGCCCGGAGCGCGGCGGCGAACAGGGTGTTCTGCTCGTAGCAGTAGCCGCCCCGGCCCCCGCGGACGATCTTGGCCTCCAGATCGGCGAGGTCGAGCGAGGGCACGCTGCCGAGGACGGGGTCCAGATTCTCGAACGTGACGGCCAGCGCGTGCGCCCGGTGCACGGAACGCAGCACGGCCGCGGTGGGGCGGCGGTCCCCGTCGTATCCGATCCGGGTGAGATAGGCGTCGAGGTCGAGGGTGTGAGCGGCGTCGCTGGTCATGTCCCCGACGGTATGCGGGAGCGGCCGTCCGCCGCCTCCGCCCCGGGGCGGGGTGGTCCTCGTCCGCCGGTCCTGGTCCCCCCGTACCTCTGAAGCAGCTCAACAGCCGGATGCGACGGGGCGCTCCGGGGGAGGGTCGGAACATGATCGGAAACGGGAAGAAGGACATGGCCGTGATCGTGGTGCGGGACGCGGACGCCGTGGTGGCCGCGCTGCGGGACGAGCTGGCGCGGGCGACGGACGAGGTGCGCCCCGGCCTGGAACGGGCCCTCGCGCTGGCCGAGGCGCGGACCGGGGCGGCGGACGCGGAGCTGCGCGGGCGGTGGGCGGCTCGCAGGATCACGGCGGGCGGGTACCAGGGGCCCCTCGACTCCGTGGCGGCCGTGAAGGCGCTGCGGCAGGCCGAGCCGGGGCTGAGCCTGCGGCAGGCCGTGCAGCTGTCGCGGGAGGCGGCGGCGGTGCCGTCGGCGAAACCCTAGGGCGTGTTGTCCCCCGTGCGAGCTACGCGCAAGTGTCCCCCCAGCGGTGACGCTTTCGGCGCCGGACGTTCATAGCGTTCAGGGGCAGCCGCGGCAGGTCGCCGCGGGCGCGTCTGAGGGGGACTCATGAGAGTGGTGTGGCAACTTCTCGCCGTCGTGGCGGTCTGGGCGATCGGCGGTCAGTGCGTCAGCGCGGTGGACGGCAATCCGTGGCTCACGCTCGTGACCGGCCTGGTGACGGCGGTGCTCGCCGTCGTCGTCTACCGGTGGGTGGTGGGGCGCACCGAGCGCCGCCCCGTCACCGAGCTGGCCCGGGAGGGCGCGTCGGCGGCCCTGGGGCGCGGTGCGCTCATCGGGGCGGTGCTGTTCACGGCGGTCATCGCGAACCTCGCCCTCCTCGGGGACTACGAGGTCAACGGCCTGGGGTCGGTCACGGGAGCGGCCGGGTTCGTCGGCTTCATGGCCGCTGCCGCCGTCACCGAGGAAGTGGTCTTCCGCGGCGTGCTGTTCCGGATCGTCGAGGAGCGCGCCGGGACCTGGATCGCGCTGACGTCGACCGGGTTGCTGTTCGGGCTGATGCACCTGGCCAACCCGGACGCGAACCTGTGGGGCGCGCTCGCCATCGCGATCGAGGCGGGCGGCATGCTCGGCGCCGCGTACGCCGCCACCCGCAGCCTGTGGCTGCCCATCGGCCTGCACTTCGCCTGGAACTTCGCCGCGGCGGGAATCTACGGCTCGGAGGTCTCGGGCAACGGCGCCTCGCGGGGGCTTCTGGACTCGACGGCCACCGGCTCCGAGCTGGTCACCGGCGGCAACTTCGGGCCGGAGGCGAGTGTGTACGCGGTGCTGTTCGGGGTCCTCATGACGCTCGGTTTCCTGTGGCCGGCGCGCCGGCGGGGCAATCTGGTGCCCCGTGGCGGCCGTCGTACCGCGCCGGCCCCGGCCGCCACTACAGTTCCCCGGTGATCATTCTTCGGGGTCTGGCGGCCCGGTGGCGGCGGTCCGGCACCGCGTTCCGTACGCCGGTGCGGTGGCAGCGGCTCGACCCCGTCGTCCGCGACCTGCCGTTCGGGCTGCTGCTCCTCGTCCTGTCGCTCATTCCGGCCTTTCACCGGCACGGGACGCAGCTGGGCGCCGTGGCGGAGCGTCCGTTCGACGCGACGGCCGCGGTGGCCGCCGTGCTGGAGAGCCTGTCGCTCGCCCTGCGGCGGCGGTGGCCGGTGATCTGCCTGGCCCTGGTCTCACTGGGCTTCGCCGTCGACCAACTGGGCGGCTACCACTTGGTCGCCGGGACCGCGCTGCCCTTCGCGGTGCTGAGCGCGGGGGCCCATCTGGGCCGCCACCGCCGTGCCGTCGCGCTCGCCCTGACCGCCGCCTACCTGCCGCTGGCCTTCGCCCTGCACTGGTACGGCACGGAGCCGGTGGACGAGTTCCTGACGTTTTACCTGGTGCTGGCCCTCGTCTGGGGCTTCGGAGCCTGGCTGCGCGCCACCCGGGCCGCCGAGGCCGACCGGCGGATCCGGGTCGCGGAGGAGAGCCGTAACGCCGAACGGGCCCGGATCGCGCGGGAGTTGCACGACGTGGTGACCCATCACGTGACGGCGATGATCGTCCAGGCCGAGGCGGCCCGCTATCTGACCGCAGCGCCCGACCGGCTCGACGGCGCTCTGAGCAGCGTCACCGACACCGGGCGGCGGGCCGTCAACGACCTGCGCCACCTGCTCGACCTGCTCGACCCGGGCCACGGCGCCGGGGCCCGGGAGCCGTCCGCCGGCCGCATCCGGGGCCTGGTCGAGCAGGCGCGGCGGGCGGGGCAGGACGTGGACTTCAGCGAGGAGGGCTCCCCGGCCGAGTCCGCCGGGAGCGCCGATCTCGTGGCCTACCGTGTGGTGCAGGAGGCCCTGACGAACGCCCTCAAGCACGCCCACGGCGGCCGGACTTCGGTGCGCGTGCGGCACGGGGGAAGGGAGATCGCCGTGCAGGTCGGCACGGACGGTTCCGGCGGGCGCGCCGAGGTGCCCGCGGGCAGCGGGCGGGGGCTGGCCGGGCTGCGTGAGCGGGTCGGCGTCCTCGGCGGCGAGTTCAGCGCGGAGCCCGGACCGGACGGCGGCTTCGTCGTCCGGGCCCGCATACCCTCGGGGAGCGCGCGGTGACCGCACCGGTCCGGGTCCTCGTCTGTGACGACCAGGTGCTCGTCCGCACCGGCCTCGCCACGATCATCGACGCCCAGCCCGACCTGGAGGTGGCGGGCGAGTGCGGGGACGGGCGGACCGCCGTCGAGATGGCCGGACGGCTGCAACCGGACGTGGTGGTGATGGACATCCGCATGCCGGAGCTCGACGGCATCGAGGCGACCCGCCGGCTGGCCGGGGCGGGTGTGGAGCGGCCCGCCAAGGTGCTTGTGGTGACCACCTTCAACCTGGACGAGTACGTGTACGAGGCGCTGAGGGCCGGGGCGAGCGGGTTCCTGCTCAAGGACGCCCCGCCCGACCGGCTGCTGCACGGCATCCGGACCGTGCACACGGGCCAGGCGCTGATCGATCCCGAGGTCACGCGCCGGCTGGTCGGCCGGTACGCCGCCCGGATCCGCCCGACCGGGGACACCTCCCGCGACATCCCGCTGACCCCGCGCGAGCTGGAGGTCCTGCGCCTCATCGCGGACGGCTTCTCCAACAGCGAGATCGCGGCCGCGCTCCTGATCAGTCAGGAGACCGTGAAGACGTTCGTCTCGCGCATCCTCGCCAAGCTCGGGCTCCGCGACCGCGTCCAAGCCGTCGTCTACGCCTACCGCCAGGGCCTGGTGACCTGAACGAGCGGCCGGAATCCGCCCCTTGTGCGCCCCCTCTTCGTACGCCAACATGCGCATGTCAAACCGAAGGAACTTCGGTCGCAGAGGCCTGTCGTGCTCTGTTCCGTTTCAAGAGGGGACCCCCACATGAAAAAGCCTCTCGTCGGTGCGCTCTTCGCGGTGCTGCTCCTCGGAGCCGGCATCGCACCCGCGACCGCGGCCACGAGCCACGGCGCGGCACCGGCCGGCACGGTCGGGGCTGCGGCTCCGTCCGGTCACACCGCGGTCAAGGCCGAGAAGGCGATACGGGCCAAGGCGGTCAACTTCGCCGGGACCGTGGCGCTCAGCAACTGCTCCGGCTCGGTCGTCCGCACGCCCGCCTCGCAGCCGGGTGACCCCGCTCTGGTGCTGTCCAACGGGCACTGCCTGGAGACCGGCTTCCCGGCCCCCGGCGCGGTGGTGTTCAACCGCTCGTCCAGCCGCAGCTTCACCCTGCTCAACGCGTCGGGCAGCGGCGTCGGCACGGTCCGGGCGAGCAAGATCGCGTACGGGACGATGACGGACACCGACATCTCGGTGTACCAGCTGACCTCCACGTACGCCCAGATCGAGAGCCGCTACGGCATCAAGGCACTGGAGCTGAGCACCACGCACCCCGTCGCGGGCACCGCGATCACCGTCGCGTCCGGGTACTGGAAGCGTCTGTACAGCTGCAACGTCGACGGGTTCGTCTACCGCCTCAAGGAGGGCGACTGGACCTGGAAGGACTCGGTCCGCTACACCTCCGCCTGCCAGACCATCGGCGGCACCTCCGGCTCGCCGGTGATCGACAACGCCACCGGCAAGGTCGTCGCCGTCAACAACACCGGCAACGAGGACGGCCAGCGCTGCACGGACAACAACCCGTGCGAGGTCGACGAGAGCGGGCAGGTGACGGTCCGCCAGGGCATCAACTACGCCCAGGAGACCTATGGCATCGCCGCGTGCATCGGCACCGGCAACGTCTTCGACCTGAACCGCGCGGGGTGTGCGCTGCCCAAGCCGTGATCCGGGGAACGTGAGAAGGGGCGGGGCCGGCGGGCCCCGCCCCTTGTGGTGCGCCGCACGGTTCAGATCCTGCGCCACCGCGCGTTGGCGAGGGAGAAGATGCCGAAGGCGACCAGGCCGACGGCTATGAGGCCCAACAGCCACGGGCCGGCCGGGGTCGCGCTGAAGGACCGCAGGGTGTCGTCCATGCCCTTGGCCTCGCCGGAACGCGCCTTCACCGCCGCCGACACCGCGAAACCTCCGGCGACCGCGAAGACCAGGCCCCGGCTGACACCGCCGAAGATCCCGGTGGTGTCCACGGCCCGCCGCACGGCCGGGGACATGTCGTCCATCCGCAGGTGCTTGTGGAACTTCCGCAGCGCCGCCCGGCCCGCGATCCACAGGCCCGCACAGGCGATGCCCACACCGGCCGCGCCCACCAGCCAGCGCCCGCCCGGCAGATCCAGCACCCGGGCCGTGACGTCCTGCGAGCGGGCGTCGCCCTTGCCGCTGCCGCTGCCCTTGTCGCCGGCCGCGAACGACAGCACCGAGTAGGCGACGAAGCCGTAGAAGACGGCCCGCCCGCCGGAGGCCAGCCGCTTGGTCGCCTTGTGCCCGTCCGGGCCCGCCGCGCCGAAGGCCGCCTCGGACAGCCGCCACAGGGCCATGCCCACGAGTGCGATGCCCAGGACCCACAGCAGGACGTGGCCGAAGGGCTTCTGCGCGATCTCCGCGAGTGCCCCGCCCCGGTCCGCCTGCTTCCCGCCGCCGCCCTTGCCGTCACTGTCGCCGCCGTTGAACGCGATGCGCAGGGCGAGGAGGCCGACGAGGAAGTAGATGACCCCGCGTGCCACGAAGCCCGCGCGGCCGGCCGCTTCCACGGCGGTGCTGTTTCCCGCCTGCCGGGCCTTTCCCTGGCCCTTCGAGGCTGTCGCAGAGATATTCATGACACCCGGTTGCCCTGGCGACGGCCCGGGAAACTACGCCGTGCCGGCCGCCGAGCGCACCGAACGGCCCGCCAGCACCTGCGTACGCCTGCCGTCCTCGATCACGAAGCGGCCGTCGATCAGCACGTGCGGGATGCCCGTCGGCAGGACGCGCGGCTCCTCGAACGTCGAACCCGCCGCCACCGTCGCCGGGTCGAAGAGGACCAGGTCGGCGCGGTAGCCCTCGCGTACGAGCCCCCGGTCCGGGAGCCGCAGCCGGGCCGCCGGGCGGGAGGTGAGGTGGGCGACGCACTCCTCCAGGGAGAGGATGCCCAGTTCGCGTGCGTAGCGGCCCAGGTAGTGGGGAAAGGTGCCGTACGCGCGGGGGTGCGGCTTGTCGCCCTGGAGGATGCCGTCGCTGCCGCCGGTGTGCACGCGGTGGCGCATGATCTGCCGGACGTTCTCCTCGTGGCCCACGTGCTGGAGGATCGTCGTCCCGAGCCGGTCCTCCATCAGCAGCCGCCGCGCGGTCACCCAGGGCTCCTCGCCCCGCAGCTCCGCCGACTCGGCCACCGTACGGCCGACGTACCCGGCGAGGGCGGGGGCGCCGGTGCCGGAGATCTCGATGGTGTCCCACTCGATCGGCACCCCGTGGCAGCCGTCCGACCCGGTGATCTCCAGGTCGTGGCGGATGCGCGCTGCCGTGTCCGCGTCGGCCAGCCGGGCCAGGACCGCCTCGGGGCCGCCCTCGCTCGCCCAGCTGGGCAGCATGGCCACCAGGGTCGTGCAGCCCGGGGTGTACGGGTAGGTGTCGAGGGAGATGTCGGCGCCCGCGTCGAGCGCGTCGTCCAGGAGGGCGAGCAGATCGGGGGCGCGGCCCTCGTTGACCCCGAAGTTCATGGTGGCGTGGGCCAGGTGCAGGGAACAGCCCGCGCTGCGGGTGAGCCGCACCATCTCCTCGTACGCCTCCAGCGCCCCGGCGCCGTACGACCGGTGGTGCGGGCAGTAGTAGCCGCCGTGCGCGGCCACCACCCGGCAGAGCGCGGTGAGTTCGGCGTCGTCCGCGTACATGCCGGGGGTGTAGGTGAGGCCCGAGGACATGCCGACGGCGCCCTCGCGCATGCCCTGGTCGACGAGTTGCCGCATCCGGTCCAGTTCGGCGTCGGTCGCGGGGCGGTCGTCCCAGCCCACCGCGTACATCCGGACCGTGCCCTGCGGGATGAGATAGGCGGCGTTGACCGCGATGCCCTGGCGGTCGAGCCGGTCCAGATAGCCGCCGACAGTCCGCCAGTCGAAGTCGATGTCCTCGCCGTCGCCGTTCCACCCGGAGATGGAGCGGCGGACCTGGGCGAGCGTGCGGTCGTCCACGGGGGCGTACGACAGGCCGTCCTGGCCCAGGACCTCCAGCGTGACGCCCTGGGCGGCCTTCGCGCTGTGGTCCGGGTCGCGGAGCAGCGCGAGGTCGCTGTGGGCGTGCATGTCGATGAAGCCGGGGGACAGGGCGAGGCCGCCGGCGTCCACGGTGCGCTTCCCCGTGGGGCGGGGGCCGGGGGAGTCCTCGCGGTGGATCTCCGTGATGCGGCCGTCGGTGACGGCCACGTCGGCGCGGTAGGAGGGGGTGGCGGTGCCGTCGATGACGGCCGCGTCGCGGATGACGAGGTCCATGGGTGCCTTTCGGGGGTCCGGGGAGCGGGGGCTCCGCCCCCGGACCCCCGCTCCTCACATCGCCGGAGGGGCTTGAAGTGATCAGAAGCCGGAGGGGCTTGAAACGCCGCTGGGAACGCGGATCAGAAGAACGTGCGGACGAAGTCCGTGACCGTGCCGTCCGCCTCGACGAGGGGGATCAGCTGCCACTTGTCGAAGCTCGTGCACGGGTGGGACAGGCCCATCCCCACCCAGTCCCCGACCTCAAGGCGCGTGCCCTCGTCCGTGCGGACCCAGGTGTGCTGGTCGGAGAGGCCGGTCACGGTGATCCCCTCGGCCGGGCGCACCGAGCCGTCCCGGCCCGAGCGCACGACCTGCGCCTCGGGCAGGTCCAGGTCGTACGCCGCGTCCCGCTTGCCCGCGTTGAGGAACGCCTGCCCGGCCGACGGGCGCGACACCACCTGGGCCCACAGCCGGAAGGCGGGCTGCAGCGCGCCCTCCTCGGGCACCCGGTTGAACGGGGTGAGGTGGCGGTAGTGCCCGTCGTCGTGCGAGACGTACGCCCCCGAGCGCAGCAGCTTGAGTACGGGGGCGGAGAGCTCGGGGATCTCGGCGAACACGTCCGCCACCGCGTCGAACCACGCGCTGCCGCCGGCGCTGATCACGATGGGCTCGCCGGCCCCCAGCGCGCCGAAGCGGCCCGCCGCGTCGAAGTCGGCGGCCAGCGCGACCAGCCGGCGCAGCCAGGCGCGGACCCGGTCGCCGGACGCCTCCGGCACCTCGCCCTCGTAGCCCGCCACGCCGGCCAGGCGCAGGGTCGCCGTCCCGGCCACCGCGTCGGCCACGGCCACGCAGTCCGCCTCGGTCCGGGCGCCGGTGCGCGCGCCCTCGCCCGCGCCCAGCTCCACCACCACGTCGACCGGGCGGGAGGCGCCCGCCGCCCGCAGGGCCTCGTCCATCAGCTCGACCCCGCGCACGGAGTCCACGTAACAGACGAAGGAGAAGTCCGGGTCGGCGTCCAGCTCGCCCGCCAGCCAGCGCAGCGCGGCGGCGTCCACCAGTTCGTTGGCGAGGAAGATCCGCCCGATCCCGAACGCGCGGTAGACGCGCGCCTGGTGGGGGACGGCCGCCGTGATGCCCCACGCGCCGTGCTCCAGCTGGCGGGCGAACAGCTGCGGGGACATCGAGGTCTTGCCGTGCGGGGCGAACGCGAGGCCGTGGCGCTCGGCGTACGTCTCCAGGAGTGCGAGGTTGTGCTCCACGTTCTCGGCGGACAGGGCGAGCACGGGGGTGGTGAAACCGCCGTCGAAGAGGTTGCGGCGCTCGGCGGCCAGGGCACCGACGGTCAGGCCCTCGGCGTCGGGCGGGAGGCCCTTGAACCGGTGGTCGACCGGTTCGTCGGCGAGAGCGGTCACGTGGTGCGCGGCGGCCATGGGGTCTCCTCGGTCCGGATCCGGTCAGCGATGTGATTGCAACATATGCAACACCCATTGCGTATATCGCTCAGGGCTGTCTAACATCCGAGCCGACGCCCGGTCAATGGTGAGTGCCGGTGCCGCCGCCCGACTGCTGAGGAGCCCCGCGTGTCCGGAACCACGCCCGCCGACGTCGTGTGCCTCGGTGAGTCCATGGTGACGTTCCTGCCCTCGCGGCCCGGACGCCTCGCCGACGTGCCGTCCTTCGCCCGGGGGATCGGCGGCGCCGAGTCCAACGTGGCCTGCGCGCTCGCGGCGGCCGGGCACCGGGCGGCCTGGGTGAGCCGGGTCGGCGCGGACGGCTTCGGCGACCACCTCGTGGAGGCGGTCGCCGCGTACGGGGTGGACACCTCCTTCGTGCGGCGCGATCCCTCGCGGCCGACGGGCATCTACTTCCGTACGGCCACGGACCGGGCCACGGACGTCCACGAGGTGGCGTACTACCGGGCCGGGTCCGCGGCCTCCGCGATGTCGCCCGCCACCGTGCCGGCCGACGGGCTGCCCGCCGGGCGGATCCTGCACCTCTCCGGCATCACGGCCGCCCTGTCGGCGGACTGCCTGGCGCTGCTCCACGAGCTGACCGCTCCGCGGGTGGGGCGGCCCTTGATCTCGTTCGACGTGAACTACCGGCCGGGGTTGTGGCGCGGGGAGTCGGCCGGGGTGCTGCTGGAGCTGGCGCGGCGAGCGGATGTGGTGTTCGTGGGGGAGGACGAGGCGGAGTCGGCGTGGGGGGTCGTGGGCGCGGCGGCGATTCGGGAGGCGCTGCCGGAGCCGGGGGTGGTCGTGGTGAAGCGGGGTGCCGACGGGGTGACGATGTTCTCCCATGAACCGGGTCTCCGCCCCGGACCCCGCGCCTCAAACGCCGGCGGGGCCGAAGAGGTCACCCATGTCCCCGCGCTCCGCGTCGACGTCGTCGCCCCCGTAGGCGCCGGCGACGCCTTCGCCGCCGGGTTCCTCTCCGCCACCCTCCGCGGACTGCCCGTCCGCGACCGCGCCCGCCACGGCCACCTCATGGCCGCCGCCGTCCTCACCGTCCCCGGTGACCTCACCGAGCCCCCCGCCCGCGAGCGCGCGGACCGGCTCGCGGCCCTGGACGACGACGCGTGGGGGAGACTGCGTCTCGGCCCCGGCTGGACGGGGGACGACACGGAGGTACGTACGACATGAGTCAGACCGTCGACCGGGCGCTCAGCATCCTGCCGCTCCTCGCGCAGGGGCCCGCCGACCTCGGGCAGGTCGCCGAGCGGCTCGGCGTCCACAAGTCCACCGCGCTGCGCCTGCTCCGTACGCTCCACGAGCACGGGCTCGTCTACCGCCAGCAGGACCAGCGCTACCGCCTCGGCGCCCGGCTGTTCGCGCTCGCGCAGGAGGCCGTCGAGAACCTCGACGTACGCGAGATCGCCCATCCGCACCTCGTCGAGCTGAACGAGAACTGCGGGCACACCGTCCATCTCGCCGTGTACGAGGAGAACGAGGTCCTCTACATCGACAAGGTCGAGAGCCGCTACCCGGTCCGCATGTACTCGCGGATCGGCAAGCCCGTGGCGATCACCGTCGCCGCCGTGGCCAAGCTGCTGCTCGCCGACCTGAGCGAGGGCGAGCGGCGGGCCATCGCGGAGAAGCTCGACTACCCCATGTACACGTCCCGTTCGACGCCCGGCGCCGCCGCGTTCCTCAAGGAGCTCGCCGCCGTACGCGAACAGGGCTGGGCCACCGACCTCGGCGGCCACGAGGAGTCCATCAACTGTGTCGGCGCCCCCATCCGCGGTGCCGACGGGCGCGTCGTCGCCGCGATGTCGGTCTCCGCGCCGAACGTGGTCGTCACGGCCGAGGAACTCCTCACCCTGCTCCCCCTGGTCCGTCGCACCGCCGACACCATCAGCCGGGAGTACTCCGGCAGCAACCGACCCAAGAAAGCCTGATCCGCCATGACCGACAAGACCGCGCTCACCCCCAGCACCCACACCACCCCGCCGGCGAAGTTCTCGCACGGCGTGCGCAAGGGCAACATCCTCCAGGTCGCCGGCCAGGTCGGCTTCCTGCCCGCCGTGGAGGGCCAGGCGCCCACCCCGGCCGGCCCCACCCTGCGCGAGCAGACCCTCCAGACCTTCGCCAACGTCAAGGCGATCCTGGAGGAGGGCGGCGCGAGCTGGGACGACGTGATGATGATGCGCGTCTACCTCACGGACGTGGACCACTTCGCCGAGATGAACGAGATCTACAACGCGTACTTCGCCGAGCAGAACCTCAAGGAGGCGCCGGCCGCGCGCACCACGGTCTACGTCGGCCTCCCCAAGGGCCTGCTCATCGAGATCGACGCCCTCGCCGTCCTGGGCTGAGCCCATCCCCGTAACCCCCGCCACCCCGCCCGGCACGGCGCGCACCTCCATGGCGCCGTGCCGCGGTCCCCCCTGCCCAAGAACATGGACGAACAACGGAGTTACCCATGCAGCTCGCCGCAGGCCCCACCCCGCCCGAGACGCCACCCCACACCGGTGGACTCCTCCTCCTGATCGACGGCACAGCCGGTCTGCTGACCGTCGCCGCCCTCGGTATCGCGCTTCTCCTCTTCCTGATCATCAAGGTCAGGCTCCAGCCGTTCGTCGCGCTGCTCGCGGTCTCCATAGCCGTCGGCCTGGGCGCGGGGCTCTCGGTGACCGAACTCTTCGGCACCGTGCAGAAGTCCGCCGCCGTCTCCGTCATCGAATCCGGCATGGGCGGCATCCTCGGCCATGTCGCGATCATCATCGGCCTCGGCACGATGCTCGGCGCGATCCTGGAGGTCTCCGGCGGCGCCGAGGTGCTGAGCGCCCGGCTGCTGCGGCTCTTCGGCGAGAAGCGCGCCCCGCTCGCGATGGGCCTGACCGGCCTGATCTTCGGTATCCCGGTCTTCTTCGACGTCGGCATCTTCGTCCTCGCGCCGATCGTCTACGCCGCCGCCAAGCGGTCCGGCAAATCGATCCTGCTGTACTCCATGCCGCTGCTCGCGGGGCTCTCCATGACCCACGCGTTCCTGCCCCCGCACCCCGGCCCGGTCGCCGCCGCAGGGCTCTTCCACGTCTCGCTCGGCTGGGTCATCCTGATGGGCGCCCTCGTCGGCATCCCGTCCGTGCTCGCCGCCTGGGGCTACGCCGCCTGGATCGGCAAGCGGATCTTCGTGGACGTCCCGCAGGACATGGTGGAGGCCGCCGAGGAGGCCAAGGCCGCCGTCGTCGCCGAACAGCGGGCCGCCGGGGTCACCCCGCACGAGGCCCCCGTCGCGCTCTCCACCGTGCTGGCCATCATCGGCACCCCGCTGGTGCTGATCCTCGCCGCCACGTTCTCCTCGATCGCGATGGACCCCTCGACGGGCCGCTCGGTCATCGAGTTCTTCGGGAACCCCTTCGTCGCGCTGACGATCGCGCTGCTGCTCGCGTACTACCTGCTCGGCATCCGGCGCGGCTGGTCCCGCAAGTCCCTGGAATCCGTTTCCACTTCCTCGCTGAAGCCGGTCGGCAACATCCTGCTCGTCGTCGGCGCGGGCGGCATCTTCGGCGCCGTCCTCAAGGGCAGCGGCATCGCGGACGCGCTCGCCGACACCTTCAACGACGTCGGACTGCCCGTCATCCTGCTCGCCTGGCTGATCTCGGCCGTGCTGCGCGTCGCCCAGGGCTCGGCGACCGTCGCCATCGTCACCACCGCCGGCATCGTGGTCCCGCTCGTGGAGAACCAGGGCTTCTCGCAGGCCCACCTCGCGCTGATCATCATGGCGATCTCGGCCGGCTCGATCATCGCCTCGCACGTCAACGACGGCGGCTTCTGGATGGTGTCGAAGTACTTCGGCATCTCCGAACGCGACACCCTGAAGTCCTGGACCGTGCTCGAAACCGTCCTGTCCGTCGCCGGATTCGTCGTCGCCGCGCTGCTCAGCCTGGTGATCTAGGGCCTTTCGTTCGGATCATGCTGGGCTCGCGGGGCGTGGCACGCACTCCCCCGAGCTCTCGGCTTCGCTCGAGCAGGGAGGGCCCCCCGGCGTTGTCGTCGGTTGCCAACGCTCCGCGTTGTCGCCCTCCTCCGCCTTGCAGCCGCACGCACCACGCCCCGCTCCCTGATCCAGCCTGATCCGAACGAAAGGCCCTAGCCGTACGCCGACGCGTACGCGTCACGGGTACGGGTCAGGCCGCCGAGGCGCAGATGATGCTGCGGCCCTGGTTGACCTGCCAGTACCAGAACCGCTCGCCGGGCCCCGCCGGACAGGTCCAGTTCTGGCCCTTCTTCGGGGCCCGGTAGAAGCCGGTGATCCGCAGGATCGACTGGCCCGCCTTGGGCACCTTGGACGCGTTGCACTTCCACACCACCGTCAGGTCCGCGTTGGTCTCCCCGTTGACCTTCGCCGGGAAGCACTGGCCCGCCTTGTACACCCGGTCCAGGCACAGCGTCCGTGTGATCCCGTCGTCGCCCGACCGGCTCCACCAGGTGAACCCCGCCCCCGTGTCGCAGGAACCGGAGGCGCCGGTGAGGGTGCTGACCCGGTTGACGTGCATGTACGCGTTCGAGGCGCCGCAGTTCACCCGGATCGGGCTGCCGGCGCTCATGTTGTCGTGGCCGTCGTTGTACACATCGAGGCAGTCGCCGGCGTGCACGGCGGCGAACGCCCGGTCCGTGGCGTCCATGGTGGGCGTCGGGGTCGGGGTCGGTGTGGGCGTGGGGGTCGGCGTCGGGTCGTCGGTCACGGTGTCGTCGGTGTCCGGGTCGGTGTCGGAGCCGGATGTGTCGCTGTCCGTCGCGCCGCTTCCGGAGTCCGTGTCCGCGCCCGTGCTGTCGTCCGTGTGGGTGTCCAGGCCGCTGCCCGAGGTCACGGAGCCGGACGCGCTGCTGCCCGACGTCGAACCGCCGCTGCCGCCCGTCTTCTCCCACGGCTGCCACGTCAGCAGCCCGGCCACGGCGACCAGCGCGAGCAGCCAGCCCAGGGCCGAGGCCCCGGACGACGAGCCGGTGCGCGCGGGCCTGGGTCCGGGGCCCGGAGGGCCGGGGGTGGGCGAGGTGGTCCGGGCCCGCGCGGCCCGTTCGGCGCGGTCCCGGTCGGCCCGCTGACGGGCGGCCCGCTCCTGCTCGGCGCGCTGCCTGGCCGCACGCTCCTGCTCGGCCCGTTCGCGGTCGGCGCGTTCCTGGGCGGCGCGGACCCGGGCCACCCGCTCGGCCTCCATCCGGGCGGCCTCGCGCCGGGCCGCCTCCTGGCGCGCGGTCTCGCGGCGGGCGGCCTCCTGGCGTTCGCGTTCGGCCTGCCGGGCCGCCTCGGCCCGGTCCCGCTCCTCCTGCTCGGCCCGAACCCGGGCGACGCGGTCGGCCTCCTCGCGCTCCGCCTGCTCCCGTTCGGCGCGCCGGCGCTCGGCCAGTTGCGCGAGGGCCGCCATCTCGCGGCGGGTGCGGTCGCGGTCGGCGCGGGCCTGCCGCTGCGGCGAGTAGATCAGCGTCGGGGGCGGCTTCGGGGCGACGCGCGTGCGCTGGGTGACGGTCGGGGCGTGCGACGGGCCAGGGGCGCGGTCACCCGCCCATTCCAGGCCCTGGTCCGCGTACGCGTCGATCAGCGCCGTCCAGCGCGGCGGCAGCCACCGGGTGCCGCTCGTCGTCGTCGGCAGCCCGGCCTGCTGCTCCCGGAAGCGGGCAAGCAGCTCGGCGGGGGTGGGCCGGTGTCTCGGCTGTGCGGCCAGGCACGGGCGGATCGTCGCGACCAGCTCCTTGGGCAGGCCGGTCAGGTCGAGCTCGCCGCGCTGCACCCGGGCCAGCAGCCGCAGGGTGTCGCCGTCCGAGCCGTAGGGCGCCCGGCCGGTGGCCAGCAGGAAGAGCGTGGCGCCCAGCGAGTACACGTCGGACGCGGCCGTGGACTCCTCGCCGCGCGCCTGCTCCGGCGAGGTGAAGGCGATCGTGCCGAGCGTGAGACCGGTCAGGGTGAGGTCGCTGGCGTGCGAGATGCCGAAGTCGATGACCCGGGGCCCGTCCAGCGGCAGCAGCACGTTCTGCGGCTTCACGTCGCGGTGGACGATCCCCACCCCGTGCAGGGTCACCAGGGCCTGGGCGGTGCCGGCCGCGATCCACCGTACGGCCGATGCCGGCAGCACCCCGCAGGAGCGGACCAGTTCGGAGAGCGGGGGCGCGGCGATGTAGTCGATGGCCATCCAGGGGCGCTCGGCGTCCGGATCGGCGTCCCGTACGCGCGCGGTGAAGGCGCTGTCCACCCGCTGGGCGACCGCCACCTCACGGGCGAAGCGCCGCCGGTCGGTGTCGCTGACCCGGCCCTCGGCGAGCAGCGTCTTCACGGCGACGAGCCCGCGCCCGCCGGCCCGCGCCAGATAGATCCGCCCCATGCCGCCGGACGCCAGCCGCCCGAGCAGCCGGTACGGTCCGAGCGTCACCGGATCGTCCCCGCTCAGCGCCTCGATCCGCGCCCCGGCCATGTCACTCCCCCTGTCGCCCAGCACCGCGCCCCACAACGGTGCCACGTGCGGGCGCGGACAGCCATGCGATGACGCAACTCCCGTACACGACTGTTGCGTTACCGGTACGGAACCCGGGCATGCGCGTGCTGCGGAACGTCGTTCCGATGAAAGCCCCGTACACGCAGCAGCGCCGCCGGGGGAGCGGCGGCGCTGCTGGTCGGGGCTGCCGGCGGGGAGGCCGGCGAGCGGTGGTTTACGGGAGGCCGTGGACGTGCGGCCCGACCGCGTTCGACCAGGCGTTGCCGGCCGTCGCGTCCCAGTTGGTCGACCAGGTCATCGCGCCGCGCAGACCGGGGTACGTCTTCGACGGCTTGAAGCTGCCGCAGCTCGTGCCCTTGGCCAGGCAGTCCAGCGCCGCGTTCACGACCGACGGTGCGACGTAGCCGCTGCCCGCGCCCCGGGTGGAGGCGGGGACACCGAGGCCGACCTGCGACGGGTCGAGGCCGCCCTCCAGCTGGATGCAGGCGAGCGCGGTGAGGAAGTCCACCGAGCCCTGCGAGTAGACCTTGCCGTCGCAGCCGAGCATCGAACCGCTGTTGTAGTACTGCATGTTGACGACGGTCAGGATGTCCTTGATGTTGAGCGCCGTCTTGAAGTACTCGCCCGCGGTGGACTGCATGTCGATGGTCTGCGGGGCCATCGTGATGACGAGGCCGGAGCCCGCCTTCTGCGACAGCGAGCGCAGCGCCTTCGTCATGTACGTGGAGTTGAGGCCGTTCTCCAGGTCGATGTCGACGCCGTTGAAGCCGTACTCCTGGATCAGGGAGTAGACGGAGTTGGCGAAGTTGGTCGCGGACGCGTCGCTGTTGACCGAGACCGAGCCCTTCTCGCCGCCGACCGAGATGATGACGTTCTTGCCGGCCGCCTGCTTCGCCTTGATGTCGGCCTTGAACTGGGCGACGGTGTAGCCGTTCAGGCCCGCCGAATCCAGGTTGAAGGTGACGGCACCCGGCGTGGTCGTCGCGTCGGCGAAGGACACCGCGATGATGTCGTAGTTCGCGGGCACGTCGCTGAGCTTCTGGACGGTCGCGCCGTTGTTGAAGTTCTGCCAGTAGCCGGTGACCGCGTGCTTGGGCACGGAGGTGCCGGGGTTCGGGTTGCCGCCCCCGTCCTTGGCCGTGCGGCCGCTGACGGTCGCGGACTTCACGGACTCACCGGCCGCGTTGGTGGCGGTCACCGAGAACTGGTACGCCGTGTCGGCGGAGAGCCCGGTGACGGTCGCCGAGGTGCCGGTGGAGGTGGTGGCCTTCACGCCGTCCTTGTACACGGTGTAGCCGGTCGCGCCGGACACCGAGTTCCAGGACAGGTCGATGGAGGAGGACGTGGTCGAGCCGACCGCGAGTCCGGCCGGGGCGCCGGGGATCGAGGGGCCGGGGTCGGTGCCGCCGCCACCGTCGGGGCCGGTGACCTGGACGTCGTCGGCGAGGTAGGCGGCCTGGCCGTACCAGCCGTGCGTGTACACGGTGACGGACGTGGTGTTCGGGCCGGTCGTGAAGCTGGTCTTCAGCTGCGTCCAGTCGCTGGAGCCCGGCGTCCAGGTCGACACGTCGGTGGTCCCGGTGCCGCTGGCGCCCAGGTACGTGTAGCCGCCCTGGACCCAGGAGCTGAGCGCGTACGTGGAGTTGGGCTTGACGGCCACGGTCTGCGAGCACTTGGCGTTGTCCTGGCCGGCCGGGGTGGCCTTGAGGGCGGAGGTGCCGCCGTGCACGGGGGAGGAGACGGTGGTGCCGGAGTTGCCGGTACACGTCCAGTTGGCGAGGCCCGATTCGAAGCCGGCGTTCTTGGCGACGTTGACGTCGGCGGCCTCGGCGCTGGTGACGAGCCCGGTGAGGGTCAGGGCGCCTGCCGCCACGACGGCCATGGCGGAGCCGAGGACCGGGCGGGTACGGCGTCTCCTGCGGCTCGGTGCGGGGGAACGATCCACTTGCTGCCTCCGGGGGGAGTCGGGGATACACGGGGGTGCCGGGGTGTGGAATCGAGGAACGGTGGCCACCGCTGGCCGATAAACTGGTCCAGACCAATCAAGTTGTCAAGACCTCTGGCGGTGTCCGGTCGTCCGAGGGTCGCGTGAACGGTCCTCAGCCGCCCCGGAACGCGTACCGGACCGAACAACCGGGCACCCGCACCGGTTTGCCCCGCGGGTGTGGTGGGAAGGGCTCAGCGGCCTTGTTCCGCGGGCTTCTTGAAAGTGTTCTCTGTCCTGTCGTACGTGGATAAAGTGCTCAGGCGGGAGCATCCGAGCGGAAGCGCCCGGCAGGAGCGCTTACGGCCGGCGGTACGCGGCGGCCCGAGGAACGGGGAACAGCGTGCCGACAGCCATAGCAGTGACCGGTGCCGGTCTCGTGCTGCCCCCGCAGGACCAGCAGACGCCCCCGGCGGCCGTCCTGCGCGCCCCCGGCGACCAGCCGCTCGGCGAGGCGCTGACCGACATGCAGCTCCTCCTGGAGCAGCACGGGCATGTCATCGCCGTCTATCCGTCCGGCATCCCGGCCGCGCACGAGCGCCGGCTGCACACCGTCCGCTCCGTGCTGGAGAG
Organism: Streptomyces sp. col6; assembly: GCF_008042035.1. Lineage (GTDB taxonomy): Bacteria > Actinomycetota > Actinomycetes > Streptomycetales > Streptomycetaceae > Streptomyces. The sequence goes on from NZ_RDBL01000006.1 coordinate 761,015, forward strand.
CGACCGGATCGCCCTGCTCAAATCGGATCTGCCGCCGCTCGGCGTGGCCGTACTGGTACGCCAGTTACGCCAGTTGTCCATCTGCGACTTCAGCGCCGGGGTGATCGCCTCCGCCGCCAGGCTGCTGTCCCACTACATCCACGCGGGGGCCCTGCTCAACTCCGTGACCAGGCTCGACCGGGTGCCGGTCGGCCTGAAGTCGCACGCCAAGTCCTGGGTGCCCGGCTCGCAGTTCGCGGTGCTCGCCAACCCGGAGCCCCAGCTGATCAGGGTCGGTACGGGCGAGCTGGCCGGCCCCCGGTTCGCCACGCACCTCCTCGTCGCCCGGGGGCAGTCGCAGTCGGAGTGGGTGACCGGGACGCTGGCCCCGGGCTGGCAGGTGGGGGCGGTGCACGAGGCGGTGCTGCCCGACGAGTCGCCCGGCTGGTGGGGCACCTCGAAACTGGTCGAGTTCGCCGCCTTCCTGCCCGACATCTCGCTGATCCATCAACTGGTTTCCTCGGTGCGCAGAGAGGCCTGCACGTGGTGCGGAAACGAACTCATCGGCGACCGCTGCGGGCTGTGCAACGCCCCGCTGAACCCGCCCGAGAGCCGCACGCGCGGCCCCGCCGCCCTGAACCCCTGAGGCCCCCCGGCTGCCCCGCTCCGTTCCGCCCGTCGGCCCACATATCCCAACGAGGTTGCTCCGCCCATGAACTCACGGCAACGCCGCGGCGTCATCCTGCTCCTCCTGTCGGTCCTGTGCGCCTTCGCGGCCTTCGCCGGTGTGCTCTCGGTGATCGGTGACGTGAACTCGAAGGTCGGCCCCGAGGTGACCGCGTACCGGGTGCGGACCACCATCACGCCCTACCGGCCCCTGGAGGCCGGCCAGTTCGAGAAGATCTCGATGCCGAAGCGCTGGCTCTCGCAGAACGCCGTCACCGACCTCTCCGCCCTCCGCGGCAAGATCGCGGTCACCGAACTGCACAAGGGCTCACTGCTCCAGGACGACATGCTGGTCGACCGCCCCAAGCTGGAGAACGGGCAGCAGGAGATCGCCATCATGATCGACGCGGAGACCGGGGTCGCCGGCAAGATCAGGCCCGGCAACCTCGTCAACATCTACGCCACGTTCGCGGGCCGCACCGACAAGGAGAGGTCCACCTCCCGCGTCATCGTCGCCAACGCCAAGGTCATCGACGTCGGCCGGCTGACCTCGCTGGAACCCAAGGCGGACGACCGCGGCGCCGGCCCCACCGAGGCGGTCCCGATCACCTTCGCCCTGAACACCGACGACGCCCAGCGCGTCGCCTACGCGGAGTCCTTCGCCGAACACGTACGCCTCGCCCTGCTCCCCGACGGCAGCCCGACCACCCTGCGTCCGGGCGAGGGCAGCTACAACCTCGACGAAGACAAGAACAAGTGAGGTCCGGATGAGCACACGCATCCTCCCGGCCGTCGGCGACGCCGACGCCGCCCGAGCCGTCTCCACGCTGCTCGGCCAGCTCCCCGACGCGGAGCCGGCCGCGCCGCTCGGCGACTCGACCTCACTGCTCGACACCCTCGCCCGGCTCGCCGCCGAATCCCTCGACGAGCTGCCCGAGGTCGTCCTCGTGCACGAACGGATCGGCCCGGTCCCGGCCCTGGAGCTGATCCGGGAGGTGGCCCTGCGCTTCCCGGCCGTCGGCGTCGTCCTCGTCACCGCCGACACGAGCCCCGGGCTCTACTCGGCCGCCATGGACTCCGGCGCCCGCGGCCTGGTCGGCCTGCCCCTCTCGTACGAGGAACTGGCCCAGCGCGTCCAGGCCGCGTCCGGCTGGTCCGTCGGCGTCCGCCGCCACCTCGGGGCCGGTGCCGAGGTCTTCACCGGCCCCGGTGGCACGGTCGTCACGGTCAGCGGCGCCAAGGGCGGCGTCGGCACCACCGTCACCGCCGTCCAGCTGGCCCTGGCCGCCGCCGCGTCCGGGCACAGCGTCGCCCTCGCCGACCTCGACCTCCAGTCGGGGGACGTCGCCTCCTACCTCGACGTGCAGTTCCGCCGGTCCGTCGTCGACCTCGCCGGCATCCAGGACATCTCGCCCCGGGTCCTCCAGGACGCCCTGTACAACCACGAATCCGGCCTCGCCCTGCTCCTGGCACCGGCCGAGGGCGAGCGCGGCGAGGACGTCAGCGACCGCGTCGTACGCCAGACGGTGAGCGCCCTGCGCCACCGCTACGAGGTCGTCGTCGTCGACTGCGGTACGTACATGAACTCGGCCAACGCGGCGGCGGTCGAGATGGCGGACCTGACCCTGCTGGTCACCACCCCGGACGTGATCACCGTCCGGGCCGCCAAGCGCATGGTCCGTCTCTGGGACCGGCTCCAGGTCCGCAAGGCCGAGGAGACCATCACCCTCGTCAACCGCCACACCCGCCACACGGAGATCCAGCCCGCGCTGATCGAGAGGATCACAGCAACCAGGGTCGCCAGGATCGCGGTTCCGGCGAACTTCAAGGAGCTCCAGGCCGTGGTCGACGCCGGGCGCCTCCAGGACCTGGACGCCAAGTCCACGGTGAAGCAGGCCCTGTGGGCGGTCGCCGGGGATCTCGGTCTGGTCAAGAACGCGGAAGGAGCCACCCGAGCGGGCAGAACGAAGGGAGACCGCGCCCCGGCCGGCGGCCGGCGGGGGCGGGCGAAGTGAACCTGCGGCGACCGAGGGGGCGCGTTGCGTCATGAACCTCCTACCAGCGGACCGGCGACGGGGGACGGCGGCGTCCGCCGCGCACGCCCGGGGTGACCGGGGCCAGACCGCCGTCGAGTTCGTCGGCGCCCTGCCCCTGATCCTCGTCACCCTCGCCCTGCTCTGGCAGGCCGCGGTGGTCGGCTACACCTACGTCCTGGCGGGGAACGCCGCCGACAAGGCGGCCAGGGCCGCCGCGGTCGCAGAGGGCGGCCGGGCGGCGGCCTGCGAAGCGGCGGCGCGCGAGGACGTCCCCGGCGGCTGGAGCACCCAGGTCGACTGCGGCGGCTCCGGCGAACTGGTCACCGCGACCGTACGCATCGACGTACCGCTCCTGTTCCCCGGAGCGTTCAGCCTGCCCATGCACGCGACGGGCGAGGCCAAGGCGAGGAACGAGGGGCGTGACGCGTGGTGAGGCGACACCCCACGGATTCCCGGCAACGCGGACAGGCCGTCATCGAGTACGTGGGCGTGCTCACCCTGCTCCTCGTCGTCGCGCTGGCCGTCGTCCAGCTGGGCATCGCGGTGTACGCGGCCCAGCAGGCGGGTACGGCCGCGCGGACGGCGGCGCGGGTCGCCTCGACCGACGACCAGACCTACCGGGCGGGCACGGTGGCACGGGAGTCCATGAGCGGCTGGCTGGCGGACGGTGCCACGGTCACCTCAGGGGGCGGTGGCGATTCCGTCACCGTCACGGTCCGGGTCGCCATCCCCAGCCTGCTGCCGATGTTCTCCTTCGGCTCCGTCGAGAAGAGCGCCACCATGCCGAGCGACTGACCCGGAACCGACCATGCGGCCACAGGAAACGAGGGAGTCGAGCACATGAGCCTGCGGGCGCGCATCACCAGTCCCGAACCGGCGAACGGGATCAGCGAGGAGAGCCGGCTCGTCGGCGCCTACCGCGCCAAACTCCTGGAGGAGATCGACCTCGCGGAGATGTCCGCCCTCGCCGCCGCCGAGCGCAGGGCGCGGCTCGAACGCGTCCTCGGCCACATCATCAGCCGCGAGGGCCCCGTCCTGTCCTCCATGGAACGCTCGCAGCTCATCCGGCGGGTCGTCGACGAGGCCCTGGGCCTCGGCATCCTCGAACCGCTCCTGGAGGACGCCTCCATCAGCGAGATCATGGTCAACGGCCCCGAACAGGTCTACGTGGAGCGCGGCGGCCGCCTCGAACTCCTCCCGATGCGCTTCTCGTCCAACGAACAGCTGATGCAGACCATCGAACGCATCGTCTCCACGGTCAACCGCCGCGTGGACGAGTCGAACCCGATGGTCGACGCCCGGCTCCCCTCGGGCGAACGCGTCAACGTGATCATCCCGCCGCTCTCCCTGTCGGGACCGATCCTCACCATCCGGCGCTTCCCCCGCGCCTTCACGCTCCAGGAGATGATCACGCTCGGCTCGCTGGACGAGCACATGCTGGTCCTGCTCGCCGGCTTCGTCCGCGCCAAGTTCAACGTGATCGTCTCCGGCGCCACCGGCACCGGCAAGACCACCCTGCTCAACGCGCTCTCCGGACTCATCCCCGGCGCCGAACGCATCGTGACCATCGAGGACTCCGCCGAACTCCAGCTCCAGCAGTCCCACGTCATCACGCTGGAGAGCCGGCCGCCCAACGTCGAGGGCAAGGGCCGGGTCACCATCCGCGACCTCGTCCGCAACTCGCTGCGCATGCGGCCCGACCGCATCATCGTCGGCGAGGTCCGCGGCGGCGAGACCCTGGACATGCTCCAGGCCATGTCCACCGGCCACGACGGCTCCCTCGCCACCGTCCACGCCAACAGCGCCGAGGACGCGCTGATGCGGCTCCAGACCCTCAGCTCCATGTCCGAGGTCGAGATCCCGTTCGCCGCGATCCACGACCAGATCAACAGCGCCGTCGACGTGATCATCCAGCTGACCCGGCACGGCGACGGCTCCCGCCGCATCACCGAGATCGCCGTCGTCGACTCGTACGGCCGCGAGGACTACCGCATCGTCTCCGTCTGCCGCTTCGAGGCCCTCCCGATGGCGGCGGACGGGCGCGTGTACGGGCGCTTCGCGTACTTCCCGGTGCCGCGCCGGGTCGCCGAACGCTTCTACATGGCGAACGAGGCCGTCCCGGTGGCCTTCGGAGTCGCCGAGACCGACGACCACCTCCTGGTCCGCACCTCCACCGCCTAGCGCCTCCCGCCCCCGGCACCGTCCCCCCGTCCGCCGCTCACCCAGAAGGCCCTCCCCGACATGGACAACCTCCCGCTCCTGACGGTCGGTGTGACCCTGCTCGCCTGTGTGCTCGCCGTGGTCGGCCTGCACGTCCTCGCCTCGGGCAGGGAACAGCAGCGGGCACTGATCGACCGCCTGTCCCGGACCGGGCCACCCGCGCTCACGGGCCGCGTCCGCCGCTTCCGTGGCGTCGACCGGCGGCTGCGCAGGACCCGCCTGGGCAAGCGCGTCGAGCGGAAGATCGCGGTCACCGGCCTCGACCTCACCCCGGGGGAGTACGTCGTCTACGTCGCGGCCGCCCTGCTCGGCCTCTACTTCGTCACGGCGTCCGTCTTCGCCCCGTTCTTCGGGCTCCTGGCCGTCCTCATCGGTGCCTGGGGCGGCAACGCCTTCCTCAACTGGCAGCGCGCCAAACGCACCGAGGCGTTCATCAACCAGCTCCCCGAACTCACCCGCGTCCTCGCCAACGCCACCCAGGCCGGACTCGCCCTGCGCACCGCCATCTCCATGGCCGTCGAGGAACTGGACGACCCCGCCCACGAGGAGCTGCGCCGGGTCGCCGACCGCCTGGCCATCGGCCACTCGCTCGACGACGCCCTGAACGAACTCGTGGAACGGCTGCCCTCCCGCGAACTGACCGTCCTGGTCTCCACCCTCATCCTCTCCAACCGGGCGGGCGGCACCATCGTCTCCTCGCTGCGCAACCTCACGAACACGCTGGAGGAGCGGAAGGAGACCCGGCGCGAGGTCACCACCCTGCTCTCCCAGGTGAAAGTCACCGCCGTCGCCGTCCCCGTCCTCGGCCTGATCTTCCTGCTCGTCATCAACGGCATGCGGGGCGGCGCACTCGACGACATGGCCGCCGCGACGCCGGGCCGCATCGCCATCGTCGTGGCCGCCGGTCTCTACGGCCTCGGCTTCTTCCTCATCAACCGCCTCACCCGCGTCCGTATCTGACGGCCGGAAAGGGACGAGGAGACACAGATGGAATACCTGCTCGCGGCCGTCGTCGCACTCGCCGTACTCGGTGCCTTCCAGGGCATCCGCATGTACCGCGCCGAGGCCAGGCTCCCCGGCGACCTGGCCATCGCCCTGGAGGTCGGCGCCAGCCGCACCAGCGCGGCCGGCTCGGCCATCGACCGGATCGGCATGCCCTACGCCCCCCGGGTCCTGTCCATGATGGGCCCCAAGCGCGTCGACCGGATCCGCCGCAAGCTCGACATGGCCGGCAACCCGCGCGGTCTGACCGTCGACCGCTACGCCGCCCGGCGCGCGGTCTACGGCGGCCTGGGCATCCTGGCGGCCCTCGCGATGCTGATGAACGGACAGGTGGTCCTGGCCATCGTCCTGCTCGTCTACGGGCTGTTCTGGACGGACGTGATCATCCGGGCCGCCATCAGCCGGCGCAAGGACGACATCGAACGCACCCTGCCCGACTTCCTCGACGTCCTCGCGGTCGTCGTCTCCGCCGGACTCGGCTTCCGCCAGGCGCTGGAACGGGTCTCGGAGAAGTACACGGGGCCCTGGTCCGACGAACTGCGCATCACCCTGCGCCAGATGGACATGGGCGTCAGCAGGCGCGAGGCCTTCGACCAGCTCCGCCGGCGCAACGAGTCCGAACAGGTCTCCATGTTCGTCTCCGCGCTCCAGCAGGGCGAGGAGCTGGGCGCCCCCATCGTCGACACCCTGATCCAGATCGCCAACGACATGCGGCGCACCGACGCGCAGAACGCCCGGCGCAAGGCGTCCAAGGCCGTCCCCAAGGCCACGCTGATCGTCACCAGCTTCATGCTCCCGGGCACGATCATCCTGATCGCGGTCGGCTTCTACTACGCGGCGAACGTCGACATCGGCGAGGTCTTCGGCAGCTGACACGCACGGACACACCGCCGCGACCCCGCCACGAGGAGGTGAGAGGACACCATGGCCCCACGACCGGCCGGCCCCGCCCTGACCGGCGGCCCCGACGCGACGACACCGGCGAGCTCCCCCGGCCATGTGCCACCCCTGCCGATCCAGGTCAACGCCCTCCAGGCCCTGTGCCGCCAGCTCTTCGGCTTCCGGCTCGCGATGACCGCGCTGGCCGCCCCCTTCGCACTCGCCGCGGTCCACGACGAACTCGGCAGCTGGCTGGCCGGAGCCGCGGTCCTGGTCACCGTCATGGTGTCGTACGTGCTGATGCGCGACTGGGAGCGCTTCGGGCCGTTCCTCCTGCGCCACCCCTCGCTGCTCGCCGCCGACATGCTGTTCGGCGCGCTGCTGCTGTTCGCGGCCGGTCCGGCGTCGACCCTCTCCTACGTGTCCGTGTGCACCCCGCTCCTCGCCGGCCTCGTCTACAGCTGGCGGGGCGGGGCCGTCTTCGCCGCGCTGCAGACCCTGCTGCTGGCCGCCGCCTACGGCATCAGCGAGACGGACGAGGCCGACGCGGCGGCGCTCCTCATGGCCGGCCTCTGTGTCATGGCCGGCGCGGTCGGCAGCACGCTGCGGGGCCTGCTCCTGCGGTTCGGCGCCGCCTCGCAGGCCCTGACCGAGACCCGGGCGCGGCTCGCGGTCAGCGGGGCCGTGGAGGCCGAACGCGCCCGCCTCGCCCGCGAGATGCACGACTCCGTCGCCAAGACCCTGCACGGCCTCGCCCTGGCGGCCGAGGGCCTGGCGCGCACCGCCGACCGGTCGGACCCGGAGACCGTCCGCCACCGCGCGGAACTGGTCGCCCGCTCCGCCCGCCGGGCCGCGGCCGAATCCCGCGAACTCCTCTCGGACCTGCGCCGCGAGTCGGGCCTCGACGGCGGTGTGGACCTCCTCGGCGAACTGGCCGCCCGCACCGCCGACTTCGAGCGCAGGTCCGGCATCCGGGCCGTCTTCCGCCGTCTCGGCGAGGGCCGGGTCCCGCCCGTCCCGCACGCCGTCGCCCGGCACGCCCTCACCATCGCCGCCGAGGCCCTGGAGAACGTCCGGCAGCACGCCCGCGCCGGCCTGGTGGACGTCTCGGCCGGCCTGGTCCGCGACGTCGTACGGATCAGCGTCTACGACGACGGCGAGGGCCTGCCGCCGGGCACCTCGCTGGCCGCCCTGCGCAAGGCCGGCCACTTCGGCCTGGTCGGCATGGTCGAGCGGGCCGCGTCGATCGGCGCCCGCATCCGCATAGGGCGCGGCCCCGCGGCCCGGGGCACCGAGGTCCGTCTCGACCTGTCCCTCGCCGCGATGGACCTGCCCCCCACCGTCCCCGCGCCCTGAGAGGAGGCCCGCGCCATGCCCGACGCCCTGCCCCACACC
>NZ_RDBL01000006.1:769291-855740 GCF_008042035.1 Streptomyces sp. col6
CCCCCCGTTACGCCCACCTCCTCGCCCCCGTCGTCACCGCGCTGGTCTGTGCCGCGCTCGCGTGGGGCACCGGGACGCGGCCCGAGCTGGCGGTCTGGCTGGTGCTCGCACCGGTCGGCGTGCTCCTCGCGAGCATCGACCACCGCGTCCACCGGCTCCCCGACGCACTGACGCTGCCGGGCGCCGGGGCCGCCGCCGTGCTCCTGGGCCTGGCGGCACTCCTGCCGGAACACGCGGGATCCTGGCTCTCCGCCCTGCTCGGCGGACTCGCCCTGGGCGGCTTCTACTTCCTGCTGTTCCTGATCAACCCGAACGGCATGAGCTTCGGCGACGTCAAACTCGCCCTCTCCCTGGGCACGGTCCTCGGCTGGTACGGCTGGGCCGTCGTCTTCGCCGGGGGCTTCGCGGGCTTCCTCTTCGGGGCGGTGTACGGGGTGGGGCTCGTCGCCCTGCGGCGCGCCGGGCGGAACGCGAGCATCCCGTTCGGCCCGTTCATGCTCGCCGGAACGCTCCTGGGCCTGCTGTTCGGCGGGCTGGGCGCCTGAGCGGCCCCGTCGGCGTAATCCGTTCGCGCCCGGTGACCGGCCCCTGACAGCATGGGCCCATGCCTGCCGCACCCGACGCCACCGCACCCCTGCCCGGAGAGTCCGCCCGGTTCGACGCCCTGGTCGCCGAGGCCGACAGTGTCTCCGTCGACGGCTGGGACTTCTCCTGGCTCGACGGACGGGCCACCGAGCAGCGGCCCTCCTGGGGGTACGCACGGGCCATGGGGGAGCGGATGGGGCGGGCGCGGGCCGCGCTGGACATCCAGACGGGCGGGGGCGAGGTGCTGGCCTCCGTGCCGGAGCTGCCGCCGCTGGCCGTGGCCACCGAGTCCTGGCCGCCGAACATCGCCCGCGCCACCGCGCTGCTGCACCCGCGCGGTGCCGTCGTCGTCGCGGACGAGGACGAGCCGCCGCTGCCCTTCGCCGACGCGGCGTTCGACCTGGTGGTCAGCCGGCATCCGGTGACCACCTGGTGGGACGAGATCGCCCGGGTGCTGGCCCCCGGCGGCACGTACTTCTCCCAGCAGGTGGGCCCCGCCAGCGTCTTCGAGCTCGTCGAGTACTTCCTCGGGCCGCAGCCGCCCGAGGTGCGCGGCGGGCGTGACCCGGAACGGGCGCGGGCGGACGCGGAGGCGGCCGGGCTCGACGTCGTGGACCTCCGGTTCGAGCGGCTGCGCACCGAGTTCCTCGACATCGGCGCCGTCGTCTACTTCCTGCGCAAGGTGATCTGGATGGTGCCCGGCTTCACCGTCGAGCGGTACCGGGACCAACTCGCCGCGCTCCACCACCGGCTGGAGACCGAGGGTCCGTTCGTCGCCCACACCACCCGGTTCCTGATCGAGGCACGCAAACCCGCGTGAGACCGACGCCCCCACCGGGCCCGAAGGATGGCACTCTGTTCGCTGAGCGCTCGGGGAAGGAGCAGGCCATGGTGGACCGCGGCACCGACGGGGAGTCCACCGGCCCGCGCCGGGGCGGCGCCGAGTGGCTCAAGGGGGCCAGGATCGTCGCCGTCCTCGGTATCTTCTACCGCCCCGAGGGCCGCATGGGTGAGCCGGAGGCCGTCTCGTTCGTGCTGGACGACGGCCAGTCGGTCCGTTTCACCTGTACGTCCGACGGCACCCTGCACGTGGGGGCCGGCACCTGGCCGCGGCTGCCCGACTGGTGTGTGCCCGCCGCCCAGTGGGAGTTCGCCGCCCTGGCCGGTCTGCCGCAGCCGCCCGAGGGCGGGTGGACGGTCCTCAGCACCGACGAGCGCCGGGACGAGCGGGGCGAGGTCCACGGGGCCGTGATCCGCTGCGAGGGCGGCCGGTTCGTGATCGTCGGCGGGGACACCGTGGGCGTCCGTTTCACCCGGGGGCACCGGGGCGCCGCCGCCGCGACCTGACGGACCACCACGAACCAACTACCGCCGCCTGCAAACGGGTTCCTGTTCCATACTCGTGCCCATGACCTCTGCGAGACGTACGGCCCCGTTCCGCGCCGGTGCGGCCATGATCCTGCTGGGCGCGGCCCTCACGGGCTGCGGCACGGTACTGGTGTACGGCGACGGTTCCGGCTCCCCGTCCTCCGCCGCCTCCCCGCAGGGCGACGAGGCCCGCGGCGACGCCGTCCCGCGCTACGCGGAGAACCACGCCTTCCAGTCCACCGCCGACCTGTCCGGGGCCGACCGGGTCCGGGGCGAGGCGGAGGTGGAGAAGGTGAAGCGGGGACTGGCCGCGCTCGCGGAGGGACGCAAGTCCACCGAGGCCGGTGTCTTCAAGGTGCTGCACGGCCTGGGATACCCGGACGGGACGGTCACCACCGGCTCCTTCGGGCCGCACCGCACCTCGTTCACCGTGTCCCTCGGCGGCCTGTGCGTGGAGGGGTCGCTGGACGGTGTGGTCAATGGACTCGTCCAGGCCGAGGCGCATGGCCTCTACATGGAGGGAACGGGCTGCGTGAAGCCGCAGGGCGGCCATTGACGAACGGAATGTGGACATCCTGTGGACGTCTCGGGCGTGTTTCCGTTGCCGGTCCGGTGCTCCTGGGTATCTCCGCAGGTCACAGCCTTGTGGAGCCGTCGCAGCAGTGTCCGGAGCGGAGCCCTTCACTCTCGGAGAGTAATTATTTCGCGCCGCGGCACCCACCATCACTTACGAAGGGTTATGGTGGAAACCCCCCCTCGGGCCGGTCCGTAACCCCCCCCACGGACCGGCCCGTTTTTTGTGTCCGGGGTGTTCCCGCCGGGCTTCAGCCCCGGCCGGCCCAGATGTTGGTGCCCTCGGTGTCGACCGCGAAGGTGTCGATCTCCTTCAGCTCGGCCGCCGACAGAGGGGGAGCCGCCAGGGCCGCGACGTTCTCCTCCAACTGGCCCACGCTCGACGCGCCGATCAGCGCCGACGTCATCCGGCTGTCGCGCAGCACCCACGTCAGGGCGAGCTGGGCGAGCGACTGGCCCCGGCGGCTCGCGATGTCGTTCAGCCCGTTCAGCCGGCGCACCACCTCCTGCGACAGCAGGCCCGGGTCGAGCGACTTGCCCTGCGTGGCCCGCGACCCCTCCGGGATGCCCTTCAGGTACTTCCCGGTCAGCAACCCCTGAGCCAGCGGCACGAAGGAGATGCAGCCCATCCCGGCCGCCTCCAGGGTGTCCAGCAGGCCGTCCTCCTCGGTCCAGCGGTTGATCATCGAGTAGCTCGGCTGGTGGATCAGGGCCGGCACCCCCATCTCGCGCAGCAGCCGCGCCGCCTCCGCGGTCTGCGCGGCGTTGTACGAGGACACCCCGACGTACAGCGCCTTGCCCTGCCGCACGGCGGAGGCCAGCGCCCCCATCGTCTCCTCCAGCGGAGTGTCCGGGTCGAAGCGGTGCGAGTAGAAGATGTCGACGTAGTCGAGGCCCATCCGCTTCAGCGAGGCGTCCAGCGACGACAGCAGGTACTTGCGCGAGCCCCACTCCCCGTACGGGCCGGGGTGCATCTCGTACCCCGCCTTGGTCGAGATCAGCAGCTCGTCCCGGTACGGGGCGAAGTCCTGCCGGAAGAGCTTGCCGAAGTTCAGCTCGGCCGAGCCGGGCGGCGGCCCGTAGTTGTTGGCCAGGTCGAAATGGGTCACGCCGAGGTCGAAGGCGCGCCGCAGGATGGCCCGCTGGGAGCCGAGGGAGCGGTCGTCGCCGAAGTTGTGCCAGAGGCCGAGCGAGACGGCCGGGAGCTTGAGGCCGCTGCGTCCGCTGCGCCGGTACTCCATGGAGTCGTAGCGCGAACCGGCGGCCTGGTAGGGGGAGGAGGAATCAGTCACGATTCTCTCCCTATCACGTACTTGTGACAGGCCGGGTTGGGTGGGTGCGGGGCCCGCGCAGTAATGTGGCCTGACGGGACTGCCATGACACGGCGGGGCGATCCGCCCCCTTCCAGTGCGGCGATCCGATCCCCAGGGGACGACCCCGGCCCCCTGGTGAAGGGGCCGGCGGGCCCGCACGGAACCGAGAGGTGGACTCAGTGAACTTGCGCGACCTGGTGTACGGGCTCTACGCGCGCCGGGTGGAGGCCCGCCTCGACCACTCCCAGGTGCCCAAGCACATCGGCGTCATCCTCGACGGGAACCGTCGGTGGGCCAAGGCGTCCGGCGGCACCGCCGCCGAAGGGCACCAGGCCGGAGCCGACAAGATCAAGGAGCTCCTCGGCTGGTGCAGCGAGACCGACGTCGAGGTCGTCACGCTGTGGCTCCTGTCCACCGACAACTTCGACCGCCCCGAGTCCGAGCTGACGCCCCTGCTCGGCATCATCGAGAACACCGTGCGCGGCCTGGCCGCGGACGGCCGCTGGCGCGTCCACCACGTCGGCACGCTCGACCTCCTGCCCGCCCACACCCAGACGGTCCTCAAGGAGGCCGAGCAGGCCACGGTCGGCATCGACGGGATACTCGTCAACGTCGCCGTCGGCTACGGCGGCCGGCAGGAGATCGCCGACGCCGTGCGCTCCCTGCTCCTGGACCACTCCGCCAAGGGCACCTCCTTCGAGGACCTCGCCGAGATCGTCTCCACCGACCTGATCTCCGAGCACCTCTACACCCGCGGCCAGCCCGACCCCGACCTCGTCATCCGCACCAGCGGCGAGCAGCGGCTGTCCGGCTTCATGCTCTGGCAGAGCGCGCATTCGGAGTACTACTTCTGCGAGGTCTTCTGGCCGGCCTTCCGCCGCGTCGACTTCCTCCGGGCGCTGCGCGACTACGCCGCCCGCCACCGCCGCTACGGGGGCTGAGGCGGCCGGGTGCGCGTGATCGCGCACCCCTTCCCCCGGAAGTGGGCCGGTCGGCATGGCCGGCCGTGTAAGAGGGCATATCCCTGACAGGTCGGCGTCCGGTCACCAACCAGGCGGACGCCGTGTCCAAGTGAGCGGCGTCGAGTCCGCTCGCCCGGGAGGCCCTTTGCACACGAAGGACCGTACGTACAGTGCGGCTGACGCGGAGGGCCGGCGCTCGGCCCGCGCAAGGTGGCCGGAGCCCGGTCCGTCCTCTCCCATTGGGATGCTCCGCGACGCCGTCGCACCCCAACCTCTTCCGAGGGGGTACGTCCTTCCGTGGTGACCAGCACTAAGCGCCGCATGCCCGACAGGCGCACCTATGTTCTCGACACCAGCGTCCTGCTGGCCGATCCGAACGCCATGGCCCGCTTCGACGAGCACGAAGTCGTGCTCCCGGTCGTCGTGGTCACGGAACTGGAGGCCAAACGGCACCATCCGGAGCTCGGGTACTTCGCCCGCCAGGCCCTGCGTCTGCTGGACGACTTCCGGGTCCGCTACGGCCGGCTGGACGCGCCGATCCCCCTGGGGGACCTCGGCGGGACGCTCCGCGTCGAACTCAACCACTCCGATCCCGGCGTTCTGCCCGCCGGCTACCGGCTGGGGGACAACGACTCACGCATCCTCGCGGTCGCGCGCAACCTCCAGGCCGAGGGGTACGACGTCACGGTCGTCTCCAAGGACCTGCCGCTGCGCATCAAGGCGTCCTCGGTGGGCCTCCTCGCCGAGGAGTACCGCGCGGAGCTGGCGATCACCGACTCCGGCTGGACGGGCATGGCCGAACTGCCCCTCGCCGCCGACCAGGTCGACCTGCTCTTCGCGGAGGAGCGGCTGTACGTCCCCGAGGCGGCGGACCTGCCCGTGCACACCGGCCTGGTCCTCCAGTCCGAACGGGGCAAGGCGCTCGGCCGGGTGACGCCCGAGGGCCAGGTGCGGCTCGTCCGCGGCGACCGGGAGGCCTTCGGCATCCACGGCCGCAGCGCCGAACAGCGCATCGCCCTGGACCTCCTGCTCGACCAGGAGGTCGGCATCGTCTCGCTGGGCGGCCGGGCCGGCACCGGCAAGTCGGCGCTGGCGCTCTGCGCGGGCCTCGAAGCGGTGCTGGAGAGAGGACAGCACAAGAAGGTGATGGTCTTCCGCCCGCTGTACGCGGTGGGCGGGCAGGAGCTCGGCTATCTCCCCGGCAGCGAGGCCGAGAAGATGAGCCCCTGGGCCCAGGCCGTCTTCGACACCCTCTCGGCCGTCTCCGGGCGCGAGGTCATCGAGGAGGTGCTGGGGCGCGGCATGCTGGAGATCCTGCCGCTCACCCACATCCGGGGCCGTTCCCTGCACGACGCCTTCGTGATCGTCGACGAGGCCCAGTCGCTCGAACGGAACGTCCTGCTGACCGTGTTGTCCAGGATCGGCACGAATTCCCGTGTCGTGCTCACCCATGACGTCGCCCAGCGGGACAACCTCAGGGTCGGCCGGTACGACGGAGTGGTCGCCGTCGTCGAGAAACTGAAGGGGCATCCGCTCTTCGCGCACGTCACACTGACCCGCTCCGAGCGTTCCCGCATCGCCGCCCTGGTGACCGAAATGCTGGAGGAAGGCCAGATCTGACACGGATTGGGAGACCGATGCCGCCCGGCGGGCCAAGCAGCCTAGCCGGGCGGCAGCGTGTTGCGGTGCCTTTTCCGTCATTCGGGTGCTCCAAACGAGGTGTGAGCTTTCACACGCAACGGAGAATTGCTTCCCGTGGTGCCGTTCCGGCAGAGTCTTGCTTCCGTCAGGCCCCGCATACGGCACACCGGCACCTCCAGAGGCGCCACGCACCACACAACTCAACAACCGCCGTCCGTATGCCGCCCGCGAGCACCACGCGGCGCTCCCTCCGGGGAGTCGCCCACCGGGCCCGTGCCTCCCGTGACCCAAGCAGTGGGGAGGCCAGTGTCAAGGGCACGATTGCGCTCGCGAGGTCACCTAAGCGGGCGATGCTGGAAGGACACCATGTGAGCCGGATCTCGGTCCGGGGGTTCGCCGTGGCATCTGCCACCGCGGTCACCACCGTTGGCGCCGTCGTAGGCGTTGCATCGGGCAGCACTCCCGCTGCCGACGACAACAACTTCGAGGCGACCGCAGCCGACACCACGCTGCTCGCAGACATCCCCGCGGGCCAGCAGGCCCAGGTGCAGACCGCTTCGCTGACGCAGCAGGCCGACGCCCAGGCGTCCGCCGCCGACGCCGCCGCGAAGAAGTCCGCGGAGGAGACGGCCCGCGTACAGGCCGCCAAGGACGCCAAGTCCAAGAAGCAGGCCGCCGAGGACAAGCTGGAGCGCGAGCGCCAGGCGAAGAAGGACAAGGAAGCCCAGGAGCGCGCCAGCCGCTCCCAGGTCCGGTCCACCGCCACGTTCGCCGCCCAGGGCTCGTACACGGTGGCCGAGGTCCAGGCCATCGCGCGCCAGATCGTGCCGGCCGACCAGTTCCAGTGCTTCAGCAACATCGTGAACGTCGAGTCGAGCTGGAACTACAAGGCGAGCAACCCCTCTTCGGGTGCCTACGGTCTTGTCCAGGCCCTGCCCGGCTCGAAGATGGCCTCGGCCGGCGCCGACTGGATGACCAACCCGGCCACCCAGATCAAGTGGGGCCTCAGCTACATGAACAGCTCGCGCTACGGCAGCCCGTGCGCGGCCTGGTCCTTCTGGCAGGCCAACCACTGGTACTAGAACCCACAGAGGTTCAGAGCTCAACCTCGTGAAGCCCCCCGCCGTCCTACGGTGAGGGGCTTCACGCGTGTACGGTCGTGCGGAACCGCTCCCGGGGGGCGGTGGGGAGAGCGGACGGGGGTAGAGGAACCGTTATGTCGAAACTGCCGGGGTGGCTCGGACAACTGGGTGCTGAACTGAGCAGGCTGAGTGAGCGCCTTGACGAACGGCGGGCGGAGTCGGAGGCCGACGACCCCCTGCCCGGGGACCCGCCCGGTCCGCAGCCGGCGGCCGCCGGGAAGGACGAGGCGGCCCTCGTCGACCAGGTGCCCGCCCCGCCCACGTACGCGCCCTCCGTGGCCGCGCGGCCCGATCCGGTCGCGGCGATCCCGTGGGGGATGCGGGTCGCGGCCGAGGCGGGCTGGCGGCTGCTGGTGCTCGCGGGGACCCTGTGGGTGCTGATGCGGGTCATCAGCGCGGTGCAACTGGTGGTGCTGGCCTTCGTGGCCGCACTGCTCGTCACCGCGCTGCTCCAGCCGACCGTCGCCCGCCTGCGGCGCCACGGACTGCCGAGGGGACTGGCCACGGCCGTCACCGCGGTCTCCGGCTTCGTCATCATGGGCCTGGTCGGCTGGTTCGTGGTGTGGCAGGTCATGGACAACATCGACACCCTCTCCGACAAGGTGACGAAGGGGATCGACGACCTCAAGAACTGGCTCCTGGACAGCCCGTTCCATGTGACCGACAAGCAGATCAACGACATCGCGAAGAACCTCAGCGACACCGTCGGCACCAACACCGAGGCGATCACCTCCGCCGGGCTCCAGGGCGTCACCGTGGTCGTGGAGTTCATGACCGGCGCGCTGCTGGCGATGTTCTCGACGCTCTTCCTGCTCTACGACGGCGCGCGCATCTGGCAGTGGGTGCTCAAGCTGGTGCCCGCGCAGGCGAGGCCCGGAGTCGCCGGAGCCGGTCCGCGCGCCTGGCGGACGCTGACCGCCTATGTGCGCGGCACGGTCATCGTCGCCCTGATCGACGCGATCTTCATCGGGCTGGGGATCTACTTCCTCAATGTGCCGATGGCGGTGCCGCTGGCCGTCTTCATCTTCCTGTTCGCCTTCATCCCGCTCGTCGGCGCGGTGGTCTCCGGGGCGCTGGCGGTGGTGGTCGCCCTGGTCACCGAGGGCGTGTTCACGGCGCTGATGGTGCTGGCCGTGGTCCTCGCGGTGCAGCAGATCGAGGGCCACGTCCTGCAGCCGTTCATCCTGGGCCGCGCGGTGCGGGTGCACCCGCTGGCCGTGGTGCTCTCGGTCGCCGCGGGCGGCATGATCGCCGGGATCGGCGGCGCGGTCGTGGCGGTGCCGCTGGTCGCCGTGACCAATACGGTGGTCGGCTATCTGCGCTCGTACGGCCAGGAGGAGTCGCGCCGGCACTCGCCGCCGCCCCACGGGTCGACCTCGCTGGACGCGGCGGCGACCCGGGCGCCCGGCGCGCCGCCCGAGAAGAGCGACGCGGAACCGGCGCCGGACGCCTCGTAGCCCGTACGCACGGAAGAAGGGCCCCTCGGACGGTCGGTCGTCCTCGGGGCCCTTCTCGTACTCAGGGTACGGCGCCTACTCGGCGAGTACCGCCTCGGCGTCGAGGGTCACACCCACCGCCTGGATCACCGAGGCGATCTTGACGGCTTCCTGGATGGTCTCGCGGTCCACGCCGGCCTTGCGCAGCACCTGCTCGTGCGAGTCGAGGCACTGACCGCAGCCGTTGATCGCGGAGACGGCCAGCGACCACAGCTCGAAGTCGACCTTCTCCACGCCCGGCTTGCCGATGACGTTCATCCGCAGGCCCGCGCGCAGGTTCCCGTACTCGGGGTCCGAGAGCAGGTGGCGGGTCCGGTAGAAGACGTTGTTCATCGCCATGATGGCGGCGGCCGACTTCGCGGCGGTGTACGCCTCCGCGGAGAGGTTGGCCTTCGCCTCCGGCTCCAGCTCGCGCAGCACCTTCGGCGAGCGCGAGGCGATCGCGCAGGCCAGGACGGTGCCCCAGAGCTGCTGCTGCGGGAGTTCGCTGTTGCCGATGACCGAGCCGAGGTTCAGCTTCAGGTCCTTGGCGAAGTCCGGTATGGCGGACTTCAGTTCGTCGAGTGCCATGGTGGTATCAGCTCACTCGCCCGAGAGGAGCGCGACCGGGTCCAGGGTGTTCTCGCCCTTGGTCCAGTTGCACGGGCACAGCTCGTCGGTCTGCAGGGCGTCGAGGACCCGCAGGACCTCCTTGGGGTTACGGCCCACGGAACCGGCGGTCACCATCGTGAACTGGATCTCGTTGTTCTGGTCGACGATGAAGACGGCGCGCTGCGCGAAGCCGTCCTCGCCCTCGATGCCGAGGTCACGCATGAGCTCGTGCTTCGAGTCGGCCAGCATCGGGAAGGGCAGGTCGGTCAGGTCCGGGTGGTCCTTGCGCCAGGCGTGGTGCACGAACTCGGAGTCGCCGGAGAAGCCGAGGATCTGCGCGTCACGGTCGGCGAACTCGTCGTTCAGCTTGCCGAAGGCGGCGATCTCGGTGGGGCACACGAAGGTGAAGTCCTTCGGCCACGCGAAGACGATCTTCCACTGACCCTCGTAGGTCTTGTGGTTGATCTGCTCGAACTCCTTGCCGCTCTCCAGCGACACGCAAGCGGTCAGGTCGAACTCGGGGAACTTGTCACCGACAGTGAGCACGCGCTCTCCTTGCAGCGTAGGTTCTCCCCTTTTGAGGGAGTTCCTGGGGGTTGGACGATCACCACCATGGCACAGAGTGCATTGATCGCGGAAATAGCTACACTCGGTCGTGATGATCGGAGGTGCCTATCAGTGGCGCAGAGCAATCCGGGCAACCGGCTCAAACAGCCCAGTCTTTCGCAGCTGCGTGCCTTCGCTGCCGTCGCCGAATATCTGCACTTCCGGGACGCCGCGGCCGCAATCGGGATGAGTCAGCCCGCGCTCTCCGGGGCCGTGTCCGCGCTGGAGGAGGCACTGGGTGTCCAGCTCATCGAACGTACGACGCGCAAGGTGCTGCTCTCGCCCGCCGGTGAACGGCTCGCGGTGCGGGCGCGCGTCGTGCTCGAAGCCGTCGGTGAGCTGATGGAGGAGGCCGAGGCGGTCCGCGCGCCGTTCACCGGAGTGCTCCGGCTCGGCGTGATCCCGACCGTCGCCCCGTATCTGCTGCCGACCGTGCTGCGGCTGGTCCACGAGCGCTACCCGGAACTCGACCTCCAGGTGCACGAGGAGCAGACCTCCTCGCTGATCGAGGGGCTGGCCGCAGGACGGCTCGACCTGCTGCTGCTCGCGGTGCCGCTCGGCGTCCCCGGGATCAGCGAACTCCCGCTCTTCGACGAGGACTTCGTCCTGGTGATGGAGCGGAGCCATGGGCTCGGCGGGCGGGCCGACATCCCCCGCGACGCGCTGCGAGAGCTGCCGCTGCTGCTGCTCGACGAGGGGCACTGCCTGCGGGACCAGGCGCTCGACATCTGCCGCGAGGCCGGGCGGACGGAGGGCGCCCCGGTCACCACGACCGCGGCCGGTCTTTCCACGCTGGTGCAGCTGGTGGCCGGCGGGCTCGGTGTGACGCTGCTGCCGCGCACCGCGGTCACCGTCGAGACCGCCCGCAACGAGGCGCTGACCACGGGGTACTTCGCGGACCCGGCCCCGACCCGGCGGGTGGCGCTGGCCATGCGGACCGGGGCCGCGCGCCAGGAGGAGTTCGAGGAGTTCGCGGCGGCGCTGCGCGAGGCGATGCGGGGGCTGCCGGTGCGCGTGACTGCGGGCGGCCGGGCCTGATCCGTACGCGGAAGTACGGAACCGGCCCGGCCGTCCGCCGGTGGGATCGCCCCTGGGGTGCTACTCGGTGCGCAGGCCGTCCGGGCGCATCATGCGCCACAGCGGCGGCAGGGACAGCAGGGTGACCAGCAGGATGAGCGCCCCGCCCGCTCCCGCCAGGGGCAGGAACAGCAGCCAGTCGGACACCTGCTTGTCGACCATCCAGCACAGCGCCGCGCCCAGCGTGAGGCCGCCGGCCACCGCCACCGCGAGCCCGATGACCACGGGGACGGCCGTCTGCCACAGCACCGACCAGCCGAGCGTGCTCCGCCGGGTGCCGAAGGCGACCAGCACCGACAGGAGCCGCTTGCGTTCGCGGAGCTGTTCCAGCTGGGAGACCAGCATGGAGGCGGCGATCAGCAGCAGCGTGACGGTCGCGCCGACCTGGAGGCCGGTCTGGATGCTGGCGTACTGGCGGTCGCGCTCGACGGACGTCATGGTGACCAGGCGCATGCCGGGGTCGATGCGGGCCGCCGTGTTGCGCACGTACTCGGCGGCGTCCGGCACGCTGTCGTCGATGCGGATCTGGGAGACGGTGCTGGCGCCCGGCAGGGTGGTCGCGTCGATCGCTCCGGGCGTGACCATGATGCCCCAGCGGTCCTCGCCGACCGGGTCCTTGCGGCCGACGACGGTCCGCGCGTCGGCCGGCAGCGTCCAGCGCAGCTTCCTGCCGGTGCCGGACTCGAACTCGATCTCCTTGCCCTTGCGGGCGGTCTTGTCCATCCAGCCGGACATCTCCTTGTCGTTCCTGGGGTGCACGACGAAGGTGTCGCCGTCCTCGCAGGAGTCGATGCGGGCGACCTCGCGCAGGGTGGCGCAGTCGCCGATGCTGAAGGAGGTGGTGGGCTGGATGTCGTCCTCGGAGTACTTCCCGGGCTTGCTGGCGTACGCCTCGATCATGCCGATGACCTGGGTGACGCCCTTGGTGGCGCGGAACTCCTTGATGGTCTCGACGGCGGCGTTGCCGCTGACCTGTTCCGACGAGGCGTAGAACTGGGCGCGGCTGGTGTCCTGCCCGGTGGCCTTGTTGAAGTCGGCGTTCATCGCGGCGAACAGCATCTGCACGGCCACCGCACCGGCCACCGCCACCGTCACGCCGCTCACCGCGCGGGAGGCGGTCCCGCTGCTCAGCTGGAGCCTGCGGGTGGCGAGCTGCCAGGGCACCGGGCCGCCGCGCAGCCGGTTCACACAGGCCTCGACCAGCCACGGCAGCAGCAGGGCGAGCCCGACGAGCACCAGGACCGCGCCGGAGGCGATGGCGTACGGGTTGACGACCTCGTACTCGCCGGCCTTGCCGGTGAGCCCGAAGACGCCGAGCCCCGCGAGCGGGAACAGCAGCCGCCACCACAGACGGCGCTTGCGGGCCCGGCTGTTGCGTACGACGCCGAGCGGTTCGATGACCACCGAGCGCATCGCGGTCAGCGTGACGAGCACCGCGGTCAGCGGCACGGCGACCGCGACGAGCAGGCAGAGCCGCAGGTCGGGGGCGAGGTCGGCGGGGAACGCGCTGACGTCCCACACCTCGATGTACCCCACGAAGCGGCGGCCCACCAGGAAGAAGACGAGGCCGATCAGCAGACCGAGCACCGAGCCGAACAGGGCCTCGCCCGCCGCGATCCTGCGGGTCGACCGGATGTCCGTACCGACCAGGCGCAACGCGGCCAGCCGGCGGTCGCGGCGCTCGCCGCCGAAGCGCACGGCGGTGGCGATGAAGATGGCGACGGGCGCGAGCAGCACCACGCAGACCATGATCACCAGCACGATGAGCAGCGGGGCGAGCGGCGGGGTCGGTCCGGGGTCGCCGTAGCCGATGAGCCGGTGGCCGCCCGCGGCCGTGGTCAGGGTGTCACTGCCGGCGTAGAACCAGAGTTCGCCCGGTGAGCGCAGCCCCTCGTCCCCGATCGTGCCGGTCACCTTGTACGGGAAACGCTCCTTGAGCAGGGCGTTGGCCGGGTCGTCCAGCAGGTCCTTCAGAGCGGGGGAGACCACCATCTCGCCGGCCGCCGGCAGGGCGTCGATGCCCGGCGGGAGGATCGGGCGGCTGCCCTCGGCGCGCATCAGATAGCCGGTGATCGTGCGGTCGTGGTACTCGGTGTCCGCCGCGATCCGCAGGACCGAGGTGTCGGACTTCTTCGCCTGCGCGTCGGGGTTCTCGGAGATCTGGGTCTCGCTGCGCGCGTCGGTCCGCTCGGCACGCGCGTCGAGCGCGTGCGGCACGGAGGCGGCGAGGAACAGCAGCGTCACGCCGAGGCCGACGCCGACCGCGGTGAGCAGGGTGCGGGTCCAGCCCTCGCGGCCGCCGCCGGCGGCGAACCGGATGCCGAGGGCGAGGTCGCGCAGCCAGGGCGCGGTACGGGAGGTGCGGGCCGGCGGCGGCGCGGGCAGGGGGGCCGGGGTCCGCTTCTCGTCGAGCAGCGTCATGCGGCGTGCTCCAGGTCGCGGGCGCGGCCGTCGCGCACGGTGACGTCACGGTCGGAGTAGGCGGCGACGCGGGCCTCGTGGGTCACCAGGACCACGGCCACGTTGGCGGAGCGGGCGGCCTCGGTGAGCAGCTGCATGACCCGCTCGCCGTTGAGGGAGTCCAGCGCGCCGGTCGGCTCGTCCGCGAAGATCACCTTCGGGGAGCCGGCGAGCGCGCGGGCCACGGCGACGCGCTGGCCCTGGCCGCCGGAGACCTCGCCGGGGCGCTTGGCGCCGATGTCCTCGACCTCCAGGCGCTCCATCCAGGCGAGGGCGGTGCGCTCGGCGTCCTTGCGGCGGGTGCCGTTCAGCCGGAGCGGAAGGGCCACGTTCTCCACGCAGGTGAGTTCCGGGACGAGCTGGCCGAACTGGAAGACGAAGCCGAAGTCGCTGCGGCGCAGGGCGCTGCGGTCGGCGTCGGACATGGCGGACAGCTCGCGGCCGTCGTAGGTGATGGTGCCGGAGTCCGGGGTGATGATCCCGGCGAGGCAGTGCAGCAGCGTGGACTTGCCGGAGCCGGACGGGCCCATGACGGCGACGACCTCGCCGGGGTGGACGGAGAACGAGGCGCCGTCGAGGGCGGGGGTCGCCCCGTAGGTCTTGCGCAGGTCGTGCGCGGCGAGCAGGGAGCCGGCGGGGGTCACGCGGTCACCACTTTCTGGAGCTGGCCGAGTCGGGCGGCGGTCAGTTCCAGCCAGCGCAGATCGGCTTCGAGATGGAACAGGGCGTGGTCGCAGATCAGCTGGTCCGCGAGGTCGCCGCGCCGCTTGCGGTCGGTGAGGATGCGCATCAGGCGCAGGTGTTCGGAGCGCTGGGCGTCGAGCACGTCCCCGGCCTCGCGGCCGGTGAGCATGGCGAGGACGACCTTGGTGTACAGGGTCGACTGGAGGTACGGCTCGGGCTTCTCGGGCTGCGCGAGCCAGGTGGCGACATCGGTGATGCCGGCATCGGTGATCGCGTAGCGCTTGCGCTCGGGGCCACCCCCGTGCTCCACGCCGTCGACCTCGACGAGGCCGTTCTTCAGGAGCCGGGACATCGTCGAGTAGACCTGCCCGTAGTGCAGGGGGCGGTCGTGCCCGAACTTCTCGTCGAACGTCCGCTTGAGGTCGTAACCGTGGCGTGGGCCGGACTCCAGGAGCCCGAGCAGGGTGTGGCCGATAGACATGACCGGCACTCTACATGGTGTGTATACCTGCCGTGTATACGCGGGGGGTACACCCGAACGGCGCACGTCAGCGGCCTGGGGACACAGGAGCGGCCCGCCCCCTCGTGGGGGCGGGCCGTAGGTGGGTCACTCCTCGCCCGGTGGCTCCTCGGCGGCCTTGGGCGGGCGCCCCCTGCGGGGGATCGGCGCCGCGCCGCCCGGCAGCCGGCCCGCCTCGGCGAGCGCCCGGCGCAGCAGGAATTCGATCTGCGCGTTCGCGCTGCGCAGCTCGTCCGACGCCCAGCGGGCCAGCGCGTCGTGCACGACGGGGTCCAGCCGCAGCAGCATCTGCTTGCGCTGCCGCGGCCGGGCGCGGGGTGCGTCCCCCGGGCTCTGTTCGGTCACTGGTAGAGCGTGCCCGTGTTGAGGACCGGCTGGGCGGCGCGGTCACCGCACAGGACCACCATCAGGTTGCTCACCATGGAGGCCTTGCGCTCCGCGTCCAGCTCCACGATGTCCTGCTCGGCGATCCGGGTCAGCGCCATCTCGACCATGCCGACCGCACCCTCGACGATCTGCTGCCGGGCCGCGACGACCGCGCCGGCCTGCTGGCGCTGGAGCATCGCGGAGGCGATCTCGGGGGCGTACGCGAGGTGGCTGAAACGCGACTCGATGATCCGGACGCCCGCCGCCTGCACCCGGGCGGTCAGCTCGACGGCCAGCTTCTCGGTGATCTCCTCCGCGTTGCCCCGCAGCGAGAGGCCGCCCTCCTCGTGGGCGTCGTACGGGTACTCGATGGCGATGTGCCGGACGGCGGACTCGGTCTGGGTGGCGACGAACTCCAGGAAGTCGTCGACCTCGAAGAGCGCCTGCGCGGTGTCCTCGACCTTCCACACGACGATCGCGGCCAGCTCGATGGGGTTGCCGTAGGCGTCGTTGACCTTGAGGACGGCCGTCTCGTGGTTGCGGACGCGGGTGGAGATCTTCCGGCTGGAGGTCAGCGGGTTCACCCAGCGCAGGCCGTCGGTGCGGATGGTGCCCACGTACCGGCCGAACAGCTGGATGACCCGCGCCTCGCCCGGTGCGACCATCTTCACACCGCCCATGCAGAAGAACGAGGCGATGGCGAGCAGGACGCCCAGGATGCAGACCGGGATGCCCACGGCGTTGTTCCCGTTCGACCCGATGACACCCCCGACGACGGCGAGAGCGATGCCGGCGATCACGCCGAGCACGGTCAGCAGCAGCCCGAGACCGCCCGCGATGCTGTGCGCCTTCGTCTCGCGGACCTGCGGTTCCGGCATCTCCGGGGCGTCCGGGGTGAGGTCGGCGGCCGGCGGGACGGCGATGTTCCGGTCGTGCGGATCGGTCATGGTTTCCCCCGTGATGACGAGCTAGCCGGTCGCTAGCAATGTGATTACACATTAACGGTTCTCGCAACCTTGCGCACCCCTCAGGAGTCGGTTCCCTCGGGGACAGGTGCTGATTCTCACGTCCGTAAAACGTCGGATCGCCTGCTTTTTGGCCTTGCCTACGGTGTTAGCTGGCAGGTCCGAGCTGATCCGGCCGAGCAGAGAAACGGGAGCGACCAAGCGATGGGTCGAGCGGAAGCGCGACGAGCCCAGAAGCGGGCTGCGAAGAGCGGCATACGCAGGCTCTTCACCTGGCGCAAACTTCTGGGCACGGCCTTCGGGGTGATCCTGCTGGGCATGGGCTCGTTCGCCGTGCTCTACATGGTCGTGGACGTGCCGGAGGGCAACCCCAAGATGGAGTTGCAGGCGAACGTCTACAAGTACGCCGACGGCAGCCTGCTCGCCAGGACCGGCGAGGTCAACCGCGAGGTCGTGAGCCTCGCGGAGGTGCCCAAGGAGGTCCAGGACACCTTCGTCGCCGCCGAGAACAAGTCCTTCTACAAGGACCACGGAGTCGACTTCAAGGGCACCGCGCGCGGCCTGCTCAACACCCTCTCCGGGAAGGGCAAGCAGGGCGGCTCGACCATCACCCAGCAGTACGTCAAGAACTACTACCTCGAGCAGGACCAGACGGTCAGCCGGAAGCTCAAGGAGCTGGTCATCTCGTTGAAGCTGGACCAGAAGAAGACCAAGAAGGAAATCCTCGCCGGCTACATCAACACCAGCTACTTCGGCCGCGGCGCCTGGGGCATCCAGGCTGCCGCGCAGGCGTACTACGGCGTGGACGCCAAGGCTCTGGACGTCTCCCAGGGCGCCTACCTCGCCGCGCTGCTCCAGGCGCCGAGCCAGTACGACTGGGCCGTCGCCGGGCCGAACGGCAAGCGCCTCGTCAAGGCGCGCTGGGCGTACACGCTCGACAACATGGTCGAGGAGGGCTGGCTGGACTCCGGCAAGCGCCAGAAGCTCACGTTCCCCACGCCTCACGACCCCAAGCCGGTGAACGGCTCGGCCGGCCAGAAGGGCTACATCGTCGACGCGGCCCGCAAGGCCGTGATCAAGCAGGCGGGCATCACCGAGGACCAGTTCGACCGCGGCGGCTGGACGATCACCGTCAACATCGACAAGAAGAAGCAGAAGCAGCTGGAGAAGTCGGTCGAG
Source organism: Streptomyces sp. col6 (assembly GCF_008042035.1). Lineage (GTDB taxonomy): Bacteria > Actinomycetota > Actinomycetes > Streptomycetales > Streptomycetaceae > Streptomyces. The sequence continues at coordinate 786,820 of NZ_RDBL01000006.1, forward strand.
AAGCAGCTGCTCGACAAGCTGGACACCAAGAAGCGCAAGCTCGACCAGGACATCCAGGCCGGCGCCGCCTCGGTCGACCCGAAGACCGGTGCGGTGGTCGCGCTGTACGGCGGTCGCGGCCAGAGCGAGCACTGGATCTCCAACGCCTCGCGGCGCGACTACCAGCCCGCCTCCACCTTCAAGCCGGTCATCCTCGCCGCCGCCCTCGACAACGAGTCGAAGACCCAGGACGGCGAGCGGATCACCGCGAACACCCGCTACGACGGCACCAGCAAGCGCCCCGTCGTCGGCGGTGACCGGTACTTCGCCCCGGAGAACGAGGACGACCACAACTACGGGCAGATCACCGTCCAGACCGCGATGAACGCGTCCGTCAACTCCGTCTTCGCGCAGATGGGCGTCGACGTCGGCATGGACAAGGTGATGAAGACCGCCGGCAAGCTCGGCATGAACGTGGACGGGCTGGAAGCCGCGCCCGCGCAGACCCTCGGTTCCATGGGCGCGAGCCCGCTGGAGATGGCCGGGATCTACGCCACGCTCGACAACCACGGCAAGCAGGTCACCCCGCAGATCGTGAAGTCCGCCGTGCACCAGGGCGACTCCCCGGTGAAGCTGCCCGACGCGATCGGCGAGCAGGTGATCTCCCACCAGGCCGCGGACTCCGTGACGTCCGTGCTGACCGGTGTGGTCGACGACGGTACGGCCCGCGGGTCGGTCCGCAACGCGGAGGGGCTCTCCGACAAGGACATCGCGGGCAAGACCGGTACCTCCGACGACAACAAGTCGGCCTGGTTCACCGGCTACACCTCCAACCTGGTCACCTCGGTCGGGCTCTTCGGCGAGGCGGCCTTCGACCGCACCGCCGACGACGGCAAGAAGATCAAGAAGAACGCGCAGGTGACCCTCCAGGGCGCCGGCGGCGGCGGCCGCGTCAACGGCGGCGGCTTCCCGGCCGAGATCTGGGCCGACTACATGGGCCACTCCGTCGGCAAGGCCCGCGAGTTCGACCTGGACACGGACATGGGCGCCGCGGTCAGCCCGCCGCCCGTGTCCCACTCGCCGAGCCCGAGCACCTCGCCCTCCGACAAGCCCTCGCCCTCCACGTCGCCGTCCACCTCGCCGTCCTCCGAGCCGCCGCCGGCCAGCGAGTCCCCGCAGAGCTCCCCGCCCGCCTCGCCCTCCGACGACACCTCGGGCGAGCCGCCCACCAACCCGTCGACCCAGCCGGGACCGGACCCCTCGACGTCCGTGGGGCTGCCGGACCTCTCGGGGGACAAGAAGCCGGACCGCAACGACGACGACAGGTGACCCGCTGAACCGCGACGCCTGACAGTGACGACGGGCGGTGTACGAGGCTCCTCCTCGTACACCGCCCGTTCGCGTGTCTCCGCCGGCGCTACCCGCGCACCGGCATCTCGAACCACACGACCTTGCCGGTCGACAGGCGCGTCGCGCCCCACCGCCGGGCCAGCCGGTTGACCAGGAACAGGCCGCGCCCGTTCTCGTCCATGTCCTTGGCGCGGCGCTGCCGGGGGAGCTGCGGGGAGTCGTCGCCGACCTCGCAGCGCAGGGTGTCGGTGCGCAGCAGGCGCAGGGTCACCGGGCGCTCCGCGTACCGCACGGCGTTGGTGACCACCTCGCTGATCAGGAGCTCCACCGAGTCCGAGAGGTCGTCCAGGCCCCACCGGCCGAGCGCCCTGCGCGCCAGCCTGCGGGCCCGGCCGGGGGCGGACTCGTCCGGCTCCAGGAACCAGTACGCGACGTCGCTCGGCGCGATCCCGTCGAAGCGGGCGGCCAGCAGCGCGATGTCGTCGTCCCGGTCACCCGGGCCGAGCATGTCCAGCACGTCGTCGCACAGGGCCTCCAGCGGCGGCGAGTGGTCCGGACCGGTCAGCCGGGCGGTCGCGGCGAGCCGTTCGCGCAGCATCTCGATGCCCGTCCACACGTCCCGCAGCCGCGACTCGACCAGGCCGTCGGTGTACAGCAGCAGCGTCGCACCGGCCGGCGCGTCCAGCTCGACCGCCTCGAAGTCCACCCCGCCGACACCGATCGGGGCGCCCGGGGGCACCCGCAGCACCTCCGCGCGGCCGCCCAGGTGGAGCAGGACGGGCGGCGGGTGGCCGGCGTTGGCGACGGTGATGCGGTGCGCGACGGGGTCGTACACCGCGTACAGGCAGGTGGCCATGCGGTCGCTGCCGAGGCGCTGCGCCTGTTCGTCGAGGTGGTGCAGCACCTCCTGCGGGGGCAGGTCGAGCCCGGCCAGGGTCTGCGCGGTGGTGCGGAGCTGCCCCATGATCGCGGCGGACGTCATCGAGTGGCCCATCACGTCACCGACGACCAGGGCGACCCGGCTGCCGGGCAGCGGGATCGCGTCGTACCAGTCGCCGCCGACCCGGGCCGTCTCGGCGGCCGGGAGGTAGCGCGAGGCGAGCTTCACGCCGGTCGGCTGGGGGAGCGAGTCGGGGAGCATCGTGCGCTGGAGCTCGTCGGCGATGTACGCCTCGCGCCCGTAGAGCACGGCCTTGTCGATGCCGAGGGCGGTGTGCGTCGCCAGCTGGGCGGCCACCAGCAGGTCGTTGGCCTCGAACGCCGGGCGTTCGGCGCCGCGCAGGAAGACCGCCGCCCCGATGACCCGTCGCCGGCCGCGCAGCGGGGCCAGGATCACCCGGTGTCCGGACGGCACCGGACGGTCCGCGCCGAGCAGTTCGGGCAGCGCGACACGGGCCGCGGCGGAGTCGCCGAAGACCGGCCGCACCCCGCGCAGCACCTCGGCGAGCGCGCTCCCGGCCCGCACCTCGCACAGCTCGGCGGCGGGCATCAGATCGGCCTGCGGGTCGACGGCGGGCAGCCGCAGCCGCTCGGTCTCCGACAGGCTCTCGGTCTCCTCGTCGGTCAGCCGCAGCCGGTCCGAGCGGCGCAGCCGCAGCACGAACGGGTTGACCGGCCGCTCGTCGCCGACAGGCAGCGGGTCGCGGAGGTAGACGAGTATGGCGTCGGAGAACGTCGGCACGCTGGCCCGGCACAGCCCCAGCACGATCTCGTCCAGGTCTATGCCCCGGGCGATCCGCCGGGTCGCGGCCCCCACGAAGCGCAGCCGGTCGCCCTCGCGCCGGGTCGCCGCCTGTGGGTCGGGGGCCGTCGCGCCCGGACCCTTGGCGGGTGCCGGGATCGCGGTGGCGGCAGCGGCGGCCGCCACGGCGGCGTCCCGCTGCCGCGGCCGGGTGCGTTCCTGCGGCCGGGCGGCGAGAGGCTGCCGGCCTTCGTGGGAGGTGGGGTGCTCCGTCACGCGTGGGATTCCGTCCGTCCGGGCCGGTTGTATGAGGCAATCACCTTGTGGGGCGCTACTGTGCCCCGGCAGGAGCGGCAATAACAACGGCTGACATCGCCTTCCCCGCCACGCGGGGCCGAAACCGTATGTCTGCTCGGAATGCCGGTGACAACGTTTCCGAAGGGGCGGCAGCGGACAGCGGCGGCCACGTCTCCACCCCCTCGTAGTGGCTCATGCGATGCGGGCAACTCGTGCGGCTCGTGACGCCGGTGCGGCCCTCGGGCCGCCGTTTGTGCGACGAGACGATGACTTACGGTCAGGTCCTGCGCCCCGCCTGCCGGTTGGGGCCGAGCCGCTCTCCTCGGGACGATCCTACGTTTGCCCCCCTGGGGTGCATCAAGGGTCTCACGACGGCATGGCGGAAGCCGTGCGGTCGGAACCGTCCGGCCGGCGGTCCCAGTCGTCCGGCAGTTCGGGCACCCGCCACGCCGGGTCGGGCCGCCAGTTCTCCCAGCCGTCCCGGAACGGCGCCCCCCAGTCGCGGATCAGCCCGACCGCGGCGCGCCCCGCCTCCCGCACCCGGTGCGCCACGTCCGGCGTGATCAGGCCCACCCGCTGGGCCTGCTCGAACTCGTCCTCGTCGCGCCAGAGCCAGCTGCGGTCCGGGTAGACGGAGATGTCCAGGAAGTGGTCCTCGGAGTCGGTACCGCCCGCCCACCTGGTGCGGGGCTCTTCCAGGTTCACGTACCAGCTGCGGAACTGCCAGCCGCGCTCCCAGAACAGCCAGACGGACCAGGGCTGGCCGGGCCCGGCCAGCTTCAGCACCCCGTTGCCCAGCCACTGCGAACGGGCCGTCGTGCGCGGGGCGGTGTACCGGGTGGCGAGTGGCTCGGCGTGCACGTCGGTGCCGTCGGCCAGGACCGGCTTGACGCACTCGGTGCCGGGCGCCACCCACACCGCGAGCAGGTCCTCGGTGTCCTGGACGACCGTGACGGGGCGGCAGATGTGGAACGCGTGAGCGGCTGAATCCGGCCGTCGGGGGCCGTTCCCGCGGTAGCGCCACAGGATCTGGTCACCCGGCGCCCAGCGCTCGGTCCCTCCGGTACCTGTCATGGAGAGATCCTACGGAGCGTGCCGCCCCCGCGCGGTGGCGCCCGTCACGGACGGGTCATGCGCAGCACGTCCAGGGCCTCGTCGAGCTGCTCCTCGGTCAGGTCTCCGCGCTCCACATAGCCGGATTCGAGGACCACTTCACGGATCGTCCGGCGTTCCGCGAGCGACTTCTTGGCGACCTTGGCCGCCTCCTCGTAGCCGATGTACTTGTTCAGCGGGGTGACGACGGACGGCGAGGACTCGGCGTACTCCCTGGCCCGCTCGGCGTGCGCCGTGATTCCGTCCACCGTGCGGTCCGCGAGCAGCCGGGAGGCGTTGGCCAGCAGCCGTACGGACTCCAGCAGGTTCTTCGCGATGACCGGGAGCATCACGTTCAGCTCGAAGTTTCCCGCGGCGCCCGCGGCGGCGACCGTGGCGTCGTTCCCCGTCACCTGCGCGGCCACCATCAGCACCGCCTCGGGGATGACCGGGTTGACCTTGCCCGGCATGATCGAGGAGCCGGGCTGCAGGTCGGGCAGGGAGATCTCGGCGAGACCGGTGCGCGGGCCGGACGCCATCCAGCGCAGGTCGTTGCAGATCTTGGTGAGCGAGACCCCGATGGTGCGCAGCTGGCCCGAGGTCTCCACCAGGCCGTCCCGCGCGCCCTGTGCCTCGAAGTGGTCGCGCGCCTCGGTGAGCGGCAGCCCGGTGACGCGGGCCACCTCGGCGATCACGGCGGCCGAGAAGCCGGGCGGGGTGTTGATGCCGGTGCCCACGGCCGTGCCGCCGAGGGGGAGTTCGGCGAGGCGGGGGAGCGAGGCGCGCAGCCGCTCGACGCCGTAGCGGATCTGGGCGGCGTACCCCCCGAACTCCTGGCCGAGGGTGACGGGCGTGGCGTCCATGAGGTGGGTGCGCCCGGACTTCACGACCGTCGCGAACTCCTGCGCCTTGCGCTCCAGGGCGGCGGCCAGGTGCTCCAGGGCGGGGATCAGGTCGGCGGTGACCGCGGCGGTCGCGGCGATGTGGATGGAGGACGGGAAGACGTCGTTGGAGGACTGCGATGCGTTGACGTGGTCGTTGGGGTGGACCTCGCGGCCGAGGCGCTCGGTGGCGAGGGTGGCCACGACCTCATTGGTGTTCATGTTCGACGAGGTACCCGAGCCCGTCTGGAAGACGTCGACCGGGAAGTGCGCGTCCCAGCGCCCCTCGGCGACCTCCTCGGCGGCTTCCCGGACGGCCCGCGCGATATCCGGGTCGAGGACCTTCAGCTCGGCGTTGACCTTGGCGGCGGCGGCCTTGATACGGGCCAGGGCCTCGATGTGGGCCCGCTCCAGGCGCTGTCCGGAGACCGGGAAGTTCTCCACGGCCCGCTGCGTCTGGGCCCGCCACTTCGCGTTCGCGGGCACCCTGACCTCGCCCATCGAGTCGTGCTCGACGCGGTAGCCGTCGTGCGTTCCCTGATCCGTCATCGTTCAACCTCTCTGAAGTCACCCAAAAAGATGAGCACTTGTCTTGTTCCATGTATTCCCAAGTCGCCTACCGGCCAGTAAATACCGGGGGTAACAACAACCCGGGGAGGCGCAATGACGCGCACCAGGCACAGAATCCGCTGTACCGTCGCGGCCGCCGCGGCCATCGCGGCGGCGTTCGGCGGGATGACCGCGGCGACGGGCACGGCCGCCGCCGCACAGCCCGGTACCACCAGTACCGCATCGACCCCCCTGCCGCCGGAACTGGAGGCCATCCGCGCCGCCGAGGCCACCCAGCTGTACGGCGACCCGGCCGAGCGGCCGCTCGCACAGCGCAAGACCGGGCTCATCTCGCTCGGCGACAGCGAGATCTCCGGCGAGGGCGTCGGCACGTACGAGGCGGGCACCAACGGCCCCGACAACTGGTGCCACCGCTCGCCCGACTCCGCCATCCACCGCACGGGCATCGCGGCCGACGTCACGTACAACGTCTCGTGCTCCGGCGCGTACACCGGAAACATCGTCATCGGCGGCTCCAAGCAGTACGCCGACGAACTGGTGCAGAGCGACAACCTGGCCGTCAAGGCGCGCAACACCCGCATCAAGATGATCGTGCTGGTGGCGGGTGCCAACGACGACCTCCAGTTCGGGCCCGTCATGACGGACTGCGTCGAGCGCTGGGTCCTCATCCAGGGCCCGTGTCAGTCGAAGTACGAGGGCGGCTGGCAGGCCCGCGTGGACGGGCTCGTCCCCAAGGTCGAGAAGACCGTGCGCGACCTGCGGACGGTGATGACCGGTGCCGGTTACGCGGACAGCGACTACAAGCTCGTCGTCATGGGCTACCCGAGCCCCATCGGCCCGGACTTCTACGACAACCCGAACTTCCCCGGGAAGCTTCCCGGCGGCTGCGCCGGGTACGACTCCGACGCCGCCTGGGGCCGCAACGCCGCCGTTCCCGCCTTCGAGCGCGGCATGCGCAAGGCCGCGGCCGACACCGGGGCCGTCTACCTGGACAACTCCCGGCTCTTCCACGGCCACGAGGTGTGCAGCGAGTCCGCCTGGGCGCGCGGCCTCTACATCGACCTGTCGCACTTCCCGCCGGACTCCAACTCGGTGCGCCAGTCCTTCCACCCGAACGCGTCCGGGCACGGCGCCTTCGCCTCCTGCCTGACCCAGATCTACAACTCCGGCCTGCGCGAGGCGAGCTGCGCCGACCCGGCGAGCACCGGGCAGCCCGTCCTCCAGCCGGTCGCCTGGGACGACGCCTTCAAGCCCCTGCGCGGCGAGGCGACGGCCACCTGCCTGGACGCCCCCGCCTCCGTCACCCGTAACAACACCGGGGTGACCGGCTGGGAGTGCCACGGCGGGCGCAACCAGGGCTGGTGGTACGACTCCGGCACGCAGACCCTGCGCACCGAGCTGAGCCACGACCGCTGCCTGGACGTCCCGGGCGCCGACTACAGGGCCGGCGCCTCGCTCATCCTCTACAACTGCTCCGGCGCCGCCAACCAGCGCTTCGTCCGCCAGTCGGGGACCCTGCGCCCGGCCGCCTCCACGGGCCTGTGCGCGACCCTCGCGGGCGCCCACGACCCGCTGAGGCTCCAGGCCTGCGACGGCGGCGCGAAGCAGCGCTTCGCGTAACCCGCCACCGACGCGGGTACGGGCAGGGGCCGCGCGGCCCTTCCCCGTACCCGCGTCTCTCAGCCGGACGTCACGAACGCCGTCAGGATCGCCGCCAGATGGCCCGGGTCCCGGGCCCCGCACAGCTCGCGTGCCGAGTGCATGGAGAGCCCCGGGACCCCCACGTCGACGGTCGGCACACCCAGCCGGGCCGCCGTGAGCGGGCCGATCGACGTGCCGCACGGCATCGCGTTGTTGGAGACGAACGGCTGCCACGGCGCGCCCGCCCGCTCGCAGGCCTGCGCGAACACCGCGATCCCCGTCGAGTCGGTCGCGTACCGCTGGTTGACGTTGACCTTGACCGTCGGGCCGCAGTTGGGCAGCGGCTGGTGGCCCGGGTCGTGGCGCTCCGCGTAGTTCGGGTGCACCGCGTGCGCCATGTCGGCGGAGACGCAGTAGGCACCGGCCAGCGCCCGCGACCAGTCCTCCGCGCTGCCGCCCCGGGCCGTCACCGACCGGCTCAGCACCCGTTCCAGCATCGGGCTCTGCGCGCCCGTGTCCGAGCCGCTGCCGACCTCCTCGTGGTCGAAGGCCGCCAGCACCGGGATGTACGCCGGCGGCTCGGCGGCCGTCGCCGCGGCCGTCAGCGCGGTCACCCCGGCATGCACCGACACCAGGTTGTCCAGCCGCGCGGACACCAGGAACTCCCGCTCGGCGCCCAGGTATCCGGGCGGCTGCACGTCGTGCAGCATCAGGTCCCAGCCCAGCACGTCGCCCGGCTCCGCCTCGGCCGCCGCCGCGACCCGGCGCAGCAGCGCGCCCTCGTCGGCCGCGCCGAGCGACCAGACGGGGGCGATGTGGCGCTGCCGGTCCAGGGCCAGCCCGTCGTTGACGGCGCGGTCCAGGTGGATCGCCAGCTGCGGCACCCGCAGCAGGGGCTCGTCGATCTGCACGAGCCGGCTCTCGGCCGTGCCGCCCGGCCCCCGCAGCGCGAGACGGCCGGAGATGCCCAGGTCGCGGTCGAGCCAGGTGTTGAGCGGCACCCCGCCGTAGATCTCCACCGCGACCTGCCGCCAGCCCGCCGACGCCGTGTCCGGGGTGGGTTTGACCCGCAGGTTCGGCGAGTCGGTGTGTGTGCCGATGATCCGGAACGGGGTGTGGGCGGGCAGCGACTCGGGAACGTACCAGGCGATCAGCGCGCCCCCCTGGACGACGAAGCCGCCGCCCGTGGTGCCCGTCCAGTCGTCGGTGCCGCGCAGTTCACTGAAGCCCGCCTTCTCCAGCCGCTGGGCGGCGCTCGCCACGGCGTGGTACGGGGAGGGGCTGGCGCTGATGAAGGTGAGCAGGTCGTCGGCGTGGCTGCGGTGGGGGACCGGCGTCATGCGGTGTCCGCCTTTCCGGAGTGGGACGGTGAGGGTGGTGCGGCCGCACGGGTTCGGACGGCCGTACGGCGAGGTCGGCAGGGGCGTCGGCGGGTGCGTGGGGGCGGGCCCGGCGGCCGTCGGTGGCACCGGGCCGGCCGCCCGGCGGTGCGGAGTTCTCCGGCAACGCGGGACAACCCACCGCATTCGTACGGCGCCCCGCAAGTCCGGCGTCCGGCCCGGTGCGCGAAAGCGGCGGTGCGGTGCGGGCGCCCCCGGAGCGCGGGCGGCGGCCGGTGCCCCGGCCCGGTCCGTACCGGGGTCCCGCCGTCCCGGCCGGTGCCGCCGCACGGCCGCCGAGGGGCTTGCACGAGATTGGCCGATTTCCGCTGTACGGGGATGCGCCCCGCGCGCCGCCGTCGCCCCCGTCGGTCATGGCGCCGGCGCGGCCGGACGCGCGCGCCGAGCCCCCGCCGTGCGGACCAGGAACGCCACCGCGAAGGCGAGGGCCGCCCCGTGCGACCAGCCGACGACCGCCAACGGACTGAAGCGCTCCAGGGCCGCCGCCACGGCGATCATGCCGACCCCGAAGCCCAGGTTCTCCACCGTCGCGGACAGCCCGAAGGCGTGCGCGCGCGGCCCGGCCGGCAGGGTCTGGAGGTGCGAGGTGTACGAGACCTCCGTCAGCCCGTCCGCCGCGCCGGCCACCAGGGCGATCACGGCCGTGGCCGCCGTCGGGAACCCCGCGAAGGCCAGGATGAACGCCGCCGACATCACACAGGTGCCGTAGCCGAAGCCGGCCGCGCCCACGGACCGGCCGGTGCGGCGCCCGTAGCGCTGGATCACCTGCTGCGCCACGATGTTGCCGACCGCCCACAGGCACCAGAACGCGCTGACGAACAGGGCCGGGTGCGCGTCGTCCAGCGCCGCGGAGTGCACGGGCAGCGCCGCGTTGTGCGACGAGGAGCCGAGCGCGTCCACCCCGCGCAGCCCGACCATCAGCGTCAGGCCCGGCACCGCGGCGAGCGCGGCGAACGCGACGGGCGTCCGCCGCCGGGGCCGTTCCCCCTCCGGCTCTTCCGTAACCGCCTTGCCCCGACCGCCGCCGGCGACCGGCAGCAGGGCCACCGTCAGCGCGCAGACGGCGAAGGTGGCGAGGTCCACCACGAACGCGGCGGTGTACCCCACCAGCGAGACGACGACACCCGCCGAGGCGAAGCCCGCCACCATCGCCAGCGAACGCCCGGTCACCGACAGCGAGTTCGCCCAGGACCGCCGCTCCTCGCCCACCATCTCCGGCACGGAGCTGCGCAGGGCCACCATGAACAGCGTCCCGCAGGACCCGACCACCACGGAGACCGCGAACAGCGAAGCCGTACGCCAGCCGTCCGGCGCGAGAATCAGCGGCAGCATCACGGCGCCCTGCGCGATATTCGTCCAGAGCATCACGCTCTTCGCCGTGCATCGCGCGAGCAGACCGCCGGCGACGAGACCGGCGAGGAATCCGGCACCCAGCCGCAGGGCCATGAACAGCCCCATCGCGAGCGCCCGCCCCGTCGTTTCGTAGACGAAGAGATTGAGCGCCACCATATTCAGGAACGTGCCGTACGAGGAGACCGCGTACCCGGCCACCAGAAAGCGGAACATGCGCTCACCGCGCGGCGGACCGGACGGTGCGACGGCCGGTTCGCCGACAGGACGGGAGCGGTGGAAGGACACCCGCACATCGTGGTCGAGAGCCCCGGACTCGGGCCTCTCCCGGCCTGTGCACAAAGGTAATCTGCATCATTGTGAAGCACGATCATTCCCGCCCACCGCCGTGTGATTGCCACGAATCGGTGCCCGGGAGCACCGGGCGGGCGGAGCAGCCGTGCGAGCGGGCCCTCGACGCGTACCGGCGCGCGCTGCTGGCGGGCAGCCTGCCGCGCGAGGAGGTGGCCGGCTGCCTGAGCGCCCTTCATCTGATGGTCCCGGACCGCGCGTCACCCGGCTCGATGGTCCCCGTCCCACCGGAGACCGCCTCCCACGCCGCGCTCGCCCCGCTGGAGGAGGCCGTCCTCGAACGGCGCCGCGCCCTGCGGTCCACCCGGGCCGCACTCGCCGCCTTCGAGACCCTGTACGCGGACGTGCACCGGCTCGAACAGCCCGGACTCACCCGGCTGACCGGGGAAGCCGTCATCAGCAGGGCGCTGGAGGCGGCGGTGGCCGGCTGCCGCGAGGAGATCCGCACCGCGCAGCCCGGCGGCGGCCGCCCCGAGCAGGCGCTCCGGGAGGCGCTCGTCCGCGACCTCGGGAACCTGCGGCGCGGCATCCGCCAGCGGACCGTCTACCAGCACACCGTCCGCTCGGACCGGGCCACCCTCGCCTACATCGAGCAGGTGAGCGCGGCAGGGGCGGAGATCAGGACGCTCGCCGAGGTGACCGACCGGGTGATCGTCGTCGACCTCGACCTCGCCTTCGTCCCGTTCTCCGACGCACCGCACGAGGCGCTGTGCGTACGCCACCCGGCGCTGGTGCGCTTCCTGGCCCGCGGCTTCGACGAGGCATGGGCGCGCGCCCTGCCCGTACGGCCCGAACGGGCGCCGCTGCGCACCCCGGTCGTCACCTCCGACCTGCAACGGGCCATCCTCCAGGCCGTGGTGAACGGCGAGACGGACGCCGCGATAGCCCGCCGGATCGGGATGAGCCGGCGCAGCGTCGCCGAGCACATGCGCAAGGTCTCCGAGCAGCTGGGCAGCACCAGCCGCGCCCAGCTCGGCTATCTGGTCGCCACGTCGGGGCTGCTCGACGGCTGACCGCGCGCCGGAGGGACGCCCCTCCGGCGGCGCGGGAATCAGCCCAGGCCGGGGCCGCGCACCGGGATGCTGGTGAACGTCGGGGCCGGGGCGGGCTCGGTGAAGAAGTCGTTGCCCTTGTCGTCGACGACGACGAACGCGGGGAAGTCCTCCACCTCGATCCGCCAGACCGCCTCCATGCCCAGCTCCTCGTACTCGACGACCTCGACCTTCTTGATGCAGTCCTGCGCGAGCCGGGCCGCCGGGCCGCCGATCGAGCCGAGGTAGAAGCCGCCGTGCGCGCCGCACGCGTCGGTGACCTGCTGGGAGCGGTTGCCCTTGGCGAGCATGACCTTGGAGCCGCCCGCCGCCTGGAACTGCGCGACGTAGCTGTCCATCCGGCCGGCCGTCGTGGGGCCGAACGAACCGGAGGCGTACCCCTCGGGGGTCTTCGCCGGACCCGCGTAGTACACGGGGTGGTCCTTCAGGTACTGCGGCATCTCCTCGCCCGCGTCGAGGCGTTCCTTGATCTTGGCGTGCGCGATGTCGCGCGCCACGACCAGCGGACCGGTCAGCGAGAGCCGCGTCTTGACCGGGTACTTGGTCAGCTCCGCCAGGATCTCGTCCATCGGCCGGCTGAGGTCGATCTTCACCACATCGCCGGACTCGTCGAGGTGCTCGTCGGTGGTGTCCGGCAGGAAGCGGGCCGGGTCCTTCTCCAGCTGCTCCAGGAAGACGCCTTCGGCGGTGATCTTCGCGGTGGCCTGGCGGTCCGCCGAGCAGGACACGGCGATCGCGACGGGCAGCGAGGCGCCGTGCCGGGGCAGGCGCACCACGCGTACGTCGTGGCAGAAGTACTTGCCGCCGAACTGCGCGCCGATGCCGATCTTCTGCGTCAGCTCGAAGACCTTCTCCTCCAGCTCCTTGTCGCGGAAGCCGTGCCCGGCGGGGGAGCCCTCGGCGGGCAGCTCGTCCAGGTAGTGCGCGGAGGCGTACTTCGCGGTCTTCAGCGCGAACTCGGCGGACGTGCCGCCGACGACGATCGCCAGGTGGTACGGCGGGCAGGCCGCGGTGCCCAGCGAACGGATCTTCTGCTCCAGGAACTTCATCATGGAGGCCTCGTTGAGGACCGCCTTGGTCTCCTGGAAGAGGAACGACTTGTTGGCCGAGCCGCCGCCCTTGGCCATGAAGAGGAACTTGTACGCGCCGCCGTCGGTGGCGTACAGCTCGATCTGCGCCGGGAGGTTGGAGCCGGTGTTCTTCTCCTCCCACATGTTCAGCGGGGCCATCTGCGAGTAGCGCAGGTTGAGCTTGGTGTACGCGTCGAAGATGCCGCGGGACAGGGCCTCCTCGTCACCGCCCTCGGTCAGCACGTTCTGTCCGCGCTTGCCCATGACGATCGCCGTGCCGGTGTCCTGGCACATGGGCAGGACGCCCGCGGCCGCGATGTTCGCGTTCTTCAGCAGGTCGAGCGCGACGAACTTGTCGTTGGACGAGGCCTCCGGGTCGTCCACGATCCGCCGCAGCTGCGCCAGGTGCGCGGGCCGCAGGTAGTGCGAGATGTCGTGCATGGCCTCGGCGGCCAGGGTGCGCAGCGCCTCCGGCTCGACCTTGAGGAACGTACGTCCGTCGGCCTCGAAGGTGGACACACCCTCGGCGGTGACCAGGCGGTACGGCGTGGTGTCCTCTCCCAGGGGGAGCAGATCGGAGTACGCAAACTCTGGCATTACGGCCATTCCTCACTCGGCAGACAGCGGCTGGCCACCCTTGGACAGCGCACCCACCAGGGTAGGACGCGCCGGGAGCGCCGGGCTTGTGAGGTAGGGCTCACCATCCGGGATCACATCCGGGCCGTCCCGGGGGCTCCCCGGGGCGCACGGCCCGGCGCGCGGCGCGCCGTCCGGCCCCTGTCGCGATCTATCGCGTTTCGGTACGCTGGGGCGGTGGACCTCGAGAAGCAGCCCCAGCAGCCCACCGCACCGGCGGACACCGACGTCATCCGCGCCTCCGACGCGGACCGCGACCGCATCGCGGACATCCTGCGGGAAGCGCTGGCCGAGGGCCGGCTGACCGCCGACGAGCACGCGGAGCGGGTCGATTCCGTCTACCGCGCCAAGACCGTCGGTGAGCTCGAACCGCTCGTCCGGGACCTGCCGGCGCCGGGCGGGGCGTCCAGGGCCGCCGCCGGTGCCTCGTACAACCGCGAGCCCGAGCCGGCGACCGGACCCGCCGACAACCTGGTGGCCATCTTCAGCAGTTCGACCCGCCGGGGCCGCTGGCGGGTGGGTGCCCGTACGAACGCCTTCGCGCTGTTCGGCAGTGTGGAAATCGACCTGACGGAGGCGCTTTTCGGACAGCGTCTCACCGTGATCAACGCGACCTCCGTTTTCGGCAGCGTGGAGATCCGGGTGCCCGAGAACATCTCGCTGCGCGGCAGCGGCACGGGTGTTTTCGGCAGTTTCGAAGTGCGCACGCTGGAATCCGCCGACCCCGAGGCGCCGGTGGTCGTCGTCAACGGATATTCGGTGTTCGGCAGCGTCGAGGCGAAGCCGAAACGGGGCAAGTTCATCGCGGATCTCCAGGACCGGCTGCGCAAGCACCTCGATAAGCACCTCGACCGCTGACGGCGCACGGCCGCGCGTCGCGGCGGGGATTCTTTCCGGCCGAAAAGGGACTCGACCGCAATTGCGTGGAACGGACCTGAGTGCCACTCAGTGCATAGGCGCACGCACAGCGGGTAGGGACTGCTGCATCGTCTCTCGCTCGCGAAGCCGTCGTCAGGAGTGGACCGTGCTGCAACTGCCGCATCAGCCCCTGCAGGTCGCCGCTGTTCCCCCGCAGCGGGTCCCCGCTCGGGAGGACCAGGCCGGCCCCTGGCACTCGGAGGCGGTGTGCCGCCGGGACGAAGCCGGGTTGTTCTTCGCCCCGTCGAAGGAGCCGACCGCTGCCCGGCTCTCGCGCGAGGAGTCCGCGAAGCGGGTCTGCGCGCGCTGCCCCGTGATGGTGGAGTGCCGCGAGCACGCGCTGATGCAGCCCGAGCCGTACGGGGTGTGGGGCGGTCTCACGGCCGCCGAGCGCCGCGTCGCGCTCGCCCGGCGCAGGCGGCGCGAGGCGGAGCTGAAGGCCTCGGGCGCGACCGGCCGGATCGCGGCGGCGGGCTGACCGGCCGCCGGTCCCGTACGCGTACGTACGAAGAGGCGCCCCCACCGCACATGGGGGGCGCCTCTTCGGGCGGAAGCGCGGACGCGGGCCGTGGGTGCGGCCCGGCCGCTACTTCGCGCGGTCGAAGTCGACGGCGCTGTAGGCGCGCAGCTTCGACAGCCGGTGGGTGGAGTTGATCGTCCGGATGGTGCCGGACTTGGACCGCATGACGATGGACTCGGTGGTCGCCGTCTCCGAGCGGTAGCGCACCCCGCGCATCAGCTCGCCGTCGGTGATCCCGGTCGCCACGAAGAACACGTTGTCCCCGCTGACCAGGTCGTCCGTGGACAGCACCCGGTCCAGGTCGTGCCCGGCGTCCAGCGCGCGTCGGCGTTCGGCCTCGTCCTTCGGCCAGAGCTTGCCCTGGATGACGCCGCCGAGGCACTTTATGGCGCAGGCCGAGATGATGCCCTCGGGCGTGCCGCCGATGCCCATGAGCAGGTCGACGCCGGTGCCTTCGCGGGCCGCCATGATCGACCCGGCCACGTCGCCGTCGGAGATGAACTTGATGCGGGCGCCGGTCTCCCGGATCTCCTTGACGATCCCCTCGTGGCGGGGGCGGTCCAGGATGACGACGGTGACGTCCTCGGGCGTGGAGTTCTTCGCCCGCGCGACCCGGCGGATGTTCGCCGAGACGGGGGCGTTGATGTCCACGAAGTCCGCCGCCTCCGGGCCGGTGACCAGCTTGTCCATGTAGAAGACGGCGGACGGGTCGAACATCGCGCCACGGTCGGCGGCGGCCAGGACGGCGATCGCGTTGGGCATGCCCTTGGCGTTGAGGGTCGTGCCGTCGATCGGGTCGACGGCGATGTCGACCTCGGGCCCGGTGCCGTCCCCGACGTGCTCGCCGTTGAACAGCATGGGGGCTTCGTCCTTCTCGCCCTCACCGATGACGACGACGCCGTTCATGGACACGGTGGAGACGAGGGTTCGCATGGCGTTCACGGCGGCACCGTCGGCCCCGATCTTGTCCCCGCGCCCGACCCAGCGCCCGGCGGCCATGGCGGCGGCCTCGGTGACCCGGACCAGCTCCAGGGCGAGGTTGCGGTCGGGGGCCTCCGGGGAGACCTCCAGCTGGGACGGCAGATGATGCTCGGACATCGGAGCGCACCTTTCTGTACGACGACGACCGGATGAGGGTGATCTGACTCTATCGCCAGGTCGATAAAATGAGCAGACCGGGTCACGTTTGAGCGGGGCGGCCCCCGGTTCGGCCGCGCAGGGGCTGATGCGACGATGGACCCGTGGCAAGCAAGCGAGGCAAGCAGACCGTCCGGGACATGATCCTGTCGTTGTTGGCGATCGCCGCCGTGGCGGGTGTCGTCTACATCTTCATCCCGCACGACGACAAGGCCGATCCGATCAAGGCGGTCGACTACCGCGTCGAACTCCTGACCGCGCGGCGTGCGGCCCCGTACCCGGTGGCGGCCCCCGAGGGCCTGCCCGCGGGCTGGAAGCCGACCTCGGTCACGTACAGCCGGGACAAGGGCAACAGCTGGCACCTGGGCTTCCTCGCCCCGGACGGCGGTTACGTCGCGGTGGAGCAGTCCACGTCCCCCTCGAAGCTCTACATCGACCAGGTGAGCCAGCAGGCCGAGAACACCGGGCGCACGCAGGAGGTCGGCGGGCAGACCTGGCAGCGCTGGGAGGGCTCGAAGTACGACGCGCTGGTGCGCGAGGAGAAGGGCGCGACGACGGTCGTGACCGGCTCGGCCCCGGCGAAGCGGCTGGCGGAGATGGCGGCGGCGCTCAGGACGTCCTGACCTCCTGACGCCGCGTACGGACACGGGGAAGGCCCCGGAGCGAGTGCTCCGGGGCCTTCCCCGTGTTCACCGTGCAGAAGGCGGTGGCTCAGACGGTCGTGACGACCTCGTCGTACGCGAGACGCGGCGAGCGCGGGAACCAGGCGTCCTCGCCCGGCTTGCCGATGTTGACGACCATCAGCACGTTGTGGTCGCCGTCCAGGAACTCCTTCTCGATGCCCGCGGCGTCGTAGCCGGTCATCGGGCCGGCGGCCAGGCCGGCGGCGCGGACGCCGATGATGAAGTACGCGGCCTGGAGGGCGGCGTTCAGGGAGGCGGCCGACTCACGGACCGGGCGCTCCGAGAAGAACATGTCCTTGGCCTGCGGGAAGTGCGGCAGCAGGCCCGGCAGCTCCTCGTGGAACTCGTTGTCGGCGGCCAGGATCGCGACCAGCGGGGCGGTCGAGGTCTTCGGCTGGTTGCCCTCGGCCATGTGCTTGACGAGGCGCGCGCGGGCGTCGTCCGAACGCACCAGCACGACGCGCAGCGGCGACTGGTTGAAGGCGGTCGGGCCGAACTTGACCAGGTCGTAGATGGCCTGGACCTGCTCGTCGGTCACCGGCTCGTCGGTGAACGTGTTGGCGGTGCGGGCCTCGCGGAACAGGAGGTCCTGAGCGGCGGCGTCAAGGGCGAGGGACATCGTGGGTATTACCTTCCGGACGTACACGGGGGGATCGGGCCGCGAACACGAAGGACCGGGCCATGACGATCACCGTACGGCGGAAGTGCGTTAACGTTCAACTAAATCGGAAGTGGGGAGACTCACGCCACGGAACCGGAATAAGCCTTACGGCCCCCGCGCCGCGGTTTCTCCCGCCCCCGGCCTCGCTCAGCCCGCGTCCGCCGCCGTGGAACCGGAAGGGCCTTCGCCGTCCGCCGGGCCCGCCAGCGCCGCGTCCAGCCGGGCGCGGGCACCCTCCAGCCAGTGCCGGCACACCTTCGCCAGCTCCTCGCCGCGCTCCCAGAGCGCGAGGGAGTCCTCCAGCGAGGTGCCGCCCGCCTCCAGCCGGCGTACGACCTCGATCAGCTCGTCGCGCGCCTGCTCGTAGCCGAGCGTGCCCGTCGCGGCGGCGCCCGCCGTCCCCTCGTCCGTCATGTGTTCCACCCTAGGTAGAGGTATCCGTATCGGTATGTGCCGGGCCCGTACGCCCCGGGGCTCCGCCCCTACTCCGCGACCCGCACCGCGAACTCGCCCCCGGACACCCGGGCCCGCAGCGTCTCCCCGGCCGCGCCCGCGTCCGCGGGGTCCCGGACCACGTGCCCGTCGGCGCGCTGGAGCACCGCGTAGCCGCGCTCCAGGGTCGCCGCCGGGGACAGCGCGAGGACCCGGGCCCTGGTGTGGGCCAGCTCCGAGTCCGCCCGGTCCAGCAGATGGCCCAGCACCCGGCGGGCGCGCCCGGCCAGCGCGTCGACGTCCGCCTCGCGCTCGTCCACCATCCGCTGCGGGTGCTCCATGCAGGGTCGCCCCAGCGCGTGGGCCAGGCCCCGCTCCTCCCGGTCGAGCAGCCCCCGTACCGTCCGAAGGGAGCGGTCGCGCAGCTGCCGCACCCGGTCCAGCTCCTCGCCCACGTCGGGCACGACCTTCTTCGCCGCGTCCGTCGGCGTGGAGGCCCGTACGTCCGCGACCAGGTCGAGCAGCGGGGAGTCCGGCTCGTGCCCGATCGCCGAGACCACCGGCGTACGGCAGGCCGCGACCGTACGGATCAGCTCCTCGTCCGAGAACGGCAGCAGGTCCTCGACGCTGCCGCCGCCGCGCGCCACGACGATCACGTCGACCTCCGGGATGCCGTCCAGCTCCTTGACCGCCCGCACGACCTGGTTGACCGCGTGCACCCCCTGTACGGCGGTGTTGCGGACCTCGAAGCGGACGGCGGGCCACCGGCGGCGGGCGTTCTCCAGCACATCGCGCTCGGCCGCCGACGCCCGGCCGCAGACCAGGCCGATCAGCTGCGGCAGGAAGGGCAGCGGCTTCTTCCGGTCGAGGGCGAACAGACCCTCGGACGCCAGGGACTTCTTCAGCTGCTCCAGGCGCACCAGCAGCTCGCCGATGCCGACCGGCCGTATCTCCGTCGCCCGCAGCGAGAGCTGCCCCCGCGGCGCGTACCACTCCGGCTTGGCGAGCACCACGACCCGCGCGCCCTCCGAGACGACGTCCGCGATCCGGTCGAAGACCTGCCGGAAGCACGTCACGCTCACCGAGATGTCGTGCGACGGGTCGCGCAGCGTCAGGAACACCACACCGGCACCCGGCCGCCGCGACAGCTGGGTGATCTGGCCCTCGACCCAGACCGCACCGAGCCGGTCGATCCAGCCGCCGATGAGCCGCGACACGTCACCGACGGGCAGCGGGGCTTCCGGAGAAGTGTTCAGAGCCATGCGAGCGAGCGTAACGGCCGGGACGGACAACAGGGCCCGTCCCGGGTCACGGGGCCACGCCCCGCCGCCCCCGCTGCTGGACCAGCACCACCACGAGCCCCACCGCCAGCCAGCAGGCGCCCACCACCTGGGCGCTCCCCGTCGCCTCCACGATCACCGCGACCAGCACCCCGGCGCCCACCACCGGCACCACCAGATGCCGCCACCAGCTCGGTTCGCCCTCCATCCGCCGCACCACGAACCAGCCCACCACCGACGCGTGCAGCAGCACGAACGCCGTCAGCGCCCCGATGTCCACCACCGAGACGAGATGGTCGAGCCCATCGTCGCGCCGGGCCGCCCACACCGCCGCCACCATCGTCACCACGGCGGCCAGCAGGATCGCCACCCTCGGCACCCCGGACCGCGGATCGACCCGGGACAGCAGCCCCGGCAGCCTCCGCTCACGGGCCATCGCGAACAGCAGCCGCCCCGCCGCCGCCTGCCCCGCCAGCGCCGCGAACGCCGCCCCGATCGCCTTGCTGACCGCCACCAGATCGTGCAGCCAGGTGCCCACCGCGGCGTCCACCGTGTCGTAGAACGCCGAGCCCTGCGCCCCCGGATCCGCGGTCAGCTCCGCCGAGGTCATCGGCTCCAGCAGGGCGGCGAGATACGCCTGCGCCACGAACAGCGCGCCCGCGAGCACCAGGCAGAACAGCACCGCCCGCGCCACCTGCGCCGAGCCGCCCGTCACCTCCTCCGCGAACGAGGCGATGGCGTCGAACCCCAGGTACGAGAGCACCGCCACGGACACCGCGCCCAGCACCGCCGTCGCGGAGAACCCGGAATCCCCGGTGAGCGGGGTCAGCCAGCCGCGCTGCGCCCCGTCCCGTACGAGCACCACCACGGCCGACACCACGAACACCAGCAGCACCACGATCTCCATCGCCAGCACCGCGAAGCCGACCCGGGCGGCGGCGCGCACACCCCACAGGTTGAGCAGCGTCGTCAGGACGACCGCGAGCGCCGTCCACACCCACCGCGAGACCTCCGGCACCAGCGAGTTCATCGCGATCCCGGAGAAGAGGTACGCCACGGCCGGGATCAGCAGGTAGTCGAGCATCGCCATCCACCCGGCGATGAACCCGGGCCCCTCTCCGAGCCCCTTGCGGGCGTACGCGAACACGGAACCGGCCATCGGGGCGACCCGCACCATCTGGGCGTAACTGAACGCGGTGAACGCCATCACGACGGTCGCCGCGACGTACACCAGCGCGACCGCGCCGTCCGACTTCGCGTCGAGCGTCCCGAACACGCCGACGGGCGCCATCGGGGCGATGAACAGCAGCCCGTAGACCACCAGGTCCCGGAAGCCGAGGGTCCGCCGCAGCCGGGCCCTCTCCGTGGAGCCGGAATCCGTAGTGCTGTCGGCCATGAGCCCTCCGTCGGTCGCGTCAAGATCAGTCTCCCGACCCGCCGCTCCCTCCGCCCGTTCGGTACGGCCTTACGATGGGACGCATGACTGCTACGACCCCCCGACGCGTCCTCCTCGCCGCTCCCCGTGGCTACTGCGCGGGCGTGGACCGTGCCGTGATCGCCGTGGAGAAGGCCCTGGAGCAGTACGGCTCCCCGGTCTACGTGCGCCACGAGATCGTCCACAACAAGTACGTCGTACAGACCCTGGAGAAGAAGGGCGCGATCTTCGTCGAGGAGACGGCGGAGGTCCCCGAGGGCTCGATCGTCATGTTCTCCGCGCACGGCGTCGCCCCGACCGTGCACCAGGAGGCGGCCGAGCGGAAGCTCGCCACGATCGACGCGACCTGCCCGCTCGTCACCAAGGTCCACAAGGAGGCCGTCCGCTTCGCGCAGGACGACTTCGACATCCTCCTCATCGGCCACGAGGGCCACGAGGAGGTCATCGGCACCTCCGGCGAGGCACCCGACCACATCACCCTGGTCGACGGCCCCGAGGACGTCGGGAACGTCGAGGTGCGCGACCCCTCCAAGGTCGTCTGGCTCTCCCAGACCACACTCTCGGTCGACGAGACCATGGAGACGGTCGGCGCGCTCAAGGAGAAGTTCCCGCTGCTGATCTCGCCGCCGAGCGACGACATCTGCTACGCCACGCAGAACCGCCAGATCGCCGTGAAGCAGATGGGCGCCGACGCCGACCTGGTGATCGTCGTCGGCTCGAAGAACTCCTCCAACTCCGTCCGCCTGGTCGAGGTCGCCCTCGGCGCGGGCGCCGGCGCCTCCCACCTGGTCGACGGCGCCGACGAGATCGACGAGGCCTGGCTCGACGGCGTCTCCACGGTCGGCGTCACCTCCGGCGCCTCCGTGCCCGAGGTGCTGGTCGACGGCGTGCTGGCGTGGCTGGCCGAGCGGGGTTTCGAGGACGTCGAGATCGTGAAGGCGGCCGAGGAGTCGATCGTCTTCTCGCTCCCCAAGGAGCTGCGCCGCGACCTGCGCGCGGAGGCGGCGGCCCTGAAGGGCGAGTAGCGGACACCTTCGGGTGCCGTTCCGGGAGTGAGCGCGCGCCGGTGCCCGTACCGTGGATCACATGGAGATCTTCGGCGTGGACATCGGCGGATCCGGGATCAAGGGTGCTCCCGTGGACCTGGACCGCGGAGACCTGGCGCAGGAGCGCCACAAGGTACTGACACCGCACCCTGCGACGCCCGCGGACGTGGCCGGGTGCGTGGCCGAGGTCGTCGGCCACTTCGACTGGAAGGGCCCGGTGGGGATCACCTTCCCGGGCGTCGTCACGGACGGGCTCACCCGCACCGCGGCCAACGTCGACAAGGGCTGGATCGACCAGGACGCCCGCACCCTGCTCGGCGACAAGCTGGGCCTCCCGGTCACCGTGCTCAACGACGCGGACGCGGCGGGCATCGCCGAGATGACGTTCGGCGCGGGCCGGGGCCGCAAGGGCACCGTGATCATGCTGACGCTCGGTACGGGGATCGGCAGCGCCCTCTTCGTCGACGGCACGCTCGTACCGAACACGGAGCTCGGCCACCTGGAGCTGAACGGTCACGACGCGGAGAAACACGCGTCCACCAAGGCCAAGGAGGACGAGGACCTGGGCTGGCACCACTGGGCCCGCCGGGTGCAGAAGTACCTGGCCCATGTGGAGATGCTGTTCTCGCCCGAGCTGTTCATCATCGGCGGCGGCATCAGCCGCAAGGCCGACAAGTTCCTGCCGCTGATCGAGCACGTACGGGCCGAGATGGTCCCGGCGGAGCTGCAGAACAACGCGGGGATCGTGGGCGCGGCGATGGCCGCGAAGGCGGCGGCCTCGGACTGACGGCTCAGCGCTGGGACGTCCGGCGGGCGGCCCGTCCGGCCGGGCGGGCCGCCGCCGCCGACGGTCCGCCGGCGGCCGGCCGCGCGGTGTGCGCGGCCAGCATCATGCGCCGCTGCCGGGCCCGCATCAGCCGCACCTTGCGTACGGAGGCGATGAGGCCGGCGACAAGGGTGCCGCCGTACAGCCAGCCGGCGTGCACGGCGAGCGCGGTGACCACGGCCATCGTCCGGCCGCCGAGGCCGCCGGTGCCGCCCGCGATCGGGGCGATGCCGACCGCGAAGGCGATGGGCACGCTGATCGGCGCGGTCACCAGGTCCGCCGGCCGCACCCAGAGCGCGGTCAGCGCGCTGACCGGCAGGAACAGCACGCCGAACACGACGGCGGAGTCGTCGAACAGCACCCCGTCCACACACCCGATCAGGAACATCGCGGCGGCCGCGAACAGCCCGGCGCCGATGCCGGTGAGCCGCGGGTTGGGCAGCCGGCGCAGGGCGAGCACCGCGGGCGACGCCGGCCGCCCGGCGGGCGCGCTCATCACCCGGTAACCGAGGGCCCCCGTGCCATCGGCCTTCCTGGCTCCCTCGGCCGCCCCCAGCGGGGACAGCGGGGTCTGCCGGGTCTGCCTGCGCTGCGGGGGACGTGTCCTGTGCTGCTCCACCGGGACAACGTAGGTCGCCGGGGGCCGGGAAGCGGGTGCGGGACACGCGCTTTGGCCGAGCTTGGCGATGAGTTCGATGCCACACGGCGCAACGGGAACCGGATCGGGGCGGCCGCTTAGACTCGCTCGTATGGTCCGGTCGTCGTCCCGTGGTGAGGTGAACCCGGGGCTGTGGCGGCGCGAGCCGGGCACGGTGATGCGGCGGGCCGGGGCGCTCCCGGAGCGGGCGACGGCCTCCGGTGCCGTCGTCGCGGAGTTCCGGATCGTCCCCGCCCCCACGGAGTGGGCGCAGCACGCGCACCGGCTGCACGAGCTGGTCTGGGTGCGCGGCGGGACGCTGACGTCGCGGGTGGGCGACCGCGTCTTCACGGTGTGCGAGGGCCACGGGCTGTGGATGCCCGCCGAGGTGGTGCACGCGGGCCGGGCGACGGAGGGCGCGCGCTTCCACAGCGCCTTCTTCGCGCCCGACCGCACACCGTTCGCGTTCGGGGAGCCGAAGGCCATCGCGATGACCCCGTTGCTCGTATCGCTGCTGACCCATCTGTCGCGCACCGATCTCGACGAGGCGGCCCGGCTGCGGGCCGAGGCCGTCGTGTTCGACGTGATCGAGCCCTCGGAGCACGAGCTGGCGCTGCGGCTGCCCGGTGACCCCCGGATCGACGCCATCGCCGAGGCCCTGCTGGACGATCCCGCCGACTCCCGCTCGCTGGAGGAGTGGGCGCGGTGGCTGGGGATCAGCGACCGTACGGTCACGCGCGCGTTCCGTCAGGCGACGGGGCTCTCCTTCGCGCAGTGGCGGCAGATGCTGCGGGTGCACCGGGCGCTGATGCTCCTGTCCGACGGATTCGATGTGATGTCCGTCTCCGAGTGCCTCGGTTACGCGCAGCCCAGCTCCTTCATCGCCGCCTTCCGGCGCGTCATGGGTACCACGCCCGGCGCGTTCTTCGGGGCGGCCGACGCCGTCCCCGGGGATGTCCGGAATCCCGTATCGGGTGGCGAGAACGCCGGATTGTCTGCATGACAAGCGGAATATAGTCTTCTTCGAGTTAGGTAACCCTTAGTTGTTGCTCGCCGTGCACGGTGCTGCCCGCGTGCGGGAGAGCGTGCGGCCCGGCCGATGAAGACCGGGCGGGGTGCCGCACTCCGCACCCCTCCGATCACCCGGACCTCCTCATGTTCACAAGCCCCTTTCGCCGTGCCGGAAGAGTCCCGGACGGCCCCGCCGGCCAGGTGGCCGCGCTCCACGGGCGCGACCTGGTGCTGCGCTACGGCGGCGAGCCGGTCGTGCACGGCGTCTCGGTCACCCTGGAACCCGGCCGCGCGACCGCCCTCGTGGGGCCGAACGGCAGCGGGAAGTCCACACTGCTGCGCGCGCTCTCCCGGCTGCACCCGGTGGACGGCGGCCGGGTGACCCTCGGCGCCCCCGGGGGCGAGGACGAGCGGGACGCGGCCCTGCTCAGCCCCCGTGGGTTCGCCCGCGAGGTCACCCTGTTCTCCCAGTCGCGGCCGGCGCCCCAGGGGCTGACGGTCGCGGAGGTCGTGGCGTTCGGCCGCCACCCCTACCGGCGCGGTTTCGCCGGACCGACGCCCGAGGACGGTGCCGCCGTCGACCGCGCCATGGGCGTCACCGGCGTACGGGACATGGCGGAGCGGCAGGTGGGGGAGCTCTCCGGCGGGGAGATGCAGCGCGTCTGGCTCGCGGCCTGCCTCGCCCAGGACACCGGCGTCGTGCTGCTCGACGAGCCGACCAACCACCTGGACCTGCGGTACCAGTTCGAGACGCTCGACCTGGTCCGGGACCTCGTGGAGCGGCACGGCCTCGCCGTCGGGATCGTGCTGCACGACCTCGACCAGGCGTCCCGGGTCGCGGACACGCTGGTCCTCATGCGGGCCGGCCGTATCCACGCGGCGGGCGCACCCGCCGACGTGCTCACCGCCGAGAACATCGGCGAGGTCTACGACATCCGGGTCGACGTCGGCGTCGACCCGCGCACCGGCCGGCTGCGCATCGACCCCCTCGGGCGCCACCTCTCCTGACGAGGCCGCCACCCCTTCCGGAGCAGCCGTGCGGCGCTCCAGCGCAACGTTCGAAGATTTGAGAAAGAGGACCCTCCATGAACCGCGCCAGCCGCCTCACGGCCGCAGCCACGACCGGGCTCGCCCTGTTCGCCCTCGCCGCCTGCGGTACGACCGACGCCGACGACGTCACGGCCAGGAGCAGCGCCAGTGCCGCCCCCGCGTCCAAGAGCTGCGCCGACGACACCACGACCACGTCGACGAAGCCGGTCTCCCTCACGGACGGTGTCGGTCGGCAGGTGAAGCTCGACAAGCCCGCCCAGCGCATCGCCGTCCTGGAGTGGCAGCAGGTCGAGGACGCGCTGACCCTGTGTATCACCCCCGCCGCCGTCTCCGACGCGAAGGGGTACAGCACCTGGGTCAGCGCGGAGAAGCTGCCCAGCGGTGTGACGGACATCGGCACCCGTGAGGAGCCCGACCTCGACACCCTGTACGCGGCCATGCCCGATCTCATCGTCGTGGAGGCGTTCGACGCCAAGGACGAGACGATCAAGAAGCTGGAGAAGAGGGGTGTCCCCGTGCTCGCCACGCGCGGCGCCAACCCGAAGGACCCGATCGGCAACATGCGCCAGGTCTTCAGCATGATCGGCGAGGCCACGGGCCGCACCGAGCGCGCCGACCAGGTCCTCAAGGAGTTCGACGCCCACCTCGCGAAGGCGAAGCAGCAGGTCACCGACGCCGACCTGCCGACGAAGGACTTCGTGTTCTTCGACGGCTGGCTGGAGGGCGGCAACCTCACCGTCCGCCCCTACAGCGACGGCGCCCTCTTCACCGAACTGGGCAAGGAACTCGGCCTGAAGCCCGCGTGGACCAGCAGCGTCAACAAGAAGCACGGTGACGGCGGGGTCGACCCCGCCTACGGCCTCGCGCAGACCGACGTCGAGGGACTTGTCGCGGTGGGCGACGCCAACCTCTTCTACGCCAACGACGAGGGCGCCGGCGGCTACGTCGCCGCGATCCGGAAGAACCCGATCTGGAAGAAGCTCCCGGCCGTCAAGGAAGGCCGCGCCCACGCGTTCCCGGCGCGCGTGTGGGGCGCGGGCGGTCCGCGCTCCAACGAGCAGGCGATCGACGCCTACGTCGACGTACTCGACCAGAAGTGAGCGCCGTACCCGCTGAGGGAGCGCCGCCGCGTCCATTCAAGGAACGCGGTGGCGGCCCCGCCGGGGTGGCCGTCCTGGCGGCCCTCCTCGCCGCGACCGTCCTGGTGGGCCTGTGGCACCTGACCCAGGGCACCTCGGGCGTCGGCGTCGGCGACCTGGTGCGCCACCTCGCCGGACAGAAGGACAGCGCCGACGGCGCGCCGGTCGGCGAGATCCTCACCGGCTCCCGCCTGCCCCGCCTCTTCGCGGGCGTGGCGGTGGGCTTCGCCCTCGGCTGCGCCGGCACGCTGCTCCAGTCCGTCACGCACAACGCGCTGGCCTCGCCCGACACCCTCGCGGTCTCGGCCGGGTCCTACTTCGCCGTCTCGCTCGTCGCCGCCCTCGGCCTCACCGTCCCGCTGTGGGCCTCGGGCGTCGTCGCTTTCGCCGGCGGCCTGGCCGCGGCGGCGCTCGTGCTGCTCCTCGCGGGCCGGGCGGCAGGCACCTCGGGCACCCGCCTCATCCTCGCCGGATCGGCGATGGCGATGGCCCTGGACTCCGCGACCGGGATGCTCCTCATCCTGTTCAAGCAGAACACCACCGGCCTCTACGCCTGGGGGAGCGGCTCGCTCTCGCAGCTCGACATCGACGCCTCGCTGCGCGCCGTCCCCCTCGTCGTCCTGGCACTCTGCGCCGCCCTGGCGCTGTCCCGGCGGCTGGACGTGATGAACCTGGGCGACGACACCGCCGCCACCCTCGGCGTCCCGATCCGGAGCACCCGGGTGTTCGCCGTGGTCTGCGCCGTCCTCCTGACCAGCACCTCGGTCACCCTCGCGGGTCCGCTGGCATTCGTCGGCCTCGGTGCCCCCGTCCTCGCCCGCCTGCTCGCCGGGCGAGTCCGCGCGCTGCGCCGCCACCTGCTCCTGATCCCCGCCGCCGGGCTGCTCGGCGCGCTGCTCATCCTGCTCGCGGACGCGGTCCTGCGCGCGGTGCAGGGGGCGGACGGGGCCGCCTACATCCCGACCGGGGTGCCGACCACGCTGCTCGGCTCCGTCGTGATCGTGGTCCTCGCGCTGCGGCTGCGCGACACGGGCCGGATCCAGCAGCCGCCACGGGCCCGGGTCGCCGCACGGTCCCGGCGCGCCTACCTCCTCGTGGTGACCGGCGCCGCGGTCCTGCTGGTCGCGGCGGCTGTCGTCGGCACCCTGGCGGGGAGCCTCTGGCTGAAGACCGGGGACGTCGCGCTCTGGATCCAGGGCACCGCCCCCGACCTGATCGGGGCGGCCCTCGACGACCGGGTGCCCCGGGTCACCGCGGCGATCGTCGCCGGCATGGCGCTCGGACTCGCCGGATGCGTCGTGCAGGGCACCGTACGCAACCCGCTCGCGGAGCCGGGGGTGCTCGGCATCACCGCGGGCGCCGGTCTCGGCGCGGCGGGCGTCGTCACCTCGGGGCTCGGCGGCGGACAGACGGTGCTCGTCGTGGTCGCCGTCGCGGCCGGGCTCGCCACCTTCGCGGTGATCGCCCTGCTGGCCTGGCGCGGGGGCTTCCTGCCCGACCGCTTCGTCCTCATCGGCATCGGCGTGGGGTACGGCCTCAGCTCGGTGACCACGTTCCTCCTGCTGCACGCCGACCCGTACAACACACCCCGCATCTTCACCTGGCTCTCCGGCACGACCTACGGCCGTACGTTCCCCGACGTCGTCCCCGTCGCCGTGGCCCTGGCGCTCGCGTTCCCCGTACTGCTCTCCATGCGCGAGCGGCTCGACCTGCTCGCCGTCGACGAGGACACCCCGCGCATCGTCGGCGTCAGGGTGGAGCGCACCCGCTTCGCCGCCCTGGCGATCGCCGCGGTGCTCGCCGCGCTCAGCGTGGTCGCCGTCGGGGTCGTCGGCTTCGTGGGACTGGTCGCCCCGCACCTCGCCCGTTCGCTGGTGGGCGCCCGGCAGGCGCGGGCGATCCCGGTCGCGATGCTGCTCGGCGGGCTGCTGGTGTGCGTGGCGGACGCGCTGGGCCGCACCGTCGCGGCCCCTTCCCAGGTGCCGGCGGGGCTGATGATCGCGCTGGTCGGCGCGCCGTACTTCGTCTGGGTGCTCAAGCGGTCCCGCGCCTGAATTCTCTGTCCCGTATCCCCTCGCCCCCGCAAGGAGCAGCCGTCATGTCGTCCCAGCAGCAAGGGTCCGTCAACGGCGTCGTCGTGCCGTACGAGCCCGGCACCGCGCCGTCCCGGCTCGCAGACCCCGAGGTGGCGGAGCGCTGGCGTGCGGTCGACCGCACCGCCCACGCCCCGCACCTCGTGGCCGTCCCCGGTGACGGCGGGGACGGGGCGGGCGCCGCGCTCGTGACCGCCCGTCCGGACACGGCGTATCTGAAGATCGTCGACGCCGTCGGCGACGTACCGGCCGTCGTGGCGGCCGTCGTCGCCCACGCGCGCGCACGGGGGCTCGTCCAGCTGAAATGGGAAGGCTGGACGGTCACGCCCGAGGAGGCCGCCGCGGCGGGCTTCACCGCCCTGGAGCCTCCGCTCTCGGAGTCGGAGGGCGCGGCCGGACCGGCGACCGGTTACGTCCGCTGGCTGAACGACGGCGGGGCGACGGCGTCTGGGTACGACGGGGCGACGGCGTATCCGTACAACGGGGTGACGGCGCATCCGTACGACGGGGCGACGGCGTATCCGTACGACGCGGTGACCGCGCCCCCGTACTACGGGCAGACCACCCACTTCAGCTGCGGCGCCGTCACCGCCCTCGTCGCCCAGGTGCACGCGGGCGTCCTGCCGCGCGAGGCGCTGGACCGCCGGGCCGAGCTGACGCTGTGGCGCGACGCGACCAACTTCATGGCGTGCGATCCCGTCGGCCTGGGCGTCGCCCTGCGCCGGTCCCGGCCGTCGTCCGGGGTCACGGTCCACCTCGACACGGACCGGCCGGTCATGCTCGACCACCTGCCCCCGGGCGACCAGGAGTGGCGCGCGCTGCTCCAGCAGGTGTCCCGTACGGACGCCGAACGCGTCGGCGTCCCGGTCGACCCGGGCCACCTCCCGCTGAGCGCGGTCCGGGACGCGATCGGCCGGCGGGAGCACGTGCTCCTGCTGCTCTCGCTCGCCGCGATGCAGGGCTTCGACGTACCGCACTGGGTGCTCTGCCACGGCCTGGTGCCGGGCGCGGTGGTCATCGACGACCCCTGGGCGAACGGGGCGACGGGGGACACCTGGGTCGACGCCCACCTCCTGCCGGTGCCGGACGCGTCGCTGGACGCGATGTCGACGATGGAGCCGGGCGGTTTCCGCGGGGCCGTGACGATGCGGTCCGCCCACGAGTAATCCGGTGCGTCCGGCGCGGGGCCGCCCGTACGCCGGCCCCCTTCCCAAACCCCTAGGAGAAACGGCAGTGATGGAGATCCGTCCCACGACCGATGCGGACCTGGAGGTCTTCGTCGAGACCGTCCACACGGCCTTCGGGCAGTTCCCGGAGACCCCGGTCGGGGACGGCGGACGCTGGTGGTCGGCGCTGGAGATGGACCGGGGCCTGCTCGCCGTCGCACCGGACGGAAAGCCGGTGGGCACGGCTGCCGCGTACAGCTTCGACCTCACCCTGCCCGGCGGGACGACGGTCCCGGTCGCCGGAGTGACCGCCGTCGGCGTCGTGCCCTCGCACCGGCGTCGCGGCGTGCTCAGCGCGATGATGCGGCACCAGCTCGCGGAGGTGCGGGAGCGGGGCGAGTTCCTCTCCGTACTGCTGGCCTCGGAGGCGCAGATCTACGGCAGGTTCGGCTACGGCCCCGCGACCTCCACGGCCCGTCTGACGGTGCCCCGCCACCGGGCGGCCTTCGCGGCTCCCCGGGCGGGCGGGGAGCACACCGACCGCGGGTCGGTCGAGGTGCTGCGGCGGGCCGAGTGCGGCGAGATCCTCGAAGCGGTCTACGACCGGTACCGCCGCGCGCAGCCCGGCGCGCTGTCCCGGCCGCACCGCTGGTGGGACCTGGGCGCGGGCCAGCCGCCGGTCTCCAGGACCCCTCGCTACGTGGCCGTCCACCGGGACGCGGACGGCACGCCGGACGGGTACGCGAGCTACTCGACCGAGTCCGGCACCCTGACGGTGGATGAGACCATCGCTGTCGACGACGCGGCCTTCACGGCCCTGGCCCGCTACGCCCTCGGCCACGACCTGGTCTCCCAGGTCGTGTTCCGGCACGTCCTGCCCGAGCACCCGCTGCGCCGGCAGCTCGCGGACGTCCGGGCCGGCGAGGTCGGCGGCGTCACCGACTGGCTCTGGGTGCGCCTGCTCGACGTACCGCGTGCGCTGGCGGCGCGCGGCTGGTCCACGGACGGCGAACTGGTGCTGGACGTGGACGACCCCTTCCTGGGCGAGCGCGGCCGCTACCTGCTGACGGCTCGCGACGGCAGGGCGGAGTGCGTCACCACGGACCGCCGCCCCGACCTGTCGCTGGACGTACGGGACCTGGGGTCGCTCTACCTCGGCGGCACCCGCCCGAGCACCCTCGTACGGGCCGGACACATCCGGGCGCACGACCCGGCCGCCGCCGGCCGCGCGGACGCGCTGTTCGCGAGCGACCTCTCGCCGCACTGCCTGCACTGGTTCTGACCGAGGAGATCTCCTCGCCCCTGTCCCTGTACCGTGATACGCGCACGTGGACGATGGCACGCCTGGGCTGCCGTCGCGGCCGACCCCACCCTTCTTGATCCTGAGCGGACGTTTGTGGCATGAGTACTAGTATCGGAATCGTCGGACTGCCGAATGTCGGCAAGTCGACCCTGTTCAACGCCCTGACCAAGAACGACGTGCTGGCGGCCAACTACCCGTTCGCCACGATCGAGCCGAACGTCGGCGTGGTCGGCGTCCCGGACCGCCGTCTGGACGCCCTGGCGAAGATCTTCGGCTCCCAGAAGATCCTCCCGGCGACGGTGGACTTCGTGGACATCGCGGGCATCGTGCGCGGCGCGAGCGAGGGCGAGGGCCTGGGCAACAAGTTCCTCGCGAACATCCGCGAGTCGGACGCGATCTGCCAGGTCATCCGCGCGTTCAAGGACGAGAACGTCGTGCACGTCGACGGCAAGGTCTCACCCAAGGACGACATCGAGACGATCAACACGGAGCTGATCCTCGCGGATCTCCAGTCCGTCGAGAAGGCGGTCCCGCGCCTCCAGAAGGAATCCCGCCTCCAGAAGGAGAAGGTCGCGGTCCTCGCGGCGGTCGAGGAGGCCCAGAAGATCCTCGAAGCCGGCGACACCCTCTTCCACGCGGGCATCACGGCCTCCACGGAGAAGGGCCGCCTCCTCCACGAGCTGCACCTCCTCACCACCAAGCCCTTCATCTACGTGTTCAACGTGGACGAGGACGAGCTGGTCGACGAGGACTTCAAGAACGCACAGCGCGCCCTGGTCGCCCCCGCCGAGGCGATCTTCCTGAACGCCAAGATCGAGTCCGAGCTGATCGAGCTGGACGACGACGAGGCCCTGGAACTCCTCCAGTCCATGGGCCAGGAGGAACCCGGCCTCGCCACCCTGGGCCGCGTCGGCTTCGACACCCTGGGCCTCCAGACGTACCTGACGGCCGGCCCGAAGGAAACCCGCGCCTGGACCATCAAGAAGGGCGCCACGGCCCCCGAGGCGGCCGGTGTCATCCACACCGACTTCCAGAAGGGCTTCATCAAGGCGGAGATCATCTCCTTCGACGACCTGATCGAAACCGGCTCGGTAACCGAAGCCCGCGCAGCCGGCAAGGCCCGCATGGAGGGCAAGGAATACGTGATGCAGGACGGCGACGTGGTGGAGTTCCGCTTCAACGTGTAGTGGGCGACTTACCACCACGTCGCTGATCTGGCAAACGTGCAGCTCAGAGAGGGTCCGACTCTTCGGAGTCGGGCCCTTTATTTTTTCCCGTGCTGGGATGGTGCTGGGATAGCTGACCCCTCGTCACCTGTCATCACCTCTGCTCATCCCTACCGTGCTGGGATCGTGCTGGGATGGGATGGGGGTGCCCGTGCTGGGATTTGCGTGAGCGGGGCGCTGACCGAGCTTTGAAGGTAGTGCAGACGTGGCGCTTTTCCTACTCGTTTGACACAATCGGGGGTATGGCTGAGGCGACGTACAGCATCGGGGAAGGGCCAGCGACGCGGGTGAGCTTGTCGCTGCCGGAGGGGACCGCGGAGGCGATCCGGGCTCGCGTGGGCAAGCGGGAGTTCTCCGCGTTCATCGCCGAGGCGGTCGAGCGTGAGCTGCGCGGGCAGGTCCTGGACGAGTACCTGGCGGACTACGAGAGCCGCAAGGGGCCCGTCTCCGAGCCGGCTCGTCAGCGGGCGCGGCAGGTCTTCGACGAGGTGTTCGCCGAGGAGGCCGAGTGGCCCGCCGCAGGCTGAGTCACGAGGGGACGCTCGTCCTCGACAGCGAGGGACTCTCGAAGCTGCTCGCTGACGAAGAACAGGTGGTGGCTCTGATCGCTGAGGCGCGCTCGCGTGGCATGGAGGTCGTGATCAGTGCGCTCACCATCATCGAGGCCGTCCACGCCCGTACGAACAAGTCACGCCTGAACTGGGTGCTTTCCGGGCTGCGGGTCGTCCCGGTCGGTGACGAGGAGGCGAGGGCTGCCTCGAAGTTGCTGATGAATGCCGGATTGCACGGACACAAGTACGCGATCGATGCGGCCGTCGCCGAGGCCGCGCTGCGACAGCACCGCCCCGTGGTCATGCTGACTTCCGATATTGACGACATGGCCAAGCTGTGCGGCGAGCGGGTCCGGCTCGTGGCGGTGTGATGTCCCTTGGTCCGGCTCAGTAGGAGCGGGGTCCGTAGGGGCTCCAGTGACCGAGGAAGGGCTTGAGGTCGTCGCCGCTGAGTTTCGGCGGCGTGGGCAGTTTCGGCGCTGAGGCCGATTCGGCGAGGCTTTGGAGGTGTGCGTCCGCAACGCGAGCCACGCCTCGACCTCGGTACGCTCCTGCCCAGGCGGCTATGCAGCCTCGTTGATCATGGCGGACTGGGGCGACTCGCTTTCGACGCCGATGACTTCGACAGTCACGCCGCGAGCGGCGAGGGCCTTCGCGGTCTGGGCCAGGGTGATGGCGGAGAACGGGAAGAGGGAGTCCGGCGTGAGCTTGGCTCCGTCCTTCAAAAGGATCGCGAAGACGACGTGCCGCGGGGTGAAGTCCTCGGGGATGCTGCG
Source organism: Streptomyces sp. col6 (assembly GCF_008042035.1). Classification (GTDB taxonomy): domain Bacteria; phylum Actinomycetota; class Actinomycetes; order Streptomycetales; family Streptomycetaceae; genus Streptomyces. The sequence goes on from NZ_RDBL01000006.1 coordinate 820,060, forward strand.
GGCCGGATCGCTGTTGACCTGTACGGACCGGGCGAACTCCGCGCGTACGGACGCGTTCTCGAAGAGGAGCTCAACGGAGACGCGCGCCTGGCTGAACAGGTGACTCAGCGGGCTAGAGGAGTGCGCGGGCTTCACGAGGACAAGAGTGTCGTCCTCGGTGAACAGGTCGCAGATCTCGACGGAGTTGCTTGCCCGAAAGGGGTTGTGGACATTCTTCTTGTCCAGGCAGACCCAGCCGCGACGGGCCTGGGCGGCCAGCTTGTTGTAGTCGCCTTCGTCTACGGGACGCATCACGCGCATACCCTTCTTGTTGAGCTTCTCGACGAGCGGCCAGCGGGGGAGATCGACAGAGGGCGCGTCGGGGAACAAGGGAGCCACGGTCTCGTTGACGTTGCGCAGGTAGCCCGCCCCGAGCTCGTACCACTCACCGTCGAGCAGACAGAACGTGCGGGAGCCGAGGGAGAAAGTGGCCTCGATCCACTTCATGGCGGTTTCCTTGGACAGGGCTTCCAGGGAGGCGGTGCGCGGGGCGAGCGCGGTCCGTGCGGAAAGCGTGTCACGAAACAGTTCGACGGTGCCCTGCCGGAGCGCCGTGACGCGGGCGCCTGCCTTGATTACACGGGCCCGCTCCAGGACGTAGTCGAGACTGAACTCATCCCGGAGGTGGGGCGGGCAGGACCCGATCTTGATGGTGCAGGCGGTGGACCGGGGCAGGTCGGTGCTCTGGGAGAAGGGGACGGCGGTGATGATCCGGCCGTCTGCGGGACGGCCGAGCGTGGCGTCCAGTTCCGCAACGAGCGCGTCGATGAGGGAAGGGTCCTTGACCGCGGTGATGTGCTCGACGAAGGCCAGGTCGGGGTGGGGAACGACGTGCTCGCAGATCGCGGCGATGGCGCGGATGTCCTTGATCAGTGTGGCGGGGGTGGTGCCGAGTTTGATACGGAGACCGATGCCGCCCTCCGCGGTCATGGCCCCGTTCCTGGTGCCGCTCCCTGCTGTGAGGTCGACTTCGTCGAGGTAGCCGCCGAGGTGGCGGATGATCCGCCCGTGGTCCCGGAGCCCGAGTGCCGGTACGGAGGCGCCGGCAGGGATCAGGGAACTGTCGATGCGTGCCTGGCCGAGGACGCTGGCGGTGAAGTCCCGCACCTGCCGCGGGTTGATGGCGCGGATACCGAAGGACAGACCGAAGTGCGCGTCCTTGAGCTGGGCGGGGAGAAGCCGGTAGCCCTGGTCGAAGCCGATCGCGTACACCACGTCGTCGACGGCGAGCACGAGCAGTGCGCCGGTTCGCTGCTCGCTCTGCAGCAGGTCCGATTCGGCGGCGAGCCGGAGGACATCCTTGCTCCAGGCGGCTTCCTCCTTCGCTACGGCGAAAGACACCGCGAGGGCGGGAACTCCCATGTGATCGCTGACGTCGCGCACGACCGCGTCCAGGGTGTCGAGGGCGCTGACGTCGAGGGCTTCGAGCATCGACTCAGGGGTCGCCTTGACGTGGGTCAGGCGGTACAGGGTGCGCTTCGACGCTGTGCTGGACACGGAGGTCTCCTGGGGCGAGGTTGCGGTGCGGTTCGGTAACACGAGCGGCCTTACGGGACGGGTGGTGTCGAGGCGGACAGGGGTGAGTGCCCGGCAAGGGAGCGGAGGTGCGGCGATGAGGACGCCGGTGCGGTCGGGCTCGTATGGGGCCGGCGTCCCGGCGGGTGGTGCCGGGGTGATGGTGACGAAGGTGCCAGAAGATTGGAGGTGAAATTGTTCGAGAACCTGATAACCCTGGTTATCAAGCGCTGGCGTAGCTGAGAGCTCGACCGGCTGTAGCGTGTGAGGTGCCCTGGGAGAAACGTTCTCGACCGAGAGCACGAGGCAGTCGTCACGAAGGGAGCGGAACCGCATGGCTGGCACACGTGAAGCAACCGCTCCCATCCTGCCGGAGGAGACCTCCTGGCGGATCAGTTACGCCGAAATCGGGGCCTTGGCCCAGGTCCAACGTCCTGTCGTCACCACCTGGGCCCGCCGGCACGCGGATTTCCCCGAGCCCGTCGCTTACGAGGGGGCCAGCCCGCTCTTCGACGGGCGCGAAGTCGCCGAATGGCTTCTGTCCACCGGCCGCGGCAACGCTGACGCCGGCCAGATCCGGGCGGAGCTGGTGCTGTACACCCTGTCCGCCTGGCGGCGCGCGATCCCCGCCCGCACGCTGGTCGACACGGTGACCGCACTGCTCTGCCTGCGCCAGCTCCTGGACGAACCGCTCTCCGACCTGCCCTGGCAGACGATCCTGGAGCGTGCCGCCGAGACCGACTTCGACGACACCTTCCTCCAAAGAGAGCTGCGCGACCTGCCGGACGCCGAACTACAGGGCCCCCTGCTCGCCGTGCTCGCCGACCAGCTCACCGAGGCCGCCTACACCCCGGCCGAAGCGCTCGAACGGGTCATGGACGCGCGCCGCCGCCTGGGCTGCGACGACCTCGCCGCTGATGAACCGATTCCGCTGGTGAGCCGGACGATGGCCCGCTTGACCGGCCTCGCGCGACTGAACGAGCGTGAGGAGGGGGCGACGGCCGCCGTCCTGCATCCCCGGAGCGGTGATCTGCTTGTCGCCCTGCGCGAATCCGTGTCCGACGCCGAGGACTCACCCTTCTTCCTCTCCGCGGACCCGATGCCGGACCTGGCCCGGCTCGCCCGCCGCCGCCTCATGGCACAGGGCGTCCAGGAATTCGAGATGGACCTTGCCGACGGCGAGGAACTGGCCACGGAAGACTGGGGAAACCCGCACGTCATCGCCTGCTGCCTCCCTTACGAGGCAGCCGAGACCCGCAGCCCGCTCGCTGTCCTGCAGAGCCTGCAGGACCTCACCGACCTCCTCGCCGAGGACCGCACGGCCGTCGTCCTGGGCCCTGCCGACGCGCTCGTCAGGCCCCTGCCCGCACGCGGGGAAGCGGACCGCCTGCGCCGGGATTTCCTGGAACAGCACCTCCTCAAGGCCGCGATCAGCCTCCCCGAAGGCGTACTTCCTTTCCGCCCGGCCCACCGCACCGCGATCTGGATCCTGCACCGCACCCCAGAAGGCAAGCGCACCGGCCAGGCCCTCCTCGCCGACCTCTCCTCACGCACCCTCACCCCACAGGCCCTGGACGCGCTGGCCGAGGACATCGACATCTTCCGCGAGGCCGGCTGGCGAGCGGACAGCCGCCACGAACCGCGCAATGCCGCCGTAGTCCCGGCCACCGCGCTGACCGGCGCACCCGGTGCCGCGTTCACCCCGCAGCACCGCCCGCACGCCGACCGCTACACCCGCACCGTCGTCGAACGCCCGGCCCGCATCTCCGAGACCGAACTCCGCCTCCAGCAGCTGATCGACGCCACCCGTAGCGCCCTCGACCAAGCGCCCACTATCCGCGCCAACGCCGTTCTGCGCCCCGACGACCAGCCAGCCCGCCGTACCACCGTGGCTCGCCTGCTCAAGGATCGCCGCCTGCGCCGACTGCCCGGCCACCGCATCGCCGCCGAACACCTCCTCACCGGAGGCGAGGGCCACTACACCGTCCTCACCGCGGCCGAGATCACGGGCAGCGCGCCAGTCGACAGTCACCGCATAGACCGCGCCGTACTGCTCAACACCTACGAGCACGCCTACTTCACCGAACCCGGCGACATCGTCGTCACCGCCACCCCGAGCTTCGGCGCGTACGTCGACGACGAGGGCCTGTCCGTGGTCGCCTTCCCTGCCCGCGTCCTGCGCGTACGAGCCGATGCTGAGCATCCCGTACGGCCCCGTGTCCTGGCAGCGCTCCTGCGCTCGGCGGCGGCCGAACACCGACGGGTGAGTGGCGCGGTCCGCTCCGCCCGCCGCATAGAGGACCTCCTCATCCCCGACCTCCCCGGCGACGAGGTCGAGCGGTACGACGCGCTCCTGGCCGACATCGCCCGCCGTACGGCCCTGCTGCGCCAGCACGCGGCAGCCCTCGACGACCTGACTTCCCTGACCGCCGCCGGCCTCGTCGACGGCACGCTGACCCTCACCGAACCCCCTCTCGTCTGATCTCTCGTCCGACTCTTGAAGGAGACCCGAGCGCCCATGCCTCCCCGGAAGAAGAAGCCCGCCGACCAGGCGGAGTTGTTCACCGCCTCCACGCCCAAGGAGATCCAGGCCATCCTCTGGAAGGCCGCCGACAAGCTGCGCGGCTCCATGGACGCCAACCAGTACAAGGAATTCGTCCTCGGACTGATCTTCCTCAAGTACGTCTCCGACGCCTTCGAGGAGCGCCGCGAGCAGCTCGCCAAGGAGCTTGCGGAGGAGGGCATCGCGGAAGACCGTCTGGAGGAGTTCCTGGAGGATCAGGACGAGTACACCGGGCATCACGTCTTCTGGGTCCCCGAGGGCGCCCGCTGGTCCTCGATCTCTGCCAACGCCAAGAGCGGCAACGTCGGCGAGGTCCTCGACCAGGCGATGGACGCCATCATGAAGGCCAACCCTTCACTGACCGGCGTCCTCCCCAAGATCTTCAACAAGGACAACGTCGACAAGAAGCGCCTGGCCGAACTCGTCGATCTCATCACCGACGCCCGCTTCGGCGGCAGCGACGACAAGCCTGCCCAGGATGTCCTCGGTGAGGTCTACGAGTACTTCCTCGGCAACTTCGCGCGGGCGGAGGGCAAGCGGGGCGGCGAGTTCTACACCCCGAGCAGTGTCGTCCGCCTGCTGGTGGAGGTCCTGGAGCCGTACGAGGGCCGTGTGTACGACCCGGCCTGCGGCTCGGGCGGCATGTTCGTCCAGGCCGCCAAGTTCATCGAGGCCCACCGTGGCCGCGGCCACAAGGCTGACATCTCCGTCTACGGCCAGGAGCTCAACGAACGCACCTGGCGCCTGGCCAAGATGAACCTCGCCATCCACGGCATCGACGGCAACCTCGCCGCCCGCTGGGGCGACACCTTCGCCGACGACAAGCACCCGGACCTCAAGGCCGACTACGTCATGGCCAACCCACCCTTCAACATCAAGGACTGGGCGCGCAACGAGTCGGACGCGCGGTGGAAGTACGGCGTCCCGCCGAGGGGTAACGCCAACTACGCCTGGCTCCAGCACATGATCAGCAAACTGGGGGAGCGGGGGACGGCGGGTGTCGTCCTCGCCAACGGCTCGATGAGCAGCCAGCAGAGTGGCGAGGGCGAGATCCGGCAGGCGCTGGTGGACGGGGACATGGTGGCGTGCATGGTCGCGCTGCCGGCGCAGCTGTTCCGGACGACGGCGATCCCGGCTTGTTTGTGGTTCCTGGCGAAGGACAAGTCGCCGGAGGGTGTGAAGGGGCAGAGGACAGCGGCTGCGGATCGTCGGGGCGAGATTCTGTTCATTGACGCCCGGGACATGGGCGAGATGGTCGACCGCACCGAGCGCATTCTGACGGAGGACGACCTCAAGAAGATCGCGGGGACCTACCACGCGTGGCGCGGGACGACGAGCGCGAAGGGCGCGGGGGAGACGTACACGGACGTACCGGGGTTCTGCGCGAGTGCGGATCTCAAGACGGTCCGGGAACACGGGTACGTGCTGACACCGGGGCGGTATGTCGGGGCGGCCGAGGCGGAGGAAGAGGACGCCGAGGTGGTCGGGGAGAAGATCGCGCGGCTGGCTGGGGAGCTGTACGAGCTGTTCGACAAGTCGGACGAGCTGGCGAAGTCTGTGCGCGAGCAGCTGGAGAAGATCGGTGGCTGAGTGGCCCACGGTGAGGTTCGAAGAAATCGCGGCTCCCGAAAAGAGTGCATTCTCAAAGCCCTACGGTTCTGCGTACACGAGGAATGATTATGTACCGAGCGGGATTCCGCTGGTGCGCGGCGTGAACTTGGGTGCAGGTCCGTTTCATGACGACGATTTTGTGTTCATCTCTTCGGAGAAAGCTGACACGCTTCCTGGTGCAAATCTGAAACCGGGCGATCTGGTGATTACTCACCGTGGGACGATCGGTCAAGTTTCGATGATCCCTCGAAATCCGCGACATGACCGCTATGTGTTGTCTACGAGCCAGGTGAAGGCTCGGCTTGATCGCGATAAAGCAGTTCCTGAGTTCTATTACTATTGGCTGCTTTCGCCGGTGGGGCAGAAGGAAATCCTGCAACACGTTTCCACGGTCGGAGTCCCGGGGCTTGTTCAGCCAGTTGCAACTGTTAAATCATTCAAGGTGCCAGTTCCGAGCCTGGATGAGCAGCGGACTGTGGTTGCTGTCCTTGGGGCGCTGGACGACAAGATCGCCGTCAATGAGCGCATCGCGAACACAGCGGATCAGCTAGCGGACGCGGTCTTCGGCCGTACTGTTCGGTCGTTGGGCTCGCGTCCCATGGTGGAGATTGTCGAGCCGGTGCTTGGCGGCACCCCGGACCGTAAAGTGGAGGAGTTTTGGGGTGGCGACCTCCCATGGGCTTCTGTGAAGGATGTTGCGAACTCGGTAGCCGGCGCTCTCGTGGTGACCGAGGAGTGCATCACGACGCTCGGCGAGCAGAGCTCTCGCGCTAAGCGCATGCCAGCAGGGGCAGTAATCCTGACGGCGCGTGGGACAGTCGGCCTGGTGGCGCGCTTGGCGATTTCCGCGGCCTTCAACCAGTCGTGCTATGCATTCGTTCCAAGCGAAATTCCTCCGGCTGTCTTGTTCCATCTGATTCGACTCGCCTCTACTCGGATGATGGGGCTCGCCCATGGGACTGTCTTCTCGACCGTCAACATGAAGACGTTTCAGCATGTTGAGGTTCCTGACATCCCGAGGGAACTCTTGCATTCCCTGGAAGCGGAACTGGGCCCCTTGCATGGGCTCATTGAGGCAAACTTGAAAGAGTCTTTGACTCTGTCAACCCTCCGCGACACCCTCCTCTCCCAGCTCATGTCCGGCCGCATCCGCGTCAAGGACGCCGAGAAGATTGTCGAGGACCACCTATGACCACGCACGGGAGCGACAACGGCAGCAGCAACACCCCCGACAACTCCGAAACTCCCACCCCCGACAACTTCCGCCCCCTCGAAATCGACTGGGAGTTCCTCGCCCTCGACGAGCTCCTGGAGCTCGACTGGCCGAAGGCCGAGGGCAATGAGCTCGCGCCCGGTTCCGGTCACCGCCGTTCGTGGGACGACCTGATCCTGTACTCCGATCTCCGCGAGGCCATCGAGCGGCTCAACCCCGCCCTCCCCCCGGAGGCCGTCCGTGAGGCCCTCGCGACCGCCGCGACCCCGACCTCCCAGGACACGTACGAGGAGAACCGGACCGCGCACGGCTACCTGACCGACGGCGTCCACTCCGTCACGTACACCGACGCGCTCGGCGCCGAGCACACCCCGACCGTCCGGATCGTCGACCTGGAGCACCCGGACGCGAACACATACCGCGCAGTCCGCCAGGTGACCGTGATCAACGGTGAGCGCAACCGCCGCTTCGACCTTGTCCTGTACGTCAACGGTCTCCCGCTCGCCGTCATCGAGCTCAAGCGGGCCGGCGACCCGAACGCCACCCTCGCTGCCGCGCACACCCAGATCCGGCACTACGTCGAGGAGTTCCCGACCGCCTTCCGCTACAACGCGGTCGTGCTGCTCTCTGACGGGATCACCGCGAAGTACGGCACCCCCTTCACCCCGTACGAGCACTTCGCCCCATGGAACACCGACGAGTTCGGCGCCCGCGTGGACACCGTGGATGCTGCCGCCGTCCACGCCGACACCGATGCCGACGTCCCGACCGGCCAAGACCTCGCCCTGCACGGCCTGTTCACCCAGCCGCGCTTCCTCTCCCTCGTCCGGTCCTTCATCAACTTCGTGCCCACCAAGCGCATGAAGCGGATCGCGAAGCCGCACCAGTACTTCGCGGTCACCCGCGCCGCCGACGCAGTGCGCCGCGCCGCCGCGACCGATGGCAAGGCCGGCGTGGTCTGGCACACCCAGGGCTCGGGCAAGTCCGAGGAGATGGTGCTGACCACCAACCTCGTCATGCGCGACCCCGCCCTGCACAACCCCACCGTGGTGGTCGTCACCGACCGCACCGACCTCGACGACCAACTCTTCGACACGTTCAAGGAGAGCGAGGTCCTCCCCGAGCAGCCCCACCAGTTCCTCAACCGCGCCGCACTCCGCGAAGAGCTCGCCGCCAAGCGCACCGGCGGCATCCTCTTCACCACCCTGCAGAAGTTCGGCCGCACCAAGCAGGAGAAGGAATCCGGGACCGACCACCCGCTCCTCTCCGAGCGGCGCAACATCGTCGTCGTGGTCGACGAGGCCCACCGCAGTCACTACGACCACCTCGACGGCTACGCCCGCCATCTGCGCGACGCGCTCCCGCACGCCACGCTCCTCGCCTTCACCGGCACCCCGATCTCCGAGGCCGACCGCAACACCCGCGAGGTCTTCGGCGACTACATCGACACCTACGACCTCAAGCGGGCCGCCGACGACGGCGCGACCGTGAAGGTCTACCACGAGAGCCGCGTTGTCCAGCTTGTCCTCGACCGCGACGTCGACCCCACCGCCATCGACAGCGAGGCCGACCGCATCACCGACGGCCTGGACGACACCGAGCGCACCCGCGTCGAGCAGGCCGTCGCCACCATGAACGCCATGTACGGCGCCCCCGCCCGGATACGCGACCTGACTCAGGACCTGGTCGAACACTGGGAAGCCCGCCGTACGGCCATGCTGCCCTTCGTCGCGGACGCCGATGACGCACCCGGTGGAGCCCCTGGCAAGGCGATGCTCGTCTGCGCCACCCGCGAGATCTGCGTTCGCGTCTACGACGCCCTGAAGATCCTGCGCCCCGACTGGCACACGGACGACCCCACCACCGGCGCCATGAAGATCGTCTACTCCTCGGACTCCCGCAAGGACTCCAAGGAACTGCGCGCCCACGCACTGCGCGACTCCCAGCGCAAGGCCGTCATTAACCGCGCCAAGGACGCCGAGGACGAACTCCAGCTCCTCATCGTCAACAACATGCTCCTGACCGGCTTCGACGCGCCGTCCATCCACACCATGTACCTGGACCGGCCGCTGCGTGGCGCCGGCCTGATGCAGGCCCTGGCCCGCGTCAACCGCCGCTTCCGCAAGAAGGGGGAGGGCCTCCTCGTCGGCTACGCCCCCCTCACCGAGAACCTCCAGAAGGCCATCGCCGAGTACTCCGCCGACGACCAGGCCGACCGGACCCTCGGCCAGGACATCGACCGCGCCCTGGACGAACTCCGCAACGAGTACGACATCCTCGACCAGATGCTTCTCGGCTGGAATTGGCGCGAACGCCTCTCCCGCCCCGACCCGAAAGCCTTCGTCAAAACGGCCTACACCACGGCCGAGTACCTCCGCAGCCCCGCCACTCCGGGCAACAACCCCGACCAGCTCGACGACCCGAACCAGACTCTCAGCCGCCGCTTCCGCGAACACGGCTACCGCCTGGAACGCTTCTTCGCCCTCGCCGGCTCCTCCGCCGACATCTCCTCACGGTTTACCGACCAGCCGTACTGGAAGCGCGACATCCAGTTCCTCGTCGAGGTCCGTACGTACATGGCGAAGCTCGACGCAATGGACCGCGAGGCCCAGGGCCTGCCGGTCGCCCGCGACGTCGCTCTCTATCTCTCCCAGCTCACCTCCGCCGTCGTCGAGACCGGCGGCGTCACCGACCTCTTCTCCGAGGCCGGACTGGACAAAGCCGACCTCACCCACCTCAACGACGCCCTCGTCGGCCGCCTGCAGAACAGCGAAACCCCGCACCTGGCCGCCGAAGCCCTGCGCCGCCTCGTCGAGCAGAAGATGCGCGAGCAGACCCGGCACAACATCGTCCGCCAGACCGCGTTCTCGGAGCGCCTTCAGGACCTGATGACCCGCTACATGCGTCAGCAGCTCACCAGCGCCGAGATCATCGCCCAGCTGGTGGAACTGGCCAAGACGGTCGCGGAAGACGCTCGGCGAGGTGAGAAGTTCACCCCGCCGCTGGGGGACGACGAACTCGCCTTCTACGACGCGGTCGCCGACCTCGGCAGCGCCCGCGACCTCATGGGCGACGAGATCCTCTCCGGTATCGCCCGGGACCTCGTGGTCCAGGTCCGCAAGAACCTCAAGAAGGACTGGATCGCCCGCGAACCGGTCCGGGCCAGGCTCCGCGCCACCATCAGGCGCCTCCTGGCCCGCCACGGCTACCCGCCGGAGCAGTCCAAGGAAGCGATCGACCTGGTGATCCGCCAGATGGAACACTTTGCCGACAAGTGGTCCCAGGACGGCTCGGCCGCCGACGCATAGCCCTCGCCTATATCGCTCCTGGCCCCGGCAAGCGCCTGCTTGCCGGGGCCGTTCTCTGCCCGACCGGATGTCCTTCGCGGGGGCCGGCAGGGGGCGCCCAACCGCCTTACGGCAAAAGCAAATTCCCGTGCTGCGAGACGTGAGGTGCGTCAGGCCACTACTTTCAAGTCCGCGGAACGAACCGCAGAACTGCTAACTGCCGGTGTAAACAAGGGAGTTGTGGCATGTCGCAGCGAGCACTGCTGTTGGTGGTGGTCGTCCTGGCGTCCGTGGTGGTGGGGCTCGTGGCCGGCATCCTCGAGTTCGTGGGCACGGGAGAGGTCGTCACGGCCATCCAGAACGGTGGCGCCGCCTGCGGAGCCACTGTTCTCATCGGGCTGGCGGTCGTCTCCTGGCTGAGGTCGTTGTGACCCAGGAGGAATGGGCGAACGAAGAGGGGCGGCTGAAGTACCGGCGAGTGCTGCGGGCCGTCGAGAAGCTGCGCAGCGTCGCCGATGCCGAGACAACGTACCGGCTTGCCTTTCAAGTGGTCTACCTTCACTGCTTGTTCCAACACGTAACGGCGGTGGAGGTGGACCGGCTGTGGGGGCCGGACTCGGAGTCAGCGGGGGCCAGGCTCGGTGCAATGTGGCCGCATACGCCCGTTGCTCGCGCTCACGGCCTTCCCGCGTATCGCGACGAAGGTGCGAGCCGTCCCTTCGAGCTCATCGACCCGGCCCTCCATGAGCTGATCGCGGAAGTGCGGCAGCTGGATCCGGACGTGAAGCTCCTTGACACGCTCCTCGACATGCACTCGGCACGCTACGCGCGTGGCGATGACTACTTCACATCGAACGACCTGGCGTATCTCTTCGCGGGGCTGGCCGTTCCCCGAGGAGGCGAGGTTGTTCGGGACCCGGTGTGCGGCAGCGGGCGACTGCTGCGCGCAGCCGCACACCGGGCTCGGGCGCAGGGAAGTGAAGTGCGCTTGTCCGGTGCGGATATCAACCGGACGGCGCGCTATGCCGCAGCCGTCAACCTTGCCCTGCACGGATTCCACGCCGACCTCGGCAAGGAAGGAGCTGACACCCTCAGGGCGGGCACTTCACCGATACCGGCCGACGTGATCGTCGCTAACCCTCCAGTGAACCAGCGGGACTGGGGGCACGGTGAACTGAAGGACGACTGGCGGTGGACCCTGGGGGTGCCACGTCCGGGTAACGCGAACTTCGCTTGGGTCCAGCACATCCTTGCCGATCTCACGCCACAAGGACGGGCCGTCGTTCTGCTGTCTTCCGGCGCGGCGCACAGCAGCAACAGCACCGACGGACTGATCCGCCGTGGGCTGCTGGAGAACGGTCTGGTCGTGGGTGTTGTGGCCTTGCCGACGTGGCTCTTTCCGCACACAAGTGCGAGCACGGCGCTGTGGCTGCTGGCTAAAGGGGAGCGGCCGCACTCCGATCAGGTCTTGTTCGCGGATGCAGGGAAACTGCCAGCAGCGAAGGAGGGGGCGCGGCGCCACTTCGTAAAGGATTCGGTCGAACGCCTGCTGAAGATCTTCGGTGAATGGCAGGGACTTCGACGCCGTGAAGGCGAGGGGGACCCTGAATCCGTCCCATGGTGCCGTGCGGCGAGCCACGAGGAAATCGCTGAGGCGGGCTTCGATCTGACTCCCGCACGCTACGTGCGGCACCGGGAGGCCGTGCAGGAGAATTCAAGAGACGTAGAACGCAGCCGGAAAGCCGAGCTGTATGAGTGCTTGGACCGTAGCGCCACAGCCAGACGCCGAGTCCGCGATGCGTTGGAGGGCAGACATGACTACAGAGCCGGATGACCTCACCGCTCCGTGGTCCATCGTCGAGTTGCGGGATTTCCCCGGGGTCGAGTACGCCGCTTACGGCATTACGCAACCGCAGAAGGCACCCGATGGAATCCCGATGATCGGCGCAAAGGAGATCATCGAAGGGGAGGTGCACGTCCAGGAGTTCACGTTCGTGCCTCCGGAGGTAGCCGAACGCCACCCCCGCAGCACCCTGAGAGCAGGGGACCTTCTTGTCGTGCTCGTAGGGCGAGTGGGGGAGACGGCGGTAGCGACGGAAGAACATGGGGGATGGAATGCCGCCAGGTCGCTCGCAGTTGTCCACTGGACACCGGAGGGCCACGTGCAGCACTGGGACCTGTGGCTTCGATGGTGGCTGAAAACATCGCAGAGTCGCAGCTATCTCACGGTGTCCTCTTCGAACTCCGAGCACATGACCTTGCCTTTGCAAGCGCTCAACCGACTTCCGGTGCCGAAGCCTCCGGACCGGGTGCGGGAGAGGCTGCTTGCGCTGATCTCCCTTGCCGAGCGCAAGAATGTGTTGAACAACCGGATCGCGACGTGTGCGACGGAACTCGCGGACGCGCACTATATAGAGACGCTGAGGGCATGCGGACAAGGTCCCACTGCCGAGCGCGCGATGGGCGAGGTGGCTCAGATCACGGCGGGTGTGGCGCAGCTCCCGCCGGACCGTGAGCAGCCGACCATGCCGTGGGTGTCTCCCCGGCAAGTACTGAACTGCAGGGAAGTGCATCTGGGGGCAGTGACGTCACGGACCGTGGCGCGAGGGGAGACTGTGTGTCCGGCCGGCAGCCTGTTGATCGCGCCCCGTCCCGGTGAGGTGCGGACCGTGCTCACCACGACTCCGCTAGTTCCGGGGCGGCGGACGCTTGCACTTCACACGGAGTCCGAGGCCGACCGAATGTGGTTGCTGCACACATTGCGTTTCCAGCGGCGGGAGTTGATGTCCGTAACGCAAGGCGAGCAGGCTCGTGCGATGAGGCGCAAGGACTTCTCGCGTTACAAGATCCCCTGGCCAGCAGATGTGGTCAGGCAGGGTTTCGCCACGCGTGCCGCTGCCCTGCACGACCTCGCCTACGCCTCCGCCAGGGAGCGACACGTGATGGAGGAGCTGGTGGTGCACGAGCTGGAGAAGGGGGCCTGGCGCGTCTAACTTCGGCCAGCTGAATGCCGAGCTGATCCACGTTGCCCCTCTCTGGAGCACGGAATCCAACGAGCTGAACGAACGGCGCAGTACCGCGCGCACCCCTTCTCCGCTAGTGGTCCGAGAGCGCCCTGACCAGACATGTTTGGGGCGCCCCGGTGCAGGCTGACCTGCGACAGCGCGGAAGCTTCCGACTATGCCCCGCCAACCGGGGGTATACGGGACCTGTGGATGCTCGCGCCGGCCCCGAGATCTGGACGTGCATTCTGGGCGGCGGCCAGGCGTCGGAACTGGCCGCTGGCGTCCATGGAGACCGCGAGTGAGCGCGAGCGCTGTGCTGCTCTGCGAGGTTCGGTGCGGTGGCACGAGCCTGATGCGGCGCTCGTAGAAGTTCCGCAGACTTCAGGCATGTGTGGGCGCTGCCGGGTAGCGTTGGCGATCTTCGGTGTTCTTGTACTTTGTCGCGCATCCCGTGCTGGGATGGTACTGGGATGCGCCTGCATTTCCGCAGGTCACAGCCTTGTGGTGGAGTTCCGCTTCAACGTGTAGGCGGATGACACGTCGCCACGTCGCTGACGTGGCAAGCGTGCGGTTCAGAAGGGGGCGGCTCCGGTGGGAGCCGGCCCCTTCGTTCGTGCCGGGGCTCAGGTGTCGTACACGGTGGAGCGATGCCCGATGTGGACGACCCACACCACGACCTCTCCGTTGTCGATCGTGTACACGACTCGGTAGTCGCCGACTCGCAGGCGGCGTCGGTCCGGCTGTGACACGAGCGCGGTGGTGTTGAAGCCCAGGGGGTCGCTCTCCAACTCGGTCAGTTTGGCCAGGATGCGCAGGGCTGTCCCACGAGGGATCTTCCGGAGCTCGGCCTGGGCCTCGGGGCGGAAGACGGTTCGGTACTTACTCACCGCGTTCCAGCGTCTCCCTCATGACGTCCTCGATCGGGATGCCGGGTGCGGAGTTGCTCATACGCTCGTCGATGATCCGGTTGATCTCGCGCTCTTCCCACTCCTGGTACTTCCGCAACACCTCGATGGAGACGACGGCGGCGACCTGCTTGCCTCGTCGGGTGATCACGGTGGGCACGTCGTCCCGGTCGGCACGCTCCACGACCTCGGCCAGGTGCGCGCGTACGGCGCGGATGGACTCTATGGGTTGCGGCTGCGTCATGCGGTCAAGCGTACCGAGTGTGCCATGTGTACACAACTGCTCCGATAGGTCGGACCGAGGGGTTGGATTCGGACAATCCGCACGAGTGTGAGGATGTGCGAGCAATGTCGCTTTTGTGGTCTGGTCGTCGCTGCCGGGCGCGACAAGGATGCCCGCCGTACCGAACAACGGGGGCGGAGTCATGGGGCGGGAACGGGAGCTGCGTGCCCAGCGGCATGAGGGCGAGGCGGCGGGAGTACTTTCGGGGATTCCTAGCCAGAATCGGATGGCGCCGGACGATGCCAGGTGGCGCGGCGACGAGGTGAACGCCAAGGCGTCTGTGGTGACCAAGCTGTTGTGTCAGAGCATGTATGCGCGCCCTGACCGCTTGAAGCCGATCAAGGCATGGTGGCGCAAGCTTCTCGGCAAAAGTGACAAGCCCGAGAAGCCGCGCCGGAGCACTCGACGGCGTATTTACCTTGAGGGCAGCGACGACTGTCCGCCTCTGGGTGAGCAGATGGCACAGTGGGTCGTCGATCATGTCGTGCACGGGTCTCCGTTGCCGGTCCCGTCCTACGGGTTCGACCTCGAACCGGTGGCGGCGCACGGTCTTCGCGTCCGGCGGCGGCGTTGGGTGCGGCGCGCGGCGCTTCTCCTCGTGTTCGTGGCCGCCGCGGGTGTCGCTCCTTGGGCTTCTGCGGTCTGGGCGGCCGCCGTCCTCCTGGCGCTTTTCCTGCGCTGGGCGGCGGCTCGGGCGGGGCGGAAGCCGAGGGCGGCGCGTCGTTCTTCTCGGCCCGGTCTGGCGTACTTGGTGCTGTGCGTGCCGTGGCTGCTGGCTGTCGTCCCTTATGCGTGGCCCAGTGACGGCCAAGTCATCGGCGTACGACTCGAATTGGCACTCGCGCCGTTTGTGCTGCTCATCGGCGGGGCCGTTGTGTTTGCCGCAGACCGGCTCGTGGCTCGCGCCTCGCTGGGCCGGGTCGTCGGCGGTGAGCTTGCCTCCAGGCGACTGCCGTGGATGGCCCCGAGGGGCAAGAGGCGGATTGCTCGGCTGAGGGAGGGGCAGGGGCTCACAGAGCTGCCTTACGACGTACCGGAGCGTTTCGTCGGTGCCGGGCGCTACGTCTGGGGCATCGCGGACATGAATGTGCCGCTGAAGCCCAAGCGCGCGAACAGGACGGTCGAACCGTTCGAGGACCGGGAGCTGCTGGCCCGCATGCGTGAGGCGCTGCGGGACCTGGGGCGAGGTCCGCAGGAGATCACCGAACCGCTGCCGGGCTTCACGGCCTCCGAGGTGGTCGGCCTTCCTTCGGATTTGTGGCTGCGGCGCACGCGAAATGGGAAAGCGGAGGAGCCGAAACTTCGTGGCCGTGGCCGGCTGTCGCCGTCGAGTGTGCCTGACCGCCTGTATCTGCGTGCTCAGTGCGTGACCTGGGACGGTGAAGTCGTGGTCACCGTCTTCGTTCACGCGGCCCTGGAGGCCGGGGAACTCCATTTGACGGTCCGGCCGCACGTCGTGACACCGGTGTACAACGAGCTGCGCGGGACGGACGCGCCGCTGGCGCTCCGGCACTTCCGGCTCCTTCGCTGGCTCACCGTGCAGTCCTTGTTGGACGCCGTGGTGGGTCCGTTGGCTGCCTGGCGGTTCGCGGCCCGTCTCGGGCGGGGGCCGGCGGAGCGCCAGGAAGAGAGCGGCGACGGCCGGGGCGAGGAGAAGGGCCCTGTCAGTGTGCGTGACCGCTACTCCATCGAGGAAGTCACGGACATGCACCAGAGCGACGACGCGAAGAGGCACGTCGTACTCATGCAGACCTGTGTCTTCCGGACCGTGGCCGAGTATCTCGAAGAGCTGGGCGTCGATACCGCGCCCTACGAACAGCAGGTGGCTGCCGTGATCACCAATATCCAGGTGTACGGCGACAACCACGCACCGATCCAGAACGTCGCCGGCAGCAACATCAGTGGCGTGAGTCAGGGCAGCCCACCCCAAGGAGGCAAGTGATGATCGGCCGTCGACGTCCCGACCCGGGCAGGGAACCCAGCTCGGCCATCCATATCGGCGGCGACAGCATCGCCCCGATTCAGAACGTCGTCGGACGGGAAATCCGCGGTGTGCACCAGTCGGCGTCGGTCCGGAACACCGCAGGGCCCCAGGACGTACGCGACCTGCTCACCACGTTCCGTGCCGAACTGGACCGGCACCAGCAGGACTTGGCCACCGCGCCCGTCCTGCGTGGCATGGCGGAGACGATCGATGCCCAGCTCACCGCGTCACCGCCCGACGAGGGTGTGCTGTCGCAGCTGGCACGGGCGTTGCCCGCACTGGTTGCCGGGACCGCGGTTCAGGAGGGCGGCCAGGCGCTCGCCGATGCCATCACGGGGTGGATCGGCTGAGTCGTCGGCAGGGAGGCACTATCCGGCCCGGGGTCACTCGGTGACCGCGCGGAGCGCGGCGGTCGGGTCGAGGGCCTTCGTCACCGCCGGAGTGAGGGGGCGCCCCGCGAGGACGTGGCGGATGGCTTCGAGGGGGACGGGGCGCTCGTAGTAGTCCTCGAAGTACGCCTGAACGGCCTCGGGGGAGCGGTCCGTGAGCAGGCCGAAGAGGAAGCCGGAGCCGTCCGGGTCCTCGCTGCCGGCCGGGAAGTCGATGGCTGAGCCGGTGCGCCAGACGGTGTCACCGGCCTCCCGCCACAGGCACGCGGTCACGCGCGAGGCGTCGATGCCCTCGTCCCGGAAGGCCGGATCGTCCAGGAGAGGGCGCAGCGAGGCGGGGACGTCGTCGATGACGCCGGGCCGGACCTCGTCGTTCACGTACGGGCTCATCTCCGACTCGTGGTCGAAGCCGCGTATGAGCACGCCGGCCGGGGTGAAGTGGACGGAGAAGTCGTCACCGGAGCCGTTGTCCATCAGGGCCGTCTCCTCGCCGGGGGCCCATGCCGAGTCGAAGGTGTAGCAGCAGAACCGGGGATCGTCGCCGATCGCGGCGTCCAGGGCGGCCAATGCCCGTACGTGGGTGCGGAGTTCCTCGGGCCCGGGGAGGAGGGTTGCGGTTTCGCGTGCGGTGCTCATGGGGTCATGGAAGCAGTGGGCACTGACAATCCGCCGACTGTCGCGAGGGGGGATGCCTCAGCCCCGCACCCCCGCCCCATGCAGAAACGTCTCCACCACCCGTGCCGCCAGTGCGTCCGGGTCCGCCTCGTCGTCGGCCGGGTTGCCGTGCAGGGTCTCGCCGAGCAGGGCGTAGTAGACGCGCTGGAGCCAGTGGAGGTCGGCCGAGGCGTCGATGAGGCCGTCGGTGCGGGCGCGTTCCAGGACCGTGATGCAGCGCTCGGCCATGGTCGCGTGGAGGGTGGCCGCCTCGCTGTCGGGGGTGGCCGGGAGGCTCAGGGCGTAGGTCCAGGCGCCCTTCACCTCCAGGACGTTGGCCGTGATGCGGTGCAGGGCCACCAGGGGTGGGGCGGTCGTGGGGCGGCCGTCGTCCACGGCCTGGGCGAGCTGGCGGGCGGCCGAGAGGGCCAGGGCGTCGGTCAGTGCCTGGCGGTGGGCGAAGCGGCGGTGGATCGTCGTCCGGGACACCCCCGCCTCGGCCGCGATCTGCTCCATCGAGGCGCCGGGGTCCCGGGAGAGCAGGCGTTCGGCCGCCTCCAGGATCAGGCGCACGCTGCGCTCCGCGTCCGCCCGCAACGGCCTTGCCGCCGTCTCTCCCATGGTGCCTCCCACGTCGGCTCTTGTGACTTCTCGAAACGATACAGGGGTGCTTCACCTTCGGATTAGGTGAGACATGTCTGTTGCAGTTAAGTGGGGAAGCTGTACGGTGATGTCTCAGTTGCTTGGTCAGTTCAACCAGCGAAGGGACCTCCCATGCATGCCACCGCCCTTGTTACCGGTGCCTCCTCCGGACTCGGCGCCGAGTTCGCCGCCCAACTCGCCGCCCGCGGCCACGATCTCGTCCTGGTGGCCCGCTCCGAGGATCGGCTCACCGCCCTCGCCGAGCGGCTGGAGGCCCAGCACGGTGTCCGCGCCCATGTCCTCGTCCAGGACCTCGCCGAGCCCGGCGCCGCCCGCGCGGTCGCCGAACGGCTCGACGAGCGCGGGCTGAGCATCGGCCTGCTCGTCAACAACGCCGGGTTCGGCACCTGTGGCCGCTTCGAGGACATCGACGCCGGGCGGGACCACGACCAGCTGATGGTCAACGTCGTCGCGCTCGTCGGCCTCACCCACGCGCTGCTCCCCGGCATGCTGGAGCGCCGGGCGGGCGCCGTCGTGAACGTCGCCTCCACCGCGGCCTTCCAGCCCGCCCCGTATTTCGCCGTCTACAGCTCGGCCAAGGCGTTCGTCCTGAACTTCGGGCTCTCCCTGCGGCAGGAGTGCCGCGGGCGGGGCGTGCGCGTGCTCACGGTCTGCCCCGGGCCCGTCGACACCCCGTTCTTCGAGGCCATCGGGACCCGCGACGCGGCCGTCAACGGTTCGATGAGCACGCCGGAGCCGGTGGTGCGGGCCGCGCTGGCCGCGCTCGACCGCGACCGCGCCTACGTGACGCCCGGGTTCGGCAACGCCCTGGCCGCGCACCTGCCGCCGCGCCGGCCGCGCGCCCTGGTCGCGGCGTTCGCCGAGCGTGTCACCCGCAAGGTCCTCGCCTCCTCGGGGGAGGCGGCGGACGCCTCACGCGCCGAGCGGTTCGCGGCGTGAGTGCGCCCGCCGGCCCGGCGGCCCGCACGGGCCACCCGGGCTGCGGCCCCTCCGCGGCGCGGGGCCGCCGCGGAGCGGCCGTATCCGATACGCGTCAGCAGGCGCCCAGGTCCTCCCACACGCCCCACTCGCCCGTCGTGCCCGGCTGGTCGCCCTGGACCCACCACTTGGCGCGCCAGGTGTGGCCGTTGTACGAGACCGTGTCGCCGCCGTTGTAGACGCGGCCGGCCTCCCAGGCCGACGCGGCGCAGTCGCCCGGGTCGCCGTCGCCGCCGCCGGGGGTGCCGCCCCCGCCGATCTGGAGGTCGATGCAGGCGTAGAACGCGTTGGCCGTGTCCGCGATGTTCCAGACGGCCAGGACCTTCTGGCGGCCGGTGTAGCTGCCGAAGTTCACGTGGTGGGTCTTGGTGGCGCCGGGCTGGGCGCCGTTGTCGTTGAACTCCGCGATCTTCGAGCCGCCGATGTAGTACTGCCAGGTGCTCGTCGCGTGACGGGCCGTCAGCGTCCAGGAGAAGTCGGCGGAGCTGCCGACCGGGGTGGCCTTCCAGCCCTTGCTGTCGTTGTCCAGCTCGGCGAACTGGGAGTTCCCGCCGCTACAGCTCATGAGGCCCTTGGGGCCCTCGACGCTCTGCGGCTCGTACTTGATCTGGCCGCAGTCGACGACGCCCGACGCGCACTGCGCCTGGCGGCTCGGCGGCGAGGAGACGTATCCGTGCGCACTGGCCGTGGTGGCGGGCAGGACCACCGCGAGCAGGGGGGCGACTCCCGCACCGAGCACGAGGGCCAGTTTTCGCTTCGCGTTCATGCCAACTCCTTCGCTGAGGACTGCCGCGGGGTGACGGCAGCGGTCGGACGCGCCCGCACCGGCGGTGGCCATGTTCTGGGGGGTCGGCCGGGGTGGGGCACGCGTACGGCCGGTGGCGAGGGGGCGCCGCCCGCAGCCCTTCGCACGCCGTCGGTCGCTCGGGGGAATCGCTCGGAGCGGCCGCGGCTCACCTGGGCCCGTCCGGTCGTTCGCGGTCGGACAGGCCCTAGGTCTAGACCATACTCATGGGCGTGTACTCGTCAATAGCGCCTAGGGGTACGGGTGTTGAGGAGCGGTCACGCCGCCGGGCGGGTCATCACGATCCGGGTGATCTCCACCCGCGACCGCGCGCCCAGCTTGCGGTAGGCGCGGGTGAGAGCCGCCTCCACGGTCTTCACGCTGAGCGTCAGGCCCGCCGCGATCTCGCGGTTGGTGGCGCCCTGGGCCACCCGCGCCACCACGCTGCGCTCGGTCGAACTCAGCCGCTCCGGCCACGCGATGGCGTCCGGACGCGGCAGCGGCGCCTCCCCGGCCCGGTCCCGCTCGGCCCGCACGCCCGCCACCCACGCCCGCGCCCCGGCCGCCGTGAAGACGCGCAGGGCTCGGGCGAAGGCGGTGTGGGAGGCGTCCTCGTCGCCGAGGCGGCGGCGGACCCGGCCCAGTGCGACCCGGGTACGGGCCTCCTCCAGCGCGTATCCCGCCGCCTGCAGGCGCGCCGCCGCCTCCTCGTAGCCCCGGGCCGCCGCCTCCAGCCCGCCCCGCTCCTCGCAGACCGTCGCCGCCGCGCGGTCCAGCGTGGCGAGGACGCCGGTGCGGCCGAGCCGGACGGCCTGGGCGCGGGCCCGGTCGATGACGGACTCCGCCTCGTCCACGGCTCCGCTGCGGGCCAGGGCCTCCGCGAGGTCGGCGTGCCAGCGACGGGTCGCCGGGTCGCCCTGACCCTGCGCGCTCTCCATCTCGCCCGTACGGCGCAGCAGCCGGGCCGCACGCGCGTACTCGCCGCTGAACAGCCTGATCCGGCCCTCCGCGTGCAGCGCCCTGGGCAGGAACAGCCGGTCGTCGTCGTCCTCGCTGTGCCGCCGCGCCGCCTCCGCCGCCGCAAGGGCCTCGCCCAGGCTGCCGCCCGCGGTCTCGGCCAGCGCGACCGCGTACCAGGCGGGCCCCTGGCTCAGCCCCGCCCGCTCCGCGATCCGCAGGCTCTGCCGGGCCATCGACAGCGCCTGGCGGCACCGGCCGCGCTGGATCTCCAGCTGGGCGAGGCCGATCAGACACTGGCTCAGACAGTCCGCCGAACCCCGCTGCCGCAGCGTGTACACCAGCGTCCGCAGCTCCGTGCGGGCCTCGTCGAGCTGGTCGTGCGCCAGGTGGAAGCGGTGCTTCAGATAGATCGGCCCGTTGTGGTGGCTCATCGCGTACGCGTCGTGCGGCGCGGCCAGGGCCGCGGCGAGCGTCGACTCCGCCCCGGGCAGCCCGAGGAACAGCTCCAGCGCCGCCTGCTGGGTCAGCGCCAGCACCTCGGTGCGCCGGTCGCCCGCCCGCGCGGCGAGCCCGGCGGCCCGTGCGGCGTGGTCGCGCGCCCGCCCGGCCGAGCCGCCCACCATCCAGGCGTGCCAGCTCATCCGGTAGTGGAGCGGCGCCAGCAGCCCGGGGTCCTCGCCCGCGTCCCGCACCGCCTGCGGGAAGACGTCCGCGATCTCCGCCATCGCCTGGCCCGACGCGTCCACGACCACCGTCCAGGCCCGCACCCGGTCGGCGGCCCGTCCGGCGTCCTCCAGCACCTCGTACGCCAGCTCCCGGGCGAAGTCGAGGTCGCCCGCGTCCAGCGCGTCCTCGGCGGCGGTCAGCCGGCGGACCGTGCCGGTGCGCGCCCCGTCGGCCGGGGTGTGCCGTGCCGCCAGCCGGCCGAGCCGGGCCGCCGTGCCCGGCTCGCCCCGGCGCCGGGCCGCCGACGCCGCCTCGACGAGCCGGTCCGCGACCACCGGGTCCGAGCCCGCCGCCAGCCGGGCGAGGTGCTGGGCCCGCTCCACCGGGTCGTCGGCCGCCTCGGCCAGGGCGCGGTGCGCCTCCATCCGCAGCGCGTACGGGGCCCGCGCCTCCAGCACCATCGGCGTGAGCGGGTCGGTGAACCGGAGCGCGCCCCGGTCCGGCGGGGCCAGCAGCCCGTGCCGTACACAGAGGTCGATGTCGGCCGCCGCCTGCCGGCAGCCCGCCCGGCGCAGCAGCTCCACCGTCGGGTGCACCGCCGCACCCGCGGTGAGCAGCAGCTTCCGGGCCCGCCCCGGCAGGGCCGCCAGCCGGTCGAGCACGGGCCGGCTCAGGGATTCGGGGACCGGCAGCGGCTCCGAGGAGTCGGGGAGCGGCGATCCGGCGGCGGTGGATTCGTGGAGCCCGGCGGCCAGTTCCAGAGCCGTACGGGGGTTGCCGGAGGCGGCCTCGTGCAGACGGGCGACGAGCTGCCGGGGCCAGGACGGGCCGCCGTGCACGCCGTGCGCGTCGAGCACGCCGGCGATCTCGCGCACGGTCATCGGCGGCAGCGGCAGCGTGCGCACCGGCTGCGGGCACAGTTCGCGGGCTGGCGCCGTGTCCGGGCCCCGGCCGCCGTGGGGCGAGGTGCGCAGGGTGGCGAGCACGGCGTGGTGCGGCCCGGCGCGCCGGGCCAGGAACACCAGCACCCGGGCCGTCGGCTCGTCCAGCCACTGCACGTCGTCGACGACGAGCAGCAACGGGCCGGTGGTGGCGAGCGCGGCCAGCACCTTGCGTACGGCGAGGCGCAGGACGAGCGCGTCGCGGCCGGTGCCGGGGCCGGCGCCTGCGGGCGGGGTGCGGCGCAGCAGCGCGCCTTCGAGCACGGCGCGCTCATGGGCCGCCAGGCCGTCCAGGGCCTCGTCGCCGGCCGTGGCCAGCAGGTCGATCAGCCCGAGGTACGGGCTGTCCCGGTCGGACGGGGACGGCGAACAGCGCAGGACGCGGTGGCCGCGCGCCGCGAGGCCGTCCGCGAGGCGGGCGGCCGTGGTGCTCCTGCCGATGCCCTCCGGGCCGGTGAGGAGGAGGGAGCCGCCGCCCTCCAGATGGGCGCGCAGGGTGTCGCGCAGAGCGGTGCGTGCGCCCTCGGGCGTACGGGAGCGGTCGGTTCCGGTGCGGGTCATCGGGGCCCCTTCGCGCGCAGCCTTCTGCCCCCGCTGCCCGTGCAGCGGGGCCCGCCCATGACCGGCCCCGAGGTTAGGGCCAGGCGGGGGAGAGGTCAACGGGGCCTCGGCGCGGGGGTGTTGGCCACGGGCGGGCGCTCACCGCGCCCGCCCGCGCCCCCGCGCCGTGCACGGTGGTCGGTCAGCGGCTCAGCACGTGCCCCCATCCGTCCAGACGGCCCAGGAGCCCGGGGCGCCCGGTTCCGCGCCCGTCGAGTACCACTGGGATGTGTAGGTGCGGCCGTTGTACGCGACCCGGTCGCCCGGGGCGTACGGGGTGGTCGCGCTCCAGGCCGGCAGGTCGCCGCAGCCGCCCGGCGGGTTGCCGTCGCCGTTGACGGTCCAGGTGAAGGCGGCCGAGCCGGTGGCGCCGGCGGTGTTCTTCGCGGTGACGGTCACGGACGAGGTGCCCGCGGTGGTCGGGGTGCCGGTGATGCGGCCGGTCGAGGCGTTGACCGACAGGCCGGCGGGCAGGCCGCTCGCGCTGTAGGTGAGGGTGGAGCCGCCCGGGTCGCTCGCCTGGATCTGGAGCGAGACGGCGGTGCCGACGGCGGTCGTCTGGTTGCCGGGACTGGTCACCGAGGGCGAGCCGGGCTGGCTGCCGCAGGTGCCGGGGACCGGGTCCGCGCCGGTGACGGAGACCGCCGCCCAGGCGGCCTCGATGGTGTTGTACTCGGTGCAGTGGGCGCCGTAGAGGTCGGCCGCCGCCTTCAGCGAGTCGATGCGGGCCTGGTGGTAGTTCTCCCGGCTGTTGGCGTACGAGGCCAGCGCCTTGAACCAGATCTTGCCGGCCTTGTCGTTGCCGATGCCGGTCACTGTGGAGTTGTTGCAGGTCGGGCTGTTCCCGTAACCGTGGTTGCCGCTGCCGACGGAGGCGAGGAAGAACCAGTGGTTGAGCGGGCCCATCGAGTAGTGCGGGTCCAGGCCGCCGTTGCCGCTGTTCCAGCAGTCGGGCGAGGAGCCGTCCAGCGAGGGCTGGTTCATCCAGCGCAGCGGCTGGTTGTTGCCGCTGATGTTGATCAGCTCGCCCATGGTGTAGTCGGGCTGGTCCACGGGGTTGTTCGCGTAGAACTCGACCAGCGTGCCGAAGATGTCGCTGGTGCCCTCGTTCATGCCGCCGGTCTCGCCGGTCTCGTCCCAGCCGGTGAGCGCGCCGCTGACGCCGTGCGCCATCTCGTGGCCGGCGACGTCGAGTTCGACCAGCGGGCGCTGGTTGCCCTGGCCGTCGCCGTACGTCATCTGGCTGCCGTCCCAGAAGGCGTTCACGTACGCGTTGCCGTAGTGGGTCCGCGAGGGCACGCCCCGGCCGTCGCCGAAGATGCCGTTGCGGCCGTGGGCGGTCTTGAAGTAGTCGTACGTCTTCGCCGCCCCGTAGTGCGCGTCGACGCCGGCCGACGCGGGGTCGCCGGGGGAGCCCGTGCCGAAGGTTCCGGTGCTGCTGGTGAACACCGAACCGGTGCCGCTGGTCGCGTGGTTGAGGTTGGTCGTGTAGCCGTTGCCGTGCGACGGGTCTTGGAGGGAGTAGCCGCTGCCGGACTGCGTGGCGTCCAGCGACACCTGACCGCTGTAGATCGACCGGCCGGTGACCGTGGTGGCGGCCGCGGACGGCGCGGGTGCGGCGGACTTCGCAGCGGTGGCCGTACGAGCCGGGCCGGCCGGACCCGCCGGTGCGAAGGTGCTCACCTCGTCCCTGGTGCGCAGGACCTTGCCGGAGTGGGCGTCCACCAGGACGTGCAGCCGGCTCGGGGTCTGGTCCGCGCGGACACCGCTGACCACGGTCTCCCAGACCAGGGCGGAGTCGTCCCCGTCGAGTTGCACGGCCAGGTGCGGCGCGGACACCGCGTCGACCGAGCCGGTGAACGCCTTCTCCGAGAGCCGGGAGGCGCGCGAGGCGGTCAGCCCGGGTTCGGTGGACAGGGTGGGCGCGGCCTCGGCGGCGCTGGTCAGCGACGCGTACGTGCCGTCCTTCTTCAGCCGTACGACGACATCGCCGCCGTACGCCGGCAGGCCCTTGTACGTCCGGTCGAAGCGCACGGAGGCGGAGCCGTCGCGGTCGACCACCAGGTTCCGGACCGTGAAGGCCTCCGAGGCGCCGCGGTGCGCGGCCCGCCCGTGCGCCGACAGGGCCTTCTTCGCGTCGGCCTCGACATCGCGGCGGACGGCGGCCGAGGGATTCGTCGTGTACGGGGCCGGGGCGAAGGCCCGGGGGCCGGCGGCGGGCGCGGGTGCGGGCGGTGCGGGGGCGGCCGTCGCGCCGGGGAGCGCGAGGGCCGAGGCGCACGCGCAGGCCAGCGTGGCCGTCAGAAGCCTTGCGGTTCTTCGTATGTACATAGGAACGGGGGTGTCCTTTCACCTCGTACAGGCGGAATCCGGCCGCCGCTCCGTGGGGTGGTGGGGCGGTGCCGACGCACGAGTGTGGGGAGCCGGCCGGCGCGGCTGCCAGGCACCGGGCGAAGACCGAGGGGTTTCCCTATGCGGGGTTCCGGCGCCCGTGCCGCCGCGATTGGACTGGACCAAATCTGGGCAGCGCTCTTGTCAGCGTGGCCGGAAGTGGGCAGGATCTTTCACGCGATCTCCCGAAGTGTCAGGAAACCTGCACACACGGGGAGTTGGGCGGATCGCTGCGAGTTCCACATCACTGGACCCACCCACTGGACCCAAGGAGTCTCATGTTCGGGAAGCGCAGTGTGATCGGTACCGCGGCCGTTGCCATGACCGCTGTCGGCGCGATGCTGACGGCGGCTCCGTCCGCCCAGGCGGCGCCGACCGGCTGCACGGTCACCTACGGGAGCGGCGCGGGCAGCACGATGACCAGCCTGTGCACCGGCGGCACCGGGCACCACCGGATCCACGCGGTCCTCAGAGCCCTGGACCCGCGCCTTCCGCAGCGGATCGTCCTCGGCGACTGGGCCCCGGCCGGCCAGGCGTCCGTCGCCACCAACCCCTGGGGCTCCGGATACATCCAGTCCATCTGGTCGGAGACCGTCGACTGGTGACCGTACGCACGACCGAGGGGCGGCCGCCGGTGCGCGGCCGCCCCTCGGGGGTGTTCACTACCGGCGGGAGAGCCCGCGGTCGACGGCCGTGATCAGCTCGCCGTTCTCGGTGTCCCCGTCCAGCGACCAGAACATCGCGCCGCCCAGGCGGTGGTCGCGGATGTATGCGGACTTGGCGCGCAGCACCTGCGGGTCGTCGTACGTCCACAGCGTGGTGCCGTCGAACAGCCAGGCGCTGCCGTCGCGGACGTTGCGGTGGACCTTGTACGTACCGGAATCGGCCAGCTTCTTCAGGGCCTTGTAGTCCTCGTAACCGGCCGCCCAGGTCGCCGGGGCGGGGCCCGCCGCCGGCTGCCCCAGACCGTCGCCGCCGCCGGTCACACCGGTCCAGCCCTGGCCGTAGAAGGGCATGCCCATCACCAGTTTGCGCGCCGGGGCGCCGCGCTTCAGCCAGTCCCGCACGGTTCGGTCGACGCTGTAGTCGCCCTTCGCGTACAGCGCGGACTGCTGGGCGGTCCTCGCCTCGCCGGAGACGTGGAAGTCGTAGCCCTGGAGGTTCACGAAGTCGAAGTCCCGCATGATGCGCGGCACGTCGAAGCCGGCGTCGATCTTCTCGGGCGAGGCCGGGACGAACGCCGAGAGGTCGTAGTGCTTGGGCTTCGCGCCGTGGTGTCCGCCCTTCCGGTCCTGGGCGGCCTTCTTCGCGTACGCGTCGAGCTGGGTGCGGAACTCGTGGACCAGGGCGGTGAAGTTCCGCTTGTCCTCCGGGCGGTACACCGTGTCGGTGTCACCGGCCGATCCCGGCCATTCCCAGTCGATGTCGATGCCGTCGAAGAGGCCGGCCGCCGCCCCCTTGCCGCCGCGCGTCCCGTCCACCGGCAGGTTGCCCTTGATGTACAGGTCGATGCAGGAGGAGACAAGCGCCTTGCGGGAGGCGGCGGTGCGGGCCGCGTCGGAGAAGTGGGTGGACCAGCTCCAGCCGCCGAGCGAGATCATGACCTTGAGGCCGGGGTGCTCGGCCTTGAGCTTGCGCAGCTGGTTGAAGTTGCCCGCGAGCGCCTGGTCGTCGGTGTCGGCGACTCCGTCCACGGAGCCGGCCGCGTCGAGCGGACGCACGTAGTCCGCCCAGGCGTCGGCCTCGCCGGGCACGTTGCCCGTGAAGCACGTGCCGTCCGCGCTCACGTTGCCGAACGAGTAGTTGACATGGGTGAGTTTGGCCGCGGTGCCGCTCGTCTCCAGATCCTTGACCTGGAAGTCGCGCCCGTAGACGCCCCATTGGGTGAAATAGCCGACGCGCTTGTAGGCGGGCGCCGAGCCGTGGTGGCCCGTGCCGCCGTGGCCCGTACCGTGTCCGGACGAGGCGTTGGCGGCGGGGGAGAGGGAGGCCGCGAGCGAGAAGGCGCAGGCGGCGATGGCGAGTGAAGACAGGGTTCTTCGACGCATGAGGCCAGAAGTTATTGGTCTGGACCAAGCGCGGTCAAGGGTTCGGTAAAGCCGGATCAAAGGGCGGCTCTGCCGGGCTGCGGTGGACCATGCGCAGGCCCGCGCAATGTCATCACTTCGAGTGAAACTTTGGCCTGCGCTTGCGGTCCGGAACCCACGGTTGCGACGCTGTCGCAGTCCGTCAACCTCTTGGGGAGTGGCCTGTGGCCTTCGGTGAGCAGCCCGCCTATCTGCGCGTGGCGAGCGATCTGCGAGAGAAGATCGTCAATGGTTCGCTGCCGCCGCACACGCGCCTGCCTTCGCAGGCGCGCATCCGCGAGGAGTACGGGGTCTCGGACACCGTCGCGCTGGAGGCGCGCAAGGTCCTGATGGCCGAGGGCCTGGTCGAGGGCCGTTCCGGCTCCGGTACGTATGTGCGCGAGCGACCGGTGCCGCGCATGGTCGAGCGCTCCGGCTTCCGGCCCGGTGCGGGCGCGGGCCCGTTCCGGCAGGAGCAGGCGGCGGAGACGGTGCGGGGCACCTGGGAGTCGCGCAGTGAACAGGAGGACGCGAGTGCCGAGATCGCCGGCCGGCTCGGGATCGAACCGGGCGACCGCGTGATGCGGACGCACTACGTGTTCCGGGAGGCGGGCGAGCCGGTGATGCTGTCCACCTCCTGGGAGCCGCTGGCCATCACGGGGCGCACGCCGGTGATGCTGCCGGAGGAGGGCCCGTTGGGCGGCTGCGGGGTGGTCGAGCGGATGGCCGCCATCGACGTGGTCGTGGACAACGTGGCCGAACAGGTGGGCGCGCGCCCGGGGCTGGCGGAGGAGCTCCTGGCGCTGGGCGGTGTGCCGGGCCATGTGGTGATGGTGATCGAGCGCACCTTCTACGCCTCGGGGCTGCCCGTCGAGACCGCCGACGTGGTGGTGCCCGCCGACCGCTACCGGGTGGGCTACCGGCTTCCCGTGAGGTGACCGCGGCCGGGCCGGCCGCGGTGTGAGGGTCTTGCCTCGATCCCGGTCGGGACGGGGCCGGACGGCGGCGACGCGGGACCCTGCGACGCCCTGGGGGCGCATTCACATGAATGCGCCCCCAGGGCGTTGGTCCGTTCCTGGCCGGATCCGTACCTCTTTGTGCAAACACGTATCCGTTGAGTGAAGGTCAGGCGTACGCTCAGGCATATGCGTACTGGGGTTTCCTGGAGTTCCTTAGAAGCGTGCACGTCGTTCAGGGGAGGGGCGCGATGCTCGGGAGAAACACGATGAGCAACGACAGCGGTGCCGTGCTTTCCTGGCTGGTGATACGGCAGGACGACAACGGCAACCGCTACCGCGTGGGCAAGTACGCCACGCAGGGCGAGGCCCAGCTGGCCGCCGACAAGTTGCAGGACCGGGGGCACAAGCAGCTGTACTGGGTCGAGCGTATCGGACAGACCGCCAAGCCGTAGGGGATGCGGCGCACGGGGCTAATGCGCCGGTGCGCTGCCGGAGTTGTTTCGGGGCGCGGGCCCGCCGGGCGCCGGGACGGGGGGTTCCGGTGCGTCCCGGCCGACGGTACGGGGGCGGGCCGTGCGCCGGTACATGGCGGCGACGGCGGCGCACTGGAGCGCCATCGAGACCCCCATGGCCAGGCAGATCCCCGGCAGACCCCACCCCGACATCCCGTACGCGAGCGTCAGCTGGACCAGGACGCCGCAGACGGTGACGCGGGCGAGGGCCGGGCTCGCCCCGCTCCCCTCGAATACGCCGCCCAGAGCGATGAAGCAGGCGAGCAGCAGCAGATACGGGCCCACGCAGCGCAGATAGAGCGCCCCGGCCCCGGCCACCGCCCCCTCGCTGCCGAACGCCCGCATGATCCAGGGCCCGGCGGCGAGGAACACGGCCAGGGCGGTGAGGCCCAGCGCCCCGGCCAGGAGCAGCGCCTGCCGTCCGACGGCCCGCCGTGCGTCGTGTCCGGCGCCGAGCAGATGTGCGGTGCGGATGGAGGCGGCCTGGCGCACCGCGTAGAAGGCCATCGTCGCGAGGTACATCGCCTTCGTCGCGATCCCGTAGGCGGCGACCTCGTCGACGCCGATCCGGGCGACGACGGCGACGAGCGCGAGCGCCCCCGCCATGCGCGCGACGAAATCGGCCGACATGGGCAGGCCGGTGGCGGCGGTCCTGCGCGCGTCCGCGCCCAGGCTCCCGCGGACCCGGTCCTGCCCGGCCGCAGCGGCCCGTCGCAGTACGCCGTTGCGGCGCAGCGCCACGAGACCGCAGACGAGCGCGGCCGTCCGGCCCAGGACCGTGGCGATCGCCGCTCCGCGCACCCCGAGGCCGAACCCCAGGATGAGCAGCGGGTCCAGACCGAGGATCAGCCCGTTCGCGAGGACCGCGAGCTTCATCGGGGTGCGGGTGTCGCCCGCGCCCTTCAGGATGCCGTCGACGACGTTGGTGGCGAAGAACACCGCGATCCCCGGCAGCGCGACCGAGAAGTAGGCGGCGGCGAGGGCCGGTGAGCCGCCGTCACCGCTGCCGAGGACGAGCCGTGCCAGCGGGGCGCGGCAGAGGTAGCCGCCGGCCGCGACCACGGGGGTGACCAGCGCCCACAGCGCCCATCCGCCGCGCACCGCCGAGCGGACCGCCGCCGGATCGCCCGCGCCCCTGGCCCGCGCGACGAGCACCGTCGTACCGGAGCCGGCCACCAGGATCACGCCGAGCAGCAGGTTCTCCACGTTGGTGGCGGCGGCCACCGCCGCGACCGCCGCGCCGCCGAGCCGCGTCACCCAGACCATGTTGATGATCCCGGCCGTGACCCCCGCGAGCAGTTCGAAGTAGACCGGATACGCGAGTGCCACCAGCTTGCGCCGGTGATCCGCTGCCTCCATGACCAGAGCCCCCTCTTTCCGCTGTACCTCGAATCGAGGTACAGCGGAAAGAGATAACATGGCGGCGCGGAGCGGGCAAGCAGGGTGACGGACGCGGGTAAGGAGCTCGGCGCGTGCTGGAGCTGTCGATTCTGGGATTCCTCTTCGGGGAGTCCCTGCACGGATACGAGCTGAAGGCCCGGATCCAGGCCCTCAGCGGCCACATCCGCCCGGTGAGCGACGGGGCGCTCTATCCGGCCATTTCCCGGCTGGTGAAGGCCGGCCTGGTCGACCAGCGCACCGAGCCCGGCACGGGGGCCGCGCCCCGGCGGGTCCTCTCCCTCACCGAGGCCGGACGCGACGAGCTGTACGCGCGGCTCGGTCACCCCAAGGACGTCGAAATCACCGACGGGCAGCGCTTCTTCACGCTGCTCGCGTTTCTCCACCACCTCCCGGACCGCGCCGCGCAGGCGGCGGTCCTCCGTCGGAGGAAGGCCTTCCTCGACGTCCCGGCGAGCTTCTTCTACCGGGACGGCGAGCCGGTGCGGGCCGCGGACGCGCCCAGCGTCTTCCAGCAGGGCATGCTGCGTATCGCCCGCGCCACCACCGTCGCGGAGAAGAAGTGGCTGTCCGAGGCGCTCGCCGAACTCGACGGCTGACCGGGGGACTTCCGGAACGCGCCTAAGGTCCTGAGGGCAAGGGTCGCGGACGGTGAGGGCGGAGTGATGTCGGTGCTGATCGACACGGTGGCATGGGTACGCATCGAGGGCGGCCGGATTCTGTGCGCCCGCCCGCGCGGGAAGGACGTCTTCTACATCCCGGGCGGCAAGCGGGAAGGCGCCGAGAGCGACCTCGACACGCTCGTGCGCGAGATCGAGGAGGAGCTGACGGTCCTGATCGACGCGGCCTCCGTCGCCCATGTCGGGACCTACGAGGCCGGCGGGCCCGGCCTCCCCGACGGCGCGGTGGTCCGGATGGCCTGCTACACCGCCGAGTTCACGGGTGAGCTGAAGGCCAGCAGCGAGATCGAGGACGTGGCGTGGTTCTCGTACGCCGACCGCGACCGGGTGCCGCCCGTCGACCAGCTGCTCTTCGACGACCTCAGGGCATGGGGCGACCTGGTCTGACGCCTAGCCGCGCCGGGTGAGGCGCACGGTTCCGGGACGCGTGACCCCGGTGCGGCGCGTGGTGCGTGCCGTGTGCGCCCCCGCCTCCCGGGTACCCGTACGTGCGCACTGCCGTACACCCGTACGCCCCGTGTGTCGAGCCCGGCGGTATTGTGACCTGAATATCGGGTATGTGCTGTTTTGGCCCCCTGTGCAGGACGTCACCGTTGCAGGCCCTTGGGAGTGATCGGCGTGACCGATACCGAAGGCGATCACGTCGAGTGGAGCTTTCCGGCTGTCCCCGGTGCCGTGCGCACCGCCCGGCACGCCGTCCACGACGCGCTGCGCGACTGGGGGCTCGACTCGGCCGTCGGCGACGAGGCCGTTCTGCTGGTCAGCGAGCTGGTGACCAACTCCATGCGCTACACACCGGGCCCCATCGGCGTCCGGCTGCTGCGTCCCCATCCGAACGGCGACGGCTCGTCGGCCGTGCCCGGACTGCTGGTGGAGGTCTCCGATCCCCTTCCGGATGCGCCCACCGAACGTACGGCGGGACCCGACGACGAGAGCGGCAGAGGACTCCTGCTCGTGGCCTGCGCGGCCCGCCGCTGGGGGACCCGGCGGGGAAAGAGCGGCAAGACGGTGTGGTTCGAGCTGGCTCTGCCTGGTTAGGAGTGAGGTGGGACGCACAGCGATCACCGGAGGTCGGGCAGAACCTGGCTGAAAGGGACTGAGACCGTGCTGTGATCGTGAACGCCGTGCCGGACGGGGCCGTAGTGCTGAATACTGCGGGCATGACCGGTCCGGTGTGTGAGCTGGAGGGGACGGTCGCGTGAGCGAAATACCTGGGACAGCGGGCGACGTCGTGTGGCAGAGCAGTCCGCCCGGCTCGATCTACGACTACATCAGAGTCGCCTCCTTCTCGATCGGGCCCGACGGCCTGATCGAGCAGTGGAGCCGCCGGGCCGCCGGTCTTTTCGGCGTGGCCGCGCACGAGGCGCTGGGCAGGGACCCGGTCGAGGCGTTCCTGCCGGGCGAGGTCCGCCGTGAGGGCCACCGCAGGGTCGGCGAAGTGCTCGACGGCAAGGAGTGGACGGGTCTCGTCCCCTTCCGGATGCCCGGCGAGGACGGCGCGCACGGACTCGCCGAGATCTATGTGATGCCCAGTGAGACCGCCACCGGTGAACGGGCCGCGGTCTGCATCGTCGTGGACGTCCGCGCCCTGCGCCGCATCGAGACGGACCTCGCCGCCTCGCAGGCGATATTCGGCCAATCTCCGTTCGGGTTCGTCCTGTTCGGCACCGACCTCACCGTCGTCCGGGCCAACGAGCGCTTCGCCACCGTCTTCGGCGGCCGGGCCGACGACCACCGGGGCCGCACCGTCGCCGACTACCTCACCGGCGCCGAGGCCGACCGCCTGACCGCCACCCTCGAACGGGTCCTGGAGACGGGCAACTCCGTCACCGACCTCCAGCTCGTCGGCACGGCCCCCGGCGACACCGAGCGCCGCCACTGGTCGATGAACCTCTACCGGGTGCACAGCGGATCGGGCCGCCCCATCGGCATCGCGGGCCTCGCCACCGACGTGACCCGCCGTCACACCGCCGCCCGCGAGGCCGCCAGCGCCCGTCGCAACCTCGCCCTGCTCAACGAGGCCAGCGCCCGCATCGGCAACTCCCTGGACCTGGAGACCACCGCCCGCGAACTCCTCGACGTCGCCGTCCCGGTCTTCTGCGACCTGGCGTCCGTCGACCTCTACCAGGCCCTGCTCACGGGCGAGGAGGCGCCGCCCGGCAGCTGGAGCCCGCTGAACCAGGAGGCGGCCGGCGGCTCCGCCGAACTGCGCCGCGTCGCCTTCGCCAGCGCCGTGTCCGACGCCCTGCCCGGCGGTGGCTCCGGCGCCTCCGACTCCGGCCCGCCGGGCGGGGCCGACGGACCCCCCGCGCTCGGCGCCGTCCACCGCTACCCCTTCGGCTCGCCCTCCGCCGTCGCGCTGCGCACCGGCCGCGTGGAGGACGTGCCCGGCGACGACCGGGGCTTCGTCCAGTCCACGCTCGCCGTGCCGATGGTCGCCCACGACACCGTGGTGGGCCTCGTGCGGTTCTCCCGTACGAAGGGCAGCGAGCCGTTCGACGCCCGGGACCGGGCACTGGCGACCGAACTGGCCGCCCGCGCCGCCGTCTGTATCGACAACGCCCGCCTCTACCGCCGCGAGCACGAACGCGCCCTGATCCTCCAGCGCAGCCTGCTGCCCCCGGGCGACCCGGAGGCCGCCGGACTCGACATCGCCTGTCGCTACCTCCCCGGCAACACCGCCAACGAGGTGGGCGGCGACTGGTTCGACGTCATCGAGCTGCCCGGACACCGCACCGCCCTCGTCGTCGGCGACGTGATGGGGCGCGGCCTGCGCGCCGCCGTGGCCATGGGCGAACTGCGCACCGCCGTACGCACCCTGGCCCTGCTCGACCTGGAACCCGCCGAGGTGCTCTCCGCGCTCGACGAGGTCGCCCGGGGGCTCGGTGCCCCCGGCGCCGCCTCCGCGTCCGGCGGCGGGGGAGCCCAGTGGCCCGCGCGCGCCGCGCACAAGTCCCGCGAGGCCGACCTCTCCGAGGTGTACCTGGCCACCTGCGTCTACGCGGTGTACGACCCGGTCACCCGGCGCTGCACCTTCGCCAACGCCGGCCATCTGCCGCCCGTCGTGGTCGAGCCGGGCGAGGCGGCGCTGCTCCTGGACGTACCGCCCGGGATGCCGCTCGGCGTCGGCGGCGAACCCTTCGAGGAGGTGGAGGTCGAGCTGAAGGAGGGCGCCCTCCTCGCCCTCTACACCGACGGGCTCGTCGAATCGCGCGACCACCCGCTGGACGAGGGCCTGGCCGCCCTCCGCAAGGCCCTCGTCGAACCCGCCCAGCCGCTGGAGGACGTCTGCGACCAGGTCCTCGGCTCGCTGCACACCCGGCACGGCGAGGACGACATCGCGCTGCTGATGGCCCGTATCCAGGGGCTGCCCACCGAGGCGGTCGGCGACTGGCGGCTGCCCCGCGAGCCCCGCTCGGTCGGCCGCGCCCGCGAACTGGCCCGGGGTCAGCTGACCTCCTGGGGCCTGGACGACCTGGTGGACACCACCGAACTCCTGGTCAGCGAGCTGGTCACCAATGCCCTGCGCTACGGCGAGGGCGAGATCAGGCTCCGGCTGCTGCGCGACCGCACCCTCGTCTGCGAGGTCTGGGACGCCGGTCTCGTCCAGCCCCGGCGCCGACGCGCCCGGGACACGGACGAGGGCGGCCGGGGCCTCCAGCTGGTCGGGCTCCTCAGCGCGGCCTGGGGGGCGAGGCGGACCCCGCGCGGCAAGACGGTCTGGTTCGAACTGCCGCTGCCCGACGGCCGCCCGCCCGCCGAGCGCTCGGTGGAGGAACTGCTCAGCATGTTCTGAGACGGGTGGAGCGCCCGCACCCCGCGGACCGACCCTCCATGGGTGCGCGGGCCGGGCGGGCGCGGTTCACTTCGTGGTCTTCAGCGCGGCGAGGCGGGCCTCCACCTCGGCGCTGTCGCCCAGCGCGTCCAGCTGCTCGAACTGCGCGTCCAGCGAGGAGGCGGCCAGCTCCTGCTTGCCCACGGCCCGCGCCTCCTCGCGCCGCACCTTGTCCTCGAACCGGCTCAGCTCGCTGGTCGGGTCCAGGACGTTGATGTTCTTCACCGAGTCCATCATCCGGTTCTGCGCCTGCGCCGACTTGGCGCGCGCCACCAGCTCGTCCCGCTTGGCCTTCAGCTCCGACAGCTTCGCCTTCATCTGGTCGAGGCCCGCCTTGAGCTTGTCGACCACCTCGGTCTGCGCGGCGATGGTGGGCTCGGCGGTCGCGGCCTCCTTCTCCGACTGGAGCTGGCGGCCGAGCGCGACCTTGGCCAGGTTGTCGAACTTGTCCGCCTCGGGCCCCGATCCGCCCGCCCGCAGCTCATCGGCCTTGCGGCTGGCGGCGAGCGCCTTGCCGCCCCACTCGCGCGCCGCCTCGACGTCCTCCCGGTGGTCCTGCTCCATCAGGCGCAGATTCCCGATGGTGGCGGCCACGGCCTGCTCGGCCTCCGAGATGTTGGCCGAGTAGTCGCGGATCAGCTGGTCCAGCATCTTCTGCGGGTCCTCGGCCTGGTCGATCAGGGCGTTGATGTTGGCCTTCGCCAGCTGGGTGACGCGTCCGAGAATGGTCTGCTTGCTCATGGCACCTCTCCTGTGTCGGGTGTCGGGTGGTGCTGCTCGTGGGGGGTACGGGGGCGGGG
>NZ_RDBL01000006.1:855840-890471 GCF_008042035.1 Streptomyces sp. col6
GCCCCGGCCACCGCCCATGAGGCCGCCGAGGATGATCCCGCCGAGGACCGCGCCGCCCATGCCCCCGCCGCCTCCGCCCGCCATGCCACCGGGTCCGCCGCGCCCGCCGTACCCGTATCCGCGGACGTCCTGCTCGGCCAGGTCGCGCGCCTCGCCGGCCAGCGCGTCCGCCCGGTTCGCCTCGGCCAGCGCGGCCTGCGCGTCGCCGGTGCCCGCCAGTGCGGCGGCCCGCTCCAGCCGGCGCTGCGCCTCCGTCAGCCGGGTCCGGGCCCGGCTGCCCACTGCGCCCCGGTTCGTCGTGACGAAGTCGGCGGCGGCGGCGACGGACGAGCGCGCGGTGAGCATCGCCCCGTCGAGCAGCGAGCGGGCCCGCGCGTCGCCCTGTTCCCGTTCGCGGGCGCCCGCCAGCGCCTCGTCCAGGGCCGCGTCCGCCTCCTCCGCCCGGCGGAGCGCGTCGATCGGGTCGTAGCGGCCGGCGCCCAGCTCCTCGCGCACATCGCCGGCCACCGACCGGGCGCGGGCGATCCGGCCCCGCAGATCGGCGGTGGACGCCCCCTGCGCCGTGCCCTCCAGCAGCCCGCCCGCGTCCGCGAGGTCCGTCTCCAGTTCGGTGAGCACGGCCGGCAGCCGGCCGGCCGCCTCGTCGAGTTCCCCCGCGCGCCGCTCCACGCCGTCGACGAGGGTGCCCGCCTGGCCGATCGCGCCCTCGGCGGCCCGGATGTAGACGGCCGCCGCCGCGTTGGCGCCGCCGTCCACCGACTGCCGGGCCCGGTTGAGCGAGGAGGTGGCGAACACCAGCCGGTCCTTGGCCTGTTCGGCGTCACCGGCCACGGGGGCCGACGCCTGGTCCGCGTACCGTTCGCGCATCGAGGCGAGCGCGGACTCGGCGGCGGGGACGCGGCCGGTCAGCTCGCGGAACGCGGTCTCGGCGGCGGCCAGGGCCTGCGGAGCCGCGCGCTCCAGCTCGCGCAGCCGGTCGAAGTCCTCGGAGACCGCGTCGAGGCGGCCGTCGGCGTCCGCGCAGCGGCTGATGATCTCGTCCAGCATCCGCCGGCGGGTCGCGTCGTCCTCCGGGAAGGCGTCGTCGAGCTGCTGGCGCAGCCGGAACGCGGCCGTCAGCTCGCCCTTGGCGTACGTCACCGCCTCGGCGAACGGTGCGGCGGCCTCCTCGCCGAACTGGGCGGTGGCGAAGCCCAGTTCCTCCTCGCTGGTGCGGACCGCGTCGTCGGTGGCGACCAGCGTCTCCTTGGCCCGTGCGTCGAGTTCGGGCAGCGGGGCGGGCGGCGGCGCGGCCCCGTCCGGACCCGCGCCCGCCGGTCCCCAGCCCGCCGCGCCGGGCGTCGTACGGGTGGTGGCGCGCCGCTTGCGCCGCAGGAAGGCGTAGGCGGCGACGGCGGCGGCCGCGCAGAGCAGGACGACCGGCAGCAGGAGATCACCGGTGCTCGTGCCGCCCGAGCCGGAGCCGGGGTCGGAGGCGCCCGGGGTGATCGCCGGGGTGGGGACGGGCTCGCCGGCCAGGACGGCGGCGAAGCCGTCGGCGGCGCCGATCGCGGCGCCCGCCCAGTCGTTCTCCTTGAGCGCCGGTTCGACGGCGGTGCTCGCCACGTCCTGGAGCTGTGCGCCGGTGAGCTGGGAGTCCTGGTCGACGGAGTAGGCGTACTGCCGGGCGTGGGTGGCGACGGCCAGCAGGACGTCGTCGCGGCCGAGCCCGTTGCGGTCGGCCGTCTCGTCGGCCCAGTCCTGCGGGGAGCGCCCGGAGAAGTCGCGTACGTACACCACGAACAGCTGGAGGCGGCGCTCGTCGTAGAGCCGGTCGAGGGCCGCGACCACCT
Organism: Streptomyces sp. col6; assembly: GCF_008042035.1. Classification (GTDB taxonomy): domain Bacteria; phylum Actinomycetota; class Actinomycetes; order Streptomycetales; family Streptomycetaceae; genus Streptomyces. Next base: position 857,673 of record NZ_RDBL01000006.1, read on the forward strand.
GGGTCCTGCGGTCGCCGAGTGCGCCCACCTTGTCGGTGATCTGCCCGTCGCGGGACAGCGTGACCGGGTCGTCGGCGCGGGCGGCCGGTGCGGGGGCCAGGGCCAGCCAGCACACCGTCAGGAGCACGGTGAGCAGGGCCCGGCCCGGTATGAGGGTCCGGGTTCGGCTCACGGGCGGCGTCACGTTTGTGAGGCTATGTCCCTCTTGGGGGTGCCGCGACACGAGGAGGCCGCAGGAGCGGCGTGGTGGTCGCCGGAGAATGACAGGCTGCCTTGCAAGGTGTCCTGTCGTTCTCGTACGGTGGGTGTATGACGCAAGCATCCGGCGGCGCGCCCGCCGACCCGACCGCCGAAGAGGTGGCGAACCAGCTGGCCTCCGTGGTCGGCCGGCTGCTGCGGCGGCTGCGCTCCTCCTCGTCGGAGTCGCTGCTGACCCCGACCCAGCGCTCGGTGCTGGCCCGGCTCGACGACGGGGGCGCCGCGACCACCGCGGACCTGGCCCGTGCCGAGTTCGTACGCCCGCAGTCCATGCGGCTCACCCTGGGCGCGCTGGAGGAGCAGGGGCTCGTCGAGCGCGCGCCGGACCCGGCCGACGGGCGCAAGTCCGTCATGTCGGTGACGGCGGCCGGGCGCACCACCCTCGCCCGGGTCAGGGCCGCCAAGCGGAACTGGCTGGCCGAGGCCGTCGCCGCCGAGCTCGACGGGCACGAGCGGCGCACGGTCGCCGAGGCCGTCGCCCTGATCGAACGCCTGGTCGGTTCGTGACGGCTCGCGAGGTGATTCCGGCGGCGGTACGCACGGCGGCCCGCCCGGACCGCCCGGCGCCCGGTGCCGGGTTCAGCGCGCGCCTCACCGCCCCGCTGCTGCTCGGCTCGCTGCTCAACCCGCTGAACACGACCATGATCTCCACCGCGCTGGTGGCGATCGGGCACCACTTCTCCGTCGGCGCCGCCGACACCGCCTGGCTGATTTCCGTCCTCTACCTCGCCAGCGCCGTCGCCCAGCCCGTCCTGGGCCGGCTCGCCGACGTCCTCGGGCCGCGCCGGGTCTTCCTCGCCGGTCTGGTCGTGGTCGTCGCCTCCGGCCTGGTCGGCACCTTCGCGCAGGGCTTCGGCCAGCTGATCGTGTCGCGGCTGCTGCTCGGCATCGGTACGTCGGCGGCGTACCCGGCCGCGATGGCGGTGCTGCGCGACGAGTCGGCCCGGATCGGGCGGGCGACGCCGCGCCCCGTGCTGGCCCGGCTCTCCTTCGCGGCGCTCGGCAGCGCGGCGGTCGGGCCGACGCTCGGCGGACTGCTGGTCATGACGGCCGGCTGGCGCGGGATCTTCGCGGTCAACGTGCCCGTCGCGCTGATCGCTCTCGGTGCGGCCCTGCTCTGGATCCCCGCCGATCCGCCGCGCGCCCGCGCCGCCGGTTCGCCGGCGCCCCGCCTCGGTCTCGACCCGCTCGGCATCGGCCTGTTCGCGACCGCGCTCACCGTCCTGGTCTTCTTCCTGCTCGACCTCGCGCACCCGCTGTGGTGGCTGCTCGCGCCGTTCGCCGCGCTGAGCGCCGCCCTCGTGTGGTGGCAGCTGCGGGCCCGCGCGCCCTTCATCGACCTGCGGATGCTCGCGGGCAACGGTGCGCTCTCGCGTACGTACCTGCGGCACGGCGTCAGCTACCTGCTGATCTACTGCGTGATGTACGGCTACACGCAGTGGCTGGAGGAGGCCCGCGGCTACTCGTCCGGGCACACCGGACTGCTGATGCTGCCGATGTCCCTCGCCGCGCTGGTCTGCTCGCTGCTCGGCGCCCGTACGAAGGGCATCCGGGGGCCGCTCGTCCTCGCCTGCGTCCTGCTCACTGCCGGGGCCGGGCTGCTGTTCCTGCTGTCCGGCGACGCGCCGGTCGCCCTCCTGCTGCTGGCCGGTGCCTGCTTCGGCATCCCGCAGGGGCTGATCGGCACCAGCAACCAGGCGGCCGTCCAGGCCTACGCGCCGCCCGCGTCCGTCGGCTCCGCGGCCGGTCTCCAGCGCACCGCCCAGTACATAGGGGCCATCACCGCCTCCAGCCTCATCGCCCTGGCCTACGGACAGTCGGCCGGAGACCGCGGCCTGCACCTGATGGCCGCCGTCGCCGTCGTCCTGGGCGTCCTGCTCATCGTCCTCACCGTCACCGACCGCGCCCTGCGCGGCCGTACCTGATCCCCGCCCCGCACCACCCCCACAAGGAGAGCGCCACCATGACCGCCACCGTCCTCGACCCGAACACCGCGCTGATCGTCGTCGACCTCCAGAAGGGCATCACCGCCCTGCCGACCGCCCACCCCGCCGCCGGTGTCATCGCCAACGCCGCGACCCTCGCCGACGCCTTCCGTGCCAAGGGCCTCCCGGTCGTCATCGTCCGCGTCACCGGCGGCGCTCCCGGCCGCACCGAGGGCCCGGCCCGGTCCGGGAAGCCCGCCGCCGACTGGGCGGAGATCGTGCCCGAGATGGGCCCGCGCGAGGGCGACATCGTCGTCACCAAGCAGCAGTGGGGCGCCTTCTACGGCACCGACCTCGACCTCCAGCTGCGCCGCCGGGGCATCACCCAGGTCGTGGTGGCCGGCATCGCGACCAGCATCGGCGTCGAGTCCACCGCCCGCTCGGCGCACGAGCACGGCTACCACGTCACCCTCGCCACGGACGCGATGACGGACATGGGCGGCGAGGCCCACGACAACAGCGTGCTGCGGATCTTCCCGCGCCTCGGCGAGACCGGCACGACCGACGAGATCGTCAAGCTGCTCGGCTGACCGGATCCCGACGACAAGGAGCGCCGTGGCCCGTCGGGCCACGGCGCTCCGCCACGTGGGTGAGCTTTCGGGCGGCAGCGCCGTGTCGGCGCCGCCTTCCCGCGCGAGGGCGGTTTCAGTAGTGGGGCGGAATCAGTGTGATCAACTGCAAATGCCACCAAAACACACGCAATCCGGCCCATTCCGGTGCGGGCCGGGCCGTCCCCGGAGGTATCAGCCATGTCCCACGTCGGCGTCCCGCGCGGGACGGCCCGAAAGCGTCGCCTGCCCGCCCTCCTCACCGCAGGCGTCCTCACCCTCCCGGCACTGGCCGGATGCAGCTCGGACGGGGACGAAACGGCGGCCGTCGCCGCCGTGCCGCAGGATGTGGCCCGTGCCGCGCGGGCCCAGGTTGCCAACGGGGGCAAGGTCACCTGGGCGATCGACGCGCTGCCCGCCACCCTCAACGCGTTCCAGGCGGACGCCGACAGCGCCACCACCCGGATCACCGGAGCCCTGCTGCCCACCCTCTTCCCGCTCGACGCCCAGGGCCGGCCGCAGCTCAACCCGGACTACCTGGAATCCGCCAAGGTGACGGAGACCGAGCCCCGCCAGGTCGTCGTCTACCGGCTCAACCAGCAGGCCGTCTGGAGCGACGGCCGCGAGATCGGTGCCCCGGACTTCGTCGCCCAGTGGCGGGCACTGAGCGGCAAGGACTCCGCGTTCTGGACCGCCCGCAACGCCGGGTACGAGCGCATCGAGAAGATCGAGCGCGGACACGACGACCTGGAGGTCAAGGTCACCTTCGCCAAGCCCTACGCGGACTGGCGCTCGCTGTTCTCGCCGCTGTACCCGAAGCAGGTGACGGGCTCCCCGGACGCCTTCAACGACGGCGCGCGCACCACCATCAAGGAGACGGCCGGGCCGTTCCGGCTGCGCGAGGTGGACAAGAAGACCGGGTCCGTCACGCTGACCCGCAACCCGCGCTGGTGGGGCGGCCCCGCCAAGCTCGACTCGCTGGTCTTCAAGGCCGTCAAGCCCGAGGACCGCACGGAGGCCCTGACCGAGGGCACCGTCGACGTCGCCGACATCGACTCCACCACCGCCCACCGCATCGCGCAGGCCGCCCGCGAGGGCGCGGCCGGCGCACCGCCCGCCCACGGTCCCGGAGCCGCGCTCACCCCGGCGGCGGCCCTGCGCTCCTGGGCGGTCGCGCACGGCACCGACGAGGAGGCGGCCGAGGAGGAGCAGGAAGCCAGGGACGACAAGGCCAGGGCCGCCGAGGCGTACGCCACCGAGCAGAGCGGGCTGCGCGGTTACGTGGTCCGCAAGTCGCTGGAGCCCGCCTACACCCAGCTCGCGCTGAACGGCGAGACCGGGCCGCTCGCCGACGACCGGGTGCGCAAGGCCGTGGCCCGCGCCCTGGACCGCCAGGAGCTCGCCGACACCGTGCTCAAGCCGCTCGGGCTGCCCGCGCAGCCGCTCGGCAGCCATCTGGCCGTCGCCGGGCAGCCCGCGTACAAGGACAGCAGCGACGCGCTGGGCAAGCAGGACACCGAGCAGGCCCAGGCGCTGCTGGCCGACGCGGGCTGGACGCGCGAGGGGGCCCTCGCCAGGACCGACGGCACCAAGGCCGGCAGCGAGAGCGAGAAGAAGAAGGACGCGGACACGAAGGCCGAGGAGAAGAAGGCCGACGAGAAGAAGGGGAGCGCCGGGAAGGACGCCGACGACGGCAAGGCGAACCGCGCCGCCCCGGGCGAGCCCTCCGCCGACGACGGCCTCTACATCGTGGGCGACGACAACAAGCCCGGCGGGGCCGCCGACGGCACCCACGTCATCGCGCCCGCCCCCGCCGCCGCGGACCAGAGCGCGGCCCTGCTGCGCCAGGCCGGATACCTCGGTTACACGGGCCTCTCCGAGGACGTCCGGGCCCAGGACCGGCAGCCCGGGGGAGCCGCCGGAGCATACGCCCCGGCCGGTACGGCGGCCCCGGCCCAGGGGGCCGACGGGGCCCGCGGCCCGCTCGGCAAGAACGGCAAGCCGCTGAGCCTGCGCTTCGTCCTGCCGTCCGGGCCCGGCTCGGCCGGCCTGCGCAGCGTGGGCGAGCGGATCGCCGCGATGCTCGACACGATCGGTATCCGTACGGTGATCACCAAGGTCTCCGACGACAGCTACTTCCGCGACCACGTGGCGTCCGGCGACTACGACATGGCGCTCTACTCCTGGCCGGCCACGGCCTACCCGGCCACGGACGACCGCCCGATCTTCGCCAAGCCGGTCCCGGCGACCGACGGCTCGCTGCTCGTCGAGCAGAATTACACCCGCGTCGGCACGGACCACATCGACCAGCTCTTCGACCAGGCGGCGTCGGAGCTGGACGAGAAGACGTCCCGGGACCTCATGCGGAAGGCGGACGCCCGGATCTGGGCCGCCGCGGGATCGATCCCCCTCTTCCAGCGCCCCCAGCTCGTCGCCACCGGCAAGAAGCTCGTGAACGTCGGCGCCTTCGGCCTCGGGGTGCCGCACTACCAGGACATCGGCTACCAGGCCCCGCAGGTTGCCGGCGCCCCGGCCCACCCCAAGAAGTAGCAGGTCAGCACCGGTCCACAAGCTCAGAAGCAGCTCAAAACCCTTGCCCGCCGGCCTGCCGGCGGGCAACGCTGTGCGCACCCCTTGACCCGGCCACCCCACCCCGTCCCGTCCCCGGCCCGGAGCTCCACCTCTGGGCTTCCTCAAGTCCCGCTTCCGCCCGTCCCGCCCCGGGGACCATGGTCACGACCACCGGTGACCATCGCCGGAACACCTGACCACGGGGGCGGAACCATGAAGCGGACGCGAGCTGTCACTGCGGCAGCCGTCATGATCGTCGCGGGCATCCTCACCGGCGGCTGCACGTCGGCGCCGCACGACCGGGCGGCGGAGAGCCCGGCGGCGACCGGACCGACGCGGGCGGGGGCGGACCGGACGGCCGCCCGCGAGCCGGAGGCGTGCCGGGGCGGCACGTACACCTGGTTCAACCTGCGCCAGGAATCGGTGATCAACGGGGTCGCCGAGGCGCAGAGCCTGACCGGGTCCGGCCGCGTGACGAAACCGATCCGGCGGCTGCGCACGGACCCGGCCTCCGTGGTGACCGAGGGCGTGGACCTGGACCCGGACCTCGTCCTCCACTCCCTCGGGACGAAGCTCGGGCTGGTGTCCGCGGACGACGATCCGAAGTGGGGTTCCGCCCTCGGCGAGCCGGGCACGTACGCGCCGCTCGACGAGCCGTTGGGCCAGGTCAGCGACGTGAAGGGCAGCGTGCGGCTGGTGAGCTTCAGCTTCTTCGGACTGATCGACGCGGACTTCCGCTACACATGCGCCGGGGGCGGCCGGCCGGTCATCGGCCATGTGTCGACCTGGGGCAGTTCCGGCGGCGGCGCGGTCAACTGCGACGAGACTCTGAGCAAGGACGCGTCCGCCGCCGCACACGAGGCCGTCAGGCTCTCCTGCCCCCGCTAGAAACCGCCCGGGAAGCCGCAGGCGCGGGTGGCCCGTACCATGGGAGTAGCCGTGGCGCGTCCGCCCGGCGGGCGTACGAGGACTCAAGACCGACCCAGGCGCCTGAATCCCCGATCCGAGAGAAGCGCAAGCCACCCATGCCCACGCGCCACGACATCCGTAACGTAGCCATCGTCGCCCACGTCGACCACGGCAAGACGACCATCGTCGACGCCATGCTCAAGCAGGCCGGCTCCTTCGCCGCGCACGCCGCAGAGTCGCTCGACGACCGCATGATGGACTCGAACGACCTGGAGCGTGAGAAGGGCATCACGATCCTGGCCAAGAACACGGCGGTCAAGTACCACCCGAAGGATGGCGGCGACGTCATCACGATCAACATCATCGACACCCCGGGCCACGCCGACTTCGGCGGCGAGGTCGAGCGCGGTCTGTCGATGGTCGACGCGGTGGTCCTGCTCGTGGACGCCTCCGAGGGCCCGCTCCCGCAGACCCGCTTCGTGCTGCGCAAGGCGCTCCAGCAGCGCCTGCCCGTCATCCTGTGCATCAACAAGACGGACCGCCCCGACTCGCGCATCGACGAGGTCGTCAACGAGACGTACGACCTCTTCCTCGACCTGGACGCGGACGAGGAGCAGATCGAGTTCCCGATCGTCTACGCGTGCGGCCGTGACGGCATCGCCTCGCTGACCAAGCCGGAGGACGGCACCGTCCCGGCGGACTCCACCAGCCTGGAGCCGTTCTTCTCCGCGATCCTGGAGCACGTCCCGGCCCCGACGTACGAGGAGGGCGCGCCGCTCCAGGCCCACGTCACCAACCTCGACGCCGACAACTTCCTCGGCCGTATCGCGCTCCTGCGTGTGGAGGAGGGCGAGCTGCGCAAGGGCCAGACGGTCGCCTGGATCAAGCGCGACGGCTCCATCCAGAACGTGCGCATCACCGAGCTGATGATGACCGAGGCGCTCACCCGCAAGCCCGCCGAGGTGGCCGGCCCCGGTGACATCTGCGCCGTCGCCGGTATCCCGGAGATCATGATCGGTGAGACGCTCGCCGACCCGGAGAACCCGGTCGCGCTGCCGCTGATCACGGTCGACGAGCCCGCGATCTCCATGACCATCGGTACCAACACCTCGCCGCTGGTCGGCCGCGGCGGCACGGGCAAGGGCGCGGACGCCAAGGCCGCGGTCAAGGACCGCAAGGTCACCGCCCGTCAGGTCAAGGACCGCCTGGACCGCGAGCTGATCGGTAACGTGTCGCTGCGCGTTCTCGACACCGAGCGCCCCGACGCCTGGGAGGTGCAGGGCCGCGGTGAGCTGGCGCTGGCCATCCTGGTCGAGCAGATGCGCCGCGAGGGCTTCGAGATGACCATCGGCAAGCCGCAGGTGGTCACCAAGGACGTCGACGGCAAGACCCACGAGCCGGTCGAGCGCATGACGATCGACGTGCCCGAGGAGCACATGGGCGCCGTCACGCAGCTCATGGGCGTCCGCAAGGGCCGCATGGACAACATGTCGAACCACGGCTCCGGCTGGGTCCGCATGGAGTTCGTCGTGCCGTCGCGCGGCCTCATCGGCTTCCGTACGGAGTTCCTGACGAACACCCGCGGTACGGGTATCGCGCACTCCATCCACGAGGGCCACGAGCCGTGGTTCGGCACCCTGACGACCCGTAACAACGGTTCGCTCGTCGCCGACCGCGCCGGTGCCGTCACCGCCTTCGCGATGACGAACCTCCAGGAGCGCGGCGTGCTGTTCACGGACCCCGGCACCGAGGTGTACGAGGGCATGATCGTCGGCGAGAACTCGCGCGCCGACGACATGGACGTGAACATCACCAAGGAGAAGAAGCTCACGAACATGCGGTCCTCGTCGGCCGACTCGTTCGAGGCGATCGTCCCGCCGCGGAAGCTCTCCCTGGAGCAGTCCCTGGAGTTCTGCCGCGACGACGAGTGCGTCGAGGTGACCCCGGAGGCCGTCCGTATCCGCAAGGTCGTCCTCGACCAGAAGGAGCGCGGCCGCACCGCCTCGCGCGCCAAGCACGGCTGAGACGCCGAGCACGGCTGAGGAAGGACCACCAGGCCGTTTTCGGCCGATGATCCGTCAGCACCAGGCATTGCCCTGACCGAGGGCCCTCACAGACACTGTGGGGGCCCTCGGCCTTGGTCAACCCGTTTTACGGGCGCACGTCCACTATCTGAGACAAAAGCGTCCGATTATCGGAGGTCGCTCTCCGAAACATGTGTTAACAGTCCGTTTCGGGGGTGTCTGTCTGGGCTCGCTTTGTCCGGATTTTGGGCCGCGCAAGTGACGGATGTTGTCAAACCGAGACCCTTTAAGTGTGGTTTACAGCCCAGACGTACTTAATAGTTGGCTCCATTGAGCTCGGGTCAATGGGTCACGCACCGTGGGGAGTGCGCCGACTCACGAGCACACTAAGGGCACTGAAACGATCACCGTCAGGGGTGTCGGTGAATCGACCCAGTGCCCTTCTTGTAGTCAAAAGTGGACTCATGAGGAGGAAACCCATGCGTGGTGCCAAGAGCGCCAAGTGGGTCGCGGGAGCGGCCATCATCGCCCTGGCTGCGACTGCCTGTGGCGGTGGCGACGACGACGCCAGCAAGAGCAAGGGCGGCGACAAGGGCGCCGTCAACGCCGACGGCATCTTCTCCGTCGAGGTCGGTGAGCCGCAGAACCCGCTGCAGCCGGCCAACACGATGGAGTCGAACGGCAGCATCGTCACCGACTCGATCTTCTCGCAGCTGGTGGACTACGACCCGTCCGGCAAGCTTGAGATGATCAACGCGGAGTCTGTCGAGACCAAGGACAGCAAGCTCTGGACGGTCAAGCTCAAGAAGGACTGGAAGTTCCACGACGGCACCCCCGTCACGGCCGAGTCCTACATCAAGGCCTGGAACTGGGCCGCCAACACCAAGAACAACCAGACCAACGCGTCCTGGTTCGGCGACATCAAGGGCTTCGCGGACGTCCACCCCGAGGACGCGAAGGCCAAGCCGAAGTCGGACACGATGTCCGGTCTGAAGAAGGTGGACGACTACACGTTCACCATCGAGCTCAACGCCCCGCTCCCGTACTTCTCGTACAAGCTCGGCTACACGGTCTTCTCCCCGCTGCCCGAGTCCTTCTACGCCGACCCGAAGGCCGCCGGTGAGAAGCCGGTCGGCAACGGCGCGTACAAGTTCGTCAGCTGGGACCACAAGAAGCAGATCAAGGTCGTCCGCAACGACGACTACAAGGGTTCCGACAAGGCGAAGAACGGTGGTGTGATCTTCAAGAACTACACCACCCTCGAGACCGCCTACGAGGACCTGAAGTCCGGCAACGTCGACGTGCTGCGCCAGATCGGCCCGAAGGACCTCCCGGTCTACCGGTCCGACCTCGGTGACCGCGCGGTGGACAAGGCCTACTCCGCGATCCAGACGATCGCCGTCGCCTTCTACACCGACCAGTGGAAGAAGATCGACCCGAAGGTCCTCCAGGGCCTGTCGATGGGCATCGACCGCGACACGATCACCAAGACCGTGCTGCAGGGCACCCGCGAGCCGGCCACCGGCTGGGTCGCCAAGGGCGTGCTGGGTTACCAGAAGGACGCGTCCGGCGACGTCACCAAGTACGACCCCGCCAAGGCCAAGCAGCTCATCAAGGACGGCGGCGGCGTCCCGGGCAACAAGATCTCGATCCAGTTCAACGCCGACGGTGGCCACAAGGAATGGGTCGAGGCCGTCTGCAACAGCATCACGCAGTCGACCGGTGTGAAGTGCACCACCGACTCGAAGGCCGACTTCCAGGCCGACACGAACGCGCGTGACGCCAAGGAGGTCAAGTCCCTCTACCGTTCCGGCTGGGTGCTCGACTACCCGGTGAACGCGAACTTCATCTCGGACCTGTTCCGTACCGGCGCCGCGGGCAACCAGGGCGACTTCTCGAACAAGGGCCTGGACGCGGAGATCAAGAAGGCCGACTCCGCCGCCTCCCTCGACGAGTCCGTCGCCGCGTACCAGAAGATCGAGAAGGAGCTGGTGAACTACATGCCCTCCATCCCGCTCTGGTACTACAAGGTCAACGCCGGCTACTCGGAGAAGGTCCAGAACGTCGACTACGCCCAGGACGGCGACCCGATCCTGACGCAGATCGAAGTCAAGAAGTAACCACACCGACGTAGTCCGCGCGCACGCGCGGGACCGGCACAGAAGGACGGTCCCGCGCCTGCCGCACGCAGTGGCCGGGGGGCCCTTCCACGCAACCGACCCACCCTCAGGGGCAGTCGGGACGGGGGAGGGCCCGTCGGCTGCCGCCGCCTATTACATGGAGGCATGATGGGGCGCTATGTCGCACGACGACTGCTCCAGATGATCCCGGTCTTCCTCGGGACAACGCTGCTGATCTTCCTGATGGTCTATACGCTGCCCGGCGACCCCGTGCGCGGGCTCTTCGGGGACAAGGGTGTCGACCCGGCCACGCTGGCGAGACTTCGCCACGAGAAGGGTCTCGACCTTCCGATCCTGCAGCAGTACTGGAATTACATGACAGGCATCGTCCTGCATTTCGATTTCGGTGATCAGATAGCCAGCGGACGTCCCGTCACGGACGTCCTCGGCGACGCGTTCCCCGTCACCCTCCGGCTGGCCAGCATGGCGTTCGTCATCGAGATCGTCGTCGGCATCGGCCTCGGCACCATCGCCGGTCTGCGCGCCGGCCGGCTCACCGACAACGTGATCCTGGTCTTCACCCTGCTGATCATCTCGATCCCGGTGTTCGTCCTCGGCTTCATCATCAAGACCGTGTTCGCCTTCCAGCTCGGCTGGATCGATCCAAACGTGTCCAATGACGCCAAGTGGGGCGAACTGCTGGCCCCTGCCATCGTGCTGGGATCGCTCTCACTCGCCTATGTCGCGCGCCTCACGCGTACGACGATGGCCGAGAACCTTCGCTCGGACTACATGCGTACCGCCATCGCCAAGGGGCTTCCCAAGCGGCGCATCGTCGGCGTGCACCTGATGCGCAACTCGCTGATCCCCGTCATCACCTTCCTCGGCACCGACCTCGGTGCCCTGATGGGCGGCGCGGTCGTCACCGAAGGCCTGTTCAACGTCAAGGGCATCGGCGGCACGATCTACGAGTCGATTCAGAAGCGCGAAGGCACGACACTCGTCGGCCTCGTCACCATCCTGGTGCTCGTCTATCTCCTCATGAGCCTCATCGTCGACCTGCTGTACGCGGTCCTGGACCCGAGGATCCGTTATGCCTGACGTGACCAAGACCGCACCCGCGCCCGAGGACGCCAAGGCGCCCCTCGCGGACCCGGCGGCGACCGTGAAGGCGGAGAAGGCCCGCAGCCTGTGGGGCGACGCCTGGCGGGACCTGCGTTCCAACTGGTACTTCATCATCTCGTCGGTGCTGATCGTCATCCTGATCGTGATGGCGATCTTCCCCGGCCTGTTCACGAGCGCCTCGCCCACCTCCGCCGACCTGGTGCACCACTACCTGGGCAAGCCGGAACTGAGCAAGATCGGCTCCGAGGGCTGGCTCGGCTACGACGGCCAGGGCCACAGCGTCTACGCCCGTGTCATCTACGGCACCCGCGCGTCGATCACCGTCGGCGTCTGCGTCACCCTGCTGGTGACGCTGTTCGGCGGACTGATCGGCATGCTCGCCGGCTACTTCGGCGGCTGGGTGGACGCCCTGCTCTCGGGCTTCTTCACCAACGTCTTCCTCGGTATCCCGTTCCTGCTGGGCGCCATGGTCGTCCTCCAGGCGTTCACCGAGCGGAAGGTCTGGGTGGTCGTCTTCGCCCTCGCGTTCCTCGGCTGGACCCAGATCGCGCGTGTCATGCGCGGTGCGGTGATCGTCATCAAGCAGTCGGACTACGTGCAGGCCGCCAGGGCGCTGGGCGCGGGAACCAGCCGGATCCTCTTCCGGCACATCCTGCCCAACGCCATGGCCCCGGTGATCGTGGTCGCCACCATCTCGCTCGGCGTCTACATCTCGGCCGAGGCGACGCTCTCCTACCTCGGTCTGGGTCTCGCCGACCCGACCATCTCGTGGGGTATGGACATCTCGGGTGGCTCCGCCCAGATCCGCGTCGCCCAGCACATCCTGCTGTACCCGTCGATCATGCTCAGCATCACCGTTCTGGCGTTCATCATGCTCGGCGAAGCCGTCCGCAACGCCCTCGATCCGAAGTCGCGATAGGAGGGCGAACGTGGCCACCATCAACAAGACCGCCGAAGTCCCGTCCGCACGCCGGGGTGACGAACACGTCGGCCCCCTGCTCGAAGTCCGTGACCTGCACGTGGAGTTCCACACCCGCGACGGTGTGGCCAAGGCGGTCAACGGGGTCAACTACAGCGTGGACGCCGGTGAGACCCTCGCCGTCCTCGGCGAGTCCGGATCCGGCAAGTCCGTGACGGCGCAGGCCATCATGGGCATCCTCGACATGCCGCCCGGGAAGATCCCGCAGGGCGAGATCCTCTTCCGTGGCCAGGACATGCTCAAGATGTCCTACGAGGAGCGCCGGCAGATCCGCGGCCAGAAGATCGCCATGATCTTCCAGGACGCGCTGTCCTCGCTGAACCCGGTCCTCACCGTCGGCTACCAGCTCGGCGAGATGTTCCGGGTCCACCAGGGCCTGTCCAAGAAGGAAGCCCGCGCCAAGGCCATCGAGCTGATGGACCAGGTGAAGATCCCGGCCGCCGCGGCCCGGGTCTCGGACTACCCGCACCAGTTCTCCGGCGGTATGCGCCAGCGCATCATGATCGCGATGGCGCTCGCCCTGGAACCGGACCTGATCATCGCGGACGAGCCGACCACCGCCCTCGACGTGACCGTCCAGGCCCAGGTGATGGACCTGCTCGCAGAGCTCCAGCGCGAGTACAACATGGGCCTGATCCTGATCACTCACGACCTGGGTGTCGTCGCGGACGTCGCCGACAAGATCGCCGTGATGTACGCGGGCCGGATCGTCGAGACCGCCCCGGTGCACGAGATCTACAAGCGCCCCGCGCACCCGTACACCAAGGGTCTGCTGGCCTCGATCCCGCGCCTGGACCAGAAGGGCCAGGAGCTCTTCGCGATCAAGGGCCTGCCGCCCAACCTGCTGCACGTGCCGTCGGGCTGCGCCTTCAACCCGCGCTGCACCATGGCCCAGGACATCTGCCGTTCGGACATCCCGGCCCTCCGGCCGGTGACCGAGCAGGACGGCACCGAGCTGGCCGGCCGCCGCAGCGCCTGTCACTTCTGGAAGGAGACGATCCATGGCTGACATCTCGAAGGAGACCGTGGACGCCACCCCCAACGTCTCCGAGGTGGAGACCGTCGACGCGGCGAGCGAGGCGGAGGCCGTAGCCGCCATCGACGCGCCCGTGTCGCAGGGGGAGCCGATCCTCCAGGTGCGCAACCTCGTCAAGCACTTCCCGCTGACGCAGGGCATCCTGTTCAAGAAGCAGGTCGGCGCGGTCAAGGCAGTGGACGGCATCTCGTTCGACCTGTACGCGGGCGAGACGCTGGGCATCGTGGGCGAGTCCGGCTGTGGCAAGTCCACCGTCGCCAAGCTCCTGATGACGCTGGAGCGGGCCACCGCGGGCGAGGTCTTCTACAAGGGCCAGGACATCACCAAGCTGTCCGGCCGCGCGCTGAAGGCCGTGCGCCGCAACATCCAGATGGTGTTCCAGGACCCGTACACCTCGCTCAACCCCCGTATGACGGTGGGCGACATCATCGGCGAGACGTACGAGATCCACCCCGAGGTGGCCCCCAAGGGCGACCGGCGGCGCAAGGTCCAGGAGCTCCTGGACGTCGTCGGCCTCAACCCGGAGTACATCAACCGGTACCCGCACCAGTTCTCCGGCGGTCAGCGCCAGCGCATCGGCATCGCCCGCGGCCTCGCGCTCAACCCGGAGATCATCATCTGCGACGAGCCGGTCTCCGCGCTCGACGTGTCGGTGCAGGCGCAGGTCGTCAACCTGATGGAGAAGCTCCAGGACGAGTTCAACCTCTCCTACCTCTTCATCGCGCACGACCTGTCGATCGTCCGGCACATCTCCGACCGGGTCGGCGTCATGTACCTCGGCAAGATGGCCGAGATCGGTACGGACGTGCAGATCTACGACCACCCGACGCACCCCTACACCCAGGCGCTGCTGTCGGCCGTCCCGGTTCCGGACCCGGAGGCCCGCGAGGGCCGCGAGCGGATCATCCTCACCGGTGACGTCCCGTCCCCGGCCAACCCGCCGTCGGGCTGCCGCTTCCGCACCCGCTGCTGGAAGGCCGAGGACAAGTGCGCCACCGAGGTGCCGCTCCTCGCGGTCCCCGAGCGCTTCAAGGCCTCGAAGACGCCGGCCGCCCACGAGTCGGCCTGCCACTTTGCGGAGGAGAAGGACGTGGTGCACGCGGCCTGACCCGCCCGCACCGTCCGTCGCGGACACTCAGGACCCCTCGGGAGCCCTTACGGGAACCCGGGGGGTCTTCTGCGTGCCCGGGTGCCTGTACGGCCCCGGATGGCGGGTGCAGGCGTGCATACGCCCCGTAATGAGGTGATATTTGACCTCACGTAAGCCGGAGCACTACGAGGAGGCACTCCATGCGCGGAGCCACACACGTCAAGTGGGCCGCATGTGCGGCAGCCGTCGCCCTGGCGGCGACGGCTTGCGGCGGGGGCGACAGCGGCGGCGGCGGAGGTGGCGCCGACGGGATCGTCAGCTCGTCCTGGGGTGACCCGCAGAACCCGCTGGAGCCCGCCAACACCAACGAGGTGCAGGGCGGCAAGGTGCTCGACATGATCTTCCGGGGTCTGAAGAAGTACGACCCGAAGACCGGCGAGGCCACCAACATGCTCGCCGAGAAGATCGAGACCAAGGACAACCAGAACTTCACCGTCACCGTGAAGGACGGCTGGACCTTCAGCAACGGCGAGAAGATCACCGCCACGTCCTTCGTGAACGCCTGGAACTACGGCGCACTGCTGAAGAACAACCAGAAGAACGCCTACTTCTTCGGCTACATCGACGGCTACGACAAGGTGCACCCCGAGTCCGGGACGGCCAGCGCCACCAAGCTCTCCGGCCTGAAGGTCGTCGACGACAAGACGTTCACCGTCAAGCTGTCGCAGAAGTTCTCGCTGTGGCCCGACACCCTCGGCTACCCGGCCTTCGCGCCGCTCCCCAAGACCTTCTTCACCGACCACGCCGCCTGGGTCTCCAAGCCCATCGGCAATGGCCCGTACACCATCGACAAGTACACCAAGGGCTCCTCGATGAGCCTGCGCAAGTGGGACGACTACCCCGGGGACGACAAGGCGCAGAACGGTGGCATCGACCTCAAGGTCTACACCGACAACAACACCGCCTACACCGACCTGACGGCCGGCAACCTCGACCTCGTCGACGACGTGCCCGCCTCCCAGCTCAAGAACGTCAAGGCGGACCTCGGCGACCGCTACATCAACACCCCGGCCGGCATCATCCAGACCCTCGCCTTCCCGTTCTACGACAAGAACTGGAACACCCCCGGCGCGATCAAGGTCCGCCAGGGGCTGTCGATGGCCATCAACCGGCCGCAGATCACCGACCAGATCTTCCAGAAGACCCGCACCCCCGCGTCCGACTGGACCTCCCCGGTCCTCGGCGAGGACGGCGGCTTCAAGAAGGGCCTGTGCGGCAAGGAGTGCACGTACAACGCCGCCGAGGCCAAGAAGATGATCGAGGACGGCGGCGGCATCCCCGGCGGCCAGCTCAAGATCTCGTACAACGCGGACACCGGCTCGCACAAGGAGTGGGTCGACGCCGTCTGCAACAGCATCAACAAGGTCATGGGCAACAACAAGGCGTGCGTCGGCGCCCCCGTCGGTACCTTCGCCGACTTCCGCAGCCAGGTCTCCCAGCAGAAGCTGCACGGCGCCTGGCGCGCGGGCTGGCAGATGGACTACCCGCTCATCCAGAACTTCCTGCAGCCCGTGTACTACACCAACGCCTCGTCCAACGACGGCAAGTGGAACAACAAGCAGTTCGACGACCTCGTCGACAAGGCCAACGCCGAGTCCGACAAGGCCAAGGCCGTGTCCACCTTCCAGGACGCCGAGAAGGTGATGGTCCAGCAGATGCCCGTCATCCCGCTCTGGTACCAGAACGGCAGCGCCGGCTACTCGGAGAACGTCACCAACGTCTCGCTGAACCAGTTCAGCGTCCCGGTGTACGAGCAGATCAAGGTCAAGTAGCCGAGGGACCGCCGGGTGACCTGTCATCGGGTCGCCCGGCTTCCCCGTCCCCCCGGCCCCACAGCCTCCGTCGCCCCACAGCCTCCGTCCCCGCGACCCCCGGAGCCCTTCATGGGACGTTATGTGATCCGGCGGCTGCTGCAGATGAGCCCCACAGCCTCCGTCCCCGCGACCCCCGGAGCCCTTCATGGGACGTTATGTGATCCGGCGGCTGCTGCAGATGATCCCGGTCTTCTTCGGCACCACGCTGTTGATCTTCCTGATGGTGAACGTGATGGGTGACCCCATCGCGGGTCTCTGCGGCGACCGCCAGTGCGACCCGGCGACCGCCGCCCAACTCCGCACGGAATTCGGCCTCGACAAGCCGGTCTGGCAGCAATACCTCACCTACATGGGCAACGTCTTCACCGGCGACTTCGGCACCGCGTTCAACGGGCAGAAGGTCACCGAGCTGATGGGCACCGCGTTCCCCATCACCATCCGCCTCACCCTCGTCGCGATCGTCTTCGAGATCGTCATCGGCATCAGCCTCGGCGTCGTGACCGGGCTGCGCCGGGGCCGCCCCGTCGACACCACCGTGCTGATCCTGACGCTGATCGTGATCTCCATCCCGACCTTCGTCACCGGTCTGCTGCTCCAACTGCTGCTGGGCGTCGAGTGGGGCGTCATCAAACCGTCCGTCTCGCCCGAGGCCCCGCTGAACGAGCTGATCATCCCGGGCCTGGTGGTCGCCTCCGTCTCGCTGGCGTACGTCACCCGGCTCACCCGGACCTCGATCGCCGAGAACACCCGTGCCGACTACGTCCGCACCGCGACCGCCAAGGGCCTGCCCCGGCGCCGCGTGGTCATCCGGCACCTGCTGCGCAACTCGCTGATCCCCGTCGTCACCTTCATCGGTACGGACGTGGGCGCCCTGATGGGCGGGGCGATCGTCACCGAGCGGATCTTCAACATCCACGGCGTCGGATACCAGCTCTACCAGGGCATCCTCCGGCAGAACTCGCAGACCGTGGTCGGGTTCGTCACCGTCCTGGTGCTCGTCTTCCTGGCGGCCAACCTGATCGTCGACCTCCTCTACGCCGTACTCGACCCGAGGATCCGCTATGCCTGAGCAGACACCGGACGAGGCGATCTCGGCGGCCGGGGCCGGCGGACCGACGGACCTCGCCCTCGCGGAGGGCGACAGCCTGGAGAAGACCCCCGGCGGCCCCGAGGGGACCGGGCCCGAGACCAAGCCGCAGAGCCTGTGGTCCGACGCCTGGCGCGACCTGCGCCGCAACCCGGTCTTCATCATCTCCGCGCTGATCATCCTGTTCCTGGTGATCATCTCGATCTGGCCCCAGCTCATCGCGTCGGGCGATCCGCTCGACTGCGACCTCGGCAAGGCCCAGCAGGGCTCCCAGCCCGGCCACCCCTTCGGCTACGACGGACAGGGCTGCGACGTCTACACGCGCGTCGTCTACGGCGCCCGCAACTCCGTGACGGTCGGCATCTGCTCGACCATCGGGGTCTCCGTGATCGGCAGCATCCTCGGCGGCCTGGCGGGCTTCTTCGGCGGCTGGTGGGACGCGATCCTCTCCCGCCTCACCGACATCTTCTTCGGCATCCCCGTCGTCCTCGGCGGTCTGGTCTTCCTCTCCGTGGTGACCAGCTCCACCGTCTGGCCGGTGATCGGCTTCATCGTGCTGCTCGGCTGGCCCCAGATCGCCCGTATCGCCCGCGGCTCCGTCATCACCGCCAAGCACAACGACTACGTCCAGGCGGCCCGCGCCCTCGGCGCCTCCAACGGGCGGATGATGCTGCGGCACATCGCACCGAACGCCGTCGCCCCGGTCATCGTCGTCGCGACCATCGCGCTGGGAACGTACATCTCCCTGGAGGCGACCCTTTCGTTCCTCGGCGTGGGCCTCAAGCCCCCCGCCGTCTCCTGGGGCATCGACATCTCCGCCGCGTCCCAGTACATCCGCAACGCCCCGCACATGCTCCTCTGGCCCGCCGGTGCGCTGGCCGTCACGGTGCTCGCCTTCATCATGCTCGGCGACGCGGTGCGCGACGCCCTCGACCCCAAGCTGCGCTGAGGAGTCCGCTGCCATGTTGCTCGAAGTGCGCGATCTGCACGTGGAGTTCCACACCCGGGACGGGGTCGTCAAAGCCGTCAACGGGGTCAACTACTCGGTGGCCGAGGGCGAGACGCTCGCGGTGCTCGGCGAATCGGGCTCCGGCAAGTCGGTCACCGCACAGGCCGTCATGGGCATCCTCGACATGCCCCCGGGAAAGATCGCCGGCGGCGAGATCCTGTTCAAGGACCGCGACCTGCTGAAGATGAAGAAGGAGGAGCGCCGGAAGATCCGCGGCCAGGAGATGGCCATGATCTTCCAGGACGCGCTCTCCTCCCTCAACCCCGTCCTGACCGTGGGCGAGCAGCTCGGCGAGATGTACGTCGTGCACCGGGGGATGTCCCGCAAGGACGCGAAGGCCAAGGCCGTCGAGCTGATGGACCGGGTCCGCATCCCCGCCGCCAAGGAGCGGGTCGGCAACTACCCGCACCAGTTCTCCGGCGGCATGCGCCAGCGCATCATGATCGCGATGGCGCTGGCCCTCGAACCCTCCCTGATCATCGCCGACGAACCCACCACCGCCCTCGACGTCACCGTCCAGGCCCAGGTCATGGACCTGCTCGCGGAACTCCAGCGCGAACTGAACATGGGCCTGATCCTCATCACCCACGACCTCGGAGTGGTGGCCGACGTCGCCGACAAGATCGCCGTGATGTACGCGGGCCGCATCGTCGAGACCTCGCCCGTGCACGACATCTACAAGGCGCCCGCCCACCCGTACACCAAGGGTCTGCTCGCCTCGATCCCGCGCCTGGACCAGAAGGGCCAGGAGCTGTACGCGATCAAGGGCCTGCCGCCCAACCTGCTGCACATCCCGCCCGGCTGCGCCTTCAACCCGCGCTGCCCGATGGCCCAGGACGTCTGCCGCACCGACGTGCCGCCGCTGTACGACGTGGCCGAGCACCGACAGAGCGCCTGCCACTTCTGGAAGGAGACGCTCGATGCACGCTGACCACTCGGGGCGCAAGGAAGCGCGCGAGGAGGGCGAGGCGGCACGCGACCTCCTCTCCAAGTCGCGCCACGAGAGCGCGTACGCGGGCGGTGAACCGATCCTGGAGGTGCGCGACCTCGTCAAGCACTACCCGCTGACCCAGGGCATCCTCATCAAGAAGCAGGTCGGCGCGGTCAAGGCGGTCGACGGGGTCTCCTTCGACCTCGGCGCCGGAGAGACGCTCGGCGTGGTGGGGGAGTCCGGCTGCGGCAAGTCGACGGTCGCCCGGCTCCTCGTCCACCTGGAACAGCCCACCGCCGGCTCCATCCGGTACAAGGGCGAGGACATCACCAAGCTGTCCGGCCGTGCGCTGAAGGCCGTGCGCCGCAACATCCAGATGGTGTTCCAGGACCCGTACACCTCGCTCAACCCGCGCATGACGGTCGGGGACATCATCGGGGAGCCGTACGAGATCCACCCCGAGGTGGCCCCCAAGGGCGACCGGCGGCGCAAGGTGCAGGACCTGCTGGACGTGGTGGGCCTCAACCCGGAGTACATCAACCGCTATCCGCACCAGTTCTCCGGCGGTCAGCGCCAGCGCATCGGCATCGCCCGCGGCCTCGCGCTCAACCCGGAGATCATCGTCGCCGACGAACCGGTCTCCGCGCTCGACGTCTCCGTCCAGGCGCAGGTCGTCAACCTGCTGGACCGGCTCCAGGCGGAGTTCAACCTGAGCTACGTCTTCATCGCGCACGACCTGTCGATCGTGCGGCACATCTCCGACCGGGTCGGCGTGATGTATCTGGGCCGGTTCGTCGAGATCGGCACGGACGCGGAGATCTACGACCACCCCACGCACCCCTACACCCAGGCGCTGCTCTCCGCCGTGCCCGTGCCGGACCCGATGGCGCGCGAGTTCCGTGAGCGGATCATCCTGCACGGCGACGTGCCCTCACCGGCCAATCCGCCCTCCGGCTGCCGTTTCCGCACCCGGTGCTGGAAGGCGCAGGAACGGTGCGAACTGGAGGTGCCGCTGCTGGCCGTCCCGGCCGTCTTCCGCGACACGGACACCCCCGCCCGGCACGACTCGGCCTGCCACTTCGCGGAGGAGAAGCGGGTGGTCCCGCCGGAGGGCACGCTGGAGTCGACACCGGGGGAGGGCGGCCAGGAGGGAGCGGCGGCCCAGGCGGCTTCCGGGACACCCTCCGAAGCACCTCCCGAAGCGCCGTCCGGGATCCCGGCCCCCGGCGAGGAGGGGCCGCAGCCCTCCGGGGACGAGGACCCGCCGCCCTCCGGGAGCAGCCGGGTGAGCTGACGCGGCGTTAACACGCGGGCAACTTCCCCGATATACGGACGCGGCACCATGAACAACGTACGGCCGTGCGGGTGCCGTGGACCGGCCGGAAGGGTGTGACGCCCCCCGGCCGGTCGCCCGCCTCAGGCCCTCTTGTCCGGCGGGCGGACGCACGGAAGTATCGACGGGGTGATACTCACCCGTGGAGCAAGAGTCACCGGTGCCGCCCTGTCCGCCGTGCTCGCGGTGATCGTCGCGTGCTGGCTCGTACGGGACGTCGAGGCAGCGGCGGATTTCGGCCAACTGTGGCGGTACTGGGCGGGGTTCTACGACGTCCGTCTGCAGAGCATGCCCGCGACCTCCGCCACGGACGTGATCCTCTTCGTGGTGTACGTGGCCGTCGCCGTGGCCGCGCTGCGCACCACCTCCGGCGCCTCCGCGCTCGTCGTCGCCGGGGTGGCGACCCTCGGCGTCCGGCTGCCCGGTCTCTGGACCATCGGCAACCGGCGGATGGAGTCCGCGTACTCCGACGACCTGCGCTCACGGGCGCTGATCTGCGCCTTCGTCGCACTCGCCGCGGGCGCCGCGATGATCATCACCGCCGGGGCGGGCCGCCGGCCGCCCGCCGACTCCTACGAGCGCACACCCTCCGGACCGGGGACGGGTGCGGGCGTGCTCGCGTTCCTGGCGCTCTGCGGGGCCGGGGCCGTGCTGATCGCCTGGGAGATCCGCCAGCTCGTGCGCTTCCCGGAGATCTACCCCGACTGGTACGTGGGCGGCAACCGGATCGCCCAGCAGCTGACCGGTCCGCCGCCGGGCTGGGGCACCGTGGTGCTGGCCCTGCTGTGCCTGGTCGCAGGATTCAGTGCCGTGGTCCGCGCCCGGCACGCCCGCCCGTTCGGGCTGGTGGCCGCCGCGATGCTGCTGGCCGGCTCGGTGCTCGGACTGATGCGGATCGTCCACTACGACATGTTCGACCACTTCGGTTCCCTGGGGCTCGAAGTGCAGCTCACGCTGGTCAGCTGGATCTTCCAGCTGCTCGCCGCCCTGACCGCGCTGATCGCCCTCGCCGTGCCCGGCCCGGTCCGCGCCCCGGGACCGGACCCGTGGGCGGGCGGCCCGGGATGGGGCCCCGCACCGCAGCCAGGACCGGCCGCGCCCCCGTACCCCGGGCAGCTGCCGCCGGGCTACGGCTACCCGCAGGGCGGCGGCTTCGGGCCGCCCCCGCCGCCCTCGCAGCCACCGCCCGGCTGGTGAGTCAGAGCCCCAGCGACCGCTTCAGGAAGTCCACCTGGAGCAGCAGCAGGTTTTCGGCCACCTTCTCCTGCGGGGTCATGTGGGTCACCCCGCTCAGCGGCAACACCTCGTGCGGCCGGCCGGCGGCGAGCAGCGCCGAGGAGAGCCGCAGGCTGTGCGCGACGACCACGTTGTCGTCCGCCAGGCCGTGGATGATCATCATCGGCCGCACCTGCTCGGCCGCGTGCGACAGCCCCTCGTCGGTGACCAGCGAGTTGTACGCGTACACCTCCGGCCGCTTCGCCGGGTCGCCGAGGTAGCGCTCGGTGTAGTGCGTGTCGTAGAGCCGCTGGTCGGTCACCGGGGCGCCGACGACCGCCGCGTGGAAGACGTCCGGCCGCCGCAGGGCCGCCATGCCGGCCAGGAAGCCGCCGTACGACCAGCCCCGGATCGCCACCCGGCCGAGATCCAGCGGGAAGCGCTCCGCGAGCGCGTGCAGGGCCTCCACCTGATCGTCGAGGGTGAGCGCCAGATCGTGCTTGACCGCCTTCTCCCAGGCCGGTGAACGGCCCGGTGTGCCGCGGCCGTCCGCGACGACCACGGCGAAGCCCTGGTCCGCGAACCACTGCGAGGTGAGATGCGGGTTGTGGGCGGCGACGACCCGGCGGCCGTGCGGACCGCCGTACGGGTCCATGAGGACCGGAAGCGGACCGTCGGACTCCGAGTAGCCGGCGGGGAGCAGCACGGCGCACGGAATCCGCCGTGCGCCCCCTTCGGTGAGCACCGGCCGCGCGGACAGCACCGGCCGCTCCGCGTGGTTCGCGACGACGGCGATCTCCTTGCCGTCACGCAGCACCCGTGCCGTTGTCCCGGGCCGCTCGGGCGTGGCCGAGACCAGCACCGTCACCCGGCCGGAACGGACCGCCGTGTGCACGCCGACGCCCTCCGAGACCCGCTCGACGCCCAGCTCGTTGACCCGGTACACATGGCTCTCGCCGGTCTCCGGCGCGGCCGCCTCCTCGCCCGCCGACGCCGTCACCAGGACGTCCGAGTCCCCGATGTCCAGGACCGCCTGGAGGTGCAGCTGCGCCCCGGTCAGCGGCCGGTCGCCGACCGCGAGGACCCGCGCCCCGCCCTCGTCGGCGATCCGCACGAGCCGCCCGTCCGGCGCCCACGCGGGCACCCCGGGGAACAGCTCCAGCCACACCGGGTCCCCGTCCGCGTGCACGGTCCGGGTCGCCCCGGTCTCCGGGTCCACCGCCAGGCACAGCTGGCTCTCCTGGTCCCGGGCCTGGACGAGCAGCAGCGGAGCCCCGTACGAGGACCAGTGCACCCGCGCCAGATACGGGAACCGGGCCCGGTCCCACACCACTTCGGTCCGCTTGCCGTCCAGGTCCACCACATGGAGCCCCACCACGGCGTTGGGCGTGCCCGCCGCCGGGTACGCGACCTCGGCGGGCCTGCGGTCGGGGTGCGCGGGGTCGGCGATCCACCACCGCCGCACGGGGCTGTCGTCGACCCGGGCGACGAGCAGCCGGTCCGAGTCCGGCGACCACCAGAAGCCCTGGTGGCGCTGCATCTCCTCGGCCGCGATGAACTCCGCGAGCCCGTACGTGACATGGGCATCCTCCGGCTCCGCGAGCGCCCGGTCCGCCTCGCCGGCCGTGGAGACGACGCGCAGCGCGCCCTTGGACACATAGGCGACGTGTCGCCCGTCCGGGGAGGGGCGCGGATCGATCACCGGGCCGGGCACGGGCAGCGCACGCGCCGTTCCCTCGCGCAGACCGGCGACGTACACCTTCCCGGACAGCGCGAACGCGGCCAACTCGGCCGCCGCGTCCACCGCGTAGCCCACGATCCCCGCCGAGCCCTCGCGGCTGCGCTCCCGCCGGGCGCGCTCCTGCGCCGACAGACGCTCCGCCGAACCGCCCAGCAGCGCCGCCGGATCGGCCACCAGGCGTTCGCGCGGGGCGGCGCCCTCGCTCACGTCCAGCACCCAGAGCCCGCCCGAACGGTCGGTGCCGGAACCCGAGCGCAGGTAGACCACGCGTCCACCGTCGGGTGAAACCGTGAACGCGCGTGGTGTCCCGAGGGTGAATCTCATGGTCCGGGCCAACTGGAGCGGAAACGTGATCTCTGGCGAAGTCATGCGCCGAACCTATCGGCCGCCCCCGGCCGTGCGCCCCTCGTGCTGCTGTGCCCCGAACAATGCGGTGCCACGGATAGTTAAGATCCGTAGCGCTCGGTGGGTATGAACCTGCTGGCTCCTGTGTGCTGCCCGTCCCCGACCGTACAGATGGAGGTGAACCGCCGTGGCGCTCTCGATTTCGGCGGTGGTGCTGCTGGCGATCATCGTCTTCCTGCTGATCCGGAAGTCCGGACTGAAGGGAGGACATGCGGTCGTCTGCGCGCTGCTCGGTTTCTATCTCGCCAGTTCGTCCATCGCGCCCACCATCTCCGAGCTGACCACGAATGTGGCCGGCATGATCGGGGACATCAAGTTCTGACGCCGTCGCCTCTCGCGGCATCATTGCCCGCAGCCCGGCCGCCGTCGTCCGGGGAGGCCGCCGGCTCGTAGGGTGGTCCCCATGACGGACCTCCCCGCCCGGCGGCTGCTCCTGGTGCACGCGCACCCGGACGACGAGTCGATCAACAACGGCGCCACCATGGCCAGGTACGTGGCCGAAGGCGCCCTGGTCACGCTGGTGACCTGCACGCTCGGCGAGGAGGGCGAGATCATCCCGCCCGCGCTCGCCCCTCTCGCCGCGGACCGGGACGACACCCTGGGCCCCCACCGCCGCGGCGAACTGGCGGCGGCCATGAAGGAACTGGGCGTCACCGATCACCGCTTCCTCGGCGGCGCCGGCCGCTACCGGGACTCCGGGATGATGGGCGCCGAGCAGAACCACCGCCCCGGCGCCTTCTGGGCGGCCGACGTGGACGAGGCCGCCGGACACCTCGTCGAGGTCATCCGCGAGGTGCGCCCCCAGGTCCTGGTGACGTACGACCCCGACGGGGGCTACGGGCACCCCGACCACATCCAGGCCCACCGGGTCGCCACCCGCGCCGCGGAACTGGCCGCCGACGCGGCGTACCGCCCCGGTGCGGCGGCCCCGCACACCATCGCCAAGGTCTACTGGAACCGGGTGCCGCGCACGGTCGCCGAGGAGCGGTTCGCCGCCCTGCGGGCCGAGGCCGCCGGTGCCTTCCCGGGGATCGCCGCGATCGAGGACGTGCCGGGTGTGGTGGACGACGCCCTGGTCACCACCGAGATCGACGGTGCCGGGTACGAGGACGCCAAGGCCGCCGCGATGCGGGCGCACGTCACCCAGATCGCCCTCCAGGGACCCTATTTCGCGCTGTCGAACGACCTGGGCCAGCCCGTCTTCACCACCGAGTACTACGAGTTGACCGCCGGAACCCCGGGCGCCCCGGCGGGCACGCGCGAACGCGACCTCTTCGCGGGTGTGGCGGGGGCGGACCGGTGAGCGGCAGCAGCAGGGCGCGCGCCGGCGACAGCCGGACCGATGCGCAGAAGAAGGACATTCCGGCCACGGGCCTGGCCGCGCCCCTCAACCCCGCCCGGATCGCGGCCCTGTTCGGCCTCGTGGTCCTCGGCGCCGTCGTGGGCATCGCGGGGGCCCTCGTCCAGCCCGCGTGGTTCCCGGGCGGGGTGCTGCTCGCCCTGGCGGCGGCGGCCGGTCTCTTCCACGGCGGCCGCACGCTGACGGGTACCCAGCCCGGGGCCCTGGCCCCGGCGGCGGGATGGCTGATTTCAGTCATCGTTCTGCTCAGTGGACGGCCCGAAGGGGACTATGTCTTCGGGGACGCGCTCGGCCTCGGCATCTTCCTGCTGGGCGGAATGGCCATCGCTGTGATCTGCGCCACCATGCCGCGATCGCCCCGGCAGCGGGCCGACAGCGGCCGACCTGCCAAGTAATGTGCTCCGTCCGATCCCGTAATGCCCCCTGTCCGTCGGGGGGGTGCGCAGTCGTTTCCCCCGGTCGCGGGGTGTGTACCGGCGGCGGCCAGTATGGTGGTTCGCGCGCCCGAGCTGCGGCACGGGGGAAGGTACGGGCGGCGGAGCCAATCGGGAGAACCTGCTTTGAGTCGTGAAACTGACAGTTCGTCCTCCGGGCCCCAGGGTCGCGGGGGAGCCGCGTACCCCTCGGGTACGCCGCCGTACGGATCCCGCCAGTATCCGTCGCTGCACCCGTCGCAGGACGCCCCGGAGGGGGTCCCGGAACCTGCCGGTCCGGACCGGTCCGAAGAGCCGAAGACCGAGACGACCCTGACGACGCGTATCCGGATCAACATCCCGGGATCGCGCCCCATCCCGCCGGTTGTCATGCGTACGCCCATGAGCGACGCGGACGGCGGCGGCGAGCGCACCGGCTCGACCCCGCGTCCCGACGCCCCGGCACCGGGCGGCGCACCCGAACCGTCCCGGGCACCGGCCGCGGAGCCCGGCGAGAACGCGGCCCCGGCGGCGGACTCCGGCGAGAAGCCGGCCAAGGAGAAGAGCGGCAGCGACTGGTTCGCCCCGCGCAAGCCCCCGGCTGCCGCGAAGCCCGCGGACGGCGGACCCGGCGACACGGACGGCGCGGGCTTCCCGGCACCGGGCGTTCCCGGCGGCCCCGGTGGCGTTGCGGGCCCCGGCGGTCCCGGTGCTCCGGCGGGCCCCGGTGCTCCGGCGGGCCCCGGCGCTCCGGCCGGTCCCGGTGGTCCGGCGGCCGGAGGTCCCGGTGCCCAGCCCGGCGGATCCCTGCCCGGCCGGGTCACCCCGCCCTCGGGACCCCGCACCGACCTTCCGTACTTCACGGACGGCCCGCAGCGCGACTTCCCGGAGGGACCGGGCGGCCCGCGCTCCACGCCGGACCTCGGCGTCCGCACCCCGGGCCCGGCCGGCCCCACCACGGGCCCGGTCACCGGCACCTCGGCGCTCACCCCGAACCTCGACGGACCCGGCCCCTTCCCGCCGGGTCCCGGCCCGCAGAACCCGGGCGGCCCCGGACCGGGCGGCCCCGGACCCGGCGGTGTGCCGCCGCGCATGTCCGACGACACCGCCGTGCTCACCCCGCAGTTCGCGCCGCCCCCGGGCGGGCCGGGCGACAACGTCTCGGGTGACACGCTGAACAGCGGCATCCCCGTCGTGCCCGGCGACCGGAACGTCCCGGGCGACCCGATGGGCACCGGCCCCGTCGGCCCCGGTGGCCCCGGGGGCGTCGCGCCGCAGCAGCCCGCGCCCGCCGCGCGCAACGCGCCGAAGCCGGCCCCCGCCAAGAAGGGCCGCTCGAAGCTGGTCCTGCTCGGTGCCGCGGCCGTCTTCCTGCTCGGTGTCGCGTACGGCGCCGGACTGCTGATGAACCACTCCGACGTGCCCAAGGGCACCACCGTCCTCGGCGTCGACATCGGCGGCGGCACGAAGGAGGACGGCGTCGAGAAGCTGGACGCCGCGCTCGCCAAGCGTGCCGCGACCCCGCTGAAGCTGAGTGTGGACGGCAAGGAGGCGCAGCTCGCGCCGGACAAGGCGGGGCTCTCCCTGGACAGCCAGGCCACCGTGCGCTCGGCCGCGGGCAGCGACTACAACCCGGTCTCCGTCATCGGCTCGCTCTTCGGCGGCGAGCGGACCGTCGAACCGGTCCTCCCGGTCGACGAGGAGAAGCTCGGCGTCGCGCTCCAGGACCTGGCCGGTGTCTCGGGCACCGCGCAGGACGGCACGATCAAGTTCGAGCCAGGCAAGGCCGTCGCCGTACCGGGCAAGGCGGGCAAGGCGCTCGACGTGAACAAGTCGGTGGTCTCCGTACGGGACGCCTACCGCGCCCAGGTCGAGACCGGCCGCACGAACAGCGTCGAACTGCCCGTCGTCACCAAGGAACCCACCATCACCCAGGCCGAACTGGACCGGGCGATGACGGAGTTCGCCAAGCCGGCGATGTCCGGTCTGGTGGTCATCAGGGCCGGCGGGAAGGAGATCCCGTTCGGCCCGGCGAAGTCGCTGCCGCAGATCCTGTCGATGAAGGCGATCGACGGCAAGCTCGTCGACTACTACGACAAGAAGGCCATCGAGCGGCTCTGCGCCGGTGTCTTCGACGGCGTCATGATCACCAAGGGCGACGGCAAGAAGCACCAGCTCAGCGCGGACGACATCGCCTTCGCGATGAAGGGCGCGCTGCTCGGCAAGACCCCCGCCGAGCGCACCGTCACGATCGACCTCGACGGCAACGGCTGACCGGCCCGCACCGCACGCCGCCCGCCCCCGCCCGGACCTCCGGCCGGGGGCGGCGGCGTACCGGGACGGGGCAGCGCACACCCGTCATCCCCGGCGCATGACATCTGTCATCCCGTATCCACGACCGCTGACCCTGCCGCGCGCACCCCCCGGTCGGCCACGCTGGACGCATGACAACGACAGCCACCGAAGCGACCGCGGCAAGGACCGCGGTGGTCAGCTTCGACCAGGTCACCAAGGCCTACGGGGACGTGCGCGCCGTCGACGGGCTCACGCTGGACCTGCACCCCGGCGAGACCGTGGCGCTGCTCGGCCCCAACGGAGCCGGCAAGTCCTCCACCCTCGACCTCCTCCTCGGTCTGCGCCCCGCGGACTCCGGCACCGTCCGCCTCTTCGGCACCACCCCGCAGCAGGCCATCACGGCCGGCCGGGTCGGCGCGATGCTCCAGAGCGGCGGCCTGATGGAGGACGTCACCGTCGAGGAACTGGTCCGGCTCGCCTGCGACCTGCACCCGCGCCCCCACCCGGTCAGCGAGGTGCTGGCGCGCGCGGGCATCGCGTCGATCGCCGGCCGGATGGTCAACAAGCTCTCGGGCGGCCAGGAGCAGCGCGTACGGTTCGCGCTCGCCACCGCCGGTGCCAACGACCTCATCGTGCTCGACGAACCGACCACCGGTATGGACGTCACCGCCCGCCAGGCCTTCTGGGCCACCATGCGCGAGCAGGCCGAGCAGGGCCGTACCGTCCTGTTCGCCACCCACTACCTCGAAGAGGCCGACGCCATCGCCGACCGCGTCCTCGTCCTGCACAAGGGCCGCCTCCTCGCCGACGGCACCGCCGCCGAGATCAAGGCGAAGGCCGGGGCCCGCCGGATCTCCTTCGAGCTGGAGGGCGCGATCGACGAAGCGGCCCTGCGCGCGCTGCCGTTCCTCTCCACGCTCGACATCAGCGGCCGCCGGGTGCGCATCCAGTCGCACAACGCCGACGCGACCGTCCACGCCGTCTACGGCCTCGGCCTCTACCCGCGCGAGCTGGAAGTCGCCGGACTCGGCCTGGAGCAGGCCTTCGTCGCCATCACCGAGGCCGAGGAGGCCAGGACCGCATGAACACGCTCATCAGGCTCGAAGTGACCCGCACCCTGCGGAACAAGAAGTTCATGTTCTTCTCGGTCATCTACCCCTCGGTGATCTACCTGTTGATCTCCGGCACCCAGAACGACACCGACAAGATCCCGCACACCGATCTGACCCTGCAGTCCTTCTTCATGGTCTCCATGGCGTCGTTCGGCGCGCTGACCGCCGTCCTCATGGGCAACAGCGAACGCATCGCCAAGGAGCGGGAGAAGGGCTGGGTGCGCCAGCTGCGGCTGACCGCGCTGCCCGGCCGCGGCTACGTCCTGGCGAAGATCGCCAGCGCCGCCATGGTCACCCTGCCCTGCATCGTCGTCGTCTTCCTCGTCGCCGCCTCGGTCAAGCACGTCCGCTTCGACCTGTGGCAGTGGTTCGCGCTGACCGGAGTCATCTGGGCCGGCTCGCTGGTCTTCGCCGCGCTCGGCGTCGCCATCGGCTACCTCGCCAGCGGGGACGCGGTCCGCCCGGTCACCATGATCATCTACTTCGGGCTCTCCATCCTCGGCGGCCTGTGGATGCCCAGCGCCACCTTCCCCCAGTGGCTCCAGAACGTGTCCGAGTGGCTTCCCACGCACGCGTACGCTGCACTCGGCCAGGCCGTCGAGATGGGCGGCGCGCCGCACGCCAGGGACGTCGCCGTCCTCTGCGCCTACTTCCTGCTCTTCGCGGGCGGCGCGGCCTGGCTCTACCGGAAGGACACGTTGAAGGCGTGAACGACGACGAGATGTCGGTGGGCCTGGGGCGGCCGCCCGCGACCGCCCGGCAGGCGGGGATCAAGCTGCTGTGGATCGGCATATGGCTCGCCTTCATGAGCGCGCCGGTCAAGGACCTCGCCGACGGCAACCACACCCCGTGGGCGACCGTGCTCGGCGTCCTGGGGCTGCTGGTCTTCGTCGGCGCCTATCTGGTCCTCGTCTTCCGGCACACGTCGAAGGCGCTGGACCTCTTCCGGGTCCGGGCGTCGATCGCCTTCCTCGCGGCCCTCGCCGTCCTGCTGTCGCTGACGTTCGGCACGCCCTGGCTGGTGCTCTTCGTGTACGTGTCCGTCTCGGTCGGCGCCACGCTGCCGCTGAGGACCGCGCGCTGGCTGATCCCCGTCGTCACCGCCGTCCTGGTGGGCATCGGCGCGACCCTGGAGGACGCGCGCGAGATCATCACCGCCCTGGTCTTCCCCGCTCTGCTCGGCGGCTTCGCGATGACCGGCGTACGGCAGCTGGTCCGCACCACGATCGAGCTGCGCGAGGCCCGCGCCACCGTCGCCCAGCTCGCCGCCAACGAGGAGCGCCTGCGCCTCGCCCGCGACCTGCACGACCTCCTCGGCCACTCGCTCTCGCTGATCACCCTCAAGAGCGAGCTGGCCGGGCGGATGCTCCCCGACCAGCCCGAGCGGGCCGCCGCCCAGGTCGCGGACATCGAACAGGTCAGCCGCCAGGCCCTGGTGGACGTACGCAGCGCCGTCACCGGTTACCGCCGGCCGACCCTCCCCGGCGAACTGGCCGGGGCCCGCACCGCGCTGGCCGCCGCCGGCGTCACCGCCGATGTGCCGGCCGACGTTCCGGACGGCGTGCCCGAGAAGGTGGAGGAGGTGCTCGCCTGGGGGCTGCGGGAAGCCGTCACCAACGTCGTACGCCACAGCGGCGCGCACCGCTGCACGGTCACGCTCGCCCCGCGCCAGACGCTCGACGGGCGGGTCCTCGAACTCACCGTCGCAGACGACGGCCGCGGCGCCACCGGCAGCGCGCCCGGCAACGGCCTCACCGGCCTCACCGAACGCCTCGCCTCCGTGGACGGCACCCTCAGCACCCGGGCCACCCACGCCCGTTCGGGCAAAGGCTTCACCATGGTCCTCAGCGTTCCGTTCGAATCCGGCCTAGGATCCGCGGAATGAGCATGATCAGACTTCTCCTCGCGGAGGACCAGTCCATGGTGCGCGAGGCCCTGGCGGCACTCCTCGGCCTGGAACCCGACATCGAGGTGGTCGCCCAGGTCGCCCGCGGCGACGAGGTCCTTGCGGCGGCCGAGGAACACGGCATCGACGTCGCCCTCCTGGACATCGAGATGCCCGGCATGACCGGCATCGACGCGACGGCCCAGCTGCGCCGGGCGCTCCCGGACGTCAAGGTCGTCGTCGTCACCACCTTCGGCCGGCCCGGCTATCTGCGCCGTGCCATGGAGTCGGGCGCGGACGCCTTCCTGGTCAAGGACGCCCCGGCGTCGCAGCTCGCCGAAGCCGTACGCAAGGTGCTCGCCGGGGAACGCGTCATCGACCCCGGCCTCGCCGCCGCCGCCCTCGCCGACGGGGCGAGCCCGCTGACCGAACGCGAACGCGAGGTCCTGCGCACCGCCGCCGACGGCTCGACCAACGCGGAGATCGCCGCCGCGCTGCACCTGTCCCAGGGCACCGTCCGCAACTACCTCTCCATGGCGATCCAGAAGATGGCCGCCCGCAACCGCGCGGAGGCGGTCCGCATGGCCCGGGAGAAGGGCTGGCTGTAGCGGGCGCCGCCGACGCGCCCCCGAAGGCGGCCCGGGGCCGGGCCGGCCCGCCCGCCACCACGGCGTCGCCGCCATGACGGAGTCACCTCCCCGGCGATACCAGTCCCGCCTCGTACGCGATGATCACCAGCTGCACCCGGTCCCGCGCACCGAGCTTGGCGAGCAGCCGGGTCAGATAGGTCTTCGCCGTGGCCACACTGATCACCAGGCGCTCCGCGATCTCCGCGTTGGACAGCCCGCTGCCGACCAGCACCAGTACCTCCCGCTCCCGTTCGGTGATCGCGGCGAGCGGCGCCGGGGGAGACGCGGCGGACGTGGGACGGGCCGCGAACTCCGTGATCAGCCGCCGGGTGACGCTCGGCGCGATCAGGGCGTCCCCGGAGGCCACCACCCGGACCGCCGCGAGGATGTCGTCCAGCGCCATGTCCTTGACCAGGAACCCGGCGGCGCCGGCACGCAGCGCCCCGTACACGTAATCGTCGTCGTCGAACGTCGTCAGGACCACCACATGCGCCGTGCTGTCCTGCGCGGCGATCCGCTCGGTGGCCTCGATGCCGTCCATGCCGGGCATCCGGATGTCCATCACGACGACGTCGGGGACCAGTCCAGCGGTCAGCCGGACCGCCTCCTCGCCGGTCCCCGCCTCGCCGACCACCTCGATGTCCGGGGTGTCCGCCATGACCATGCGCAACGCGGTCCGCACCAGCGGCTGATCGTCGGCGAGCAGGACACGGATGCGAGCGGCGGCCGCCGCAAGGACCTCGTCGCCGCGGGCGACCTGGGCGCGAGGAGGTCGTGCAGGTCGCGGGCGAGGCGCAGGCGCTCCTCGTTGGCGGCGAGCTGGGCGACGGTGCGAGTGGCCGAGGAGGTCGTGCAGGTCGCGGGC
>NZ_RDBL01000006.1:890571-991495 GCF_008042035.1 Streptomyces sp. col6
AGTGGTGGGGTCTTCCGTGGGGGGAAGGTGCATGGACGTACGTCTCCTGAGTCGTGGTACGGGTGACACGACGTGCTGTCCGGCGAAACACTCAGAGAGCGCTCTCCGGTGGGTGTTGATGGTTCCGCCGTTACCCTGGACACGTCAAGAGGTGTGCATCAGAAGCCTCACCCGAACCGCCCCGAGCGCAATAATCAATGTCGGCCGGGCGGCAATTGGCCCCTTCTGTTGCTAGTTCGGGGTGCCCTTGAGTTCAGGATCTGACGGTGCGGGGTGGGACGTACCGGAGCGCCGGGGCCGGTCCGGCGGGCCCGGCCGTAAGCTCGTACGGATGACCGAACTCGCCGCCACCCGCGCCTATTACGACACCGTCGCCGAGGAGTACGCCGCGCGCGTCCCCGGTCTCTTCGCCGAGGACGTGCCGGGGCGGGCGCTGATCGGCGCGTTCGCGGAGGAGGTGCGCGCGGACGGCGGGCTGCCCGTCGCCGATCTCGGCTGCGGCCCAGGCCATGTGACGGCCCATCTGGCCGGCCTCGGACTCGACGCCCACGGCGTGGACGTGTCGCCGCGCATGGTGGAGCTCGCCCGGCGCCGCCACCCGGAACTCCGCTTCGCGGCCGGGGAGATGGACGCGCTCACCCTGCCGGACGGCGGTCTCGGCGGGATCGTCGCCTGGTGGTCGATCCTGCACACCCCGCCGGACCGTCTCCCGGCGCTCTTCGCGGAGTTCCGTCGTGTGCTGGCCCCCGGCGGCCGGCTGCTGCTGGGCTTCCACGCGGGGAACGGGGAGCCCTACACCTCACAGAAGCGTGCCGGCGGCTTCGCGTACGCCATCCATCTGCTCGCGCCGGACGAGGTCGGCCGGCAGCTGGAGCGGGCGGGCTTCGCCGTCACCGCCCGGCTGACCACCCCGGGCGCGCGATGGCCCCAGGTGTGCCTGCTGGCCCGTGCCGCCGGTGCGTGACGTGAGCAGTGTCCTGGCCGGCACCTTGGTCAGGTGGGGTGCCGGCCAGGAGCCGGGGGCGCGCCTCAGGCGCGCGTGATGCGGGCGATGGCCTCGACGGTCAGGGCGCGGTCGTGCGGTTCGGTTTCCAGGGCGCGGTGGATGGAAAGGCCCTCGATCAGCGCGTCCAGCTGACGGGCCGTCGCCGGGTCGAAGTGCCACTCCAGGGCGACCCGGCTGCGGCGCATCCACTCCCGGGTCAGCTCGCGGTAGACGGGTTTGCGGGCGGCGAGGGTGTACAGCTCGTGCGTGAGGACCAGTTCGCGCTGGTTGCCGCCGGACAGATGGTGCACCAGGTCGGCGACCGCCTCCCGGGCCTCGTCCTGCGTGGTGGCGGCGCCCAGCCTCTCCTCGAAGACGGCGACGATGCCGCTGGAGAAGCGGGTGAACGCCTCCCGCAGCAGCTCGTCCATGCCGGCGAAGTGGTACGTCATCGAGCCGAGCGGCACCCCGGCGCGGGCGGCGACCTTGCGGTGCGAGGTCCCGGCGACCCCCTCGGCCGCGATCAGGTCGAGCGCGGCGGTGATGATGCGCTCCCGCCGCTCGGGGTCGTTCTGTCCGGTCGCCACGCTGTGTCCCTCGTCTAGATCGAACGGATCACCCGGGCCGGATTGCCCACGGCGACCACATTGGCGGGGATGTCCTTGGTGACGACGGCTCCCGCGCCGATGACGCTGTTGTCCCCGATGGTCACCCCGGCCAGCACGATCGCCCCGCCGCCGAGCCAGACATTGTCGCCGATGGTGATGGGCCGCGCCGCCTCCAGCTTGTCCCGGCGCGGTTCCGGCTCCACCGGGTGGGTGGGCGTCAGCAGCTGGACGTTCGGCCCGATCTGGCAGTCGCGGCCGATGGTGATCGGCGCGACGTCCAGGGCGGTGAGGTTGTAGTTGATGAACGTGTCCTCGCCGACCGTGATGTACGAGCCGTAGTCGACGTACAGCGGCGGCCGGATGTGCGCCCCCGCGCCGAGCCCGCCGAGGAGTTCGGCGACGACCGGCTGTGCGGCGTCCGGGTCCTCGGCGTAGGCGGCGAGATAGCGGGCGGCCAGCCGCACAGCCCGCTTCTGGGCCTCGACGATCTGCGGGTCGTCCGCGATGTAGAGGTCTCCGGCGAGCATCCGCTCGTGGTTCGTACGCGGATCGCCCGCGAAGTAGTCCGTCATGGGTACGAGCGTACACTCTAGGCGTACGATCGTACGCTCGTGGCGTCCGCCACTTCTCCCGACCATCGGACGAGGCCCCACCGCATGGATGCCGTCACACGCCGCTGGCGTGCCGCCCTGTTCCTCTTCATGCTCGCCGCCGGTACCGGTATGGCCTCCTGGGTCGCGCGCACCCCGGCCGTCCGGGACGGGCTCGACGTGTCCACCGGCGCGATGGGCCTGGTCCTGTTCGGGCTGTCCACCGGTTCGATGGCCGGTGTCATGGCGTCCGGGCCGCTGGTGCGGCGCCGCGGCGGCCGGACGACGATCCTCGGCGGGGTGGCCCTGATCGTCGCCGGGCTGCTGGTCGTCGCCGCCGGCACCGCCCTCTCGCTCGCGGCCGTGGTCTTCGCCGGACTGGCCCTGTTCGGCGGCGGGATGGGGATGAGCGAGGTGGCGTTCAACATCGAGGGCGCCGCCGTCGAGAGCGCCATCGGCCGGCCCGTCCTGCCGGTGCTGCACGGCTGCTTCAGCCTGGGCACCGTCCTCGGGGCGCTCCTCGGCATGGCGCTGACGGCGGCCGCGTTCCCCGTCGGATGGCATCTGACACTCGTCGCGGGGCTGATAGCCGCGGCCGGCACGCGGGCGGTCCTTGCCATCCCGCACGGCACGGGCAAGGACGACGCCCCCGCCGCCGGGTCCGGGCAGGGCGGCCTGCGCGGCCAGCTGCACGTGTGGCGCGACCGGCAGCTCGTCCTCATCGGTGTGATCGTCCTTGCGATGGCCTTCGCGGAGGGCGCCGCCAACGACTGGCTGCCGCTGCTCATGGTCGACGGGTACGACGTGAGTCCCACGGCGGGCTCGCTGACCTTCCTGGTCTTCGCCGCCTCGATGACGCTGGGCCGGCTCGCCGGCGGCCCCTTCCTGGAGCGGTTCGGCCGGGCGAAGGTCGTGCGGATCAGCGGCCTGACCGCCGCACTGGGCCTGGCGGTGGTCATCGTCGCGCCGAGCCCGCTGATGGCCGGCGCCGCCACGGTGCTGTGGGGGCTCGGCGCCTCGCTCGGCTTCCCGGTCACCGTGTCCGCCGCCGGCGACCACCCGACCGACGCCGCCGCACGGGTGGCCGCGGTGTCCACGGCGGGCTACGGCGCCTTCCTGGTCGGCCCGCCCGCACTCGGCTTCCTCGCCGACCACATCGGCCTGCGGCTCACGATGACCGTGGTGCTCGCGCTGGTGGCCGTGGCGGCCCTGCTGGCCGGGGCGCTGGGCCCCGGCCCCGACCGCGACGCCACCGGTACGGAGGCGGCGCCGGCCGCGCCCTGAGGGGGCCCGCTCCCTCAGGCCTCCTCGTCCCACAGCGCGGTACTGTGCGCGGCGGTCAGCGCGGCGATCCGGGCCAGTGCCTCCCCGACGGGCATCGGGTCCAGGCGCCGGCCGTCGCGCAGCCGCAGGGCGACGAGCCCGTCGGCCGCCTCCTTCGCGCCGATCACCGCCTGGTACGGCACCAGCCTGGCCTCGCGGATGCGGGCCCCCAGGCTGCCGCGCTCCCGGCCGCTGATCTCCGCGCGCAGCCCCAGCCCGGCGCATCGCCCGGCCAGTGCCTCGGCGTCCGGCAGTTCGGCGCCGGACACCGGCAGGATCGCCAGCTGGTTCGGGGCGAGCCAGGCGGGGAAGGCGCCGCCGTGCTGCTCGATGAGATGGGCGACGGCCCGCTCGACGCTGCCGATGATGCTGCGGTGCACCATGACCGGGCGGTGCTTCGCCCCGTCGGCGCCGATGTAGTGGAGGTCGAAGCGCTCCGGCTGGTGGAAGTCGACCTGCACGGTCGACAGGGTGAACTCGCGGCCCGCCGCGTCCTCGACCTGGACGTCGATCTTCGGCCCGTAGAACGCGGCTTCGCCCTCCGCCGCCTCGTACGGCAGCCCCGACGCGTCCAGCACCTCGGTCAGCAGGGCGGTGGAGCGCCGCCACAGCTCCGGCGCGGCGACGTACTTCCCGCCCGCGCCCGGCAGCGAGAGCCGGAAGCGGGCCGGGCGGATGCCCAGTGCCTCGTACGCCCGCCGGATCATGTCCAGCGCGCCCCGCGCCTCACCGGCCACCTGGTCCACGGTGCAGAAGATGTGCGCGTCGTTCAGCTGGATGGAGCGCACCCGGGTCAGCCCGCCGAGGACCCCGGACAGCTCCGCGCGGTACATCCCGCCCAGCTCCGCCATCCGCAGCGGCAGTTCGCGGTAGCTGTGCGAGCGGGAGCGATAGATCACCGCGTGGTGCGGGCACAGGCTCGGCCGCAGCACCACCTGTCCGTCGCCCAGGTCCATCGGCGGGAACATGTCGTCGCTGTAGTGCGCCCAGTGCCCCGAGCGCTCGTAGAGCTCCCGTTTGCCGAGCACCGGGGAGTACACGTGGCGGTAGCCGGCCCGGCGCTCGGCGGCGCGGATGTACTCCTCCAGGGTGTGCCGCAGCTCGGCCCCGTCCGGCAGCCAGTAGGGCAGGCCCGCGCCGATCAGCGGGTCGGTGTCGAACAGTTCCAGCTCGCGGCCGAGTTTCCGGTGGTCGTGCATGGCGGTCTCCTCGCGTGGGAAGGGCGAGCGACCCCACGCGAAAGCCCCGGGGCACTCGCCCCGGGGCTTCGGACTGGTCAGCAGTCAGCGCGCCGGGACACTCTCCGGCGTCGTCGTGTTCATGGCGGCACGCTGCATGGCGCCGACGCTAACAGCGCCCCGCGCCCGTCCGCATCCGGTTTTCCCGCCCGCACGCGGCGGAAGACCGCTGCTCACCCCTTCTTCACCGAGTCCAGGTGGGCGAAGACCACCACGTTGTCCTCGTAGTCCTTCACCTTCCGGTCGTAGTTGCCGCCGCAGGTGATCAGCCGCAACTGGGCGTCCGGGGTGTCGGCGTACACCTTCTTGTCGGGGAAGTCCGCCTTGCTGAACGTCTCCACGGTGTCGACGGCGAACGAGGCCACCGTCCCGTCGGCACGGGTGATGTCGACGGTCGCGCCGGGTTTCAGGAAACGCAGCTGGAGGAAGACGGCCGGGCCGGTCGTGGTGTCGACATGGCCCGCCACGATCGACGCACCCCGCTCGCCGGGCGTCACCCCGTCCTTGAACCAGCCGACGAGGTTCTTGTCGTTCGGCGGCGGCGCGTCGAGCCGGCCCGAAGCGCCGATCGACAGCGGGGTGAACGGCGCGTCCACCGCGATGGCCGGGATGCGCAGCCGCGTCGGCACCGAGCGCGGCAGCGACGGCGAGGCGCTCGGGGTGGCCTTCGAGGTGGCCGCGGCCGACGGGGAGGCGGCAGCCGGCGCGGCGGCCGCGGGCGGGGCCGGGGGCTTGTCGTCGGCCGGCGAGCCGATGGAGTGGTAGATCAGGGTCATGCCGAGCCCGGCCGCCGCGAGGGGCCAGAACAGGGCCCGGCCGAGCGAGCCGGCGGGGGCCGCGGCCCCCTGGGAGGGGGTTTCGGTGGTCTGCGGGGCGGCCATGGGAAACGTGCCTTTCGTCCGTGCGGTGCGGTACGCGAGGGGGGCCCGGGGGGAAACGCGGGCGCCGCGGCCGCCGTCCGGAGGGACGGCGACCGCGACGACAGAGGGCCCGGGGCCGGTCAGGCCATCGCACCGCCGGACGCCTGGCGGCGGCGGAGCCGGTACGCGGCCACGCCGGCGCCACCGAGCAGCAGCAGCGAACCGGCCGCCAGACCGCTGCCGGTCATCGCCATCGCGCCGCCACCGGTGTGCATGCCACCGCTGGGCTTGTCCTTCTTCCAGCCCTCGTCCTCGGACTTCGACGCGGAGCCGGTCTTGTCGCTCTCGTCGCTGTCCGGCTGCCACTCCTTGGCGACCGTGTTGGCGAGGGCGCCACCGCCGGTGTGCACGCCGCCGTGGGGCTTGTCCTCGTCCTTGTACTTGCCGCCCTCGTCACCGGGCTGCCACTCCTTGGCGACCGTGCTCGCGAGCGCGCCGCCGCCGGTGTGGACGCCGCCGTGGGGCTTGTCCTCGTCCTTGTACTTGCCGCCCTCGTCACCGGGCTCCCAGCCCTCGGCGACCGACTTGGCGAGCGCGCCGCCGCCGGTGTGGACGCCGCCGTGGGGCTTGTCGGCGTCGTCCTTCTTGTACTTGCCGCCCTCGTCGCCCGGCTGCCACTCCTTGGCGACCGTGCTCGCGAGCGCGCCGCCGCCGGTGTGGACGCCGCCGTGCGGCTTGTCCTTCTTCCAGCCGTCGTCGGACGAGGAGTGCTCGTGGTCGGAGGCGGACGAGCCGCCGTGGTCCTGGTCGGCGGCCACGGTCATGGCGTAGGCCGAGGGAGCGGTGATGGTGAGGACCGCCGTGACGGCGGCCGAAGCGAACAGCGTGCGGGCAGAGCGCATCTGTACACATTTCCTTTCGTCGCCCCTGCGAGGAGTGACGGCGTGTCGGCTCCTGGTGACGCAGCGGCTACGTGATCCACCGTCAGTCCGAACCCGGCGGCGCGCCATCGGAGAGCCACGCATGGGGGCTACGGCATGGGCCCATCGAGTGGCGGGGCACGGATAATCACCCGTTGGACGGCATGCCACGCCCCCGCGAGGTTTGGGCGCCGCACGGAACCTCCCGCTCCGTCAGTTCAGGAGCGCCCGCGCCGCCCGCGCGCTGTGCCGCACCGCCTCCGCCACGGCCGGCTCCACGTCCTCGACGACCCGCGCGTACTCCTCCATCTCGGCCGCCCCACGCAGGAACTCACCGGCCCGCACCAGCAGCTGGGCGCGCTCGTAGCGCAGGGTGGCCGGGTGCGACGGCAGCAGCAGGGACAGCTCCACCGCCCACAGCGCCACAGCCATCTGCTCCGGGCGGGCCGCGGCCCAGGCCCGGATGTTGTTCAGGATGCGCAGCACGATCTCCAGCGGCCGCGCCGGCTCCAGCGACGAGGGCTCCCAGCGCTCCCCGGTCGCACTCGTCACCATCAGTTCCGCGTCCTGGTCCGTCAGCGGCCGCCCGCCCGCGAACGGATCGGCGAGCACCCGCTCGTCCGGGTCGCCGAAGCCGACCACGAAATGACCGGGCAGGGCCACCCCGTACACCGGGGCGCCCGCCCGCCGGGCGACCTCGATCCACACCACCGACAGCAGGATCGGCAGCCCGCGCCGCCGCCGCAGCACCTCGTGCAGCAGGGACGACTCCAGGCGCCGGTAGTCCGCCGTCGAGCCCTCGAACCCGCACCGCTCACCGAGCAGTTCGGCCAGCGCCGACGCCCAGGCGTGGCCGCCGCGCAGCCCGTACGGGAGCAGACCGGCCAGCCGGTCCAGCTCGATCTGGGCCTCGTCGATGCCCCGCGCGTCCAGCGCCGGGTCCGCCTCCGCCGCCACCAGCAGGCACAGCAGCGCCAGGTCGGGCCGCTCGGCCCTGGCCTCCTCCGCGAACCGGCGGCGCAGCTCCTCGCGGTCGTCGCTCTCCGGGGGCAACGGTCACACCGGCCGGAAGTGGTGGTAGAGGTGGTGCGTCGCGAAGCCCATCCCGTCGTACAGCGCGCGGGCGCCCTCGTTGTCCGCCTCCACCTGGAGCCAGGCGGCGGACGCGCCCTCGTCCATCGCCTGCCGGGCCAGTGCGGTCATCACGGCGGTCGCGAGGCCCCGGCGGCGGTGCTCGGGAGCCACCTCGACGGCCATGAAACCGGCCCACCGCCCGTCCACCACGCACCGCCCGATCGCGGCGGGCGCCTCGCCCGCCTCGCCGGGCACGGTCGCGAACCACACCGAAGGCCCACTGTGCAGCACCGACGACACCTCGGGGCCCGGGGTCCCGACGCGCTGGTAGCGGGAGAGCCACGCCGCGTCGGCCGCACGCTCCAGCCGGACCCGGGTCACCTCGGCCGGCAGGTCACCGACCGGGGCGAGCGCGGCGATCCGTACCTCCGCCGTCACCTCGCGCCGCCAGCCGTGCTCCTCCAGCGCCGCGCACAGCTCCTCCTGCGCGTCCTCGGCACCGGTCGCCGTCTGCACGTACGGGGGCAGGCCCCGGTCCGCGTACCACTGCCGGACACGCCCGAGCGCCACGCCGAGCGGGACGCCCGGATCGCCGAGCGGCAGCACCGAGTTGGCGCGCCGGGTGAATCCGCCGGCGGCGCGCAGCAGCCAGTCGCCCAGCGGCTCGCTCTCCACCGGCTGCCAGGCGCGCGCGTACACGGGGGCCAGTTCCTCGTAGGAGGCGGCGGGACCGCGCCGCCGGGCCGGAGCGGACGGCACGACCTTGCCCGCGACCAGCGAGGACTCCGCGATGCGCACGGACTCGCCGTTCTTGGGTGTGAGGGACAGCACACCGTCGTCCCACGATGTGAGAACACCGACCGTGTCGGTGAATTTCGGACCCTCGGCACCGTCTCCGGTCAAACGCCGGACTGATACCCGTTTGCCCACGTCAGCCGGTGCAATTCGGACCTCAAGCCGTCCGCCGATGGTGAATTCCACAGCTCTGTCCGCCCCTCCTGTTCGGTTCGTGCCCGCGAACGGAGATACTAGGGGCGGGCATCGACGACGCCGCGCTCCCGCGCGAGAGCCAACGCCCTACCGAGGAGGAACGACAGCGTGACCTACGTCATCGCGCAGCCTTGTGTCGACGTCAAGGACAAGGCCTGCATCGAAGAGTGCCCCGTCGACTGCATCTACGAGGGCCAGCGGTCCTTGTACATCCACCCGGACGAGTGCGTCGACTGCGGAGCCTGCGAGCCGGTCTGCCCGGTGGAAGCGATCTTCTACGAGGACGACACCCCGGACGAGTGGAAGGACTACTACAAGGCGAACGTCGAGTTCTTCGACGACCTCGGGTCGCCCGGTGGTGCCTCCAAGCTCGGCCTGATCGAGCGCGACCACGCGTTCATCGCCGCGCTGCCGCCGCAGAACCAGTAACAGCGCCCCGGCACGTGCGCCGCCCCGGTCCCGTACGGCTCGCCGCCGTGCGGGGCCGCGGTGTTTCCCGCGGTCCTTCCGGGCCGCCCGCGTGAACCCCGTACGAGAAAGCAGAGAGCCGTGTCCGCAGTCTCCTCCCGCCTCCCGGTCTTCCCCTGGGACAAGCTGGCGCCCTTCAAGTCGACGGCCGAGGCCCACCCGGACGGCATCGTGGACCTGTCCGTCGGCACGCCCGTCGACCCGGTGCCCGAGCTGATCCAGCAGGCGCTCGTCGCGGCCGCGGACAGCCCCGGCTATCCGACGGTGTGGGGGACGGCCGCCCTGCGGGACGCGCTCACCGGCTGGGTGGAGCGGCGCCTCGGCGCGGTCGCGCCGGCCCACGAGAACGTGCTGCCCGTCGTCGGCTCCAAGGAACTGGTGGCCTGGCTGCCGACCCAGCTCGGCCTCGGCGCCGGCGACAAGGTCGCCTACCCGCGCCTCGCCTACCCGACGTACGAGGTCGGCGCCCGGCTCTGCGGCGCGGAGCCCGTGGTCTACGACGACCCGACCGAGCTGGACCCGACGGGCCTCAAGCTGCTCTGGCTCAACTCCCCGTCCAACCCGACCGGCAAGGTGCTCTCCAAGGACGAGCTGATCCGGATCGTCGCCTGGGCGCGCGAGCACGGTGTGCTGGTCTTCAGCGACGAGTGCTACCTGGAGCTGGGCTGGGAGGCCGAGCCGGTCTCCGTGCTCCACCCGGACGTCTGCGGCGGTACGTACGAGGGCGTTGTCGCCGTCCACTCGCTGTCCAAGCGGTCCAACCTCGCCGGCTACCGCGCCGCGTTCATCGCGGGCGACGCGGCCGTGCTCGGCGAGCTGCTCCAGATCCGCAAGCACGGCGGGATGATGACGGCCGCACCCGTCCAGGCCGCGACCGTCGCCGCGCTCGGCGACGACACGCACGTGGCCGAGCAGCGCACCCGCTACGCAGGCCGGCGCGCCGCCCTGCGGACGGCCCTGGAGGCCCACGGCTTCCGCATCGAGCACAGCGAGGCGAGCCTCTACCTCTGGGCGACCCGTGACGAGCCGTGCTGGGACACCGTGGCGTACCTGGCGGAGCTGGGCATCCTGGTGGCGCCCGGCGACTTCTACGGGCCGGCCGGCGACCGCTTCGTCCGTGTGGCGTTCACGGCCACCGACGAGCGCGTGGCGGCGGCGGTCAAGCGCCTGGGCTGAGCATCCGCGTACGCGAGGGCCCCGGGGAGTGCGCACTCCCCGGGGCCCTCGCGCGTCACGACGGGGTGCGTCAGCCGAGCGGCAGGCCCTTGGTGAGGCCGTCGGTGGGCAGACCGCCCTTGGCCGCGCCGGTCAGAGTGCTGGTGACGTCGCCGCCCTTGGTC
The DNA here is from genome assembly GCF_008042035.1 of Streptomyces sp. col6. GTDB lineage: Bacteria > Actinomycetota > Actinomycetes > Streptomycetales > Streptomycetaceae > Streptomyces. The sequence continues at coordinate 900,968 of NZ_RDBL01000006.1, forward strand.
GCGCCCTTGGTGGTGCCGGAGACCTTCTTCGCCGCGGGGGCGGCCTTGCCGCCGACGTCGCTGAGCGTCTTGCCCGCCACCGGCAGCGTGGTGCCGACGACCTTGCCGCCGGTCTGGGCCGCCGTGGCGCCGGCCGGCTTGGCGGCGCCGTCGACCGTCTTGCCGAGACCGGAACCCTCGACGCTGGTGAGGCCGCCGAGGTCCGGGGTCTGCGGGAGCTCCGCGGCACCGGCGGCGCCGGCCGCACCGACCACGGGGGCCGCACCCGCCGCGATCAGCAGCGCGGTACGGGCGATCCGACGGGTCAGGGGGAGGGACATGATGCTCCTTCGACGGGAGAGGAAAACGGGCTGTCCGTGGGCCGGACGCCATGACAACCGTCCTGGGGGCGGGTGAGGTTGCGGTGCGACGACGTAAAGACTGAGCAATGCGTCGGATAATCCTCAGCGGAGGAACCCGGGCAAACGGTGCGCGCCACCGTGGTCCGCCGAACCGTCACTCCCCTTGTGGCGCAAGGCTTGCGGGAGGCGCGGAGAGGCCCCGTGACCTGCTGTTCAGGGGGCGCCGGGGGCGCACGACGGTACGCCTGTACGGGCGACTCCTCGCACGCGTGCGCGGTGCCGCCGGAGCCCTACCGCACGAGGCGGAGGCGTACCTCGTCCGTGTCGGACTCCTCGCGCCGCGCCCCCTCGCGTTCCGTGCTCCAGCCCGATCCGGCGGCCCACCGCCGGCCCCCGTACGCGACCTCGTCGATGCCCAGGGCCTCCGACTGGGCCACCGCCCAGTGCGCCAGCTCCCAGCCCCGCTGCGGCACCCCGTCCCGGTCGGCGCGGCGGTCCGCGCGCACGGGGACCGCGAGCGCGTCCGAGGACGCCGGGCCCGCGGAGGGGGCCGCCCCGGCCGGCAGCACGCCCTTGCCGAACGCGCCCACCAGCGCCGCCCGCACCTTCGCGGCATCGCCCGTCCCGGCCGTGGTCCGCGGCGGCTCGCAGTCCAGCGCACCGGGGGTGCGCCCGGTCAGCGCGGCGGCCAGCAGCGCCGCGTCCGGCTCGTGCTTCGCGTACGCCTGCGGGAAGCCGCTGCGCTGGACGCGCTGTGCGGCCTCGGTGAGCGGGAGCCGCGAGTAGCCGGGGATCTTCGCGAGGTGCGCGTAGAACTTCCCGGCCGCGTACACCGGGTCCATGACCTGCTTCGCGGTGCCCCAGCCCTGCGAGGGCCGCTGCTGGAACAGCCCCAGCGAATCCCGGTCCCCGTAGTCGATGTTGCGCAGCCCGGACTCCTGCAACGCCGTGGCCAGCGCGATGGTCACCGCGCGCTCCGGCATCCCGCGCGTGGTGCCGACCGCCGAGATCGTGGCGGCGTTCGCGGCCTGCTCGGGCGTCAGCCGGTACGAGCCGTCGGCCGACCGCACCGTGCACTGGTCGGACCCGCGCCCGCCCGAGACGTACTGGACGGTCAGATAGCCGGCCACCGCCGCGAGCACGCCGACGGCCGCCACGATCCGCAGCCGGCGACTGCGGCCGGGACGTCGGGGAGCAGCGGAAACGGTCTCGGGCACGGGGTCACCGTACGACAGGCACTAGGCTCCTAGCCATGGCCGAAAGCACGCTTGACCTCACCCTTGACGGGCCCGCCCTCACCGCCGCGCTGGTCGACTTCCCCTCGGTCAGCGGGGACGAGAAGGACCTCGCCGACGCCATCGAGTCGGCGCTGCGCGTGCTGCCGCACCTGACCGTCGAGCGGTACGGGAACAACGTCGTGGCCAGGACGGATCTCGGCCGCTCCGAACGCGTCATCCTGGCCGGGCACATCGACACCGTGCCGATCGCCGACAACGTGCCCTCCCGGCTCGACGCGGACGGCCTCCTCTGGGGCTGCGGCACCTCCGACATGAAGTCGGGCGTCGCCGTCCAGCTGCGCATCGCCGCCACCGTGCCCGAGCCCAACCGCGACCTCACCTTCGTCTTCTACGACCAGGAGGAGGTCGCCGCCCACCTCAACGGCCTCGGCCGCATCGCCGACGCCCACCCCGACTGGCTGAAGGGCGACTTCGCCATCCTGCTGGAGGGCTCCAACGGAGAGGTCGAGGGCGGCTGCCAGGGCACCCTGCGCGTCTTCCTGCACCTGGAGGGCGAGCGGGCGCACTCCGCGCGCAGCTGGATGGGGTCCAACGCCATCCACGCCGCCGCCCCGGTCCTCGCCCGCCTCGCCGCGTACGAACCGCGCCGGCCGGTGATCGACGGCCTGGAGTACCACGAGGGCCTGAACGCCGTACGCATCGAGGGCGGCGTCGCCAACAACGTCATCCCCGACGCCTGCACGGTCGTCGTCAACTACCGCTACGCGCCCGACCTCGGCCAGGAGGAGGCCCTGGCCCACGTCCGCGAGGTCTTCGCGGACTGCGGCGTCGCGGAGTTCACCGTCGACGACCACTCCGGAGCGGCCATGCCCGGCCTCTCCCACCCGGCGGCCAAGGCGTTCATGGACGCGGTCGGCGGCGTCGCCCGCCCCAAGTTCGGCTGGACGGACGTGGCCCGCTTCGGCCCGCTCGGCGTCCCCGCGGTCAACTACGGCCCCGGCGACCCGGTCCTCGCCCACAAGCGCGACGAGCACGTCAAGGTCGAGCGCATCACCCACTGCGAGGAGCGCCTGCGCTCCTGGCTCACGATCTGACCTCCCGCATTCCCCTGTCCGTAACCCGCGGCGATCTACGCTGGCGTAGACGGCGGCGTCGCAGGACGTCTCCGACGTCGGCGGAGGGAGCAGGACATGGGCAACCGCGAGGACGCGCGCATCCCCGAGGGTGCGGAGATTCCCGAAGGCGCGGTACGACCCGAGGAACAGCGCCTCGGACCCGTGCTGCGCCGCAGGGACCAGGTACAGCCCGGCACGACCGATCAGCGGCTGCTGGACTCCGAGGACGACTCCGAGTGGGTGCACACCGACCCGTGGCGGGTGATGCGCATCCAGTCGGAGTTCGTCGAGGGCTTCGGCGCCCTCGCCGAACTGCCGAGCGCCATCAGCGTCTTCGGCTCTGCCCGTACGGCCGCCGGGGCGCCGGAGTACGAGGCGGGCGTACGGATCGGCCGGGCGCTGGTCGACGCGGGCTTCGCGGTCATCACCGGGGGCGGCCCGGGAGCGATGGAGGCGGCGAACCGGGGGGCGCGCGAGGCGAAGGGCGTCTCGGTCGGCCTCGGCATCGAGCTGCCCTTCGAGTCCGGGCTCAACCCGCACGTCGACATCGGCGTCAACTTCCGCTACTTCTTCGTCCGCAAGACGATGTTCGTGAAGTACGCCCAGGGCTTCGTCGTCCTGCCCGGCGGCCTCGGCACGCTGGACGAACTCTTCGAGGCGCTGACCCTCGTCCAGACGGGCAAGGTCACCCGCTTCCCGATCGTCCTCTTCGGCACGGCGTACTGGGGCGGCCTGGTCGACTGGCTCCGCGACACGGTGGTGGCCCAGGGCAAGGCGTCGGCGAAGGACCTCCTGCTGTTCCACGTCACGGATGACGTGGACGAGGCGGTGGCGCTGGTGACGAAGGAAGTGGGCCGCTGAGGGGTGCGGGGCGCGGGCCTTGCGGGGGCGCTGCCCCCGTACCCCCGCTCCTCAATCGCCGGAGGGGCTCGATCCTGCCGCGCGGCCACTTCAGCCTCGCCGGCGTTTGAGGCGCGGGGTCCGGGGCGGAGCCCCGGAAACCTCACCCCTACGCCAGCCCCCGCCGCGCGACCGCCGGCGCCCGCCACCCCGCGACGGACGCCACCATGTCCAGGACATCCCGCGTCTCGGCCACCTCGTGCACCCGGTACACCCGCGCCCCCAGCCACGCCGACACCGCCGTCGTCGCCAGCGTCCCGAGCAACCGCTCCTTCACCGGCCGGTCCAGCGTCTCGCCCACGAAGTCCTTGTTGGAGAGCGAGACCAGCACCGGCCACCCCGTCTCCGCCATCTCGCCGAGCCGGCGCGTCGCCTCCAGCGAGTGCCGGGTGTTCTTCCCGAAGTCGTGCCCGGGGTCGATCATGATCCCGTCCGGCCGGACCCCCAGGGACACGGCCCGCTCGGCCAGCCCCACGGTCACCCGCAGGATGTCGGCCATCACGTCCTCGTACCCCACCCGGTGCGGCCGGGTCCGCGGCTCCGCGCCGCCGGCATGGGTGCACACGAGTCCCGCCCCGTACCGCGCGGCGACCTCCGCCAGCTTCGGGTCCACCCCGCCCCACGCGTCGTTCAGCACGTCCGCCCCGGCCTCGCAGACCGCCTCGCCGACCTCGTGGCGCCAGGTGTCGACGCTGATCACCACGTCCGGGTGACGGCGGCGCACCTCGGCGACGAACCCCACCGTGCGGCGGGCCTCCTCCTCGGCGGTGACCTCCTCGCCGGGACCGGCCTTGACGCCGCCGATGTCGATGATCGCCGCGCCGTCGGCCACGGCCCGCTCGACCCGGGCCAGCGCCGGCTCGTCCTGGAAGGTGGCGCCCCGGTCGTAGAAGGAGTCGGGGGTGCGGTTCACGATCGCCATGACCACCTGCTCGTGCGCCCCGAACTCACGCCGCCCCAGCCGGAGCACACCGCTTGCCATCCGTGTCCCTTCCTGTGAATCCGGCCCCCGCATCACCCGCCGAAGCCAACAGCCGACCCTAGCTGTCAGTACCTCATGGCACGATCGGACCCGGACGAATTCCGCTCCCGGGGAGATACGCGTGTTCTGGTTCTTGCTGCTGGCGATGGTGGTGGTGGTTGCCGCGGTCACCCTCGCGGTGGTCGGTGGAGGCAGGAGCGCCGTCCTGCAGGACGTGGCGCCCGAGCAGCTGACCGACCCGCTGCCCGTCTCGCGCCCGCTCGGCCGGGCGGACGTCGACGCGCTCCGGCTGCCCGTGGCCCCCCGGGGCTACCGGATGGCGGACGTGGACGACGCCCTGAGCCGGCTCGGCGCCGAGCTCGCCGAGCGGGACGCGCGGATCGCGGAGCTGGAGGCGGCGCTCGCCGGTGCGCAGGCGACCCGCCCCGGCCGCCCCGACCTGCTCAAGGCCGGGCAGGACCAGCAGGACCGTCCCTGGCAGCCGCCGCGGGAGAGCGACGGCCCGGCCGGCGAGCCGGCGGACCACGACGAGGAGCCCGGCCGATGACCGGCGACGCCGTGGCGGCGGCGGACGGCGGACTGCGCTGCCCGTGGGGCCTGTCCACCGAGGACTACCTCTGGTACCACGACACGGAGTGGGGCCGCCCGGTTCACGGCGACGACGCCCTGTTCGAGCGGCTGTGCCTGGAGGCGTTCCAGTCCGGTCTGTCCTGGCTGACGATCCTGCGCCGCCGCGAGGGCTTCCGCAGCGCCTTCGCCGGGTTCAGCATCCCCGCGGTGGCGGCGTTCACGGAGGCGGACCGGGAGCGGCTGCTGGCCGACGAGGGCATCATCCGCAACCGCGCGAAGGTCGACGCGACCATGGCCAACGCCCAGGTGCTGGCCGGCTGGGACCCCGGTGAGCTGGACGAGCTGATCTGGTCGTACGCCCCCGACCCGCTGGGCCGCCCGGCCCCGAAGACCCTCGGGGACGTACCGGCGGTCACCCCCGAGTCCACGGCCCTGGCGAAGGACCTGAAGAAGCGGGGGCTGCGGTTCATCGCGCCGACGACGGCCTACGCCCTGATGCAGGCGTGCGGCCTGGTCGACGACCACCTCGCCGACTGCGTCTCCCGTCCCACACCGGTGTAGCCATTCGGGGCCCGGTCCGCCACACGGGTCCTACCGCCCGAGGTACTTCGGCTTCTCCTTGGCGAGGAATGCCCGCACCGCGATCGCGTGGTCCTCGGAGGCGCCCGCCGCGGTCTGGAGCTCGTCCTCCTTCTCCAGGGCCTCGGCCAGGGTGTGCCCGGCCCCGAAGGCGAGCGACTCCTTGAGCGCCGCGTACGCCACGGTGGGCCCGTCGGCCAGGGTGCGGGCCACGGCGGCCGCCTCGGCGGCGAGGTCGGCGGCGGGCACCAGCTTGTTGACGATGCCCAGCTCATGGGCGTCCCGCGCCGAGATGGACCGCGGGAAGAGCAGCAGGTCCGCGGCGCGGCTCTGGCCGATGAGCCGGGGCAGCGTCCAGGAGACACCCGAGTCGGCGGTCAGGGCCACCCCGGCGAACGAGGTGTTGAAGGAGGCGGTGTCGGCGGCCACCCGGTAGTCGCAGGCCAGGGCGAAGCCGAAGCCCGCGCCGGCGGCGGCGCCGTTGATCCCGGCCACGACCGGCTTCGGCATCTCGGTGAGCGCCCGCACGATCGGGTTGTAGTGCTCCTGGACGGTGCTGAGCGCGTTGCCGCCGACCTGCTCCTGGGCCTCGGCGAGCTTGCCCAGGTGTTCCTTGAGGTCCTGCCCCACACAGAAGGCCCGCCCGCCGGCCGCGGTCAGCAGCACCGCCCGTACGTCGCTGTCGGCTGCGGCCGACCGCAGGGCGTCACGGAGCGCGACCTTGGCCGCGGTGTTCATGGCGTTCATCGCGTCGGGGCGGTTGATCGTGATCGTCGCGAGCCCGTCGCTGATGTCGTAGAGCACCGCGTCGTCGTGATCGGCCATGAATGGTCCCCTTTGCGTGTCGTTCACCAGCCCTGTCCACGCAAGCATGGCCGATTTCGCCGGAGGCGGACATGTGACCTGCGTCAAACATTTCCGGGCCGGGGAGGGGCCGAAGGGGCGGGAGTATCCCAGTGAGGTCCCCGAATTGGGTGGTTTTGAGTGAGCGCGTTGCCCAAGCGATGCAGAGCGATGTTGGTCATCGGGGTCGGTGATGCGGGATAATGACGTGGAAGCACTGTGTTCGATGCCGGTGAGGCAGCGCCTGTCATGGGGCCGCCGGTTGCGATGAGCTGGTTTCAGGAAGGGGAACGAGCATGGCGGCCATGAAGCCGCGGACGGGCGACGGCCCGCTCGAGGTGACAAAGGAGGGGCGGGGCATCGTCATGCGAGTTCCGCTCGAAGGCGGCGGTCGGCTTGTCGTGGAGCTGACGCCGGACGAGGCCGATGCCCTCGGCGACGCCCTCAAGCAGGTCGTCGGCTGAGCGGAGGCGCTCACTACTTCACCGCTGCCCCGGCATGGTTTCCATGCCGGGGCAGCGGTGCGTCCGGGACCGGTGCGTCCGGGACCGGTGCGGCCGCACGCAGGGGTGCGGTACGCGTACGGGGGAGGCGTATGCCTCAGCCGCGCCGGACCGCGCAGAGCAGACCGTCACCGACCGGCAGCAGAGTCGCCATCAGCTCCTGGCTCTCACGGACCGCGCGCAGCAGCTCGCGGACCCGCAGCACCTCGGCGGGCTGGGCCGCCGAGTCGACCGTACGGCCGTTCGCGAAGACGCCCTCGAAGCAGACGAGACCCCCAGGTCGCAGCAGGCGCAACGATTCAGCGAGACAGTCCAGGCTCTCCATCCGGTCGCCGTCGCAGAACACGAGGTCGTAGCCGCCGTCCGCCAGCCGGGGGAGCACATCGAGCGCGCGCCCGGGGATGAAACGGGACCGGTTGGCCGCGAAGCCGGCCGCCCGGAACGCCTCCCGCGCGAACTGCTGGCGCTCGGGCTCCGGGTCGACCGTGGTGAGTACCCCGTCCGGCCGCATGCCGTGCAGCAGATAGATGCCGGACACGCCGGTGCCGGTACCGATTTCCGCCACGGCCTTGGCGTCCGTGGTGGCAGCGAGCAGGCGCAGCGCTGCGCCGGTGCCTGGAGACACCGAGCGGAGCCCTGCCTCGCGGGCCCGGTCCCGGGCCCAGCGCAGTGCTTCGTCCTCGGCGACAAAGGCGTCGGCGAACGCCCAGCTCGTCTGCCGGTTGGCGGTAATGACCCTCTCCTGTCCCCTTAGTTGGCGCAACGGTGACTGTATCCGCTGGACCCGGGAACCCGCAGATGGGACCGGGCGTTGTGAGAGGGCGGGGGAAAGCCCGCGGACCAGGCCCGCCGATCGGGTCCGGTGCGCGGCCGAGGTTCCGGGGAGATCCCCGGCCCCAGCTGGAAAAAGGCTTATCCGGAGCTAACGGGCGAGGTGGCTATGGTAGGGGCTCCACTGGACACCACCAGAGCCGATAGGGGAGGTGCGGCTGCGCCTGTGGATCGGGGAGGAGTGCTGCGGCGCCTTCTCAGGTCGGCGGGTGAGCCGAAATCCGTGACCGACATCGCTGACCGTTCTTCCAACGACTCCGCACCGACCGCGACCTTCGCCTCAGATGCGGAATCCCAGGCGTGGACCCCGCCCACATGGGAAGAGATCGTCAGCACGCACAGCGGCCGCGTCTACCGCCTCGCCTACCGGCTGACGGGAAACCAGCACGACGCGGAGGACCTCACGCAGGAGGTCTTCGTCCGCGTCTTCCGTTCGCTGTCGACCTACACGCCCGGCACCTTCGAGGGCTGGCTGCACCGCATCACGACCAACCTCTTCCTGGACATGGTCCGCCGCAAGCAGCGCATCCGCTTCGACTCCCTCGGGGACGACGCCGCCGAGCGGCTGCCCAGCCGCGAGCCGTCGCCCCAGCAGGTCTTCAACGACACCCACTTCGACGCGGACGTCCAGCAGGCGCTGGACACCCTCGCGCCCGAGTTCCGGGCCGCCGTCGTGCTCTGCGACATCGAGGGACTCTCGTACGAGGAGATCGCCGCGACGCTCGGCGTGAAGCTCGGCACGGTGCGCAGCCGTATCCACCGCGGACGCTCGCACCTGCGCAAGGCGCTGCGGCACCGCTCGCCCGAGGCGCGCGCCGAGCAGCGCTCGCTGGCGGGCGCCCTCCTGACAGGGGAGGGCGGCACGGCGTGAGCCAAACGGATCCGACCCCCGCGGAACAACACCTGGGGGACCGACTCGCCGCGCTCGTCGACGGCGAGCTGAAGCACGACGCCCGCGACCGGGTGCTCGCCCATCTCGCGACCTGCGCCAGGTGCGCGGCCGAGGCGGCCGCCCAGCGGCGCCTGAAGAGCGTGTTCGCGACGGCCGCCCCTCCCTCGCCCTCCGAGGGCTTCCTGGCCCGTCTCCAGGGACTTCCGGGCGGACCTCCGGGGGGTGACGACGACCGGCAGGGAAGACCCGTGGGCGGCTCCGGACGGTTCGGTGACGGACTGTTCCCGGGGACGCGTCCGCCGGGCGGCCGGGCGGACCTCACCCTGGGCCCGGGGCCCCTCGACGGCTTCGGCTACCTCCCCACCGTGCACGGCGGGGCCACCGCGCTGCCCGCCTCCCCGGCCCGCTCGGGCTTCCGCATACACGAGGTGGGGCGCGAGGCCGACCGCTCGCCGTGGCGGGGCCGACGGTTCGCCTTCGCCGCCGCCAGCGCGGTCTCGCTGGCGGCCATCGCGCTCGGTGGCGCCCTGCCGACGAGTGCGGGCTCCGACGGGCCCAACCGCGCCTCCGGCTCGGGCAACAGCGTGACCCCGGTGGGCAGCGACGCGCGTACCGGCGGCGGCGCCACGGCCGGCCGCAGGAACGGATCCGGCCAGGGCTCGCGCGCCACGTCCGGCCAGGGGAACGGGAACGGACCGGTGGGGAACGGCACGGTCTCCCTCGCGGTGAACACGGCGTCGGCGGGGTTCGCCCCGGCCGCCTCGCTGCTCGGCACCGGCCGACTCACGGGCACTCCGTACGGCCTGTCCCTCCGCTCCGACGTCTCCGCGCCGATACGTCCCGGCGGGGCCGGTCCCCTGCTCGCCCGCAGCCTGGGCAGCGGACTCCACCCGGTCTCGGCCGCCGCCCCCGAGCCCTCCCTGCCGCCCACCTCGGCCGCCGCGAAGCCGGCTTCCGCCGACCACGGGCTGCCTCTCGCCCCCCGCCGCTGATCCAGCACCCCGCAGGGGCTGCGCAGCTCCGGCTCAAACCTGGTTGAATTCCGGCAGGATTTCGGGAGGGACGCCCCTGCGGGGGCGTGCGGAGGGCCGGTTGCGGCAGTTGCGGGGAGAGCATGGACGACGGGAAGCCGACCGGGCCGAAGGCGAAGTGGTGGAGCCGGCCCACACCGGGACGTGGCACACACACCGAGCCTTCGGTGCAGGACGCGGTCGAGCCTTCGCCGGCCTCGGACGAGGTGGCGGATGCTCCGGGCGAGGCCCCGGACCCCGCACCGGTGACCGACCGGACGCCCGCGGCGACTGAGCCCCCGGCGGAGCCCACGCCCCCGGCGGCGCCCGAGCACCCCGCGCCCGAGCCCCTCGCGGCACCCGACGATGCCGCCCCCGCCCCGCAGCCGCTGCACGAGCCGGACCCGTACGGCACCCCGCCCTACGGCGGCCCCGGCCCGTGGGCGCCCGCCCCTCCCGTACAGCGTCCGACGCCGGCGCACGGTACCCCCGTGCCCCCGGCGTACGCGGGGACCAACGGTGCGGGTCTGTCCGTGGTGCCCGAGCCCGGAGCATCCGCCACCTCGTCCGAGGCCGGCGAAGGCTCGACCGCGTCCTGCACCGAAGGCTCGGTGTGTGTGCCACGTCCCGGTGTGGGCCGGCTCCACCACTTCGCCTTCGGCCCGGTCGGCTTCCCGTCGTCCATGCTCTCCCCGCAACTGCCGCAACCGGCCCTCCGCACGCCGCCGCAGGAGAGCGCGCCCGCCCCCGCCGCGCACCCGCCGGCCCCGCAGTGGCAGAGCTATGACCCCTGGGGCGCGCCCCGGCAGCCCCTCGTCACCCAGCCGGGCCCGCCGCTCCCGGACGGACGGCGCGGGAAGCGGCGCGGCACCGCGCTGGTCGGCGCCCTGCTGCTGGCCCTGGTCGCCGGCGGCATCGGCGGCGGGATAGGCGCGTACATCGAGCGCAACGGCGGCCTCACCAGCGTCGAGCTGCCCCAGGACGAGCGGGACGGCGGCGGCCGCGCCCCGGACAGCGTGGCCGGCATAGCGGCCAGCGCCCTGCCCAGCGTGGTCACCCTGCACGTCAGCGGCTCCACCGAGTCCGGCACGGGCACCGGCTTCGTCCTCGACGACCGGGGCCACATCCTCACCAACAACCACGTGGTCGCCCCGGCGGGCTCCTCCGGCGAGATCACCGTCACGTTCAGCGGGGGCGAGACCGCCACCGCCGAGGTCGTCGGCAAGGACAGCGGATACGACCTGGCCGTGGTGAAGGTCAGCGGTGTCTCCGGCCTGAAGCCGTTGCCGCTGGGCAACTCCGACAACGTCCGGGTCGGCGACCCGGTCGTGGCCATCGGCGCGCCGTTCGACCTGTCCAACACCGTCACCTCCGGCATCATCAGCGCCAAGGACCGGCCGATCACCGCGGGCGGCGAGAAGGGCGACGGCAGCGACGTCAGCTACGTCAACGCGCTCCAGACCGACGCCCCGATCAACCCGGGCAACTCCGGCGGTCCGCTGGTGGACACCGACGCCCATGTCATCGGCATCAACAGCGCCATCCGCGCAGCCGACAGCGGCTCGGCCGCCGAGGGCGGGCAGTCCGGGTCGATCGGACTCGGCTTCGCCATCCCGATCAACCAGGGCAAGCTCGTCGCCGAGGAGCTGATCAACACCGGCAAGGCGACCCACCCCGTGATCGGCGTCACCCTCGACATGAAGTACACCGGTGACGGCGCCAAGGTCGGGTCGAGCGCCCAGGGCACCTCGCCCGTCACGGCGGACGGCCCGGCGGACAAGGCCGGTGTCGAGCCGGAGGACATCATCACCGAGGTGGACGGAGAACGGGTGCACAGCGGCGAGGAACTGATCGTCAAGATCCGCTCGCACCGGCCGGGGGACCGTCTCGAACTGACCGTGACCCGCGGTGGTAAAGACCTGTCCATAACTTTGACACTGGGCTCGGCAACCGGCACGTGAGCGCCACGGGAAGCTACCGTCCGGACAGATTCGCCGGGTACCGTGGTCGATGTCCGGACCTCATCCGAGCTGGTCGCGGAGAAGACGAGGAGCCGCAAGGTGTTCAACGACATAGGTGCACTCGAGCTGCTGACGCTCGCGATTCTCGGCGTGCTGGTCTTCGGCCCGGAGAAGCTGCCCAAGGTCATCCAGGACGCCTCCCGCTTCATCCGCAAGATCCGTGAGTTCTCGGAGAGCGCCAAGGAGGACATCCGCACGGAGCTGGGCCCGGATTTCAAGGACTTCGAGTTCGAGGACCTCAACCCCAAGACGTTCGTCCGCAAGCAGCTGATGGACGGCAACGACGACCTGGGGCTGAAGGAGATCCGCGAGAGCTTCGACCTCCGCAAGGAGGTCACGGAGATCACCGACGTGGTGAACGGGCGCGGCCCGGCGGCCGTCGAGGCGAAGACCGGCGTGTCGGGCGGCGCGGCGGTCACCGCCGCGAACGGCTCGAAGGGCGCTCCCGACCTGCTCAAGAAGGGCGAGCAGCCCCCGAAGGACACCCCGCCGCCGTTCGACGCGGACGCCACCTGAGGACCGCCAATCCCGGGTCGTCCGGACGGTATGGCTATTCTCCATCTGTCCGGTTGTGAGACGCCCGCGGGGGGCGGGCCGCTCCGGACCCATGGATCGAGGAGGCGGCCGGGCTGATGGAGACGACGAGTCGGGTGGGCGCACAGGACGCGCCGGACACGGTGGAGGCGGTCCCGGCGGCCCGGCTCATGGTGGTCGACGGCTACCTGAAGGCCCCGTTCCCCTGGTACGCGCTGGACGAGGCGTTCACCGGCCCGCGCCGGCTGATGCCCCTGGGCACCGCCGCCGACGGCGAGGTGCAGCACGGTTCCATCGGCCACGGCGACGAGCCCCTGGTACGGGGCGACGCCGCTGCCGACAAGCAGCGGTTCGCGGTCGTGGTGACCGTCGCCAGCAGCCCCGTACGGCGCAGCGGTGACGGCACGGGGGTCCTGGAGGCGACGACGGTCTCCTCGGCGGCCTGGCTGGCAGGTTCCGGCCTGCTGTCCTGCACCTGGCCCCCGCAGCTCGACCACACCCTGCGCGACGACTGGCTGGACCAGCAGACGGAGACGGCGTTCGAGCTCGCCGACGACCTGGAGGGCCCCGCCTGGTCGGCGCTGTCCCTGCCGGTCGACGGGGTGCCGGTGCCCTTCCACTACCGCGAGTCCGAGTTCGGCTGGGTGCTGGCCGGCTCCGCGCCCGGCGGGGTGCACATCGGGGCCTACGGGCGCGGGATGAGCGCGTACGGGCTGGGCTTCTCGGTGGTCAAGGACATCGAGTCGTACGCCTGACGCACGCGGATACGGGGAAGGCCGGGGCCCTCGGGCCCCGGCCTTCCCCGTATCCGCGCGGAGGTCAGAACTTGTTGCGCGGGGTGATGCCCAGCGACATGCCCGACAGGCCGCGCTGACGGCCGCTCAGCTTGCCCGCGATGGTGCGCAGCGCCTTGCCGGCGGGGGAGTCGGGGTCGGACAGCACGACGGGCTTGCCCTCGTCGCCGCCCTCGCGCAGCCGTACGTCGATCGGGATGGCGCCCAGCACCGGCACCTCGGCGCCGACCGTCCGGGTCAGCCCCTCGGCGACCTTGGCGCCGCCGCCCGAGCCGAAGACGTCGACCATCTCGTCGCAGTGCGGGCACGGCATGCCCGACATGTTCTCGACGACGCCGACGATCTTCTGGTGGGTCTGGACGGCGATGGAGCCGGCCCGCTCGGCGACCTCGGCGGCGGCCTGCTGCGGGGTCGTGACGACCAGGATCTCCGCGTTCGGCACCAGCTGGGCCACCGAGATCGCGATGTCACCGGTGCCCGGCGGCAGGTCGAGCAGCAGGACGTCCAGGTCGCCCCAGAACACGTCGGCCAGGAACTGCTGGAGCGCGCGGTGCAGCATCGGGCCGCGCCACACGACCGGGGCGTTGCCCGGGGTGAACATGCCGATGGAGATGACCTTCACGCCGTGCGAGGACGGCGGCATGATCATGTTCTCGACCTGGGTCGGCCGGCCGTCCACACCGAGCATCCGCGGCACGCTGTGACCGTAGATGTCCGCGTCCACGACACCGACCTTGAGCCCGTCCGCCGCCATCGCCGCGGCCAGGTTCACCGTCACCGAGGACTTGCCGACGCCGCCCTTGCCGGAGGCGACCGCGTACACCCGGGTCAGCGAGCCGGGCTTCGCGAAGGGCACCTCGCGCTCCGCCGTACCGCCGCGCAGCGACGCCGCGAGGTCCTTGCGCTGCTCGTCGCTCATGACGTCGAGGGTGACGTCGACCCGCGAGACGCCCTCGACGCGGGCCACCGCGTCGGTCACGTTCCGGGTGATGGTCTCGCGCATGGGACAGCCGGAGACGGTGAGGTACACCGTGACAGCGACCACACCGTCAGGATCGATGTCGACCGATTTTACCATGCCCAGCTCGGTGATCGGACGGTGGATCTCCGGGTCGTTCACTGTCGCCAGTGCCTCAAGCACCGCGTCTTCCGTAGCCATACGGACGATGGTACGGCGCCGTACCGTACGCGTGGGTAGCCCCGTCAGCGGTCTTCGTCACTCTCGGCGGACAGCAGCGCCCGCCGGTCGTCCAGGTCCTTCACCAGGTCCTCCAGCTCGGAGCGGATCCAGTCCCGGGTCGCGACCTCGCCGAGGCCCATCCGCAGCGCCGCGATCTCCCTGGTCAGGTACTCGGTGTCGGCGATGGAGCGCTCGTTCTGCTTGCGGTCCTGCTCGTGCGTGACCCGGTCCCGGTCGTCCTGCCGGTTCTGCGCGAGCAGGATCAGCGGGGCGGCGTACGAGGCCTGGAGCGAGAGCATCAGGGTCAGGAAGATGAAGGGGTACTCGTCGAAGCGCACGTTCGGCGGCGCGAAGATGTTCCACGCCACCCACACGATGATGATCAGCGTCATCCAGACGATGAACCGGCCGGTGCCCAGGAAGCGCGCGATGCGCTCCGAGAACCGGCCGAACGCCTCCGGGTCGTACTCGGGCAGCAGCCTGCGGCGCGGGGCCTTCGGCTGGTCCAGGCGGTTCCTCGGCGTGCGGGTCAGCGCCGTCGAGCCGTTCGACGCGCGGGCGCGGTCCTCACCGGTCACGAAGCACCCCCTCGCGGCCGTGGAAGTCGGTCTCCCGCCAGTCCTCCGGCAGCAGGTGGTCCAGCACGTCGTCGACGGTCACCGCACCGAGCAGCGACCCGCTCTCGTCCACCACCGGCACCGACACCAGGTTGTACGCCGCCAGGTAGCTGGTCACCACCGACAGCGGGGTGTCCGGCGGGAGCGGCACCAGATCGCTGTCCAGGAGCGAGCTGACCAGGGTGAACGGGGGGTCCCGCAGCAGCCGCTGGAAGTGCACGGTGCCCAGGTACTTGCCCGTCGGCGTCTCGTCGGGCGACCGGCACACGTACACCTGCGCGGCGAGCGCCGGTGACAGGTCCGACTGACGAACCCGGGCGAGCGCGTCGGCGACCGTGGCGTCCGGGCGCAGGATGACCGGCTCCGTCGTCATCAGGCCGCCCGCGGTGCGCTCCTCGTACGACATGAGCCGCCGCACGTCCGCCGCGTCGCCGGGGCGCATCAGCGTCAGCAGCCGTTCCTTGTCCTCCTCCGGCAGCTCGGAGAGCAGGTCGGCCGCGTCGTCCGGGTCCATCGCCTCCAGGACGTCCGCCGCGCGCTCCTCCTGGAGCTTGCCGATGATCTCCACCTGGTCGTCCTCGGGCAGCTCCTCCAGGACGTCGGCGAGCCGGTCGTCGTCCAGCGCGGCCGCGACCTCCGCCCGCCGCTTGGGCGTCAGATGGTGCAGGGCGTTGGCGACGTCGGCGGGGCGCAGCCGCTCGAAGGTCGCCACCAGGGACTCGGCGCCCTGGCCGTGCTCCTCCAGGGAGAACCCCGTCACCGCGGACCACTCGACGGTCAGCGTCTCGCCCTTGCGGCGCAGCGCCCCGCCCCGGCCCTTGCGGACGAAGTACTTGTCGATCTCCCAGTCCCGGCGGGCGGGCAGCTGCTGGATCGCCACGTCCAGGATGGTGACCTCCTCGTCCGTCTCCACCAGGCGCACCCGGCGGTCGAGGAACTCGCCGAGCACCAGGCGTTCGGTGGGCCGCTGCTCGAAGCGACGCATGTTGACCACGCCGGTGGTGATCACCTGCCCCGACTCGACGCCCGTCACCCGGGTCATCGGCAGGAAGATCCGCCGTCGGCTCACCACCTCGACGACCATGCCCAGCAGCCGGGGAGGACGGCCGCCCACGCGCAGCATCGCGACCAGGTCGCGCACGCGGCCCACCTGGTCGCCGTTGGGATCGAAGACCGGCACACCCGACAGGTGCGAGACGAAGACCCGGGGCGTGACCGGTGTCATCCCTGATCCTCCTCGCTGGACCCCCCGGACCGTGCCCGGCCGCCCGCTTCCGACAGTTATTGCACTGTTATGACGTGATCAGGCTAGCCCGTGCGGTCGCGGACCGCCCCGGCGGACCGTCCGTACGGCTCTGGGTCCATTGGCGTAGGCCACCCGGGTACGCTGCCGTCTGCCACCCCCCACCATGGAGACGAGAGGCAGTGCGCCTGTGACCTCTTCCGCCCCGGCCGTCCGCGCCCGCCGCCGGACCGCGTCCCTCGCCCTCGTGCTCTGCGCGGGGCTGACCGCGGCCCTGACCGCGTGCGGGGGCGAGGACCCGGACCAGGGAACCAACGGCGTCGGCAAGCTCTCGGCAGCGGAGATCGAGAAGAAGGCGCGGACCGCGGCGGACTCCGCCGACGCGGTGCACCTCGCCGGGACGCTGGTCAGCAAGGGCGGCACGTACAAGATCGACATGCGGCTCAGGAACAAGGGCGGCGCGGGCTCCGTCACCTCGAAGAACAGCACCTTCACGCTGCTGCGGATCGATGACGAGCTCTACCTCAAGGCCGACGCCGGCTTCTGGAGCCACGACGAGGGCAAGGCGGACACGGGCGAGGACGGCGCGGCGGCCGCGGACAAGCTGGAGGACAAGTACGTCAGGGTTCCCGAGGGCGACCCCACGTACAAGCAGCTCAGCGGCTTCACCGACAAGAAGGTGCTGCTCGGCGGGATGCTCACGCTGCACGGCGAGCTGACCAAGGGCGACCGCGACAAGGTCGCCGGGGTGCGCACCGTACGCATCATGGGCGGCGAGGGCACCGGCGGCGCGCTCGACGTGTCGCTGGAGGGCAAGCCGTATCCGCTGCGCTTCGCCCGGGGCGGCGGCGGGGGCGTGATCACGCTCGCCGACTGGGGCAAGGACTTCGCGCTGAAGGCCCCGTCCGAGGACGAGACCGTCGACTACGGCAAGCAGCTCCCGAGGACGTCTTCCTAGGGCGCGTCCGCGAAGTCCCGTCCGGCCGACGCCTGGCACACGCCCCAGCCGTGCCCGCTACGCGCGCAGCGAGCGCTTCAGGAGGCGCGGCAGGCCCGCCGGGACCGGCAGCCGGGTCGTCGCCGGAGTCGGCAGCGGCGCGGCCGCCCCGGAGGTGTCCGGCAGCTCGGTGCGCGCGTCGAGGGGCGTGAGCCGTACGACCCGGCACTCGCGCGCCCACCGCTCCGGCATCCGCTCCGCGTCCGGCGCGTTCAGCCGTTTGCCCTTCAGCTCGGCGACGGCGGCCTCCCACGCCTCGGAGTGCGGGGCGAGTACGGCCACCGCGGCCGACCAGGCGACGAGGCGGCCGCCCTTGTCCTTGCTGCGGACGGTCACCTCGGCGGTGGCCCCGTCGGTGAGACCGGCGGGCAGCGGCTGCTCGCCGGGGCCGTCGCCGACGAGGTGGGCGGCGCCCTCGTGCCATACGTGCCACAGTGCCCGCGCCGGACCGGTGCCGCGCACCCAGATGAGGCCCGACTTCTTCGTGGCCTCCTCGACGAGGGCCGGCCCGAGCAGCGTGTCAGCAGCAGTCATGGGGCAGAGCTTAGAACGTCCGTGAACGGGGAGCCTCAGAGCCAGCCGTTGCGCTTGAGCATGCGGTGGATGGAGAAGCAGACCACGCCGATGAAGCCCATCACCATCGGGTAGCCGTACGTCCAGCGCAGCTCCGGCATGTGCTTGAAGTTCATGCCGTAGACCCCGCAGATCATCGTCGGCACGGCCACGATCGCCGCCCAGGACGTGATCTTGCGCATGTCCTCGTTCTGAGCGACGGTCGCCTGCGCCAGGTTGGCCTGGAGGATGGAGTTCAGCAGCTCGTCGAAGCCGATGACCTCCTCCTGGACGCGTACGAGGTGGTCGGCGACGTCCCGGAAGTACTTCTGGATGTCCGGGTCGATCAGCCGCATCGGCCGCTCGCTCAGCAGCTGCATCGGACGCAGCAGCGGGGAGACGGCCCGCTTGAACTCCAGCACCTCGCGCTTGAGCTGGTAGATCCGTCCGGCGTCCGAGCCGCGCGAACTGCCCTTGTCCGGCGTGGAGAAGACCTCGATCTCCACCTCGTCGATGTCGTCCTGCACCGCGCCCGCCACCGCGATGTAGCCGTCGACGACGTGGTCGGCGATGGAGTGCAGCACCGCCGACGGGCCCTTCGCGAGCAGCTCCGGGTCGTCCTCCAGACGGTGGCGCAGGGCGCGCAGCGAGCCCTGGCCGCCGTGCCGCACGGTGATGACGAAGTCCCGGCCGGTGAAGCACATGACCTCGCCGGTCTCCACGACCTCGCTGGTCGCGGTCAGCTCGGCGTGCTCGACGTAGTGGATGGTCTTGAAGACGGTGAACAGCGTGTCGTCGTACCGCTCCAGCTTCGGGCGCTGGTGGGCGTGGACGGCGTCCTCCACGGCCAGCGGGTGCAGCCCGAACTCCCGGGCGATGCCCGCGAATTCCTCCTCGGTCGGCTCGTGCAGGCCGATCCAGGCGAACCCGCCGTCCTCGCGCACCCGGAGCATCGCCTCGCGCGGGGTGGCGCAGGTGCCCTCCACCTCGGCGAGGCGGCGGCCGTCGCGGTAGACCGCGCAGTCGACGACCGCGCTGGAGGCGGACGGGTCGCGGGTGGTGTCGTAGCTGTTGTGCAGGGCGGGGGTCTTGCGCAGGGACGGGCGCACCACGGCGCGCAGGTCACGGATCATCGACATGGCTGGCTCCTTCACGGAGGGCCGTCGTCGAGGGCCTGGAACAGCCCGGAATGGGGACGTGGTCTCACATCCGCAAAGCGGGCGGCACCGCGGCGGCACGATGACGGCGTTCGCTACAGACAGGCAAAAAGGTGTGCTCTTCCGCCGTGCGACATGCCGTGGCCTCGGCCGCGTGTCAGATCACGCGGAGAGGCGCCGAGCGGAGGAGCGGTTGGTACTGCACGGTCGACTTGGATCCACCGCAGCCCCACCTCCTCCGGTCGGTCCCCCGTGGGGGATGACGTTGCGCCGGGACTGAGAGCGACGCTTCTGCGTGCTGTCCCGGCCGGCACCCCAGGCTAGCAGCCGGTACAGGGCCAATCCCTTACTTTGCCCGTTCCATACGCGTCCTATGCTCGCCGCATGGCAGAAATTCTTGCTCTGGTCGAGGCGCGTCTGCGGACGGCCCTGGGTGAACCGGACGCACGCGCGGCAGTGACGTTTCTCGGGACGGACCGGATCGAGGTACTCCGGTTCATCGACGGCGACCTCGTGCGGTACGCCACGCTCGGCATGTCCGCCCAGCCGATGTCCGACCCGACCGCCGTCCTGGCCGACCCGGTGAAGGGCCCGCGCGCCGAGCTGGTGCTCTCGGTACGGGGCGGGCTCGCCGACACCGACCAGGTGCTGCGCAAGCTCGCCGTGCTGGCGGCCTCGCCCCAGGTGGAGGGGCTGGTCGTGGCCCCGGGGGCCTCGCTGGACGTGGGCGAACCGCTGTGGCCGGGTGCGCCGTTCACCTCGGTGCTGGTCGCGGAGAGCGGGGGGCTGGTGGAGGACCTGGAGCTGGATGAAGCTGTGCTGCGCAGCGGCTCCGTGGGGGGTGGCGGTCGGGAGACGGGCGGGCCCCTGGAGCCGGTGCGCTTTCTGCCGCTGCTGCCGATGACGCCCAACGAGGCCGCCTGGAAGCGGGTCCGGGGCGCGCAGGAACTCCAGGAGAAATGGCTGTCGCAGGGGACCGACCTGCGCGATCCCCTGCGGCATTCCGTGACGCTGGACTGACGGCGTCAGTTGGCGAAGACCGTGACGCCGTCCTCCGTCGCGTGCTTCGGCTCCAGCTCCTCCGCCTCGTGGGTCAGCGCGGAGCGCCGGACCCAGACCACGACCGCGCCCAGCAGCGAGGCGACGGCGGCGACCACGAACGGGATGTGGATGTCGCTCCACTCCTCGATCTTCGGGGCCAGGTAGGGCGCCGCGGCGGCGGCGAACCAGCGCACGAAGTTGTAGCCCGCGCTGGCCACCGGGCGCGGCGCGTCCGAGACGCCGAGCGCCAGCTCCGTGTACACGGTGTTGTTCATGCCGATGAGGGCGCCGGAGACGATCGTGCAGACGATGGCCGTGGTGTGGCTGCCGTAGCCCAGGACGACGAGGTCGGCGGCGAGCAGCACCAGGGAGGCGCCGAGCACCTTGAGCGAGCCGAACCGCTTCTGCAGCCGGGGCGCGACGAGCACCGAGAACACCGCGAGCAGCAGGCCCCAGGCGAAGAAGACGGCGCCGGACTTGTACGGCGTCATGTTCAGCACGAACGGGGTGAACGCCAGGATCGTGAAGAACGCGTAGTTGTAGAAGAACGCGGAGGCCGCGACGGAGGCGAGGCCGCCGTGTCCGAGCGCCTTGACCGGGTCGAGCAGTGACGTCTTGCGGGCGGGCTTCGGCTGCTCCTTCAGGAACGCCGTGATGCAGACGAAGCCGATCGCCATCAGCGCGGCCGTCCCGAAGAACGGGTAGCGCCAGCTGGCGTCACCCAGCAGGGCACCGAGCAGCGGTCCGCACGCCATACCGAGGCCGAGCGCCGACTCGTACAGCAGGATCGCCGCCGAGCTGCCGCCGGCTGCCGCGCCGACGATCACCGCGAGCGCGGTCGAGACGAACAGCGCGTTGCCGAGGCCCCAGCCGGCCCGGAAGCCGACCAGCTCGCCGACGGACGAGGAGGTGCCGGAGAGCGCCGCGAAGACCACCACCAGCGCGAGCCCGGCCAGCAGCGTCCTGCGGCCGCCGATGCGGCTGGAGACGAAGCCGGTCACCAGCATCGCGACGGCGGTGATCAGGAAGTACGAGGTGAAGAGCAGCGACACCTGGCTCGGCGTGGCCTCCAGGCCCTTGGCGATGGACGGCAGGATCGGGTCCACCAGGCCGATGCCCATGAACGCGACGACGGAAGCGCCCGCCGTGGCCCACACGGCCTTCGGCTGGCGCAGGATGCTGACCGGCTCCTGGTTGAACGGATCCTCTCCCGGTGCGGCCTCTGACGGCATGGGGCCTCTCCCTCTCCACTGGATCGATGTGTTATGCACATAATAAGTTAGAGAACCTAATGAATGCAAGTTACATCTAAATCGGCCGATGGGGCCCCGGTGGCCCGGACGGTACCGGGGTAGAGGGTTCTGGGTGCGCGCCGCGCGAGGGTGATCGTCCTTGACGCGGTGACGGCCGGAGAGGACCGTTGGAAGCTATGAGGGGCGAACCAAGTTGCCCGAAGTGCGGAGGCCGGGTCAGGGCACCCGGGCTCTTCGCCGACTCCTGGCAGTGCGATGTCCACGGCAGCGTGCATCCGCTCCAGCCGGTCGTCCCGCCGAGCGTCGAGGCGCTCGGCGTGGTGGTGCACCGCGCCCAGGTGCCCGTGTGGATGCCCTGGCCGCTGCCGGTGGGCTGGCTGTTCACGGGCGTGGCCTGCGCCGGAGACGACCGCACCGGCGGACGCGCCACCGCCGTCGCCTGCTCCGGACCCGGACCGCTCGGCGGCATGGGCGAGCTGCTGCTCGTGGCGGAGGAGCTGGGCGTCGGGCTCGGCGCGCGGTACGCCGGGATCGACGGGCCGGACCCGGGGCCCTCGCTGCGGGTGGACGGCCCCCCGGACTCCAAGGTGCTCGCCGCCGGCCGCCCCACGCCGCTCTGGCACGTCAAGGACGCCCCCGCCGACCGGGCCGTCTTCGCGGGCGAGGCGCGCGGACTGTGGCTCTGGGCCATCGTGTGGCCCGAGCAGTCCGGGCTCCTGATGTACGACGAGCTGGTGCTGACGGACCTGCGCGACGCCGGGGGAGAGGTCGACCTGGTGCCCTGCGGCGCGCTGACCCCCCGCCTGCTGACGGGCCCCTGACGGGGCCTCTCGCACCGTCCGGATCAAGCCCGCGCGCCGGTTATCCTTGGGTGTCCCCCCGTCCGCCGTGAGCACTGGAGTCCGTGTCGTGCGCATCGACCTGCACACCCACTCCACCGCGTCGGACGGCACGGACACCCCCGCCGAGCTGGTGCGCAATGCCGCCGCCGCGGGCCTGGACGTCGTCGCCCTCACCGATCACGACACCGTGCGCGGGCACGCCGAGGCCGCCGCCGCGCTCCCCGACGGGCTGACGCTCGTCACGGGCGCCGAACTCTCCTGCCGCATCGACGGCGTGGGCATGCACATGCTGGCGTACCTCTTCGACCCGGAGGAGCCCGCGTTCGCGGCCGAGCGCGAGCTGGTGCGCGACGACCGGGTGCCGCGCGCCCGGACCATGGTCCGCAAGCTCCGCGAGCTGGGCGTCCCGGTCACCTGGGAGCAGGTCGCCCGGATCGCCGGCGACGGCTCGGTCGGCCGGCCGCACGTCGCCACCGCCCTCGTCGAGCTCGGCGTCGTCGCGACCGTGTCCGACGCCTTCACGCCCGACTGGCTCGGTGACGGCGGACGCGCGTACGCCGACAAGCACGAGCTGGACCCCTTCGACGCGATCCGGCTCGTCAAGGCCGCCGGCGGCGTCACCGTCTTCGCCCACCCGGCCGCCGTCAAGCGCGGCCGTACGGTCCCCGAGGCCAGGATCGCCGAGCTGGCCGCCGCCGGGCTCGACGGCATCGAGGTCGACCACATGGACCACGACGAGCCCACCCGGACCCGGCTCCGCTCGCTCGCCCGCGAGCTGGGGCTGCTGACGACCGGCTCCAGCGATTACCACGGCAGCCGCAAGACCGTGGAGCTCGGCGCGTACACCACCGACCCCGAGATCTACGGCGAGATCACCCGGCGCGCCACGGGAGCCTTCCCGGTGCCGGGAGCCGGCGGACCCGCCGCGCTGTAACGGCACCGGGTCCTCACCCGCTCGTTTCCCTGTACATCCCACCGCCGTCCGGCACGTCCGGGCGGCGGTGCGGTGCGCCTCTTCCCCGCGGCCACCCACCGCATGCCCGCTCTCTCCCCGCAAGGCTCACCCGTGTTCGACGTCGCTGTCTTCGGATCCCTTTTTCTCACGCTTTTCGTGATTATGGATCCGCCCGGAATCACTCCGATCTTCCTCGCCCTCACCGCGGGCCGCCCCGCCAAGGTGCAGCGCCGGATGGCGCTCCAGGCCGTCGCCGTCGCCTTCGGCGTGATCGCCGTCTTCGGCGTGCTCGGCCAGCAGATCCTGGACTATCTGCACGTCTCCGTCCCGGCGCTGATGATCGCCGGCGGTCTGCTCCTGCTGCTCATCGCGCTCGACCTGCTGACCGGCAAGACCGACGAGCCGACGCAGACCAAGGACGTCAACGTCGCCCTCGTACCGCTCGGCATGCCGCTGCTGGCCGGTCCCGGCGCGATCGTCTCGGTGATCCTCGCCGTGCAGCACGCCGACAGCGTGGCGAGCCAGGTCTCCGTCTGGACGGCGATCGTCGCCATGCACGTCGTGCTCTGGCTGACCATGCGCTACTCGCTGCTGATCATCCGCGTCATCAAGGACGGCGGCGTCGTGCTCGTCACCAGGCTGGCGGGCATGATGCTGTCCGCCATCGCCGTGCAGCAGATCATCAACGGCGTCACCCAGGTCATCCAGGGCACCTGAGACCGGCCCGCACACCACAGCGCCCCCGCACGGATGTTCCGTGCGGGGGCGCTTCGTCTTCGTTACGTCGACAACTCACATCGGCAAGGTGTTATGAAGCCGGACTTTCGGCCGGTCGGATATAGATGCGCTGGCCCGTGGCGGCGGCCTGCTGCACGATCCGGTTGACGGAGGCGGCGTCCACGACGGTGCTGTCCACGGCGGTACCGTCGACATCGTCGAGTCGCATGATCTCGAAGCGCATAAGGCTTCCCTTCGTCTGATCCTCCTGCTGGAGAACTACTGGGAGGACGGTGTCCCGTCCGCAAGGATGAGGAGCGCCAGGCATGTCTGTCGTGCGCCCCACGAACGGTTCAACGGCTTGCCCCCTGCAAACATTCCCTACGCTAAGGAAATTTTTTGGATGTCTAAGTACCGGCTGGTAATCAAGGGTCCACGGACGACCGGCAGCGCGACGGGACGCGCATGAACGACGCGGAGATCGGCGAGCGGCTCGACCGCACCAACGCACTGCTCGAACGCGTACTCGCCGAGGTCTCGAAGACCCCCTCGACCCACGCGATCTTCGTGGACGCGGGCTATGTGTACGCCGCCGCGGGGCTGCTCGTCACCGGCACCGAGGACCGGCGCTCCTTCGACCTCGACGCCGAAGGGCTGATCGAGGCCTTCATCGACAAGGCCCGCACCATCTTCGCGGACAGCAGACTGCTGCGCGTGTACTGGTACGACGGGGCCAGGCGCCGCATCCACACCACCGAGCAGCAGACCATCGCCGAACTCCCCGACGTCAAGGTCAGACTCGGCAACCTCAACGCCAACAACCAGCAGAAGGGCGTCGACTCCCTCATCCGCACCGACCTGGAGTCGCTCGCCCGCCACCGGGCCATCAGCGACGCCGCGCTCGTCGGCGGCGACGAGGACCTGGTGTCGGCCGTCGAGGCCGCGCAGGGCTACGGCGCCCGGGTCCACCTGTGGGGCATCGAGGCGGGCGAGGGGCGCAACCAGGCGGAGCCGCTGCTCTGGGAGGTGGACAGCCAGCGCACCTTCGACCTGGACTTCTGCCGCCCGTACGTGACCAGACGCGCCGTCACCACCTACGAGGAGGACGGCCCCGCGCCCTCGCGCGAGGACGTCCGTTTCGTCGGCGCCCAGATCGCCGCCGCCTGGCTCGCCGCGCGCGGCCGCGAATCCCTGGCCGACCTGCTGCCCGGCCACCCGTACCTGCCGGGCTCGGTCGACCAGGACCTGCTGCACGAGGCCGAACGCCTCCTCCAGCGTTCCCTGCGCGGCCACCCACCGCTGCGGCGGGCGCTGCGCGACGGCTTCTGGCAGCACCTCCAGGCCCAGTACTGATACCGCTGTCGCGGGGGTTACGGGGAGCCGTTACAGGCCCTCCCAGAACGCGACGAGGGCCTCGGCGGTCTCCTGCGGCCGGTCCGTGTTGGGGGAGTGCTCGGCGCCCTCGATACGGGTCCGGAGCGCGCCGAGGCGTACGGCCATCTCGTCGAGCACCGGCACCGGCCAGACGTCGTCGGCCTCACCGGAGATGACGTGCACCGGCAGACCTGCCGCCACGACCTCGGCCACCCGGTCCGGCTCGGTGGCCAGCTGACGGCCCGTCGCGATCAGCTGGGCCGGATGGTGGAGAAGCCAGCGCCGCCGCAGGTCCTCGCCGTCCGTGTCCGCCTCGGCCGGCGGGTCGAAGGCGCGCATTGCGGCCCAGACGTCGGCCATGGTCATGGTCGCCAGCGCGTCACCGAGGATCTTCAGCTTGACCTGCTGCTCCTCGACGACCTCGGCGGGCCCCGAGGACATCAGAGTCAGGGAACGGAACGGCGCGGCGTCCAGCAGGACGGCCGCCCGGCCGATCTGCCCGCCGAGCGAGTGCCCCACCAGGTGCACCGCGCCCTCACCGAGCGCGGCCGCCTGGGAGAGCACGTCACGGGCCAGCTGGTCCTGGGCGTACACCCCGGGGTCGTCGCTCCCGGAGCTCTCGAACTGCCCGCGGCCGTCGACGGCGACGGCACGGTATCCGGCGTCCGCGAGCGGTTGCAGCAGGGCGATGAAGTCCTCCTTGCTGCCGGTGTATCCGGGCACCAGAAGGGCGGTGCCGCGCGGTGCCCCGGAAGGGGCGGCGTCCAGCACGGCGAACTCCCCGCGCGCGGTGGGCAGCGCACGCGCCCGTGCGCAGGAGGGCGGGATGAAGGTGGGTGGCCTGCTCATGGAACGAGGTTAAGTCGTGGCGCGGAGGACGGCGCTCGGGGATGCCTGGAGGACCGCACCGGCCCGGGACACGAACGACGGGCGGCCCCGGGGAAAGATCCCCGGGGCCGCCCGTCGGGTGGTGGTGCCTGGTCCGCTCAGCTCTCGGCCTTCGCGGCGGCGCGCGGCGCGCGGCGGCGGCGCGGCTTGGCCTCGCCCCCGTCGGTCGCGGTCTCCGCCACGGCCTCCGCCTTGGGCTTGGCGGCCGTACGCGTACGGCGGCGCACCGGCTCGGGCTCGGAGATCGGCGCGATCTGGAAGTCGACCTCGTCCTCTGCCGGCTTGATCACGCGGGGACGGCGGCGCGGCCGGGTGACGGCGGGCGCCTCCGGCTCGGCCACGGGCGCGGTCTGGAAGCCCGCGTCCTCGGTCACCGGCTTGGCCACCCGGGCGCGGCGGCGACGCGGCTTGGCCTCCTCGGTCACCGTCTCGGCCACGGCCTCGGCGGCGACGACCTCGGCGACGGCCTCCGTCTTCGGCTTGGCGGCCCGGCTCCGGGTGCGCTTCTTCGGCGCGGCCTCGGCCTCCGGCTCGCTCGCCACGGCCACGGGGGCCTCGGCCACGGCGACCGCGGCCTCGGCGGCGGCCTCCGCGGCGCCGACCCGGGTGCGACGGCGGCGGCGCGGGGTGCGCGGGCCGTCGGCCACCGGCTCGGAACCGGCCTCGGCGGCCGGCGCGGGCACGGTCGCCGCGTCCTCGGTGAGCGTCGTGCCACCACGGGTGCGCCGGCGCTGACGCGGGGTGCGCGGAGCACGCTCCTCACGGGCGGCGGGCGCCGGGGCGGCGGACCTGCGGCCACGGCCGCCCGTCTCGCCCAGGTCCTCGATCTCCTCGGCCCCCAGACCGGCACGGGTGCGCTCGGCACGCGGCAGGACACCCTTGGTGCCGGCCGGGATGGCGAGGTCCTCGTACAGGTGCGGGGAGGTCGAGTACGTCTCGACCGGGTCCGGGAAGTTCAGGTCCAGGGCCTTGTTGATCAGCTGCCAGCGCGGGATGTCGTCCCAGTCGACCAGCGTGATCGCGATGCCCTTGGCGCCCGCGCGGCCGGTCCGGCCGATGCGGTGCAGGTAGGTCTTCTCGTCCTCGGGCGACTGGTAGTTGATGACGTGGGTGACACCCTCGACATCGATACCGCGGGCGGCGACGTCGGTGCAGACCAGCACGTCGACCTTGCCGTTGCGGAAGGCCCGCAGCGCCTGCTCGCGGGCTCCCTGGCCGAGGTCGCCGTGGACGGCGCCGGAGGCGAAGCCGCGCCGCTCCAGCTGCTCGGCGATGTCGGCCGCGGTGCGCTTGGTGCGGCAGAAGATCATCGCGAGCCCGCGGCCCTCGGCCTGGAGGATGCGCGAGACCATCTCGGGCTTGTCCATCGAGTGGGCGCGGTACACGTACTGCGCCGTGTTCTTGACGGTCGTGCCCTCGTCGTCGGGCGAGGTGGCGTTGATGTGCGTCGGCTGCGACATGTAGCGGCGCGCGAGCGAGATGACCGCGCCCGGCATGGTGGCCGAGAACAGCATGGTCTGGCGCTTGGCCGGCAGCATCGTGATGATGCGCTCGACGTCGGGCAGGAAGCCCAGGTCCAGCATCTCGTCGGCCTCGTCGAGGACGAGCGCGCGGACCTTGGAGAGGTCCAGCTTGCGCTGGCCCGCGAGGTCGAGCAGCCGGCCGGGGGTGCCGACGATCACGTCGACGCCCTTCTTGAGGGCCTCGACCTGGGGCTCGTAGGCGCGGCCGCCGTAGATCGCGAGGACCCGGACGTTGCGCACCTTGCCGGCGGTGAGCAGGTCGTTGGTGACCTGCTGGCACAGCTCGCGGGTGGGAACGACGATCAGGGCCTGCGGGGAGTCCGTCAGCTCCTCCGGCTTCGCGCGGCCCGCCTCGACGTCGGCGAGGACGGTGACGCGCTCCAGCAGCGGGAGGCCGAAGCCGAGCGTCTTGCCGGTGCCGGTCTTGGCCTGGCCGATGACGTCGGACCCGGAGAGGGCGACGGGGAGCGTGAGCTCCTGGATGGGGAAGGGGGACGTGATGCCGACGGCCTCAAGGGCCTCGGCCGTCTCGGAAAGAATCCCGAGGTCTCGGAACGTAGTCAGGGTGCTGCCTCTTCTGTGAGACGCGGTCCGAGGCGAACGAAGGGGGTCGTACCGTGCCGGGGTTGGTCATCCGGCGGGATAAGCCGGGTGGCGCGGGACCACTGCCGTCGCTCGAGCGCTCGTGCCGCTGAGGGGGCCCCTCATCTGCGGTCGTACGTGTGCACGCACCGCGTGGAGGGCTGTCGGGTCGGAGCCGATCGGGCCACCGACCGGGCATCCTCATTCAATTTCGCGCTACGAGCAGATGCAAAGTGCTCAGTAAGCGCATTACCACTGTACCCCGGATCCGCGCATCTGTGTTGGGTGAATTCGTCGGATCGGTGTGACATGGGTCGACGGGCGGACCCTTCCGCCTCCGCTCGGGCGGGCTATTCTGCGCTGCATGGAGACGCCTGACAACGCCACTGACACCCCCGCGACGACCAGAATCGCCGACCAGGACTGGGCCACCGCGTCCGCGCAGCCGCAGTACCGGGCGGCCGTCGTCGATCTGCTGGGCGCACTCGCCTACGGGGAGCTCGCGGCCTTCGAGCGGCTCGCCGAGGACGCCAAGCTCGCGCCGACCCTGGCCGACAAGGCGGAGCTGGCGAAGATGGCGTCCGCCGAGTTCCACCACTTCGAGCAGCTCACCGAGCGGCTGACGGCCATCGAGGTCGAGCCGACCGCCGCCATGGAGCCGTTCGCCCGCGCGCTCGACGACTTCCACCGCCAGACCGCCCCCTCCGACTGGCTGGAGGGCCTGGTCAAGGCGTACGTCGGCGACTCGATCGCCAGCGACTTCTACCGGGAGGTCGCGGCCCGGCTCGACTCCGACACCCGCTCCCTGGTCCTCGCCGTGCTCGACGACACGGGCCACGGCAACTTCGCCGTCGAGAAGGTGCGCGCGGCGATCGAGGCGGAGCCGAGGGTCGGCGGCCGGCTGGCGCTGTGGGCGCGGCGGCTCATGGGCGAGGCGCTCTCGCAGGCGCAGCGCGTGGTCGCGGACCGTGACGCGCTGTCGACGATGCTGGTCGGCGGGGTCGCCGACGGCTTCGACCTGGCGGAGGTCGGCCGGATGTTCTCCCGGATCACCGAGGCGCACACCAAGCGCATGGCCGCCCTGGGGCTCGCGGCGTAGGGAGAGCCGGCGTCAGGCGGCGGCCGACCGGCTCAGCCGGCGGCTGCGCGGCCTGATCAGCAGCGACACCGTCACGGCGGCGATCAGCACGGCACCCACCACCGCGGCCGCCGCGTGGCCCCCGCCGAGCACCGAGTGCATGAGGGACGCGCCGAACACGGCGCCGAGCGTCCCCGTGCCGAACACGGTCCGGCGGGCCGGGAGGCGGCCCGGCAGCGAGCGCAGTGCCGCCCAGGAGAGGACTGCTCCGAGCACGACGGCGCTCAACGTTTCCAGGATCACGGACGATCACCTCGCAGATACGGAACGGACGCTTCGGTCCTGGTCGTACTACCCGTGAGCGGCCGGTCACAACCCTCCCGCGCACAGGCTTCGCCCAGCCGTCGCGCAGGGAAGCGGAATGCGCGGACGGGAGCAACGCGAAGCGGCCCGGCGGGGAATCCCCGACCGGGCCGCTTCGTGCGGTCTTCGCGTCCGTGCGCCTCTACAGCGCGCCGAACCCCACCCGTCGCGTGCTGGGCTCGCCGATCTCCACATAGGCGATCCGGTCGGCCGGCACGAGGACCTTGCGGCCCTTCTCGTCCGTGAGGCTGAGCAGCTGCGCCTTGCCGGCGAGAGCCTCGGACACCGCGCTCTCGACCTCTTCGGCGGAAAGCCCGCTCTCCAGAACGATCTCCCGGGGCGTGTGCTGCACCCCGATCTTGACCTCCACGGCTATGTCCCTCCGACGGTCAGTCCCTGCGCGGTGAACCGCGCCGTACGCAGCACACATTAGCCCGCTGAGGGGACTCGTCAGGGCGCCCCCGGCCACGCCCGCAGCGAACACGGGCGCCCGCCGGGCGGTCAGTGCTGATCGATGCCGTGCAGGGGGAAGCCCGCGATGCCCCGCCAGGCCAGCGAGGTGAGCAGCTGGACCGCCGTGTCGCGCGGAATGGCCGACCGGCTGGAGAGCCAGTACCGGGCGACCACCTGGGACACCCCGCCGAGGCCCACCGCGAGCAGCATGGACTCGTCCTTGGACAGGCCCGTGTCGCCCGCGATCACGTCGGAGATCGCCTCGGCGCACTGGAGCGAGACCCGGTCCACGCGCTCGCGCACGGCGGGCTCGTTGGTCAGGTCGGACTCGAAGACCAGCCGGAAGGCGCCGCCCTCGTCCTCGACGTACGCGAAGTACGCGTCCATCGTCGCGGCCACGCGCAGCTTGTTGTCGGTGGTCGACGCCAGGGCCGTACGCACCGCCTGCAGCAGCGACTCGCAGTGCTGGTCGAGAAGGGCCAGGTAGAGCTCCAGCTTGCCCGGGAAGTGCTGGTAGAGCACCGGCTTGCTGACGCCGGCGCGCTCCGCGATGTCGTCCATCGCCGCGGAGTGGTACCCCTGCGCGACGAACACCTCCTGCGCGGCTCCCAGCAGCTGGTTGCGTCGGGCGCGGCGGGGCAGGCGAGTGCCCCGCGGGCGCGCCGCCTCGGTCTGCTCGATGGCTGTCACGCCGCCTCCCAAATTCGTGGTCCGACACAGCCGTTCCGTACGTGCCGCGCCATACCGACATCGTACTTTTGGGTAACCCCGGTATGCGCGGCGCGGACGCAGAATTTCACGGACCGGACGGCTGCGGAAGCCGCAGGTTGTCCGGTCGGAGGCGCAGAGCGGGACGTATCAGCGGTAATCGTCCTCGTCCTGGGGGACGACGCGGGCCTGCTCCGCCGCGTCGGCCTCGCTGGCGTCGCCGCGTTCGAAGTCCGTGAGCGGTTCGTCGCTCTCCGGGCGCAGGTCCGTCCGCTGCTCGGCGGCGTCCGCGTCGGGCGTCTCCTGGTCGGGTTCGTCCGGCTGGACGTCCTCGAAGGTCTCCGGGTCCCTCGGGTCGACCGTCATGGTGACTCCCTTCCTCGGTTCGAGCCTATGAGGTACCCCGTAATGCCGCTATGCGATCGTGTGACGGCGAACACATGAACCCCGGTGTGATCATCTCGTAACATTGCCGCATGTCTTCGACCGAGCTGCCGGGAATCCGCGCCGCCGCCGCAGCGGTGGCACCCACGGTGAGCGCCGTCAGGGTCGCGGCGGGGGAGCGGCTGCGCTCCGTCGAGCTGGCCGGTCTGACGCTCACCCTCCGTTCGCGGCCGTCCCGGGGGCCCGGACTGCCTCCCGCGCTGTTCGTGCACGGCCTCGGCGGCTCCTCGCAGAACTGGACGGCCCTGATGCCGCTCCTGGAGGAGCTGGTCGACTGCGAGGCCGTCGACCTGCCCGGCTTCGGCGACTCGCCGCCCCCGGACGACGGCAACTACTCGGTCACCGGGCACGCCCGCGCGGTCATCCGGCTCCTGGACGCCCAGGAGCGCGGCCCCGTCCACCTGTTCGGCAACTCGCTGGGCGGCGCGGTGGCCACCAGGGTCGCCGCGGTCCGCCCCGACCTGGTGCGCACGCTCACCCTGGTCTCGCCGGCGCTCCCCGAGATCCGGGTGCAGCGCTCGGCCGCCCCGACCGCGCTGCTCGCACTCCCGGGCGTCGCCTCCCTGTTCGCCCGGCTGACCCGCGACTGGACCGCGGAGGAACGCACCCGCGGAGTCATGGCACTCTGTTACGGCGATCCGGCACGGGTCTCCGACACGGGCTTCCGCGACGCGGTGGCCGAAATGGAGCGACGGCTGGAACTGCCGTACTTCTGGGACGCCATGGCGCGTTCCGCCCGTGGCATCGTCGACGCGTACACGCTGGGCGGACAGCACGGGCTGTGGCGCCAGGCCGAGCGGGTGCTCGCGCCGACCCAGCTGGTGTACGGCGGACGGGACCAGCTCGTCTCGTTCCGGATGGCCCGCAGGGCGTCCGCGGCCTTCCGCGACGCGCGCCTGCTGACACTGCCCGACGCCGGGCACGTGGCGATGATGGAGTACCCGGAGGCGGTCGCCCAGGCGTTCCGGGAATTGCTCGACGAATGCGGCGGGAGCTGATCCAGGGCGTGGGACGACACAGCCGGAAGGGCCCTGCGCCCAGCGCGCCCGGGACCGGGCAGACCGAGGCGAACGAGGCGGGGCGCGAGGCCGCCCGGCCCGCCGCCGGCACCGGACGGCGCAGACGGCAGGCGGGGCCCGCGGGCCCCGGTCCGTTCCCGGGGGCGCCCGAGGCGCGCGGCGGCCACCCCGAACAGCGTGAACCCGGCGGCGGCTGGGGCACCGGCCCGATGCGCGCCCCCGGCGGACCCGGTCTCCGGGCGCCCGCTCCCGGCGCCCGCCCCGGCGTCCCGCACCCCGCGCACCAGCAGCAGGCCACCGGCGCACGGCCGTTCATACCGGGCCCCCGGCGCGAGTTCGTCGAGGCGTTCGACAACCCGCAGTCCGCACCGACCGCGCCGCGCCGGCGGAGCGCGGCGCCCTCCGACCCGTACGGCTCGGTCACCGACCGGGAGACGCGCGCGCCGGAGGTCCGGCGCGACGAGGACCCGGTCCCGGCCAAGGAACCCCGGGGCGGCAAGGGGAGGACGTTCACGGGTATCGCCGCCGCCGCGGTGACCACCGTGCTCGCGGTGGTCGTGGCCGGCCAGGTCGCCCACGACCGCACCTCCGGGAGCGGCGCCGCGCAGGCGGCGGGGGTCGACCGGGACGCGGCGGACGACGCCTCGCGTTCGGAGAGCCGGACGACGCCGTCCCCCGAGGCGGCGGCCGTCAAGCCTCTTACGTACGCACAGAAAATGGCCAAGCCCTATCCGCTGTCGCCGGCGCTGACGGGCTCGGGGAAGTTCGAGACCGTGCCCGGTTTCGCGAAGGCGCCCGGCAAGGGGACGAAGCACCGCTACCGGATCGATGTCGAGAAGGGGCTCGGGCTCGACGCGCAGTTGTTCGCGCAGGCCGTCCAGAAGACCCTCAACGACGACCGGAGCTGGGCGCACGACGGTGACATGACCTTCGAACGGATCTCCGAGGGCGAGCCGGACTTCGTCATCACGCTGGCCAGCCCCGGCACCACCGGCAAGTGGTGCGAGAAGTCGGGCCTGGACACCATGGAGGACAACGTCTCCTGCGACTCGGCCGCCACCGAGCGCGTGATGATCAACGCCTACCGCTGGGCCCAGGGCTCGGCCACCTTCGGTCCGGACAAGCTGTACGCGTACCGGCAGATGCTCATCAACCACGAGGTCGGCCACCGGCTCGGCCACAACCATGTGAGCTGCCGGACGAAGGGCGCCCTCGCGCCGGTCATGCAGCAGCAGACCAAGACGCTGGACCTCGACGGCATCAAGTGCCGTCCCAACCCCTGGGTGTATCCCGAGGGCTGAGTGGGTATCAGGCTCCCTTTCCGAGCCCCCGCGCGGTGACCCTCCGCCTCTATAGCGCGACAGAACGCTACAGAGGTGGGAAAGTTACGCCGGTTCACCCCTTTCGGTGGCGCGACGGACAACCGTCCGTCGCGCCACCGGCGTATCCGCTTACGGTCGTCCCGCCGCGAGTCGCCGAATCCAACGGCGGCCGCTCACAAGGGAGATCGGGGGTGCGCTCGTGCGGATCGGACTGCTCACCGACGGTGGCTATCCGTACGCGACCGGTGAGTCCAGACTCTGGTGCGACCGTCTGGTACGCGGGCTCGCGCAGCACGAGTTCGACCTCTTCGCGCTCAGCCGTTCCGCCGAGCAGGAGGCGCAGGGCTGGGTCCGGCTCCCCGACCAGGTCGGCAGCGTACGCACGGCACCCCTGTGGACCACCGACGAGGAGACCCTCGGCCTGCACGCGCCGCGGGGAGCGCTGGCCCGGCTGCTGACCGGAGGGGGCGCGCGGACCTACGCCCGGCGCGAACGACGCCTCTTCGCCACCCACTTCGCCGACCTCGCGGCGGCGGTCTGCGGTGCGGCGGGCCGCGAGCCGGGCGCCCGCGCGCAGGACGGCGCCGACGCCCGGCTCGCGGACGAGCGGTTCACGCGCGGCCTCTACGGCCTCGCCGAACTCGCCGCCGAGCACGGCGGACTGCCCGCCGCCCTGCGCTCCGAGACGGCCGTGCGCATCCTGGAGGCCGCCTGCCGCGCGCCCGGCACCGGACGCACCGTGCAGACGGCCACCGTTGCCGACCTCCTCGCCTTCACCGCCGAGCTGGACCGGGTGCTGCGTCCCCTCTCCGTCGACTGGTACGACGAGGACGGCCTCGGCGCCGTGGACCTCTGCCACGCCACGGCGGGCGGTGTCGCCGCCCTGCCGGGGCTGCTGGCCAAACGCTTCTTCGGGGTGCCACTGCTGGTCACCGAGCACGCCGTACGGGTCCGGGCGCACTACCTCGCGTCGGGCGGTGCGCCGGTCAGCGCGCCGGTGCGCGCGCTCCTCGCGCACTTCCACGGGCTGCTCGCCTCCGAGGTGTACCGGCAGGCCGCGCTCATCACCCCGGGCAACACCCACGCCCGCCGCTGGCAGGAGCGGTGCGGCGCCGACCCCGCGAAGCTGCGGACCGTGTACCCGGGGATGGAGTCGGCCCGGTTCGCCGCGCTCGGCGAGAGCGAGGACGACGGCGGTCCGGACACGCTCGTCTGGGTCGGCCGCATCGAGCCCGCCAAGGACCTGGTCGCCCTCCTGCACGCCTTCGCCGAGGTGCGCCTCGCCGAGCCGGAGGCCCGGCTGCGGATCATCGGCGCCCCGGCCCCGGGCCCGGCGGGCGCCGCCTATCTGGCGCGCTGCCGGACCCTGGCCGCCCAGCTCCTCCCCGACGAGGGCGCCGTCTCCTTCGAAGAGATCGGCGGCCCCGAGGTCCCCGACCTCGCCCAGGCGTACGCGGCCGGCGGTGTCGTGGTGCTCTCCAGCGTGGTCGAGGGCTTCCCGATCAGCCTGGTCGAGGCGATGTTCTGCGGCCGGGCCACCGTGTCGACGGACGTCGGCGCGGTCGTCGAGGTCATCGGCGGTACGGGACTCGTGGTCCCACCGCGCAACCACCGGGCGCTCGCGGACGCCTGCCTTGCGCTCCTGCGCGACCCGGAGCGCCGTGCGCGCCTGGGTGCGGCGGCGCGCGCCCGAGCGCTCGAACTCTTCACCGTCGAACAGAACCTCGCGGCGTTCCACGGGATCTACCTGGAGCTGATCGCGCGGGCGCCGCTGCGCGAGAGGCCGCTGCCGGCCGGCAGCGACGGGCCGCGCCCCTTCGCCACCCCGCCGGAGGCCCATGTCCTGGGCCACTGGCCGGACTCGGTGCCGCCGTCGTCCCCCGCACCGGAGCGCGCCGACCGCACCCCGAGCTGGGTGGGCGCGGGAGGCGGCGATGCGTAACCACGGGACGGCGGGCCCCTTCCCGGCCGAACAGCAGCACGGAGGACCGACGATGAGGCGCGAGGGCCACCAGGGGGACGCCACCGCGGCGGCCGACGCCGGGGTGCGGGGCGCGCCGGGCGAACCCGTGCCCGGGTCCGGAGGGCTCGCGCCCACGGACGCGCCCGTACCCGCCGCGGGCGTACCGGACGCTCCCGCGCACGCCCCGGAGCCGGCACCGGCCGAGGCGCCCGCGCCCGCCCTCGCTCCCGAGGGCCCCGCACGCCCCCCCGAGGTCGCGCACACCGCGCATCCGTACCCGGCCCGCAACGCCGCCGTCCGCAAGGCCGTCGCCGGGCGGCGGGGGACCGCCGACCCGGTGCGCTCGCTCATGCACCGCCACCGCGAGCTGTGCGAACGGGCCGTCGACCCGCTGGAGATCGCCGCAGGTCTGGAGGCCCACGGGGTCACCGACCGCACCGCCGCCCGCTACCGGCACCGCGATGTGTTCTCGCTCGCCGAGGAACTCTTCGCACGGGTACCGGCGGTCGCACGGGAGCCCTTCACGCCGGGGCCCGCTCCGGCGCGCGACAGCGGAACGCGCGCCGCCTGGTCGCTGCGGGCCCTGCTGCCGGGCGCCGCCTGCGTGGCGACCCTGGTCACGCTGCGGCTCACCGACGGGGTGCTCGGCGGCGACACCCGGCTCGCCATCGGCGCCGGCGGCTCGCTGCTCACCCTCGTCGCCCTTCTCCTCGCCCTGCGCACCGGCCCGCTCGCCACCGAGGTCCGCTCCTCCGGCGCCACCGCCCTCTGCGTCTGCTGGCTGCTCGGCTACGTCCTGTACGGCGACGCCCTGCTCCACCAGGTGCTCAGCGGCGGCCCCGAGGGCCCCTGGACGCTGACCCCGGGCCCCCTGTCGGCGCTCGCCCTCGCGGTGCTGCCCGCCGCCTGGTGCGCCCACCTCTTCGCCCGGTACGCGCACCGCAGGCTGCACGGCAGCCACGCGCTGGAGGAGTTCGCCGCCGGTGCGCGCCCCCTGGTGTTCGGCGTCGTCGCCCTCTTCGTCTGCGCCCTCGCCGCGCTGCTGTTCCTGACCCGGCCGCTGTTCGGCACCGGCGGCGCACCGGCCGGGACCGCCGCCCTCGGGGTGCTGCTCCTGCTGGCCCGGCTCCTGACCGTCCACGGCTTCCCCGAACCCGCCGCCACCGGACTCGCCGCCGCCTGCGCCGTCGAGGCCGCAGCCCCCGCCCTGATCCTGGCCGGCCGGCTGCCCGGACTCCATCCGGTGGCCCGCCCCGTCGACGCCCTCGTCGAGGCGGCGGGGGCCGGGGCGGTGCCCGCGCTCGCCTGCGGCGCGGCCGCGCTCGGCCTGCTGATCACCGCCACCCTCGCCCTCTCCCGGGCGTCCGCCCACACCGCCCCCTGAGGCGGCGGCCCCCAGAGCCCGCCCACGGAGCCGACGCCGTGGGCCGTCACCACCCGAACCGTACGAACCTTCCCCAAGGAGACACCGACATGACCCGCCAATCCCCCGCACCGGCAGCCCGCCGTCGGCCCTCAGGCCTGGGCGGTGCGCGATGAGGGTGCTGCTGCTCGGAGCCAACGGATTCATCGGCCGGTTCGTGGCCGACCGGCTGCTCGCCGACCCCGCCGTCCACCTCACGGCACTCGGCCGCGGCGACGACGCCGACGTACGGTTCGACCTCGCGAACGGCAGCCCCGGAGCGCTCACCCGCTTCCTGGACGCCGTCCACCCCGGGGTCGTCGTCAACTGCGCCGGCGCGACCCGGGGCGGCGCCCGCGACCTCACCCGGCACAACACCGTCGCCGTCGCCACCGTGTGCGAGGCGATGCGCCGCAGCCGCTGCACCGCCCGCCTGGTCCAGGTCGGCTGCGCCTCGGAGTACGGGCCCTCACAGCCCGGTTCCTCCACCGCCGAGGACGCCATTCCGCGCCCCGGCGGCCCGTACGGCGTCAGCAAGCTCGCCGCCACCGAGCTCGTCCTCGGCTCCGGCCTCGACGCGGTCGTGCTGCGGGTCTTCTCGCCGGTCGGCCCCGGCACCCCGGCCGGCTCACCGCTCGGCCGGCTCGCCGAGGCCATGCGCCGCACCATGCAGTCCGGCGACGGCGAGCTGAAGCTCAGCGGCCTCGGCGTGCAGCGCGACTTCGTCGACGTACGCGATGTGGCGCGGGCCGTCCACGCCGCCTCGCTCTCCGCCGCGCAGGGCGTCGTCAACATCGGCACCGGCCGGGCCGTCCGGCTGCGCGACGCGGCGGCCGTCCTCGCCAAGGTCGCCGGATACGCCGGCGCGCTCCACGAGCTGGACACGCCTCCCGCACGCCTCCCCATCGGCGCCCCCCGCACCTCCTCCGAGTCGGTCATCGAGCACCTCTCGGCCACTCCGTCCCCGTACCCGGACGGCTGCGGTGCCTGGCAGCAGGCCGACGTCCGCACCGCCCGCGACCGGCTCGGCTGGCGTCCACGGATCAACCTGGAGGAGTCCCTCGCCGACATCTGGATGGAGGCGGCGTGCCGTATCTGACCAGTACCGGCACCGCCCGGCGCACCAGCGGCGCCGACCGGCTCGGCTTCGGCGTCCCCGGCTACGCGCACCCGCTGCTCGCTCCGGCCGAGTGGGCCGAGCTGTCCCGCCCCGGCACCCCGCTGCACTGGGCGGTCCTCAACATCGACAACGGCCCC
Organism: Streptomyces sp. col6; assembly: GCF_008042035.1. Lineage (GTDB taxonomy): Bacteria > Actinomycetota > Actinomycetes > Streptomycetales > Streptomycetaceae > Streptomyces. The sequence continues at coordinate 939,051 of NZ_RDBL01000006.1, forward strand.
GGCAGCAGGCCCGACCCGCACTGCCTGGAGGCGGCGGGCCGACTGCGCAACGCCCGCGTCCGCGCGCTGCACGGCGGGGAGCCCATCGACACCGTGCGGGCGGCGGGCGGCCGATTGCTCGGGCAGCTCGACCTCGCCCACGGCGAGCGGCCCTTCGGGGAACTGCTCGCCGACGCCCGGTCCTTCCTGGAGTGGTACCGGGTGGACGGCTTCTACCTCGACCGCTGTCCGGCCGGCCGTGCCGAGCTGCCGGCCGTCCGCCGTCTCACCGGCACCCTGCGGGCCTTCCTGGGCCAGGACGACGGGCACCTCGTCCTGGGGCACGACACCCATCCGTACCCCGGGTACGCGGAGACGGGCGACCAGCTCGTCACGTTCCGCGGCGCGTGGAGCGACTACCGCTGGTCGCAGGTGGCCGAGTGGACCGCGGCCTACCCGCCAGGCCGGTTCGCCCACTTCGTGCACGGCGTCCCGCGCACCCATCTGGAGGAGGCGATGCGCATCGCCCGCTGGCAGGGCGCGGGGACGATCTTCTTCACCGACCGCGGCGGGCGGTCGGGGCCGGGGAACGGTCGCGGACAAAGCGACCCATTCGCGGCACTGCCCAGGTACTGGGACGAAATCGTCTCGCGGATCGGACCTGGTATCTCGGAATGAGAGGGGGCGTGGCAGTGTTACGGCAAGAACAACCGTACGTAGTCGAAGTACGTAGAAACCGACCACCTGCATTGTTGAGGTTCCTGTGTCGCTGCCACCCCTGGTCGAGCCAGCTGCTGAGCTCACCGTCGACGAGGTCCGCAGGTACTCCCGCCACCTGATCATCCCGGATGTCGGGATGGACGGGCAGAAGCGGCTGAAGAACGCGAAGGTGCTCGTCGTGGGCGCCGGCGGCCTCGGTTCGCCGGCCCTGATGTACCTGGCCGCAGCCGGTGTCGGCACGCTCGGCATCGTGGAGTTCGACGAGGTCGACGAGTCGAACCTGCAGCGCCAGATCATCCACAGCCAGTCCGACATCGGCAAGTCCAAGGCCCTGTCGGCCAAGGAGACCGTCGAGGGCATCAACCCCCTGGTCAACGTGGTCCTTCACGAGGAGCGGCTCGAAGCCGAGAACGTGAAGGAGATCTTCGCCGCGTACGACCTGATCGTGGACGGCACGGACAACTTCGCCACCCGCTATCTCGTCAACGACGCCGCGGTCCTGCTGAACAAGCCGTACGTCTGGGGCTCGATCTACCGCTTCGACGGCCAGGCGTCCGTGTTCTGGTCCGAGCACGGCCCCTGCTACCGCTGCCTGTACCCGGAGCCGCCCCCGCCGGGCATGGTTCCGTCCTGCGCCGAGGGCGGCGTCCTCGGCGTGCTCTGCGCCTCCATCGGCTCGATCCAGGTCAACGAGGCCATCAAGCTGCTCGCCGGCATCGGCGACCCGCTGGTCGGCCGGCTGATGATCTACGACGCCCTGGAGATGCAGTACCGCCAGGTCAAGGTCCGCAAGGACCCCGACTGCGCGGTCTGCGGCGAGAACCCCACCGTCACCGAGCTCATCGACTACGAGGCCTTCTGCGGCGTCGTGTCCGAGGAGGCCCAGGAGGCGGCGGCCGGTTCGACGATCACTCCGAAGCAGCTCAAGGAGTGGATCGACGCCGACGAGAAGATCGAGATCATCGACGTCCGCGAGCCGAACGAGTACGAGATCGTGTCGATCCCGGGCTCCCGGCTGGTCCCGAAGAACGAGTTCCTGATGGGCAACGCCCTCCAGGACCTCCCGCAGGACCGTCGCATCGTCCTGAACTGCAAGACGGGTGTCCGCAGTGCGGAAGTCCTCGCGGTCCTCAAGTCGGCGGGCTTCGCCGACGCGGTCCACGTGGGCGGCGGCGTGATCGGCTGGGTCAACCAGATCGAGCCCGAGAAGCCGGTCTACTAGAACCACACGCCGAAGGGGCCGGTCCGCAGCGCGCGGGCCGGCCCCTTCGGCGTGCCGGGCTACGAGCAGGTCTTGCCGTCCGCCGGGACCTCGCCGTCCAGGAAGTACGAGTCCACGGTCGACGTCACACAGGAATTGCCCCCGTACGCGCCGTGCCCCTCGCCCTTGTTGGAGAGCAGCACACCGACGCCGTCGCCCAGCTCGTCCGCCATCCTGCGGGCGCCCTCGTACGGCGTGGCCGGGTCTCCCGTCGTCCCCACGACCAGGATCGGACCGGCGCCCGGGGCGCTCGCCTCCGGATGGTCGTGCTCGCCCTCCACCGGCCAGCCGGAGCACCAGCCCGCCGTGTCCCAGGCCAGGAACGGCCCGAAGACGGGGGACAGCTTCTCGAACTCGGGCAGCAGCGCCCTCGCGTCGGCGGCCGAGGGCCTCGCCCTGCCGTCCGCGCAGGAGATGGCCCGCTGGGAGTGGTTCTGGGTGTCGTAGTGGCCGCTGTCGTCCCGGCCGTTGTACGAGTCGGCGAGCCGGAGCAGCGCGGCGCCGCTGCCCTTCTCGGCCTCGTCCAGGGCCTGGGTGAGGGCGGGCCAGCTGTCCTTGGAGTAGAGGGGGAGCACGATACCGGTGATCGCCAGCGACTCGTTGAGCTGGCGGTCCGTGCCCGTCGGCAGCGGTTCGGCGTCGATCCGCTTCAGCAGGGCGGTGATGCGCCGGGTTCCGGCCTTCGGGTCCTGGCCGCGGTCCTTGAAGTAGTTGTCCAGGGCCCGCTGGAAGCCGGTCGCCTGGTTCCGCGCGTGCCCGATGGAGTCGGCGGTCGGGTCGACGACCGCGTCGAAGACCGTACGCCCCACGTTCTCCGGGAAGAGGTGGGCGTACGTGCCGCCCAGCTCGGTGCCGTACGACATCCCGAAGTACGTCAGCTTCTCGTCCCCGAGCACCTGGCGGATCAGGTCCATGTCGCGGGCGGCGTTCGTCGTACCGACGTACAGGAGGACGTCGCCGGACAGGCGATCGCAGCCGGCCCCGAAGTCGGCGCCGTCCTTCATGAACGCCGCCTCCTCGGCCGGCGTGTCCGGGGTCATGTCGACGTCCTGGTACGCCTCGTCCTGCGTCTCGTCGTCGCGGCACCGCACCCCGGCGCTGCGCGCCACCCCGCGCGGGTCGAAGCCCACCAGGTCGTAACGGGTGTTGAGGGTGGCGTACGAGCTGCCGGCGCGCGGGAGTATCGAGACGCCCGAGCCGCCGGGCCCGCCGAAGTTGAACAGCATCGAGCCCAGGCGCTTGCTCCGGTCCGTCGCCTCCTTGCGGACCAGGGCGATGCCGATCGTGTCGCCCCTCGGCTTCTCGTAGTCCAGCGGCACCTTCACCGTCGCGCAGCGCCACTCGGAGCCCGGCGTCTCACCGCCCTCGGGCGCCTCGCAGCGGGACCAGTCCGGGCGCTGCGAGGTCAGCGACGCGGGCAGCCCGTTCGCTTCGGAGGACGAGGAGGCGGGCGACGAGGCCGCCCCGCCTCCCTTGTCGTCCGTACCGTCCTCGCAGCCCGCGAGTACCCCCGTCAGCAGCAGTGCCGCTGCGGCCAGCGCTCCGGCCCGTGCGTGTGCGACCACGTTGTGCGTACCTCCCCGTCGAGCCCTGCCCGTACGGCAGTTCGCCCATCGTAGGGGGCGCGCCGAGGGGTGCTCAGCCGCAGACCGTGCCGGCCGCCGGGACCTTGCCGTCGAGCAGATAGCCGCCGACCGCCTTCTGCACGCAGGCGTTGCCGCTGTTGTACGCGCCGTGCCCCTGGCCCTTGTACGTCATCTGCACGCCGACGCCCTCGCCCAGTTCCTCGGCCATCGCCTTCGCGCCCTCGTACGGCGTCGCGGGGTCGCCGGTGTTGCCGATCACGAGGATGGGGGCGGAGCCGGGGGCGCTGACGTCGGGGGTCTTCCAGGTGCCCTTCACCGGCCAGTCCGTGCAGCCCATCAGGCCCCAGCCCAGGTAGTTGCCGAAGACGGCCGAGGCGTCACGGAATTCGGGGAGCTTCGCCTTCGTCTGCTCCAGGGTGAACCGCTCGCGCGAGTCGGCGCAGCTGATCGCGGTGTAGGCGGCGGCCGAGTTGTCGTAGCGGCCGTCCTCGGAGCGGCCGTTGAGGGAGTCGGCGAGCGCGAGGAGCAGAGCGCCGTTCCCGCCGTCGGCCTCGTCCACACCCTGTTCCAGCAGGGGCCAGGTCTCCTTGGAGTAGAGGGCCGCCGCGATGCCGGTGGTGGCCTGGGTCTCCGTCAGCTTGCGGGTTCCCATGCCCTGGATGGGCTTCTTCTCCAGCCGGTCGAGGAGGCCGGAGATGCCCTGTTCGATCTCCTCGGCGTCGGACCCGGGCAGCTTGCAGGCGTCGCCCCGGTCCGCGCAGTCCTTCGCGAAGTTGTCCAGGGCGAGCTGGAAGCCCTTGGCCTGGCCGAGCGAGGACTCCTCGGCGTTCTGGTTCGGGTCGACGACCGCGTCCAGCACCGACCGGCCGACGTTCTTGGGGAACAGGTGCGCGTAGACGCCGCCCAGCTCGGTGCCGTACGAGATGCCGAAGTAGTACAGCTTCTCGTCGCCGAGCACCTGGCGCATCAGGTCCATGTCGCGGGCGGCGTTGGTGGTGCCGACGTAGGGCAGCTGCTCGCCGGAGCGCTTCTCGCAGGCGGCGGCGAACGCCTTGGTGTCCTGGACGAACGCCTTCTCCTCCGCCGCGTCGTCGGGGGTGCCGTCCTCCTGGTAGCGCGCGTCCAGCTGCTTGTCGGTCTCACACTCGACCCCGTCGCTGTTCCCCACGCCGCGCGGGTCGAAGCTCACCAGGTCGTAGCGGGCGCGCAGTTTGTCGTAGTCGCTGCCGAACGCGGGCAGGGTGGCGACGCCCGAGCCGCCGGGACCGCCGAAGTTGAAGATGAGCGAGCCGATCCGCTTCTTCGCACTGACAGCCTTGGCGCGGATCAGCGCCAGCTCGATGGTGTCGCCGTCGGGCTTCGCGTAGTCCAGGGGGGCCTTCATGGAGGCGCACTCCCAGCTCGCCCCGCCGGGCAGCGGCGACGGCGGTTTGCCGCCCCCCTGCGCCTGGGAAGGGGCCGGGCACTTCTTCCACGTCAGCTTCTGGGCGGCGAGGCCGGACGGGGTGCCGGTGGCGGCGTTCGCCGCGCGGGGCGGGCTCGTCGTCGAGCGGTCGGCCGCTTCCTTGTCACCGCCGTCCGCACAGCCGGCGAGGGGGAACAGCACGGTCACGGTGGCGGCGAGGGCCGCGGCGCGCAGGGCAGGGGAGGTCCTCATCGCTCCATGCTGCGGTGGCGCGCGAGCGGGTGCACGGGGTACCGGTCCAAGTGGGTGGCCGGTGCAGCCAGTGCCTCCGTCAGCAACCGGCGGGGGTCACAGCTCGCCCTTGCGCGTGAGGTGGTTGAAGCACAGCCAGCCGGGAAGGACCGGCAGCCACAGGGTCATCAGCCGGAACAGCAGCACCGCCGGAGCCGCGACCTCCTTCGGCAGCCCGACCGCGATCAGACCCAGCGTCAGCGCACCCTCGACGGCGCCCATGCCGCCCGGGGTCGGCGCGGCCGAACCGAGCGCGTTGCCGGCGAGGAAGACGACCGCGATGCTCGCGTAGCTGAGGTGCGGGGTGTCCGGCCCGCTGAACGCCCGGATCGAGGCGTCCAGGCACATCACGAACACACCGGTCAGCAGCAGCATCCCGCCGATGCCGGTGAGCAGCTTCTGCGGCCGCTGCACCACGTCGAGCATGCGGGGGATCACTCCGGCGAACAGCGACCGCACCCGGGTCACCACGAACTTCCGCAGGAACGGGATCGCGGTGACCACCAGCACCAGCACGGCGACCGTCAGCAGCCCGGCGATCACGGTCCTGGACGGGGTGAGCGAGGACGGGGTCTTCTCGGTGCCGGTCAGATAGCCGAAGGCGCCCAGCAGCAGGATGTGGCAGCCCAGGCCGAACAGCTGCGAGGCGCCCACACTGGCCACCGCGAGACCGGGCCGGACCCCGGAGCGCTGGAGGAACCGGGTGTTCAGCGCGACCCCGCCGACCGCCGCCGGCGCCACGATCTTCACGAACGACCCGGCGACCTGCGCGAGGACCGTCCGGCCGAACGAAACCCGCTCGGGCACGAAGCCCAGCAGGCTCATCGCGGCGGCCACGTAACTGAGCGCCGAGAAGCCGAGCGCGGCGGCGACCCAGCCCCACTCCGCCTGCTCGACCACCGCGCCGAAGTCGGCCTGGGTGACCTGCGAGATCAGGAAGTACGCGGCGATGGCACCGGCAATGAAGCTGAACAGGGTGCGCGGCTTGATGCGTTCCAGGCGGACCGGCTCGACCGGGGCCTGCGGGCGGATCAGCAGGACCTCCCGGCGGATCTGGGAGAGCAGGTCCTCCTCGCGCGCCTCGTCGAGGGCGTCGTCCATGGCCCGCTTCTCGGCCTGCTTCTCGTTGCGCAGCGACTTGCGGGCGGCCTTGCGGTCACCACTGCGGGACAACAGCTCGGCGTCCTCGGCCCTGGCCCGCTTGGCCTCGTCCGACGCTTCGAGCACGGCCTCGCGCTCGCGCTGCGACCGCTCCCGGGCGAGCCGGCGCAGGTGCGCCCGGGTGGAGCGGCTGAGCGCGATCGGCTGGAGCAGCGGCAGACAGTCGGCGACCGCGTCGGGGCCGAGCACGGCGAGTGCGGCGGCCACGGCCCGCTCGGGGCCCACCCGCAGACCGGTCGTGGTGAGGAGCTGCGCGACGTCCATCCGCAGCACCAGATCACCGGCCGCGATCTCGCCGCCGCGCAGGTCCGTGACGAACACCTTGCCGAAACGATCCACCAGGATGGCGTCGCCCGTGAGCCTGCGGTGCGCGATCCGGCGCGACTGGAGGGCCTTGACCTGCTGCCAGGCGCCGCGCACCACGTCGTCGGTGATCTCGGCGTCCTCCAGGGCGTCCAGGGACCGGCCGCCGATGTGCTCGTAGACCAGCATCACGGCGTCCGGGCCCAGCTCGGAGGTGGCGATGAGCTTGGGGGCGTTGGCACCGGCGGCGATCGCCGCGTACGCGAGCAGCGCCTCCTGCTCCAGTGCCTGGCGCAGCGACTGGATGGACCGCCGCTGGGTGATGCCGCGCAGGGTGAGCCGGCGCCACACCCGGTAGAAGAAGCCCTGGGCCTGCTGCTCGCGGTCGACGACGGTCACATCGAGCGGTGGCCCGTCCTCCAGGGAGACCAGATAGCGGCGCCCCCGGTCGCTCTGGTCGCCGGCGTCGGGCGCCTCGTCGGCCCGCATCGCGGTGACCGGCCGGAAGCCGACGTGCCGCAGCCCGGCCATCAGGTGCTGGCCGGTCGGACGGACGTTCGGCGAGCCGACCGCGTACAGCGTGCCGTACGCCACCGTCCAGCCGATCAGCACCGTCAGCACGATGGAGAACGGGGTCGTGTAGCCGCCGACCAGCATGGCGAAGGCGTCCAGCAGCAGCACCACCCACAGCACGACCCGCCAGCGCGGCCGTCTCGCCATGCCGACCGCCGTCATGTACGCGATCACGGGGGCGAGGTAACCGTGCACGGGATCGGTGACCGCGTCACCGGGCTGCGGCTGGGTCAGCGCGTCCTGCAGGGTGCCGGACGCGTACTTGGCGACCCACAGATCCGTGGCGAGCGTCACGCCGTGGGCCAGCACCGCGGCCAGCACCCCGTCCGCGATCCGCAGCCCGTCGCGTTTGATCAGCCGCTCGATGGCGAAGGCGACCGGAACGAGCAGCACCGCGATGCTGGACACCAGCCCGGCGAGCTTGATGAGCAGATCGGGGGCTTGCCCGGTGCCCTTGGTGATGTCCTGTTCGAGGCCGGTGGTCGTGCCGTGGGCGAAGGCGGCGACGGAGAACAGCACGACGACCGCCAGCACCCCGATGAGCAGGCGCATCAGGTCGGAGGGGCGGTGCACCCGGGCGGGCAGCAGGGGCTCGTCCCCCGAGACGCGCTCGGTCAGCGCCTCCTCGGATGAGGCGAGCGTCGAGCCGGCCGGGCGCGCGGAGGGCTGCTCCGTGTCCGGCTCCTGCCGGTCCCCGTCCGAGCGTGGCTCGGCATCGGAGGCGTCGGCCGCCTTCGGTGGCTGCACGCCCTGCTCCTTCGTCGCCTCTGAGTGGTCTTCGTGTTCTCGTATCACCGGTCACCGCCCGCATGATGGTGGCACGGCCGACGGACGCAAGGGGGCATCAGGGTGCGATGAGGGGGCGTGCGAAGCGCAACATACGCAACTTTCCCGCCGTGCGCACGCTGCGTGTGCGGGCGGACACGGACCCCGCCGCCCTGTCGGTGGCGTACGGCAGGATGGGGCGGATGAGCGAACACCCGACGGGCGACGCGCTGCCGGAGTACGCGGAACGCGTGCTCGACGTCGCCGACATGGTCCCGCCCGGCCGCGTCATGACCTACGGCGATGTCGCGGAGTGGCTGGGCGAGGGCGGCCCGCGCCAGGTCGGCCGGGTCATGGCGCTGTACGGGAGCGCGGTGCCGTGGTGGCGCGTGGTGCGCGCCGACGGCAGGCTGCTGCCCGGCCACGAGCTGCGCGCCCTCGACCACTACCGCGAGGAGAACACCCCGCTGCGGGAGGCCCCCGCGAGCGCGGAGGGCCACCTCCCGCGCCTGGACATGCGGCGCGCGCGGTGGGACGGCGTGACGGGCGGCCCGGCGGAGGCGCCCGGCGGCGGTGGGGGAGCTCACACCTGACAGCTTCGGCCATCGGACGGCGGATCGGGCGTAGCCGGGGCGGCGCGGGCGCCGACGCGCTGCGGGGGCCGGCCGGTCCGGCGGCGGCGCCGGGGCGCCCGGAGCCCGGTCGTCCGGATCTCGGTGCTGCGGAGCCCGGTCGTCCGGAGTCCGGCCGTCCGGAGCCCCGTGCCGAGGAGAACGTGACGCGCTCCGCAGTCGTCCCGGCGCATTCGAGGGGCACGCCGGAGTAGCGTCTTCAGTTCGCGGGCGACACCGCACCCGCACCACCCGAACACCCACCAGGACCGGCGATCCCACGTGAGCACCTCCTCCACCACCCGGCACAGTCCTCACCGTCACGCACGGCCGGGGACCACGGGCCCGTACCGGCTGGTGCGCACCCTGCCGGGTTCGGTGGAGCCCCCTCTCCTGGACGCGGCGCAGCGCTCGGTGGTTGATCACCCCGGCGGCCCGCTCCTGGTCCTCGCCGGCCCCGGTACGGGCAAGACCACCACGCTCGTCGAAGCCGTCGCGGCGCGGATCGCCCGGGGCGCCGACCCGGCCCGCCTGCTGATCCTCACCTTCAGCCGCAAGGCCGCCGTCGAACTGCGCGACCGGATGGCCGCCCGGCTCGGCGCCGCCCGGGGCCCGCAGGCCACCACCTTCCACTCCTTCTGTTACGCGCTCGTCCGCGCCCACCAGGACGCCGACCTCTTCGCGGACCCGCTGCGGCTGCTCTCCGGGCCGGAACAGGACGTGACCGTCCGCGACCTGCTGGCCGGCCAGCTCGACCTGGAGAAGGAGGGGCGCCCGCACATCCGCTGGCCCGACGAGCTGCGCGCCTGCCTGACCACGCGCGGCTTCGCCGACGAGGTGCGCGCGGTGCTCGCCCGCAGCCGCGAGCTGGGCCTCGCCCCGGACGCCCTCGCCGACTTCGCCCGGCGCACCGGCCGGCCCGACTGGGGAGCGGCCGCCCGCTTCCTCGCGGAGTACCTCGACGTGCTGGACGCCCAGGGCGTGCTGGACTATGCCGAGCTGGTCCACCGCGCGGTGCTGCTCGCGGAGCGCCCCGAGGTGTCGGCGCAGCTGGCCGGGGCGTACGACGCGGTGTTCGTCGACGAGTACCAGGACACCGACCCGGCCCAGGTCCGGCTGCTGCACGCGCTGGCCGGCAACCGGGGCCGCGCACCGGGGGGTGGCGGCGGGCGCGACCTGATCGCCTTCGGTGACCCGGACCAGTCGATCTACGCGTTCCGGGGCGCCGACGTGAACGGCATCCTCGACTTCCCCGAGATGTTCCGCCGCGCGGACGGCGCCCCGGCCCCGGTCGGCGTTCTCACCACCTCGCGCCGCTCCGGGGACCGGCTGCTCGCCGCCACCCGGCTGCTCACCCGGCGGATGCCGCTCACCCGGCTGCCCTCGGCGAAGGTCCGCGCCCACCGCGAGCTGCGCGCGGTCCGCGAGGGCGGCAGCGTGGAGACGTACACCTATCCGACCGCCTCCACCGAGCTGGAGAACATCGCCGACCTGCTGCGCCGCGCGCATCTGGAGGACGGGGTGCCGTGGTCGGAGATGGCGGTGCTCGTCCGGGCCGGCGGCCGCACGCTTCCCTCCCTGCGCCGGGCCCTGACCTCGGCGGGCGTCCCGCTGGAGGTCGACGGCGACGACCTGGCCCTGCGCCACGAACCGGCGGTGGGCCCCCTCCTGACAGCCCTGCGCGCGGTGGCGACGGCGGCGCTGCGGGGTGGGGCGGCCGACGGGGAGGAGGCGTCCTGGCTCGACACCGAGACCGCGCTCACCCTGCTCTCCTCCCCGCTCGGGGCGATGGACGCCGCCGATCTGCGCCGGCTCGGCCGCGCGCTGCGGGACGAGGAGCGCGCCGCCGGCAGCCGGGTGCCCGCGCCCTCCGGCGCGCTGCTGGCCCGCGCGCTCGCCGAACCGGAGCGGCTGGTGACGCACGACCCGGCGTACGCCCGGGGCGCCCAGCGCCTGGGCGCGCTGCTGCGCACGGCGCGCGAGCTGCTGGAGGCCGGAGGGACCGCCGAGGAGGCCCTGTGGGCGCTGTGGTCCGGCACCCCGTGGCCGGACCGGCTGGAGCGCGCGGCCCTGCGCGGGGGTGCCGCCGGGCGCAACGCGGACCGGGACCTCGACGCGGTCTGCGCCCTGTTCGAGACGGCCGCCCGCGCCGAGGAACGCACCGGCGGCCGGGGCGCGCTCAACTTTCTGGAGGAGGTCGACGCCCAGGACATCGCGGCCGACACCCTCTCCCGGCGCGCGGTCCGCCCCGACGCCGTCCGGCTGATGACCGCCCACCGCTCCAAGGGCCTGGAGTGGCGGCTGGTCGTCGTCGCGGGCGTGCAGGAAGGGCTCTGGCCGGACCTGCGCCGCCGGGGCTCGCTGCTCGAAGCGGACCGGATCGGCCGCGACGGCCTCGCCGAACCCCTCACGCCCGGCGCCCTTCTCGCGGAGGAGCGGCGGCTGTTCTACGTGGCGGCGACCCGCGCCCGCGAGCGCCTGGTCGTCACCGCGGTCAAGGCCCCCGCCGACGACGGCGACCAGCCCTCCCGCTTCCTCGCCGAGCTGGGCGTCGAACCCCGGGACGTCACCGGCCGTCCGCGCCGCCCGCTGTCCGTCGCCGCGCTCGTCGCCGAGCTGCGCGCCACCACCGTCGACCCCGCCGCGTCCGACGCGCTGCGCGAGGAGGCCGCCCGCCGCCTCGCCCGGCTGGCGGCGCTCACGGACGAGGAGGACCGGCCGCTCGTGCCCTCCGCGCACCCGTACCGCTGGTGGGGCCTGTACGAGCCGACCCGCTCAGCCGTACCGCTGCGCGACCGGGACCTGCCCGTCACCCTCTCCGGCAGCGCGCTCGACCAGCTCGCCAACACCTGCGCGCTCCAGTGGTTCCTGGGCCGCGAGGTCAAGGCCGACGAGCCCGCGACCGCCGCCCAGGGCTTCGGCAACGTCGTCCACGTCCTGGCCGACGAGGTGGCCTCCGGCCGTACGCCCGCCGATCTGGCCGTCCTCATGGAACGGCTCGACTCGGTCTGGGACGGGCTCGTCTTCGACGCCCCCTGGAAGTCGCACCAGGAGAAGGAGCAGGCGCGCGCCGCCCTCGAACGCTTCCTGCGCTGGCACGTCATGGACCGGGCCGGCCGCACACCCGTCGCCAGTGAGCACGACTTCGACGTGACGCTGGAGGCGGGGGAGTACGAGGTGCGCATCCGGGGCTCGATGGACCGCGTCGAGCGGGACGCCGAGGGCCGGGCCTACGTCGTCGACTTCAAGACCGGCAAGCAGGCCCCGACGAAGGACGAGGTCCAGCGTCACCCCCAGCTCGCCGTTTACCAGGTGGCGGTGCGGGAAGGCGCGGTCGACGACGCCTTCGGCGGTACGCGGCCCGAGCCGGGCGGCGCCGAACTCGTACAGCTGCGCCAGGCCGCCCCCAAGAAGGAGGGCGGCGACACCGCGCCCAAGGTGCAGGCGCAGGCGCCGCCCGACTCGGAGTGGGTCTCCGGCCTGCTGGCGACCGCCGCGGGCCGGGTCCTGGACGAGCGGTTCACCCCCACGACCGGCCAGCACTGCGGGCACTGCGCCTTCAAGGCGTCGTGCAGCGCGCAGCCGGAGGGGCGGCACGTCCTGGAGTAGCCCAGGAGATCAGTGCTTGCGGGCCACCAGGCCATAGACACTGACATCGGCGTCGGTGACGTCGTTGATGTCCTGGTAGCGCGTACGGTCCAGCTCGTCCAGGCCCGCCACGAACTCGGGGTCGGGGTTGTGGGCCTCCGGCAGGTCGACGACCCGCTCGGGACGCCAGCGGTGCACGGCGACGATGCCGGGGTCGAGCAGTTCCAGGCCGTTGTCGGTGACGAAGCGTTCCATCTGGGCGTACGACCGGCGCACCATGGCGAAGCCGCGCTCCTTGAAACCCTTCGTGATGCTGCCGACCTGCTCCGGGTTGAGGTCCGAGCTGACGTTGCTCAGGACGAGGACGCTGCCGGGGGCCAGCGCGTCCACAAGCTTCTTCACGACCGGGTACGCCGTCTCGTCCTCGATGAAGTGCGTCACGGCCGCGAGGACCAGGGTGACCGGGCGGTCGAAGTCGAGGGTGCGGCGGGCGGCCTCCAGGATGCGGTCCGGGTCGCGCAGATCCGCCTCGATGTAGTCGGTACGGCCCTCGGGACCGCTGGTGAGCAGGGCCTGCGCGTGGACGAGGACCACGGGGTCGTTGTCCACGTAGACCACGCGCGACTCGGGCGCGATGCCCTGCGCGATCTGGTGCACGTTCGCCTGCGTCGGCAGTCCGGTGCCGATGTCCAGGAACTGCCGGATGCCGTCGTTGGCCGCGAGGGTCACCGCGCGCCGCATGAAGTCCCGGTTGTGCCGCACGGTGAGGTAGCCGCGCGGATTGGCGGCCAGCGCCATGGCGGCGGCCTCGCGGTCGGCCGGGTAGTTGTCCTTGCCGCCGAGGAAGACGTCGTAGACCCGTGCCGGGTGCGCCTTCGTCGTGTCGATGCGCTTCCTGAGCCCGGTGGCGTCAGGGGCGGGTGCGTCGGCGCTCATATGACCGTCCTCGTAAGGCTGTTGGTGCGACAAGCAGACAATTTAGACCTGTTCCGGTGTGACGTGTGCCACCGGGAGAGGGAGGCGGATGCGGGATCCGCGGCTTCGTGGGTTGTCGGTGGCGCCGGTTAGCCTCTGTGGAGTGTCCCCGCGCCTCACCGATCCCGAGCAGCTCAAGGAGCTTCTGGGCATCCCCTTCACCCCGGAGCAGACGGCCTGCATCACCGCGCCGCCCGCCCCGCAGGTGATCGTGGCCGGAGCCGGTTCGGGGAAGACCACGGTGATGGCCGCCCGCGTGGTGTGGCTGGTCGGCACCGGCCAGGTGGCCCCCGAGCAGGTCCTCGGACTCACCTTCACCAACAAGGCGGCCGGTGAGCTGGCCGAGCGCGTACGCAAGGCACTCGTCGCCGCCGGAGTCACCGACCCGGACGTGATCGACCCGGACAACCCCCCGGGCGAGCCCGGCATCTCCACGTACCACGCCTTCGCCGGGCGGCTGCTGACCGAGCACGGGCTGCGCATCGGGCTCGAACCGGGCGTCCGCCTCCTCGCCGACGCCACCCGCTACCAGCTCGCCGCCCGCGTGCTGCGCGAGGCCCCCGGCCCCTACCCCGCACTGACCAGGTCCTTCCCCACCCTCGTCAGCGACCTGCTCGCGCTCGACGCCGAGCTGGCCGAACACCTCGTACGCCCCGAACAGCTCGACGCGCACGACACCGAGCTGCTGCGCACGCTGGAGACGGCCCGGCTCAGCAACGCCGAACTGCGCAAGATCCCCGAGGCCGCCGGGGCCCGCCGCGAACTGCTCGCGCTGACCCGGCGCTACCGCGAGGCGAAGCGGAGCCGCGACCTCCTCGACTTCGGCGACCAGATCGCCCGCTCCGCAGAGCTGGCCCTCACCCGCCCCGAGGTCGGCGCGATCCTGCGCGACGAGTACCGCGTCGTCCTGCTCGACGAGTACCAGGACACCTCCGTCGCCCAGCGGCTCCTGCTCTCCGCCCTCTTCGGCAGCGGCCCCGGTACCGGCCCGACCGGGCACGCCGTCACCGCCGTCGGTGACCCCTGCCAGGCCATCTACGGCTGGCGCGGTGCCTCCGTCGCCAACCTCGACGACTTCCCGCACCACTTCCCGCACGCCGACGGCACCCCCGCCACCCGCTACGCGCTGAGCGAGAACCGCCGCAGCGGAGGCCGCCTCCTCCACCTCGCCAACGGGCTCGCCGCGCCCCTGCGCGCCATGCACGAGGGCGTCGAGGCCCTGCGCCCCGCCCCCGGCGCCGAGCGCGACGGCCTCGTCCGCTGCGCACTGCTGCCCACCCACACCGAGGAGATCGCCTGGCTCGCGGACTCGATCGCCCACCTCGTGCGCACCGGCAAGGCACCCGGCGAGATCGCCGTCCTGTGCCGCACCGCCGGTGACTTCCCGGAGATCCAGGCCGCGCTGGTCGCCCGCGACATCCCGGTCGAGGTCGTCGGCCTCTCCGGGCTGCTCCACCTCCCCGAGGTCGCGGACCTCGTCGCCGTCTGCGAAGTGCTCCAGGACCCGGGGGCCAACGCCGCCCTCGTCCGCCTGCTCACCGGCCCCCGCTGGCGGATCGGCCCCCGCGACCTGGCCCTGCTCGGCCGCCGGGCCCGCCTCCTCGTCCACCGCGCCGCCCACGGCGACGACGAGGACTTCGACCCCGACCGCAGGCTCGCCGAGGCCGTCGAGGGGGTCGACCCGGCCGAGGTGATCTCCCTCGCCGACGCCCTGGACACCTTCCTGGACGCGGGCGGCGAGGAGGACGACCGGCTTCCGTTCTCCGCCGAGGCCCGGATCCGCTTCGCCCGCCTCGCCGCCGAACTGCGCGACCTGCGCCGCTCGCTCGCCGACCCCCTGATGGACGTCCTGCACCGGGTCCTGGCCACCACCGGCCTGGAGGTCGAGCTCTCCGCGTCCCCGCAGGCGCTCGCCGCCCGCCGTCGCGAGACGCTGGGCAACTTCCTCGACGTCGCCGCCCGCTTCGCCGCCGTCGACGGCGAGGCCACACTGCTCGCCTTCCTCGGCTTCCTGCGCACCGCCGCCCAGTACGAGAAGGGCCTCGACAACGCGCTGCCCGGCGGCGAGAACACCGTCAAGGTCCTCACCGCCCACAAGTCCAAGGGCCTGGAATGGGACGTCGTCGCGGTGCCCGGACTGGTCACCGGCCAGTTCCCCAGCGGCCAGTCCCGCGACGCCTGGACCTCCCAGGCCAAGGTCCTCCCGCACGCCCTGCGCGGCGACACCGCCACGCTGCCCGCCCTGCACACCTACGACGCCAAGGGCCTCAAGGGCTTCAAGGAGGAGATGAAGGAGCACCAGCACACGGAGGAGCTGCGCCTCGGCTACGTCACCTTCACCCGCCCCCGCACGCTGCTGCTCGGCTCCGGCCACTGGTGGGGCCCCAGCCAGAAGAAGCCGCGGGGCCCGTCCCCCTTCCTGCACGCGCTGTACGAGCACTGCGCCGCCGGGTACGGGGAGATCGACGCGTGGGCGGACGAGCCCGCCGAGACCGACGAGAACCCCGCCCTGGCCGAGGCGTCCGCCGATCACGCCTGGCCGCTCCCGCTGGACGACACCGCCCTGGCCCGCCGCAGGGCCGCCGCGGACACGGTGCTGCGACTGCTGGCGGAGGGGGAGACGCCGGTCCCGGACGCCGAGCCTCTTGCCGACGACGCGCTGTTCCCCGACGACGCGCCGTTCCCCGACGAGGACCCCTTCTCCGACGAGCCGCCCTTCCCCGACGAGGCTCCATTCGGCGACGACGCGCCGCCCCCGGCGGCGCAGTGCTCGTACAGCGCGTGCAGGAAGCCCCCGCCCGGCTCACCCCCGAGGAGGCCCGCACCCTCGCCTCCTGGGACCGGGACCTGGACGCGCTGGCCGGGGAGCTGCGCCGGGCCCGCGCCACCGTGCGCGACGTGCTCGTCCCCGCCTCGCTCTCCGCCACCCAGCTGCTGCGCCTCGCCGACGACCCCGACGGCTTCGCCCGGGAGCTGGCCCGGCCCATGCCCCGCCCGCCGCAGCCGGCCGCCCGCCGGGGCACCCGCTTCCACGCCTGGGTGGAGTCCCGCTTCGAGGAACTGCCGCTGCCCATGCTCGGCCCCGACGAGCTGCCCGGCGGCGACGAGAGCGACGCCGACATCGCGGACGAACAGGATCTCGCCGCGCTGAAGGAAGCCTTCGAGCGGACCCCGTACGCCCGCCGCACCCCGCACCGCGTGGAGACGCCGTTCCAGATCACGCTGGCCGGCCGGGTGATCCGGGGCCGTATCGACGCTGTGTACCGCACCGGGGACACGTACGAGATCGTCGACTGGAAGACCAGCCGCACCCACACCGCCGACCCGCTCCAGCTCGCCGTCTACCGGCTGGCCTGGGCCGAACTGCACGGGCTGCCACTCTCCGACGTCACGGCCACCTTCCTCTTCGTGCGCAGTGGCGAGGCTGTGCGCCCCGCCTCCCTGCCGGGCCGCCCGGAGCTGGAGCGCATCCTCCTGGACGAGCCACCTCCGTCGGACGGATAAGCTGAAGGTCATGAGCGACACCCCGGACAGCGCTGTCCGTACGTACACCGAGCAGCACCGCACAGCCTTCCTCGACGACCTTTCCGAGTGGCTGCGCATCCCCTCCGTATCCGCTCAGCCGGAGCACGAGGGCGACGTACGGCGCAGCGCCGAGTGGCTGTCGGCCAAGCTGAAGGAGACCGGCTTCCCGGTCACCGAGATCTGGGAGACGGACGGGGCACCCACCGTCTTCGCCGAGTGGCCGTCCGAGGACCCCGCCGCCCCCACCGTCCTGGTGTACGGACACCACGACGTGCAGCCCGCGGCCCGCGAGGACGGCTGGAGCACCGAGCCGTTCGAGCCGGTGATCCGCGACGGCCGGATGTACGGGCGCGGCGCGGCCGACGACAAGGGGCAGGTGTTCTTCCACACCCTCGGCGTCCGGGCCCACCTCGCCGCCACCGGCCGCAGCACCCCCGCCGTGCACCTCAAGCTGGTCGTCGAGGGCGAGGAGGAGTCGGGCTCGCCGCACTTCCGCGAGCTGGTCGAGCGGCACGCCGACCGCCTCGCCGCCGACGTCGTGATCGTCTCCGACACCGGCATGTGGAACGAGACCACGCCGACCGTCTGCACCGGGATGCGCGGCCTCGCCGAGTGCGAGATCGAGCTGCACGGACCCGCGCAGGACATCCACTCGGGCTCGTTCGGCGGCGCCGTGCCCAACCCGGCGACCGAGATCGCTCGCCTCGTCGCGGCGCTCCACGACACGGACGGACGGGTCGCGGTCCCCGGCTTCTACGACGGCGTGGCCGAACTCACCGACACCGAACGCGTCCTCTTCGCCGAGCTGCCGTTCGACGAGGCCGACTGGCTGCGCACCGCCAAGTCCCGGGTCGCCTCCGGCGAGGCGGGGTACTCCACACTGGAGCGGATCTGGGCCCGCCCGACCGCCGAGGTCAACGGCATCGGCGGCGGCTACCAGGGCGCCGGCAGCAAGACGATCATCCCCTCGTCCGCCCGCGCCAAGATCAGCTTCCGCCTGGTGGCCGGCCAGGACCCCGACCACATCCAGCAGGTCGTACGGGCCTGGGCCGAGGCCCGTATCCCGGCCGGAATCAGCCACCGGATCACCTTCCTGCCCGCCACCCGGCCCTGTCTGACGCCCCTGGACCACCCGGCGCTCCAGGCCGTGGTCCGGGCCATGGGCCGGGCGTTCGGCCGGAAGGTCCTGTTCACCCGGGAAGGAGGCTCGGGACCCGCCGCCGACCTCCAGGACGTGCTCGGCGCGCCCGTCCTCTTCCTCGGCATCTCCGTACCGTCCGACGGCTGGCACGCCCCCGACGAGAAGGTCGAACTGGACCTGCTGTTCAAGGGCGTCGAGACAGCCGCCCACCTCTGGAGCGACCTGGCGGCCGCCCTCCGCTGAATTCTCTGACGCCCGATCCATCCCGGGGGAGTAGGAAGCACCTGTGAGCACCTTCGACAACGCCACCACGGACCGGCCCATCGGTCTGACCGCGCCGAGCGGCATCGACCGCGCGGCGCACCACCGCCTCGACGAGGCATGGCTGTCCGCCGCGTGGAGCCACCCGACGACCCGGGTCTTCGTGGTCTCCGGGGGCCAGGTGCTGATCGACGACACCGACGACGGCACCGAACTCGTGATGACGCCCGCCTTCGAGGCACCCGTCACCGAGACCCACCGCTACTTCCTCGGCACCGACGCGGACGGCGTCAGCTACTTCGCGCTCCAGAAGGACACGCTGCCGGGCCGCATGGACCAGTCGGCGCGCCCGGCCGGGCTGCGTGAGGCGGGCCTGCTGCTCGGCCCCCGCGACGCCGGCCTGATGGTGCACGCGGTGGCCCTGGAGAACTGGCAGCGGCTGCACCGCTTCTGCTCCCGCTGCGGCGAGCGCACGGTCATCGCGGCGGCCGGCCACATCCGCCGCTGCCCGGCCTGCGGCGCCGAGCACTACCCGCGCACCGACCCGGCGGTCATCATGCTCGTCACCGACGACCAGGACCGCGCGCTGCTCGGCCGCCAGGTCCACTGGCCCGAGGGCCGCTTCTCCACGCTCGCCGGATTCGTCGAGCCGGGTGAGTCGATCGAGCAGTCCGTGGCGCGCGAGGTCTTCGAGGAGGCGGGCGTCACGGTCGGCGAGGTCGAGTACGTCGCCAGCCAGCCCTGGCCCTTCCCGTCGAGCCTGATGCTGGGCTTCATGGCCCGTGCCACGACGTTCGACATCAACGTGGACGGCGAGGAGATCGAGGAGGCGCGCTGGTTCTCCCGCGAGGAGCTGACCACCGCCTTCGAGTCGGGCGAGATCCTGCCGCCGTTCGGCATCTCGATCGCCTCCCGGCTGATCGAGCTCTGGTACGGCAAGCCGCTTCCGAAGCCGGTGCGCGCGGCCGTCTGACCGGGCCCGGACACACCGCCGCCCCCTCCGGTGCGCTGACCGGAGAGGGCGGGCGGATGCGGGGCGCGGGCAGGATCAGACCGCGAGGGCCTGCTTCACCTGGGCCAGGCTCGGGTTCGTCATGACGACGTCCTCGCCGCCGCCGGCGGGGACGACCAGCACGGTCGGGACCGTCTGGTTTCCGCCATTGGCCTTCTCGACGAAGGCCGCCGACTCCGGGTCCTGCTCGATGTTGATCTCGGTGTAGGCGATGCCCTCGCGGTCCATCTGCCCCTTCAGCCGACGGCAGTAGCCGCACCACGTGGTGCTGTACATCGTCACAGTGCCCGGCATGTCTTCGCGCTCCTCTGTCTCATCGGTCCCGGCAGATCCCGTCACGCCCGGGGGCCCGTGTCACGTCTCGTGTGTCACACAGGGGCCTGGCGTGCGGTGCCGCACGTCAGGTGAACGTACGGGGTCCGGCCGCCATTCCCGGCGCCGGGGCCCTTGCGGGACGGGGCCCGCGCGCCCCGGACGGCGCCCCCGGCATTAGTACGACGGATACCTCACCCCTGTGGACAACCACCGCGCCCGTCCTCTGCGACCTGGCAGCATGGCGGGGTGACATCAGCGACGCACTCCACCCTCTTCCCCCGGGTCCCCGACTCAGCGGACGCCGTCCTCGACGGGCTCGACCCCGAGCAGCGCGAGGTCGCCACGGCCCTGCGGGGCCCGGTGTGCGTGCTGGCCGGGGCCGGTACGGGCAAGACGCGGGCGATCACGCACCGCATCGCCTACGGAGTGCGTGCGGGGATACTCCAGCCGGCCAGCGTCCTGGCCGTCACGTTCACCAACCGGGCGGCCGGCGAGATGCGCGGCCGGCTGCGCCAGCTGGGCGCGGGCGGCGTGCAGGCACGGACGTTCCACTCCGCCGCACTGCGCCAGCTTCAGTACTTCTGGCCGAAAGCAGTCGGTGGCCAGCTGCCCAGGCTCGTGGAGCGCAAGGTCCAGCTGGTGGCCGAGGCGGCGGCCCGCTGCGGCATCCGGCTCGACCGCAACGAGCTGCGCGACGTGACGGGCGAGATCGAGTGGGCCAAGGTCACCCAGACCGTCCCCGCCGACTACCCGGCCGTGGTCGCCAAGGCCCAGCGGGACGCCCCGCGCGATCCGGCGGAGATCGCCAAGGTCTACGAGACCTACGAGGAGCTGAAGCGCGAGCGCACGGTGATCGACTTCGAGGACGTGCTGCTCCTGACCGTCGGCATCCTCCAGGACCGGCACGACATCGCCGACCACATCCGCCGCCAGTACCAGCACTTCGTGGTCGACGAGTACCAGGACGTGAGCCCGCTCCAGCAGCGGCTTCTCGACCTCTGGCTCGGCGACCGGGACAGCCTCTGCGTCGTCGGCGACGCCGGCCAGACGATCTACTCCTTCACCGGGGCCACCCCCGACCACCTCCTCAACTTCCGCGCCCGCCACCCCGGCGCCACGGTCGTCAAGCTCGTCCGCGACTACCGCTCCACGCCGCAGGTGGTCCACCTGGCCAACGGGCTGCTCTCCCAGGCCACCGGCCGGGCCGCCGAGCACCGCCTCGACCTGGTCTCCCAGCGCGAGGGCGGCCCCGAGCCCGCCTTCGTGGAGTACGCGGACGAGCCCGCCGAGGCCGAGGGCACCGCCCGCCGTATCCGCGATCTGATCGCCGCGGGCGTCCCGGCCGGCGAGATCGCGGTGCTCTACCGGATCAACGCCCAGTCCGAGGTCTACGAGCAGGCCCTCGCGGACGCGGGCGTCCCCTACCAACTGCGGGGAGCCGAGCGGTTCTTCGAGCGCGCCGAGGTCCGGGAGGCGGGCATCGCCCTGCGCGGCGCGGCCCGCGCGGGGGGCAACGACTCCCTGCTGGACCAGGCGGAGGGCCTGCCCGCCGAGGTGCGTGCGGTGCTCTCCACGAAGGGCTGGCGCAGCGAGCCGCCCGCCGGCTCCGGAGCGGTGCGCGACCGCTGGGAGTCCCTGGCCGCCCTCGTCAGGCTCGCGGAGGACTTCGAACGGGCCAAGCCCGGGGCGACCCTCTCCGACCTGGTCGCCGAGCTCGACGAGCGGGCCGCCGCCCAGCACGCCCCCACGGTCCAGGGCGTCACACTGGCCTCGCTCCACTCGGCGAAGGGCCTGGAGTGGGACGCCGTGTTCCTGGTCGGGCTGACCGAGGGCATGATGCCGATCACCTACGCCAAGACGGAGGAGCAGATCGAGGAGGAGCGCCGGCTGCTGTACGTCGGCGTCACCCGGGCCCGCTTCCACCTCGCGCTCTCGTGGGCACTGTCCCGGTCGCCCGGCAGCCGGCCCGGACGGCGGCCGACCCGCTTCCTGAACGGGCTCCGCCCCGGCTCCACGGCCCCCGGCGGCCGGAGCGCGTCGGGTGGGCCGGGCGGCTCGCAGGCTCAGGGCTCCGCGGGCTCCTGGAGCGGCCGGGGCGGCGCGGCCGGCCCGGGGGGCGACGGCCGTCCGGGCGCGGCCGGGCGGAAGCCCCGGGGGCCCGCCCGGTGCCGGGTCTGCGGCAGGACGCTGACGGACGCGGGCGAGATGAAGCTGATGCGCTGCGACGGCTGCCCGTCCGACATGGACGAGGCGCTGTACGAGCGCCTCCACGACTGGCGGGCGGTCCGCGCGCGGGAGATCGGCCAGCCCGCCTACTGCGTGTTCACCGACCGGACGCTGACGGCCATCGCGGAGGCGGTGCCCGGCTCCGAGGGCGAACTGGCCGGGATCCCCGGGGTCGGCGCGCGGAAGCTGGGCCGCTTCGGCGCCGCCGTTCTCGACATCTGTGCAGGTGGGGACGGGTACGGAGGCGACGAGGACACCGCCGGAGAGATGTGAGAAAAACTCGTCGAAAAAATAGTTTGCGCCCGCCCCAGTCATCACCATAGGTTCTTAACCACGGAAACAGCGGCTTCTCTGAAGCCCTGGCTCCGTGCTGTACTTATCCGAATACGCAGGACCGGCTTGCCGGTCCCCCCGAGACGCCGAGAGGAGGCGATTGAAGTGATCAGCATCATCGAGACCAACAAAATGACCGATCTCTCGGTCGTCTCCGCCTGCTCGCTCGGCCTTCTCGCCCGCTCCCCGAAGTCCTCCCTGCGTGCCACCGGTGTGTCCGGCGTCTCCGCCGTCATTCCGATGTCCCTGGCCGGTCTTCCCGTGCGGGAGCGCAATGAGCGACCGACCCAGGCACCGGCAGCAGCAGTAGCGAAGGGACAGGCCCAGGCCTATGCCTTTGCGGCCGTCGGTGCGGGAGCGGAAGCCGGCGTCACCGAGCAGACGAAGCACCACCACACGATGTGGGCCTTCCGTGGGCCTGAACCCTGGAGTGATCCAGCCTGATCCAGCATCAGGCCGGCGCCTTCAGGGCCGCGGAACCCCACTCGGGATCCGCGGCCCTTTTGTTTTGTCCCAACGGACGAGACAGCGCGAAGGAGCCTCGGGACAAGCAGGACCTGGTACCAGCCGCCCCCCGGCCAACAGGCCGGAAACGACCAGACGAGGACACCACCACCGTGCAACTCGAAACGCACGCCCCGTCCGTACCGCCTTCCGACACGATCTCCCCGCCCGGCCTCACGGAGGACTCCGCCTTGACCCCCCTTACCGCGCTCACCGCGCTCGACGACGCCATCGAGAACCTCGGTGTGCCCGTCCCCTGCCGTGCCTATGACCCGGAGGTCTTCTTCGCCGAGTCGCCGGCCGACGTCGAGTACGCCAAGTCCCTCTGCCGCACCTGCCCGCTCGTCGAGGCCTGCCTCGCCGGCGCCAAGGAGCGCCGCGAGCCGTGGGGCGTCTGGGGTGGCGAGCTCTTCATCCAGGGCGTCGTCGTGGCCCGGAAGCGGCCGCGTGGCCGTCCGCGCAAGAACCCGGTCGCGGCGTGACCGCCGATCTGGGGGTCATGGCCCCCAAGCCCATGAAGCGCATCGGAACCATCGACCGTCCCCTGACCCACGACCCCCGAAACCAGGCTCCAATGACCATCCCCACGTCCGAGCCCGTCGGCTCCGCGACCCAAGACGTCACCACCATCGGCGCGAACGACTCGCGTCAGAACAGGACCCGCGAAATGCAACTCATCCCAGAAGCCCTGGCCCGTGCGCATATGCACGACCGCATGCGTGAAGCCGACGCGGAACGTCAGGCCGTGCGCCTGATCTCCGCCCGGCGGATGCAGCGCCGGGCGGAGCGCGCCTCGATGCGCGCCCGCCGCGCGCTGGCCATGGCCGTCATGCACTGAGCCACCGGCCGGCCACGGAGGCCTCCACCCGGACGCGGCCGCTCTCCGCGTCCGGGCACACCCGCCTCGGCGCAGCCGCTCTCCGCGCCCGGCGGGAAGCGCCTTCCCGCAGCACCCCGCGCAGCGGTACCCCCGCCAGCAGGACCCCTACCCCGGGGCCGGTCCGTCCGACGGACCGGCCCCGGGGTCGTTCCGGAACCACCTCGGGATTCGTTCCGGATCACCCCCGGAGTCGTTCCGGCTGTATGCCTCGGCTATCCGGCGTCCACCGTCGTGGAGGCCGCCTGCTCCGCCTCGGCGTCCTGCTGCTCCGGCAGGAGATCCCGCGCCTCCGCCTCGTCCTCCGGCGGGAGGAACCCCGGCAGCCAGGACTCGAGTTCGTCGCGGAGCCGGACCGTGGCGCCGAGCTGGCACAGCACCCCGATCGTGCTCAGCGTCACCCGGTGTATCAGCAGATAGGAGGGCGGCAGGTTCAACTGCTTGCCCAACTGGTGGGCGGGGGAGCGCGGATCGGCTATCCGGGCGGCCTGCCGCCGCAGCCAGCTCCGGCTGAACGCGAACTCCTCCACCTCGGCCGGCTCGATGATCGGCAGGAGGTAGTCGAGCACCGCGTCCGGCTCCAGGTCGATGGAATCCTTGACGAACCCCTCCGCCCGCAGCATCTCGTAGACCGCGTCGGCGTCACCTTGCAGTGTCAGCCGCAACGCGTCCCCGATGGTCTGCGGCAGCCCGCCCGGCAGCCGGTCCACCGTCCCGAAGTCGAGTACACCCAGCCGCCATGGGGCCGTGTCCGCGACCTCGCCGGGCTCGTCCGGAGCGGCCTCCTGGGCAGGGTCCAGGTCCGCGTTCGCGGCCGGGGGCAGCAGCCGGAAGTTTCCCGGATGCGGGTCGGCGTGCAGCAGCCCCGTGCGCGCCGGGCCTGAGAAGAGGAACCGGGCGAGCAACTGGCCGGCCCGGTCGCGCTGCCCGTCCGTGCCGTCGGCGATCACATCGGCCAGCGGGACACCGCCGATCCACTCGGTGACCAGCACCTGCGCGGACTGGTGGACCACCCCGGGGACCACGACATCGGGATCGTCGGCGAACTCCTCGGCGTGCGCCCGCTGGGAACGCGCCTCCTGCTCGTAGTCCAGCTCCTCCGAGACCCGGTCGCGCAGCTCCGTGATGAGCGGCTTGATGTCCATGCCCGGGATCAGCGGGCCCAGCAGCCGGGCGAACCGGCTGAGCTGGGTCAGGTCCGAGAGCAGCGCCTCGCCCGCGCCCGGGTACTGCACCTTGACGGCCACGTCCCGGCCGTCGTGCCACACCGCCCGGTGCACCTGGCCGATCGAGGCGGCGGCCGACGGCGTGTCCTCGAACGTCAGGAACAGCTCCCGCCAGTCCTCGCCGAGCCGCTCCGCCAGCACCGCGTGCACCGTGGCGCTCGGCATGGGCGGGGCCGCCTCCTGGAGTTTGGTGAGGGCCGCGCGATAGGGGCCCGCCACCTCCTCGGGAAGCGCCGACTCGAAGACGGACAGGGCCTGGCCGAGCTTCATCGCCCCGCCCTTCAGCTCCCCGAGGACCTTGAAGAGCTGATCGGCGGTGCGCTGCTGCACCTCGCGCGCCACCAGCTCCGCCGACTTCCCGCCGATGCGCTTGCCCAGGCCCCAGGTGGCACGGCCGGCGAACCCCAAAGGCAGCGCGGCCAGCTTGGCGGTACGGGTGACCGCCTTCCGGGGAAGATCAGACATAAGCCCCTCCAATTCCCAGACTGCCGCGCTGCGTGCGGCGGTTACCCGGCCATTGTGTCGTGCGCCGTGCCGGCCCCGGAGGCGCGGACCCCTTCAGTGTGACCGGCGGCCCCACAGGAACAGTCGAGGTGCGCCCCGATCCGTTCCGACCTCCAGTCCAACAGCGGCAGCGCCGCTTCCCACCGGGCGCCGGTACTCGCGGGCAGCTCGCCGTCCAGGAATGCCAGCGCGTGCGCCGCCGCGAGACCCGCCACCGCCGTCGCCAGCCCCAGGTCGCACGCCTGCACGGCGCCCCGCCGTCCGGACTGCCACTGCGCCAGCATGCGCGGCCACTGCGCGTCCCGGTCCAGCCGGTTCAGGTGCAGGCAGCCCGCGCAGGCCGTGCCTCCTGGCAGGACCAGAGGCCCGACGAACCCGGTGGCCTCGATCACGCCCGCGTACAGATGTGGGGTGCCCGAGGTGATCCAGGGCTCGGCGGTGCCCGGATCGGGGACGTATCCGCAGAAGCCGTCGCGCGGGGCGACCACGATGAGGGACAGCCCCGGCTCCCGCCCGGCCGGACCGGCACCCGCCGCCCCGGGCGCCCGCGGGCCCGGACCGGGCGCGGAGCGGCGGACCAGCTGCCGGGCCGCCATGTCCCTGCGCTCCCCGACGGCGGAGGCGGGCAGCCCGCCCGGCGCCACGTCACCCGGCTCCGCGCACCCTCCGTCCAGCACCTCGACCCGCCCCACCCCGGCTCCGGAGAGCACCGCCGCGACGGCCGCGCCGACCCGCCCCGCGCCCCGGACCTGCACACGCATCGAGCGACGGGCGGCGAGCCTGCGCAGGGCGCCGCCTGGTTCGGGGTGAACGACCGAGAGCGACGCCAGATCGGGGCGGTGACGCTCCAGGACGTCCGTCCGGCTGCGCAGCGCTTCGGCCTCGGCGCCGCCCGCCCGTACGTCGTCGACCAGACCGGCGTTCATCAGCCGCCTCACCAGCGCGTCCGCATGACGTTCGCTCAGGTCCAGCGCCCTGGCCTCCTCGTGCAGCAGAGGCATGCCTCTGGTGCCGTCGAGCAGTTCCATGAAACAGCCCGTGGCGATATCCATCGGGCCGACCTTCACCGCATGTGCGGGCGTCACTCCGAATTGCACGGTGCCCCGGCCCCGCCAAGCGCGGCGCAGTGCGGGCTTCAACATCGGATGCACGGCTTCCCCCGGTCTGTGTCGCTGTGTGACTGCTGTGCGAGTTCCTTTGCCAGAATGCAGCGGCCCGCCGAGGCGTGCGAAAAGTTATCCACAGGCGTGGGTATTAGTCGTTCAAATGGTGCAAGGCATGGAGCCGATCATGGAGAACCGTCCCGGAGGCGGGACTTCCCGTACACACAGCGGGTAACGTCGGGGCGTGCCCGCCGACACGTCGCCCGGCTTCGCCGGGGACCCTCCCGTGCCCGGCGCCGGATCCCGCCGGCGCGGCGCGAATCCTGCCCGCCGCGCCCCGGCGACGAGCGCGGTCGAGGTCCGCAGAAGCGCGCGCCGCAGCAGAACGGTCTCCGCCTACCGCGAGGGCGACCGCACGATCGTGCTCATCCCCGCCCGGATGTCCGAGGCCGAGGAGCAGCGCTGGGTGAGTGTGATGCTCGACAAGCTCGCCGCCCAGGAGAACCGGCGCGTCCTCGGTGACACCGAGCTGGCCGAGCGGGCGGAGCGGCTGTCCGCCCAGTACTTCGAGGGCCGGGCCCGGCCCGTGTCGGTGCGGTGGGTGACCAACCAGAACACCCGGTGGGGCTCCTGCACCCCGGCGGAGGGCAGCATCCGGCTGTCGCACCGGCTGCAGGGCATGCCGGAGTACGTCGTGGACTACGTGCTCGTCCATGAACTGGCGCATCTCCTGGTGCCCGGCCACGGACCGCGGTTCTGGCGGCTGCTGGAGGCCTACCCCCGTACCGAGCGGGCCCGCGGCTATCTGGAGGGAGTGGTGGCGGCCGACCGGCTGCCGCACCTGCCGGCCGCGCGCGGCGAGTGACACCTGGTGGCACCGGGTGAGCGGAGTCCGGTGTTTCTGTACCGGGTCTGTACCGGCTTCGCTCAATGCCGGAGTTTGCGGATAGCCTGACGCGACGCATTCACCTTCCGGATGGGGGACGGTCGTTACGCATGGCCAGGGAATTCCAACGCGGCCACAAGGCCAAGATCAGCGATCTCACGCCGGGGACGGACCTGTACGTAGGTGTGCAGATCGCCGGCCCGGGGCTGAGCTTTGACATCAGCTGCTTCGGGCTCGATGCCAATGAGCAGCTCTCCGACGACCGTTATTTCATCTTCTTCAATCAGCCGAAATCTCCCGAGGAGTCCATTCAGCTCCTCGGTGCCCAGGCCGGTGACTCCGAGTCGTTCCGCGTCACCCTGGACCGCATTCCGGCGAACATCCACAAGCTCTCCTTCACCGCGACGGTGGACGGTGCCGGACAGATGTCGCAGGTCGGGCCCGGGTACATCCGGATCGTCGCGGGCGGCGAGGAAGTCGTCAGGTACGCGTTCAACGGCTCGGAGTTCAGCACCGAGCGCGCGGTCATGCTGGGCGACTTCTATCTGAAGGACGTCTGGCGCTTCGCCGCGGTGGGCCAGGGCTTCGACGGAGGCCTGGAGGCGCTGCTGAAGAACTTCGGCGGCGAGGTCGCCGAGGAGACGCCGGCCGCCGCGCCGCAGCAGACCGGAGCCCCGTCGTTCGCGCCGCCCGCCCAGGCGGCCCCGTCGTTCGGCGCCCCGGCCGCACCGCAGGCTCCCCAGGCGCCGCAGCCCACGCCGTCCTTCGGGACCCCGCCGCCCGCCCCCGCGCCGGCGCCCACGCCGCAGCAGCAGATGCACGCCGCGCCGACGATCGTCGCCCCGATGACCCCGCCGGGCGGCACCGTGCCTCCGCCGCCCGCCCCGGCCCCGTACGGGCAGCCGGGCCAGCAGCCGCAGTTCGGGCAGCAGCCCCAGCAGCCCCAGTTCGGTCAGGTGCCGGGCCAGGCGCCCGCGCCCTACGGACAGCAGGCGCCGTCCCCGTACGGCCAGCAGCCCCCCGGCATGCCGCCGGTGGGCGGAGGCATGCCCGGCGGTGCTCCGCAGGCCGCCGGCGCAGGGCTGCAGGCCGCGCTCCAGCCGTACAAGGAGACCGCGACCGGCCAGCGCTGGACCCCGCAGAACCAGCAGCTCATGCGCGTCGACCTGACCATGGGCGGCACGGGCGTGCTGGCCCGGCAGGGCAGCATGGTGATGTACCAGGGCAAGGTCGACTTCGGCTACAAGGGCGCGGGTTTCGCCGGCCGCATGGTGGGCAACGCCACCGGCCAGGAGATGCAGCTGATGCGCTGTACCGGCCGGGGACAGGTCTTCCTCGCCGAGGAAGCCTCCCATCTGCACTCCATCGAACTGCAGGGCGACGGCATCTGCGTCTCCGCGGAGAACGTGCTCGCCTTCGACGAGTCGCTCCAGTACGAGGTCCGCCGGATCGAGGGCCACGGCATCCCCGGCGGCGCCCTGTTCACCATGCAGTTCCAGGGCACCGGCACCATCGTCGTCAAGACGCACGGTGTCCCGGTCGTCCTGCCGGTCACCCCGACCACCTTCGCCGACTGCAACGCCGTCGTCGCGTGGTCGTCCGCGTCCCAGGTGATCATCTCCAGCCAGGTCCGGCTGCGCCGCAACGCCTACCCCGGACACAGCGGGGAGACCGTGAACCTGCAGTTCCGGGGTGCGCCCGGCAACTTCATCGTCGTCCAGCCCTACGAGGTCTGAGGGAGCCCGTCATGAACCAGCAACTCGCGGGCTACGCCCCGACACCCGTCACGGCACGGATGGAGAACCACGGCCATTCCATGCTGAAGGTCGCCATGGCGACCGGCCAGGACCTCTACGCGCGCACCGGCTCGATGGTCGCGTACGAGGGCTTCATCCAGTACGAGCCCAACCCGCCCGCCGTCCGCCAGATCGCCTCGCAGTGGATCACCGGCGAGGGCGCGCCCCTGATGAAGTGCACCGGCGACGGACTGCTCTACCTCGCCGACTACGGCGCCGACGTCGTCGTCGTCAACCTCAACAACGACTCCCTCTCGGTCAACGGCACCAACGTCCTCGCCTTCGACGGCCACCTCACCTGGGGCGTCGAGCGGGTCAAGGGCCTGGCCAAGTTCGCGGGCCAGGGCCTGTGGAACGTCTGCATCTCCGGCACCGGCTGGGTCGCGATCACCTCGCGCGGCACGCCGATCGTCGTGGACTGCGGGCGTGGCGAGGACGAGACGTACGTCGACCCGGACGCGCTCGTCGCCTGGTCCCCGAACCTCAAGGTGAAGGGCAAGCGCAGCTTCAAGGCGTCCTCGCTCATCGGGCGGGGCAGCGGCGAGGCGTTCCAGATGGCCTTCTCCGGTCAGGGGATCGTCGTCGTCCAGCCGAGCGAGGACAGCACCGACCGGCTGCGCGTCCGGCACTGACGGGGAGGGAGAAAACACATCATGCAGAGTTCGCTTTTCGGCCTCACGGAACAGCAGTCCCAGGAGCGCTACACCATCCAGAACCCGCAGCTCCTGCGGGTCGCGCTGACCGGCCACGACGACGTCCTCGCCCGCAAGGGCGCCATGGTCGCCTACCAGGGGCTGATGGAGTTCGACGGCGAGTACCAGTCGAACAGCCAGCGCCGCGCCCGCGCCCACACCGGTGAGGGCCTGGACCTGATGCGCTGCTCCGGGCAGGGCACGGTCTACCTCGCCAACCTGGCGCAGTACATCCATGTCGTGGACGTCGACCGCGACGGCCTGACGGTGGACAGCTCCTACGTCCTGGCGCTCGACTCCTCGCTGCACACCGAGGTCATCGCCGTGGACAGCCAGTACGGCATCTCGGGCACCGGCAAGTACCAGCTCAACATCTCCGGCACCGGCAAGGTCGCCCTGATGACCTCCGGCCAGCCGCTGATGATGCAGGTCACGCCCGACAAGTACGTCAGCGCCGACGCCGACGCCATCGTCGCCTGGTCCACCTCGCTGCGGGTGCAGATGCAGGCCCAGACGCACTCCTCGGGCGTTTTCCGCCGGCGTGGCAACACCGGTGAGGGCTGGGAGCTCAGCTTCCTCGGGCAGGGCTTCGCCCTGGTGCAGCCGAGCGAGCTGATGCCGCCGCAGAACGCCCAGATCGGACAGGGCCTCGCCGCCCAGTACGGCATGGGTCAGCACGGCGCGCACAGCCAGAACCAGAACAACGCCTGGAACTGAGCCACACAGCGACGGCAAACGGTAAGGGGCGGCCTCTCAGGAGGCCGCCCCTTACCGCTGCGCTCGTACGGGCGGCTACCGGCCGCCGTCGAGCGCCGCGCGCGTACGCTCCACCAGCCGGATCACCGAGGCGTCGGCGACCCCGGCCACCTCGTCGTACGTGAACCAGCGCAGGTCGAGGGACTCCTCGCTGATGCTCTCCGTCGCGCCCGACGGTGCCAGCGCCGCGTACTGGACGTCCAGGTGCCAGTGGCACGGCGCGGGAATCGCGTGGCGGTCCAGGACCACCGGCCCGCCCGCCGGCAGCGTCAGCCCGGGAATACCGGACTCCTCCGTCGCCTCCCGCAGCGCGGCGGCCGCCAGCGAGGCGTCACCGGGCTCGCAGTGGCCGCCCATCTGCAGCCACATCCGCAGCTTCCGGTGCAGCGTGAGCAGCACCCGCCCGCGCTCCGGGTCCACCACCAGGGCGCTCGCCGTCAGATGCCCGGCCCCGCAGGACTTCCACATGCCGTCCGGGTGGCGCGCCAGGTGCTCCAGATACGTGTCGCGCAGCTCCTCCTGGGCGGAGCCGGCCCCCGCCCCGTAACCCTTCAGCACGTGGACGGCGTCGTCGTGCAGGCTCACTTGTCGGTGTCGTCCTTGCCGTCGCCCTTGTCCTCGGTATCGCCGTCGTCCGCGCTCTCCGCGCCGGGCGCCGGCTTCTGCGGGCCGTTCGCCGCCTCGCCGAGCATCTTGTCCAGCTCGGAGAAGTCCAGCTGCTCGTGGTGGACGAAGCCGTCCGGGTCGTCCAGGTCGTGAGCGGTCGGGAGCATGTCGGGGTGCTCCCACAGCGCGTCGCGTCCTTCGAGCCCGCGCGCGTCCGTGAGCGAGGCCCACAGCCGCGAGGCGTCCCGCAGCCGGCGCGGACGCAGCTGGAGACCGATCAGCGTGGCGAACGTCTGCTCCGCGGGTCCGCCGGAGGCACGCCGCCTGCGCATCGTCTCGCGCAGCGCGTCGGCCGAGGTCAGCCGGGACTTCGCAGCCGCGTGCACCACCGCGTCCACCCAGCCCTCGACCAGCGCGAGGGCCGTCTCCAGGCGGGCCAGGGCCGCCTTCTGCTCCGGGGTCTCCTCCGGCTGGAACATGCCCTGCTGAAGGGCCTCCTGCAGCTGCTCGGGCTGCGAGGGGTCGAACTGGCCGACCACATCCTCCAGCTTGCTGGTGTCGACCTTGATGCCGCGCGCGTAGCCCTCGACGGCACCGAAGAGGTGCGAGCGGAGCCACGGCACATGGGCGAAGAGCCGCTGGTGGGCGGCCTCGCGCAGGGCCAGGTACAGCCGCACCTCGTCCTGCGGGACGCTCAGGTCCTTGCCGAACCGCTCCACGTTCAGCGGGAGGAGCGCGGCGCGACCCGCCGGGCCCAGCGGAAGGCCGATGTCGGTCGAGCCGACCACCTCGCCCGCCAGCACACCGACGGCCTGCCCGATCTGCTGGCCGAACATGGCGCCGCCCATCGACCGCATCATGCCGATCAGCGGGCCCGCCATCGCCTGCATCTCCTCGGGCAGCACATCGCCCATGGCGAGGCCGACGCGCTCGGCGACCGGGTCCACCAGCTGCTGCCACGCGGGCAGCGTCGCCTCGACCCACTCCGCGCGGCTCCACGCCACGCTGGAGATGGCGCCGGAGGGCATCGACGTCACCCCGTCCAGCCAGAGGTCGGCCAGGCGCAGCGCCTCGTCGACCGCCGAGCGCTCGGCCGGGCCCACGCTTGCGTCCTTGGAGCCGTCCGGGGTGCCCTGCGACACCGTCTGGCGGGCGATCTGCTTGGCCATGTCCCAGTTCACGGGACCGCCCTCGTAGCTCAGCATCTGGCCCAGCTGCTGGAACGCGGCGCCCAGGTCGTTCGGGTTCATCGAGCCGAACATGGCGGCGAAGGGGTTGTCACCGCCCGCACCGGGGCCGAAGCCGAACGGGTTCGCCGGACCGCCCGAACCCTGCCCACCTCCGGTGGGGTCGTTCTTCTTGCCCTGGTCGCCGTCGTCCGGCTCCTCCGGCGGAAGGCCGAATCCGAATGGGGTGTCACTCACGGGTTTCCTCGGCTCGTAGGGCCGCCGGTGGGAACCGACGGCGACTGCCCGACATCACCATCCAGCGTAGACACCAAGTCCGCTCAGGGCCTCAGTGCTCCGCCCGCCCCGGCCCTGCGGCAGGATGGACGCCACCTGGTACGTACGTGTCACGCGGGTACGTACTGAAGACAACCGCTGGAGACGCCCGGTGAGTTCCCCAGATCCGCAGGTTCGCGCAGCGCGAAACCTGGCCGACCCGTCCCCCGAGAACAAGTCCGTCCCCGGCCGCCCCAGAGGCCGCGGCCCCGTCGTGGCCGTCACCGGAGCCGCGACGGGCGTCGGTGAGCTGCTCACCGCCCGTCTCGCGGTCTCCGAGGAGATCAAGCAGGTCATCGCCATCGACGAGCGCCGGGGCGAGGTCTCCGACGCGACCTGGCACCTCCTCGACGTCCGCGATCCCGCCATCGCCGAGAAGCTGCGCGGTGCCGACGTCGTGGTCCACCTGGCGCTCGACCTCGACCTGGAGACCGATCCCGCCGCGCGCACCGCCTACAACGTGCGCGGCACCCAGACCGTGCTGACCGCCGCCGCGGCCGCCGGCGTCCACCGCGTCGTCCTGTGCACCTCCGCCATGGTCTACGGGGCGCTGCCCGACAACGACCTGCCGCTCGCCGAGGACGCCGAGCTGCGGGCCACCGCCGAGGCCACCGGCGTCGGCGACCTGCTGGAGATCGAACGGCTGGGCCGCCGCGCCCCGCGCGCCCACCCCGGGCTCCAGGTCACCGTCGTACGCCCCGCCGTGCTCGTCGGCGGCACGGACACCGCGCTGACCCGCTACTTCGAGTCGCCCCGGCTGCTCGTGGTCGCCGGTTCCCGGCCCGCCTGGCAGTTCTGCCACGTCGAGGACCTGGTCACGGCGCTGGAGTACGCGGCGCTGGAGAAGATCGACGGGGAGTTCGCGGTCGGCTGCGACGGCTGGCTGGAACAGGAGGAGGTCGAGGAGCTGAGCGGGGTGCGCCGGATGGAGCTGCCCTCCGCGGTCGCCCTCGGCGCCGCCGCCCGGCTGCACCGGATCGGTCTGACCCCCTCGCCCGCGGGCGACCTGGCCTACACGATGCACCCCTGGGTGGTCAGCGTGAGCCGGCTGCACGACGCGGGCTGGCGTCCGGGCTGGACCAACGAGGAGGTGCTCGCCGCGCTCCTGGAGGAGGTGGAGGGACGCCACACCGTCGCGGGCCGCCGGCTCGGCCGAAAGGACGCCACCGCGGCCGGTGCCGCCGGCGCGACCGTCGCCCTCCTCGGCACCGCAGCCCTGGTGCGCCGCGCCCGCAAGGCCCGCCGCCGCATCTGAGCGCCCACGCGGCTGCCGGGACCCGGGCGGGCGGCCTGCGGCTGTAGGAGGCTCCAAGGCGCGGCGCGCCCCGCCGGGTGAATCGGCAATTCCGTCCTGTCGGCGCGGTACGGCACGATGGGAGTCATGGCACTCACGTACGACCACCCCGGCGAGCAGACGGCGCAGGACCCGATCCGGCTGCTGGACATCCGTGACACGCCGCTGTCGGTGGACGAGGTCTTCCGGGCGGTCGGCGACGACGCCGCGGGCGGCACCGTGCTCTTCGTCGGCGCCGTGCGCGACCACGACGGCGGGCAGGACGTCGACGGCCTCGGCTACTCGTGCCATCCCTCGGCCGGTGACGAGCTGCGCCGGGTGGCGGAGAAGGTCGTCGCCGACTTCCCGGTCCGGGCGCTGGCCGCCGTCCACCGGGTGGGTGAACTGCGGGTGGGCGATCTCGCCGTGGTCGTGGCGGTCTCCTGCCCCCACCGCGCGGAGGCCTTCGCGGCCTGCCGCAAGCTCATCGACGACCTCAAGCACGAGGTTCCGATCTGGAAGCACCAGCGCTTCTCGGACGGCACGGAGGAATGGGTCGGAGCCTGCTGACCGCGAACCGGAACGGCGGTCATCCGCCCCGATTTGCGTAACCGCACCCCTGCCACGAGCGTTGTTTTTCCGGATGGTTAATCTGCTGATCGGTCAGCTGTGACCGCTCAGGGGGTAGGGAGGTCGACATGGCAGCGCTCGCCTGGTTGTTGATTCCGCTTTTCGCCGCGTTCGGCGCGGCGATATGGGGAAGCTGGGCCGCCCGCAACCGCACGACCGGCGACGTCACCGAACTCGCCGGGTACGCGCGGTTCCGCGAAGCCATGGAGAAGTCGCACTCCGATCCCGAGCCGGTCGAGCAGATATCGAACGCCTGAGGCCGCGTCCCGCCGCCCTCGGCGCACCCGCCCCGGCCCCCGTACGGACCGGCCCCGACGGTGCACGGACAGACCCTTCCCGTACTGTCGTTCCATGCCACGCCGCACCGCGACGATGCTCGCCTCCACGCTGATCCTGATCGCGCTGCTCTGCGCAGGCGTGCTGATCAAAGTGCCGTACTCGGAGATGTCTCCCGGCCCGACCGTGAACACGCTCGGCGACGTCGAGGGCGAGCCCGTCCTGCGGATCACCGGCCACAAGACGTACAAGACGTCCGGCAACCTCAACATGACCACGGTCCGGGTGACCGGCGCCGACTACAACATGAACCTCGTCGAGGCCGTCGCCGGATGGCTGGGCCACGACAGCGTCGTCGTACCGCACGACACCCTCTACCCGGACGGCAAGACGGAGGAGCAGTCGACGCAGGAGAACGCCGAGGAGTTCAGCCAGTCGCAGGAGAGTGCCAAGGTCGCGGCGCTCGAGGAACTGAACATCCCCGTCACCTCGCACGTCGTGGTCTCCACCGTCGTCAAGGACAGCCCCTCCCAGGGCAGGCTGCACGCGGGCGACATCATCAAGAACGTCGACGGCACCGCGGTCGAGAAGCCCGAGGACGTCGCGAAGCTCGTCACCCGGCACAAGCCCGGCGAGAAGGTCACCTTCACGGTCGTCCCGGCCAAGACCGCCGCGGCGGCGGAGAAGGCCGGCAAGGAGCCGAAGGGCACCGAGAAGGTCACCCTCACCACCGTGAAGGCTCCCAAGGACGACCGCGCGATCGTCGGCATCCAGGCGGGGACGGACCACACCTTCCCGTTCGACATCGACATCAAGCTGGCCGACGTGGGCGGTCCGAGCGCGGGGCTGATGTTCTCCCTGGGCATCGTCGACAAGCTGACCCCGGGGAAGCTGACGGGCGGCAAGTTCATCGCCGGCACCGGCACCATCGACGACGCCGGCAAGGTCGGCCCCATCGGCGGGATCACCATGAAGCTGGTCGGCGCCCGCGAAGCCGGCGCCCGCTACTTCCTCACGCCCGACGACAACTGCTCGGCCGCCGCCTCCGACACCCCCGACGGGCTCACCCTGATCCGCGTCAAGACCATCGACGACGCCAGGAAGTCGCTGGAGAAGCTCCGCACGGGGGACACGGCCGGGCTGCCGAGCTGCTCGGCAGGCTGACCGCACCCCCGGGCGGAGCGGGCGGGTCAGGACTCGAAGGTGGCGGCCAGCGCCTCGGCCAGACCCGGGACCAGACCGGCACCGGTCAGCACCTCGCTCGCCGAGTCCTTCTCCCGCAGGCGTACGGCCGACTCGCGCGCCCCGTCCCGCAGGACGGCCACCGTCATCCGCACCTCCTGCCGGTCCGGGTGCTGGGCGACCCACTTGGTGAGCCGCTTGTCGTCGAGCCCGTCCGGCACGGACGCCTCGGCGGACGGCGGCAGCATCAGCCGCTCCACCGTCATCGCGCAGCCGACGACCGCGTCGGGCCAGGCGATCGTGGCGAGGAACTCGTCCAGCGCCGTGCCGGCCGGCAGCTCCTCCTGCTCGACCGGGGTCAGCGCGGCACCCTTCGCACCGTCGTCGAGGCCGAGCTGGGAGGCGAGACCGGGCTCCTGGGCCCGCAGCCGCGCCGTGTCGACCAGGGCGAAGAGCCGGGCGGGCTGGTCCCAGCCGAGGGTGGAGACGTACTCGTCGATTTCGAGCACCGCGACGGTGAGCGGGCTCGCGGCCATCGGGGGGCCTGAGGGGGAAACGTTGGACATGGACAACATCCTGCCTCCTTCCGCCCCGGGAACGGGAACTAGGTAAAGCATCAGTAAGTTGAAGGGATGGGCTCTACGATCGCTGGGCCCGCTCCACACGACCCGCGAACTTCGAGGTGCGCACGTTGGCTTTCCAGATGCCGGACCGCGGCGGAGGCCCGACCGGGCCACGGATCAGAGTCGGCCGCCCGTCCCGGCGCGCCCGAACCCTGCTCATGACACTCGGCGTCCTGGCGATTCTCGCCATGGCGTTCGTCATGTTCGCCGGGTTCTGGACGGACTGGCTCTGGTACAGGTCGGTCGCGTATTCGTCCGTCTTCACCACCACTCTGTGGACCAAGATCGGACTGTTCCTCGTCTTCGGACTGCTGATGGCCGTGGCCGTCGGTCTGAACATCTGGCTCGCGCACCGGCTCCGGCCGCCGCTGAGCGCGATGTCGCTGGAGCAGCAGAGCCTGGACCGCTACCGGATGAGCCTCGCCCCGTACAAGAAGTGGGTGCTGCTCGCGGTCACCGCGCTGGTCGGTCTGATCGCCGGCGCCTCCGCCTCGGGTCAGTGGCGCACCTGGCTGATGTACGTGAACGGCGTGTCGTTCGGCCAGAAGGACCCCCAGTTCCATCTGGACGTGTCCTTCTACGCCTTCGACCTGCCCTGGTACCGCTTCCTGCTGGGCTTCGGCTTCGCGGCGACGGTGCTCTCCCTGATCGCCGCCGCGCTGACGCACTACCTGTACGGCGGGCTGCGCGTCACGAGCCCCGGCGCGCGTGCGACGGGTGCGGCCACCGGCCACCTGTCGGTGCTGCTCGGCGTCTTCGTCACGCTGAAGGCGGTGGCGTACTGGCTGGACCGCTACGGACTGGCGGTGAAGTCCAGTGACTTCAAGGCCACGGACAACTGGACGGGTCTGCGGTACGTCGACGCCAACGCCTACCTCCCGGCGAAGACGATCCTGTTCTGCATCGCCGCGATCTGCGCCGTGCTGTTCTTCGCGACGCTGTGGCGGCGCACCTGGCAGCTGCCGGTCATCGGCTTCGGACTCATGGTCCTCTCGGCCATCCTGATCGGCGGTCTCTACCCGGCGATCGTGCAGAAGTTCCAGGTCCAGCCGAACGAGCAGGCCAAGGAAGCCCCGTTCATCCGGAAGAACATCGAGGCCACGCGCGACGCCTACGACATCGACGACGCGCAGGTCTCGGACTACACCGGCAAGTCCACCGAGGACGACGACGCCAAGCTCCGGGCGGCGGCCAACGACGCGGCGAGCTACCGCGTGATGGACCCCAACGTCGTCTCGCCGGCCTTCCAGCAGCTCCAGCAGAAGAGGAACTACTACCAGTTCCCCAAGACGCTGGACGTCGACCGGTACGAGGACGCCTCCGGCAAGGAGCAGGACACGGTCATCGGTCTGCGCGAGCTCAACATCCAGGGCATCCCCAAGCGCAACTGGATCAACGACCACTTCACCTACACCCACGGCTACGGCGCCATTGCCGCCCGGGGGACCACGACCGGCAAGAACCCGAAGGGATCTCCCGACTTCACGGAGTCCGGACTGCCGACCACCGGCGACCTGGGCACGTACCAGCAGGAGATCTACTACGGCGAGAAGACCGAGCAGTACTCCATCGTCGGCGGGCCCCAGAAGGAGCTCGACTACGAGGAGGACGGCGAGAAGACCACCAGCTACAAGGGCAAGAGCGGGGTCAGCCTCTCCAACGCGTTCAACCGCGCCGCGTACGCCGTGGCGTTCAGCGAGCCGCAGATCCTGTACTCGGGCGCCATCGGCGACGGTTCGCGGATCCTCTACAACCGCACGCCCAAGGAGCGCGTCGAGGCGGTGGCCCCCTGGCTCACCATCGACGGCGACGCCTACCCGGCCGTGGTGAACAAGCGGATCCAGTGGGTCGTCGACGCCTACACGACGACCAACGGCTACCCGTACGCCTCGCGGACCACGCTCGGTGACACCACGGCCGACTCGCTGACCACCAACCAGCGCGCGGTCGTCGCCCAGCAGAACCAGGTCAACTACATCCGCAACTCGGTGAAGGCCACCGTCGACGCGTACGACGGCACGGTCACGCTGTACGAGTGGGACACCAAGGACCCGGTCCTCAAGACCTGGCGCAAGGCGTTCCCCGGGACCGTGAAGCCCCGGGCGGACATCCCGCAGGACCTGATGGACCACCTGCGCTACCCGCAGGACCTGTTCAAGGTGCAGCGCGAGCTGCTGACCCGTTACCACGTCACGAGCCCCGCCCAGTTCTACAGCGGCAGTGACGCCTGGCAGGTCCCGGACGACCCGACCAACAAGGAGTCCGGCTCCGTCCCGCCGTACTACCTGAGCATAAAGATGCCGGGACAGACGGCCCAGAAGTTCTCGCTGACCACGACGTTCACCCCGAAGGGACGGCCCGACCTCGGGGCGTTCATGGCGGTGGACGCCGACGCGGCCAGCAAGGACTACGGGACGATAAGACTCCTGAGAGTCACCGGCGCGGTGAAGGGCCCCGGCCAGGTACAGAGTGAGCTCAACGGCAACGACGACGTCGCCGAGTTCGTGAGAAACCTCAAGGGCACCGACTCCGACATCGAGTACGGCAACCTGCTGACCGTGCCGCTCGAAGGGGGCTTCCTCTACATCGAGCCGGTCTACACGCGCGGTGGCACGCAGAACTATCCGCTGCTGCGCAAGGTCGCCGCCTCGTACGGCTCGAAGATCGTTTTCGAGAACAGTCTCGGTGAGGCACTCAACGCCGTCTTCGGGGCCGAGGGTTCGGATACGAGCGAGCCACCGGGCGACACGACGGAGCCGCCGGACACCAGTCAGCCGCCGGCCACCGGTGACGCCGCGCTCAAGAAGGCCATCGCCGACGCGCAGAAGGCGTACGACGAAGGCGAGGCGGCCCTGAAGAAGCAGGACTGGGCTGCCTACGGCAAGGCGCAGACCGATCTCCAGGACGCTCTGGAGCGGGCGGCCGCCGCCCAGTCCAAGGCCGCCGACGACGGCAAGGCCGACGGTGGCGGCAAGAAGACCGACAGCGGCGACAAGGAAGACAAGGCCGACAAGGCCGGTGCTACGGACAAAGCGAGCGATGAGGGCGGGGGCTGAGTAACCCGGTAAAGCTCCACCCCCGCGTCGTGATACGGTTTGAACACAACGACGCGGGGTGGAGCAGCTCGGTAGCTCGCTGGGCTCATAACCCAGAGGTCGCAGGTTCAAATCCTGTCCCCGCTACTGAAAGACGAAGGCCCGGATCCTCCAGGGGATCCGGGCCTTCGTCGTGCCGTGGCGACTTTCTCGCGAGGTGGGCGTGAAGTGCGGTTCGGGGGGCACGAGTTGGCCGGGGACGTGTTTGACTTGTCTCTCTGTGGGCATGTCGACAAAACGCTGTAGTGACCTCACTGACCGCGATATACCAGGTGTACGCGGGTTACAGGTGGTGCGACGATGGTATTTATGGGGGACAGGGCAACTCTGTTGAAGACAGGGCGGTTTGCGCGGGGTCACGTCCATCCGGCGGAAAAGATGGCGGATGTGGTGTTTGCCGCTGCCGCCGCGCAGTACAAAGACACCATCGAGAGCCCCCAGCCCTCCGAGACCGCCCAGCCTTCCGAGACCACCGAGATCTTCGAGAACGCGGAGAGTGCCGCGACCGCCGAGACCGCAGAGACCATCGAATCCGCCGACGGCGTGGAGAACGCCGAGGGGGCGGAGACCGCGGCGAGCGCGGACAGCGCCGAGAGCGAGGCCCGCCACCGTCGCGCCGCCGACGCCGGAGACACCGCCTCGATGAGCGTGCTCGGCGCGCTGCTCCTGCGCCGCGGTGACCTCGCGGGCGCCGAGCCCTACCTGCGCGGCGCCACCGCCGACGGGGACCGGGCCGCCGCCAACAACCTGGGCGTTCTGCTGCACCAGCGCGGCTACCCCGACGAGGCGGCCGGCTGGTGGCGGACCGCCGCCGTGGCCGGCTCCGCCGCCGCCGCGCACGCCCTGGGCCGCCACTTCCGCGAGCGCGGGGACGAGCCCGCCGCCGAGTACTGGCTGCGTCAGTCCGCCGAGCAGGGCCACGCGCTGGGCGCGTACGCCCTCGCCGACCTCCTGGAGCACCGCAGCGACGTCGGCGCCGAGCGCTGGCTGCGCGCCGCCGCCGAGCAGGGCCACCGCGAGGCGGCCTACCGGCTGGCCCGGCTGCTCGAACGCAACGCCGCCGACGCCGCCCACGACGCGTTCGGCCGCCCCGGCCTGGGCCCCCGCACCGGTGCGGAGCACGCCGGGCCCCGCCGCACCGCCAAGGGCGACGGCCCCGTCGCGGGCCCCGACGCCTCGCGCACCGGCGAGGCCGAGCAGTGGTACCGGCAGGCCGCCGCGCGCGGACACCGGCGCGCCGCCCTGCACCTCGGCGCCATCCTCGAACAGCGCGGCGAGCTCAAGGAGGCCGGCCGCTGGTACCTCATCTCGGCCAAGGCCGGCGAGGCGCGGGCCGCCTGCGCGCTCGGCTTCCTGCTGCGCGACGCGGGGGACCGGGAGAGTGCCGCCGTGTGGTGGCTGCGCGCGGCCCAGGACGGCGACGGCAACGCCGCGAACGCCCTGGGCGCGCTGCACGCGGCCCGGGGCGAGCAGCAGACCGCCGAGCGGTGGTACCGCGCGGCCATGGACGCGGGCGACGTCAACGGCGCCTACAACCTCGGGCTGCTCTGCGCCGCCCAGGACCGCACCGCCCAGGCCGAGCAGTGGTACCGCCGCGCCGCCTACGCGGGCCACCGCGAGGCCGCCAACGCGCTGGCCGTGCTCCTGCTCCAGGCCGGCGACCCGGCGGGTGCCGAGCCCTGGTTCTCCAAGGCGGCCGAGGCGGGCAGCGTCGACGCCGCCTTCAACCTCGGCATCCTCTACGCCGGCCGCGACGAGGACCGCACGGCCCTGCTCTGGTACGAGCGGGCCGCGGCGGCCGGGCACACCGAGGCGGCGCTCCAGGTCGGCATGGCGCTCCTGCACCACGGCGAGGAGCAGGAGGCCGAGCGGCATCTGCGCTGCGCGGCGGGCGGCGGCAGCGCGGAGGCCGCCTTCCGGCTGGCCGGGCTGCTCGACGCACGGCAACCGCCGCCCGGCCCGCTCGTACCACTCCTCGCACTCGGTCTTCTCCGGCAGCGGCTCGCCCAGGGCGGGCGGGCCGCTGCCGGCGCGCGCACACCACCGCTGCCCCTCGG
Source organism: Streptomyces sp. col6 (assembly GCF_008042035.1). Classification (GTDB taxonomy): domain Bacteria; phylum Actinomycetota; class Actinomycetes; order Streptomycetales; family Streptomycetaceae; genus Streptomyces. The sequence continues at coordinate 980,670 of NZ_RDBL01000006.1, forward strand.
TCAGCTCACCGCGGCGCGGCGGCGCGCGGCGAGCAGGGCCAGCCGCAGCGCGGCCCGTCCGTGCCCGTCGGCGGCGGCGCGGGTCCACGGCCTCGCGCTCGCTGCCCTCGCGGGCGAGGAGCAGGCCGAGGTTGAACGCGCCGTTGCGGCTGCCGGAGAAGACCGAGTGCGAGGAGTGGTACGAGCGGGCCGCCGAGCAGGGGCACCGCCGTGCCCAGGTCCGCGTCGGCATGCTCGCCGCGACCCGCGGGGACGTGGAGAGCGCCGGCCGCTGGTACCGGGAGGCGGCCGAGTCCGGCAGCCGCAACGGCGCGTTCAACCTCGGCCTGCTCCTCGCCCGCGAGGGCAGCGAGCGCGAGGCCGCCCTGTGGTGGACCCGCGCCGCCGCCGACGGGCACGGACGGGCCGCGCTGCGGCTGGCCCTGCTCGCCGCGCGCCGCGGTGAGCTGACCGAGGGGCAGCGGTGGTGTGCGCGCGCGGTCGAGCTGGGGCCGGCGGAGGTCGCGGAGCGCGCGGCGCGGCTGCGCGAGGCGCTGCACCAGGAGCTGACGGCGTAGGACGCGCGACGCCGTGCGCCGGGCCGGCCCGCTTCGGCGGGCCCGTAATGAATTTGCGCTGGTCCGGGCCGTCCCGTAGGGTTGTGAACACAACGACGCGGGGTGGAGCAGCTCGGTAGCTCGCTGGGCTCATAACCCAGAGGTCGCAGGTTCAAATCCTGTCCCCGCTACTGAATACAGAGGGCCGGATCTTTTCGAAGATCCGGCCCTCTGTCGTATCCGGCTGTGGTGCCACATGCGGAAACCGCCCCCGAAGGGGCGGTTCGGCGTTCAGGCCGCCGTGGCGCAGTCCGGGCAGATGCCCCGGTAGGTCAGTTCGACGCCGGAGATGGTGAAGCCGAAACGCTCACCGGCCGGCAGGTCCGCCAGCGGGTCGCCCGACGGGTGCACGTCGCGGATGGCGCCGCACCGTGCGCAGACCAGGTGGTGATGGGCGCGGTGTGCGTTGGGGTCGTAGCGCTTGGCGCGGCGGTCGGTGGAGACCTCGATGACCTCGCCGAGGCTCACCATCTCGCCCAGCGTGTTGTAGACGGTGGCCCGGGAGATCTCGGGCAGCTTGGCCACCGCGCGTGCGTGGACCTCGTCGGCCGTCAGGTGCACGTGGTCGCCGTCGAGGACCTCGGCCACGACGCGCCGCTGCGCGGTCATGCGCCAGCCGCGTCCTCGAAGTCGTTCCAGCAGGTCACTCATGGGCGCCATTCTAGCAGCGCACGAGCCATGTCTTGAATAGGTGCGACTTTGGATGTTCATTTGACTTAGACTTTGTCCAATGTAGGATCGTTTACGGCATCGACCGGAGGACAGGAAGGTCGGACGCCGTGCACGCCATGAAGGCATGACGTGCGGAAACGACGCAGGAGGCGCACGTGACGCAGGGACCGCTCACCACGGAGGCCGGCGCACCGGTCGCCGACAACCAGCAGAGCGAGACCGCCGGTCCGGGCGGCCCGGTCCTGGTGCAGGACCAGTCGCTGCTGGAGAAGCTGGCGCACTTCAACCGCGAGCGCATTCCGGAGCGTGTGGTGCACGCCCGCGGCGCCGGCGCGTACGGGACGTTCACGGTGACCCGTGACGTGTCGCAGTGGACGCGGGCGAAGTTCCTCTCCGAGGTCGGCAAGCAGACCGAGACGTTCCTGCGCTTCTCCACCGTCGCGGGCAACCTCGGTGCGGCCGACGCCGTACGGGACCCGCGCGGCTTCGCGCTGAAGTTCTACACCGAGGAGGGCAACTACGACCTCGTCGGCAACAACACCCCGGTGTTCTTCATCAGGGACGCCATCAAGTTTCCCGACTTCATCCACACCCAGAAGCGCGACCCGTACACCGGCTCCCAGGAGGCGGACAACGTCTGGGACTTCTGGGGTCTGTCGCCCGAGTCCACCCACCAGGTGACCTGGCTGTTCGGCGACCGGGGCATCCCCGCCTCGTACCGCCACATGGACGGCTTCGGCTCGCACACCTACCAGTGGAGCAACGAGGCCGGCGAAGTCTTCTGGGTCAAGTACCACTTCAAGACCGACCAGGGCATCAAGACCCTCACCACCGACGAGGCCAACCGCCTCTCCGGTGTGGACCCGGACAGCCACCAGCGGGACCTGCGCGAGTCCATCGAGCGCGGCGACTTCCCGTCGTGGAGCGTGCAGGTGCAGATCATGCCGGCGGCCGACGCGGCGACGTACCGGTTCAACCCGTTCGACCTCACCAAGGTGTGGCCGCACGCGGACTACCCGCCGGTCGAGATCGGCAGGCTGGAGCTGAACCGGAACCCGGAGAACATCTTCGCCGAGGTCGAGCAGTCGGTCTTCAGCCCGGCGCACTTCGTGCCCGGCATCGGGCCGTCCCCGGACAAGATGCTCCAGGGCCGCCTGTTCGCGTACGGCGACGCGCACCGCTATCGCGTCGGCATCAACGCCGACCACCTGCCGGTGAACCGCCCGCACGCCACCGAGGCGCGGACCAACAGCCGTGACGGCTACCTGTACGACGGCCGCCACCAGGGTGCGAAGAACTACGAGCCGAACAGCTTCGGCGGTCCCGCCGAGACGGGCCGGCCGCTGTGGGAGCCCACCCCCGTCGCGGGGCCCACGGGCACCCACGAGACCCCCCGGCACGCCGAGGACGACGACTTCGTGCAGGCCGGGAACCTCTACCGGCTGATGACCGAGGACGAGAAGGCCCGGCTGATCGACAACCTCTCCGGGTTCATCGCCAAGGTCTCGCGCGACGCCATCGCCGAGCGCGCGATCGGGAACTTCCGCCGTGCCGACGAGGACTTCGGCAAGCGGCTGGAGGCGGCCGTGCAGGCGCTGCGCGCCTGAGTCCCCTCGGTCGTACCGGCCCGGCCCCGCACCCGGGGGCCGGGCCGGTCGTGTGCGCGGGGCGGGTCAGCCGACCAGTTCGGCCGGGCGGCGGGGGGACGGGGTCCAGCAGCGGATGATGTCGCGTACCGAGACGATGCCGACCGGGCCGTCGTCTTCCAGCACGATCAGATGGCGGAAGCCGCCGTGGGTCATGGCCGCCGCGGCCTCTTCGAGCGTCCAGGCGGGCGCGGCGAAGACGACGTCGGTGGTGGTGTGGGCGGACGCGGTCTCGGTGTCGGGGTCCTGGCCCGATCCGACGGCGTTGAGGATGTCGCGCTCGGTGAGGATGCCGAGCCCGCAGGTGTCCGGGTCGTGCACGACGGCCGCGCCGATGCGGCGGGCCGCCATCAGCCGGGCGGCCTGGCGCAGGGTATGGGCCGGGCCGATGGTCAGGACCATCGTGCTCATGGCGTCACGGACGAGCATGAAGAGAGCCACCTCCTCGGTGAAGCGGCTGCGTGAGCCGATTCACAAGTTCACAAGTGGGGGAAGTGTCAGGGTTGCACCGATGCGGCGGTACGGCAAGGGGTCGCGCGGATCGGCGAAGGGGCGTGCGGACATGCCGCACGCCCCTCGGGCGCCCCTGCGCCGCCCGGCCGGCGGCACCGCGCTCAGTAACGCTGGTTCAGATAGCCCAGCAGCTCGTGGTGGAGCACTCCGTTCGACGCCGCGCCGTTCCCGCCGCCCGGCCCGTCCACACCGTCCAGACTGGTGAACCTGCCCCCCGCCTCCTGGACGATGATCGCGTTCGCCGCCATGTCCCACAGCGAGAGCTCCGGCTCCGCGCAGATGTCCACCGACCCCTCGGCGACCATCATGTACGGCCAGAAGTCGCCGTAACCCCGGGTGCGCCAGCAGGCCCGCGTCAGGTCCATGAACCCGTCGAGCCGGCCCTGCTCCTCCCAGCCGGTGAGTGAGGAGTACGCGAACGAGGCGTCCGCGATCCGCTCCACCTGGGACACCCGCAGCCGGGTCGCGGAGGTCAGACTGCGGCCGGTGTACGCCCCCGCGCCCTTCGCCGCCCACCAGCGCCGGTTCAGCGCGGGCGCCGACACCACCCCCATGACCGGCTGGAAGCCGTCCTCGCCCGCCTCCATCAGCGAGATCAGCGTCGCCCAGACCGGCACGCCCCGCACGTAGTTCTTGGTGCCGTCGATCGGGTCGATCACCCAGCGCCGCGGCCCCGAGCCCTCGATCCCGTACTCCTCGCCCAGGATCGCGTCGCGCGGGCGCGCCCGCTGGAGGTGACCCCGGATGAGCTCCTCGGCGGCCTTGTCGGCCTCGCTCACCGGCGTCATGTCCGGCTTGGTCTCGACCTTGAGGTCCAGAGCCTTGAACCGGTCCATCGTCACCGCGTCGGCGGCGTCCGCCAGTACATGGGCCAGGCGCAGATCATCGTGGTAATCGGGCATGCCGTCACAGTATCGACCCGCCGGTGAGCCGGACCACACGGGCCCGGGGGCGGCTACTGCGCGGAGCCGGAGAGCTGGAGCCCGATCACGCCGAGGATCACCAGCGAGATCGACACCAGCTTGAGCGTGGAGACCACGTCGTCGAGGAACACCATGCCGTAGATCGCCGTGCCCGCAGCGCCGATGCCGGTCCACACGGCGTACGCGGGCCCCACGTCGAGTTTCTTCAGCGACAGGGTCAGCAGACCGAAGCTGCCGAGCGCGAAGACGCAGAACGCGATGGTCGGCCAGAGCCGGCTGAAGCCGTGCGAGAGCTTCAGGCAGACCGCGAAACCGGTCTCCAGGAGCCCCGCGACCACGACCAGCAGCCACGCCATCGTCCGCACCCTCCGCGTTGGTCGCCCTGCACCAGCCGGTGCCGCTGGGCGTGATTATGCACTTACCGCAACCGAGTGATCGCAAACGTGCCCGGCCCGGTCGCCGCGCGTTCGTACGGCGTCCGGGCCGATGACCCGTCAGTCGCCCTCGCGCCGGTTGCGGGTGGACAGCAGCCGGCGCAGCGAGTCCAGCCGCGCCGGATCCGCGTGCCCCGCCGCCACCCAGGCGTCGAGCGCGCATTCCGGTTCGTGGCTGTCGTGGGTGCAGCCGCGTGGGCACTCCTCCGTACCGGGCTGGAGGTCCGGGAAGGCGTTGATGACCCGCGACGGGTCGATGTGGTTCAGCCCGAACGAGCGCACGCCCGGGGTGTCGATCACCCAGCCCCGGTAGCCCGGCAGCGGCAGGGCGAGCGCCGAGGTGGTGGTGTGCCGGCCCCGTCCGGTGACCGCGTTGACGACCCCCGTGGTGCGCCGCTTCTCCTTCGGCACCAGCGCGTTGACCAGCGTGGTCTTGCCGACGCCCGAGTGCCCGACGAAGGCGGTCACCCGGTCGTTGAGCTGTTCGCGGACCCGGTCGGCCGCGTCCCCGTTCTCCAGCTCCTCGCGGCTGGTCACGACGAACGGCACCCCCAGCGGGGTGTACGCGCTCAACAGCTTGTCCGGGGACGCCAGGTCGGACTTGGTCAGCACCAGGAGGGGGGAGAGGCCCCCGTCGTACGCGGCGACCAGGCAGCGGTCGATCATGCGCGGACGGGGTTCCGGATCGGCCAGCGCCGTGACGATCGCCAGCTGGTCCGCGTTGGCCACGACCACCCGCTCGAACGGGTCGTCGTCGTCCGCCGTCCGGCGCAGCACCGAGCGCCGCTCACCGATGCGGACGATCCGGGCGAGGGTGTCCTTGTCGCCGGACAGGTCGCCGACGAGGGAGACCGTGTCGCCCACCACCGCGGCCTTGCGGCCCAGCTCGCGGGCCTTCATGGCGACGATCGTGCGGTCACCGACGAGGACGGTGAGGCGGCCCCGGTCCACGGTGAGGACCATGCCGTCCTCGGCGTCCTCGTGCTTGGGCCGGATGTGGGTGCGCGGGCGGTTGCCCTTGCGGTTGGGGCGGACGCGGATGTCGTCCTCGTCGGGGTTCTTGCCGTAGCGGCGCATGTCTCAGGCCCCGAGCATTCCGGTCCACATCTGCGGGAAGTCGGGCAGGGTCTTGGCGGTCGTCGCCACGTTCTCGATCTCCACTCCGGGGACGGCAAGGCCGATGATCGACCCCGCGGTGGCCATCCGGTGGTCGTCGTACGTATGGAAGGTACCGCCGTGCAGCGGGCGCGGGCGGATGTGCAGGCCGTCCGCGGTCTCGGTGACATCGCCGCCGAGCTCGTTGATCTCCTTGGTGAGCGCGGCGAGCCGGTCCGTCTCGTGCAGCCGGAGGTGGGCGACGCCGCTCAGCGTGGAGGGGGAGTCGGCCAGGGCCGCGACGGCGGCGATGCCGGGGGTCAGCTCGCCGACCTCGCCGAGGTCCACGTCGATGCCGTGGATGCGGCCCGAGCCGGTGAAGGTCAGCCCGTGCTCGGTCAGTTCGCAGCTGCCGCCCATCGCGGTGAAGATCTGGCGCAGCGCGTCACCGGGCTGCGTGGTGCGCAGCGGCCAGTCCGGGATGGTCACCCGGCCGCCGGTGACCAGCGCCGCCGCCAGGAACGGCTGGGCGTTGGACAGGTCCGGCTCGATGGTCAGGTCGCGGCCGAGGAGGGCGGAGGGGGAGACCCGCCACACGTTCGGCTCGCCGCCCGTCTCCGGCTCGTCCACCTGCGCGCCGACGGCCCGGAGCATGTCGACGGTCATCCGGATGTGCGGCATCGAGGGGAGCCGGTCGCCGGTGTGGCGGACCTCCACCCCCTGGTTGAAGCGCGGCGCGGACAGCAGCAGCGCCGAGACGAACTGGGAGGACGAGGACGCGTCGATCGCGACCGGGCCGCCGTCCAGCGCCCCGCCGCCGTGCACGGTCATCGGCAGCGAGCCCCGGGAGTCGTCGTCGATCCGGGCACCGAGGACCCGCAGGGCGTCGATCACCCCGGTCAGCGGGCGCTCGTAGGAGCGCGGGTCGCCGTCGAAGCGGACGGGGCCGTCGGCGAGCGCGGCGACGGGGGGCAGGAAGCGCATGACCGTACCGGCGTTGCCGACGTCGACGGTGACCGGGCCGTGCAGGGGCGCGGGAATGACCCGCCAGGCCTCGCCCGCGAGCTCCGGACCGCCGGCCGCGCCGGTCGCCGAGGAGCTGGAGGAGACCGTCTCCTCGATGCGTACGCCCATCGCGCGCAGCGCGTCCGCCATCAGCAGGGTGTCGCGGGAGCGCAGCGGGCGGCGCAGCCAGCCCGGCTCCGACGAGAGCGCGGCGAGCACCAGCGCGCGGTTGGTGACCGACTTGGAACCGGGCACGGTGACGGTCGCGTCGACGGCTCCGCTCGCGACGGGGGCGGGCCAGAGGACGGGGTGCACGGCGCTTTCGGTCATGCGCTCACTTTAGAGGTTTGGCCCGGGGTGAGCCCGGTCACAGCCCCAGCAGCCAGCGCCCGCCGCCGATCAGGGAGCACAGCGACACCGCGTGGAAGAGGAACAGCCACAGCGCCGCCGGGACGTCGGTCAGCCGGGACAGCTGGTCCGCGTCCGAGTCCGGCGCCCCGCCGTGCCGCCGCTTCGACTGGAGCTCGAAGACCGGGCGCACCCCGCCCAGCAGCAGGAACCACACCGCGCTGTACGCGAACAGCGACTGCCAGGCGGGCGAGGCCAGCCACGACACCAGCAGGAACACCGAACCGGTGAGGATCACCGTCAGCGCCCCGTACACGTTGCGGATCATCACCAGCATCGCCGCGAGCAGGGCCGTGGCCACCCACAGCAGCAGTGTGATCCGGCCGTCCACCAGCAGCCAGGCGCCGCCGAGCCCCAGCAGCGAGGGCGCGGTGTAGCCCGCCGCGGCGGTCAGGACCATGCCGATACCCGTCGGCTTGCCCCGGCTCACGGTGAGCCCGCTGGTGTCCGAGTGGAGCCGGATGCCCGAGAGCTGCCGGCCGGTGAGCAGCGCGACCAGCCCGTGGCCGCCCTCGTGGGCGATGGTGATCGTGTTCCGGGACAGCCGCCATATGACGTTGGGGACGACCGCGATGAGCGCCGCCGTCGCGGTCACCACCACCAGCCACTGCTCCGGTGCGGGCTGGGTGCCGACGACGCGGTCCCACAGGTTGCCGAGATCGGTGCTGTCCATGAGGTGGGCGGCTCCTTGCGGAAGTGGGGTCCGGTCGGGACGGCGGTCGTGGCAGTCTGGCACTTATGTGCGGACGGTATGCAGCGAGTCGGCGGCCCGAGGATCTGACCGGACTCTTCCAGGTGGAGAAGTGGGAACCGGCCGAGACGCTGGAGGCCGATTACAACGTGGCGCCGACCAAGGAGGTCTACGCCGTACTGGAACGTCCTGTGAAAGACGCGGACGACCAGCGTCCGGTTCGCCAGATGCGCGCACTGAAATGGGGTCTCGTCCCGTCCTGGGCCAAGAACCCGGAGGGCGCCGCCCGGATGATCAACGCGCGGGCCGAGACCGTGCACGAGAAGCCCTCCTTCCGCCGCCCCTTCCTCTCCCGGCGCTGCATCCTGCCCGCCGACGGCTATTACGAGTGGGTGACCGGCGCCGAGGAACGGCAGCTGGAGGAGAAGGGCCGCCGCAAGCGCCCCCGCAAGCAGCCCTACTTCGTGACCCCGGCCGACGGGTCGGTCTTCGCCATGGCCGGTCTGTACGAGTTCTGGCGCGACCGCACCCTGCCCGACGACCACCCGCAGGCCTGGTGGGTCACGTGCTCGGTGATCACCACCGAGGCGGAGACCACCCCGCTCGCCGTCGCCCCCGCCGAAGGGCCGTCCTCGCTCGCCGACATCCACCCCCGGATGCCGCTGATGCTCACCCCGGACCGCTGGGACGACTGGCTGGACCCCTCGCACACCGACCCGGAGGAGCTGCGCGCCCTGCTCGCACCGCCGCCGCCCGGCCTGATGCGCGCCTACCCGGTGGCGACCGCCGTCAGCAACGTCCGCAACAACGGCCCCGAGCTGAAGGACGAGCTGGCCGAGCCCGAGGTGAGCACCCTCTTCTGAGCCCCCGCGCCCTCCGCGTACCGCACACCGGGTGTTGGTTGGATGGGCCCGTGAACACCGACGCCGTGACACCCCGCACCGAAACGGTCGATACCGAGGCCGGAACCGCCCGGATCACCTGGCTCGCGGCCTGTGCCCCCCGCCTCCTGCTCGCCCTCGGCCACGGCGCCGGCGGCGGCATCGAGGCCCGCGACCTCAAGGCCCTCGGCGCCGCCCTGCCCGCGCACGGGGTGAGCGTCGCACTCGTGGAGCAGCCCTGGCGGGTCGCCGGCAAGAAGCTCGCGCCCGCCCCGAAGACCCTGGACACCGGCTGGCGCGGAGTCTGGCCGGTCCTCGCCGCCTCCGGGCTCCCGGTCGTCGCCGGCGGGCGCAGTGCCGGCGCCCGGGTGGCCTGCCGCACCGCCGCCGGGCTCGGCGCGCGGGCGGTCCTCGCGCTCAGCTTCCCGCTGCACCCGCCGGGGCGCCCCGAGAAGACCCGCGCCGACGAACTGCTGGGCTCCGGAGTGCCCACCCTCGTCGTCCAGGGCGGCAACGACCCCTTCGGGAAGCCCGCCGAATTCCCGCCGGGCGACTACCGGATCACCGAGGTGCCGTACGGCGACCACGGCTTCGCCGTACCCAGGAAGTCCGGGCTCACCGAGGAGCGGGCGATGGAGATCCTCACCACATCGGTCACCGGGTGGCTGGCCGGAATCGGCTGAACCGGAACGGGCGCGGGGCCCGGGAATGCCCGGCACAGGGGCGCTGTTGTTCCGGACATCGGTACGCCAACGTCGTAAGTGGAGAGGGAGTCCGTCGCATGGGTTCGACCATCTGCCCGCGTCGCACAGACGCCGCTGACCTGGAGTGGACGGTCCTGCATGCGGCCAAGACCACTCCCGAGCGCTCACTCGGCGGAACGGATCGACAGCCCGCGCCGGACCAAGGTCGACTATTCTCCGATTCGAGCGGGTCCGGTTTCGGCTCCGCCCCAGCGTTGGAGGAGGTGGGTCCGGTCACAGGGACCGACACAGGGACCGACGACGGCCGCCCGCAGGAGACGACGGCCGAGCGCAACTCGCGTTTCGAGCGCGACGCCCTCGGTTTCCTCGACCAGATGTACTCGGCCGCCCTGCGCATGACGCGCAACCCCGCGGACGCCGAGGACCTGGTCCAGGAGACGTATGCCAAGGCGTACGGCTCCTTCCATCAGTTCCGTGAGGGCACCAACCTCAAGGCGTGGATGTACCGCATCCTCACGAACACCTTCATCAACTCGTACCGCAAGAAGCAGCGCGAACCCCAGCGCAGCGCCGCCGAGGAGATCGAGGACTGGCAGCTGGCCCGCGCCGAGTCGCACATGTCGACCGGGCTGCGCTCCGCCGAGTCGCAGGCGCTCGACCACCTGCCCGACTCGGACGTGAAGTCCGCGCTGCAGGCGATCCCGGAGGAGTTCCGCATCGCGGTCTATCTCGCCGATGTCGAGGGCTTTGCCTACAAGGAGATCGCGGACATCATGGGGACTCCCATCGGTACGGTGATGTCCCGACTGCACCGGGGCCGCCGTCAGCTGCGCGGCATGCTGGAGGACTACGCCCGTGACCGCGGGCTCGTCCCCGCCGGCGCCGGTGAGTCGGACGATCGGAAAGGCTCGGGCTCATGAGCTGCGGAGAGCCGCACGAGACGGAGTGCGCAGAGGTCCTCGATCACCTCTACGAGTTTCTCGACCGGGAGATGCCCGACAGCGACTGCACCAAGTTCGAGGCGCATTTCGTCGAGTGTTCCCCCTGCCTGGAGAAGTACGGCCTGGAGAAGGCCGTGAAGAAGCTGGTCAAGCGCTGCTGCGGTCAGGACGACGTACCGGCCGACCTGCGCTCGAAGGTGATGGGCCGCATCGACCTCATCCGCTCGGGACAGGCGGTGCCGGAACAGGACGTCACGGTCTCCGGCACCGAGGTGCCGACCGCCGCCAAGGAATGACCCGCCCCTAGGGCCCTAGGG
>NZ_RDBL01000006.1:991595-1066960 GCF_008042035.1 Streptomyces sp. col6
GGGACGCCCCGCTCGTTAGCGTGGCCCCTTCACGAGCGGAGCTGGGGGGCGAGCCAGGGTGAGAGCCATACGCGGGGCGGCGCGGGCCCACATCGGCGCCGTCGCCCTCGGCGCGGCCCTGTGCGCCCGGCCCGCCCTCGGCCCCGGAGCGGACACCCCGTGGACCACCCTGGGACTGCTCACGGCGCTCTACCTCGCCTGTGAACTCCCCGGCCGCCGGGCGCCCTTCGGCGGCTCCGTGCCGGTGGGCGCCGGATCGTTCTTCCCGCTGCTGCTCGCCGCCGCCTTCCTGCTCCCGCCCCCGGCGGCGGCGCTCGTCGCGGTCCCCGGTTCCCTGGTGGGCCGGGTGGACAAGCCGCCGGCCGCCGCCCGCCGGACCTGGCGCGCCGCGGAGCTGGCCGTCACCGTCTGGGCGGCGTCCTCGGTCCACGCGCTCCTCGGCGGGCCCGCCGCGCTCGGCGGCCCCGCCCCCGGCAGCCCGCCCGACCTGCCGTACGCGCTGCTGCCCGTCTGCGCGGCGGCCCTCGCCTTCAGCGCGGTGCTCGCCGCCCTCGACGGTTCGATCCTGCTCGTCGCTGAGCACCTGCCCGCCCGCCGCGCCTGGCGCGGGCTGCTCCCGCGCTCCCTGGGCCCCCACCTCGTGCACGGCCTCGCCGGGCTGATGATGGCCGTCCTGTGGAACAGCTCGTACGGGCCGCCCGCCGCGCTCGTCGTGCTGCTGCCCATGTACATCTCGGGCTGGGTCTTCGCCCAGTACCACCGCGAGCACGCCGCGCACCGGGCCACCATCAGGGCCCTCGTCCAGGCCGTCGACATCAAGGACACCTACACCCGGGGCCACAGCGAACGGGTCGGCCGCGCCTCCGTCCTCATCGCCCAGGAGCTGGGCATGGACCGCGAGCGCGTCGAGGTGCTCCGGTTCGCCGGCATCCTGCACGACGTCGGCAAGCTCGGCGTCCCCACCCGCGTCCTGCGCAAGGACGGCCCGCTCACCCCCGAGGAGCGACGGGTGATCGAACTGCACCCGGAGTACGGGCACGAGATCGTCCGGGGCATCGGCTTCCTCGGCGAGGCCCGCGCCGCGATCCTCCACCACCACGAACGCCTCGACGGCAGCGGATACCCCTACGGGCTCTCCGGCCGGGGCATCCCCGAGTGCGCCCGCGTCGTCGCCGTCGCCGACGCCTTCGACGCCATGACCTCGACCCGCTCCTACCGCCGGGGGCGGCCCGTCCCGGTCGCCGTGGAGGAGCTGAAACGCTGCGCGGGAACGCAGTTCGACCCCCAGATGGTGCGGGCGCTCGCGCGGGGCCTGGAGCGGTACGGCTGGTCCGGGGCGGTGACCGCGGACGACGCACGGCTGCCGCCGCCGCGGGAGGAGGGCGGCGATCGGGGGGCCCAGGCCGGCGCGGTCCCGGCGCCCCTGAGCCCTGAGACACCCCTGAGCCCCCGGGCACCCGACGGCACCGACGGGCAGGGGCCGCGGTGACCCCTCGGCGGGCGCGGCCGGGGCCCGTGACCCTGGGGGCGCGCGCCGCCGCCCTGCTGCTCGCCGTCGCCGGGCTCGGGTACACCCTCTGGCGCGGCGTCCACGACCCGGGGCACGCCCTCGCCTTCGGCGCGCTCATCACCATCGGCGAGCTGGCCCGCTGGGGCGCCCTGCCGGGGGAGCGGGAACCCGCGCCGCTCGGGGCCGCCGGGGCCCTCGCGTACGCCCTGCTCGGGCGCAGCGGCGGGGAGCCCACCAGCCACGGGGTGCTCCAGGTGGTCGCCGTGCTGGCCGCCGCCCAGCTCGTCGCCTCGGTGCCGCAGCTGGCGCGGGGCGACGGACCGGACGCCGACCAGGTGGCCCGGCGGCTGCTCACCGTGACCTTCGTGGCGGTCTGCTTCCAGCCGCTGTACAACGCCGGACGCTGCGAGCGATGGTTCGGCGACGGTCCGTACTACGCGGCCTTCCTGCTCCTGCTGCTCGGGCTCGCCGCCCTGTGCGACGCCGTCCTCGCGGCCCTCCTGCTGCGCGCCCGCACCCTGCCGCGCGGCTCGCGCGCCGCCCCCGCGCCGTACGGGCCGCTCCTGCGCGACGAGCTGCGGGCCCTGACCGGTATCGGCTCGGCCGTCTGCGCGACCGGCGCGGTCATGGCGCTCGGGGTGGCCGCCGCCGGGCTGTGGGCGCTGCCCGTGCTCTGCGTACCGCTGCTGCTCACCCAGCTCTCGTTCCGCCGCTTCGCCGCTGTGCGCACCACGTACCGGCAGACCATCGCCTCGCTGGCCCGTTCCACCGAGATCGCCGGCTACACCCCGCACGGCCACGCCCGCCGGGTGGCCGAGCTGTGCACGGCCGTCGGGCGCGAGATGGGGCTGACCGGTCCCGAGCTGTCCGTCCTGGAGTACGCGGCGCTGATGCACGACATCGGACAGCTCTCGCTGGTCGATCCGGTGCCGGACGGGGCGACGGCCCTGCTGCCGGCCCCCGAGCAGCGGCGGATCGCGCTGCTCGGCGGTGCGGTGGTCCGGCAGACCGGGGTGGACGCGAAGGTCGCCGTCGTGGTGGAACGGCAGGCCGACCCCTATCGCGAGCAGCCGCTGTCCGCCAGGATCGTCCGGGCGGTGAACGCATACGACGACCTGTGCGGGGAAAGTCTCTCCGGGCCGTTGGGTGCGCTGGAACAGCTCAGGCTCGGAACCGGGCACGACTACCAGCCGCAGGTCGTGGAATCGCTGGCCCGGGTTCTGGCCCGGGGCGGTCTGAGCCCCGTCCCCCTTGGGTAACCGATGGGTAATGAGCGGGCCTCCGGCCCGGCATGGTTGGATGCGAAGAGAGCGGTAGAACGAGGGTGTCCAGTCGGGACAGGCGGGAATCGTGAGGATCTTCGGGAAGGTACGGCATCGGCCGTCCGCCTCTTGGCGGCAGGCCACGGACCGCGCGTTCACGCTGATCGGCGACGGCCGGTACGAGGACGCGGGCGCACTGCTGACACGTGCGGCGGACCTGGAGCCCTGGCTCTCCGAGTCGTGGTTCAACCTGGCGCTGCTGCACAAGTTCCGGCACGACTGGGAGCAGGCGAGGGCCGCCGGGCTGCGCGCCGTCGCCCTCCTCGACAAGGAGTCCGGAGCGCCGGACTGGTGGAACGTGGGCATCGCCGCGACCGCCCTCCAGGACTGGCCGCTCGCGCGCCGGGCCTGGCAGGCCTACGGGCTCAAGGTCCCCGGCGGCGGCCAGCAGACCCCGGCCGCGGGCAACGAGCCGGTCGGCATGGAGCTGGGCAGCGCGGCGGTACGGCTGTCGCCCGAGGGCGAGGCCGAGGTGGTCTGGGGCCGCCGGCTGGACCCGGCCCGGATAGAGGTGCTGTCGATCCCGCTGCCGTCCTCGGGACGGCGCTGGGGCGAGGTCGTGCTGCACGACGGGGTGCCGAACGGCGAGCGGATCACCGCGGCGGGCCCGTCCTACCCGGTGTTCGACGAGATCGAGCTGTGGGCCCCGTCGCCCGTGCCGACCTGGGTGGTGCTGCTCGAAGCGGCGACCGAGGCGGACCGGGACGCGCTGGAGCAACTGGCCTCCGACGCGGGCTTCGCCGCCGAGGACTGGTCCTCGTCGGTGCGGCTGCTGTGCCGTTCCTGTTCGGAGAGCCGGATGGAGAGCGACGAGGGCGACGGCGAGCACCTGGACCCGCACGACCACAGCGAACCGGGTCACCCGGGCCCGCTGGGGCACCGCACGGCCGGTGAGCTGTGGGTGCCGGAGCGCGAGTGCGGCCTGGCGGCGCCGGCGGGCCTGGTGCGCGGGCTGCTGGACGGCTGGGTGGCGGACAGCCCGGACAGCCGCGAGTGGCGGGATCTGGAAGAAGTCTGCTGACCGGTGCCCACAGGGCCTGTCCGGCGGATCATGGCGGGGTCCACGACGCCTGGCACTAGTCTGTGTACGCACCGATTCGGGTTTTGAGGAAGGCGTACGGCGGACATGGCGCAGCAGGAGACGGACGAGCAGGTCAGCGTCGACGAGGAGGGCTTCCTCATCGACACCGAGGACTGTGAGGCGCGCGAGACGGCCCACCGCGAGCGCGGCACCTCCCGCCCGATCACGGTCGTCGGCAACCCGGTCCTGCACAAGGAGTGCAAGGACGTCACCGCGTTCGACGACGAGCTGGCCGCGCTGATCGACGACATGTTCGCGAGCCAGCGGACGGCCGAGGGCGTGGGCCTGGCCGCCAACCAGATCGGCGTGGACCTCAAGGTCTTCGTCTACGACTGCCCGGACGACGACGGTGTCCGGCACGTGGGCGCGATCTGCAACCCGGTCCTGGAGGAGCTGCCGCCCGAGGCGCGAGTCCTGGACGACTCCAACGAGGGCTGCCTCTCCGTCCCGACGGCGTACGCCTCGCTGGCCCGCCCGGACTACGCCGTGGTGCGCGGCCAGGACGCCGAGGGCAACCCCGTACGGGTGCGCGGCACCGGCTACTTCGCGCGCTGCCTCCAGCACGAGACGGACCACCTGTACGGCTACCTGTACATCGACCGGCTCTCCAAGCGCGACCGCAAGGACGCGCTGCGGCAGATGGCGGAGAACACCCCGCGCTACGAGGTCGTCCCGAACGACTGACCCGGCGCACGCGCGGTCGTGCGGGCCCGTCCCGGTACGCCGGGCCGGGCCCGCACGTGTTTTCCGGAAAGTCAACTTCCATTTCTACACGCGTAGTTGACGCGCACCTTGCTTGTCCGACAGGCTCGTGCACCACCACTTCCACAGCGGCAGGGAGCCCCCGTGATCAGACGTTCCGCACGACTCCTGCTCGGCCTTGTCATGACCATGGCTTTCGCCTTGGGCGGGGCCGTGGTCACCGCCGGCACCGCACAGGCCGACGGCTGCTACACCTGGACCCGCACGCTGAGTCCGGGCGCCACCGGCAACGACGTGACCCAGCTCCAGATCCGGGTCGCCGGATATCCCGGGTACAACTCCGTCCTGGCCATCGACGGCTCGTACGGGCCCGCCACCACCGCCGCCGTCAAGCGCTTCCAGGCCGCCTACGGGCTGGCCGCCGACGGCATCGCGGGCCCCGCCACCCAGGCCAAGATCTACGCCCTCCAGGACAACGACTGCACCCCGGCGCACTTCACGTACGCCGAGCTGAACCGCTGCAACAGCACCTGGTCCGGCGGCGCGGTCTCGGCGGCCACGGCCAAGGCCAACGCGCTGAGCACCATGTGGAAGCTGGAGGCCCTGCGCCACGCGCTCGGTGACCGGCCCATCACCATCAACAGCGGTTTCCGCTCGACGTCCTGCAACAGTGCCGTCGGCGGCGCGTCCAACAGCCGCCATCTGTACGGCGACGCGGCCGACCTCGGCGGGATCGCCTTCTGCACCCTCGCCAAGGAGGCCCGCAACCACGGGTTCAACGGGATCCTCGGCCCGGGGTACCCGGACCACAACGACCACGTCCACGTGAACCAGGGCCCGAGCCACTTCTGGTCGGCGCCCAACTGCGGTATCTGACGCACGAGTTGGGGCCCGCCGGTCGCCCGGCGGGCCCCACCTGTGTGCCTACGACGCGGCTGTGCCTACGACGCGGCCCGCAGCGGCGTCCCGCCCGTCGTCTGCACCGCGGCGCCGTCCGACGACCGCTCGGTCAGGCGCAGTTGCGAGATCGCGTTGCGCAGGACGAGCGTCCCGTGGCCGGCGTCCAGCTGCCAGCGCTGGGTGCGTGAGCCCGCCGCACAGGTGCCGAGCGACAGTTCGGCGCCCACCTCCAGCGGGGCACCCAGGTACTTCTTCCCGCGCACCGCGTCCAGGCAGAGCCCGTCCGCCGAGCGGACCGTGTAGTAGCCGTCGGCGGTCGCGGTGAGCGTCCAGGCCGCCTTCGAGCCCCGTACCAGGGCGACCCCGGCGTCCGCCGCGGGCGCCAGCGCCTTCGCGCCGGACGTCAGCCGGTAGGTGCCGTCGGCCAGTTGGGCGCGGTCGGTGTTCTCCCAGCCGGGGGCGTGCCCGATGCGCCGGGCCAGGGCCTCGAAACCGGCGTACGTCGGGCTGGGCTTCGGGCCGCCCCAGGTGGCCTGGGCGAGGAAGCGGAGCGGCATGAACGTCTTCGCCTCGACCTCGTTCTCGGTCTCCGCCGCCGCGCTGTCCGGCCACAGGCTGATCTTCGCGCCGGTCAGGTTCGCCGCCGTGGCGGGCAGCGTCTGGCCCTCGAAGCGCAGGGGCGTCCAGTCGCTCTCGTACAGCTCCTGCGTCTTGGTGGTGTAGCCGCCGCGCACCAGGTAAAGCGCGTAGGCGGAGTTCATCACCGGGCGGCCCTCGGCGAGCAGGGCGGACGGCTGCTGGATGGCGCCGCCGCCGAGCCAGTGCTCGACGGTGATGTCACGGTCCAGAGGGACGAGCGCGTTGCGGCCCATCAGCCCGTCGTTCCAGATCCGCAGCGAACGGCCCTGGGCCTTCACATGGGCGTTGACCCGGTTGATGAAGTCCACGAACAGGTCGTCGGGGGTGGCCGAGGCGCCGAACTTCGCGGTCGCCGCCGCCTGGAGCTGCGGATAGTCCGGGTAGGAGGAGCCGATCATGTACTCGTCGGCGCCCATGTGCCAGGTGCGGGTGTCCCACACCTTCAGGGCCTCGTCGACCATGGACGTGTAGTACGTCAGCGCCTCGGGCCGGGAGATGTCCAGCCGCGGCGGGGAGGCGACGCCGTCCTTGTCCTTCAGCTGGAGCTCGGGGTGGTTCTCCAGATAGGTGTCCATATGGCCGGGGGAGTTGATCTCCGGCACCAGGTCGATGTGGTACTTCTTCGCCATCGCGACGAGCGAGCGGATCTGCGGCTTGGTGTAGTACCCCCAGAACGCCGACTCCGGGTCGGTGTCGCTCCTGACCTTCGCCTCGATCCAGAGCTGGTTGAGCTTCTGGGACGCCATGTCCTTCATCAGCCGCTCGAACCACGGCAGCGAGACGTTGATGTAGCAGGCGCAGACCCCGACCCCGCGCTCCCGGTACGCGGGCACGTCGGTCGCCGAGCCGCGCGCCGCCCGCCCGTCGTCGTTGAGCAGCTGCAGCACCGTGCGCGAACCGTAGAACACGCCCGCCGAGGTGGCCGCCGTGACCGTGACCCGGTCACCGACCTCCAGTCGGTAGCCCTCCGCCCCCAGTGAGTCCTTCAGCGAGGCGTCCTGGCGCAGCACGATGTCACCGGCGCGGGCCCGGCCCCGGGAAACCTGCGCCCCGCCCTCCAGCTCTCCGGCGAACCGGGCCGCGTCGTCCGCCGTCCGCCGCTCGCGCACGCCGTCCAGCACGATCCGGGCCCGGTCGGTGAGCACGAACTCCCCGCTGCCCGGCTGCCACTGGCGCAGCGCGGGCAGCACCTCCGGTGGCCCGGCCGGGGCCTCCTCGGCCGCGGCGGTCTGCCAGGGCAGCAGGGTGGCGGCGAGCGCGGCCACCACGGCCCCGATGGTCCTTCGTCTTGCCTTCCGCATGTCCATGGCATCGACCCTGACGCGCGCGCGAGGGCCCGGTCCATGGACAGGTCGTGCGATCGGTTGGACGAATGATCGGAGGGGAGCGGGCGGCCTCAGGCCGCCTCGGTCACGGCGGACGGCCCCCGGAAGGTGCGACGGTACGCCTGCGGCGTGGTGTCCAGCGAGCGGACGAACTGATGGCGAAGCGCGGCGGCGTTCCCGAAGCCGGTCCGGTCGGCGATGGTGTCGATGGTTTCGTCGGATGTCTCCAGCAGGTGCTGGGCCAGCAGGACGCGCTGGCGCAGCAGCCAGCGGTACGGCGTGGTGCCGGTCTCCTGCTGGAAGCGGCGGGCGAAGGTGCGCGGCGACATGTGCGCCTGGGCGGCGAGCTGTTCGACGGTCATCTCGCGGTCGAGGTGGCGCTCCATCCAGGCCAGCGTGTCCCCGACCGTGTCGCAGCGGGTGCGCGGCAGCGGGCGCTCGATGTACTGCGCCTGCCCGCCGTCCCGGTGCGGCGGCACCACCATGCGGCGGGCGATGGTGTTGGCGGCGGCCGGCCCGTACGCCTGGCGGACCAGGTGCAGGCAGGCGTCGATCCCCGCGGCCGTCCCCGCCGACGTGATGATCGGACCCTCGTCCACGTACAGCACATCCGGCTCCACCACGGCCTTCGGGAAGCGGCGGGCCAGTTCGGCGGCATGGCGCCAGTGCGTGGTGCAGCGCCGGCCGTCCAGCAGACCGGCCGCGCCCAGCACGTACGCCCCGGAGCAGACGCTCAGCACGCGCGCGCCGCGGTCCACGGCCCGGCGCAGCGCGTCGAGGACCTCCTCGGGATACTCCCGGTCCATGAAGTGGCTGCCGGCCGGTACGGCGATGAGGTCGGCCTCCTCCAGCCGGTCGAGGCCGTACGGGGTGCTGATGGTGAACCCGGCGTGGGTCCGCAGCTCGGGGCCCTCGGCGGAGACCACGGCGAAGTCGTGCACGGGCAGGCCCTCGTCGCTCCGGTCGAGGCCGAACACCTCGCAGAGCACGCCGAGTTCGAAGGGGTGGACCTCATCGAGGAGCAGAGCGGCGACATTGTTCAGCATGGACCCAGTGTGGCAGTAATTCGATGCTGTGTGACAGTCCTGCCACTGCCGCGGTTCCTCCGGAACGAGGACAGTAGAGGCATGAACACATTCCAGAACTTCCTCGGCATTTCCGTTCTTTTCGCCCTCGTCCTGCTGCCGGCCCTGGTCGGCATCGCCCGAGAGCGCCGCATCGACCGCGAGCTGCGCGAAGCGGAACAGGACCGCAGTACCCGCCCACCGCAAACGGCGGACGCCGCACGGCCGGTGGGGGCCGCACGGCGTCCGTACGTCAGGAGCTGGGCGAGGATCTAGAAGTCGTCGTCGAAGCCGACCGTGCCCTCGACGGCCACCTGGTAGGCGGACGGGCGCCGCTCGAAGAAGTTCGTCAGCTCCTGGACACCCTGGAGCTCCATGAACGAGAACGGGTTCTGCGATCCGTACACCGCGGGGAAGCCCAGCCGGGTGAGCCGCTGGTCGGCGACGCACTCCAGGTACTCGCGCATCGACTCGGTGTTCATGCCGGGCAGCCCGTCGCCGCACAGGTCGCGGCCGAACTGCAGCTCCGCCTCGACGGCCTCCTTCAGCATGTCGGTGACCTGCTGCTGGAGGGCGTCGTCGAACAGCTCCGGCTCCTCCTTGCGGACGGTGTCCACGACCTCGAAGGCGAAGTTCATGTGCATGGTCTCGTCGCGGAAGACCCAGTTGGTTCCCGTGGCGAGGCCGTGCAGCAGACCGCGCGAGCGGAACCAGTACACGTACGCGAAGGCGCCGTAGAAGAACAGCCCCTCGATGCACGCCGCGAAGCAGATCAGGTTGAGCAGGAAGCGGCGCCGGTCGGCCTTCGACTCCAGCCGGTCGATCTTCTCCACCGAGTCCATCCAGCGGAAGCAGAACTGCGCCTTCTCGCGGATCGAGGGGATGTTCTCCACCGCCGCGAACGCCGCCGCGCGGTCGTCCGGGTCGGGCAGGTAGGTGTCGAGCAGCGTCAGATAGAACTGGACGTGCACGGCCTCCTCGAACAGCTGCCGCGACAGATACAGCCGCGCCTCGGGGGAGTTGATGTGCTTGTACAGCGTCAGCACCAGGTTGTTGGCGACGATCGAGTCACCGGTCGCGAAGAACGCCACCAGGCGGCCGATCAGGTGCTGCTCGGCGGGCGTCATCTTGGCGAGGTCCGCCACGTCGGAGTGGAGGTCGACCTCCTCCACGTGCCAGGTGTTCTTGATCGCGTCCCGGTAGCGCTCGTAGAAGTCCGGGTAGCGCATGGGACGCAGGGTCAGTTCGAAGCCCGGGTCGAGCAGGTTCTTTGAAGCGGGGGTGTCGGTGCGGAGCGCCGTCGTTGAGGGGCGGTGGTCGGGCGACGGGTGGGCGGTCATTACTGGCAGGCCTCGCAGGACTCGGGGTTTTCCAGGGAGCAGGCGATGGCGTCCGCGTCGGGTGCCTGCTGTACGGGGATGGGGGCGGTGGCCGACGCCTGGCCGGACGCGGCACGGGCGATGCGGGTCGCCGGGCGGGAGCGCAGGTAGTACGTCGTCTTCAGCCCCTGCTTCCAGGCGTACGCGTACATCGAGGAGAGCTTCCCGATCGTCGGCGTCTCCAGGAACAGGTTCAGCGACTGGCTCTGGTCGAGGAACGGCGTACGGGCCGCCGCCATGTCGATCAGGCCGCGCTGCGGGATCTCCCACGCGGTGCGGTACAGCGCCCGCACGTCCGCCGGGATCCAGGCGAAGCCCTGCACGGAGCCGTTCGACTCGCGCAGCGCCTCACGCGTCCGCGCGTCCCACACGCCCAGCCGCTTCAGCTCGTCCACCAGGTAGCCGTTGACCTGGAGGAACTCACCGCTCAGCGTCTCGCGCTTGAAGAGGTTGGAGACCTGGGGCTCGATGCACTCGTAGACTCCCGCGATCGAGGCGATCGTCGCGGTCGGGGCGATGGCCAGGAGCAGCGAGTTGCGCATCCCGGTCTTCGCGATCCGGGCGCGCAGCGCGTCCCAGCGCTCCGGCCAGTTCACCTCGGTGTCGTAGTGGTCGGGGTGCAGCACCCCGCGCGCGGCACGGGTCTCCGACCATGCGGGCAGCGGGCCCGAGCGCTCGGCGAGGTCGCAGGAGGCCTCGTAGGCGGCGAGCATGATGCGCTCGGCGATCTTCGTGGAGAGCGCGCGGGCCTCGGGGGAGTCGAAGGGCAGCCGCAGCTGGAAGAAGACGTCCTGGAGGCCCATGGCGCCCAGGCCCACCGGCCGCCAGCGGGCGTTGGACCGGCCGGCCTGCTCGGTCGGGTAGAAGTTGATGTCGACGACCCGGTCGAGGAAGGTCACCGCGGTGCGGACGGTGGCGTCCAGGCGCTCCCAGTCGATCGAGCCGCCGTCGACGAACGCGCCGAGGTTGACCGAGCCGAGGTTGCAGACCGCCGTCTCGCCGTCGTCGGTGACCTCCAGGATCTCGGTGCACAGGTTCGAGGAGTGCACGACCCTGCCCGGCTCGGCGGTCTGGTTCGCGGTCCGGTTGGAGGCGTCCTTGAACGTCATCCAGCCCTGGCCGGTCTGGGCGAGGGTGCGCATCATCCGGCCGTACAGCTCGCGGGCCGGCATGGTCTTGCGCGCCAGGCCCTTCGCCTCGGCCGCCCGGTACGCGGCGTCGAACTCGTCGCCCCACAGGTCCACGAGCTCGGGCACGTCCGCCGGGGAGAACAGCGACCAGCTGCCGTCCGCGTCGACCCGGCGCATGAACTCGTCCGGGATCCAGTGCGCCAGGTTGAGGTTGTGCGTGCGCCGCTGGTCCTCGCCCGTGTTGTCGCGGAGCTCCAGGAACTCCTCGATGTCCGCGTGCCAGGTCTCCAGGTAGACGGCGGCGGCGCCCTTGCGCCGGCCGCCCTGGTTCACGGCGGCGACGGAGGCGTCCAGCGTCTTCAGGAACGGCACGATGCCGTTGGAGTGCCCGTTGGTGCCGCGGATCAGTGAACCCCGGGCGCGGATACGGGAGTACGAGAGGCCGATGCCGCCCGCGTGCTTCGACAGCCGCGCCACCTGGTGGTAGCGGTCGTAGATCGAGTCCAGCTCGTCCAGCGGCGAGTCCAGCAGATAGCAGGAGGACATCTGCGGGTGGCGGGTGCCGGAGTTGAAGAGCGTCGGCGAGGAGGGCAGGTAGTCCAGCCGACTCATCAGCCCGTACAGCGCGGCGACCTCGTCGAGCGCGCGCTCGGACTCGTCCTCGGCGAGCCCGGCGGCGACCCGGAGCATGAAGTGCTGGGGCGTCTCGATGACCTGGCGGGTGAGCGGGTGGCGCAGCAGGTAGCGGCTGTGCAGGGTGCGCAGGCCGAAGTAGCCGAAGCGGTCGTCGGCGCCGTCCGCGAGGGACCGTTCCACCAGCGCGTCCAGGGCGGCCGCGTGCAGCGTCACGAACGCGGCGGTGCGGTCCGCGATCAGGCCCTCGCGGTGGCCCACGGCGACGGACGCGGAGAACGAGGTGGCACCCTGGCCGGCGGCCTCGTCCGCGATGGTCCGGGTCAGCAGACGGGCGGCGAGCCGGGAGTAGGCGGGGTCCTCGGAGATGAGGCCGGCGGCGGCCTCGGTGGCCAGCGAGCGCAGTTCCGCCTCGTCCGACCGGGCGTTGCGGCCGCGCAGGGCGGCGGCGGCGACGCGCCCCGGGTCGGTGTCGGGCAGGTCGGCGGTGAGGTCGGTCAGGGTCCGCAGCAGTGCGGTGCCCGGTCCGTCGCTCGCGGTCCCCGTTGATTCGGCCGCTGAAACCGGATCGGCTGGCGCGATGGTCACGTGGTGCTCTCCCTCGCTCGGCTCTGGGCCGGCGGGGAGCGGGGGCAGCCGGGCAGGAGCGGGCCCGGACAGGGCGGCACTCCGTGCGGCGTCCACCGGCCCATCCACGAGGCCCGGACGTCTGGGCATCCGGTTCGGTCGAGCCGGATGCGCTGTCGGCAGGTCCTCGGACTCCACGGGTGCGCAGAAGCACACCGAATACACCGTTGCGGGACAGTTCCGGATTCGCACCGGATTCCCCTGCGGCGACAGCGAGCACGAGCATACATGTGGGGGCCGCCGGATGCGGCGGCCCCCACATGTTGTGTCGCGTGGCGTAAAGGTGTGCGGTCAGTGACCGCCCGGCGCCCCCGCCGTGGCGGGCGGCAGCTTCTCCTGGACGCCCGGGTCGCCCGCGTCCGCGGTGTAGTCGCCCGGGGAGGTCTCGTCGACCCCTGCGGGCGCCTTCACGGCGTTGAGGACGAAGGTGAGGACCACGGTGACCACGACGTTCAGCACGAACGCGGTGAGGCCGATGTAGCCGATCTCACCGAGGCCCGGGATCTCCTTGGAGGACCCGCCGAAGTGCTTCTGCGTCGGGCTCGCGACCCCGTACGCGGCGGCCGTTCCGTAGATCATGCCGACCGCCCAGCCGGCGAGCAGCGCCCAGCGGTGGAACCAGCGGGTGAACAGGCCGCCGACCAGGGCCGGCATGGTCTGGAGGATCCAGATCCCGCCGAGCAGCTGGAAGTTGATCGCGACCGTCTTGTCCATGGTGAGGACGAAGGCGAGCGCGCCGACCTTGACCAGCAGCGAGACCAGCTTGGAGACCTTGGTCTCCTGGGCGGGGGTCGCGTCCGGCTTCAGGAAGTCCTTGTAGATGTTGCGCGTGAACAGGTTCGCCGCGGCGATGGACATGATCGCGGCCGGCACCAGCGCGCCGATGCCGATGGCGGCGAACGCCACCCCCGCGAACCAGTCGGGGAACATGTTCTCGAACAGCTGCGGGATGGCGAGCTGGCCATTGTCCACCTTGACCCCGGCGGCGATCGCCATGAAGCCGAGCAGCGCGAGCAGGCCCAGCATCAGCGAGTACAGCGGCAGGATGGTGGTGTTGCGGCGGATCACGTCACGGCTGCGGCTGGAGAGCGTCGCCGTGATGGAGTGCGGGTACATGAACAGCGCCAGCGCGGACCCGAGCGCCAGGGTCGCGTACCCCCACTGGCCGGCCGCGGCGGGTGCGAGGCCGCCCGCGCCCGCCTTGGTGAACTTGTCCTGGGCGGAGGCGAAGATGTCGTCGAAGCCGCCGAGCTTGATCGGGATGTAGATGATCGCCACGGCGATGACCAGGTAGATCAGCCCGTCCTTGACGAACGCGATCAGCGCCGGCGCCCGCAGGCCCGAGGAGTACGTGTACGCGGCGAGCACCGCGAACGCGATGAGCAGCGGCAGGTCCTTGACGAACCAGTTGGTGTTCTCACCGCCGCCGACGCCCATCACGTCCAGCACCGCCTGGATGCCGACGAGCTGCAGCGCGATGTACGGCATCGTGGCGAGGATGCCCGTGACGGCGACCGCCAGCGAGAGCCCCTTCGAGCCGAAGCGCCCGCGGACGAAGTCCGAGGTGGTGACGTAGCCGTGCTTGTGCGAGACCGACCACAGGCGCGGCAGGAAGGTGAAGATCAGCGGGTACACCAGGATGGTGTAGGGCACCGCGAAGAAGCCGGCCGCGCCCGCCGCGTAGATCGCCGCGGGGACGGCGACGAAGGTGTACGCGGTGTAGAGGTCGCCGCCGAGCAGGAACCAGGTGACCCAGGTGCCGAACGAGCGCCCGCCCAGGCCCCATTCGTCGAGGCTGGCCTCGTTCTCGGCCTTGCGCCAGCGGGCGGCCAGGAAGCCCATGACCGTGACGGCCAGGAAGAAGAAGATGAAGACGCCGAGCGCGACGCCGTTCACGCCGTCGTTCATGCCGACGCACCCCCCTTGCGGGCGCGCTGGTCACGCTGCCACAGCTTGTACGCGACCATCGTGAGCGCGGTGGAGATCAGCACCCAGAGCATCTGGTACCAGTAGAAGAACGGGATACCGATGAAGGTCGGGTCGATCTTCGCGTACGAACTCACCCAGAGCATCGCCACGAACGGCGCGATGAGACACAGGGCGATGACCACCCGCACCGGTGTGACGGTGGGTGGTTTTCCTTCTGGTTCTTCCGCCATGGCGGCGACTCCGTCCCCTCGCTGATCACCTGTAATGCGCAGGAAATCTAGGCGAGTCATCCGGCCACCGTCACCCCCTGTCCGCATTGCGGTCCGGCAACGGTCGTCAGCGACCGGCCGGATGGCCGGAATGACGGCAAACGTCCGAGGCTTGGTCCAGGCCAATCCGGGTTCCGGGGACGCCGAATGGCCCCCGGGGGCGGGTCCGGGGGCCATTCGGGGAGCACATGCGTGCGGTGGGTCAGTCCAGCGGACGCTTCAGGCGGGCCACGAACTTGTAGCGGTCGCCGCGGTAGACCGAGCGCACCCACTCGACCGGCTCGCCCTGTTCGTCCAGGGAGTGCCGGGAGAGCATCAGCATCGGCAGGCCCACGTCCGTGCCGAGCAGCCCGGCCTCGCGCGGGGTGGCGAGCGAGGTCTCGATGGTCTCCTCGGCCTCGGCCAGCCGGACGTCGTACACCTCGGACAGCGCGGTGTAGAGCGAGGTGTACTTGACCAGCGAACGGCGCAGCGCCGGGAAGCGCTTGGCCGAGAGGTGCGTGGTCTCGATGGCCATCGGCTCCCCGCTCGCCAGGCGCAGGCGCTCGATGCGCAGGACGCGTCCGCCGGCGCTGATGTCGAGCAGTCCGGCGAGGGTGTCGTCGGCGGTGACGTAGCCGATGTCCAGGAGCTGCGAGGTCGGTTCGAGCCCCTGGGCCCTCATGTCCTCGGTGTACGAGGTGAGTTGCAGGGCCTGCGAGACCTTCGGCTTGGCGACGAAGGTGCCCTTGCCCTGGATGCGCTCCAGCCGGCCCTCGACGACCAGCTCCTGGAGCGCCTGGCGCACGGTGGTGCGCGAGGTGTCGAACTCGGCGGCCAGGGTCCGTTCCGGGGGCACGGGGGTGCCCGGCGGCATGGTGTCCGTCATGTCGAGGAGATGTCGCTTCAGCCGGTAGTACTTCGGTACGCGCGCGGTGCGCGTCCCGGCGCCCGCCCCCGTCTCGTTCTCCGAACTGCCCCCGTCGGCACCCATGGCCCGCCTTCCCGACTGCTGCGTTGCTGCCGTCACCGGCTCCTCCGTCTGTCGCGGCTCACATGGTGGCACGGTCCGGTCACGGCTCGTCGCCCTCCCTCAGGTGTCGGTCCTATAACGGACGCGAGTGCACTTCTTATACACCCTTGACACCCCTAAAGGTCTAGGCCAAGCTCCGGGTACTGGTCTAAACCATTAAAGACCAGGTCCCAGCCCCAGAGGTACTCGTCGACGTTCTCGCGCGGTGGGGAGGGGGTTGCAGCATCCCTGAGGAGGGTGGCGTGAAGCGCAAGCTCATCGCGGCGATCGGCGTCGCGGGCATGTTGGTTTCCATCGCGGCGTGTGGTTCGGACGACAAGACGTCCTCGAAGGACCCGAAGGACCGCAAGGAAGACCTGACTGTCTGGCTCATGGGCGAGGCCCAGTCGACCTGGCCCGAACTGGTGAAGGACGTCAACGCCCAGTTCAAGAAGAAGTACCCGAACGTCAACGTCAAGATCCAGTACCAGGGCTGGGCGGACAAGGTCAAGAAGCTCGACACCTCCCTCGGTGGCGACAAGTTCCCGGACGTTGTCGAACTCGGCAACACCGAGACCATGCAGTACATCCTCAACGGCGCGCTCGGCGAGATCGACACCTCGAAGTACGAGAACTCGGACACCTGGATCAAGGGTCTGAAGGACACCTGCTCCTACGAGGGCAAGATCTACTGCGTTCCTTACTACGCCTCCGCCCGCCTCGCGGTCTACAACAAGGACATGCTGAAGGCCGGTACCGGCAGCGACGTCCTCCCGCAGAACGAGGACGATTTCCTCAAGGCCATGGACAAGGTCCAGGCCGAGCTCGCGAAGAAGGACAAGCGCGCCTCGTCCCTGTACTACCCGGGCCGTTACTGGTACGCCGCCATGTCCTACGTCGCGGCCGAGGGCGGCCAGATCGCCAAGTACGACGAGGGCTCGAAGGAGTGGAAGGCCAGCCTCTCCACCCCCGAGGCGCAGAAGGGCATCCAGCACTTCATCGACCTGGTCAAGAAGTACAACAAGGCCGACCAGACGAAGGACGAGCAGGACCACGCCAACGTCATGGCCAACGAGAAGGCCGCGGTCATCTACGGCCAGGCCTGGGAGGCCGGCAGCGTCACCACCGGTGACAACGGCAACCCGAAGCTCGACGGCAAGATCGCCACGGCCGGTATGCCTGGCCCGAACGGCAAGGCGCTCCCGTCCTTCATCGGCGGCTCCGACCTCGCCACCATCTCCAAGTCCAAGGTCCAGGACCTCGGCGAGGAGTGGATCTCCCTCTTCACCAACGCGAAGTCCATGGACGTCCTCGCGTCGAAGAACATCCTCCCGAACAACGAGAAGCAGCTTGAGCCGCTGAAGGCCAAGCCCGAGACGGCCGCCATCGCCAACGCGGTGCCGGACGCCTGGTTCACGCCGATCGCTCCGGGCTGGGCCTCCATCGAGAAGGAGGAGATTCTGGAGAACATGCTCCTGAAGATCCTCAAGGGCACGTCCGTCGCCGACGCCACCAAGAAGGCCGACAGCGAGATCGACGCACTGATCAACAAGAAGGCCTGAGCCTTCTGATCGCCAGGCGGGGGCCCGGCACTGCGCCGGGCCCTCGCCTCCTTTCGCTCAAGAACGCCGTGTTATCCGGGGGCTGCCTCGGACCCGCGATGGAAGGTCAGCCACGTGACTGCCGCCGATACCAAGGCCGCCGGGCCACCGGTCCCCGTACCACGTGATCCCCAGGCGGACGGGAGCCCGCTGTCCGGTGAGGTCAACGGCCCCCTGAAGCAGAAGAGGAAGCGGAAGAAGGGCGAGCTGCTGCCCTACTTCCTGATCCTCCCGGCGATCGTGGCGATCGCCGCCGTCTACCTCTATCCGCTCGCCAAGACCGTCATCATGTCCTTCCAGGACATGGGCCGGCGCGAGCTGTGGACCGGCGACCCCGCACCCTGGGTCGGCTTCGACCAGTTCACCAACATCCTCGGTGACTCCGAGTTCTGGTGGGTGACCTTCCGCACCGTCGTCTTCATGGCCGTCTGCGTGACGCTGACCATGGGCATCGGCCTGCTGATCTCCCTGCTGATGCGCCGGCTGTCCACCTGGGTGCGGCTCATCCTGACCTTCTGCCTGATCGCCGCCTGGTCGATGCCGCTGATGGTCGCCGCCTCCATCTTCCGGTTCATGGCCGACTCCGACTACGGCCTCATCAACACCCTCATCGCGAAGGTCGTGGGCGACGACTGGCTCGGCCACAACTGGTACCTCGACCCGGTCCAGGGCTTCGCGATCATCACGCTGCTGGTCGTCTGGGGCGCCATCCCCTTCGTCGTCGTCACGCTGTACGCCGCCCTCACCCAGGTCCCCCAGGAACTGGAGGAGGCCGCCTCGCTCGACGGCGCCACCAGCTTCGGCATCTTCCGCTACGTGACCTGGCCGGTCATCAAGCCGGTCTTCAGCATGGTCTCCACGCTGTCGGTGATCTGGGACTTCAACGTCTTCGGCCAGATCTGGCTGCTGCGCGGCAGCAAGCCCGAGCCCGAGTACGAGACCCTCGGCCTCTACTCCTACTCGAAGGCCTTCGAGTCCACCTCCTTCAGCCAGGGCACCGCGATCGCCCTGATCACGGTGATCCTGCTGTCCGCGGTGGCCGTGTACTACCTGCGCCAGCTCATGAAGACGGGAGAGGTCGAATGAGCACCACGACCGACACACCACAGGTCCTGCGCCCGGACCGCAAGAAGACCCGCGTCGGCCTGAACATCCTCGGCCTCGGCATCGCGCTGGTCATGGTCTTCCCGGTCTACTGGCTGGTCGTCAGCGCCCTGCGGCCCAGCCGCGAGATCCGCTCGTACGACCAGACCCTGTGGCCCTCCTCGATCACCTTCGACAACTTCGTCAAGGCGGTCGACCAGCCGAACTTCGGCACCGCGGTCCAGTCCAGCCTGATCGTCTCGATCACCGCCGTCGTCGGCGGCATGATCATCGCCACCCTGGCGGCCCTGGCCATCGGCCGGTTCCGCTTCTTCGGCCGCAAGGCCCTGGTCCTGATCATGATCCTGGTCCAGATGCTGCCGCCCACGGCGATGCTCATCCCGATCTACGCCCAGCTCAACGCGATGGGCGGCATCGACGAGTACTGGAGCCTCATCGTCGTCTACCTGGTCTCCACGCTGCCGTTCGCGACGATCATGATCCGCGGCTTCGTGGTGAACATCCCGGTGGAGCTGGAGGAGTCCGCCATGGTGGACGGCTGCACCCGCTTCGGCGCCTTCCGCCGCGTGATCCTCCCGCTGCTCGCGCCCGGCCTCGCCGCCGCGTCGATCTTCGCCCTGGTGAACGCGTGGAACGAATACCTCTTCGCCTACATCCTGATCAACGACAACTCCAAGTACACGCTCAACGTGTGGCTGATGACGTTCACCAGTGAGCGCGGCACGGACTACGGTGCCCTGATGGCGGCGTCGACCATGATCGCCCTTCCGGTCGTCATCTTCTTCATGTTCGTGCAGAAGAAGATGGCCGCGGGCCTCACCTCCGGCGCCGTGAAGGGATAACGCCGCCCCATGACCACCCTCACATCCACCACGGACACCGTCACCCGCGACGCCCTCGCCGTCCTGCAGCCCGGCTTCACCGGCACCACGGCGCCCGAGTGGCTGCTGCGCCGGGTCGGCGAAGGACTGTCCTCCGTCGGCCTGTTCGGCCGCAACATCGAGACGCCCGAACAGCTCGCCGCGCTCACCGCCCAGCTCAGGGCCGAGCGGGACGACGTGCTCGTCGCCATCGACGAGGAGGGCGGCGACGTCACCCGCCTGGAGGTCCGCCACGGCTCCTCCTTCCCCGGCAACCTGGCGCTCGGCGCGGTCGACGACACCGTGCTGACCCGGGCCGTCGCCCACGAGCTGGGCCGCCGGCTCGCCGAGTGCGGGGTCAACCTCAACTGGGCCCCGTCCGCGGACGTCAACTCCAACCCGGGCAACCCCGTCATCGGCGTCCGCTCCTTCGGCGCCGACCCGCACCTGGTCGCCCGGCACACCGCCGCGTACGTCGAGGGCCTCCAGGCCGCCGGCGTCGCCGCCTGCACCAAGCACTTCCCGGGGCACGGCGACACCGCGGTCGACTCGCACCACGCGCTGCCGCGCATCGACGTCGACCTGGAGACCCTGCACGCCCGGGAGCTCGTGCCGTTCCGGGCCGCCATCGCGGCCGGTTCCAAGTCGGTCATGAGCGCGCACATCCTGCTGCCCGCGCTCGACCCGCACCGCCCCGCGACCCTCAGCCCGCAGATCCTGACGGGTCTGCTGCGCCAGGAACTGGGGTACGAGGGCCTCATCGTGACCGACGCCGTGGAGATGCAGGCCATCGCCTCGACGTACGGGATCGAACGCGGCTCCGTTCTCGCCGTCGCGGCCGGTGCCGACGCGCTCTGCGTCGGCGGCGGGCTCGACGACGACAGCACCGTGCTGCGGCTGCGCGACGCGCTCGTCGCGGCGGTGCGCTCCGGCGAACTCTCCGAGGAGCGGCTCGCCGATGCCGCTGCCCGGGTCCGTGCCCTCGCGTCCTGGACGCGGGAGGCCAGGGGGGCCGTACGGGAGCCGGGCGCGGCAGTGCAGGAGGGGACCGCGCCCGGCACCGCACGGAGCACGGGCATCGTCTCGGACATCGGCCTGGTCGCCGCCCGCCGCGCGGTGAAGGTGACCGGCACGGCCGAACCGCTCACCGGTCCGGCGTACGTGGCCGCCTTCACCCCGGTCGCGAACATCGCGGTCGGTGACGAGACCCCGTGGGGCCTCGCGGCCGAGCTGACCCGGCTGGTGCCGGGGACGGGGACCGACACGTACGACGGCGACTCCGAGGCACCGGCCGAGGCCGCGCTGCGGGCCGCGGGGGAGCGGCGCATCGTCGCCGTGGTCCGCGACGCGCACCGGCACGCGTGGATGAGCGAGGCCCTGGACGCGCTGCTGGCGGCGCGCCCGGACACGATCGTGGTCGAGATGGGCGTCCCCCAGGCCGAGCCCCGGGGAGCCCTGCACATCGCCACGCACGGCGCCGCGCGCGTCTGCGGCCGGGCGGCGGCGGAGATCATCGCGGCCTCCGCGTAACCCGCACACGCGAGAGGGCCGGGACACCGCCACGGTGTCCCGGCCCTCTCGCGTACAGCGGGAGACGCGAGGAACTACAGCCCCTGCCAGGCCGGCTTCGCCGCGTACGTCGCGCGGAAGTAGTCCGCCAGCTTCAGCTTCGACGCCGCGGCCTCGTCGACGACCACCGTCGCGTGCGGGTGCAACTGCAGCGCCGAGGCGGGGACGATCGAGGCGACCGGGCCCTCCACCGTCGCCGCCACCGCGTCCGCCTTGCCCTCGCCCGTCGCGAGCAGGACCGGGTGGCGGGCCTCCAGGATCGTGCCGATGCCCTGGGTGATGACGTGGTGCGGCACCTGGTCGATGTCGTTGTCGAAGAAGCGCGCGTTGTCGACCCGGGTCTGCTCGGTGAGCGTCTTGATCCGGGTGCGGGAGGCGAGCGAGGAGCACGGCTCGTTGAAGCCGATGTGCCCGTCGGTGCCGATGCCGAGCAGCTGGAGGTCCACCCCGCCGGCTACGGCGAGCGCCTTGTCGTACGCCTCGCAGGCCGCCTGGACGTCCTCGGCGGAGCCGTCGGGGCCCATGAACGCGGCCTCGGAGAGACCGAGCGGTTCGACGACCTCGCGCAGCACCACGGAGCGGTAGGACTCCGGGTGGCCCGCCGGCAGCCCCACGTACTCGTCGAGCTGGCAGACGCGGGCGCGCGAGGCGTCCACGGCACCGGAGCGGACCAGGTCCGCGAGGGCCTGGTAGATGGGCAGCGGGGTCGAGCCGGTGGCAACGCCGAGCAGGGCGTCGGGCTTGCGGCTCAGCAGGGCGCCGATGGCCCCCGCGATCAGTTCGCCGCCTGCCTTGGCGTCCGGGACGATGACAACTTCCACGCGGGGCCTGCCGATCCGATCGAAGAGTGGGTATGTGGTATAGACCAATCAAAGACCTAATCTAGCAGACTCGGCCCGCCCCGACACGGCCCGTACCGGCACACGGACACCCGCCCGCCGTCCCACCGGCCGCCGCCCGCTGGCGGCCCCCCTGCGCCCCGTGTTCGACTTGACCGACGCATCGCGACACCCGGGAGGCACCCGACATGTCCGCCACGTACCCGGCCGCCGGCGGCGGCGAGTGGCCCGGCCGCATCATGTCCGGCGAGATGGCCGAGCAGCCCGCGATGCTCCGCCGCATCCTGGAGCGCGGCGCGCCCGCCATCCGCGAGACCGCGGGCCGGATCGCGGCCAGGAACCCGCGCTTCGTCCTGCTCACGGCGCGCGGCACGTCCGACAACGCCGCGCTCTACGCCAAGTACCTGCTGGAGATCACGATGGGGCTGCCCTGCGGGCTGGCCTCGATGTCCACCACCACCGCGTACGGCGCGAAGCCGGACCTCCGCGACGTCCTGGTCGTCACCGTCAGCCAGTCCGGCGGCTCGCCCGACCTGGTGGCGTCGACCAGGGCCGCCCGGGAGGCCGGCGCGGTGACGCTGGCCGTGACCAACAACCCGGACTCGCCGCTCGCGGCCGTCTCCGAGTACCACATCGACATCCTGGCGGGCCCCGAGAAGGCGCTCCCGGCCACGAAGACGTACACCGCGTCGCTGCTCTCGCTCTACCTGTTCGTCGAGGGGCTGCGCGGCGGCGACGGGGCGGCGGCCGGTGTGCTGCCGGACCTGGCCGAGGAGGTGCTGGCCCGCAAGGACGAGGTGAAGGCCCTGGCCTCGCGCTACCGGTTCGCCGAACGCATGGTCATCACCTCACGGGGTTACGGCTACCCCACCGCCAAGGAGGCGGCCCTCAAGCTCATGGAGACCAGCTACATCCCGGCCCTCTCCTACTCCGGCGCCGACCTGCTGCACGGCCCGCTCGCCATGGTCGACAACATCTCGCCGGTGATCGCCGTGGTGCCCGACGGCCGGGGCGGAGAGGCCCTTCAGCCCGTTCTGGACCGGCTGCGCGGCCGGGGCGCCGACCTCTTCGTCGTCGGGCCCCAGGCACAGGTGGCGGCGGCCTCCGCGGGGTTCGTGCTGCCGACGGCCGGGGTCCGGGAGGAGGTCCAGCCGGTGCTGGAGATCCTGCCGCTCCAGCTGCTGGCCTACGAGGTGACGATCGCCCGGGGCCAGGACCCGGACGCGCCGCGCGCGCTCGCGAAGGTCACCGAGACCCGCTGAGGCGGGGAAGGCTCCGGAAAAACCCGCGGGCCGCGGCGCCGGGCCGGGACCCTCAGCCCGACCAGCACCGCAGCCCGGAGTAGGGCCGCCCTCGCGGGCGGCCGGCTCGGCCGGCGGTGTGCGGTGCCCCCGGCCGGGGAGAGGCACCTGCGCAGTCAGGGCAGAGAGCGCGGGTACCTCGTCCGCCCTCCTGTGCGGGGAGAGCGGAGGCTCCTACATCAAGCATTGTGGACTAGACCATTAGTCCCTGTCCATCCATGGGGCGCGCCAATGTCGGCCCTTCTTCACTGCACGTACGGGCAGCGCTTCCGGTTCGGACCGGCACGCATCCACAGGTACGCTCGCACACGTGCCCTCCATGAACGACCTCGTACGCCAGCACACCGCTCTGAGCGACACCGACCTCGAGTGGCTCCACCTGCTGGTCTCGGAGTGGCAGTTGCTCTCCGACCTCTCCTTCGCCGACCTCGTACTGTGGGTCCCCACCCGCGACGGCACCCGCTATGTCTCCGTCGCCCAGATGCGGCCCAACACCGGCCCCACCTCGTACCAGGACGACATGGTCGGCCATCTGGTGCCGCGCGGCCGGCGCCCGCTGCTGGACGCCGCCCTGGACGAGGGCCGGATCGTGCGCGAGGGCGACCCGGAGTGGCGCGAGGAGGTCCCCGTACGGGTCGAGTCGATCCCCGTGCGAAGGGAGGGCCGGGTGCTCGGCGTCATCGCGCGCAACACCAACCTCCTCACCGTCCGCACCCCGTCCCGGCTGGAGCTGACCTACCTCCAGTCCGCATCCGACCTGGCCCAGATGATCGCCGCCGGGTCCTTCCCCTTCCCGGGCCAGCAGGTCGACATGGACGCGTCCCCGCGCGTCGGCGACGGCTTGGTCCGGCTCGACGCCGACGGCGTCGTCCAGTACGCCAGCCCCAACGGCCTCTCCGCCTACCACCGGCTCGGCCTGGCCTCGGACCTCGTCGGCCAGCACCTCGGCCAGATCACCGCCGAACTCGCCCCGTCCCGGGGCCCGGTGGACGAGGCCCTGGTCAAACTGGCCAGCGGCTACGCGCCCCGTGAGTTCGAGGTCGAGTGTGCGGGCGGGGTGATCCAGCTGCGCGCGATCCCGCTCAAGCCCAAGGGCGTCCGCATCGGCTCCCTGGTCCTCCTGCGCGACGTGACCGAACTGCGCCGCCGCGAGCGTGAGTTGATCACCAAGGACGCCACCATCCGGGAGATCCACCACCGGGTGAAGAACAACCTCCAGACGGTCGCCGCCCTGTTGCGGCTCCAGGCCCGCCGGATGGACTCCCCGCAGGGCCGCGAGGCGCTCAACGAGGCGGTACGGCGCGTCGGTTCGATCGCCATCGTGCATGAGACGCTGTCCCAGAACCTGGACGAGCGGGTGGAGTTCGACGACATCGCGGACCGCGTGATCGCCATGGTCGCCGAGATCTCGCCGGGCAAGGTCACCTGCCGCCGCACGGGACGTTTCGGCGTGCTCGACGCCGAGGTGGCCACCCCGCTCTCGATGGTCCTCACCGAGGTCCTGCAGAACGCCCTGGAACACGCGTTCTCCGTGGCCGAGTCGGGCACGGTCGAGGTCTCCGCCGTCCGGGGCGGCTCGCCCGCCGAGGGGCGGCTGCTCATCACGGTCCAGGACGACGGCTGCGGTCTGCCGGAGGGCTTCGACCCGCAGAAGGCCGGCAATCTGGGCCTCCAGATCGTCCGCACCCTGGTGGAGGGAGAGCTGGGCGGCACGTTCGGCATGGTGCCGGCACCCGAGCGCGGCACACAGGTCGTCCTCGACATCCCGGTCCGCAACGAGAAGTAGCGGGGCCCGTACACAGCAGAGAGCCCGGACCGTGGGTGAACGGTCCGGGCTCTCTGGTCAAGCATGCGCTTCGGGGGTACTGCGCGCTGCGACTCGGGGGGCGGGGTGATGCGTACGCTCTGTACGCGCCGCCTGGCTGAGGTTCGTAGCGGTGGCGTCGGTCAGGCGCTGGCGTTGCGCGCCCGGTTGCGAGCGGCGCGGCGCTTCATTGCGCGGCGCTCGTCCTCGCTGAGGCCACCCCAGACGCCGGAGTCCTGGCCGGACTCGAGCGCCCACTGCAGGCACTGCTCCATGACGGGGCAGCGGCGGCAGACGGCCTTGGCTTCCTCGATCTGCAGCAGCGCAGGACCGGTGTTGCCGATGGGGAAGAACAGCTCCGGGTCTTCCTCACGACAAACGGCGTTGTGACGCCAGTCCATGGCTGCTACCTCTCCTTGGTATTACGTACTGTGGCTTGTGAATGTGAACGCTTTCACGAATCCCCCCGCAGGTGTCGGGCCGACTCCCAGATGAACTGGTTGTGGTCCTGTGAAGTGAGGAGGGGTTCTGGCTCTCAGTGGAGGCCGTTGTTGCGGGCCGTCCCGATCGCCATGTAGAGATTCGCAAACCTCGGCGGCGGATACAACCCCTTCTGGAAAGTTTTTTTTGATTCCTCGGTGTCGGCTAGGTCACAGCCGTACTTCTAGAGGGTGGAGGCCAGTCCAAACGTTCGAGTTAAAGGACTTTGGTCCCTTCCACTCACACAATCACACGCAGTGCACGGCGTACGCCTGTGAACGTCACACTCGTACGCACCCCGAGGTGGTCACCGTCCATCTGGAAGGGCAGCGGGACCTTTGAATGCAAGGTGAAGTCCGTGAGGTCGTGCCGTGAAACCGCGTGCTTGCCCCGTGGACCCTTCTCCGGACTCGACGTGAGCAGCTGGGTGGCATACCGCCCGACCGCCGCCGTGGAGAGTTTCCGCAGGCCCAGCACGTCGAGGGCGGTGTCGAAGGAGGCCTTGGGGGCCGCGTACACCGGCCGGTTCCCCAGGTATGTCCAGGGGGAGGTGTTGCAGATTATGGAGAGCGCGAGGTCGGTGACCGGCTCCTCGCCCGGCACGTCGAGCGTTATCACACCCTGCCTCCGGTGCGGCTCGTCCAGGAACTGCCGGAGCACCTGGCGCACGTACAGGGCATGGGTCGAACGTTTGCCTCGCTCCCGCTGCTGTTCGACCCGGCCGACCACGCCCGCGTCGAATCCGAGGCCGGCGCAGAAGGTGAACCAGCGCTCCGGGACCGCCTCGTCCTCCGTGCCCGGCGTCCCGGCCGCGAGGCCCAGGCCCACCGTGCGCTCGGTCCGGTTCGCCAGCGCGTCCAGGATGGCGCCGGTCGCCTCCACCGCGTCGTTGGGCAGACCCAGGGCGCGCGCGAAGACGTTGGTGGAACCGCCGGGCACCACGGCCAGCTTCGGCAGGCTGTCCAGATCCGGGCCCCGGTGCAGCAGGCCGTTGACGACCTCGTTGACCGTGCCGTCGCCGCCCAGCGCCACCACGAGATCGATGTCGTCGCTGTCGGCGGCCCGCCGCGCCAGGTCGCGGGCGTGCCCGCGGTACTCCGTGGTGACGGCCTCCAGCTTCATCTCGCTGGCCAGCGCGTGGATGAGCACGTCACGGGTCCGCGCACTGGTGGTGGTGGCGGCTGGATTGACCACAAGAAGTGCGCGCATGACTGCCAGCCTACCTACCGCGGGGTAAAGGGCTGAAGTCCTGCCCGCCGCCCCTCACGCTCGGTGACGGCCCGCGAGCGGGGCGGCGGTGCGGTGACCCCGGCTTTCCCTTCCCGGGGCCGGGATGCCAACCTGCTGGGGTGAGTACTCAGCAGAACGCGCCCTCGCCGGCCCCCTCGGCCGAGCCGGCGAAGCCCGCCAGGATCACGCTGGTGGCCGGGCTGAACGCCCTCGAAGGCGTCACCCTCGTCGTCGGCGGGATCGCCATGCTGGTGATGGGGCTGCTGGGCCGCCCCGACAGCCCCGAGCAGGCCGAGATGGGGGGTCTGACGGTGATCGCGCTCGGCCTGATCCCGCTCTTCGCCGCGCGCGGGCTGCTGCGCCGCCGCAGCTGGAGCCGGGGACCGGCGCTCATCACGCAGATCATCGCGCTGCCGGTGGCGTGGACGCTGCTGCGCTCCCACGGCTTCCTGATCCCGGCCGGGATCGTGCTCGCCGCGGTGGCGCTGACCGCGCTCTACCAGCTGGTCAGGCCCGCCACCATCGAGGCCCTCGGTATCCGCAGGCCGGGCGCGGCGGCGGACGCGGACACCACCGACGGCTGACTCCCGCCGACGCACGAAGAGGCCGCCGGGGACATCCCCGGCGGCCTCTCGCGTACCGCCGTGCCTACTCCTCGACGAGCAGCCGCTCGCGCAGCTGCGCCAGCGTGCGGGCCAGCAGCCGCGAGACGTGCATCTGCGAGATGCCGACCTCCTGCGCGATCTGCGACTGGGTCATGTTCCCGAAGAACCGGAGCAGCAGGATCCGCTTCTCTCGTGGCGGCAGGTCCTCCAGGAGCGGCTTCAGCGACTCCCGGTACTCGACGCCCTCCAGCGCCTCGTCCTCGGAGCCCAGCGTGTCCGCCACGGCCGGCGACTCGTCGTCCGTGTCCGGCACGTCCAGCGAGAGCGTGCTGTACGCGTTGGCCGACTCCAGGCCCTCCAGGACCTCCTCCTCGGAGATCCCCAGCCGCTCCGCCAGCTCGTGCACCGTGGGCGACCGGCCGTGCAGCTGGGAGAGCTCCGCCGTCGCCGAGGTCAGCGAGAGCCGCAGCTCCTGGAGGCGGCGCGGCACCCGTACCGCCCAGCCCTTGTCGCGGAAGTGCCGCTTGATCTCCCCGACGACCGTGGGCGTCGCGTAGGTCGAGAACTCGACGCCCCGCTCCGGGTCGAACCGGTCGACGGACTTGATCAGCCCGATCGTGGCGACCTGGGTCAGGTCGTCCAGCGGCTCCCCGCGGTTGCGGAAGCGGCGCGCCAGGTGCTCCACCAGGGGCAGATGCATCCGCACCAGCCGGTTGCGCAGCTCCGCCCGCTCCGGCGAACCGTCGGGGAGCTTGCCCAGCTCGATGAACAACGCCCGCGCCCCGCTGCGGTCGTTTGGATCGTGGTGCCCGTGCTCGCTCATTTGGCCTGCCCGCTCCGCCTGCGACTGCTCCACCGCGACCGTAATGCCGGCGGGCCCGTCCACCCCGTCCACCGCACGGGGCAGGTCGGCCCCGTCCACCGGATGAGGCAGGGCCTGCTGTTCCGGGATGCCTGCCGCACGCACCACCCCTGGTCGGATCGTCTCGTCCCGCACAGGACCGTCCCCGTTCCCGTTGCTCACGCCGGCCCGGGTCCCGCGCCGCGCTGTTTGTACAGGCTGATGCTGACCGTACGGTCGTCGGCGACCGAGGAGTCGACCTTCCCGGCCAGTGCGGAGAGCACCGTCCAGGCGAAGGTGTCGCGCTCCGGGGCGCGGCCGTCCGTGGTCGGGGCCGCGACCGTCACCTCGAGTGAATCGTCGATGAGACGGAACACGCAGCTGAGGACAGAGCCGGGCACGGCCTGCTGGAGCAGGATCGCGCAGGCCTCGTCGACCGCGATGCGAAGATCCTCGATCTCGTCGAGAGTGAAGTCCAAGCGTGCTGCGAGACCGGCCGTGGCCGTGCGCAGCACCGACAGGTAGGCACCCGCAGCGGGCAGCCGGACCTCTACGAAGTCCTGATTCCCGGGCTCGCCTGCGATCTGGGACACCCTCACCTCCAAGGTGGCACAAACTCATTCGAGGTTCCGGGAAGAACGCCCGGAGCCATGCGGTACGTCTTCGGTTCTCGGTCCGGCGACGCTATCGCGATCCATGATGCCGTGTCGCCGGAACCCCTTCCCGTGGCTGTCACTCATGGTAGGCCCATGCGTACACACAGTGGCTAGGGGTCTGCGTTGCTCAATTGCGAACAACAGGCGCCGGTTTGACGTACCCGTGCGTCAGACGATCGAACCGTCGACAAAGCACCAACGCCAGTTCTCGCCCGGTTCGAAGCTCCGCATCACCGGGTGGCCGGTCTGCTCGAAGTGCCCCGTCGCGTGCCGTCCGGGCGACGAATCGCAGCAGCCGACGTGTCCGCAGCTCAGGCACAGCCGCAGCTGCACGGGGTGGGTGCCGGCCGCCAGACACTCGGGGCAGGTCTCACCGAGGGGCGCGGGCTCGGGGCGCGGCAGGTCCGGTACATGCGGGCACACACTCATGATGGCCAGGTTACGACGGATGCGAGGATCATGAGATGGACGCATTGCCCCTGGTGGCGCTGGTCGCGGGCAGCGCCGCGACGGCGGGACTCGCCCGCCGCACGCCGGTTCCCGCCCCTCTTCTGCTGGTCGCCGCCGGGCTGATCGCCTCGTACGTGCCGGGCGTGCCGACGTACACCCTGGACGCGCACATCGTGCTCCCGCTGCTGCTGCCGCCCCTGCTCTACACGGCCGCCGTGGACAGCTCCTACCTCGATCTGCGGGCCAACCTGCGGCCCGTGGCGCTGCTGTCGGTCGGGTACGTGCTGTTCGCGACGGTCGCGGTGGGCTGGCTGGCGTATCTGCTGGTGCCCGATCTGCCGCTGACCGCCGCGCTGGTGCTCGGGGCCGTGATCGCCCCGCCGGACGCCGTCACCGCCGCGGCCATCGCCCGCCGGGTGGGGCTGCCCGCGCGCGTCACAACGATCCTGCAGGGCGAGTCCCTGGTGAACGACGCCACCGCGATCACCGCCTACAAGGTGGCGCTCGCCGCCGCCGTGGGCGAGGGCATCAGCTGGGGCGCGGGAGCGGGGGAGTTCCTGCTGGCCTCGGTCGGCGGTGTCGGGGTCGGTCTGCTGCTCATGGTCCCGCTGCACTGGCTGCGCACGCACCTGAAGGAGCCGCTGCTCCAGAACACCCTGTCGCTCCTGATCCCGTTCGTGGCGTACGCGGCGGCCGAGCGCGTGCACGCCTCCGGGGTGCTCGCCGTGGTCGTCGTCGCGCTCTACCTGGGCCACCGCTCCTGGCAGGTCGACTTCGCCACCCGGCTCCAGGAGGCCGCCGTCTGGAAGATGGTCGCCTTCGTCCTGGAGTCCGCCGTGTTCGCCCTGATCGGCCTCCAGCTGCCGTTCGTGCTCAAGGGGCTCGGCACGTACTCCGTGACGGAGGCCCTCGGGTACGCGGTGCTGGTCTTCCTGGCCGTGGTCGTGGTGCGCTTCGTCTGGGTCTACCCGGCCACCTACCTGCCCCGGTGGCTGTCGCGGCGCATCAGGGAACGGGAACCCGGCACGGACTGGACCTCGCCGCTGATCGTGGGCTGGGCCGGGATGCGCGGGGTCGTCTCGCTCGCCATCGCCTTCTCCGTCCCGCTCGTCACGGCCGACGGCACGGCCTTCCCGGCCCGCAACCTGGTGCTCTTCCTGACGTTCACCACCGTCATCGGCACCCTGGTCGTCCAGGGGCTCACCCTGCCGGTCCTGGTGCGGGTGCTGAAGCTGCCGGGCCGGGACCGCCAGGCCGAGACCCTTGCCGAGGCGCAGGCCCAGAACGAGGCGTCCACGGCCGCCGAGGCCCGCCTGGACGACCTGCTCACCGATGAGCGCAACAGGCTGCCCGAACCGCTGGCCGACCGGCTGCGCACCGTGCTGGAACGCCGCCGCAACGCCGTGTGGGAACGGCTCGGCGCGGCCAACCCCATCACCGGCGAGTCGGCGGACGACACCTACCGGCGGCTGGCCGGCGACATGATCGAGACCGAGCGCGAGGTCTTCGTACGGCTGCGGGACGCGCGCCGGATCGACGACGAGATGATGCGGACCCTGCTGCGCCGCCTGGACCTGGAGGAGGCGGCGGCCTACCGGGAGGAGCCGTCCTAGACGCCGGCGTCCGGCTCGTCGGGGCGACCGGTGATCACGGCCGCGACCGTGGACCCGGGAGGGAAGGCGCCCTCCTCGGCCAGCGCGGTGAGCGCGTGCAGCATTTTGGCCACATACAGTCGCTCCACGGGCAGTCCGTGGCGGTCCTCGAAATCCCTTGCGAACGCGTGCAGGGCGGGTGTCGTACGGGCGTAGCCGCCGAAGTGGAACCGCTCGTCCAGCCACCAGTCGCCGGCCGGGCCGCCGAACGCCTCCCGCTGGAGCTCCCGCACCGCGTCGCCCAGGAAGCCGCCGCGCAGGACCGGGATGCCGAGGGCGCGCTGCCCGGGTGCGAGTCCGGCGGCGAGCCCGGCCAGGGTCCCGCCGGTGCCGCAGGCCACCGCCGCCACGTCGGCCACACCCCGCAGTTCGTGTCCGAGCGCGGCGCAGCCCCGGGCCGCGAGGGCGTTGCTGCCGCCCTCCGGGACGACCACGCAGTCCCCGTACGGCTCCAGCAGCCCGGCCAGGACCGCCGGGTCGGTCTTGGCGCGGTACGTCGCGCGGTCCACGAAGTGCAGCCGCATCCCGTCGGCCGCGCACCGGGCGAGCGAGGGGTTGAGGGGCCGGTGGGCCAGCTCGTCGCCGCGTACGACGCCGATGGTGCGGAATCCGAGGAGCCGTCCCGCGGCGGCGGTGGCGCGCAGATGGTTGGAGTACGCGCCGCCGAAGGTCAGCACGGGGCGCCCGGCGGCGGCCGCCAGATTGGGCGCGAGTTTGCGCCATTTGTTGCCCGGCAGGTCCGGGTGGATCAGGTCGTCGCGCTTGAGCAGCAGCGTCACACCGTGCCGGGCGAAGCGCTCGTCATCGGCCTGCCGCACGGGCGACGGGAGCAGCGGGCGCAGCCGGGCTGCGGGGGGCGGGGCGGACATGCCCCCCATTGTGGTGGCGGGCGCCGCCCGGGGCTCATTTGAGGCGGTCGTGGATGCGGTCGCGCATGTCGTTCATCGAGAAGCCCTTCGGGTCCACCTTGCCGGGCTGCCACTCACGGTGCCCGATGACCGAACGGGCGGTCCAGCCGTGGTGCCGGCAGATGGCCGCCGAGACCTTCTCGATGGCTTCGAGCTGGGCGTCGGGCCAGGGATCCTCGCCGTCGCCGAGGTTCTCGCACTCGAAGCCGTAGAAATGCCGGTTGCCGTCGGTGTTGGCCTCGTTGTCGTGCGGCAGACGCTTCTTCTCCGCGACGACGGCGCGCAGGACGTCGTCGTCGCCCATGCCCGCGTGGTTGGTCCTGCCGTAGCCGACCAGGTGGACCCGGCCGTCCTTGGCGATGACGCCGTGGCACAGCGGTCCCGGCAGGTCGGGGTGGCCGTCGCGGCACATCTTCACGGTGGCGTCGGTCCCCTTGGTGACGGAGTGGTGGATCATCACCCCGTTGACCGGGCCCCAGGGGCCCTTGTGGTTCCGGTTGCGGCTGCGCCAGTCGCCGACCTCGACGACGGTGAGCCCTTCCTTCTTGAGGGCGGCGAGGAACGCGCTCGCGGACATGGGTGAGGACATGGCCGGCTCCTTTTGTGCGGGTTAGAGCGGTTCTACCCGGCCGGAAGGGCCCCGGACCGGTCGCGGGGCGACCGCGGGGCCCTGTTCGGATGCTGTGCGAGCCGATTCGGTCAACTCGCGGCGCACGTCCGGGTCAGGAGGCGAGCCACAGGTCCGGGCCGAACACCTCGTAGTGGATGTCGGAGGCCGGGACACCCTTGGCGAGGAGCTGGGTGCGGACCGACCGCATGAAGGGCAGCGGGCCGCAGAGGTAGGCGTGGGTGCCCGAGGGGATGACGAGACCGCTCAGGTCGACGAGCCCGGTGCGGTCGGCGGGGTGGCCGTCCGCCGGGTTCTCGTACCAGAAGTGGGCCACCGCGTCGGCGAGCTTGGCGGTGAGCGCCGTGTGGTCGGCGCGCAGCGCGTGGTCGGCGGGGGAGCGGTCGCCGTGCACGACGGTGACCGGGGCGCGGTGCCCCGCCTCGGCGAGGTACTCCAGCATCGACAGGACCGGGGTGCAGCCGATGCCCGCGGAGGCGAGGAGCAGCGGGGCGTCCTCGGACTTCAGCACGAGGTCGCCGTACGGGGCGGAGACCCGGAGCCGGTCACCGGAGCGGACGTGGGCGTGCAGGTGGCGGGAGACCTCGCCGTCGGGGGCGTCGCCGCCGTGCACCCGCTTGACCGTGATCGAGCGGAGCGCCGAGCCGGGGGCGCAGGTCAGGCTGTACTGGCGTATCTGACGGGCGCCGTCCGGGAGTTCGACCTGCACGGAGACGTACTGGCCGGGCCGGAAGGCGGGGGCCGGCGAGCCGTCGGCGGGGCGGATGCGGAACCGGGCGACGTCGTCGGTCTCCTCGGTGCGCGAGACCACCTCCCACTCGCGCCAGACGTCACCGGCGACGACGCCCTGCTCCGCGTACAGCCGCTCCTCGATGGCGATCAGGGCATTGGCCATCAGCCAGTAGACCTCGTCCCAGGCGGCGGCGACCTCGGGGGTCACCGCGTCGCCCAGGACCTCGGCGATCGCGGCGAACAGGTGGGTGTGGACGACCTCGTACTGGGCCGGGGCGACACCGAGCGAGGCGTGCTTGTGCGCGATCCGGCTCAGCATCACGTCCGGGCGGGTGCCGGGCTGCTCGACCAGTTGGGTCGCGAACGCGGCGATGGAGCCGGCGAGCGCCCGGCGCTGGGTGCCGGAGGCCTGGTTGCCGCGGTTGAACAGGTCGCGCAGCAGCTCCGGGTGGGCGTCGAACAGCTTGCGGTAGAAGAGATCGGCGATGTCCCCGATGGCCGCGCCG
Organism: Streptomyces sp. col6; assembly: GCF_008042035.1. Taxonomy (GTDB): domain Bacteria; phylum Actinomycetota; class Actinomycetes; order Streptomycetales; family Streptomycetaceae; genus Streptomyces. The sequence continues at coordinate 1,024,863 of NZ_RDBL01000006.1, forward strand.
ACGGCGGGGAGGGTGGCGCGGACGGTGGCGGTCGACGACTCGGAGAGCATCGGTGACTCCTCGGATTTTGAATTGGCATCTGAGATGCGTATTTAAGGGCAGTGTAGGAACCGGCCCGGCGGCCCGGTGCGGCGGGGGGTCAGTCCAAGGGCGGAGGGCCGCTGCTGAGGCCGATCAGCAGGGGGCCGGTGGGTGTGGCGGTGAGCTCCGCGACGGTCAGCGGGTCCAGCGAGGCGTAGAACGCCTCCTGGGCCTCGCGCAGCGCCCCGCGCAGCCGGCAGGCCGCCCGCAGCGGGCAGGGGGTGGAGCCCTCGCAGTCGACGACGTCCCCGGGCTCCTCCAGCTCACGGACGAGCCCGCCGACCGAGGCGGTGCGCCCGGCCTCGGTGAGGGTGAGCCCGCCGCCGCGGCCCCGTCGTGCCTCGACCAACCCGAGGTGCTGGAGGCGGGCCACGACCTTGGCGGCGTGCGAGTACGGCACCCGCATGACCGCCGCCACCTCGCGGGTGGTCGGCGGGTCCTCGTGCTTCACGACGGCGAGGCGCATCAGGACGCGCAGTGCCACGTCGGTGAATCGGGTGAGCCGCATGACGGCCAGGCTAGGTTAATTGGCATTCCGGATACAAATTAAAGCCCGGCCGGGCCATCGCGCAGCGTTGTGCCCCGCCCAAAGACCGATTAGTCACACTCTTTTGTGTAATGGCGTGCCCCGTCCTCGTGCTGGAAGTGTTCTTCCCGCAGGTCAGCCGAGAAATCGAGAGGACGACAGATGTCCGTTGGTGAAGAGGTTCAGAACGCGCAGGTGCCGCCGCAGCAGAGTCTCGGCACGGCGGCCGCGCGGAACCTCGCGACGACCACCAAGTCCGCTCCGCAGATGCAGGAGATCACCTCGCGGTGGCTCCTGAAGATGCTGCCGTGGGTCCAGGTGCAGGGCGGTACGTACCGGGTGAACCGCCGGCTGAGCTACTCGGTCGGGGACGGCCGGGTGACGTTCGTGCAGACCGGGGACCGGGTCGCCGTCATTCCCGCCGAGCTGGGCGAGCTGCCGGCCCTGAGGGACTTCGGGGACGAGGAGGCGCTCGCCGAGCTGGCCAGAAGGTGTGAACAGCGCGAGATCCCCGCCGGGCAGCTCCTGGCCACGGCGGGCGAGGCGGCGGACCGGGTCTACCTGCTGGCGCACGGCAAGGTCGAGAAGGTCGGCACCGGCCCCTACGGGGACGAGACGGTGCTCGGCGTCCACGCGGACGGGGCCTACTTCGGGGACCACTCCCTCATCGAGGGCGACGCCGTCTGGGAGTACACCGCCCGCGCGGTCACCGCCTGCACGGTCCTGACGCTCCGGCGTGCGGACGTGCTCAACCTCGCCGAGCGGTCCGACCCGCTGCGCGACCATCTCGCCGGGCTGCTGTCCCTCCCGCAGCAGCGCACCAACAAGTACGGCGAGGCGGAGATCGACCTCTCCGCCGGCCATGTCGGCGAAGCCGTCGTCCCGCACACGTACGTGGACTACGACGCCGCGCCCCGCGAGTACGAACTGAGCGTCGCCCAGACCGTCCTGAAGGTCCACAGCCGCGTCGCGGACCTCTACAACCAGCCGATGAACCAGACCGAGCAGCAGTTGCGGCTCACGGTCGAGGCGCTGCGCGAGCGCCAGGAGCACGAGCTCATCAACAACCGCGAGTTCGGCCTGCTCAACAACTGCGACTACGGCCAGCGGCTCCAGCCGCACGACGGGGTGCCCAGCCCCGACGACATGGACGAGCTGCTCTCGCGCCGCCGCGGCTCCAAGCTCTTCCTCGCCCACCCGCGCGCCATCGCCGCCTTCGGCCGCGAGTGCAACAAGCGCGGGCTGGTGCCGGAGAGTGTCGACATCGGCGGCCACCATGTGCCGGCCTGGCGCGGTGTGCCGATCTTCCCCTCCAACAAGATCCCGGTCAGCGACGCCCGCACCACGTCGATCATCTGCATGAGGACCGGCGAGGCCGAGCAGGGCGTCATCGGCCTCCAGCAGACGGGCATCCCCGACGAGATCGAGCCCAGCCTGTCCGTCCGCTTCATGGGCATCGACGAGCAGGCGATCATCTCCTATCTCGTGACGGCCTACTACTCCGCGGCGGTCCTCGTCCCGGACGCCCTCGGTGTCCTGGAGAACGTCGAGGTCAGCCGCTGGCGGTGACCCACCGGGCCCGGACCCCGCGCGGGGTCCGGGCCCCCGGCCGCTTCCGTGCGCGACCCCACAGCAACCACCCACGTCCCCGGCCCCCGGCGCGACAGCGGCCGGGACGGGACGGCAACGACAGGGGTGACCGATTGACCATGACCCGAACAGACGCCGCGACCGAGGGCGACGAGGCCGCGGCCCTGCTGGAGTACACCCGGAGCCTCGTCGACCCGCACCTGCGGGCGGCGGTCGCCTCCCTCCCCGGCTCGATCCGGCGGGTCGCGATGTACCACTTCGGCTGGCAGCACGCCGACGGCAGCCCGGCGGCGGGCGGCGCGGGCAAGGCGATCAGACCCGCGCTCGTCCTGGCGGCCACCCGCGCGCTGGGCGGCGACCCCGAGCAGGCCGTACGGGCGGCCGTCGCCGTGGAACTCGTCCACAACTTCACCCTGCTGCACGACGACGTCATCGACGAGGACCACACCCGCCGCCACCGGCCCACCGCCTGGACGGTGTTCGGGATCCCGGACGCCGTCATCGCCGGCGACGCCATGCTGGCCCTCGCCCAGCGGCTGCTCGCCGAGGACGGCAGGGCGATGTCGCCGCTCGCCTCGGCCCGGCTCTCGACGTGTGTCATCGAGCTGTGCGCGGGCCAGCAGGCGGACTGCGCCTTCGAGGAGCGCGACCCGGACCAGGTCTCGCTCGACGAGTGCCTGACCATGGCGACGGCGAAGACGGGCGCGCTGCTCGGCTGCGCCTGCGCGCTGGGCGCGCTCTACGCGGGCGCCGACGAGCGGTCGGTCGGGGCCATGGACGGCTTCGGCCGGGAGGCGGGGCTCGCCTTCCAGCTGATCGACGACCTGATCGGTATCTGGGGGGACCCGGCCCAGACCGGGAAGCCGGTCGGCGCGGATCTCAGCGCCCACAAGAAGTCGCTGCCCGTGGTGGCCGCGCTCACCGCCGGCGGCCCGGCCGCGGCGGAGCTCGCCGAGCTGTACCGGGGCGCGATGAACACGCGCGCCGAGGTGGTCCGGGCCTCCGAGGCGGTGGACCGGGCCGGCGGCCGGGACTGGGCGCAGAGCTGTGCAGGAGACCGGATGGCGCGTGCCGTGCACCATCTGTCCCGCGCGGTCCCGGACCTTTCGCACGCGGGCGACCTGCTCGCGCTGCTGGAGTTCGTCACGCGCCGCACGCACTGACAAAGCGCCTGGTGGGAGGAGGTGCTGAGGAAGGCATCCGATCAAGTGGAGGGCGGCAGGGGGGATGTCGGAGGCAGGGGCTACAGTCCCTGCTCATGACAGATGAGTCGTGGGCAGGGTGGTACCGGGACCGGCAGGGATCCGACGCCGTCATCCTCACCACCGACGGGCAGCAACTCCGCCTCCGCATACGGGGGGTGGACTTCGAGGGCGGCAGCTTCGACGCCCTGCGCCCGGTGGCGGCCGGGCCGGCGGAGAGCGGGCTGTTCGCGCTGACGGACGGCGTGCTGGGTGACTGCGTCCTGGAGTGGGACCTGCCGTTCCCCGTCATGGCGGACGGCTCGGAGCGGCAGGCGACCCTCAGCTGCCTGCTGTCCCTGCGCAGGCCGGACCCGTACCTCTACCTGGAACTCCGGTTCGGCGGGGCGGCCTTCGGCTCGCAGCGGGCCGAGAGCGACTTCGGGTCCGCGCTGGCCACGATCCAGCGGGAGCTGCCGCCCGGGGTCAGCCTCCGGACCTGCATAGCCTGCGCCTTCTCCGACTACTTCCCGGCCGCCGAACCGGCCCCCGGGCGCGGTCTCTCCGGTGGGCTCGCCTGTTTCCGGGGTGCCAAGGAGGAGTACCGGGGCACGGCCGGGGAGCAGGACGTGCTCGGGCTGTGGGAGCGGCGGACCGGATTCGTCCAGGAGGTCTGGAGCTGCCGGGAGTTCGAGCCCCGCCCGACCGAGGGCGCCGGCACCGGCCACCGGGGAGCCTTCCCGCTCGAAACCGCCTGAGCGGCCGACCGCCTGATCGCCTGACTGCATCACCGCCGCACCGGCCGACCGATCGACCGCTTGAAGCGCGTCCCGCGCGACGCGTCGTTGCCGTCACCTCCATTGTTCTATTAGCATGCAAACAATGGAGGTTTTCATGAACCGGAGATCCGTCGGCCGCGCGGCCCTCGCCGCCCTGCCGTTCCTGCTCGCACTCGCCGTCGACCTGCTGCTCTTCGCCGACCGCCGCGACCGGCTGCCCGATCAGCTGGCCAGCCACTTCGTGGGCAACGGCCGGGTGGACGACTACGCCGGCCGGACCTCGTACCTCGTCGTCACCACGCTCGTGCTGCTCGGTGCCGGCCTCCTGTGGACGGTGATGGCGTGGGCCGGAAAGTTCACCGGCCGGGCGTACCGGATGACGGTCGCCTCCGGGTACGCCGTCGCCGGCTTCCTCGGCTACCTCCTGGCGGTCGTGCTGCTCATCAACGTGGACGCCCCCGAGGACGCGCAGGGCCGGGGCCAGGGCGTCACCTTCCCCATGTGGCACCTCGCCGTGGCCGTCGGTGTGGGCGCCGTCGCGTACGGCATCGGGCACCTGGCGGCCGCGCTGGGCCCCGGCCCCGAACCGGTCGGGGCCGCCGCACCGGGCGGGAACGGCGAGCGCATCGCGCTGGCCGACGGGGAGGTCGCCGGCTGGGCCCGCGGCGCCGGGTCCTGGTGGCTGCCCCTCACCGCGCTCCTGGTCCTCGGCGCCGGCGTCGTCCTGCTGTTCACGGCGACCTGGCCCGCCGCCCTGCCGGCCCTCGTCCTCGGGCTGTTGCTGGCGACCTTCTCCCGTCCGTACGTGACCGTGGACCGGCGCGGGATCACCGTCACCGGGCTGCTGCCCCGGCCGCGCGTCCGGGTGCCGCTGGACCGGATCGAGGCCGCGTCCAGCCGGGAGATCAGCCCGCTCACCGAGTACGGCGGCTGGGGCTACCGCGTCCGCCCCGGACGCACCGGTGTCATCATTCGCTCGGGGGAGGGCATCGTGGCACGCCTGGCGAACGGCCGCGAGTTCGCGGTGACGGTGGACGACTCGGCGACCGCCGCAGCGCTCCTCAACACCCTGATCGACCAGCGCCGAACGGACCACTGACCATGCTCTTCCGGGTCGACCCCACCTCCACCGTGCCGCTCGGCGACCAGATCGCGGCCTGTGTGCGCCGCGCGGTCGCCGACGGCGCGGCGGCCCCCGGCGAACGGCTGCCCGCCGCCCGCGTCCTGGCCGAATCGCTCGGCGTCAACGTGCACACCGTGCTGCGCGGCTACCAGCGGCTGCGCGAGGAGGGCCTGATCGAGCTGCGCCGGGGCCGGGGCGCGGCCGTCGCGGACGGGGCGTCCCCGCACCGCGCCCGCCTGCTGGAACGGATCCGCGAGACCGTCGGCGAGGCGCGGGGGCTGGGCCTGACGAGCGACGAACTCCTGGCCCTGGTACGTACCGAGTACGGCGCCGGCTGACAGGGCGCGCGTCCCCGCACACGGCGACGGGCCGCCTCGTCCTGCGAGGCGGCCCGTCGGTGGAAGCGCGGTACCGGTCAGGAACCGGCGCCGGTCAGTGCGGCCGCGAAGCCGTACTGCCACAGGTAGTTCACCTGGTTGCGCTCACTGGCGTTCGGGTACGGGTTGGTGCAGGACGTGCCGGGGCCACCGCCCGACATCAGTTCGCTGCACGGGCCCGAGTAGTGGTCCGGCAGGCCGAGCACGTGCCCGGTCTCGTGGGCCGTGACGCGGGTCGAGTTGTACTGCCGGTTCTGCGCGTAGTCCAGGAAGACGTAGCCGTTGCCGTGGCCGTCGGTGCTCGCGTACGAGCCACGGGAGTCGTTGCCCTCGTAGTAGGCGAAGTCGGCGTTCGAGCCCTCCTGGAGCCGGACGTTGGAGACCGAGCCGTTCCAGATCGACGCGCTGTTGGCTATCTGGGTGCGGAAGCTCGGCGCGTTGGCTGTGCTGTAGACGATGGTGACGGACTGTGCGCCCGGGTTGGCCGCCCGCTTCTCGGCCACCGACTTCACGACCGCCTGGAAGAACGCCTTGTTGGCGGCGGCGCTCTCGTGCGAAGCGGAACCGGAGGTGTACGCGAGGTGAGGGCTCGGCGCGGAGGCCTGGGGAGCGGCGAACGCGGGGGCGGTGCCCAGCGCGGCGGCGAGCGAGAGGCCGAGTCCGAGCACGGCCGACATCACGGTCCTGGGGTGTCTCATGTGGGGGGTCTCCTACCAGTCACCTGTCAGAGGAACCCGTCCGATGATCGGAATCGAACGGGGGCGGTACGCAGTGAGTGTCGGGGAAGCGGAGCCCGCGCGGATGATGTCAGCCGGTGATAACGCGGCCCTATCACCGGTGTGTGGACATCCCGTGCACACCTGCGGTCCACATGCCCAACGCCCGGTGAATCGCCCGCTTTTGACAGGGTTACGGCCTATGGTGCGGCAGGGCGGGCCGCCCTAACCTCGGCAGCATGGAGCTTGAGGTGAGACACCTCAGGGCGCTGTGCGCCATCGCCGACACGGGCAGCCTGCACCGGGCGGCCCGCACCCTGGGGGTGAGCCAGCCCGCGCTCACCACCCAGCTGCGCCGGATCGAGAACACGCTCGGCGCCGAACTGTTCAGCCGCGAACGCACCGGCTGCCGCCCCACCCTCCTCGGCCGGGCCGTCCTCAGCCGCGCCCGCCCCCTCGTCGACGGCATGAGGGCCCTGGTCAGCGACGCGAAGGCGGAGGCCGACGCCGCCCGCTCCGGAGGGCCGCGGCTGCGCATCGGCTGCACCGCCAGCCGGGTCATCGGCGGCTGGCTGCGCCGGCTGCGGCTGCGGCAGCCCGGGACGGACATCTCGCTCCGGGTGGACGTCTCCGCCCATGCCCTGCTCCGCGCGGTCGACGCGGACCGGCTCGACGTCGCCTTCGTGCACGAGGTGGAGGGCTGCCCGCTCGCCGTTCCGGACGGGCTGGAGCAGCGGGTCCTCGTGGACCGCGAACCGCAGTTCATCTCCATGGCCCGCGACCACCCGGCCGCCGCGCTGCCCGTCGTCGACCTCGCCGACCTGGCCGCCGACCGCTGGATGGTCGACCCGACGGTGGACGGTGAATGGGACGGGCTGCGCCGGGTGTTCAGCGAGGCCGGCGTGGCGCCCCCGGTGCTGCACGGCGACTACCTCACCGCCGCGTCCCTCGTCGTCCTCGGCGAGGCGGTCGCCCCCTGCCAGCCGACCTCGGGCCCGCGCGACGACATGGCCATCCGCCCCCTGCGCGACGACCCGCTCGCCGTCCGGCTGCTCCTGGTCTCCCGGCCCGGCGCGGACATGACCGCGGTCTACGGGGAACTGGAGGCGGCCTACCGGGAGGCGGCCCGGCAGGTTGCCGGATACCACCAGTGGCTGCTGCGCCACCGCAGCCCGCTCGCCGCTCCGGTCACCGGCGCGCCGCCGGAGGAGTTCCCGGTTCCGGCCGATTCAGCCGAGAGCGTGGACCGTTTCCCTTCGCCGCGCCCCAGGGCAGAGTCACTGTCATGAGGCTTCTGATGCTGGGTGGTACGCAGTTCGTCGGCCGGGCCGTCACCGAGGCGGCTCTCGCCCGCGGCTGGGAGGTCACCGTCTTCCACCGGGGCCACCACGCACCCCCGCCCGGCGTGGCCGAGCTGACCGGTGACCGCACCGCCGAAGGCGGCCTGGCCGCGCTCGCCGCCGCCGACGCGCCGGACGCGGACGGCCACACCTGGGACCTTGTCGTCGACACCTGGAGCGGCGCGCCCTCCGTGGTGCGGGACGCGGCCCGGCTGCTGTCCACGAGGGCCGCCCGGTTCACCTACATATCCAGCCGGTCCGTCTACGACTACCCGACCCCGGCGGGCATCGCCGAGGACGCCCCCGTGGTGGAGGGCGCCTCGCCCGATGCCGGTGACGACCAGTCGTACGCGCTGGCCAAGCGCGGCGGTGAACTGGCCGCGCTGGACGCCTTCGGGGACCGCGCCCTGCTGGCCCGCGCCGGTCTGATCCTCGGCCCCTGGGAGAACATCGGCCGGCTGCCCTGGTGGCTGAACCGGATCGCGCGCGGCGGCCCGGTGCTCGCGCCGGGCACCCCGGACGCCGACCTCCAGTACATCGACGTGCGCGACCTCGCCGACTGGGTGCTCCACGCCGCGGAGCGCGGGCTGCACGGCCCGTACAACCTGGTCAGCCGGCCGGGGCACACCACCATGGGCGGACTGCTCGACGCCTGCGTGCGCGCCACGGGCTCGGACGCCGAACTGCGCTGGACGGCGGCGGAGAAGATCCTCGCGGCGGGCGTCGAGCCGTGGACCGACCTGCCGGTGTGGCTGCCGCCGGGGGAGTTGTACGACACCCTGCACCAGGGCGACGTCAGTCTCGCGTACGCGGCGGGGCTGCGCTGCCGGCCGGCCGAGGAGACCGTCGCCGACACCTGGGCCTGGCTGAGTGAGCTGGGCGGCACGGCGCCCCAGCGCCCCGACCGCCCCGTCGTGGGCCTCGACCCGGAGACGGAGGCGAAGCTGCTGGCGGACTGAGGAGCCGGACGCGTCCGCCGGACGCGCCGACGCGGCGAGGCGTTATCCACGGGGTACGGCCCGCAACCCGTCGCGGCGTTAGCCTCGGGCCATGGCCGAACTGCTGCACCTCACCGAAGGCCCGCTCTGGGAGGCGGCCCGCGGGATCGGGACGTACGAGATGTCCACCCGCGGCCGCACCCTGCACGAAGAGGGCTTCATCCACTGCTCGCTGCCCCACCAGCTCCCCGGTGTCGTCGAGATGCTGTACGGCGCCGGCAGCCGGGCCGGAGCCGCCGACCAGGACCTCGTGGTGCTCGTCATCGACACCGGCCGTCTCTCCGCCCCCGTACGGTACGAGGCCGTCGCGCCCGGCGGCGAGGAGTTCCCGCACATCTACGGACCGCTCCCGGTCGACGCGGTCGTCGAGGTGCGCCCCTGGCCGACCGAGGAAGGTGCCCCCGCGTGAGCCCCACCCACGACCCCGCGAACGAGACCGTCACCAGCGGTCCGCCCACCGCCGTCACCGGCGCGAGCGGCGCCCTCGGCGGCCGGGTCGCCGCCCGGCTGGTCCGGGCCGGAGTCCCCGTCCGGCTGCTCGGCCGGGACCCGTCCCGGCCGAGCAGCCGGACGGGGACTCCGGCCCGGACCAGCCGCCTCGCCGTCGCCGTAGGGGGCGGGCGCCGCCCTCGCGCCGCCCGCCCCCTACGGCGACGGCGAGGCCATGCGCCGGGCCCTGGCCGGGGCGCACACCCTGTTCCTGGTCTCGGCGCACGAGAGCCCCGACCGGGTGCGCGAGCACACCACGGCGGTGGACGCGGCGGTCGCGGCCGGCGTCGAACGGATCGTCTACGTCTCGTTCCTGGGCGCTTCCCCCGACGCCACGTTCACCTTCGCCCGCGACCACTGGCACACCGAGGCGCACATCCGGACCGCCGACGTCCGGCACACCTTCCTGCGCGACAGCTGGTATCTCGCCGGGCTCCCGGCCATGACCGGCGCCGACGGTGTGCTGCGCGGACCCGCCGGGGACGGCCGGGTGGCGGCCGTGGCGCACGAGGACATCGCCGACGCCGCGACCGCCGTGCTCCTCGCGGACACCGACGCGACGGGCCCCTCGCACGACGGACGCACCTACGACCTGACCGGTCCGCAGGCGTTCACCCTCGCCGAGGCGGCCGAGGAGCTGAGCCGGGTCACCGGACGGACCGTCACCTATGTGCCGGAGACCCGCGAGGAGGCGTACGCCTCCCGGTCGGGGTACGGGGCCGCGGACTGGGAGGTGGCCGGCTGGGTCACCTCGTACGAGGCCATCGGGGCCGGGGAGATGGCCACCGTCTCGGACGCCGTGCCGACGCTGACCGGCCGCCCGGCCATGGACCTGGCCGGCTACCTGCGCACCCACCCCGACAGCTACCGCCACCTGCTGAAGCAGGACTGACCGCCATGCGTACCGAGACCCCCTGGGGCGTCTGGGACCCGCCGCCGCTCGACGGGGCCGTCCGCCTGCTGGCCCCGCTGCGTGCCCCGTGGTGGATCTCCGGCGGGTACGCGGTCGAGCTGGCGGTGGGCCGCGCCTTCCGGGAGCACGCCGACATCGACGTGCTCCTGCTGCGCCGCGACCAGTCGGAGGCGCAGCGCGTGCTGGCCGGCTGGGAGTGGTGGGCCGCCGATCCGCCGGGGACGCTGCGGCCCTGGCGCCCCGGCGAGATCCTGCCCGCGGGGGTCCACGACATCTGGTGCCGGCCGGGCCCGGACGAGCCGTGGCGCCTGCAGTTCATGCTGGACGACGCGGACGGCGAGGACTGGGTGTTCCGCCGCGACGCCCGGGTCCGGCTCCCGCTGGAGCGGCTGGGCCGGGTGTCCGACGGGGGCATCCCGTACCTGGCCACCGAGGTGCAGCTGCTCTACAAGTCCAAGTCCCGGCGGCCCAAGGACGAGCAGGACTTCGAGGCGGCGCTCCCCGTACTCGACGACCACCAACGCGCCTGGCTGGCCGAGACGATCACGCTGGTCGAGGGCGCGGACCACCCGTGGGCGGCCCGGCTGCGGGCAGCCCTCGCGGACTGAGGACGGCGCCTCCTCGCAGGCGCCCCGCCTCCTCAATTCACGTACGCCCCCGCCTTCGCCGCCAGGACCGCGGCGTCGGCGGCCCGGCCGGCCGCGGCCGCGTCGAGCGGATCGCCGCTGGCGAGCAGGCGGTAGTAGAGCGGCGCCGACACCGCACGGACGACCTCGTGCGCGTCGGTGCCGGCGGGGAGTTCGCCCCGCTCGACGGCCTCGGTGACACAGCCGGCCCACTCCTCGACGCGGATCGCGTAGAAGCGGTGCAGCGCCTGGGCCGTACGCGGATCGCAGGTCGCCGCCGCGATCACGGACCGGAACAGCGCACCCTGCCGGGGATCGGTGAGCGTTTCGAGCACCAGCAGGGCGTTCGCCCTGAGGTCCCCCTCCAGCGAGCCGGTCCGCGCGCGCGGCGACGACTGCTCCGCCATGTCGTCGAGCAGGTCCGCGATCAGGCCGGTGGGGGAGGACCAGCGCCGGTAGACGGTCGTCTTGCCGACCTCCGCACGGCGCGCGACATCGGCGAGGTCGAGGCGGTCGAAGCCGTGCTCGGCCAGCGCGTCCCCCGCCGCGTGCAGGACGGCCTCCCGCACGCGTGCGGTCCGGCCGCCGGGCCGTACGGTGCCGGGTTCCACGCTCTCGGATTCCATAACGGGCCTCCAGTTCCATTAGCGAGCATTCCTCTGCTACGGTCGTCCCATCTTAACGGAACCACGGAACCGTTTAGCTACCGTCCGAGGAGGGACGACCATGTCCGCGCCCAGCAGCACCCCGTCACGCCCCGCACCCACCGCCTCCCTGCCGGCACCGCCCGCCCGCATGACCGGGCGCCAGAAGGTCGTCCTGACCCTGCTCCTCGGCGCCCAGTTCATGATCGCCGTGGACTTCTCGATCCTGAACGTCGCGCTGCCCGTCGTCGGGGAGGGGCTCGGCTTCGCGCTCCAGGACCTCCAGTGGATCGCCACCGCGTTCGCCCTGGCCGCCGCCGGGTTCACGCTGCTGTTCGGCCGCATCGCCGACCTCGTCGGTCGCAAGCGCCTGTTCATCGCCGGCATGGCCGTGCTCGGCCTCTCCTCGGCACTCGGCGGACTGGCCACCTCGCCGGAGGTCCTGCTCACCGCCCGCGTACTCCAGGGCCTGTCCACCGCCGCCGTCACGCCCGCCGGGCTGGCCCTGCTGACCACCGCGTTCAAGGAGGGCCCGCTGCGCGAACGCGCCCTGGGCCTCAACGGCGCCCTGATGTCCGCCGGATTCACCGCCGGCGCGATCCTCGGCGGCCTCCTCACCGATCTGCTCTCCTGGCGCTGGGCCTTCCTCGTCAACGTCCCCGTCGCCGCCCTCGTCGTCGCCCTGGCCCCGGCCGTCATCGCCGACTCCCGCCCCGCCGAGCGCCCCCGCCTCGACCTCCCCGGCGCCGCGGCGGTCACCGGCGGACTCCTGCTCCTGGTCTACGGGCTGACCCAGGCCGGAGCGACCGGCTGGACCACCCCCACCACCCTGGTCGCCCTCCTCGCCGGTGTCGCCCTGCTCATCGCCTTCTGGTTCGTCGAGAAGCGGGCGAGCGCCCCGCTCGTCCCCGTACACATCCTCAAGCGCCGTAGCGTCATCTGGGGCAACACCACCGGGCTCATCGCCTTCGTCACCGAGACCTCCCTGGTCTTCCTGCTGACGCTCTACCTCCAGGAGGTCCTCGGCTACTCACCCCTCTCCACCGGCCTGGCCTTCGGCGTCCTCGGCGTCGGCACCGTGATCGGCGGCACCCTCGGCGGCCGGGCGGTCGGCCGCTACGGCAACCGGAAGACCATCGTCGCCGGGGGAGTCGTCCAGGCGCTGGCCACGCTCTCGCTGGTGGCGCTCGGCACCTCGGGCACCTGGATCTGGCTGCTGCTGGCCGCCACGTTCGTCGGGGGCGTCGGCAACATGCTGATGATCGTCGGCTTCATGGTCACCGCGACCTCCGGCCTCCCCGACGAGGAACAGGGCCTGGCCACCGGCCTCGCCACCATGACCCAGCAGGTCGGCATCACCCTGGGCATCCCGGTCATGAGCGCGATCGCCACCGCCCGGATGACCGCGCTGGGCGACACGGGGCCGGACGGCGTGCTCTCCGGAGTCTCCGTCGCCGTCCTGGCCAACTCGGCCCTGGTCCTGGCCGGAGCGGTGCTCGCGGGTGTGTTCCTGCGGACGCGCCGGGAAGGCTGAGCGGACCGGGCCGACGCTGAGGGTCAATACACCTAGAGCGTCAGCCACCCACGCATCGCCGCCTGTACGCCGGCCTGGAAGCGGGTCTCCGCCTTCAGTTCCCGCATCAGGCGGCTGATGCGTTTGCGGACCGTGTGGACGTGGATCTCCAGGCGCCGGGCTATCGCCTCGTCCTTCAGGCCCGAGGAGAGCATCGTCAGCAACTCCCGGTCCTCGTCCGTGACCTGGCTGTTGGTGACCGAACCGATCGGCACCGCCCGCTCCCAGACGGCCTCGAAGAGCGGGACCAGGGCGTTGCTCAGCAGCGAGTCGCTGACCACCAGGGCCGTGGCGGTGGGGTCGGCGGCATCGGTCGGCGGCAGCAGGGTCATCCGCCGGTCGACGGTGATCAGCTTCGTGGGCAGGTCCACGCCGAGCCGGATCTGCACCCCCTGCGCGGCCAGTTCGTTCAGCCCCCGCGCCCGGCCCTGGAAACTCAGCCCCTCCCGGTCGACGACGGCCCGCACCCGCACCCCGCGCCGGACCGGCTCGGCCATGTTGATCGGCGCGGGCATGCCGTCCGGCTCGCTCGCGGCGTACGGGGGCCGGTCCAGCAGCGCCACCTCCTCGGTCGCCGACACCACCAGCGAGGTGACGCGCTCGGCGATCTCCGCCCGGCCCCGCAGCGTCTCGATGCCGATGGTGCGGGGCGCGGGCGCGCCGGACATGAGCTGCGCCGCGATCCGGTCGACGGACCCGGTCAGCTCCTCCAGCTCCGCCTCACGCCGCAGCAGCTCCGCCCGGTGCAGATGGACCAGGTTGCGCAGCGCGGTCGCCGGGGCGTCGGGGACGGGCAGCCCGGAGCCACGGGCGGGCCGGGTGAAGCCCCGGTCGTCGAGGCGCTCGAAGGCGTTGCGGAGCTGCCGGGGCGAGAGCGCGAGGCGCTGGGCGAGGGCGGTCCGGGTGGTGCCGGAAGGGGTGCTCAACAGCGCCTCGTACACCCGGAGTTCATCCGCCCCGAGTCCGAGGACCTGCCACTGCGCGTCCAGGTCGGCCCATTTCACCAGGCGATCTTCGCCGGTCCGTGTAGGCCACACAAGTGTGTACGTCCAGAAGTCTGCAGGTGGAACGCATTGTTCACACCGCGCTCCGGGTCTTCCATGTCGCCATCCGATAACCGTTCGCTTTTGTGGCAACCGGAGGAAATCCGTGGGGACTTCAGCACGCAGACGAACAGCGGGCGCACCGGGGCGCCGGACCGGCGTCGTCGTCGGCCAGGGCATAGCCGCGCTGCTGGCCACGGCGGGCCTCCTGGTCACCGCCGTACCGGCAGCGCACGCCGGCACCACGCCTGACGCCCCCGCCGCGTCGGGCACCACCCCGGGCAGCGGGACCGACACCCCGTCGCTCGTCACCGGTCTGAACGAGGAGGTCGCCGCCTCCGGCACCGCCGCCGACGCCGCCCGGGGCCACCTCAAGGCCAGGAAGGGCCGCTACCACATCGCGGACACCTCGGCGAAGGACCTGACCTCCGTCGGGACCACCACCGGGAAGGGCGGCAAGGAGACGGTCCGCCTCCAGCAGAAGTACAAGGGCGTCGAGGTGCTCGGCGGCCAGTACGTCGTCCGCATGACGAAGAAGGACGGCAAGCGCGCCGTCACCGGCACCTCCGGCAACTACTTCACCGAGCTGAAGCTCGACACGGTCACCCCGGAGGTGTCCGAGAAGACCGCGATCGAGCGCGCGGTCGGCGCGGTCGCCGCGAAGTACAGCGACGGCCTCCTGCGCGCCCCGGCCAAGGGGCAGAAGACCGCCAAGGCCGACTTCACGGGCACGGCCGGCGACGTCACGATCCTCCCGCAGGGCACCGGCGTGCTGACCCGGCACATCACCGTCACGGGCACCGACCCGGCCGACGGTTCGCCGGTCCAGCAGGAGGTGTACATCGACGGGCACTCGGGCTTCCCCGTCATGCAGTACAGCGGCATCCAGACCTTCGGCGCGACGAACACCGCAACCGGAGCGACGCAGGACGCGGCGACCCCCGTCCCCGACGCGACGCTCCCCGCCGGCGACGAGCTCGTCGTCAAGGGCAGCGGTGTCCGCTACAACGGCCAGAAGGTCGACGTCAACCTGTACCGGGACACCAAGGGTGCCCTGCAGATGATCGACTACGGCCGGCGGGACGCCGACTCCCCGTTCGAGGGCCCCATGATCGCCACATACGACGCGCGCGGCCGCGAGGCTTCCAGCGCCTCCGGCGTCTGGCCCGTCGGCGTCAAGTACTTCCAGCCCGCCACCCCCGAGCTCGGCGAGGAGTACACCGACTCCGGTGCGGTGGACGCCCACTGGGCGGCCGGCAAGGTGTACGACTACTACAAGAACCACTTCGGCCGGAAGAGCCTGGACGGCAAGGACGGCTTCATCTACTCCCTGGTCGGAGTGGTCAGCAACGGCCGGCCGTACAACAACGCCTTCTGGGACGGCCAGAAGATGGTGTACGGCCAGGGCGGCGGCGACTACCGCACCTTCTCCGCCGACACCGACGTCGTCGGCCACGAGATGACGCACGGCGTCGTCCAGCACACCGCGAACCTGGTCTACGCGGGCCAGTCCGGCGCGATGAACGAGGCCCTGGCCGACTACTTCGGCAACGCCATCGACCTGGAGGCCAACGGCCAGTCCATGGACGACCCGGACGCCGGTCTCCTCGGCGAGGACCTGTGCACGACGCTCGGCCCGCGCGAGTGCGCCCTGCGTGACCTGAACGACGGCGCCACCACCTCGAAGAACTTCATCGGCGTCACGTACGGCGGTGACAACGGCGGCGTCCACCTCAACTCCACGATCTTCTCGGGCGCCCTGTGGGACATGCGCCAGGACCTCGGCGCCGAACTCGCCGACCAGATCGTCTACCGCGCGCTCTCCGCGTACATGACCCCCCTGGACGGCTTCACCGAGGGCCGCGCCGCGGTCATCGCCGCCGCGCAGGAACTGGGCGCCACCAAGGCGCAGCTGAAGATCGTGAAGCGGTCCTTCGACGCGCACGGCATCGTTCCCGGCTGGGAGAAGGCCCTCGGCGTCGACACCGACTCGCTCCTTTCCAAGGTCAACATCTACAACACCGGCGTCGGAGCCGGCGGCGGCAAGTACGCCGTCTCACGCTCCAACGAGGACGGCAGCGAGCCGTACTCGGTGTGGCTGGGCAACACCTCCGGCAAGGGGCAGCCGCAGCTGGTCAGCGCCAACAACGGCGACTACAACGTGTACGCCGACACCGACGGCAAAACGGTCGTCTGGGCCGACTACGGCAGTGACGCCGTACGGATCATGGCGCGCCCCGTCAAGGGCGGGCTCACCAAGCAGGTCGACGGCATCGGCAGCAACATCTCCGGCCTCGTGGTGGACGGCGACTGGGTCGCGTACACGGCGACCAACCCGCAGTACGGCGTCACGAACGTCCGCTACGTCAACATGAAGACCGGCGAGCGCGGCCTGGTCGACGGCGGCCTTCCGTACCGCATCTCGGGCCTGCCCTCGATCAGGGACGGCAAGATCGCGTACGTCGCGCTGACCCCCGCCACCAGCGGCAACCCCACGCTCGACGTCCGGGTCTTCGACGGCGCCACCGGCACCACGACGAAGATGCCCGTCTCCGACACGGTCATGGGCATCGGCCAGACCGCCATCACCGACGACGGCGTCTTCTGGATCGAGGACGACGACGCCACCGACACCGGCAAGGCCGCGGTGCGCCGCGCGAACCTCGACGGCTCGGACGCCGTCACCGTCACCCCGGAGGCGGGCGAAGGCTCCCTCCACGCCTACACGCTGACGGCCTCGGACGACGCGGTCACCGTCACGACCGCCCCTCCGGCCACGTGGTGGGCCAACGACACGCTGATGAAGCTGTACCAGATCGCGCCCGACGGCAAGGGCGGCCCGCAGCGCGTGTCCTGCAACCGCGGCGAGCAGGCGTACGGCGCCGCCGACGAGGGCAAGCGCGTCCTGTGGCTCGACGGCACCACCGGCTACACCGACCTGGTCACACGCGAACGCCCGGCGGGCACCTGCTGATCCGACCCGCACCACCGAACCCCACCGCGGCCGGACTCCCCCTCGGGAGCCCGGCCGCGGCGCGTGGCGGACCCCTCGCTGATAGTCTGCGCTCTTCGCCGGTCGCCCCGGCGGAGTCCCCCCGGTAGGACCTCATGTCGTGCTCCGAGCAGCTGATGACCGCTCTCGATGCCCTGGACCGCGCCTTCGCCCCGGAACGCCCCTTCCCCGTCGGGGGATGCACGTTCTGCTACGCCGAGCAGGACCTGGCCGAACTCTCCGGACCCCTGCACCTCATATCCGAGGACCTGATCCCCGCGGTCGCCGCGGAGGGGCCCGACCACTGGGACGACTTCCCCCGGCTCTACCGCCGCCTCGTCCCGCGCATCGTCCGCCCGCTCGTCACCGGCCGGCTCCACACAGACCCGGAGCTCATCGCCTCGCGGCTGGTCCAGGCGGAGTGGACCGCCTGGGACCCGCCCCTGGTCGACGCCCTGCGCGACGTGTGGGTCATCTGGTGGCGGAGCGTGCTGGACACCCACCCCGGCGGTCCCGTGCCCATCAGGGAGACCCTCGGCCTCGTCACCGTGACCACCGGCGGCATGCGCCCCTGGCTGGACATCTGGGCCGCGACCCGTACCCCGGCCGCCGACGCCCAGCTCGCCGATCTCGTCGACGACGTGATGTTCGAGGGCGAGATCACCGATCTGCACCTGGGCTTCTACGACGAGTACCACGCCACGCCCGAGCTGCTGGGCTGGCTCCGCACCGACGTACGCGACCGGGTCGACGACCCGCGCCTGGACGATCCGTACTTCCTGGGGGACCTGTGGGAGGGGCAGGCGTGAGCGGGCTCCCGGCCTGTGCGCCGGGGGCCCGCTCACGGGGGAGCGGTCAGCCGATCCTGAGGTGCTGGGCCACGATGTTCCCGTGGTACGCGTTCACCCCGAACCGGCCGCTGCGGTAGGTGCCGTCGGTGGTGTCGATGACCGGGGTGGCGTCGTCGCCGAGCCACACCCGGATCCGGTCACCCTCGGCCCGCACCTTCACGTGGTACGTACGGCCCTCGGTGACGGGGGTGTCGTGGGTGGCCAGGTCCTTGCCGGGGCGCCACAGTTTCACCTGGCCCGAGGTGTCGAGGGTGGCGGTGTACCCCTCGCCCCTGTCGTTGGCCCGGAAGGTCAGACCGGTCGCGGTGCCGTTGGTGACCGAGAGGTCGCCCTCGTAGGTGAAGTCGTCCCCGGTGCGCTCGCTCAGATAGAAACCGTCACCCGTGGAGCTGCCGTGCAGCCCGTCGGTGGCCGTGGTCCATTTCCCTGCCGTGGGCGCCCACTTGGCCGTCGGGAAGGCGTCGAGGCCGGCGCCGCCGGTGTCGAGGTTCTGGAGCGTCGCGGTGCCGTTGAAGACGTTGGCGCCGTAACGGCCGCCGGCGTACGTGTCGTCGGTCGCGTCGATCACGGGATCGGTGCCGTTGTCCAGGAAGACCCGGATGCGGCTCCCCTCGGTGGTCACCTTGAGATGGTGGGTGCTGCCCGCGGCGATCGGCGTGTTGTACGTGGCGATGTCCCGGCCGGGCCGCCACAGCTTGACCTTGCCCTCCGTGTCGACGTTGACGGTGTAGCCCGCGCCCTTGTCGTCGGCGCGGAAGGTGAGCCCGGCCGCCTGCGCGGTCTCCAGGGACACGTCGCCCTGATACGTGCCGTCGCCGCCCGTACGCGTACTGAGGTAGAAGCCGTTGCCCGAGCCCCGGCCCTGCTTGCCGCCGGACACGTCGGTCCAGCTGCCGCTGACCGCGTTCCACCGGTCGCCGAGATCCGTTTCCAGCGTGGACCGACCCGTGCCCCAGCTGGAGTTGAGCCGGCGGAAGACGGCGCCGTCCAGTTTGGCCGTACCTCCCTGCGCGTACAGCCGGATGTCCTGGCTGCCGGCGGCGGAGTCGAAGTTGACGTTGTCCGAGAGCGAGTACTGACCGCCGTTCGCGAAGACCTCCAGCTGCCCCCGGTCCACGAGCAGGCGCAGGTCCAGCTTGCCGTTCTCCAGTCCGACCGGGTGGCCGTCCAGGGTGCCCGCCGCCTTGTCGTAGACCACCGTGCGGTCGGCGGTGCCGTCACTGCGGACATGCAGCCCGAACGCGATCCGCTGCGCCGTGGACTTGGCCACGTCCACCGTGGCGCTGATCTCGTACGTGTCCGCCTGGATGCCCTTGAACGGGTTGGCGCCGCCCTCCTTGACGCTCTGCTTCTTGATCTCCTTGCGGCCGGAGGCGAGGGAGGACAGCGCGTCCACCGGCGTACGGGTGATGCGCGGGCCCTCCGGCGTGCTGACCAGGCCGAGCTCGGCGGGGAAGGAGGCGTTGCCCGTCCAGGTGCTGCCGACGTTGCCGCCCTGCCAGGCCATCTGGACGATCCGGCCGTCGGGGGCGTTGTTGAACGTCTGCGCGGCGTAGAAGGTGCCGCCCGCGTAGTTGCTGCCGAAGTCCATCAGCTGCGGGTCGGCGTCGTCCGCGTGGAAGCCCGTGCCGTCGAAGTCGCCGACGACGTACTTGCCGGAGGCGGTGGTCAGCACCCACTTCTTGCGGTTGGGGTCGCCGTCGACCGGGATCTGGAACAGGTCGGGGCACTCGAACAGCCACTGCGCCGCATACCTGCTGGAGTGCGTCCAGTCGAGCAGGTTGAGCGAGGTGTAGATCTCGACGCCGTTGCCGTGGTTGCCGCTGTCGTTCTCCGACCACACCACCATGACCCACTGCTTGTGGGCGGCGTCCCAGGTCACCTTGGGGTCCCGGCTCTGGACGGGGATGTCGATCCGCTTGCGGCCCTTGTCGTAGGCCTGGAACGTCCTGCCGTTGTCGTTGCTGTAGTAGACGCTCACGCCGTCGGTGTTGGCGAAGACCACGATGGGGTCGTCGCTGCCCGTCCTCAGCCCCGAGGTGTTGTCCTTGTCGACGACGCCTCCGCCGGAGAACAGCGTGCCGGGGTGCACGTCCGGCTCCAGCGCGATCGGCTTCTGCGTCCAGTGGACCAGGTCCGGGCTGGTGGCATGGCCCCAGTGCATGGTGTCCCAGGCCAGCCCGTGCGGGTTGTGCTGGTAGAAGAAGTGGTACTCGCCGTTGGCGTACACCAGGCCGTTGGGGTCGTTCATCCAGCCCTGCTGGGAGCTGAAGTGGAACTGCCCCCGGTAGGGCTCGGTGTAGGTCGTGGGCTGGTAGGGGAACTCGGGGTAGTTCCACACCTCGCCCGCGGAGGCCGGCGCGGCCGACAGCACGGGGGTGAGGCCGAGCGCCAGGGCGATCACCAACGCCTGGGCTCTGCGACGTACACGCATAACTCTCGCTCCGGTTCTGCCAGGACATGAAGGTCGAGGCGGGCTGTGGCGTGGAGGCCAGCGAATATGTCAACGCTGACACGTGAACTGCGAACGATGATGTGTGGCCGGTATTCGACCGTCAACACGCGGGACACAGGGCGGAATTAATCCGGCGCCCAGTCCGGGGTGGCCGGATGATGCCGGTTGCGCCGATCGGGAGTTTTTCCGTGACGCGCTTGATGGTGTTGGAGCCGATTTGGCCACCGGTGCGACCCGGTGCGAGAGGGGCCTCGCCCGTAGTGCGCAGGTGACGTCCCGGAATTATCAGCGGCTTCGCCATTGACGGCGGGCGTCCAGCCGTCCAACATCCTCCCTACGAGTCGCTGTCAGCGTTGACATTCCTTCCCCCGCTGCGGCCGGCCCGATCGTGGCCCCACCGGCCCGCGCATCCGTCACCCCTGCTCACGAGGAGCCGTCATGCCCCGAAGAATGCTGTCCGCCGCCGCTGTCACCGTCACCGCATGTGCCCTCACGCTGACCGGCTGTGGTTCCGGTTCCGGTTCGTCCGGGAAGGACGGCGGCGAGGTGAAGGTCGGCCTGATCACCAAGACCGACACCAACCCCTTCTTCGTCAAGATGCGCGAGGGCGCCGAGAAGGAGGCCAAGAAGCAGGGCGTGAAGCTCACCACGGCCGCCGGCAAGTACGACGGTGACAACGCCGGACAGGTCACCGCGCTGGAGAACATGATCTCTGCCGGCGTCAAGGGCATCCTGATCACCCCCAACGACTCCAAGGCCATCGTGCCCGCGCTCGCGAAGGCCCGCGCCAAGGGCATCCTGGTCATCGCGCTGGATACCCCGCCCGAGCCGCAGGACGCCGCCGACGCCCTCTTCGCCACCGACAACGTCAAGGCGGGCAAGCTGATCGGCGCCTACGCCAAGGCCGCCATGCAGGGCAAGGACGCCAAGATCGCCACCCTGGACCTCTCGCCCGGCGTATCCGTCGGCGTCCAGCGGCACCAGGGGTTCATGGAGGGCTACGGCATCACCGACAAGGACTCCGCCCTGGTCTGCTCCCAGGACACCGGCGGCGACCGCGCCAAGGGCCAGACCGCGATGGAGAACTGCCTCCAGAAGGCCCCCGGCATCAACCTCGTCTACGCCATCAACGAGCCCGCCGCCCTCGGCGCGTACACCGCCATCAAGGCCAAGGACCGCGAGAAGGACGTCGTGATCGTCACCGTCGACGGCGGCTGCGAGGGCGTCGCCGCCGTCAAGGACGGCAGGATCGCCGCCACCTCGCAGCAGTACCCCCTCAAGATGGCCGCCGACGGTGTCGCCGCGATCGTCGACTACGCCAAGACCGGCAAGAAGGCCAGTGGCTACACGGACACCGGCGTCCAGCTCATCGCGGACAAGGCGCAGTCGGGCGTCGACTCCAAGGACGCCGGCTTCGGTATCGACAACTGCTGGGGCAAGTGACCCCGATGGCCATGACCCCCCAATCCGCCCGGAGAGGCCGATGACCACCTCCACCGCCTCCGCGCTGTACTCCGGCGCCAAGGAACCCACCCCGCTGCGCCGCATCCTGATGGCGCCCGCGGCCGGGCCGTTCGGCGCCCTGATCCTCGCCTCGCTCGTCTTCGCGCTCAGCAGCGACGAGTTCCTGACCGGCGGAAACTTCTCGCTGATCCTGCAACAGGTGATGGTCGTCGGCACCCTGGCGATCGGCCAGACGCTGGTCATCCTCACCGCCGGCATCGACCTGTCGGTGGGCGCCGTGATGGCTTTCGGCGGGATCGTGATGGCGAAGCTCGCCGTCAGCAGCCCGCTGCCCGCGCCGCTCGCGATCCTGGCCGGCGTGCTGGTCTGCGGGGCCTTCGGACTGGCGAACGGCCTGCTCGTACGGCTCGTCCCGCTCCCGCCGTTCATCGTCACGCTCGGCATGCTCAACGTCGCCTTCGCGCTGACACACATCTTCTCCGAGGAGCAGACGGTCACCGATCTGCCCCGCTCGCTCACCGGCCTCGGCGAGACCTTCCCGCTGGGCACCACCGACGTCACCTACGGCTCGCTGCTCACCGTCGTCCTCTTCCTCGCGTTCGCCTACGCGCTGGGCAACACGGCCTGGGGGCAGCACGTGTACGCCCTGGGCAACAGCTCCGAGAGCGCCCGCCTCAACGGCATCCGCGTCTCCCGGCTGACCATCTCCCTCTACACGGTCGCCGGCCTCGTCTACGGCATCGCCGCCCTGCTCCTGGTCTCGCGCACCGGCGTCGGCGACCCACAGGCGGGACAGACCGAGAACCTGGACAGCATCACCGCCGTGGTGCTGGGCGGCACCAGCCTCTTCGGCGGGCGCGGCACGGTCCTCGGCACCTTCGTGGGCGTCCTGATCGTCGGCGTCTTCCGCAACGGACTCCAGCTGCTCGGGGTCTCCTCCGTCTACCAGACCCTGGTCACCGGCGTGCTGGTGATCCTGGCCGTGACGATCGACCAGATCTCCCGGAAGAAGGGCCGATGAACACCCTCGACAAGAGCACCGCCACGGTCACGCCGGTGCTCAGCGCACGCAACCTGGTCAAGCGCTACGGGCATGTCACCGCGATCGACGGCGCCGACTTCGATCTGATGCCCGGTGAGGTCCTGGCGGTCATCGGGGACAACGGCGCCGGCAAGTCCAGCCTGATCAAGGCCCTGACCGGCGCGGTCGTCCCGGACTCCGGGGAGATCCTGCTGAACGGCGAGCCCATCCGGTTCTCCGGCCCCCAGGACGCCCATGAGCACGGCATCGAGACGGTCTACCAGGACCTCGCGGTCGCGCCCTCCATGGACATCGCGTCCAACATGTTCCTGGGCCGCGAGGTCCGCCGTAAGGACCTGCTCGGCCGGGCGCTGCGGATGCTCGACAAGAAGGCGATGCGGGCCCGTGCCGCCGAGCACATGGCGGAGCTGCAGATCGGCCTCGGCTCGCTGACCCAGGCCGTCGAGACACTCTCCGGCGGCCAGCGCCAGGCCGTCGCGGTGGCCCGTGCCGCCGCCTGGGCCAGGAGCGTCGTGGTCATGGACGAACCCACTGCCGCGCTCGGCGTCAAGGAGTCCGCCCAGGTCCTCGACCTCATACGGCGCGTGCGCGACAAGGGCATCCCGGTCATCCTGATCAGCCACAACATGCCGCATGTCTTCGAGATCGCCGACCGCATCCACGTACACCGGCTGGGGAAGCGGGAGGCGGTGATCAAGCCGTCGGACCACTCCATGGCGGAGGTCGTGGCGATCATGACCGGCGCGCTCAGGGTGGAGGCCGACGGGGCCACGTCGGTGGCCGACCACGCGGCGGCGGACGCCGCCGGGATCCGGCACGACGACTGAAACCGCCGTCGCACCCGCACCGTATTCTGTCGACCTGTCCTCGGTCGGCCGGGGCAGCCCACGACCCGGCCGATGAGCCTCACCACGGAGAAACCTGGCCATGGTCTCACCCCGCCGCCCGACTCTTGCCGATGTCGCCCAGGAGGTGGGCGTGAGCGCCAAGACCGTCTCCCGCGTGCTCAACGAGAACGGCCCCACCTCGGAGTCGACCCGGGCACGGGTCCTCGAAGCGGTGAGCAGGCTCGGCTTCCAGCTCAACCCCATGGCGCAGAGCATCCGCAGCGGCGGACCGGACACCACCGTCGGCCTCGTCATCCCCG
Source organism: Streptomyces sp. col6 (assembly GCF_008042035.1). Classification (GTDB taxonomy): domain Bacteria; phylum Actinomycetota; class Actinomycetes; order Streptomycetales; family Streptomycetaceae; genus Streptomyces. The sequence goes on from NZ_RDBL01000006.1 coordinate 1,048,813, forward strand.
ACCTGGCCAACCCCTTCTTCGGCTCGGTCGCGAGCGGCATCGAGGCCACCGTCCGCGACCACGGGCTGACCCTCGTCATGGGCTCCTCCGGGGACGACCCGGAGCGCGAGACGGACCTGACCCGGTCCTTCCTCGCCCGCCGGGTGAGCGCGCTGATGGTCGTCCCCTCCGTCGGCGCGGACCACGGCCATCTCAAACGGCACCGGGCCCAGGGACTGCCGGTCGTCTTCATCGACCGCCCCGGGCACGGACTGCCCACGGACACCGTGGTCAGCTCCAACCGGCGGGGCGCCAGGGAGGGCACCGCGCACCTGATCGCCCACGGCCACCGCCGCATCGGCTTCATAGGCGACCTCCCGCGCAGCCTGTACACGCGCCGCGAACGCCAGGCGGGATACCGGGCCGCCCTCGCCGAGGCGGGCATCCCGTACGACCGCGCCCTGGTGGGGGAGGCGCACGACGAACACGGCGCGGCCAAGGCCCTGTCCCGGCTGCTCGCGCTCCAGAATCCGCCCACCGCCGTGGTGAGCGGGAACAACGTCATGACCCTGGGCATCATGGCGGAGCTGGGCCGGCCCGACCGCGGCCCGGTGGCCGTGGTCGCCATCGACGACGTACCGATGGCGGAACTGCTCACGCCCGCCCTCACCGTCGTCGCCCAGGACCCCGTCACCATCGGACGCGAGGCGGGCGCCATCGCTCTGCGACGGCTGGCCGGGGACCACTCGCGCCCGCGCACCGTCGTCGTACAGAACCGGCTGATCCAGCGCGGCTCGGGCGAACGCAGGCACACCGCCGCCCAGGAGCTGCCCGCCCAGGGCGTGTCCAACCAGTAGGGGGAGCGACCCCCGTACGTACGGCCCTTCCGGCCGCACGCCAACCACCGGCGCACAGGGGGCGGTTCAGCACGCCGTCCCGCCCGCCGGCACGCACATACGAGGAAGGCCGAGCGTGATCGTAGTAGGCGGAGAAGCCCTGATCGACCTGGTCCCCGCGGCCGGTGCCGGACCGGCGGACGGCGGACTCCCGCTGATGCTCCCCAGACGCGGCGGCGGACCGTACAACACCGCCGTCGCCCTCGGGCGGCTCGGAGCCCCGGTCGCCTTCTGCTCCCGCGTCTCGACCGACGTGTACGGAGTCGCGCTGACCGAGGGGCTCCAGAAGGCCGGCGTCGACACCTCGCTCGTCCAGCGAGGCCCCGAGCCCACGATGCTCGCCGTGACCGCGATCGGCGAGGAGGGCTCGGCGGCGTACACCTTCTACCACCGGGGCACCGCCGACCGCCTCTTCGCAGCCCCCGGCACCCTGCCGCCGCAGACCCGGGCCCTCGCGCTCGGCACCTGCTCGCTCGCCCTGGAACCGACGGCGAGCGAGTACGAGAAGCTGCTCCTGCGGGAATCCGGCCGGGGCGTGTTCACCGCGCTCGACCCCAACATCAGGCCGGGCGTCATCGACGCCCCGGACGCCTACCGCGCCCGCTTCCGTAGTTGGCTTCCCCATCTCTCCCTGCTCAAGGTGTCGTTCGAGGACACGGTGTGGCTGTCCCGGTGCGCGCCCGACGCGGCCTCGGTGCTCGACGTCGTACGCGCCTGGGCCCGCTCGGGTCCGTCCGCGGTCGTCCTCACCGGCGGCGGCGACGGACTGTGGGCGGTCACCGCGACCGGCGACACGATCCACGTCCCGGCCGCGCCCTGCGAGGTCGTCGACACGATCGGGGCGGGCGACACCGTGTACGCGGCCCTGCTCGACGGCCTCCACCGCCGCGACGCGCTCCGGCCGGACGCCCGGCCGACCGGCGACGAGTGGCGCGCGCTCCTGACCTTCGCCGCCCGCGCCGCGGCCGTCACCTGCTCCCGCAAGGGCGCGGACTCCCCCCACCGAGCAGAACTCCTCGACTGACCAGGAGCGCACCGAAGTGACCGCCCCGCCGGAGGGTGCCCACGCCCCCAGGAAGCCCAGCAGCAAGGAAATGGTCCTGCGGCTGGTGTCGCACCACGGCTCGGTGACCCGCGCCCAGCTCATGGACCTCAGCGGGCTGCCGCGTACGACGGTCTACGACGCGGTGGCCGCCCTGGTCGACAGCGGCGCGATCACCACCGCGCAAGCCGCCGGGGACGGCCGGGGCCGCGGCCGCCCGGTCGAACGGCTGAGCCTGAACCCCGGGCGCGCCCAGTTCCTCGGGATCGAGTTCACCCGGCGGGCCACCCGGGTCGCCCTGGCCAATGACGCCTGCCAACTGATGGGCGTCCGGGGCGCCGAGGAACCGAGCACGGCCGGCTGGCAGGACCGCGTCCGCACGGCACACCGCCTCGCCCGCACGCTGGCCGGGGGCTCCTTGGGCCCGGGGTCGGTGAAGGGGGTCGGCGTGGGCATCGGGGGTCCGGTGGCGGTGAGGGGCGTGGGCGGCACGGGTTCAGTGACGGGCGTGGGCGTCGGCGGCACGGGGGCGGCCCGTCCCGGCCCCGAGGTGGAGGTGGCGCATCTGGTCCGCGAGCGGTTCGCCGCCCCGGTCCGCGTCGAGCGCGGCTACCGCCTGGCCGCCCTGGGCGAGGCGACCTGGGGCGCGGCGGCGGGCGAGCCGGACCTGCTCTCCGTATCCCTGTCCCGTGAGGTCGGCGGCGGCCTGATCCAGGCGGGGGCGCTGCACCGGGGCCCGTACGCCACCGCCGGGGAACTCGGCCACGTCAACGTCGAGCGGGAGAACGGCAGACCGTGCCACTGCGGCGGACACGGCTGCCTGGAAACGGTCGCCTCCAGCCAGGCGGTCCTCGACCGGTACCACGCGTGCGGCGGCCTGGCCTCGGACATCGCCGACCTGGCCGTGGCCGCCCGCAACGCGGAGGAGGCGGCGTGCCGGGTCCTGGCCGAGACGGGCCGCGCGGTGGGCGGCGTCCTGGCGGCCCTCGCCAACACCTTCGCCCCCGCCGTGATCGTCATCGGCGGCGCCCTGACCCGCACCGGCACCGCCCTCATGGACCCCTTGAAACGCGAACTCCACGAACTCGTCGTTCCCACGGTCCGCCCCCACCTCAGCCTGCGCGCGGCCACACTGGGCACCACGGCGACGGCGTGCGGGGCGGTGGCCCTGGTGGCGGGGGCGCCGGCCGCGAACCCGGCATAGTCGTCGACCGGGCAGCCACGCAGTACGGACTCGTGCACCAACTGCGCGGTACCGAGGGCATCAAGTCCATGAGCGAGGGACCGACCCGCCCCGGCAACGGCGACCAGGGAGAAGAACGCGTGCGCAACGACCAGCAGGCCATCACCGAGGATCAATGGCACCAGGCGAGGCTGATCTGGGACTACCACCAGATGCGCCATGAATTGCGACCCGTCGACGTCGCGATCGGACTGGGCAGCCACGATCTGGGCGTCGCCACCCGCGCCGCCGAGCTGTATCGCTCGGGGCTCTTCCCCACCCTGGTATTCACCGGCGGCAACAGCCCCACCACCAAGGCCCGCTTCCCGCGCGGTGAGGCCGTTCACTTCCGCGAGCACGCCATCGGCCCAGGCGTCCCCGCCGAGGCGATCCTGCTGGAACCGAACGCAGGCAACACCGGGCAGAACATCACCCTTTCGCGAGCGGTCCTCGCCGCCGCCGGCATGCACCCGACCACGGTGCTGCTGGTCTCCAAGCCCTATATGCAACGGCGATCGTTCGCAACCGCCCGCAAGCTGTGGCCCGACGTCGAGATCCTGTGCGCTTCGGAGCCGCTGGAGTTCGGCGACTACGTGAAGTCCATCGGCGACGAGAAGCTCGTCCTGGACATGCTCGTCGGCGACCTCCAGCGGGTCATCGAGTACCCGACGCGCGGATTCGCCATCGAACAGGAGGTCCCGGAGGACGTGCGTGCCGCGTACACATCCCTCACCCACGACGGCTTCACGGGCCGCCTCATCTCCTGACCTGTGCACTGTGCGCCGACTGCCCGCCCGGGACCGGTCCGCTTGCCCGGGACCGCCTCGACCAGGCGCGACGGACCGCGAGGTGGGGAAGCCGTCCGAGCGGCGCCGGGCCGGTGTCGCACCCACGTACCTCCCAACCGCCTCCCAGAACGCCGGAAGGGGTACGACCGCGAGCGGTCGTACCCCTTCCTGCTCAGGCCCTGGAGATCAGGCCTTCTTGGTCTCCCAGAAGATCTTGTCGATCTCCGCGATCAGGTCCAGCGCCTTCTGGCCGGTGGCCGGGTCGTTCGAGCCCTTGGCGGCCGAGAGGGCCTTCAGGGTGTCGTTGACCAGCTGGTGCAGGTGCGGGAACTTCTCGAAGTGCGGGGGCTTGAAGTAGTCGCTCCAGAGCACGGAGACGTGGTGCTTCGCCAGCTCGGCGCGCTGCTCCTTGATCAGGATCGCGCGAGTGCGGAAGTCCGCGTCCTCGTTGGCCTGGTACTTCTCCTGGACGGCCTTGACGGACTCCGCCTCGATGCGGGCCTGGGCCGGGTCGTACACGCCGCAGGGCAGGTCGCAGTGGGCGCTGACCTTCACCTTGGGGGCAAACAGGCGGGAAAGCATGGAGCTGTCCTTCCTCGTGATCGTCTTCTCAGGTGGGACATTACTCCGTGAGAAGCCTCTTTCAGCGAGTGCCCCCGGGGGCTTAGGCCAAAAGTCCGGGATGAGTGTGGGACCAGTGGCCGAATGTACGAAACCCTGTGATGGACGGTGTACTGGACGTTCGGGGGAGGCGCGGGACGAGATGAGGGAGGTGCCGGAGGTGCCGGAGCCGGCCGATGAGCGGCCCGTACGGGGGCTGGCGGCGCGGGTGCCGTTCCAGGTGGTGGAGGTGACGGGGCCCTCGATGGTGCCCACGCTCCATCACGGGGACTGGCTGCTCGTGCAGTACGGGGTGCCGGTGCGCCCCGGTGACGTGGTGATTCTGCGCCATCCGTTCCAGCAGGACCTGCTGGTGGTGAAGCGAGCCGTGGAGCGGCGGGCCGGCGGCTGGTGGGTGCTGGGTGACAACAGCTTCGCGGGCGGGGACAGTACGGACTACGGGACGGTGCCCGAGGACCTGGTGCTGGCCAGGGTGCGGGCGCGGTACCGGCCGCTGACGAAGGATCAGCGCTCGGTGCGCGCGGTGCTGGTCTGGGCGTTCTCCGCGCTGCGGCCGGTGTCGGCGGCGCGTTCGGTCTCCAGGCGCTTGCGGGCCCGGTAGGCGGCCACGTTGGCGCGGGTCGCGCAGCGGTCCGAGCAGTAGCGGCGGGAGCGGTTGGTCGAGGTGTCGAGGTAGGCGTTGCGGCACGGCGCGGCCTCGCACAGCCCGAGCCGGTCCACCCCGTACGAGGTGAGGTGGAAGGCCAGGCCCATGGAGGCGATCGCCGCGTAGCCCGCCGTGGCGTTGGACGGGTGGTCCGCGAGGTGCATGTGCCAGTCCGGCTTGCCGTCCGCGTCGCGCACGTCGTGCCCGGAGATCTGCGGGCTGACCGGGAACTCCATCAGCAGCGAGTTGAGCAGGTCGACCGCGAGCCGCTCGTCCCCGTCGGCGGCCGCCTCGAAGACCGCGCGCAACCGGGCCCGTACCGAGCGGAAACGGGTCACGTCCGCGTCGGTCGCGCGCCGGGCCGCCTGGCCGTTCGCGCCGAACAGCTCCCGTACGGCCTCGACCGAGGTCAGGACGTCCTTGTTGCGGGCCGGCTCCTCGGTGTTGACCAGGCGCACGGCGTAGTCCGAGTAATAGGCCAGTTCCACTTGTAGTCCTTACGGTGTCGGTCTAGGGTCGGTGCGTCGAGGTTGTAATGGGCTGTTACGAAGCCAGGGTATTACGCGGAGGTTCGGATGGCGGAGACGAAGGCAGCGGCGGGTACCGACTGGCAGGCCTGGCAGGTGAGCTGGGACCGGCAGCAGGAGTGGTACATGCCCGACCGCGAGGAACGCTTCCGGGTGATGCTCGACATGGTCGAGGCCTTCACGGGCCCCGAACCGCGGGTGCTCGACCTCGCGTGCGGTACGGGAAGTATTACGGACAGGCTGCTGCGACGGTTCCCGAAGGCCACCAGCACCGGTGTCGACCTCGACCCCGCGCTGCTCGCCATCGCGCGCGGCTCCTTCGCCGGCGACGAGCGCGTCTCGTTCGTCACCGCGGATCTCAAGGACCCCGAGTGGACGCGACGGCTGCCCCACGACTCGTACGACGCCGTCCTCACCGCCACCGCCCTGCACTGGCTGCACAGCGAGCCGCTCGCCACGCTCTACGGGCAGATCGGCGGCCTCGTCCGGGAGGGCGGTGTGTTCATGAACGCCGACCACATGATCGATACCTCCACCCCCCGCATCAACGCCGCCGAACGCGCCCACCGGCACGCCGCCATGGACCGGGCGAAGGCCGCCGGCGCCCTGGACTGGGCGCAGTGGTGGGAACGCGCCGCCCAGGACCCCGTGCTCGCCGGGCCCACCGCCGAGCGCTTCGCGATCTACGGCGAACACGCCGACGGCGACATGCCGTCCGTGGCCTGGCACGCGGACACCCTGCGGGCGGCGGGGTTCACCGAGGCGCGTCCCGTCTGGGCCTCGCCCTCGGACAGCCTGGTGCTGGCGGTGAAGTAGAAGTAACAACAGCGGGCCTCCCGGGGCGGTGCGGACTACGGTCCGCACCGCCCCGCCGTCGTTGCCGGGCTGCGGGGGACGAATCCGTACCGCCCCGTCGTCGTCTCCGGGCCGCCGGCGACGCGTTCGCGGATGTTTCCCGTCGACGGTGCAACCCGCCGCCCGGTCCACCGCACTGAAAGGGTGAGACGGTCCGCGCCCGCGGGCCGGGGGGAGGACACCGAGGATGCGGAGCGAGGACCACGACGCGCTGCACGCCTTCGTCGAGAGCAGACGCACCGCCCTGTTCCGCAGCGCGTTCCTGCTCTGCGGCGACCGGCACGAGGCCGAGGACCTGGTCCAGACGACTCTGGTCAAGGTGGTGCTCGGCGGGCGGCGGCACGGGCGGCTCGACAACATCGAGGCGTACGCGCGAAAGACCCTGGTCAACACCTTCATCGCGGCCCGCCGCCGGTTCTGGCGCCGCGAGCAGGCGTACGGGGAACTGCCCGAGCGGGCCGTCGAGGCGGCCGACACGGACACCGGCCTGGCGGTACGGGCGGCACTCGCCCGGCTCACGCCCAGGCAGCGGGCCGTCCTGGTGCTGCGCTACTGGGAGGACCTGAGCGTCGAGGCCACCGCCGCGACGCTCGGGATGCGGGAGAACACGGTCAAGAGCCACACGGCTCGGGGGTTGGCGGCGCTGCGCGCCGAGATGGCGGAGGTGTTGGTATGAACGACGACGTGCGCGAGCTGCTGGGGAGGGCCGCCGAGGACGCCGGAAGGCCGGTCATCAGCACGGAGGCGGTCTACGCGAAGGCCGCACGGGTGCGATGGCGGCGCCGCACCGCGGTATCGGCGGCGGCGGTCTGCACGGTGGCGGCCGGGGCGTTCGTCGTGCCCCAGCTCGCCTCCTCCACTCCGAACGCCCCGCAGACCACGTCCGTGGGATCCCTGGCCGAGAAGCCCGGCGGCACGCCCCGGGACGTGCTGCTGATCGAGCTGCTGCCGACCGACGTCGCGAGGCTCGACGAGGTGTCGTTCGCCGAGATCATCAAGCACGTCTCGCCGCCGCCGGCCGAGCCCTCCCGCACCGGACCGCTGGACGGGCAGTACTCGGTCCGCCGGGACGGGGGCGTCGGCTATCTGACCATCGACGTCAGGGACGCGGAGGCCGTGCGGAAGAAGCTGGGCGGCGCGCCCGCCGAGGACCTGTGCAAGCCGGACAAGGGGTCGCCGGCCCGTACCGAGTGCGTTCGCGAGGAGCTGTCCGGCGGCCGGGTGCTCACCATGTGGAGCGACGACATGAACTACGGCGAGGGCACCCCGCAGTGGGGCCCGGAGCTGGTCGCCCGGCTCACGCTGTCGGACGGGAGCGTGCTCGCCGTACGCGACAGCACCGGCTTCGAGTCCGACGACGCGCCGGGACCGCTCCTGAAGACCCCGCCGCTCACCCGCGCCGAGCTGCGCGAGCTGATGCTGCGCCCGGAGCTGCTGCCGAAGAAGTGACCTGGGGAAGGGAAAGGGCGGTACGGACCGGAGTGGTCCGTACCGCCCTTTTCTCCACGGTCTAGAGCACCTTCGACAGGAACGACTTCGTCCGGTCGTGCCGCGGGTTGGTCAGGACGTCGCGCGGGTGGCCCGACTCGACCACCACGCCGTCGTCCATGAAGACCAGCGCGTCGCCGACCTCGCGGGCGAAGCCCATCTCGTGGGTGACGACGATCATCGTCATCCCGTCCTCGGCGAGGCCCCGCATCACGTCGAGCACGTCGCCGACCAGCTCAGGGTCGAGCGCCGAGGTGGGCTCGTCGAAGAGCATCAGCTTCGGCTCCATGGCCAGCGCACGGGCGATGGCCACCCGCTGCTGCTGCCCGCCGGAGAGCTGTGAGGGGTAGTTCTTCGCCTTGTCGCCGAGGCCGACCCGGTCCAGGAGCCGTTCGGCGCGGGCCCGCGCGACCGCCTTGGACTCGCGCTTGACCTGGACGGGCGCCTCCATGACGTTCTCCAGCGCCGTCATGTGCGGGAACAGGTTGAAGCGCTGGAAGACCATGCCGATGTCCCGGCGCTTCAGGGCGACTTCGCTGTCCTTGAGCTCGTAGAGCTTGTCGCCCTTCTGGCGGTAGCCCACCAGCTCGCCGTCCACGGACAGCCGGCCGGCGCTGATCTGCTCCAGGTGGTTGATGCACCGCAGGAACGTCGACTTGCCGGAACCGGACGGGCCGATCAGACAGAAGACCTCGCGCGGGGCGACCTCCAGGTCGATGCCCTTGAGGATGTGCGCGGCGCCGAAGGACTTGTGGACGCCCTCGGCCTTCACCATCGCGGTCATGCGATGCCTCCCTTCGGGCGGCCCACCGAGAGCACGGTGGCCCTCAGCTTCTGGAACGGGGTCGGCGGCAGGCTCCGGCTGGAGCCACGCGCGTAGTACCGCTCCAGGTAGTACTGCCCGATGCTGAGCACCGAGGTCATGATCAGGTACCAGGCGGCGGCGAGGAAGTACATCTCCACCGGTGACCCGGACTGGCTCCCGATGTCCTGGGCGTTCTTGAAGAGTTCGTAGAACTGCACGGCCGCCACCAGCGAGGTCGTCTTCAGCATGTTGATGACCTCGTTGCCCGTGGGCGGCACGATCACCCGCATGGCCTGCGGGATCACGACGCGCCGGAGGGTCTTGGCGTGGCTCATGCCCAGGGCGTGCGACGCCTCCGTCTGGCCCTCGTCGACCGAGAGCAGACCGGCGCGGCAGATCTCCGCCATGTACGCGGCCTCGTTGAGGCCGAGGCCGAGCAGCGCCGTCAGCAGCGGCGTCATGAAGCTCGACCAGTAGTCCTTGTAGATCGGCCCGAGGTTGATGTACTCGAAGACCAGACCCAGGTTGAACCACACGAACAACTGGACCAGGACCGGGGTGCCCCGGAAGAACCAGATGTAGAACCACGCGATCGACGAGGTCACCGGGTTCCTCGACAGGCGCATGACGGCGAGCAGGATGCCGCCGACCACGCCGATCAGCATCGACAGGGCGGTCAGCAGCAGGGTCTGGCCCACGCCGTCGATGATGCGGTGGTCGAAGAAGTAGTCCGGGATCGCGCCCCAGTTGATCTTGCCCTGGCTGAAGGCGTAGATGAGCGAGGCGAGTGCGGCGATGGCGACGAGCGCCGATACGTAGCGGCCGTAGTGCCGGACCGGAATGGCCCTGATGGCCTCCGGCGGCGGTCCCGCGGCTGTGGGGGGTGCGGGCGGCTCGTCGACCGGTCCCGTCTTCTTGATGTCAGTCACGGCTGATGCCTTTCAGCGCCGGATCCGGTCAGGACCCGCCGTTCACCTTGGCCTCGGTGACCGCGCCGGCCTCGACGCCCCACTTGGCGATGATCTTCTCGTACTCGCCGCTCTTGATGATCGCGTCCATGGCCGCCTTGAGGGCCTGGGTGAGCTTGTCGTTGCCCTTCGCGACGGCGATGCCGTACGGGGCCGCTTCGACCTGGTCGCCGACGATCTGGAAGTCCTTGCCGCCGCCCGAGGTCTTCACCGCGTACGCGGCGACCGGGAAGTCGGAGGAGCCGGCGTCGGCGCCGCCCGAACGGATCCGGGTCTGGGCCTCCAGGTCGGTGTCGTACGGCTCGATGGCGATCTTCTTGCCGCCCGCGCACTTCTTGGACTCGTCCTTGGCCAGGTCGTGCGAGACGGTGTTGCGCTGGACGGCGATCTTCTTGCCGCAGAGGTCGGACCAGGTCTTGATGCCCTTGTCGTCGCCCTTCCGGGTGTAGATCGAGACACCGGCGGTGAAGTAGTCGACGAAGTCGACGCCCTCGCCGACCTTCTTCTTCGTCTCCGGGTCGATGCCCTCCTGGCGCTCCTTGCTGTCGGTCATCGCCGACATCGCCACGTCGTAGCGCTTGGCGCGGAGGCCGGTGACCAGGGTGTCGAACGTGCCGTTCTCGAACTGGAACTCCACGCCCAGCTCCTTGCCGAGCGCGTCGGCGAGGTCGGGGTCGATTCCCACGGTCTTGCCGGACTTGTCCTTGAACTCGACCGGCGGGTAGGCGATGTCGGAGCCGACCTTGATGACGCCCTTGGACTTGATCTCCGGGGGGAGCAGGTCGGCGGGGGAGGACGTTCCGGTGCTGGTCTTCGCGGTCGCCGAGGCGCCGTCGTTGTTCTTCGTCTGGTCGCCACAGGCGGTCAGCAGCATGGTGCCGGCGACCGCGATGGCGCCGACCGCGGCGATGCGGGTCTTCGCGGCCGTACGACGGGTGGAGCGTGCGGTCATGATCGGGTTCCTCCGGCAGGTCAGGGTGGTCGCCAGGGCGGTAATGAAACACGGCGTCGGGTGTCGCCGCCTTGTGTGATTACGGCATGTTGCCATGCGGATTAGCCCGAACAGGGGGCCCCGCATGTCAAAATCGGGTAACGGGCGATCCCCGAACCTCTTGAGGCCGGTACACCAGGGCCGGACCTTTTATGGGGTTTCCCTCCCGCGGCCGGAGGATCTGCGGCGCGTCTCGCGTGGCGGACTCAGGCCCGGCACAAGGCTGACCTGTTCAAATAGGCGACTATGAGTCATGTCACGGAGTCGATATGGGCTCGTCCGTGGCCAGGTCCGTCCGGTAAGAAAGACCTTTACACCCCTCATCCGGGGCTCAGGGCGCGTGTGCGGCGCGCCCGCGCGTACGTACCTCCCCCTGCCGGGGCGGCCAACCGCCAGGCGCAGGGCACGTACGCGGTGCCCGCCCACCCCTCCTCAACCAGGAGTGGCCACCCTCAAACGATGAAGACTTAAGGGGTCAACACCATGGCAGCGGAGATCGTCAATCCTCGCAGCGACAGCAGTACCGACAGCACCACCGACGAGCCGTTCGATCCGGCCTTCGCGCTCCACCGGGGCGGGAAGATGGCCGTGCAGGCCACCGTCCCGATCCGGGACAAGGACGACCTGTCCCTCGCGTACACGCCGGGCGTGGCGAAGGTGTGCAGCGCGATCGCGGAGCAGCCCGAGCTCGTCCACGACTACACCTGGAAGTCCCAGGTCGTCGCCGTCGTCACGGACGGCACGGCGGTGCTCGGCCTCGGGGACATCGGTCCCGAGGCGTCCCTCCCGGTGATGGAGGGCAAGGCGATCCTGTTCAAGCAGTTCGGCGGCGTGGACGCGGTGCCGATCGCGCTCGCGACCACCGACGCGGACGAGATCGTCGACACCGTCGTCCGGCTCGCCCCCTCCTTCGGAGGGGTGAACCTGGAGGACATCTCGGCGCCGCGCTGCTTCGAGATCGAGCGCAAGCTCCAGGAGAGGCTGGACATTCCGGTCTTCCACGACGACCAGCACGGCACGGCCGTCGTCACGCTGGCCGCCCTGCGCAACGCGGCCAAGCTGTCCGGGCGCAGCCTGGGCGATCTGCGCGCCGTCATCTCGGGTGCGGGCGCGGCCGGTGTGGCCATCGCCAAGTTCCTGCTGGAGGCGGGGCTGGGCGACGTGGCCGTCGCGGACCGCAAGGGCATCGTCAGCCGGGACCGCGAGGACCTGACCGACGTCAAGCGCGAGCTGGCCGAACTCACCAACAAGGCGGGCATCTCGGGCTCCCTGGACGTCGCGTTGGCCGGCGCGGACGTCTTCATCGGTGTCTCCGGCGGTACGGTCCCGGAGGCGGCGGTGGCCTCGATGGCTCCCGGTGCGTTCGTCTTCGCGATGGCCAACCCGAACCCCGAGGTCCACCCCGACATCGCGCACAAGTACGCGTCCGTCGTGGCGACGGGGCGGTCGGACTACCCGAACCAGATCAACAACGTGCTGGCGTTCCCCGGGATCTTCGCCGGGGCGCTCCAGGTGCGGGCGTCCCGGATCACGGAGGGCATGAAGATCGCCGCCGCGAACGCGCTGGCCGACGTGGTCGGCGACGAGCTGGCCGCGGACTACGTGATCCCGTCGCCGTTCGACGAGCGGGTCGCCCCGGCGGTCACGGCCGCGGTGGCCGCGGCGGCGCGGGCGGAGGGTGTGGCCCGCCGCTGAGGCGTTGCGGGGGCGCTGCCCCCGTACCCCCTCTCCTCAATCGCCGGAGGGACTTGATTTTCGCTCCTGTCGCCGCGAGCCTGCGGCGGCGGGGGCGATGTCATGCCCGCGCTTCCAGCCTCGCCGGCGTTTGAGGCGCGGGGCCCGGGGCGGAGCCACGAAACCAGCGGTGCGCGTCACAGTCGCAGGCGGTTACGTGTCGGTACGGTGACGCCTATCGTCGGCGGCATGTTCGCCGCCTACGCAGCCAGCCTCGACCCCGCCCACCCCCTCAACGGCCTGGAACTGGGCGACCGCCCAGCCCCGCAGGCCCGCCCCGGGTGGACCACCGTGAACGTCCGGGCCGCCTCCCTCAACCACCACGACCTCTGGTCCCTGCGCGGCGTCGGCCTCGCGGCGGACAAGCTGCCGATGATCCTCGGCTGCGACGCCGCCGGCGTCGACCAGGACGGCAACGAGGTCGTCCTGCACTCCGTCATCGGCCAGACCGGCCACGGGGTCGGCCCGGACGAACCCCGCTCGATCCTCACCGAGCGCTACCAGGGCACCTTCGCCGAACAGGTCACCGTCCCCACCTACAACGTGCTGCCCAAGCCCAGGGAGCTGAGCTTCGAGCAGGCCGCCTGCCTGCCCACCGCCTGGCTCACCGCGTACCGCATGCTCTTCACCAACGCCGGGGTGCGCCCCGGGGACTCCGTGCTCGTCCAGGGGGCCGGCGGCGGGGTCGCGACCGCCGCGATCGTGCTCGGCCGGGCCGCCGGGCTGCGGGTCTACGCCACCAGCCGCGACGAGGCCAAGCGCAAGCGGGCCGTCGAGCTGGGCGCCGTCGAGGCGTTCGAGGCGGGCGCCCGGCTGCCCCACCGGGTGGACGCCGTCATCGAGACGGTCGGCGCCGCCACCTGGTCGCATTCCGTCAAGTCGCTGCGCCCCGGCGGCACCCTGGTCATCTCCGGCGCCACCAGCGGCGACCGGCCCTCGCACGCCGAGCTGACCCGGATCTTCTTCCTGGAGCTGAAGGTCGTCGGTTCGACCATGGGCTCCAAGGACGAGCTGGAGGACCTTCTCGCCTTCTGCGCCACCACCGGTGTGCGCCCCGTCATCGACGAGGTGCTGCCGCTGGACCGCGCCCGGGAGGGCTTCGAACGCCTTGCCGCGGGCGACCAGTTCGGGAAGATCGTGCTGACGGTCTGACGGCCTGGATGTCAACAATGGTTGACACAGTCATGATGTCAACGTAAGTTGACATCATGACCGAAGCAACGGATCTCGCCGAGCGGGCGGGCGACCGCGACCCCCGGGTGGGGCTGCGGTCGGTCGCCGCGCTGCGGCGGCTGCTGGAGCAGCTGGAAGCCGTACAAGTCAGAAGCGCCCGCGCCAAGGGCTGGTCGTGGCAGGAGATCGCGGCCGAACTGGGCGTCAGCCGGCAGGCCGTGCACAAGAAGTACGGGAGGCATTGATGTTCGAGCGATTCACCAAGGACGCCCGTGCCGCGGTGCGGGGCGCCGTGGAGCATGCCGAGCGGACCGGGGCCGGCACGGTCACCGAGGAACATCTGCTGCTCGCCCTGCTGGACCAGGACAGCGGCCGGGCCTCGTTCGCGATCACCGCGCTGGGCCTCGCCGACCGCAGGGACTCGCTGGCCGCCGCGCTTGCAGAGGCCCGCAGGCGCGGCGGCATGAGCAAGGCGGACGCCGAGGCGCTCGCGGACATCGGCATCGACCTCGCCGAGGTCGTCTCCCGCATCGAGGAGGCGCACGGCGAAGGGGCCCTGCGGGGCGACCGCGGCGGCCGGCGGCGGTGGTCCGGCGGCCGGCCGTTCGCGCGGGAGGCGAAGAAGGTCCTGGAGAAGTCGCTGCGTGTCGCGCTCGGCCGGGGCGACCGGTTCATCGGCGGGGAACACCTGCTGCTGGCCCTCACCGTGATGCCCGGCCCGGTCGCCGACGTCCTCGCGGACCACGGCGTGACGTACGCGTCGGCCGAGCGCGCGCTGTACGGCGACGCGGACGGCCACCGCAGGGCGGGCTGACCGCACGGGGGCCGGCCGGGCCGGCCCCGCTCCCTACTTCTCCCCGTCGCCCCGCAGCACCGCGCCCACCTGGGCCGCCGCCGCCGACAAGTGGCGGCGGGCGTCCGCGAGCTGGGCCTCCGTCACCCCGTGGTCCCGGGCCGCGTCGCGGATCTCGTCGCGGAAGCGGTCGAGCAGCCGGTCCAGATCGCGGGCCGGGTCGCCGGTGCCGCCCGTGTCCTTGCCCCAGTCGGGGTCGGTGTCCGCCGCGCCCGGCCTGCCGTGCGGCGCCCAGCTCCCCGTACGGGCGAAGCCGCCCAGCTGGCCGGTGATCTCGGCCAGGCCCTCACGGACCCCGGCCGGCCAGTCGCCCCGGGCGAAGTGCTCCTGGACCTGGCGTGCGGCGTTCTGCATCTGCTCGCGCGCCCGGTCCTGGGCCTCCTTGGCCTGGCGGCGGGCCTGCTGGGCGTCCTGGCGGGCGCGCCGGGACTCGTCCTTCGCGCGGCGGGCCTGCTCCTTCCACTCCTGCTTGGCCTTGCGCAGCTCGTCCTTCGCTGTGCGCCAGGCCTCCTTGTCGCCGAAGTCGCCCAGGTCGCCGAAGCCGCCGAAGGGCGACTCCTTGGCCCCGGACCCCGACCCGGACGTGTGGCGCGACTCGTCGGCCGCCGCCCGCATCTCGCTGCGCAGCTTGCCCGCCGCCCCGCGCACGTCGTCGCGCATCTCGGCGGCCAGCTCGGAGACGGACTCCCGGATCTCCAGCTCCAGGTCCGCGAGTTCACCGGTGCGGTCGGCCAGTTCGGCGCGGCCGGCCTCGGTGATCGAGTAGACCTTGCGGCCGCCCTCGGTGGCGTGCGTGACCAGGCCCTCGGCCTCCAGCTTGGCCAGCCGGGGGTAGACCGTGCCGGCCGAGGGGGCGTACAGGCCCTGGAAGCGCTCCTCCAGCAGCCGGATCACTTCGTAACCGTGCCGGGGTGCCTCGTCGAGCAGCTTCAGGAGGTACAGCCGCAGGCGGCCGTGGGCGAATACGGGGGGCATGTCAGAGCACCTTTCCGGTCGGCTCGGCGTCGTACGGTTCCTCCTCGGCCGGCGGGCGGCGCAGGAGGGCGATCGACCCGGAGACGGTCGTCGCCTTCAGGGTGCCGGTGCCGGAGCCCAGCGTGCCGGTGATCTTCTTCGCGCCCCACTGACCGCTGACCCGCAGGTCCTCGAAGCCGTTGGAGACGGAGCCGCTCGCGGTGTTCGCCTCCACGCGCGCGTCGGCGGGGTGCGGCAGCCGGATGGCGATCTCGCCGGAGACCGTGGCCAGTCGGATGTCGGTGGGCTGCCCGGCCGCGTCCACGTCGAGCACCATGCCGCCGCTGACGGACTCGGCCTTCACGGAGGTGCCCGCTCCCTCGACGACCGTGAGATCGCCGGAGACCGACTTGAAGTGCAGGTCGCCCGTGACGGACTGGGCCTCCACACCGCCGGAGACGGTCTCCGCGCCGACCGGCCCGGAGAGGTTGACGAGCGTGGTGTCGCCGCTGACGCCGCGCACCTCCGTACGCCCCCGGACCCCGGAGACGAAGGCGCCGGCGCCGACCACGCCGACCTCCACCGTCGAGCCGGCGGGGACCGCGAGCGAGACCACCGCGTGGCGGCGCCATTCCTTGCGGTCGAACCACTTCAGCAGGTTCTGCCAGGCCAGGTCCTCGTACGCCACGGTCAGGACGCCGTCCTCCTGCGTCACGGTCAGCGGCGGGCCGTCGATCTCGGAGACCTCCAGGCGCGCGGTCGGTTCGTCGGTGCCGACCACGTTGACGGTGCCGTTGACGACGCGCACCTTCAGCGCGGTCACCGGCTCGTCGAAGGTCAGCTTCCGAGGCTCGGCGACGGACCATGTCGAGACAGGCATGGGTCTGACCTCCCGGACAGTAGGGGCGACGCAACATATCGCGTCTCTTGAGCAACACGATATATCGCGGATCCGGGAAGTCAAGAAAAGGCGGAAGGGTCTTGGTGGTGACTGAATGTGCACAAAGCACCCCAGAAACGGGCAAGGTGTCCTACCGTGTCACCCATGGACGCGACCTCCCCCGTGGGTGCCCTGCTGCTGTGCCGGACCGTGCCGGACGCCGTGCGCCCGGTCGCGCAACTGCTCCGCGAGCCGCTGCTGCTCGCGCCTGCCGGACAGGGCTGGAGCGTTCTGCTGCCCGAGGGCGAGCCCTGGCAGGGCGGCCGCAGGGCACGGTCGGGTGAAGGGGAGCGGGCCGAGCCCGTCGACCGGGTGCTGGGCGGCTGGGCCACCGCGCTGGCGGTCGGCTCCACCTGGCCGGTGCTCGCGCTGTGGTGGGACGGCGACCGGGCCGGCTACACCCTCGCCTCGGGATTCCGCCGCCCGGTGGGCTACGTCTGGCTCGCGGACGGGACCCCGGCCGGCGAGGACGAGGCGATGCGTACGTTCGCCGAGCGGCTCGGGCTCGACCCCGTCCTGGACGTGCAGTCGCTCGAAGCGCTCACCCGCCCCGACCCGGACGCCGACGCCCGCGCCAGGCTGCGCGGGCTGCTCGCCGTGCTCACCCGCACCGGCCTCGCGCTGCCGGCCGGACTCGACCCGGGCGAGCGGGGCACCCGGCCGGTGCCGGGCAGCGAGGCGTGGGAGGGCGCCGAGCGCGTCGAGTGGCCCGGCTGGCGCGACGCGGTCAGGGTCGATCTGGGCGCGGTGGACAACAGCCGCATCGGACCCTGGGTGCGCGGCCCCCGCGCACGGGCGCTCGCGGGCGTCCAGCTCGCGGCCGGGCTGCCGCTCGCCCTGTGGGGAGCGGCCCGGCGCAGCGGCGGCTGGGCCTTCGCCGGGGTGCTGCTGATGGCGCACGGGGCGCTGGGTCTCGCGTACGACCGCATCCGCGAGGGCGGCCCCGGCGGGGGAGGAACGGACTGACCGGCGGGAGGGCTACTCGTCCTCGTCCTCGTCGTCCAGCCGGGCCAGCCAGGTCGCGAGGCGCTCGACCGGCACCTCGAAGTCGGGGTTCAGGTCGACGAACGTACGAAGCTGCTCGGCGAGCCACTCGAAGGTGACCTCTTCCTCGCCTCGCCGCTTCTCCAGCTCCTCGATACCGCGGTCGGTGAAGTACATGGCTCAAGTCTAGAGCGGCCCTCCGGCAGGCTTGGCCCGCCCGGCGCCCCGTCCTCGTCGATCTCCCCCTCATCCGCCGACTACGGCCGTTAATCTGCGGGTAGTTGGCGAACGGGGGGTTGTCATGAGCGACAGTGGGTCCCGTATTACGCGCATTGAGCTGCCGGACGGCACACCGGTCTGGGCCAGGATCTCCGGGGCCGAGGAGCTGACCGGGCCGGCGCCCGGTGGCGGCCCGACCTACACGGACACCGGGTTCGGGGACATCTCGGACCAGGTGCAGGCCCGGGTCGAGAGCCTGCACTCCGTGGTGACCGGGGTGGCGCGCTCGCTCGCCGTGCCGCTGCGCGCGGTGCGGCCGGACGAGGTGAGCGTCGAGTTCGGCATCGAGCTGACCGCCAAGTCCGGCAAGATCGTCGGGCTGCTCGCGGACGGCGAGGCCAAGGGCGCCATCACCGTCACGCTCACCTGGAACGGCGGCGGGCCCCCGGTCGACGCGCCCCCG
>NZ_RDBL01000006.1:1067060-1099082 GCF_008042035.1 Streptomyces sp. col6
CCCCCCTCGAACTCACCCGCGCCCTGCGCCCGTTGCAGCGCTACCACCCGGTCTCCGCCCCGCTGCGCCGCGTCCTGGACGAGCGGGCGACCGCCGAACGCAGCGCCCGCGCGGGCGGCGTGATCATGCCGGTGTTCCGGGGGGTCCGGCGGGGCGACGCCGTCGTGCAGTGCGTGATGGACGCCTCCTCCTCGATGCTCGTCTGGGACCGGATGTTCGAGGAGCTCCAGCAGATATTCGCGCAGCTCGGCGCGTTCCGGGACGTGCAGATGCGCTATCTGCACCCCGGACCCGACGGCGCCTGCACGGTCAGCCGCAGCCCCGACCCCGCCACCGCGCCCCTGCACTCGGCGGACCGGCTCAGCGACCCCACCGGGCGCCGGGTCACCGTCGTCGTCAGCGACTGCGCCGGACCCCTCTGGCGCAGCGGGCACGCCCACCGGCTGCTCCACCAGCTCGCCCGGCTCGCCCCCGTCGCCGTCCTCCAGCCGCTCCCGCAGCGCATGTGGAACCGGACCCGGCTGCCGGTCACCTTCGGCTCGCTCACCCGGGGCGAGGGCCCGGCCGGGGCCACCCTGCTCAAGGTCACCGGCGACGCCGGAACCGGCCCCGCCGTCCACCCCGGCGCGCTGGCCGTGCCCGTCCTGCCCCCGGTGGCGGACGCCCTCGCCGCCTGGGCCAGGCTCCTCTCCGGCACCGGAGCGGCGTCCGTACCGGGCGCGGTCGGCTGGGTCCGGGCCGACCAGCCGGCCGCCCCCGCCGGCCGGCGGGGCGACGCGCTGTCGTCGCTGCACCTGGTCAGCCGGTTCCGCGCGACGGCCTCCCCGGCCGCCGGACAGCTCGCCGTCTACCTCGCCGCCGCGCCCCTCTACCTGCCCGTCATGCAACTCGTCCAGCGCACCATGCTGCCCCACTCGGGCCCCTCCGAACTCGCCGAAGTCCTGCTGAGCGGACTCCTGAGGCGGTCGGAGGGCGGCACCGGACGCGGACAGTGGTACGCCTTCGAGCCCGACGTCCAGGAGGCGCTGCTCGGGCCCCTCGGCCGTGACGAGGCTCTGCTCGTACTCAAGCACTGTTCGCAATACATAGAGCAGCGGTTCGGCAGGGGCGGGCCCAACTTCCCGGCCCTGGCCTACGCCCAGCTCGGCGACGGCACCACGAGCGAGGCCGCGCACCGCACCCCCTGGCCGGTCCCGGGTGCGGCCGGAGCCTCGCCGGACGGGGACGCGGAAGACGCCGACGACAGTGAGGAGAACGAGGGGAACGGGGGGAACGAGAGACGCGGTGGTCCGCGCGTCCCCCACGCCTTTGCCGAAGTCGCAGCACGCGTACTGGAGCGCTTCATGCCCGTACCCCCCAGATTCGTGACCCGGGAGCCCAAGACCTCCCCCGACTCCCAGGCCCGCGGCCTCGCCGTGCGCCGCGCCCGTGAACTCGTACGGCACTTCGAGGCCGACAAGATGGTCCAGCGCCTGATCGACGCCGTACAGCTGCTCAGGGGCGCCGCCGAACACAGCGCGGCCCCGGCCGACGACCCCGAACTCTGGGCGGAGTACGCGCGCTGCGTGCTGCGGCTGTGGGAGGTGCAGGGCGGCGCCGACCTGCTCGACGAGGCCGAACGCGCCGCCGAACGGGCCGCCGCCCGCCCCGGAGCCGTACGCGAACGCGCGGTCCTCGCCAAGGTCCTGCACGCGGCGGCCGACGACCGGCGCAGGCGCGGCGACCGGCGCGGCGCGCTGGAGCTGCTGCGGCGCGCCGACCGCGAGTACACCGCGGCCTGCGCGAGCCACGACCTGGAGCCCGCCGAGGCCCTGCGGCTCACCCTGGAGCGGGTGCGTGCCCTGGAGGCGCAGTGGCGGCTCGACGGCGACAGCGCCCTGCTGCAGAGCGCCTGCGGCATGCTGGAGGCCTTCGCCGACGCCTGGCCCGACCAGGAGAACCGCCCCGCCGTCCTGCCCCTCCAGCACGGCCGCACCCTGCTGAAACTCGCCCGCGCCACCCAGGACACCGAACAGTCACGCGCCTACGCCACCCAGTCGGCCCGCTCGCTGCGCACCGCGTTCGCCCAGGGCGGCCGGCACACCATGGGCACCGAGGTCCGCATCGTCCTCGACCTCGTCGACGCGCTGCTCGCCTCGGGCGCCGAACCGGAGGAGGCCGCCACCCTCACCACCCAGGCGCTGGAGACCGTACGCGACCAGCGCCAGCGCGCCCAGCTCCAGACCAGGGCGGGCCGGGTCCGGGCCGCCCGCTACGAACACACCGGCGACCCCGCCGAACTCGTCGCCGCCACCGAGTGGTTCGCCCGCGCGGCCCGCGGCATCCCCCGCGACTCCCGCGCCTACACCGACCTGCTCGCCGAATGGGGCGCCACGCTGCTGCACCGCGCCGAACTCCCGGACGGCCGGGCGTACATCGGGGCGGCGGTACGGGTGCTGCGCGACTGCCGCTCCGAGATGCCGGCCGGGGGTGCCCACCAGTCCGAGCGCCTGCTGATGCTGGGCCGCGCCCTGATGCTGCGTCACCGCGCCACGGCGGACCGGGTCGACCTGCGCGAGGCCGAGTACCTCTTCAAGCTGGCGGCCGAGGAGGCCACCGCCCCGCTCACCGCCGCCCGCTGCTGGCTGGAGCTGGGCCGGGCCCTCCTCCAGGCCGCCGGCGTCCTGGACCGGCCGGCCCGCCGCGACGAGGCGGCGGAGGCCTTCCGTTCGGCGGCCGAGTCCGCCGGCGAGGCGCAAACGGAGCTGGAAAGTCCACAACATCTCGGAGAAGCAGTGGAGTTGGCTGCTACAGCCAACCACTGGCGGGGTATGACGTACGAGAGAGCGGGCCGCCCCCGGGCCGCGCGGGACGCGTACCGGGCGGCCCGGCAGGAGTGGCGCAAACTGCCGGACGGCGGCGGCGCGGCGGGCGAAGCGACCGCCGAGCGGCTGGCGGAGCTGGAGCGGTGAGTGCGGCGCGCTCGACGACGAGCGCGTCCGCGCCCCGGCGCCCACGTCCGGCGGGCGACGACAGGGCAGGTCAGGAATGCGGGACCGGCGCGGCGCGCTCAAGGGCGAGCCTGCCACCGGCCGGCCCGGTGCTGCTGTACGGGGAGGCGTGATGAACGAGTCGACACGGAACGACGGAGCGGGCGCGGCCGGCACGGGTGAACTGCCGGACCTGCTGGGCCTGGACCTGGCGACCCTGCGGACGATGGACCACCCGGTGCTCGCGGAGGTGGTGGCGGAACTGCGGGGGCGGGCGGAACAGCCGAAGGAGATGCTCTGGGGGTTCACCAACGCCTTCTGAGACCACGCAGGCCCGTCGGGCGCGCCGGGAACGGCACGGGGACGGTCCGGCCACCCGTACCACCGGCCGGACACCACACGGTTTCGGCCGGGGGTGTGCCCGATCAGGACATCATGGCCCCGGTCGGGCCTGCACCCGCCGTGCGCCGGGGACACTCCCCCCGGGCCGGCAGCGGGGCCACCCCGGCCGGCGTACAGCACGGGGGTGCTCGATTGGCTGGACGGACGACGCCTCGGGGGAAGCTCGCGGCGCGAGGAGAAGCCCGCGCGCACGGTCGCGTGAACCCGGTCCCCTTCGGCCAGTTCATCGTGAAGGTGCACGGCCGCTGCAACCTGGCCTGCCGCTACTGCTACCTGTACGAGGGCCCCGACCGCACCTGGCGCGACCGGCCGGCCGCCGCGTCGCCGGCCGTCCTCGACCGCATCGCCGGCCGCATCGCCGAGCACGCGGCCGCCCACGGACTGCGCGGCGTCGCCCTCGTCCTGCACGGCGGCGAACCCATGCTCGCCGGCCCCGGCCGGCTGGCGGCCCTCGCCGACGCGGTGCGCGAGCGCGTACCGGCCGACTGCACCGTCCGCACCACCGTGCAGACCAACGCCACCCTGCTCACCGGCCCCGCCGTCACCACCCTCGCCCGGCACGGCATCCGCGTCGGCATCAGCCTCGACGGCGGCCTCGCCGCCCACAACACCCTGCGCACCGACCACGCGGGCCGCCCCTCCTGGCCGGCCGCCTCGCGCGGCGCCCGGCTCCTGGCCGACCACCACCCCGAGGCGTACGCGGGCATCCTCACCGTCGTCGACCCGCGCACCGACCCGGTGGAGATGTACGAATCACTGCTCGCCCTGCGCCCTCCGGCCCTGGACCTCCTGCTGCCGCACGGCAACTGGTCCAGCCCGCCGCCGGGGCTTTCTCCCGCCGAGGGGCCGGGGCGTCCCACCCCGTACGGCGACTGGCTGTGCACCGTCTTCGACCGCTGGTGGCAGGCGCCCCGGCGGGAGACACACGTCCGGCTCTTCGAGGAGTGCGTCGCGCTGCTCCTCGGACTGCCCGCCGCCACCGAGTCCCTCGGCCTCGACCCGCTCAACGCGGTGGTCGTCGAGACGGACGGGTCCATCGAACAGGTGGACTCCCTCAAGTCCGCGTACGACGGCGCGGCCGCCACCGGGCTCGACGTCTTCCACCACACCTTCGACGACGCGCTGCACCACCCCGGCGTCGCCGCCCGCCAGGCGGGAGCCGGCGCGCTCGCCGCAGCCTGCCGCGCCTGCCCGCTGCTGACCGTGTGCGGGGGCGGCCACTACGCACACCGCTATCGCGCAGACAACGGCTTCCAGAACCCCTCCGTCTACTGCGCCGACCTCGAACGGCTGATCCGCCACATCGCGGACCGGCTCGCCGACGCAACCGCTGGAGACCCCCCATGAGTCCCGTCATCCCCGACCACGTCCTGCGCGAACTCGGCCGCACCGAGGGCGACGCCGCATCCCTCGGCCTGCTCGTCCGCGACCAGGACACCCGCCGCCTCGTCCTCCTGCGCGCCGTGCTCGACGCGGCGGAGGCCGCACCCGCCACGGTCTGCCCACCCGAGCTGCTGGACCGGCTCCGCGAGGACTGGGCCCTCCTCGAAACCGCCGAACTCGCGGACAGGGCGGCGGTGCGCACCGTCCTGTTCCACCCGTTGGCGGGCCCCTGGGCGCAGCGCCTGCTGGGAGGGCTGACCTCGGGCGCCCCGGCCGGCCCGGAGCTCCGCGCCGATCTGGCGCACCTGACGGCGCTGGCGGCGGCGGGGGCGCTGCGAGCGGGGGTGGGGTTCGATGTCCGGCTCACCCCGCGCCGGGGGCTGGTCTCCCTGCCCACGCTGGGCGCCGTCCGGTCGGATACGGGCCAGGTCCGGCTCTCGTACCGCGGCGACGAGCTGACGTTGTCTCCGCAGGACGGTCCGCGGTTCACGGTCCGTCGCCACACCGACCGGACCCTGAGCTCGGTCGACCCGCGCTGGCTTCCGGTGGTCATGCTCCGCCCCATCGCGCCGGGCAGCGTGCCCGTACCTCTCGACGACGTCGACCCCTACGGCATGGAAGTCGGGGACCGGCAGTCGCACGGGCTGAGCGGGGCCGCGCACGTCGATGACCACGAACGCAAGGAGTGGGCGCAGTCCTGGTCCGGCCTCGAACCCCTGCTCAGGGTCGGCGGCGAACACCGCCTCGCCGAGGCGGCCGTGCTGCTCCGCTGCATGGTGCCCCTCGGGCACCCGGGCGGCGCCGGACCCGACGGCGAGGGCGCGGCGCACTGCAGCGCGACCAGGCGCGAGGCGTTCGGGGCCGTACTCAGCAGCAAGCCCGCCACCGCGGCCTTCTTCGCCTCGACACTCGTCCACGAACTCCAGCACACCAAGCTGTCCGCCCTCACCGCCCTGGTACCGCTCCACCGCGAGGACGCGACCGAGCGTTACTTCGCACCCTGGCGCCCCGATCCCCGGCCCTTCGACGGTCTGCTCCAGGGTGCCTACTCGCACCTGGCGCTCGCCGACTTCTGGCAGCGGTTCGCCCTGCACGCGCACCGGGTCACCCACCGTGACCTGGCATGGGCCGAGCACGCCCGCTGCCGCGAACAGGTCGGCACCGTGCTGCCCGTGCTGGCGGGCTCGGCGGAGCTCACCGCCGAGGGCCGGACGCTGGTCAACGAAATGATCTCCGTCTACCACCGTTTGGACGACAATCCGCCCCCCTCGGGGCACCTCGCGCGCGCTCAGGCGTACGTGTCCACCACCAAGGTGATATGGCAGCAGAGGAACGGCTTGCGAAGGCAGTGAGAAGCCTGGGATTCCCGCTGGGGCGGCAGTGCTCCGGTGTATGTTGACAAGGCTCGTATCGAGGCAGGGAGACGGCTGAATGCCCGGAACGCGTAAGCCAGTTGGAGTAGCCGGGGCGAACACCGTCACGATCAGTTTCGCCGGCTTCAACCGCGCCTGGGCGGCGTGGATCGCGGACCGTCTGGAGCGGCGCGGAGTGACGGTCGTCCAGCAGCGCTGGGACCCGCCGGTCTCGATTCCGCTGGAGGAGTCGCTACGGGATCTGACGCTCGCACGCGGACGCGTCCTGGTGATCCTCAGCGACTGGTACTTCCAGCTCGGCCCCCGTAGCCATGAGGAGTGGAACCGGGCGCTGCGCTCCGAAGTCGCCCCCGATCCGGACCGGTTCGCGGCGGTGTGCGTGACCACCTCCGCGCTTCCCGGGGCCACCTCCGCCTTCAGCGCGGCCGACCTCACCAACGTCGGCGCCGAGGAGGCGGAGCGGCGGCTCCTCGTCCGTCTCGGACTGCCCACCGACCCGCTGCCCGAGGGCACCTCACCGGGGCCGCGGTTCCCCTCCGACATCCCGCAGGTGTGGGGCGGGGTGCCGCGCCGCAACATCCGGTTCACCGGCCGGGAGCAGCTGCTCACGGACACCTACAGGGCGCTCCAGGAGTCGGGGCCGGGTGCGGGGGTCGTGGCCCTGCACGGCATGTCCGGCGTCGGCAAGACGCAGCTGGCCGCCGAATACGTCTACCGCTTCGGCTCCGAGTACGACGTCGTCTGGTGGGTGCCCGCCGACCGGCGCGCGCTCTACCGGCAGAAGCTCGCCGAACTCGCCCCGGAACTCGGCCTGTCCACCGGCGCCGAATACGGCGAACGGCTCCGTGCCGTACGCGACTCGCTCCGCCGGGGCGACCCGCACGCCCACTGGCTGCTGATCCTGGACGGCGCCGACGAACCCGACCAGATCTGGGACCTGGTGCCCACCGGGCCGGGCCACGTCCTGATCACCTCGCGCAACCCGGAGTGGAGCGAGCACAACAGCAACCTCGTCGAGGTGCCCGTCTACCGGCGCGACGAGTCCGTGGCCTTCATCCGCCGCCGCGCCCCCCGCCTCACACCGGCCGAGGCCGACCAGCTCGCCGAGGCACTCGAAGACCTGCCCCTGCTGCTCGACCAGACCGCCGGGTGGCTCAACGACTCGGACCTGTCGGTGGAGGAGTACATCCAGCTCCTCGACGGCGGTATCGACCAGGACGTCGTCAAGGTCTCCGCCGACTTCCCCCTCGCCTTCCAGACCGCCTGGTCGATACTGCTGAACAAGCTCAGGGACACCGTCCCCGAGTCCGTCGACCTGCTGCGCCTGTGCAGCTTCTTCGCACCCGGGTCCATCCCCGTCCGGCTCCTGAAGGACATGCCGCCGGGGGACCTCCCGGAACAGGTCGCAGGGCTGATGAACGACCCCCTGCTGTGGAACAAGGCGATCAACCAGCTCCGTCAGTACTCCGTGGTCCGGCTGGAATCCCATGAATCGGGCATCGATGCGGCATCCTCCGGGGAGTCCATCTACATGCACCGCATGGTCCACCAGATCATCGGGCACGACATGACGGAGGAGAACCGCCAGGAGTTCATCGACGTCGTCCGGCGCGCCCTCGCGGCGGCCGACCCCGGACGCCCCACCGACACCCGCCTGTGGCCCGCGTACGCCGAGATCACCCCGCACCTGAAGTGGGCCGACGTACTGAAGAGCGACGATCCCGCAGTGCAGACGCTGGTGCTCAACTGCCTGCGGTACATGTACCTGTCGGGGGAGTACCGGGCCGGCATCAAGCTGGGCGAACGCGCCATGGCCGCCTGGCGGGAGCTGTTCGGCGAGGACCATGCCCGGATCTGGGACCTCAGCTACCACTACGCCAATCTCCTGAGGGCCGTCGGCGACTACGTCGGAACCGAGGCCATCGAGCGCGCGGCGGTGGAGCGTCTGCGTGCAGAGCGCGGCCCCGACGACCTGGAGCATTTGCGGGCCGCCTCCGGCCTGGCCGCCGACCTGCGAGGTCTCGGCCGTTACGACGAGGCGCTGGAAGTGTCCAGGTGGGTTCTCACCGCGTACCAGAGACTGCTGGGTGACCAGGACTCGCGGACGCTCAACGCGCAGAACAACCTGGCCGTCACCCTGCGGTTGCTGGGTCGGTACCAGGAGAGCCTGGAGCTCAACCGGCGCACGTTGGACGCTCGCCGCCAACTTCTGCGCCAACGGCACACCTGGACCATGTCCTCCGAGATCCACTATTCCACCGACCTGCGTCTGCTCGGCCGCTACGACGAGGCGTTCTCCCTCCAGAACCAGAGCGTTCAGCTGCACCGACGCGTCCTCGGAACGGACCACCCGCAGACCCTGCGTGCCGAGTACAACCTCGCGATGTGTCACTACCGCAACGGTGAGCGCGCCAAGGCCACCATCCTGTTCACCCGTGTTCTGGAGCGAGGTGAACGTGTCCTGGGCGAGAACGATCCGCTCACGATGATGTTCGCGGCGGGTCAGGCCTGCTTCGCCCGCGAGCACGGCAACATCGACCAGGCCCGAGCCATAAGCGAGAAGGTCGTGACCGGGTACGCGGACATGCTCGGGGAAGAGCACCCTTACGCGGCAGGCGCTCGGTCCAACCATGCCCTGATCCTGCGCAATGTGGGGGAGCGGGAACATGCCCACGTGCTTCTGGAGGAAGCGCTCGCCACCATGGCTCAGGCTGTCGGCGAGCACCACCCCTGGACGCTGGGCTGCGGCATCAATGCCTCGGCGCTGCGGAACCTCGTGGGCGACCCCGAGAGCGCGGCCGCACTGACGGACTCCGTCATCACCCGAGCCGTCGAGGTCCTCGGCCGGACCCACCCACTGACGCTGTCCGCCCGCATCGCTCATGCCGCCGACCTCCGAGGGCTCCGCGACCGGCAGAAGGCCGAGAAGATCGAGAACGAGGCCCTGGAGGACTTGGCGTCAACGCTCGGCGCCCAGCACGTCCACACCGTCTCGGCACGCTCCCGCAACCGCCCGTACTGGGACTTCGAACCGCTGATCGTCTGAGTCCCCGTACACACCCAGGGGCCCGCCCCGCGATCCACTCGCGGGACGGGCCCCTGGTTCGTGCGACGGCGCCGGTCAGGCCTCGAAGACCTCCTCGACCAGCTGTGTCTGCTCCGCCTGGTGCCGCTTGGCCGAGCCGACCGCCGGGGACGAGCCGTGCGGGCGCGAGATGCGGCGCAGGCGCTCGCCGTGCGGGACGTCCGCGCCGACGGCCAGGTCCAGGTGGTCGATCAGGTTCAGGGCGATGAACGGCCAGGCGCCCTGGTTGGCCGGCTCCTCCTGGGCCCACAGGTACTTCGCCGCGTTCGGGTACTTGGCGATCTCGGCCTGGATCTCCGCACCCGGCAGCGGGTACAGGCGCTCCAGGCGGATGATCGCGGTGTCCGTGACGCCACGCTTCTGGCGCTCGGCGTCGAGGTCGTAGTAGACCTTGCCGGCGCAGAAGACGACCTTGCGGACGGCGCTCGGGTCGACCGAGTCGTCGCCGATCACCGGGCGGAAGCCGCCGGTGGTGAACTCCTCCACCTTCGACGCGGCCGCCTTGAGGCGGAGCATCGACTTCGGGGTGAAGACGATCAGCGGCTTGTGGTGCGGGTTGTGCACCTGCCACCGCAGAAGGTGGAAGTAGTTCGACGGCAGGGTCGGCATCGCGACCGTCATGTTGTCCTGCGCGCACATCTGGAGGAAGCGCTCGGGGCGTGCGGACGAGTGGTCCGGGCCCTGGCCCTCGTAGCCGTGCGGCAGGAGCAGCGTGACGCCGGAGGTCTGGCCCCACTTCTGCTCGGCCGAGGAGATGAACTCGTCGACGACGGTCTGGGCGCCGTTGACGAAGTCACCGAACTGGGCCTCCCAGATGACCAGCGACTCCGGGCGGGCCAGCGAGTAGCCGTACTCGAAGCCCATCGCCGCGTACTCGCTGAGCAGCGAGTCGTAGACGTTGTAACGGGCCTGGTCGTCCGTCAGGTACAGGAGCGGGGTGTAGTCCTCGCCCGTGACCTGGTCGACGAGCACCGCGTGGCGCTGGCCGAAGGTGCCGCGGCGGCTGTCCTGGCCGGCGAGCCGGACCGGGGTGCCCTCCATCAGCAGCGAGCCGATGGCCAGGGTCTCGCCCATGCCCCAGTCGATCGTGCCGTTCTCCACCGAGGCGGCACGGCGCTGCATCTGCGGCATCAGGCGCGGGTGCACGGTGATCGACTCGGGGATGTTGACCTGCGACTCGGCGATCCGCTTGACGACCTCGGCGGAGACCGCGGTGTTCACGGCGACCGGGAAGTGGGCCTGCGGGTCGGAGACGTGCGGCTGCGCCGGCTGCGAGGTGGCCTCGCGGACCTCGGCGAACACCTTCTCCAGCTGGCCCTGGAAGTCCTGGAGCGCCTGCTCCGCCTCTTCCAGGGTGATGTCGCCGCGACCGATGAGGGACTCGGTGTAGAGCTTGCGCACCGAGCGCTTCTTGTCGATCAGGGTGTACATCTGCGGGTTGGTGAACTCCGGGTTGTCGCCCTCGTTGTGACCGCGGCGGCGGTAGCAGATGAGGTCGATCACGACGTCCTTGTTGAACGCCTGGCGGAATTCGAAGGCGAGCCGGGCCACCCGGACGACGGCCTCGGGGTCGTCGCCGTTGACGTGGATGATCGGCGCCTCGATCATGCGCGCCACGTCGGTGGCGTACATCGAGGAGCGAGAGGACTCCGGGGCGGCGGTGAAGCCGACCTGGTTGTTGATCACCACGTGCACGGTGCCGCCGGTGCGGTAGCCGCGCAGCTGCGACATGTTGAGCGTCTCGGCGACGACGCCCTGGCCCGCGAAGGCCGCGTCGCCGTGGAGCGCGATGGGCAGGACGGTGAAGTCCGTGCCGCCCTTGTTGATGATGTCCTGCTTGGCGCGGGCGATGCCCTCCAGGACCGGGTCGACCGCCTCCAGGTGCGAGGGGTTGGCGGCCAGCGAGACCTTGATCTGCTCGCCGTCCAGGCCGGTGAAGGTCCCCTCGGCGCCCAGGTGGTACTTCACGTCGCCGGAGCCGTGCATCGAGCGCGGGTCGAGGTTGCCCTCGAACTCGCGGAAGATCTGGGCGTACGACTTGCCCACGATGTTCGCGAGGACGTTCAGGCGGCCGCGGTGGGCCATGCCGATGACGACCTCGTCGAGGCGGGCCTCGGCGGCGGAGTCGATGACCGCGTCGAGCAGCGGGATGACGGACTCGCCGCCCTCCAGCGAGAACCGCTTCTGGCCGACGTACTTGGTCTGCAGGAACGTCTCGAACGCCTCGGCGGCGTTGAGGCGGCGCAGGATGCGCAGCTGCTCCTCGCGCTCGGGCTTGGGGCGCGGACGCTCCACCCGGTCCTGGAGCCACTTGCGCTGCTTCGGGTCCTGGATGTGCATGAACTCGATGCCGGTGGTGCGGCAGTACGACTCACGCAGCACGCCGAGGATGTCGCGGAGCTTCATCATCGACTTGCCGGCGAACCCGCCGACCGCGAAGTCCCGCTCCAGGTCCCACAGGGTGAGGCCGTGCTCGGTGATGTCGAGGTCGGGGTGCTTGCGCTGGTGGTACTCCAGCGGGTCGGTGTCGGCCATGACGTGGCCGCGGACCCGGTAGGAGTGGATCAGCTCGAAGACCCGCGCGGCCTTGGTGACGTCGTCGTCGTGCGAGGCGTCGATGTCCTTGAGCCAGCGGACCGGCTCGTAGGGGATGCGCAGCGCCTTGAAGATCTCGTCGTAGAACTCGTTCTCGCCGAGCAGCAGTTGCGCGAGGATGCGCAGGAACTCGCCCGACGCGGCGCCCTGGATGACCCGGTGGTCGTACGTCGAGGTCAGGGTCATGACCTTGGAGATGCCCAGCTTGTTCAGGGTGTCCTGCGAGGTGCCCTGGAACTCCGCGGGGTAGTCCATCGCGCCGACGCCCATGATGAGGCCCTGTCCGGGCATCAGGCGGGGCACCGAGTGGACGGTGCCGATGCCGCCGGGGTTGGTCAGCGAGGCCGTGACGCCGGTGAAGTCGTCCATGCCGAGCTTGCCGTTGCGGGCGCGGCGGACGATGTCCTCGTAGGCCTGCCAGAACTCGAAGAAGTTGAGCGTCTCGGCCTTCTTGATGGCCGCGACGACCAGCTGGCGGTCGCCGTTCGGCTTCACCAGGTCGATGGCGAGGCCGAGGTTGACGTGCTCCGGCTTGACCAGGGTCGGCTTGCCGTCCTTCTCCGCGAAGGAGTAGTTCATGGCCGGCATGGCCTTGAGCGCCTGCACCATCGCGTACCCGATGAGGTGCGTGAAGGAGATCTTCCCGCCGCGGGCGCGCTTGAGGTGGTTGTTGATGACGATGCGGTTGTCGAAGAGCAGCTTCACCGGGACGGCGCGCACGGACGTGGCCGTGGGCAGCTCCAGCGAGGCGTTCATGTTCTTCGCGACCGCGGCGGACGGGCCGCGCAGCGTCACGTACTCCGGGCCGCCCGCGGTCTTGGTGTCCGCGGCGGCCTTGGCCTTCGCGGCCGGGGCCTTGGCGGCGGGGGCCTTCGCGGCCGGAGCCGGGGCGGCCTGGGCCGGAGCCTTCGGGGCGGCGGCGGGCGCGGCCGGAGCGGCCTGGGCCGGAGCGGCGGGCGCCGCCGGGGCCTGGGCAGCGGGCTGCGCCGGCGCGGCCGGAGCGGTGTTGTCGGTGGGGGCGGCCGGGGCCGCGGGCGCTGCAGCCCCCGCGGCTGCGGCGCCGGGAACGGGCTTGTCCGCCGTGCCGGTCTTGCCCGGCTTGTAGTCGGCGAAGAAGTCCCACCAGGCGCGATCGACCGAATTCGGGTCCTGGAGGTACTGCTGGTAGATCTCGTCGACGAGCCACTCATTGGCGCCGAACGCCGCGGCCGGGTTGGTGCCCGGACCGGCCTGGTCGGTCGAGATGCTCGAGTTACTGGGGGACTGAGACGACACGGCGGTGACCGCCCTCTTCCGCTTCGCAAGGTGATGGACAGCGGGAATCAAGGCTACGCCTCCGTGGCCGTTCCTTGCAGGCCGGGGAGGTCTTCGTCGTGCAAGTCACATCGAAAGCCGGGTTTCGGCACAGGAAATGGCGGGAAACAAGCATGGTTCCGCTTCACTCCGGGTACGCGAGGCCGCCGCGGCGGCCCCTTGGACCGTACCCCTTGAAGAGAACACGCAGAACGCGCCCTTCCGGTTCGAACCCTATGTCAACCTCGCGGTTGCGGAATCCCCGGAAGAGTGACGCGGATGCGGCAGCCGCGAGCAGATTCGGCCACTCCGATCCGGCCGCCGTGCAGATCCACCGCCCAGCGCGCGATCGCCAGCCCGAGACCCGTGCCACCGTCGCTGCCCGGACCGTGCGGGGAGGCCACGTCGCCCCGGTTGAAACGCTCGAAGACGCGGTGCCGCTCCGACTCCGGGATGCCCGGACCCTCGTCCAGCACCTCCAGGTGCAGGGACTCCGGCTGCGGGCCGCGCCGCGCCAGCACCGTCACCCGGCCGTGCGGCGGGCTGTGCTTGACGGCGTTGTCGATGAGATTGGCCACCACCTGGTGCAGCCGCTCCGCGTCCGCGTGCGCGGTCAGCTCCGGCGGTGACACGTCCAGGTGCAGATGGACGTCCGTACGCGAGTGGTTGCCGGAACCCGAGGACAGCCGGCGGTGCGCGGCGGCGAGGTTCGCCTCCTTCAGCACGCCCGAGAGGTACGGCCACACCTCGAAGCGGTTGGCCTTCAGCGTCACCACGCCGTTGTCCAGCCGGGACAGGTCGAGCAGCGTCTCCACCAGCCGGCCCAGGCGCTCCGTCTGTTTCAGCGCCGTACGCATCGTCTCGGGGTCGGCCGAGGACACCCCGTCCACGACGTTCTCCAGGACGGCTCTCAGCGCCGCGATGGGCGTGCGCAGCTCGTGCGAGACATTCGCCACCAGCTCCTTGCGGTGCCGGTCCACCGCCGCCAGGTCGTCGGCCATCAGATTGATGGTCTGCGCCAGGTCGCCGAGCTCGTCGCGACGGCCCGCCCCGTTGACCCGCCGGGTGTAGTCCCCGTGCGAGATCGACCGGGCCACCGCGCGCATCTCGTCCAGCGGCGCGGTCAGGCCGTGCGCCACGAACTGGGTGATCAGCAGGGTCGCGATGACCGAGAACACGGTGATGAACCGCAGCTCGGTCCGCGTGCGCAGGGCCACCATGAGCAGCCCCGTCGTGATGAAGACCGACACCACCACCAGGGTGCCCAGCTTGGCCTTGATGGAGAACGGCCGCAGCCCCGGTCCGGGCGCCGTCATGGCGCGGGGGTCTCCAGCGCGTAGCCGACGCCGTGCACGGTACGGATGCGCTCCGCGCCGATCTTCCGGCGCAGCGCCTTGATGTGGCTGTCGACGGTCCGGGTGCCCGAGGCGTCCGCCCAGTCCCAGACCTCCGCGAGCAGCTGTTCCCGGGAGAGCACCGCGCGCGGGGTGTTCGCCAGGCAGACCAGCAGGTCGAACTCGGTCGGGGTCAGATGCACGTCGTCGGCGCGGACCCGCACCCGGCGCTGTGCGTGGTCGATCTCCAGCTCGCCGAGGCGGAGTATGCCGCTGCGCGGCGTCACGGCGGCCAGCGCGGCCCGCTCCACCCGGCGCAGCAGCACATGCACCCGGGCGGCCAGCTCACGCATCGAGAACGGCTTGGTCATGTAGTCGTCGGCGCCGACCCCGAGCCCGACGAGCATGTCCGTCTCGTCGTCCCGCGCGGTCAGCATCAGCACCGGCACCGGCCGCTGGGCCTGTACACGGCGGCAGACCTCCAGGCCGTCGAAGCCCGGAAGCATGATGTCGAGCACCATGAGGTCCGGCTGCCAGGCCTCCGCCGCGTCCACGGCCGCAGGGCCGTCGAGGGCGGTCTGCACGAGAAAGCCCTCCGCCCGCAGCCGGGCGGAAATGGCATCGACGATCGTGGCGTCGTCCTCGACCACCAGCACCCGGCGCTGCGCGCCCGGGGTGGCCGCGACGCCGCTGTGGGTGGTGTGTGTCTGTTCCATCGCCCCGCCCCTGCCCGTTCTCACGGAGGCCATTCCCCCGGACGTACGGTTTTCGCTCGTGAATTTCGTGGGTGATCCCGCTACCGGTCAGCAGCGTAGAGGCAGCGGAGGGTTTCCGGCTACGCAGGGTGCAAGGCCGTACGCCCCCGGCGGGCGAACGCGGGAGGCGGAGTGTCGCGCTTGTGGGGCTTGGACCCCGGGCGCCCGGGGGTCCGCGATACCCGGCGGGGGAATGTCAGTGCGCTCGAATTGCGAGATGGACCACGTCGGGAACACCTCGGGCAACGCCCACTTCTTCCGCCCGTACCCCCTGGAACCTGGCATTCCGTAGGGCCTGGTCGAATGCGGCGGACGGTTGTGCGGACCACACGGCCAGCACCCCGCCCGGGTTGAGCCGCGCCAGGCAGTCGGCCAGACCTGCGGGGGAGTAGAGGCTGTTGTTGTCCTCGGTGACGGTCCAGTCCGGCCCGTTGTCGATGTCCAGACACAGCGCGTCGTAACGTTCCGTAGTCGTCCCCAGATACGCGACGAGGTCGGTCGTCAGGATCTCCGTACGGGGGTCGGCGAGCGCCGGCCCCGAGATCGCGGCCAGCGGCCCGTCCAGGTGCCAGTCCACGATCGCCCCCTCCCGCTCCGCGACCGCGATCCGCCCCCAGCGCGGCTCGCCGGCGGCCCGTGCGAGCGAGAACCCGACGCCGAGCCCCCCGATGAGCACGGAAGGCGCGGACCGGCCTGCCGGCAGCGCGTCCAGCGCGGCGTCGATCAGCAGCCGCTCGGACCGCCCGTCCGAGGTGTCCATCAGGAAGCACCCGTTGGCGATGATCTCGAATTCCTCGCCCCGCCTGCGCAGAACGACCTCCCCGTACGGTCCCTCGCGGCGGTCCAGGGTGACGGGGGCGTCGGCGTCGGGGCCGAACGTATGGGACATGGTGCTGATCTCCGGTGGCCGTGGTCGGTGTCCCGCCATCCTGTCGCTACGGGGCGGGCGGGGCCAGTGAGTTCGGGCGATGAGGACCGCCGGCTACGCCCCGCCCGGCGCCGCGAACCGCACGTCCGTCGCCGCCGTCGTCACGTCGGCGTCCGCGCTGATCGCCCAGGCGGCGACCCGGGAGACGGCGGCGGCGGGCACCGCTTCGCTGATCCCGGGCGCGGCCGGGACGTCGTGGGTTGCGTGGGCGTCGTACGGGAGGACGACCCGGTAGCCCAGCTCCAGGGCGGTGCGGGCCGTCGCCTGGACGCACATCTCCGACATGACGCCGCAGACGGCCAGCGACTCCACGCCCGCCTCCGTCAGCACGGCGCCCAGGGACGTGTCCTTGAAGCCGTCGTCCCAGGTCTTGCGGATCACGACCTCCGTGGGGCCCTCCTCGACGGGGAGGTGCAGCGCCCAGCCCGGTGTGTACGGCTCGTCGCCCGCGCCCGGGTCGCCGTCGTTCTGGAGGTGGACGACGACCGCGCCCGCCCCGCGCGCCCGTGCCAGCAGCCCGGCCGTACGGTCCAGCAGCACGTCGGCCGAGGGGACGGCCCGGTCGCCGGTCACCCCGTCCTTCTGTACGTCCACGACGATCAGGGCCTGCACGGGGAGCGGGGTGTCGGTCATGCGGCCATCCTGTCCGGCCCGGCGCGCGGGCTCCACGGAATATCGGGGGCGCTCAGGGCCGGGGCATAAGGGTCTCGCGCAGGCGGTTGACGCCCGTATGCCAAGGTCCGTCGTCCCCCTCCTCCCAGAGCTCCAGAGGCTCGGACGGCTCCGTGAGGACCCGGTCCAGGGCCCGGAGCGCGAGTTCGCGCAGGCCGGTCAGGTCCGGGAGCGGTTCGTCGGGGCCGTACGCCGAGTCGGCGGGCGCGCCGCCGGGGCACTGCGCCGCGACCAGGGCGGCTGCCGCTATCGCCTCGTTCGCCACGTCCGAGTCCAGGTAGTCCGTGGTGCCCGCCGTCTCGGCGAGCGCGGCCCGGACCATCTCCTCGCGCGCCTCCGGGGCGGCGTCGTCCAGGCCGCCGCACCAGTCGGCGGCGGTGTCGTTGTCGAAGGGGCCCACGTCCCACGTACCCATATGTCTCTCCCTGCCGAGTCGATCTCCACGCATCGTGACAGGCGCCACTGACAACGCCCGCGGAGCGCCCTGCCGGACCGGCGGCAGCTGATCGCTCAGAGCGAACAGGGCTCGGGGAACATAGAGCGGCTCACATGCATTGAGTCGGTATAGCTCAACTTGACTGCCGAAGGGGAGATCATGGCTACTGAGTCCACTGCCGTCACACCGCTCACCCTGCCCGTGCTGCCGCTCGACGACGAGGTCGTGCTGCCCGGAATGGTGGTGCCTCTGGACCTGTCGGACACCGAGGTGCGCGCCGCCGTGGAGGCCGCGCAGGCTGCCGCCCGGGAGGGCGGGGGCAAGCCCGAGGTGCTGCTCGTCCCGCGCATCGACGGGACGTACACCGGGATCGGGGTCCGCGGCACCGTGGAGCAGGTCGGACGGCTCTCCGACGGCGATCCGGGCGCCCTCATCCGGGGCCGCGACCGGGTCAGGATCGGAGCGGGCACCAGCGGGCCGGGCGCCGCGCTCTGGGTCGAAGGGGTCCGGGTGGACGACTCCGTCCCCGACCCCCTGCCCGGGGCCGTCGCCGACCTGGTCAAGGAGTACAAGGCGCTCGCCACCAGCTGGCTCAAGAAGCGCGGCGCCTGGCAGGTCGTGGACCGGGTCCAGCAGATCGAGGGCGTCTCCGCGCTCGCCGACAACTCCGGATACTCCCCCTTCCTCACCACCGCCCAGAAGGTGCGCCTGCTGGAGACGACCGATCCGGTCGCCCGGCTGAAGCTCGCCATCCAGTGGCTCGGCGAACACCTCGCCGAGCAGGACGTCGCCGAGTCGATCGCCAAGGACGTCCAGGAGGGCGTCGACAAGCAGCAGCGCGAGTTCCTGCTGCGGCGCCAGCTCGACGCCGTACGCAAGGAGCTGTCGGAGCTCAACGGCGATCCGGAGGACGAGTCCGACGACTACCGGGCCCGCGTCGAGGCCGCCGACCTGCCCGAGCACGTCCGCGAGGCCGCGCTCAAGGAGGTCGACAAGCTGGAGCGCTCCTCCGACCAGAGCCCCGAGGGTTCCTGGATCAGGACCTGGCTCGACACCGTCCTCGAACTGCCCTGGACCGAGCGGACCGAGGACGCGTACGACATCAAGGGCGCCCAGGAGATCCTGGACGCCGAGCACGCCGGCCTCCAGGACGTGAAGGAGCGCATCACCGAGTACCTCGCGGTGCGCAAGCGGCGGGCCGACCGCGGGCTCGGCGTCGTCGGCGGACGGCGCGGCGGCGCGGTGCTGGCCCTGGTGGGTCCGCCCGGCGTCGGCAAGACCTCGCTCGGAGAGTCCGTCGCGCATGCCATGGGCCGCAAGTTCGTCCGCGTCGCCCTCGGCGGTGTCCGGGACGAGGCGGAGATCCGCGGTCACCGGCGTACGTACGTCGGGGCGCTGCCCGGACGCATCGTCCGCGCCATCAAGGAGGCCGGCTCGATGAACCCGGTCGTCCTGCTCGACGAGATCGACAAGGTCGGCTCCGACTTCCGGGGCGACCCGGCCGCGGCCCTCCTCGAAGTGCTCGACCCCGCGCAGAACCACACCTTCCGCGACCACTACCTGGAGGTCGAGCTCGACCTCAGCGACGTCGTCTTCCTGGCCACCGCCAACGTCCTGGAGGCCATCCCGGAGGCGCTGCTCGACCGCATGGAGCTGGTCAGGCTCGACGGCTACACCGAGGACGAGAAGGTCGTCATCGCCCGCGACCACCTGCTCCCGCGCCAGCTGGAGCGGGCCGGACTGGAGAAGGACGAGGTCGCGCTCGACGAGCCGGCGCTGCGCAAGCTGGCCGGCGAGTACACCCGCGAGGCCGGGGTCCGGAACCTGGAGCGGGCCGTCGCCCGGCTGCTGCGCAAGGTCGCGGCCCAGCACGAACTGGGCGACCGCGAGCTGCCGTTCACGGTGGGCGCGG
Organism: Streptomyces sp. col6; assembly: GCF_008042035.1. Taxonomy (GTDB): domain Bacteria; phylum Actinomycetota; class Actinomycetes; order Streptomycetales; family Streptomycetaceae; genus Streptomyces. The sequence continues at coordinate 1,086,198 of NZ_RDBL01000006.1, forward strand.
ACGACCTGCGCGGTCTCATCGGCCGCCCGCACCACGTGCCCGAGTCCGCTCAGGACCCGGCCGAGCGCCGGACCGCGGTGCCGGGCGTGGCCACCGGACTCGCGGTGACCGGGGCCGGCGGGGACGTCCTGTTCGTGGAGGCGTCGCTGGCCGACCCGGAGACCGGGGCGTCCGGACTGACCCTCACCGGCCAGCTCGGCGACGTCATGAAGGAGTCCGCGCAGATCGCGCTGAGCTTCCTGCGGTCGCACGGCGCGGAACTGGAACTGCCGGTCGCGGACCTCAAGGACCGCGGGGCGCACATCCACTTCCCGGCGGGCGCGGTGCCGAAGGACGGCCCGAGCGCCGGCATCACGATGACGACCGCGCTGGCCTCGCTGCTCTCCGGACGGCTGGTCCGCACGGACGTGGCGATGACGGGTGAGGTCTCGCTGACCGGGCGGGTGCTGCCGATCGGCGGCCTGAAGCAGAAGCTGCTGGCCGCGCACCGTGCGGGCATCACCACCGTGGTGATCCCCAAGCGGAACGAGGCCGACCTGGACGACGTCCCGGCCGAGGTGCTGGAGACCCTGGAGGTCCACCCGGTCACCGACGTCCGCCAGGTCCTGGAGATCGCCCTCGCCCCGGCCACGGCCCCGGCGGAGCGCCGGATTCCGGCCGCGGCGTAGCCGCCACGGCGTGACGGACGTGGCAGCACGGACACGGCCGGTACGGGCGGCCCGCCTCCCCCTCGCGGGGAGGCGGGCCGTTCCGCGTACGGGCAGGTCCTACGGGCGGTAGATCGTGCCCGGGACCGGCTCGGCGGGTGCCATCAGCTGGGGGACCGTCACGAAGGTGTAGCCCTGCTTCTTCAGCGCGTCGATGATGCCCGGCACGGCCGGCACCGTGCCCTTGTAGATGTCGTGCAGCAGGATGATGCCGTCCTTGCTCGCCTGGTCGAGGATCCGCTTCTTGATCAGCGAGGAGTCGGTCGTCGAGTAGTCCTTGGCGGTGGCGCTCCACAGGATCTGGGAGAGCCCGAGGTCCTTGCTGATCCCGGAGACGGTGTCGTCCGTGCGGCCCTGCGGCGGGCGCATCAGCCGGGGCTTCTTGCCGGTGACCGCCGCTATCGCGTTCTGCGTCTTCTCCAGCTCGGCGCGTATCTCGGCCGGCTTCTTGTCCGTGAGGATCTCGTGCGACCAGGTGTGGTTGGCGATCTCGTGCCCCTCGGCCGCGAGCCGGCGCACGGTGTCGGGGTGCTTCTTCACGTGGTTCTTGCCCAGCAGGAAGAACGTCGCGTGGACCTTCTTCTCCTTGAGGATGTCCAGCAGATGGGGAGTGTCCTCGCCCGGCCCCGCGTCGAAGGTCAGGGCGATGCACTTGGCCTTGCGGCAGTCCACCGGGCCGAACGATCCCTTGGCGTCCGAGCCGGCGTCGGCGCGGGCCGAGCCCGGCGCGGTGGTGTCCATCGAGCACCCGCTCAACGTCATCGTGAGCGCTGTCACAAGAGCGACGGCCAACCCCGTACCGATCGACTTCCTCTTACTGGGCACGGCGTGCCACTCCCTCGTGTGCATGGGCGCACTGGTGTGCGACCTGGAGCGGCGACTATACCTGTGAGGTATACACCGGGTTCATAGCGGGGTCGGTTCCCCGCCTCGTACGCGAAGTGCCTGGTCGGGAGCGTGCGGACGCGACGAAGCCCGGCGACGGGGTGCGTCACCGGGCTCCGCGGGGCGAGGAGGCCGCCGCCGTTATCCGTTGGCGAGTGCCTGTACGCGGTCGAGCGCGCCGTTGAAGTGGTTGTGGTCACCCACCGTCGGGCCGGACGAGGTGTACTGCCAGATCGTGTAGAAGCCCCAGCCGGCCGGGAGCTCGCCGACCGTGGTGTTGTAGCGGGCCACCCACAGCGGGTTGGTGGTCGCGAAGCCGCCGTTGTTGCCGGTGCAGTCCTTCCACCAGCTGGTCGCGGTGTAGATGACCGCGTCCCGCCCGGTGCGCGCCTTGTACGTGTTCACGAAGTCACGGATCCACGCGACCATCTGGGCCGCGGTCTTGCCGTAGCACTGGGCGCCGTACGGGTTCCACTCGATGTCGAGCACGCCCGGCAGGGTCTTGCCGTCCCTGGACCAGCCGCCCCCGTGGTCCACGAAGTAGTTGGCCTGCGTGGCACCGCTCGTGGTGTCGGGCGTGGCGAAGTGGTACGAGCCGCGGATCATCCCGACGTTGTACGAGCCGTTGTACTGCTGGGCGAAGTAGGGGTTCGTGTAGTACGTGCCCTCGGTGGCCTTGGTGTAGGCCCACTTGACGCCGCTGTTCCACAGCGTCGACCAGGCGACGTTGCCCTGGTGGCTGCTGACGTCCACGCCCTCGGTCTGGGCGGCGCGGCCCTCGACCGGCAGACCGCCCTTGCCGTCGTGGGCGACGACGCCCATACCCATGGTGGCGGTGCCCCGGGCGGGCGCGGTGGGGTCGCCGCCGGCCGCGTTGGACGCGCCGGGCAGGGCGATGAGGAGGGAGAGAGCTGCGAGCAGAGTGCCGGCCGCCGCGAAGCGCGAGCGGCGGGTGGTCTTGGAGCCGGATCTGTGCACGGGCATTGCGTGCCTCCGAGGCCTCAGTGGGGGGATCTGCTGACCCGGGGGGCGCCGCACGGCGACCCCGGCGGCATGCCATGGTGTGAACATGCCATGCATGACGCTACGCACGTAGACCCGCGCGGCGGAAGAGGGCCTGGGCTGTGCCGTTGGTCTACTCCTGCGAAATACTGACGGAGCTGCGGCGATGACCGGCGGCGAAGAAAACTTTCACCGGCAGGAAAGCTCATGAGGGGTGTTGACGTGCAGGGGAGCGAAAGCGGGCGTGAACCCGGCGCGACCGGAGGAAGTGGTGTGGACCACGAATTCCTCGCCCTGGAGCTTGAGTTGGCCGTCTTCCTGCGGCGCGCGCGGGCCAATTCCGGTGAGATGGCGCGCGAGGTGCACCCCGAACTGGAGGCCGCCGCGTACGGGCTCTTCGTACGCCTGGAGTCCGCGGGCCGGCAGCGGGCCACCGATCTCGCCGCGTACTTCGGCGTCGGCAAGGCCACCATGAGCCGTCAGCTCCGCGCCCTGGAAGCCCTCGGACTGGTGGCGCGCGAGCCCGACCCCGCCGACGGGCGCGCCTTCCTCGTCCACCTCACCGAGGAGGGCCTCGCCCGTTTCCGCAGTGTGCGCGACGCCCGCCGCGACCGTTACGTCCGCAAGCTCGCCGACTGGGACCGCGCCGAGGTGGCGGAACTGGCCCGGCTGCTGCACCAGCTGAACGCCAGCGCGGAGGACCTGAGGGAGCCGCCGCCTCACAGCCGCGCGTAGACCGCCGTCGCGTCGTCGTGCGTCTTGCTCCGCCGCAGATGCTTACGCTCCGTGTCCGCGTCCTCAAGGGCCCGGACCCGGTCGATCAGCCCCTGGGGCCCCTCCTTCTCCAGCACTCCGAGGCACGCCGCCCAGTCGCCCTCGCCGAACATCTCCGTCCAGCGGCTCGCGCCGTCCGTCATCGCCGCCAGCGCCCGCACCCCGGCGCGCGGCGTCCGCCCGGTGACCGCGCGCTCCGCGACGGCCGGGTCGGCGGCGGCCGTGAAGAAGCCGCCCTCCTTGTTGCGCGCGCGGGCGTCGGCCACCGCCTCCGAGACCAGCAGCTCCCGGGGCAGCCGGTCGAGCCGGTCGTCCAGCACCGCGCGGACCTCCCCGGCCGGCGACTCGATCAGCAGCACCGAATCGGACAGCACCAGGTGCTCGATCCCGGCCTCGTCCCAACGCACCACGACGACGGTTGCCTGTGGCGTACGCACGTGAGAAAGGTCACACGTGGAACGGTGGCTGTCCGCGGTGCGCCGGATGGACTCCGCGAGGATCTCCCGCAAGGTCAGATCCCGCCGCGAACCGGACAGTTCGACCAGGGCCCCGCCCAGCCGTGCGGTGAACCAGGGAACCGAGTGCACACAACCGGTGTCGCCCCTCGGCGGGGTGACGCCGTCGAGCAGCACCAGTCCACCACCCCGACCGGAAGCGGGGAGGACCGTGGCTGTCCAGTCCTCGTTCGGGCGATCGGTGGCGCCGGCGGCGGTCGCGAGTTCGATACGCATACGGCCAGTCTGCACGATGCCTTCACCGTGCCTGCACGGCACCGGGATTGGTGCGTACCAGCAGGTCAGACGGCCGGCCGAGGCGGAAGGAATCACTCCGCCCAGGGGTGCGGGCGGGCATCCTGCCAAAGCCCGCCCGGAAGTTCCAGCCGGTGTCCACGCATGGCGCCGGGGCCGGCCGGGGAGACTTGTTCGCCAACTCGGGAGTGATGTTCACTCGTTCGTGTGGCGGAGCGGTTGATGCGCGCCCCCTCCTGAAAAGCACTGGAATGGTCGGAAGCCGTACCAGGGGGCGGGACGCTCGATATGTGACCGTGCGTCACCTCTGCTTCAAGGGCGGACGAGTCAAGATTGCGAGCACCGGTGCAGAAGAAGCGGCCTCGGAGCAAGGGCGGCAGCAACAGCGGTTCCGGAGCGGCGCCGACGGCCCCGGCCGAGGGCGGTCGCACCGTACGCGTCCGCAGCCGGCTGGTCGCGGGCGTCGCCGTCGTCGGGATCACCGTCATAGCTGCGGGAGCACCGGCCGTGCTCGCCGCCTCGTCCGAGCTCAACGACTCGCAGCACCTGGTCACCCTCGCCGAGCTGAACCAGCAGGCCATCTCCCTGGCCCACTCCCTCGCCGACGAACGCGACGACGTCACCGTGTACATCGCGGGCGGCCGGGAGGGCGAGCCGGGCGGCCGGGGCGCCCGCGTCGACCAGCAGGTGGACGAGATCCGGGACACAGCCCCCGCCGACCTGCTCCGCGACCTGTCCACCATCCCCTCCCTGCGCCGGGACGCCGTCAGCGGCAAGGGCACGGCGCTGGAGGCCCACCGGGCGTACTCCGAGGTCATCGCCAAGCTCCAGGGCCTCGCCGACGAGCTCGCCCGCAGCACTCCGCCGCGCGCCGCCGACGCGGCCCGCACCCCGCAGGCGCTCGGCCGGGCCACCGAACAGGCCTCCGCCGCCCGCGGGCTGTTGCTCGCCGCGCTCGCGGTGCCCCGACCGGAGCCGGTGCCGCCGCGGACCGACCCGTTCACCGGTCTCCCTGTCGAGTCCCAGGACGAGGGCGAGACCAAGGAGGACCGCACCCGTGACGCGCTGAGCGCCGCCGCCCAGCAGGCCCGGGTCGGTGAACTCTCCGCGCTCGCCGACTTCGACCAGGCCGCCGGTGCCACCGCGCGCGACAAGCTGGCCGCCACCGTCACCGGACCGGAGGTCAACAGCGCCGAGAAGTACCTCGCCGAGCTGACCGACCGCCCCGAACTGTCCGACTCCGACCTGAAGGTCAGCGACAAGAAGGTCGCCGCGGCCCTCTCCGCCCGCGTCGACCGGATGCGCTCGGTCGAGTCCGCGCTCGGCACCACCCAGGTCCAGCGGCTGGAGCAGCTGCGCGACGACGACGTCACCGCACTCGAACTGCGCATCGCGCTCCTCGGCGGCTGCCTGCTCGTCGCCGTCGCCGTCTCCACCGCCGTCGCCCGCACCCTCACCCAGCCGCTCGCCGTGCTGCGGATCGGAGCGGCCCGGCTCGCCGCCGAACCCGCCGCCGCCGAACCGGTCCGCTACACGGGCCGCAACGACGAGTTCGCCCAGGTCGTCCGCTCCATCAACGCCCTGCACGGCCGGCTCCACGGGCTGCTCACGGAGTTCAACGGCCGATTCGAGAAGCTGGAGACCGAGCGCGCCGAGCTGATCGCCGGCCGCGAGGCGCTCACGGCCCAGCGCGCCGAACTCCAGGTGCGCGCCGCCGACCTGACGGCCCAGCTGGAGAAGCTGAAGAACACCGTCCACCACACCTTCGTCAACCTCTCGCTGCGCACCCTCGGCCTCGTCGAGCGGCAGCTCGGTGTCATCGAGTCCCTGGAGGAGCGCGAGCAGGACCCGGAGCGGCTCGGCACGCTCTTCAAGCTCGACCACATGGCCACGGTCATGCGCCGCCACAGCGAGAACATGCTGGTCCTCGCCGGTGCGGACCACGGCCACGGTCATGCGGGCCCGATCCCGCTGGTCGACGTCCTGCGCGCGGCCGTCAGCGAGATCGAGCGGTACGAGCGGGTCACCATCCAGTCGCTCCCGCCGCACGCCCAGGTCGCCGGGTTCGCCGCGGACGACCTCAGCCACCTGGTCGCGGAACTCCTGGAGAACGCCACCTCCTTCTCCCCGCCCGACTCCCATGTCCAGCTCTCCGGCTGGCTCCTGGAGAGCGGCGAGGTGATGCTCTCCGTGCAGGACGAGGGCATCGGCATGTCCTCCGTACGGATGGGCGAGCTGAACACCCGCCTCGCCGACCCGACGCTCTTCGAGGCCGGCGAGCAGAACGCGGACGGGGCCGGGCTCGGTCTCCAGGTCACTTCGCTGCTCGCCGCCCGCCACGGCGTACGGGTGGAGCTGCGCGAGCAGAAGGGGAGCGGGGTGACCGCGGTCGTCGTGCTCCCCGAGGCCCTGCTGCCCAAGGCCCTCCCGGCCGCGACCCCGCCGCCGGTCACCGCCCCCGGCGACGCGCCCACGCTCAACCTGCCGGGCTCGGTCGCCGAGGCCAACTCCAACACCCTGCCGGGCCGCGCCGCGTCCACCTCCGACGACCCCATGATCGCGGCGGCGGAACGGGCCCTCGCGGGGGCGGGGGCGGCGAAGCCGCCGGTGGACGCTCCGGAGCCCGTGGCTCCGGCGGACGCGGACGCGCCGGAGGAGCCCGAGAGCCCTGTTGCCCCCGAGCCCGTGGAGGCCGATCAGCCGGCGGAGGCCCCCGAGCCGGCCCACGACCCCGAGGCCACCCTCCAGGTGCGCCTGCCCCGGCCGCCCGTCGCCGAGAGCGCGACCGCCGCAGGCCCGTACGCCATCGGCCCCGATCGCCACGAGCGCGCCGCCGACGAGGCCCCGCACACGGACCCGGCGGCCGTGACCCCCGCTCCGGCGGAACCCGCCGAGCCGGCCCCCGCGGCCCCCGCGCACGCGGAACGTGCCGAGACCGTCCCCGGCCCCCGTAGGCCCAAGGCCGAGGCCGTCACCGACAAGGGACTGCCCAAGCGGACCCCCAAGGTCGTCCGGCCCGCGGAGGCACCCGCCACCGAGCGGCGGGGGAGCGTCGACAAGGAGGCGCTGCGGCGCCGGCTCGGCGGCTTCCACCAGGGCGCCAAGGACGGCCGCCGCGACGTCGAGGCCGAGCTGGCCGAGGGCGCCGGCACCACACGTACCGAGCACGCCGAGCCGGCAGGCCGCAGTGACGGCCGGACCGGAGAGACGGGGGACACAGTCGAGGAGGCACGCAGTTGACTGCGCCCAGCACATTCGGGCTGAGCACCGAGGCCCGGAACCTGCACTGGCTGCTGAGCAATCTGGTGGAGGAGGTGCCAGGGGTCCACTCGGTCACCGTCGTCTCGTCCGACGGGCTGATGCTGCTGTCCTCCGACCCCGGCCACCACGACGCCGCCGAGTCCGCGGCCCCGCAGAACGGACCGCGCGGCTCCAGCGCCGACCTGGCGACCATCGTCTCCGGCATCGGCAGCCTCACCGTCGGCGCCGCGAAGCTGATGGAGGGCGGCGGCGTCAAGCAGACCATGGTCGCCATGGAGGAGGGCAGTGTCTTCGTCATGTCGATCAGCGACGGATCGCTGCTCGGGGTGCACGCCGCGCCCGACTGCGACATGGGCGTCATCGCGTACCACATGGCCCTGTTCGTCGGCCGCGCCGGACACGTACTCACCCCCGAACTCCGCAGTGAACTGCGCAAATCGATGGAGAGCGCCCAGTGAGCCACGCCGCAGCCGGACCCGCCCGCAAGCTTCCCGTACGAGGGGCCGGCAAACGGCCCGCGCGGGTCCGTCCGTACTCGCTGACCGGCGGCCGCACCCGCTTCGGGCACGTCCTGCTCGTCGAGACGTTCGTCGCCGCGCTGGAGGCTCCGGAGGAGCGCCGCGAGCTGACCAACGGCAATCTGACGTCCCGGCTGATGCCGGAGCTCAGGGCCATCGTCGAGATCTGCCGCCGGATGCGCACCGTCGCGGAGATCTCGGCGCTGCTGAAGATGCCGCTCGGCGTGGTCCGGGTGCTGCTCAGCGACTTGGCCGACCAGGGAAAGATCCGCGTGTACGGGACCGGGCACGGCACCGGCCAGCCCGACCGCGCACTGCTCGAAAGGGTGCTCGATGGACTCCGCCGTCTCTGAGTCGCTGTTCGCACCGCGGCAGCCCGGCCCGGAGGACCAGCCCGAGGAGAAGCTCCAGCCCTGGCAGCTGGACCGCACCAGGGCCCCGATCGCCACGAAGATCGTGGTCGCGGGCGGCTTCGGCGTCGGCAAGACCACGTTCGTCAGCGCGGTCTCCGAGATCACCCCGTTGCAGACCGAGGCGATGATGACCCGGGCCAGCGAGGACACCGACGACCTCAGCGCCACCCCGGACAAGGCCACCACGACGGTCGCCATGGACTTCGGGCGGCTGACGCTCGACGACGACCTCGTGCTGTACGTGTTCGGCACGCCGGGCCAGCAGCGGTTCTGGTTCATGTGGGACGACCTGGTGCGCGGTGCGATCGGTGCCGTCGTCATGGCCGACACCCGCCGCCTCGCCGACTGCTTCCCCGCCCTCGACTACTTCGAGAGCTGCGGGCTGCCGTACATCGTGGCCGTCAACCACTTCGAGGGAACGCCGGGCTTCGAGGCCGACGACGTCCGGGAGGCCCTGACCGTACCCGCGCACGTGCCGATAGTGATCATGGACGCGCGCAACAGGATCACGGTCGTCGAGTCCCTGCTGGCCCTCGTCGGCCACGCCCTCGACGCCACCCCCGCGTAGCCCCCCGCCTCCCCCTCAGCACCACACAACGGAGAACCGCGATGCGGAAGATACTGATAGTCGGAGCCGGTCAGTCCGGGCTCCAGCTCGCCCTGGGACTTCAGTCCAAGGGGTACGAGGTCACCCTGATGTCCAACCGCACGGCCGACGAGATCCGCTCCGGCCGGGTCATGTCGACGCAGTGCATGTTCCACACCGCGCTCCAGCACGAGCGGGACCTCCAGCTCAACTTCTGGGAGTCCCAGGCCCCCCGCATCGAGGGACTCGGCGTCTCGGTCGCCGCCCCCGACTCCTCGCGGGCCATCGACTGGGTCGGCAGGCTCGACGGCTACGCCCAGTCCGTGGACCAGCGCGTCAAGATGGCCGGCTGGATGGAGACCTTCGCCCAGCGCGGCGGTCAGCTCGTCATCCACGGCGCGGCCGTCTCGGACCTGGACTACTTCTCGCGCACCTACGACCTGGTGCTGGTCGCGGCCGGCAAGGGCGAGCTGGTCTCGATGTTCGGCCGGGACGCGTCCCGTTCGCCGTACGACGCCCCGCAGCGCGCGCTGGCCGTCGCGTACGTGCACGGCATGGGCCCGCGCCCGGAGCACCCCGACTTCGACGCGGTCCGCTGCAACCTGGTCCCGGGCGTCGGCGAGCTGTTCGTGATGCCGACCCTGACCACCTCGGGCCGCGCCGACATCCTGTTCTGGGAGGGCGTCCCGGGCGGGCCGCTCGACGCGTTCCAGGGTGTCAAGGACCCCTCCGAGCACCTGGCGCTGACGCTGGAGCTGATGGAGCGGTTCACGCCGTGGGAGTACGCCCGCGCCACCAAGGTCGAGCTGACCGACGCCAACGGCACCCTCGCCGGCCGGTACGCCCCCACTGTCCGCAAGCCCGTCGGCCGGCTGCCCGGCGGCGGTCTGGTGCTCGGCGTCGCGGACGTCGTCGTCGCCAACGACCCGATCACCGGCCAGGGCTCCAACTCGGCGTCCAAGTGCGCCGCCGCCTACCTGGACGCGATCGTCGAGCACGGCGACCGCCCGTTCGACGAGGCGTGGATGCAGGGTGCCTTCGACCGCTACTGGGACACCGCCCAGCACGTCACCAAGTGGACCAACGCCATGCTCGGCGTCCCGCCGGAGCACGTGCTGAACCTGATCGGCGCCGCCGGGCAGCTCCAGCCGGTCGCGGACCGCTTCGCCAACGGCTTCAACGACCCGGCGGACTTCGAGAACTTCTTCTTCGAGCCGGAGAAGACGAACGCCTACCTCGCCTCGGTGGCGGGCCCGGCCGCCTGATCCGGAGGCCCTTCTCGGCCCGGCCTTACGAGGCCGGGGCCGAGGCGGCCCCGTACCCCTCGTCCGAGCCGGCGGTCGCGCCCTCGGGGAGTTCCGGGCCCTTGTACGAGGCCAGCGGCGCGCCGGCCGGGTCGGGCCGGACCGCGCCGAGCACCGGGTTGGACGCCACCGGGGAGACCTTCACACTGGTGCCGGGCCGGGGCGCCTGCACCACGAGGCCGTTGCCGATGTACAGCGCCACATGGGTCGCCTTCGGGAAGTAGACCACCAGGTCGCCGGGGCGCAGCGCGCTCATCGGGACCCGGGTCAGCTGCCGCCACTGCTCCTGCGAGGTGCGCGGGATGACGCGGCCGGCGCTCGCCCAGGCCTGCGAGGTGAGCCCGGAGCAGTCGAACGAACCCGGTCCCTCCGCGCCCCACACGTACGGCTTCCCGATCTGGCGGACCGCGTAGCGGACGGCCTCGCCGCCCTGGGCGGTCGGCGGGCGGGACGAGGAGAGCGCCCCGGAGGCGACCAGGGCGTCCTGGGCCTTGTCCGTGTTCTTCTGTTCGAGGCCGGAGACCTCGGCGAGCTGGTCCGTGGAGAGCGTGGCGAGCTTCGCCTCGACCTGCTTCAGCCGGGTCCGTACGGTGTCGCGCTCCTTCTTCTTCCGCGCGGCGAGCGTCCGCTGCTCGGCCAGCACCTTGCGGGACTCCTTCGCCAGCTCGTCGGCCCGCTTCTCGGCCGCGCCGAGCCGCCGCACGCTCGCCGCCCGTCCGGCGGCCAGCCGCTGGATGACCTGGCCCTGGGTCAGGGCGGCCTCGGGGTCGCGCATCAGCAGCAGCCGCAGATACGCGGAGAGGTCGGACCGGCCCTGGTACTGCTCGCGGGCCAGCTGCCCGGCGGCGTCGCGGCCCCTGGCCAGCGAGCGGCGGGCGGTGGCGAGGGCCGCGTCCAGCTTCTTCGCCTTCGCGACCCGCTTCTTCAGCTCGGCCGTCGTGCCGTTGTAGGTCTCGGTGGCCTCTTCGGCCTGCTGGTAGAGCCGCTGCAACTCGCTCAGCAGCCCGGCGACACCGCCGGCCGGGGCGCCCSGGGCGCCCGGGGCGGGCGGCGCGGGGGAGGGGGCCGCGACGGCGGTGGCCGGTGAGACCACGACGACGGCGGCCAGGGCCGCCGTACCGAGGGAACGCACCAGGGTGCCCGACGACACGACATCACCTCCGGAACCGGGGCGAATCGTGCGACTACCCCATGAGTGAGCGCAATTCGTCCATACGCTCACCCGCGGCGGGGCGATGCAAGAACCCGGAGGCGTGGCGGCGGGCCGCCGCCCCCGGATTCGCCCGGAAGGCGGCGGCCCGTGCGCCGGGCGGGTGCGGTGCGGTCAGGCCACCGGGAACGCGTAGACCGTGCGGCCACGGCGGACGACCGCCGTCTTGTCGTAGGCCAGCACCTGGTAGCCGGCGGTGACCGTCTCGCCGTCCGGGTCCTGGTTGCCGATGTCCTGGAACTTCCACAGGCGCTTGCCGTCCGCCGCCGAGAACGCGGTGACCTGGCCGGGGTCGGCGGCGAGCACCGTGTCACCGGAGCCGCTGACCGAGACCACGGGGGCCTTCCCGCCCGTCGCCTCCGTCGAACGCCGCCACTTCGGCTTTCCGGTCGACGGGTCGACCGCCCCCACCTCCTGGTTGCGATTCGTGGTGTACAGCAGGTCGCCCGCGGGGAGCGAGGGCCCGAAGACCGAACCGCGGGTGCCCTTCAGCGTCCACTTCGCCTTGCCGGCGGGCGTCTCGAAGGCACGGAGGTTGGCGCCGTCCGCCGCGTAGATGGTGCCCTCCTCGTCGCCGACGGCGGCTCCGTCGAGGGCGACGTTCCCGAACCTGCGGCTCCACTGCGCCTTGCCGGACTCGCGGTCGAAGCTGCGGAAGACGCCCTTCTTCTTCGCGGCCTTGAGGGCGGCCGGGGTGAGCGTCCGGGAGTCCTGGCGTACGACGATGGCGTCGGGCCGGACCGCTATCAGACGGAACACGGGGGCGATCGGGCCACGGCCGCTGGGCACCGGCGTCCGCCACAGCTCCTTGCGCTGCACGATGTCGTAGCCGAACAGGTACGACTTGACGACCTGCCTGTCCTTGCCGGGCTTCTTGCCCTTCTTGGGCTTCGGCGCCTTCACGGTGGTCTTGTGCGACCCGGTGAACCAGATGGTCGCCCCGGCCGAACCGACCAGCGTGCGCACGGAGAGGTCCGGTGCGCCCTCGAAGCCGTCGGCGTACGCGACGCGATGGGTGACCTTGCCGTCCTTCGACGACAGCCACAGGAACTCCGACGGAGCCGCGACGAAGCACAGGTCGTCGCCCGCGGCCAGAGCGGCCTGGCCCTTGGCGCCGTCCGCGTTCTCCCAGAGCCGGCGTCCGGTGCGCAGGTCTACGGCGCTGACGTGGCTGTCGTCGGTGAGGACCAGCAGACGGTCCTTCACGAGGGCGCCGGTCAGCGGGACCGGCTCGGAGGCCGGGTGGTTGTAGATCCAGCGCGGCGTCGGGGCGACTCCGGCGACGCTCGGCCCGGCGGAGGTGGGCGGTGCCGGCTTGGGGTCCGGGTCGGGCTTCGAGTCGTCGCCCGAGGTGATCGCGTACAGCGCCCCGCCGCCGACCAGCAACCCGGCCACGCCCGCCGCCGACCCGAGGAGCAGCCCGCGACGGCTGACACCGCGGCGCCGGGGCTCGGCGGGCGGGGCGACGTTCGGGAC
>NZ_RDBL01000006.1:1099182-1150755 GCF_008042035.1 Streptomyces sp. col6
GGGGCCGGGGGCAGCGGTACGGGAAGCGGCTGCGGAGGTTGGGCGGCCTGCTGGTACGGGGGCTGCGGCTGAGGCTGCGGGTACCCGTACGCGGACTGGTCCGGCCAGGGGGCCTGCCCCTGCTGCGGCTGCCCCTGCTGGGGCGGGCTCTGATGGCCGATGGCCCCGAGCTGCGTGGTGCGGGTGTCGGGGACCGGGGCGGGCGCGTCGGGGACCGTGCCGCCGCCCACGGTCGGCTGCTGCCACTCGGGCACCGGCGCCGGCCGGTGGTGGGGCGGCACGGCGTCCTGTATGTCGGGCTCGGGCTCGGGCGCCGGCGGCCGGGGCGCGACGGCGTCCCAGACGTCCCCGTACGACTTCGGGGCGTTCGCGCCCCTGGCGTCCGAGGGGTTCTCGTCGGACACCGGATACTGATCGGACACGGGGTTCTCCACAGACGCTTTCTCGACGGACACAGATTTGTTCGGGGGCGCGGTGCCGGGCTCGGCCGGGGTATCGGATCCGCCGGCCAGCCCCCGGGCCCGCGCGTCCTGCGCGGCCACCGCCGCCGACAGCCCGGCCGGAAGCCAGCCGTCCGCCGCGAGGGCCGCCGCGCCCTCCAGCGCGAGTTCGGCGGCCACCGTCCCCGCGGTGGGGCGGTCGGCCGGGTCCTTCGCCAGGCAGCGGGCGACCAGGTCGCGCAGCTCCGCGGGCACACCGCCGAGTTCGGGGGCCGCCTGCGCGATGCGCTCGGCGGCCTCCGCCGGGGGGCCGTCCGCCAGCGGGGTGGCCCCGGTCGCCGCGTAGGCCAGCAGCAGCCCGAGCACGAAGAGGTCGGAGGCCGGCCCCGCCTCCTCGCCCGCGAGCTGTTCCGGGGTCAGATAGCCGAGGCGTACGGACAGCCCGCCGCCCGGTCCCCGCTCCGCCTCGGCCGCCGCGCCCAGCGGGCCGAACGCGGTGAGCCGGGGGCCGTCCTCGGCCAGCAGGACGGTGCGGGGCGCGAGGCCGTGGAGCACGGCGCCGCCGGCGTGGACGCGGGAGAGGGTCTCGGCGATGCCGGCGCCCAGGATCCGCACGGCGCGCTCGGGCAGCGGTCCGACGGCCTCTATGGCCTCGGCCAGAGTGAGCGCGGGGACGTACGCCGACGCGGTCCACGGCACCTCGTCCGCGCCGGAGCCGTCCGTGCGGGTGTCGGCCGGCTCCGCGACCCAGCCCCCCGCCAGCCGGCCCGCGACGCGCGCCTCCGCGTCGAAGCGGTGCCGGAAGGCGGGCAGCACGGCCAGTTCGGGCCGGGCTGCCGTGACCACCACGAGGTCATGCGCGTCCGTACCGTGTGCGAGGTACTGCACCGCGGCTGCCGTCTCGCGCAAGCGCGCCAGCACGGTGTACGGACCGAAGCGGCGTGGCTCGTCCTGACGCAGCGCCTCCATGGCGCATCCCCCCTTGTGACCGTCCCTCGGCACCAGACGGTCGATCCTAGTTGGACGGTTCCGGCCGTCCGCCGCCCGGCTTCGACCAGGGCCACCGCGGGCGGTTCCGCTCACGGCCCTCGGGGGCGTACTCGTAGATCCAGCCGCGCTGGATGCCGAGCCGCTTGGTGTGCCCGGCCGGGGTCCTGCGATACGCGTGCACGGTGGGGGGTCCGCCGGCGGCGTCCGGGACCGGGACCTCGTACCACTTGGGCGGGTGGCCGGTCGCGCCGGTGAGGACGGGCAGCACCCGGCCGTCCAGCGGGCCGCCGACGAAGGCGGTGTTCTCGCTTCTCACCGGCCCAGTCTGACCGATCGCGCGGGCCGGTCCGACCGGAGCGGTGCCCCGGCCGGTACGGCCGCTCAGTCCGGCGGCAGCAGATGCGCCGCGACGCCCACCAGCGGGGCCAGCCGGTCCGCCAGCCGCCCCGCCGGGCCCTCCACGGTCTCCAGCGGGAGCAGCGCGGCCACGGCCTCGGCGGTCTGTGGGTCCGAGGCCGAGGTGATGGCGAGAAGGCCGATGAACTGGTCGACCAGCCAGTCGCGCAGTTCGGAGGCGTCCGGCCGCTTGTCCTCGTCGAGCCAGATCAGCGAGGCGGCCTCGACCGCCGCGATCCAGGTGCGGACCATCATGCTCATGCGGGGCGCGGGCTCGCTGTGCTCGTCCTGGCCCAGGTGGAACAGGATCTGTTCGGCCGCCGCGCGCCGGACCTCGTCGACGATGGTGCTCGTCCGGGACGTCTCGGCGACGCTGCCGCCCCGGAGGAGGGCGCTGAACCCGGCGTCGTGCTCGTCGACGAACGCCAGATAGCGGTCGAGGACGCGCATGACGCGCTCGGTCGGCGGCCCCTCGGCGGGCTCGGCGAAGCACAGCTTCAGCTGCTCGGCCGCCGAGCGCAGCGCCGCCTCGTACAACTGCTGCCGCCCGCCGGGGAAGTAGCGGTACACCAGCGGGCGCGAGACCCCGGCCACCGTCGCGACCTCGTCGAGCGACACCTCGTCGGGGGCCCGGTGGGCGAAGAGCGTGAGCGCCGCTCCCAGCAGCTGGGCGCGCCGCTCCTCGACGCTGAGCCTTCGGTACGCACGGCTGGGCGGTGCGGTCGCGGCAGGGGTCATACCGCCCAGACTAAGGGGGTCCGGCGATTGAGGGGCGGCGTCGCGGGGCCGGGCACGCACTCCCCCAAGCTCTCGGCTTCGCTCGAGCAGGGAGGGACCCCCTGCGGCGTTGTCGTCAATCACCATGGCTCCGCCATGCCTCAATCCTCCGCCTTGCAGCTGCACGCATCCGGCCCCGCTCCTTCTCCCGCCCCTCAATCGCCGGACCCCCTAAGCGCTGCCACCGCTAGGCCAGCAGGCCCGAGCTCTTCCACAGCCTGCGCCCCACCCCGTTCAGGACGCCGATGTCCTCGAAGAAGTCGGTCAGCCGCTTGGCCCCCGTCTGCATGACCTCGGCGCGGTGGCCGCTGGCCTTCACCTGGGCGACGGCCTCGTGGCGGTTCAGGCCGACGTTCTCGTACACCTGCGGGTTGACGAAGCAGACGGAGAAGACGCGGGCGGCCTGTCCGCAGCTGACGCGCGCCAGTTCGCGTTCCCAGCGGGGCGCGGTCACCATCTGGCGGCGCAGCTCCTCGCGGGCGTAGCGGACGTGCCGGGCCTCCTCGATGACGTGGATGCGGGTCACGCCCCGTACCAGGGGCTGGACGCGCTCGTCGGGGAAGGTCAGCCGCTGCATCCAGTCGAGGATCTCCTCGCCGAGCAGCGTCCCGGCGAACGAACCGGGCGTCGTGGACACGCTTTTGAGGACGCGCGCCATGTTGTGGTACCTGCGCGGAACGGCGTACGTGGGCCCGTCGCCCCAGGTGATCATGCGGCCGAACATCATCGAGTGCCGGCACTCGTCGGCGATCTCGGTGAGCGCGTAGCGGACATGGCTGCTGGTCGCGGGCTTGTCGTAGATGTGCCGGACGAGCAGCTGCATGAGGATGATCTCGAACCAGATGCCGAGCGAGGCCAGCGAGGCCGCCTCGTGCCGGGCGAGTTCGAGCCGCTGGTCGTGCGACATGCGCTTCCACAACGGGGTGTCGTAGAGGGAGATCAGCTCCGGCGGCCAGAACCACTTGCCGTCCTCGGGCAGGGTGTCCCAGTCGAGTTCCTTGTCCGGGTCGAAGGAGTGCTTGGCCGAGGCCTCCAGCAGCCGTTCCGCGATCTGCTCGCGGCCGCGCAGCGGGCCGAGTGCGTCGCGGAGTGTCTGCAGGTCGCTTTCGGAGACGGTCGTCATGGCTGGAGGCACCTCACACATGGGTTACCGGCGGTCACTCTTTATGAGACTGCTTGTCAGCAAGGTCGTCAATCCCTGCGGCACGACTTGTTGACCGGGTGTCTACCAACGTGTGAACCTGCCAACTGAGCGGGGAGCCCGCCGACTTCCCGGCATTCGCGAGGCGAAGGAGCCGTCCGTGTCGACCCACGACCTCTACACCACCGCCCCCGACGAGCCGCTGTGGACGGTGCCCGCCACGGGAGCCGCCCGCTTCAGCTGGGACTACGACGACGGCCGCGAGCGCCTTCTCGCCCTGTACCAGAAGGGCAAGGACAAGCAGTGGGACGGAAACAAGCGCATCGACTGGAGCCTGGAGGTCGACCCGTCCGACCCGCTCGGCACCCCCGACGAGGCGCTCACGCTGTACGGCACCCCGCACTGGGCGAAGATGACCGAGAAGGACCGCGGCGAGCTGCGCAAGCACTACACCGCCTGGCAGTTCAGCCAGTTCCTCCACGGCGAGCAGGGCGCGATGATCTGTGCCGCCCGCATCGTGGAGTCCGTCCCGGACCTGGACGCCAAGTTCTACTCCGCGACCCAGGCGATGGACGAGGCCCGGCACGCCGAGATCTACGGCCGGTTCCTGCACGAGAAGGTGCAGATGCTCTACCCGGTCAACGACAGCCTCCAGGGCCTGCTCGGCGACACCCTGCGCGACTCGCGCTGGGACATGCCCTACCTCGGCATGCAGGTCCTCATCGAGGGCCTGGCGCTGGCGGCGTTCGGCATGATCCGGGACACCACGACCCGGCCGCTGCCCAAGCAGATCCTGGCGTACGTGATGCAGGACGAGGCGCGCCACGTCGCCTTCGGGCGGATGGCGCTGCGCGACTACTACAAGCAGCTCAGCGACGCGGAACGGCGCGAGCGCGAGGAGTTCGTCATCGAGGGCTGCTACCTGATGCGCGACCGGCTCAGCGGGGTCGAGGTCCTGGAGAACTTCGGCATAGGCAAGCAGGAGGCGAAGGACCTCTCGGAGCACTCCGAATTCCTCCAGCTCTTCCGTAAGCTGCTGTTCAGCCGGATCGTGCCGTGCGTCAAGGACATCGGCCTGTGGGGCGAACGGCTCCAGAAGGCGTACGTCGACATGGGCGTCCTCGAACTCGGCGACTCCAACCTGGACCTCCTCATGGCCCAGGACGAGGAGATGGCCGAGCAGCTGGACAAGGACCGCTTCGAGGCGGAGGAGCGGGAACGGGTGGCGGAAGTGGCCGAGGCGATCGCGCAGGGCGGTGCGGGTGCGGCGGAGTCCTGACGACGGGCGCGCGGCCGTCCACGCGGCGGTCTCCACCCGCCTCGCCCTCATGAGCGACCGCCGCATCGGCGAGGCGGTCGCCGCGGCCGCCCCGCTGGGCTCGGGCATGGGCGGCAGGGCGGCCGGACTGGACGTCGACGGCACCCGGGTCTTCGTGAAGCGGGTGCCCCTGACCGACCTCGAACTGCGCCCCGAGAACATCCGGTCGACCGCCAACCACTTCGGGCTGCCGGTGTTCTACCAGTACGGGATCGGCTCCGCCGGATTCGGCGCCTGGCGGGAACTGGCCGCGCACACCCTGACCACCCACTGGGTGCTCAGCGGCGCGCACCCGGACTTCCCCCTGATGTACCACTGGCGCGTGCTGCCCGACTCGCCGCCGCAGGGGTTCGTCGACGAGTTCGGCGGCATCGACGGAGCGGTGGCCCACTGGGAGGGCCACCCGGCCGTACGCGCCCGGCTGGAGGCCATCGGCCGCTCCACCGCGAGCCTGGTCCTCTTCCTGGAACACGTGCCGCACACCCTGGGCGCCTGGCTGGCCGAGCGCCGCGAAGCCGCCGCGCGGGGCGGCGAGGCCCCGCCGTTCGCCCGCCTCGACGAAGCCCTGGCCCGGGGCGCCGAGTTCATGAGCGCGCAGGGGTTCGTCCACTTCGACGCGCACTTCCGCAACGTCCTGACCGACGGGCGCTCGGTCCGGTTCGCGGACTTCGGCCTGGCGCTCAGCACCGCCTTCGAACTGTCCGCCGAGGAGGCCGCGTTCCTGACCGGGCACCTCGCGTACGACCGCCACTACGTCGCCGGCCATCTGCTGCGCCACCATCTCTTCGACGAGGTGCGCGACGCGGACTTCCTGCGTGCCTGGCTCGCGGGCGACCGCCCCGACGGGACAGCCCCGGAGGCCGCCGCGCTGCTCGACCGCCACGCCCCCGCCGCCCTCGTCCTGGACGGCTTCCACCGCCGCCTGCTGACGGAGAGCAGGCGCACGCCGTACCCGTCCGCCGCGATCGACCGGGCGGCGGGGCGCTGACCCTACGCGCTACGCGGGCCGCTCCATGCAGACGAGGTCCGCGCGCTCGTCCCACGACGGTACGACCGTGAAGCCGAGGCGCCCGTAGAGAGCGAGGGCCCCGGTGCGCCACCGCCACACCGAGAGCCGCACGGTCCGGGCACCCGCGCGGCCCGCGTGCTCCAGCGCGGCGCCGAGCAGGGCGGAGGCGACACCGCGCCCGCGCGAAGCCGGGTCCGTCCAGAGCCGTTTGATCTCCGCCCCGCCGTCGACGGGTGCCGTGACCACGACGCACCCGACCGCCGTACCGCCGTCCTGGGCAACGAGCACGGTGCCATCGGCGAACGCGAGGTCCGGCTCCCGCGTCTCCAGCCGGTAGCGCTCCGGGAGCCCGGCCGCGTCCGGGACGGGCACGCCCTTCTCCGCCTCCGTGCACAGGTGGTAGTCGGTGAGCAGCGCGGACAGGCCGGGTACGGAGTGCAGCGAGCCGGCCGGCGGGCGCAGGACGGAGACGGGGCGAAGGTCGTTCATGGCCCGAGAATCGCACGGCGGCACCCGCGGACCTCACCCGGGCAGGCCCCGGAAGCGGTGTCGTGGCCATGCCGTAGCTTGGGCGGCATGACCACGCCCCCGCCCCCGCAGGGTCCGTACGGTGCGCCCCAGGGCCCCTACGGGCCGCCGCAGCCCCAGCCGAATCCGTACGCCCAGCAGCCGGTGCCCGGACAGCAGCAGCCCTACGGGTACCCGCAGGGGCCGGCGCCCCAGCCCTGGGGCACGGTGCCCGGCGGACCGGGGTTCCCGCCGCCGCCGCGGCGGAACCGGACGGGCCTGATCGTGGGGCTCGTCGTCGGGGCGCTCGTGGTGGCGGGCGGCGTCGCCTTCGGGGTCTCCCGGCTGATGGGCGCGGCGGACGACGGCAAGCTGCCGGGGACCGGTGGGTTCCCGGCAGCCGAGTACAAGCTCACCGTGCCGAAGACACTGCTGAACGGCGAGTACACCCTGCACGCGGACACCTCGGCGACGGACGGCAAGGACATCGAGGAGACGTACGACCCGTCCATCCGCGACGCGAAGGCGGTGGTCACGCAGTACACCTCGAAGAGCGGCGGCACGGTGATCGTCTCCGGCATGTGGGGCCGCATCAAGTCCCCGGAGTTCTCCCGCGACAAGATCCTGGAAGGGGCCGCCGAGGCCGACGGGATGACCGTGGCCGTGCCCGCCCGGGAGTTCACCCCCGCCGGTTACGGGATCACCGTCTCCTGCGAGGTCGTCCGGTCGAAGGACGACGGGATCGGCAGCAATACCCTGCCGATGTGCGCGTGGGGCGACGACAACACCGCCTCCTTCGTCGCCGTCGTCACCGCCGAGACCGCGCTCATGGACCCCGACGAGGTCGATCTCGCCGAGGCGGCCCGACAGGCCGCGCAGGTCCGCAAGGAGATGCGCAAGCCGATCGGTGCCGGCACGGCGGGCTGATCACCCCGGGGCCCCTCACCCGGGAGGCCCCTGAAGGCGAGATCTCGCTCTACTGGGAGACCTCGATGATCTTCCCGTCCTTGTCCAGGCTGTGCTCGTTCCAGTACGTCCACCACTTGTCGTCGACGTGCTTCGGGACCTTGCCCTCGGGGTAGCGGGCGTACCCCTTGGGCGGCTCCTCGCCGTCCTTGACGCACGCGCCGCCCGTGCTGCCGACGTACAGCACCGGGTACTCGCCGCCGGAGCACACCGCGTCCGCCGTCGAGCAGGCGGACGTGAGCAGCGCGAACACCGCGCTGCCGGCGGCGAGGGCGGCGGTGGTCCGCAGGGGACGGGGACGACGGGTCGTACGCATCGTGACACTCCTTCAGGGGGTGGCTGTTGGAGTCCAGGCTGCCGTCCCGGGGGCGGCGCCGCCCTGAGTACACGTACTCATCCACGAGGTCCGCGTACTTGTGCGAACGGCTCACCCGACGTCCACAGCGCACGCTCCACCGCCCCTGCCGCGCCCAGGAGTTCGGCGTCCCGCCCCCGGTCCGCCACCAGCTGGAGGCCGACCGGGCAGCCGTCCGCCGTGAAGCCGGCGGGCACGCTCGCCGCCGGATGTCCGCTCAGGTTGAACGCCCAGGTCAGCGCCGTCGAGAAGGTGTCGCCCGGACCCTCGTGGCCGTGCGGGCGGTTGGGCGTGACGGGGGTGAGGAGCAGGGGCGTGCGGGCGAAGAGGGCATCCAGGCGGCGGCCGTTCTCCTCGCGCGCCTCCGCCTCCGGCGGGGCGACGTCCCCGCCGCGCACCGCCAGCCAGGCCGCCGCCGGGTCCAGCAGGGCGCAGCCGCCCCCGGCGAGCCGCACCACCCCGGCCGCCTCCAGCCGCCGCACCGCGCCCCGCACCACGGCCGCCACCTCCGGTTCGGTCTCCGCGAAGCCGAGGTCCGGGCTGTAGGCGGCGGACAGCGGCAGCGACGGGGCGGCCGGGACGTAGTCGTCGAGCACGCAGCGCAGATACGTCTCCGCCTCGGCCGCCGATGCCGCCAGCACCCCGGCCGACGCGAGCCCCGACCGGTCCGGCGAGGGCAGCAGCCCGTTCGTCGTCTTCAGCCCGAACACCCCGCACCAGGCGGCCGGGATGCGCACCGACCCCGCCCCGTCGCTGCCGGTCGCCAGTGGCACCAGGCCCGCCGCGACCGCCGCCGCCGAGCCGGCCGACGAACCGCCCGGGGTCCGGTCCGCGCGCCAGGGGTTGACCGTCCGGCCGTGGGCCCCGAGCCCCCAGGTCTGCCAGACCGTCCCCGGACCGGGCACGGAGGCCGAGCCGACCGGGACGCCGCCGGCCGCGATCAGCCGGCGGGCCGCGTACGAGCGGATGCCGGTGCGGCCCTTCACCGCGAAGGGGAGCCCGGCCAGGGGGAGCCGGGACGCGGCCGGGAGCCGGGCGAGCGCGTCCTCGTGCCACACGTCGAGGAAGGCGCACAGCCCCGGGTCCGCGCGGTCGATCGCGGCCAGCACCGCGCGCAGTTCCCCGCGCACGTCCCCGCTCGTGTCCCCGTAGGCCGTCATCCGCTCAGTCTTCCAGGGCCGCCTCCATCACGGCACGGGCGATCGGGGCCGCGCTGCCGCCGCCGCTGATGTCGGCGCGGTCGGCCTCGGCGTCCTCGACGACCACGGCGACCGCCACCGCCGGGCGGGCCGCGCCGTCCGCCTGCGCCCAGGAGATGAACCAGGCATAGGGCAGGTCGGAGTTGTCGACGCCGTGCTGGGCGGTGCCCGTCTTGCCGCCGACCGTCGCCCCGTCGATCGCCGCGTTGGTGCCCGTACCGTCCTGGACGACGTCCACCATCATCTGCCGCAGTCGCATCGCCGTCATCGGGTTCATCGCCCGGTGGTACGAGCGCGACCCCGTGGTGTGCACCGTGGACCCGTCGTGCTTGGTCGTCCGCTCCACCAGGTGCGGATACATCAGCTCCCCGCCGTTGGCGACCGCCGCCGCCACCATCGCCATCTGGAGCGGGGTCGCCGTGGTGTCGAACTGGCCGATCGAGGACTGCGCCAGCTGGTCGTCGGTCATCTCCGTGTCGAAATTGCTCTTCGCCACCCCGGACGGGACCCGCAGCCCCGTGTCGTTGAAGCCGAACCGCTCGGCCGCCGCCACCATGCCGTCGAGCCCCACCTCCACCCCCAGATGCGCCATCACCGTGTTGCAGGAGACCCGGATCGCGTCGGCCAGCGACGCCTTCTCGCAGCCGCGCGACTCGTTGGGCAGCACGGTCGAGGTGCCCGGCAGCACGTACGGGGACGGGGTGTCGGTCTCCGCGTCCGGATCGGTGACGACCTCCGCGTCCAGCGCCGCCGCCGCCGTCACGATCTTGAACGTGGAGCCGGGCGGATAGGTCTGCCGGATCGCCCGGTTGAGCATGGGCTTGCTGTCCGCCGCGTTCAGCTGCCGCCAGGCGTCGGTGACGGACGAGCCGGTCCCGGACAGCCGCTCGGGGTCGTACGAGGGGGTGGAGACCAGCGCCAGGACGCGCCCCGTGGCCGGCTCGACGGCCGCGACCGCGCCGCGCCGGTTGCCCAGCCCTTCGTACGCGGCGCGCTGCATCGCGTCCCGGACCGTGGTGACGACGTCCCCGCCCGGCTGCCGGCTCCGGCTGACCTCGCCCCACAGCGGGAGCGGGGCGAGCAGCGGATCGGTGCCCGAGAGGATCTCGTCCTCGGCGTTCTCGATGAACGTGGTGCCGTACGTCTGCGAGGCGTACCCGGTCACCGGCGCGTACAGCGGCCCGTATCGGTAGGTCCGTTCGTACGCCAGCTGCT
The DNA here is from genome assembly GCF_008042035.1 of Streptomyces sp. col6. Taxonomy (GTDB): domain Bacteria; phylum Actinomycetota; class Actinomycetes; order Streptomycetales; family Streptomycetaceae; genus Streptomyces. Next base: position 1,109,496 of record NZ_RDBL01000006.1, read on the forward strand.
CGCCGGTGTTCTCGGATCCGGTGACGGGCCGGCCGTCGACCAGGATGTTGCCGCGCGGCTCGTCGTAACGGGTGATGGCGGTACGCCGGTTGGCCGGGTTGTCGTCCAGCTCGTCGGCCTCGAAGACCTGGACGCGTGCGGCGTTCGCCAGCAGCGCCACGAGCAGCAGCAGACAGAACGCGGCGGCGTGCCGGATGTAGCGGATCACCGCTCGCCCTCCGTGCCGGGCCGCTCTGCCGGGACGGAGGCCACGATCCCCGTCTCCACGTCGTCCGGCGCGGGTCTGCGGGCGAGATCGCTGACCCGGATCAGCAGCGCCACGATGATCCAGTTGGTGACCACGGACGACCCGCCCTGCGCCAGGAACGGCATCGCCATCCCGGTCAGCGGGATCAGCCCCATCACCCCGCCCGCGATCACGAAGACCTGGAGCGCCAGGATCGAGGCGAGGCCGATCGAGAGCAGCCGCCCGAACGCGTCGCGCAGGGCTAGCCCGGCCCGGTATCCGCGCGCGACCAACAGCGCGTACAGCAGGAAGACCGCGGTCAGACCGGCGTACCCCAGCTCCTCGCCCGCCGTCGCCAGGATGAAGTCGGACTTGGCGGCGAACCCGATCAGGACGGAGTGGCCGAGCCCGAGCCCCGTACCGAGCATCCCGCCGGCCGCGAAGGCGAACAGCGACTGGGCGAGCTGTCCGGGCCCGCGTCCGGCGTCGATCGAGGCGAACGGATCGAGCCAGTCCTGCACCCGGCTGTGCACATGCGGTTCGAACGAGCCGACGACGAACGCGCCGACCGCCGCGAGCAGCAGCCCCACCGCGATCCAGCCCCGCCGCCCGGTCGCCACGTACAGCAGGATCACGAAGAGGCCGAAGAACAGCAGCGAGGTGCCGAGGTCCCGTTCCAGGACCAGGACGCCCACGCTGAGCAGCCAGATCGCCACGATCGGGCCGAGCACCCGCCCGGTGGGCAGCTGGAACTTCCAGACCTTGCGGCCGGTGTACGCGAGGGCGTTGCTGTTCGCCGCGAGGTAGGCGGCGAAGAACACCGCGAGCAGGATCTTGGCGAACTCGCCGGGCTGGAAGGAGAACCCGCCGACCCTGATCCAGATCTTCGCCCCGTTCACCGCCGGGAAGAAGATCGGCACGATCATCAGGACGAGGGCGGCGGCGACCGAGAGATACGCGTAGCGCTGGAGCACCCGGTGGTCGCGCAGGAGCACCACGACCGCGATGAAGAAGGCGACGCCGATCGTGGACCAGATCAGCTGGGTCGTCGCCGCCCGGTCGCCCGGGGTCTCCAGGTCCAGCCGGTAGATCAGCACCAGGCCGAGTCCGTTGAGCAGGACGGCGATGGGCAGCAGCAGCGGATCGGCGTACGGGGCGCGGAGGCGGACCGCGAGATGGGCCAGCAGCGCGAGCAGCCCGAGGCCGCCGCCGTACCCCGCGACATCGGGCGGGACCGCGTCGTCGTGGGCCAGACCGACCGCGGCGTAGCCGTAGACGGAGATGAGGACGGCCCCGATGAGGAGCGAGAGTTCCACGCCGCGCCGCCGGGGCAGGCGCAGCTCGGGCGGGGGTGTGTCCGCCGTCGATGCGGTCATGCTCCGCAACGTAGCAAGAGGCGGGGGTTATGTCGGTTATGTCACGTACGGAGGCGGCGCGTACGGGCGGCTCATGACGCCTCGCCGTCCAGGCGTACGTAGTGAGGCAGCGTCAGCCGGGCCACCGCGCCGCCGTCCGGCGCGTTCCCGAAGGTCAGCGCGGCGCCCATCACGTCGGCCTGGCCGGCGGCGATGGTCAGCCCGAGGCCGTGCCCCTTGCCGCCGCCCTCGGTGCGGAAGCGCTGCGGACCACCCGCCGTCAGGTACTCCGGGAAGCCGTCGCCGTGGTCCCGTACGGTCACCGCCGGGCCGTCGACGGTCAGCACCACGGGTGGCCTGCCGTGCCGGTGCGCGTTGCTGATCAGGTTGCCCAGGACGCGTTCCAGGCGCCGCTTGTCCGTCTCGACGCGCACGGGCTCCCCGGTGACCTCGACCACGGTGTCCGTGCCCCGGGCCACGCGGGCGGCGAGCGGGGCCAGTTCGTGGACGTCCAGGTCGACGTGTTCGGTGCGGGCGTCCAGGCGCGAGATCTCCAGCAGGTCCTCGGTCAGGGCGCGCAGGGCGCGGGCCCGGTCCTGCACCAGCTCGGACGGGCGGCCCGGCGGCAGCAGTTCGGCGGCGGCCGACAGGCCCGTCAGCGGGGTCCGCAGCTCGTGCGCCACATCGGCGGTGAACCGCTGCTCCGCCTGGAGCTTGCGCTGGAGCGCCGCGGCCATGGTGTCGAGCGCCCCGGCGACGACGGCGACCTCGTCCTGCCGGCGCGCGGGGTCCGCCGTGCGCGGGTCGTCGACGCGGGCGTCCAGGTCGCCCGCCCCGATCCGCCGGGCCACCCGGGCGGTCTGGTGGAGCCGCCGGGTGACCCGGGTGACGGCGAACGCGCCGACGAGCAGCGTGGCGCCGATGGCCAGCAGCGAGGACCCGATGATCGCCCCGTCCAGGCCGTTGATGGTGCGGGCGCTCTGGCTGTAGTCGGTCCAGGCCGCGAGCGCCCGGCCGCCGTCCGCCGGGGCGGCGGCCCACATCACCGGCCGCCCGCGGAGCCGGCCGACCATCGTGCCGCGCCGCCCGCCCGCCGCCAGCGTCCGCAGCGGCCCCGGCAGGCCCGGCGGATCGGCCCCGGAACGCGGCGGCAGCGCCTCGCCCGCCTCGTACGCGCGCGACACCTCCGTCAGCCGGGAGAGCGACTTCTCGCGGGCGTGGCCGACCGTCTGGCGGGTGACCGCGGTGTGCACCAGGACACCGAGGAGCGCGGCGAGCACGCAGCACATCACGGTGATGAACACCGCGGCCTTCCAGGTCAGCGTCGCGGTCCAGGCGGGCAGCCGCGGCCGGCGCCGGCGCCTCGTCGCCCCCGCCCGGCGGCTCACCGGCGCTCCGCCGATACGGAGGCCGTGGGTCGGGGTGTGCGCGGGGCGGAGGGGCGTGGCACCGGTGTGTGCCGCCGGAACTCGCCGGTGCGCAGGATCTCGTCCTGGGTCGGCAGCATCGCGCGCTGCCGGTCGTCCCAGGACCACGCCGTGCGGTACTCGTATCCCGTGATCGCCGACGGCGCCCGCATGATCAGGTCGCGCCCGGCCAGCTGCACGCTGATGACCGCATCCGAGGTGGACATGATGCGCGTCAGCCCGCCGGACTCCGGCATGTAGACCTGGACGGAGAGCTGGCGGCCAGGCATGCGGACCGCGAGGACCATCTCGTCCCGGCCGTCGCCCGTGAGGTCCCGGAAGTACGGCGGCAGCACCGGGCAGGAACGGGGCGCGCTCGGGCAGGCGTTGATCGCCTCCACCGTCCGCGCGGGCAGCTCCTCGGCCACGTCCGACCGGTCGGGCCGCGCCTTCAGCCCCGCGCGCACCACCGCCACCGGGTCCAGCCGGCGCACATCGCCGCCGGTGACCCGGATTCCGGGGAGGCGCGCGGTCTCGCCCTCGCCGTAGTCGTAGGGGGCGGCGGAGGCCGGGGGCAGCGTCGGCCACAGGCGCACCGGGCCGGTCGCGGCCGGGGTCCGGCCGGCGCTTCGCAGCTCGCCGCCGGTGCCGCACCCCGCCAGCAGCAGGGCGGCGGCGACGGTCACCAGGGCGGGCAGCCGCGGACGCATGACTTCCTCCGTTCCCGACGGGCGGACGGGCCGGTGCGCGGCCCCCACCTGCCGACCTTATTCGGAAGGAAGTCTCTTATGCGTATTTAGTGCTGATGTGCAGTCGGTGCGGACGCACCCGTCACTGCTGGTACGGGTTCTGCCCCTGGCCCGGCGCGCCCGACGCGTATCCCTGCTGCGGGGCCTGGCCGAACGGGTTGCCGTCCTGCGCGGCCATGTGCTGCGCGAGCAGCTGGTCGGCCTGCTCCTTGGGTATCCGCTGCTCGCCGCCGCAGAACGTGCACTGCGTGGCGTACTTCGTCGAGATCGGGAACAGCGGCACGAAGAACAGCGTGAACTTCGTGAGCCGCTTGCGCAGCGTGTGCGCCGCCGGGTTCCCGCACCAGCCGCAGACCAGCGTCAGGACCGCCAGCTGGTACAGATAACCTCGCGTGCCGAAAATGATCATGTGGGTTCCTTCCCCGTGTTCCCCAGGAGCGCCCGGCGGCAGAGCGCCAGCAGCTTTTCGTCGGTGTACGTGTCGTGGCTGCCGTGGACCCCGTCCGTGGCGTTGTGACGGCGTACGGAGGTGAGTTCGGCGAGCAGCACGCGCGCCGCCTCCGACCCTGCACCAACGGGCCGCATCCGCGCCAGGCATTCCGCCACCCGGACCCGGACGTGACGGTTCTGCTCCCAGGCCGCCAGCAGCACCGGGACGCACTCCGCGGCCCGCCCGGAAACCTCCCACAGAGCGACCGCCGCGTCCACCCGCAGCCACAGCTCCTCATGGCGCAGCAGGGCCCGCAGCCGGGGCGCGGTCACCGCCGCCCGCTCACCCAGCCGGCCCAGCACGCCCGCCGCGGCTCGCCGCGCGTACACGCTCTCCGACGCCAGCCCCTCGATCAGGGCGGGCAGCACCGCGCCGGCTTCCCCCTCCACCGCCCACAGGGCCCCCGCCGCCTCGGTCGCCTCCACCGTCCCCGGGTGCCGCACCAGCGCCCGCAGCTCAGGTACGGCGCAGCGGGCGGCGGGCCCGAAGGAGGCGAGCGCCCGCAGCGCCGCCGTACGCAGCCACTCGCCCCGGAACTCCCCGGCGTCGCGCAGCACCCGCAGCACCTCCGGCGCGGCCTCGCCCGCCCGCAGTGCGGTCAGCCCGGTCAGCAGCGGGCGCGCCCGGTCGTAGGCGTGCTCGTCCAGCACCACATCGGCGAGCCGGCGCCGCAGCGCACCGGTCAGCGGCCGGGCCGCCTCGCCGAGGAAGCCGATGGCCGGGCCCACGTCGTACGGCACCCCGGGGTGGTCGAGGGCCGCCGCCAGGGCGGGCAGGGCGCGGGCGTCGCCGAGCCGGGCCAGTGCCTTCACCGCGCTGCCGAGCTCCGGCCGCCCGTCCGCCCACTCGCGCACCCACGCACCCGGGTCCGCCGCGACCCGTGCCGCCAGCGCGTCCGCCGCCGGGGCGGCGAGAGCGAACAGATCCTCCAGCACGTGCGAGGCGGCCTCGGCGAGCTTGGGCTCGGGCGCGGCGAGCTGCTCGCCCACCAGCCGCACCAGCTCCGTGTGGGAACCCCGCCAGCCGCCCATGAGCCCGCCGGTCATGCGCACGGCGTCGATGCGCTGCCAGGGGTCGGGGCTGCGCAGCTGGTCGGCCAGTAACGCCGCCCGCTCGGCGACCCGGTCGTCGAGCCCGGCGTGCAGGGTGCGCAGCAGATCGGCCGTCCAGGGCGCGGTCCGCACCGCGCTCTCCCCGGCGGACCGTGCCCGCAGCTGCCCGAGCAGCGTGACCGGGGCGGCCTCGGCGCCCGGACCGAGTGGTTCCGCGGTCCGCGCACGGGCGCCGCCTGGGCCGGGGAACGCGCGCAGCTGCCGCAGCAGGGCGGTCACCACGGAGGCCACGTCGCCGGGCAGCGCGTGCGGGGCGCAGCGCGCCAGCTGGGCCAGGGCCGCCAGCCGCAGCCCCGGTGGATGGGACTCGGCGGCCAGCCGGCTCAGCCAGTCGGCCACCGGCCCGGCCAGCGGCCGATGGCGCAGCGCGAGCCGCCCGGCCGCCTCGACCAGCGCGAACCGCACCTCGTCGGCCCGCTCCGCCGCCAGCCGGGCCCGCAGCAGGGCCAGCACCCTGGCGGGGTCGTCGTGCAGGGCGGCGAGCGCCAGCGGGGCGCTCAGCCGTACGCCCGGGTCCTCGTCGGCCAGCAGCGCGAAGAAGACCCCGGCGTTCGCGGAGACGGCCGCCGCCGCCATCGCGTAGTTGGCCGCGCCCTCCGCCTCCTCCTCGTCGAGTTCCGCCTCGTCGTCCTCGCCGAGGTCGATGCCGCCGATGCTGGTCAGCAGCTCGACTATGTCGCCCCGGTCCGGCACCGAGGGATCGGCGACCAGCTCGAAGAGGAAGGGGATGCAGGCGAGCGTGCACGGATAGACGTCGCCCTGGTGGTGCACCGCCCCGTACATCCCGTCCAGGGCGCGTTCGCGTTCCGCCGGATCGGCGGACGCCAGTCCCCGCAGCAGGGCCGGCACATCGTCCGCCGGCCCGTAGGCATGCTCCATCGAGGCCCAGTCGACCTCGTCGATCCCCGCGAACACGCCATCGCCTCCCCGCCGACGCCACGAAAGCAGTGTCTGCGCAGAGTGTGCACCACTGGCCTGACCATCCGGCCACCCTCCGCGCGCATTTGCCCTGTGACATGACAAGAGTCGCGCGCGTGCGGTAGGGACGGGGTGCGTACGCCCTACGAGGCCTCCGGGAGCGGGCGGCCCGCCCCGGGGTCGCACAGCGGGGCGAGCAGATCGCCGTGCCGGTCCAGCCGGCCGGCCAGGTCGCCCGCCAGGAAGACCAGGTCACCGGGGGAGCGGCAGCCCTCGATCTCCGCCCAGGTCACCGGCGCCGAGACGGACGGCTCGGCGCGGGCGCGCAGGGTGTAGGGCGTGGCGGTGGTCTTCGCGGCGGCGTTCTGGCTGAAGTCGACGAACACCTTGCCCGGCCGCAGCGCCCGCCGCATCCGGTGCACCACCAGGTCCGCCAGCTCCCGTTCCGCGCGGACGGCCAGCCCCTTCGCGTACGCCGACACCGCCGCCGAGTCCGTCGGGGTGATCGGGACCAGCAGATGCAGGCCCTTGGAGCCCGAGGTCTTCCCGTACGCCGTCAGGCCGTCCTCGGCCAGCTGCTCCCGCAGCCACAGCGCGACCCGGCAGCACTCCACGACCGTGGCGGGCGCCCCCGGGTCCAGGTCGAACACCAGCCGGTCGGCCACCGCGGGCGTCTCGGCCCGCCACTGCGGGGTGTGGAACTCCACCACCAGATTGGCGGCCCACATCAGGGAGGCCAGGTCCTGGACGACCACCTGCTCGGACGGCTCGCTCTCGCGGTGCGGCACCGGGGCCCGGCGTACCCAGGACGGAGCACCGGGCGGCGGGTTCTTCGTGAAGAACAGCTGCCCCTCCGGTCCGTCCGGATAGCGCAGGAACGACACCGGCCGGTCCCGCAGATGCGCGAGCAGCACCGTGGCCGCCGTGGCCGCGTAGTAGTGCAGCACCTCGCCCTTCGTGGTGCCGGTGGCCGGATACAGCACCTTGTCCAGGTTGCTCAGGGACAGCCGTCGCCCCTCCACCTCGGTGATCGGCGTCATACGATAAGAATCACACGCGAAACGTCCTTTCTTCGTATAAACGGATCCAAGGGGTGAACCGTGAGGTCCATCTGGAACGGCGCCATCTCCTTCGGGCTGGTCAGCATCCCGATCAAGCTGGTCAACGCCACCGAGAACCACTCGATCTCCTTCCGGCAGATCCATGTCGAGGACGGCGGGCGCATCCGCTACCGCAAGGTGTGCGAGCTGGACGGGGAGGAGGTGACCCCGGCCGAGATCGGCAAGGCCTACGAGGACGCCGACGGCACGATGATCCCGATCACCGACGAGGACCTGAGCCATCTGCCGCTGCCCACCGCCAAGACCATCGAGATCGTCGCCTTCGTCCCGGCCGACGCGATCGACCCGCTCCAGATGGACGCGGCGTACTACCTCTCCGCCAACGGCGTCCCGGCCGCGAAGCCGTACACCCTGCTGCGCGAGGCCCTGAAGCGGAGCCGGAAGGTGGCCCTCGCCAAGTACGCGCTGCGCGGGCGCGAGCGCCTGGGCATGCTGCGGGTCGTCGACGACGTGATCGCCATGCACGGGCTGCTCTGGCCGGACGAGATCCGCGCCCCCGAGGGCGTCGCCCCGGAGTCCGACGTGACGGTGCGCGACGCGGAGCTGGATCTCGCGGACGCGCTGATGGACACCCTCGGCGAGGTCGACATGGACTCGCTGCACGACGACTACCGCGAGGCGGTCGAGGAGATGATCGCGGCGAAGGCGTCGGGCGAGGCCCCGGAGCCGGCCGAGAAGGGCGCGAAGGGCGGCGGCAAGGTCATCGACCTGCTGGCCGCGCTGGAGAGCAGCGTCAAGGCCGCGAAGGAGGCCCGGGGCGAGGAGGGCGAGGAGTCCGTGGCAGACGTCACGCACCTCGCCGACCACAAGGCGTCCGGTGCCGACAAGAAGCCCGCGGCCGGCGGGGCCGCCAAGAAGTCCGCCTCCTCCCCGAAGTCCACCGGCGGCAAGAAGTCGACGTCAGGCGGTACGGGCAGGCAAGCGGCCAAGAAGACCGCCTCCAAGGGCACCGCCAAGAAGACGGCCGCGAAGAAGACGACGGCCAAGAAGCAGAGCGGGTCCAGGAACACGGCGTCCCGCAAGCGCGCTTCCGCCTGACGGGGCGGGCACCTCCCCGTGCGCCCGAATCACCGTTGCGCACCCCGTACGGGCGCCCGGTAGGGTGCGGAAGGCCGCGACTGGCGCGCACTCCCTCACGGGGGTGCTCAGTGGAATCGACCACGAGGAAGCGGCACACCCCGGGCACGCCCGGGGGCGTCATGCCGGAGAGCCGTCCGCCTGGGCATCCGGGTCCACGCCGCAGCCATGCGACCGACCCGGGAGGAACCCCGTGACCGCGTCCGTACCCGCACAGCCCCGCCACCCCGCCCTGGCGGGCGCCGATCCCGAACTCGCCGCCCTGGTGGCCGCCGAGGAGCGGCTCCAGGCCGACACCCTGCGCCTGATCCCGAGCGAGAACTACGTCTCCGCCGCCGTGCTCGAAGCGTCGGGCACCGTGCTCCAGAACAAGTACTCCGAGGGCTACCCCGGCAAGCGCTACTACGAGGGCCAGCAGGTCATCGACCAGGTCGAGACGCTGACCGCCGAGCGCGCCAAAGCCCTCTTCGGCATGGACCACGCCAACGTCCAGCCGTATTCCGGCTCCCCGGCCAACCTCGCCGTCTACCTGGCGTTCCTCAAGCCCGGCGACACGGTGCTCGGCATGTCGCTGCCGATGGGCGGCCACCTCACGCACGGCTGGGGCGTCTCCGCCACCGGCACCTGGTTCAACGGCGTCCAGTACGGCGTGCGCCGCGACACCGGCCGCGTCGACCTGGACGAGGTCCGCGACCTGGCCCTCGCCGAACGCCCGAAGCTGATCTTCTGCGGCGGCACCGCCGTACCCCGCGAGATCGACTTCGCGGGCTTCGCGGAGATCGCCCGCGAGGTGGGCGCGGTCCTGGTCGCCGACATCGCCCACATCGCCGGCCTGATCGCGGGCGGCGCCCACCCCTCGCCCGCCCCGCACGTGGACGTCGTCTCCACCACGACGCACAAGACGCTGCGCGGCCCGCGCGGCGCGATGCTCCTCAGCCGCGCCGAACACGCCCGCGCCCTGGACCGCGCCGTCTTCCCCGGCCTCCAGGGCGGCCCGCACAACCAGACCACGGCCGCCATCGGCGTCGCCCTGAACGAGGCGGCGACCCCGGACTTCCGCACCTACGCCCACGCGGTGGTGGCCAACGCCCGCGCCCTGGGCGAGGAGTTGGCGGCCCGAGGCTTCGATCTGGTCTCCGGCGGCACGGACAACCACCTGCTGCTGGTGGACCTCACGGCCAAGAACATCCCCGGCAAGCCTGCGGCCAAGGCCCTGGACCGCGCGGGCATCGTCGCCAACTACAACGCGGTGCCGTACGACCCGCGCAAGCCGTTCGACCCCTCCGGCATCCGCCTTGGGACGCCCGCGCTGACGTCGCGGGGCGTCCCGGTCTCGGAGATGGCCAGGATCGCGGACTGGATCGACCGCGTGATCACGGGTGACGAGGACACGATCGTGAAGGTGCGCGCCGAGGTGAGGGAGCTGATGGACGCGTACCCGGCCCCGGGCCTGCCGGTCGGCTGAGCCGCCGCGTACGACCGTGCCCCGCACCGGAGTTGTCCGGCGCGGGGCACTGCGCAGGCCGTCAGCCCCGGGCGGCGTACGCGATGATGTGGCGGTCAAAACCGCGAACAGCGCCGCCGTGCCGGCCGGCGCGCTGAGCCCGCCGATGCAGCGGAGGAGCGGCGCGGCCGCATCGTACATACGCGAAGACCCCGACTTCAGTGTTTCCACTGACGGCGGGGTCTTTTCGGCACTTCCTGCGAAGTGCCCCCGGCAGGATTCGAACCTGCGCACCCGGCTCCGGAGGCCGATGCTCTATCCCCTGAGCTACGGGGGCGTATCGCCGTGTTGCTCGGCGACGGGTGAAACACTACCAGCTCCGACGGGGTGCCCGTGAACAGGTATTCCGCGTCATCGCGTGACGGTGCGCGCCCCCTCGTACACACATCCGGCCATCCTTATGGGCGCTCCTCCGGGGGCGGAAGTGGGCAAAACCCGGACGCAGCCCCTCCGGCCCGCCTACTCTCGAAGGGTGTCAGGGGCATGCGGCCGCGTGCTTGTTGTCGACGACAACAAGGTCATCCGGCAGTTGATCAGGGTCAACCTCGAGCTGGAGGGCTTCGAGGTCGTGACCGCGGGCGATGGTGTCGAGTGTCTGGATCTGGTGCACCGGGTCCGCCCCGACGTGATCACGCTCGATGTCGTCATGCCCCGGCTCGACGGCCTCCAGACCGCCACCCGGCTGCGGTCCGACCCGCGCACCGGACATCTGCCGCTCGCGATCATCAGCGCCTGCACGCCGTACGAGGTGGACAACGGCGTCGCCGCCGGGGTCGACGCGTTCCTCGCCAAACCCTTCGAGCCGAGCGAGCTGGTGCGGCTCGTGCGCCGGCTGATGGAGCGGGGCCGGGCGCCCGTGTTCGACGGTGGACCGGGTGCCGGGCGGGCGGAGAGCTCCGCCGGCTGACCGCATGGCGAAACCGGTTCGCGAAGGGCCCCCCTCCCTCCCATACGCTGGTCCCGTGACCCCCGTCGATCTCTCCACGACCGTGCTGCACGCCGTGCGCCGCGCGGTCCGCGAGGACGCTCTGCGCGCGCCCGTGCCCGCGCGCGTACGGGTGGAGAGGACCCGGCCCGGCGGCCGCGGGGACTACGCCAGCGCCGTCGCGCTCCAGCTCGCCGGACCCGCCGGCCTGGGCGCGCGCGAGGTCGCCGCAATCCTCCGCGACCGGCTCACCGGCGCCCCCGGAGTCGCCGGTGTCGAGATCACCGGCCCCGGTTTCCTGAACTTCACGCTCGACGCCACCGCCCACCGCGACCTGGTGCACCGGGTACGGGAGGAAGGGGAGCGGTACGGGTACGGGGACGCCCTCGCCGGGCAGCGTCCGCTCCTCGTGCACGCCCGCGAGGTCCGGGCCGCCGTCACCGCCGACGCCGTCCGCCGTCTGCTGACCGCCCAGGGCGCCGTCGTACGCGTCAGCTGCGACGGGGAGCCGGACGCGGACTGGACACGGCTCGGGGCGAGCGCGGAGGCGTACGGGATCCCGCAGACGCCCGGCCCCGTCTCCCACGAACCCCCCGCGCCCGGCACCGTCCCCCCGTCCCCGCCGGCGAGACCGCTGCCGAACTGCTCACCCGCCTCGGCCCCGACGCCGCCCGCTGGGGCCTGCTCCGGGCCGCCGGGCACGACCGTGCCTCCCTCGGGCCCGAGCTGATCGCGCAGACCGAGGCCAACGCCCTCTTCCGGGTCCGGTACGCGCACGCCCGCGCCCGTGCCGTGCTGCGGGGCGCGGACCGGCTCGGGGTCGCCGTCGCGGGGCCCGGTGAGGACATCGACGCCACCGAGGTGTCCACCGCCCTGCTCGCGCTGCTCGACGCGTACCCCGCCGTACTCGCGGGCGCAGCCCGCCACCGCGCCCCCGACCGGCTCGCCCGGCACCTCGAAGCGGTCGCGGGCGCCTTCTTCGACTTCCACGACGCCGCCCCGCCGCTCCCCGTCGGGGACGGGAAACCCTCGGCCGCCCACCGCTCCCGGACGGCCGTCGCCGAAGCCGCCGGGACGGTGCTGGCCGGCGGCCTGTCCCTGCTCGGCGTCAGCGCGCCCGAACACCTCTGAAGACCCGAGAGAGCAGAGCCACACGATGAGCCGTTCCGCACACCCCGCCGGACCCCGTCACGCCGACGTCATGTCCGACGGCCACTACCTCGCCCCCGCCGACGACCTCAACGTCCTCGACGAGAAGGTGTGGTCCCGCACCGTCACCCGCGACGAGCACGGCGCCCTGACCGTCGCCGGAATCCCGGTCTCCCGGCTGGCCGAGGAGTTCGGCACCCCGGCCTACTTCCTCGACGAGGCCGACTTCCGGGCCCGCTGCCGCGCCTGGTCCGACGCCTTCGGGCCCGGGGCCGACGTCTTCTACGCCGGCAAGGCGTTCCTCTCCCGGGCGGTCGTGCGCTGGCTCAAGGAGGAGGGGCTCAACCTCGACGTCTGCTCGGGCGGCGAGCTGACCACCGCCCTGGACGCCGGGATGCCCGCCGAGCGCATCGCGTTCCACGGCAACAACAAGACCGTCGAGGAGATCGAGCGGGCCGTCGAGGCGGGCGTCGGACGCATCGTCCTCGACTCCTTCCAGGAGATCGTCCGCGTCTCCCACGTCGCGCAGAGCCTCGGCCGGCGCCAGCGCGTCCAGATCCGGGTCACCGTCGGCGTCGAGGCGCACACCCACGAGTTCATCGCCACCGCCCACGAGGACCAGAAGTTCGGCATCGCGCTGGCCGGGGGGCAGGCCGCCGAGGCGGTGCGCCGGGCGCTCACGCTCGACGGGCTCGAACTCGTCGGCATCCACTCCCACATCGGCTCGCAGATCTTCGACATGGCCGGCTTCGAGGTCTCCGCCCGCCGCGTCGTGCAGCTGCTCGCCGAGGTGCGCGACGAGCACGGCGTCGAACTGCCCGAGATCGACCTCGGCGGCGGCCTCGGCATCGCGTACACCTCCGAGGACGACCCGCGCGAACCGCACGAGATCGCCAAGTCGCTCGGCGACATCGTGACCCGCGAGTGCGAGGCCGCCGGGCTCGCCACCCCCCGTATCTCCGTCGAGCCGGGCCGCGCCATCGTCGGCCCGACCGCCTTCACGCTGTACGAGGTCGGCACCATCAAGCCGCTGGAGGGGCTGCGCACCTACGTGAGCGTCGACGGCGGCATGTCGGACAACATCCGCACCGCGCTGTACGACGCCGAGTACAGCGTCGCGCTCGTCTCGCGCACCTCGGACGCCGAACCGATGCTCGTCCGCGTCGTCGGCAAGCACTGCGAGAGCGGCGACATCGTGGTCAAGGACGCCTACCTGCCGTCCGACCTGGCCCCCGGCGACCTGATCGCCGTGCCCGCCACCGGCGCGTACTGCCGCTCCATGGCGAGCAACTACAACCACGCCCTGCGCCCGCCGGTCGTCGCCGTGCGGGACGGGGAGGCGCGGGTGATCGTCCGGCGCGAGACGGAGGAAGATCTCCTGCGTCTCGATGTCGGCTGATGCCGTATTTCCGGGGGCGTACCACGGTATCCCCGTAAACATCTCAGGATCCGGACGGGTGGCGGGAACACCCGTCCGGTGAGTGAGACTGGTCCGTACAACAGGTGTAAAGGAAACGAGGTCGGATGATGCGTACGCGTCCGCTGAAGGTGGCGCTGCTGGGCTGTGGAGTGGTCGGCTCAGAGGTGGCGCGCATCATGACGACGCACGCCGACGACCTCACGGCGCGCATCGGCGCGCCGGTGGAGCTCGCCGGTGTCGCCGTCCGCCGGCCCTCCAAGGTGCGCGAGGGCATCGACCCCGCGCTGATCACCACGGACGCGACCGCCCTCGTCAAACGCGGCGACATCGACGTCGTCATCGAGGTCATCGGGGGCATCGAGCCCGCCCGTACGCTCATCAGGACCGCCTTCGAGCACGGCGCGAGCGTCGTCTCCGCCAACAAGGCGCTGCTCGCCGAGGACGGCGCCGCCCTGCACGCCGCCGCCGAACAGCACGGCCGGGACCTCTATTACGAGGCCGCCGTGGCCGGTGCCATCCCGCTCGTCCGGCCGCTGCGCGAGTCGCTCGCGGGCGACAAGGTGAACCGGGTGCTCGGCATCGTCAACGGCACCACCAACTTCATCCTCGACAAGATGGACACCAGCGGCGCCGGCTACTCCGAGGCGCTCGACGAGGCCACCGCCCTCGGCTACGCGGAGGCCGACCCCACCGCCGACGTGGAGGGCTTCGACGCCGCCGCCAAGGCCGCCATCCTGGCCGGTATCGCCTTCCACACCCGGGTGCGGATCGGCGACGTGCACCGCGAGGGCATCACCGAGGTCACCGCCGCCGACATCGCCTCCGCCCGCCGCATGGGCTGCACCGTCAAGCTCCTCGCCATCTGTGAGCGCGCCGCCGACGGGGCCTCGGTGACGGCCCGCGTGCACCCCGCGATGATCCCGCTCAGCCACCCGCTCGCCTCAGTGCGCGAGGCGTACAACGCGGTGTTCGTCGAGGCGGAGGCCGCCGGGCAGCTGATGTTCTACGGCCCCGGCGCGGGCGGCGCGCCCACCGCGTCCGCCGTCCTCGGCGACCTCGTCGCCGTCTGCCGCAACAAGCTCAACGAGGCCCCCGGGCCCGGCGAGTCCGCGTACACGCGTCTGCCGGTGAGCCCCATGGGCGACGTCGTCACGCGGTACCACATCAGCCTCGACGTGGCCGACAAGCCGGGCGTGCTCGCCCAGGTAGCGACGGTCTTCGCCGAACAGGACGTATCGATCGATACGGTCCGCCAGCAAGGTCGACAGGACGGCAGCGGCGAGGCGTCGCTCGTCGTCGTCACCCACCGCGCGCCCGACGCCGCCCTCTCCGGGACCGTCGAGGCGCTGCGCAAGCTCGACACCGTGCGCGGTGTCGCCAGCATCATGCGTGTTGAAGGGGAGTAAGGACCCATGACCACCAAGGGCACCCACCAGTGGCGCGGCATCATCGAGGAGTACCGGGACCGTCTCCCGGTCACGAGCACGACGCCGGTCGTCACGCTCCGTGAGGGCGGCACGCCGCTCGTCCCCGCTCAGGTCCTCTCCGAGCGCACGGGCTGCGAGGTGCACCTCAAGGTCGAGGGCGCCAACCCCACCGGGTCCTTCAAGGACCGCGGCATGACCATGGCCATCACCCGGGCCAAGGAGGAGGGCGCGCAGGCCGTCATCTGCGCCTCCACCGGCAACACCTCCGCCTCGGCGGCCGCCTACGCGGTCCGGGCCGGGATGGTCTGCGCCGTCCTCGTGCCGCAGGGCAAGATCGCGCTCGGCAAGATGGGCCAGGCGCTCGTGCACGGCGCCAAGATCCTCCAGGTCGACGGCAACTTCGACGACTGCCTGACGCTGGCCCGCTCGCTTTCGGACAACTACCCGGTGGCGCTGGTCAATTCGGTCAACCCGGTCCGTATCGAGGGCCAGAAGACCGCCGCGTTCGAGATCGTCGACGCGCTCGGCGACGCCCCGGACATCCACGTCCTCCCGGTCGGCAACGCCGGCAACATCACCGCGTACTGGAAGGGCTACACCGAGTACGCCGGGGACGCCATGTCGACGCACAAGCCGCGCATGTGGGGCTTCCAGGCCTCCGGCTCCGCGCCCATCGTGCGCGGCGAGGTCGTCAAGGACCCGTCGACCATCGCCACCGCGATCCGCATCGGCAACCCGGCCTCCTGGAACTACGCGCTCGCCGCGCGCGACGAGTCCGGCGGCTTCATCGACGAGGTCACGGACCGTCAGATCCTGTCCGCGTACCGGCTGTTGGCCTCCCAGGAGGGTGTCTTCGTGGAGCCCGCGTCGGCGGCCTCCGTCGCCGGTCTGCTGAAGGCCGCCGAGGAGGGCAAGGTCGACCCCGGTCAGAAGATCGTCTGCACGGTCACCGGCAACGGCCTCAAGGACCCCGACTGGGCCGTCGCGGGCGCCCCGCAGCCGGTCACCGTCCCGGTCGACGCGGCCGCCGCCGCCGAGAAGCTCGGCCTGGCGTAACGCCGTACGACGAGGTCCCCGGGGCCGGTCCGCACACGGCGGGCCCCGGGGCACCGTGTGCGGACCGGCCCCGGAGGCTCCGCCCGCGCCACACCTCGTCAGAAACGGCACCCGACCGGCCCTTTCCGGTGCGGAGAGCGCATCGCGGGCGTGCGACACGCATCGTGCGCCTCCTGTGCGCCCTATGTCGCCACAGAACCTTCCTTCGATAAGCTGTACCCAACCCGCCCCGCCGCATCTGCCGGGGTGCCCCGGGCCGTTGCGGCTCCCCCCGAACACCATCCCCGCAGTCGCAGCGCCCCGAATCCCCGCCGCCTCACAAGGAGAGTCGTCACAGCGATGGCCGGTCCCGCCTTCCGAGCCGCCGCCGTCCGGGTGCGCGTCCCCGCGACCAGCGCCAACCTGGGCCCCGGTTTCGACGCCCTCGGCCTGTCGCTCGGCCTGTACGACGACGTCGTCGTCCGCGTCGCCGACTCCGGACTGCACATCGACATCGCCGGCGAGGGTGCGGACACCCTGCCCCGCGACGAGAAGCACCTGCTCGTACGGTCCCTGCGCACCGCCTTCGACCTGCTCGGCGGTCAGCCGCGCGGCCTGGAGATCGTCTGCGCCAACCGCATCCCGCACGGGCGCGGCCTCGGCTCCTCCTCCGCCGCCATCTGCGCCGGCATCGTCGCCGCCCGCGCCGTGACGACCGGCGGCGACGCCCGCCTCGACGACGCGGCCCTGCTGGAGCTCGCCACCGAGATCGAGGGCCACCCGGACAACGTCGCGGCCTGTCTGCTCGGCGGATTCACGCTCGCCTGGATGGACGGCGCGTCCGCCCGCGCGATCAGGATGGATCCCGCTGATTCCATCGTTCCGGTGGTTTTCGTCCCCGGCAAGCCGGTGCTGACCGAGACCGCCCGCGGCCTGCTGCCGCGCACCGTCCCGCACGTCGACGCCGCCTTCAACGCCGGCCGTGCCGCCCTCCTCGTCGAGGCCCTGACCAGGCGCCCCGAGCTGCTGCTCACGGCCACCGAGGACCGGCTGCACCAGGACTACCGCGCGCCCGCCATGCCCGAGAGCGTCGAACTCGTCGGCCGGCTGCGCGCCGAGGGCGTTCCCGCGGTCATCTCGGGCGCGGGACCGACGGTGCTGGCCCTGGCCGAGGACGGCGCGGCCGACAAGGTCGCCGCGCTGGCGGGCGAGGGATGGGCGGCCAACCGGCTCGCTCTCGACGCGCAGGGCGCGAGCGTCCTGCCGCTGGCGCCCTAGCGCGCCCGAGGCTGCTGGCCGAGAAGTGATTGCCGGTGAGTGAGAGGGGGAATGTTTGTTGGAGCCGGTAGTGTTAACCTCAAGTCTGCAATCGACGTCCATGAGGCGCGTTGCTTCGTGTCCCCTTCGGGACCACCATTTCTTCCGGGAGCCTCCCCAACTGCCTGAGCAGCCTGCCTGAGCAGTTGCGAGCACGCTCCGGAACCGGCACGACACCCCTCGCTCGTCCAGGAGTGGGCCGAGCAGGGGGATGCTCGCGCCGGGCCCCAGCACACCTCATCTCTCCGCCGTTCCATCCGGCGGACCACCGCCCCGGCACGGGCCGCACCAACCGAGGACCGCAGCCGGACAGCACAACCGGTCGCCGAGCCAGAAGGCCGACGTCCGCTCCAGGGAAGGACCCTTCGTGAGCGACACCACCGATCTGATGGGCGTGACTGCCGACAAGAGCGTCGACAGCGCCGCGCCCGCCGAAGGTGCTGCCACTGGCACCACCGCACGGCGCCGCCGCTCCGGCACCGGCCTTGACGGCATGGTCCTGGCCGAGCTGCAGCAGGTCGCGTCCGGCCTCGGTATCAAGGGCACCGCGCGGATGCGCAAGAGCCAGCTGATCGAGGTCATCAAGGAGGCCCAGGCCGGCGGCGGCTCCTCCGCCCCCAAGGCCAAGGCCGCCGCGGCCCCCGCCGAGGCGGCGGAGACCAAGCCGAAGCGCCGCGCCACCTCCAAGGCGCGCACCGGCACGGCCGACGAGACCGCCGCCGCGCCCGCCGACCAGGCCACGGCCCAGCAGCAGATCGACATCCCGGGCCAGCCGGCCAGCGACGACCAGCCCGCGGGCGAGCGCCGTCGCCGCCGCGCCACCGCGCAGGCGGGCAGCCCGGAGAGCAAGCCGGACGCCAAGGCGCAGTCCAAGGACCGCGCCCAGGACGAGCCGAAGCAGGACCAGAAGCAGGAGGCGCCCGCCGAGGGCTCCGACGCCAAGGCCGAGGCCGGTGCCGACAACGCCGAGGGGCGTCGCGGCGACCGCCAGGACCGCGGCCAGCGCGGCGAGCGGGGCGAGCAGCGCCGTGACCGCCAGCGCGACCGTCAGCGCGGCAAGGGCGACGACCAGCAGGGCGGCCGGCGCCAGGGCCAGGGCGGCGGCGGCCAGAACCAGGGCGGCAACAACGGCCCGCAGGACGACGGCTTCGACGACGAGGGCGGCCGGCGCGGCCGTCGTGGGCGCTACCGCGACCGCCGCGGGCGTCGCGGGCGCGACGACTTCGCGAGCGACGCCCCGCCCGTCAGCGACGACGACGTCCTGATCCCCGTCGCGGGCATCCTGGACATCCTCGACAACTACGCGTTCATCCGGACCTCCGGCTACCTGCCCGGACCGAACGACGTGTACGTCTCGCTCGCCCAGGTCCGCAAGAACGGCCTGCGCAAGGGTGACCACGTCACCGGTGCCGTGCGCCAGCCCAAGGACGGCGAGCGCCGCGAGAAGTTCAACGCGCTGGTCCGCCTCGACTCGGTCAACGGCATGGCGCCGGAATCCGGCCGCGGCCGCCCCGAGTTCCAGAAGCTGACGCCGCTCTACCCGCAGGACCGGCTCCGTCTGGAGACCGACTCCAACGTCCTGACGACGCGGATCATCGACCTGGTCGCCCCCATCGGCAAGGGCCAGCGCGGTCTGATCGTGGCCCCGCCGAAGACCGGTAAGACCATGATCCTCCAGGCCATCGCCAACGCGATCACGGTCAACAGCCCCGAGTGCCACCTGATGGTCGTCCTCGTCGACGAGCGTCCGGAAGAGGTCACCGACATGCAGCGGTCGGTGAAGGGCGAGGTCATCTCCTCGACCTTCGACCGTCCCGCCGAGGACCACACCACCGTCGCCGAGCTGGCCATCGAGCGCGCCAAGCGCCTCGTGGAGCTGGGTCACGACGTGGTCGTCCTGCTCGACTCGATCACCCGTCTGGGACGCGCGTACAACCTCGCCGCCCCGGCCTCCGGCCGCATCCTGTCCGGTGGTGTCGACTCGACCGCGCTCTACCCGCCGAAGCGCTTCTTCGGTGCGGCGCGCAACATCGAGGACGGCGGCTCGCTGACCATCCTGGCCACCGCGCTCGTCGAGACCGGCTCGCGCATGGACGAGGTGATCTTCGAGGAGTTCAAGGGCACCGGCAACATGGAGCTCAAGCTCGACCGCAAGCTCTCCGACAAGCGGATCTTCCCGGCGGTGGACGTCGACGCGTCCTCCACCCGCAAGGAGGAAATCCTGCTCGGCAGCGAGGAGTTGGGGATCGTCTGGAAGCTGCGCCGGGTGCTGCACGCCCTCGACCAGCAGCAGGCCATCGAGCTTCTGCTGGACCGGATGAAGAAGACCCAGTCCAACGCGGAGTTCCTGCTCCAGATCCAGAAGACCACGCCGGCCCCGGGCAACAACGACTAGTCGTCGCCCTCCGGCAGCGGTACACAGGGCCGCCCCCGCACTCCGGTGCGGGGGCGGCCCTGTGCCGTACGCCGTTGCCGTTCCGAGACCTTCGCCACACGGGCGCCCGCACGCGGGGCCGTCGTACGACCGTTGTACGAGCCACGAAACCGCAGGTGAACGCCGGAGCACGGGCCGTCTCCCCGTGCGTCCGAGCCGCCGGGTGCGCACCCGGCGGCCCCGGCTCCCTGTGCAACCCTTCTTGTCGCCGCCGCGTCGTACCCATCAGTGACGAACAAGCGCGACAAATCGGCACACAGACCCGCTCACCACTGCAGGGGGTAGCCGGGAGCAGCGAGGGAACGAGGAGAGCATGAGCGATCGAAGCGGGAGCAGCAGCCGAATACGGGCCACCGGCAAGCGCCGGAAGAAGGCGTCCCGCCGCCGGAAGGCGACGCGCATAGCCGTCTGGAGCCTGGCCGGCGCCGTCGTCGTCGGCGGTGCGGGGCTCGGATACGCGTACGTGCACCTCAACGGCAACCTCAAGGCCGTCGACATCAACTCGGCGCTCGGCAAGAACCGCCCCGAGAACGTCGACAACGGCTCCGAGGACATCCTCGTCCTCGGCTCCGACTCCCGCTCCGGCGCGAACGGCAAGTACGGCGCCGACGAGGGCGCGGCCCGCTCGGACACCGCGATGGTCGTCCACGTCAACAAGGGCCACAGGACCGCGAGTGTGGTCTCCATCCCGCGCGACACCCTCGTCACCCGCCCCGACTGCACCGGCGACGTCAGCGGCAAGCCCGTGGCCGGGCAGCAGCGCGCGATGTTCAACACGGCGTACGAGGTCGGCGGGCCGGCCTGCGCGGTCAAGACCGTCGAATCGATGTCCGGCATCCGCATGGACCACTACGTCGAGGTCGACTTCACCGGCTTCAAGAAGCTGATCGACAAGCTCGGCGGCGTCGAGATCACCACCACCAAGGCGATCGACGACCCCGACAGCCACCTGGACCTCCAGCCCGGCACCCACACCCTGGACGGCGAGCAGTCCCTCGGCCTGGTCCGCACCCGCCACAGCGTCGGCGACGGCAGCGACCTCGGCCGCATCCAGCTCCAGCAGGCGTTCATCAAGGCGCTGATGCA
The DNA here is from genome assembly GCF_008042035.1 of Streptomyces sp. col6. GTDB lineage: Bacteria > Actinomycetota > Actinomycetes > Streptomycetales > Streptomycetaceae > Streptomyces. Next base: position 1,130,247 of record NZ_RDBL01000006.1, read on the forward strand.
GCAGGTCAAGAGCGTCGGCGTGTTCAACGGCAGCAAGCTCTACGGCGTCGCGGACACCGCCACCAAGGCCATCACCACCGACTCCGACCTGGGCTCCGTCACCGAGCTCGCGAGCTTCGCCAAGGGCCTCAAGGGGCTCGGCTCGGAGGACGTGAACATGGTGACCCTGCCTGTCCAGTACGACCCCGCGGACCCCAACCGCGTCGTCCCGCTGGAGAAGGCCGACAAGCAGGTGTGGGCCGCGCTCAACGCCGACAAGCCGATCCCCGCCTCCGCCACGAAGCAGTCGGCGGGCGACAAGGGCGACGCAAGCAAGATCGTGAAGTGACCCGCGGCCGGCCCGGGAATACCGGGCCGTCGCCCCTGGTTTTGGGAGATACGGCCGGTCCTGGCAGACTGGTACGTCGGCCCCGGTTCACGGACGCGCAATCCGCGCGTACGACCCGGTGCCCTCCCGAACCTAGGAGACACCCTTGAAGCGCGACATCCACCCCCAGTACGTCGAGACGCAGGTCAGCTGCACCTGTGGCGCGTCGTTCACCACCCGCTCCACGCTGGACAGCGGCACCATCCGTGCCGAGGTCTGCTCCGAGTGCCACCCGTTCTACACGGGCAAGCAGAAGATCCTCGACACCGGTGGCCGTGTGGCCCGCTTCGAGGCCCGCTTCGGCAAGGGCGCCAAGGCCGCCGGCAAGTAGCGAGCCGTCCGCGCCGGTCCGCGGCGCCCTCTTCCCGGGGGCGCCGCGGCCGGCGTTTTTTTCCGGTCCGGGCACGGGGTCTCCGTATCCCGGCCCCGGCAGGCACCCACCGGCCGGCAGGCACGACGAGCGAAGGAACCAGGAGCCCGAGATGTTCGAGGCGGTCGAGGAACTGATCGGCGAGCACGCCGATCTCGAGAAGCAGCTCGCCGACCCCGCGGTCCACGCCGACCAGGGCAACGCGCGCAAGCTCAACAAGCGCTACGCGGAGCTGACCCCGATCGTCGCGACGTACCGCTCCTGGAAGCAGTCCGGCGACGACATCGTCACCGCCCGCGAGCTGGCCGCCGACGACCCCGACTTCGCCGCCGAGGTCAAGGACCTGGAGCAGCAGCGCGAGGAGCTCACCGAGAAGCTGCGCCTCCTGCTCGTCCCCCGCGACCCCAGCGACGACAAGGACGTGCTCCTGGAGATCAAGGCCGGCGCGGGCGGCGACGAGTCCGCGCTGTTCGCCGGCGATCTGCTGCGCATGTACCTCCGCTACGCCGAGCGCGTCGGCTGGAAGACCGAGATCATCGACTCCACCGAGTCCGAACTCGGCGGCTACAAGGACGTCCAGGTCGCCGTGAAGACCAAGGGCGGCAACGGCGCCACCGAGCCCGGCCAGGGCGTCTGGGCCCGGATGAAGTACGAGGGCGGCGTGCACCGCGTGCAGCGCGTGCCCTCCACCGAGTCCCAGGGCCGCATCCACACCTCCGCCGCCGGCGTCCTCGTGACGCCGGAGGCCGAGGAGGTCGACGTCGAGATCCACGCCAACGACCTGCGTATCGACGTCTACCGCTCCTCCGGCCCCGGCGGCCAGTCCGTCAACACGACCGACTCCGCCGTCCGCATCACGCACCTGCCCACCGGTGTCGTCGCGTCCTGCCAGAACGAGAAGAGCCAGCTCCAGAACAAGGAGCAGGCCATGCGTATCCTGCGCTCCCGGCTGCTGGCCGCCGCGCAGGAGGCCGCCGAGCAGGAGGCTTCGGACGTACGTCGCAGCCAGGTGCGTACGGTCGACCGCTCCGAGAAGATCCGGACGTACAACTTCCCGGAAAACCGGATCTCGGACCACCGCGTCGGCTTCAAGGCGTACAACTTGGACCAGGTACTCGACGGCGACCTCGACGCGGTGATCCAGGCGTGCGTCGACGCCGACTCCGCGGCCAAGCTCGCCGCCGCCTGAGCCCGTCCGCCCGCCCCGCCCCGCTCGTGAACCCGTACGGAGAACCGCGATGAACCTGCTGCTCGCCGAGGTGGCCCAGGCCACCCAGCGGCTGGCCGACGCCGGTGTTCCCTCACCGAGATTCGATGCCGAGGAACTCGCCGCGTTCGTGCACGGCGTCAAGCGGGGCGAGCTGCACCACGTGCCGGACGCCGACTTCGACGCCCGCTACTGGGAGACCATCGCCCGCCGCGAGGCCCGCGAACCCCTCCAGCACATCACCGGACGCGCCTTCTTCCGCTACCTGGAGCTCCAGGTCGGACCCGGAGTCTTCGTGCCACGCCCCGAGACCGAGTCGGTCGTCGGCTGGGCCATAGACGCCGTCCGCGCGATGGACGTCGTCGAGCCGCTGATCGTCGACCTGTGCACCGGCTCCGGCGCCATCGCCCTCGCCATGGCCCAGGAGGTCCCGCGCTCCCGCGTGCACGCCGTGGAGCTGTCCGAGGACGCCCTGAAGTGGACCCGGAAGAACGCCGAGAACTCCCGCGTCACCGTCCACCGGGGCGACGCGCTCAGCGCCCTGCCCGAGCTGGACGGCCAGGTCGACCTGGTCATCTCCAACCCCCCGTACATCCCGCTCACCGAGTGGGAGTACGTGGCGCCCGAGGCTCGCGACCACGACCCCGAGATGGCGCTGTTCTCCGGCGAGGACGGCCTCGACACCATCCGCGGCATCGAACGCACCGCCCACCGCCTGCTGCGCCCCGGCGGTCTCGTCGTCATCGAGCACGCCGACACCCAGGGCGGCCAGGTGCCCTGGATCTTCACCGAGGAGCGGGGCTGGGCCGACGCGGCCGACCACCCCGACCTCAACCGGCGCCCCCGCTTCGCCACGGCCCGCAAGGCGATGCCGTGACCGGGGGCCGACACCCGTACCAGCCCTACCCGTACATGCTTGAGGAGGCCGGCTGATGGCACGGCGATACGACTGCAACGACGCGACCGACCGTACGACGGGTCTGCGCGAAGCCGCGTCGGCCGTCCGCCGCGGGGAACTCGTCGTGCTGCCCACCGACACCGTGTACGGGATCGGCGCGGACGCCTTCAGCTCGGAGAGCGTCGGCGACCTGCTGGAGGCCAAGGGCCGGGGCCGCAACATGCCCTCGCCGGTCCTCATCGGCTCCCCGAACACCCTGCACGGCCTGGTCACCGACTTCTCCGAGCAGGCCTGGGAGCTCGTCGACGCCTTCTGGCCGGGCGCGCTGACGCTCGTCGCCAAGCACCAGCCCTCCCTCCAGTGGGACCTCGGGGACACCCGGGGCACCGTCGCCGTCCGGATGCCGCTGCACCCGGTCGCCATCGAACTGCTCACCGAGGTCGGCCCGATGGCCGTCTCCAGCGCCAACCTCACCGGCCACCCCTCGCCGGAGACCTGCGACGCCGCCCAGGAGATGCTCGGCGACTCCGTCTCCGTCTACCTCGACGGCGGCCCGACCCCCGGCATCGTGCCCTCCTCCATCGTCGACGTCACCGGCAAGGTGCCCGTCCTGCTGCGCGCCGGAGCGCTCTCGGCGGAGGAGCTGCGCAAGGTGGTACCCGACCTCGAGGTGGCCAATTGACCGCCCCCGAGGGGCGTGGCATAGCGGGGCGGTCCGACACTTTCCGCATCCTCCACGTCAGCACCGGCAACGTCTGCCGCTCGCCGATCACCGAGCGGCTGACGCGGCATGCCCTGGTGCACCGGCTCGGCGACCCCCTCCAGGGCGGGCTGATCGTGGAGAGCGCGGGCACCTGGGGACACGAGGGCGCCCCGATGGAGGCCAACGCCGAGGTGGTGCTCGCCGACTTCGGGGCCGACGCCACCGGCTTCACCGGCCGTGAGCTGCTGGACGAGCACGTGATCCGCGCCGACCTCGTGCTCACCGCCACCCGCGACCACCGCGCCCAGGTCATCTCCATGGGCCACTCGGCCGGGCTGCGCACCTTCACGCTCAAGGAGTTCACCCGGCTCGTCCGGGCCATAGACCCGGCGACCCTGCCCGACGCCGGCGAGGAGGGCGTCGTCGAGCGCGCCCGCGCCCTGGTCCGGGCCGCCGCCGCGCTGCGCGGCTGGCTGCTCGCGCCGACCGCGGAGGCCGACGAGGTCTACGACCCGTACGGCGCCCCGATCACGTTCTTCCGGTCCGTAGGCGACGAGATCAGCCAGGCCCTGGACCCGGTCGTCACCGCACTGACCGGCGTCTCCGCACCCCGCTGACCCCACGGCAGCGGGCAGCGGGCCCGTTACGGGCCTACATTGGAGCTACGCCAGTCCCCCCGGGCCCGGAGCCTCCGATGCCGGTCAACCGATCCGCCGCACCCTCCGCCGACGGCCGCCTGCCGCAGGACTTCGGCGCTCTGCTCCGCGAGGACCCGGAGATCGCCGGCGTACTGCTGGGCGAGCTGGACCGGCAGTCCGGCACCCTCCAGCTCACGGCCGCCGAGAACTTCACCTCGCCCGCCGTCCTCGCCGCCCTCGGCTCGCCCCTGGTCAACAAGTACGCCGAGGGCTACCCCGGCCACCGCCACCACGGCGGCTGCGACCGGGCGGACGCCGCCGAGCGCATCGCCGTCCAGCGGGCCACCGCCCTCTTCGGCGCGGACCACGCCAACGTCCAGCCGCACTCCGGCTCCTCCGCCGTCCTCGCCGCCTACGCCGCGCTGCTGCGCCCCGGCGACACCGTGCTCGCCATGGGACTCCCGTACGGCGGCCACCTCACGCACGGCTCGCCCGCCAACTTCTCCGGCCGCTGGTTCGGGTTCATCGGCTACGGCACGGACCCGGAGACCGGGCTCATCGACTACGCGCAGGTCCGCGCGCTGGCCCGGGAGCACCGCCCCCGGGCGATCGTCACCGGATCGATCTCGTACCCCCGCCACCCGGACCACGCGCTGTTCCGGGAGATCTGCGACGAGGCCGGCGCGTATCTGATCGCCGACGCGGCGCACCCGATGGGGCTGATCGCCGGGGGAGCGGCCCCGAGCCCGGTCCCGTACGCGGACGTGGTCTGCGCCACCACGCACAAGGTGCTGCGCGGGCCGCGCGGCGGGATGCTGCTGTGCCGCGCGGAGCTGGCCGAGCGCGTCGACCGGGCCGTCTTCCCGTTCACCCAGGGCGGCGCCCAGATGCACACGATCGCCGCGAAGGCCGTGGCGTTCGGCGAGGCGGCGGCACCGGCCTTCGCCGCGTACGCGCACCGCGTGGTGGCCCACGCCCGCGAGCTGGCCGCCGGGCTCGGCGCGGAGGGCTTCGGGATCGCCACGGACGGCACGGACACCCATCTGATCGTCGCCGACCCGGCCCCGCTCGGCGTCGACGGACCCACCGCACGCGACCGGCTGGCCGCCGCGGGCCTCGTGCTCGACACGTGCGCATTGCCGTACGGGGACGCCCGGGGCATCCGGCTCGGAACGGCCGCCGTGACGACGCAGGGCCTGGACACGGGGGACATGGCGCGCCTCGCGGTGCTGATCGCTGCGGCGGTGCGCGGGGAGGACGGGGTCCTGGCCCGGGTCCGTGAACTGGCCGCGGCCCATCCGCCGTATCCGGGGTGAGAGGGGCCCGTTGATCTTGCCGGGAAGAGCCGTGCAACCATCGCGGACAGCTTCGTGTCCTCAACCATGGGACCTGTCTAGTTAAGGTGTGGGCTGAGATGGCCGGCGATTTCTGTGGGGCAGCCCGTGCGTGATTACTTGCTGACACTCTGTGTCACGGCCGCTGTGACCTACCTGCTCACCGGACCGGTGCGCAAGTTCGCCATCGCGGTCGGGGCGATGCCCGCGATCCGTGCGCGCGACGTCCACCGCGAACCGACCCCGAGGCTCGGCGGCATCGCCATGTTCGGCGGGCTGTGCGCGGGGCTGATCGTCGCCAACCACCTCGCCAACCTCGACGGCGTCTTCGAGCTGTCCAGCGAACCGCGGGCGCTGCTCTCCGGGGCGGCGCTGATCTGGCTGATCGGTGTCCTGGACGACAAGTTCGAGATCGACGCCCTGATCAAGCTCGGCGGGCAGATGCTCGCCGCCGCCGTCATGGTCCTCCAGGGCCTGACGATCCTGTGGCTGCCGATCCCGGGCGTCGGCACCGTGGCCCTCACCCCGTGGCAGGGCACGCTGCTCACCGTCGCGCTGGTCGTCATCACGATCAACGCGGTCAACTTCGTGGACGGCCTGGACGGGCTCGCGGCCGGCATGGTCCTCATCGCCGCCGCCGCGTTCTTCCTGTACACCTACCGGCTCTGGTACGGGCACACCATCGAGGCCGCCGCCCCGGCGACGCTCTTCGCGGCGATCCTGATGGGCATGTGCCTCGGCTTCCTGCCGCACAACATGCACCCGGCCCGGATCTTCATGGGCGACTCGGGCTCGATGCTGATCGGGCTCGTGCTGGCGGCCGGCGCGATCTCGGTGACCGGGCAGGTCGACCCGGACACCATGAAGATCTTCGAGGGCAGTGAGCGCCAGGCGACCCACGCGATGCTCCCGGTGTTCATCCCGCTGCTGCTGCCGCTGACCATCATCGCCATCCCGGCGGCCGACCTGGTGCTGGCGATCGTGCGGCGCACCTGGAACGGCCAGTCGCCGTTCGCGGCGGACCGCGGCCACCTGCACCACCGGCTGCTGAACATCGGCCACTCGCACAGCCGGTCGGTGCTGATCATGTACTTCTGGTCGGCGCTGATCGCCTTCGGCGCGGTGGGGTATTCGGTGCACTCGACGTCCCTGTGGATCGTCCTGGTGATCGTGGGCCTGAGTGCGCTCGGCCTGATCCTGCTGCTGATGCCGCGCTTCACCCCGCGCGCCCCGCGCTGGGCTGAGAGCTTCGTACCGCCGCGCTACCGCCGCAGACGGCGTCGCGGAGAGGGGCCGGGTGCCGCCGTGCGGGACGAGGCCGCGGAGGGCCAACAGGGGCCCGCGGAAGGCCGGATGGACGCGGACGGACCCGACGGGCCGGGGGGCGGTCCGGGAGAGCGCGAGGAGGCCGCAGCGGCCCCGGTCGCCGCGGGCGCCGCGCGTGTCAACGGAGCGACCGCCATCGGCCACCGTTCGCGTATCGCCGACCGCCGGGCGGCCGGTTCCACCCGTCGCTGAAACGGTCATGGGCGCCCATTAACAGACAAATCGAATGGACGCCTCGCTCACACGTGCTCGTTAACCCTCACGTGTGACAGCAAGCACACTTTCTTGGTAAAGACCTCATCAAATAGTTTGTGATACCGTTCACGAAGCCCGGTGACAGAGCCGAAGGACCTGATGTAGCACGGTCCATCGGCCCGAGGCATCGACTCGGACCGGGCCCCTACGCTCGTCCATGACGACACACTGCCCACCCCCTGCAAGCGGAGCTGCCGCCATGCCGTCCAACGACGTCCGGACTCTCCTCCAGACCGCCGTACCCACCGCTGTCGCCGGCGCCGTAGCCGTCGCGATCAGCGCGGGTGTCGCCGGTGGCAAGGGGGCCCTGGGCGCGGTCTTCGGGACGGTTGTGGTCATCCTCTTCATGGGGATCGGGCTCGTGGTCCTGCAGCGGACCGCCAGGTCCATGCCCCACCTCTTCCAGGCGATGGGGCTCGCGCTCTACACGGCGCAGCTCCTGCTGCTCTTCATCTTCGTCGCCGTATTCAAGAACACCTCGCTGTTCAACCCGAAGGCCTTCGCGATCACCCTGGTCGCGACGACCCTCGTGTGGATCGGCGCACAGGCGCGTGCGCACATGAAGTCCAAGATCCTTTACGTGGAACCGGAATCCGACAAGGGTGACAAGCCCATGAAACCGGGGTCCGGAGCGTGAAGGGTAGGGGCGGAATAAGTGCGGGGTCAGGACCCTGCTATCGTCCGGTTCCAACTGCGGCACTGCGGGCGCGTGCATGTGAGCTGACGCCTGCTCGATCGCGAGGCTCACATGCCTGACTGCCGCTCACACATCCGAAACACCAGTCCAGTGCCGAACCGCGGCTGCGCGCCGCGCCGACACAACGAGGTTGCCGTACCTATGCGCCACGCTGAAGGAGCCCGCGGTGAGTGCTGACCCGACACAGGTGCTCGCCTTCGAGACCGATTGCCACCTCTTCGACGGTTGTGGCTTTCCGGCACCCGGCCTGCACTCGTTCCTGTTCGAGCCCCTCTGGGGTGACGCGGACAGCAACTTGTACTTCAACAAGACGATGCTGCTGGCCCTGCTCGGCTCGGTCATCATCGTCGGCTTCTTCTGGGCCGCCTTCCGCAAGCCGAAGTTGGTGCCCGGCAAGCTCCAGATGACGGCCGAGGCGGGTTACGACTTCATCCGCCGCGGCATCGTCTACGAGACGATCGGCAAGAAGGACGGCGAGAAGTACGTCCCGCTGATGGTCTCGCTGTTCTTCGTCATCTGGATGATGAACCTCTGGTCCATCATTCCGGTTGCCCAGTTCCCCGTGACGGCGATCATTTCGTACCCGGCGGTTCTCGCCGGAATCGTCTACCTCCTGTGGGTCGGCCTGACCTTCAAGAAGCACGGGTTCGTCGGAGCCTTCAAGAACTTCACGGGCTACGACAAGAACCTCGGCGGGGTCCTGCCGCTCTCGATGACCATCGAGTTCTTCTCGAACCTCCTGGTCCGGCCGTTCACGCACGCGGTCCGACTGTTCGCCAACATGTTCGCGGGCCACACGCTCCTGCTGCTCTTCACGATCGCCAGCTGGTACATGCTCAACGGCATCGGCATCGCCTACGCGGGCGTGTCGTTCGTGATGGTCCTCGTGATGACGGCCTTCGAACTCTTCATCCAGGCTGTCCAGGCCTACGTGTTCGTGCTGCTGGCCTGCAGCTACATCCAGGGCGCTCTCGCCAAGGGCCACTGAGCACCCCACCTCCTGAAGCACCCGGTGGCCAACCCCCACCGGACATTGAAAGAGAAGGAAGAACCGGCATGTCCGCTCTCCAGACCCTCGCCGCCGGCGTCGAAATCAAGGGCAACCTCGGCTCGATCGGTTACGGCCTCGCCGCGATCGGCCCCGGCGTCGGCATCGGCATCATCTTCGGTAACGGCACCCAGGCGCTCGCCCGTCAGCCCGAGGCTGCCGGTCTCATCCGCGCCAACCAGATTCTCGGCTTCGCCTTCTGTGAGGCGCTCGCCCTGATCGGTCTGGTCATGCCGTTCGTCTACCCGACCTCCTGACCGGTCGCGAACAGCCCATTCGACGGAAGGCACTGACGTGAACCAGCTGGTTCAGCTCGCGGCGGAGGAAGCGGAAAACCCGCTCATTCCGCCGATCCCTGAGCTCGTCATCGGCCTCATCGCTTTCGTCATCGTCTTCGGCTTCCTCGCCAAGAAGCTCCTCCCGAACATCAACAAGGTTCTGGACGAGCGCGGCAAGGCCATCGAAGGCGCTATCGAAGAGGCTGATGCGGCCCGGACCGAGGCCCGGAGCGTGCTCGAGCAGTACAAGGCTCAGCTCGCCGAGGCCCGTCACGAAGCCGCTCGTCTGCGCCAGGAGGCGCAGGAGCAGGGCGCCGTGATCCTGCAGGAAATGCGCGAGGAGGGGCAGCGCCAGCGCGACGAGATCGTCGCCGCCGGCCATGCCCAGATCGAGACCGACCGCAAGGCGGCCGCCGCCGCGCTGCGCCAGGACGTGGGCAAGCTCGCCACCGACCTGGCCGGCAAGCTCGTCGGCGAGTCCCTGGAGGACCACGCCCGGCAGAGCGGCACCGTCGACCGGTTCCTCGACGAGCTCGAAGCGAAGGCCGAGGCCGTCCGATGAACAGCGCGAGCCGCGAGGCACTGGCTGCCGCACGCGAGCGTCTCGACGCGCTGACCGACTCCACGTCGGTCGACGCGGCGAAGCTCGCCGAGGACCTGGCCGGCGTCACGGCGCTGCTGCACCGCGAGGTGTCGCTGCGCCGGGTCCTGACCGACCCGGCGCAGCCGGGCGAGGCCAGGGCCGAGCTGGCGGGCCGCCTGCTCGGCGGCCAGGTGGGCGGCGAAGCCGTCGACCTGGTCACCGGCATGGTCCGCTCGCGCTGGTCGCAGTCGCGTGACCTGGTCGACTCGGTCGAGGAACTGGCGAACACCGCCGACCTCACCGCCGCGCAGCGCAACGGCGACCTGGACGACGTCGAGGACGAACTCTTCCGGTTCGGCCGCATCGTCGCCTCGGACACCGCTCTGCGCGCCGCGCTCACCAGCCGGACCGCGACCCCGGCCGCCAAGGGCGAGCTGCTCCGCAGCCTGCTCGGCGGCAAGGCGCGGCCCACCACCGAGCGCGTCATCGTGCGGCTTGTCACCCAGCCGCGTGGACGTAGCCTGGAAGCGGGACTCGACTCCCTCTCCAAGCTCGCCGCGGAGCGCCGGGAGCGCATGGTCGCCATCGTCACCTCGGCGGTGCCGCTCAGCGACCGGCAGAAGCAGCGCCTGGGTGCGGCCCTGGCGAAGATCTACGGCCGCCAGATGCACCTGAACCTGGACGTGGACCCCGAGGTCCTCGGCGGGATCGCGGTGCGGGTCGGCGACGAGGTCATCAACGGCACCGTCGCGGAGCGCCTCGACGAGGCGGCCCGTCGCATGGCCGGCTGACACAAGCGCAGCGCAACAGAACAGAGCAAGACCAGCGGCCCGGTTGGGCCGTGCAGAAACTGCAGAAGATTCCTGGGGGTCGGCCCCCAGACCCCCTTAAGAAACTTCGGGCCCAACAAGGAGAGCAGGGAACCCAGATGGCGGAGCTCACGATCCGGCCGGAGGAGATCCGGGACGCGCTGGAGAACTTTGTCCAGTCGTACCAGCCGGACGCGGCCTCGCGCGAGGAGGTCGGTACGGTCAGCGTTGCCGGCGACGGCATCGCGAAGGTGGAGGGCCTGCCCTCCGCCATGGCGAACGAGCTGCTGAAGTTCGAGGACGGCACCCTCGGTCTCGCCCTCAACCTCGAGGAGCGCGAGATCGGTGCGATCGTCCTCGGCGAGTTCAGCGGCATCGAGGAGGGCCAGCCGGTGCAGCGCACCGGTGAGGTGCTCTCCGTCGGCGTCGGCGAGGGTTACCTCGGCCGCGTCGTCGACCCGCTCGGCAACCCGATCGACGGTCTCGGCGAGATCGCGACCGACGGCCGCCGCGCCCTCGAGCTGCAGGCCCCTGGCGTCATGGTCCGCAAGTCGGTGCACGAGCCGATGCAGACCGGCTACAAGGCCGTCGACGCCATGGTGCCGATCGGCCGCGGCCAGCGTCAGCTGATCATCGGCGACCGTCAGACGGGCAAGACCGCTCTGGCCGTCGACACGATCATCAACCAGCGCGACAACTGGCGCTCGGGCGACGTGAACAAGCAGGTGCGCTGCATCTACGTCGCCATCGGTCAGAAGGGCTCCACCATCGCCTCCGTGCGCGGTGCCCTCGAAGAGGCCGGCGCGCTCGAGTACACGACCATCGTCGCCGCCCCGGCGTCCGACCCGGCCGGCTTCAAGTACCTGGCGCCGTACACCGGTTCGGCCATCGGCCAGCACTGGATGTACCAGGGCAAGCACGTCCTGATCATCTTCGACGACCTCTCGAAGCAGGCCGACGCCTACCGCGCCGTGTCCCTGCTGCTGCGCCGTCCGCCGGGCCGCGAGGCCTACCCGGGCGACGTCTTCTACCTCCACTCGCGTCTGCTGGAGCGCTGCGCCAAGCTCTCCGACGACATGGGTGCCGGTTCGATGACGGGCCTCCCGATCGTCGAGACCAAGGCGAACGACGTGTCGGCGTTCATTCCGACCAACGTCATCTCCATCACCGACGGCCAGTGCTTCCTGGAGTCCGACCTGTTCAACGCCGGCCAGCGTCCGGCCCTGAACGTCGGCATCTCGGTCTCCCGCGTCGGTGGCTCCGCCCAGCACAAGGCCATGCGCCAGGTGTCCGGCCGGCTCCGCGTGGACCTCGCCCAGTACCGCGAGCTGGAGGCGTTCGCCGCCTTCGGTTCCGACCTGGACGCGGCCTCGAAGGCTTCGCTGGAGCGCGGTAAGCGCATGGTCGAGCTGCTGAAGCAGCCGCAGTACGCCCCGTTCCCGGTCGAGGAGCAGGTCGTCTCCGTCTGGGCCGGCACCAACGGCAAGATGGACGACGTCCCGGTCGAGGACATCCGCCGCTTCGAGTCGGAGCTGCTGGAGTACCTGCGCCGCGAGCGCAAGGACCTCCTGACCAGCATCCGCGAGGGCGCCAAGATGTCCGACGACACGCTGCAGGCGATTGCCGACGCCGTCGCCGCCTTCAAGCAGCAGTTCGAGACCTCGGACGGCAAGCTCCTGGGCGAGGGCTGATCGATGGGCGCTCAGCTTCGCGTTTACAAGCGCCGCATCCGCTCCGTCACCGCCACGAAGAAGATCACCAAGGCGATGGAGATGATCGCCGCCTCGCGCATCGTCAAGGCGCAGCGCCAGGTGGCGGCGTCGACGCCGTACGCGACCGAGCTCACCCGCGCGGTGACCGCGGTGGCGACCGGCTCCACCACCAAGCACCCGCTCACGACCGAGGTCGAGTCCCCGGCCCGTGCCGCGATCCTGCTCATCACGAGCGACCGCGGTCTGGCCGGCGGTTACTCCTCCAACGCCATCAAGGCCGCGGAGAAGCTGACCGAGCGGCTGCGCGGTGAGGGCAAGGAGGTCGACACGTACGTGATCGGCCGCAAGGGTGTCGCCTACTACGGGTTCCGCGAGCGCAAGATCGCGGACTCGTGGACCGGCTTCACCGACAGCCCGACGTACGCGGATGCCAAGCGGGCGGCTGCCCCGCTGATCGAGGCGGTCTCCAAGGAGACCGCCGAGGGCGGCGTCGACGAGCTGCACATCGTCTTCACGGAATTCGTGTCGATGATGACGCAGAACCCGGTCGACGGCCGGATGCTGCCGCTCAGTCTCGGTGCCACGGAGCAGGAGGACGGCAAGGGCGAGATCCTGCCGCTCTTCGACTTCGAGCCGTCGGCGGAGGACGTCCTCGACGCCCTGCTTCCGCGGTACGTCGAGAGCCGTATCTACAACGCGCTGCTGCAGGCCGCTGCTTCCGAGCACGCCGCCCGCCGCCGTGCGATGAAGTCGGCCACCGACAACGCCGGTGAGCTCATCAAGACGCTCTCCCGGCTTGCCAACGCGGCCCGCCAGGCCGAAATCACCCAGGAAATCAGCGAGATCGTCGGCGGTGCCAGTGCGCTGGCCGACGCGACCGCGGGGAGTGACAAGTAATGACGACCACAGTTGAGACGGCCGTTGCCACGGGCCGCGTCGCCCGGGTCATCGGCCCGGTCGTCGACGTGGAGTTCCCCGTCGACGCGATGCCGGACATCTACAACGCGCTGACCGTCGAGGTGGCCGACCCGGCCGAGGACGGCAAGCTCAAGACGCTGACGCTCGAGGTCGCCCAGCACCTCGGTGACGGCGTGATCCGCGCGATCTCGATGCAGCCCACCGACGGCCTGGTCCGCCAGGCCCCGGTGACCGACACGGGCACGGGCATCACCGTCCCCGTCGGTGACATCACCAAGGGCAAGGTGTTCAACACCCTCGGCCAGATCCTCAACAAGCCCGAGGCCGAGGCCGAGGTCACCGAGCGCTGGCCGATCCACCGCAAGGCGCCCAACTTCGACCAGCTCGAGTCCAAGACCGAGATGTTCGAGACCGGCGTCAAGGTCATCGACCTCCTCACCCCGTACGTCAAGGGTGGAAAGATCGGTCTGTTCGGTGGTGCCGGTGTCGGCAAGACCGTGCTGATCCAGGAGATGATCTACCGCGTCGCCAACAACCACGACGGTGTGTCGGTGTTCGCGGGCGTCGGTGAGCGCACCCGTGAGGGCAACGACCTCATCGAGGAGATGGCCGACTCCGGCGTCATCGACAAGACGGCGCTCGTCTTCGGCCAGATGGACGAGCCGCCGGGGACCCGTCTCCGCGTCGCCCTGGCCGGTCTGACCATGGCGGAGTACTTCCGCGATGTGCAGAAGCAGGACGTGCTCTTCTTCATCGACAACATCTTCCGGTACACCCAGGCCGGCTCCGAGGTGTCCACCCTGCTCGGCCGTATGCCGTCCGCGGTGGGTTACCAGCCGAACCTGGCCGACGAGATGGGTCTGCTGCAGGAGCGCATCACGTCGACCCGCGGTCACTCGATCACCTCCATGCAGGCGATCTACGTCCCCGCGGACGACCTGACCGACCCGGCGCCGGCGACCACCTTCGCCCACCTCGACGCGACGACGGTTCTCTCCCGTCCGATCTCCGAGAAGGGCATCTACCCGGCCGTGGACCCGCTGGACTCGACGTCCCGCATCCTCGACCCGCGGTACATCGCGGCGGACCACTACGAGGCCGCCATGCGTGTCAAGGGGATCCTCCAGAAGTACAAGGACCTCCAGGACATCATCGCGATCCTCGGTATCGACGAGCTGGGCGAGGAGGACAAGCTCGTTGTCCACCGTGCCCGTCGTGTCGAGCGCTTCCTGTCGCAGAACACCCACGTCGCCAAGCAGTTCACCGGCGTGGACGGTTCGGACGTTCCGCTCGACGAGTCGATCGCCGCGTTCAACGCGATCTGCGACGGGGAGTACGACCACTTCCCCGAGCAGGCGTTCTTCATGTGCGGTGGCATCGAGGACCTGAAGGCCAACGCCAAGGAGCTCGGCGTCTCCTGAGCCCCCGGCTCACCGAGGGGGGCGGGTGCGTCCCGTCCCCCTCACCACGCCCCGTAGAATTGACCCAACACCCGGCACGACCGCCGGGTGGTGACCCGAGGAGCCACCCTTGGCTGCTGAGCTGCACGTCGAGCTGGTCGCCGCGGACCGCAGTGTCTGGTCCGGCGAGGCCACCCTGGTCGTCGCGCGCACCACGTCCGGCGACATCGGCGTCATGCCCGGTCACCAGCCGCTTCTGGGTGTGCTGGAATCGGGCCCGGTGACGATCCGTACGAGCGACGGCGGCACCGTCGTCGCCGCGGTGCACGGCGGTTTCATCTCGTTCGCGGACGACAAGCTGTCGCTTCTCGCCGAGATCGCCGAGCTTGCCGACGAGATCGACGTCCAGCGCGCCGAGCGTGCGCTGGAGCGTGCGAAGTCGGACACGGACGCCGCTTCCGAGCGGCGCGCCGAGGTACGACTGCGTGCGGTGGCGGCACACTAGCCACCCCACGACATGGCTTTACCCTCAGCCGCGGCCCGTGCCGGAGACCCCTCCGGACCGTGTCGCGGCTGAGGCGATGCAGATGCAGATGCGGTTCGGGCGGTATCCGTTTACTCGACGACGCGAGGAGGTCGGTGGAGATGTTCCTCGCGCTGTGGGTGGGCGGGCTGGTCGTCGCACTGGTCGCGGTGGGGCTCTTCGTCTTCGGTCTGCGCCGGCGGCTGATTCAGCGCTCCGGCGGGACCTTCGACTGCAGCCTGCGGTGGGACGTACCCGAGGAGCCCGATCTGTCGGGCAAGGGCTGGGTGTACGGCGTCGCCCGGTACAGCGGCGACAAGGTGAACTGGTTCCGGGTCTTCAGCTACTCGCCGCGTCCGCGCCGGGTGCTGGAGCGCTCCGCGATCGAGGTCGTCGCCCGCCGCATGCCGGAGGGCGAGGAGGAGCTGGCGCTGCTCTCCGACGCCATCGTGCTCGGCTGTCTCCACCGGGAGACCCGCCTGGAGCTGGCGATGAGCGAGGACGCGCTGACCGGATTCCTCGCGTGGCTGGAGGCGGCCCCTCCCGGCCAGAGGGTCAACGTCGCCTAGGGCCTGTCTGACCTAGCGGGCGGCCGTCGGCCGGTTCTCGATCGCCGGGCGGACCCGGGTCAGCATCAGGTCCAGGAAGCGGTCCGGGTGCCGGAACGACGCGAAGTGGCTCGCCTCGTCGATGAGCGCGAAGTCCTTGACCGGAGCCGAGACGGACGCGTGGAACGCCCTGGCCGGCTCCGGCGGCGTCAGGACGTCGTGCGCCCCCTGGAAGACGAAGAACGGCAGGGCGAAGTCCGTGCCCTCGGCCCACTCGTCGATCCCCACGGCCTCCGGCGCGACGCGCTCCGAGTAGGTCATCCCGCCCATGTAGGAGCGCAGCCCGCGCAGCGTGTGCAGGGGTGAGAACCACAGCGAGCGGACCACCACGGTCTTCATGGTGTCGTAGGTCAGCGGGTCGGACGTCACGACGATCTTCGCTCGGGCCGACCACTGCTCCGGGGTCCAGGCGGCGGGGTCGGGGCCCATCGCGGTGATGGCGGCCAGGGCCTTGCGCTTCCCGGCCGCCCGCAACCGTTCCAGCAGGGCGTCGTGGGCGCTTCGGTCGCGGTCGCCGCCGTAGATGTTCTGGTCGGTGCCGACGTACGCGGAGTACAGCTCGGGGTGCAGCCGGGCCAGCCGCAGCCCGAGGACCGTACCGAAGGAGTTGGCCACCAGCAGCACCTTCTCGACGCCCATCCGGTCGCGGACGTGCGCGGTGACCTCCAGGGCGTCCGCGTACAGCCGGTCGAGGGTGAACTCGCCCTGGCCGTCGGCGCCGTGCGCCGCGAAGGTCCGCCCGGCGCCGCGCATGTCCCAGCGGACGACGGTGAAGTGCTTCTCCCAGCCCCGGGTGCGCGGCAGGAAGATGTGGTTGGAGGCGCCGGGGCCACCGTGGATCTCCAGGATCACCGGGTTGGCGCGGTCGTCGCCGCGTATGGAGATCCACTGGTCGATGCCGCCGATCCGGACGAACCCCGACTCGTCGATCCCGTTCGGCGCGGTGATGCGCAGCCTTCTGGCGTGGGTGGTGCGCTTGAGCTGCCGGTATCCCAGCATGCCCGCGGCGGGACCGGCGATCAGAGTGGCGGCGGAGGCGGTGACGAGCGTGGCCAGCATGGCTGACTCCTTAAACTGTTTATGACGTAAGCGGTAGCGCTTAAGGTATATACAGTTGTTTGGAAGTGTCAACCGTCCGACCGAGACCAGGGAGAACGCGATGGCCGGGGCAGCCGGGAGAAGCAAGCGGGCGGGGCCGAGGGACATGCGGGCGGGCGTCGCACTGCTCTGGGGCGAACGGGAGCGGCCGGCCCGGGGTCCCAAGCCCTCGCTGACCCCGGGCCGGATCGCCGACGAGGCGGTCGCGGTGGCTGATGCCGAGGGATTCGACGCCGTCTCGATGGGGCGGGTCGCGGCCGGACTCGGGGTCTCGGGGATGGCGCTCTACCGCTATGTGCCCGGCAAGACCGAGCTGGTCGAGCTGATGGTGGAGGTCGTCCTCGCCGATGTGCCCGACCTGACGGACGAGGGGCCGGGGTGGCGGGAGCGGCTGGCCGCCTGGAGCCGCCGGTCCTGGCAGGTGTACGCGGACCATCCCTGGCTGCTGACGGCCACCGCGATGCGCCGCCAGATCATGGGCCCCCACCAGCTCGGCTGGCTGGACGCGGCGCACGCGGCGCTGGAGCCGACCGGTCTCGGCGCCGCCGACCGGCAGCGGGTGATCGTGCTCCTGATCGGCCAGGTGCGCAGCCTCGCCCAGCAGTCGGCGGACTTCGACGCGGAGCACGCCCGCGAGTGGGGCCGGCTGACGGGCGAACTCCTGGAACGGCACGCCGACCGGTTCCCGGCGCTGACCAGGGCCATCGCGGACGGGGCGTTCGAGTCGAGCGGCCTCGAATCGGTGGACTTCGGTCTCGACCGCATCCTGGACGGCGTCCAGGTGCTGATCGACGAGGCGTCCGCGTAGACCGCCCCGGAACACGCGAAAACCGGGGAGACAGGGGGCGGACCTGTCTCCCCGGCGTTTTTCGGGGGGTTGAGCCTCGGTCGTTACTTGAGGCCGTTGTTCATCGCGCTCACGAGTTCACCGTTGCTGGTGTCCCCGCTGAACTCCCAGAAGAACGCGCCTCCCAGGCCCTGGTTCTTGGCCCAGGTCATCTTGGAACCGATGGTGGCGGGGGTGTCGTAGCTCCACCAGTTGGTGCCGCAGTGCGCGTACGCGGTGCCGGCGACGGTGCCGGTGGCGGGGCAGCTGTTCTTGAGGACCTTGTAGTCCTCGATGCCCGCCTCGTACGTGCCGGGGGCGGCGCCGGTGGCGGTGCCGCCGGGCGCGTCCTGGGTGACGCCGGTCCAGCCGCGGCCGTAGAAGCCGATGCCGAGCAGCAGCTTGGAGGCGGGGACACCCTGCGCCTTCAGCTTGGCGATCGCGTCGGCGGAGTTGAAGCCGGCCTTCGGGATGCCGCTGTAGGAGGTCAGGGGGGAGTGCGGGGCGGTCGGGCCCTTCGCGTCCCATGCACCGAAGAAGTCGTACGTCATCACGTTGTACCAGTTGAGCGACTGCGCGGCGCCCGCGTAGTCGGCCAGGTCGATCTTGCCGCCGGCGGAGCCGTCGGCCGTGATGGCGGCGGTGACCAGGTTGCTGCTGCCGAACTTGGTGCGCAGCGCCGAGGTGATCTTCTTCAGCGCGTCCGGGCCGCTGGAGTCACAGGTCAGGCCACATGCGTTGGGGTACTCCCAGTCGATGTCGATGCCGTCGAAGACATCGGCCCACCGCGGGTCCTCCACCAGGTTGTAGCAGGACTCGGCGAACGCGGCCGGGTTCTGGGCCGCCTGGCCGAAGCCGCCGGACCAGGTCCAGCCGCCGAAGGACCACAGCACCTTGATGTTCGGGTACTTCGCCTTGAGCTTGCGCAGCTGGTTGAAGCTGCCGCGCAGCGGCTGGTCCCAGGTGTCGGCGACGCCGTCCACGGACTTGTCGGCCGTGTACGCCATGTCGTAGTCGGCGTACGAGTCGCCGATGGTGCACTTGCCGCCCTGGACGTTGCCGAAGGCGTAGTTGATGTGCGTGATCTTCGCGGCGGAACCGGAGGTGTCCAGGTTCTTGACGTGGTAGTTCCGGCCGTAGACGCCCCAGTCGGTGAAGTAACCGAGGTTGACCTTGTCACCGGTGCCGGGGTCGGTGCCGCCGCCGCCCGTGGTGTGCACCTTGACCGCGCCGCTGACCGGGCCGGTCTGGTCGGCGGTGTCACGCGCCTGCACGGTGTACGAGTAGTCGGTGCCGGCGCTCAGGCCGGTGTTCGTGTACGTGGTGCCGGTGACCGTGGCGACGACCGAGCCGTCCCGCAGGACGTCGTAGTTCTTGACGCCCTTGTCGTCGGTGGCCGCGGTCCAGCTGAGCTTCGCCGAGGTGTCGGTGATGCCGCTCGCGGTCGGGGTACCCGGAGCCGAGGGGGGATTGTCACCCGGGACCGTGGGGCCGCCGTCGCAGGAGGCGCCGTTCAGCGTGCAGTTGGTGGCGGCGCCGGAACCGGAGCCGGTGCCGTTGAAGCCGAAGGAGACGCTGGCGCCGGGGGCGACCGAACCGTTCCAGCCGACGTTCTTGGCGGTCCAGTGGTTGCCCGTGTGGGTCACGGTGGCGTCCCAGGCGGAGCCGACGCCGGTGCCGCTGGGGAAGTCCCACTCGATGGTCCAGGAGCTGAGGGCGGTGGTGCCGGTGTTCTTCACCGTCCACTGGCCCTCGAAGCCGGTGCCCCAGTCGGACTTCTTGAGGTACGTGGCCGTGGCGGAGGTCGCCGCCTCGGCGGGGGAGGCCAGGCCGACCATGGCGGCGAGGGGAAGGAGCAGTGCGGTGAGGCCCGCGACGGCTCTGGATCTGGAGGCTTGACCGGACCCGAGTCTGAATCGGGTCCGGCGGGGGGTCTCAGTGCTCAACGGTGCTCCTCGGGTGAGGTCCGGACATACGGGGTGGTCCGTGAACTGCAACCCTGCGCCGCCCTGAGCCCGCGTTTGTCATGGCAGGCTCACCGCAGTGTGTTCGGTGAGATTAGAAAGGTCTGGACCAATCGTCAAGAGGTCTGGACCAAAGAACGCGACCGGTCGCTGAATAAACCTCAGACGCCCAACTCCTGTGCCAGCACGGCCGCCTGGACCCGGCTGCGCAGCTCCAGCTTCCCCAGCAACCGGCTGACGTGCGTCTTCGCCGTCGCCTCCGCCATGGACAGCCGTTCGGCGATCTCCACGTTCGACAACCCCTCGCCGAGGCACCCCAGTACCTCGCGCTCCCGCCGGGTGAGCGTCTCCAGCACCGACGCGTCCGGAGCGTCCGCCCGTACGGATCCGCCCCCCGCGAACTCCGCGATCAGCCGCCGCGTCACGGCCGGGGCGATCAGCCCCTCACCGCGCGCCACCGTGCGCACCGCGTCGAGCAGCCCGGCCGCCTCGGTGTCCTTCAGCAGGAAACCCGAGGCCCCCGCCCGCAGCGCCCCGAACACATAGGCGTCCAGGTCGAACGTCGTCAGCACCAGCACATCCGCCAGCCCCTCAGCGGTCACCTGCCGGGTCGCCGCCACCCCGTCCAGGCGCGGCATCTGCACGTCCATCAGCACCAGGTCCGGCCGCAGCTCCCGGGCCAGCCGTACCGCCTCCTCGCCGTCCCCGGCCTCCCCGACGACCTCGATGTCCGGCGCGCTGCCCAGGATGAGCACCAGCCCCGCCCGTACCGCCGTCTGGTCCTCCGCGACCACCACCCGGACCGTCATGACCCCACTCCTCCTTCGTCCACGGGCAGTTCGGCCCGCACCCGCCACATCCCGTCGCTCGTCGAGGTGCTTCCCGCCTCGAACTCCCCGCCGAGCAGCGCCACCCGCTCCCGCATCCCCACCAGACCGGCCCCCGAC
>NZ_RDBL01000006.1:1150855-1163992 GCF_008042035.1 Streptomyces sp. col6
GTCGAGCTGGCCGCGTACAGGATCGTGCAGGAGTCCCTGACGAACGCGCTCAAGCATGCGGCGCCGGGCCCGGTCCCCGAGCACGCTGCTCACCTCCACCGTCAGCCGCCGCCCCGCCTGTCCGAGCCGCACCGTGACCGGGCCCGGCGCCGCATGCTTGAGCGCGTTCGTCAGGGACTCCTGCACGATCCTGTACGCGGCCAGCTCGACCGGCGCCGGCAGGGGCGCCCCGCCGTCCCTGGTGTCCTCCAGTACGCAGGTCAGCCCGCCGTCCGCGGCGGCCGCGCGGTGCTGCTCGACCAGCGCGTCCAGCGAACCCAGGGACGGTGAGCTGCTGGGTTCCGCGTCGGCGGCCCCGGTGCGCAGCAGCCCGATCAGGCGGCGCATTTCGGCCAGACCCTCGACGGAGTTCTCGCGGATGACCCCGAGGGCGTTGCGCGAGGTCTCCGGGTCGCCGAGGGAGAGCGCGGCGGTGGAGTGGATGGCGATCGCGGACAGGTGGTTGGCGACCAGGTCGTGCAGCTCGCGCGCCATCCGGGCCCGCTCGGCGGTCACCGCCTGGGTGCGGTCCATCTCGGCGAGCAGGGCGGTCTGGTCGGCGCGCAGCCGGGCCGCGTCGGCGGCGTCCCGGTGGTTGCGCACGCCGACCCCGGTGAGGGCGGGCACGAAGACGACGAGGGCGGTGACGATGCCGACGAGCAGGGCCTCGGGGCTGCGGATCCAGGCGAGCGAGCCGATGGTGACGACCAGGGAGATCAGGAAGGTGACCACCGGGATGCGGCGGGCCGCCGCCGGGGTGCCGTACAGCACCGCCGCGTACATGATGTCGGTGTACATCGCCACGGTGGCCAGGTTGCCGTGGGTGCACTGGTCCGCGACAAGTGCGACGGAGCCGATGGCCAGGGCGGTGCGCGGCGCGGTCCTGCGCAGCAGCTCCGCCGCCGCCATCACGACGAGCGGGACGAGCGGGAGGCGGGTGTCCCCGAGGACGTCACCGGTCCGCATGTACAGGTTGAGCGACCACAGCACCAGTCCGCCGAGCAGCCCGAGGACCGCGATGAGCACGTCGTCGCGGTGCGGGCGGGGCGGGGAGAGCGTCGGCACTACATCGAAGTATGCAGTCGTCTTTCGTCACCTGGGCCGACGCCCCGGGCCCGCGCGGCGGCCAGGCTGGAAGGGAGCGCAAAGGAGCGGACCCGTGATCGTCACACTCATCGTCGCCTGCGAGATCGCCTTCTGGGTGCTCCTGGCCGCCGGTCTCGCCCTGCGTTACGGGGCGCGCAAGCCGCGCCTGGGCGCCGCGGTGCTGCTGTGCGAACCGGTGCTGGAGCTCGTCCTGCTCGCGGTGACCGCCGTGGACCTGAAGAACGGCGCCGAGCCGGACTGGAAGCACGGGCTCGCCGCGGTGTACATCGGCTTCACGGTCGGCCTCGGGCACTCCACCATCAAGTGGGCCGACGCCCGTGTCGCCCACCGGTTCGCCGGTGGCCCGCCGCCGGTGAAGCCGCCGAAGTACGGGAAGGCGCGGGCGGTCCACGAGTGGAAGGTCGCCGCCCGCTGGACCGTGGCCGCCGCGACCGCGCTGGCGCTGCTCCAGGCGGCCGTCTGGTACGTGGGCGGCGACGGCGACGTGAGCTCGCTGCGGTCCTGGCAGCGCACGATGCTGCTGGTCATCGGCATCAACCTGGTGATCGCCGCGAGCTACACGCTGTTCCCGAAACGGGAGCCGGGCCCGACTCCCTAGCGCTCGCCGCCCGGCACCCAGAGCACGTCGCCGACCTCCTTGTTGGCCACCCGGGCCAGGATGAACAGCAGGTCGGAGAGGCGGTTGAGGTAGGTCGCCGTCAGCGGGTTCATGATCTCGCCGTGCACCTCCATCGCCGCCCAGGTGGACCGCTCGGCGCGCCGGACCACGGTGCACGCCTGGTGGAGCAGCGCCGCGCCCGGCGTACCGCCCGGGAGGATGAAGCTGCGGAGCTTCTCCACCTGTTCCAGGTAGTGGTCGCAGTCGGCCTCCAGCTTGTCGACGTACGACTGCTCCACCCGCAGCGGCGGATACTTCGGGTCCTCGACGACCGGCGTGGACAGGTCCGCGCCCACGTCGAACAGGTCGTTCTGCACGCGGACGAGGACCTTCACGACGTCCTCGTCCAGCTGCCCGAGGGCGATCGCGGTGCCGATGACCGCGTTGGCCTCGTTGGCGTCGGCGTACGCGGAGATCCGCAGATCGGTCTTGGCGGTGCGGCTCATGTCGCCGAGGGCGGTGGTGCCCTTGTCGCCGGTACGGGTGTAGATGCGCGTCAGATTGACCATGCGGCCAGAGTAGTTACGCCCCGGCCTTCCGGAAGACACCTGTGCCCACTGTCACGGCCAGCGCCGCGAAGCCCAGGGCGACGAGGACCCCGTACAGCAGGTGCGCGGACGCGTACGTGCCGGCGTACGCGTCCCGGACCGCGTCCACCAGGTAGCGGAACGGTGTGAAGTGCGAGAGCACGTCGAGCCACTTCGGGCCGAGCGTCATCGGCAGCATCAGGCCGGACAGCAGCATGGCCGGCATGGTGAGCGCGTTGATGACGGGCCCGAACTCCTGCGGCGTGGAGACCCGCATGGCCAGCGCGTACGAGAGCGAGGCCAGCGAGACCGTCAGCAGGCCGACGAACGCGAAGCCGATCAGCACCCCGGGCAGCGGCGCCCGCAGTCCCATCAGTACGGCGACGAGCACCAGCAGGACCGCCTGGAACATGAAGAGCAGCGCGTCCCGCAGCACCCGGCCCAGCAGCAGCGCCGCCCGGCTGACCGGGGTCACCCGCATCCGCTCGACCACCCCGGTCGACTTGTCGATGATGAGGCCGAACCCCGCGAACGAGGCGCCGAACAGGCCGAGCTGGAGGAGCAGTCCGGGGACCAGGACCTGCCAGGAGTCGGTGTCCCCGCCGAGCGGCAGTTCGGTGAGCAGCGGTCCGAAGAAGAGCAGGTAGAGCAGGGGCATCAGGATGCCGAAGAGGATCTGGAACCTGGAGCGCAGGGTCTGGCGGGCGTAGCGCCCGAAGATCAGCGCGGTGTCGTGCAGCAGCATGGGTGTCCCGAGAGGTGTCAGACCGCGAGGGGCGCGGTGTCGGCGGCGGGGGCGCGTCCGGTGAGGGCCAGGAAGGCGTCCTGGAGCGTGGCGTCCGGTGAACCCGCGTACCGGGTCTTCAGCCCGGCCGGGGTGCCCTCCGCCGCCACCAGGCCGCCGTCGACGACGACGAGCCGGTCGGCGAGGGCGTCCGCCTCGTCGAGGTAGTGCGTGGTGAGCACGACCGTGGTGCCGTTCGTGTCGCGCAGCCGGCGCACCAGGTCCCACAGGTCGGCGCGGCTGCCGGGGTCGAGGCCGGTGGTGGGCTCGTCCAGGAAGAGGACGGCGGGGCGGTGGGTGAGCCCCATCGCGATGTCCAGCCGCCGGCGCTGGCCGCCGGAGAGGGTGACCGTACGGCGGTCGAGCAGGTCCGACAGGCCCAGTTCCTCCGCGAGTTCACCGGCGCGGGCCACCGCCGCCGCCTTGCCGAGCCGGTACATCCGGCCCTGGGTGACCAGTTCCTCCCGCACGGTGGTGTGCGGGTCGACCCCGCCCGACTGGGCGACGTAACCGCACCGCTCGCGTACGCCCGCCGGGTCGGTGGCCAGGTCGTGGCCGGCGACGGTGGCCGCGCCGCCGGTGGGGGAGAGCAGGGTGGTGAGCATGCGCAGGGTGGTCGTCTTCCCCGCGCCGTTGGGTCCGAGCAGGCCGAGGATCTCGCCGGCCGCGACGGTCATGTCGAGGGAACGGACGGCCTCGACCGGGCCGGCTTTGCTCATGAAGGTCCGGGCGAGCCCGGCCGTACTGATGATGGGCATGCGACCACGAAAACAGAGTCACTGAAAAAATGCAATGACTCCAAATATTCAGAGACTCCAGACGTTCTACGATGGGGCCATGGCTGAGGGACTCAGGGAACGGAAGAAGCGGCAGACCCGGCAGCACCTCTCGGACGTGGCCACCGGCCTCTTCCTGGAGCGGGGCTTCGACGCGGTCACGATCGCCGAGATCGCCCACGCCGCCGACGTCTCGGTCAACACCGTCTACAACTACTTCCCGGCCAAGGAGGACCTGTTCCTCGACCGGGGCCAGGGCGTCGTCGAACGCCTCTCGCGATACGTGCGGGGCCGCGACGCGGGTGAGTCCGCGGCCGACGCCGTCCTGCGCGAGCTGCGCATCCAGGTCGAGAGCGTCTCGCCCCTCGTCGGCCTGATGGAGGGGTACGCGCGCTTCATGCGGGTCATCGAGGACGCCGACGGCCTCAAGGCCCGCCTGTGGCAGATCCAGCAGGACGTCGGCCGGCACCTGGAGGCCACCCTCGTGGAGGTGGGCGGCGCCGGGCCCGAGGACGCGGTGCCCGTCCTGGTGGCCGGTCAGCTCTCCTGGGTCCACAGCACGCTCATGGCCTACATCGGGCGCGAGATGATGGCCGGCCGCAAACCCGCGGAGGTCTCCCGGGACGCCCTCGTCCTGCTCGACGACATCGAGGACCTGCTGGGCGAAAAGGTGCTCAACTACGCCCGGCGCACCGCCGAATGACGCGTCCCGGTGTGATGTCCGTCATTTGAGACGTGACGCGCATCTCTTCGCAGCCCCAGCGCCCGCCCCGGGTACTAACCTCCGCCGGAGGGCATGGACCAGAACCACCGACACATACAGAGGGGTGCCAACGTGGCCAGGAAGCTCGCCGTCATCGGAGCCGGACTCATGGGGTCCGGCATCGCGCAGGTCTCCGCCCGGGCGGGCTGGGACGTGGTGCTGCGCGACGTCACCGACGAGGCGCTGGCCCGCGGCCGCGACGGCATCAAGGCCTCCTACGACAAGTTCGTCGCCAAGGGCAAGCTCGACGCCGCCGACGCCGAGGCGGCGCTCGGCCGGATCACCACGACCACCGACCTGGACGCCGTCGCCGACGCGGACATCGTCGTCGAGGCCGTCTTCGAGAAGCTGGAGGTGAAGCACGAGATCTTCCGCTCGCTCGACAAGATCGTCCGGGACGACGCCGTGCTCGCCTCCAACACCTCCGCCATCCCGATCACCAAGATCGCGGCCGTGACGGAGCGCCCGGAGCGCGTCGTCGGCGTGCACTTCTTCTCGCCGGTCCCGATGATGCAGCTCTGCGAGCTCGTACGCGGCTACAAGACCAGCGACGAAACCCTCGCCACCGCGCGGGAGTTCGCCGAGTCCGTCGGCAAGACCTGCATCGTCGTCAACCGTGACGTGGCCGGCTTCGTCACCACCCGGCTGATCTCGGCGCTCGTCGTCGAGGCCGCCAAACTGTACGAGTCGGGTGTCGCGACGGCCGAGGACATCGATGTCGCCTGCAAGCTCGGTTTCGGCCACGCGATGGGCCCGCTGGCCACCGCGGACCTGACCGGGGTCGACATCCTGCTGCACGCCACGAGCAACATCTACACCGAGTCGCAGGACGAGAAGTTCGCCGCCCCGGAGCTGATGCGCCGGATGGTCGATGCAGGTGACATCGGGCGCAAGAGCGGGCAGGGCTTCTACACCTACTGATCATTTTCGGTCCGGTCCGGCTGATCCGCTGTCAATCAGGCCGGGCGCCGTTCGGGGAACACCGTCCGGAACCAGTGGATCCACCCGGGTCCGCAGCCATCCCGCATCACTCCTCGGAGTGAATTCGGTATCGGTTCGCTTACAGACGGCAACTACCCTGTCGCTGCCGCAGTCAGTTGGGGCAGAGACAGTTTCAGACAGACGGACCGGGCCACGGAGCATTCCAGGGGAGCGCATATGCACATCAGGGGCGACCACGCCGAGCTGGTCGTCGGGGGCCGCCTCGACGTCCGAAGCGCGGCGGACGCCCGTACGGTCCTGCACTCGGCCCTCGACGACGGCGTCGGCGATCTTGTGCTCGACCTGACCGAGCTGGATTCGTGGGACGCCACCGGACTCGGCGTCATCATGGGCGCACACCGCAGGGCCGGACGCGCCGGACGGCGCCTCGTGCTGCGTGGCGTGCCTCCGCAGATGCAACGCCTTCTGGTGGCCACCCGGCTGCACCGCATCCTGGCCATCGAGGGCGGGATCGCCGCGGAGTCCCTGCCGCGCGTCTGACCGCCCCCGGGCCCCGTCCGACCGCTCGGGCCGGGACGCGCCGTGGCCCGGTACGGACCCTCGGTGACCGTACGGCGGCAAGGCACACAATCCTCACGAGACCGTGATCTGTGGGGCGGCGCGCCACCCCGGATGTTCGTAGATACTGTGCGAAGGTTTAGGGTTCGGCCGTCTGCCGATTGACGGACCCACCCGGCGGACACCGGACCGTGGGCGGCATCTGGACGTGCGAGGCCGGGAGGGACAACCGCGCTCGACGCGTCTTGGGGGCTTTGGCGATGGACCCGATACACCGGGGGCCGGAAGAGTTCGGCCACGACAGCAAGGGCTTCGCCGAGGAAGCCGGCCGGCGCCGGCCCTCCCGCGACCCGCTCACTCCGGATTTCGGTCAGCAAACACCGCAGCAGGCCCGGGTGGTCACACTCGTCGCCGGTGATCTGGTGCTGACCGTCAACCCGGTCGACGGCAGCGAGGTCGAGCTGTGCCCGCCCGGCCGGCAGCCCGCGGCCCCCGTCCGCCGCACCCCTGAGGAGCGCGCCGACCGCGGCATCTGGACGTGCGAGGCCGGGCGGGCACAGCTCGACCTCGCTGCCGTCGACCGGGTTGACGGTCCCCCCGTGCCGCCCGGCCCGCCCGTTCCCCAGTTGCCGTTGCTGCGGCGCGACGACGAACGCGAGCGGCTGACCCGCCTGCTCGCCCGCGGCCGCTCCGTCCGGCTCACCGGACCGGCGGGTTCCGGCCGTACCGCCCTGCTCGACGCCGTCGCCGCCGACTGCGCGGACTTCGCGCCCGACGGGGTCGTACGCCTCAACGGCCACAAGCGCACGGTCACCGACCTGCTGTACGGACTCTTCGACGCCGTCCACGACGCACCCCTGTACCGCCCGGACCGGACCCTCCTCCTGGAGACGCTGCGGACCACCGGCGCCGTCGTCGTCCTGGACGACCTGGAGTTCGGCGGCGCCGCCCTCGACGAACTGCTCGACGCGACCCCCGAGTGCGCCTACCTGCTCGCGGCGACGCCCGACGTCGCCGCGCCCGGCGCCGACTCCCCCCTCGAAGAGGTCTTCCTCACCGGCCTCGACCGCGCCGCCTCCCTCGAACTGCTGGAACGGTTCGTCGAACGGCAGCTCACCGAGGAGGAGGCCAACTGGGCCGGAGACCTCTGGTTCGAGTCCGAGGGCCTGCCGCTGCGCTTCGTCCAGGCCGGTGCGCTGCTGCGCCAGCGCGACGAGCTGCGCACCGACCCCACCGCGTACGACGAGTACGGCTACCTGGAGAACCGTCCCGCCGACGCGCCGGTGCCCGCGGCCGCCGCGGACTCGGACGTACCGCTGCCCAGCCTCGGCGAGGGCGCGGCGCCCGCGGCCCTGCTCGCCTCCCGGCTGAGCGGCGCCGCCCGCGACGCGCTGCGCTTCGCGGTGGCGCTCGGCGGCGAGGTGCCGCACCAGGCGCACCTGCCGGCGCTCGTCGGGGACACCCATGCCGACGCGGCGCTCGGCGAGCTGGCCGGCTGCGGGCTGCTCTCCCCGGCCGGCTCCCGCTACCGGCTGGCCGCCGGGGTCCTGGCCCAGCTGGTGGCCGCCGGTTACGACGACGACTCCGTCGACCGGGCCCGCACGGCCGCCCAGCACTACGCCTGGTGGACCGGGCACCCCTCGGTCACCCCCGCACGGGCGGCCGCCGAGGCGGACGCGGTCATCGCCGCCATGAACCAGCTCGTGCCGGGGGAGGGGAGCGGCCGGACCAGCGCCGCCGTGCTCCTCGCCCGCAGCTCGGCGCCCGCCTTCGCGGCCGGGTTGCACTGGGGGGCCTGGGAGCGGGCCCTGCGGATCGGCCAGGAGGCCGGACGGCTCGCCGGGGAGGTCGCGGAAGAGGCGTACTTCCACCACGAGTTGGGTGTTCTCGCGCTCTGCACCGGGCATCCCGACCGGGCCAGGGCCGAGCTGGAGACCGCCATCAGCATGCGCGGGGCGCTCGCCGACAAGAGCGGTGCGGTGGCCGGGCGACGGGCCCTCGCCCTGGTCGAGGACCGGTCCGGGGGCGGTCCGGTGCCGGGCGACGGCGGTACGGCTGCCGTGTTCGAGGCGTCGCCGCCGCTGGGGGTGCCGGCCGTCATACCGGTGTCGATGCAGCGCGCGTTCGACGACGACACGGCGGTGGTGGCCTCGGTGCCGGTGCCGCCGACGGCGGCCGGCAAGGGGGAGCGGCGGGGTGGCCCGCTGGCCCTCATCGGCGGGGCGCGGCGCAATCTCGTCGCGGCCGGGGCGGGGGTGCTGCTCGCCGGGGTCCTCGGCACGGTGGTGACGCTCGGCCTGACGTCGAACAGTGATCCGCAGGGCGGTGCCGGTACGTCGTCCGAGCAGGAGGCGCCGGACGACGGCGGTATCTACGACGACGAGGTGACGGCGGGCGATCCGACGCCGGACGACCCGAGTCCGTCGGCCTCGCCGTCGGGTTCGTCGTCGGCTTCGCCGGGGCCGTCGGTGAGCGGGTCGGCGTCGCCGGGCGGGGTGACGCCCTCGGGGACGTCCTCGTCGTCGGACGCGCCGTCTTCTCCGGATACGCCGTCGTCGCCGGGGGCGACGAAGTCGTCGGTGCCGCCGTCGAAGCCGACGTCGTCCAAGCCGGCGCCGACGCGGTCGGCGACGGCGCCGAGCAGTCCGGCGCCGTCGGAGACCGATGACTCGCCTACGCCGACGCCGACGGAGTCGGACACGGGGGAGGCGCCCACGGGGCCGGACTCGTCCGACCTGGCCGACGGGGTGTCGTCCTCAAGCGCCGGACCGGCTTGATCGTACGGTTCCCCGGGGCGGGGGTTTTGTCCTCAATCGCCGGACGGGCTGAAGCGTGCGGCACGTCCGGAGGGTTGCCGGGCTCCGGCGTGAGGGTTCCGTCCTCAAACGCCGGACGGGCTTGAAGTGCGCGCCGGACGGGCTTGCGATGCGCAGCCCGTCCGGGGAGTGGACGGTCAGAACAGGCGGAGCTTGTCGTCCTCGATGCCTCGCATCGCGTCGTAGTCCAGGACCACGCAGCCGATGCCGCGGTCCGTGGCGAGGACCCTCGCCTGCGGCTTGATCTCCTGGGCGGCGAAGATGCCCTTCACCGGGGCCAGGTGCGGGTCGCGGTTGAGGAGTTCCAGGTAGCGGGTCAGCTGCTCGACGCCGTCGATGTCGCCGCGGCGCTTCAGCTCGACGGCCACCGTCTGCCCGTCCGCGTCGCGGCAGAGGATGTCGACCGGGCCGATGGCCGTGAAGTACTCGCGGCGGATCAGCGTGTAGCCCTCGCCCAGGATCTCGATGCGGTCCGCGAGCAATTCCTGGAGGTGTGCTTCCACACCGTCCTTGATCAGCCCTGGATCGACGCCCAGCTCATGGGACGAGTCATGGAGGATTTCCTCCATAGTGATGATCAGTTTTTCGCCCGCCTTGTTCACCACGGTCCAGACGCCCTCGGCGTCCCCGCTGCCCTCCTTCAGGGTGCAGGGCGGCGACATCCAGTTGAGCGGTTTGTACGCCCTGTCGTCGGCGTGGATCGACACGCTCCCGTCCGCCTTCACCAGGATGAGGCGGGGAGCGGAGGGCAGGTGGGCCGTGAGCCGGCCGACGTAGTCCACGGAGCAGCGGGCGATGACGAGACGCATGGTCGGCAACGCTACTCGACGTCGGGGGCCCGGCGCGATTCACCCATCCGTCACTCCCGTCCCTTCCGGAGTTGACGCTTTCTGTCTTGCCCCTCTTTGAACCCCTTCGTTATTGGCCGGTTGTGTTCCCAATCTCCTGGTGCGGCCCGGACTGCGCCCTTACCGTGGATGCAGGAGGTCGCCGCGTGTGCACGCTGCGTCGCCGCCCTCCTTCCCTGCCCGTAAGGTTCCGGCATCCCGCCGGGGCCGCGAGAGGAGAACCCATGTCGCTCGACGTCTCACCGGCGCTGTTGGAACAGGCCGAGCGAGGCGAGGTCGACGAAGCCGACTTCGTCGACTGCGTCCGGACCTCCCTGCCCTACGCATGGGAGATGATCAGCTCGTTGGTGGCTCAGCTGAAGGTCGACGGCGGGGAGTTCGCCGACAACCAGACGCCGCCGCCCAACGAGCAGGCACGTGGTCAGCTGCTGCGTGCGCTCGCGAGTGATGCGATACGCGGCGCGCTGCAGCGGCACTTCGGGGTGCGTCTCGCATTCCAGAACTGCCACCGCGTCGCGGTGTTCCCGCTGGACGCCTCGGTCGACGACCGACTGGCCAAGTTCACCTCGGTGAGGGGCCAGTTGCTCAACCAGTCGCCCGAACTACGGGACTGCTGAACGCTTCCGTCGCCGTTCCGGGCCGCGGGAGGTGCAACTGGTCCGGGGCGGCGGCTCCTGCGCGTACACCGCCGTACACCGTCCTGTCCGTGCGCGGGGGTCATTCGAGGAGTGGCCGTACCTCCGTGCCCAGCCGCGCTACGTTCTCCTCCGTGGCGACGAGATCTCCGGACCCCTCCACCAGGAGCGCGAAGCGGGTGATGCCCGTGCGCTCGGCGGTGGCCGCGAGGCGGTCGGCCGCCAGCTCGGGTGTGCCCACCGGATGAAGGCCGCAGAGCAGTTCCGCGTATCCGACCGGGTCCCGCATCACGCGGTGCCGGCCGTCGACCGTCACATGCGCGCCGAGCCCCTGGCGCAGCCAGCCGGGCATCGCCTTCACCAGGGTCTCGACGGCGTCCTCGGTGCGGTCGGCGATCTGGGCCACCCCCGCCGAGACGTGCCCCACCGCGCGCACCCGCTCCGGCGCGTGGCCGGCCGCCAGCGCGAGGGACCGCCAGAGCGCGACCATCTCCGCCTTCTCCTCGTCCCCGCAGTGCATGCCGAGCAGCATCGGCAGGCCGTTCTCGGCGGCCAGCTCCACGGTCCTGCGCGAGGTGCACGCGACGATCACCTCGGGGCCGCCGGCGCTCTGCGCGCCCTCCCCGTCGAGCAGCTCGTCGGCCCGGGGGACGACCGCCACCTCGCGGAAGGCGTACCGCTCGCCCCGGCCCGCCACCCGCGGCTCGCGCAGCCAGTCGAGCAGGAGCCCCAGCGACTCCGGGAAGCCCTTCTCGTACGCCTCCAGGCCGCCGCCGAACACCTCCAGATCCACCCACGGACCGCCCCGGCCCACCCCGAGGCTGAACCGGCCGCCGCTGGTGAGGTGGAGCAGCGCGGCCTGCTCGCCGAGCGCCACCGGGTGCTGGGTGGGCAGCACGCTCACCGCCGTGCCCACGCGGATGCGGCGGGTGCGGCCGAGCAGCTGCGCGGCCAGGGTGACGGCGGACGGGCACACCCCGTACGGCACGAAATGATGTTCGGCCAGCCAGACCGAGTCGAGCCCGGACTCCTCCGCGACCTCGGCGGACCGGATCGCGCGGTGCAGCGCTTCCCCCGGTCCCTGGCCCGGAAACTGGGCCGCCAGTACGAACGTTCCCACACGCATCGCCAATTGCCTCCTTGCGGCCGACGCGGCTCTCCCCTACCCGCAACAACGTCTGACACGTGCCAAGGGCACGGTCGGGCGCGGAGTTGTTGCGATTTTCCGGTAACCCGCGCCGCCCGGGGCCCCGAACGACGAGTACCCCGCCCGAATGGCCCTAGGCTGGAAGGAAACCGCCGGCCCCGTCCCCCCGAGGTGAACCGTGTCCCCGCGCCGCAACCGCCCCCGAGGCGGCGAGAGCCGCAACGACAGTGCGAGCGAGGCGGGGGACCGGTACGGCGGGGGCGGACGCAGCGAGGAGTGGCAAGGCGAGGAGTGGTCCGTACGCCCGGTCAGCGGCGCGAGCGCGGCCGGCAAGCGCTACCGCTGCCCCGGCTGCGACCAGGAGATCCCCTCCGGCGTCCCGCATCTGGTGGCCTGGTCCGAGTACGACGGGGTCGACGACCGCAGGCACTGGCACAAGGCGTGCTGGAACGCGAAGGACCGCCGCACCACACGGGTGCAGCGGTCCAGGAACGCGCCTCGCTACTGAGGGGTCCCGCTCAGACGTCCCGCTGGTTCATCGACAGGTAGGCGCCGCCCAGCGCCACCGCGGTCACGCCGATGATGATCCACAACGGCTCCCAGCCGGACGGGCCGGACGTGGAGACCGAGTTGTCGTAGAAGACGCTCAGCTGGTTGGGCACCGAGTACTCCAGCAGCGCGTCCCGGAGTCCCTCCAGCGAGCTGGCGAACATGAACAGCGCCAGCACGAGCGGCAGCAGCACCACGCCGATCATGATGGTGATCGCCCCGGCGGAGTGCCGGATCAGGGCGCCGACCGCCAGGGCGAGCAGCCCCAGCGTCGCCACGTAGAGGCTGACGCCGACCGTGGCGCGCAGCCACTCCCCGCCGGAGGGCGAGGCCGCGTCCAGCATCGACGACTGGATCAGGGCGACCAGCGACGTCATCACCGTGGTGAGGACGAAGGTGAGCAGGAAGAAGACGAGCGCCTTGGCGCCGAGCACCCGGCCCCGGCTCGGGCAGGCCGTCAGCGTCGTACGGATCATGCCGGTGCCGTACTCCGAGGCGATCGTCATCACGCCGAGCGTGATCACGCAGATCGTGCCCAGCAGCACCCCGAAGAAGCCGAGGCTCAGCACCGGGGTCCCGTTCATGTCCGAGTCGGACGCGGAGACGGCGACGGCCGCGAGCACCCCGATGACCAGCAGCAGCGCGGTCATGACGCCGAGCGTCCACATGGTCGAGCGCACGGACCGGATCTTGGTCCACTCGGAGGCGATCGCGTCACCGAGCGTCGCGGGGCGCACCGGGATCGGCGAGGTGTAGAAGCCCTGCGGCTGCTGGTACGCCTGCGCGTACACCTGCTGCGGCGCGGCCTGCTGATACGGCGCCTGCGGCGTCGGCGGCGTGGACGGCGTGGTCATCGGGGGTCCTCGCTGGTGTCGCGCTTGGTCAGGTCTGCGGGGGCCGCGGCGGGCGCCGCCGGTGCGGGAGCGGGGGCCTCGGCCGGCGGCGCCCGCCGCGGCCCCCGCAGACCTGACCAAGCGCGACACCAGCG
>NZ_RDBL01000006.1:1164092-1209053 GCF_008042035.1 Streptomyces sp. col6
GCCTGCGCCGGGGCGGTGGGCGCCGGGGCGGCCGCGTACGGGTTCTGTCCGGGCGGCGGCGGGGCGTACCAGCCCTGCTGCGGCACATCGGGGGCGGGCTGCTGCGGCGGCGGGGTGTATCCGGGCGGCTGCCCGTAGCCCGCGTACGGCGGCTGCTGCTGGAGGTGGGCCTTCTGGTCGACCGTCGAGCGGTAGTCCACGGCGCCCTGCGTCATCCGCATGTACGCCTCCTCCAGCGACGCCTGGTGCGGCGACAGCTCCCACAGCCGGACGTCCGACTCGTGGGCGAGGTCGCTGATCCGGGGGAGGGCGAGGCCGGTGACCCGCAGGGCGCCGTCCGGCTCGGACATGACCTGTCCGCCCGCCTCGGTCAGCGTGGTGGTGAGCTTCTCCCGCTGCTCGGGCGTCTCGTCCGGGACACGGACCCGGGCGAAGTCGGCGGAGTTGGCCGAGATGAAGTCGGTGACGCTCATGTCGGCCATCAGCTGGCCGCGGCCGATCACGATCAGGTGGTCGGCGGTGAGGGCCATCTCGCTCATGAGGTGGCTGGAGACGAAGACCGTGCGGCCCTCGGACGCCAGCATCTTCATCAGATTGCGGACCCAGAGGATGCCCTCGGGGTCGAGGCCGTTGACCGGTTCGTCGAAGAGCAGCACCTGCGGGTCGCCCAGGAGCGCGGCCGCGATGCCCAGGCGCTGCCCCATGCCCAGCGAGAAGCCCTTGGAGCGCTTGCGGGCCACCTCCTGGAGCCCCACGACACCCAGCACCTCGTCGACCCGGGCCTCCGGGATGCCGGCCAGCTGGGCGAGCGAGAGGAGGTGGTTGCGGGCGCTGCGGCCGCCGTGCACCGCCTTCGCGTCGAGCAGGGCGCCCACCTGGCGGGGCGCGTTCGGCAGGGTGCGGAACTCGTGGCCGCCGATGGTCACCCGGCCGGCCGTCGGACGGTCCAGGCCGAGGATCATCCGCATCGTCGTCGACTTGCCGGACCCGTTGGGACCGAGGAATCCGGTGACGGCACCCGGCCGCACCTGGAAGGAAAGGTTGTACACGGCCGTCTTCGCGCCATAGCGCTTGGTCAGGCCGACTGCCTCGATCATGCTCCAGCCCCATCGACTTATCTGTCGTCGGGGCACACGCCGTCCGGCCGTACGCCCCCGTAAGAGTTAGGAGGATATCCGCGCCTTGACGGTTCCGGCCAAGTCGTTACCGGGGCGAGTCCCGCCCGGTCCGGGACCGTGTCCGGGTCAGGCGTCCCGCTTCTTCAGGACGAGGAAGCCGCCGATCACCGCGGCCGCCACCCAGCCCACCATGATCAGCAGACCGGCCCACGGCCCGTACGGCGCCGGATCGCTGTTCATCGCGTCCGGCACCACCTGCATGATCTTGGAGCCCGCCTGGTCCGGGAAGTACTGGGCGACCTTCTTGGCGCCCGGCACCGCCGACAGGATCTGCGAGACCAGGAAGAAGAACGGCATCAGGATGCCCAGCGACAGCATGGAGCTGCGCAGCATCGCCGCCACCCCCATGGAGAAGAGCGCGATCAGCCCCATGTAGAGACCGCCGCCCACCACGGCCCGCAGCACGTTGTCCGCGCCGATGTCCGTACCGTGGTCGCCCAGCAGCGCCTGGCCCAGGAAGAACGTGACGAAGCTCGTCAGCAGCCCGACCACCAGGGCCAGCACCCCGGCCACCAGCATCTTGCTGAAGAGGAAGGTCGCCCGCTGCGGCACGGCCGCCAGTGAGGTGCGGATCATGCCGGAGCTGTACTCCGTACCGACGACGAGCACCCCGAACACGACCATCGCCAGCTGGCCGAGAATCATCCCGGAGAAGCTGATGAACGTCGGGTCGAAGGTCAGCCGCTCCGCCTCCTTGAGGTCGTCGAACTGGGCGTTCATCACCGCGCACAGGGCCGCGCCCATCGCGACGGTGACCAGGAACGCCGAGATCAGCGTCCAGGTGGTGGAGGAGACCGTCCGGATCTTGGTCCATTCGGAGGTCAGGACCGCGGGGACCGAAGCCATCGTCACGCCTCCTTGCCGTTGCCGGGCTGCTGGTTCCAGGCCCCGCCCCACTGCGGGCCCTCGGGCGCAGGTGCGCCGCCGCCGGGCTCCGAGTGGGCGTGGTACTCGACCGAGCCCGCCGTCATCTGCATGAACGCCTCCTCCAGCGACGCCCGCTGGGCGCTCAGCTCGTGCAGCACGATCGAGTGCCGGGCAGCCAGCTCGCCCAGGTCCTCGGTGCTCGCCCCGTCCACCTCCAGCGTGCCGCCCGCCGTCTCGACCGCCACGACGCCCTCCTGGTGGAGCACGTCGCGCAGCCGCTCCTGCTGCGGGGAGCGCAGCCGGACGTAACTGCGGGAGTTCTCGTGGATGAAGTCGGCCATCGAGGTGTCGGCGAGCAGCCGGCCCTGACCGATCACGATCAGATGGTCGGCGGTCAGCGCCATCTCGCTCATCAGATGCGAGGAGACGAAGATCGTCCGGCCCTGCGAGGCGAGCGTCTTCATCAGGTTCCGGATCCAGTGGATGCCCTCCGGGTCCAGACCGTTGACCGGCTCGTCGAACATCAGGATCTCGGGATCACCGAGCAGCGCCGACGCGATGCCGAGGCGCTGGCCCATACCGAGCGAGAAGCCCTTGGACTTCTTCCGCGCGACCGCCGTCAGACCGACGGTGTCCAGCACCTCCGCCACCCGGCGCTCGGGGATGCGGTTGCTCTGGGCCAGACAGAGCAGGTTGTTGTACGCGCTGCGCCCGCCGTGCATCGCCTTGGCGTCCAGCAGCGCCCCGATGTACTTCAGGGGCTCCGCGAGTTCGCGGTAGTGCTTGCCGTCGATGCGCACGGAACCACTGGTGGGGTTGTCGAGATCGAGCATCATCCGCATCGTGGTGGACTTGCCCGCCCCGTTGGGTCCCAGAAAACCCGTCACCATTCCCGGTCTGATCACGCACGACAACTGGTCGACGGCGACCTTGTTCCCGAAGCGCTTCGTGAGGCCATCGAGCTCGATCATGCGTTCACGCTAGAACGACCGCGTGCCCGGCGCCACCACAAGGGCGGAACCGGGCACGCGGGTACGACAACCGGAATCAGCGGGTCTGCTGGGCCGGGACGCCTCGGGAGGCGGGCTCCTCGTCGGCGGGGGTGCCGGCGGCGGCCACCGCGGCACCGGTCAGCGTCGCCAGCATCTCGCGGACGTTGGTCAGCTGGGCGTTGATCGAGTCGCGGCGGTTCGTGAGCGCCGCCAGCTCGCGCTCCGACTCGCTGCGGATGCGGTCGGCCTTCGCGTTGGCGTCGGCCACGATGTCCTCGGACTGGCGCTGCGCGGTCTCCACCGTCTGACGGGCCCGGCGCTCGGCGTCCGTGCGGAGCTTCTCGGCCTCCAGGCGGAGCTGCTCGGCGCGGTGCTCGATCTCGGCGAGACGCTTCTCGGCCTTGGCCTGACGGGACGCGAGGTCGCGCTCCGACTGGTCGCGGCGCTTGGCGAGGTTGGTCTCGAAGTCCGCGGCGGCCTGGGCGGCCTTGGCGCGGGTCTCCTCGAAGAGGGCGTCGGCCTCCTCGCGCTTCTGCGCCGCGTCCTTCTGCGCGTCGGAGCGCAGCGCGGTGGCCTCACCCTTGGCCTTGTCGACGATGCGGACGCCGTCGTCCTCGGCCTTGGCCTTGCGCTCGGCGGCGAACGTCTCGGCGTCGTTGCGCACCTGCTGGGCGGCGGACTCGGCGAGCTCACGGTGCTGCTCGGCGGCGCGACGGGCCTCCTCACGGAGGTCCTTCGCCTCCTCCTCGGCCAGGCGCAGGATCTTCTCCACACGCGCGCCGAGACCCGCGTACGACGGCTCCGCGTCGTTCACCTGGGCCTGGGCGTTCTGCGTTTCGAGGTGCAGCTCCTCGATGCGCTTCTCCAGCGAGGTGATGCGGGACAGAGCACTATCACGGTCGGCGACGAGCTTGGTAATGCGGTCATCCACCTGACCGCGGTCGTAACCACGCCGCACGAGTTCGAAGCCGAAGGGGGAGGAAGGGTCACTCATGGGGTTCCTGTCGAAGTGAGACCGGTGAGGTGATAGAGGGAATCCTAGGGGCCTGAGCGGCGTGTCATCGAGCAGATGCCGGTTTGATCTGGAGAATGACACCCCTTTTGAGTGGCTGACCCCCGTAACCCTTGCCACTCGGACGAATGACGGTCCATGCGGAACCATGGACGAAGGCCCGGCGGCTACCCATCTGACGGCTTGCCACTCGATCGAGTGCCCGACGAGGCTCCGGCCTTGACGCCGGCGGCCGGTGCGGCGCCCCCGCCCTTACCGCCCGCCCCCGGGGTCTCGAAAGACTCCAACGCCTCCAGCACGTCCTGGACACGGGAGATCTCCGTGTTGATGTCCGCGCGCCGGCGCACCAGGACCTCCAGCTCGTGCCGGCCCTCGTCCACCACCCGCTTCGCCTCGGTCTCGGCGTCCGCCCGCAGCTTCTCGGCCTCGCGCACCAGGCTGGCCTTCTTCTGCTCGGCCTCCTTCAGCAGCGACTCGGCCCGCTTCACGGCGGCGATCCGGACCTTGCTCGCCTCGGCGTTCGCGTCGGACAGCAGCTCCTTGGCCTTGGCCGCGGCCTCCTCGCGCTGCTCGGTGGCCGCCTTCATCAGCTTGTCCACGCGCTCGCCGACCGTCTTGACCTGCTCGGCCGTCTCCCGCCGCGCCCGGTCGTGCAGCTCCTGGACCTCGGTGTCCGCCCGGACCCGCAGCTCCTCGGCCCGCTCCCGGATCTGGGTGGCGTCCCGGCGCGCGCCGACCAGCAGCTCGTCCGCGTCCGTCCGGGCCCGCTCCACCAGCGAGTTGCCCTCGACCGTCGCCTCCGAGGTGATCCGCACGGCCTCCTTGCGTGCCGCGCCGACCATCGTGTCGGCCTGCTCCTCGGCCTCCGTGGCGACGCGCAGCGCCTCCTCCCGGGCCTTGTCGATGAGCTGGTCCGCCTGCCCGGCCGCGTCCGCCCGGCGCTTCGCCGCCGCCTCGCGCGCCTCGTCGAGCAGCCGGTCCGCCTCCTGGCGCGCCTCCGCCCGCATCTGCTCGGCCGCCGCCTCGGCGTCGGCCCGCAGCCGCTCCGACTCCTCCCGCGTACGCGCCGCGTGCTCCTGCGCGGAACCCACGGTGGCCGCGGCCTCCGCACGCATCCGCTCCGCTTCGCCCGCCGCCTCGTCGCCGACCCGGGCCGCCTGCCGCTCCGCGTCCGTGCGCAGCCGCTCCGCCTCGGAGGTCGCCTCGGTCACCAGCAGGTCCGCCTGCGCCGCCGCCTCGGTGCGCATCCGGTTGGCGTCCTCGCGGGCCTCCGCCCGGCTGCGCGCGGCGTCCTGCTCGGCCGACGCGAGCGCGTCCGACGCCTCGGTACGCATCCGCTGGCTGTACTCGGCCGTTTCGGCGCGCAGCCGCTCGGACTCCGCGATCGCGTCGGAGACCGTACGCTCCGCCATCGCCTTCGCGGCGTCCGTCTCCTCCTTGGCCACCTGGCGGATCCGGGAGGCGTCCTCGCCCGCCCGCTCGCGCTCCGCGTGCGCGTCGGCCCGCAGCCGGTCGGCCTCCTCCTGGGCCTCGGACTTGGTCCGCTCCGCGACGTGCTCCGCCGTGGAGCGCAGCCCGGCGATCTCCGCCTCGGCCTGCTCCTGGAGCCCGCCGACCGAGTCCCGGACCTGCTGGGCGGTCTGCTCGGCCGCCGCGACCAGCTCGGCCGCCCGGGTCTCCGCCTCGCCGGTCAGCCGCTGCGCCTCGGCCTGCGCCTCCTCGACCCGCTTGCGCGCGGAGGCCAGCAGCTCCTCGCTCTGCTCGCGGGCCCGCTCGCGCTCCTGGTTCGCCTCGGTGCGGGCCGCGTCCAGCGTCTCCTCGGCCTCGCGCCGGCGCCGGTTCGCCTCCTCCTGGGCGGCGGCCAGCGCCTCGGCGGCCTCCGTGCCCACCCGCTCGGCGGCCGCGGCGGCCTCCGAGCGCACCCGGTCGGCGCTCTCCTGCGCCTCGGTCCGCAGCCGCTCCGCCTCGGTGGCGGCCTCGGTCCGCAGCCGTACGGCGAGGGCCTCGCCCTCGGCACGGGACTGCGAGGCGTCCGCCGCGGCCTCGTCGCGCAGCCGCAGGGCCTCGGCCTCCGCC
Source organism: Streptomyces sp. col6 (assembly GCF_008042035.1). Lineage (GTDB taxonomy): Bacteria > Actinomycetota > Actinomycetes > Streptomycetales > Streptomycetaceae > Streptomyces. The sequence goes on from NZ_RDBL01000006.1 coordinate 1,170,218, forward strand.
TGCTCCTGGAGCGTCCGCAGCCGCTCGGCCGCCTCCGCGCGCAGTCGCTCGGACTCCTCGTTCGTCTCGCGCCGGAGGCGCTCCGCCTCCGTACGCGCCTCGCCGAGCGCCTGCTCGGCGGCGGAGACCCGGGTCTGCGCATCCTCCTTCAGACGGGTCAGCTCACCGGCCGCCTCCGCCTGCCGGGCCGCGACCGCGCGCTCCGTCTCCTCGCGCAGGGCGGACGCCGCCTCCTCGGCCGCGGTCCTCGACGCCTCGGCCTGCTCCTCGGCCTCCGTGCGCAGCTGCCCGGCCTCGGCGCGGGCCCGGTCGAGCGCCTCCTCGGCCTGCTTGCGCAGGGCGGCCGACCGGTCGGCCGCCTCGCTCCTGACCCGCTCGCTCTCGGTGGTCGCGGCGCCGCGCAGCTCCTCCGCGTCGGCCTTGGCCTTCGCGAGCAGCTCCTCGGCGGTCTTCGCGCCCTCCTCGATCTGCTGGAGGGCCTCGCGGCGTGCCTCGCCCCGGATGCGCTCGCCCTCGGCGACCGCCTCGGCCCGCAACTGCTCGGCCTCGCCGCGCAGCCTGCGCGCCTCCTCCTGCAGCTCGACCGTCTTGGCCCGGTACTCCTTGGTGTCGTCCTTGGCCGCGCCCTTGAGCTGGTCGGCCTGCTCGGCGGCCTCGCCGCGCAGCCGGTCCGCCTCGGCCTCCGCCTCGCGGCGGATGCGCTCGGCCTCCTCGCCGGCCGCCCGGGTGGCCGTCTTCGCGTCCTCCGAGGCCTTGGTCAGGATCTCCTCGGCGGACCGGGCCGCCTTCGCGAGCTGGGCCGCGGCGTCCTCGGCGGCGGCGGTGCGCGCGGCCTCGGCCGCCTCGGCACGCAGCCGCTCGGCCTCGCCGCGGGCGTCGGCGAGCGCCTGCTCGGCCTCCGCCTTGAGGGTCTCGGACTCCTTGGTGGCCTCGCCGACGAGCCGGGCGATCTCCGCCTTCGCCGTACGGGTGCGCTGCTCGTTCTGCGACTCCGCGCCGGCCAGCCGCTTGACCGCGGCCTCCTTGGCCTCGGCGAGGACCTTCTCGGCCTCCAGCCGGGCCTCGCGCAGCCGGGTCTCGGCCTCCTGCATGCGCTGCTCGGCGGCCCGGTTCAGCTCGGTGGTCTGCTGCCGGGTCTGCTCGGTCTCGGCGGTCGTCGACAGCCGCAGCTGCTCGGCGTGGCTGGTGGCCTCCTGGGCCTGGCCCGCGGCGGCGCCGAGCATCCGCTCGGCGTCCTTGCGGGCCCGCGTCAGGATGGACTCCGCCTCGGCGCGGGCGGACTCCGCCTCCGAACCGATCCGCTGACGCGTCTCCTCGGACAGCCGGGTGGCCTCGGCCCGTGCGGCGGCGAGCGCCTGCTCGGCCTCGGCCCGGGACTCCTCCATCAGGCGGCGGGCCTGCGACTCGGTCCTCGCCCGCAGCTGCTCGGCCCAGGCGACGTTCTCGTTGACGTGGGACTCGACGGTCTGGCGGCGCTCCGCCAGTTCCTGGTCGAGGCGCTGGCGGCGCTGCACGGCCTCGTTGTGCAGTTCGGCCTGGAGCCGGGCCTGGTGCTCCGCGTGCTCCTGGAGGATCCGCTGGGTCTGGGCGCGGGCGTCGCGCAGCTCGCGCTCGGCGTCGCTGCGCAGCTGTTCCGCCTGGACCTGGGCGTTACGGAGCAACTGCTCCGCCTGGTAGCCGATGTCCGCGCTGTCGTAGGCAGGACGCATCGCCAGACTGCGCCGGGCCTCGTGCAGCTTGGCACGCAAGACCTCGACCTGGTAGCCGAGGTCCTCGGCGTGCTGGACAGCCTTCTCCCGGTCGGTCCTGAGCCGGTCCATCTCGGCCTCGAACCGCGAGAGATGGTCGTCTTCAGCTCGGTGGCTCTCCTGGCGTTCGTAGCCCCGCACTGCGCGGTCCCATCCTTCCCCGAGCTCTCAACGTTCGGGGAATGGTGACAGATCAACGGCTGGGGACGCGGCGCGCCCCCGACCCGGCCCCGGCCCGGAACCGCCCACTCTACCGGGCCGGGTATGGCTGGGTCAGTGCTCCGTCTTCGCCGTGACCAGTTCGGTGAGGACCCCGTGGCAGTCCTTGGGGTGGAGGAAGGTGATCCTGGACCCCATCGAACCCGTCCTGGGCTCGTCGTACAGCACCCTGACGCCCTTCTCGCGGATGTCCGCGGCGTCGGCGTCCACGTCGGCCGTACCGAAGGCGATGTGGTGCACGCCCTCCCCGTTCTTGGCCAGCCATTTGCCCACGGCGGAGTCCTCGCGGGTGGGCTCCAGGAGCTGGAGGTACGAGGCGCCGCCGTCGGACGTATCGTTGATCTTGAGCATGGCCTCCCGCACGCCCTGCTCCTCGTTGACCTCGGAGTGGAAGACCTCGAACCCGTAGGTCGAGCGGTAGAACTCGACGGTCTTGTCGAGGTCGAAACAGGCGATCCCGATGTGGTCGATTCGCGTCAGCATGGGACCAGTGCAGCGCGCTGCGGATGGTTACGCAACGTGCGCGCGATCACACTCGCGGGCGGATGACGGGGCGGGTACCGCTCAGTACATTCAAGTAAACCCTCGTTCACATCTATCCCAAGGGGCTGTGCCTCATGTCAGGAACGACCGGTACCACCTCCGTGATCGTCGCGGGCGCGCGGACGCCCATGGGCCGGCTCCTCGGCTCCCTGAAGACCTTCTCCGGCGCGGACCTCGGCTCCATCGCCATCAAGGCGGCACTGGACCGGGCCGGCATCGGCGGCGACCAGGTCCAGTACGTGATCATGGGCCAGGTGCTCCAGGCCGGCGCGGGCCAGATCCCGGCCCGCCAGGCGGCGGTCAAGGCCGGCATCCCCATGAACGTCCCCGCGCTCACCGTCAACAAGGTGTGTCTCTCCGGGCTCGACGCCATCGCCCTGGCCGACCAGCTCATCCGCGCCGGTGAGTTCGACGTCGTCGTGGCCGGCGGCCAGGAGTCCATGACGAACGCCCCGCACCTGCTCCCGAAGTCCCGCGAGGGCCACAAGTACGGCGCGATCGAGATGCTCGACTCCATGGCGTACGACGGTCTGACCGACGCCTACGAGAACATCCCGATGGGCGAGTCCACCGAGAAGCACAACACCCGCCTCGGCCTCGGCCGCGCCGCGCAGGACGAGATCGGCGCCCTGTCCCACCAGCGCGCCGCCGCCGCGCAGAAGAACGGCCTGTTCGAGGCCGAGATCACCCCGGTCGAGATCCCGCAGCGCAAGGGCGACCCGGTCCTCTTCTCCAAGGACGAGGGCATCCGCCCCGAGACCACCGCGGAGTCCCTGGGCAAGCTGCGCCCGGCCTTCGCCAAGGACGGCACGATCACCGCGGGCACCTCCTCGCAGATCTCCGACGGCGCCGCCGCGGTCGTCGTCATGAGCAAGGCCAAGGCCGAGGAACTGGGCCTGGAGTGGATCGCCGAGATCGGCGCCCACGGCAACGTGGCGGGCCCGGACAACTCGCTCCAGTCGCAGCCCTCCAACGCCATCCGGCACGCCGTGAAGAAGGAGGGCATCGCCGTCGAGGACCTCGACCTCATCGAGATCAACGAGGCGTTCGCGGCCGTCGCCGTCCAGTCCATGAAGGACCTCGGCGTCACCACGGACAAGGTCAACGTCAACGGCGGCGCCATCGCGCTCGGCCACCCCATCGGCATGTCCGGCGCCCGTGTGGTGCTGCACCTCGCGCTGGAGCTCAAGCGGCGCGGCGGCGGCGTCGGCGCGGCGGCCCTGTGCGGCGGCGGCGGCCAGGGCGACGCGCTGATCCTGCGCGTTCCGGGCAAGTAACGCGGTACGAGAACACGCAGCGAGCGGAACGGAGCGGTGATGGTGGACGTCCCCACCCTGGTGGAGCAGGCCCGCGCGGGCGGACCGCGGGCGGTGGCCCGGCTCATCTCCCTGGTGGAGGGGGCATCGCCGCACCTGCGCGAGGTGATGGCGGCCCTGGCGCCGCTGGCGGGCAACGCCTACGTCGTCGGACTGACCGGTTCGCCGGGCGTCGGCAAGTCCACGTCGACGTCGGCGCTCGTCTCCGCGTACCGGAAGCAGGGCAAGCGGGTCGCGGTGCTCGCCGTGGACCCGTCCTCGCCGTTCTCCGGCGGCGCGCTGCTCGGTGACCGGGTGCGGATGTCGGACCACGCGTCGGACCCGGGCGTCTACATCCGCTCCATGGCGACCCGCGGCCACCTCGGCGGCCTCGCCTGGGCGGCCCCGCAGGCGATCCGGGTGCTGGACGCGTCGGGCTTCGACGTGGTCCTGGTGGAGACCGTGGGCGTCGGCCAGTCCGAGGTGGAGATCGCCTCCCAGGCCGACACCTCGATCGTCCTCCTCGCCCCCGGCATGGGCGACGGCATCCAGGCGGCCAAGGCCGGGATCCTGGAGATCGGCGATGTGTACGTCGTGAACAAGGCCGACCGCGACGGCGCCGACGCCACCGCCCGCGAGCTCAACCACATGCTGGGCCTCGGGGAGTCCCGGGGCCCCGGCGACTGGCGGCCGCCGATCGTGAAGACGGTCGCCGCCCGGGGCGAGGGCGTCGACGAGGTGGTCGAGGCCCTGGAGAAGCACCGGGCGTGGATGGAGGAGCGCGGGGTCCTGGGCGAACGCCGCGCGGCCCGCGCCGCCCGCGAGGTCGAGACGATCGCGGTCACCCGCCTCCGCGAGCGCATCGGCAGCCTGCACGGCGACCGCCGCCTCGACGCCCTGGCCGAACGCATCGTGGCGGGCCGCCTGGACCCGTACGCGGCGGCGGACGAACTGGTGGCGGGGCTCACGGGCGAGGGCTGAGAGCCCGGTCGGCCTCGGGGCCCTTCCCGGGCGCGGCGTGCGGGCCGCGGCCGAGAAGGGCCCCCTCTTGGTGACGCAGCGTCAGCACCGCACGGGTGCGGAGGCGTTCACGCACCTGCCCCCCTCCACCGCATCCGCTCCATGACAGGATTGCCGCCTGTCATGCGCACCCAGGGGGGAAGTGCCACATGCTCGGTCCGCTCAGGGACGACTCACCCCGGACGATCGGCCCGTACACGATCCGGGCCCGGCTGGGCGCGGGCGGCATGGGCGAGGTCTTCCTCGGCGACCGGGGCGACGGAACCGCGCCCGCCGCCGTGAAGACCGTCCGACGGGACGTGGCGCAGGACCCCGGCTTCCGCGGCCGCTTCCGCCGCGAGATCACCCTCGCCCGGTCCGTCACCGGCACCCACCTCGCCCCGCTGCTCGACGGGGACGCCGACGCCGAGGTCCCCTGGCTCTCCACCGCGTACGTGGCCGGGCCGACGCTCTCCGCGGCCGTGCGCGGGGCGGGCGCCATGGACGAGGCCGAGGTACGGATGCTGGGCGCCGGGATCGCCCGCGCCCTGGCAGCCGTGCACGCGGCGGGGATCGTCCACCGCGACGTGAAGCCGGGCAACGTCATGCTCGCGGCGGACGGCCCGCGCCTCATCGACTTCGGGATCGCCCGGGACGCGGGCGCCACCCCGCTCACCACCACCGGCCGGATGGTCGGCAGCCCCGCCTTCATGTCCCCGGAGCACGTCGCGGGCAGCGGACGCGTCGTCCCGGCCTCCGACGTGTTCTGCCTCGCCTCGGTGCTCTGCTTCGCCGCCACCGGGCGCGACCCGTTCGGCGACGGGCCCGTCGCCGCCGTCCTCTACCGCGTCAAGTACGTCGAGGCCGATCTCGCGGACGTGCCGGACGGCCTGCGCGCGGTCCTGGAGGACTGCCTCGCCGCCGAGCCGGACGCCCGCCCCACCGCCGCCGGCCTCGCCGAACGGCTGGCGCCCGGCGCGGCCTCCCGATGGCCGGCCCCGGTCGGCGGGCAGATCGCGGAGTACGAACGGGAGCTGGCCCGGGTCTGCGCGCTGAACGGGCCGCTGCTGCCGGGCTACACGCCCACGCAGGGGGCCACCGGCAGCCTCTCCGCGCCCGCCCGACCGGGGCCGGCCATCGGGAGGCCGCGCCGGGCGCCAGCCGTTCGGCGAGGCCGGCGGCGGTGGGGCGGGCGTCCGGCTCGGCGGCGAGGCAGTCCTCCAGGACGCCCCTCCGGCGATCGAGGAGCGGGGGTACGGGGCCAACGGCCCCCACTCATGGGGCGTACGCCGACACCACCACCCCGTTCCCGAAGCTCGCGAGCACCGTGTCGCCCTGGGCCAGGAACGACACCGATCCCGGGTCCGACTTCAGCGCGGCCCTCACCGCCTCCTCCAGCGAGACGGAGGCCGACCGGGGCGCGCCCCGGTCCTCGTCGCGGTCCACCCGCTTGTCCAGCACCTTGCCGCTGCCCGCGTCCACCGTCACGTCGTGCCAGGACCGGTCGGAGCCGTACACATCCAGCTCCCAGACGAGCCCGCCGTCCTCCTCGTCGAGCTCCGCCTCGGTCACCGTGCCGGGAACGGCCGCCAGGCCGGCCGCGACCGCGTCACCGACGGTGACCCGGGCAGCGGCGGGAGCGGCTGCAGGGGCGGCGGCCGGGGCGTCGGAGTCACCGGCGGCGCCCGCCGCGGTGCTCCGGCCGCCGCCGCCCTCCTCGCCGCCCGTGAGGGCGACCGCGCCGGCCCCGCCTCCGACGAGCACGGCCGCGGTGACGACGGCGATGACGATCTTGCGCTTCATGAGGATTCCTCCCGTATCGGATGCCTTCGGTACGACACAACCCACCCTGCCGGGCCGATGCTGAACGCAGCCTGAAGCCACCTGAAGCCGTCTTCAGCTTCGGTTTGGGACGCTGGGCGCATGCGCCTGTTGATCGTGGAGGACGAGAAGCGGCTGGCGATCTCCCTGGCCAGGGGGCTCACCGCCGAGGGATTCGCCGTGGACGTCGTGCACGACGGGACCGAGGGCCTGCACCGGGCGCGGGACGGCGCGTACGACCTGGTGATCCTCGACATCATGCTGCCCGGGACGAACGGCTACCGCGTCTGCGCCGCCCTGCGCGCCGAGGGCCACGAGGTGCCGGTGCTGATGCTGACCGCGAAGGACGGCGAGTACGACGAGGCGGAGGGCCTGGACACGGGTGCCGACGACTACCTGACCAAGCCGTTCAGCTACGTGGTGCTGGTCGCCCGGGTCCGCGCCCTGCTGCGCCGCCGGGGCGGCTCCGGGTCGCCGGTGGTCACCGTGGGGGCCCTGCGCATGGACACCGCCGCCCGCCGTCTGCACCTCGACGGCGACGAGATCGCCCTGACCGCCAAGGAGTTCGCCGTCCTCGAACAGCTCGCCCTGCGCGCCGGGCAGGTGGTCAGCAAGGCGGAGATCCTGGAGCACGTCTGGGACTTCGCCTACGACGGCGACCCCAACATCGTCGAGGTGTATGTCAGCACCCTGCGCCGCAAGCTCGGTGCCGACGCCATCCGCACGGTGCGCGGCGCCGGTTACCGGCTGGAGGCGCGATGAGGTCCGTACGGGCCAGGGCCGCGCTCGGCGCCACCGTGGTCGTCGCCCTCGCCCTGGGCGCCGCCGGGCTCGCCGTGCTCCTCGTGCTGCGCGCGAACCTCACCGACCAGGCGGGCCTCCAGGCCGAGGTGGCCGCCCGGGAGGTCGCCGGGCAGCTGGCCCTCGGTGTGCCGTACGCCGACCTGGACACGGGTGACGAGGAGGAGCACCCGGTCCAGGTCACCGACGAGGACGGGCGCGTGGTGGCCGTCTCCAAGGACCTGGAGGCGATCTCCGGCACCGGCACGGACCGGGTCGCCGCGCCGGGGACGGCCGGGGCGGGCGACGACGACCACGACGACGACGATCCGGGCCGCGGCGAGGTCTCCACGGACGAACCGGACTTCGCCAACGGCACCGCCACCGTGGACGGCGACCGCGCCGACTACCGGTTCGCCGCGGTCGAGGCTACGGATCCGGCGGGACGCACCCTGACCGTCCACGCGGGCGCCCCGCTCGCCGCCGAGCGGCGGGCCGTGGACAGCGTGCGCTCGGCGATGCTGGCCGGGCTGCCCGTGGTGCTCCTGGTCGTCGCCGGGGTGACCTGGCTGGTGACCCGGCGGGCCCTGCGCCCGGTGGAGGGCATCCGGCGCGAGATGGCGGCGATCACCGCGTCCGAGGACCTGGCCCGGCGGGTGCCGGAACCGGGCTCCCGTGACGAGGTCGCGAGGCTGGCCCGTACGACCAACGAGACCCTCGCCGCGCTGGAGGAGTCCGTCGGCCGGCAGCGGCGCTTCGTGGCCGACGCCTCGCACGAGCTGCGCAGCCCGATCGCCTCGCTGCGCACCCAGCTGGAGGTGGGCGCCGCGCACCCGGAGCTGCTGGACGTGCCGGGCGCGGTCGCCGACACCGTACGCCTCCAGGCACTCGCCGCGGACCTGCTGCTCCTGGCCCGGCTGGACGCGGGGGAGCGGGCGGGGCGGACGCGGGTCGACCTGGGGGCGCTGGTCCGCGAGGAGGTCTCGCAGCGGGTGGGCGACCGCATCCCGGTCACGGTGTCCGTACGGGACGGCGGCCTCGAAGTGGCGGGTTCGCGCGGCCAGTTGGCCCGGGTCCTGGGCAACCTGCTGGACAACGCCGAGCGGCACGCGGTGCGTTCGGTGTCCGTGACGGTGGGGCGGTCCGCCGACGGGGTGCTCGTCACGGTCACGGACGACGGGGCCGGGGTGCCGGAGGCGGAACGCGAGCGCGTCTTCGAACGCTTCGTCCGCCTGGACGAGGCGCGTGCCCGCGACGACGGCGGGGCGGGCCTGGGCCTGGCGATCGCCCGCGATGTGGCTGCGCGCCACGGGGGCCGCCTGACGGTGGGGTCCGCCCCGGAAGGCGGCGCCCGCTTCGACCTGAGCCTCCCCTCGCCCCCTCGCTCCTCAATCGCCGGAGAGGCTTGAGCGGCCGAACGTACACCCGGGGCTCCGCCCCGAACCCCGCTGCTCAAACGCCGCAGGGGCTCACAGGTAGCCCCTCCGGCGTTCGATGCGCGGGGTCCGGGGCGGAGCCCCGGGTTCGGGAAGGGGCGGGTAGGGGAACAGGCCCGCCGCAGGCGCACCCGCCGCAACGCGCAACGCGCGCCGCCTCTTACCCCCGCTGCCCCCGCAAATGCTCCGCCACCGGTGTCAACGCCGCATGCAGCTCCGCCAGCGCCTCCGGCGACAACAGGTCCATGAAGTGCTTGCGGACCGACGCCACATGGTGCGGCGCCACCTTCCGCATCGTCTCCGCGCCCTCCTCGGTCAGCACCGCGTACAGCCCCCGGCGGTCCGACTCGCAGTTCTCCCGCCGCACCAGCCCCGCGCTCTCCATGCGCGTGATCTGGTGGGAGAGGCGGCTCTTGGACTGGAGGGTGGCGCCCGCGAGGTCGCTCATCCGCATCCGGCGGTCCTCCGACTCCGAGAGGTTGACCAGGATCTCGTAGTCGTTGTTGGTCAGCCCGAACGGCTGGAGGTCCTTCTCCAGCTGGTGCATCAGCAGCCTGCTGACGTCCAGGTGGGTGCGCCAGGCGCACTGCTCGGCGTCGCTCAGCCAGCGGGTGGCCGTCTCGGTCTCCATGTATGGATTCTACCTAAGAAGTTGAAAGCCGGACGAATGAGGAGCGTGTGACGCCCCGCACGCGCCAGGGCGGGGCGCAGGCGTTCGACGTCACACTCCGCAGACTACCGTTCACAAACCGAAGCGACGCTGGAGGTCCCCCAGCTGACCGGGCGCCCGGGGCGCGGCGCCCGGACGGCCGCCGCCCGGCACCCCCGCCTGCTGCGGCACCGCCCCCGTCGGCTGCTCGGGCATCAGCGCCTCGGACGACTGGATCAGCACCGTACCGGCCCCCACGAACTCGAACTGGTGCTCCTCGCCCGACGCCCCGCCGATCCCGGTGAGCGCGCGCAGGCCGCCCATCACCCCGGTCATGTAGCCGTGGTCGTAGTGGTGGCAGGGGGAGGGGCAGTCCGCCCAGCCCACCAGGGCCTGCGGGTCGACCCGCAGCGGCGGCTCCATGAAGACCACCGGCCCGTTGGACGCGGCGACGAACTTGCCCGTGCCGATCAGCGTCAGGAACCCGGGCACGATCGACTGCTTCAGCGCCAGCGAGGGCTGGTAGGCGAGCAGGTTGCCGGAGCGGATCGTCAGGTTGCCGTCGTCCAGGTCGTAGGAGTTCACGTCGAACGCCCGGTCGGCGAGCAGCATCTTGCCGCTGCCCTCGGCCACCACCCAGTCGCTCGCGTGCAGCGGCGAGTGGAAGCTCGCCCGGACCAGCCGGTCGAACCGGCCGTGCCCGATGCCGTCGAAGCCGATCTGCCCGTAGTAGGCGATCATCTTGCCCTTCTGCAGGAACCACTGGCTCCCCTTGAGCTCCACGCAGAAGGTGTACGGGTTGACGTTGTCGTCCGACGGCAGCGTCATCGGGTCGAAGATCACGGGGGCGTTCACAGCTTCTCCTCGGACGCCTGGACGTACACCGCACCACTGCCGCTCAGCTCCAGCTGGAAGCCCTCGCCCGAGCCGCGGCCCACCATCTCGCGCCAGCCGAGCGCGGTGGAGAGCTTGTTGCGTACGTCGCCGTGGTGGGCGACATACGCCTGGGGGTCGACGTGCACGTCGCGGCCCGGGGCGATCGGCAGCTCGATGACCCCGCCGTGCGCCATCACCGCCACCGCGCCGTGGCCGGTGAGCGTCGTCGTGAACAGGCCCTGACCGGTCACCTGGCCGCGCACCATGCCCATCACGCCGCCCTGCGAGCCCATGAACATCGTGCCCTGCTGGAGCGACCCGTCGAAGGCGAGGAGGCGGTCCGCCTCCACGTAGAGGGTGTCCCCGGTGAGGTTGATCACCTGGATGTGGTGGCCGCCGTGGCCGAACATCACCGTGCCGTTGCCCTCGACCGTCATCAGCGGCGTCGCCTCGTTCGCCAGCCGGCGGCCGAGCATCGACATCACGCCGCCCTGGCCGCCCTGGATGTTCGGCGTGAACGCGACCTCGCCCCGGTAGGCGAGCATCGCCCCGCGCTGGCTGAACATCTTCTGGCCGGGGACCACCGTCGCCTCGACCATCTTCGAGTTGATCTCGCGGAAGGGCATCAGAGGTTCCCCCCGATCGTGTTCCGCTCGCTGGGCTGCACGTAGACCAGTCCCTCGCCCTCGAAACGGATCTGGAAGGACTCGCCCGAGCCCTCGCCGATCAGCGTCCGGAAGTTCACCCCGGACTGGAAGTTCTGCTGCAGGTTGCCCTGGTGGGCGATGTACGCGCCCGGGTCGACGAACAGCGGGTACTGCGCGGAGACCCGCAGCACCACGGCCGTGCCGTCCGACATGATCGCCGCCTGGCCGGTCCCCTCCACGGTGGTGGTGAACAGGCCGTTGCCCGTCGCACCGCCGCGCAGCCCGGTGAACGTGGTGCCCGTGCGCAGCCCCGCGTCGGTGCAGAGCAGGTTGCTCGCCTCCACGTACAGCTTGTCGCCGTGCAGCGAGACGAGGTTGATCTCGCTCGCGCGGTCGGCGAAGTAGCAGGTGCCCTGCCCGGTGACCTGCATCACCGCCATCGACTCACCGGTCAGCCTGCGGGTCACCATCCCGCGCAGTCCCTCACCGCCACCCGTCATCTTCTTGAACGTCATCTGGCCCTCGTACGCGACCATGGAGCCGTTCTTCGCCTTGACGGCATCGCCGGCCAGATCGACGGCGAGCGTCTTGCTTCCCTCAAGTCGGAACATTGCCACCCGGCGAAAATAGCGGCAGCCACCGCCGCGGGAACAGGGGCAGCCGCGCGATCGGGCGCCCCGGAGCGCCCCTGATACGCATCCGGTACGGGACCCGGACGCAATCGGGACGTACTTCTTGCGGAACGGGCGGGCGCGGCCCGCTCCCCCCGGGACCCGCCGCCGGGCGGGCCGGGCGGCGATGTCACAATGGGTGCCGCTTGTGCGTGCGTTCACAAGCTGTCACGACCCTCCCACCGAAGGTGCCCCCGTGGACATCAAGACCGCCACCGCCCTGCACCGGCTGCGCCTCATCTCGATTCCCGAGGCGCTGTCCTTCCCCGCGCTGATCCTCTTCGGCTCGGTCCTGAGCCGGGTCTCCGACATCGACTTCCTGATGATGCCGCTCGGCATGCTGCACGGCGTGCTCTTCGTGATCTACGTCGTCCTGCTGCTGGACGTGTGGGCGAAGACCAAGTGGCCGCTGAAGCGCGTCGCGTTCTTCTTCCTGCTGTGCGTGCTGCCGTTCGGCGGTCTGTACGGGGACAAGGTGCTCAAGCGCTACGAGGCGGACAGCGTCATCGCCGCGCGGGCCCGCCGCGAAGGCACGGTCAGCGCATGATCGTCGCCTTCTCCGTCAGCCCGCTCGGGGTCGGCGAGGACGTCGGGGAGTACGTCGCCGACGCCGTCCGGGTCGTCCGCGAGTCCGGGCTGCCCAACCGCACGGACGCGATGTTCACCTCCATCGAAGGGGAGTGGGACGAGGTCATGGACGTCGTCAAGCGCGCCGTGGCCGCCGTCGAGGCGCGCGCCGGGCGGGTCTCCCTCGTGCTCAAGGCCGACATCCGGCCCGGGGTCACCGACGGACTGACCTCCAAGGTCGAGACGGTCGAGCGGTACCTCGCGGACTGACGCCCGGTCCGCCCACAGTGAGCCCCCGCCCCTCCGGCGGGGGCTCCCGTCATTCCGGGACCGCCAGCGCGATCCCCAGCGGCGTCCGCTCGTACAGCACCTGGTGGCCGTAGCGGCGCGAGGTCAGCAGCCCGGCCGCCCGCAGCACCGACAGATGCGCCGACACCGACGACGGGGCGAGCCGCAGCCGGTGCGCGAGCGCGCTGGTGCCGGCCGGCTCGTCCAGCGCGCACAGGACATCGGCCCGTGCCCGGCCGAGCAGCCGTGCCAGGGCCTCGGGGGTACTCGCGCCCGGCTCCGTCCACAGGCCCCCGATCCCGCGCGCCGGGTAGATCACGGCGGGCGGCCAGGGCGGCTCGTATCCGCTGACCACGTCCGGCCACGCGAAGACGCTCGGGATCAGCACGAGGCCCTGCCCGCCGAGCACCCGGGAGTGCCGGCCCCGCATCCCCACCAGGGTCAGGGTGGAGTCCGTCCACGTCAGCTGCGGGCTCAACTCCCCGAGAAGGCGTGCGAATCCCACCTCGGCCAGCCGTCGCGAGTGGTACGCGATATCGGCCTCCAGCAGGGCGCGCAGCCTCGCCCAGTCCGGCTCGATCAGCGTCCGCCACGCCTCTTCGAGCAGATCGGCCAGCTCCCGCAGGGCCCGCGCCGGGTCGGCGAGCAGCGCCCGGCCGGCGGGGGAGTCCAGGGCGCCCGGCCGGTCGGCCAGCGTCAGCGCCAGATCCTGGGCGACCAGCTCCGGGGCGGTGGCGCGTACGGCCGCGATCTCGTCCTCGAACGCGACGTACGGCCCCGTGGGAGGCGGGCAGAGGAAGTCCGGATTGTGCCCGCCGTCGGTCATCAGCGACCAGAGCGGCCGCAGATCGAGCCCCGAGGCCGCGTCCTTGATGCGCCGCAGCCACGGCTGGTGGTACCCGTGCCGCCGGGGGCGCAGCAGCGTCCGCACGGCGGCCTGGGTCTCCCAGAGCGGGGAGAGCGCGAACCGGCAGCGCAACAGGTCGTTCTCGTCGAGATGCAGATGGAACGGCATGGGCGGCCTCGCGAAGATTCGGTGTCAGCCGAAAGTCTACGGAGCGGGGCGCCCGCTCCTCCAAGCTGCCGCCATGCCGAGCAACAGCACCCACCCACAGGGCACCGCCCACGACACGGCGGACGCTCCGTCCGTCCCCCGGGGATACCGCGCCGTCTTCGCCGTACGCGAGTTCCGGGCGGTGTTCGCCGCGCATCTGCTCTCGCTGCTCGGCGTCGTCGTCAGCGAACTCGCGCTCACCGTCCTGGTCTACGACCTCACCTCCTCGCCCCTGCTCAGCGCGCTCACCTTCGCGCTCGGCATGCTCCCGTACCTCGTCGGCGGCACCCTCTTCGCCGGGATCGCGGACCGCTACCCCGCCCGCCGGGTGCTGGTCACCTGCGACCTCGTCTGCGCGGCCTGCGTCGCCGTGATGATCCTTCCGGGCACGCCGGTCGCGGGGCTCCTGGGGCTGCGCTGCCTGGTCGCCGCCGTCTCTCCGGTCTTCACCGGGACGAGGATGGCCGCGCTCACCGACATCCTGGGCGAGGGCGAACTGTTCGTCCTGGGCCGCTCGCTGCTGCGGATCGTCTCGCAGAGCGCGCTGCTCGCCGGGTTCGGCGTCGGCGGGCTGCTCCTCGCCGTGATCTCCCCGCGCGGCGCGATCGCGATCACGGTGGTCACCTTCCTCTGCTCGGCGACGCTGCTGCGCTTCGGCACCCGCGACCGGCCCGCCCGCGCGGCGCAGGGCGGCGGCGGCTCCACCCTGCTGCGGGAGTCGCTGTCCGGCGCCCGGCTGGTCCTCGGCCACCGCCGCGTCCGCGCCCTGATGCTGCTGTTCTGGCTGCCTCCGCTGTTCGTCGTGGCGCCGGAGGCGGTCGCGGCGCCGTACGCCGACGAGATCGGGGCCGGCCCGACGGCGCTCGGGCTGCTGATGTGCGCCATGCCCGTCGGCCACATCGCCTCCGAGCTGTACGCGGGCTCCGTGCTGCGCCCCCGTACCCGCGAGCGGATCGTGCTGCCGCTGGCCGCCGCCGGGCTGCTGCCCCTCGCGGTGTACGGGCTGACCCCGGGGGTCGCGACGGCCGCCGTCGCGCTGGTGGTGGCCGGTGCCTCGGCCGCGTACGGCATCGGCCTCGACCAGTGGTTCGTCGCCGCCGTCCCCGAGGAGCTGCGCGGCCGGGCCATGACCCTGCTCACCGCGGGACTCATGACGCTCCAGGGCGTCGGCATGGCGCTCACGGGGCTCGCGGCCGAGTTCTTCCCCGTCCACCAGGTGGTCGCCGGGGCGGGTGTCCTCGGCACGCTGTGCCTGCTCCCGCTGGTCGCCGAGGTCCGCAGAACCGCACCCACGGCCCAGGGCCGGACCGAAGTTCGAGACGGGGAGGACCGACAAGTTCCCCATGGGTAAGGTCGTGGCCGTGCCGAAGCCGCTCAGCCTTCCCTTCGATCCCATCGCCCGCGCCGACGAGCTCTGGCAGCAGCGCTGGGGCCCGGTCCCGTCCATGGGGGCGATCACCTCGATCATGCGGGCGCAGCAGATCCTGCTCGCCGAGGTCGACGCCGTCGTCAAGCCGTACGGACTGACCTTCGCGCGGTACGAGGCGCTGGTGCTGCTCACCTTCTCCAAGGCGGGCGAGCTGCCGATGTCCAAGATCGGCGAGCGGCTGATGGTCCACCCGACGTCCGTGACGAACACGGTGGACCGGCTGGTGCGCTCCGGCCTGGTGGACAAGCGCCCGAACCCCAACGACGGGCGGGGCACGCTGGCCTCCATCACGGACAAGGGCCGCGAGGTCGTGGAATCGGCGACCCGGGACCTGGTCGCGATGGAGTTCGGACTCGGGGTGTACGACGCCGAGGAGTGCGCCGAGATCTTCGCGCTGCTGCGGCCCCTGCGGATCGCCGCGCAGGACTTCGAGGAGGTCTGAGAGACGCCGTTCCGGGGCCCGGCCCGCTGCAAGATCGCCCCGGACGTCCGGTTACGCTCGATGCCATGAAACGCAGTGTGCTGACCCGATACCGGGTGATGGCTTACGTCACCGCCGTCATGTTGCTGATCCTCTGCGTGTGCATGATCTTCAAATACGGCTTCGACAAGGGTGAGGGCCTGACGCTCGTCGTCTCCCAGATCCACGGCGTGCTGTACATCATCTACCTGATCTTCGCCTTCGACCTGGGCTCCAAGGCGAAGTGGCCGATGGGCAAGCTGCTCTGGGTGCTGATCTCGGGCACGATCCCGACGGCCGCGTTCTTCGTGGAGCGCAAGGTCGTCCGCGAGGTCGAGCCGCTGGTCGCCGACACGACGCCGACGGCCCCCGCGAACGTCTGACCTCACCGAACCGCCCCGCGCGAAGCGCCGGGCGGTTTGTCATCGACATTTACTAGGACGTCCTAGTAAATTGGAGGCATGGACGCTGACGCGATCGAGGAAGGCCGCCGCCGCTGGCAGGCCCGTTACGACAAGGCCCGCAAGCGTGACGCGGACTTCACCACGCTCTCCGGCGACCCGGTCGAGCCCGTCTACGGCCCCCGCCCCGGGGACGCGTACGAGGGCTTCGAGCGGATCGGCTGGCCCGGCGAGTACCCCTTCACCCGGGGGCTCCACCCGACCGGCTACCGGGGCCGCACCTGGACCATCCGCCAGTTCGCCGGCTTCGGCAACGCCGAGCAGACCAACGAGCGCTACAAGATGATCCTGGCCGCCGGCGGCGGCGGGCTGAGCGTGGCCTTCGACATGCCGACGCTGATGGGCCGCGACTCCGACGACCCGCGCGCGCTCGGCGAGGTCGGGCACTGCGGCGTCGCCATCGACTCCGCCGCCGACATGGAGGTCCTGTTCAAGGACATCCCGCTCGGTGACGTCACGACGTCGATGACGATCAGCGGCCCGGCCGTCCCGGTCTTCTGCATGTACCTGGTCGCCGCCGAGCGCCAGGGCGTCGACCCCGCCGTCCTCAACGGCACGCTCCAGACGGACATCTTCAAGGAGTACATCGCGCAGAAGGAGTGGCTCTTCCAGCCCGAGCCCCATCTGCGCCTCATCGGGGACCTGATGGAGCACTGCGCGAGCTCCATCCCCGCGTACAAGCCGCTCTCCGTCTCCGGCTACCACATCCGCGAGGCCGGGGCGACGGCCGCGCAGGAGCTGGCGTACACCCTCGCCGACGGCTTCGGCTACGTGGAGCTCGGCCTCTCGCGCGGGCTCGACGTCGACACCTTCGCGCCCGGCCTGTCCTTCTTCTTCGACGCGCACCTCGACTTCTTCGAGGAGATCGCCAAGTTCCGCGCCGCCCGCCGGATCTGGGCCCGCTGGATGAAGGAGACGTACGGCGCGAAGACCGACAAGGCCCAGTGGCTGCGCTTCCACACCCAGACCGCCGGCGTCTCGCTCACCGCGCAGCAGCCGTACAACAACGTCGTACGCACCGCGGTCGAGGCCCTGTCCGCCGTCCTCGGCGGCACCAACTCGCTGCACACCAACGCCCTCGACGAGACCCTCGCGCTCCCCTCCGAGCAGGCCGCCGAGATCGCGCTGCGCACCCAGCAGGTGCTGATGGAGGAGACCGGCGTCGCCAACGTGGCCGACCCGCTGGGCGGTTCCTGGTACGTGGAGCAGCTCACCGACCGCATCGAGGCCGACGCCGAGAAGATCTTCGAGCAGATCAAGGAGCGCGGCACCCGCGCCCACCCCGACGGGCAGCACCCGGTCGGCCCGATCACCTCCGGCATCCTGCGCGGCATCGAGGACGGCTGGTTCACCGGCGAGATCGCCGAATCCGCCTTCCGGTACCAGCAGTCGCTGGAGAAGGGCGACAAGCGCGTCGTCGGCGTCAACGTCGCGCACGGCTCGGTCACCGGCGACCTGGAGATCCTGCGGGTCAGCCACGAGGTCGAGCGCGAGCAGGTCCGCGTGCTCGCCGGCCGCAAGGAGGGCCGCGACGACGCCCGGGTCAAGTCCGCCCTGGACGCGATGCTGGCCGCCGCCCGCGACGGCTCCAACATGATCGCCCCGATGCTCGACGCGGTCCGCGCGGAGGCGACCCTCGGCGAGATCTGCGGCGTCCTTCGCGACGAGTGGGGCGTCTACACGGAGCCGGCCGGCTTCTGACGTACGTACGGCCGCCGCTAACCGGCGGCGGCCGCACCCAGCCCCGCCAGCAGCAGCAGCGTGAAGCGCCGGGCCCAGTCGGCATCGACGGGCTCGGCGCTCACCAGTGTCCGGTGCACCACCGCGCCGGCGATCACATCGAAGATCAGGTCCGCCGTCAGCGCCGCCGTCGCCTCGTCCGGCTCGACGGGCAGCTCGCCGCGCTCCTGCGCCCGCCGCCGCCCCTGGAGCACGAGGCGCTTCTGCCGGTTGACGATCGAGTCGCGGATACGGGCCCGCAGCGCCTCGTCCCGCGTCGACTCCGCGACCACCGCCATCAGCGCGGTCCGGGTCTCCGGCCGGTCCAGCAGCGCGGCGAACTGCAGCACCACCGCCTCCACGTCGGCGGCCAGGCTGCCCAGGTCCGGCAGCTCCAGTTCGTCGAAGAGCACCGCGACCGCGTCCACGACCAGTTCGTTCTTGCCCGCCCAGCGCCGGTAGAGGGTCGTCTTGGCGACCCCGGCCCGCGTCGCCACGTCACCCATCGTCAGCTTCGACCAGCCGAGGTCCACGAGGGAGGCTCTGGTCGCCTCCAGGATCGCCTCGTCGGCCTCGGCGCTGCGCGGGCGTCCCGATCGTGCGGGTTTGGGGTGGCTGCGGCTGAGCATGCGGCGACCATACCCGTCAGTAGGTAAATCCGACCGGTCCCGATACCCGTGAGACAGATCACCGAACACTCTTGTGCACGAGGGGTCGTGGCCAGTTACGCTACGGGTCGTAGCGTAAGGCGTCGGCCCCGGCCGGCGTGAGCGCCACGAACGATCGACAGCCACAGGCGCCGGGTGGGGACCGGGCGCCGAACCGGGTCTTTCAGGGGCCCCGCGGCCGTGTCTGTCCGTCCACCTCGCACACCGGCGAGAGGTGCGGACGGGCGCGGTTCACGTATCGCTTTCCGGAACAGCGCACCGAGGGGGGAGGATGTACGCATGCAGCCCAGAAACATGTCCATGAGCGGCGTCGTCGACCTCGCCGCGGTGAAGGCGGCCGGAGAGGCCAAGGCGAAGGCGGAGCAGACCCGCGCCGAGTCCGCCCGGCAGGGCGGCCCCGCGGCCGTCCCCGCGTCCTCCCTCGTGATCGACGTCAACGAGGCGGGCTTCGAGAACGACGTCCTCCAGCGCTCCGCCGAAGTGCCCGTCGTCATCGACTTCTGGGCCGAGTGGTGCGAGCCGTGCAAGCAGCTGGGTCCGCTCCTGGAGCGCCTGGCCCACGAGTACAACGGCCGCTTCCTGCTGGCCAAGGTCGACGTCGACGCCAACCAGATGCTGATGCAGCAGTTCGGCATCCAGGGCATCCCGGCCGTCTTCGCCGTCGTCGCCGGACAGGCGCTGCCCCTCTTCCAGGGCGCGGCCCCCGAGGCCCAGATCCGCCAGACCCTGGACCAGCTGATCCAGGTCGGCGAGGAGCGCTTCGGCCTCACCGGTATCGCGGTCGACCCGGCGGGCGCCCCGGAGGCCCAGGCGGCGGCTCCGGCTCCCCCCGGCCCCTACGACGCCCTCCTGGAGGCGGCGGCGCAGGCGCTGGACGCCAATGACTTCCCGGGTGCCGTCCAGGCGTACAAGAACGTCCTGTCCGACGACCCGGCCAACACGGAGGCCAGGCTCGGTCTCGCCCAGGCGGAACTGCTGGCCCGCGTGCAGCGGACGGATCCGCAGAAGGTGCGTCAGGAGGCCGCCGAGAAGCAGGCCGACGTGGACGCGCAGCTGGCGGCGGCCGACCTCGACCTCGTCGGAGGCCACGTGGAGGACGCCTTCGGGCGGCTCGTGGAGACGGTGCGCCGCACGTTCGGCGACGACCGCGACCGGGTCCGGCTGCGGCTGCTCGACCTCTTCGAGGTGATCGGCCCGGAGGACCCGCGGGTCGCTGCCGCGCGTACCGCGCTGGCGCGCGTCCTGTTCTGATCCGATTGGTCCGGCGCGATTGTGCCGAACTGACAACACGGCCGCGGCAGCCTCCGGGCGCCGCGGCCGTTTTCGCGATCAGGCGATAAGAGTAGGCCCTGCTTTACCAAATCTTGATAAAAGCACGGCCTGTTACTCGCAGTAAATCGATCTTTGGGATCTGTCCCGTTTCGCTCGCCCTTCCTCCTTTTCGTCCGCCACTCCGGGGCAACCCTGTGTGGCCGCTCGGTGCCAGCAGGTCGTGGCCTGGTTATGAGGGCGTTACCAGCGAGTAACGAACCCCCTTGTGTCACGGCCGGGAATGGACCACGATCGGCCACGCTCGGTCCAATAACGCCAGTCCGGCTGCCAGTCGGGAGCGGCGGCTCCGTTGGGTCCCCACCGAGCGGGTCGGCGGCAGTGGCGCCGGCTCCGGACAGGGGGGTTCCTGCCGGTCGGCAGGGCCTGTCCGATCAGGTCACGCACACGCGTGACCCGTGGTTGTCGCTCGGGGGTGATCGCCGGTGATGCGGACGCGGTACATGCCTCCGTACGCGGGCGCTCTCCTTTCCGAGGACGTAGCACTTCTCCCATCCCAGGTCGGGCAGGATGCCGGACCGGAGATGTACGTCCGAGAAGGAGGAAAAATATGAGTTCCCAGGTTCGCGGTGGCACGAGATGGAAGCGTTTCGCTGTCGTCATGGTGCCGAGCGTCATAGCCACCGCCGCCGTCGGCGTCGGTCTGGCCCAGGGCGCGCTCGCCGCGTCCTTCAGCGTTTCGGGCCAGGAGTTCAAGGTCAAGGCCGGTGAACTCGAGGGCTACGACTTCGTGCAGTACGGCAGCGTGGCCACCGAGCAGGGTGCCGACCCCAAGGTGGCTGACGGCAAGGGCCACGCCGTGGCCGTGTCGGGCTTCAGCAAGGCCTACATCACGAACATGTGCCAGTCGGTCGTGACGCCCAACCTGCCGTTCGGTCTCGGCGACATCACCCTGCGGCTGGAGGCCGGTGGCGACGGGCACGACCGTGTCTACGCCAAGGACCTCTACCTCGATGTGTCGGAACTCGACGGCGACGCCAAGTTCAGCAACATCGACATCGGCGTGGCCGCCGGTTCGCTGAAGAAGGACAAGCCGGGCAGCATCGGCATCCAGCCCGGTACGCAGGCCAACCCCAACGGGTTCGCCCAGCGTGCCGAGAAGGCCGTGCTGACCGACGTCCACCAGAAGGCGTGGGCCACGACGGCCGGCACCTTCAACCTCAGTGGACTGAAGCTGCGCCTGCACAAGGGCTCCGGCGCCGGCAAGGAGTGCTACTAAGCACTCGCCGGGCGGCCGGGGGCGCTTCGCGTGTCCCCGGCCGCCCACCCTTCTCCTTCTCACAGCAGTACCGGTTCCAGGGAGCTGTTTTCCATGAGCCCCGAATCCCAAGGGCAGAACGAGCACTACCTCTCCATCGCCTGGCGAGGCTTCCGCACCTGGCGGGGTGACCGGCCGTTCTGGGCCGGACTGTTCACCATGCTGGGCGGCTTGCCCATCATGTACTTCCCGTACGCGAACATGCACCTCGGCAACATGACGCTGGCGATGTCCACCACCGCCGGCGCCGGTTCGCTGATCATCGGTGTCCTGCTCGTCACGCTGGGCCTGACGATGTGGTTCCACAGCATCGTCCGCGTGTTCGCCGGTGTCGCGGCGATTCTGCTGGCTCTGATCTCCATACCCGTCGCCAACATCGGCGGCTTCGTGATCGGCTTCGTCTTCGCCCTGATCGGCGGCGCGCTCTCCGTGTCGTGGGTCCCGGGCGAGGCACCGGCTGAGGGCGAGCCCGCGCCGGCCGCTCCCTCCGAGGAGGCCCCGGAGACCGTCTCGTTCGCGAAGGACGAGCCGCTTCCCGAGGGCGTGCTCCACGGGGCGGGCATCCCCGAGCAGCAGACGTACGACACGACCGTCGAGACCGAGGGCGGGAGGCATCGTGCGGGGTGACGACAAGCAGGTGAACCGCGCGGACGAGAGCGGGTTCCAGGAACGCAGAGGACCCCGCCACGCCGCCCCCAGGAAGTCGCTGCTGACGAAGCTCCACATGCCCTCGGGCAAGAAGGCGTTCGCGCTCGCCGCGATGCCGACGGCGGTCTTCGTCGGGATGGGGCTCACGCCGAAGCTGGCGATGGCCGACGACTCGACGGACATCCCCTATGCGCCCGGCCCCTGTGTGACCCGCTCCGACGAGCCGAGCGAGTCGGCCGACCCGACGCCCTCCGCGTCGAAGACGCCGTCCCCGTCGGCGAGCACGAGCAGCAAGCCGGCCCCGGAGACGAGCGACAAGGCGACTCCGAAGCCCACGGCCACCGGCTCGGCGGCCGACAAGGGCAGCGAGGCCGGCGACACCGCCGACACCGCGAAGCAGAAGAGCACCGACGCCGCACCGGCCGAGACCCCGGCCGCCACGCCGTCGCCCACCAAGTCGAAGAACCCTCTCGACCCGCTGGGCCTCGGCGACGCGCTCAAGGACCTCTTCGACGGACCGGACAAGGAGACGGCGAGCCCGTCCCCGACACCCACCACCGCGAGCCCGAAGCCCTCGGACTCCGCCACCGCGGACACCAAGGACAAGGCCGAGGACAAGCCGGCCGAGAAGACCGTCGAGAAGGCCACCGGCGCGGCGAAGGACACGGTCGACAAGACCACCGACGCCATCCGCGAGGCGGCCGGCAAGGCGGGCAAGACGGTCGAGGAGCTCGACGAGGACGTCAAGGGCACCGACGCCAAGAAGGACGAGGACATCCCGGACGGCGCCAAGGAGCCGTTCCCGTGTCCGACCGCCGACCCGGAGGCCCTGGCCAACGCGAAGGCGGAGCCCGGCATCCCCATGCTGCCCAGCGACCCGTGGATCCTGGAGAGCTCGCTGCTCACCCTGAACGGGCTCGACTACAAGGGCATCGTCGAGGTGCAGAAGGCCGACGGCACCACCAAGAAGGTGCTGAAGTTCACCGCGTCCTCGATCGACATCAAGGACCTGCACCAGCTGACGACCGGTCCGCAGTCGGGCGTCACCGGCCATGTGCAGGCGAGCAAGGGCTCGACCTCCACCATCAGGAACGGCACGGTGACGATGTACACGGAGGAGCTGAAGGGCAACCTCTTCGGCCTCATCCCGATCACCTTCAGCCCGGAGACCCCGCCCCCGTTGAACGTCCCGTTCGCCTTCTTCACCAAGGTGAAGGTCACCCAGGCCGGCCAGTTCGGCGGCACGCTGACCGTCCCGGGACTGCACAACTATTTCACCAAGGACGGCGCCTGACGCCTCTCGGTAGCATGGCAAAGGCCCGCCGCCTCTCGGGGTGCGGGCCTTTGCCATGCTCATCAACGTCTGCGGGGGACAAGTGAGTTCGACGTACGTCACAGAACCGGGCGAAGCCCGCATCGAGCCGGTGCGGGGCACGGCCGACACCACCCGGCCCGTGGCCGATCCCGGCCGGGTGCCCGTCCGGGTCCATGACGCCGGGGTCTACTACCGCCGGTTCTTCGCGCCCGACGAGGACCACTTCGGGCGCATCCGTGCCGAGCACGCGTTCCAGTCGCTGACCGAGTCCACCAAGGCCGGCACCGCCCACCGCACCGGGATCTACCTCACGCCTGTCACCCGGGACGGGGACGAGCTGCACTTCCGGCTGCTGCGGTGCTCCACGAACCTCTCGGGTCCGACCGAGAACTTCGGCCCGGCCGACACGGAGATCGTCGACGCGCTGAACCGTGAGGCCGCCACGGTCTTCCGGGACCACGCGCCGCTGAACCATGTCCTCGCGCAGACGTACCACAACACCCCTGCCACGACCGGGCGCAAGCAGTCCAAGGCCAGGATCTCGTCCCACGCCGACAAGACGAAGGACATGCCCCGCAACGGCGTCATGGCCTTCTGCACCTTCTACGACCGGCTCGACGGGCTGAGCCCCATGGCCGACGACCCCTACGACTACGGTGTCGGGCGCGCGAGCGCACTCACCCGGCTCCGCTTCCGCCTCAAGGACCCGGCGGACGAACGCGAGGGCCGGCCCGAGCAGTTCACGCTGACGCTCCACCCCGGCTCGGTCTTCCTCATGCCGCTGTCCACCAACCGCCTGTACACGCACGAGGTCCGGCCCTCCACGCTGAACGCCGAGTACCTGCCGACCCGTCTGGGATACGTGGTGCGCTGTTCGAGCGCCGAGGCCGTGCACCGGGACGGCCGTACGTTTCTCAAGGGCGCGGCGGGCCCGGTGGAGCTGGAGGAGCCCACGGAGGCGGGCATGGAGGAGCTGCGCGCGCTGTACGCCGAGGAGAACCGGACCACGGCGTTCATCGACTACGGCGACCGGTTCCGCTTCAGCATGAACGCGGGGGACTACCGTGCTCCCCGGCTCTGAGGACATCGTCCGGTGCTCGCTGCCCGCCGGGCCGGACCTCTTCGCGGAGCTGTGCGCGGCGACGCCCATGGAGGACGTCGGGAAGGGCCGCAAGGGCGCGGTGCTGACCCGGGCCGACGCGGACGGCGGGGTGCCGCTCGTACGGACGACGACGCGGTACGCGCGCCCCGCGCTGCGTTTCCGGGACGTACACGAGCGGCTGGCGGGGGAGATACGCGAGCGCGCGGGGCTCCCGGCCGTCCTCGACAACGCGCTCGCCGAGCGCTACACGAGCGCGTACACGACGATGGGCCGGCACTCCGACCAGGCGCTCGACCTGGCCGACGACGGGTACATCGCCGTCCTCTCCTGCTACCGGGAGCCGGAGGCGGACCCGCGGCGGCTGCTGATCTTCGAGTCGAAGGAGGAGCCCGGCGCCGGGACGCTGGAGATCCCGCTCGTCCACCACGGTGTCGTCGTCTTCTCCGTGGCGGCCAACCGGCGGCTCAGGCACCGGATCGTCGTGGATCCCGCCGGAGGGCCGGGGGACAACGAGTGGCTGGGCCTCACGTTCCGGACGTCGAAGACCGTACTGCGCTTCCGCGACGGGCAGCCGTACCTCCCGCAGGGCGTACCGCTCACGCTGGCGGACGAGGAGCGGAGCCGTACGTTCTACGGGCTGCGGCGCCGCGAGAACAACGAGACGGACTTCGTTTACCCGGAGCTGGACTGCACCGTCAGCACGAGCGACTTGGTGCCGCCGGTCTGAACAGGCCGGTGCCCCCGGTTGCGGGAACCGGGGGCACCGTTGTCGTGCGGGGCGTCAGCCCTGGTCCTGGCCGCCCACGTGGTGGACGCGGACCATGTTGGTGGTGCCGGGGACACCGGGGGGCGAGCCGGCCGTGATGACCATCGTGTCGCCCGTGTTGTAGCGGCCGAGCTTCAGCAGCTCCGAGTCGACCAGGTCCACCATCGCGTCCGTGTTGTCCACGTGCGGGACGACGTGGGCCTCGACACCCCAGCTGAGGGCCAGCTGGTTGCGGGTGGCCTCGTCCGTGGTGAAGGCCAGGATCGGCTGGGCCGCGCGGTAGCGGGACAGCCGGCGGGCGGTGTCACCGGACTTGGTGAAGGCGACCAGGGCCTCACCGCCCAGGAAGTCCGCGATCTCGCAGGCCGCGCGGGCGACCGAACCGCCCTGGGTACGGGGCTTCTTGCCCGGCACCAGCGGCTGGAGGCCCTTGGAGAGCAGCTCCTGCTCGGCGGCGACCACGATCTTCGACATGGTCTTGACGGTCTCGATCGGGTACGCGCCGACCGAGGACTCCGCGGAGAGCATGACCGCGTCCGCGCCGTCCAGGATGGCGTTGGCGACGTCGGACGCCTCGGCGCGGGTCGGACGGGAGTTGGTGATCATCGACTCCATCATCTGGGTCGCCACGATCACCGGCTTGGCGTTGCGCCGGCACAGCTCCACCAGGCGCTTCTGCACCATCGGGACCTTCTCCAGCGGGTATTCGACGGCGAGGTCGCCGCGGGCGACCATCACACCGTCGAACGCCATGACGACGCCCTCCATGTGCTCGACGGCCTGCGGCTTCTCCACCTTGGCGATGACGGGGACCCGGCGGCCCTCCTCGTCCATCACCTTGTGGACGTCCTTGACGTCGTTGGCGTCGCGGACGAAGGAGAGCGCGACCAGGTCGCAGCCCATCCGCAGCGCGAACCGCAGGTCCTCGACGTCCTTCTCGGACAGGGCCGGGACGTTGACCGCGGCACCCGGCAGGTTGATCCCCTTGTGGTCGGAGATCACCCCGCCCTCGATGACGATGGTGTGGACGCGGGGGCCCTCGACGGAGACGACCTTCAGCTCGACGTTGCCGTCGTTGATCAGGATGGGGTCGCCCTTGGCGACGTCACCGGGCAGGCCCTTGTAGGTCGTACCGCAGATCGACTTGTCCCCGGGGACGTCCTCGGCGGTGATGACGAACTCGTCCCCGCGGACCAGCTCGACCGGACCCTCGGCGAACTTCGCCAGGCGGATCTTCGGGCCCTGGAGGTCGGCGAGCACGCCGACCGCCCGCCCGGTCTCGGCGGCGGCCTTGCGGACCCGGTCGTACCGACCCTGGTGTTCCGCGTGGGAGCCGTGACTGAAGTTGAAACGGGCCACGCTCATGCCGGCCTCGATCAGAGCGACGAGCTGCTCATGGGAGTCGACGGCGGGGCCGAGGGTGCAGACGATTTTGGAACGGCGCATGAGGCGGATCCTATCGGTTTGTTTCGCTGCGGAATATTCCGGCTGGTGGAAGATACAAAAGGGCGCGGGGCCGCTCAGTTGTCGACCAGTGCGAAGGTCTGATTCGCGATTTCCAGCTCCTCGTCCGTCGGCACCACGGCGACCGCGACCCGTGCGTAATCCGGCGAGATCAGCCGCGGCACCCCGGACCGTGCGGCGTTGAGATCCGCGTCCACCACCAGGCCGAGCTCCTCCAGCCCTGCGATGGCAGCCTCCCGCACCGGGCTCGAGTTCTCCCCGACCCCCGCCGTGAAGACCACGGCGTCCACCCGGCCGAGGACCGCCGTATAGGCGCCGATGTACTTCTTCAGCCGGTGGATGTAGATGTCGAAGGCGAGGGCGGCGCGCTCGTCGCCCTCGTCGACCCGGCGCCGGATCTCCCGCATGTCGTTGTCGCCGCACAGCCCCACCAGGCCGCTCCGTTTGTTGAGCAGGACGTCGATCTCGTCCGCGGACATCCCCGCCACCCGCTTCAGGTGGAAGGTGACAGCCGGATCGATGTCCCCGGAGCGGGTACCCATGACCAGCCCCTCCAAGGGGGTCAGGCCCATCGACGTCTCCACGCACCGCCCGCCCGCGACCGCCGAAGCGGACGCCCCGTTGCCCAGGTGCAGCACGATGACGTTGACGTCCTCGGGCTCCTTGCCGAGCAGCCGGGCCGCCTTGCGGGAGACGTACGCGTGCGAGGTGCCGTGGAAGCCGTAGCGGCGGATGCGGTGCGCGTCGGCCGTCTCCACGTCGATCGCGTAGCGCGCCGCGTACTCCGGCATCGTCGTGTGGAACGCCGTGTCGAACACCGCCACCTGCGGCAGGTCCGGGCGCAGGGCCATGGCGGTGCGGATGCCGGTGATGTTGGCCGGGTTGTGCAGCGGGGCGACCGGGACCAGCCGCTCGATCTCCTTCAGCACGTCGTCGGTGATCACGGTCGGCTCGGTGAACCGCAGCCCGCCGTGCACCACCCGGTGCCCGATCGCCGCCAGCTCGGGGGAGTCCAGGCCGAGCCCGTCCGCCGCCAGCTCCTCGGCCGCAGCCTTCAGCGCCTCGTCGTGGTCGGCGATCCGGCCCTCGCGCTCCCGGGGCTCGCCGTCGCCGCTCAGCGGGGTGTGGACGAGCCGGGAGGTCTCCTCGCCGATCCGCTCGACGAGACCGGACGCCAGCCGGGAGCGGTCACGCATGTCGAGCAGCTGGTACTTCACGGACGAGGAGCCGGAGTTGAGCACGAGCACCCGGCTCGGCTTGCCCTGGGCCGCGGTCTCTTCGGTGTTCGGGGTGGTCATGCGGGTCACTCCTCGCCCTGTGCCTGGATCGCCGTGATGGCCACGGTATTCACGATGTCCTGCACGAGGGCTCCCCGGGACAGGTCGTTGACGGGCTTGCGCAGCCCCTGGAGGACCGGGCCGACGGCCACGGCGCCCGCCGAGCGCTGCACGGCCTTGTAGGTGTTGTTGCCGGTGTTCAGGTCCGGGAAGATCAGGACCGTCGCCTGGCCCGCCACTTCGGAGCCGGGCAGCTTGGTCGCGGCGACGCTCGGCTCGACCGCCGCGTCGTACTGGATGGGGCCCTCGATCCGGAGATCCGGGCGGCTCGCGCGCACCCGGTCCGTCGCCTCGCGGACCTTGTCGACGTCGGCGCCGGTGCCCGAGGTCCCCGTCGAGTACGACAGCATCGCGATGCGCGGGTCCACCCCGAAGCGGGCTGCGGTGGCGGCCGACTGGACGGCGATGTCCGAGAGCTGCTCGGCGTCCGGGTCCGGGTTGACCGCGCAGTCGCCGTACACCAGCACCTTGTCGGCGAGGCACATGAAGAAGACCGAGGACACGATCGAGGCGTCCGGCTTGGTCTTGATGATCTCGAACGCCGGGCGGATCGTCGCCGCCGTGGAGTGCACCGCCCCGGAGACCATGCCGTCGGCCAGGCCCTCCTGGACCATCAGGGTGCCGAAGTAGTTCACGTCCGAGACGACGTCGTGCGCCAGCTCGACCGTCACCCCGCGGTGCGCCCGCAGCTGTGCGTACCGCTCGGCGAACGACTGGCGCAGCTCCGAGGTCTGCGGGTCGATGAGCTGGGTGCCGGCCAGGTCGATGCCCAGGTCCGCGGCCTTCTTGCGGATGACGTCGACGTCGCCGAGGAGGGTGAGGTCGCAGACGTCGCGCCGCATCAGGACGTCGGCCGCGCGCAGCACCCGCTCCTCGGTGCCCTCCGGCAGGACCACCCGGCGCCGGTCCGCGCGCGCCTGCTCCAGCAGCTCGTGCTCGAACATCATCGGCGTGACCCGGCCGCTGCGGGCGACCGAGATCCGGTCGAGCAGCGCGGCGGTGTCGACATGGCGCTCGAAGAGGCCGAGGGCGGTCTCCGCCTTGCGCGGGGTGGCCGCGTTGAGCCTGCCCTCCAGGGCGAAGAGCTCCCCGGCCGTGGGGAAGGAGCCACCGGCCACCGAGACGACCGGGGTGCCCGGTGCGAGTCGTGCGGCCAGCGTGAGTATCTCCTCGCCGGGCCGCTCGTTCAGCGTCAGCAGCACCCCGGCGATGGGCGGCGTCCCGGCGCTGTGCGCGGCGAGCGAGCCGACCACCAGGTCGGCGCGGTCCCCGGGCGTCACCACCATGCACCCCGGGGTCAGCGCCTTCAGCAGGTTCGGCAGCATCGCGCCGCCGAAGACGAAGTCCAGCGCGTCCCTGGCGAGCCCCGCGTCGTCGCCCAGCAGCACCGTGCCGTCCAGGGCCGCGGTGATCTGGGCGACCGTCGGCGCCGAGAGGGCCGGTTCGTCCGGCAGCACCGAGCAGGGGACCGGCAGGGTGGCGGCGAGACGTTCCGCGACGACATCGCGGTCGGAGGGGGCCACCCGGTTCACGATCATCGCCAGGACGTCGCAGCCCAGGCCCGAGTAGGCCCGGTACGCGTTGCGCGTCTCGGCGCGCACCGACTCGGCGTTCTGGTCCCGGCCGCCGACCACCGCGATCACCGAGGCGCCGAACTCGTTGGCGAGGCGGGCGTTGAGCGCCAGCTCGTCGGGGAGCTGGGTCGCGGAGTAGTCGGTGCCGAGGACGAGCACCACCTCGTAGTCCGCGGCCACCCGGTGGAAGCGCTCGACGAGCAGGGAGACCAGTTCGTCGGTCCCCTGCTCCGCCTGGATCGCGGACGCCTCGTGGTAGTCCATCCCGTAGACCGTGGCCGGGTCCTGGGAGAGCCGGTAGCGGGCCCGCAGCAGCTCGAAGAGCCGGTCGGGGTCGTCGTGGACCAGGGGGCGGAAGACCCCGACGCGGTCCACCTGGCGGGTCAGCAGCTCCATGACGCCCAGATCGACGACCTGGCGGCCGTCTCCCCGGTCGATCCCGGTCACGTACACGCTGCGCGTCACGCGTGCTCTCCCGTCGTCTCTGGTCCGGTATGGTGCCCGGTTCGAGTGGTAATCGCCCGTTTGACGATACCCGTGGGGGCGCAGGGGCCGCCCGCCGGACGACTGCCCCGCGAAGCCGCTCCCGTGCGGCCCGGGAGCATCCGGGAGCGCGGGCCGGGCGCCCGGCGTGGGACACTCGTCGGGACTCACGGTACGGGGGAGGCGGAAGAAGCCCCCGCCCCGGATGCCGGTGGACGGGCCCAGCGAGCAGGAGATACAGCAGGATGCGCATCGGAGTTCTCACCGCAGGCGGCGACTGCCCCGGCCTGAACGCAGTGATCCGTTCCGTCGTCCACCGGGCCGTCGTCGGCCACGGCGACGAGGTCATCGGCTTCGAGGACGGCTTCAAGGGCCTCCTCGACGGCCACTTCCGGCCCCTCGACCTGAACGCGGTCAGCGGCATCCTGGCCCGCGGCGGCACCATCCTCGGCTCGGCCCGCCTGGAGCGCGACCGGCTGCGCGAGGCCGCCGAGAACTGCGCCGAGCTGAGCCGGCGTTACGGGATGGACGCGCTGATCCCGATCGGCGGCGAGGGCACCCTCACCGCAGCCCGGATGCTGTCGGACGCCGGGATGCCCGTCGTCGGTGTGCCCAAGACCATCGACAACGACATCTCCTCCACCGACCGCACGTTCGGGTTCGACACCGCCGTGGGCGTCGCGACCGAGGCCATAGACCGTCTGAAGACCACCGCCGAGTCCCACCAGCGTGTGATGGTCGTCGAGGTGATGGGCCGCCACGCGGGCTGGATCGCGCTGGAGTCCGGCATGGCCGGCGGCGCGCACGGCATCTGCCTGCCGGAGCGCAGGTTCGAGGTCGACGACCTGGTCAAGATGGTCGAGGAGCGCTTCGCGCGCGGCAAGAAGTTCGCCGTCATCTGCGTCGCCGAGGGCGCGCACCCGGCCGAGGGCTCCATGCCGTACGCCAAGGGCGAGATCGACCAGTACGGGCACGAGCGCTTCCAGGGCATCGGCAACCGGCTGGCCGTCGAGCTGGAGAAGCGGCTCGGCAAGGAGGCCCGGCCGGTCATCCTCGGCCACGTCCAGCGCGGTGGCACGCCGACCGCGTACGACCGGGTGCTCGCCACCCGCTTCGGCTGGCACGCGGTGGAGGCGGCGCACCGCGGCGACTTCGGCCGTATGACCGCCCTGCGCGGCAACGACGTCGAGATGGTCCCGCTCGCCGAGGCCGTCACCCAGCTCAAGACGGTCCCGCTGGACCGGATGCACGAGGCCGAGTCGGTCTTCTGACCGGACCGCGCCGCCGAAGGCGGCAGGCGGCAGGCAGGAGGGGGGTTCGCGGACGCGGGCCCCCTTTCCCGTTACGCCGAAGGGTCCGCGGTCTCCCAGAACCGGGGCACGATCCGGGCGAGGAAGGCCCGGCCCTCCTCGCCGGTGTTGCCCGGCCGGTCCGTGCCCGTGCTGCTCCAGCTCAGTGTGGAGACCATCAGCGCCTGGTAGTCGGCGTGCAGCCGCTCCAGGATCTCCTGGATGCGGCGCCGGTCCAGCGGCACCAGCTTGGCCACCGGCCGGCTGTACGCCTGCCAGCGCGTCGTGACCGCGCTGCGCAGCAGCTCCGCCAGCTCCTCCTCCCGCCCGGTCGCCGTCACGAAGTCCGCGGGCGTCAGGCCCAGCGCCTCGCTCAGCGCGGCGGACTGGCGCTCGTTGCCGCGCCATCGCCCGGACTCCTCCATCCGCAGATACGCGGCGGTGGCCATCCCGAGCCGGGCGGCCAGCTCGTCCGGCGACAGCTCCCGGGAGACCCGGTGCTCGCGCAGGCTGCGCGCGGCGGTCAGCAGCTCGCCCGGGGCGCACCACAGCACCCCCGCGAGCGCGGTGAGTTCGTATTCCGAGGGGAGCGCGAGCCCGCGCTCCCAGGCGGCCACCGTCTCGGCGGTGATCCGTAGTCCGTACTGGGCGCCGAGGCCGTAGGCGACATGGCCGGGGGCCATACCCAGGGCCTCGCGAAGTCTTCGCGCGGCGGGAGCGTTGAAAGGCGGGGTGGGGTGCACGCGCCCACCGTAGGAGGCCGGAGCCTGTCTGACTACGGTGTGTTCGCCCGAGAATACGGCTCATAGGAAGGTCCTAGGCACAAAAGCCGCATGGTGGGACCGGTCGCCCTCCGGTTCAGCGCTTTTCGGCCCGCCACCGGTAGTGCAGCTCGGGCCGCCCCACCTGCCCGTACTGCGGACTGCGCACCGCCCGCCCCACGCTCACCAGGTGTTCCAGATAGCGGCGCGCGGTGATGCGGGACATCCCCAGCTCCTGGCCGGCCGCCGCGGCCGTCACCCCGTCCGGGGCCGCCCGCAGCGCCCCGGTCACCGCCTCCAGCGTCGGAGCGCTCAGCCCCTTGGGCAGCCGGGCGGGCTCCGGGGCGCGCAGCGCGGCCAGCGCCCGGTCCACCTCGTCCTGCCCGCTCGCCTCACCGGCCGCCGCCCGGAACTCCGCGTACCGCACGAGCCGGTCCCGCAGGGTCGCGAAGGTGAACGGCTTCAGCACGTACTGGACGACGCCCAGCGACACCCCTTCGCGGACCACGGCCAGATCGCGGGCCGAGGTCACCGCGATCACGTCCGCCGCGTGCCCGGCCGCCCGCAGCGAGCGCAGCAGCTGGAGCCCGTGGCCGTCGGGCAGGTAGAGATCGAGGAGCAGCAGGTCGACGGGGACGCGCTCCAGCGCCCGGACCGCCTCGGAGCGCGAGTGCGCCACGGCGGCCACGGTGAAGCCGGGCACCCGGCCCACGTACAGCTGGTGGGCGTCGGCCGCCACGGGGTCGTCCTCGACGACCAGCACCTGGATCACGAGACCCCCTTCTTCCGCGCACGGCCGGCCCCAACCGGCGCGGGCGCACCGCCGTCCCCGCCCAGCGGCAGCCGTACGGTGAACTCGGCGCCCCCGTCGGGCCCCTGCTCCAGGGTCACCGTGCCGCCGCCCCGGTGCGCAGCCTGCCGGACCAGGGCGAGGCCGAGCCCGCGCCCCGCGCCGTTGGTCGTCCAGCCGCTGCGGAACACCTCGGCGGCATCCACCGGGTCGACCCCGGCCCCGTTGTCGGCGACCCGCAGCAGCAGCTCGCCGTCCCCGGCGAGCGCGGTGACCGTGACCCGTCCGCGCCGCGCCGGGACGGCCGCCTCCTGGGCACCGGTCACCGCGTCCACCGCGTTGTCGATGAGATTGCCGAGGATGGTCACCAGATCGCGGGCGGGCAGCGTCGCGGGCAGCGCGCCGTCGTCGATCAGGCTGTCCTCCGCGAGCACCAGCTCCACGCCCCGCTCGTTCGCCTGGGCCGCCTTGCCCAGCAGCAGGGCGGCGAGGACCGGTTCGGCGACCGCGCCCACCACCCGGTCGGTGAGCGCCTGGGCCAGCTCCAGTTCCGCCGTGGCGAAGCCCACCGCCTCGTCCGCCCGGCCCAGCTCGATCAGCGAGACGACCGTGTGCAGCCGGTTCGCCGCCTCGTGCGCCTGGGAGCGCAGGGCCCGGGTGAACCCGCGCTCGGAGTCCAGCTCCCCGGACAGCGCCTGGAGCTCGGTGTGGTCCCGCAGGGTCACCACGGTCCCGCGCCGCTCGCCCCCGACCACCGGACGCGTGTTGACGACGATCACCCGGTCCGCCGTCAGGTGCACCTCGTCCACCCGCTCCTCGGAGGCGAGCAGCGCCCCGGTCAGCGGGGCCGGCAGATCGAGATCGGCGACCCGGCGGCCGACCGAGCCCGGGGCCAGGCCGAGCAGTTCCCGGCCCGCGTCGTTGACCAGGGCGATCCGGCGCCGGCCGTCCAGCATCAGCAGCCCCTCGCGCACCGCGTGCAGGGTCGCCTCGTGGTAGTCGTGCAGCCGGCTCAGCTCGGCCGCGTTCATCCCGTGCGTGTGGCGCCGCAGCCGGGCGTTGATCACGTACGTGCCGAGGCCGCCGAGCGCGAGCGCCGCGCCCGCCGCGAGCCCCAGCGCGCCCAGCTGCGCCCGCACCTGCGAGGAGACCCGGTCCACGGTGATGCCCGCGCTGACCAGCCCGGTGATCCGGCCGCCGTCGCGGACGGGGGTGACCACGCGTATCGAGGGCCCGAGCGTGCCGGTGTACGTCTCCGAGAACGTCTCGCCGCGCAGCGCCCGCGCGGTGTGCCCGAGGAAGGTCTCACCGATCCGGCCGGCGTCCGGGTGCGTCCAGCGGACCCGGTCCGGGCTCATGATCGTGATGAAGGCGATCCCGGTGTCCTTCCGCACCCGCTCCGCGTACGGCTGGAGCGCGGCCGAGGGGTCCTCCGAGCGGATCGCCTCGCGGACGGACGGCGATCCGGCCACCGAGAGGGCCACCGCCCGCACCTGCCGCTCCGCCGTCTCCTCGGCCTGTCCCCGCCCGGAGACGTACGCGAAGAACGCGCACCCCGCGACGACGGCCGCCACCAGCACCACCTGCCACGCGAACAGCTGGCCGGCCAGGCTGCGCGGACGGGCACGGGGAAAACGCATCCCATCAGTGTGCCTGGCCGAAAACGTGTGAACGAAATGCACGCAACGGTGACCGGGGTCACAGCGGGCGGGATAGTCGCCGGGACCCCCGGCACGGGGGTGGGACGAGGACGACCCGAGGAGACCCCCGTGGCTGTGACCGCCGCCGAGCCGGACCGCACCAAGCCGGACCGCACGAAGTATCTGTATCTCGCCGTGATCGCGGCCGTGGGCCTCGGCATCCTCGTGGGCTTCGTCGCCCCCGACGCCGCCGTGGAGCTCAAGCCCATCGGCACCGGGTTCGTGAACCTGATCAAGATGATGATCTCGCCGATCATCTTCTGCACGATCGTGCTGGGCGTCGGCTCGGTCCGCAAGGCCGCCAAGGTCGGTGCCGTCGGCGGGCTCGCCCTCGGCTACTTCCTGGTGATGTCGACGGTCGCCCTGGCCATCGGCCTGGTCGTCGGCAACCTCCTGGAGCCCGGCTCCGGCCTCCACCTCACCGAGGCCGTCCGCGCCGCCGGCGAGAAGCAGGCGTCCGGGGCCGGCGAGTCCACCACGGACTTCCTGCTGGGCATCATCCCGACCACCATCGTGTCGGCCTTCACCGAGGGCGAGGTCCTGCAGACCCTGCTCATCGCCCTGCTCGCGGGCTTCGCGCTCCAGGCCCTGGGCTCGGCCGGCGAGCCGGTGCTGCGCGGCATCGGGCACATCCAGCGCCTCGTCTTCCGCATCCTCGCCATGATCATGTGGGCGGCCCCCGTCGGCGCGTTCGGCGCGATGGCCGCGGTGGTCGGTGAGACCGGCGTGGACGCGCTGAAGTCCCTCGCCGTCATCATGATCGGCTTCTACGTCACCTGCGCGCTCTTCGTCTTCGTGGTGCTCGGCGCGATCCTGCGCCTGGTGGCGGGGCTGAACATCTTCGCGCTGCTGAAGTACCTGGGCCGCGAGTTCCTGCTGATCCTGTCCACCTCCTCCTCCGAGTCGGCGCTGCCCCGGCTCATCGCGAAGATGGAGCACATGGGTGTCAGCAAGCCCGTCGTCGGCATCACCGTGCCGACCGGCTACTCCTTCAACCTGGACGGCACCGCGATCTACCTCACGATGGCCTCGCTGTTCATCGCCAACGCCACCGGCGACCCGCTGAGCATCGGTGAGCAGATCTCTCTGCTGGTCTTCATGGTCATCGCGTCCAAGGGCGCGGCGGGCGTCACCGGCGCCGGCCTCGCCACCCTCGCCGGCGGCCTCCAGTCGCACCGTCCCGAACTGGTCGACGGCGTCGGCCTGATCGTCGGCATCGACCGCTTCATGAGCGAGGCCCGCGCCCTGACGAACTTCGCGGGCAACGCGGTCGCCACGGTCCTCGTCGGTACCTGGACCAAGGAGATCGACCGCGCACGGGTGGACCAGGTGCTCTCCGGCGCGCTCCCGTTCGACGAGAAGATGCTCACCGACGAGGGCCCGGCCGAGCCGTACGTCCCCGAGGCCCGCGAGGGCGGCGAGGACCGGCCCTCGCTCACCAAGGTCTGACGCTCCTTGCCTTGACGCCGACGTCAAGGATTACGGTCGCGGTATGCGAATCGGGGAGCTGGCCGAACGGGCCGGGACGACGACGCGGACGCTGCGCTACTACGAGTCGCGCGGGCTGCTGCCCGCGCGGCGGGCGGTGAACGGCTACCGCACGTACGACGAGAGCGATCTGCGGCTCATCCAGCAGATCCGGACCCTCCAGGACTTCGGATTCGACCTGGAGGAGACCCGGCCCTTCGTGGAGTGCCTGCGCGCGGGGCACCCCGCCGGGGACGCCTGCCCCGGCTCGCTCGCCGTCTACCGGCGCAAGCTCGGCGAGCTCGACCAGCTCATCGAGCAGCTGCGGGCGGTCCGCTCGGAGGTGGGCGCCCAGCTGGCCCGCGCCGAGCTGGAGGCGTCCGCCGAGCTGCCGGGCGGCCCCGAACCACGCTGCGAACTGGGAGGATGACAGATGATCCACGTAGTGGGCGCCGACGAGGTCACCGACGAGACCTTCGACGCCGAGGTACTGGGGGAGGACCGGCCGGTCCTGGTGGAGTTCACCGCCGACTGGTGCGGCCCCTGCCGCCAGCTCGCCCCCGTCCTGGGCGCCATCGCCGAGGAGGAGCGCGAACGGCTCCGCGTCGTCCAGATCGACGTCGACCACAATCCGGCGATCAGCGCCCGGTACGGGGTCCTGTCGATGCCGACCCTGATGGTGTTCCGGGACGGTGAGCCGGTGAAGTCCATGGTCGGCGCCCGCCCGAAGCGCCGGCTCCTCCAGGAGCTGGAGGACGTGATCTGAACCGCCCGAGGGGGCGGGGCCGCCCAGGCCCCGCCCCCTCGTCGCGTCACGCCGGCTTGAACCACACGGTGGCCAGCGGCGGCAGCGTCAGCGACACGCTCGACGGCCTGCCGTGGGACCCCACCGCCTCCGCCTTCAGCGGCTCCTCGTTGCGCACGTCGCCGCCGCCGTACCGGGCCGCGTCCGTGTTCAGGACCTCCGCCCACAGCCGGGGCCCCTCCGGCACCCCGAGCCGGTAGTCGTGCCGCACCACCGGCGAGAAATTGGAGACCGCCAGCAGCGGCGCGCCCTGCGCGTCGTGGCGCAGGAACGCGAACACGTTGTCCTCCGCCGCGCCCCCGTCCACCCAGGCGAAGCCCTCCGGACGGGTGTCGCGCTGCCAGAGCGCGGGCGTCGCCCCGTACACCCTGTTCAGGTCGCCCACCAGCTCCCGCACCCCGCGGTGGTCGCCGGACGCCTCGTACGCGGGGTCCAGCAGCCACCAGTCCGGGCCGTGGCCCTCCGACCACTCCGCGCCCTGCGCGAACTCCTGCCCCATGAACAGCAGTTGCTTGCCCGGATGGGCCCACATGAAGCCCAGGTAGGCGCGGTGGTTGGCGCGCTGCTGCCACCAGTCGCCGGGCATCTTGGAGACCAGCGCCTGCTTGCCGTGCACCACCTCGTCGTGCGAGATCGGCAGCACGTAGTTCTCGCTGTACGCGTACACCATCGAGAACGTCATCTCGTTGTGGTGGTACTTGCGGTGCACCGGCTCCTTGGAGACGTAGACCAGCGAGTCGTGCATCCAGCCCATGTTCCACTTCAGCCCGAAGCCGAGGCCGCCGTGGTCGGTCGCCCGGGTCACGCCCTCCCAGGCGGTGGACTCCTCCGCGATGGTGACCACGCCCGGATTGCGCCGGTAGACCGTGGCGTTCATCTCCTGGAGGAAGGCGACCGCGTCCAGGTTCTCCCGCCCGCCGAACTCGTTGGGCGACCACTCGCCGTACTCGCGCGAGTAGTCCAGGTAGAGCATCGAGGCGACCGCGTCCACCCGCAGCCCGTCGATGTGGAACTCCTCGCACCAGTACGTGGCGTTGGCGACCAGGAAGTTGCGCACCTCGGTCCGGCCGTAGTCGAACTCCAGCGTCCCCCAGTCCGGGTGCGCGGCCCGCCTCGGGTCGGAGTGCTCGTACAGCGCCCGCCCGTCGAACTCCGCGAGCGCCCAGTCGTCGCGCGGGAAGTGCGCCGGCACCCAGTCCATGATCACGCCGATCCCGGCCCGGTGCAGCGCGTCGACCAGGAAGCGGAAGTCGTCCGGCGAACCCATCCGGGAGGTCGGGGCGTAGAAGCCGGTGACCTGGTAGCCCCAGGAGCCGCCGAAGGGGTGCTCGGCCACGGGCATCAGCTCCACATGCGTGAAGCCCAGCTCCTTGACGTACGCGGGCAGCTGCTCCGCGAGCTGACGATAGGTCAGCCCCGGCCTCCAGGAACCGAGATGCACCTCGTACACCGAGAACGGCGCCTCGTGCACGGGTACGTTCCCTCGCTTCGCCATCCACTCCTGGTCCTGCCAGACGTGGTGCGGGGCGGTCACGACCGAGGCGGTGGCGGGCGGCACCTCGGTGTGCCGGGCCATCGGGTCGGAGCGCGTCGTGTGCGAACCGTCGGGGCGGCAGATGTCGAACTTGTACAGCGCGCCCTCGCCGGTCCCGGGCAGGAACAGCTCCCACACCCCGGACGAGCCCAGCGACCGCATCGGGAAGCCGGTGCCGTCCCAGTAGTTGAAGTCGCCGCACACCCGCACGCCCCGGGCGTTGGGCGCCCACACCGTGAACCGGGTCCCGGCGACGCCCTGGTGCTCCATCGGCCGGGCCCCGAGCGCGGTCCACAGCTCCTCGTGCCGGCCCTCGCCGATCAGGTGCAGGTCCAGCTCCCCGAGCGCGGGCAGGAAGCGGTACGGGTCGTCGGTCTCGATCTCGTTGTCGTCGTACGCCACCAGCAGCCGGTACTCCGGGACCTCCGGCAGCGGCAGCACCCCGGAGAACAGCCCGTCCCCGTCGCTGTGCAGCGGCGCCCGCAGCCCCTTCGCGAGCACCGTGACCGTCCGGGCGAACGGGCGCAGCACCCGGATCGCCACTCCGTCGGCCACCTGGTGCGCGCCCAGCAGATCGTGCGGGGCGTGGTGCTCGCCGGCCAGCAGACGGCCCCGGCCGGCGGCGTCCAGCGGGGCGGCCGGGCGCAGTTCCTGGCTGCCGGCGCTGCGGGGCCCGGGCGGGGCGGCGGCCTTCTTCGCGCGCTTCGCCGGGGCGGCGGCGCCCGTCGCCGCGGTCTTCTTCGGGGACCGGGCCGCGCGCTTCTTCGCGGGCGGCGCGGCCGGCTCCGTCGCCACGGACCCGGTGGCCGGCCCGGCGACGGCCTCCGCGCGCTCGGCGGGGGCGGCCGGTGGCGCGGAGAGGGTGGCGGCGATCGGTTCCTCGG
>NZ_RDBL01000006.1:1209153-1274464 GCF_008042035.1 Streptomyces sp. col6
TACCTGGGCTTCATGTGGGCCCATCCGGGCAAGCAACTGCTGTTCATGGGGCAGGAGTTCGCGCAGGGCGCGGCGGGCTCGGACTTGCGGGACGGCTTGCGGGCGGTCACAGGGACAGCCTCCTCGGAGGTGTTGGCGGGGTGGGCGGAATCGGGCGGTACGGGGGAGCGCGGCATCTTCAGCGGGCGGAACCGGAGGCCAGGCGGTGGATCGCGGCCATCGGGACCGGGAGCCAGTCGGGCCGGTGCCGTGCCTCGTACAGCACCTCGTACACCGCCTTGTCGGTCTCGTGGGCGCGCAGCAGCTCCGGTTCGGCGCGTGGGTCGGCGTCCGCCGCCTCGGCGTAGCCGTCGCAGTAGGCGTCCCGGCAGCGGGCCGCCCACTCGGGCTTCCAGGGCCGGTGCGTACGGGCCGCGTAGTCGAAGGAGCGGAGCATTCCGGCGACGTCGCGCACCGGAGGCTGCGGGCTGCGGCGCTCAGGGAGCGGCCGGGCCGGCTCGCCCTCGAAGTCGATCAGCGACCAGAATCCGTCGGTGCCGCGCAGGGTCTGGCCGAGATGGAGGTCGCCGTGCACCCGCTGCGCGGCCCAGCTGCGTCCCCGGTGCCCGAGCGCGGCCACCGCGTCGAAGGCGGTGCGCAGTCCGGGGACGTACGGCACCAGTTCCGGCACCGCGTGGGCGGCCGCCTCCAGCCGCTCCACCATGGCGGCGGCCAGTTCGTCGGTCTGCGAGCGGCGCAGCACCGGGGTGGGCAGGGCGGCGGCGAGCGCGGTGTGCACCTCGGCGGTGGCGCGGCCCAGCGCCCTCGCCTCGGTCAGGAAGTCGTGCCCGGTGGCGAGGGCGCGCAGGGCGAGCTGCCAGCCGTCCTGGGCGCCGCGCAGGAACGGCTGGAGCACCCCGAGCGTCAGCCGCTCCGGCGTCGCCGCCTCGAACCAGGCGACCGGTGCGGGAACCCGGCCGCAGCCCTCGCGAGAGAGCGCGAGCGGCAGTTCGAGGTCGGGGTTGGTGCCCGGGAAGACCCGGCGGAAGATCTTGAGGATGTACGCATTGCCGTACACCAGCGAGGAGTTGGACTGCTCGGTGTCCAGCACGCGGGGCGGCAGGTCCTCCGGGATCGGCTCCGCGCCCCGGTCGAAGCGCACGGCGCCGAGCCGGCCGGGGGTGCGCAATCGTTCCAGCAGCAGCGAGGCCAGGCGCGGGTCGTGCAGACCGTCGTAGACCGCGAGCCCGGACAGCGGTCCGTCCGGCACCCGGCCGATGGCGGCGGGCGCGAGGTGCTGGGGCAGCGCGGAGCGGACCCCGAGCAGCAACTGGTAGCAGTCGACGGGCGGCTGGGCGGGCATGGTGGGCTGATGGACCCGCACCAGCAGGTGCAGCAGCCCGGGGGCGGAGTCGTCGCGGCCGTCCACCGGCAGTATCTCGGTGGCCGAGACGAGCGAGAAGGCGGTGATGGCCCGTCCCTTGCCCGCGAACCACCGCTGCCGGGGCAGCCATTCGTGGAGCAGCGGTCCGAGAGACGGAAGCAGGGCTGTGCTGTTCGCCAGGGTGACCTGAGCGGATGCAGCCTCCGACATGGCATCGCGTCCTTTCCCCGGGCACACCACAGGATGCGAAGAGTGTCCCGGATTGCGGCATTGGCTGTCCGGCTGTGCGGGACGTGTCGGGTCAGGATGATCCGTACGGACTCGACATGAGGGGATAGAAACGCCAGGAGGATCCAGGAAGCTTCCTGAACCACCCGGTATGGGTGCGAGTGCCCCGTGCGGGGCGGTGGAAACCGCCCCGCCGGTGGCCTGGAGGTGTCAGCTCGGCGGCGCGTCCTTGCGCAGCCGGAACCAGTAGAAGCCGTGTCCCGCGAGAGTCAGCAGGTAGGGCCACTGACCGATGGCGGGGAAGCGCACCCCGCCGATCAGCTCCACCGGATGACGCCCGTTGAAGGACCTGAGGTCGAGCTCCGTCGGCTGCGCGAACCGCGAGAAGTTGTGGACGCACAGCACGAGGTCGTCGCCGTGCTCACGGGTGAAGGCGAGCACGGCCGGGTTGGAGGAGGGCAGTTCGTTGTAGGTGCCGAGGCCGAACGCCGGGTTCTGCTTGCGGATCTCGATCATCCGCCGCGTCCAGTGCAGCAGCGAGGACGGGGAGGCCATCGACGCCTCGACGTTGGTGACCTGGTAGCCGTAGACCGGGTCCATGATCGTGGGCAGGTACAGCCGCCCGGGATCGCTGGAGGAGAAGCCCGCGTTGCGGTCGGGCGTCCACTGCATCGGGGTGCGTACGGCGTCCCGGTCGCCCAGCCAGATGTTGTCGCCCATCCCGATCTCGTCCCCGTAGTAGAGGATCGGGGAGCCCGGCAGCGACAGGAGCAGCGCGGTGAACAGCTCGATCTGGTTGCGGTCGTTGTCCAGCAGTGGGGCCAGCCGGCGGCGGATGCCGATGTTGGCCCGCATCCGGGGGTCCTTGGCGTACTCCGCGTACATGTAGTCGCGTTCTTCGTCCGTCACCATTTCGAGGGTCAGCTCGTCGTGGTTGCGCAGGAAGATGCCCCACTGGCAGTTCTGCGGGATCGCCGGGGTCTTGGCCAGGATTTCCGAGACCGGGTAGCGGCTCTCGCGCCGTACGGCCATGAAGATCCGCGGCATCACGGGGAAGTGGAACGCCATGTGGCACTCGTCGCCGCCGCTCCCGTAGTCGCCGAAGTAGTCGACGACGTCCTCCGGCCACTGGTTGGCCTCGGCGAGCAGGACCGTGTCCGGGTAGTTGGCGTCGATCTCCTTGCGGACCCGCTTGAGGAAGTTGTGGGTCTCGGGGAGGTTCTCGCAGTTGGTGCCCTCGCGCTGGTAGAGGTAAGGCACGGCGTCGACCCGGAAGCCGTCGATGCCGAGGTCCAGCCAGAAGCGGAGGGCGGAGATGATCTCCTCCTGCACCGCCGGGTTCTCGTAGTTGAGGTCGGGCTGGTGCGAGAAGAACCGGTGCCAGTAGTACTGCTTGCGCACCGGGTCGAAGGTCCAGTTGGACGTCTCCGTGTCGACGAAGATGATCCGGGCGTCCTGGAACTGCTTGTCGTCGTCGGCCCAGACGTAGTAGTCGCCGTACGGCCCGTCGGGGTCGGTCCGGGACTGCTGGAACCACTCGTGCTGGTCGCTGGTGTGATTCATGACGAAGTCGATGATCACGCGCATGCCGCGCTGGTGGGCGGCGTCGACGAACTCCACGAAGTCGGCGAGGTCGCCGAACTCGGGCAGCACGGCGGTGTAGTCGGACACGTCGTAACCGCCGTCGCGCAGAGGCGACTTGAAGAACGGCGGCAGCCAGAGGCAGTCGACGCCCAGCCACTGGAGGTAGTCCAGCTTGGCGGTGATCCCCTTCAGGTCTCCGATGCCGTCGCCGTTGGAGTCCTGGAAGGACCGGACGAGGACCTCGTAGAACACGGCACGCTTGAACCAGTCGGGATCGCGGTCCTTGGCCGGGGTGTCCTCGAACGTGTCGTGGACGGGCTCATTGACGATCATGGTGTGGGTGACCCTCCGGTCGGCGGGGACGGTCGCAGGACGGCGATGTGCGCGGGCGTCACGCCCGGCTCAAGGCGCACATAGAACGTCCTGCCCCAGTGATAGGAAGTGCCGGTGAGCTCGTCGCGCACCGGCACGCTCTCGTGCCGGTCGAGGCCGAGTTGCGGCATGTCCAACGAGACGGTCGCCTCCTGGGTGTGGTGCGGGTCGAGGTTGACGACCACCAGAAGGATGTTCGAACCGGAGCGCTTGCTGTACACGATCAGGGCGTCGTTGTCGGACGCGTGGAAGTGCACGTCACGCAGCTGCTGCAGGGCCGGGTGGCGGCGCCTGATCCGGTTGAGCGAGGTGATGAGCGGGGCGAGCGAACGGCCCTCGCGCTCTGCGGCTTCCCAGTCCCTGGGCCGGATCTCGTATTTCTCCGAGTCGAGGTACTCCTCACTGCCGTGGTGGATCGGGGTGTTCTCGCACAGCTCGAACCCCGCGTACACCCCCCAGGAGGGGGAGAGGGTCGCCGCGAGCACCGCCCGTGCCTCGAAGGCGGGCCGGCCGCCCTTCTGAAGGTATCCGGGAAGGATGTCGGGGGTGTTCACGAAGAAATTCGGCCGCATGAACGCGGCGGTGTCATGGGCCAGTTCGTTCACGTAGTCCGTGATTTCCCGCCGGCTGTCGCGCCAGGTGAAATACGTGTACGACTGCTGGAAACCGATGGCGGCGAGGGTGCGCATCATCGCCGGCCGGGTGAATGCCTCGGCCAGGAAGATCACATCGGGATCGGTGCCGTTGATCTCCGCGATCACCTTCTCCCAGAAGATC
This sequence comes from Streptomyces sp. col6, assembly GCF_008042035.1. Lineage (GTDB taxonomy): Bacteria > Actinomycetota > Actinomycetes > Streptomycetales > Streptomycetaceae > Streptomyces. The sequence continues at coordinate 1,213,478 of NZ_RDBL01000006.1, forward strand.
ACCGGCTTGGTGTGCGGATTGTCGACGCGGAAGATCCGTACGCCCCGGTCCATCCAGAACCGCAGGATGCGTACGCTCTCCGCGACGATGCCCTCAAGATCCCTGTCGAAGGCGATCGGGTAGATGTCCTGGTATTTCTTCGGCGGATTCTCCGCGTAGGCGATCGAGCCGTCCGCCCGGTGCTGGAACCACTCGGGATGCTTCTCCACCCACGGGTGGTCGGGCGAGCACTGGAGGGCGAAATCCAGGGCCACTTCCATCCGCAGATTGCGGGCGGTCTCCACAAAATGGGCGAAGTCCTCCAGCGTGCCCAGGTCCGGGTGGACCGCGTCGTGCCCGCCCTCCGGCGAACCGATCGCCCAGGGCACGCCCACGTCGTGCGCGTCGGGGGTCAGGGAGTTGTTCGGACCCTTGCGGTGGGTCGTGCCGATGGGGTGGACCGGCGGCAGGTACACCACGTCGAAGCCCATCGCGGCGACCGCCGGCAGCCGCTCGGCCGCCGTCCGGAAGGTGCCGCTCACCAGCCGGGGCGCCTGCGGGGCGGCGGACTTGGCGCCGCGCCCCTTGCGCGGCTTCGCGGCCTCGAAGCGGGCGCCCTCGGAGCGCGGGAACATCTCGTACCAGGAGCCGTACAGCGCGCGCCGGCGCTCGACGACCAGCGGGTGCGGGCGGGAGGCGGTGACCAGTTCGCGCAGGGGGTGGCGGGCCAGCGCGTCCCCGGCCTCGGGGGCCAGGGCCGCCGCGAGCCGGGCCTCGGCCGGCCGGGACTCGTCGCGCAGCGCGTCCACGGCCGCCAGCACCGCCTCGCGGCCGTCGCGCTTGGGTACGCCCTCGGCGGCCCGCTCGTACAGCTCGGCGCCCTCGGTGAGCATCAGCTCGGTGTCGATGCCGGCCGGGATCTTGATCAGCGCCGCGTGGCGCCAGGTGGCGACCGGGTCGCTCCACGCCTCGACCGTGTACGTCCAGCGGCCCTCGGCGTCCGGTGTCACCTCGGCGCCCCAGCGGTCGGTGCCCGGGGCCAGTTCGCGCATCGGCGTCCAGGGGCCCGGCCGGCCGCTCGGGCCGTGCAGCACGACATTGGCCGCCACCGCGTCGTGGCCCTCCCGGAAGACGGTCGCGGTGACCTGGAAGGTCTCACCGGAAACGGCCTTGGCGGGCCTTCTGCCGCAGTCGACGAGCGGATGGACGTCGAGAACGGGAATGCGACCGATCATGGAATCACCTGGGGACTGGAGCGCGGACTCGGCAAGGTGGGCAGCGGGCGCCGAAGGCTGAACGCGCGCGCCGCGAGGATGGGGTTGCGTCCTTTGTAGCCGCTCGGTGGATGACTGGTGGGGTCTGGGCATGGCCGCTCCTGTCCGCGTTCACTCGAATGGCAGTCCAAACAGGTCGTATACGAATCGGGGACCGATCACCGGCGGCCAGGGAATGAATCACGCGCGTGCCGGGGATGAACCGTCATCGCTGTCATCCGAATACATTCGTTCCGGGTACCCGGGAAACCCTCCCCCACATCGCGGTGGGCCAATCCGGTGATATGTCATCTGCTCGGGCGTATGGGGGACGTAGCGAATGCGCCGGGCTCCGCCGCGCGCACGCGGGATTGCGCGGAACCGGCGCACGCGGGTGGGAAAGGGCGCCACACGGCAGCTTTCCTTGTGCCGCGAAGGCCCACAAGGCCGCACGAGGGGAAGGAATCGGCCATAACGCCTGTGACATATGAGCCCGGTGACGCACAGGGAGATGTGCGGGGCGTACGGGACAGCGGCGCACGGGCGCCCGGAACGCCCCGGTCGCACACCGCGCGGAATTTTTGCGCCGTGTCCGGCGAGGGGGACACCCGGCTACCGTCGAGGGTGACGGAGCGGCGCACATGGTGGTGCGTCCCGCTCGGATTCGTACGTCCCCTGTAAAGGTGGAATGCGTGAAGGCCATTCGTCGATTCACCGTGCGTCCCGTCCTTCCGGACTCCCTCCAACCCCTCAGCGACCTGGCGCGCAACCTGCGCTGGTCCTGGCACACCGAGACCCGCGAGCTCTTCCGGTCCGTCGACCCGGCGGCTGGCCCGGCGGCGGAGTGCGACCCCGTCCGCCTGCTCGGTTCCGTCTCCGCGGGGCGGCTCGCGGAGCTGGCTCGCGACGAACCGTTCCTGCAGCGGCTCGCCGAGGCGTCCGCCGACCTCCGGGACTACCTCCGAGGGCCCCGCTGGTACCAGGAGCAGCGCGAGCGGGGCGCCGACCTGCCCGCCGCCATCGCCTACTTCTCACCCGAATTCGGGGTGACCGCCGCCCTGCCCCAGTACTCCGGCGGGCTCGGCATCCTCGCCGGTGACCACCTCAAGGCCGCCAGCGACCTGGGCGTGCCCCTCGTCGGCGTCGGCCTGCTCTACCGCCACGGCTACTTCCGGCAGAGCCTGTCCCGGGACGGCTGGCAGCAGGAGCACTACCCCGTCCTCGACCCCAACGAGCTGCCCCTCACCCTGATCCGCGAGGCCGACGGCACCCCGGCCCAGGTCGTCCTGGACCTGCCCGGCGGCCGCTCCCTGCACGCGCAGATCTGGCAGGCCCACGTCGGCCGGGTCCCGCTGCTCATGCTCGACTCCGACGTCGAGGAGAACGCCCCCGGTGAACGCGAGGTCACCGACCGGCTGTACGGCGGCGGCAGCGAGCACCGGCTGCTCCAGGAAATGCTGCTCGGCATCGGCGGCGTCCGTGCCGTGCGCGCCTACTGCCGGCTCACCGGCCACCCCGCCCCGGAGGTCTTCCACACCAACGAGGGCCACGCCGGCTTCCTCGGCCTGGAGCGCATCCGCGAGCTGGCCACGACCGGCCTGGACTTCGACTCCGCGGTGGAGTCCGTGCGCGCCGGCACCGTCTTCACCACCCACACCCCGGTCCCGGCCGGAATCGACCGGTTCGACCGCGAACTGGTCGCCCGCCACTTCGGCGAGGACGGCGAACTGCCCGGCGTCCCCGCCGAACGCGTCCTGGAACTCGGCACCGAGACCTACACCGGCGGCGACCCGGGCGTCTTCAACATGGCGGTGATGGGGCTGCGGCTCGCCCGGCGCGCCAACGGCGTCTCCACGCTGCACGGAGCGGTCAGCCGGGAGATGTTCGCCGGGCTCTGGCCGGGCTTCGACGCCCCGGAGGTGCCGATCACCTCCGTCACCAACGGCGTCCACGCGCCGACCTGGGTCGCCCCCGAGGTCCTGCGGCTGCGCGCCGAGACGGGGGGCACCCCGGGCCGCTGGGACTCCGTCGCCGACATCCCCGCCCGCCGGCTCTGGGAGCTGCGCCGCACCCTGCGCGAACAGCTGGTCGGCGAGGTCCGGCAGCGACTGCACGCCTCCTGGCGCCACCGGGGCGCCCAGCCCGCCGAACTCGGCTGGATCGACGGCGTCCTCGACCCGGACGTGCTGACGATCGGCTTCGCCCGCCGCGTCCCCTCGTACAAGCGGCTGACGCTGATGCTGCGCGACCGCGACCGGCTGCGGGGGCTGCTGCTGCACCCCGAGCGGCCGGTCCAGATCGTCGTCGCGGGCAAGGCGCACCCGGCCGACGACGGCGGGAAGCGGCTGGTCCAGGAGCTGGTGAGGTTCGCCGACGACGCCCGGGTCCGCCACCGCATCGTCTTCCTGCCCGACTACGGGATGGCGATGGCCCAGAAGCTCTACCCGGGCTGCGACGTGTGGCTGAACAACCCGCTGCGCCCGCTGGAGGCCTGCGGGACGAGCGGGATGAAGGCCGCGCTCAACGGCTGCCTCAACCTGTCCGTGCTGGACGGCTGGTGGGACGAGTGGTTCGAGCCGGACTTCGGCTGGGCGATCCCGACGGCGGAGGGGAGCGCGCTGGACGAGGACCGGCGCGACGACCTGGAGGCCAATGCCCTGTACGAGCTGATCGAGGACCGGGTGGCGCCGCACTTCTACGACCGCCGGGACGAGGGGCTGCCGGGGCGCTGGATCGAGATGGTCCGCCGCACGATGGGCACCCTGGGGCCCAAGGTGCTCGCCGACCGGATGGTCACGGAGTACGTGGAGCGGCTGTACGCCCCCGCCGCGCTCGACCAGCGGTCCATGGATGCGGCCAGGGCCCGGGAGCTGGCGGGATGGAAGGCGAAGATCCGGGCGGCCTGGCCGCGGGTGGCCGTCGACCATGTGGAGGCGGTGACGCCGACCGCCTCCGGTACGACGGCGGAGCTGGGCTCCACGCTGGCGCTGCGGGTCCGGATCTCGCTGGGCGCGCTGGCGCCGGACGACGTGGAGGTGCAGGCGGTGGCCGGGCGGGTGGACTCGTCCGACGCGATCTTCGACGCCCAGTCCTTCCCGCTGAAGCCGGCGGGCGGCCAGGACCTGGAGGGCCACTGGCTGTACGAGGGCCCGCTCGCCCTGGACCGGACGGGCCCGTACGGCTACACCGTGCGCGTGCTGCCGGCCCACCGGCTGCTGGGAAGCGGCGCCGAACTCGGCCTGGTCGCCCAGCCGACGGGGACCACGGGTGAGGGCGCGGGTCTGCTGATGCGCTGAGGGGGCGCGGCCCCAGGGGCCCGGTGCCGGGAGGGATCTCCCGGCACCGGGCCCTTCGCTTTCTGAACACAGAACCTTGACGTGTTCATGGAATGCCTTTAGGTTCCTCACTCATTGCAGCGTTCACAACCCGACCCACCGTTCATGTATGTGAATATCCAGGGTCGGGTGGTGGACCTCCTCCGCACCGGAAGGCACCCCCACATGCGCACCGGAACCATCGCGCGCGGCCTCGGCCTCGCCGCCGCCCTCGCCGCACTGACCACCGGCCTGTCCATGGCCCCGGCCTCCGCCGGCGGGCCGGCCGSCCCGCCCGCCCCGGCGCGGGCCGCCGCCCCCGCCGCCTTCACCCACCCCGGCGTACTCGTCAGCCGCCCCCAGCTCGACTTCGTACGTTCCAGGGTCCAGGCGGGCGCCCAGCCCTGGAAGAGTGCCTACGACCAGATGATGGGAAGCAAGTACGCCTCGCTGACCAGGGCCGCGAAGCCCCGCGCGGTCGTCGAGTGCGGCTCGTACTCCAACCCCAACTACGGCTGCACCGACGAGCGCGAGGACGCGATCGCCGCGTACACCCTGTCGCTGGCCTGGTACATCACCCAGGACAGCCGCTACGCGCAGAAGGCGATCGAGATCATGGACGCCTGGTCGTCCGTGATCAGGGACCACACCAACAGCAACGCCCCGCTGCAGACCGGCTGGGCGGGCTCCTCCTGGCCCAGGGCCGCCGAGATCATCAAGTACACGTACGGCTCCTGGCCGAACTCCGGCCGGTTCGCCACCATGCTGCGCGACGTCTACCTGCCCAAGGTCATCAACGGCTCGAACAGCAACGGCAACTGGGAGCTGAGCATGACCGAGGCCGCGATCGGCATCGCGGTCTTCCTGGAGGACCGGACCTCGTACGACAAGGCGGTCGCGAAGTTCCGCGGCCGGGTGCCCGCGTACATCTATGTGAGCGCGGACGGCGCGCTGCCGAAGACGGCGCCCGGCAGCGGACTGGACACCAAGGACAAGATCATCAAGTACTGGCAGGGGCAGTCCGTCTTCATGGACGGGCTCTCCCAGGAGACCTGCCGCGACCTCACGCACACCGGATACGGCCTGTCGGCCATCTCGCACATCGCCGAGACCAGCCGGATCCAGGGGCAGGACCTCTATCCGGAGATCGCCGAGCGGCTGCGCCACGCGCTCGGGCTGCACGCCAAGTACCAGGTGGGCAACCCCGTCCCGGGCAATCTCTGCGGCGGAAGCCTCAAGGACAGCCTCGGCCCGGTCACCGAGGTCGGGTTCAACGCGCTGCACAACCGGATGGGCATCGCGATGACCAACACCCAGACGCTCACCGAGCGGCAGCGGCCCGCCGGGTCCAACAACCTGTTCGTCGCCTGGGAGACCCTGACCCACGCGGACAACCCGAACTGAGCGCACACGGACGAGCAGCCGCCCGGGAGAGAGGGTCCTCTCCCGGGCGGCTGCGTCGCGTCAGCGACGGGTCATGCGGTGGGGGGTGTGGCGGGGGTGGTTCAGAAGGTCAGCTTGAAGCTGTTGATCTTCCCGGTGTCCCCGCTGTAGACGTCCTGGACCTTGAGCTTCCAGGTGCCGTTGGCCGTCTCCGACGAGGCGTTGACCGTGTAGGTCGTCTTGACGTTGTCCGCCGAGTCGCTGGAGGAGGAGTTCTTCAGACGGTAGGTGCTGCCGTCCGGCGCGACGAGGTCGATGACCAGGTCACCGCGGTAGGTGTGGGTGATGTCCACGCCGACCTTGAGGGCGCTCGGGGCTTTGCCGGTGCGGCCGGTGACGGTGACCGAGCTGGTGACGGCGGAGCCGCGGTCCGGGATGGAGACGGCGGTCTTGTTCTCGAAGACCGTGCCGTCACCGGGGTCCGGGTCGGTGCCGCCGGAGCGCGCACCGACGTTGATCCCGGCCCAGGCGTCCTGGACGGCCTTGTACTCGGCGCTGGTCGTGCCGTACAGCTCACCGGCCACCGCGAGCGTGCCGGTGCGGGCCCCCGCGTAGTTGGTGGTGGAGGTGAACTTGGTGCTGAGCGCCTTGAACCAGATCTGCTCGGCCTTCGCGCGGCCGATGCCGGTCACCGGCAGGCCGTCGGAGGTCGGGGAGTTGTAGCTGACGCCGTTGATGGTCTTCGCGCCGCTGCCCTCGGACAGCAGGTAGAAGAAGTGGTTGGCCGGACCCGACGAGTAGTGCACGTCGATGTTGCCGATGCCCGAGTACCAGGCGTCGGGGGACGTGCCGTCGCGGCTCGGCTTGTCCTGGTAGCGCAGCGGGGTGCCGTCGCCGTTGATGTCGATCTTCTCGCCGATGAGGTAGTCGCCGACATCGGTGGAGTTGTTGGCGTAGAACTCGACGGCGGAGCCGAAGATGTCGCTGGTCGCCTCGTTGAGGCCGCCGGACTCACCGCTGTAGTTCAGGCCGGCGGTGTTCGAGGTGACGCCGTGGCTCATCTCGTGGGCCGCCACGTCCAGCGCGGTCAGCGGGTGCGCGTTGCCGCTGCCGTCGCCGTACGTCATGCAGAAGCAGCTGTCGTCCCAGAAGGCGTTGACGTAGTTGTTGCCGTAGTGGACGCGGGAGTACGCGCCGACGCCGTCGCCCTTGATGCCGTTGCGGCCGTGGACGTTCTTGTAGTAGTCCCAGGTCTCGGCCGCGCCGTAGTGGGCGTCCGCCGCCGCGGTCTCCGGGCTGGTGCCGTTGCCGTCTCCCCAGACGTCGTCGGCGCCGGAGAAGAGGGTGCCCTTGCCGGACGTGCCGTGGTTCAGGTTGTACGTCTTGTGGCTGCCGCGCGCGGTGTCGGTCAGGTTGTACGAGCCGGAGGACCCGGAGGTGCCCAGGGTGACCTGGCCGCTGTACTCGGTGTTGCCGACGCCGTTCTCGATGGCCTGCCACTCGTAGAGCTTCGCTCCGGTGGAGGCGTCCGTGATGACGTGCAGCGCGTTCGGGGTGCCGTCCTCCTGGAGGCCACCGACCACGGTCTCGTACGCGAGCTGCGGGGTGCCCGAGGCCATCCAGACGACCTTGCGGGGAGCCTTGTCCGCCTTGGCCCTGTCGGAGCCGGCCGCCTTCGCCGCGCCGAGCGCCTGCTTGGAGGCCGCCGCCGGGGTGATGTCCGCGACGGTGTCCACGGCCTTGAGCTGGGAGGTGGTCGCGCGGGACGCCTTGACGACGCTCTCGGTCGCGCCGGCCTTCGACTCCTGGACGACCAGGTCGCCGCCGAGGACCGGGAGGCCGTCTAGGGTGCGCTCGTAACGGGTGTGCGTGGTGCCGTCGTTGTCCTGGACGACGTCCTTGACGACGAGCTTCTCCTGGGACCCGAGGCCGAGCTTCTTCGCGGTGGCCGCCGTGCTCGCGGTGGCCTCGCGGATCAGCTCGGCCCGCTGCGAGGGGGAGAGCTGCTTGGCAAGGGCGCCGGGGTTCGCCTTGGAGGCGGTGGCGGTCCTTGCGGTGCCGCTGTCCGGGGCGGCCGAGGCCGCTCCGGTCTGGACTCCTACGGCGAGGAGGGCAGCTGCGGCTATCAGAGCGCCGGTCGCGGTGGTACGACGGCTGTGCGTGGATCTCACGCGGACTCCTTCTGCGAGGGGGGTACCGGCGGCTGGGTGAGCCGTCCGGGCAGAGCAAGCAGTGCGCAGAACGGGGTGAAGAGTGTCAGGAGTCGGCCATCCCTGTCAGGACCGCGTCAACAACTTGGCCGGAATTCGTTCGTTGCCGGAATGGTCATGTTCGTTAAGCGGACGTTTCACCGATCTTCACGGGGTGACCCCGAGGGGTCCGCGGAGGGCATCGGGGGCCCGAAGGCGCAGGGCGCGTCGGGGTTTCGTGCACGCGAGCGGAGTGCGACGCGAATGTGAACAAGCGGAAAGTTCCCACCTGTCGAGACAGAGCGGGAGCGTGGCTCGATCCCGACCGTCCGTCCCGGGATGAATCGGGCGGACGGCCGGGCCGGGCCGGGGCGTCAGGCCAGGCTCTCCCGCCAGGCACGGTGCAGCCCGGCGAACCTGCCGGTACCGGCGATGAGTTCGGCCGGTGCGCCGTCCTCCACGACCCGCCCCCGCTCCATCACCAGCACCCGGTCCGCCACCTCCACGGTCGACAGCCGGTGCGCGATCACCACCGCGGTGCGGCCGTGCAGCACGGTGCCCATCGCCTGCTGCACCGCGCGCTCGCCGGGGATGTCCAGCGAACTGGTCGCCTCGTCGAGGATCAGCACCGCCGGGTCCGCCAGCAGCGCCCGCGCGAAGGCCACCAACTGCCGCTGGCCGGCCGAGATCCGGCCGCCCCGCTTGCGGACATCGGTGTCGTAGCCGTCGGGCAGGCCGGTGATGAAGTCATGGGCGCCGATCGCCTTCGCCGCGCGCTCGATCTCCTCGCGGCTCGCCTCCGGACGGCCGATCGCGATGTTCTCCGCGACCGTCCCGGAGAACAGGAACGCCTCCTGGGTCACCATCACCACCCCGCGCCGCAGCTCGGGCGTGGCAAGGTCCCGCAGGTCGGTGCCGTCGAGCAGGACCCGGCCCTCGGTCGGGTCGTAGAACCGGGCCAGCAGCTTGGCCAGCGTCGACTTGCCCGCGCCCGTGGAACCGACCACCGCGACCGTCTGCCCCGCCGGGATCGTCAGGTCGAAGCGGGGCAGCACCTCGCCGCCCGTCCGGTACGCGAACCGCACCGCGTCGAAGACCACCTCGCGGCCCGGCTCGGCGCCCGTCCGGACGGGCAGCTCCCGGGGCTCCGGTGCCTCCGGGACGGTGGGCGTCTGGGCCAGCAGGCCGGCGATCTTCCCCAGGGAGGCGGCGGCGGACTCGAAGGCGTTGAGGAACATGCTGAGCCGGTCGATCGGGTCGTAGAGTCGCCGCAGATAGAGCACCACCGCGGCCAGCACCCCGAGCGCCAGGTCCCCCGAGGCGACGCGGTACGCGCCCCACAGCACGATTCCGGCCACGGCCGTGTTGGCGACGAGCCGTGAGCCGATGACGTACCGCGCGTTCTCCACCGTCGCGGCCCCGTTGGTGCCGCGGTGACGCGTGTTCAGCTCCCGGAACGCCGCGTCGTTGACCGGCTCGCGGCGGAACGCCTGGACCGGCCGGATGCCGTTCATCGTCTCCGCGAACTTCACGATGACCGCGGCGATCGCGGTCGAACGGGCGGCGAAGATCACCGATGAGCGCTTCCGGTAGAGCCGCACCAGCAGATACAGCGGCAGGAAGGACGCCACCGCCGCCGCACCCGTGGCCAGGTCGAGCCAGAGCAGGATCAGGGCGATGGAGGCGAACGAGAGGATGACGTAGATCAGTTCCTGGAGGCCCTCGTCCAGCAGCTCCCGCAGCGACTCCAGGTCGGTGGAGGACCGCGAGATCAGCCGCCCGGAGGTGTAGCGCTCGTGGAAGTCCACACTCAGGGCCTGCGCATGGCTGAAGATCCGGCCGCGCAGGTCGAGCAGGACGTCCTGGTTGATCCGCGCCGACTGCCGGATGAACGCGTACTGCAGGGCGCCCGCACCGGCCGAGAAGAGCGCGTAGCCCAGCGCGACCGCGATCAGCGGCCCGTAGTCGTCGTCTCGGAAGGCGGGCACCCCGCTGTCGATGGCATAGGCGACCAGCAGCGGACCCGCCTGCACCGCGGCCTGCTGCAACAGGACGAACAGGGCGGCGACGGCCACCCGCCCCCGCATCGGCCGCAGCAGCGAGCGGAGCAGCTGCCGGGTCGCCCCGTGCGGGGCCGGCAGGTCGTCCCGGTCGAAGGGGTCACCGGGATCCTCGGCGGACGCCTGCGGTGGGCCGGTCACCGGTGTGCCGTCCGCCCGGGCGTCCTGCGCCGGTACGCCGTGCGCCCGGCGTTCGTCCTCGCCGTCGCCCGGTTCCGCGGGCCGTCCGGTCGTCGTGCTGGTCATCGGGTGCTGCCCTCCTCGGCAGGGGCCTTCGCGCCCAGGGATTCGTTCGCGCCGGTCGCGGCGGCGGACGCGCCGGCCTCCGCTGCGGGCCCCGCGCCGGACATCAGCCAGGCGTACTCGGCGTTGGTGCGCAGGAGTTCCTGATGGGTGCCGACCGCGCTGATCCGGCCCTCCGACAGCAGTGCCACCCGGTCCGCGAGCATTACGGTGGACGGCCGGTGCGCGACCACCACCGCGGTGGTCTCCGCCAGGACCCGGCGCAGTGCCGTCTCCACCAGGGCCTCCGTGTGCACGTCGAGCGCCGAGAGCGGGTCGTCGAGCACCAGGAAGCGCGGCCGGCCCACGACCGCCCTGGCCAGGGCGAGGCGCTGGCGCTGACCGCCGGACAGGCTCAGGCCCTGCTCACCGACCTCCGTGCGCACGCCCTGCGGCAGGTCGTGGACGAAGTCGGCCTGGGCCACCGAGAGCGCCCGCAGCAACTCCTCCTCGCCCGCGTCCGCAGCGCCCATCAGCACGTTCTCGCCGACGCTCGCGGAGAACAGCGTCGGCTCCTCGAACGCCACCGACACCAGCTCCCGCAGCCGGGCGCGCGGCATTGTGGTGATGTCCTCGCCGTTCAGGGTGATCCGCCCGCCGGTGGCCTCGTAGAGCCGGGGCACCAGCGAGGTGAGCGTGGTCTTGCCCGAGCCCGTCGCGCCCACCAGGGCCAGCGTCTCGCCCGGCCGGATGTGCAGATCGATGCCGGCCAGGACGGGCGCCGAGCCCTCCTCCGCGTCGGGATAGCGGAACTCGACGCCCTCGAAGACCATGCCGTCCGCCTCGGCGGCCCTGCCCGCGTCCTGACGCCCGGCGTCCTCCTCCTCGGCGACGTCCATCACCTCGAAGAACCGCTCGGTCGCCGTCGCCGCCTCCTGGCTCATCGCCAGCAGGAAGCCGATCGACTCGACGGGCCACCGCAGCGCGAGCGCGGTGGAGAGGAACGCGACCAGCGTGCCCGCCGACAGATCGCCGTCCGCGACCTGGATCGTGCCGAACACCAGCGCGGCCCCGATCGCGAGTTCGGGCAGTGTGGTGATGAGGGCCCAGATACGGGCGAGCAGCCGGGCCTTGCCCAGCTCCGTGGTGCGCAGCCGCTCGGCGAAACCCCGGAAGGTGTCGGCCTGGCTGCGGTGGCGGCCGAAGCCCTTGACGATGCGGATGCCGAGCACGCTCTCCTCGACCACGGTCGTCAGGTCACCGACCTGGTCCTGGGCCAGGCGCGCGACCTTCGCGTACTTCGTCTCGAAGGCCGAGCAGATGATGACGAGCGGCACGACGGGGGTGAGCAGCACCAGACCGAGCGTCCACTCCTGGAGCAGCAGGACCACGAAACCGACGAGGATCGTGGTGGCGTTGACCAGCAGGAAGGTCAGCGGGAAGGCCAGGAACATCCGCAGCAGCATCAGGTCCGTCGTCCCGCGCGACAGCAGCTGCCCCGACGCCCAGCGGTCGTGGAAGGCCACCGGCAGCCGTTGCAGATGCCGGTAGAGGTCGGCCCGCATCGACGCCTCGACCCCGGCCAGCGGACGCGCCACCATCCATCGCCGCACCCCGAACAGCAACGCCTCCGCGATGCCCAGGAGCAGCAGGTACAGGGCGCCGAGCCAGACCCCGCCCGGGTCCCGGCCCGCGATCGGGCCGTCCACGATCCACTTCAGGACCAGCGGGATCACCAGGCCCAGACAGGAGGCGACGACCGCCACCAGGGCCGCGCTGAAGAGGCGGGTCCGTACCGGCTTCACATACGGCCACAACCGCAGCAGGGAGCGTACGGCGGAACGGTCCTTGGGCTCTACATGTTTCTGGGGCATCAGGGAGGAGCCTACGGTCCGTCCGGATATCGGTCCTCGGGTTTTATCCGGCCGCCGGGCGCACCGGCGGCGTGCCGCGGAGTCGTAGGGCGGTATCAACCGATCGGCTGATGCCGGTTCGAGCGCGATGGCCGATACCGCGGCGGAGCCGCCGCGCGGATGCTCGGTGCCATGGCAATCATCGAAGCGAACGGGGTGCGCAAGGCCTACGCCGGACGCCCCGTGGTCGACGGGATCACGTTCTCCGTCGACGAGGGGGAGATCTTCGGGATTCTCGGCCCCAACGGCGCGGGCAAGACCACCACCGTCGAGTGCGTCGCGGGACTGCGCGTCCCCGACGCCGGGACCGTCCGGGTCGCCGGCCTGGACCCGGTCGCCGACCGCGACCGGGTGACCGGACTGCTCGGCGCCCAGCTGCAGGAGAGCGAACTCCAGCCCAAAATCACCGTGCGCGAGGCCCTGGACCTGTACAGCGCGTTCTACCCCGAGCCCGCCGACTGGCGCCCGCTCGCCGAACGGCTCGGGCTGCACGACAAGCTGGACACCCGCTTCCACCGGCTCTCCGGCGGCCAGAAGCAGCGCCTGTCCATCGCGCTCGCCCTCGTCGGCCGGCCCCGCGTCGTCGTCCTCGACGAACTGACCACCGGGCTGGACCCGCGCGCCCGGCGCGACACCTGGCAGCTGATCCAGGACGTACGCGACGGCGGTGTCACCGTCGTCCTCGTCACCCACTTCATGGAGGAGGCCCAGCGCCTCTGCGACCGCATCGCCGTCATCGACCGGGGGCGCGTCGTCGCGCTCGACACCCCGGCCGGTCTCGTCGCCGGCGCCGACGGCTCCACCGTCATCTCCTTCACGCCCTCCGAGCCGCTGCCCGAAGCCGAACTCGCGGGCCTGCCCGGCGCGGTGTCGTACGAGACGCGGGACGGCCGGGTCGTCGTCCACGGCACCGACGAGACCGTCAACGCCGTCATCTCGCTGCTGGCCCGGCTCCGCGTCACCGCCCACCGCCTCCGCGTCGCCGAGGCCACCCTCGACGACGCCTTCCTCGACCTCACCGGCCCCGCCGAGGGGCGCGGACTCACAGAACGGGCAGCCTGAGATGGCCACAGCGCACACCGCACCCGCCCCCGCGCCCCGTACCGCCGTTCCCGGCGCGACGCTCGCCGTCCTCAGGGCGGAGACCCGGCTCTTCCTGCGGGAACCCGGCAGCCTCTTCTGGATCGTCGTCTTCCCGACCGTGCTCCTGACGATCCTGGGCTTCGTCCCGTCCTTCCGGGAGCACGACGACGGACTCGGCGGCCGGCGCGTCATCGACCTGTACGTGCCCGTCGCGGTGCTGCTCGCCCTGATCATGTCGGGGCTCCAGGCGATGCCGCCCGTCCTGACCGGCTACCGCGAACGCGGCATCCTGCGCCGCATGTCCACCACCCCGGTGCGGCCCTCCGCGCTGCTCGGCGCGCAGATCGCGTTGCACGGCGCCGCCGCGCTCGTCTCCGCCCTGCTGGTCGTGGCGGTGGGCCGGACCGCCTACGGGGTACGGCTGCCGGAGCAGCCGTTCGGCTATCTGCTCGCGCTGCTGCTCGCGGTCGCCTGCGTGCTGGCCATCGGCTCGCTGATCTGTGCGCTCTCGCGTACGACGAAGATCGCCGCCGCCGCGGGCTCGCTCGTCTACTTCTCCATGATGTTCACGGCGGGCGTCTGGGTCCCCGTTCAGGCCATGCCGGACGCGCTGCGCCGCGTCGTCCAGGCCACCCCCTTCGGCGCCGCTTCCCAGGCCCTGGACCAGGCGGCCCGGGGCGACTGGCCGGGCTGGGCCTATCTCGGCGCGGTCGCCGCCTGGGCGCTGGCGGCGGGGTGGACCGCGATCCGTACGTTCCGGTGGCAGTAGAAGGGGGCCCGGGTGCGGGGGAGACTGCCCGTATGAGTGAACAGGTGCCGACGGCCGAGCAGTGGTGGGGCCGGTTCTTCCGCTACGGGCCGTACGGGCTGCTCGCCCTCGCCACCATCGTCTCGGCCGTCTCCCGGGACCTCGTCATGTCCCCGGCCGACGTGCGCGCCGCCGCCGTGTTCCTCCCGGCAGCGCTCGTCCTCCAGCTCTGGTGGTCCCGGGCCCCGGCGAGCCCGGGAACGCGGGCCGGGCTCTGCTACTTCACCGTGCGCACCCTGCTGGCCTTCGGGCTCACCTGGTGCAACCCCTTCTTCTCGATCTACGCGGTGCTCGGCTACTTCGACGCCGGCCGGGTCCTCCCGAAGCGCGGCATCCGGCCCGGACTGCTGGCGGTCGCCGTCGTCATGGCGGGCGCGCAGAGCGGCAGCCCCCTGCCGCCCGCCACCCTCATGAACTGGATCGTCTTCGGTGTCGTGCTGGCCGTGCACGCCACCCTCACCATGGTCTTCGCGCAGATCGGCGACCGGGAGGCCGAACAGGACCGGGCCCGGACCGACACCATCAGCGCCCTGGAGTCCGCCAACGCCCGCCTCGAACAGGCCCTCGCGGAGAACGCGGGACTCCACGCCCAGCTCCTCGTCCAGGCCCGTGAGGCCGGGGTGGCCGACGAGCGGCGCCGGCTGGCGGCCGAGATCCACGACACCATCGCCCAGGGCCTCACCGGCATCATCGCCCAGCTCCAGGCCGTCACCTCCACCGCGGGCACCGACCCCGCGCTCGCCCAGGAACACCTCGTACGCGCCGCCGCCCTCGCCCGGCACAGCCTCGGCGAGGCCCGCCGCTCGGTCCACAACCTGCTGCCGGCCGCCCTGGAACACGACGACCTGCCCGGCGCGCTCAAGAAGACCGTCGCCACCTGGTCCCAGCGCACCGGAGTCCGCGCCGAGTTCACCGTCACCGGCACCGTCGAACCCCTCCACGACGAGGTCGGCGCCACCCTGCTCCGCATCGCCGAGGAGGCCCTGGCCAACGCGGACCGCCACGCGGAGGCCTCCCGGGCCGGGGTCACCCTCTCCTACATGGGCGACGAGATCACCCTCGATGTACGCGATGACGGACGCGGCTTCGACCCGGCCGCGCTGCCCCCGTACCGGGGCGCCGGCGGCTTCGGACTCGGCGGGATGCGCTCCCGCGCCGAACGCATCGCGGGCACCGTCGAGGTGGAGACCGGCCCCGGCCTGGGCACGGCGGTCAGCGCCCGCGTCCCGATGGTGCCGCACGCCCGGAACGCCGCCTGACGCCCCGGTAGCCGTCCCGTACGGTGTGCGTCATGGACCCGGAACCCGCGCGCGTCATCACCCTGATCGTCGTCGACGACCACCCCGTCGTACGGGACGGACTGCGCGGAATGTTCGCCGCCGCACCGGAGTTCCGGGTGCTCGGCGAGGCGGCCGACGGGGTCGAGGGCGTCGAGATGGCGGCCCGGCTCGACCCCGACGTGGTGCTGATGGACCTGCGGATGCCGGGCGGCGGCGGGGTCGCCGCGATCACCGAGCTGACCCGGCGCGGCGCCCGCTCCAAGGTCCTCGTGCTCACCACGTACGACACCGACACCGACACCCTGCCCGCGATCGAGGCGGGCGCGACCGGCTACCTGCTCAAGGACGCGCCCCGCGAGGAGCTGTTCACCGCCGTGCGGGCCGCCGCCGAGGGCCGGACCGTGCTCTCACCGGCCGTCGCCTCCCGGCTCGTCTCGGCGGTGCGCGCCCCGGCCGCCGGCGGCAACGAGACGCTGTCCGCCCGCGAGCGCGAGGTGCTGACGCTGGTCGCCCGGGGGACCTCCAACCGGGAGATCGCCGCCGGACTGTTCATCAGCGAGGCGACCGTGAAGACCCACCTCACCCACCTCTTCGCCAAGCTGGGCGTCAAGGACCGGGCCGCCGCCGTCGCCGCCGGCTACGACCGCGGCATCCTCGGCTAGCCGCCCCTCACTCCCGTACGCGCAGCAGGAGCACCGAACGCTCCGGCACCGTCAGCCGCTCGCCGCCCCGGTGGACCGTGCCCGGGGCCTCGGCCTGGTCGTCGCGCGAGGTGTCCAGGAGCAGTTCGTACGCCTGCGCCCAGGGCGGGCCCGGCAGTACGAAGTCCGCAGGGAGGTGGCCCGCGTGCAGGACGGCCAGGAAGCTGTCGTCGGTCACCTGCGCACCGCGCGCGTCCCGCCCCGGGATGTCCCGGCCGGAGAGGTAGAGCCCGACCGTCGCGGCCGGCGCGTACCAGTCGGACTCGGTCATCTCCGTACCCTCACCGGTGAACCACGCCAGGTCCCGCAGCCCGTCCGGGGCCTGCGGCCGGCCGGAGAAGAACGCCCGGCGGCGCAGCACCGGATGGCGGTGGCGCAGCGCGAGCACCCGGGCGGTCAGCGCGGTCAGCTCCCGCCACTCGGGCTGTTCGAGGAGGGACCAGTCCACCCAGCCGGTCTCGTTGTCCTGGCAGTAGGCGTTGTTGTTGCCGCCCTGGGTGCGGCCCATCTCGTCACCGGCCACCAGCATCGGCACCCCGGTCGACAGGAGCAGCGTGGTGAGCAGGTTGCGCAGTTGCCTGCGGCGCAGCGCGTTGACGTCCGCGTCGTCCGTCTCGCCCTCGGCGCCGCAGTTCCACGCCCGGTTGTCGGAGGTGCCGTCCCGGTTGTCCTCGCCGTTGGCCTCGTTGTGCTTGTCCTGGTAGCTCACCAGGTCGCGCAGGGTGAACCCGTCGTGCGCCGTGACGAAGTTGACCGAGGCGTACGGACGGCGCCCGCCCCACGCGTACAGGTCGCTGGAGCCCGTCAGCCGGTAGCCGAGATCCCGTACGTCGGGCAGCGCGCCGCGCCAGAAGTCCCGTACGGCGTCCCGGTAGTGGTCGTTCCACTCGGTCCACAGCGGCGGGAAGGCGCCCACCTGGTAGCCGCCGTTGCCGACGTCCCAGGGCTCGGCGATGAGCTTGACCCGGCGCAGCACCGGGTCCTGGGCGATCACCGCCAGGAACGGGGAGAGCATGTCCACGTCGTGCATGGAGCGGGCGAGCGCCGCCGCGAGGTCGAAGCGGAAGCCGTCGACGCCCATCTCGGTCACCCAGTACCGCAGCGAGTCCGTGATGAGCCGCAGCACGTTCGGCTGGACGACGTGCAGGGTGTTGCCGCAGCCCGTGTAGTCCGCGTACCGGCGGGCGTCGGCCTGGAGGCGGTAGTAGCCGCGGTTGTCGATGCCGCGCAGCGAGAGCATCGGGCCCAGCTCGCCCGCCTCCGCGGTGTGGTTGTAGACGACGTCGAGGATCACCTCGATGCCCGCGTCGTGCAGGGCGCGGACCATCCGCTTGAACTCGCCGACCTGCTCGCCCGCCGTACCGCTCGCCGAGTAGCCCGCGTGCGGGGCGAAGTAGCCGATCGAGTTGTAGCCCCAGTAGTTGCGCAGCCCGCGCCGCAGCAGATGGTCCTCGTGGGCGAACTGGTGCACCGGCAGCAGCTCCACGGCCGTCACCCCGAGGTGCTTGAGATGGCCGATCGCCGCCGGATGGGCGAGCCCGGCGTAGGTGCCGCGCAGCTCCTGCGGGATGCCCGGGTGTTGCCGGGTGAAGCCCCGCACGTGCAGCTCGTAGATGACCGAGTCCGCCCACGGCGTCTTGGGCCTGCGGTCGTCGGCCCAGTCGTCGTCGTCATGGACGACGACCCCCTTCGGGACGTACGGCGCGGAGTCGCGCTCGTCGCGGACGGTGTCGGCGACCTGTTGCTCGGGCCAGTCCCTCACATGGCCGTACACCTCCGCCGGAAGGGTGAATTCCCCGTCCACGGCACGGGCGTACGGATCGAGCAGCAGCTTCGCCGCGTTCCACCGGGCGCCCGTCCACGGGTCCCACCGGCCGTGCACCCGGTAGCCGTAGCGCCGGCCGGGCCGCACCCCGGGCACGAACCCGTGCCAGATCTCGTGGGTCAGCTCGGTCAGCGGCAGCCGGATCTCCGTGCCGTCCTCGTCGAAGAGGCACAGCTCGACGGCCTCCGCCCCGCCCGCCCACAGCGCGAAATTGGTGCCCGCCACCCCGTCGGGGCCGGTCCTGAAGCGGGCGCCGAGCGGCATCGGAGCCCCCGGCCACACCACCGGGTGCCGCTGCTCGACGTGGACCGCGGCGACCCGTTCCGGAGCGGCCCCGGCCGTCCCCGTATCCGTCCTCGGTACTGCCTGCTGCTCGGCTGCGCTCGACACCTGCTCGCCTCCCGCGGCTCGTGGGACCGGCACCGAAAGGGGGGCGCGCGGCGTCCCGGCCGCGGCTCCCCGAGTGTGGTCGTCCCCTGTGTTCTGCCCACCGGGCGGCCCCCACTCACGTTTCCCCCGACCGGCCCCCGTCGTTGGGGGGACGTGAATCACGTAGCGAAGAAGGCAGGGGCGAGCCCGGTGACCGCGCCGGGGCTGCTCGCCGTACTGGTCCTCCTGGCCGTTCTCACCGGCTGCTCGGGTGCCGGCTCGTTCATCGGCGGGAAGGCGGGGCCGCCGCAGGAGGCGATCCGGGTCACCCCCGCGGACCGGGCCGAGGACGTCCGGGCGGACAGCCGGGTGGCGGTCGAGGTCCCCGAGGGCCGGCTGGAGAGCGTCCGGGTGCGGCGGATCGAGGACGCCCAGGACGAGGAGGTACCGGGAGAGATCGCCGAGGACGGCCACTCCTGGGCGCCGAGGAAGGGCGCGCGGCTCGGGCTGGCCGCCAAGTACAGCGTGGACGTGGTCGCGGAGAACGGCGGCGGCCACCGCGCGGCGCGCCACACCACCTTCACCACCGCCGTACCCAAGGACCGCTTCATCGGGTACTTCAAGCCGGAGAACCGCTCGACGGTCGGCACCGGCATGATCGTCTCCTTCGAGTTCAGCCGCCCGGTCACCCGGCGCGCGGCGGTGGAGCGTGCCATCCGCGTGACCGCCGATCCGCCGGTGGCCGTGGCCGGGCACTGGTTCGGCACGAGCCGGCTGGACTTCCGCCCGGCGGTCTACTGGCGGTCCGGCACCGAGGTCACCGTGGACATCGGGCTGCGCGACGTGGAGGGCGCCCCGGGGGTGTACGGCAGCCAGCGCAAGACGGTGCGGTTCACGGTGGGCCGGGAGCAGATCTCCCGGGTCGACTCGGAGGCGCACACCATGGAGGTGCGCCGGGACGGGCAGCTCGTCTCCACGGTGCCGATCACCGCGGGCTCCCCGACGACCACCACGTACAACGGCAAGATGGTGGTCAGCGAGATGCACGAGGTGACGCGGATGGACGGGCGGACCGTCGGCTTCGGCGGCGAGTACGACATCAAGGACGTGCCGCACGCCATCCGGCTGACGAAGTCCGGCACCTTCCTCCACGGCAACTACTGGTCCGACGAAGAGGTCTTCGGCTCCACCAACGTCAGCCACGGCTGCATCGGGCTGCGCGACGTCCAGGGCGGCAGCGGCTCCACCCCGGCCGGCTGGTTCTTCGACCGCACCCTGATCGGGGATGTCGTCGAGGTCGTCAACTCCCCTGACAAGACGGTCGCACCGGACAACGGACTCGGCGGCTGGAACCTCGGCTGGGACCGGTGGCGGGCCGGATCCGCCCTTCGGTAGGGCGTCGGCCGGACACCTCCGGGCCGGGCGGCGTCAACCCCGGTGCCACTTGGGACGGAACGGTGACATTCCTGCGAGGATCTGCCCGCAGTCGGTGTGATTATCTCTTTGCTGAGCGCGCATTGTGCAGCGCGCGGGGGAGGGAACCCATGGGTTCCCGGGGCCTTGGGCGGGACCAGGCCGTGTGAGGGGAGACGACCACATTGAACGGGCAGCCGATATCGGGGACATCGGCCGGGGGCGGCAGGCGGCGCGTGCGGAGGGCGACCGGTCTGCTGGCCCTGGCGGTCGGCGCGCTGCTGCTGCTGGTGACGGCGTGCGGCGGGGGAGACGAGGGCGGCGCGGGCAAGGACGCCAAGGCCGGCGGGGTCAAGGACCAGGACACCAGCGCCTCGCAGGCCGTGGTGACCGTCGCGCCCAAGGACGGGACCGATGACGTCGCCACGAGCGGGGCGCTGAAGATCACGGCCGCCCAGGGGAAGCTGACGGTCGTCAAGGTCTCGGACCCCAAGGGCGCCGAGGTCGAGGGGAAGATCGCGTCGGACGGCGCGAGCTGGGTGCCCGACCAGCACCTGGCCTCCGCGACCAAGTACAAGGTCCACGCGGTGGCCAAGGACGCGAAGGGGCTCGAGTCCGCGAAGGACACCACCTTCACCACGCTCGTCCCGAAGAACACCTTCATCGGCCAGTACACCCCGGAGGACGGTTCGACCGTCGGCGTCGGCATGCCGGTCTCCATCCACTTCACCCGGGGCATCACCGACCCGGCGGCCGTCGAGAAGGCCATCAAGGTGACCGCCGAGCCGGCCGTCCCCGTCGAGGGCCACTGGTTCGGCAACGACCGCCTGGACTTCCGCCCCGAGGAGTACTGGGCCGCCGGCACCAAGGTGACCGTCAAGCTCAACCTCGACGGCGTGGAGGGGCGGCCCGGCGTCTACGGCAAGCAGGCCAAGACCGTCTCGTTCACCATCGGCCGCAGCCAGGTCAGCACCGTCGACGCGGACTCGCACAGGATGAAGGTCGTCCGCGACGGCAAGCAGATCAAGGACATCCCGATCTCGGCGGGCGCCCCGGCCACCACCACGTACAACGGCCAGATGGTCATCAGCGAGAAGCTGCGGGTGACCCGGATGAACGGCGACACCGTCGGCTTCGGCGGTGAGTACGACATCAAGGACGTGCCGCACGCGATGCGTCTGTCCACCTCGGGCACCTTCATCCACGGCAACTACTGGGGCGGCTCCGGGGTCTTCGGCCACGCCAACACCAGCCACGGCTGCGTCGGCCTCCAGGACCAGCGCGGCGGTGGCGACTCGTCCACGCCGGCCGCCTGGTTCTTCAACAGCTCGCTCATCGGCGACGTCGTGGTCGTGAAGAACTCCCACGACAAGACGATCAGCCCGGACAACGGCCTCAACGGCTGGAACATGAGCTGGTCGGAGTGGACCAAGTAGGTCCTCCCCTCGCACACCCCGGCGGGCCCGGCACCGAGATCCACGGTGCCGGGCCCGCCCGCGTCCGCCGTGACCAACGGCACCGGCCCCGGCCCCTGCGGGCCCGCGTTAGCGCCGGTTAACCTGCCCCCATGACCGTAACCCTCGAAGTGACCGACGGCGTCGGCACCATCCTTCTGGATCGCCCGCCGATGAACGCCCTTGACGTCGCGACCCAGGACCGGCTGCGAGAACTCGCGGAGGAGGCGTCCCGGCGTGACGACGTCAGGGCCGTGGTGCTCTACGGCGGCGAGAAGGTGTTCGCGGCGGGCGCGGACATCAAGGAGATGCAGGCGATGGACCACGCCGCGATGGTGCTGCGATCCAAGGCCCTCCAGGACTCCTTCACCGCGGTCGCCCGTATCCCCAAGCCCGTCGTCGCGGCCGTCACCGGCTACGCGCTGGGCGGCGGCTGCGAGCTGGCCCTCTGCGCGGACTTCCGGATCGCCGGTGACAACGCCAGGCTGGGCCAGCCCGAGATCCTGCTCGGCCTCATCCCGGGCGCGGGCGGCACCCAGCGGCTCGCCCGGCTGGTAGGCCCCGCCAAGGCCAAGGACCTCATCTTCACCGGCCGCCACGTCAAGGCCGAAGAGGCCCTGACCATGGGCCTGGTGGACCGCGTGGTGCCCGCCGCCGAGGTGTACGAGCAGGCGCACGCCTGGGCGGCCAGGCTGGCGAAGGGCCCGGCGCTGGCCCTGCGCGCCGCCAAGGAGGCCGTCGACGCCGGACTGGAGACGGACATCGACACGGGCCTCACGATCGAGCGAACCTGGTTCGCCGGTCTGTTCGCCACGGAGGACCGGGAGCGCGGAATGCGCAGTTTCGTGGAGGAGGGGCCGGGCAAGGCGAAGTTCCTCTGACCGAACGCCGTTTGAGAACTAAAACCGACGCGTTCATCCGTGCGGGCGGATTAGCGGAGCCTTAAGAAAACCTTGCGAGGCGCCGCGCGCGGTGCGGCGACGAACCCTGCCGAAGGCGTCGTCGCCGCAGGTCAGAAGGGGTATTCCGGCACGCTTCCTGCCCCTGGCATATGCCTACTCCCCCTCGGGGGGCACCTGATTACCGGTCGGGGATTCCCCCGGAACGGCCCCCAAGGGCCCGCCGTGCGGCCATGATGGTGGGCATGGCGGGCCTGGAGGGTGTGGAGCAGCCGCGACCGCGCAGCAGCGCGGCAGCGGCACGGAATTTACCGGCCGTCGCGGACGAACAGGCGTTCAAGGCGCTGGAGTTGTTCGGAAACCCGACGGAGGAGGAAGTCCGGCTGCCCTCCCGCCCGGAGTCCGCGGCCACCGCGCGCCGGCTCACCTCGTGCGTCGTCCTCCACCAGTGGGCGCTCTCCTCGCAGGCCGCCGAACACGCCGTCCTGCTCGTCTCCGAACTCGTCGGGAACGCCGTGCGGCACACCGGCGCCCGGGTCTTCGGACTGCGCATGCTCCGCCGTCGCGGCTGGATCAGGATCGAGGTGCGCGACCCCTCGCGGGGGCTGCCGTGCCTCATGCCGGTCCGGGAGACGGACATCAGCGGGCGGGGCCTCTTCCTCGTCGACAAGCTCTCCGACCGGTGGGGCGTGGACCTCTTACCCCGCGGCAAGACCACCTGGTTCGAGATGCGCATCTCCGACCGCTGACCTCCCTGGGCCCCGGGCATGCAGAAGCCCCCGTGTCGGCCGTGGTGCGGCGCCTCGGGGGCTTCTGTGGGGGACCGTGAAATGGGGGGTGTGTTCACGGCCGCTCGTGACGACCTGGCCCGGGTCAATGGGGGTCGTTCCCTCGACTATGGCAGACGGACGACTCCCCGGCCAAAGCCGCAAACAACTCTTCCTGTCCCATTTCCGGACATTTCAGCGAAGAAACGCAGGTGTGCTGGGTCACTTGCCTGTAAATCCATGAATATCCATGGGTATCCACGCATGATCCATTGATCGTCCACGATGTGGACGGCCCGCGCACTGACGGTCCGTCGGGGGAGTCGGTGGAGTCGGCCGGGATTTTCCGGTCATATCGCCCTACTGTGCAGCCATGAACGCCTCCCACGCACCGGTGCACCGCCGCCACGCCCTGCGGGCGGGAGCCGCGGCCGCCGTCGCCCTCACCGCCGGCTGCGGGGAGCACGACGCCGGTACGTCCGCCGGGGCCGTCACCCACGCGGCACCCAGGAAGCCCGCCGCCACCGCCGCCGGGGCCCACGCCCCCGCACCCGCCCCGCGCCGCTTCCCCGGGCAGCCGGTCCAGATCACCCACGGCCCMCGCGACCGCGCCCGCGTCGCCCTCACCTTCCACGGCCAGGGCGACCCCGCCGTCGCCAGGACTGTGCTCGGCGAGGCCGAACGCGCCGGGGCCCGGGTCACCGTCCTCGCCGTCGGCAGCTGGCTCGACGAACACCCCGAGATGGCCCGCCGCATCCTCGACGGCGGGCACGACCTCGGCAACCACACCCAGCACCACATCGACATCTCCGCGCTCGACGAGACCCGGGCGTACGCGGAGATCACCGGCTGCGCCCAGCGGCTGCGCCGGCTCACCGGCTCCATCGGCACCTGGTTCCGCCCCTCCCGCGCCCAGTCCGCCACCCCGCTCGTCCAGCGGCTCGCCGCACGGGCGGGCTACCCGCACGTCCTCTCGTACGACGTGGACTCCCTCGACTTCACCTCGCCCGGCGCCGCGGCCGTCACCCGCAAGGTGGCCGGGGAGATCCGCAACGGATCGGTGGTGAGCCTGCACTTCGGCTACGCGGACACGGTCGCCGCGCTGCCCCTCCTCCTCACCGAAATCGACCGCCGCGGACTGCGCGCGGTGACGACCACGGAGCTGCTGACGTGATGCCTCCCACCCTGCGCACGACCACCTCGTGCACCGCCGCCCTCCTCGGCGGCGTCCTGCTCGCCGCGCTCTCCGGCTGCGGCACCCCCGCGGAGAAGACGGCGGACGCCCCCGCCTCCGCGACCCCGAGCGTCCGGGCCCGGCAGGTCACCCCGCCCGAGCCCCCGGGCCTGGCCGGGATGCCGCCGGTGCTCGACCCGCGGAACGTGTACGCGGCCGACGCGCCCGGCAGGCTCTCCCCGGTCGTCAAGGACTTCCCGTCCCGCGTCTACGTGCCCAACACCAACTCCGACACCGTCTCGGTGATCGACCCCGCCACGTACAAGGTCATCGAGACCATCCCGGTCGGCCGGCAGCCGCAGCACGTCGTGCCGTCCTGGGACCTGAAGACGCTCTGGGTCAACAACGACCTCGGCGACAGCCTCACCCCGATCGACCCGGCGACGGGGAAGCCGGGGAAGACGGTCGCGGTCTCCGACCCGTACAACCTGTACTTCACGCCCAACGGGAAGTACGCCATCGTGATGGCCTCCATGGACCGCGAACTGGTCTTCCGGGACGCGCACACCATGAAGACCGCCAAGGCGGTGCCGGTCAGCTGCGCGGGCGTCAACCACGCGGACTTCTCCGCCGACGGCCGGTACTTCATCGTCTCCTGCGAGTTCTCCGGCGAACTCCTCAAGGTCGACACCGAGAAGATGAAGGTCGTCGCCCAGCAGAAGCTGCCCTTCGACGGCGCCATGCCGCAGGACGTGAAGCTCTCCCCGGACGGCGGCACGTTCTACATCGCGGACATGAAGGCCGACGGGATGTGGGTGCTGGACGGCAAGAAGTTCACCACCCCGAAGCTGCTGCCGACCGGCAAGGGCTGCCACGGCCTCTACGTCAGCCGCGACGCCAAGGAGATGTACATCTCCAACCGGGGCGAGGGCTCGGTCTCCGTCTTCGACTTCGCGCACAAGAAACTGGCGAAGAAGTGGCACCTGCCGGGCGGCGGCAGCCCGGACATGGGCGGGGTCTCCGCCGACGGCAAGGTCCTCTGGCTGGCAGGGCGTTACGACGCCGAGGTGTACGCCATCGACACCACCACCGGCAAGCAGCTCGCCCGTATCCCCGTGGGCAGCGGACCGCACGGTCTCGCCGTCTACCCCCAGCCCGGCCGCTACTCGCTCGGTCACACCGGCGTCTTCCGCTGACCACCGGTCCGCACGCCGACCGGCCGCCTCGGAGATCATCCGGGGCGCCGGTTAATCTGACCCTCGTCAGACAGTCATACGAAGGGGCAGACAGTGGCGGACATCGAGTCGGCGCGCAAGGCGTTCGAGCGGTACGACCTGAACGGCGACGGGCTGATCTCGGCCGCCGAGTACAAGAGCGTCATGGCCCAGCTGGGTGACCCCTACGTCACCGAGCCGGTCGCGCAGGCCGTGATCAACTCCCACGACGCCAACGGCGACGGGCTCCTCACGTTCGACGAGTTCTGGGCCGCGCAGAATTAGGGCTGTCGTTCGGGTCAGGCCGGATCAGGGAGCGGGCTCCGGTGCCGTGCATCGCAAGGCGGAGGATTGAGGCAACGCGGAGCGTTGTTGATTGACGACAACGCCGCGAGGTGCGGTGCCGGAGCCCGCGAGCCCGGCCTGGCCCGAACGACAGCCCTTGAGCCTGATCCCGGACGGGCGCCGGGCGCAGGCCCCGGCGCCTCTCCTACCGGTACGGGGGCCAGCCGCGCAGTTCGTCGTCGCGCGGGCCCCGTACCACCCCGGGTGCGCCCGGCCCGAAGCGCATCACCGGGCGCGAGGCGTCCCAGCCCGGCCAGCCCGGGTCGCCGAACGTGGCGAACCGCACCCAGGCGGCGTGCATCGAGTCGGCCAGCCCCTGCGGGGCGTCGTACCCGGCGAGCGCGACCGCGTCCGGGCCGCGCAGGGTGTCGAAGACGAAGCCGATCTCCAGCCCGTGGCAGGCGCCGAGCCCCTCGACGGGGGACGGCCAGCCGAACTCGTACAGATGCGTCGTCCCCGGGGCGCGGGCGTCGGCCAGCCGGTTCAGCGGCACCCGCAGCAGCACATCGGTGGCGAGCGCGCCCAGCAGTTCGCCGGGCGTGGCCCCGGGCCGGTTGGCGCGGTACGTACGGGCGGTGGCGCGCGGGACCCGGAACTTCAGGAGCGCGAGGCGCAACTTCGCCCGGGAGAGCCGTTCGGTCAGGCCGCTCGGTACGAACCACAGCCGGTACTCCTCGGTGTTGGAGCCCATCAGCAGCCCGACCCCGGACGCGGCCCCGTCGAGCAGGGCCTCCAGGGGATCGCGGGGCAGCAGGTCCCCGTCCACCACGAGCTGGAAGGAATGGCCGCCGGTCAGCGGGGAGCCGCCGGCCGTCACCTCGCTCTGCGCGGCCAGCAGCGCGGCCGGGTCCACCCCGGCCAGCTCCCTGGCCGTCGCCGTGACCCCGAGCCGCTTGGCGACGAGTGCGGTGGTCCGCCGGCCCTCGGCCACGGGCAGCGCGGCCGGCACCCCGCTCTGCAGCACCGCCCGCCGGAACAGCCCCCGGGCCCGGGGCGCGGCCAGCAGCGCCCCGACACCGATGGCGCCCGCCGACTCCCCGCACACGGTGACCCGGTCCGGGTCGCCGCCGAACGCCGCGATGTTGTCCCGCACCCAGGTCAGGGCGGCCAGCTGGTCGAGCAGGCCCCGGTTGGCCGGTGCGTCGGGCAGGACGCCGAACCCCTCCATGCCCAGCCGGTAGTTGAGCGACACGAGTACCACTCCGTCGCGAGCGAACGCCGTCCCGTCGTACAGCGGCAGGGCGGACGAGCCGTGCAGCAGGGAGCCGCCGTGGATCCAGACCAGGACGGGCAGGCCGGTTCCTGCGGGCGCCGGTGTCCACACGTTCAGGTTGAGACAGTCCTCGCCCGGCACCGAGGGGTCGGCCAGCAGCCGGTCGAGCGGCGGGGCGTAGGGCCGCTTGGGCGCGGTGGGCCCGAACGCGGTCGCCGCCCGCACCCCCGTCCAGGGCTCCGGCGGCGCGGGCGGGCCGAAGCGCCGGTCACCCACCGGGGCGGCCGCGTACGGGATGCCCCGGAACACGGTCACCCCGCCCTCGTGCGTGCCGCGGACGGTGCCGTGGACCGTCTCGGCGCGCGGGGCGGGCGGCGGGGGTGGCGCTGTCATGGCATTCCGGCCCTTCCGCGTGCGTCGGGCGTGTGCTCCAGCAGATCACGGACCCGGACGGGCGGCCAGGCGGGGGACGCGGGCGTGGGCGGCTTCCGGCACCCACGTGTTCCGGCCGCCGACGGGCCTCGGGGGCCCGTCGGGGCGCCCCGACGGGCCTCGGGGGCCCGTCGGGGCGGGCGGGGCGAGAAATGTCCGGAAATCGCTGACGTGGGCCCGCGCCCCTGTCCGGCCGCCGCCCCGCCTTCCCCGCCGGCGCCCGGTCAGGCGGCGAAGTTGCGGGACATCGTGTCGTCCTCGTCGATCTCCGTCAGCTCGGGGCGGGTGTAGCGCTCGGCCCGTGCGTGGTAGTCGAAGTCGCCGCGTACGAGCCCTCGGTAGTCGCGGACGCAGCGCTCCAGCGCGGTGCGCTCCGGGCCCTCGATTCCCGCCGCCTCGATCTCCTCGACGAGTTCCTTCTCGGCCCGCTGTACGCGGTCGGCGATGCGGCCCAGCAGAATTCCCGCCTCGTCCACCGCCTCCTGGAGCGTGCCGCCCCGGTCGCGCTGGATCAGCCGGACGGTGTTGTGCTCATAACCGAGCACGGCCTCCTTCTCGAACGAGCAGATGTCGTTGCAGAGCCCGGAATGGTCGGCGACCGCATTGCGCAGCGCGATGTACGCGGGAAGGCTGCGGGCGGATTCCGGCAGGTCGATTCCGGCGGTGATCTCATGCAGGTCGAGGAACGGCTGCATCGCCACGGAGTCGCGGCGGTGTTTCACGAAGTCGGCGGTGGTCGGCACATGGCCGGCGGCCCGGTCCACGGCCTCCGCGTAGTACGTCCACAGCCAGGCCGCGGTGTCCCGGCGGAACTGCCGTACCCAGTGCGCCGGACGGTCCACGCAGGTCCGGGCGAGCAGCTCGTCCAGCGCGTGCTCCATGCGGCCGACGGGGGCCTGGGCGCCGTCGAGCACGTCCACCAGGCGGCCGATCGCCCTCGCGCACAGCCGCGGGTCGCGCCCGGCCGGGCCGTCGTCGAACTCGTCGTCGACGAGAAAGGCCCAGAACAGCCACTGGCAGAACAGGTCCAGGTGTTTCTGCGAGGCCTCGGGGAATATCAGCGAGATCCAGAGTTCCGGGCGGGTCCTGGTCATTTTCTTGACGGCCACGGGTGACAGGACGAGATCACTGGCCTCCGCCCATTCCCAGGCGGCTCTCTTGGTCTGCTCAACTCCCGGATGACATCCCGCACTTTCGAACGGCATGTGGAATTCAGGAAGCGCGATCTTGCTCATGGTGCACCTCGTCGAGACGATAAGAACAGGGCAGGGGGATGCGCGAGACCGGTTCGCGCAGGCGGGAATTTCCGTGGCGAGCGGCGGACGTGCGGCCGGTCCACCGGGAACGGCCGCACGCTCCGGCTTAGCAGGCGCGCGGCGGTGTCGCGAGCCGGCCACGCCGGGGACCGCCGCGGCAGCGGACGGGGATCCGTGCGGTGGACGGTCACCGACGGGCACCCGCCCGCACCCGGCTGGCGCACCCGGCCGGTACGGCCGGATCACGCCTCGGGCGTACCGGGGGAGGGGCGGCTGTCATCGCTGTCCTCTTTCCTCCGCGCGGACCGGGCGGCCGGAGCCGGGCCCGGGGCAGCGGACCGCCTGACGTGCGCGGCGGTCGCGTCACCACTCGTCACGTCCAGTGAACTCCCCGTACGCGGGGGAGGGAAGGCGCGGGTGACCGAAAATGTGTGATCGGCAGGAACTCGTGCGCGGTTATGAGCAGTTGGCGCACTCCTGGGTCTGCCGGGAGGTGGGCCGGCGGATCACCCCGTGGCCGATTCGGTGAGGGACCGACGGAAACGGAGAAGGCGGGTCCGCGCACCCGGAACCGGTGCGCGGACCCGCCCGCCGTGCCCGTCAGTTGTAGCCGAAGCCCGCGGGGAGCGGGGACGGCTCGAACAGCCGGGCCGGGACGGCACCGGCGAGGGCCCGGTAGCCCGCCGGGTTCAGATGGAGGTGGTCGCCGACGTCCAGCGAGGGGCGCAGCGCGGCGGGGTGGAGCGGGTCGCGCACCGCCCGGTCGAAGTCGAGCACCGCGTCGAAACGGCCGCTGTCGCGTATCCAGGCGTTGACCGTCCGCCGGGCCGCCTCGTGGTGGCCGTCCGGATCGTCGTACCCGGTGTTGCCGCCGAAGGGCGTCAGGGTCGCCCCGTACACCCGGATGCCGAGGGCGTGGGCCCGGGTGATGATCTGGTCGTACGCGGTGATGACGGCCTCGGCCGTGCGCTTCCTGGCCGTCTCGGTGGCGTCCGCCGTGCCGATGTCGTTGACGCCCTCGAAGACGATCAGCCGGTCGGTCCCGCTCTGGGCCAGGACGTCGCGGTCGAGCCGGGCCAGCCCGTTGGGGCCCAGGCCGTCTTCGAGGAGCCGGTTGCCGCCGGCCGCCTGGTTGATGACCGAGGTCCGGGCCGTCAGCCGCTGCTGGAGCACGTCCGGCCAGCGGTCGTTGCCGTTGGTCGTCGAGCCCCGGCCGTCGGTCAGCGAGTCCCCGAGGACGGCCGTCGCCGATCTGGTGCCCCGGGACCAGACCTCGACCCCGCTGAGGAAGTACCAGTGGTCGGTGGTCGTTGCGGCGGGCAGGTCGCGGTCCCGCACGTGCTCGCCGCGCAGCAGGTACGAGGTGGTCCGGGAGCCGGGGTGCGAGGTGATGGCGGTGGACGCCTGGCCGGTCGCCAGATAGACGGTCGCCGTGAGATTGGAGCCGGGGGTGACCCGGAAGTCCAGCGGATCGGAGACGGCCTGCGCCCCGGCCGGCACGTCGATGGAGGAGGCGCCCCGGAAGGTCACCCGGTGCGAGGTCCCCGGCCGGATCGCCCCGGTCCCCGCCCTGCCGTCCAGCGGGAGTGCCACGGAGACCTCGGTGATCGGCAGCACCGCGCCGCCGAACGCGTTGGAGAACCGCAGCCGGATGTGGTCGCCGCCCGCCGAGACGTGGACGGTCTGCCGCAGGGTCGTGTCCGTGAGCACCGAGTCGTCGCCGGTGAAGGGGGCCGGGGGCATGTTGGACGGCTCCGTCAGCTGGGGCATCGACGTCCAGGTGCTGACCCAGTGCGCGCCCCTCTCCCGGGGGCCGGGGGCGCCGCCGGAGTGCGCGTCGCCGGCGCCGAGGGCCGGGGAGACGGCGGTGAGAGTCGCGCAGAGCGCCCCCGCGGTGATCAGGCTGAGGAGCGGCGTTCTTCGGTTCATGGCGGTGTTCCCTCTGCGTGGTGGGGTTCTCCATGCACACATGCGTGCCCCGGCCGGGCACGCGGCAGATTAGCGCCGCCGGAAGTTTCGGTCAACGGTTCGAAATGTTTCGAGCATCCGTCGGGTGGGAGTCCCCGAAACGCGAGTCGCCCGGCCGGGAAACCTCCCGGCCGGGCGACGACGTACTACGCGGGACCTACTGGGCGCCGAAGCGCGAGCGCCAGGCCTCCAGGTCCTCGTCCGTGATCTTGGCGAAGAGCACCGGCGGCACCGTGAACGCGGTCCCGGCAGGCACGGAGGCCAGGGCGCGGGCCTCGTCGGCGCTCACCCACGTCGCCGTGTCGTCCGTCAGGGCGAAGGCCTCGCGCATGGCCCGCGCGGACGACGGGATGAACGGCTCCGAGACGATCGCGTACAGGTGGATCAGGTTCATCGCCGTGCGCAGGGTGAGCGCGGCGCCCTCCTGGTCGGTCTTGATCTCCAGCCAGGGGGCCTTCTCCTCCAGGTAGGAGTTGCCCGCGCTCCACAGCGCACGCAGCGCCTGGGCCGCCTTGCGGAACTGGAGCGTCTCCATGTGGCCCTCGTGCTCCGCGAGCAGCCGCGCGATCTCCTCGCCCAGCTTCCGCTCGGCGTCCCCGGCCTCCTTGCCCGCCGGCACGGTGTCGCCGAACCGCTTGCGCGAGAAGGAGAGCACCCGGTTCACGAAGTTGCCGAGGGTGTCGGCGAGGTCCTTGTTCACCGAGGTGGCGAACAGCTCCCAGGTGAAGGACGTGTCGTCGGACTCCGGCGCCTGCGCCATCAGGAAGTAGCGCCAGTAGTCCGCCGGCAGCAGCTCCAGGGCCGTGTCGGAGAAGATGCCGCGCTGCTGCGACGTCGAGAACTTGCCGCCGTAGTAGTTCAGCCAGTTGAACGCCTTGACGTGGTCGACGCGCTTGACCGGCTCGCGGGTGCCGATCTGCATGGCCGGGAACATCACCGTGTGGAAAGGGACGTTGTCCTTGGCCATGAACTGCGTGTACCGGACGTCGGACGCCTCGTACCACCAGGACTTCCAGTCCCGGGTCTCCGGCTCCTGGTCCGCCCACTCCTTCGTCGCCCCGAGGTACTCGATGGGGGCGTCGAACCAGACGTAGAAGACCTTGCCCTCGGCCGCCAGCTCCGGCCAGGTGTCGGCCGGGACCGGCACGCCCCACTCCAGGTCACGGGTGATCGAGCGGTCGTGCAGGCCCTCGGTGAGCCACTTGCGGGCGATCGAGGAGGCCAGGTGCGGCCACTCGTCGCTGGTCTCGTCGATCCACGCCTCGACCTCGCCGGACAGCTTCGACTGGAGGAGGAACAGGTGCTTGGTCTCCCGGACCTCCAGCTCGCTGCTGCCGCTGATCGCGGAGCGCGGCTCGATCAGGTCGGTCGGGTCCAGCACCCGGGTGCAGTTCTCGCACTGGTCGCCGCGCGCCTTGTCGTACCCGCAGTGCGGGCACGTACCGACGATGTAGCGGTCCGGCAGGAAGCGGTCGTCGGCGATCGAGAAGACCTGGCGGATCGCCCGCTCCTCGATGAAGCCGTTCTCGTGGAGCTTGCGGGCGAAGTGCTGCGTGATGTCGCGGTTCTCGGCGGAGGAGCTGCGGCCGAAGTAGTCGAACGCGAGCCCGAAGCCGTCGTAGACCGCCTTCTGCGCGTCGTGCTGCTGCGCGCAGAACTCCGCCACCGGCAGGCCGGCCGCCTTCGCGGCCAGCTCCGCCGGGGTGCCGTGCTCGTCGGTGGCGCAGATGTACAGCGCCTCCTCGCCCCGCTGCCGCAAGTACCGCGTGTACACGTCCGCCGGGAGCATCGACCCGACCAGGTTCCCCAGGTGCTTGATCCCGTTGATGTAGGGAAGCGCGCTGGTGATCAGGTGTCGAGTCATCGTCGGATGCTCCCAGTTTCTAAGGTGCCGGTGCCTCTGTCGCAGGCCGTTTGCATCCTATCGAACGGGGGACACCCCCCTTTACCGGATTTCCGGCACCCTCAGCACTCGATGATGTTCACCGCGAGACCGCCGCGGGCCGTCTCCTTGTACTTGACGCTCATGTCCGCGCCGGTCTCCTTCATGGTCTTGATGACCTTGTCGAGGGAGACCTTGTGGCTGCCGTCGCCGCGCAGGGCCATCTTCGCCGCCGTGACCGCCTTCACCGCGGCCATGCCGTTGCGCTCGATGCACGGGATCTGGACGAGGCCGCCGACCGGGTCGCAGGTCAGGCCCAGGTTGTGCTCCATGCCGATCTCGGCCGCGTTCTCCACCTGCTCGGGGCTGCCGCCCAGAACCTCGGCGAGGGCGCCGGCGGCCATGGAGCAGGCGGAGCCGACCTCGCCCTGGCAGCCGACCTCGGCGCCGGAGATGGAGGCGTTCTCCTTGAACAGCATGCCGATGGCGCCGGCGGCCAGCAGGAAGCGGACGATGCCGTCCTCCTTCTCGGCCTCCGTGCAGCCGCCGGCGGCGAAGTTGATCCAGTAGTGCAGGACGGCGGGGATGATGCCCGCCGCGCCGTTGGTGGGGGCGGTGACGACACGGCCGCCCGCCGCGTTCTCCTCGTTGACCGCCATCGCGTAGAGGGTGATCCACTCCATGGCGTGGGCCTGGGGGTCGCCCTCCGCGCGCAGCTGGCGGGCGGTCTTCGCGGCGCGGCGGTGGACCTTGAGGCCGCCGGGCAGGATGCCCTCGCGGGACATGCCGCGCGAGACACACGCCTGCATGGCGCGCCAGATGTCGAGGAGGCCGGAGCGGATCTCGTCCTCGGTGCGCCAGGCGCGCTCGTTCTCCAGCATCAGCGAGGAGATCGACAGACCGGTCTCGCGGGCCAGGCGCAGCAGCTCGTCGCCGGTGCGGAAGGGGTGCTTCAGGACCGTGTCGTCGAGCACGATCCGGTCCTCGCCCACGGCGTCCTCGTCCACGACGAAGCCGCCGCCGACCGAGTAGTACGTCTTCTCCAGGAGCGGGGCGCCCTCGGCGTCGTACGCGAAGACGGTCATGCCGTTGGCGTGGTACGGGAGCGCCTTGCGGCGGTGCAGGACCAGCTGCTCGTCCGCGTCGAAGTCGATCTCGTGCATGCCGAGGAGGTTGATCCGGCCGGTGGAGCGGATCGCCTCGACGCGGTCGTCGGCCGTCTCGACGTCGACGGTGCGGGGGGACTCGCCCTCCAGGCCGAGCAGGACCGCCTTGGGGGTGCCGTGGCCGTGGCCGGTGGCGCCGAGGGAACCGTACAGCTCGGCCCTGACCGAGGCGGTGTGGGCGAGCAGGCCCTCGTTCTTCAGCCGGCGCGCGAACATACGGGCCGCGCGCATGGGGCCGACCGTATGGGAGCTGGACGGGCCGATGCCGATCGAGAACAGGTCGAAGACCGAGATGGCCACGGGTGACTCCTAAGGGTTGGTAGACGCCGTTGTCTGCCGGGTGGTGCGGTACGGGCGGGGGTGGGCCCGGAGAGCATGAGACAAAGCGGAGGACATGGGATGGGGCACCGCGCTCACTGTCCAGTGTGCGCGGTGCCCCTTCCGGAGACGCAAATGCGCCGGTCCGGCTACTTCAGGCCGGGGTACAGCGGGAACTTCTCGGCGAGCTTCGTGACCCGGGCCTTCAGGTCGTCCGCGTCGTAGGACGGCTTGAGGGCCGAGGCGATGATCTCGGCGACCTCGGTGAAGTCCTCGGCGCCGAAGCCGCGGGTGGCCAGGGCCGGGGTGCCGATGCGCAGGCCGGAGGTGACCATCGGCGGGCGCGGGTCGTTGGGGATGGCGTTCCGGTTGACCGTGATGCCCAGCTCGTGCAGCCGGTCCTCGGCCTGCTGGCCGTCCAGCTCGGAGTTGCGCAGGTCGACGAGGACCAGGTGCACGTCCGTACCGCCGGAGAGGACGGAGACGCCCACCTCGGTGACGTCCGGCTGCACCAGGCGCTCGGCCAGGATGCGCGCGCCGTCCAGGGTGCGCTGCTGGCGCTCCTTGAACTCCTCGCCCGCCGCGACCTTGAACGAGACCGCCTTGGCCGCGATCACGTGCTCCAGCGGGCCGCCCTGCTGGCCCGGGAAGACCGCCGAGTTGATCTTCTTGGCGAGTTCCTGGGTGGAGAGGATCACGCCGCCGCGCGGACCGCCGAGGGTCTTGTGCGTGGTGGTGGTGACGACGTGGGCGTGCGGCACCGGGTTGGGGTGCAGGCCCGCGGCGACCAGACCGGCGAAGTGCGCCATGTCGACCATCAGGTACGCGCCGACCTCGTCCGCGATGCGGCGGAAGGCGGCGAAGTCGAGCTGACGCGGGTACGCGGACCAGCCGGCGACGATCAGCTGCGGCTTGGACTCCTTGGCCAGGCGCTCGACCTCGGCCATGTCCACGACACCGGTGTCGTCGACGTGGTACGGGACCACGTTGTAGAGCTTGCCGGAGAAGTTGATCTTCATGCCGTGGGTCAGGTGACCGCCGTGGGCCAGGTTCAGGCCCATGATCGTGTCGCCCGGCTTCAGCAGCGCGAACATCGCGGCGGCGTTGGCCTGCGCACCGGAGTGCGGCTGGACGTTCGCGGCCTCGGCGCCGAAGAGCGCCTTGATGCGGTCGATCGCGATCTGCTCGACCACGTCGACGTGCTCGCAGCCGCCGTAGTAGCGGCGGCCGGGGTAGCCCTCGGCGTACTTGTTGGTCAGGACGGAGCCCTGCGCCTCCATGACGGCGACGGGAGCGAAGTTCTCCGAGGCGATCATTTCGAGCGTGGACTGCTGGCGCAGGAGCTCGGCGTCGACGGCGGCGGCGACATCCGGGTCCAGCTCATGGAGGGAGGAGTTGAGAAGCGACATCAGGTGGTCCCTTGGGGTCTTTAGTTGCCGGAGAACTCGGTGTACTCGTCGGCGGAGAGCAGGTCCTTCGGCTCCTCCGCGACGCGTACCTTGAACAGCCAGCCGCCTTCGAACGGAGCGGAGTTCACCAGCGACGGGTCGTCGACGACGTCCTGGTTGGAGGCGGTGACCTCGCCGGTCACCGGCGAGTACAGGTCGCTGACCGACTTGGTCGACTCCAGCTCGCCGCAGGTCTCGCCCGCGGTGACCGTGTCACCGACCTCGGGGAGCTGGGCGTAGACGACGTCACCGAGCGCGTTGGCCGCGTGCTCGGTGATGCCGACCGTGGCGACACCGTCCTCGGCGGCCGACAGCCACTCGTGCTCCTTGCTGTACCGCAGCTGCTGGGGGTTGCTCATGACCTGAATTCTCCTGTACGCGGGGGAGTGCTGATGAACGGTGGTCTTACGGTGTGAGACGGGAGTGCGTCACGTTGTGCGGGCGCCTTCGCACCCCACGGTGCTACTTCCGGCGCTTGTAGAAGGGGAGCGCCACAACCTCGTACGGCTCGTGGCTGCCCCGGATGTCGACGCCGACGCCCTCGGTGCCCGGCGCGGCGTGCGCCGCGTCGACGTACGCCATGGCGATCGGCTTCCCCAGCGTCGGGGAGGGCGCGCCGGAGGTGACCTCGCCGATGACCCGGCCGTCCGCCACGACCGGGAAGCCGGCGCGCGGCACCCGGCGGCCCTCGGCGACCAGGCCGACGAGCTTGCGGGGCGGGGCGGTCTCGGCGCGCTCCGCGGCGGCCTCCAGCGCCTTGCGGCCGACGAAGTCGCCGTCCTTCTCGAACTTCACTACCCGGCCGAGGCCGGCGTCGAACGGGGTCAGCGAGGTGGTCAGCTCGTGCCCGTACAGCGGCATGCCCGCCTCCAGGCGCAGCGTGTCGCGGCAGGAGAGGCCGCACGGGATCAGGCCGTGCGCGGCGCCCGCCTCGGTGAGTGCCTTCCACAGCTGCTCGGCGTGGCCGGGCGCGACGAACAGCTCGAAGCCGTCCTCGCCGGTGTAGCCGGTACGGGCGATCAGCGCGGGCACCCCGGCGACCGTGCCGGGCAACCCGGCGTAGTACTTCAGGCCGTCCAGGTCCGCGTCGGTCACGGCGGCGAGGATCGCCGGGGACTCGGGGCCCTGCACGGCGAGCAGCGCGTACGCGTCGCGGTCGTCGCGCACCTCGGCGTCGAAGCCGGCGGCGCGCTCCGTGATCGTGTCCAGGACCAGCTGGGCGTTGCCGGCGTTGGCGACGACCATGTACTCCGTGTCCTGGAGGCGGTAGACGATCAGGTCGTCCAGGATGCCGCCGTCCTCGGCGCAGATCATCGTGTAGCGGGCGCGGCCCGTGGAGACGGTGCCGATGTTGCCGACCAGCGCGTGGTTCAGCAGGTCCACGGCCTGGGGGCCGGTGACGGTGATCTCGCCCATGTGGGAGAGGTCGAACAGGCCGGCCTTCGTGCGGACGGCGTTGTGCTCGTCGCGCTCGCTGGCGTAGCGCAGCGGCATGTCCCAGCCCGCGAAGTCGGTCATGGTCGCGCCGAGCGATCGGTGCAGGGCATCGAGGGCGGTGAGACGGGGGGTGGTGCTCATGGACGGGGCTCCCAGGGCATGACGACGAGGACGATCCTCCCCATCTGTCATCGGAACCTGAGAGGTTCGCCGAGAGACCCCGCAGGGGTTCGGCTTGCACCTTGGGTGGAGTCGCCGGGCGACTCGCTTTTCAGATCTGCCTCATCCACGCGGTACGGGGCCTGAGAGATTCAAGGGAGGATCTTGCTCCTTCGGCGCCCGGCACGGTGGCCGGGACTCTCCCGCGCGGATTCAAGCGGCCTGTATGCAGTTGGCGGGGTCATCATCGCACGCATCGCGGGGGAGTGGGGCGCCGGGACCGATGCGGTTCCTCACGGGATTCCGGCGGGTCGGACGGTTGTGCCGCATTACCTTTTCTTTACACTTCGGGGGTAGGTACCCGTCCAGGCATGCGTCGGCCTTACGGCCAGGGGGAGGCGATGACGTTGCGCTACGCGGGACCCGTACCGGGCGCGCCGTCCGCACAGGGCGTGCTGCCCGCGCAGTCCGGCTCACCGCCCCGGCAGGCGGCCGGCGCCGGCCCGCCCCTCGTCCGGGATCTGCGCGGCCGGGCCGGACACGGCCCGCGCGTCCTGGGCTTCCCCGCCGGGGACGTCGTGGTGGTCTCCGGACTGCCCGGAAGCGGCAAGTCCACCCTGATCGCCCGCGCCGCACCGGCGCACGCGGTCGACTCCCAGGACACCCGGGACCGCTGGGCCCGCCGGATGCCCCGCTCCCTCCCCTACGTCCTGTACCGCCCGCTCGTCCGGCTCGCCCACTACTGGGGGCTGTGGCGGGTCCTGCGCTCGGACGCACCCGTCGTCGTCCACGACTGCGGCACCCAGACCTGGGTCCGCGCCCGGCTCGCCCGCCATGCCCGGCGGCGCGGCCGCGGCCTGCACCTCGTCCTGCTCGACGTCTCCGCCGAAACCGCGCGCGAGGGCCAGCGCGAGCGCGGCCGGGGCGTCTCCGCGTACGCCTTCGCCCGGCACCGCAGAGCCGTGGGGCGGCTGCTGCGCGACACCGAGGCGGGAGTGCTGCCGCGCGGCTGCGCCTCGGCGGTGCTGCTGGACCGCGAGGCGGCCGGCGCGCTCGCCCGGATCGCGTTCGCGAACGCACAGAGCGACGGCTGAGCGCGGACCGTCCAAAGGCCGGACAGTAGCCGGAGGCCGGGGGCAAGGGGTGGCGACGGCCGGCCGAGGCCTTAACCTCTTGCTGCACGGCACCGGGGCGAGAGGGAAGCAGTGGACATTCCGGCACAGGCCGGGAGCCAGCCGCAGGGCGGATGGCCGGCCAATGAACTCGAAGAGGTGCTCGGCGCCTCGCTCGGCATCCCGGAGGCGGGCGGCCGCCTGCTGGAGGTGCTCGGCCGCAGCCATGTCTGGGTGCCGCTGCCGGGCGGCGGCGGGCCCGACGCCCGGGACCTCGACCTGCCCACGCTGGAGATCGACGGCGGCGCGTACGTCCCCGTGTTCAGCTCGGAGCACCAGTTCCTCACCTGCGTGGGCACCCAGATGTCCTTCACGGTCGCCCCCGCCCGCGACTTCGCCCGCGGACTGCCCCCGCAGCTCGGCATCGCGGTGAACCCGGGCGGCGCCGTCGGCATGCCGCTGCCCCCGCCCGCCGTCGCCGAGCTGTCCCGGGCCGGGCGCACCCCGCTCGACGGCCCGGCCACCGGCGGCCGGGTCCGGCTGTACGAGCCGGACTGGAAGGAGGAGCCCGTCGACTTCCTGGCCGCCGCGGCCGGCGAGTTCGAGGACAGCGGCGTAGTCCTCACCGCCCGCAGGGCCCTGGCCAGCATCGAGGGCGGCGACCCCGTCCTCTTCGTCGGCGTCGAGTTCTCCACCTGGGACGGTGCCGGACAGAGCGCGCCCATGGACGCCCTGGGCCGGGCGCTCGGCCGCGTCCAGCTGCCCTGGCCGGTCAATCTGGTGCTGCTCGACGTGGCGCAGGACCCGGTCGCCGACTGGATGCGCGAGCGGGTGCGGCCCTTCTACACGCGCGCCGGGGCCCTGCCCACGTGACGGGGCGGGCCGTGGCGTCAAGCCGGTGACAGTACGGCCGCATAAGCTGGTTTGATGGCTGAAGGCCGACGCCCGGTGGCCGAAGGCGGGCGGCTCGGCACCGCGCCGTACCGAGTGCCCCGGGACGGCGGGCCGACACAGAGGATCTACGAGGGGCGGGACCCAGGGTGAGTGCGTCAGGCACCGCAGCGGCCGGTCAGGTCGAGCACATGCTGCGCCAGGTCGCCCCCGGGCGCTACGACGCGTTCGAGGCTCTGCTCCAGGCCCTGGCGGCCGGCCGGGTCTGGATGCTCCTGTGGCACGGCCGCCCCGGCGCCCCCGACGCCCAGTACGGCAACATGGAGGTCGACGGCCTCGGCTACGCCCCGTGCGTCACCTCCCCCCAGGAGCTGACCGCCAGCGGCTGGAACCGGGACCACGAGGTCGTCGCCGGCCTCGACATCGCCCGCGCCCTCTACCCCGATCGTTGGGGCCTCTGGCTCAACCCGCACGCCCCCGGCGGCGGCGTCGGCATCCCCTGGCTGGATCTGCGCCGCATCGCCACCGGCCTCGACCGGATGCCTGCCGGGCCGCTGCGCATCGGCGAGCCCGCCATCGAGATCCCGCAGTTCTACGCCCAGCTCGCGCAGAACGCCCACCACACCCCCGCGATCCGCTCGCTGCGCCGCGCCTGGGTGCAGCCCGCGCTCGGCGCCCCGTACCTCGCCGTCGGCCTCGACCTGTACGACACGAGCAGGCCGTCCGTCGACGCGGTGCGCGCGATGATGCGCCAGTCGGTCGGCGCCGTCCCCGACGGGCTGCCGGTCTCCACGGTCGCGATGTCCGACGAGTACGACCCGGTCGCGATGTGGCTGCGTGCCAACGCCCGGCCCTTCTACGACCGCGAGGCGCACGCCGCGCCCGGTTACGGCTACCCCCAGGCCGGCCCCGCCCCGCACGCCTACTGAGACGCGCGCCCGGCCCCGTACCGCTCCCTGCCATAGCCGGACAAGGCATGCCCCGGCCGGACAAGTCGTGCCGAAAGGCTGCCCAAATCACCACCGCATCAACCGGGTTGGGCGCCATGTCCGTTCTGGTGGATTAGCGGCCGAGTGGTCCGCTCATGCGGCCGGACTGTCCGGATAACGGAAGGCCACTGACCGCATCACGGTTGAGCAAACATTCCCCGTCAGGTCTGGCGGGTGATCACAGCCGCATTGAAGACTCCCCGCAGATGAGGATCGTCCGCCATTTGTACGGGGTTGCCCCGGCGGGCACCTCGCGGACGCTTTCGACGCGTCCACCGCACCAGAACGCCGGCCGCAACCGACCACCGCAGCCGGCACGCGCCAGGCCGTCACCGCGGCGAACAGGGCCGGTTACCGCCGGCGGGAGGGGTCGAAGGCACTGTGACCGCACCGATCGAGACCACCGGTTCGGCTGCCGAGGCGCAGCCGGAGGCTGTACTCACGGGGGCCAAGCAGAGCCAGATCGAGGGCCGTTCACTCGGCCGCATCGCCTGGACACGCTTCAAGCGCGACAAGGTCGCGGTGGCGGGCGGCATCGTTGTCATCCTGCTGGTCCTCCTCGCCGTGCTCTCCAAGCCGATCCAGGCCGTCTTCGGTCTGGACCCCAACGAGTTCCACCAGGACCTCATCGACCCCGCGCTGCTCGCGCCCAAGGGCGACTGGGGCGGCATCAGCTGGAGCCATCCGCTGGGTGTCGAGCCGCAGTACGGCCGCGACATCATGACCCGCATCATCGAGGGCTCCTGGGTCTCCATGGTCGTCGCCGTCGGCGCGACCCTGCTCTCCGTGGTGATCGGCGTCTTCTTCGGCGTTGTCTCCGGCTTCTACGGCGGCTGGGTGGACACCGTGATCAGCCGCATGATGGACACCTTCCTCGCCTTCCCGCTGCTGCTCTTCGCGATCTCCATCTCGGCGGCGCTGCAGGACGGGGCGTTCGGCCTGGAGGGACTGCCGCTGCGCATCGCGGTGCTCATCTTCGTGATCGGCTTCTTCAGCTGGCCGTACATGGGCCGCATCGTGCGCGCCCAGACGATGAGCCTGCGCAATCGCGAATTCGTCGAGGCCGCGCGGTCGTTGGGCGCCCGGGGACCCTTCATCCTCTTCCGGGAGCTGCTGCCGAACCTGGTGGCGCCCATCCTCGTCTACTCGACGCTGCTCATCCCCTCGAACATCCTCTTCGAGGCCGGGCTGAGCTACCTCGGTGTCGGCATCGCACCGCCGCAGGCCTCCTGGGGCGGGATGCTCACCAACGCGATCGACTTCTACCAGAACGACCCGATGTACATGATCGTGCCGGGCGTGGCCATCTTCGTCACGGTCCTGGCGTTCAACCTGCTGGGTGACGGGCTGCGTGATGCCCTCGACCCCCGTAGCAAGTAGGAGTCCGGGCGCTCGCCACCACGGCGGGCGGCAAGTCACGGCAACCATCGATTGAGGGGAATGTCCTCAGGTGAAGACCAGAAAAACGACAGCGGTGGTCGCCACAGCTGTGGTCCTGATGCTGGGAGCGTCCGCGTGCAACGGCTCCAAGGATGACAACGGGGGCGGCAAGGGCAGCGGCGGCGGCGCGGGTGCCACCGACGCCGCGCTGACGTCGATCGTCAACAAGTCGGACAAGAAGGGCGGCACCCTCAAGCTGGAGATGTCGGACGAGCCCGACTCGCTCGACCCCGGCAACACGTACTACGGCTGGGTGCAGAACTTCGCCCGCCTGTACGGCCGCACCCTGACGTCCTTCAAGCCGGCCGCCGGCAAGGAGGGCCTGGAGATCGTCCCGGACCTCGCGGAGGGCCTCGGCAAGCCGAGCGCCGACGCGAAGACCTGGACGTACACCCTGAAGAAGGGCCTCAAGTACGAGGACGGGTCCCCGATCACCTCGAAGGACATCAAGTACGCCGTCGAGCGCTCCAACTTCGCGCCCGAGGCCCTGTCCAACGGCCCGACGTACTTCAAGGCCCACCTCATCGGCGGCGACAAGTACAAGGGTCCGTACAAGGACAAGAACCCGAACGGCATCGCCTCCATCGAGACGCCGGACGACTCCACGATCGTCTTCAAGCTGAAGGACGCCTTCGCGGACTTCGACTACCTGGCGACCTTCTCGCAGACGGCCCCCGTGCCGGCCGCGAAGGACAAGGGCGCCGACTACGTCAAGAACATCGTGTCCTCGGGCCCGTACAAGTTCGAGTCGTACGAGGAGGGCCGCGGCGCGACCCTCGTCCGCAACGACAACTGGGACCCGAAGACCGACACGATCCGCCCGGCGCTGCCGGACAAGGTGACGGTCCGCTTCAAGGTGAAGCAGGAGACGGTCGACAACAACCTGATCGCCGACAACATCACCGTCGACGGTGCCGGCACCGGTGTCGCCCCGGCGACCCAGCCGAAGGTCCTCACCAAGCCGGACCTGAAGAAGCAGACCGACAACTCGTACGCGGGCGCCACCTCGTACATCGGTCTGAACGTCAACGTGAAGCCGTTCGACAACATCCACTGCCGCAAGGCCGTGCAGTGGGGTATCGACAAGGCGTCGGTCCAGGCCGCGCAGGGCGGTGACCCGAAGGGCGACGTCGCCACGACGCTGCTGCCCCCGACGGTCAACGGCTACTCGAAGTTCGACCTGTACGAGTCCGCCGGCCACAAGGGCGACGAGGCGAAGGCCAAGGACGAGCTGAAGCAGTGCGGCAAGCCGAACGGCTTCGACACCAAGATCTCGGCCCGCTCCGACCGCCCCGCCGAGATGGCCATGGTCACCGCGGTGCAGGCCTCGCTCAAGAAGATCGGCGTCAACGCCGAGATCAAGAGCTACCCGGCCGGCAAGTACTTCCAGAACTTCGCGGGCAACCCGAGCTACGTGCACTCCAACAAGCTCGGCATGATCATGAGCGCCTGGGGTGCCGACTGGCCGACCGGCTTCGGCTTCCTGGACCAGATCATCAACGGCTCGGCCATCAAGCCGTCCGGTGGTAACAACGTCCAGGAGCTGAACGACCCGAAGGTCAACAAGATGCTCAACGACGGCATCGCCAACACCGATGACGCCGCCCGTGCCAAGGCCTGGGGCGACATCGACAAGGCTGTCGCCGAAGGCGCCACCGCCGTGCCGCTGATCTACCGCAAGAACCTGCTGCTGCGCCCGGTCTCCGCGACGAACGTCACGGTCACCCAGGCATACCTCGGCATGTACGACTACGTGCTGATGGGCTCCGCCAAGTAGGAACGGCCCCGTCCCCGGGCCGCGCAGGCGGCCCGGGGACGGCCTCCGGACCCCCCAGAATTGTCCCGAAAGGCAGGTGAAGGCACGGTGTCGGACCGCTCGGGCCACCCCCGGCGAGCCGGTACCGGCGCCGGATAGCTGTGGCTGCGTACATCATCCGACGCGTCTTCGGCGCGGTACTGCTGCTGTTGATCGTCAGCGCAGTCACCTTCGCGATCTTCTTCCTCGTCCCCCGGCTGGCCGGGCAGACGATGGACCAACTGGCCGCCCAGTACGTGGGCAAGGACGCCAACCCGCAGTCCATCCTCGCGGTCAAGCAGAACCTCGGCCTCGACCAGCCGCTGTACGTCCAGTACTGGCACTTCATCAAGCAGCTGTTCGTCGGCGCCGACTTCCAGTTCGGCCCCGAGGCCACGCACTGCGGTGTGCCGTGCTTCGGCTACTCCTTCAAGCGGCACGTCGAGGTGTGGCCCGAGCTGACCGCGCGTATCCCGGTCACCTTCTCGCTGGCCATCGGCGCGGCCGTGATCTGGCTGATCAGCGGTGTGGCGATCGGCGTCGTCTCCGCCCTGAAGCGGGGCTCGATCCTCGACCGCTTCTTCATGGGCGTCGCGCTCGCGGGCGTCTCGCTGCCGATCTTCTTCACCGGCATGCTCGCCCTGGGTGTGTTCACCGTCCAATGGCCGGTGTGGGACGGCATCACCTACGTACCCTTCACCGACAGTCCGCTGGACTGGGCGTGGAACATGCTCATTCCCTGGTGTTCGCTCGCCTTCCTCTACTCCGCTCTCTACGCCCGCATCACCCGGGCCGGGATGCTGGAGACGATGGGGGAGGACTACATCCGTACGGCCCGTGCCAAGGGCGTGCGCGAGAGCCGCGTCATCGGCAAGCACGGGCTGCGGGCGGCGCTCACTCCCATCGTGACCATCTTCGGCATGGACTTCGGTCTGCTGGTCGGTGGCGCGGTGATCACCGAGACCGTGTTCTCGTTCCCCGGGCTGGGCCAGTACGCCATCAAGAGCGTCCAGGAGAACGACCTCCCGATCGTCATGGGCGTGACGCTTGTCGCCGCCTTCTTCATCGTTGTCTGCAATCTGCTGGTGGATCTGGTGTACGCCGCCATCGACCCCAGGGTGAGGCTCTCGTGACCGACGTTTCCAAGACCGGGACGACGGGCGGGCCGGCGGCCGGCCGGCGCGTCGGCGACGACGAGGCCTTCCTCTCCGTGAAGGACCTGCGCATCCACTTCCAGACCGACGACGGACTGGTCAAGTCGGTGGACGGCGTGAGCTTTGACGTGAAGCCCGGGAAGACGCTCGGCATCGTCGGCGAGTCCGGTTCCGGCAAGTCCGTCACCTCGCTCGGCATCCTGGGTCTGCACCGCACGGCCGCCAACGCCCGTATCTCCGGCGAGGTCTTGCTGGACGGCGAGGAACTGCTCAGCGCGTCCGACAACCGGGTGCGGGAGCTGCGCGGCCGCAAGATGGCCATGATCTTCCAGGACCCGCTGTCCGCGATGCACCCGTACTTCTCGGTCGGTTCGCAGATCGTGGAGGCCTACCGGGTCCACCACAAGGTCAGCAAGAAGACCGCCCGCACCCGGGCGGTCGAGA
Source organism: Streptomyces sp. col6 (assembly GCF_008042035.1). Classification (GTDB taxonomy): domain Bacteria; phylum Actinomycetota; class Actinomycetes; order Streptomycetales; family Streptomycetaceae; genus Streptomyces. The sequence goes on from NZ_RDBL01000006.1 coordinate 1,258,227, forward strand.
TGCTCGACCGGGTGGGCATCCCCGAGCCGCACAAGCGGGTCGACTCCTACCCGCACGAGTTCTCCGGCGGTATGCGCCAGCGCGCGATGATCGCGATGGCGCTGGTCAACAACCCGGAACTGCTCATCGCCGACGAGCCGACCACCGCCCTGGACGTCACCGTCCAGGCGCAGATCCTGGACCTGATCCGGGACCTGCAGAAGGAGTTCGGCTCCGCCGTCATCATGATCACGCACGACCTGGGCGTCGTCGCCGAGATGGCCGACGACCTGCTGGTCATGTACGGCGGCCGGTGCGTCGAGCGCGGTCCGGCGGAGAAGATCTTCTACGAGCCCCAGCACCCGTACACCTGGGGCCTGCTCACCTCGATGCCGCGCATCGACCGTGAGGAGACCGAGCGGCTGATCCCCGTCAAGGGCCAGCCCCCGTCGCTGATCAACGTCCCGAGCGGCTGCGCCTTCAACCCGCGCTGCCCGTACGCGGACATCCCCAAGGACAACCTCACCCGCACCACGCGTCCCGAGCTGGAGCAGGTCGGCGCGGGTCACTTCTCCGCCTGCCACATGGCACCGGAGGAGCGGACCCGGATCTGGAACGACGAGATTGCGCCGAAGCTGTGAGCGAGGCGAGTGAGGTGAGCGACGTGAGCGAGAAGAAGGACGCCCCGGTGCTGGAGAAGGACGTCAGGATCCCGGCGCAGGCCACCGACTCGCGCGAGCCGCTGCTTCGGGTCGAGGGTCTTGTCAAGCACTTCCCGATCCGCAAGGGCCTGTTCCAGCGGCAGTCCGGCGCGGTCAAGGCCGTGGACGGCATCGACTTCGAGGTGTACCCGGGGGAGACCCTGGGCGTCGTCGGCGAGTCCGGCTGCGGCAAGTCGACGATGGGCCGGCTCATCACCCGGCTGATCGAACCGACCGGCGGCAAGGTCGAGTTCGAGGGCCGCGACATCACGCACCTGTCCATGGGACAGCTGCGCCCGATGCGCCGCGACGTCCAGATGATCTTCCAGGACCCGTACTCCTCGCTGAACCCGCGCCACACGATCGGCACCATCGTCAGCGCGCCGTTCCGGCTCCAGGGCGTCGAGCCCGAGGGCGGTCTGAAGAACCATGTGCAGGAGCTGCTGTCGCTGGTCGGGCTGAGCCCCGAGCACTACAACCGCTACCCGCACGAGTTCTCCGGCGGGCAGCGCCAGCGCATCGGCATCGCCCGCGCGCTGGCCCTGCGCCCGAAGCTGGTCGTCGCCGACGAGCCGGTCTCCGCGCTCGACGTGTCGATCCAGGCCCAGGTGGTCAACCTGCTCGACGACCTCCAGGACGAGCTGGGCCTCACCTACGTGATCATCGCGCACGACCTCTCCGTCATCCGGCACGTCTCGGACCGGATCGCGGTGATGTACCTGGGCAAGGTCGTGGAGCTGGCCGACCGCAAGTCCCTGTACTCGGCGCCGATGCACCCGTACACCAAGGCCCTGATGTCGGCGGTGCCGGTGCCGGACCCGCGCCGGCGGGGGGTCAAGAGCGAGCGCATCCTGCTCAAGGGCGACGTGCCCTCGCCGATCTCGCCGCCCTCCGGCTGCCGGTTCCACACCCGGTGCTGGAAGGCCACGGAGATCTGCAAGACGCAGGAGCCGCCCCTCGTCGCGCTCAAGACCGACCACCAGGTGGCCTGCCACCACCCGGAGAACGCGCCGGACCAGGTGCCGGGGGAGCAGATCCTGGCGGGCGCGCGGGAGGCGGTCGAGCTGGTGACGGTGAAGGTGGCGGAGCCGGAGGCCGTGAAGGCGGCGGAGCCGGAGCCGGAGGTCACGGAGCCTGCCGAGGCCCCGAAGGCTCCCGAGGCCGCCGACGCGCCGGAGCCTGCCGAGGCATCCGACGCCCCGGAATCGTCCACGGACAGCGCGAAGGAGTAGTACGGGCACAATTGCCCGGTGCTCAACGAACTGTTCACGCCCTCCGTCCAGCATGCGCTCGATATCGTCGGGATCTTCGTCTTCGCGATCTCGGGCGCCCTGCTCGCCGTACGCAAGAACTTCGATGTCTTCGGCATCGGGGTCCTCGCCGAGGTGACCGCGCTGGGCGGAGGGCTCTTCCGTGACCTGGTCATCGGCGCGGTGCCGCCGGCCGCCTTCACGGACCTGGGGTACTTCACGACCCCGCTGCTCGCCGCGGGGCTGGTCTTCTTCCTGCACCCGCACGTGGAGCGCATCCAGGCCGGGGTCAACGTCTTCGACGCCGCCGGGCTCGGCCTGTTCTGCGTCACCGGCACAGTGAAGGCGTACGACTACGGCCTCGGGCTCACCGCGTCGGCGGCGCTCGGGCTGGCGACCGCGGTCGGCGGCGGTGTGCTGCGGGACGTCCTGGCCAACGAGGTGCCGTCCCTGCTGCGCTGGGACCGGGACCTGTACGCGGTGCCCGCCATCGTCGGCGCCACCATGATCGTGCTCTGCATCCGCTTCGACGCGCTGAACGCCCTGACCAGCGGTGCGGCCGTGATCGCCGCATTCGTCCTGCGGCTCCTCGCGCTCCGTTTCCACTGGCGGGCCCCGCGCGCCTACAACCGGCGTTCGGCGCGGGCGGACGAGGGGTGACCGACTCCGTTCAACAAAAAGCTACCGCTCAGTAATACAATCGGTGTACGGTGCGTCCATGGCACAGGCAACCATCGGGGACAGCGAGTTCGACCGGGACACCGCGGTCACCCTGCGCGAAGAGGGCGTCTACGACGCGGAGCTCTCGGCGGGCTGGACGATCATCCACGCCGTCAACGGCGGCTACCTGCTGGCGATGCTCGGCCGGGCGCTCGGGGAGGCCCTGCCCCACGCCGACCCGTTCTCCGTCTCCGCGCACTACCTGACCGCCTCCGTGCCCGGTCCCGCGGTGATCCGCACCGAGACCGTCCGCACCGGCCGCACCCTCTCCACCGGACAGGCCTCGCTCTTCCAGTACGCCGAGGACGGCACCGAGGTCGAGCGCATCCGCGTCCTCGCCACCTACGGGGACCTGGACACGCTGAGCGACGACATCCGCACCTCGGCCAAGCCGCCGGCCATCCCGCCCCGCGAGCACTGCCTGGGCCCGAGCGACGGCCCGGCGCCGATCCCCGGCAGCTCCGCCATCACCGAGCGGCTGGACATCAAGCTGGACCCGGCGACCATCGGCTGGGCCATCGGGCAGCCTTCGGGCAAGGGCGAGATGCGCGGCTGGTTCGGGCTCGCCGACGGCCGCGACCCCGACCCGCTCTCCCTGCTGCTCACCGTGGACGCGCTGCCGCCCACCTCGTTCGAGCTGGGGCTCAAGGGCTGGACGCCGACCATCGAGCTGACCACCCACGTCCGCTGCCGCCCGGCCCCGGGCCCGCTCCGCGTCTCCATCACCACCCGCAACCTGGCGGGCGGCTTCCTGGAGGAGGACGCGGACGTCTGGGACAGCGCCGACCGCCTGGTCGCCCAGTCCCGCCAGCTGGCCCGCGCCCCGCGCAGCTGACACGGGACGTGTTTTCGGGCCGCGCCCGGACCCGTTCCCTTCCCTCGGGCTTTCCCTTCCTCAGGCGCCCTGTGCCGGCTCGTCGAGCCAGTGCAGGGCGCCGAGTGCGATCAGGCGAAGCCGGCGCCGGGCGACCCGGGCCACCTGCTCGTCGCCCGCCGGGCCCGCGTCGAGCAGCGCCGACGCGGTGATCACCATGTGGTCCACATAGAGACCGCCCAGCATCAACAGGTCCTCCTCGGCCCAGCCCTGGGACTCCGGCTCCGCCGCGAGCGCCGCCGCCACCTCCTCGGCGAACCGGTGGAGCTGGGCCGCTATGGCCTCGCGAACGGGGCCGACCCCGCCGTGCTGTTCGCGGGCGATGAAGCGGAAGTGGGCGGGCTGCTCCCGTACATGACGCGTGATCAGGTCCACGCTGCGGTCCAGCCGGACCTCGCTGTCGCCCGTCTCGGCGAGTATCGCGCCGATCATGCCGTGCAGGCTGCCCAGGGTCTGTTCGACCAGAGCCACCCCGAGCGCGGGGACGCTCTCGAAGTGCCGGTAGAAGGCCGTGGGCGTGACACCGACCGCCCGGGTCACCTCGCGCAGGCCCAGGCTGCTCAGGCTCTGGTGCTCCAGCAGCCCGAGGGCGGCGTCCAGCAGCGCCTGGCGCGTGCGCAGCTTCTGGTTCTGGCGGATGCCGACGGTGTGACTCATGCCATTCAGTAAACAACTGTTCTCCGGGGCGGGGAAGGGTCGTGCAGGTTTAGACTCAAGAGTCAGTGAACACTCGTACTCTGAATGCTCCGCCCGAGAAGTCCGTCCGCACGGAAAGGCCGAACATGATCGTCCTCGTCGCCGCCCTGCTCCTGCTGGGGATCGTGCTGGGAGCGGTGGCCCAGATCCCTCTTCCGCTGACGCTCGTCCTCGGCGCCCTCATCGGCTGCTGGCTGCTCGTCTTCGCCGTACGCGAGCGCACCCGCCGCTCGCACTGACCCCGCCGCCCGCCGCCCACCGCAACCTCGCACCCGAAGGAGTCCGCACCATGAGCCACACCGTGTACGCCCGCCGCACCGCTTCCGAGGCCGCTCACGAGCACGGGGCGGCGCCCGGGGCCGGGACCGGCCACGAACAGGGAACGGACCGCGAGTCCGAGACGGCGGCGGAGACCGGGACCGCCCCCGAGCGCGAATCCGTGCACGGGACCGGGGCCGCTCGGCAGCCGGTGGCCGCCGGCCGCCGGGACGCCGACGGTCTCGCCGTCGCCTCCTTCGTGCTGGGCCTGGTCGGGCTGCTGGTGATGAACATCCTGCTCGGCCCGGCGGCCATCGTGATGGCGCTCATCGCCCTGGCCCGGTCCACCAACCGGCGCGGCCGTGCCTTCCTCGGCCTCGCGCTCGGCGTCGCCGACCTGGTGATCCTCGCCTTCCTGGTCACCGGAAACGGCACCGTCGCCTGGAGCTTCACGGGCTGACCGGCCCCGCCAGGCGCGGTGCGCGGTCCACGGGACCCCATGCGCCCGGCGTACGCCCCGTCGCGGCCTCGTAGAATCGAGCCCACCATGGCTTACCTCGACCACGCCGCGACCACGCCGATGCTTCCCGAGGCGATCGCGGCGATGACCGCGCAGCTCGCCGTCACCGGCAACGCGTCCTCACTCCACGCCGCCGGGCGCCGGGCCCGCCGTACCGTCGAGGAGTCCCGGGAATCCCTCGCCGACGCCCTCGGCGCACGCCCCAGCGAGGTGGTCTTCACCTCCGGCGGCACCGAGTCGGACAACCTCGCGGTGAAGGGTCTGTACTGGGCCCGCCGCGACGCCGACCCCCGCCGCACCCGGGTCCTGGCCAGCCCCGTCGAGCACCACGCGGTGCTCGACGCCGTCGACTGGCTCGCCACCCACGAGGGCGCGACCGTCGAATACCTCCCCGTCGACCGGTACGGGCGCGTCCACCCCGAGGCGCTGCGCGAGGCCGTCCTGCGCGACCCCGACGACGTCGCGCTGATCACCGTGATGTGGGCCAACAACGAGATCGGCACCATCCTGCCGGTCCGCGAACTGGCCGAGGTGGCCCGTGAGTTCGGGGTCCCCATGCACGCCGACGCGGTCCAGGCGTTCGGACAGCTCGATGTGGACTTCGCCGCGTCCGGGCTGGCCGCGATGACCGTCAGCGCGCACAAGATCGGCGGCCCCACCGGCGTCGGCGCGCTGCTGCTCGGCCGCGAGTACACCCCGGTGCCCGTGCTGCACGGCGGCGGGCAGGAGCGCCACGTCCGCTCCGGCACCCTGGACGTGCCGGGCGTCGCCTCGTTCGCCGTCGCCGGACGGCTCGCCGCCGACCGGCGCGAGGACTTCGCCCGGGAGACCGGCGCCCTGCGCGACCGGCTGGCCGATGCCGTCCTGGCCCAGGTCCCCGACGCGATCCTGGGCGGCGACCCGGCTCCGGGCGGGCGGCTGCCGAACAACGCGCACTTCACCTTCCCCGGCTGCGAGGGCGACTCCCTCCTGCTGCTGCTGGACGCCCAGGGCATCGAGTGCTCCACCGGCTCCGCCTGCACGGCCGGGATCGCCCAGCCCAGCCACGTCCTGCTCGCCACGGGCACCGACCCCGACCTGGCCCGGGGCACCCTGCGCTTCTCGCTCGGCCACACCTCCACCGAGCAGGACGTCGAGGACGTGGCCCGCGCGATCGGCCCGGCGGTGGAGCGGGCGAGGTCGGCGGGGCTCAGCTAGGGCGGGCCCTGGGCCGTGCTGTGCTTTCCGGCTGTCACCGCGCGCCGGACCAGCTCCATGTAGCGGTCCCAGTCCCAGCCGCGCCCCGGGTCCGTGTGGTCGGCGCCCGGCACCTCCACATGCCCGATGATGTGCTCCCGGTCCACCGGTATCCCGTACCGCCCGCATATCGCCGCGGTGAGCTTCGCCGACGCCCCGTACATCGCGGCGGTGAAGTCCTGCGGGCGCTCCACGAAGCCCTCGTGCTCGATGCCCACGCTGCGTTCGTTGTACGAGCGGTTGCCCGCGTGGAACGCCACGTCCAGCTCGCGGATCATCTGCGTCACATGCCCGTCCTTGCGCACCACGTAGTGGGCCGCCGCCTGGTGCCCGGGGTCCTGGAAGGCGCGGACCGCGCTGCTGAAGCTGCCCTGGGTGACATGGATGACCACCCGGTCGATCCCGTAGTCGTCGGGGCGGTCCGCCCGCCGCCAGTTCGCATCCGCCGCCGCCACCCAGCGGGCACGCGCGTAGTCCACCGCGCCCGGTGTGCGCGGCTTCTCCACGCCCGGCAGCCGCCACCAGGCGCGCTTCAGTCGGTCCCGCGCCAGCGCCGCCGTCCCCACGGCCGTGACGGCGCCGCCGATCAGCACCGAACGCCGGCTGATCCCCGTCCCGGTGCCCGCCCCGTCCGTCCCCTTGGTCCCCATGAGACGGACAACGCTTATCCGCGAGCTTTCGGTTCCCGCCCCCACGTACCCTGGTGGAGCTATGACTGAGACTCCCCAGCGCCCCCTCCGTGTGCTCGCCGCCATGTCGGGCGGCGTCGACTCCGCCGTCGCCGCGGCCCGCGCCGCCGAGGCGGGCCACGACGTGACCGGTGTGCACCTCGCCCTCTCCGCGAACCCGCAGTCCTTCCGGACCGGCGCCCGGGGCTGTTGCACCATCGAGGACTCCCGTGACGCCCGCCGCGCCGCGGACGTCATCGGCATCCCCTTCTACGTCTGGGACCTGGCCGAACGCTTCCGCGAGGACGTCGTGGAGGACTTCGTCGCCGAGTACGAGGCGGGGCGCACACCCAACCCGTGCCTGCGCTGCAACGAGAAGATCAAGTTCGCCGCGCTGCTCGACAAGGCCCTCGCGCTCGGCTTCGACGCGGTGTGCACCGGCCACTACGCCACGGTGGTCACCGGCGCGGACGGCAACCGCGAGCTGCACCGCGCCTCCGACATGGCCAAGGACCAGAGCTATGTGCTCGGCGTCCTGGACGAGCGCCAGCTCGCCCACGCGATGTTCCCGCTCGGCGACACCCTCACCACCAAGGACGAGATCCGCGCCGAGGCGGAGCGCCGGGGCCTCGCGGTCGCCAAGAAGCCCGACAGCCACGACATCTGCTTCATCGCCGACGGCGACACCCAGGGCTTCCTGGCGAACCGCCTCGGCGGCCCGGCCGAGGGCGACATCCTGGACGAGTCCGGGGCGAAGCTCGGCACCCACGAGGGCGCCTTCGGCTTCACCATCGGCCAGCGCAAGGGCCTGCGCATCGGCCACCCCGCGCCCGACGGCAAGCCGCGCTACGTCCTGGACATCTCCCCGGTGAACAACACGGTGACCGTCGGCCCCGCCGAGGCCCTGGACGTCACCGCGCTCACCGCGATCAAGCCCCGCTGGTGCGGAACGCCTCCGGCCGGCCCGGGGACGTACACCGCGCAGCTGCGCGCCCACGGCGGCGAGACCGAGGTGACCGCCGAGCTGACCGACGGCGCCCTGCACGTCACGTTCACCGAGCCGGTCCGGGGCGTGGCCCCCGGCCAGGCGGTCGTCCTGTACGACGGCACCCGCGTGGTCGGCTCAGCGACGATCGCGACGACGGTACGCCGGGAGCGCGCGGCAACGGGCTGAGCCCCGTACGCACTAAGAAGCCCCGCGCGGCAACGCCCGACCCCAGTACGGGCGTGGCCGCGCGGGGCGTTTTCGGCCCCCGGCCCGCCCGGCGCCCGTCAGGACGCCCGGCGGGCGTACACGTCGCGGCCGAAGAACTCCGCCAGCACCGGGGCGAGAACCTGCGGGGCCGGCTCGCGGGTCTGGCCCGTCAGGGTGCGGTGGCGGCCTCGGGGCAGCGCGTCCGCCAGCTGCCTGGTCGCCGACCGTGCGGTGGCCGAGCTGAAGCCGCCGCAGACCACCAGGGTCCGGGCCGTGACCGAGGCGAACCGGCCGACCGGTACCGAGCCGTCACCCAGCAGCGCGTCGTCGTACGCCAGTGTGTGCGCCACGGACTCAAGGGTCCGCCACAGCGGCGCCCGCCGCATCCTGGCGACCGTGGAGGCCGGGACCCCGGTGACGGTCAGGAACAGCTCCACCGCCCCGCCCCGGTCCCCGGCGGCCAGCAGCCGGTGCAGCCGGGCCGTGCAGTCGGCCTTGAACAGCAGCCCGGCCGGCCCCGGCGTGTACGTCGGCTCGTACACCGCGAGCCGGTCCGCCGGCAGCCCGGCCGCCTGCGCCTCCAGGGCCAGCGCCCCGCCCGCCCCGACGCCGAACACCGAGGGCCGGCCGCCCGTCACTGCGGCCAGCGCCGCCAGGTCGTCGATCTCGCGCTCCACCGCGTACCGCGTGGCGTCCCCGCTGGCGCCCCGGCCGCGCCGGTCGTACGTGACGACCTCGAAGCGCGACGCGAGCAGGCGGGCGAGCGGCTCCTCGGCCTCCGCCGTGCTCAGGGCCCCGCCGACCAGGACGACCGGCGGGCCCTCGCCCCGGCGCCGGTACGCGATCGAGATGCCGTCGCTGGAGAGAATCGTGTCCATGCGAGGGTGGACCGCCGGGCCGCCACGAACTCATCGGCGCCCGCGGAAAATCTTCCTGACGGTTGGTCAGCGCGCGATCGGCTCCGTACGCACGTCCTCGGCCGGCAGCCAGGCGCCGCCGAGCCCCCAGCAGCGAGGGCGCGGCACAGCCGCTCCGGGCACCGGATTCTTCCCCGGCCGCGGGCTCGCGAGGGGCGGGTCGTACCGTGGCAGCCATGAACATCTGCGTCTTCCTCTCCGCCGCCGACCTCGACGACCGCTACACCGTGCCCGCCCGCGAATTCGCCGAGCTGCTGGGGCGCGGCGGGCACACCCTGGTCTGGGGCGGCTCGGAGAGCGGCCTGATGAAGGTCGTCGCCGACGGCGTCCAGGAGGCGGGCGGAAAGCTGGTCGGCGTCTCGGTGGACTTCCTCGCCGCCAAGGCGCGGACCAATGCCGACGAGATGGTGATCGCCCGCGACCTCGCCGAGCGCAAGGCGCTCCTCCTCGCGAAGTCCGACGCGGTCGTGATCATGGTCGGCGGCACCGGGACGCTCGACGAGGCCACCGAGATCCTGGAGCTGAAGAAGCACGGCAAGCACACCAAGCCGGTTGTCCTGCTCAACACCGCCGGCTTCTACGACGGCCTGCACGAGCAGTTCCGGCGCATGGAGGACGAGGGCTTCCTGCCGCTCCCACTGACCGAGCTGGTCTTCTTCGCCGAGGACGGCGTCGGCGCCCTGGCCTACCTGGAGGAGTGGGCCGGCCTGCAGTGACGTGACGTACGGGGGCCCGGGGGCGGGTGCGACGATGGGGCCATGTCCACTCACCTCATCACCGGTGCCGGCTCCGGCATCGGCGCAGCGGTCGCCCGGCGTCTCACCGAGCGCGGCGACGACCTCGTCCTGCTGGCCCGCGACGCGGGCCGCGCCAGGGAACTGGCCGCGCTCCACCCCGGCGCCCGTACCCTCGTCGGCGACCTCTCCAACCCGGACCGGCTCTCCTGGGCCCTCGCTCAGCAGAGCGTGCCGGAACGCCTCGACTCGCTGCTGCACATCGCGGGCGTCGTCGAGCTGGGCCCGGTCGGCGAGCTGACCCCCAAGGCCTGGCACACCCAGCTCAACGCCAACCTCGTCGCCCCCGCCGAGCTGACCCGCCTCACGCTGCCCCAGCTGCGCGTCGCCCAGGGCCATGTCGTCTTCGTCAACTCCGGCGCCGGGCTCTCCGCGAGCCCCGAGTGGAGCGCGTACGCCGCCAGCAAGCACGGCCTGAAGGCACTCGCGGACTCGCTGCGCCACGAGGAGCACGGCAACGGCGTCCGCGTCACCTCCGTCTACCCCGGCCGCACCGCCAGCCCCATGCAGGAGAAGGTCCACCGGCAGGAGGGCAAGGAGTACGACCCCGCCCGCTGGATCGACCCCGAGTCCGTCGCCACCACGATCCTGATGGCGCTCGACCTGCCCCGCGACGCCGAGGTCAACGACCTCACCGTCCGCCCCGGCCGCTGAGGACCCCCGGGCGCCCGTAGGCTTCCCGCGTGAGCGAGAACAGCGAGTTCCAGGACTGCCCGGCCACCGGGATCGGTTCGATGCCCGGGGGAGACGCCCGGGAGGCGGCGAAGACCGTCACCGGCTCCTTCGGGGACGGCGAGGGCATGCCGTACCTGGCGGAACTGCCGGCGCGCGGTCCCGGCGCCGACATGATCGGGCGGACGATCGGGCTGCTCTCCGAGCTGTACGGACACGTCGAGCCGAGCGGCTGGCGGATCAGCGACCGGCCCGGCCGCGACACCCGCCGGGCCCGGTCCTGGCTCGGTGAGGACCTGGACGCCCTGGAGGAGCTCACCCAGGGCTACGAGGGCCCGCTCAAGATCCAGGCCGTGGGGCCGTGGACGCTGGCCGCCGCCCTGGAACGCCGGGGCGGCGAGGCCTTCCTCGGCGACCCGGGCGCCTGCCGCGACCTCGCGGACTCACTCGCCGAGGGGCTGCGCGGCCACCTCGCCGAGGTGCGCCGCCGGGTCCCCGGCGCGCGCCTCGTCCTCCAGCTCGACGAACCCTCCCTCACCGCCGTGCTGCGCGGCCGGGTCAGGACCGCGAGCGGCTACCGCACCCACCGGGCCGTGGACCGCCAGCTCGTGGAGGCCACACTGCGCGAGGTGCTCGGCGCCGCCGGCGGGACCACCACGCTCGTGCACACCTGCGCCCCCGAGGTGCCCTTCGCGCTGCTGCGCAGGGCCGGGGCCGGCGGAATCTCCTTCGATCTCTCCCTCCTCACCGAGCGTGAGGAGGAGGCGGTCGGGGAAGCCGTCGAGTCCGGCACCCGGATGTTCTTCGGGGTGGTGCCGGGCACCGACCCGGCCTCGGGCCGATTGTCCGACCCGGGCGGTAGCGTCATGGGTGTCAGGACGCTGTGGCGCAGGCTGGGGCTGAATCCGGGGACTCTGACCGAGTCCGTGACGGTCACCCCCTCGTGCGGTCTCGCGGGCGCGTCGCCCGCGTACGCACGGGCCGCGCTCGCCCACTGCGCTCGGGCCGCACGATCGCTCGCAGACAACCCTGAGTAACGGGCGCTGGGTAACGGGAGGACGGGACGATGGCCGGCGAAGAGCAGACGGCAGGGCAGACCGCGGTGCCGGCGGAGGCCCAGGAGAGGCACAAGCTCCTCGCGGAGCAGATCGAGGAGCACCGCTTCCGGTACTACGTGAACGACCAGCCGGTCGTCAGCGACGCCGAGTTCGACCGGCTGTTGCGAGAGCTGGAGGCCCTGGAGGAGGCGCACCCCCCGCTGCGCACCCCGGACTCGCCGACCCAGAAGGTCGCCGGGCCGTACCGCACGGAGTTCACCTCGGTCGAGCACCGCGAGCCGATGCTCTCGCTGGACAACGCCTTCGACGACGAGGAGCTGGCCGCCTGGGGCGAGCGCATCGCCCGGGACGTGGGCTCACCCGGCTACCACTTCCTGTGCGAGCTGAAGATCGACGGCCTCGCCGTCAACCTCACGTACGAGAACGGCGTGCTGACCCGGGCCGCGACCCGCGGCGACGGCCGCACCGGTGAGGACATCACACCCAACGTCCGCACCATCACGGACATCCCGCACCGGCTCAAGGGCGACCGCGTCCCGCCGCTCGTCGAGGTCCGCGGCGAGGTCTTCTTCCCGATGGCGGGCTTCGAGGAGCTGAACGCCCGGCTGGTCGAGGCCGACGACAAGCCCTTCGCCAACCCCCGTAACGCGGCGGCCGGTTCACTGCGCCAGAAGGACCCCAAGGTCACCGCCTCCCGGCCGCTGCACATGGTGGTCCACGGCATCGGCGCCCGCGAGGGCTTCGACATCGACTGCCTCTCGCACGCCTACGAACTGCTGCACGAGTGGGGCCTGCCCACCGCCAAGCACAACAAGGTCGTCGACTCCCTCGCCGGCGTACGGGAGTTCATCGCGTACTTCGGCGAGCACCGGCACTCCGTGGAGCACGAGATCGACGGCGTCGTCGTCAAGCTCGACGAGATCCCGCTCCAGGGCCGCCTGGGCTCCACCTCCCGCGCCCCGCGCTGGGCCATCGCCTGGAAGTACGCGCCGGAGGAGGTCAACACCAAGCTGGTCAACATCCGCGTCGGCGTCGGGCGCACCGGCCGCGTCACCCCGTACGCCCAGGTCGAACCCGTGGTCGTGGCGGGCTCCGAGGTCGAGTTCGCCACCCTCCACAACCAGAACGTGGTCAAGGACAAGGGCGTCCTCATCGGGGACACGGTGGTGCTGCGCAAGGCCGGGGACGTCATCCCGGAGATCCTCGGCCCCGTCGTCGACCTCCGCGACGGCACCGAGCGGGCGTTCGTCATGCCGACGCACTGCCCCGAGTGCGGCACGGAGCTGAAGCCCATGAAGGAGGCGGACGTCGACGTCCGCTGCCCCAACGCCCGCTCCTGCCCCGCCCAGCTGCGCGAGCGCGTCTCCTATCTGGCCGGCCGCAAGTGCCTCGACATCGACCACTTCGGTTACGTCGTCGCCGCCGCGCTGACCGCGCCGCTGGAGCCCGCCGAACCGCCGATGCGCGACGAGGGCGACCTCTTCGGGCTGACCGTGGACGAGCTGCTGCCGATCCGGGCGTACGTCCTCGACCCGGACAGCGGGCTGCCCAAGCGCGACCCGAAGACCGGCGAGGAGAAGAAGGCCCGGGTCTTCGCCAACCAGCAGGGCGAGCCCAAGAAGAACGCCCTCGCGATGCTCGAAGCCATCGAGGCCGCCAAGCAGGCGCCGCTGGCCCGCATCCTCACCGGGCTCTCCATCCGCCACGTCGGCCCGGTCGCGGCCCGCGAGCTGGCCCGCCAGTTCCGCTCCATCGACCGCATCGAGGAGGCCACCGAGCAGGAGCTGGCCGACGCCGACGGGGTCGGGCCCATCATCGCGGCCTCGGTCAAGCGGTGGTTCGCCGAGGACTGGCACCGCGAGATTCTGCGCAAGTGGCGCGAGGCCGGCGTCCGGATGGAGGACGAGGGGGCCGGCGAGGACGAGGGCCCCAGGCCGCTGGAAGGACTCACCGTCGTCGTCACGGGCACGCTGACCGGGCACACCAGGGATGGCGCGAAAGAGGCCCTGCAGAGCCGCGGAGCGAAGGTCACCGGTTCCGTTTCCAAGAAGACCTCCTTCGTCGTGGTCGGGGACAACCCCGGATCCAAGTACGACAAAGCGGTGCAGCTGAAGGTCCCCGTGCTCGACGAGACCGGCTTCGCCGTGCTCCTCGACGAGGGGGCGGACGCCGCCCGCGAGGCCGCGCTCCCGGCCGGGGAACCGGCCGCGGAGGAGGCGCCGGCCCCCGGAGAGTGAACGGCAGCCGACACTCCGTCGAACGTCACCCGATCGGCGCATAGCAGATGCTGACGGACAGTCGGTTCGCATTCGGGCAAGACCGGTAGACCGCTGCCCGTAGCAGCCCTCCGCGGCCTACTGTGGTCAGATGCGCCCTCGGACCCCATCACCGGGCGGGGGCCGGGGCGCGTCGTGGCACGGAACGCATTCATCGGGTGACATCGGCATCGCCGGCTGTGAGAGGGACGGAATGAAACCGACCGAGAGCGCCGCACCGGTGGCGCGGCTGCAAGGTTTCGTGGGACCCGCGCCCAAAGTGGGCGCCGTCGTCGTGGCCCTCGCCACGGTTCAGCTCGCGACCGGCTTCTCCCGCGCCCTGAGCCAGGGGCACGCCCTCTTCCCCGACGGCCGGGCCGGCTGGTCGCTCGCGGTCCTCACCGGCATCGTCGTCGGCCATCTCGTCGCCCTCGGCCGCGACCGCTGGTGGGGCGGCACCGGCTCCGGCGCCGCCCTCACCCTGGCCGTGCTGCTGCTCTACGGCTGGGTGCCCGCCGGCCTCGTCAGCCTCGTCGTGGTCGTCCTCGTCGGTGTCGCCCGCAGACACCGCTGGTGGCAGGGGCTGCTGCACGGCGCCGTGGACATCCTCGGGGTCGGTGCGGCGGCGCTGGTGCTCGCCGCGTTCGGCGAGGTGCAGTCCGTCGAGCACCCCTGGCGGCCACTCGACTGGGGCATCGACGCCGTCCCGGAAGTCCTGCTCGCCGCCGCCACCTATCTGCTCGTCACCCGGGTGCTGCTGTGGTACTCGCGGGCCCAGCCGGGTGGCGGCCTGCCCACCGTCGCCCGTACCGCGATGCTGCGCCAGGGCCTGGTCGCGGTCGCCCTGCTCGGCATCGCCCCGCTGATCTGCGTCGTCGCGATGGCCAGACCGGTGCTGCTGCCGCTGTTCGCGGTGCCGCTGATCGCGCTCGACTCCACGCTCTGGATCGCCCGCGCCCGCGCCGAGGAGCAGCTGAAGGACCCGCTGACCGGGCTGCCGAACCGCCAGTGGCTGCTGGAGCGGACCTGGACGGCGCTGGAGGAGGCGGAGAGCGTCGGCAGCCGGGTCGGCCTGGTCCTGATCGACCTCGACCGCTTCCGCGCGGTCAACGACACCCTCGGCCATCTGGCCGGCGACCGGCTGCTGCTCCAGATAGCGGAGCGGCTGCGGCTCGCCCTGCCGCGCGGCGCGGAGGCGGCCCGGCTCGGCGGCGACGAATTCGCGGTCCTGCTGCCCACGGCCGACTCCACCACCAGCGCCCAGCGCGTCGCCCGCCACCTGGTCGCCGAGCTGTCCTCGCCGCTGGACCTCGACGGGCTGACCCTGGTCCTGGAGGCCAGCGCCGGGGTCGCCGTCTTCCCGGACCACGCGCTGGACGCGGAGGGGCTGCTGCGCCGGGCCGACGTGGCGATGTACCAGGCCAAGCGCGACCGTACCGGCGTCGAGGTGTACGAGTCCAAGCGCGACAGCAACACCCCGGACCGGCTGGGCCTCCTCGGCGACCTGCGCCGCGCGCTGGACGCGGGCGAGGTGGAGCTGCACTACCAGCCCAAGGTCCGCTTCGACGGCCAGGTCGCCGGGCTCGAGGCGCTGGTGCGCTGGGTGCACCCGGAGCGCGGAAGGGTGCCCCCGGACGAGTTCATCGCCATCGCCGAGTCCTCCGGACTGATGCCGCACCTCACGGAGTACGTCCTGGAGACGGCGCTCGCCCAGGTCGCCCGGTGGCGGGCGCAGGGCCTCTTCGTCCCCGTCGCGGTCAACGTCTCCCCGCGTGACGTGCACACCCCCGGGTTCGCCGGCGGTGTCGCGGCCCGCCTCGCCCGGCACGGCGTCCCCGCGGGAGCGCTCCAGCTGGAGATAACGGAACACGTGCTCCTGGAGGACCCGCAGCGGGCGGCGGACACGCTCGCCGGGCTGACCGGGCACGGGGTGAAGATGTCCCTCGACGACTTCGGCACCGGGTACTCCTCTCTGGTCCATCTGCGCCGGCTGCCGGTCAGCGAGCTGAAGATCGACCGGTCCTTCGTGGCCCGGCTCGCCATCGACCAGGAGGACGCGGAGATCGTCCGCTGCACCATCGACCTCGCCCACTCCCTGGGTCTGCTCGTCGTGGCCGAGGGCGTCGAGGACGACGAGACCTGGGAGCGGCTGCGGGACCTGCGCTGCGACGCGGTCCAGGGCTGGCTGGTGGCGGCCGCGATGCCGCCGCAGGAGACGACCGCCTGGCTGCGGGCCCGGGGCGAGCACGGCTGGCGCCGCCCGGCCGAGCTGGCCGCCGCGGCGGCAGCGGCGGCGGCCGCGGCCGCCTCCGCCGGGACGACCACGACGCCGGTGCCGGAGCTGGAGCAGCGCCCCTCGGGCCGTACATCGGGTCCCCGCCCGGCGACGACGTAGGACCGGCTCGGAACCGTCTCCTCGAAACCGTGTCCTCAGCCATGTGGCCG
>NZ_RDBL01000006.1:1274564-1314145 GCF_008042035.1 Streptomyces sp. col6
GGCCAACCACACACCAACCCCTGAGGATCGCTGCATGCCTGGCATCACGCGCGAGGAGGTCGCCCACCTCGCCCGGCTGGCGCGTCTGGAGCTGAAGGGCGAAGAGCTCGATCACTTCGCCGGACAGCTCGACGACATCATCGGCGCGGTCGCCCGCGTCTCCGAGGTAGCCGACCAAGACGTACCGCCGACCTCCCACCCGCTGCCGCTGACGAACGTCATGCGGGCGGACGTCGTCCGTCCGTCTCTCACCCCCGAGCAGGCGCTCTCCGGCGCCCCGGCCCAGGAGCAGCAGCGTTTCAAGGTGCCGCAGATCCTGGGGGAGGACTGACAGCCATGACGGACATCAGCAGCATCATCAAGCTCACCGCGGCCGAGATCGCCGCGAGGATCGCCTCCGGCGAGCTCACCGCCGTCGAGGTCACCGAGGCCCACCTGGCCAGGATCGACGCCGTCGACGAGAAGGTGCACGCCTTCCTGCACGTCGACCGCGAGGGCGCGCTCGCCCAGGCCCGTGCCGTGGACGCCAAGCGGGCGGCCGGCGAGAAGCTCGGCCCGCTGGCCGGCGTCCCGCTCGCGCTCAAGGACATCTTCACCACGAAGGACATGCCGACCACCGTCGGCTCGAAGATCCTCGAAGGCTGGGTCCCGCCGTACGACGCGACCCTCACGAAGAAGCTGAAGGCCGCCGACGTCGTCATCCTCGGCAAGACCAACATGGACGAGTTCGCCATGGGGTCCTCCACCGAGAACAGCGCCTACGGCCCCACCGGCAACCCCTGGGACCTCACCCGCATCCCGGGCGGCTCCGGCGGCGGCTCCTCCGCCGCCCTCGCCTCCTTCGAGGCCCCGCTCGCCATCGGCACGGACACCGGCGGCTCCATCCGCCAGCCCGCCGCCGTCACGGGCACGGTCGGCGTCAAGCCCACCTACGGCGGGGTCTCCCGCTACGGCATGGTCGCCTTCTCGTCCTCCCTCGACCAGGGCGGCCCCTGCGCCCGCACGGTCCTGGACGCGGCGTTGCTGCACGAGGCGATCGCCGGGCACGACCCGATGGACTCGACGTCGATCGACGCGCCGGTCCCGCCGGTCGTCGAGGCCGCGCGCAACGGCTCCGTCCAGGGCATGCGCGTCGGCGTCGTCAAGCAGTTCTCCGGCGAGGGCTACCAGGCCGGTGTCGTCCAGCGCTTCAACGAGTCGGTCGAGCTGCTGAAGTCGCTCGGCGCCACGGTCGTCGAGCTGGACTGCCCGACCTTCGACCTCGCCCTGTCGGCGTACTACCTGATCGCGCCGTCCGAGTGCTCCTCGAACCTCGCCCGGTTCGACGCCATGCGCTACGGCCTGCGCGTCGGGGACGACGGCACCAAGTCCGCCGAGGACGTCACCGCGCTCACCCGTGAGGCCGGCTTCGGCGACGAGGTCAAGCGCCGCATCATCCTCGGCACGTACGCGCTCAGCTCGGGCTACTACGACGCGTACTACGGCTCGGCGCAGAAGGTCCGCACGCTGATCACGCGCGAGTTCGAGCAGGCCTTCGAGCAGGTCGACGTGATCGTCTCGCCGACCACGCCCACCACCGCCTTCCCGATCGGCGAGCGCGCCGACGACCCGATGGCGATGTACCTGGCCGACCTGTGCACCATCCCGACCAACCTGGCCGGCAACGCCGCCATGTCGCTGCCCTGCGGCCTGGCGCCCGAGGACGGCCTTCCGGTCGGGCTGCAGATCATCGCCCCCGCCATGAAGGACGACCGGCTGTACAAGGTCGGAGCCGCCGTCGAGGCCGCTTTCGTGGAAAAGTGGGGACACCCGCTGATCGAGGAGGCTCCTTCGCTATGAGCGCGATGACCAAGAAGGCCAAGAACTTCAAGAAGTCGAAGACCGGGCTGTACGTGTCGATCGGCAGCACCGCGTTCGGTGCGCTCGGCGTCGCCAAGCAGGCGAGGCTCGCCCGTGAGGACAACGACACGCTGCGTCTCATCGACGCCGCCGTGTCCGCCGCCGCCATCATCACCGGCCTCGCGATCCTCTATCGCGAACTGAAGCGTCTCGGCGACGACGACGTACTGCTGGGCTGAGAGGGAAAGTTTTCCGTGACTGTCATCGACCTGGAGTCGTACGAGGACGCCCTCGCGACGTACGACCCCGTCATGGGCCTTGAGGTCCATGTGGAGCTCGGCACCAAGACGAAGATGTTCTGCGGCTGCTCCACGGAGCTGGGGCGGGACGCCAACTCGCAGACCTGCCCGGTCTGCCTCGGGCTGCCCGGCGCGCTGCCGGTCGTCAACGAGATCGGCGTCGAGTCCGCGATCAAGATCGGTCTCGCGCTCAACTGCGAGATCGCCGAGTGGTGCCGCTTCGCCCGGAAGAACTACTTCTATCCGGACATGCCGAAGAACTTCCAGACCTCCCAGTACGACGAGCCGATCGCCTACGACGGCTATCTGGACGTCCAGCTGGAGGACGGCGAGATCTTCCGGGTGCAGATCGAGCGCGCCCACATGGAGGAGGACACCGGCAAGTCGACGCACGTCGGCGGCGCCACCGGCCGTATCCACGGCGCGTCCCACTCCCTGCTCGACTACAACCGCGCGGGCATCCCGCTCATCGAGATCGTCACCAAGCCGATCGAGGGAGCGGGCGCACGGGCCCCCGAGGTCGCCCGCGCGTACGTAGCCGAGCTGCGCGAGCTCATCAAGGCGCTCGGCGTCTCCGAGGCCCGCATGGAGATGGGCCAGATGCGCTGCGACGTCAACCTGTCGCTGCGCCCCAACGGCACCGAGACGTTCGGTACCCGCTCCGAGACGAAGAACGTGAACTCGCTGCGTTCCGTCGAGCGGGCGGCCCGCTTCGAGATCCAGCGCCACGCCGCGGTGCTGAACTCCGGCGGCACGATCGTGCAGGAGACCCGGCACTTCCACGAGGAGGACGGCTCCACCACGGCCGGCCGCATCAAGGACAACGCCGAGGACTACCGCTACTTCCCCGAGCCCGACCTGGTGCCGGTCGCCCCGGCCCGGGAGTGGGTCGAGGAGCTGCGGGGCGCCCTTCCGGAGCTGCCGCGGGTCCGCCGCGCCCGGCTCAAGGAGGAGTGGGGTGTCTCCGAGCACGACATGCAGTCCATCCTCAACGCGGGCGCGGTCGACCTGATCGTCGCCACGACCGAGGCGGGCGCCCCGTCGGACCAGGCCCGTAAGTGGTGGATGGGCGAGCTGGCCCGCAACGCCAACGAGACCGGCCGCGGTCTCGACGAGCTGCCCGTCACCCCGGCGCAGGTCGCCCGGGTGGCCGAGCTCGTCGCCGCGGGCGACCTCAACGACAAGCTCGCCCGCCAGGTCCTGGAAGGCGTGCTCGCCGGCGAGGGCGACCCGGACACCGTCGTCGAGAAGCGCGGCCTGAAGGTCGTCTCCGACGAGGGCGCGCTGTCCACCGCCGTGGACGAGGCCATCGCGGGCAACGCCGCCATCGCGGACAAGATCCGTGGCGGCAAGGTCGCGGCGGCCGGTGCGCTGGTCGGCGCGGTCATGAAGGCGACCCGGGGCCAGGCGGACGCGGCCCGGGTGCGCGAGCTGATCCTGCAGAAGCTCGGCGTCGAGGGCTGAGCCCTTTCCGTACGGCCCGAAGGGGCGGCGTCACAGGTCTCCGGACCCGTGGCACCGCCCCTTCGGCGTGCGGAGGCGGCGCTTGGACTTCCGGGCGGACCTGTTGGACGTTCACCACCGGTCCGCGCGCAGTCCTTCCCCGCGCCACCCGGCCTGCATAGCTTCCCCGCTGTAACCATCGCAAAGGGGAGGCTCTTTTGACCACGGACATGTCACGGCGACGGCTCTTCGCGCTGGGCGGCGGCGCGCTCGGCGCCGCTGCGGCGGGATCGTTCCTGCCGCCGTCGCTCCAGGCAGCCATCGCCGCGCAGCCCGCCCACGCGGGGCCCGGTGGGGGAGGGCTGCGGGACATCAGGCATGTGGTGATCCTGATGCAGGAGAACCGTTCCTTCGACCACTACTTCGGCACCCTGCGCGGCGTACGCGGCTTCGGTGACCGCAACGCCGTCGAGCTGCCCGCCGGCGGGACGGTGTTCGAGCAGCCCGGCGCGGCCGGCTCCACCGTGCTGCCCTTCCCGGTGCGCGGCGCGGCCGAGGAGCAGAAGAAGGACCTCCAGTACATCGGCGCCCTCGACCACTCCTGGAACGGCGGCGCGAAGGCCTGGGGCGGCGGCTGGATGAACGGCTGGATCAGCGCGAAGACCGCGGCCACGATGGCGTACTACGACCGCCGCGACATCCCGCTGCACTACGAACTGGCCGACACCTTCACCGTCTGCGACGCGTACCACTCCTCGATCCACAGCTCCACCAGCCCCAACCGCAACCACCTGTGGAGCGGGAAGACCGGCTTCGAGCCGAACGGGAAGCGGGCCGTCGGCAACGACGCGTACGACGAGGGCACGCACCCCGGCTACGACTGGTCCACCTACGCCGAGCGGCTGGAGAAGGCCGGGCGCAGCTGGCGCACGTACACCGAGTGGGAGAACTTCACCGACAACCAGATCGAGTTCTACGCCACCTTCAAGGCCGTCGCCCGCAAGGCCCTGGCGAAGACCGGCGGCCACACCTACATGGAGTCCTTCTACGCGCAGGTCCGGGACGCCTCCGGGGCCGAACGGGACCGGCTGCTCGGGCTCCTGGAGGAGGGCGTGGCCACGCTCACCCGGCAGGAGCGCAGCCTGTTCGAGCGGGCGCTGCGCCGGGTGCCGACCGGGACGCTGGCCGAGGAGTTCGCCAAGGACGTGGCGGCCGGAACGCTGCCCGAGGTCTCCTACCTGGTCCCGTCGGCGATCGACTCCGAGCACCCGAGCGTCTCCTCGCCGGTGCACAGCGCCACCGTCGTCTACAAGATCCTCGACGCCCTCGGCAAGCACCCGGACGTCTGGCGGCACACCGCCGTGCTGATCAACTACGACGAGAACGACGGCTTCTTCGACCACGTTCCGCCGCCCGTCGCGCCCGGCGAGGTGACCGACGAGCAGTGGGAGGGCCGTCCCACCGGCCTCGGCATCCGGGTGCCGATGCTCGTCGTCTCGCCGTGGACCGTGGGCGGCTACGTCTGCTCCGAGGTCTTCGACCACACCTCCGTCATCCGCTTCCTGGAGCGCTGGACGGGTGTGGAGGAGCCCAACATCAGCGACTGGCGGCGCCGCGTCACCGGCGACCTCACCTCCGCCTTCGACTTCACCCGGACCCGGCGGCAGCCCTCCGTGGAGCGGCCCGGGGTGATCCCGCCGCTCAGCGGCCGCTGGCAGCCGAAGCCGCCCGCCGTCCAGCACCTGCCCGAACAGGAGCCCGGCGTACGCCCGGCGCGCGCACTGCCCTACCAGCCCGACGCCCAGGTCCGGCGGGCCCGCGGCGGTCTGCGGGTGGAACTCGGCAACAGCGGCAAGGCGTCGGCGCACTTCGCGCTGTACCCGTACGCGGGTGAGTTCCCGGCCCCGCAGCACCAGGACGTCCGGGGCGAGGGCCACTGGACCGTCCCGCCGGCGGGCGAGTCGTACCGCTTCACGGTGACCGGGCCGAATGGCTTCCGGCGCGAGTTCGAGGGGCCGGCCGACGGCGGGGCCGAGGTCGCCTCCCGCATCGACGCCCGCGACCGCGATCTGTACCTCACCCTGCGCAACACCGGCCGCCGCACCCTGACCTTCCTGGTGCGCCCGCTCGGTTACGTCGACGAGGACGACCTGCGGAACTGGACCCGCCACGTCACCGTCAAGCCGGGGCGCAGCCGTACGGTCGTGCACTCGGCGGCCGACGCGCACGGCTGGTACGACCTGGCGGTCACGGCCGAGGGCGAGAGCGGCTTCCGGCGACGGCTGATGGGGCACATCGAGAACGGCCGGGCGAGCGTCTCCGGCTGACCGGGCCGCCGGTCGCAGGGCCTGATCCATCCCGGTGCGGCGGCGGACCGGGCCCTGTGACCATGGCCACGAAAGGGACAAAGGATCATCTTCTGCTGTCAGAGTGGCGTTCTCAGGTCATGAGACGTTTACGGGCAGATCACGTTATCTGCGGGTAAAGGTCCACGAACCCGCAGGGAGCACGTCCCTTGGCTGCCATCGCCCGCTGGTGCGTCACGCACCGCCTCGTCGCCGTTCTGATCTGGCTGCTCGCCCTCGGGGGCACGGCCGCCGCCGCGGGGTTCGCGGGGTCCGCCTACTCCAACGACTACGAGGCCCCCGGCACCGAGTCGGGCCGGGCCGCCGAACTGCTCAAGAGCGGGTTCACCGACCTCGGCGGCGACACCGACACCATCGTCTGGCACACCGCGGACTCCACGGTGCGCGCCACCGACGTCGAGCAGAAGATGACCCGCACCCTGCACGCCGTCGAACGGCTGCCGGGCGTCGGGGCGGTGGACAGTCCGTACACCGGGACCGGCGGCGCGCAGATCAGCACCGACGGGCACACCGCGTACGCCACCGTCACCTTCGACAAGCGCGCCGACGACGTCCCCGTGGCCCAGGCGAATGCGGTCGTGGACACCGCGAAGGCGGCCGAGAGCCCGCATCTGCGCGTCGAGCTGGGCGGCCAGGCCGTCGGGCTCACCGAGGCGCCCGCCGCGCACCTCAGCGAAATCATCGGGGTCGCCGTCGCGGCCGTCGTGCTCTTCCTCGCCTTCGGCTCGCTCGCCGCGAGCATGCTGCCCATCGCCACCGCGCTCGTCTCCGTCGGCACGGCGTACGCGGGCATCGTGCTGCTCGGACACGTGATGACCGTCGCCGACTTCGCCCCCATGCTCGGCATGCTGATAGGGCTCGGCGTCGGCATCGACTACGCGCTGTTCATCGTCACCCGCCAACGCAGAGGGCTGCGGCGCGGCATGACCGTGCCCGAGGCCGCGCAGCACGCGGTGGCGACGACCGGGCGGGCCGTGGTCTTCGCCGGGGCCACCGTCTGCATCGCGCTGCTCGGCATGCTGATCCTGCGCCTGAGCTTCCTCAACGGCGTCGCCATCGCGGCCTCGCTCACCGTCGTCCTGACCGTCGCCGCCTCCGTGACCCTGCTCCCCGCCCTGCTGTCGCTCATCGGGCTGCGCGCGCTGAGCCGGCGCGAACGGGCCCGGCTGGCCGCGCACGGGCCGCAGCCCGAACTCCCCACCGGCTTCGCCGCCCGCTGGGCCGCGTTCGTCGAACGGCACCCCAAGCTGCTGGGCGCGCTCGCCGCCGTCGTGATGCTGGTCCTCGCGCTGCCCACCTTCTCGCTCCACCTCGGCAGCTCCGACCAGGGCAACAACGCGGAGTCCGCCACCACCCGGCAGGCGTACGACCTGCTCGCCGACGGCTTCGGCCCCGGTGTCAACGGACCGCTGACCGTCGCCGCGCACCTGGACGGCGCCGACGACCGGCTCGCGATGGACACCCTGCCGGCCACCCTGCGGGCGGTCGACGGCGTGGCGTGGGCCCACCCGGTCACGTACAACGCCGCGGGCGACACCGCGTACGTCACCGTTGTCCCCGACTCCTCGCCGCAGTCCCGCGCGACCAGCGAACTCGTCGAGCGGCTGCGTACGGACGTGCTGCCGAAGGCGGCCGACAACACCTCGCTGGAGACCCATGTGGGCGGGGTGACGGCCAGCTACGACGACTTCGCGCAGATCATCATCGGCAAGCTGCCGCTGTTCATCGGCGTCGTCACAGGGCTCGGCTGCCTGCTCCTGCTGATGGCGTTCCGGTCCGTCGGCATCCCGCTGAAGGCGGCGGCGATGAACGTCGCGGCGGTCGCCTCCTCGTTCGGCGTGGTCGTCGCGATCTTCCAGTGGGGCTGGGGCAGCGAACTCCTCGGCCTCGGCAGCGCCGGTCCGATCGAACCCTTCCTGCCGGTGATCATGGTCTCCGTGCTCTTCGGCCTCTCCATGGACTACCAGGTCTTCCTGGTCGGCCGGATGTACGAGGAGTGGCTGGAGACCCGCGACAACCGGCGCGCGGTCCGCGTCGGCCTCGCCGAGACCAGCCGGGTGATCAACTCGGCCGCCGTGATCATGATCTCGGTGTTCCTCGCCTTCGTGCTCAGCGGCGACCGCGTCATCGCGATGTTCGGCATCGCCCTGGCGGCCGCCGTGGCGCTGGACGCCTTCGTCCTGCGCACCCTGCTCGTCCCGGCCCTGATGCACCTGCTGGGCGGCGCCAACTGGTGGCTGCCCGGCTGGCTGGACCGCCGCCTTCCCCGCCTGAGCATCGAACCGCCGGACCGCCCGGTGACACGGGTTCCGGTGCCGGGGGTGCGGACGTACGAGGAGGAGCCGGCCGCGCGCGTCCACTGACCGCGCGCCGGGCCGACGGCGGGCGTTAAGGGGCCTCTCATCTGCGGCACCTAGCGTGCGCAGCATGAACCCCAAGACGCCCGAAGCCGTCGCCGACGGCGAGAAGACGACCGACGAGACCGAGACCACGTCCGTGGAGAAGGCGGAACAGCAGGACCGGGACGAGACGGGCCGGGGGGCCGTGACGGACGCGGACCCGGCCGACGAGGGCGCCGTGGACACCGACGACACCGACGACGTCAACGGCAGCGACGACACCGACGAGGAGACCTCCGGGCGGCTCGCCGCAGCGTCCGCCGCCGTCGTCTCCGCCGGACTCGGCGTCGTCGCCCTCACCGGCGCCTGGAGCGGCCGGGTCGCCGCCGAGCGCGAGACCCTCATCGGCCAGATCAAGACCTCGTCCGGCAGCTCCGCGGCCCAGCAGATCAACGAGATATACGGCGACGCCTGGCACGCCACCGCCCTGGTCAACGGCCTCTTCGGCCTGCTCGCCCTGCTGGTCGGCACCTATGTCCTGGTCCGGCCCGCGTTCGGCGCCCCGGCCCGGCAGCCGCAGGCCGGCTGGGTCCGCGCGGTCGCCCGGGGCGGCATCGCCCTCGGTGCGCTCGGCGTACTCATCGCCGTGGCCATGTACTTCGACCTCATCGTGGCGCTCCCCACGACGGCCGGATAGGTCGGTTCCGGGGCTCCGGGGCGCCGCCCTAAGGCATGCCGGGGCGGTTTCACCGGGTCCCGGGGCGGTAGGGCCCCGGGCCTAAGGCCTCCGTACGCCACAGATGCGGAACACGCCCGATGTGGCGCACCCCCCTGGGGGACGAGAGTGGTGGCACGGCAGAGGAACTGCCGCCACCGAGGCCCGCAAGGGCCCTCACCCAGGGGGACATCCCATGTTCGAGTACGAACTCCACAAGGTCATGCACGCCGAGCTCCTGCGCCGTGCCGACCTCAAGCGGCTGGCCGGCGAGGCGACCCGCGCCCGCCGCAGCCGCCGCGACGCCCGCCGGACCGCACGCAAGGAAGCGGAGGGGCCGGTGAGTACCGGCGGCGACCGGGACCGGTTCACGCACGCCGCGTAGGGCGGCAGCGGTGGACCAGGGCCGGGGGCCGTTCGGCCCTCGGCTAATTCCGTCGGCGTTGTCGGACCCGTGTGCGATGCTCAGCCAGGTGGAGACCAGGTCAGTCAGCCCCGTGTTCGTCGGCCGCACCGGCGAACTCACCTCGCTCACCGGCGCGCTCACCCGCGCCACCACGGAACCCTCCGGTGCGGCCGGGGGGTTCTTCGGCGAACCGCAGGCCCTGCTCATCGGCGGTGAGGCGGGGGTCGGCAAGACCCGCCTCGTCGAGGAGTTCCTCGCCGTCGCCGCCCGCCGGGACGCCGTCGTCGCCGTCGGCGGCTGCGTCGAGATCGGCGCCGAGGGACTGCCCTACGCCCCCTTCTCCACCGCCCTGCGCGCCGTACGCCGCGCCCTGCCCGAGGAGATGGCCGCCGCCTGCGCCGGCCAGGAGGGCGAGCTGGCCAGGCTGCTGCCCGAGCTGGGCGAGACCGGCCGGTACGGCTCCGACGAGCTCGGCACCGCCCGCCTCTTCGAACTGACCGTCCGGCTCCTGGAGCGCATCTCGGCCGACCGGGCCGTCGTGCTCGTCCTGGAGGACCTGCACTGGGCCGACTCCTCCACCCGCCACCTCCTCGCCTACCTCTTCCGCACCCTGCGCAGCGGCCGCCTCGTCGTCGTCGGCACCTACCGCGCCGATGACATCCACCGCCGCCACCCGCTGCGCCCGCTCCTCGCGGAGATCGACCGGCTGCGCACCGTCCGCCGCATCGAACTCTCCCGGTTCACCCGGTCCGAGGTCCGCCGCCAGCTCACCGGCATCCTCGCCGACACTCCCGAACCCGCCCTGGTGGACGAGATATTCGAGCGCTCCGACGGCAACGCCTTCTTCGTCGAGGAGCTGGCCTGCACCCTGGAGTGCCGCAGCGGGGCCGGTGACGCCCTCCCCGACTCGCTGCGCGACCTTCTCCTGGTCCGTGTCGAGACGCTCTCCGCCGACGCCCAGAAGGTCGCCCGGATCGTCGCCGAGGGCGGCTCCGCCGTCGAGTACAGGCTGCTCGCCGCCGTCGCCGGACTCGCCGAGGACGACCTCATCGAGGCCCTGCGCACCGCCGTCGGCGCCAATCTGCTGCTCACCACGCCGGAGGGCGACGGCTACCGCTTCCGCCACTCCCTGGTCCGCGAGGCCGTCAGCGACGACCTGCTGCCCGGCGAGCGCTCCCGCCTCAACCGCCGGTACGCGGAAGCCCTGGAGGCCGACCCCGGCCTCGTCCGGGAGGGGGAGCGCGCCACCCGCCTGGCCAGCTACTGGTACGGCGCGCACGACCCGGCCAAGGCGCTGCCGGCCGTGCTCAGGGCCTCCGTCGAGGCCCGCCACCGCAACGCCTACGCCGAGCAACTGCGCCTGCTGGAAAGGGCGCTGGAGCTGTGGGACGACGCCCCCGAGGACGTACGGAGCACGCTGCGCCCCATCGACTACGCCGAGGTGTACCCCACCTGCGGCCGCGACGCCTCCACACCGCTGACCTATCTCGACCTGATGGCCGAGGCCACCGTCGCCGCCCGGCTCGGCGTCGAGCGCGAACGGGCCTTCGCCATCTGCAAGAAGGCCCTGCGCATCCTGGAGGGCGAGGACGACGCCCTGCGCGCCGCCTGGTTCTGGGTCCAGCGCTCCCGCCTGGTCCAGGACCTCACGCGCGGCGACGGCTGGGAGGAGCTGGCCACGGCCGAGCGGCTGGTCCGGGGCCTGCCCCCGTCAGCGGTGCACGCCGACGTCCTGATGATGGTGGCCGGCTGGGGCGCCCTGCACCGCCCCGGCGCCGACACCCTCGCCGCCGCCGAACGGGCCGTGGAGTACGCCCAACTGGTCGGCAACGAGTACATCGAGCTGCACGCCCGCCTCACCCGCGGCTGGCTCAACGCGGACGCGGGCGCCGTCGACGAGGGCATCGCCGAGATGTACGCCGTCCGCGACCGGGCCGACGAACTGGGCCTCATCGACATCATGGGCCGGGCCAGCATCAACCTCCCCTCCACCCTGGAGGCGATGGGCCGTTCCCTGGAGGCGGTGGCCGCGTCCGACCACGGCATCCGCATCTGCCACGAGCACGGCGTCGCGGACATCGAGGCGTGGGTCCGCACCAACCAGGCGATGTCCCTGTTCTCGCTGGGCCGCTGGGACGAGTCCGTGGCCACCACCGAGGCCGCCGCCCGCAAGTCGCTGTCCCGCAAGTCCCAGGGGCTGGTCGCCGCCCGCCGCACCGAGATCGCCCTGGCCCGCGGTGACCTCGCCGAGGCCGAACGCCAACTCGCTCTGACCCGCCGCTCCTTCGGCTCCAGCGACCCGCAGCCGCAGCACTTCATCAACCCCGTGCGGCACGCCATCCTGATCGCCGTGCGGCAGGGTCGGCTGCCCGAGGCGCGCGCCGCCTTCGAGGCGCAGGCCGCCGAGGGCTTCCCGACCGGCACCCAGCGCTACGCCTTCCCGATGCTGCACGCCGTCGCGGCGGCGGAGGCCGACGCCCGGGGCCTGCCCGCCACCGAGCCCGGCCGGCCGGGCATCATCGACCTGGTCCGCAGCCATCTCAAGCGGCTGCCGGCCCTCGTCCCGGTCTGGGCCGGATACGTCCTGCTCGTCGAAGCGGAGCTGGCCAGGGCCGAGGGCACCGACACCCCGGACCACTGGGAGGGCGCCGCCCGCGCGTTCACCTCGCTGCACCGCCCGTACGAGCTGGCGCAGATCCAGCACCGCTGGGCGGAGGCGCTGCTCATCGCCTCCGGTGACCGGGCCACCGCCACCGGCCTGCTGCGCCAGGCCCATGCCACCGCCGTACGGCTGGGGGCCCGCCCGCTCACCGAGACCATCGAGCTGCTGGCCGGCCGCGCCCGTATCGCCCTCACCGGCACGGGGCCGGCGCCCGAGGAGATACCCGCCGCCGTCGTCGTCCCCGACGAGACCGGCGTGCCCGCGCAGCCGCCGGTCCGGGACCCCTCCGAGGAGCAGCTGAAGGCCGCGGCCGCCGCCGTGGAGTCCTTCGGGCTGACCCCGCGCGAGCAGGACGTGCACCGGCTGGTCGCCGCCGGACTCACCAACCGCCGCATCGCCGAGGAGCTGTACATCTCGCCGAAGACCGCGAGCGTGCACGTCTCCAACATCCTGGCCAAGCTGGGCGTGACCGGCCGCGGCGAGGCCGCCGCGCTGGCCCACCGGCTGCGGCTGTACCCGGTGCCCGAGCACCGGTGAGGCGGTACCGGCGGGGCCGCGGCCCCGCCGGTACCGGCCGCTACTTCACCCGCACCAGCAGGATCCTGTCGTCGCCCGCCTTCGGCGTGCCCCGGCCGTCCGTCTCGCTCGTCACGAGCCACAGCTTGTCGCCGCCCGCCGCCAGCACCGTGCGCAGCCGCCCGTACTCGCCCTCCAGGAACGCCTGCGGGTCCGCCAGGGGCTCCTTCGCCGCCCCGTCCTCGAAGGACAGGGGGATGCGCCACAGCCGCTCGCCCCGCAGGCCCGCCATCCAGATCGAGCCCTTGGCGTAGGCGATGCCGCTCGGCGAGGCCTCGGAGGTCTTCCACTGGGCCACCGGGTCGTGGAAGCCCTTTTGGTGCTCGGTGCCTTCGACGTCCGGCCAGCCGTAGTTGCCGCCCGGCTCGATCAGATTCAGCTCGTCCCAGGTGTCCTGGCCGAACTCGGAGGCCCACAGCCGCTTCTCCGCGTCCCAGGCGAGGCCCTGGACGTTGCGGTGGCCGTACGAATAGACCACGGAGTCGGCCTCCGGGTTGCCGTGCAGCGGCTCGCCGTCGGGCGTCATCCGGAGGATCTTGCCCGCCAGCGACTCCTTGTCCTGCGAGCGGTCGCCGTCGCCGGTCTCGCCCGTGCCCGCGTACAGCGCGCGGTCGGGTCCGAAGGCGATCCGCCCGCCGTTGTGGATCGAGCCCTTCGGGATGCCCCGCAGGATCGTGTCCGGAGCGCCGAGCGACTGTCCGGGCGTGGACGCGTTCTCGTCGTAGTTCATGCGGGCGATGCGGTTGTCCGAGGCGGTGGTGAAGTACGCGTACACCAGGTGGTCGGTGCCGAAGTCGGGGGAGACGGCGATGCCCAGCAGCCCGCCCTCGCCCGCCGGGGCGACACCGGGGACCGTGCCGAGGAGCTTCTTCTTCCCGGTCTTCGCGTCGATCCGGGTGATCGTCCCCTTGTCCCGGGAGCCCACCAGGAGGTCGCCGCCGGGCAGCGCCGCCAGGCCCCAGGGCGAGTTCAGCCCCTCGGTGAGCGTCGAGACCACCTTCGCCGAGCCCTTGGCCGGCGGCTGGTCGGCCGGGGGGCGCGAGACGGACGGCGACGGCGAGGCGGACTTCCGGGGCGAGGCCGAGGGGGAGTGCGCCGGTGAACTCGCGCCCTGGCCCGCCGAACTCTCCATGCCCTCCTGCGAGGAGCACCCCGCGGCGAGCAGCAGGGCGCCGGCCGCCAGCACCGCCACCGTGCCCCGCCGCGCCCCCCGGCCGCCCGGCCTCGTCAGACCCAACGGGCCCCGCACTGATCCGAACACCGCACCGATCCCTTCCACAGCCGCCTGTCCCCTGTTCTTACACCGAGCCCGCCCGGACCGGGGCACTTTCCCGACCGGCGGTCGGCGCGCCGGGTGATCAGTCCCAGGACTCGTGCGCCGCCGGCAGCCGGTCGATCTCCGCCAGGTCGCGCGCCGTCAGGACGAGACCGGCCGCCCCCGCGTTCTCCACGGCCCAGTGCTCCCGCTTGGTTCCCGGCACCGGCACCACCTGCGGGCCCTGGTGCAGCACCCAGGCCAGGGCCACCTGCGCGGGCGTCGCCCCGTGCCGCTCGGCGACCCGGCGCAGCCCCACCACGAGCGGCTGGTTCGCCGCCATCGTCTCGGCCGTGAACCGGGGATGCCGGGCCCGCAGGTCCTCCGGCTCGAAGCCCTGACCCGGCGTCAGCGTCCCCGTCAGGAACCCGTTGCCCAGCGGCATCGCGGCCAGGAGGCCCACGCCCCGGTCCGCGCACCAGGGCAGCAGCGACTCCAGCGCCTGCGGCGACCACACCGACAGCTCCGCCTGCACGGCGCTGACCGGGAAGACCTGCTGCACCCGCTCCAGCTGCCGGATCGTTCCGTCGTGCGTCCGCGCACCCGGCCGCCGCGACGCCCGCGCACCGACCGCGCACAGTCCCAGCGCCCGGACCTTCCCCGCGCGCACCAGTTCCGCCATCGCGCCCCAGGTCTCCTCGACGGGCACCTCGGGGTCCGCGCGGTGCAGTTGGTACAGGTCGATCACATCGGTCTGCAGCCGCCGCAGCGAGGCGTCGCAGGCCCGCCGCACATAGCCGGGCCTGCCGTTGGCCACGATGTGCTGATCACCCACCAGGAGACCGCACTTGGTGGACACGAACGCCTTCTCGCGGCGGCCCTTCAACGCCCGCCCCACCAGCAGCTCATTGGTGAAGGGCCCGTACATGTCGGCGGTGTCGAGCAGGTCGACACCCGCGTCGAGCGCCGCGTGCACCGCCCGCAACGCGCGGTCGCCGCGCTGCTGCGAGGCGCTGTACGCCCAGCTCATCGGCATGCAGCCGAGACCGACCGCACCCACGGCGAGCGCCGCCGCACCGAGACTCCTGCGCTCCAACTCCCGAACCCCTTCTCGCACCCGCCAACAACCTAACCTCTGCGCCCCGGCGGGCTTCGCATAGCCTCCTGACCATGACTTCCACCACGCACTCCGCCCCCGCCCCCGAGGTCTGGCTGCCCCTGCGCCCCGAGGAGATCGAAGGGCTTCCCGAGGGCCTGACGTACCGCTTCTGGGACGGCGCGGAGGACTTCCCGGCCGACCCGGCCGACTGCGCCTACTACGTCGTCCCCTACATGAAGGGCATGGAGATCGCGGTCCGGCCGCTCGCGGAGATGAGCCGGGTCCAGGTCGTGCAGACGCTGTCGGCGGGCACCGACCACGTCGAACCCGGCCTCGCCGGACTGCCCGCGGGGGTACGGGTGTGCAACGCCAAGGGCGTCCACGAGGCGTCCACCGCCGAGCTGACCCTCGCGCTGATCCTGGCCTCGCTGCGCGGCTTCCCCGGCTTCGTGCACGGCCAGGACAAGGAGGAGTGGCGGTCCGGCTTCTACCCGGCGCTCGCCGACAAGTCCGTGCTGATCGTGGGCTACGGATCGATCGGTTCGGCCATCGAGGACCGGCTCGCGCCGTTCGAGTGCGCGCGGGTCGCACGCGTCGCACGCTCCGCGCGGACAACCGCACGCGGTCCCGTACACACGCTCGACGACCTGCCCGCCCTGCTGCCCGAGGCCGATGTGGTCATCCTGTCCACCCCGTTGAACCCCTCCACCCAGGGGCTGGCAGGCGCGGACTTCCTCGCGGCGATGCCCGACGGGGCGCTCCTGGTCAACGTCGCCCGGGGGCCGGTCGTCGACACCAAGGCCCTGCTGTCCGAACTCGAGTCCGGCCGGCTGCGCGCCGCCCTGGACGTCACCGACCCGGAACCGCTGCCTTCCGGCCACCCCCTCTGGCATGCTCCGAACGTCCTCATCACCCCGCACGTGGGAGGCAGCACCTCGGCGTTCCTGCCGCGCGCCAAGCGGCTGATCGCCGGACAGCTCACCCGCTTCGCCGCGGGCCGGCCGCTGGAGAACGTCGTACGCACCACCGGCTGACCACGCACCGGGCATGTGCGGTTCCCCTCCGTGGCCACAACACCGCAGGTAGTCACGGAGAGTAGAGGAGCTATGTCCCTGAGTGACGAGTCTGGTGTATCGTCCCGAAAGGGGTGCTGCGCCGTGGCAGGGACGGCGCCGGGGAGCCAGCCACACGCGAGGGGGCGACGGGCGATGGACGGCCGATGGGCGAACGACCGGACACGGCAGGGCAGGCGACGGCGGGCGAAGGGCCCGGTGAGCCGGCGCCGCGGCCGGCCGGGGACCACGGGAGGGCCGCGGTGAGCGCCCCGGCGAGCACCCGCGGAGCGCTCCTCGCCCGGCAGTCCGGAGCGGGCCGCACCTCCGCACTGCTCCCGCAGCTCGTCCTCGGCCTCGTCTGCGGTGGCTACGCCGTGGGCGCGGCCACCGGCTGGGGATCGGCCCAGGTGGCCCTGTTCATGGGGGACTTCGGCCTCAGCGTCGCCGCCCTGGCCGCCGCCGTCTCCTGCTTCCTCTTCGCCCGCGCCGCCGACATCCGGTTCCGCCCGGCCTGGCTGCTGTTCTCGCTCTCCTCGCTGATGGCCTCGTGCGGCAACGCCGTCTGGGGCTGGTACGAGTGCGTGCGCGGCGTCCAGGTTCCGAGCCCCTCCCTCGCCGACCTCTTCTTCCTCTGCTTCGCGCCGCCCGCCATCGTCGGCCTCCTCGTCCTCGCCAAGCGGCCCGTCACCCGGGCCGGCTGGGTCTGCCTGGCCCTCGACGCCTGGCTGATCGGCGGCTCGCTCCTCACCCTCTCCTGGAGCCTCGCCCTCGCCCACACCGCGCACGTGGCGGACGCCGAGGGCGACAGCGTGGCCCGCGCCGCCCTCTCGCTGGCCTACCCGCTGCTGGACATCGTGCTCGTCTCGATGGTGCTCGCCCTGCACTTCCGGCGCTCCAGCGTCAACCGCGCCGCGGTGAACACCGCCATCGCCGCGCTGGCCCTGACCGTCCTGTGCGACGCGCTGTTCACCTCGCCGCTGCTGCGCCAGACCTACCACTCGGGCCAGTTGCTCGACGCCGGCTGGTTCGCCGGCTCGCTGCTCCTCGCGTACGCCCCCTGGGGCGCCGCCCGTGACGCGGACAACGCTGTCGCGGACGCGGACCGGGACACCCCGCGCCCCACCAGCCGCCCCATCGCCGGCTCACTGGCGGCCCTGACCCCGTATCTCGCCGCGGCCGTCTGCACCCTGGGCATCCTGTACAACGTCATCGAGGGCCGCCGGGTGGACCGCGTCGTCGTCTTCACCGGGTGCACGGTGGTCCTCGCGCTCGTCGTCCGGCAGGGCATCATGCTCGTCGACAACATCGCCCTCACCCAGGAACTGGCCCAGAAGGAGAACCACTTCCGCTCCCTGGTCCAGGGCTCCAGCGACGTCATCATGATCGCCGCCCCCAGCGGCGTCCTGCGCTACGTGAGCCCCGCCGCGGCCGGGGTCTACGGGCGCGACGCGGACGAGCTGGTCGGCGCCGAGCTGTCCTCGATCATCCACCCCGACGACCTCGGCCGGGTGGTCCACGAGGTGCGCCGCTTCCTGGCCGCCCCGCCCGGCGAGGAGCCCACCACCCGCATCGAGTGCCGCTTCCGCTCCGGCTCCGGCGACTGGCTCAACGTCGAGTCCACCGTCAACCGCCACCAGGGCGGCCTCATCCTCAACAGCCGGGACGTCACCGAACGGGTCCGCCTCCAGGCCCAGTTGCAGCACAACGCCGAGCACGACCCGCTCACCGACCTGCCCAACCGGGCCCTCTTCACCTCCCGGGTCCGCCAGGCGCTCGGCGGCCGCCGGGCCGGGGACGCCGGCACCGCCGTGCTCTTCATCGACCTGGACGGCTTCAAGGCGGCCAACGACCGGCTCGGCCACCAGGCGGGCGACGAACTGCTCATCCAGGCCGCCCGCCGCCTCCAGGACTCCGTCCGGGCCGGGGACACCGCCGCCCGCCTCGGGGGCGACGAGTTCGCCGCGCTCATCGTCGGCGACGTGGGACGCGAGCAGGACGCCCGCGAGTGTCAGGTCCACGAGATCGCCGACCGGCTGCGCCTCACGCTCTCCGAGCCGTACCGCATCGGGGCCGGCGAGGTCCGCGTCACCGCCTCCATCGGCGTCGCCTTCGCCGAGCCCGGCATCACCCCCAACGACCTCATGCGCAACGCGGACCTGGCCATGTACCGGGCCAAGGCCGCCGGGAAGAACCGCGTCCAGCTCTACGCCCCGCAGATGCAGGCCGACGTGGTGCGCCGCTCCGAGCTGGCGACCCGGCTGCGCGGCGCCCTGCGCGACGGCGAGTTCGCGCTGCTCCACCAGCCCGTGGTCCACCTCGCCACCGGCACGGTCGCGGCGGTCGCCGCCCAGGCCCGCTGGCGCTCCGCCCAGGGGATCCTGTTCACCCCCGCCGAGTTCCTGCGGATCGCCGAGGACGGCGACCGCACCGCGGAGCTGGGCCGCTGGCTCCTGGAGGAGGCCGTCGAGCAGGCCGCCGACCGGGCGAGGGCCGGCCACCAGGTCTCCGTCGCCGTCCGCCTCCCGGCCCGCAGGCTGCTGGACCGGGGCTTCCCGGCCGGCTCCGTCGAGGCGCTGCTCACGCGGTACGGGCTGCCCTCCGGGGCGCTCATGATCGAGGTGGCGGACAGCGATCCACGGGTCTCCTTCGAGGACCTGGAACAGCGCCTGGCCGCCCTGCGCCGGCTGGGCGTGCGGATCGCGCTCGACGGCTTCGGCAGCGGCTACGCCGCGATCAACGCCCTGCGCCGGCTCCCCATCGACGTGCTGAAGCTGGACCGGGGCCTCGTCGAGGGCGTCGTCGAGTCCGCCCGCCTGCACAAGATCACCAGCGGGCTGCTGCGGATCGCCTGCGACCTCGGCATGCAGTCCGTGGCCGACGGCGTCGACGTCCCGGAACAGGTCCTCGCCCTGCGCGCCATGGGCTGTACGCACGGCCAGGGCGCGGCCTTCTCCGGACCTCTCGACGAATACCGGCTGCGCCGCGCCCTGGCCCGCGGTACGTTTCCGGTGCCCGGCGGCGTACCCGCGCAGCCGGTCCTCGCGGGCGGCTCGATCCCGTCGCTCACCGGATCACATGCTGAGACACCCGTCCCACCCACTTGACACTCCGCGGGCGTCGGAGAGAGGGTCAATGCCATGCGCACCCGAATTCTCGTACTTGGAAAGCGCGTCGGCTGAAGCAGGGTTCCTCCATGACACTCTGCGGACCGCACCGGCGCGCTCCCCTCGCTTGCCTCACGGCACGGGGGGTTTTTTGTTGCACCGGACCAGGCAAAACGTCGTAAAACACTCGCAAAAACCTCAGCTTCGAGAAGAGAATGCCGATGACCGAGCAGGCCACCGGGGCCCACCATCCCCAGCCGCGGGCCCGTACCGGCGGATCGCCCTCCGCCACCGTTGAGCACGTCACGGGTGCGCAGTCCCTCATCCGCTCCCTCGAGGAGGTGGGGGCCGACACGGTATTCGGCATTCCCGGCGGTGCGATCCTTCCCGCCTACGACCCGATGATGGACTCCCAGCGCGTCCGTCACGTCCTGGTCCGCCACGAGCAGGGCGCCGGCCACGCGGCCACCGGCTACGCGCAGGCCACCGGCAGGGTCGGCGTCTGCATGGCCACCTCGGGCCCCGGCGCCACCAACCTGGTCACTCCGATCGCCGACGCGTACCTCGACTCGGTGCCGATCGTCGCGATCACCGGCCAGGTGGCCTCGGCCGCCATCGGCACGGACGCCTTCCAGGAGGCGGACATCTGCGGCATCACGATGCCGGTCACGAAGCACAACTTCCTGGTCACCAAGGCCGAGGACATCCCGCACACCATCGCCGAGGCCTTCCACATCGCCGCCTCCGGCCGTCCGGGACCGGTCCTCGTCGACATCGCCAAGGACGCGCTCCAGGCGAAGACCACCTTCAGCTGGCCGCCGGTCATGGACCTGCCCGGCTACCGCCCGGTGACCAAGCCGCACGCCAAGCAGATCCGCGAGGCCGCCAAGCTCATCACCCAGGCCAAGCGCCCGGTGCTCTACGTGGGCGGCGGCGTCATGAAGGCCGGGGCCACCGCCGAACTCAAGGTGCTGGCCGAGCTGACCGGAGCGCCCGTCACCACCACCCTGATGGCGCTCGGCTCCTTCCCCGACAGCCACCCGCTGCACGTGGGAATGCCCGGTATGCACGGTGCGGTCACCGCCGTCACCGCGCTGCAGAAGGCCGACCTGATCGTCGCGCTCGGCGCCCGCTTCGACGACCGCGTCACCGGCAAGCTGGACAGCTTCGCCCCGTACGCCAAGATCGTCCACGCGGACATCGACCCGGCGGAGATCGGCAAGAACCGCGCGGCCGACGTCCCGATCGTGGGCGACGCCCGCGAGGTCATCGCCGACCTGGTGCAGGCCGTCCAGGCCGAGCACACGGAGGGCAACACCGGCGACTACACCGCCTGGTGGAAGGACCTCAACCGCTGGCGCGAGACCTACCCGCTCGGCTACGACCTGCCCGAGGACGGCAGCCTGTCGCCGCAGCAGGTCATCCAGCGCATCGGCGAACTGGCCCCGCCGGACACGATCTTCGCCGCGGGCGTCGGCCAGCACCAGATGTGGGCCTCGCACTTCATCCAGTACGAGCAGCCCGCCACCTGGCTGAACTCCGGCGGCGCCGGGACGATGGGCTACGCGGTCCCGGCCGCGATGGGCGCCAAGGCCGGCATGCCCGACCGCACGGTCTGGGCGATCGACGGCGACGGCTGCTTCCAGATGACCAATCAGGAACTCACCACCTGCGCCCTGAACAACATCCCGGTCAAGATCGCCATCATCAACAACGGCGCGCTCGGGATGGTTCGCCAGTGGCAGACCCTGTTCTACAACCAGCGGTACTCCAACACCGTGCTGCACTCCGGCGCCGACACGGACGGCAACGCGGCGAAGGGCACCCGGGTGCCCGACTTCGTGAAGCTCTCCGAGGCCATGGGCTGCCACGCGATCCGCTGCGAGGACCCGGCCGATCTGGACAAGGTCATCGCCGAGGCCAACGCGATCAACGACCGCCCGGTCGTCATCGACTTCATCGTCCACGAGGACGCCATGGTCTGGCCGATGGTCGCCGCCGGCACCTCCAACGACGAGGTCATGGCCGCCCGCGGCGTCCGCCCCGACTTCGGCGACAACGAAGACGACTGAGAGACAGAGAGAGACCGACCTCATGTCCACCAAGCACACGCTCTCCGTCCTGGTCGAGAACAAGCCCGGTGTCCTGGCCCGGATCACCGCGCTGTTCTCCCGCCGCGGCTTCAACATCGACTCGCTCGCGGTCGGCACCACCGAACACCCCGACATCTCCCGCATCACCATCGTCGTGAATGTCGAGGACCTGCCCCTGGAGCAGGTGACCAAGCAGCTCAACAAGCTGGTCAACGTCCTGAAGATCGTCGAACTCGAGCCCGCCGCTGCGATCCAGCGGGAGCTCGTCCTGGTGAAGGTCCGCGCCGACAACGAGACCCGCTCCCAGATCGTCGAGATCGTCCAGCTGTTCCGCGCCAAGACCGTCGACGTCTCGCCCGAGGCCGTGACGATCGAGGCGACCGGCGGCGCCGACAAGCTGGAGGCGATGCTCAAGATGCTGGAGCAGTACGGCATCAAGGAGCTCGTCCAGTCCGGCACCATCGCCATAGGACGTGGCGCGCGCTCGATCACCGACCGGTCCCTGCGCGCCCTCGACCGCACGGCGTAGTCCCCCCGGGGACTCGCCGACCCGCCGCGCCGCTCGTATGGCGAGACCCGAAAACGTATCTGACGCACCCCGCCGTACGGTGGGACGCAACACCTGCACACCAAGGAGAAGACCCAGTGGCCGAGCTGTTCTACGACGACGATGCCGACCTGTCCATCATCCAGGGCCGCAAGGTCGCGGTCATCGGCTACGGCAGCCAGGGCCACGCCCACGCGCTGTCGCTGCGTGACTCGGGTGTCGACGTCCGTGTCGGTCTGCACGAGGGCTCCAAGTCCAAGGCCAAGGCCGAGGAGCAGGGCCTGCGCGTGGTGACCCCGTCCGAGGCCGCCGCCGAGGCCGACGTCATCATGATCCTCGTCCCGGACCCGATCCAGGCCCAGGTCTACGAGGAGTCCATCAAGGACAACCTCAAGGACGGCGACGCGCTGTTCTTCGGCCACGGCCTGAACATCCGCTTCGACTTCATCAAGCCGCCGGCCAACGTCGACGTCTGCATGGTCGCCCCCAAGGGTCCGGGCCACCTGGTCCGCCGCCAGTACGAGGAGGGCCGCGGCGTTCCGTGCATCGTGGCCGTCGAGCAGGACGCCTCGGGCAACGGCCTGGCGCTCGCCCTGTCGTACGCCAAGGGCATCGGCGGCACCCGCGCCGGCGTCATCAAGACGACCTTCACCGAGGAGACCGAGACCGACCTCTTCGGCGAGCAGGCCGTTCTCTGTGGTGGCACCGCCGCCCTGGTCAAGGCCGGTTTCGAGACCCTGACCGAGGCCGGCTACCAGCCGGAGATCGCTTACTTCGAGTGCCTGCACGAGCTGAAGCTCATCGTCGACCTCATGTACGAGGGCGGCCTGGAGAAGATGCGCTGGTCCATCTCGGAGACCGCCGAGTGGGGCGACTACGTGACCGGCCCGCGCATCATCACGGACGCCACCAAGGCCGAGATGAAGAAGGTCCTCGCGGAGATCCAGGACGGCACCTTCGCCAAGAACTGGATGGCCGAGTACCACAACGGTCTGCCCAAGTACAACGAGTACAAGAAGGCCGACAGCGACCACCTGCTGGAGACCACCGGCCGTGAGCTGCGCAAGCTCATGAGCTGGGTCAACGACGAGGACGCGTAACACCCCGGCGCCGGGGGCGGGTCACACCCGTCCCCGGCGCCCACGCACCGCTGGAAGAGGCGGCGTCGTACGTGTGTACAAGCTGCCCGGCCTCGTGCGGGTGATCCTTTCGACGGGGCGCCGAACGCGGCCCCGCGCATGACTACACTGCTCCACATACACGCGTCAGGCCCACAGTGTCGTGCGTCTTCCACGCGGCAAGCCCCTCCACGCCTGCGGCCGTCGGGACGGCCGTCCGCACTGGATCTGTGAGGACTCACGTGAGCTCGAAACCTGTCGTACTCATCGCTGAAGAGCTGTCGCCCGCCACGGTGGACGCCCTGGGCCCGGACTTCGAGATCCGGCACTGCAACGGCGCGGACCGCGCCGAGCTCCTCCCCGCCATCGCCGATGTCGACGCCATCCTGGTGCGCTCCGCCACCAAGGTCGACGCCGAGGCCATCGCCGCCGCGAAGAAGCTGAGGGTCGTCGCCCGCGCGGGCGTCGGTCTGGACAACGTCGACGTCTCCGCCGCCACCAAGGCCGGCGTGATGGTCGTGAACGCCCCGACCTCCAACATCGTCACCGCCGCCGAGCTGGCCTGCGGTCTGCTCGTGGCCACCGCGCGCCACATCCCGCAGGCCAACACCGCGCTGAAGAACGGCGAGTGGAAGCGCTCGAAGTACACCGGCGTCGAACTGAGCGAGAAGACCCTCGGCGTCGTCGGCCTCGGCCGCATCGGCGTCCTGGTCGCCCAGCGCATGTCGGCCTTCGGCATGAAGATCGTCGCGTACGACCCCTACGTGCAGCCCGCGCGCGCCGCGCAGATGGGCGTCAAGCTCCTCTCGCTGGACGAGCTTCTCGAGGTCTCCGACTTCATCACCGTGCACCTCCCGAAGACCCCGGAGACGCTGGGTCTGATCGGTGACGAGGCCCTGCACAAGGTGAAGCCCACCGTGCGCATCGTCAACGCCGCGCGCGGCGGCATCGTCGACGAGGAGGCGCTCGCCTCCGCGCTCAAGGAGGGCCGCGTCGCCGGCGCCGGTCTCGACGTGTACGCGAAGGAGCCCTGCACGGACTCCCCGCTCTTCCAGTTCGACCAGGTCGTCTGCACCCCGCACCTCGGCGCCTCCACCGACGAGGCCCAGGAGAAGGCGGGCATCGCGGTCGCCAAGTCCGTGCGCCTCGCGCTCGCCGGTGAGCTGGTCCCGGACGCGGTCAACGTCCAGGGCGGCGTCATCGCCGAGGACGTGCGCCCCGGGCTGCCGCTCGCCGAGAAGCTGGGCCGGATCTTCACCGCGCTGGCCGGCGAGGTCGCGGCCCGCCTGGACGTCGAGGTCTACGGCGAGATCACCCAGCACGACGTCAAGGTGCTCGAACTCTCCGCGCTCAAGGGCGTGTTCGAGGACGTCGTCGACGAGACCGTCTCGTACGTCAACGCCCCGCTGTTCGCGCAGGAGCGCGGTGTCGAGGTCCGCCTCACCACCAGCTCCGAGTCGCCCGAGCACCGCAACGTGGTCACCGTCCGTGGCACCCTCTCCGACGGCCAGGAGGTCGCGGTCTCCGGCACGCTGGCCGGCCCGAAGCACCTCCAGAAGATCGTCGCGATCGGCGAGCACGACGTGGACCTGGCGCTCGCCGACCACATGATCGTGCTGCGCTACGAGGACCGCCCCGGTGTCGTCGGCACGGTCGGCCGGATCCTCGGCGAGGCCGGGCTGAACATCGCGGGCATGCAGGTCTCCCGCGCCGACGTGGGCGGCGAGGCGCTGGTCGTCCTCACCGTCGACGACGACGTCCCGGCGGCCGTGCTGACGGAGATCTCCTCGGAGATCGGCGCCGCCTCGGCCCGCTCGGTGAACCTCACCGACTGATCTCCGGGGCCCCAGGGGTCCCGCCCCGTACCCGGTATGTAGACGCGCGTCTTACACAAACGTCTGCATGCCGGGTACGCTGCTGTCATGGGACATCGTGAGGATCTGCTCGAAGGCGCCAAGCGCTGCCTGCTGGAGAAGGGGTACGCGCGCACCACGGCGCGCGACATCGTGGCCGCGTCGGGCACGAACCTCGCCTCCATCGGCTACCACTACGGCTCCAAGGAAGCGCTGCTCAACCTCGCGTTCCTGAAGGTGACCGAGGAGTGGGGCGACATCCTGGCCGAGGAGGGCGAGGCCGAGCAGGAGGCGGAGGTCCCGGCCGCGCCGCTCGACCAGTTCCGGGAGACCTGGGAGCGGGTGATCGGAAGCTTCGAACACAGCCGGGCGGTCTGGCAGCTCCAGATGGAGGTCATCTCCCGGATCGACTCCGACCCCGAGCTGCAGAAGGCGCTCATCGGCCCGCAGCGCGAGGGACGCAACGGGCTCGCCGAGACCATGATGGGCGTCGACCCCGAGACCGACCCCGAGCGGGCCCGGGTGGCCGGACTCTTCTGCCAGGCGCTGCTCGCCGGGGTCATGGTCCAGTGGCTGATGGACAGTGACTCGGCGCCGTCCGCGCAGGACCTGACGGACGGGCTCAAGGTGGTCCTGGAGGGGCGGACGCCGACGGGCGGGTGCGCGCGATGACCGCGCGGGCCGGTGAATCCTTCGACCCCGGGCGCGCCGTCGCCGATGTCGAGGCGCTGCTCGCCGCCCCGCTCCCGGCCGCCGGTCCGGTGGTGGCCGAGGGCGACCCGGTCACCGGGGAGTGGCGGTCGAGCACCGGCGGGGGCTTCCGGGCCGTCCCGCTCTGGGAGTCCGGGGACGACGAGGGCGATCCCGACGAGGCCGA
Organism: Streptomyces sp. col6; assembly: GCF_008042035.1. Classification (GTDB taxonomy): domain Bacteria; phylum Actinomycetota; class Actinomycetes; order Streptomycetales; family Streptomycetaceae; genus Streptomyces. The sequence continues at coordinate 1,300,211 of NZ_RDBL01000006.1, forward strand.
GGAGGCGGCAGAGGCCCGCCTCGACGCCGTCGTCGCGGAACTGGAGAAGCGCTGGGGCCCGCACCACCGCGTCGCCGTCCATGTCGCGCTGCTGCTGAGGCAGGAGGGCACCCCGGTGCCGCCGCTCTTCGACGCCCTGCTCGACGAGGACTGCTACGGCGACCTCGCGGTCTGGGGGCCGCTGCCCGGACAGGACCGCTGGATCGGGGTGAGCGTGGGCCACAGCGACGACGACGCGCCGATGGTCATGGCCGCCGTGGTCAGCGACCGCCCGATCACCGCCCCGCCCCCGCCCTCCTGGATGTAGCGCGGGACCGCCGGCCTCAGAGCCGGGCCGCCTTCAGGGCCATGTGCAGCAGCAGCCGGTCCTCGCCGTCGTTCAGGTCGAGGCCGGTGAGCTGCTGGACGCGGGAGAGGCGGTAGTACAGCGTCTGGCGGTGGATGCCCAGCTCGGCGGCGGTCCGGGACGCCTGTCCCGCGCAGTCCAGGAACACCTCGGCGGTGCGGGCGAGCTCCCGTTGCACCGGGGTCAGCAGAAGGCGCACCGCCGGCTCCGGCGGGGCGTCCGGGGCGAGCGCCGTCAGCGTCCGGTACGGGCCGATCGAGGACCAGTCCGCGACCGGGCCGTACCGGGTCTCCGCCGCCGCGGCCCTGGCCGCCGCCGACGCCTCGTGCCAGGCATCGGCCAGCTCCGCCAGGCCCCGGCGCGGGACCGCGAGGCCGGCGGTGGCCGAGGCCCCGGCGGTCGTGCGCAGCCGGTCGGCGGCGGTCAGCGCCGGGTCCAGGACCTCGGGCGACCGCAGCCGGATCAGCGCCGCCAGCGACGGCGGCCCGGACCGGCCCGGCGGCACGGCCCCGGTCAGCGCCGCCGCCGAGGGGACCGTGCGCACGGCGGGCGCGCCGTCGGTCCAGGGGGTCACGCACACCACGGTGTGCAGCCCCTCCGCGTCCGGGCCCAGCGCCTCGGCGAGCGCGGCCACCGCCATGTCCCGCTGCCAGCCGCGCCCGGCGGCCAGGACCGCGCCGAACTCCCGGGACAGATCGGTGCCCGCCCGCGCCTCGTCGGCGAGCAGAGCGCCGATCCGGGCGGCCACGTCCATCGCCGCGTCGAGCTGCCGGTCGGTCGGCCCGGGATCGGCGTCCAGCAGCCATACGTAACCGAGCACGACACCCCGATGGCGTACCGGCAGGCAGATGCGGTCGCGGAAGACTCCGGCCTCGGGGGCGGCGGGGATGCGGACGGGGCCGGTGGCGCGGGTGATGCCGAAGTTCTCGAACCAGGCGCGGACCGCCGGGGTGGAGCGGCGGGTCAGGATCGACCGGGTGCGGACCGGGTCCATCGCCGTGGTGTCGTCGCTGTCGTGGGCCCCGAAGGCGACCAGGCCGAAGTCCCGGTTCTCCAGCGTCGCGGGAACGCCGAGCAGCGCGGAGATCTCGTCGACCAGCTCCTGGTAATCGCCCTTCACCCGGCCATTCTCGCATCGCTTCAGACATATGTCTGAGATCCGGTCCACGGATGTGTGGCAGCTGTCGATGGCAGGCGACGGGCGGGATCCCTAGATTTCACGGTGGTTCTCCGTGCTGTACCGCTTATGTTCGTTACACGGCATATACGGCAGTGTGGATTCGTTCGTACTTTCCGTGGAGGTGCCCCGTGCTGGGTCCCGTGATTCTCGCCGCGTCGCGCAGCGACAGGATGCGCCGGTTCATCTCGGCCGCGCCCGGCACCAAGCAGGTCGTCGACCGCTTCATCGCCGGTGAGACGGTCGACCAGGTCGTCCCGGTCATCGAGGACGCCACCGGCAAGGGCCTCGAAGTCACCCTCGACGTCGTCGGCGAGGACATCACCACGCCCGAGCAGGCCGCCGCCGCGCGCGACGCCTACCTGGAGCTCATCGGCCGGCTGAAGGACCTCGGCCTGGGCACCCGGGCGGAGATGTCCGTCAAGCTCTCGATGTTCGGCCAGTCCCTGGAGGGCGGCCACGAGCTGGCCCTCGCCAATGTGCGCCCGGTCGTCGAGGCCGCCGCCGCGATCGGCACCACGGTCACCCTGGACGCCGAGGACCACACCACCCTCGACTCGATGTTCGCCATCCACGAGGAGCTGCGGAAGGACTTCCCGCAGACCGGGTGCGTCATCCAGGCGTACCTGTTCCGCACCGAGGAGGACGCCCGCCGCCTCGCCGCCGCCGGCAGCCGCGTGCGCATCGTGAAGGGCGCCTACAAGGAGCCCGCCTCCGTCGCGTACCAGGACAAGGCCGAGACCGACAAGGCGTACGTCCACATCCTGAGGACCCTGATGGAGGGCGAGGGCTACCCGATGATCGGGTCCCACGACCCCCGCCTGATCGCCATCGCCCAGGAGCTGGGCCGCAAGGCCGGCCGCAAGCTCGACGAGTACGAGTTCCAGATGCTGTACGGCATCCGCAGCGACGAGCACATCCGGCTCGCGGCCGAGGGCCACCGCATGCGTGTCTACACCGCGTACGGCACCGACTGGTACGGGTACTTCATGCGCCGCCTCGCCGAGAAGCCGGCCAACCTGCTGTTCTTCGGCCGCTCCGTCCTCACCAAGGGCTGAACCCCTCCACCCCCTCAACTTGAAGGAGCACAGGACACCATGGACGCTGTGACCCAGGTCCCCGCGCCGGTCAACGAGCCGGTCCACTCCTACGCCCCGGGCTCCCCGGAGCGCGCCCGCCTGGAGGCCAAGCTCAAGGAGCTCAGCCAGAACCCGGTGGACCTGCCGATGACCATCGGCGGCGAGAAGAGGATGGGTGGCGGCGAGCGCGTCGACGTCGTGCAGCCCCACAACCACAAGGCCGTCCTCGGCACCTTCGCCGGCGCCACCGAGCAGGACGCCCAGGACGCGATCGACGCCGCCCTGGCCGCCGCCCCGGCCTGGCGCGCGATGTCCTTCGACGACCGCGCCGCGATCATCCTGCGCGCCGCCGAGCTGCTCTCCGGCCCGTGGCGCGAGACGCTGGCCGCCTCCACGATGCTCGGCCAGGGCAAGACCGCCCAGCAGGCCGAGATCGACTGTCCCTGCGAGCTGGTCGACTTCTGGCGCTTCAACGTGCACTACGCGCGCCAGATCCTCGCCGAGCAGCCCCCGGCCAACTCCCCGGGCGTGTGGAACCGCATGGACCACCGCCCGCTGGAGGGCTTCGTCTACGCGATCACGCCGTTCAACTTCTCGGCCATCGCCGCCAACCTCCCGACCGCGCCCGCCCTCATGGGCAACGTCGTCGTGTGGAAGCCGTCCCCGACGCAGACCCACGCCGCCGTGCTGCTGATGCAGCTCCTGGAGGAGGCCGGCCTGCCCAAGGGCGTCATCAACCTGGTGACCGGCGACGGCATCGCCGTCTCCGAGGTGGCCCTGAACCACCGCGACCTGGCCGGCATCCACTTCACCGGCTCGACCCCGACCTTCCAGCACCTGTGGAAGACGGTCGGCAACAACATCGCCAACTACCGCACCTACCCGCGGCTCGTCGGCGAGACCGGTGGCAAGGACTTCGTCGTCGCCCACCCGTCGGCCGACCCCGCGATCCTGAAGACCGCGCTGACCCGCGGCTCCTTCGAGTACCAGGGCCAGAAGTGCTCGGCGACCTCGCGCGCCTACATCCCGGCCTCGATCTGGAACGCCGGCTTCAAGGAGGCGTTCGCGGCCGAGGTCGACTCGATCACCATGGGTGACGTCACCGACCTGTCGCACTTCATGGGCGCCGTCATCGACGACCGCTCGTTCGCGAAGAACAAGGCCGCCATCGACCGCGCCGCCGCCGACCCGGCGTGCACGATCGTCGCGGGCGGCACCTACGACGACTCGGTGGGCTACTTCGTCCGCCCGACCGTCATCGAGTGCACCGATCCCGAGAACGAGGTCTTCACGACCGAGTACTTCGGCCCGATCCTCGCCGTCCACGTCTACGAGGACGAGCAGTACGACGCGATGCTGGAGCAGATGGAGTCGGTCTCCGACTACGCCCTGACCGGTTCCGTCATCGCCAACGACCGCGCGGCTGCCGCGTACACGATGGAGAAGCTGCGGTACGCCGCGGGCAACTTCTACATCAACGACAAGTCGACCGGTGCCGTCGTCGGCCAGCAGCCCTTCGGCGGCGGCCGCGCCTCGGGTACGAACGACAAGGCGGGCGCCCCGCAGAACCTCCAGCGCTGGACCCTCACCCGGGCCATCAAGGAGACCCTGGTCCCGCCGACCGAGTACACCTACCCCCACCAGGGCTGACGCCCTCCGGGGCGCCCCGGCGCCCCGGAGGGCGTCAGCCCTGGTGGGGGTAGGTGTACTCGGTCGGCGGGACCAGGGTCTCCTCGGGTGGAGCTGAGCCCCGTATGGAAACCGCCCCCCGTCCGGTTCCCCTGCCGGACGGGGGGCGGTTTCCATACGGGGCTCAGCTCCACCCGTGCACGATCAGCGCCAGCCCCGCCGCGAAGCCGGCGCCCAGCAGCGCCAGGTAGCGCCCGTACAGCCGGCGGTGGCGGCGCAGCAGCAGGCCGAACGCGGCGAACGCGAGCCCCACCGTCAGCGTCCGCGAGCCCCGGGCCGCCGCCGACGCGGCCAGCCAGTCCGCCGCGGGCACCGAGGCCCGGCCCGCCTCCGCGCCGTACACCTTGAACGGAACGCCGTTCCACGGCTGGTGGCGTACGGCCGACGCGCCCTCCACCACCAGCTCCGCGCGGACCTCCGCCCGCATCCGGTCCGTGGTCAGCGGGGCCGGCAGGTGCACGCCCGCCGCCGCCAGGTGCAGGGCGAGCAGTCCGCCGGCCAGGCTGCCGGCCAGCGCCCCCAGCGACATCTTCAGCGCCGCGCGCGGCACCGCCACGCACACCGCCCCGAGCAGCAGCTCCGGCATCAGCGGCCAGCTCAGCGCCTCCGCGAACGCCCAGCAGAAGGCCAGCGGCAGCCCCAGGCGCGAGGTGACGACGGAGGCCACCCGCCTGCGCACCGCAGAGTCCCGCAGCGGCTCGGCGGCCGTACGGTCGTGCAGCGCGCGGACCGCGTCCCGGGCCGCCTCGGGGGAGACCCCGGAGGGCAGCGGCTCACCGATCGTCACGCGGACCAGGGACGAGCGCAGCCGGCCGTGCTTGGGCAGCAGCCGGTCCGTGCCCGCGATCCCCACCGGCACGACCGGGACGCCCGCCTCCTCGGCCAGGACCAGCGCGCCCCGGTGGAAGGAGCCGAGGGTGCCGTCCTCGGCCCGGGTGCCCTCCGGGAAGAGCACGACCGCCCGGCCCTCGCGCAGCTCGCCCGTCATCGAGAGCAAGTCCGCCATCCCGCCGCCCGCCCGCCGCACCGGGAAGCCGGCCGCCAGCCTGCGGCAGATCCGGCGCCGCCACGGGGACGCGAACCAGTAGTCGGCCGCCGCCCCGATCGCCGGGCCGTGCCGGGCGTCGAGCGCGGCCAGGAGGGCCGCCGTGTCCGCGTGCGAGCTGTGGTTGGCGACGACCACACAGCCGCCGCGCGGCAGCCGGCCGCGCCGCTCGACCCCGCCCGTGAGGCTGAGCACGCCCCACCACAGGCCGCGCCGCAGCGCGGAGGCGACCCGGGAGCGGACCGGGAGGACCCGGTGACCGGGGGTGCGTACGAGAGTGCTTCCCAGGGGTGTCACGTCATCACCATCGCGAGGAGAAGGGCCACGAGCAGGGAGTCGATCCGGTCGAGCAGGCCGCCGAAGCCGGGCAGCCAGCTGCCCGCGTCCTTCACGCCGGACTCGCGCTTGACCATCGACTCGACGAGGTCGCCGAGCACGCAGCCGCCGACGACCGCCGCCCACAGGAGCGGGCTGAACGCGCCGAGCACGCACAGCAGGGCAGCGGTGGCGGCTGCCGCGCCCAGCACACCGGCCCACGTCTTGTTCGGGGAGAGCGGCGAGAGCGGCCGGGCCAGCGGACCGCGCCGGCCCAGCGCCGTACCGCCGCACCAGGCGCCGACATCGCCGAGCGCCACCGCCAGTCCCACCGCGACCGCCGTGTCGCCGAGCGTCACCAGGCCGGTCAGCGCGACCGGGATCCACAGCAGCCCGAAGGCGGTGCGGGCGGTGCGGGTGAAGCCCGTGCGGTCGTCGCCGCCCAGCACGGAGGGGAGCGCCGCCGCGACGAGCAGCAGGGCCGCCGCCCGCAGATCCAGCACGTGCGGGGCGAGCCAGGCCAGCGCCGGGAGGGCGGCCGACGCCGCCGCGAGGACGGCCAGGTCGCCCCGGCGCAGCCCCGCCATCCGGGCGTACTCGCCGGCCGCGACCACGCCCAGCCCGGCGGCCAGCGCGTACGTGCCGCCGCCGCCCAGGAAGTACGCCCCCAGGAAGACCGGCGCGACCAGGGCCCAGGTCCGCCACCGCCTGCGCAGTTCGGCGCGCATCCGGACCTTCGCCGGCAGGACCGCGACGGCGACCCCGCCCGCGCCCAGCACGCCCGCGACCAGCGGCACCGCGCGGACGGCCGCCTCCTCGGCGATCAGTACGGCGCTCATGCCAGCTCCCGCCACAGGCCGGCCAGCCGGAGCAGGGCGGTGAGCAGCGAACCGGCCGCGATCACGGCCAGCACCGGGACGGCCCAGCCGCTCGCGGCGGCGACCACCACCAGCAGGCAGCGCTCGGTCTTGCCGACCGGGCCCCCGTTGCGGCGGGACGCCCCGGCGGCGGCCCCGGCCAGCGACACCCAGGAGGGCAGCGTGGCCGCGAGACCGGCCAGCGCCACCAGCCAGAGCGGGGCGAGCGTCAGGAAGCCGGCGAGCACGACCAGGTCGGCGACCCGGTCGCCCAGCTCGTTGAGGACCGCGCCGCGCCGGGTGGTGCGGCCGGTGTCGCGGGCCAGCGCCCCGTCCAGGTTGGCGAAGGCGAGCCGCGCCGCCAGCAGGACGGCGACCGGCAGGGCGGCGGCCGGGGCGGGCAGCCAGGCCAGGGAGGCGGCGGCACCGGCCGCGGCGGCCACCCCGGCGGCGGTGAGGGTGTCGGGCGACACCTCACGGCGGACCAGCGAGGCGCGGACGCCGGAGAGCCGGTCCGCGTACCAGGGCTTGAGAGCGTAGAGGCCGTTCATGGCTGCAACTCTCGCCCGACGCACGTTCTTTCGACACGGGTCGGGTACTCAAGTACGCCTGAGTACGTGGGCGGTCCGGCCCTACGCGCCCGTGCGGATCAGCATCTTTCCGGTGTTCTCGCCGCGCAGCATGCCCAGGAAGCCGTCCACGGTCCGCTCGAAGCCGTCCACGACCGTGACGTCCGGGGCGATGGCGCCGCTGCGCAGGTGCGGTACGAGCAGCTCCTCCAACTCGGCCTGCGCGTCGAGGTGGTTGCGCACCAGCACGCCTTCGAGGCGCAGGCTCCTGCCGACCACGTCGAACAGGTTGCGCGGGGCCGGCGGCGGGGTGTGGGCCGAGTGGTACTGGGCGATGGCGCCGACCCAGGCGATCCGGCCGAAATCGCGCATCGCCGCGATCACACCCTCCAGATGGTCGCCGCCCACGTTGTCGACGGCCGCGTCGATCCCGTCCGGCGCGGCCTTCGCCAGCAGGTCGGCGACCGGCCCGTCGTGGTAGTCGAACGCCGCGTCGAAGCCGAGCTCCTCCGTGAGCCGGGTGACCTTCGCGGCCGAGCCCGCGCTGCCGATGATCCGGCCGGCGCCGAGCAGCCGGGCGATCCGTCCCACCGCCGTGCCCACCCCGCCCGCGGCGGCGGAGACGAAGAGGTCCTGGCCGGGGCGGAGTTCCAGTACGCGGGTCAGGGCCGCGTAGGCGGTGAGGCCGGTGCCGCCGAGGATCGAGAGGTGGGCGGTGAGCGGCACCCCCTCGTACGACGGGAGCCGGCGCGTGCCGTCGGTGCCGGCGGTGACCAGGGCGTGGGTGCGCCAGCCCTGCCGGTGGAAGACGAGGTCGCCCTCGGCGAGGCCCGGGTCGCGGGAGGCGGTGACCCGGCCCACGGCGCGGCCCTCCAGCGGGGCGCCCAGCTCCCAGCCGCTGTCCATCTCCTCGCGGTGGTACGGGTCCACGGAGAGGTAGAGGTTCTCCACCAGGGCCTGTCCGGGGGCGGGGTCGGGCACCGGGGACTCGGTGAGGGTGAAGAGACCGGGCGTGGGGAAGCCCGTCGGGCGGGCGCTGAGGTGGAAGGCGCGGGCGGTGCGTGTCGTCGTCATGGCAGCGACCGTAGGAAGGAAGTTTCCGGCCGGGCAGGTGGTTGCGTCGATGGAAAGGCCGTTTCCATGAACGGCGTTCATGGAACGAGAGGAACCCGCACGATGGCCGACCTGTCCCCGAACGAGCTGCGCGTCCTGCTCGCCGTCGAGAGCGCGGGCAGCTTCTCCGGCGCCGCCATGGCCCTGGACATGACGCAGTCGGCGGTCTCCCACGCGATCCGTACCACCGAGCGCAGGATCGGTGCGGTGCTCTTCGAGCGCGGCCGCAAGGGTGCCACGCCCACCGCGGCCGGCACGAGCGCCCTCGGGTACGCCCGGCGCGTGCTGCGGCTGCTGGAGCTGATGGGCGCCGAGGCGCGGGCGGCGGCGGCCGGGCCCGAGGCGGGCGCCGTACCGGCCGGGCCGCTGCGGATCGCGGCCTTCCGCAGCGCCGCCCTGCATCTGCTGCCGCCCGCGCTGGAGCGGCTGCGGGCCCGCCACCCGGAAATCGAGCCGGTGGTGCGGGTGGTGCGCGAACTGGGGCGGGGCACGGCGGGCGAGGTCCTGGACGGGCGCGCCGATGTGGGCATCGCGACCATGGGAGAGTCCTCGCCGGTACCGGACCAACTGGTCGGGGGAGTGCTGCGGGAGGAGGAGTACGCCCTCGTGCACCCGGCCGGCCATCCGGCGCCCCGGACGCTCCCGCTGCTGGACTGGGCCGAGAACTGCACCTCGTACACCCGGCAGTGGTGGGCGGCGCAGGACTGGATCCCGCGGGCGACCGTGGAGGCCGAGGACGACGGAGCGGTGCTCTCGATGGTGTCCGCCGGTCTCGGGATGGCGATCATGCCCGGACTGTCCCTCCGTGGAGCGCCGGAGACGGTGGCGGTCACCGGGCTCGGTCCGGAGCGCCCGACCCGCTCCGTGGGCTATGTCACCACCCCTGAGCTGGCACGATCCGCCGCGGTGCGGGCCCTGATCAGGGAACTGAGAGCGAGCTGAGAGTGAGCGGTGGGTGGGCCGCCGTAAACCTCCGTCTCAGATAGTAGGAAGTCCGAGTAATTGTGGAGACAGACCGGCTCCGCTGTTCTAGCTTTGTAGAAGCCGAACGTCTCGCTAGATCAAGCGACTGGCGGTCGAGAGCGCGCGCCCTTGCGCAGGCAACCCCTGCGGCGCCCGTTCCCCGCCCCTTCCGGCGCCTCGAAATCACCGATCTCGACATCACTTCACGCTGTTCGATCTCGAAATCCTCGCGATCTCAAGGAGTCGATCCACCATGGCCGAGACCACCACCCGCCGCCGTGTCCGTCACGCCCACCGCCCGACCGAGTCGGAGCGGCAGGCTGCCGCCGCCGCCCTGCAGCGCGCGCTCGACCGCAGGGACAACGGCGGCTCCACCGGTCACTGAACCGGGCCGTCCTTCGGCCGGCCGCTCAGCCGCGGCTGATCTCGAAGTGGTCGATGCGCTCACCCGACTCGGCGAGCGCGGTGACCTTCATCCGGGCGTGCCGCCCGGCCTCCACCTCCACCGCGAGGAACGAGAAGCCGGTGTAGCGCACCCGCGACCACTCCACGGTCTCGGTGGCCTTCGTGCCGCCCTTGGCCACGTGGTACGTGTTCACGCTCTCCAGGTCCGCGACGTGCCCCTCGTAGCTGTCGGGCACCGGGAAGTCGTAGAGCGCCTTGCCCGCGCCGCCCGCCGTGACGTAGACGATGCCGTCGCGCCGGGGGTCGGTGCGCTCGCCGATGGGCACCGGGCGCTTGACCGCGTTCTTGAGGATCGCGTCGGTGCGCTCGTAGACGTGGTTGTGCCCGTTGATGACCAGGTCCACCTGGTGCTTCTCGAAGAGCGGCACCCAGGCGTCGCGCACCCCGCCGTCCGAGGCGTGGGCGTTCGTCGTGGAGAAGGCGCAGTGGTGGAAGAAGACCACCAGGAAGTCGACGTCCCGGCGGGCCCGCAGCTCGCCCAGGCGCCGGTCCAGCCAGCGGGTCTGCCGGCCGCCGCTGATGCCGAAGTTGGCGGGGATCTCGTAGCTGACGTCGTTGGCGTCCAGCGCGATCACGCCCACGTTGCCGTGCACGAAGGAGTACGCCCCGGGCTGGTTGACCGGGTCCGGCCCGTTGTCCGGCAGGGTCCAGCGCGCGTTCTGGCCGCCGTAGCCGTCCGGCGAGTACCAGGCCTCCATGTCGTGGTTGCCGGTCGTCACCATCCACGGCACGGTCTTGGAGACCGTCTCCGTCTGCGCCAGGAACTGGTCCCAGGTGCGCGCGTCATAGGTGTCGGTGGTCTGCCCGGAGCCCGACGGGTCCGCGTAGCAGATGTCGCCGGCGTGCAGGTGGAAGGCCGGGTTCTGGCCGAGGATCAGCTGGTCGTTCCCGAGCGCGTGGTAGCTGACGCCCTGGTCGCCGAAGGCGGTGAAGGTGAAGTTCTCGGCGCGCGCGGGCGCGGTGGTGAAGGTGCCGAGCGTGCCCAGGTTGCGCGAGTCGGCCGGGTCGAAGCCGTCGTGGCCGACGCCGTAGTAGTACGTCGTGCCGGGCCGCAGCCGCTCCAGGGACGCGTGTACGTAGAACTGCTCGGCCGCCGCGATCTTGCCGTTGTTCAGCTGCGGCGTCGTCAGGTGGCGTACCTCCGCGTCGATCTTCCGGCTGAGCGCCCACGGCTTGAGGCCGATCCGGATGTACGGGCGGCGCACCGCGAACGGCACCTGCCAGGAGACCGCCATCTGCGTCTTCGGGTCCGCCCCGTACGCCAGGTGCCGGCCGAACGGGGCGACCAGCGCGCCGTCGACCCGGGTGGTGCTGTGCGAGGTGAGTACGGTGGGGGCCGCGTACGCGGGGGAGGAGGAGGCGAGGCCGATCCCGGTGCCGACCACGGCGGCGGTCGCCGCGCCGGTGCGCAGCGCCCCGCGGCGGGTGAGCCGGGTGCGGAGGTAGTCGTGCTGCTCGGCCATGCTCATGCGGTCGGCGAGTTTCTCGGGGATGCCGAAACGGGGGATGTCCATGGGCGACAACCTCCACCGCGCGGCTGACGCCCTTCCGTCGAATAGGTGAACGGTACACGTACAGCTGCCCATGTGTCCGTATGATGGACGTGACGTGTCATGGGGTGGGACGAGCAGTAGGGTGCCACCATGTCTCGCAGCATCAATCTCGCAGTGATCCCCGGTGACGGTATCGGCCAGGAGGTCGTGGCCCAGGGCCTCAAGGTCCTCAACGCTGTTCTCCCGCAGGATGTGAAGCTGGAGACCAAGGAGTACGACCTTGGCGCCCGGCGCTGGCACCGTACCGGCGAAACCCTCCCCGACGCGGAGCTCGAAGCCCTCAAGGGCCACGACGCCATCCTGCTCGGCGCGATCGGTGACCCGTCCGTGCCCTCCGGCGTCCTGGAGCGCGGGCTGCTGCTGAAGCTGCGCTTCGCCTTCGACCACTTCATCAACCTGCGGCCGTCGAAGCTCTTCCCGAACACGGACACCCCGCTGGCCGGCCGTCCGGACATCGACTTCGTCGTCGTCCGCGAGGGCACCGAGGGCCCGTACACCGGCAACGGCGGCTCGCTGCGCACCGGCACGGAGCACGAGGTCGCCACCGAGGTCAGCCTCAACACCGCCTTCGGTGTCGAGCGGGTCGTCCGGGACGCCTTCGAGCGCGCCGCCGCCCGTCCGCGCAAGAAGCTGACGCTGGTCCACAAGAACAACGTCCTCGTGTACGCGGGCCACCTGTGGAAGAACACCTTCGACAAGGTCGCGGCCGAGTACCCCCAGGTCACCACCGACTACCTGCACGTCGACGCCGCGACGATCTTCTTCGTCACGCAGCCGGAGCGCTTCGACGTCATCGTCACCGACAACCTCTTCGGCGACATCCTGACCGACCTCGCCGCGGCCGTCTCCGGCGGCATCGGCCTGGCCGCCTCCGGCAACATCAACCCGACGGGTGCCTTCCCGTCGATGTTCGAGCCGGTCCACGGCTCCGCCCCCGACATCGCGGGGCAGGGCAAGGCCGACCCGACCGCCACGATCCTCTCCGTCGCCCTCCTGCTGCGCCACCTCGGCTACGAGGCCGAGGCCGTGCGCATCGAGGACGCCGTCTCCGCCGACCTCGCGGAGCGCGACGGGACGGCCCGTAGCACCGACGCGATCGGCGACGCGCTCGCGGTACGCGTAGCGGGCTGATCCGACGACTCCCACAGAAGCCGCCGGGTCGCAGACGCACCCGGCGGCTTCTCCTGTGCGGCCCCGGGTGTCACCATCGAACCCTGGACCGCATTCACGCCATTTCGTGCACGGCCCCCTTCGAGCGATAATCGAACGGGACCGTGTCTCGCAGTGAAGCTCGGACGTCCTAGCACCTGAAGGCGTGCACGCGGTCCTACACACACAAAACGGTGAAGGACACGCACTCATGACGACGCCCACGATCGAGCTCAAGCCCTCCTCGCACCCGCTGTCCGACGCGGAGCGCGAGGCGATCCTGGCCAAGCCCGGATTCGGCCGCTACTTCACCGACCACATGGTGACGATCAAGTGGACCGAGGGCCGCGGCTGGCACGACGCCCAGCTCGTCCCCTACGCGCCGCTGTCGATCGACCCCGCCAACATGACGCTGCACTACGGCCAGGAGATCTTCGAGGGGCTCAAGGCCTACCGCCAGCCCGACGGCTCGGTCGCCACCTTCCGCCCCGAGGCCAACGGCGAGCGCTTCCGGTCCTCCGCCCGCCGCCTCGCCATGCCGGAGCTGCCCGTCGAGACCTTCGTCGCGGCCTGTGACGCGCTCGTCCAGCAGGACGCCGCCTGGGTCCCGGCGCACGGCGGCGAGGAGTCCCTCTACCTGCGCCCCTTCATGATCGCGACCGAGGTCGGCCTCGGTGTGCGGCCGGCCAACGAGTACCTCTTCCTCGTCATCGCCTCGCCCGCCGGCGCCTACTTCCCCGGTGGCGTGAAGCCCGTCTCGATCTGGCTGTCCGAGGACCGGGTGCGCGCCGTCCCCGGCGGCATGGGCGACGCCAAGACCGGCGGCAACTACGCCGCCTCCCTCCTCGCCCAGGCCGAGGCCGCCGCCAAGGGCTGCGATCAGGTCGCCTACCTCGACGCCGTCGAGCACACGTGGGTGGAGGAGCTGGGCGGGATGAACCTCTACTTCGTGTACGGGGACCGGATCGTCACCCCGACCCTCACCGGCTCCCTGCTCGCGGGCATCACCCGTGACTCGCTCCTCAAGCTGGCCGGCGACCTCGGCTACACCTCCGAGGAGGCCCGCGTCTCCATCGGCCAGTGGCGCGACGACACCGCCGCCGGCACCCTCACCGAGGTCTTCGCCTGCGGCACCGCCGCCGTCATCACCCCCGTCGGCACCGTGAAGAGCGCGGGCGGCGAGTGGACCCAGGGCGACGGCACCCCCGGCCCGGTCACCCTCAAGCTGCGTGAGCGCCTGCTCGACATCCAGCGCGGCACCGCCGAGGACACACACGGCTGGATGCACTCCCTGGCGTAACCGGCCCGTACGGAGAGCCCCCGGCGTTCTCGCCGGGGGCTCTGCGTACGCCCGCATCCTGAGACGGGGCGGGGCGCGGCGGCGGTCCTGTGCCAGACTGCTGCCGTGTCCTCGTTCGTCATGATTATTGGCAGCAGGCGCGCCGGTCCGCAGTGACCGTCCCGTACCACCACGTACGGCACGGCCACCGTGCCCCAGACCCGCGCGCAGACCTCTCGCACCCGCGAGGGGTTTTTTCGTTTTCCGGCCCTCACCTCGGCCGGTGCACGAGGCGAGCGGGATGATGGGGGCAAGTGGAGCCGGGCCGTGTCCGGC
>NZ_RDBL01000006.1:1314245-1314894 GCF_008042035.1 Streptomyces sp. col6
GCCCCCGGCGTTCTCGCCGGGGGCTCTGCGTACGCCCGCATCCTGAGACGGGGCGGGGCGCGGCGGCGGTCCTGTGCCAGACTGCTGCCGTGTCCTCGTTCGTCATGATTATTGGCAGCAGGCGCGCCGGTCCGCAGTGACCGTCCCGTACCACCACGTACGGCACGGCCACCGTGCCCCAGACCCGCGCGCAGACCTCTCGCACCCGCGAGGGGTTTTTTCGTTTTCCGGCCCTCACCTCGGCCGGTGCACGAGGCGAGCGGGATGATGGGGGCAAGTGGAGCCGGGCCGTGTCCGGCGGATCAGGGTCGCGACCCCGACCCCGACCCTGATCCGCCGGACACGGTCCAGCCGTCCGGATCCACTCATCCGACAGGAGTCAGACCAGCCATGACCACCAAGGCCAAGCCCACCGACGACAGCTTCCATGTCTTCGACACCACGCTGCGTGACGGTTCACAGCGTGAAGGCATCAACCTGACGGTCGCCGACAAGCTCACCATCGCCCGGCACCTGGACGAGTTCGGCGTCGGCTTCATCGAGGGCGGCTGGCCGGGCGCCAACCCCCGCGACACCGAGTTCTTCGCCCGCGCCCGCCAGGAGATCGAGTTCAAGAACGCCGAGCTGGTCGCCTTCGGCGCGACCCGCA
>NZ_RDBL01000006.1:1314994-1331949 GCF_008042035.1 Streptomyces sp. col6
GCCGTCCGGATCCACTCATCCGACAGGAGTCAGACCAGCCATGACCACCAAGGCCAAGCCCACCGACGACAGCTTCCATGTCTTCGACACCACGCTGCGTGACGGTTCACAGCGTGAAGGCATCAACCTGACGGTCGCCGACAAGCTCACCATCGCCCGGCACCTGGACGAGTTCGGCGTCGGCTTCATCGAGGGCGGCTGGCCGGGCGCCAACCCCCGCGACACCGAGTTCTTCGCCCGCGCCCGCCAGGAGATCGAGTTCAAGAACGCCGAGCTGGTCGCCTTCGGCGCGACCCGCAGGGCGGGCGGCTCGGCGGCGACGGACCCCCAGGTCAAGGCGCTGCTGGAGTCCGGCGCCCCGGTCATCACGCTGGTCGCCAAGTCCCACGACCGCCACGTGGAGCTCGCGCTGCGCACCACGCTGGAGGAGAACCTGGAGATGGTCCGCGACACCGTCGCCCACCTCCGCGAACAGGGCCGCCGGGTCTTCGTGGACTGCGAGCACTTCTTCGACGGGTACCGCGCCAACCCGGAGTACGCCAAGGCCGTGGTGAAGGCCGCCGCCGAGGCCGGCGCCGACGTCGTCATCCTCTGCGACACCAACGGCGGGATGCTCCCGGCCCAGATCCAGGCCGTCGTCGCCACGGTCCTCGCCGACACCGGCGCCCGGCTCGGCATCCACGCCCAGGACGACACGGGCTGCGCCGTCGCCAACACCCTGGCCGCCGTCGACGCGGGCGCCACGCACGTCCAGTGCACCGCCAACGGCTACGGCGAGCGCGTCGGCAACGCCAACCTCTTCCCGGTCGTGGCCGCGCTGGAGCTCAAGTACGGCAAGCGGGTGCTCCCCGAGGGCGCGCTGGCCGACATGACCCGGGTCTCGCACGCCATCGCCGAGGTCGTCAACCTCACCCCCTCCACCCATCAGCCCTACGTCGGCGTCTCCGCCTTCGCGCACAAGGCCGGGCTGCACGCCTCCGCGATCAAGGTCGACCCGGACCTCTACCAGCACATCGACCCCGCCCTGGTCGGCAACACCATGCGGATGCTGGTCTCCGACATGGCCGGCCGCGCCTCCATCGAGCTGAAGAGCGACGAGCTGGGCATCGACCTCGGGGGCGACCGCGAGCTGGTCGCCCGGGTCGTGGCGCGCGTCAAGGAACGCGAACTCAAGGGCTACACCTACGAGGCGGCCGACGCCTCCTTCGAGCTGCTGCTGCGCGCCGAGGCCGAGGGCCGGGTGCGGCGCTACTTCCGTATCGAGTCCTGGCGCGCGATCGTCGAGGACCGCCCCGACGGCACCCACGCCAACGAGGCGACCGTGAAGCTGTGGGCCAAGGGGGAGCGGATCGTCGCCACCGCCGAGGGCAACGGCCCCGTCAACGCCCTGGACCGGGCGCTGAGGGTCGCCCTGGAGCGGATCTACCCGCAGCTCGCCAAGCTGGAGTTGATGGACTACAAGGTCCGCATCCTGGAGGGCCGCACCGGCACCGACTCCACCACCCGCGTCCTGATCACCACCGGTGACGGCACCGCCGAGTGGTCGACCGTCGGGGTCGCGGAGAACATCATCGCCGCGTCCTGGCAGGCGCTGGAGGACGCGTACACGTACGGCCTGCTGCGCGCCGGGATCGAACCGACGGACTGACACCCCGCACGACACGCCGCCCCCGTCCGCCCGCCGCAACCGGCAGGGCGGACGGGGGCGTTCGCGTGTACGGCTCCGTACGGAAACCGAGTGAACGGTATTCGCGTGCCCGCGTCAAGGCCCCTTTTCGTTCAGGAGTTGAACGCAGGGACCGTGTTCTTCTCGTTATCAGATGGGTACGGACCAATCTCGACGTGAAGTATTGACGGCTGTGTTCCAGCGAGGTTAACTCCAGCCACCAACGCCGGTACCGGTTCCGGAACCGGTTGCGGTACCGGTTCCATCGCAGGCCGCTGAGGCCGTTCCCTCTGTCCCGTTGTGTCCCTGGAGGCCCCGATGCGTGTCACCATCGCTGATGTCGCCCGCGAGGCCGGCGTCAGCAAGACGACCGTGTCCCGGGTCATCAACACCAAGGGCGAGGTGGACGGTTCGACGGCCGCCCGTGTTCGCGAAGTGATCGCACAGCTCGGTTACGTGCCCAGCTCGGGCGCCGTCGGTCTGGCCCGCGGCAGCAGCCGTACGGTCGGCATGCTGGTGCCCTCGCTGACCTGGCCCTGGATGGGCGAGGTGCTCCAGGGCGTCGTCGACACCGTCGAGGCCGCCGACTACGGGCTGCTGCTGTTCACCTGCAACCGCGGGGCCGAGTCCGTGGAGCGCTTCACCAGCCAGGTGTCGGCGCGGGCCTTCGACGGACTGGTCGTGGTGGAACCCGAGAACACCCTGGACCACCTCACCGAACTGCACCGCGACGGCCTGCCGATCGTGCTGATCGACGATCGCGGCCATCACCCCGAATTCCCCTCCGTCGTGACCACCAACCACGAAGGAGGCGCGTCGGCCGCCCGCCATCTGCGGGATGCCGGACGCACCAGGCCCGTCGTGATCACCGGCCCTCAGGACTTCGGCTGCGTACGCGACCGGCTGGCCGGGTTCGTCTCGGTGCTGCCCACCGACCTCGTCGTCCGGGGGGACTTCACCGAACGCTGCGGCCGGCTGGCCGTGGAGGAACTCCTCGCCGCGGGCACGGAGTTCGACTCGGTCTTCGCCCACAACGACATCACCGCGGCAGGCGTGCTGCGGGCGTTGCGCGCCGCGGGGAAGACCGTGCCCGGGGACATCGCGGTCGTCGGCTTCGACGACATCCCGATGTCCGAGCACACCGAACCGCCCCTGACCACCGTGCGACAGCCCACCCGGCAGATGGGTGAGACGGCCGCACGGATGCTGCTCTCCCACCTCGGCGGCACGCCCGTACCCGACGCACCGGTCGTGCTGCCCACCGAACTGGTCGTGCGCCACTCGGCGCCCTAGCGGCCAGGGCTCCCCCAGGCCCACCGCACCTGCTACGCCCACAACCGCTACGCCCGTACAAGGCGCGCCGAGCGCTGCCCGTTTCCGGATCTCCCAGACCCGCCAGTCCCTCCTGGAGTCGTTATGTCCGCACGCCGTCACACGCTGAGAGCCGCCGCGCTCGCCACCGCGGTGGTCGCACTCGCCGCAGGCTGTTCCTCGGCCAACTCGAACCACAACAAGAACGGCGGCAGCGCCGCGTCGGGCGTCCTGAACCTGGGCAAGCCGGACGGACCGCAGACGAACAACAGCAACCCGTTCCTCAACACCTCGGCCGGCGCGACCCTCGGCTACCGCTGGATGATCTACGAGCCCCTGGCGATGACGAGCCAGATCCGGCCCGCCGACAAGGCCGACCCGTGGCTGGCGACCGACTGGAAGTGGGAGCTCAACTACACGAAGGTCACCTTCACGCTCGACGACCGCGCCAAGTGGGCCGACGGCAAGCCGCTGACCGCCGAGGACGTGGCGTTCACCTTCGACCTGCTGAAGAAGCACCCGGCGCTCAACGCCGACGGCATCAAGTGGGGCGGGATCGAGGTCAAGGGCAAGCAGGTCGTCCTGACCTTCGACGACTCGCAGTACGTCAACCAGAACAAGATCATCCAGCAGTACATCGTGCCCAAGCACATCTGGGAGAAGGTCAAGAACCCGGAGACCTGGCCCAACCGCACCCCCGTCGGCTCGGGCCCGTACAAGCTGAAGACCTTCACGCCGCAGACCACCACGCTGACCGCGACGCCCACCTACTGGAAGGGCTCGACCAAGGTCAAGGAGCTGCGCTACAGCACCTACAACGACAACAACGCGGCCACCACCGCGCTCGCCAGCGGCAAGCTGGAGTGGTCGTTCGTCTTCATGCCGGACTACAAGAAGCTGTTCATCGCCAAGGACCCGAAGAACCACAAGCTGTGGTTCCCCTCCGGCCTCGGCATCCACGGCCTCTGGTTCAACACCACCCGCAAGCCGTTCGACAACCCGGCGCTGCGCAAGGCCATGGCGATGGTCATCGACCGCAACGCCATCTACACCCAGGCCGAGGCGACGCTCTACCCGGAGATCACCAACCCCACCGGCATCCCGCTGCCCGCCGGTGAGTCGTTCATCTCCCCGGAGTACAAGAGCGCCACCACCAAGCCCGATGTCGAGGGCGCCAAGAAGGTCCTGGAGAAGGCCGGCTTCACGCTCAGCGGCGGCGTCCTCAAGGACCCGAGCGGCAAGCCGGTGAAGCTCACCTTCACCGACCCGGCCGGCTGGAACGACTACATCACCGGCCTGTCGATCATCAAGGACAACATCAAGAAGATCGGCATCGACGCCAAGGTCAAGACGCAGACCGCGGACGCCTGGGGCGCGGACGTCGCCAACGGCAACTTCGACGCCACCCTGCACTGGACCAACAGCGGCGCCACCCCGTACGACATGTACCAGAACATCATGGACGGCGCCCTGCTCCAGCCGATCGGCAAGCCGTCCCAGTCCGGCAACTTCGGCCGCTTCAAGAGCACCGAGGCGACCGAGGCGCTGAAGGACTTCGCCCAGGCCACCACGGACAGCGCCCGCACCTCGGCGATGAACACGCTCCAGAAGATCATGGTCGAGCAGGCGCCGATGGTCCCGACCGCGGCCGCGCCCATCGGGGCCGAGTACTCCACGAAGAACTGGGTGGGCTGGCCCACCGAGGACGACCCGTACGCCGACCCGCAGCACACCCAGCGCTCCTCGCTGGAGATCGTGCTGAAGCTCAAGCCCGCCAAGTAGTACGCAGGGACTCAGGGATTCCAGGTACCGGTCATGTCTGAACAGTCAGAGAACAACCACATCGTGCTCGAAGCACGCGGAGTCACCAAGCACTTCGCCGTGCGGCGCACGGCAGGCGATCTCCTCGCCCGCCGGCGCCGTACCGTCCACGCCGTCGACGACGCCTCGCTGGAACTGCGGCGCGGCACCGTCACGGCACTGGTGGGGGAGTCGGGCTCCGGGAAGTCCACCGTCGCCAGACTGCTCGCGCAGCTGTATCCGCTCACCTCGGGCGAGATACACCTGGGCGGGCAGCCGGTGAAGGCCGGACGTGGCCGGTCCTTCCGCAGTTACGTACGCCGGGTCCAGCTCATCTTCCAGGACCCGTTCGCCTCGCTGAACCCCGTGCACACTGTGCGCTACCACCTCACCCGGTCACTGAAGATCCACGGCCGGGCGGGCAACGGAGAGGCGGAACTGGAACAGAACCTGACCGCTCTGCTGAACCGCGTCCAGCTGACTCCTCCTCATCAGTACCTGGACAAGTTCCCGCACGAGCTGTCGGGCGGTCAGCGCCAGCGCGTGGCCATCGCCCGCGCGCTCGGCGCCGACCCCCAGGTCCTCCTGGCCGACGAGCCGGTCTCGATGCTGGACGTGTCCATCCGGCTCGGGGTGCTCAACCTGCTCAAGGACCTCAAGGACCGGCTGCACCTCGCGATCCTCTACATCACCCACGACATCGCCTCCGCCCGCTACTTCGCGGACACCACGCTGGTGATGTACGCGGGCCGGATCGTCGAGGGCGGTGACAGCGAGACCGTCACCCAGCGCCCCGCACACCCCTACACCCAGCTCCTCATCGCCTCGGCGCCCCACCCCGACCGGGCGGGCGCCGAGGACGAGCCCGAGGACAACGGCACCGGCGAGCCCCCGTCGCTCATCGACCCGCCCGCCGGCTGCCGCTTCCACCCCCGCTGCCCCAAGGCGATGGAGCGCTGCCGCACCGAGCTGCCGCCCCGCTTCGACCTGGCCGACGGCCAGTGGGCCGCGTGCTGGCTGTACGACGGCACCGGCACCGCCCGCACCGACGACCACCAGAAGGAGGCTGCGAAGTGAAGTTCCTGCTCCAACGGCTCGCCTTCTACCTGGTCACGGCCTGGGCCGCCATCACGATCAACTTCCTCATCCCGCGCCTCATGCCGGGCGACCCGGTCCAGTCGCTGATCGCCCGCTTCCAGGGCCAGCTGGACACCAACGCCATCGCCTCGCTGAAGGCCCTGTTCGGCCTCGACAAGAAGCAGTCGCTCTGGCAGCAGTACACGGACTACTGGGCGCACCTGTTCCACGGCGACCTCGGCCTGTCCTTCACCTTCTTCCCGACGCCGGTCAGCGAGGTCATCTCCCAGTCGCTGCCCTGGACGCTCGCGCTCGTCGGCATCACCACGCTGATCAGCTTCCTGCTCGGCACCGGCATCGGCGTCTTCACCGGCTGGCGGCGCGGCTCCTGGATGGACAGCCTGCTGCCCGTCACCACGTTCATCTCGTCGATCCCGTACTTCTGGCTCGGGCTCATCGCGATCTCGCTGTTCGCCGTGAAGTGGCCGCTCTTCCCGGCCGACGGCGGCTACGACAACTCGCTGGTGCCCGCCTTCGACTGGCCGTTCATCTCCAGCGCGCTCTACCACGGGGTGCTGCCCGGCTTCACGATCGTGCTCAGCGCCGTGGCCGGCTGGATCCTCGGCATGCGGAACATGATGGTGACGGTGTCCAGCGAGGACTACGTCATGGTCGCCCAGGCCAAGGGCCTCTCCGAGCGCCGGGTGATGTTCGGTTACGCGGCACGCAACGCGATCCTGCCCAACATCTCCGGCTTCGCCCTCTCGCTCGGCTTCATCGTCGGCGGCACGCTCCTGGTCGAGATGGTCTTCTCCTACCCGGGCATCGGCTACCAGCTCTTCCAGGGCGTGGGGGCCAAGGACTACCCCCTCATGCAGGGCATCTTCCTCATCATCACGCTCTCCGTCCTGGCGGCGAACCTCCTCGCCGACATTCTCTACATGCTCCTCGACCCCCGTACCCGAAGGGAGGCGTAGGGCCATGGCCGTCACCGCAACCGAGGTCGCCGTACTCGATGCCGCCGAAACCCCGGCAGCGAGCAAGCGCAAATTCCGCTTCCTGCGCGGCCGGAAGACCGTCGTCGGACTGGGCATCCTGCTCTTCTTCGTGCTGATCGCGATCATCGGCCCGTGGATCGCCCCGTACGACCCCAGCGCGATGAGCCAGGACCTGCTGCAACCGCCCTCCGGTTCGCACTGGTTCGGCACCACGCAGACCGGTCAGGACGTGCTCTCGCAGATCCTCGTCGGCACCCGGGGCGTGCTCCTCGTCGGCTTCATCGCGGGCATCCTCGCCACCGCCCTGTCCGTGCTGATCGGGGTCACCGCCGGCTTCCTCGGCGGCCTGGCCGACGAGGCCCTGTCGCTGCTGTCCAACGTCTTCCTGGTCATCCCCGGACTGCCGCTGATCATCATCATCGCCAGCTTCGTCACCGACGCGGGCGACCTGCTCATCGCCTTCGTCATCGCCCTCACCTCCTGGGCCTGGGGCGCCCGCGTCCTGCGCGCCCAGACGCTGTCGCTGCGCCGCCGCGACTACGTGGAGGCGGCCCGCGCCACGGGCGAGCCGACCTGGCGGATCATCCTCTTCGAGGTGATGCCGAACCTCACCGCCGTCATCGCCTCCGGCTTCGTCGGCACGGTCATCTTCGCGATCCTCTCCGAGATCACCCTCGCCTTCATCGGCGTCGCCGACATCTCCAACTGGAACTGGGGGACCGTCCTGTTCTGGGCGCAGTCCAGCCAGGCCCTCGCCCAGGGCGCCTGGTGGTGGTTCGTCCCGGCCGGGCTCTGCATCGCCCTGCTCGGCATGTCCCTCGCGCTCATCAACTTCGGCATCGACGAGTTCGTCAACCCGCGGCTGCGCACCGAGACCGGCGGCTCCCGCAAGGTCAGGATGCGCGTCGGCTTCACCCCGGTGGCTCGTACCGGCACCGCCCGCCACAAGGAGACCCGCTCATGAGCGAGCCCGTTCTCACCATCAGCGGCCTCAACGTCGACTACGGGACCGGCGCCGACGCCGTGCACGCGCTGCGCGACATCGACCTCACCCTGCACCGCGGCGAGGTCCTCGGCCTCGCCGGCGAGTCCGGCTCCGGCAAGTCCACCCTCGCCTACGCGGTCACCCGGCTCCTCTCCCCGCCCGGGGTCATCACCGGCGGCGAGGTCCACTACCACCAGCGCGACGGCCAGGCGCTCGACCTGCTGGCCCTGTCGGCGGCCGAGCTGCGCGCCTTCCGCTGGCAGGAGCTGTCGATCGTCTTCCAGGGCGCGATGAACTCGCTGAACCCCGTGTACACGGTCCACAACCAGCTCACCGACGTGCTCCAGGCCCACCGCCCGGAGATGCGGAAGGCCGACCGCACCGCCCGCGCCCGGGAACTGCTCAGCCTCGTCGGGATCTCCCCGGACCGGCTCGGCGCCTACCCGCACCAGCTCTCCGGCGGCATGCGCCAGCGCGTGATGATCGCGATGGCGCTCGCCCTGGAGCCCGAGATCGTCATCATGGACGAGCCGACCACCGCGCTCGACGTCGTCATGCAGCGCCAGATCCTGCGCCAGCTGGTCCGGCTCCGCGAGGAACTCGGCTTCTCGGTCGTCTTCATCACCCACGACATCTCGCTGCTGATCGAGTTCTCCGACCGGATCGCGATCATGTACGGCGGCCGGATCGTCGAACAGGCCGGCGCCTCCGAGATCTACCGCGACCCCCGCCACCCGTACAGCGCCGGACTGCTCCACTCCTTCCCCGCCCTGCACGGGCCCCGCCGGGAACTCAGCGGCATCCCCGGCTCGCCCCCGCACCTCTCGGCGATGCCGTCCGGCTGCGCCTTCCACCCCCGCTGCGCCAAGAAGGTCGAGGGCTGCGACACCCACGTCCCGGTGCTCGCGACGCCGGACGCGGACGGCTCCCGCTCGGTGGCCTGCTGGCTCCACCACGAGGCCCCGGCCACCGCCGCCCGCGCGTAGCGCGCCACGAGCAACGCACACCACAGGAGAACCATGAACCTCGTCACCCCCCAGGCCTACGCCCGCGAGATCGCCGCCCAGGCCGTACCCGGTCTGCCCGCCGGCTTCCGCTGGGGCGTCGCCACAGCCGCGTACCAGATCGAGGGCGCGGCGGCCGAGGACGGCAGGACGCCGTCCATCTGGGACACGTACTGCAGGGTGCCGGGCATGGTCGTCCGCGGTGAGAACGGTGACGTGGCCTGCGACCACTACCACCGGATGCCGGAGGACGTGCGGCTGATCGCGGACCTCGGCGTCGACACGTACCGCTTCTCGCTGGCCTGGCCGCGCATCCAGCCGGGCGGCCGGGGCCCGGCCAACGCCAAGGGCCTCGACTTCTACAAGCGCCTGGTCGACGAGCTGGAGGCCAGGGGCGTCACCCCCTGGATCACCCTCTACCACTGGGACCTGCCGCAGGAGCTGGAGGACGCGGGCGGCTGGCCGGTGCGCGACACCGCGTACCGCTTCGCCGAGTACGCGGCCCTCGCCTACGACGCGCTGGGCGACCGCGTGAAGCACTGGACGACGCTCAACGAGCCCTGGTGCTCGGCGATGCTCGGCTACGCCTACGGAAACCAGGCGCCCGGCCGGCAGAACTTCGGCGAGGCCGTCCACGCCGTGCACCACCTGCTCCTCGGCCACGGCCTCGCCTCGCAGTACCTGCGCGAGCAGGCCGCGGCCCGGGGCAACGAGCTCGAACTCGGCATCACCCTCAACCTGGGCACCGCCACCCCGGAGACCGACAGCCACGAGGACGCCGAGGCCTGCCGCCGCGCCGACGGCATGGGCGCCCGGATCTACCTGGACCCGGTCGTCAAGGGCTCCTACCCCGAGGACGTCGTCGCCGACCTCGCCGCCCAGGGCATCGAACTGCCCGTCCAGGACGGCGACCTGGAGGCCATCTCCACCCCGCTGGACGTCCTCGGCGTCAACTTCTACCGGGGCTCGCTGTTCTCCGGCGTCACCGAGGACGGCGCGACCACCGACGCGGAAGGGCTGCCCGTCACCCGGCAGGTGGAGCGCGAGCTGCCGCGCACCGCCATGGACTGGGAGATCACCCCCTCCGCCCTCACCGACCTGCTCGTCCGTCTGGAGAAGGACTACGGCCTCCCGACGGTCATCACGGAGAACGGCGCCGCGTTCGACGACACCGTCTCCGAGGACGGCGAGATCCACGACGCCGACCGCACCACCTATCTCGCCGACCACATCGCCGCCGTCGCCGCCGCCCGCGCCCAAGGGGCGGACGTGCGGGGCTACTTCGCCTGGTCGCTGATGGACAACTTCGAGTGGTCCTACGGCTACGACAAGCGGTTCGGCATCGTCCGCGTCGACTACGACACGCAGGTGCGGACACTCAAGGACAGCGCCAAGTGGTACCGCGACACCATCCGGCTCACCCGCGACGCCTCGTAGCCCCACTGCCGCGGGTGGCTCACCCTCACCGATACGAACGGGACACCCCACCATGCCCTCTCGTACGACCCTGGCAGCCACCACCGCCGCTCTGATCGCCCTCGCCGCCCCCATGGCCTTCGCCGCCCCGGTCCCCAAGCCGGCGGCGGCCGAGGCCGCGGCCTGGGACACCGACCGGGCCGCCTCCGCCTACGCCGCGAACCCGGGCGCCGTCACCGCCTCCGGCAGCGAGAACGCCGCCTCCGGGCCCGGGGCGGCGGCCGATGGCAACGGCACCACCCGCTGGTCCAGCAACTTCGCCGACGACGCCTGGATCCGGGTCGACCTCGGCTCCGTCATCCGCGTCAGCAGCGTCACCCTGGACTGGGAGGCCGCGTACGGCAAGAAGTACGTCCTGGAGGTGTCGAAGAACGGCACCGACTGGACCACCTTCTACACCGAGGACGACGGCACCGGCGGCAGCGTCACCGCGCACACCTACCCGCAGGAGGTCACCGGCCGCTACGTCCGCATGCGCGGCATCCAGCGCGCCACGGCCTGGGGCTACTCGCTCTACTCCTTCAAGGTGTACGGGGGAGAGCCCGCCCCGGCCTCCACCACCCGCACCAACCTCGCCCTCAACCACCCCGCGTACGGCGACCTCTACCAGCACGCCGGCAACTCCCCGGCCTTCGTCACCGACGGCGGCTGGCCCGCCGACCTCAAGGCCGACCGGTCCCGCTGGTCCAGCGACTGGAACGCCAACCGCTGGGTGGGCGTCGACCTCGGGGCCACCTCCACCATCGACACCGTCGACCTGTACTGGGAGGCGGCCTACGCCGTCGACTACCGCGTCCAGGTCTCCGACGACAACCGCACCTGGCGCACCGTCTACCAGCCCTCCGCCTCCGAGGTCGCCGCCCGCCGCGCCGACGTCAAGGCGCCGGGCGACGCGGTCGGACGGCACGACACGGTGAAGCTGTCCACCCCGGCGACCGGCCGCTACGTCCGGATGCTCGGCGTGGAGCGCCGCTCCTTCTACAACCCGGCCCCGGCGACCGCCCAGTTCGGCTATTCGCTCTACGAGTTCCAGGTCTGGGGAACCGGCGGCAGCGCGAGCGCCGCCTACCCGGCCCTGCCCAAGAACCCCGGCGGCGCCTACACCACCACGTTCTTCGACGACTTCACCGGCTCCGGCCTCGACCGCAACAAATGGCGGGTCGTGCGCACCGGGACGGAGATGAACCCGGTCAACGGCGAATCCCAGGCGTACGTCGACTCGGCGGACAACATCCGTACCGAGAACGGCGCCCTCGTCCTCCAGTCGAAGTACTGCAAGGGCTGCACCCAGACGCCCGCGGGCACCTTCGACTTCACCTCCGGCCGCATCGACACCAACACCAAGTTCGACTTCACCTACGGCAAGGTCAGCGCCCGCATGAAGCTGCCGGTCGGCGACGGCTTCTGGCCCGCCTTCTGGATGCTGGGCAGTAACGTCGACGACCCCAACGTGTCCTGGCCCGGTTCGGGCGAGACGGACATCATGGAGAACATCGGCTACGGCGACTGGACCAGCTCCGCCCTGCACGGCCCCGGCTACTCCGCCGACGGCAACATCGGCAAGCAGCAGACGTACGCCGACGGCGGGCGCGCCGACCAGTGGCACACCTACGGCGTCGAGTGGACGCCCGAGGGCATGACGTTCACCGTCGATGACCGTGTCGTGCAGACGACCTCCCGCTCCAAGCTGGAGTCCACGCGCGGCAAGTGGGTCTTCGACCACAACCAGTACGTGATCCTCAACCTGGCCCTCGGCGGCGCGTATCCCGCCGGGTGGAACAAGGTCACCAGCCCGTACTGGGGTCTTCCGCAGTCCAGCGTCGACCGCGTCGCCCAGGGCGGCGTCAGGGCGGAGATCGACTGGGTGCGGGTGGAGCAGAAGAAGTAGCCCCCGGGCCCCACGAAGCCGCGCCGAAGTCCCCACGAAGCCACCCCCCACGCACCACACCCCACCACACCCCCCCCACAGGCACGTCACCTCCCGGTACCACCCGCACCCCCGCGCGCGGCACGGCCCCCGCCGAGCCGCGCGCGGGCACCGTACGAAGGAGCCGCACACATGCCTCCCCGCACCCGTCGTCGGGCGAGACCCGCGACCGCCGTGCTGGCCGCCGCCACCGTGGTGGCCGGCCTGCTCGCCGGGGCCGTTCCCAGCACGGCGGCCCCGGCCGCCGACGAACCGGCGCCCGTCGCCGTCGACCGCTTCGAGGGCGAGGTGCCCTTCGCCAACCAGCCGGCCGAGGGCATCTTCACCTGGGGCGGCGACGCCGACGACCCGCCCACCCTGGCGCTGAAGGACCGCGCGGACGCCCCCGAGGGCGCCAAGGTCCTCGAAGGCAGCTACGACATCAGCGGCTACGGCGGCTTCAGCCACGACTACGCCGCCGACCGGCCCGCCCACGACTGGTCCGCCCACAAGGGCATCCGCTTCTGGTGGTACGGCCAGAACACCGCGCCCCTGCCGCCCGGTTCGGGCAAGCGGATCGCCTTCGAGATCAAGGACGGCGGCGCCAACGGCGAGGCCTCCGAGCTGTGGACGACCTCGTTCACGGACGACTGGGAGGGCTGGCACCTCGTCGAGATCCCGTTCGCCGACTTCGCCTACCGGGGCGACTACCAGCCGGTCGGCGGCATCGACCAGGTCCTCGGCCTGAACGAGATGTGGGGCTACGCCCTCACCCTGCCGCCCGGCGCCCCCGGCACCTTCGCCATGGACGGCGTCGAGCTGTACGGCAAGGCCGACGCGGCCCTGAAGGCGAGCGTCGTCACCGACGCCGCGGTGGTCCCGGTGAAGCAGGGCGCCTCCGCGGCCCTCGGCCTCACGGTCACCACGACCGGCTCCGTCCCGCTGGAGGAGCCCGTCACCGTCGCGTACGAGACGAAGGGCGGCACCGCGAAGGCGGGCACCGACTTCACGCCGGTGAGCGGCACGTACACCTTCCCGGCGGGCACCGCGTCCGGCACCACGCACAAGGTCACCGTCGCCACCAGGAAGGTGAGCGGCGCCGCCTCCGCGAAGACGATCCCGCTGGACGTGACCGTCACCGGCGCCCGGCCGCCGAAGGAGAACCCGCAGGCCGTCATCGACGCCCACGGGCTGCCCTACCAGAACGCCAAGCTGCCGGTGAAGCAGCGGGTCGCGGACCTGCTCTCCCGGATGTCGCCCGCCGAGAAGGCCGGCCAGATGACCCAGGCCGAGCGCAACGCACTCGGCTCCCACGGCGACATCGCCACCTACGACCTCGGCTCGCTGCTCTCCGGCGGCGGCTCGGTCCCCTCGCCCAACACCCCCGAGGCGTGGGCGAAGATGATCGACGGCTATCAGCTGCGCGCCCAGGCCACCCGCTTCCAGATCCCGCTGATCTACGGCGTGGACGCGGTGCACGGCCACAACAACCTGGTCGGCTCGACGATCATGCCGCACAACGTCGGCCTCGGTGCCACCCGCGACCCGAAGCTCGCCGAGAAGACCGGCGCCGTCACCGCGAGCGAGGTGCGCGCCACCGGCGTCCCGTGGGACTTCGCGCCGTGCCTCTGCGTCTCGCGCGACGAGCGCTGGGGCCGTTCGTACGAGTCGTACGGTGAGGACCCGGCGCTCGTGGAGTCCCTGGAGACCGTGATCCAGGGCATGCAGGGCGCGGCCGACGGCAAGGACCTGGACCGCAACGACAAGGTGCTGGCGACCGCCAAGCACTACGTCGGGGACGGCGGTACGGAGTACGGCTCGTCGACCACCGGTTCGTACACGACCGACCAGGGCGTCACCAAGGTCACCCGGCAGGAGCTGGAGGCCGTCCACCTCGCGCCCTTCGAGGACGCGGTGAAGCGGGGCGTCGGCACGGTCATGCCGTCCTACTCCTCGCTCGACATCATCGGGGACGACAAGGGCCCCGTGAAGATGCACGCCGACGCCGAGATGATCAACGGCGTCCTCAAGGACCGCATGGGCTTCGAGGGCTTCGTCATCAGCGACTACAAGGCGATCGACCAGATCCCCGGCGACTACGCGAGCGACGTGCGCACGTCCATCAACGCCGGGCTCGACATGATCATGGTCCCGACCGAGTACAAGGACTTCACGAAGACGCTCCAGGACGAGGTGGCCGCCGGCCGCATCCCGCAGTCCCGGATCGACGACGCGGTCGCGCGCATCCTGACCCAGAAGTTCAAGCTGGGCCTCTTCGAGAAGCCGTACGCGGACACCGCCAACCTGGAGAAGATCGGCTCGGCGGAGCACCGCTCCGTGGCCCGCGAGGCCGCCGCCAAGTCGCAGGTGCTGCTGAAGAACGACGGCGGTGTGCTGCCGCTGAAGTCCTCGCAGAAGGTGTACGTGGCCGGCTCCAACGCCGACGACATCGGCAACCAGGCCGGCGGCTGGACCGTCAGCTGGCAGGGCTCGTCCGGCCCGATCACCCCGGGCACCACGATCCTGTCCGCCATGAAGAAGGACGCCGCGTCCGTCACGTACTCCAAGGACGCGTCCGCCGACACGGCCGGCTACGACGTCGGTGTGGTGGTCGTCGGTGAGACCCCGTACGCGGAGGGCATCGGCGACGTCGGCAACGGGCACGACCTGGAGCTGTCCGACGCCGACAAGGCCGCCGTCGACAAGGTCTGCGCCGCGATGAAGTGCGCCGTCCTGATCGTCTCGGGCCGCCCCCAGCTCATCGGGGACCGGCTCGGCGACATCGACGCGCTCGTCGCGTCCTGGCTGCCGGGCTCGGAGGGCGACGGCGTGGCCGACGTGCTCTTCGGCAAGCGGGCCTTCACCGGTCAGCTGCCGGTGACCTGGCCGAAGTCCGAGGCGCAGCTGCCGGTCAACGTGGGCGACGCCTCGTACGACCCGCAGTTCCCGTACGGCTGGGGCCTCACCACCCTGAAGAAGCCCCCGGCGGGCGGCGAACTGACGCTCACCGCGCTCGCGCTGGCCGCCCAGGTCGCGGAGCGGACCGGCCTCGGCCGCACCGAGATCGGCCGGGAGATCGTCGGCCAGGCCCGCCTGCTGGTCCAGCAGAAGACCGGCGGCAAGCTGACCGAGAAGGTGTCCAAGCCGTTCGCGGACGCCGACCACCTGCTGCTCACCGGTGATCTGACCGGTGCGGTGGCGAAGCTCAGGACGGCTTACCGGGCCGCCTGACCGGGCGCGGGGCGGGCGGGCGGTGCGGGAGGCCGCCCGCCCGCCCCGTCTTTCCGCCCGCCCGTTTCGCACGGGTGTGCGTTAGCGTGGGAGTATGCGGAACAGGCCGTTCCCCACTGCTGCGGCCCCGGCGCTCCTGGCGGGGCTCCTGATGGTGCTGTCCGTCCTCGCCCTGTTCCTGGCCCCGGCGGCAGCCCCCGCGACGGCCCCCGCCGCACCGGCCGCGACCACCGCCTCCACCGTGAACGACGTCGCGCAGGCCCTGCGCAAGGGGCCCGTCTACGTCGACCCGGCCGCCTCCGACCAGCTCTCCCGGGCCCAGGCCTCCGCACTGACCAAGAAGATCAAGGACGCCGACAAGCCCGTCTTCGTGGCCGTGCTCCCGCAGAGCCCCGCCTTCCCCGAGGACAGCGTCCTGCGCACCCTGCGCACCGAGACCGGGATCACCGGCGTGTACGCGATCCGCCTCGGTGACGGTTTCAGCGCGGGCGCCGACCCGCAGGTGATGTCCCGGAGCGCGGTCATCAACCTCACCGCCGCCGTGAAGACGCCCGGCGCGGACACCGACGCCGCGACCCAGCTCAACACCTTCGTCGACCGCGCCGTCGAACAGGCCCGGGGCCACGCACCCGGTTCCTGGGGCGGCGGCCACCGGTCCTACGAGGGCTCGACCGCCGTCGGCCTGGCAGTCGCGGGCGCCGTGGTGGTCCTCGGCGGAGCCGCCGCGTACACGGTCGTACGGCGGAACCGCAGGCGCAAGGAGACCGAGGAGCGGGCCGCGCTCGACAAGCTGCGGGTCGTCGTGGACGAGGACATCACGGCGTACGGCGAAACGCTGGAGCGGCTGGACTTCCACCCGGCGGAGGCCGGCGCCGACGACCTGATGCGCGCCGACTACGAACGCGCCCTGGACTCCTACGAGAGCGCCAAGTCCCGTATGGAGCACGCCAAGCACCCCTCGGACGTGCGCGGAGTGACCCAGGCCCTGGAGGACGGGCGCTACTCGCTGGCCGTGCTGGACGCCCGCCGCTCCGGCCGCGAACTCCCGGCCCGCCGCCCGCCCTGCTTCTTCGACCCGCGCCACGGCCCCTCGGTCGCCGACGTCCGCTGGTCCCCGTCCGGCGGCAGCGCCCGCGAGGTCCCGGTCTGCGCGGCCGACCGGGTGCGGCTGCGCGAGGGCGAGGACCCGATGAGCCGGACCGTGGACGTCGGCGACGGCACGCGCCGCCCGTACTGGGAGGCGGGCCCGGCCTACGGCCCCTGGGCGGGCGGCTACTTCGGCGGCGGCCTGCTGCCCGGCCTCCTGGTCGGCACCATGCTCGGCTCGATGCTCGCCACCCCGGCGTACGCGGCGGACTACGGGGGCGGCGACTACGGCGGCGGCGACATGGGCGGCGACTTCTCCGGCGGCGACTTCTCCGGCTCCGACTTCGACTCGTCCGGCTTCGGCGGCGGCGGATTCGGCGACGGGGGAGGCTTCGGGGACGGCGGCGGATTCGGC
>NZ_RDBL01000006.1:1332049-1484706 GCF_008042035.1 Streptomyces sp. col6
GGGGAGGGGACTTCGGCGGCGGGTTCTGACCACGGGGCCGGGAGCGTCCCGTGACAGAATCGCGCGCATGAACGGTTCGGCCGCGACGCCCATGGCCCGGCTGGTGCACCGCCGCTGGCGGGAACGGGAAGCACCCGACGGCGACTTCCTCGTGTTCGCCGACGGTTCGCTCCGCGTGATGGACCTCCTGCGGACGCGGCCCCCGGACCGGCCCGGTGATCCGCGGGCGGAGACCTGGCACTGGGCGCAGATCCTGCGGGCCACCGAGTGGAGCACGGACGACTGGGTGGAGGTCGACTCCGCACTCGCCACCCACGTCCACGGCACCAGCCGCGCCTGGGCGGGGGAGTCCGCCCAGCACGGCTCCATCGGCTGGGTCGCGCTGACCCGGGACGACGAGGACAGCACCCTCGAATGGCTCGCCGTCTCCGGCTGGTCCAACCCGTTCCACGCCGTCACCCTGGACGACACCGCGGTGACCGCGGTCAGCACCGCCGGCCGGATCTGGACCTTCCCCCGCGACGCGCCCCAGAACGTGAAGATCACCGCCGACCCGGCTCATCCGGGCGCGCGCCGCTGAGGCGGGAACCGGACGCACGAATGGGCCGCGGGGTGCGGCCCCGCGGCCCGGACGTGGTGGAAGGACTGACGGGCGGGTCAGCCGCGTCCGCCGTGGGCGCGCTCGAAGGTGGCGAAGGCCGCCTCCTGGCGCCACTCGGTCGCCGCCTTCGGGCTGCGCGCGAGGTACGCCGCGCAGCGCGCGCCGGGGCGGCCGTCACCGGGGCGGTCGGCCCGGCAGGCGTCGACCACGCGGTAGCCGGAGGGCGCGGAGCCGGCGGCCCACAGGCTGCGGCCGTCGCGGAAGGCGTACTCCAGCGAGGCGCGGGCCAGGTCCTTCAGCTCGGTGTACGAGAGGCTGTAGGTCTTCGCCGCGTACTGGTACTCGTGGCTGATGTCGATCCGGGAGACGCCCGGGTCGTCCGTGGACAGCACGATCGGCACGCCGTAGCGGCGGTACGCGTTGAACGGGTGGTCGTCGCCCGCGATGCCGAGGATCTGCTTGTTGCTGGAGAACGGCACCTCGACGGCCACGTGCCGCCGCGCCATCGTCCTGGCCAGCTGCCGCCAGTCGTTCTCGTGGACCAGGTCCACGCCATGGCCGATGCGCTCGGCGCCGGCGACCCGCACCGCCTCGTTGATGTGGAAGGTCAGGTCCTCCGGCTTGACCAGGCCGGGCGCCAGCTCACCGGCGTGCAGGGTGAGGTGGGCGCCCGGGTACTGCCCGCGCAGGTACTTCAGCATCCGCATCTGGAGGCTGTAGTTCTCCAGCGAGCTGTCCCAGTCCTCCGGCTGGACGAGGTTGACCGCGACGAACCGGTGGTCGCGCTCGGCCAGCCGCATGCCGACCGCCATCTGCGTGAAGACGCGGACCGGCGAACTGCCCCGGGAGACCTGGGAGATCCAGCGGACGGGCAGCCGGCAGCCGGGCGCCGGGCGCGGGGTGTCGCAGTGCGCGGCCTCACGGAACTGCGCGTCGCTGTCGTCGGCCTCCTTGACCGCCTCGTCGATGACCTTGTCCAGCTTGCCGCCGGCCAGGAGCTTGCGGTGCAGCGCGGCGAGGTCGGCGTCGTAACCCACCGCGTCGGCCAGTGCCTTGGCGCTGTCCGAGGCCGGGCTGACCATCGTCTCCAGGTAGAACTGGTTCTGCTTCACCACGGTGTTCGCGACGTTGGCGAGCATCTTGCCCCGGGTGTACCAGGTCGCCATGCCGAACTTGCCGAACGTGTCGAAGAAGTGGTCGTGCCCGGACTCGTCGGCCGGGAAGTCCTGCATCGACCAGGCCCGGATGATCTGCTGCTTGAACGCGGGGTCGGTGCGCGCGTCGGAGGCCGGCCGGGCGCCCGGGGCGCACGGCGAGGCCACCGCGGTCATCGTCGCGTCGATGCAGAGCCCCTGCTCGATCGCGAGCTGGAGCAGGTACTCCGTGGTCACCGCCCCGGAGAGGTGGTTGTGCAGGTCGCCGCCCTTGGGCAGCTCCTTGAAGAAGGCCCGCAGCCGCGCGGGCCGTTCCCGCAGCGAGTCCAGGTACGCGGCGGTGCGGCGCTCGGCCGGTGTGACGGCGCGGGGCGACGCGTATCCGGCGGCCCGTGCGGCGCCGTCCTGCGCGGGGGCGGAGGCGGTCGCCGGGATCGCCGGAAGCAGGGTCAGGAGGGCGAGCGCGCCGCCGAACCCGGCCAGCAGGGAGGACTTGGGACGGCGTGCCGTCCGATGGGAAGAGATCACCGACGCATGATCGCGCTCGCCGGGGTCATGTGACGCGGAATCATGCCGGGAAGGCCGAACGTCCACCCGATCGAGTGGGCGCAGGAGAGACCGGCGGAGAGAGCCGGGCGGGAGACCCAGGTCACTTCCGTACCTGTCACATCGCCGTCGGCCGCTCCGTCAGAGGGGTGTAGAGAACACCGACCCGACTCACGGCAGGGGAACCACCATGGAAGCGCGCCTCAACCTCTTCACCAACGCCGTCGCGGCCAAGACCCTGAAGCACTTCGTCGCGGCGGGCAAGGAACTCGCCGCCACCTCCACGATTCCGGGCCACACGCTGGAGCTGGTCACGCTGCGCGCCAGCCAGATCAACGGCTGCGCGGTCTGCGTCGACATGCACACCAAGGACCTTCTCGCCGGCGGCGAGTCCACCACCCGTGTCAACCTGGTCGCCGCCTGGCGCGAGGCCACGGTCTTCAC
Organism: Streptomyces sp. col6; assembly: GCF_008042035.1. Classification (GTDB taxonomy): domain Bacteria; phylum Actinomycetota; class Actinomycetes; order Streptomycetales; family Streptomycetaceae; genus Streptomyces. The sequence continues at coordinate 1,334,795 of NZ_RDBL01000006.1, forward strand.
CGACGCCGAACGCGCCGCCCTGGAGTTCGTCGAGGAAGCGACGCGCATCGCGGACGGGGCGGGCGGGGTCCCGGACGAGGTCTGGGCCGGGGCGGCCAAGCACTACGACGAGGACGAGATGGCGGCCCTTGTGAGCATCACCGCCCTCATCAACGCCTTCAACCGGCTCAACGTCGCGACCCAGCAGCCGGCGGGCGCCTACGTGGCCGGCCAGTACGCCTGACGGTACGGATGCCGCCGCCCGGAAAGTTCTGCCGGGCGGCGGCCGTTCGCGCAGCTCATGCCGACGCAAAGAGGTCTAGACCACTAACGAAGGGAGAAAACTGTTTACCGGCGTGCGGTTCTGTGGCTGACTATGTCGTGTTCGCGACAAGTGGACGCGCGTAGACCACGCGCGTAGAACATCGTGAAGCGTGCTGCCCGAGCGGTCGGTCGACGGCCGTCCCCCCACCAGCAGGAGGCTCCTCATGACCACGCGCAAGAGATTCACCGCGGCCGGTGTCATCGCCACGAGCGCGGCACTGCTGCTCGGCCTGATGTCCGGCTCCGCGTCGGCGGCGCCCCGCCACGACAACCCCGTCCCGCTCGGCAAGGGGTACATGGGTGTCGGCTACGTCCAGGACAGCAAGGACTTCAAGCCGGACACCCGGCAGCTGCACCTCGACCCCGGTGCCGGTGCCCAGCTCAAGGCGAACCCCGAGGGCATCGACGTCTCCAGCTGGCAGGGCGGCATCAACTGGAGCTCGGTGCGCGGCGCGGGCATCGAGTTCGCCTGGATGAAGGCGACCGAAGGACTGACGTACAAGGACCCGACGTTCAGCGCCAACTACCTGAACGCCTACAACGCGGGCGTCATCCGGGGCGCGTACCACTACGCCCGGCCGGACGTCTCCGGCGGCGCGGCCCAGGCGGACTTCTTCGCGAGCAACGGCGGCGCCTGGTCCCGCGACAACCTCACGCTTCCGGGCGTGCTGGACATCGAGGGCACCTGCTACGGCTACTCCCAGGCCTCCATGCAGCAGTGGATCCTCGACTTCTACAACCAGTACAAGGCCCGCACCGGCCGTGACGTCGTGATCTACACCAGTCCGAGCTGGTGGAACACCTGCACCGGCGGCTGGAGCGGCATGTCCGCCCGCAGCCCCCTGTGGGTCGCGAACTGGACCACCGGCACCCCCAGCATCCCGTCGGGCTTCCCCTTCTACACGGTCTGGCAGTACACCTCCACCGGCGCGGTGAACGGTGTCTCCGGCAACGTCGACCGCGACCGCTTCAGCGGCGACCGCTCCCGCCTGCTGGCCCTGGCGAACAACACGCCGTGAACGTAAACGTATAGGTGTACGAGCCGGAGCGGCCAGGTCGGGCCGCTCCGGCTCCCGTCCCCCACGACCGCTCACGAAGGAGCACGTCATGACCCCACCGCTCAGCAGGCGCGGCGCCCTGATCGCCGGAGCCGCGGCCCTGGCCGGCGGCCTGGCCCCGGCGGCCGGTGCGGAGGCGGCCCTCCGGCTGCCGATGGCCACGCGGCCCCGCTTCTCCGCCCTGTCCCCCCTCCAGCGCGCCGGGCAGTGCGTGATCCACTCCTACCCGGGGCTCACCCCGCCCGCGTCCCTGATGGACGCCATCAAGCAGGGTCACACGGCCGGGGTCATCTTCTTCGGCGAGAACATCCAGAACCTGAGCCAGATCGAGGGCGTCATCAACCAGATGAAGGCGGCCCACGCCTCGTCCCCGGTCAAGGCCCCGCTGCTCCTGATGACCGACCAGGAGGGTGGTGTCATCCGCCGGCTGCCCGGCGAGCCCGTGAGGTCCGCGAAGGACGTCGGCGCCTCGTCCGACCCGCACTACTGGGCCGACTTCACCGGCAGCGGCGCGGGCCTGAACCTCGCGGGCATCGGCATGAACGTCAACCTCGCCCCGGTCCTGGACGTCTACCGCAAGGACGGCGACTTCACCGACCAGTACGAGCGTTCATACAGCAAGTCGGCCGCGGCCGTAGCCAGTTGCGGGTCCACTTTCATCACCGCCCAGCAGGCGGAGGGCGTCGCCGCCACCGCCAAGCACTTCCCGGGACTCGGCCCGGCCACGGCGAGCCAGAACACCGACCTGCGCGCCGTCACGATCAGCACCTCCGCCTCCAGCCTGCGCAGCGTGGACGAGGCGCCGTACCGTGACGCGATCGCCGCCGGCGTCAAGCTCGTCATGCTCTCCTGGGCCGTCTACACCGCCCTGGACTCCGCCCGCCCCGCCGGTCTCTCGCCGACCGTCGTAGGCGAGCTGCGCAACCGCCTCGGCTTCAAGGGCGTCACGGTCACCGACGCCCTGGAGGCCGGCGCGCTCTCGTCCTACGGCAGTACGTCCCAGCGCGCCGTGAAGGCCGCCGCCGCGGGCATGGACCTCATCCTCTGCTCGGCGCGCAGCGTCTCCCAGGGCGACGAGGCAGTGACCGCCCTGGCCGACGCCCTGGGCGACTCCCTGGACCCGACCGCCTTCGACGCCGCCGCGGCCCGCGTGAACGCGCTGCGCGCGGGGCTGTGACGGCCCGCCGGAGGCGTACTCGCTAGATTACGGCGGTGACCGACGCGCCCGTCCCCTCTCCCGCCCCCGGCAGCGCCGCCGACGTCGTCCGTACGTGGGACGCGCGCGCGGAGCAGTACCTCCGGCTCTTCCGCGACGAGTTGGAGGGCAAGCCGTACGACCTGGACGTCCTGCGCGCCTTCGCGGACCGGGTCGGCGCGGGAGCCAGGGTGTACGACGCCGGGTGCGGGCCCTGCGGCCATGTGACGGCCCTGTTGGCGTCCCATGGCCTCGATGTGCTGGGTATCGACCTCTCGCCCCGCTGCGTCGACCTCGCCCGCCGCGAGCAGCCGGGCTGCCGGTTCGCCGTCATGGACCAGGGCGCGATCGGCACGGGCCCGCTCGACGGGCTGGTCGCGTACTACTCGCTGCACGACCAGCCCAAGCGCGTGCTGCCCGTGACGCTGGCGGCCTGGGCAGCAGCGGTACGCCCCGGCGGACAGCTGCTGACCGTCGCGAAGGAGGGCACGGGGGACGGGGTCGTCGACGATCCCATGGGCGGCGAACTCCGCGTGTACTGGGCGGAGTTCACGGCATACGAACTGCGCACGGCGGCCCGGGACGCGGGTTTCCGCGTCGACGACTGCACGGTCCGCGAGGCGTACGAGGACGAGATCCCGGCCCGCCGCGTCTACCTCGCGGCGACGAGGTCCTAGGGGGTGTCTTGTCGATCAGGGTCGGATCAGGCCGCGGCGTCTGGTGCGGTGCATCGCAAGGCGCCGGAGCGTCTCGATAGCGGAGCTATTGGGGCGTTTCGGCAACGCCGCGAGGTGCCGTACCAGGCGTCGCGGACCCGGCCATGATCGGCAAGACACTCCCTAGCGGTTCGCCGACGCAGTCGCCGCCCCGGCGAGGATCTTCACCAAGGCCCGGGTTTGCCGCACCGGCAAGGATGTTTGCCGTGGCGCCGGGCGACGCGCACCATCTGCCGTATTGGAGGTGCGCGCATGAGCGACATGACGCAGATGTACGACGTAGTGGTGGTCGGCGGCGGGGCCGCCGGGCTGAGCGGGGCACTGGCGCTGGGCCGGGCCCGGCGCTCGGTGCTGGTGATCGACTCGGGCAGCCCGCGCAACGCGCCCGCGTCCCACATCCACAACTACCTGGGCCGCGAGGGCACCCCGCCCGGCGAACTCCTGGCGATCGGCCGGGAGGAAGTGGCCGGCTACGGGGTGGAGGTCGTCACCGGTGAGGTCACCGTGGCCGAGCGGCTGCCGGAGGACTCGGGGTTCCGGGTCGTACGCGGGGACGGGACGACCGTCACCGCGCGGCGGCTGCTGGTCACGACCGGGCTGACCGACGAGCTGCCGGCGATCCCGGGCCTGGCCGGGCGGTGGGGCCGCGAGGTGCTGCACTGCCCGTACTGCCACGGCTGGGAGGTGCGCGACGCGGCGATCGGCGTCATCGGGGTCAGCCCCATGGCCGTGCACCAGGCGCTGCTGTGGCGGCAGTGGAGCGAGGACGTCACTCTCTTCCTGCACCAGGCTCCGGAGCTCAGCGACGAGGAGTACGAGCAGCTCGCCGCGCGTGGCATCGCGGTCGTGGACGGCGAGGTGGCTGGGCTGGAGGTCAGCGGCGACCGGCTGACCGGCGTACGCCTCGCGGGCGGCCGGGTGGTCGAGCGGGCGGCGTTGGTCGTGCAGCCGAGGTTCACGGCGCGCTCCGGCGTACTGGAGAGCCTGGGGCTGCGGCCCGTACCGCTGGAGATGGGCGGGCACACCCTCGGCTCGTACATCGAGGTGGACCCGAACGGGGCCACGGCAGTGCCCGGTGTGTGGGTGGCCGGGAACGTCACCGGTCTCATGGACCAGGTGATCGGCTCGGCGGCGGCCGGGCTGAAGGCGGGCGGGGCCATCAACGGGGACCTCGTCATGGAGGACACCGAGCGGGCCGTGAAGGCCCGCAACGCGCCCTCGGACGCCCAGATGTGGGACGACCGCTACCGCGAGAGCGACCGGATCTGGAGCGGCAAGCCCAACACCGTGCTCGTCCGCGAGGTCGAGGACCTGGAGCCGGGCCGGGCGCTGGACCTGGGCTGCGGGGAGGGTGCGGACGCGGTGTGGCTGGCGGGCCGGGGCTGGCGGGTCACCGCCACGGACATCTCGCGCGTCGCGCTGGGCCGGGCGGCCGAGCACGCGGCGGAGGCGGGCGTCGCCGGCCGGGTGGACTGGCAGTTCCACGACCTGGGCGTCACGTTCCCCGAAGGGGCGTACGACCTTGTCTCGGCGCAGTTCCTGCACTCCATGGGCGACCTGCCCCGCGAACGCATTCTGCGCCGGGCGGCCCGCGCGGTCGCCCCGGGCGGGGTGCTGCTGATCGTGGGCCACGCGGGCTTCCCGGCCTGGGACCACCACCACGCGGACATGGAGCTGCCGACCCCGGACGAGGTGCTGGCCTCGCTGGAGCTGCCGGAGGGGGAGTGGGAGGTGCTGCTCAGCGAGGAGCACGAGCGCGTGCAGAACGACCCGGACGGCAATCCCACCACCCGTACGGACAACGCCCTGAAGATCAGACGGCGTTGACCGCGCGTATAGGACGGATACCGACCTAAAGGGCTCGTACTGTCATTCCTGACGGCGGAACAGGAACGACGGAAGGCAGAACCCATGAACGCCAGCGAGACGGCCCCCGCGAACACCGGCTCCGACGAGCGCGCCGACCTGCTGGAGGCGCTGGGCAAGCAGCGGCACTTCCTGCGGTTCACCACCCGCGACCTGACCGACGAGGAGGCCGGGCAGCGGACCACGAAGAGCGAGCTGTGTCTCGGCGGCCTCATCAAGCACGTCACCTCGGTGGAGCGGACCTGGGCCGCGTTCATCGTGGAGGGCGCCTCCGCGATGCCGGACTTCACCGCGATGACCGAGGCGGACTTCGCCCAGCGGGCCGACGACTTCAGGATGCTGCCGGGCGAGACGCTGGCCGGCGTGCTCGACGCGTACGAGAAGGTGGCGGAGGCGACCGACGAGCTGGTCGCCTCGCTGCCCGATCTGGGCGTCTCGCACGCGCTGCCGAAGGCGCCCTGGTTCGACGGGGACGCGAAGTGGTCGGCCCGCCGGGTGCTGGTGCACATCGTCGCGGAGACCGCCCAGCACGCCGGCCACGCGGACATCATCCGGGAGTCCCTGGACGGCGCGAAGTCCATGGGCTGACCCGGGACGCACCGAACGCCCGCCGCCCGCTCCCGTACGAGGAGCGGGCGGCGGGCGTTCGGGGATGGATCAGGCCTGCGGGGCGGCGGCCTTGATCGCGGAGATGTCGAAGTTCAGCTTCACCTTGTCGCTGACCATCACGCCGCCGGTCTCCAGCGCCGCGTTCCAGGTCAGGCCCCAGTCGGAGCGCAGGATCTCGGCGCCGCCCTCGAAGCCGACGCGCTCGTTGCCGTAGACATCGGTCGCGGAGCCGTTGAACTCCAGGTCGATGGCGAGCGGGCGGGTCACGTCCTTGATGGTGAGGTCGCCGGTGACGCGGTACTTGTCACCGCCGAGCTGCTCGGCCGAGGTCGAGCGGAACGTCATCAGGGGGAACTTCTCGGCGTCGAAGAAGTCGCCGCTCACCAGGTGGCCGTCGCGGTCCTTGATACCGGTGTCCACGCTGGCGATCTTCACGTCGATCGAGGCCGAGGAGTTGGCCGGGTCGCTGCCGTCCAGCTTCAGGGAACCCTCGTGGTCGGCGAAGGAGCCGCGGACGTTGGTGACCATGGCGTGCCGCACGGTGAAGCCGATGCTGCTGTGCGCCGGGTCGATCGTGTAGTCACCCGTGAGAGCGGCCAGGGCGGGGTCGACCTCGGCCGTGGTCACGGCGGTGGCGGCGTCGTTCTTGCGGTTGAACAGAGCCATGGCTCCTCCTCGGGGACGAGGCCGAGTGGACCCGGCCTGTTGTTTAACCTTCAACGACATTCACTGTAGACCCATCTTGTTCAAAGTTCAACATCTATGGCGAGGACTGTTGCGGTCGCCGTCATCTGTTCACGCGGCCGTTACGTCGGGCCCTCTGGCGACGCGCGTAGAACTGGGGCACCATCTCTCCTGCCCCTTTGTCATGCACAGGAGGAGTCCCCCCATGGAGTTCCGCGCGCCCCACGTCTCCCGGATGACGCTGCGCCCCGTCCTGACCGCCCTCGCCCTCGTCCTCGGCGTCCTCTTCGCCCCGGGCTTCGGCCTCGTGAGCGGGACCACCGACGCGTACGCCGTCACCAAGCTCACCCACAGCCAGGCGACCTCGCGCTTCAGCTCGTCCGGCATCACCTGGTCGTCCTCGGGCGGCTGCTCCAACCGCAACGTCGCCACCTGCACCTCGTTCGACCAGCTCAACCTGCCGACCGCCCAGGGCGCCCAGACCCTCAAGAGCGCCACCGGCTGCGCCCTGAACATCACCGGCGGCACCGAGACCGGGCACGCCAGCGGCACGTACTCGCACTGGAACGGCTACAAGCTCGACTTCGGCAAGACCACCTGTCTCACCAACTACGTGAAGAGCGCGTTCACCTACATCGGACTGCGCGGTGACGGCGCGCCCCAGTACAAGTCCGGCTCCGGCAACGTCTACGCCGACGAGGGCAACCACTGGGACGTGACCTACTACAACTGCGGCGGCTGCTGACCGGCCATCGTCGTCCGGGTGCCCCCGTCCGCACGGGCGGGGGCACCCGAACCCTCCGCGCGCCCCTCCCCACAGGAGCTGCCCATGCATGCGAACAACCCGAGCCGCCGCGCCCTGCTGCGCACCGGCGCCGGCGCCGCCCTCGCCGCGGCCGGACTCGCCGCCGGCGCCCCGGCCGCCGGCGCCGCGTCCCTCGTCACCGGCGGCAGGATCCGCAACCTCACCGGCCCGGCGGAGACCGGCCGCTTCGCCGCACCCTGGACGGACCTCGGCATCCCGGCCCGTTGCCCCGACGGCTCGATGCTCCTCGTCTGCGGCGACACCTTCGACGGCGGCGGGGTCGGCGGACCCGACTGGCGCGCCCCCGTGGGACTGCGTGCCTCCAACGCCTCCCTAGGCTCCCTCGTCATCGACGGGAGCGTCGGCGGCGCCCATGCCGTCGGGCTCGTCCCCGAGGGCCACGCGGGCGGCACCACGGCCATCCCGTCCGACGTGTTCACCGTCGGCTCCACGATGTACATGCACCTGATGCGCGGGGTCATCTACCGCACGCACCACTCGGACTTCTGGCGCTCCGACGACAACGGCAACACCTGGCAGTACCTCTGCCAGTGGCCCGGCGACCAGTACGGCGGCCAGTTCCAGCAGAAGACGTACGCGGTCGCCGACGACGGGTACTGCTACGTCCTGTCCACCGCGTTCAACCGGGACATCACCTCGGGGCTGCTGCTCCACCGGGTGCGGCAGGACGCCCTCGGGAACCCCGCCGCCTACCAGCCCTGGGGATACGCGGGAGGCGTCTGGGCCTGGGGGAACCCGCCGACCACCATCACCGCGGCCCGCCGCTGGGGCGAGATCTGCTTCCGGGCCATGGGCGGCAAGTACGCCTTCACCTGGCTCAACATGGCTCCGCTCGACATCCGGGCGCAGATCTTCGCGCTGCCCACGTCCAACCTGTTCGCCACCCCGGAACAGACCATGATCGTGCCCACCGTGCCCGGTCTGGAGGTGGGCAACGCGGTCGCCAGCCCGTACGGGGGCTTCATCGTCCCGGGATCGACGTTCGCCGACTTCCACATCGCCGTCAGCCAGTGGTTCGACAACCAGAACTATCGGGTCATGCAGTACCGCATCAACGGCCTCGCCGCCTGAACGCCGAGAAGGCGCCCCACCCGGGAAGGGCGGGGCGCCTCTCCGTGCGGGACGGGGGTTTCAGACCACCGCGTCCAGAGCCCGGCACGCCCGCGCCACGACCTCGGGGTCGGTGACGAAGTGGGTGTCCTGCTCGGCCGACGTACCGCCCGCGCCGAGCGGAACCCAGGCGCTGCCCGCCCGGCGCGGCGCGCGGGTCTTGGCGGAGAGGTGGACGGAGGCGACACCGGCCGAGGCCAGCGCCGGGATGTCGGCGAGGCGTACACCGCCGCCGGCCATCACCTCCACCTCCGGGGCGGCCTCGGCCATCGCGGCGATCGTCGCCAGCCCTTCGGCCGCAGCGGGGGCGCCGCCCGACGTGAGGACCCGGGTCAGGCCGAGGGAGGGCAGCAGCGCGGCGGTGGCCACCGGGTCCGCGGACTGGTCGACGGCCCGGTGCAGGGTCACCTCCATCGGGCGGCCCGAGGCGCGGGCCGCGTCGGCGAGCCGGGCGACCGCTTCGGTGTCCAGGGCGCCGTCGGCGGTGAGCGCGCCGATGACCACCCCGGAGGCGCCGGAGGCGATGACCGACCGGACCTCGGCGGCCATGAGGGCGACCTCCTCCGCGTCGTGGACGAAGTCGCCGGGCCGGCACCGGACCAGCACCTGAACCGGCAGCCCTTCCGCGGCGACCGCCTCGACCAGGGCGGCCGACGGGGTCAGACCGCCCAGCTCCAGCGCGGTGCACAGCTCGACCCGGTCGGCGCCGTTCTCGCGGGCGGCGCGGGCGCCGGCCGGTGAGGTGACGGCGATCTCCAAGGCGGGACGGGGGCTCATTCGTCGTCCCCGGTCAGCGGCTGGTCGGAGGCGGGGATGATGCGGGCCGACAGGTCCGGGTCGGCCATCTCGCGGTCGAAGGGGAACATCGGGCGGCGGATGCGGTGGTGGCCCAGGCGCACCAGGTCCTGGTCCACACCGCCGGGGGTGAGCGCCATCTTCCAGCCCACCGACATGTCGAAGAGCTCCGGCTCCAGGTAGCCGATCTTCACGATCACGATGTCGGCGCCGCGCGGGTCGAGGCCGAGGTCGGTGAAGTCGTGCTCGTGGTGGTACGGCTTGCGCAGTTCCGTGAGGATCGCGTACACGCTGCCCACCCGGATCACGACCTCGGTCCGCGCGTCGCGGTCGCCGTGCCGGACCGAGTGCACCGTGCCGGTCAGGGTGACCGGGCCGGCATGCCGGTCGTCCACCTCGGCCCCGGCGGTGACGGTGACGGTGGCGCCCACACCGGCGGCGGCGGCCGTCGCGACGGCCGCCGGTCCCGGCACCGAGGCGTAGATGACGGCCGGGCCGTCGTCCTTCTGGAACTCCGGGCGGGCCAGCAGCCGGGTCAGGCCCCAGGTCATGTCGCCGGAGCCGCCCGCGGTCGGGTTGTCCCCGGTGTCGCTGATGAAGTAAGGGCGCTGGTCGGAGCCCAGGGCCTCGTCCAGGATGCCGTCGAAGGTGCCGGTCGGGGCGACGAACTCGAAGTCGTCGCGGGCCTTCCAGAAGCCCTCGGCCAGGCGCTCGGCCCCGGCCGCCACGGCGTCCCGGTCGGTGCCGGTGACCACCACGGCGGCGCGGTTGCGGGGCTCGTCGGCCCAGGCGTAGCCGACCCAGATGGCGGCGTCGGTCACGCCGTCCACGGCCTCGACGTCGGCCACCGCCGCGTACACGCTCTTCGCCGGTTCGATCCTGGTGGAGGTCTGCTCGCCGGCCAGCAGCACGGGGACCGGCACCCACGCCTTGACCGGGCGGGGCGCGCCGGAGACCAGCAGGTCGACCAGGTTGCGGGCGGCCCTCTCCTTGGTCTCCATGTGGTCCTCGTGCGGGGCCAGCCGGTAACAGGTGATCAGGTCGCTGCCGTGGACGAGTTCGCGGGAGACGTTGCCGTGCAGGTCCATCGAGGTGGAGATGATCACGTCCGGGCCGACGGTGGCGCGGATGCGGTCCAGCAGGACGGCCTCCGCGTCGTCGACGCCCTCGACGGTCATCGCGCCGTGGATGTCGTACCAGAGGCCGTCCGGGCGGGGCAGCGCGGCGAGCCGTTCGATCAGTTCGTCGGTCAGCTCCTGCCAGGCCGCGGCGGTGACGGTGCCGCCCGGCAGTGACTTGCCGACCAGGGCACCGTGCCAGTCGGCCGCCTCGCGCAGTTCCTCACCGGGGGCCAGGAAGGGGTAGCGGTCCAGCACCTCGGCGCCGCGCGAAGGGTGGAAGGCGGCGGCCCCGGTCCGGGCGGGGGAGAAGGTGGAGGACTCGATACCGAGCCCTGCGACGGCGATGACCGGGCGGGATGCGGCGGTGCGGGATTGCGACATGGCTCCTCGTAGGGGTCGGGCGTCAGGGGTGACGGGGGGCGAGCGTGCCGGGCCGGTCGGTTCCGCCCACCTCGTGCAGCGCGTGGGCCAGGGCGTGCTGGAGGGCGAACTGGCCGGCGCCGACCAGTCCGGCGTCGGCGCCGAGCCTGGTCCGCTCGATGGTGAGGTGCTCGGTGACGAGCGGATGGCAGCTCTCGTAGAGCCGGCTGCGCACAGCGGCGACGAACTGTTCCAGGGTGGAGAGGATGCCGCCCAGGTAGACGGCGTCCGGGTTGAAGAAGTTGACGTTGGCGGCGAGCACCTGGCCCAGGTAGTCGCCGGCCCTGCGGACCGTGCGGGTGGCCAGGGGGTCGCCGTCCAGGGCGAGCCGGGCCACGTCCTCGGTGCTGTTCACGTCGGCCCCGCGCTCGCGCAGGATGCGTACCAGCGCGGCACCCGACGCCACGGTCTCCAGGCAGCCGGTGTTCCCGCAGGAGCAGGGGATGCCGGCACCGGCGTCGATCCGGATGTGCGTGATGTCCCCGGCGGCGCCCTGGGCGCCCCGGTACAGGCGCCCCTCGACGATCACGCCAGCGCCGATCGCGGAACCGATCTTGACCATGATGGTCTGAGCGTTCGCGTCGGGCCGGACGGTGTGCTCGCCGACCGCCATGCAGTTGGCGTCGTTGTCCACGGCTGCCGGGACGCCGAAGCGCTCCTGGAGCCAGTCGGCGACCGGGAAGCGGTTCCAGCCCGGCATCCGCGAGGGCCGGACGACCGACCCCGACACGGTGTCCACCGGGCCGGGCAGTGAGAGCCCGACTCCGCGCAGGCGGCCGGTTTCACGTCGGCCGGCCAGGGTCTCCAGGGCCTCGGCCAGCCGGGGCAGGGCCGCCTCCGGTCCGTCGGAGATCAGGAACGGGACCGTCGAGACGTCGGTCAGGCCGCCGCCCGGAAGGACCACGCCGATCCTGGCGTGCCGGCCTCCGAGGTCGGCGGCGACGGCGAAGTCGTCACGGCTTCCGACCCTCAGCGCCTTGCGGGGGCGTCCGCCCGTGGAGGCCTGAATGCCTTCCTCGGCGACCAGACCGCGATCCACCAGGTGCCCCACGGCGAGGGAGATGGTGGACGCGGCGGCCCCGAGACGCTCCGCGAGTTCGGCGCGTGACGTGGCCTGGCCCGAAGCGATGAGTTCCAGAACACGCACGGCGAGGGACGGGGTCCCTTTGGTGGCCTTGCGGTCCCACGCACTTATTCCAGTCATGTACAAAGTTACTTCCGCAACGGGGTAGGTGGCGCAGACGATACGCCCGCACTTCGCACAGGGGAACAGTCGGATGAAGGAAGTAGGTCACCCTGGAATGCCGCTGAATAGGCACAAAACACCCCAAGGGGTCGGGTGAAATGGGGCAAGGGGACTTTCGTCGAATGTGCAGTAACTTACTTGTTACTAATTCTTGTTTGTTTCTTCGATGGCTGCGGCGTTAGCTGTCGTGAACGCAGCGCCGACCTTCCCGAGCGGCTGCGGGCCCTATCGAACCGAGGAGTGTCATGATCCTTACCCGTACGGTGCGCAGCCGCCGTTGGGCCCTCGCCGCAGGCGCCGCCACCACCGCGGCCGTACTGCTGTCCGGGTGTTCCGGCGGGGGCACGACCTCCTCCGGCTCCGCCTCGTCGGACAGCATCAACTACGCGCTGCCGGCGAACTTCACCCCGAACTGGATCCTCCCGGTCGGCACCGCCGCCCACCTGAACACCAACAACTCCTCGATATCCCAGTCCCTCTGGGAGCCGCTGATCGCGTACGACGGCTCCACCGGCAAGGTGGGCTGGAACAAGGGCAACTCGCTCGCGACCGCCGCCGACTTCGCCGAGGACAGCAAGAGCGTCACGATCACCCTCGGCGACCGGCACTGGAGCGACGGCGAGAAGATCACCTCGCGCGACGTGCAGTTCTGGTTCAACCTGGTCAAGGCCAACAAGAAGGACTGGGCCAGCTACAGCCCGGGTAAGGCGCCGGACAACTGGACCGCGCTGAAGATCGTGGACGACACGCACTTCACGATCACCTTCGACAAGGCCTACAACACGCAGTGGATGCTCGCCAACGAGCTGAGCATGATCCGCCCGATGCCGCAGCACGTCTGGGACAAGACCGGCGACGCGGGCAAGGTGTCGGACCTCGACCTCACCCCGGCGGGCGCCAGGAAGGTGTGGACGTACCTCAACACGGCCGCCAAGAAGATCTCCGGTTACGCCACCGACCCGCTCTGGAAGACGGTCAGCGGCCCGTACACCATCAAGTCCTTCTCCACCGCGGGCAAGGTGCAGCTGCTGGCCAATGCCAAGTACGACGGCGGCGGCAAGGCCAACATCAAGACCGTGAACCTGCTCCCGTTCACCACCACGGACGCCGAGGAGAACGCGCTGCGGGCCGGAACGGTCGACTACGGCTACATCAACGCCACCAACCTCAGCCAGGAAGCGTCCTTCACCGCCAAGGGCTACACCCTCAAGCCGTGGGCCGGCTGGGCGATCACGTACATGCCGTACAACTTCAACAACCCCACCATGGGCCCCGTCTTCAAGCAGCTCTACGCCCGCCAGGCGATCCAGATGTCGGTGGACCAGGCGACCCTGTCCAAGGTCATCTTCAACGGGACCGCCGTCTCCACCTACGGGCCCGTCCCGCAGGGCCAGACCTCCTCCTTCGTCTCCGAGGCGCAGAAGAACAACCCGTACCCCTTCTCCACCGTCAAGGCGCGCAAGCTCCTCACCGACCACGGCTGGACCGAGCAGAACGGCACGATGGTCTGCACCGACGCCGGCAGCGGCGACGACCAGTGCGGCGCCGGGGTCGACAAGGGCACGAAGTTCAAGATGCAGGTGCTGTCGCAGTCCGGCTCGACCGTCACCGACAACCTGATGAGCGCGCTCCAGTCCTCCTTCGCCAAGTCCGGCATCGGCTTCGGCATCAAGACCGCACCGGTCAACTCCGTCCTCTCGCAGGCCGGCCAGTGCGAGGCCGGGGACTCCGGCTGCAAGTGGCAGCTGTCCTTCTTCGGCAGCGCCGGCAGCTGGTACTTCCCCGCCTACCCGAGCGGTGACTCGCTCTTCGCGACCGGCGGAGGCTCCAACTTCGGCAGCTACTCCAACTCCGACGTGGACAAGCTGGTCGAGAAGACCACCACCGACTCCTCCGACGCCGCCATGCAGAAGTACAGCGAGGCCCTGGCCAAGGACCTCCCGGTGATCTGGCTGCCGGAGCCCGACTACCAGGTCTCCGTCGTCAGGAGCGGCCTCGGCGGCTTCGCCCAGGACTCGCTCGCCAACTTCCACCCGGCCATGTGGAAGTGGACCAAGAAGTGAGCCGGGTCGCCGACCACGCGCACCACTGAGCCGAAGCGACCGGAAAACACATGAGCACTTCCAAGTACCTCCTCAGGCGGGTCCTGCAAGCCGTCGTGGTGATCGTCATCGTGACGATCGTGGTCTTCGGTCTGCTGCACGCCCTGCCCGGGGGCCCCGCACGCGGGATCCTCGGCCCGCAGGCCACCGCGCAGCAGATCACGGCCTTCAACCACGAACAGGGCCTCGACAAGCCCCTGCCGGTTCAGTACTTCTACTACCTGAACCAGCTGATCCACGGCGACCTCGGGACCTCGTACACCCTCAACGAGCCGGTGTCCCAGCTGATCACCGAACGGCTGCCGAAGACACTGCTCCTCACCGTCCTGTCGGCCGTCGTCGGCCTGGTGCTGGCGATCCCGCTCGGCATGTGGCAGGCCATGCGGCGCAACAAGCCGGCGGACTACGTCATCACCACGCTGAGCTTCATCGCCTACTCCACGCCCGTCTACTTCCTCGGTCTTGTCCTGGTGCTGGTCTTCAGCCAGACGCTGGCATGGTTCCCCTCCCAGGCCCCCCAGGGTGACACGCTCGCCCAGGTCTTCTCCGAACCGCAGGCACTCGTGCTGCCGGTGGTCGCGGGCGCCGCCTCGATGATCGCGGTGTTCAGCCGCTACATGAGGGCGGCCACCCTGGAGAACCTCTCCGAGGACTACGTCAGGACCGCGCGGGCCGGCGGCTCCCGCTCCCGCGCCATCCTGTGGCGGCACGTGTTCCGCAACTCGCTGACCCCCGTGGTCGCCATGCTCGGGTACTACGTGCCCGTGCTGTTCGGCGGTGCCCTGGTGGTCGAGCAGCTCTTCAACTACCCCGGTATGGGCCTGCTCTTCTGGACCGCCGCGCAGTCCTCCGACTACCCGGTGCTCCTGGGCTGTGTGCTCGTCATCGCGATAGCCACGGTGACCGGAACGCTCCTCGCCGACATCGTCCAGCGGGTCATCGACCCCCGAGTGAAGGCAGGCCGGGCATGAGCGCCGTCATCCAGCCGGGCCAGGTGCCCGGCAAGGTCACCGCCCCCGTCGCGGCGTCCGGTACCCGCCTCGCGGTCCGGCGCTTCCGCCGCAACCGGCTCGCGGTCGTCGGGCTCGGCGTCGTCTCCTTCTTCTTCCTGTTCTGCTTCGTGGGCCCGCTGGTGTACTCCACCGACCAGACCCACACGCTGCTCGACCAGGTCAACCTCGCCCCCAGCGGCTCGCACTGGCTGGGCACCGACGCGGTCGGCCACGACGTACTGGGCCGGCTCATGTACGGCGGCAAGGTCTCGCTGATCGTCGGCCTTGCCGCGGGCGTGCTCGCCACCGTCATCGGCACCCTGTGGGGCGCCGTCGCCGGTTACGCGGGCGGCTGGATCGACGCGGTCATGATGCGCGTCGTCGACGCGGGCATCGCCATCCCCGCCCTCTTCATCCTGCTGGTCGTCTCGGCCATCACCACTCCGGACCTGACCGGGCTGATCGTCATCCTGGGCTTCGTCTCCTGGCTCGTGCCGTCCCGCCTGGTCAGGGCGGAGACGCTGAGCCTGAAGAACCGCGACTACGTGCTGACGCTCCGGGCCATCGGCGGTACGCACGGCCGCGCGATCATCCGGCACATCCTGCCGAACTCGGTGTCGACCATCATCGTCGCCGCCACCTTCCAGATTGCCGACGCCATCCTGCTCGTCGCGTACGTCTCCTACCTGGGCCTGGGCGTCCAGCCGCCGTCCACCGACTGGGGCGGCATGCTGTCGGCCGGCCTCACCGCCGCGTACTCCGGCTACTGGTGGCTCATCATTCCGCCCGGCCTGGCCATCATCCTGGTGGTGTGGGCGTTCAACGCGATCGGGGACGGGCTCCGCGACGCATTCGACGTGAGGGGACGCGGATGACCGCCACCCAGCGCCCCGCCGCACCGCAGGCCGGGCCGATCCTCGAACTCGACGGCCTCGGCGTCGTCTTCACCACCGAGAGCGGAGAGGTACCCGCCGTCCGGGGCGTCTCCCTCCACGTCGCACCCGGCGAGACGCTCGCCCTCGTCGGCGAGTCCGGCTCCGGCAAGTCCACCATCGCGTTCGCCGCGATGGGCCTGCTCAGCGGCAACGCCCGGACCACCGGCAGCGCCGTCATCGCCGGCACCCAGGTCGTCGGCGCCCGCGAGAGCGACCTCGCCGCGCTGCGCGGCCGGACCGCCTCCATGGTCTTCCAGGAGCCGGCCACCGCCCTGGACCCGCTCACCCGGGTCGGCAGGCAGATCGCCGAGGTGATCCGCAACCACCGCGAGATGTCCGCCAAGGAGGCCGCTGCCGAGGCCGTCGCCCTCCTGCGCAAGGTCGGCATCCCCGAGCCGGAGAAGCGGGCCACGGCCTACCCCTTCCAGCTCTCCGGCGGACAGCGCCAGCGCGTCGTCATCGCCATGGCCATCGCCAACGACCCCGCCCTGCTGATCGCCGACGAGCCGACCACCGCGCTGGACGTCACGGTCCAGGCCGAGATCCTCGACCTGCTGCGCCGGCTCGCAGCCGAGACCGGCACGGGCGTCCTGCTGGTCACCCACAACATGGGTGTCGTCGCCGACTTCGCCGACCGGGTCGCCGTGATGTACCGCGGGGAGATCGTGGAGACCGGACCGGTCGAGGACGTGCTCCTGCGCCCGGCCCACGACTACACCCGCCGACTGCTGGGAGCCGTGCCCCGGCTCTCGGTCGCCGAGACGGACAAGGCCGCCCCGGCCGCCGCCACCGAGGCCCCGGACACCGAGCCGGTCGCCGAACTCCGCGACGTCTCCGTGGTCTTCGGCCGCGGCAAGAACGCCGTACGGGCCCTGGACGGCGTCTCCCTCGCCGTGCACCCCGGCCAGACCCTGGGCCTGGTGGGCGAGTCGGGCTCCGGCAAGTCCACCGCCTCCAGGGTCGCGCTCGGCCTGATCGCGCCGACCTCCGGCACGGTTTCCCTGTTCGGCACCGACCTGGGACGCGCCAGGTCCCGGGCCCGCCGGGCCCTGCGGGCCGGGATCGGCGTGGTCCTGCAGGACCCGGTCGCCTCGCTGGACGCCCGGATGACGGTCGGCGAGTGCGTGGCCGAACCGCTCAGGGTCCACCACAAGGGGCTGACCGCCAAGGACCGCCGGAGCAAGGTGGCCGCCATCCTCGACCGCGTCCGGCTGCCGCGCGAACTCGCCGACCGGGCTCCCCGGGAGCTGTCCGGCGGGCAGCGCCAGCGGGTCAGCCTGGCCCGTGCGCTGGTCCTGGAACCCCGGCTGCTGGTCGCCGACGAACCCACCAGCGCGCTGGACGTCAGCGTGCAGCAGGCCGTGCTCGAAGTGATCTCCGAGCTCCAGGACGAGCTGGGCTTCGCCTGCCTCTTCGTCTCCCACGACTTGGCCGTCGTCCAGCACTTCGCGCAGCGCGTCGTGGTGCTGAGGGGTGGACGCATTCAGGAGCAGGGCCCCACCGGGGAGACCCTGCTGCACCCGGAGACCGACTACACCCGCGGCCTGCTGGCCGCCGTACCGGTGCCGGACCCGGTGGTCCAGCGCGGCCGCAGGGCCGAGCGCCTGGCCGCCCTCGCGGCCGGCCGGACGGAGGTCCAGGCATGAACACGTACGACCGCAGGCTCTTCGCGGGCGTGGACATCGGCGGCACCACCACGCAGGTGGTCCTCTGCGACGACGACCTGACCGTCCTGGACCGGGCCGAGACCGCGACCCCGGCGGACCGGGGCGGCCGGGCCATGACCGACGCGGCCCTGGGCGCCCTGGCCCCGCTCCTGGAGCGCACCCCCGGCCGGCTCACAGGCTGCGGGGCCGGGGCCGCAGGCGTCGTGGACTCCGTCACCGGACGCATCCTGGTGGCCAGCGACTCCTTCACCGGCTGGGCCGGTTTCGGGGTGACGGACGCCTTGGAGGACGCGCTCGGAGTCCCGGCCTTCCTGGACAACGACGTCAACGCCTTCCTGTACGGGGAGACCTCGGGCGGCGCGGTCCGCGACGAGCAGGACGTCCTCGGGATCACCCTGGGCACCGGCGTCGGCGGCGCGCTGTGGAGCGACGGCGCGCTGTTCACCGGCCCGCACGGCGCGGCCGGCGAGATCGGGCACATCCCGGGCTTCGGGGACCTGCTCTGCTCCTGCGGCGGGCGGGGCCATCTGGAGACCCTGGCCTCCGGCCGCTCCATCGGCGCCCGCTACGCCGAGCGCACCGGCCGGCGGCTGACCGCCCGGGAGGTCGCTGACGCGGCGGGCGGTGGTGACGAGGACGCCCGCGCCGTGTTCCGGGCCGCCGGGGAGGGCATCGCACGGGCCATCGTGATGACGGCGGGCGTCGTCGACATCACGACCGTGGTGGTGGGCGGCGGGGTCAGCCGTGCCTGGCCGCTGCTGAGCCCGGTCGTCCTCGCCGCGCTGGCCGCCGAACCCCCGGTCAGCGGGCACCCCGTACGGCTGGTCAGGTCCGGCCTGGGCTCCGACGCGGTACCGGTCGGCGCCGCCGCCCGCGCGCTGCGGGAGCTCGCGGTGGGCTCACCGGCCTGACCCCGCGGGGCCCGGCCTCGTACACGGCATGAGGGGAGGACCCCCGTCCCGCCCGGACGGGGGTCCTCCCGGTTCTGTGGGGGGTGGGCTCAGGAACCGACGCTCACCGTGAACCGCCTCGGGTTGCCGTCGTTCGCGGCGCCCGAGACGTCCGGCTCACCGTCCGGACGCACGTCGTCGTACGGGAAGGCGTAGCCGATGGGGCTGTTGGCGTGGACGATCCGGGACCAGTGGTTGGTCACCGCGCCCTGGTAGTAGTCGGCCACCGAGGTGCCGTTCGGCTGGTCCGGGTGGCTGAGCATGATCGAGCGGTTGAAGCCCGCCGCCAGCCGCGCCAGCAGGGCCTTCTTGTCGTCGTTGTCCGCCGGGTTGTTGGTGAACGGCCCGTGGTTGCAGGTGAAGATGTCCTTCGACACCGGCTTGCTGAAGGTGTGCCCGCCGTCGAACGTCAGCGTGTCGCCGCTGACCCGGCCGGTGCGCACGCCGCGCCCGCCCTGGAGGTCGATCCGCAGGTCCGTCGAGCGGTACTTCTCCCAGACCTCGTCGATCTGCGCCGTGAACAGGTCGCGGAACGGCATCTGGTCCGGGCGGTCGAAGTAGGGCGCCATCAGGTTCTGCGGGGAGATGACCCGCAGCACGCTGCCGTCCGCGCCGCGGGTCACCAACTGGTCCCAGGGCTGGCCGTCGGCGGCCGCCTGGGCGATGAGGCCGTCGGCGATCCGCTGCACGGCGCCGTCGGGGAGCGGGGCGACGGTGTGCGTGGAGTCGCCCTCCAGGGTCAGGCCGATCGGCAGCGCGGTCACCAGGTCGACGTAGCTGATGTTGGCGTACAGCTGCTGCGGGTTGAACGTGAACTCGCAGAACGACCAGGTCCGCCCGTAGTTCGGGTCCGTGGACGTGGCGAACGCCGGCTCGACCAGGGCGGGGCCCGGGTTCAGGTAGAAGGTCAGGGTGTCGTCCCGGACGAAGTAGACCCGGGCACCGTACATCTGAGGAAGCGTCAGTACGACGGGCGCGCCGCCCGCGCCGTTCAGCGGGATGGCGCAGTCGACCGGCAGCGGGGTCTGCGGGGCCGAGGGGGAGTCGGGGTGATAGACGCTGCCGTCGGCGCGCAGCAGGACCCAGCGGTCGGTGCCCTGCTCGTGGCCGGTGACATAGGCGTTGACGCGGCCGGGCAGCGACTTGTTGACCAGGGCCAGTTCGCAGGTGGCGGCGGACGCCGAGGCGCTGGGGCTCAGGGCGCTGCCCCACAGGGGGTAGGTCACCGCGGTGGCGGTGGCGGCGGCTGTGCCCGTCAGGAACTTCCGGCGCGAAATCATGAGGCGACTCCGGGGGTACGTGGGGGCGGTGACCCGGGTGGGGCCGGGATCCTCGGGGCGGGTCTCCAGCGTGGTCAGATCGGCGACGATCCCGATGCCCACGGCCTTGAGTACCGCCTCCTTACGGGTCCAGCAGCGCAGGAAGGCCGCGGTGCGGTCGGGGCCCTCCGGCTCGGCGAGCACCGCTCGGCGCTCATGGGGTGTCAGTACCTGGCCGGTGATGTTTGCTACCGGGATGCTCCGGAGCGCTTCGGTGTCGATCCCGACCGGGAACGGCGCGACGGCGAGCATCGCGAGGCCGGGGGTGTGGGAGACGCTGATGCGGCAGGGGGCCGGCGGGTGGAGCACGGCGGGCGGTCCGTGCTCGCTGCTGCCGCATCCGGGACAGGGCTTTCTGCCAAGTGAAATCTCCGTGGCTCCCACCTGAAAATGAGTGGCCAGTAAACGACGTACGGCGGCACGGCAAGACACGTATTCGGCCGCTGCTCTGGCTGATTTGAATTGGTGCGCCCGTGCCAGTTCCGTGCTGTCGAGCAATTCCAGATCCGCCTCGCGGGGCGGGCCCGCCACCGTGCGCCATGACCACACGTGGACGTCGCCCGCGGGCGGCCGGGGCCGGGAAGCGGCGGCGGGGTGTGGGGCTTGTGAGTGGGGTGTGGTCACCCGGTGACCGTAGGTCGGAAACGCTCATGGCCGGACGCCTGCTGACAGCAAGCGGTCAGTGGGGGCACGCCGCGTGAGGGTGCGTGCGCCCTCGGTGGCACAAGCGGAAGTGGGGGTGCTGCTTCCGGGGGCCCGTATGCAACTTGTTGACAGGTGAGGTGGAATGGGTCGCCTTTTTGACGGAGTCTGCCGCTCATCTGTGGGTCCCGGGCAGGCGAGACCGCCTCTTGTTGACTGATTCCAAGCCAGCGAACTAGTGTCTGATGAAGCTTTCTTCAACCTATGTATGAAGAAGTATTTTTCGATTGAACTGTTTTTGGTGAGCGATATTTTCGCTTACGCGGCGAAACATTCCGAACGTGATGAGGACGGCCCGCGTGGTGGGAGACGGCTTCGCGGGCAGCCGAGGGGGGCACATGTGACGGGTGTGCAGATCGAGCCACCGGATAAAGCGGAAGGTGCGACGGCCGAGGGCCATGCGGCCCACCTGGAGGAGGCGCTGCTCCAGGCCCGCGCCCTGATCGAGTCCACGGTGTCCCTCTACCGGCGCCGTCCCGCCGCCCCGGACGCGGCGGCGCCCACCGACATCGCCGCGCTCGGTGAGGCCCTGGACCGGATCGTCGGGGGCGCCCGGCACTCGGTCGGCGTCGCGCTGGCCGGCCCCGGCGAGTTCACGGATTCCGTTCTGCGACTGCTCGCCGCACAGCCGCCCAGGGCCGCCGTACGGCTGCTGGGATCCGCCGAGGTCGCCGACGCCTCGTTCGCCGGGCTGCGCCAGCCCCCCGGCCGGCCCCTCGAAGCCAGGGTCTCCGAGAGCGAGTTGCGCGAGATCGTCGTGGTCGACGGCGTCGCGGCGCTGGTGCGTGGAGCCGCCCGGAGCGAGGGGCAGCAGGCCACCGTCGTCAACGACGTCGCGGCCGTGCGCGCCCTGGAACTGCTGTTCGCCGGAGCCTGGGCGCGCGGCCGCAGACTCGCCGACCACCTCGGCCTCAGCCCGCGGCTGCGCAGCGAGCTGACCCGCAGCATCCTGGAACGCCTGAGAGCCGGTCACACCGACGACACGGCGGCTCGCGACCTGAACGTCTCGCTGCGCACCTACCGGCGCCATGTCGCGGAGATCATGCGCGAACTGGACGCCAGCTCCCGCTTCCAGGCGGGAGCCCGCGCGGTCGAGCTGGGTCTGCTCTCGGAGTAGACCGAGCGCTGTCCCCGGCGCGGTCCGTGGCCGGGACGGCGCGAGGAGTCAAGTCAACGGGGACGGTGGGATACGACGTGTCGGGAAGACCAGAGGACGAGCTGGAGCATGCCCTGCTGGAGGTCAGGGAACTCATCGAGTCCACGGTGGCCATCCACCGGGACCGCAGCTTGCGCGAACGCCGGATCACCACGGTGGAAGGCGGGTACGGGGCCGTGCTCGAAGCGGCCGAGGAGCTGATCGGCGGTGCGGTCCACAGCATCGACATCGTGCACGCCCGCACGCCGCTCTCCGGGGAACAGCCCGAGCGGCCGCTCAAGTCGGAGCGGGAACTGATCTACAGCGCGGACGAATCGGTCGCCGTGCGGCTGCTCGCCAGCCCTGTGCTGCTGGACGAGTCCTTCGTAAGGGAACAGCTCGGCCGTGAGCGGCCGGTGGCGATCCGGGTGGCGCGCGTGCCTCCCTTACAGGCCCTGCTCGTCGACGGAGTCACCGGCCTCGTGGTGGCCGAGTCGGCCGTGGGCCGCAGGGCCTCACTGATCCGGGCCCCCGAGGTGCTGCACACCCTGCACACCCTCTTCGCCGGCGTCTGGAGCAACGCCGTGCCGGCCAACGAGCGCATCGTCTTCGGTGACCGCGACCGGGCCGCGCTCGCCCGGCAGATCCTCGGCGCCCTGCGGGCCGGTGTCACCGACGAGGTCGCCGCCCGCGATCTGACCGTCTCGGTCCGCACCTACCGGCGCCATGTCGCGGAGATCATGGCGCTGCTCGGCGCGAGTTCCCGCTTCCAGGCCGGAGTCAGGGCCGCCGAACTGGGCCTGCTCCCGCTGGCCTCGGCACCCGGCCCCGGCGGCCCGGCCGGCCGGTAGCGGCCGCCCGGCCCACCCGAAGCAGCGGCCCCGGCCTCCACGGCCGGGGCCGCACCGCGTCTCCGGCCGCGCCGACTGGCAGCTTCCTGAAAGGAACGTTGCCGCCCCCCGCCCCGGACAGTTGTATGGGACGTCGGGAACGGGATTCCGGAACACCCGGAATTTCCCGCCCCCGGCGGCAGCCCATCCCCCGTGCGCCGCCGTGCGCGGGGGTCCGGACCTTCCTTCTCCGGACCCCCGCGCCCCGGTCGAACACCGCGCGGAAGGCGGCCCCATGAATCAATTGCCGATCGGTCTGGTGTTTCCCGGACAGGGGACACAGAAAGAGGGAATGGGCGCCGCCTGGCGGGAATCCCCGTCCTGGGACCTGACCGCGGAAATCTCCGAGGTGACCGGCGAGGACATTCCCCGGCTCCTGCTGCACACCCCCGGCGAACAGCTCCGGCGCACCGACCTGGCCCAGCTCGCCGTCTTCACCGTCGCGGTGATCGCGCACGCCGAGGCGGTCCGGCTCGGCGCGCTCGGCGGACGCGTGGTGGCCTGCGCGGGCCACAGCCTGGGGGAGTACGCCGCGCTCACCGCGGCCGGTGCCCTCACCGTCGCTGACGCCGCCGCGCTCGTCGCCGTCCGCGGCCGGGCCATGCGGGACGCCGCCGAGGCGCGCGAAGGCACCATGGGCGTCCTGGTCGCCGCGCCCCTGGCGGAGGTGGAGACCCTTGTCGCGGCCGTGCGCGCGTCCGGCGCCGACGTCTGGATCGCCAACGTCAACAGCCCGGGGCAGACCGTGGTGTCCGGCTCGCCCGGGGGGATCGACGCGCTCGACGCCGAGGCCCCCGCCATCGGCGCCAAGATGATCCGCCTCCAGGTCGGCGGCGCCTTCCACAGCCCGTACATGGCACCGGCCGCCGAGACCCTGCGCCGGGCCCTGAAGAACGCCCCCTTCGCCCCCACGCACCTGCCCGTCGTCGCCAACGCCGACGCCGAGCCGTACACGGGCGACTGCGACTGGCCCGAGCTCTCCACCCGCCAGCTCACCTCACCGGTGCTCTGGGAGAGGTCCGTCGCGACCCTCACCGGCCGGCTCGGCTGCCGCCGCCTGGTCGAGCTCGGCCCCGGCCGCACCCTGGCCGGCCTGGTCCGCCGCATCGACGGGGACACCGAGGTCGTCTCCCTCGACAGCCCCGATGCCCTGGACGCACAACCCGACGCGAGCGAGGAGACCTGACCACCATGGCACTGGGCACCGAGAGCATCTGGCTGCGCGCCTACCCCGGCGCGGCGCCGCCCCGCACCAGGCTCCTGTGTCTGCCGCACGCCGGGGGCTCGGCCAGCTTCTTCCACAGCTGGGGCAACGCCCTCGGCGACGACGTGGAGGTGGTGGCCGTCCGCTACCCCGGCCGGCAGGAACGTATCGCCGAGGAACCCGTCGACGACATCGAACTCCTCGCCGACTCGATCAGCGCGGAGCTGGTCCCGTTCCTCGACACCCCGCTGGCCCTCTTCGGACACAGCATGGGCGCCTCGCTCGCGTACGAGATCGCCCTGCGCCTGGAGGCGCGGTACGGCGTCGTCCCGGCCGCGCTGATGGTCTCCTGCCGCAAGGCCCCGCACCTGCTCACCCCGCGTACGGCGGCCCTGACCGACGACGGCCTGATCGACGAGGTCCGGCGGCTCGGCGGGACGGACAGCGCGCTGCTCGCCGAACCGGAGCTGCGCGAGCTGATCCTGCCCGCGATCAGGGCCGACTTCTCGGCCGTCGCCCGGTACGCGGCACGCCCCGGCGTCCCCGTGGGCTGCCCCGTCACCGGCTACGTCGGCGACAGCGACCCCGATGTCGACTCCGAAGCGGTCCGGGCCTGGCGGCGGGTCGCGCCCCGGGGCTTCGGCCTGAAGGTCCTTGCCGGCGGCCACTTCTACCTTGTGGACCGCCGCGCCGAACTCCTCGCCGACATCCGCGCGCGGCTGGCACGAAATCCCTGAAAAACGCCGCCGCCGACGCCGGTTGGCAGCTTGTTGCAGTTCTCGTTGTGGCGCAAAGAACTCCACGCCAGCATTCATTCCAGTAATCCGGCCGCGCGTTATGGGGCGGCATTCCGAAAAGGAGAAAAAGCGTGTCCACTGCTACGCAGGACGAGCGACTCGACACCATCAAGGAAATCGTCTGCGACATTCTTGAGATCGAGGAGGACGAGGTAACCCCGACGAGTCTCTTCAAGGAGGACCACGACGCGGACTCGCTGCGCGCCATCGAGATCCTCGCCGCCCTGGAGAAGGAATTCGGCGTCGTCATCAACCAGAGCGAGCTGCCGCGCATGGTCAACCTGACGGGTGTCTACGAGGTCGTCTCGGAGCCGGCCGGCTGGTAGTCCGTCCCCGCTGCGGTTGATTGGGAGGTTGGCATGACGGCAGTGCGCGGCACCGGCCACGACCGGACCGAGCGGCACCGGGTCGTCCTGACGGGACTCGGTGTGGTCTCCAGCATCGGCCTGGGGGCGAAGGAGTTCCTGCAAGGGCTCCGCGAAGGACGCAGTGGTGCACGGCGCATCACGGTGTTCGACACCGAGGGCTTCGCCCACGCGAACGGGTGCGAGATCACGGACTTCGAACCGCGGGAGTGGATCAGCACCCTGGACGTGGAACAGCTCGGCCGTGCCGCGCAGTTCTCCGTCGCGGCGGCCCGGATGGCGCTGGAGGACTCGGGACTCGGTCTGGAGGAGCTGCGCGGCCGTCGCGGCCTGATCTCCATCGGCACGACCGACGGCGAGAGCTACGACCTGGACCAGCTGGTCGAGGGCGAACTCGCCGACGGCATCGGAGCGTTCGACGCCACCGCTGCCCGGCGCATCCCCGCCGGGCGGCTGTCGGTGGCCATCGCCCAGGAACTCGGCCTCCGCGACGTGGAGGCACTCACCATCCCCACCGCCTGCTCGGCGGGCAACTACGCGATCGGCTACGGCTTCGACGCCGTCAGCTCGGGCGAGGCGGAATTCGCCTTCTGCGGCGGGGCCGACGCCATGTGCCGGAAGACCTTCACCGGCTTCTACCGGCTCGGCACCATCGCCCCCGACCGCTGCCAGCCCTTCGACGTGGACCGCAAGGGCATCCTGACCGGGGAGGGCGCAGGCGTCCTCGTACTGGAACGCCTGGACTCCGCCCTGGCCAGGGGCGCCACCATCTACGCCGAGGTGCTCGGCTACGGCCTCAACTGCGACGCGCACCACCAGGTAGCGCCCGACCGCGACAGCGTCGCCGAACTGATGCGGCTGGCCCTGGACAACGCGGGCGTCGCACCCCACGAGGTGGACCTCATATCGGCGCACGGCACCGGCACCAAGGCCAACGACATCACCGAGGCCGGCGCCATCCGACAGGTCTTCGGAGACACGCCTCCCCGCACCGTCTCCATGAAATCGATGCTCGGCCACAGCATGGGCGCGGCCAGCGCGCTGGGGGCCATCGGCTGCGCCCTGGCGATCATGAACCGCTTCATCCCGCCCACCATCAACCACGTCACCACCGACCCCGAGTGCGACGTCGACTGTGTGCCGAACCAGGCGGTCGAGGCCGACCTGCGGATCGTTCAGAACAACGGTCTCGCTTTCGGCGGCAACAACGCGGCGGTACTGCTGGGCCGGTACGACGCAATCAAGGAGGCGTCATGACGATCCGCCCCATCATCGGGATGGGCGCCGTCGCAGCGACCGGCTCCGGGGTCGGCGAACTCTTCGAGAGCCTGTGCCTGGGCCGCAGCGGCCGGGCCGAGCTCCGCGGCTTCGACCGCACCCGCTTCCGGGCCCAGCACGCCTACGAGGTGGACGACCGCCCCGTGCCCGGCGAGGACATCCCCGGACGGGCCACCCGGCTCCTGCTCGACGCCATCGGGCAGGCCGCGGCGGACGCCGGGCTGGGTGAGGACCTGAGCGGCATCCCCATCCTCATCGGCACCGGACTGCGCGAACTGCGCTCCCTCGAACTGTGGTGGCGCGACGGCTCCCCATTCGCCGACTCCGGGCTGCACTTCGGCACCGGACTGCGCGAGCGCTTCAACGCCGACGTCACCCACACCTTCTCCAACGCCTGCTCCGCCTCCCTGTACGCCCTGGCGCTCGCCTCGGACCTGCTGGACCAGGGCGGGGACGACGGCCCCGACACCGTGATCGTCGCCGGCGTCGACGTGCTCACCGAGTCCATGTACGGACTCCTGGAGCGCGTGCACCCCGTGCCGCCCGACCGGGTGCGCCCCTTCGACCGCAACCGCACAGGCGTCCTGATGGGCGACGGCGCCGCGGCGATCGTGCTGCGCCGCACCGACCGCGACGCGCCCCAGGTGCATGGCCGGCTGCGCGGCGTCGCCGTCAACTGCGACGCCTACCACGTCACCGCCCCGTCCCCGGAGGGCATCGCCGAGGCCATGCGCTCCGCGTACCGGCTCGCCGGGGTCAAGCCCGCCGACGTCGACCTGGTGATGCTGCACGGCACCGGCACCCTCCTCAACGACGAGGCGGAGGCCGGCGCGCTGGCCGCCGTGCTCGGCGGTGACGCGGACAAACCGCTGATGACCGCCGTCAAGTCCATGACCGGGCACACCTCCGGGGCCTCCGGTCTGCTCAACCTGATCGTGGGCCTGTGCGCCCTCAACGAGGGCCGGGTGCCGCCGACGGTGGGGCTGGACGACCCGGTCGAGGAGGCGGCGCCGTTCCGCTTCGTCACCGGCGAGGCGGCCGCCGGCCGCCGGCTGAACGTGGCGCAGCTCAACGCCTTCGGATTCGGCGGCATCAACGCCGTCACCATCGTGGAGGGAAACCGATGAGCACGCAGAGTGCCGCGGTCGTCGTCACCGGAGCCGCCGTCCTGCTGCCGGGGGCGGACACCGTGAAGGCCCTGGCAGACGGGCCCGCGCCGGGCGGCGCCCCCGTCGACCCCGCCGGTTACGTGGGCCGCAAGGGCCTGCGCTACAAGGACCGGGCCACCCAGCTCGGTTACTGCCTGACCGCCGCCGCCCTCGGGGACGCCGGACTGCTCGGCGAGGACGGCCTGACCGTGCCCGCCGAGTCCGTCGGAGTGGTCGCCAGCTCCAACTTCGGCAATCTCGACACCGTGGTCCGGGCGCTGGACACCATCCGGGAGGAGACCGTCACGGCCACCAGCCCGATGGACCTGCCGAACGCCTCCAGCAACGTCCTCGCCTCCTCGGCCGCCATCCGCTACGGGCTGCGCGGCCCCAACCTGATGGTGTGCAACGGCGAGACCTCCGGACTGGACGCCGTCCACTGGGCGGTCACGATGATCACGGCCGGCCGCTCGGCCCGGATGCTGGTCCTCGGCGTCGAGCCCGACAACGAGGTGGTGCGCCGGCTCCTCGGCGGCACCCGCGCGGTGGACGGCGGCGCGGCCCTGCTCCTGGAGTCCCGGGCCGCCGCCGCGGAGCGCTCCGCGACCGTACGGGCCGTGGTCGGCCCCTACCGCAGGAGCGCCGCCGCCGCCGCGCCGCTCCCCGGCCGGCGCTGGACGCTTCCGGAGCACCTCGGCCGCGCCTCGGGCGCCCACGGGGTCCTCCAGTGCGCCGCCGCCGTCGGCTGGTTCGATGTCGGCGAGCGCGAGCCGGTCCATGCCGTCACGGGCACCGCGCAGGACGACGCGAGCGCGAACCTCGTACTGCTGGCACCGGAGGCGGCCGGGTGAGCGCCGACCCCGACCTGCGGCCCGTCTCCGTCCAGCGGCGCACCACCGGCACCGGCCGGCGGATGCTCCTGCTGCACGGCCTCGCCGCCAACGACAGCGTCTGGGACCGCACGGTCGACCGGCTCCCGGCGGACGCCGAGGTCTGGACCGCCCGCCTGCCCTGGCGCACCGACGGCATCGGCGACTGGGGCCAGGAGCCCAACCTCAAGGGCTGGCTCGCCAAGGCCCTCGAAGCGGTGCCCGGCCGCGCCGAGACCGTCGTCGCCCACTCGATGGCGGCCAACGTGCTCCTCGACCTGCTCGACCAGAAGGGCCGGGGCGGCACCGACCCGCTGCGCCACTACGGCATCCGCTCGCTGGTGCTCGTCTCGCCCTTCTTCCGGTCCCGCGCCGACCAGTTCGACTGGGAGACGATCAGCTACTACCTGAACGACTTCCACCGGATCATGGAGGAGGGGATCCGGGTCCACTCGGACGGCCGGCTCCCCGCCGACATCCAGGAGGCCATGGGCAAGCGGGTGCGCGACCGGGTCGGCCCCCACGGCTGGCTCCGCTTCTTCGAGCTCTATCTGCGCACCCCCACCCTCCAGACCTCACGGATCACCGTGCCCACCCTGGTGCTGGCCGGTGAGACCGACTTCGCGGCCCCGCCGGCCGAGAGCCTGGCGCTCGCCGCCGCCCTTCCCGCCGCGCACGCCCGCGTACTGCCCGGCTGCGGCCACTTCCCGATGATCGAGGCGGCCGAACGGTTCGCCGAGGAGATCCGGGAGTTCGTCCGACACCCCGCGTCCGCCGCCCCCTTCGCGGCAGCCGCCCCCATCGACGCCATGGAGTCCCAGCGATGACCCTCGTCACGGAAACCGCCGTCAAGGCGCTCCTCAGCACCCCGACCACCACCCAGGTGCGCCCCCGCTACGAGGGCTCCAACATCTGCACCTGGATCGGCTTCAAGCACGTCAACTACCTCGTCGAGGAAGCCGTACTCGACCACTTCCGGCAGGCCGGACTCCCGGCCCGCGCGCTGTACGAGACCCACGGCCTCGGCCTCGACCTGGTCTCGGTGGACACCCGCATCCTGCACGCCTTCCACATGGACGACGTCGCCGAGGCGGAGGTCGTGCCGTGGACCCCCAAGGGCGAGGCCGACTCCACCACTCTCGACTTCAAGGTCACCATCCGCCTGGAGCGCGACGGCGAGACGCTCAAGGCGGTGACCGCCAAGGTGCGGGTGTCGCTGCGCATCGACACCTACCTCGAAGCGGCGGGCGACGTGCCCGCCGAGCTGGCCCGGTACGCCGTCGCCACCCTCGGCGACGACCTGGAGCGCGAGCCCGCCACCGCCGCCCCGGCCGAGGAGGAGATCCTCGCCTCCCTCACCGCCGGGCAGAACGCGTACGCCTGGAAGTGGAACATCCCGTACCCGTACTGCCACTTCACCGAGCGCATCCAGATGTCCGGCTATCTGCGGCTGATGGAGGAGGGCAAGGACCGCTTCGTCGCCGACCGGGGCATCTCCATCAAGACCCTGCTCGACGACCGCCGCTGGATCCCCGTCGTGCCGCGCTCCGACATCCGCATCCTCGACGAGGCGCTGATGGAGGAGGACCTCTACACCGTCTACACCGTCGAGGAGGTCTTCAAGGACTTCACCTACACCTCGCGCATGGACTTCTACGTGCTCCGCGACGGGCAGCTGGTGAAGACCGCCACCGGCCGGATCGTGCACGGCTACGCCGTCATCGCGAACCGGCGCGACTGGAGCCTGGTCAGCCTCGACCGGAGGGTCGTCGATGCGATCAACGGCACGACGCGGCAGGCGTGACGGAGGCCTGGGCGGGCGGCGCACCACCCAGGCGGCTGCTCATCGAGAGCCAGGGGTGCGACACCGACGACGCCGGCTTCCGGCGCGACGCCGTCACCCAGGTCCTCACCGGACACTCCGTTCTCCTCTTCCTGGTCCAGGACGGAGTCGTCCTGGCGCTGCCCGGCAGCGACGACGAACTGGACCGGTTCCAGGGGCGGGGCGGAGTCCTCGCCGCGGACGCCCACTCGCTCGCCCAGCGGGGACTGGACACGGTCCCCCTCCGCCCCGGCCTGCGCGTGATCGGCATGGACGAGGTGGCGGGCTGGATCCTCGACCCCGCCGTCCAGGCGGTGTGGCACTGACAGCCCATTTCCTGTGAGCCCGCGCGAACCGCGCGCGGGCAGCTGAGAACGGAAGGAACACGTGACGGTCATGTCCCCAGTCACCACCGGCGCCGGGCGCCCGGTGATCACCGCCTGGTCCGCCGTGTCGTCGTACGGCATCGGCAGGCCGGCGTTCACCGAGGGCCTGCGTGAACGGCGCCCGACCGTCACCGGACTCGGCCCCGAGCACGCCCCGACCCCTGACGGCACCGGTTGCGTCGTCCCGTCCTTCGACATCCGCGGGGTCCTGGGCAAGAAGGGCACCCGCTCCATGGACCGGGTCACCGGTCTCGCCGTCACAGCCGTGGGCTCCCTCCTCGACGACGGCGAGCGCAACCGGGCCGTCGGCACCGGCGAGGGCGCCGCGTTCGCCCTCGGCACCACCACCGGCAGCGCCCAGTCGATGATGGACTTCACCCGCGACTCCCTCACCGGCGAGCAGCCCTTCTTCGTCGACCCGGCGCGCTTCCCCAACACCGTGATGAACTGCGCCGCGGGACAGAGCGCCATCTGGTACCAGCTCAAGGGCCCCAACGCCACCATCGCGGGCGGCCGGACCGCCGCCCTCCACGCCCTCAACTACTCGCGCAGACTGCTCGGTTCGGGCCGCGCCCGCACCGTGCTCTGCGGGGGAGCGGAGGAGTTCTCGCCGGCCCGCGCCTGGCTGGAGCACCACGCCTCGGACGGCGGCCCCGCGGCCCCGCTCGGCGAGGGCTGCGCCATGCTCCTGGTCGAACCCCACGACCCCGGTGACAGCGGACAGCCCGTCCTCGCCGAACTCCTCGCCGTCGAGCTGGGCGTCGTCATCGAGGGCGGCACCGGCCCCGCCCTCGTCTCCTGCCTGCGCTCCGCCCTGCACCGGGCCGGAGCCGAACCGGCCCAGGTCGTCGCCGTCGCCCGCTCCGGCGCCCCCGGGCCCGAGGGCCACGAGGAGTCCGAGGCCGTGCACGAGGTCTTCGGCGCCGCCGGTCCCGCCGACCTGACGCCCACCGGGCTGATCGGTGACACCGGGGCCGCCGCGGCGGCGTTCCAGGCCGCCGCCCTGCTCTCGTACGCGGCCGACCACCCGGACACCGCGGCCGGCCGGATCGGCGTGATCACCTCCGTCGACCGCACCGGCACCGTCGGCTGCGCCCTGCTCGGCCTGCGCTGAGCCCGCCCCGCCCCACCAGCTGATGAGAGGAACCGGAACGATGCTGGACAAGGAAGAACTGCGCGCCGTCGTCGCGCAGGTGATGGACGTCGACACCGAAGAGGTGACCGACGATGCCAGGTTCATCGACGACCTGGAGGTCGACTCGCTGATGGCCCTGGAGATCGTCGTCGTCCTGGAAAAGAAGTACGACGTCAAGGTGCCCGAGTCCGAGCTGAAGCACATCGTCGACCTGCGCAGCGCCTACGACCTGCTGCGCGGCAAGCTCGACGCCGCCCGGCAGGCGGCCTGATGGCCGCCGCCGGTCCGCTCGCGGGAACGGTCGAGGTGCGGCCGGCCGAGGACGAATCGCGCACCGCGGCCCGCTTCACCGTGGGCGAGGACGAGACCGTGCTGCCCGGCCACTACCCCGGCTTCCCGATCTTCCCCGGCGTCTGCCTGGTCGAGTGCGCCCACCTCGGCGCGCTGGCCACCGCGCCCGGCGACGTCAAGGACGCCGAGCTGGCCGCCGTGGAGTCGACCCGCTTCACCGGGCCCGTCTTCCCCGGCGACCGGGTGGAGATCGCCATGGGCTGGAAGCGGACCCCGGCCGGCGAGTGGCAGTGCCGGGCGAAGCTCACCACGGACCGGGGCGACGCCGCGACCGTACGGCTGCGCTACCGCGCCCGGACCACCCGGACGGAGACGGCGGCATGAGCGGCCAGCGCGAGATCAGGGCCCGGCTGCCGCACCGCTTCCCGATGCTGCTCGTCGACCGGCTCGTCGACGTCGTCCCCGGTGAACGCCTGACCGCGCTCAAGGCGGTCACCTGCAACGAGCCCTGGTACGAGAAGCTCGGCCCGCACCACCCCGACGAGGACTTCGCCTACCCGCCCTCGCTGCTGGTGGAGTCCTGGTGCCAGGCGGCCGGCGTCCTCGCCACCTGGGACGACCCCAACCCGGACGTCCTCCAGGGTCAGGTGATGCTCTTCGGCGCCATGACCGGCGTCGAGTTCCACCGGCCGGTCCTGCCCGCCGAAGTCCTCGAACACCGCGTCCGGCTCGACCGCCGGATCGACGACACCCTCCTGTTCGAGGGCGACAGCCGCTCGGCCGGCGAGACGGTCATGACCGTCGGCCGGATCGTCATGACCTTCCGCCCCGCCGAGTCGCTGCGCCCCGCCGCGACGGCCGGCTGACCGCAGACCACGGAGAGACATCATGGGAGACAGTGCGCACCGGGTGGCCCTCGTCACCGGCGGATCGCGCGGCATCGGCCGGGCCACGGTGCTCGCCCTCGCCCGCGACGGCCACGACGTCGCCTTCTGCTACCGCTCGGACGACGAGGCCGCCCGCGCCGTGGAGAAGGAGGCCGCACAGGGCGCGGGCACCGCGACCGGCACCCGGGTCGACGTGACCGACGCCGCCGCCGTCCGCGCCTGGGTCACCGCCACCGAGGACCGGTGGGGGCACATCGACGCGGCCGTCACCGCCGCCGGCATCACCCGGGACAACCCGCTCGTTCTGATGGAGGACGAGCAGTGGCGGCAGGTCATCGACACCAACCTCGACGGCGTCTACCACGTCTGCCGGGCCGTCGTCTTCGGCATGATGAAGCGCCGCGCCGGGGCCATCGTGAACCTCTCCTCGGTCGCCGGGGTGTACGGACACGGCACCCAGACCAACTACTCCGCGTCGAAGGCCGGGATCATCGGCTTCTCCCGCGCCCTGGCCAAGGAGGCCGGCCGCGCCGGCATCCGGGTCAACGCGGTCGCCCCCGGGTTCATCGAGACCGACATGGTCGCCGCGATGAACGACAAGGCCCGCAAGGAGGCCCTGTCCTCGATCCCGCTGCGCCGCATGGGCACCGCGGAGGAGGTCGCCGACCTGGTCGCCTACCTGGTCTCCGACCGCGCCGCGTACATCACCGGAACCGTCCTGCAGATCGACGGCGGCATCACCATCTGACCCACCCCCACCCGCACTACCCCGATCGGAGGCGGTGATGGCACGAAGAGGACCGCGCTGGTACTTCTCGTTCCGCAGCCCCTACTCCTGGATGGCCTACCGGGACCTGCTCGGTCAGTACCCCGATGTGGCCGAGCAGATCGAGTGGCTGCCGTTCTGGGAGCCGGACGAACCCGCCCTCGACCATCTGGAGCGCAACAACATCACCCTGCCGTACGTGCCGATGTCCAAGGAGAAGCACCTCTACATCCTCCAGGACGTCCGCCGGCTCAGCCGGGCCCGCGGCCTGGACATGGTGTGGCCCGTCGACACCGAACCGCGCTGGCACGTCTCCCACCTCGCCTACCTCGCGGCCCAGGAGCTGGGCGCCGGACGGGAGTTCATCGCCGAGGTCTACCGGGCCCGCTGGGAGCGCGGCGAGGACATCTCGGATACCGACACCATCCGCCGGGTCGGCAAGGACCTGGGCCTGGACCCGGAACTGCTCGCCGGGGCCCACGAGAACGACGAGGTACGCGCACGCGGTCACGCGGCCCTCGACTCCCTGCACCGCGACGGGGTGTTCGGCGTCCCGTACTTCATCAGCGGCTACGAGAAGTTCTGGGGCGTGGACCGGCTGCCCGACTTCGTCGCGGACGTCCGCGCCCGTGCCACCAAGACCACCGTGAGGAAAGGCTGACCATGACCACCAACCCCTTCGAGAACGACGACGCCCGCTATCTGGTCCTCGTCAACGAGGAGAACCAGCACTCCCTCTGGCCCGCCTTCGCCGAGGTCCCGGCCGGCTGGACCGTGGCCCACGGCGAGGACAGCCGTCAGGCCTGCCTCGACCACATCAACTCCCACTGGACCGACATGCGGCCGAAGTCACTGGCCGACGCCATGGACGCCGCCTGACACCCCCGCCGGGCGGCTGGGCGACGGGCGTTGGCAGCAATTTGCAACGCCCGTTGCCCGGGGGCCCGCGCGGTGTGAACGTGGCATCCACGCAGCTGACGAGAAAGCGACGCCGCTCATGACTCATTCACTGGTCTGCCTTCCCTTCGCGGGCGGCGGGGCAGGCTTCTACCGCGCCTGGAAGAACCTTCCCGTGCACGCACCGGACATCGTGCCCCTGCAACTCCCCGGCCGGGAGGAGCTGTTCATCGAGGAGCCGTTCCGGGACGCGGCCGAAGCGGCCGACGCGCTCGCCCCGGCCGTCGCTGACCTCACCGGGGGAGGGCCCGTCGCCCTCTTCGGGCACAGCCTCGGCGCCGTCCTCGCCCACGAGGTCGCCCGGCGCCTCGAACAGGACCCCGCCGTCGAGCTGACCCACCTCTTCGTGAGCGGTTCCCCGGGGCCCCGGGCCGGCCGCAGCCGCCGCGCCACCGGACTTGACGACGACGCCTTCCTCGCGCGCGTACAGGAGTTCGCGGGATACCGGCACGACGCGCTCGCCGACCCCGACATGCGGGAGCTGCTGCTGCCCGTCCTGCGGGCGGACGTGGAGATGCACGAGAACTACCGGCCCGCCACCGACGAACCGCTGCGCACCCCCGTCACCTCGCTGCGCGGCACCGACGACCGGCTGGTCGGCAGGGACGAGGCGGCCGAGTGGCAGCACGCCACCACCGGCGCGTTCCGGCTCGTCGAACTGGCCGGCGAGCACATGTACCTCACCGAGTCGCCGCTGCCGCTCCTCGAAGCGATCGGCGACACCCTGCGCCTGCAGCCGGAACCGCAGCCATGACGCGTACGGCGGACGACAGCCGGGACGCGCGGCTGCGGGACCGGACCGTCGTGGTGACCGGCGCCGCCCGCGGACTGGGCCGCGCGTGCGCCGAGCGCTTCGCCCGGGAGGGCGCCGACCTGGTCCTCGTCGACATCGCGGCGGACGTACCCGGGGTGCCCTACCCCCTCGGCTCGGCGGGCCAGCTGGAGCACACCGCCAAGCTCTGCCGCGCCGAGGGCGCGGCGGTCGTCACCGCTGCCGCCGACGTGCGCGACCCGGAGGCGGTCCGCGAGGTGGCGCGGCAGACCCTCGACCGGTTCGGGTCGATCGACGTGCTGCTCAACGGCGCGGGCATCGCCGCGCCTTCGGGCAAGGCCGTGCACGAGATCAGCGAGGACGAGTGGGATCTGATGGTCGGCATCGACCTGACGGGTGCCTGGCGGATGACGAAGGCCGTGATCCCGGCCATGATCGAGCAGCGCTCGGGCAGCGTCATCAACGTGGCGTCCACCGCCGGCCTCGTCGGCTACCGCCACTTCGCGGGCTATGTGGCCGCGAAGCACGGACTCATCGGCCTCACCAAGGCCGCGGCACTCGACTACGGCCCCTTCCGGGTACGGGTGAACGCCCTGTGTCCCGGATCGGTCCGCGACGACCCGCTCCACGAGGGCCGGATGCTGGCGGAGATCGCCCGCTCCCTCGATGTCGACGTGGACGAGCACGAGGAGATCTTCGTGCAGTCCCAGCCGATGAACACCCTCATCGAACCGCGGGACATCGCCGGTGCGGCCCTCTGGCTCGCCGGGGACGACTCGCGCCAGGTCACCGGCACCACCCTCACCGTCGACGGCGGGTTCAGCGCCCGCTGACGGCCCCCGGCCCTCTTCCCCGTCCCTCCCGTACTGCCTCAGGAGTCCGCCCATGTCGAGAAGTCAGGCCAGGCGCTGTCACAGCCTCGTGGTCCGTGTGCCCGGCCCGGTCGATGCAGCGGGGCTGCGACAGCGCCTGTGCGCCGGAGCGGCCGAAGCCCGGCTCGGCACGGGGGAGTTGCGGCTGTGGGAGGAGAACCTGCCCTTCGGCGCCGCGGACCCGGCCGCCGCGCACCGACGCCGCCGGGAGTCCGAACGCCCGCTGCACACCTCGGCCCTCCCGCTGCGGGCCGTACTGCTCCGCTACGCGGACGGGGACGCGGACCTCGTCCTGGTGGCCCGCCACGAACTCACCATCGGCGACGACCCGTTCACCTTCGAACGGGCCGGCACACCCACCGGCGCCGCGACCGGTCGGCGGCCCGCCCTGGAATGGGGCCTCGGCACCCCCGCCGACGCCGGCCGCACCGGTGAGGTGACCGTGCCGCTCCCCGCCGGCCTGCGCGCCGGACCCGCCCTGCTGAGGGGAGCGGTCGCCCTGGTCCTCGCGCGGTACGGCACGGGCGCCCCGGTCGACGAGACACGGCGGACCGCCGACTACCTGGCCGAGTGGGAGAGCACCGGGACCGAGGGACCGCCCGCCCTGACCGGCTCCGGGGTCGGCGTCCGCGTCGAGCGGGCCAAGCCAGGCGAACGCAGGCTCCCGTCCCTCGCCCCCGAACTCCCCGCCGAGCTGCACTTCACCCTGTACGACGGCGGCCGGGCCTCCGGGCTGCTCCGGCACGACCTGGGCGAGCTGACCCCGGTGGTGGCCGAGCGGTTCGCCGGCCATGTGGCGCACGTCGCCGCCCAGCTGGCCGCCGCACCGCAGCAGCCGCTCGACGCGGTCGAACTGCTGACACCGCAGGAGACCGAGGCGGTACTGCGGCTGGGCATCAGCCCCGCCACGGACACCACCACGGCCGGCCGCACCGTGCACGGGCTCTTCGCCGACGTCGTACGCAGGCAGCCCGACGCCGTGGCCCTCACCGCGGGCGACACCCGCCTCACCTACGCCGAACTGGACGCCATGGCCGAGCGGGCCGCGGCCGGCCTGCACGCTCTCGGCGTCGCACCCGGCAGCATGGTCGGCGTCGCCCTGGAACGCGACGCGGACCTGGTGGCGACCCTCCTCGGCGTCCTCAAGGCCGGCTGTGCCTACGTCCCGATGGACCTGCGCTACCCCGAGGAGCGCCTGCGCTACACGGTGGAGAACGCGGGCATCACGGTGGTCGTCGGCGGCGTCGACGCGGCGTTCCCCCCGGCCGACGGCGTACGGGTCGTCACCCCCGACGAGCTGCGCGCCCTCGGCGAGGGCACCGGACCGGTCGCACCGGCACAGGACCCGGCGGCCCCCGCGTACGTCATCTACACCTCGGGCTCCACCGGCCGGCCCAAGGGGGTCGTGGTGCCGCACCGGAACGTCGGCGCCCTGCTCGACGCGACCCGCGAGGACTTCGCCCTCGGCACCGGCGACGTCTGGACCCTCTTCCACTCCAGCGCCTTCGACTTCTCCGTCTGGGAGATCTGGGGCTGCCTGCTCACCGGCGGGCGCCTGGTGGTCGTGGACCACTGGGTCACCCGGGACACCGAACTCTTCTACGACCTGCTGGTGGCCGAGCGCGTCACGGTGCTCAGCCAGACTCCGTCCGCCTTCGCCCAGGTGATCGAGGCGGACCGGAGGCGGCGTGAACCCCTCGCCGTACGTCTGGTCGTCTTCGGCGGCGAACCGCTGGACGTCCGGATGCTCGCGCCGTGGTTCGCCCGCCACCCGCACACCGGCTGCCGGCTGGTGAACATGTTCGGCATCACCGAGACGACGGTCCATGTCACCGCGCACACCGTCACGCCCGCCGATGTGGAGGTCGCGGGCCGCCGGGTCGGCCGCGCCCTGCCCGGCTGGACCCTGTCGGTGCGCGACCCGCGCGGCAGGCTGCTCCCGGTCGGCGCCGCCGGGGAGATCTGCGTGGGCGGCGCGGGTGTCGCCGACCGCTATCTGGGCCTCCCCGGCCTCACCGCGGAACGGTTCGTCGAGGATCCGTACGGCGGCGGGCGCGTCTACCGCAGCGGTGACCGGGGGCGGCTGCGCCCCGACGGCGGCCTCGACCACCTCGGCCGGCTGGACAGCCAGGTCAAGGTGCGCGGCCACCGGATCGAACTCGACGAGATCCGCAACGTGCTGCTGGGCCACCCCGCGGTCTCGGCCGCGGCGGCCGTGCTCAACCACGAGGTGCCGGCCGACCCGGCGACCGCCCGCATCGACGCCTACGCGGCGCTGCGCGAGGGGACCTCCACCGCCGATGTGCTCGCGCACGCCCGGGGTGTGCTGCCGGCGTACATGGTCCCGGCCTCCCTGACGGCGCTGCCCGCGATCCCCCTGACCATCAACGGCAAGGTCGACACGGCCGCGCTGCCGGCGCCGGCCGCCACCGGCCAGGAGGAGCGGACCGAACCGGGCGGTGCCCCGGCCGACGAGCACGACCCCCGGGCCGCGCAGATCCTCAAACTCTGGGGACACGCGCTGAACACCGAAGTGACCGAGAAGGACAATTTCTTCGAGCTCGGCGGGAATTCACTGCTCGTGATCCGGGTACTGCGCGAAATGCGGGAACTCGGCCTGCCGAAGGTCACCACCCAGGATTTCTACCGCAACTCGACGGCAGGCCGGTTCATCGCACTCGTACGGGAATCTCAGGGCTGATCCGTGCCCTGATCCGGAACTTGCTCCGCCGTCCGGCCGCCGGGACTTTCTTCGGAACTCTTCCGGCGGCCGTCCACGCGTCGCTTGATCGCGGAGAGAAGGGCGATACGGATCATTCCGCTCGGAATGCGGATCAGGAACCAGTAACGGCCGAAGTTGCGCCGGGTCCGCTCGTCCGTCGCGTATATCCTGGTCTCCGTCGTCAGGACGCCGGCGGCATAGTGCATATTGAACGCGACCTTGGTGCAGCCCGGCTCCGCATAGTCCCTGAACACCTCGTGCATCGGCCGGTCCGGGCGCACGGGGCCGGCCTGGGAGCCGATCCCTCCGTAGAGCAACTCCTCTTCGGACAGCTCCAGTACGGTGTCCCCGCCCATCGCGAAGTCGTCCAGGACCTTCCCGTCGGCCCGCAGCTTGTTCCGGGTGAAGGCGAGGAAGAAGCGCGCCACCGGGGCCTCGCGCCAGGTCATCTCGCGCGCCGCGCGCAGCACTTCCTCGCGGGGTGCCGAAACGGCCACCCAATGCCGTTCACGGAAATGCCATTGCGGCATGTGACGGTCCAGCAGGGTGGCTTCTGATTTCACGTCTCCGGTCATGTTCCTCACGCTAGCACGCGGCCTCCGCCCCGCGGGTGGCAACTTTCTGCAACGGCCGTTGTCCCAGTGGAATCCGGACTGTTAGACATGGCCCTGTTGTTCTGCAGCATTTCTTTTCCATGCTTGTTCCGTCATTTCATTGAGGGTGAGTAGCTGTGTCTGACCTTCCGGGCGCCCTTCTGCCGTTGACCGCTGCCCAGTCGGGCGTCTGGTACGCGCAGCAGTTGAATCCGCGGAACACGATCTTCAACATCGGTGAGTTCCTGGAAATCAGCGGCCCGGTCGACGCCGCCCTCTTCGAGACAGCGCTCCGGCACGTCGTCCGCGAGGCCGACACACTGCGTCAGCGCTTCGTCGACACCGAGGCCGGCCCCGCCGCCCGCGTCGTCCCCGCCGACACCCTGGACTGGGGACTGCACGTCGTCGACGTCAGCGGCGAGAGCGACCCGTGGGCGGCGGCCCGCGCCTGGATGGACGAGGACTTCGCGCGGCCCCTGGACCCCGAGCACGACCAGCTCTTCCTCTTCGCCCTCTTCAAGCTCTCCGAGGATTGCCACCTCTGGCTGCACCGCTACCACCACCTGCTGCTCGACGGGTTCACCGTCAACCTGGTCGTCCACCGCACCGCCGCCGTCTACTCGGCGCTGGTGGCCGGC
Source organism: Streptomyces sp. col6 (assembly GCF_008042035.1). GTDB lineage: Bacteria > Actinomycetota > Actinomycetes > Streptomycetales > Streptomycetaceae > Streptomyces. The sequence goes on from NZ_RDBL01000006.1 coordinate 1,374,938, forward strand.
GAACCGGTCCCGGCGACCCCGTTCGCCCCCCTGGCACAGCTGCTGGACGAGAAGGCCGCGTACCGGGACTCCGAGCGCTTCGGCACCGACCGTGGCTACTGGATCGACCGGCTCAAGGACTGCCCCGAGCCGGTCAGCCTCTCCGGCGCGCAGCCCTCCCTGGCCACCTCCCTGGTCCGGCGCACCGCACGGCTGGACCCGCTGGAGACCGACCGCCTGCGCACCCTGGCGAGCGAGGTCTCCGTCACCTGGCCGCCCGCCCTGATCGCCGCCGTCGCCGCCTGGATCCAGCGCCTCACCGGCGAGCCCGAGATCGTGCTCGGCCTGCCCGTCTCCACCCGCCTCGGCAAGCGCGCCCGCAGCGTTCCCGGCATGGTCTCCAACGTGCTGCCGCTGCGGGTCGCCGTCCGGCCCGGGATCACCGTCGAGGAGCTTCTGCACGAGGTCTCGGCGGAGCTGCGCGCCGCGATGAAGCACCAGCGCTACCAGTTCGAGGACCTGCGCCGGGACCTCGGCATGCTCGCCGACGACCGCCGGCTCGTCGGCCCGCACGTGAACATCATGATCCTCGACTACGACCTCACCTTCGGCGGACACCCGGCCCGGCCGCACAGCCTCTCCATCGGCCCGGCCGACGACCTCTCGTTCCAGGTGTACGACCGGGGCACCGGCGGCGGACTCCAGATCGACTTCGACGCCAACCCCGACCACTACACCGACGAGGACCTGGGCGCGTACCTGGACACGTTCCTCGGTTTCCTCGACGCCCTCGGCACGGCCGAGCCCGGCCGGCGCGTCGACTCCCTCGCCCCGGACACCGGCCGCCCCGCGCCCCCGCGCGACTCCGCCGCGCGGACGCGGACGACCGCCGCCGACCCGGCCGGCGGCGACACCGGGGCCACCGAGACCGTCGCCCCCCGTACCCCCGAGGAGGAGGCACTTCGCGGCCTCTTCGCCGACGTCCTCGGCCGTGACGTCCACTCCGTCCACGACAACTTCTTCCTGCTGGGCGGCAGTTCTCTCCAGGTCACCCGGCTCGTCGGCCGTATCCGCAAGGAGCTCGGCGCCGAACTCACCCTGCGCACCGTGTTCGAGAACGCCACGGTCGCCACCCTCGCCGAGGCGCTCGGCCTCGCCGCCGGCGCCCGCCAGGCCCTCACCGCCCGCACCCGGCCGGAACCCCTCCCGCTGTCCGCCGCGCAGAACCGGCTCTGGTTCCTCAACCAGATGGAGAGCGGCGACACCTCGTACAACGACGGGCTCGTCGTCGAACTGACCGGCCGCCCGGACACCGACGCGCTGCGCGCCGCCCTCGCCGACGTCGTCGCACGCCATGAGAGCCTGCGCACCGTCTTCCAGGTCCGGGACGGAGTCCCGTACCAGCACGTGCTTCCGGCCGCCGACGCGCGCCCCCACCTGACCGTCACCGCGACCGCCGCCGACGCGCTCGACCGCGCGCTCACCGACGCGACCGCGCGCGGATTCGACCTCGCCACCGAACTCCCCATCAGGGCAGACCTGTTCACCGTCGCCCCGGAACGCCATGTCCTGCTCGTCGTGGTGCACCACATCGCGGGCGACGGCTGGTCGGTCGCCCCCTTCACCCGCGACCTGAGCCTGGCCTACACGGCCCGGCTCGACGGCATCGCCCCGGAGTTCGCACCGCTGCCGGTCCAGTACGCCGACTACACCCTCTGGCAGCAGGATCTGCTGGGCGACGAGACCGACCCGCGCAGCGTCCTCGCCCGGCAGATCGCGCACTGGAAGGACACCCTCGCAGGCCTGCCCGAGGAGCTGGCCCTCCCCGCCGACCGGCCCCGCCCGGCGGTCGCGAGCCACCGGGGAGGCCACATCGGCCTGCGGCTCACCGCGCGGACGCACGAGCGCCTGACCACCCTCTCGCGGGAGAGCGGCGCGAGTGTCTTCATGGTCGCCCAGGCCGCGCTGGCCGCCCTGCTGGGCCGGCTCGGCGCCGGCGACGACATCCCCGTCGGCACCGTCATCGCCGGCCGCACCGACGAGGCGCTGGACGACCTGGTCGGCTTCTTCGTCAACACCCTGGTGCTGCGCACCGACCTGTCGGGCGACCCCACCTTCCGGGAGCTGGTGGAGCGGGTCCGGGAGGCCGACCTGGCCGCGTACGCCCACCAGGACGTGCCCTTCGAGCGGCTGGTCGAAATCCTCAACCCGGTGCGCTCGATGGCCCGGCACCCCCTCGCCCAGGTCACCCTCGCCCTGGAGGACAACGCCGCACCCGTCCTCGATCTGCCGGGGCTGACCGCGACGGCCCGCAACCTGGAGACCGACACCGCCAAGTTCGACCTCTCCTTCCGGCTGGGGGAGCGCTTCACCGACGACGGCCGGCCCGCGGGTGTCGAGATCCGGATCGAGTACGCCCTCGACCTCTTCGACCCCGCGACCGCGCGCACGATCGGTGACCGTTTCCTCCGGCTCTTCGAGGCCGTCACCACCGCCCCCGACACCCGCGTCGGCGCCGTCGACGTGCTCTCCGCCGACGAGCGGCACCGCACCCTCGTCACCTGGAACGACACCGCGCGGGACGTTCCGTACGCCACCACCCCGGAGCTCTTCGCCCACCAGGTCCGCAGCACCCCCGACGCCACCGCCCTCGTCTTCGAGGACACCGCGTTGACCTACCGCGAGCTCGACGACCGCGCGGCACGCCTGGCCCGGCTCCTCCACGAACGTGGCGTCCGGCGGGGCGACCGCGTGGCCGTGGCGCTCGGCCGCTCGGCCGGTACGATCGTCTCCCTCCTCGCGACGATGAAGGCGGGCGCAGCCTACGTACCGGTCGACCCTGCCTACCCGGCCGAGCGGATCGCGTACATCCTCGGCGACGCCCGCCCCGCCCTCGTCCTCAGCGACACCGCACACCGGACCGCCCTGCCCGACGACGGGCCGGGGCTGCTGCTTCTCGACGACACGCAGCTCCCCGCCCACGGCCTCGACCCGGCCCTCCTCACCCCGCTCGACGCCGCGTACGTCATCTACACCTCCGGCTCCACCGGCCGCCCCAAGGGCGTTGTGGTCAGCCACACCGGCGTCGCCAGCATGGCCGTCGCGCACCGCGAGGCGTTCGGCGGCGGCGAGGGCCACCGGGTGCTGCAGTTCTCCTCACCCAGCTTCGACGCCTCGATCTGGGAGATCCTCGCCACGCTGCTCTGCGGCTCCACCCTCGTCCTCGCCCCGGCCGAACGGCTGGCCGCCGGCGAACCCCTCGCCCGGCTCCTCGCCGACCAGCGCGTCACCCACGCCACCCTGCCCCCGGTCGTGCTCGCCGCCATGGGCGACGCCCGACTCCCCGACGGCATGAGCCTGGTCACCGCCGGTGAGGCGTGCTCCCCGGAACTCGTCGCCCGCTGGTCCGAGGGCCGCCGCATGGTCAACGCCTACGGCCCCACCGAGTCGACGGTCTGTGCCAGCATGAGCGCCCCCCTCCGGCCCGGCGCCGGCGCGCCCCCGATCGGCCGCCCCATCACCAACACCCGCGTGTACGTACTGGACGCCTCCCTCCAGCCGGTGCCCGCCGGCGTCCCCGGAGAGCTGTACCTCACCGGCGCCGCCCTCGCCCGCGGCTACCTCGGCCGACCCGGACTGACGGCCGAACGCTTCACGGCCGACCCCCACGGCGCCCCCGGCGCCCGCATGTACCGCACCGGCGACCTCGTCCGGTGGACGGACGACGGCGAACTGCACTACCTCGGCCGCGTCGACGACCAGGTCAAGATCCGCGGCTTCCGCATCGAACTCGGCGAGATCGAGGGCGTCCTCCTCGGGCACGACAGCGTCGCCCAGGGCACCGTCGTCGTCCGCGAGGACCGCCCCGGCGACAAGCGCCTCGTCGCCTACGCCGTCCCCGCCTCCGGCACCGCCGACCCCGCCGAACTGCGGGCGCACATCGCCGCCGCGCTGCCCGACTACATGGTCCCGGCCGCCGTGCTCCTGCTCGACGCCCTGCCGGTGACGACCAACGGCAAGCTCGACCGCAGGGCACTGCCCGCCCCCGACTTCGCCGCATCCGGCGAGGGCCGGGCCCCGCGCACCCACCGCGAGAACCTGCTGTGCGGCCTGTTCGCGGAGGTCCTGGGCCTGGAACGGGTCACCGTCGACGACAGCTTCTTCGACCTGGGCGGCCACTCGCTGCTCGCCACCCGGCTGATCAGCCGCATCCGGTCGGCCCTCGGTGTCGAACTCACCGTGCGCGCCCTCTTCGAGACGCCAACCGTCGCGGCGCTCGCCGCCGTACTCGACGACGCGGAGGGCGCCCGCGAGCCGCTGCGCCCGCGTGAGCGGCCCGCCGAGATCCCCCTCTCGCACGCACAGCGCCGGCTCTGGTTCCTCGCGCACCTGGAGGGCCCCAGCGGCACCTACAACCTGGGCCTCTCGCTACGGCTGCGCGGAATCCCCGACCCGGCCGCGCTGGAGGCCGCGCTCGCCGATGTGACGGTGCGTCACGAAGCGCTGCGCACCTTGTTCCCCGACGTCGACGGACGCCCCCGCCAGCTGGTCCTGGATGCCTCGGACCCGGCGGCCCGGCCCCGGCTGCACCGGACCGACGCCACCGCCGAGACCCTTGACGACACCCTGGCCGCGATCGCCGCCGAGGGCTTCGACCTGGTCCACGGGATACCGGTCCGCGCCCACCTGGTGACCGTCGCACCCGATGACCATGTGCTGCTGGTCGTGGTGCACCACATCGCGGGCGACGGCTGGTCCCTCGCACCCCTGGCCCGCGACCTGGGCGAGGCCTACGCGGCGCGTGCGGGCGGTGGTGCGCCGGAGCTGGTGGCGTTGCCGGTGCAGTACGCGGACTACACGTTGTGGCAGCGCGACGTGCTGGGTGACGAGGCCGACCCGGCCAGTGAATTGTCGCGTCAGGTGGATTACTGGCGTGGGGTGTTGGCGGGGTTGCCGGAGGAGTTGGTGCTTCCGGTGGACCGGCCGCGTCCGGCGGAGATGAGTTACCGGGGCGACACCGTCCCCTTCCACATCCCGGCCGCACTCCACACCCGGCTCGGTGAGCTGGCCCGCACCACGGGCACGAGCCTCTTCATGGTCGTCCAGGCCGCCCTGGCCACCCTGCTGCACCGCCTCGGCGCCGGCACCGACATCGCCCTGGGCTCGCCCGTCGCGGGCCGCACGGACGAGGCGCTGGACGACCTGGTCGGCTTCTTCATCAACACACTCGTGCTGCGCACCGACGTGTCGGGCGACCCGACCTTCGCCGAACTCCTGGACCGCGTGCGGGAGACGGATCTCGCGGCGTACGCGAACCAGGATGTGCCGTTCGAGCGGCTGGTGGAGGTACTGAACCCCGAGCGCTCCATGGCCCGCCACCCGCTCTTCCAGGTCTCGCTGCAACTGCAGAACATCCCGTCGGCCGACCTGGAACTCCCCGGCATCGAGGTCAGCCGGCAGCCGGTCCGCCTGGACACGGCGAAGTTCGACCTCTCCTTCACCCTCGCCGAGACGTCGGAGGGCATCGAGGGGAGCGTGGAGTTCGCGGTCGATCTGTTCGACCGGGTGTCGGTGGTGGGTGTGGTGGAGCGGTTGGTGCGGGTGTTGGAGGTGGTGGCTGCTGATCCGGGGGTGCGGGCTGGTGGTGTGGAGGTGCTGTCGGGTGCCGAGCGGGGTTTGGTGCTGGGGGAGTGGGCGTCGTCGGGGCGTGTGTGTGAGCCGGTGACGTTGCATGGCTTGTTCGAGCGGTGGGTGGAGCGGACGCCGGATGCGGTCGCGGTGACGGGCGACGGGGGTGTGGCCCTGTCGTATGCGGAGCTGGAGGTGCGGGCGAATCGGCTGGCGCATTGGTTGCGTGGTCAGGGGGTTGGTTCTGAGGGTGTGGTGGCGTTGGTGCTGCCGCGTTCGGTGGACATCGTCGTGGCGCAGTTGGCGGTGCTGAAGGCGGGTGCGGCGTATCTGCCGGTGGACCCGGAGTATCCGCAGGACCGGATCGATTACATGCTCGCGGACGCGTCCCCGGTGCTGGTGCTGCGTGAACTTCCCCGTATCGAAGATGAGGTGACTGTTTCGCGGCCCGAGGTGTCGGTGCGTGCGGACAGTGCGGCGTATGTGATCTATACGTCGGGTTCCACCGGGCGCCCCAAGGGTGTGGTCGTCTCACATCGGGGTATCGCCGGGTTTGCCGCAGGGCTGGTGGAGCAATGCGAAGCGGGCCCGGAGAGTCGGGTGTTGCAGTTCGCGTCTCCGAGTTTCGACGCGTCCGTGCTGGAGCTGGTGATGGCGTTCGGCTCGGGTGGTGCGTTGGTGGTTCCGCCGCCGGGTCCGCTGGCCGGGGATGTGCTGGCGAAGGTGCTCGTCGAGCGCGAGGTGTCGCACGCGCTGATCCCGCCGGCCGCGCTGGCGAGTGTTCCGGACGGGGAGTTCCCTCTGTTCCGGTCGCTGATCGTGGGCGGCGACGCCACTTCGGCCGAGCTGGTGGACCGGTGGGCGCCGGGCCGTCTGATGGTGAACGCCTACGGCCCGACGGAGTCGACCGTGGCGGCGTCGATGTCGGGCCGTCTGGTGGCAGGTTCGGGTGTGCCGCCGATCGGTGGCCCGGTGCCGGGGACACGTACGTATGTCCTGGACGATGCGTTGCGTCCGGTGGCACCCGGCGTGGCAGGCGAGCTGTACGTGGCCGGCTCCGGCCTCGCCCGTGGGTATCTGGGCCGTCCGGGCCTGACCGCCGAGCGGTTCGTGGCCGACCCGTTCGGTCCGGCGGGCTCGCGGATGTACCGCACGGGTGACGTGGTGCGCTGGTCCCGCAAGGGCGAGCTGGAATACCTCGGCCGTTCCGACGACCAGGTCAAGGTCCGAGGCTTCCGCATCGAGCTCGGTGAGATCGAAACGGTCCTCGCCCGTCACGAGAGCGTGGCCCGGGTCGCCGTCGTCGTCCGCGAGGACCGGCCCGGCATCAAACGCCTCGTCGCCTACGTCGTACCGGCCACCGACCCGGCTCCGGCCGTGGATGTGCTGCGCCGACACGTGGCCACTGTCCTCCCCGACTACATGGTGCCCTCGGCCTTCGTCTCCCTGGACGCCCTCCCGCTGACCGTCAACGGCAAGCTCGACCGCAAGGCGCTTCCCGCGCCGGAGTACGCCGGTGCCGGCGAGGGGCGGCAGCCCCGCACGCCCCGGGAAGAGCTTCTGTGCGGGATCTACGCCGAAGTCCTCGGACTCGACGCGGTGGCCGCCGATGACAGCTTCTTCGAGCTGGGTGGCGACAGCATTGTGTCGATCCAGTTGGTGAGTCGGGCGCGGCGTGCGGGGTTGGTGTTCTCGGCGCGTGAGGTGTTCCAGCACCGGACGCCGGAGGCGTTGGCCGTGGTGGCGGGTGTGGTGTCGGCCGAGCGGGTCGAGGAGCCGGGTGCGGGTCTGGGTTCGGTGGTGGAGACGCCGATCATTGGGTGGTTGCGTGAGCTGGGCGGCCCCGTGGACGGGTTCAGCCAGACGATGCTGGTACGCACGCCGGATGGGATCACGTACGAAGGGCTGGAGTCGGCGCTTCAGGCCGTGCTGGACCGTCATGACGTGCTGCGTTCACGCCTGGTCCGTGGTGACGACACGTGGGGCCTGGAGGTGGCCGCACCGGGCGCGGTGCGGGCCGGGGACGTACTGCGCCGGGGCGAGGGCGAGATCTCGGACGGGGCTCGCGCGGCGCAGGGCCGTCTTGCGCCGGATGCGGGTGTGATGGTGCAGGCGGTGTGGTTCGAGGATGTGGGCCGACTGCTGCTGACTCTTCATCACTTGGTGGTGGACGGGGTGTCGTGGCGGGTGCTGCTTCCGGATCTGGCGCGTGCGTACGAGGGTGCGGAGCTGGAGCCGGTGGGGACCTCGTTCCGCCGCTGGGCCCAGGAACTGCACACCCTCGCCGAGGACAGGGCAGACGAACTCCCTTTCTGGGAAGACGTGCTGAGCGACGAGGACGCCCCGATCGGTGCCCGTCGCCTCGACCCGGAGGTGGACTCGGCCGCCACGGTCCACCACCTCTCTCTCACCCTGCCGACCGATGTCACCGCTCCTCTGCTCGCGCGAGTCCCGGCGGTGTACCGGGCGGGCGTGAACGACGTACTGCTCACCGCGTTTGCCGCAGCCGTTGCCGAGTGGCGGGGCTCAGGATCGCGCAGTGTGCTTGTCGACCTGGAGGGCCACGGCCGCGAGGACATCGTCCAGGGTGCGGACACCTCCCGGACGGTGGGCTGGTTCACGAGCATGTTCCCGGTCCGCTTGGACGCGGGGGAGCCGGGTGACTGGGGCGGTGCGCTGAAGGCCGTCAAGGAACAGCTTCATGCCCTGCCGGACAACGGCATCGGCTACGGCCTCCTGCGCTACCTCAACCCCGAGACCGCACCCAGCCTCGCTGAACTCCCCACCGCTCAGATCGGGTTCAACTACCTGGGCCGGTTCGACGCCCGCGACGGCCAGGACGCCGACTGGGCACTCACCTCCGACGCCGAGCTGGGCGACGGCCGCGACCCGGGTATGGGGCTCACCCACGCGCTCGACCTCAACGCGGTCACCCTCGACGACCAGGACGGTCCGCGCCTGGTCGCGGACTGGTCGTGGCCGGCGGCGCTGTTCTCCGAGGACGAGGTACGGAAGCTGGCGGAGGGCTGGTTCGCCGCACTGCGTGCCCTCGCCGCCCACGCGGCCGACCCCGGTGCCGGCGGGCTCACCCCCTCCGATCTGCGTCCCCTGGTCACCCTGTCCCAGGAGCAGATCGACCGCCTGGAGAGCGAACACGGCCGGCTCACCGACGTACTGCCTCTCTCTCCCCTCCAGCAGGGACTTCTCTTCCACGCGGTGTACGACGAGCAGAGCCACGACGTCTACACCGTCCAACTCGCCCTCGATATCGAGGGGCCCCTCCGCGCGGACGCCGTGCGGGCCGCTGCGCACACCCTGCTCGCCCGCCACGGGGGACTGCGTGCGGCGTTCCGGCACGACGGACTCGACGCGCCGGTCCAGGTCATCCCCGCCGGCTTCGAACTCCCCTGGCAGGAGCTGGACCTCAGTGACCTCCCGGCCGAGGACCGCGAGCCGGAGCTGCGGCGCTGGATGGCCGAGGACCGCACCGCGCGTTTCGACGCCGCCCGGCCCCCGCTGATGCGGTTCGCTCTGCTCAGGACCGGTGCGGAGCAGCACCGCCTGGTCGTCACCAACCACCACATCCTGCTCGACGGCTGGTCCATGCCGGTCCTGGTCAAGGAGCTGCTGGCGCTCTACAACAGCTCCGGTGACGGCTCGGCCCTGCCCCGCGTCACCCCCAACCGCGACCACCTCGCCTGGATCGCCGCCCAGGACCGTACCGCTGCCGAGACCGCCTGGCGGCAGGTGCTCGACGGCCTCGACGGGCCCACCCTGGTGGCCCCCGCAGGCCGTGACGGCAGCCCTGCCGCCCCCGGCCGCCTCCTCGTCGACCTGCCCGCCGACCTCACCGATCGGCTCACCGCACTCACCCGCGCGGGCGGCGTCACCTTCAACACCCTGCTCCAGGCGGTGTGGGCGATCGTGGTGGGTCAGCTGACCAGTCGTCAGGACGTGGTCTTCGGCGGTACGGTCTCGGGCCGCCCGCCGCAGGTCCCCGGCATCGAGTCCATGGTCGGGCTCTTCATCAACACCCTGCCCGTACGCGTCCGGCTGGATCCTGCCGAGACGCTGGGCGCCCTGCTCGAACGGCTCCAGGACCAGCAGGCCGGCCTCATGGACCACCAGTACCTCGGCCTGACCGACATCCAGCAGGCGACCGGTTACGGTGAACTCTTCGACACGCTGGTCGTGTTCGAGAACTACCCGCTCGACGCGGACGTCCTGGACATCGGCGGCGGTCTGTCGGTCACCGGGATCGAGGGCCACGACGCCACCCACTACCCGCTCATCCTGACCGCCGTCCCCGGTGAGCGCCTTCAGCTGCGGCTCGACTTCCGTACCGACCTCTTCGACGCCGCGGCGGCGGACACCCTGATGGGCCGGCTCGTCCGGCTGCTGGAGGACGCGCCCGCCCGGTACGAGACTCCCGTCGCCAGGATGTCGCCGCTCGGCGCAAAGGAGCGGCACCAGCTGCTGGTCACCTGGAACGACACCGAGCAGAACGAGGCCGGCGACCGCCCGGTCCCCGCGCTCTTCGCCGAACTCGCGGCCTGGTCCCCGTCCACCGACGCCGTCGTCCACGACGGGGGCACCCTCTCGTACGGGGAACTCGACGCGCGCGCCAACCGGCTGGCGCACCGCCTCGTCGCGGCCGGGATACGGCCCGAGGACCGGGTCGCGCTGCTCATGGAGCGCTCGCCCGACCTGGTGGCGGCCGTGCTGGCCGTCCTCAAGGCCGGCGGCGTGTACGTACCGCTCGACCCGCGCTTCCCCGACTCCCGGGTCCGGCACATCCTCGCCGAGACAGGCGCCCGGGTGCTGCTCACCGACCCCGGCGCACCCGACCGTGCGGCGGCGCCCGACCTGACCGTGATCGAGGCGGGCCCGGCCCTGACCGCGTCCGACGCGCCCGCGCACGACCCCGCCGTCCCGGTGCACCCGGAGCAGCTGGCGTACGTGATGTTCACGTCCGGCTCCACGGGCGTGCCCAAGGGCGTCGGGGTCACGCACCGCGACATCGCCGCGCTGGCCGCCGACCGGAGGTTCGAGTTCGGGCACGACCGGGTCCTGCTGCACTCACCGGCCGCGTTCGACGCCTCCACGTACGAGATGTGGGTGCCGCTGCTCGGCGGTGGCCAGGTCGTCGTCGCCGCCCCCGGTGACCTCGACGCGGTGCGGCTGCGCGAGACCGTCACACGGCACGGTGTCACCGCGCTCTGGCTGACCGCCGGGCTCTTCCGGCTGATCGCTGAGGACGGCCCCGGCAGCCTCGGCCGTCTCGGCCAGGTGTGGACCGGCGGTGACGTGGTGCCCGCCGCCGCCGTCGCGCGGGTGCTGGAGGCCTGCCCGGGGCTCGTCGTCGTCGACGGCTACGGCCCGACCGAGACCACCACCTTCGCCACCACGTACACGATCAGGAGCGCGGCCGAGACCCCGGCCGGCATCCCCATCGGCCGTCCCCTCGACTCCATGCGCACTTATGTGCTGGACGCCGGGCTCAATCCGGTGCCGGTGGGTGTGGCGGGAGAGCTCTATCTCGCGGGCGCCGGACTGGCCCGTGGGTATCTGGGCCGGCCCGGTCTGACCGCTGAGCGTTTCGTGGCCGATCCGTTCGGGTCGGTGGGGGAGCGCATGTACCGCACGGGCGACCTGGTGCGGTGGAGTACGGACGGGCAGATCGAATACCTGGGCCGTACCGACGACCAGGTCAAGGTGCGCGGATTCCGCATCGAACTCGGCGAGATCGAGGCCGCGCTGGCGGAGCACGCCGACGTCGCACAGGCGACCGTCATGGTCCGTGAGGACCGGCCGGGGGACCAGCGGATCGTCGCCTATGTCGTCCCGTCGGGCGCCACCGCCGACCCGGCGGACCTGCGCGCGCACGCCGCCGGCCGGCTGCCCGAGTACATGGTCCCGTCCGCCTTCGTGACGCTCGACGCGCTTCCCCTGACCGCCAACGCGAAGGTCGACCGCAGGGCCCTGCCCGCCCCCGACCTCGGTGTTTCCGGTACGGGACGCGCGCCCCGCAACGCGCAGGAGGAGATTCTCGCGGCCCTCTTCGCCGAAGTGCTCGGCCTGCCCGGCGTCCTTGTCGACGACAGCTTCTTCGACCTCGGCGGACACTCCCTGCTCGCCACCCGGCTGGTCAGCCGTATCCGCGCGGTCTTCGGCGCCGAACTCGCCGTCCGAACCCTGTTCGAGGCGCCGACGGTCGCCCTGCTCGCGGAGCGCGTCACCGGCGCGAACCGGGCCCGCAGGGCCCTGACCGCCCGGGAACGGCCGGAGGAGGTCCCGCTGTCCCCGGCGCAGCGCAGGCTCTGGTTCCTGAACCGTTTCGAGGGCCCCGGCGCCACCTACAACCTGCCCTTGGCGCTCCGCCTCACCGGGGCGCTCGACCCGGACGCCCTGCGGGACGCGCTCGGCGATGTGGTCGTCCGCCACGAGAGCCTGCGCACCGTCTTCCCCGAGGTCGACGGCCGGCCCCGCCAGCTCGTCCTGCCCGCCGAGGTGTCCCGTCCCGGCCTGCCCGTCACCGCGGTCACGGCGGCCGGACTCGACACGGCGCTCGCGGAAGCGGCCGGGGAGGGCTTCGACCTCTCCGTCGAACCGCCCCTGCGCGCCCGGCTGTTCCAGGTGACCGACGCCGCCGGATCCGGCACGGACCATGTGCTGCTGGTGGTGCTGCACCACATCGCGGGGGACGGCTGGTCCCTGGCCCCGTTCGCCCGCGACCTCGGCTTCGCCTACGACGCGCGGCACAGCGGCACGGCACCCGCCTGGGAGCCGCTGCCCGTCCAGTACGCCGACTACACCCTGTGGCAGCGCGAGGTCCTGGGCGACGAGAACGACCCGACGAGCCCGCTGGCCCGGCAGATCGACCACTGGCGGACCACGCTCGCGGGACTCCCCGAGGAACTGGTGCTGCCCACCGACCGGCCCCGGCCCGCCGAAACGAGCTACCGGGGCGGGAGCGTCCCGCTGCGGCTGCCGGCCGAGGTACACGAGCGCATCGTGGCCCTGGCCCGCGAGAGCCATGTCAGCGTCTTCATGGTCGTCCGGGCCGCGCTGGCCGCGCTGCTGGGCCGGCTCGCCGCCGGCGACGACATCCCCGTCGGCAGTGTCATCGCCGGCCGCACGGACGAGGCGCTGGACGATCTGGTCGGGTTCTTCGTGAACACGCTGGTGCTGCGCACCGACCTCTCCGGTGACCCGACGTTCCGGGAGCTGGTGGAGCGGGTCCGCGAGAACGACCTGGCCGCCTACGCCAACCAGGACGTGCCCTTCGAGCGGCTGGTCGAAATCCTCAACCCGGTTCGCTCGTCCGCCAGGCACCCCCTGTTCCAGGTCATGCTGGCCTTCCAGAACAACGCGGAGGCGACGCTCGACCTCGACGGGCTGCGGGCCGCCGCCCACCACGTCCCGATCGCGGCCTCCCGGTTCGACCTGCTGTTCTCCCTGGAGGAGACCTTCGCCGCCGACGGTGGTCCGGCCGGACTCCGGGGCGTCGTCGAGTACGCCGCCGACCTCTTCGACCCCGGCACCGCCGAGGCGCTCGGCGACCGCCTGGTGCGGCTGCTGGACGCCGTGACCGCCGACCCCGGCGCCCGCATCGGCTCCGTCGACCTCCTCACCGGCGACGAGCGCCACCGGCTGCTCACCGAGTGGAACGACACCCACCGGGACGTGGCCCCGGCCACCGTGCCCGCGCTGTTCGAGGCCCAGGCCGCCCGGACGCCCGGCAACCCGGCGGTGGGCCACGCGGGCACCGAACTCACCTACGCGGAACTCGACGCACGCGCCGACCGCCTCGCCCGGCTGCTCATCGACCTGGGCGTCGGACCGGAACAGCTCGTCGCCCTGGCCCTGCCCCGTTCCGAGCAGATGATCGTCGCCCTGCTCGCCGTCCTGAAGTCCGGTGCCGCCTATCTGCCGGTCGACCCCGGATACCCGGCCGACCGCATCGCGTTCATGCTGGACGACGCCCGGCCCGCCCTCGTACTCACCACCGGCGAGGCCGCCGCCGTACTGCCCGGTGACACCCGGCGTCTGGTGCTCGACGGGCCCGAACTCGCGGACAGGATCGCCGGGTTCCCGGACACCGCTCCGTCCGACGCGGACCGGGTCCGGCCCCTGGTGCCGGACCACCCCGCGTACGTCATCTACACCTCCGGCTCCACCGGCCGCCCCAAGGGTGTGGTCGTCGCCCATCGCAATGTCACCGACTTCGCGGCCTGGGCGATCGCCGGCATCGGCCGCGACCGGCTCTCCGACGTGCTCGCCGCGACCTCGCTGAACTTCGACGTCTCCGTCTTCGAGATGTTCGGCCCGCTGCTCAGCGGCGGACGCATCGAGGTGGTGCGGGACATCCTCGCCCTCCTGGAGACCAGTGCCCGCACCTACAGCATGATCAGCGCGGTGCCCTCGGCGCTCGCCCACACCCTCGGGCAGGACCCCGAGGCCCGCGTCGGCGCCGGCCTGGTCGTGCTCGCGGGCGAAGGGCTCACCGCCCACACGGCCGACACCATCCGCGCTGCCGTCCCCGGCTGCACGCTCGCGAACATCTACGGACCCACCGAGGCCACGGTGTACGCCACCGCCTGGTTCACGGACACCGACACGGACCGCACCCCGCCGATCGGGCGGCCGCTGCACAACACGCGCACCTATGTGCTGGACGCCGGGCTGAATCCGGTGCCGGTGGGTGTGGCGGGAGAGCTGTATCTCGCGGGCGCCGGACTGGCGCGGGGATACCTGGGCCGGCCGGGTCTGACGGCCGAGCGTTTCGTGGCTGATCCGTTCGGGTCTGCGGGCGAGCGCATGTACCGCACGGGCGACCTGGTGCGGTGGTGCACGGACGGCCAGATCGAGTACCTGGGCCGTACCGACGACCAGGTCAAGGTGCGCGGATTCCGCATCGAACTCGGCGAGATCGAGACCGTACTCGCCCGCCACAAGGCCGTCGTCCGGACCGCCGTCGTCGTCCGCGAGGACCGGCCGGGCGATCGCCGGATCACCGCCTACACCGTCCCCGCCGACGGCAGGCAGACCGACCCGGCCGAGCTGCGCGCCCATGTGGCCGCCGCCCTGCCCGAGTACATGGTCCCGTCCGCGTTCGTGACCCTGGACGCCCTGCCGCTCAACCCGAACGGCAAGCTCGACCGGCGCGCCCTGCCCGCACCCGTCCTCGGTTCCGCCACCGAGACCGGCCGGGCGCCGCGCACCGAGCAGGAGGCCGCCCTCTGCGAGGTCTTCGCCCAGGTGCTCGGTGTGGAACGGGTCTCGGTCGACGACAGCTTTTTCGACCTCGGCGGACACTCGCTGCTCGCCACCCGTGTGGTCAGCCGGGTCCGCACCCTGTTCGGCGCGGAACTCTCCGTCCGCGCCCTGTTCGAGACCCCGACCGTGGCCGGCCTCGGCGAGCGGGTCGGTGACGCGGCCGGCGCCCGCCGGGCCCTGACCGCCCGCTTCCGCCCGGAATCCGTTCCGCTCTCGCCCGCCCAGCGGCGGCTGTGGTTCCTCAACCGCTTCGAGGAGCGCAACGGCACCTACAACCTCCCCCTCGCGGTGCGCCTCACCGGCGAGCTCGACGCGGACGCGCTGCGGTCCGCCCTGGCCGATGTCGTCGCACGCCACGAGAGCCTGCGCACCGTCTTCCCCGACACCGACGGCAGGCCGCGCCAACTCGTCCTGCCCACGGACGAGGTGACCCCCGAGCTGACCGTGCTCGACCTCGACCCGGCGGCCGTGGCACGGGCGGCGGCCCAGGACTTCGACCTCGCCACGCAGATCCCGGTCCGGGCCACGCTCTTCCGGGCCTCGCCCGCCGAGCACCTGCTGCTCATCGTCGTCCACCACATCGCGGGCGACGGCTGGTCCATGGCCCCGCTCGCCCACGACCTGGGCGAGGCCTACGACGCGCGGCACGCCGGCACCGCTCCCGCCTGGGAGCCGCTGCCGGTCCAGTACGCCGACTACACCCTGTGGCAGCGCGAGGAGCTGGGCGACGAGAACGACCCCGACAGCGGCCTCGGCCGGCAGATCGCCTTCTGGCGCCACACCCTCGGTGCCCTGCCGGAGGAGCTGGCGCTTCCCCTGGACCGGCCCCGCCCGGCCGAGATGAGCTTCCGGGGCGACACCGTGCCCCTGGAGATCCCGGCGGCGGCGCATGCCCCGCTGGCCGAGCTGGCCCGTACGAGCCGGGCGAGCGTCTTCATGGTGGTCCAGGCGGCCCTGGCCGCGCTGCTGCACCGCCTCGGCGCCGGTACCGACATCCCGATCGGCTCGCCCGTCGCCGGCCGCACCGACGAGGCGCTGGACGATCTGGTCGGGTTCTTCGTGAACACGCTGGTGCTGCGGACGGACGTGTCGGGCGACCCGACCTTCCGTGAACTCCTGGGCCGGGTACGGGAAACCGACCTCGCGGCCTACGCCAACCAGGACGTGCCGTTCGAGCGCCTGGTGGAGGTGCTGAACCCCGAGCGCTCCCTGGCCCGCCACCCGCTCTTCCAGGTGATGCTGTCCTTCCAGAACAACGCGGAGGCCACGCTCCAGCTGGACGGCCTGCACGTCGCTCCCGAGCAAGTCACTGTGGACGGGGCCAAGTTCGACCTCTCCTTCCAGCTCGCCGAGACCTTCGGTGCCGACGGCGCGCCCGCCGGCATCGGCGGCCGGGTCGAGTACGCCACGGACCTCTTCGACCGCGAGACGGCACAGGACCTGGCGGCCCGCCTGGTGCGCCTGGTCGGCGAGCTGGTCGGCGACCCGGACCGCAAGCTGTCCTCGGTGGACGCCCTCACGGCCGCTGAACGCCACCGCATCCTCGTCGAGTGGAACGAGACGGCCCGCGAGGTCCCGGTGGCGACCCTGCCGGAGCTCTTCGAACGGCAGGCCGCGCACACCCCCGACGCCACGGCCCTGGTGGCCCGCGACGGCCGCCTCACCTTCGCCGAGCTGGACGCCCGCGCGAACCGGCTGGCCCGCCTCCTGCGCCGGCACGGCGTCGGCCCCGAGCAGTACGTCGCCGTGGCGCTGCCGCGTACGACCGACCTTGTGGTCGCCGTGCTCGCCGTCACCAAGGCGGGTGCCGCCTACGTGCCCGTCGATCCGGCGCACCCCGTGGACCGGACCGCTCTCCTGCTCCAGGACGTCGGCACCTCCGCCGTGCTCACCGCCGCCGGAACCCGGGACGCCCTCCCGCACGACCGCGGCGGCCACCACATCGGCCTGGACGACCCCGAGGTCGTCGGGGCCCTGCGCGAACTGCCCGGCACACCTCTCGACGACGCCGGACGGACCGTCGCGCTGCGGCCGGACCACCCGGCCTACGTCATCCACACCTCCGGATCCACCGGCCGCCCCAAGGGCGTCGTGGTCGCCCACCGCAGCCTCGTCAACCTGCACCACCACCACTTCGAGGAGCTGTACGCCGCCGAGGTGGCCGACGCGGGCCGCCCGCTGCGCGCCGCCCTCACCGCCGCCGTGTCCTTCGACGCCTCGCTCGACCCCCTGCTGTGGATGGTGGCCGGACACGAGCTGCACCTGATCGAGGACGACGTCCGGCGCGAACCGGAGGCACTGATCGCCTACGTCCGCGCCGCCGGTATCGACTTCATGGAACTCACCTCCTCGTACGCGGAACAGCTCGTCGAGCAGGGACTCGTCCGCGACCCCGGGGCCCGCCCGCGCATCATCGCCCTCGGCGGCGAGGCGGTGAGCCCGGCCCTGTGGCAGGAGCTGGCGGCCACGGAGGGCGTCACCGGGTACAACCTGTACGGCCCCACCGAGGCCACCGTCGACACCCTCACCGCACGCACCACCGACACGGTCCGGCCGCTCATCGGCCGGCCCGTCACCAACAGCCGGGTCCACGTCCTGGACGACGCGCTGCGCCCGGTGGTGCCGGGGGTCGCGGGCGAGCTGTACATCGCGGGTGCGGGACTGGCGCGCGGGTACCTGGGGCGTCCGGGACTGACGGCCGAGCGGTTCGTCGCCGATCCCTTCGGCCCGGCGGGCTCCCGGATGTATCGCACGGGTGACGTGGTGCGCTGGTCCCGCAAGGGCGAGTTGGAGTACCTGGGCCGTTCCGACGACCAGGTGAAGGTGCGCGGATTCCGCATCGAACTGGGCGAGATCGAGACGGTCCTCGCCCGGTACGAGGGCGTGGCCCAGGTCGCGGTCGTGGTGCGCGAGGACCGGCCGGGCATCAAGCGCCTCGTCGCGTACGCCGTGCCGCGCACCGGCGACCTGGACACCGCCGCCGTACGGGCCCATGTGGCCGCCGCGCTGCCGGACTACATGGTGCCCTCGGCCTTCGTCTCCCTGGACGCCCTCCCGCTGACCGTGAACGGCAAGCTCGACCGGCGCGCCCTGCCGGCCCCGGCGCCCACGGGCGGCGGCACGGGCCGGGCCCCGCGCAATCCGCGCGAGGAGACACTGTGCGGCCTCTACACCGAATTGCTCGGCGTGGAGCACGTGTCGCGCGATGACAGCTTCTTCGAGCTGGGTGGCGACAGCATCGTGTCGATCCAGTTGGTGAGCCGGGCGCGGCGTGCGGGGTTGGTGTTCTCGGCGCGTGAGGTGTTCCAGCACCGGACGCCCGAAGCGCTGGCCGTGGTGGCGGGTGTGGTGTCGGCCGAGCGGGTCGAGGAGCCGGGTGCGGGTCTGGGCTCGGTGGTGGAGACGCCGATCATTGGGTGGTTGCGTGAGCTGGGCGGCCCCGTGGACGGGTTCAGCCAGACGATGCTGGTACGCACCCCCGCCGGGGCGACCTATGAGGCGCTGGAGTCGGCGCTTCAGGCAGTCCTTGACCGTCATGACGTGCTGCGTGCGCGCCTGGTCCGAGGCGAGGAGACGTGGGGTCTGGAGGTTGCTGTACCGGGCGCGGTCCGGGCCGGGGACGTGCTGAGCCGGGGCGAAGGGGACATCTCCCTCGCTGCGGCAGCTGCTCGGGATCGTCTCGCGCCGGATGCGGGCGTCATGGTCCAGGCGGTGTGGTTCGAGGATGCGGGCAGGCTGCTGCTGAGCGTTCACCACCTGGTGGTGGACGGGGTGTCGTGGCGAGTGCTGCTCCCGGATCTGGCGCGTGCGTACGAGGGTGCGGAGCTGGAACCGGTGGGGACCTCGTTCCGCCGCTGGGCCCAGGAACTGCACACCCTCGCCGCCGACCGCGATGCCGAACTCCCGCTCTGGGAAAAGGTGTTGGACGGGACCGATCCGATGATCGGCGCCCGCCGGCTCGACCCGGAGCTGGACACCGCCGCCACCGTGCGGCACCTGTCCCTCACGCTTCCCGCGGATGTCACCGACTCCCTTCTCACAAGGGTTCCGGCGGTGTACCGCGCCGGCGCGAACGACGTGCTGCTGACGGCGTTCGCCGCTGCGGTTGCCGAGTGGCGGGGCTCAGGATCGCGGAGTGTGCTCGTCGACCTGGAGGGTCATGGTCGTGAGGACGTGGTCGAGGATGCGGACACCTCTCGGACGGTGGGCTGGTTCACGAGCATGTTCCCGGTCCGCTTGGACGCGGGGAAGCCGGGTGACTGGGGCGGTGCGCTGAAGGCCGTCAAGGAACAGCTTCACGCCCTGCCGGACAACGGCATCGGCTACGGCCTCCTGCGCTACCTCAACCCCGAGACCGCACCCAGCCTGGCCGAACTCCCCACCACCCAGCTCGGGTTCAACTACCTTGGCCGGTTCGACGCCCGCGACGGCGGAGACGCCGACTGGGCACTCACCTCCGACGCGGACACGGGTGACGGGCGCGACCCGCGCATGCCCCTGACTCACGCCCTGGATCTCAACGCGGCCACACTCGATGACGCCGAGGGCCCGCGTCTGGTCGCGGACTGGTCGTGGCCCGCCGCGCTGTTCTCCGAGGACGAGGTACGCAAGCTGGCCGAGGGCTGGTTCGCCGCACTGCGTGCCCTCGCCGCCCACGCGGCCGACCCCGGTGCGGGCGGGCTCACCCCGTCCGACCTGCGTCCCCTGGTCTCCCTTTCCCAGGAGCAGATCGACCGGCTGGAGAGCGAGCACGGCCGGCTCACCGACGTACTGCCCCTCTCCCCGCTCCAGCAGGGACTTCTCTTCCACGCGGTGTACGACGAAGACAGCCACGACGTCTACACCGTCCAACTCGCCCTTGACATCGAGGGTGCCATCGACAGGGACGCCCTCCAAGCGGCCGTGCGCACCCTGCTCACCCGGCACGGCAACCTCCGCTCCGCGTTCCGGCACGGCGGGCTCGACGCACCGGTCCAGGTCATCCCCACCGGCTTGGAACTCCCCTGGCAGGACGTCGACCTGACGCGCCTGCCCGAGGCCGAGCGCACTGCCGAGGCGGACCGCCTGGTGGCCGAGGACCGGACACGGCGGTTCGATCTCGCCGTGCCTCCGCTGATGCGGTTCACCCTCCTCACGACGGCCCCCGACCGCCACCGGTTCGTCATCAGCCACCACCACCTGCTGCTCGACGGCTGGTCCATGCCGGTCTTCCTGGGCGAGCTGTTCTCGCTGTACGCGCAGAAGGGCGACAGCGCCGCCCTGCCCTCCGTCACGCCGTACCGCGACTACCTCGGCTGGGTCGCAGGCCAGGACCGTACGGCCGCCGAGGCCGCCTGGCGCCAGGTACTCGACGGGCTGGACGAGCCGACGCTCCTCACCGCCCCGGACGCCTCCCGGGAGCCCGTCGTCCCCGGCCGGATACGGGTGGAACTGGGCGAGGAGGAGACCGCCGCGCTGGCGCGGTGGGCCCGGTTGCGCGGGGTCACCGTCAACACCGTGGTGCAGGCGGTCTGGGCCATGGTGCTGGGCCGGCTCACCGGCCGCCAGGACGTGGTCTTCGGCGGTACGGTCTCCGGCCGTCCGCCACAGGTCCCCGGCATCGAGTCCATGGTCGGGCTCTTCATCAACACCCTGCCCGTCCGCGTCAGGACGGACCCCGCCGAGACGCTGGGCGCCCTGCTCGACCGGCTCCAGGACCAGCAGGCCGGCCTCATGGACCACCAGCACCTGCCGCTCGCCGATGTCCAGCGGGCCGCCGGCCAGGGCGAACTCTTCGACTCCCTCGTGATTTTCGAGAACTACCCGCTCGACGCCACCGCACTGCGGAAGTCCGCCGGCGGGCTCGGGATCGTCGGCGGTGACAACCACGAGAGCACCCACTACCCGCTCAGCCTCACCGTCGGACTCGGCCGTTCGCTCGGCCTCGATCTCGCCCACCGGCCGGACGTGCTCGACCGGGAGCAGGTCGAGGAGCTGGCCGCCGCCCTGGCGAGGACCCTGGGCGAGGTCCCCGGCCACGCGGACCTGCCCGTGGGCCGGCTGAGCCTGCTGGCACCGCGCCAGGAGAAGCTGGTCCTCGGCGACTGGGCGGGCACCGTGGACCCGGAGCCCGGCATCCCGGCGCTGACCGAGCTGTTCGCACGCAGGGTGGCCGCCACCCCGGACGCCACGGCGGTGATCGCCGGGACGGAACGGATCGACTACGCCGAACTGGACGCGCGGTCCGACCGGCTGGCGCACCTCCTCGCCGCGCGCGGGGCGGGCCCCGAGCGCTACGTCGCCGTGGCCCTGCCCCGGTCCGCGGAGTTGCTGGTCGCACTGCTCGCCGTCCTCAAGTCCGGGGCCGCCTATGTGCCGCTCGACCCGGAGCACCCCGCCGAGCGGCTGGGCTACGTCCTCGACGACGCACGGCCCTCGCTGCTGCTCACCAACGAGTCGACCGCCGCCGCCCTGCCCGCTTCGGACACGCCGCTGCTGCTGCTCGACACCCCGGAGACGGTCCGCGCACTGGCGGACCTGCCCGCAGGGCCCCCGGACGGCGTCCCGGCCGACGGCCGCAACCCGGCCTACGCCATCTACACCTCCGGATCGACCGGCCGCCCCAAGGGCGTCGTGATCCCGCGCGCCGCCCTGGACAACTTCCTGGCCGACATGGCGGCGCGAGTGCCGATGGACGGTACCGACCGGCTCGTCGCCGTCACCACCGTGTCCTTCGACATCGCGGCCCTGGAGCTCTACCTGCCGCTGCTCGCGGGCGCCGCCGTGGTCGTCGCGGGCAAGGACGAGGTGCTGGACCCGCACGCGCTCGCGGCCCTGATCCGCGACAACGGCGGCACGGTGCTGCAGGCCACGCCCTCCATGTGGCAGACCCTGATCGCCCAGGTCCCCGAAGCCCTCGACGGCCTGCGCATGCTCGTGGGCGGCGAGGCCGTCCCCGGCGCGCTCGCCGAGGCGATGGCCGCGAAGGGCCGGCGCGCGGTCAACGTGTACGGGCCCACGGAGACGACCATCTGGTCCACCACCGCCGAACTCGACGGCACCGCCGGCGCCCCGCCCATCGGCCGCCCGATCCGCAACACCCGGGTCCTCGTCCTCGACGGCGCACTGCGCCCCGTCGCACCCGGCGTCCCCGGCGAGCTGTACATCGCGGGCGCCGGCCTGGCCCGCGGCTACCTGGGCCGTCCCGGACTGAGCGCCGAGAGGTTCGTCGCCGACCCGTACGGGCTGCCCGGGAGCCGCATGTACCGCACCGGCGACCTGGTCCGCTGGGGCCGGGACGGCGAGCTGGAGTACCTGAGCCGTACCGACTTCCAGGTCAAGGTCCGCGGCTTCCGCATCGAGCTCGGCGAGATCGAGTCGGTGCTGGCCAGGCACCCGCGGGTCGCCCGGGTCGCCGTGGTCGTACGGGAGGACCGCCCCGGCACCAAGCTGCTGGTGGCGTACACCGTGGCGGCCGGCGAGACGGCGCCCGACGCGGCCGCACTGCGCGCCCACGCCGCCGCCGAGCTGCCCGACTACATGGTCCCGGCCGCGTTCGTCACGCTGGACGCCCTGCCGCTGAACACCAACGGAAAGCTGGACCGCAAGGCGCTGCCCGCCCCCGACTTCGGGGCCCGCCCCGCCGGACGCGCACCGTCCGGCCCCCGCGAGGAACTGCTCTGCCGGCTCTTCGCGGAGGTGCTCGGGCTGCCCGCCGCAGGAGTGGAGGACAGCTTCTTCACGCTCGGGGGCGACAGCATCACCTCCATCCAACTGGTGGGCCGCGCCCGCCAGGAGGGCCTGGTGCTGACCCCTCGCGAGGTGTTCCGGCACAAGACGCCCGAAGCGCTCGCGTCCGCCCTCGCCGGGACCACGGCCGAGCCGCTTCCGGCCGCCGACCCCGAAGGGGCCGACCCGGCACTCGGAGCGGTGCCCGCCACCCCGATCATCCGGTGGCTGCGGGACCTGGGCGGCCGGATCGAAGGGTTCAACCAGTCCGTGGTGTCACCCGCGCCCGGCGACCTCACCGACGCACAGCTCGCCGCCACGGTCCGGGCCGTACTGGACCACCACGACGCACTGCGCGCCCGGCTGGTCAGGACGGACACCGACTGGTCGCTCCACATCCCGCCGAAGGGCTCCGTCCGGGCCGAGGACATCATCCACCGGGTCGACGTCTCCGGACTCGACGCGGCCGGTACGGCGGCGGCGCTCGACGCGGAGGGCCGCGCCGCGCAGCACAGGCTGGACCCCGACGCCGGGGTGATGATGCAGGTGGTCCGGTTCGACGCCGGCCCCGACCGCGTCGGCAGCCTGCTCCTGATCGTCCACCACCTCGTGGTCGACGGAGTGTCCTGGCGGATCCTGACCCCCGACCTGATGGCCGCGTACGAGGCGGTCGTCGCGGGCCGGGAACCCGTCCTGGAACCGGTGTGGACCTCCCTGCGCCAGTGGTCCCGCGGCCTGACGGCCGCCGCCCGCACCCCCGGGCGCGCCGCGGAACTCCCCGTATGGACCCGGATGCTCGCGGGCCGGCCCGAACAGCCCCTCGGGTCCCGGGCACTGGACCCGGCCCGGGACGTGGCCGGGGTGGCGCGCCAGCTGACGGTGACCCTGCCCGCGGAGGTGACCGGGCCACTGCTCACCAGCGTGCCCACCGCCTTCCGGACCGGGGTCAACGACGTCCTGCTGACCGCGTTCGCCCTGGCGGTGACCGAGTGGAACCGGGGCCGGGGCCGGTCCGCGCATGGCGGGGTCCTGCTCGACCTGGAGGGCCACGGCCGGGAGGAACTCCTCGCGGACGTCCTCCCCGACGCGGACATCTCCCGCACGGTCGGCTGGTTCACCAGCCTCTTCCCGGTCCGGCTCGACCCCGGGGTACCGGAGAGCGACTGGGAAAGCATCAGCTGCGGCGGCCCCGCCGTCTCCCGGGCCGTGGCCGAGGTGGCACGGCAGCTCGCCGAACTGCCGGACAACGGAGCCGGCTACGGCCTGCTGCGCCACCTCAACCCCGAGACGGCGCCCGCCCTCGCGGCCTTCCCCGCACCGCAGATCGGCTTCAACTACCTGGGCCGGTTCGCCGCGGGGGACGACGGGAACGACGGCGACGGCGGACTCGGCGGCAGCGACGACGCCATGCCCGCAGCGCACGCCCTGGAGCTGAACTCGCTCACCCAGGACCGGCCCGACGGCCCCCGCCTGGTCGCCTCCTGGAGCTGGCCCGGCGAACTGTTCACCGAGGAAGAGGTGGCCGCACTCGCCGACGGCTGGTTCCGGGCCCTGCGGTCCCTGGTGATCCGCGCGAAACACCCCGACGCGTACACCCCGCCCCCGGCGGCACCCCAGCACACCGCGGCGTCACTGGCGCCGCTGCTCGACCTCGGCCAGGACGAGATCGACGCATTCGAAGAAGACTTCGGGCTCTGAGTGGAGAGAAGCGAAATGACTACGTCCAAGCCGCGGCTCGAGGGCATCCTCCCGCTCTCCCCGCTCCAGCACGGCCTCCTGTTCCACGCGCAGTACGACACGCAGGGCCCCGACGCCTACACCACGCAGTTCACCCTGGACATCGAAGGCGGAATCGACGCCGAGTCCCTGCGCGCGGCGTGCGCCGCCGTGCTGCGCCGGCACTCCGTGCTGCGTGCCGCCTTCCGCCACCGCAAGAACGGCGAACCGGTCCAGCTCATCCCGGTCCAGGCCGAACCCGACTGGACCCGCGCCGACCTGTCGGGGCTGCCGGCCGCCGACCGGGCCGCCGAGGCCGACCGGCTGGTGGCCGAGGACCGGGCCCGGCGCTTCGACCTGGCCCGGCCCCCGCTCGTCCGGTTCACCCTGATCGACCTGGGGGAGGGGCGCCACCGCTTCCTGCTGACCGCGCACCACATCCTGCTCGACGGCTGGTCCCGGGCCCTGCTCATCGGTGAACTCTTCCAGCTGTACGGGCTGTTCGGCCGGGGCGAGGACGAGACGGCGCTGCCGCCCGTCGCCCCGTACCGCGACTATCTCGCCTGGGTCGCCGCGCAGGACCGTACGGCCGCCGAGACCGCCTGGCGGCAGGTGCTGGACGGGCTGGACGAGCCGACCCTGCTCGCCGCCCCGGACATGGCGCGGGAGCCCATGGCCCCGGGGCAGGTCCGGGTGGAGCTGGGCGAGGCGGAGACCGCCGCGCTGGCACGGTGGGCGCGGCTGCGCGGGGTCACCGTCAACACCGTGGTGCAGGCCGCCTGGGCGATCGTGGTGGGTCAGCTGACCGGCCGTCAGGACGTGGTCTTCGGAGGTACGGTCTCGGGCCGTCCGCCGCAGGTCCCCGGCATCGAGTCCATGGTCGGGCTCTTCATCAACACCCTGCCCGTCCGCGTCCGGCTGGACCCCTCCGAGACCGTCGGCGCGCTCCTGGACCGGCTCCAGGACCAGCAGGCAGGTCTCATGGACCACCAGTACCTCGGCCTCTCCGACATCCAGCGGCTGACCCCGGTCGGCGGCGAACTCTTCGACACCCTCCTCGTCTTCGAGAACTACCCGGTGGACACCGAGGGCCTGCGCACCTCCGCCGACGGCCTCGGCGTCGTCGACGGCCGCAGCCACGAGGGCACCCACTACCCGCTCGGCCTCATGGTCCACGTGGGCACCACCCTCGCCATCGAGCTGAGCCACCGCCCCGACGTACTGGAGCACGCCGAGGCCCGTGCCATCGGCGACCGCGTGCTGCGGCTGCTCGCCTCCCTCGCCGGGTCCGAGGACACCCCCGTCGGACGCCTCGACCTCCTCGCCCCCGAGGACCGCGCGCTGGTCCTGGGCACCTGGAACGACACCGCCCACGCCACCGCACCGGTCACGTTGCCCGCCCTGTTCCGGCGGGCCGCCGACCGCCACCCGGACGCGACCGCCGTCCAGCACGGCGACACCCGTCTCTCGTACGCCGCGCTCGACGCCCGCGCCAACCGCGTCGCCCGGCTCCTGATCGCACACGGTGCCGGCCCCGAGCAGACCGTCGCCCTGGCACTTCCCCGGTCCGCCGACCAGATCGTGGCGCTCTGGGCGGTCCTCAAGGCGGGCGCCGCCTATCTGCCCGTCGATCCCGAGTACCCCGCCGACCGCATCGCCCACATGCTGACCGACGCCCGGCCGGTCCTCGTCCTCACCGACAGCGCCACCTCGCCCCGGATCACCGCCGCCGTACCCGGCGACGCACTCCCGCTCCTGGTGCTCGACACCGATGACACGGCCGAGCGGATCGCCGCCGCCGCCGCGGACACCGACCCGGCCGACGGCGACCGCACGGCCCCGCTCACCCCCCTCGCACCCGCGTACGTCATCTACACCTCCGGCTCGACGGGACGGCCCAAGGGCGTGGCGATGCCCGGCGGGGCCCTCGCCAACCTCGTCGCCTGGCACGAGGACGTGCTTCCCGGCGGCCCCGGTGTGCGCACCGCGCAGTTCACCGCCATCAGCTTCGACGTATCCGCCCAGGAGATCCTGTCCGCCACCCTGTCCGGACGCACCCTCGTCATCCCCGACGAGGACACCCGGCGCGACCCGGCCGCCCTGGTGCGCTGGCTCGACGAGCAGCGGATCGGCGAGGTGTACGCGCCCAACCTGGTCATCGACGCCCTCTGCGAGGAGGCCGCGGGACAGGGCCTCGAACTGCCGGCGCTGCGCCACCTCGCCCAGGCGGGCGAGGCCCTGGTGCCGACCAAGCGGATGCGCGACTTCCACCACGGCACCGGCCGCGTCCTGCACAACCACTACGGACCCACCGAGACCCACGTCGTCACCGCCGCCACCCTCCCCGCCGAGCCCGGCGACTGGCCCGCCCGGCCCACCATCGGCCGCCCGGTCCACAACACCCGCGCCTACGTCCTGGACAGCGCGCTGCGCCCGGTTCCGCCCGGGGTGCCCGGCGAGCTGTATCTCGCGGGAGCGGGCCTCGCACGCGGCTACCTGAACCGGCCGGCGCTGACCGCCGAACGCTTCGTCGCCGACCCGTACGGCCCCACCGGCACCCGTATGTACCGCACCGGCGACGTGGTCTCCTGGACCGGCGAAGGCGAACTGGACTACCTGGGCCGCAGCGACCACCAGGTCAAGATCCGCGGCTTCCGCATCGAACTCGGCGAGATCGAGGCGGCCCTCACCACCCACCCCGCCGTCGCCCAGGCCGTCGTCATCGCCCGGGAGGACAGGCCGGGCATCAGCACGCTCGCCGCCTACATCGTGCCGGAGACCGGCGACCCGGCACCCGGCGCCGACGACCTCCGCGCCCACCTCGACGGCAGGCTGCCCGGCTACATGGTGCCCTCCGCCTTCGTCGCCCTCGACGCGCTCCCGCTCACCCCCAACCGGAAGCTGGACCGTCGCGCCCTGCCGGTGCCCGACGGCGCCGCCCCGTCCGGACGCGCCCCGCGCACCGCCCACGAGGCACGGCTGTGCGCCCTCTTCGCGGACGTCCTCGGGCTGGAGCAGGTCTCCGTCGACGACAGCTTCTTCGACCTCGGCGGACACTCCCTGCTCGCCACCCGGCTCGTCAGCCGGGTGCGTACGGCCTTCGGCGCGGAGATCGCGGTCCGTACCCTCTTCGAAGCGCCCACGGTCGCGGCCCTCGCCGACCGCCTCGGCACCGCCGGCCGGGCCCGCGCGGCACTCGTCGCCGCACCGCGCCCCACCGAGATCCCCCTGTCACCCGCCCAGCGACGCCTGTGGTTCCTCGGCCGGTTCGAGGACGCGGGCGGCAACTACAACCTGCCGCTGGCCGTACGGCTCTCCGGCGAACTGCGCGTCGAGCCGCTGCGCCAGGCGCTCGCCGACGTGGTGACCCGCCACGAGAGCCTGCGCACCGTCTTCCCGGAGACCGACGGCAACCCCCGGCAGGTGATCCTCGACCCCGCGCAGGCCGTCCCCGCCCTGCCCGTGATCGGCGTCGACGACGGCGACCTGGAACAGGCGCTCGCGGCCGCCGCCGGCAGGGAGTTCGACCTCACCGCCGAACCGCCCCTGCGCACCCGCCTGTTCGCGCTGGGCGGCACCGAGTACGTCCTGCTGCTCGTCGTCCACCACATCGCGGGCGACGGCTGGTCCATGGCCCCGCTCGCCCGCGACCTCGGCGAGGCGTACCGCGCCAGGTGCGAGGGCCGCGCCCCCGCGTGGGAGCCGTTGCCCGTCCAGTACGCCGACTACACCCTGTGGCAGCGCGAGGTGCTCGGCGACGAGAACCGCCCCGACAGCGAGCTGGCCCGGCAGATCGGCTACTGGAGCACCGCGCTCGCCGGCATCCCCGAGGAACTGGCCCTCCCCACCGACCGCCCGCGCCCTGCCGAGATGAGCTACCGGGGCGACACCGTCGAACTCCAGGTCCCCGCCGACGTCCACCAGCGGCTCGCCGGACTCGCCCGCGAACGCCGCGCGAGCGTCTTCATGGTGATGCAGTCGGTGTTGGCCGCGCTGCTGAACCGGCTGGGCGCCGGTACCGACATCCCGATCGGCTCGCCGGTCGCGGGCCGCACCGACGGAGCGCTGGACGATCTGGTCGGGTTCTTCGTGAACACGCTGGTGCTGCGGACTGACGTGTCGGGCGACCCGACCTTCCGTGAACTCCTGGACCGGGTACGGGAAACCGACCTGGCTGCGTACGCCAACCAGGACGTGCCGTTCGAGCGCCTGGTGGAGGTGCTGAACCCCGAGCGCTCCATGGCCCGCCACCCGCTCTTCCAGGTGATGCTGTCCTTCCAGAACAACGCGGAGGCCACCCTCGACCTCGGCGGGCCGCGGGCCACCGGGCGCGCCGTCGGCTGGAAGACCTCCAACTTCGACCTCTCGCTCGTCCTGGAGGAGCGGTTCGGCGACGACGGCGCCCCCGCCGGCATCGGCGGCGGCATCGAATTCGCCACGGACCTCTTCGACCCGGAGACCGCCCGGGACCTGGCGGACCGCTTCGTACGGCTGGCCGGCGAGCTGGCCGGCGACCCCGACCGCAGGCTGTCGTCCGTCGACGTCCTGACGGCCGAGGAACGCCACCGCATCCTCGTCGACTGGAACGACACCGCGCGCACCTACCCGACGGGCACCCTCCCCGGCCTCTTCGAGGAGCAGACCGCGCGCACCCCCGACGCCATCGCCCTGGTCTTCCAGGACACCCGGCTCACCTATGCCGCACTCAACGCCTGGGCCAACCGGCTGGCCCGCCGGCTCGTCGCTCTCGGCGCGGGGGCCGAGCAGCCCGTCGCCGTACGGCTGCCCCGCTCGGCCGAACACGTCGTGGCCCTGCTCGCCGTGATGAAGGCGGGTGCCGTCTACGTCCCGGTCGACCCGGACTACCCCGACGACCGCATCGCCCACATGCTCGACGACGCCCGCCCGGTGCTGGAACTCACCGACCCCGCCGCACTGCACGACATCGACCCCGGGACCCCGGCGGACAACCTCACCGACGACGAACGCGGCGGCGCGCCCCGCCCGGACAACGCGGCCTACATCATCTACACCTCGGGCTCCACCGGCCGCCCCAAGGGCGTCACCGTCCAGCACCGCAGCTTCGTGAACCTCTTCCACGACCACTTCGGGCGGCTCTACGCACCGGAGATCGCAGCGGCGGGCGACCGCCGGCTGCGCGCCGCGCTGGTCTCGTCGTTCTCCTTCGACGCCGCCTTCGACCCCCTGCTGTGGATGCTGGCCGGCCACGAACTGCACCTCATCGACGACGAGGCACGCCACGACGCCGCCGCACTCTTCGACTACGTCCAACGGGTGGGAGGCATCGACCACTTCGACACCACCCCCGCCCACTACCAGCAACTCCACGAACTCGGCCTGACCGCCGACGAGTCCCTGCGCCCGATGATCGTGAGCCTGGGCGCCGAGGCACTGGGCGAGACCCTGCGCCAGGAACTCCTGGGCGTCCCGGACCTCGTCACCCACAACCTGTACGGGCCCACCGAGACCACCGTCGACGCGCTCGGCCAGCGCATCGAGGAGGCCGAGCGGGTCCTCGTGGGGCGGCCGTTGGACAACTACCGGGCGTACATCCTCGACCCGTCCCTGCGGCCGGTCGCCCCCGGCGTGGCCGGCGAACTGTATCTGGCCGGCGCCGGACTGGCCCGCGGCTACCTGAACCGCCCGGACCTCACCTCCGTACGCTTCGTCGCGGACCCGCACGGCCCCGCCGGCACCCGGATGTACCGCACCGGCGACCTGGCCCGCTGGACCAGGGACGGCCGGATCGACTGCATCGGACGCCTCGACGACCAGGTCAAGATCCGCGGCTTCCGCATCGAACCCGGCGAGATCGAGACCGCGCTGGAGAGCCAGGAGGAGATCGCCCGCGCCGCCGTGATCGTCCGTGAGGACCGGCCCGGCATCAAGGAACTTGTCGCCTACACCGTCCCCGCCACCGGACGCGAGGTACCCGACGCGGACGAACTCAGCCTTCGCCTGGGCGGGCGGCTGCCCGACTACATGGTCCCGGCTGCCTTCGTCGCCCTCGACCGGCTGCCGGTCACGGTCAACGGGAAGCTCGACCGCCGTGCCCTCCCGGCACCCGGTCCGCGCACCCGGGCCGAGGGCCGGACACCCCGCACGGCCCAGGAGAAGGCCCTCTGCGACATCTTCGCCGAGGTGCTGGGCCTGGAGCGGGTCTCCATCGACGACGGCTTCTTCGACCTGGGCGGCCACTCGCTCCTGGCCACCCGGGTCGTGAGCCGTGTCCGCTCCCGGCTCGGCGCCGAACTCGCGGTCCGTACCCTGTTCGAGGCCCCGACCGCCGTGGCGCTCGCGGAACGCCTCGGTGACGCCGGCCGCGCCCGCCAGGCGCTCACCGTGCGCCCGCGCCCCGAGGAGATCCCTCTCTCGTCCGCGCAGCGCCGGCTCTGGTTCCTCAACCGCTTCGAGGGGCCCCGCGCCACCTACAACATGCCGATGGCGGTCCGCCTGACCGGCACCCTGGACCCGGCCGCGCTGGAAGCGGCACTCGGTGATGTCACGGCACGCCACGAGAGCCTGCGCACGATATTCCCCGACGTGGAGGGCCGTCCGTACCAGCTGATCCTGCCGGCGCACGAGGCGCGCCCGGTGCTGGAGACCACGCCCTTCGACCCCGGGCGCCTGGCCGCCGAGGTCGCCCGCGGCTTCGACATAGCCACGGAAACCCCGCTGCGGGCCGTCCTGTTCACCGTCTCCGACGACGAACACGTGCTGCTGGTCGTAGTGCACCACATCGCGGGCGACGGCTGGTCGATGGGCCCGCTGGCACGCGACCTGAGTGAGGCGTACGCGGCGCGTGCGGGGGGTGGCGCACCAGGCTTCGCGTCGTTGCCGGTGCAGTATGCCGACTACACGTTGTGGCAGCGGGATGTGCTGGGTGACGAGGGTGACCCGGTCAGTGAACTGTCGCGTCAGGTGGATTACTGGCGTGGGGTGTTGGCGGGGTTGCCGGAGGAGTTGGTG
This sequence comes from Streptomyces sp. col6, assembly GCF_008042035.1. Classification (GTDB taxonomy): domain Bacteria; phylum Actinomycetota; class Actinomycetes; order Streptomycetales; family Streptomycetaceae; genus Streptomyces. The sequence continues at coordinate 1,406,237 of NZ_RDBL01000006.1, forward strand.
CTTCCGGTGGACCGGCCGCGTCCGGCGGAGATGAGTTACCGGGGCGACACCGTCCCCTTCCGCGTCTCCCGCGACACCCATGAGCGGTTGCAGGCCCTGGCCGCAGAAGTCGGCGGCAGTGTGTTCATGGTCGTCCAGGCCGCCGTCGCCACGCTGCTCTCACGGCTGGGCGCCGGCACCGACATCCCGGTGGGCACCGCGATCGCGGGCCGCACGGACGAGGCGCTGGACGATCTGGTCGGGTTCTTCGTGAACACGCTGGTGCTGCGTACGGACGTGTCGGGCGACCCGACGTTCCGGGAACTGGTGGAGCGGGTCCGGGAGACGGACCTCGCGGCCTACGCGAACCAGGATGTGCCGTTCGAGCGGCTGGTGGAGGTGCTGAACCCCGAGCGCTCCATGGCCCGCCATCCGCTCTTCCAGGTCATGTTGGCGTTCCAGAACACCGGGGAGGCCACGCTCGACCTCGACGGCCTGCGGATCGCCCCCGAGGAGATCAGCTTCGACGCCGCCAAGTTCGACCTGTCGTTCCAGTTCGCCGAGACGTCGGAGGGCATCGAGGGGAGCGTGGAGTTCGCGGTCGATCTGTTCGACCGGGTGTCGGTGGTGGGTGTGGTGGAGCGGTTGGTGCGGGTGTTGGAGGTGGTGGCTGCTGATCCGGGGGTGCGGGTTGGTGGTGTGGAGGTGCTGTCGGGTGCTGAGCGGGGTTTGGTGCTGGGGGAGTGGGCGTCGTCGGGGCGTGTGTGTGAGCCGGTGACGTTGCATGGCTTGTTCGAGCGGTGGGTGGAGCGGACGCCGGATGCGGTCGCGGTGACGGGCGACGGGGGTGTGGCCCTGTCGTATGCGGAGCTGGAGGTGCGGGCGAATCGGCTGGCGCATTGGCTGCGTGCTGAGGGGGTTGGTCCGGAGGGTGTGGTGGCGTTGGTGCTGCCGCGTTCGGTGGACATCGTCGTGGCGCAGTTGGCGGTACTGAAGGCGGGTGCGGCGTATCTGCCGGTGGACCCGGAGTATCCGCAGGACCGGATCGATTACATGCTCGCGGACGCGTCCCCGGTGCTGGTGTTGCGTGAACTTCCGTCCTTCGATGCAGAGTTGCAGGACGTCAAGCCCCATGTGGAGATCGACGTCGGTGGTGCGGCGTATGTGATCTATACGTCGGGTTCCACCGGGCGCCCCAAGGGTGTGGTCGTCTCACATCGGGGTATCGCCGGGTTTGCCGCAGGGCTGGTGGAGCAATGCGAAGCGGGCCCGGAGAGTCGGGTGTTGCAGTTCGCGTCCCCGAGCTTCGACGCGTCCGTGCTGGAGCTGGTGATGGCGTTCGGCTCGGGTGGTGCGTTGGTGGTTCCGCCGCCGGGTCCGCTGGCCGGGGATGTGCTGGCGAAGGTGCTCGTCGAGCGCGAGGTGTCGCACGCGCTGATCCCGCCGGCCGCGCTGGCGAGTGTTCCGGACGGGGAGTTCCCGCTGTTCCGGTCGCTGATCGTGGGCGGCGACGCCACTTCGGCCGAGCTGGTGGACCGGTGGGCGCCGGGCCGTCTGATGGTGAACGCCTACGGTCCGACGGAATCCACGGTGGCGGCGTCGATGTCCGGCCGCCTCGAAGCGGGTATGGGTGTGCCCCCGATCGGCGGACCCGTACCGGGCACCTCCACGTACGTCCTGGACGGCTCTCTGCGTCCGGTGGCACCCGGCGTGGCAGGTGAGTTGTACGTGGCCGGCTCCGGCCTCGCCCGTGGGTATCTGGGCCGTCCGGGCCTGACGGCCGAGCGGTTCGTGGCCGACCCGTTCGGTCCGGCGGGCTCGCGGATGTATCGCACGGGTGACGTGGTGCGCTGGTCCCGCAAGGGCGAGCTGGAATACCTCGGCCGTTCCGACGACCAGGTCAAGGTCCGAGGCTTCCGCATCGAGCTCGGTGAGATCGAAACGGTCCTCGCCCGTCACGAGAGCGTGGCCCGGGTCGCCGTCGTCGTCCGCGAGGACCGGCCCGGCATCAAGCGACTCGTCGCCTACGTCGTACCGGCCACCGGCGCTCTGGACACCACCGCCGTCCGGGCCCATGTGGCCGCCGCGCTGCCGGACTACATGGTGCCGTCCGCCTTTGTCTCCCTGGACGCCCTCCCGCTGACCGTCAACGGCAAGCTCGACCGTAAAGCGCTTCCCGCGCCCGGCCCCGAACTGCCCGACGCCGGGCGCGGACCCCGGTCCGCCCAGGAAGAGGTGCTCTGCGGGCTCTTCGCCGATGTGCTCAAGGTGGACCGGGTGGGCATCGACGACAGCTTCTTCGAGCTGGGCGGCGACAGCATCACGTCCATCCAGCTGGTCAGCCGGATCCGTTCGGTGCTGGGCGTCAAGCTGAGCAACCGGGGCATCTTCGAGACGCCGACCGTGGCGCAGCTGAGCGACAAGCTCGGCACCGGTGCGGACGGCGACGGCTTCGAAGTGCTGCTGCCGCTGCGTACCGGAGGCGACCGCGCGCCGCTCTTCTGCGTCCACGGCGCCGGCGGCCTCAGCTGGCCGTACGCGTCCCTGCTGAAGGCCGTCAGCGCCGAGTATCCGCTGTACGGGCTCCAGGCCCGGGGCCTCGACGCCAAGGAGCCGATCGCGACGAGCGTCGAGGAGATGGCGGCCGACTACGTCGAGCAGATCCGGCGGATCCAGCCCGCCGGGCCCTACCACCTCGTCGGCTGGTCCTTCGGCGCCCTGGTGGCGCACGAGATCGCCACCCTGCTGACCGGGGCGGGGGAAAGGGTCGCCCTCCTCGCGAACCTGGACCAGACACCGTACGACGCCTCGTGGGAGGACGACGACTACGCCCTGCCCACCGAGCGCGACGTACTGGAGACCCTGCTCGACTTCGTCGGCTACGACCTGGCGGAGCTGCCCGAAGGGCCCCTGGAGCACAAGCGGGTGATGGAGATCATCCGTGGCCGGGACAGTGCGCTCGGGAGCCTGGAGGAGGAGAACATCACCGCCTTCATGAAGGTCGGCATCAACAACCACGAGCTGAGCGCCCGGTACCGGCCCCGGGGCTTCGACGGCGAATTGCTGCTGTTCGTCTCCACCGTCGGTACCGACGACCCCGCCGGGAAGACGGCGGACTCCGTCGCCGCATGGCGTCCGCACGTGACGGGCGACATCACCACCCACCCGGTGCACGCGCACCACGGGCACCTGCTCCAGCCGGAACCCGCGGCGGAGATCGGCCGCGTCCTCCTGGAGCGACTGGCCGCACTGCACACGGCCCACGGCGCCTGAACACCCCACTTCCCGCTGTCCACGACAGCAGAACAGAAGGAGCGACCGCCATGGAAACGGCGATATCCGCAGAAGGTCTCCGTAAGCGCTACGGCGACCACCAGGCGCTGAGCGGCATCGATCTGGAGGTCCCCGCGGGGACGATCCTCGGTGTCCTCGGGCCCAACGGCGCGGGCAAGACCACCACCGTACGCATCCTCGCCACGCTCCTCGAACCCGACGAGGGGCGCGCCACCGTGGCCGGCTACGACCTGGCCACCCAGGCCCGCGAGGTGCGCGGCCACATCGGTCTGGCCGGCCAGTACGCGGCGGTGGACGAGCGGCTGACGGGGCGGGAGAACCTCCAGCTGATCGGGGTGCTCCTGCACCTCGGCCGGCGCGGCGCGAAGGCGCGCGCGCACGAACTGCTCGACCGGTTCGGGCTCCTGGACGCCGCAGACCGGCCGGCGAAGACGTACTCCGGCGGGATGCGCCGGCGTCTCGACCTCGCGGCGAGCCTGGTCGGCCGGCCGCCGGTGCTCTTCCTCGACGAACCGACGACCGGTCTCGATCTCACCAGCCGGATGACGCTCTGGCAGATGATCCGGGACCAGGTGGCCGAGGGTGTCACCGTGCTGCTGACCACGCAGTACCTGGAGGAGGCCGACCAGCTGGCCGACCGCATCGCGGTCATCGACCGGGGCACGGTGATAGCCGAGGGCACCCCCGACCAGCTCAAGCGCAAGGTCGGCGGTGAACGCCTTGAGGTGTCGGTGGCGTCCGTCGCCGATCTGGAGGCCGTCGCCCGCACCCTGGCGGAGATCTCGCCCGGCGAGCCGGTGACCGACCGCGGCGCCCGCACCGTCTCCGTGCCGCTGACCGGCGGTGTCGCCACGATCGCCGGGGCCGCGAGCGGCCTGCAACGGCTCGGCATCGAGCCCGAGGACTTCGCCGTACGCCGGTCCTCGCTCGACGACGTGTTCCTCGCCCTGACCGGCGAACAGGGCCGCACCGAGGCCGGTTCGGAGCCGGCCCCCGCCACGACATCGACCACGACCAAGGAGAAGCAGCCGGCATGACCGAGGCCATCAGCGATTCGTTCGCACTCGTGGGCCGCCAGATGCGGCACATCCGCCGGATGCCGGAACAGCTGATCGGTATCACCGTGATGCCGGTGGCGTTCGTCATCGTCTTCGGCTACCTCTTCGGCAGCGCCATGCAGGTGCCCGGGGACGGCGGCTACAAGGAATACATCATGGCCGGCATCTTCGCGCAGGTGATGCTCGCCAACATCACCACGACCGCGGTCGGCGTGGTCGGCGACCTGAACAACGGGCTCGTGGACCGGTTCCGCGCCCTGCCCATCTCCCGGTCCTCCGTGCTGGTGGGACGGACCGTGGCGGACGGCATGCTCGTCGCCTGGACCTGTGCCGTGATGGCCCTGGTCGGCTATCTCATCGGCTGGCGCGCGCACAACGGAGTGCTCCAGACCCTGGCCGGCTTCGGACTGCTCCTGCTGATGGGGTTCGCCATGTCGTGGCTGGGCGCCCTGCTCGGGCTCGTGCTGCGCAACGCGGAGACGGTGAGCGCGGTGTCCGGCGTCATCATGATGCCGCTCGCGTTCCTGTCCAACGCGTTCGTGCCGCTGGACGGGCTCCCGGGCTGGATGCGGGCCGTCGCCGAGTGGAACCCGGTCAGCGCGGTCGTCTCCGCGAGCCGGGACCTGTTCGGCAACGAACGCGGGCCGGCGAGCGGGGCGTTCCCCTCGGAGCACCCCGTCCCGGCGGCGCTGGGAGTGCTCGTCCTGCTGATCGTCGTGGTCGTGCCGCTCGCGGGACGCGCGTACCAGAAGGCGGCCGCCCAGCGCTGACGGCCGGTCCCGGACGTCAGCGCCGCGGGCTGATCATCATGAACAGCACCCGCAGCACCAGGACACAGCTGATGAGCAGGAGGTTGTAGCCGAACAGCTCGAAGAGCCCCAGTCCCTCGCTGATCCGGGGACCGCCGCCGGTACGCAGCAGCTGCACGCCGACCAGGCCTATCACTCCGCCCAGGAACGCCAGCAGCACGTCGTGCACCAGCGAACGCAGGAACCTGCGGTCCTCCGGGTCCTGGAACATCCGCACCCCGACCGTGAGCTGCCCGCCCTCGATGGCGCTGCCGATCCGTTCGATCCGGCGCGGCAGCCGGCGCAGCATCGGCACCATGGACAGCAGCTCCTCGGTCACCGAGCGCCCCAGCGTCTCGGGCCGCAGCTTCCGCAGATGCTGGGTGACGGCGAAGGAACGGGCCTGGCTGACGATGTCGAAGCCGGGGACCAGCCGCTCCAGGGAGCCTTCCATGGTGGCCAGGGCCCGGAACACGGCCGCTATCTCCGGCGGCACCGTGATCCCGTGCCGGGCCACGATCGTGAAGAGGTCGGCGAACATCTCCCGGTCCGGTTTGATCCCGGGCGCGAAGTGCCGGGCCAGGAAGCGCCCGAGGGCCCGTTCCAGCCTCCGTTCGTCGACCTGTTCGGGCCGGTCCACCAGCTCGATCAGCGCGTCGGAGAGGCCGGCGGGATCGCCTCGGTGCAGGGCGAGCAGCATCCCGCGCAGGGTGGAGCGCAGCGACCGGTCGATCCGTCCGACCGCGCCGAAGTCGAGCATGCCCAGGTGCCCGTCCGGGAGCAGCAGCAGGTTGCCGGGATGCGGGTCGGCGTGGAAGACCCCGCTGGTCATGATCTGCCCGAGCAGGCAGTCCAGCATCGCCTGGGCCAGTGCCTCCCGGTCCGGGCCGCCGTCGTCGAGGAGGTCCGCGACGCTGTGCAGCGGGACGCCCTCCATCCACTCGGTGACCAGGACCCGCCGGCTGGTGAGGTCGAGGTGGACCTCGGGGACCTTGATCACGGAGTCGCTGGTGGACTGTTCGATGGCGGCCGCCACCGACAGGGTGTTGCGGGCCTCGATACGGAAGTCCAGCTCCTCGTGCAGCGAGGTGGCGAACCCCTCGGCGAGCGCTTCGGCGCCCACGCTGCGGCCCCAGTCGGTGTGGTGCTCCAGCTTCGAGGCGAACCGGTACAGGATGTCCAGGTCGTCCGCGACGATCGCCCGCGCCGTCGCCCGCTGGACCTTGACCGCGACCTGCTCCCCGCTGTGCAGCCGGGCGCGGTGCACCTGGGCGATCGAACCGGCCGCGACCGGCTCGGGATCGAACTGGGCGAACACCTCGGCGGCCGGTGCGCCCAGTTCCTCGTGCAGCACCTGGGCCGTGGACTCCCAGGGCCCGGGGGTCGCCCGGTCCTGCAAGGTGCTGAGTTCGTCGATGAACTCCTGCGGCAGCAGGTCGTACCGGGTGGACATCACCTGGCCGAGCTTCACGAACGTCACCCCGGCCTCCTCCAGGGCGAGCCGCAGGGACGGTGCGAGGACGGCCCGTTCGGCGGGGGCGCGGCGGGACCCGCCGGTGAGGAAGCGCCCCAGCCCGTGCCGTACGAAGATCCGGCTCAGCCGCGCGTACCGCCGGGTCCGGGCGAACCGGCGGCGCACCGCCTTCGGGAAGCCCACCAGACCGCGCACGGTCCCGGACGGGATCAGCACCTCGGTCGCGGCCAGGAAGACCATGGCCACCAGCAGCGAGACACCGATCTCCAGGGTGAGCAGGGCGAGCGGCTGCACATCGCGCAGGGGTAACCCCACGAGGGTGCCGGCGGTCAGGCCGACGGCCGCGGTGAGCGCGGCACGGCCCTTGCCGATCTCGATGCCCAGCAGCCGCCGGGCGCCGGAGGCGAGTCCGGTGAGCAGCAGGGTGAGGGAGAGCGCGGCCAGGAGGACCAGGACCGCCGTGTTCATCGCTGACGCCTTCGCCGCAGGTAGTACGAGACGGTGACGACACCGAGCAGCGGGCCCCAGAGCAGCAGCGGCGCGTAGCACCAGCCCATCAGCGCGCGATGGGTGGCGTCGAGGCTGCCGCTGTCGACCTTGTCCCACACCAGGTACTGACTGATCGTCACCGCCGTCAGGATTACCGCGCCGAGAGCGGCGGGTACGACGGCTGCCCAGGTACGGACGGGCCGGCCCCCGATGAACGGCAGCCAACGCGGCGCGACGAGGCCCCAGTTACTGGTCAGGCCGAGCGTGAGCAGCGCCGCCACCTCCTGGAAGAGCGTGATCAGGGGCAGGACGAGATAGCCGCTGCCGGGCAGACCGTAGTCGTCGCGCAGGACCGCGTCGCTGTACCCGACCGGCACTCCGACGGTCATGGCCAGACGCCACAGCGAGGACGGCAGCGCGATCAGGGGGACGGCGTGGGCCGCCCAGCGGATCCACCGGGACGGGGGCGGAGTGGACAGCACCGCCGTGCGGCGGGGCTCGTCGGTGACTTCAGTGGTCATGTGCGTCAGACTGCCAATCTTCTTGTATGCGGCACAACGAGGCAAAGCCCGGCACCCCCGGACCGCCCTGGTGGACGGTGTCGGGGGTGCCGGGAATCCGGAGTGACGACCGGTCAAGTCGCGGACCTGGCAACGGCGTCCACGGGTTCGTGGGGCTCCGTGCCGTCCGGTCGCGCACCCTCGCCGGCGGAGGGGTTCCGGCCGCCCGGCCACCAGGCGCGGCGGCCCAGCAGGGTCGTCACGGCAGGCACCAGCAGCAGGGCCATGACGAAGGCGGTCAGCAGGATGCCGAACGCCACGGCGAAGCCCATCTGCTGGAGCATGCTGTTCTCGGCCAGCAGGAGCACGCCGAAGGTCCCGGCGAGGATGAAGGCCGCCGCCCCGACGGTGGAGGCGGTACGGGTGACCGCCTCGCGCACGGCCTCCGCCGGACTCCGGCCGCGCCCGGTCTCCTCGCGGAGCCGCGCCACCATGAGGATGTTGTAGTCGGTGCCGATGGCGACGACGAAGAGGTACACGATCACCGGCAGGGTGAACAGCAGGCCCTGCTCACCCCTGATGTCCTGGAACAGCCACACCGTGGAACCGAGTGTCGCCCCGAAGCCGAGGCCCACCGCGAGCATCAGGTACCAGGGCGCCACGACGCTGCGCAGCAGCAGCCCGAGGATGACCATGATCGCGATCCCGGCGACCGGGAAGACCACCGAGTAGTCGCGGTTCGTGGCGTGCTGGATGTCGGCGAGGAGCGCCGAGGTGCCGCCGACGAGCGCCCTGCTGCCGTCCGGAGCCGCCCGGTGCGCCGTGTCGCGCAGCGGCCCCGCGGCCAGCTCGATGGCCCGGTCGCTCGCGGGCTTCACCTTGAGCACCACACCGAACTGGGCGACGTCGCCCTTCGGGCTGACCACGGCGGGGGAGACCTCCCCGAATCCGGCCGCCGCCAGTTGCCGCCGGTAGGTGTCCAGGTCGGCCCGGTCCAGCCGGCCGCCGTCCTCCGATTCGAGGAGCACCCAGCTGGGGTCGGTCTGCCCGGCGGCGAAACCGCGCTGCATGTCCTGGCCCGCGCGCACGGACTCCAGGTCCTTGGGCAGGGAACTCTCGCTGTCGAAAGCCGGGTTGAAGCTGAACACGCCGACGGCCAGGGCCGCCAGCAGCCCGCCCGAGAGTGCGGCGACAAGACCCGGACGCCGTGCGGTGAGCGCACCGGCACGGGCCGCGAAACGGTGCCGGGGCCGGGTGCGCCAGGGCTTCGACGGCCAGAACGCCTTGCGTCCGAGCATCGAGAAGACCGCGGGGACCAGCGTCAGCGCGGCGGCCAGCGTGACCGCCACCGAGATCGCCAGGGCGGGGCCCATGGCGCGCAGCATCCCGAGGCTGGACAGCAGGAGGGCGAGGAAGGCGACGATCACCGCGCCGGCCGCCGAGGCGATGGTCTCGCCGACCCGGCCCACGGCCTCGCTCATGGCGGGCCTCGGATCGTGGCCCTCCCGCAGCAGCTCCCGGTACCGGAACAGCAGGAAGAGGATGTAGTCGGTCCCGACGCCGAACAGGACGACGATCAGGATGGCGGTGATCGAGCTGTCGGCCTGCAGTCCGCCGGCCTCCACGGCGGTGGAGATCAGCCCGGTCGCGACCACGAACGTGAGCCCGATGATCAGGACGGGAAGGATGGCGATCAGCGGGCTGCGGAAGATGATCAGCAGCAGGACGATGATCAGCAGCAGGGTCGCCTGCATGATCATGGCGTCGGTGTCGCCGGCCGACTCCTGCGAGTCCAGCGCGGTGGCGGCGGGGCCCGTGGTGCCCGCCTTCAGCTCCGTCCCGGTCAGCAGCTTCTTGAGGGCCGCCCGGATGTCCTTCACGGACTCGGTCACGCCGGTGTCGTACGGGTCGTCGACCGTGGCGACGATCCCGGCCAGGGCGATCCGGCCGTTGGGCGAGACCGAACCTGCGTCCGCCTTCACGGACTTGATCCGGTCGAACCGTCTGTCCCGGAGCCCCGACACCACCTCGCGCAGGTCGGCCCGGTCGGCGGCGGTCAGCTTGCCCTCGTCGGACCGCTGGAACACCACCACCGCAGCCGGTGTCTCCTGCTGCGGGAACACCTTCTCCTGAAGGCGGCCGACCTGCACGGATTCGTACGAGGAGGGCAGGAAGTCCGCCTGGTCGCTGGTGGGCTTCAGCTGTGGGGCGGCGAAGCCCAGCGCCACCGCGACGACGATCCAGGCGAGGATGGTGAGCCAGGGGCGGCGAACGGCCAGCCGCCCGATCCCTCCGAACATGGGACTCCTTCTGCGGATTTCTGGTGGGGGAGAGTCTTCTGCGCGAGTGTAGGGAGACCGCACCCGTAAATCCCGTGGGATGTCAGGTTGCTGCCAGACCCTCCGCGCCTCTCCTCGTCGGGCCGGTTCTCAGGAGCAGCCGCGCCGCAGATTCCAGCCGACGAAGGTGTGCCGCAGATCCACCTCGAAACGGCAGGACGCCGTACCGTCCGCATTCAGGTCCACAAAGGACCGGTGCTCGTTCGCGTACCAGTCGCCGGTCGCGTCGAAAATTCCCTTGTACGAGAACGCGGCACGGGCCTCGTTGTGCGAGACGGTGCAGTCGCTGACGCAATCGGCCGTCTTTTCCGACGACTCCAGCGACCAGCCCGCGTCCCAGGGTTCACGGTTCCATTCCTGCCGTGCCGTGGTGGACGCGGTGACGACACGACTCCCGTCGGTCTCCCAGGACGACGTCGTGTAGAGGCCGGTCATGCGGATGTTGCAGCAGTCGTACATCTCGGACCAGCTCTCCAGCTGCCGGACACCGGCCGCCGGGGCCGCCGCCCGCGCGGCCGTCTTCCCGGTGGCGGGCACCAGCCGGGCGGGGCCCAGGTGAGGTGCGCAGTCGGTGCCTATGGTGACCTGCTGCTCCACGGCCATGCCGGGCGGCGGGGCGGGCAGGGAACCCGAGAGGCGCACCGCGGCGCATTCCTGACCGGACCCGTCCGCCGCCTGTCCCGTGCCCCCGGCGGCAGCCGTGGCCGGCACCGCCGACAGGGAGACCAGCCCGGCCGCCGCCACCGCGGTCATGATGAATCGGATACGCAATTCCTCGCCCTTTCCCGGCAATCCCAGTGATGTGCACGAGAGCGTAACCGCGCCTTTCGGGGTACGGGACAGCGCCGGCGGATGTGGCAGGAAGCTGACAATGCACTTCCGCCCGGGGTATCGCGCACCCCGTGTCACCTTCATGTCATTTCCCTTGCCGGGGTGGGGTGGGCGGGACACGGTGAAGGCGATATTCGCCGCACAACACCGTCACCACCGGTGCGACCGAGGGGTTTCCTCGTGAACGCAAAACTGATGTACGAGGCTCCGATATCCGTGCCGTGTGCGTCGTCCGGAATTCTCGGGCGACTCGGTCTGGGCGAACCGGAGTTCGAGTCCGCGATGAATGAGGCGCTGGCCGCCACGGAGAAAGAGCTCCAGGACTGCGTCCACGACGCCCCCGAGCCGAGGATCGCCGCGCTCACCGGCCATCTGGCGGCAGCCGGCGGAAAGCGGCTCCGCCCGCTGCTGGTCCTGCTCGGTGCCGAGTTCGGCGACCCCTGGCGGGACGGCGTCGGCCGGGCCGCCGTCATCGCGGAACTGGTACACCTCTCCTCGCTCCACCACGACGACGTCATGGACGGGGCCGCCACCCGGCACGGAGTGGCGAGCGCCAACGCACGCTGGGGCGACCGGACCGCCGTCCTCGGCGGCGACTGGCTCCTCGCCCGCGCCGCCCGGCTCGCCGCCGGACTCGCCCCCGGAGTGATCGAACTCAACGCCCGGACGGCGGCCCGGCTGGTGTCGGGACAGCTCGGCGAACTCACCGGCCCCGCCGACGGCGAGGACCTGGTGGCGCACTACTTCCACGTGGCGGGAGGCAAGACGGCCGCCCTGCTGGCCATGTCGCTCGGGCTCGGCGCCCTCCAGTCCGGCGCGCCCGCCCCGCACGTGGCAGCCCTGACCGAGTACGGGGAACAGCTCGGCATCGCCTTCCAGATCGCCGACGACCTGCTCGACCTGGCCTCCCCGGCCGCCCTGACCGGAAAACCGCAGGGCATGGACCTGCTGGCCGGTGTGGACAGCCTGCCCGTCCTGCTGGCACGGGCGGGCGACGACCCGGCCGACGCCGAGCTGCGCGCGCTGCTCTCCGACGACGCTCCGCTCACGCCCGCCGGCCACCACCGCGCCCTGGAGCTGTTCCGCCGCTCACCGGCGACGGCGCAGGCCGAGGCGCTGATGCGGGGACGGCTGACCCACGCCCGCGCCTGCCTCGCCGGGCTGCCGCCGCTTCCCGCCCGCACCGCCCTCACCGCCCTCTGCGACTACGTCGCCCGCGGGACCGCCTGAACCGGACCGCGAAAAGGGGCTGACACCCGAAGGAGTTGGTCATGTCGATGCATGAGCGGATCGGCGAGCTGACGCGCATCCGTCAGGAGGCCGTCGAGGGCGCCCCCGCGGCGACCGAGGCGCAGCACGCGAAGGGCAAGCTGACGGCCCGGGAGCGCATAGAACTGCTCTTCGATCCGGGTTCGTTCAGTGAAGTGGAGCAGTTGCGCCGGCACCGGGCGACGGGTTTCGGTCTGGAGGCGAAGAAGCCGTACACGGACGGTGTGATCACGGGCTGGGGCACGGTCGAGGGCCGGACGGTCTTCGTGTACGCGCACGACTTCCGGATCTTCGGCGGGGCGCTGGGTGAGGCGCACGCGACGAAGATCCACAAGATCATGGACATGGCCATCTCGGCCGGTGCGCCGCTGGTGTCCCTGAACGACGGCGCCGGCGCCCGTATCCAGGAGGGCGTCTCGGCCCTCGCCGGCTACGGCGGGATCTTCCAGCGCAACACCCGTGCCTCCGGTGTCATCCCGCAGATCAGCGTGATGCTCGGCCCGTGCGCGGGCGGCGCGGCCTACAGCCCCGCCCTCACCGACTTCGTGTTCATGGTCCGCGAGACCTCGCAGATGTTCATCACCGGACCCGACGTCGTCAAGGCGGTCACGGGCGAGGAGATCACGCAGAACGGTCTGGGCGGCGCCGACGTCCACGCGGGTACTTCAGGCGTGGCGCACTTCGCGTACGACGACGAGGAGACCTGCATCGCCGAGGTCCGCTACCTGCTCTCCATGCTCCCGCAGAACAACCGCGAGAACCCGCCCTTCTCGGAGAGCGACGACCCCGCCGGCCGGCGGTGCGAGGCCCTGCGCGACCTGGTCCCGCTGGACGGCAGCCGTCCGTACGACATGCGGCGGGTCATCGAGGAACTGGTCGACGACGGCGAGTACATGGAGGTCCACGAGCGCTGGGCCACCAGCGTCCTCACCGCCCTCGCGCGCCTCGACGGCCGGGTCGTGGGCCTGGTCGCCAGCCAGCCGCAGGCGCTCGCGGGCGTGCTCGACATCCACTCCTCGGAGAAGGCCGCCCGCTTCGTGCAGCTCTGCGACGCCTTCAACATCCCGCTCGTCACGCTGGTGGACGTCCCTGGCTTCCTGCCCGGTGTGGACCAGGAGCACGGCGGGATCATCCGGCACGGGGCGAAGCTGCTGTACGCGTACTGCAACGCCACCGTGCCCCGTATCCAGGTCATCCTGCGCAAGGCCTACGGCGGCGCGTACATCGTCATGGACTCCCGGTCCATCGGCGCCGACCTCTCGCTCGCCTGGCCGGCCAACGAGATCGCCGTGATGGGGGCCGAGGGCGCCGCCAACGTCGTCTTCCGCCGCCGCATCCGGGCCGCGAGCGACCCGGACGCGATGCGCCGCCAGCTGGTCAAGGAGTACAGGACCGAGCTGATGCACCCCTACTACGCGGCCGAGCGCGGCCTCGTCGACGACGTCATCGACCCCGCCGACACACGCGCCACCCTGGCCGCCGCGCTCGCCATGCTCGGCTCCAAGCACGCCTCGATGCCCACCCGGAAGCACGGCAACCCCCCTGTCTAGGAGGCACCATGTCAGCACCGGCACTCCAAGGGCCCCTCGGTACGGCCCTCTTCAAGGTGATCAGGGGCGCCCCCTCCCCGGAGGAACTGGCGGCCGTCACGGCCCTGCTCACCGCCCTGACCGCAGCCGGCCATGACGACCCCGGCCCCGTGCGCCGCGCCGCGCCGGCCGCCGTCTGGGACCGGCCCGACAGCTTTCCGCCCGCCTCCTGGATGGCCCGGCCCTGAGGTGACAACCGGCGCTCCGGGCCCGCGGCCTGGCAGTTTGCTGCCGCTGTCGTTGCCGGGGCCGGCGGCCCCCTGGTAATCAGTCCCCAAGCGGCGAACCCGGTCGTACAGGAACGGCTGCGGTCGGAATCAGGAGGCGGTTCGTGCTTCAGGTGGTGTTCCGAATCCTGGGGCCGCTGGACATCAGCGCCGACGGGCGGCCCGTCGTACTGCAGGGCGCCCGTCAGCGCACGATCATGTCGATGCTGCTCCTCGCCCCCAACCGTGTGGTCTCGGTCGACACCCTCGCCGACGCCGTCTGGCAGGGCCGCCCGCCCGCCACCGCGCGCAACCAGATCGCGATCTGCGTCTCCGCCCTGCGCAAGACCATCAAGAACGCGGTCGGGGTCGAGGACATCCTGGTCACCAGCCATCCCGGCTACATGCTCTTCGCCGGCGAACACCGCATCGACGCCGTCGAGTTCGAGGAGAGCGCCGCCCGGGGGCGGGAGGCCGCCCGCCGCGGCCGGTCCGAGGAGGCGTGTGCCCACTTCGAGGAGGCGCTCGCCATGTGGCGTGGCCCCGCACTCGAAGGCATCTCCGCCGAGCGCGTCGAGTCCGAGGCCGCCCAGCTGACCGAGATGCGGCTCGACGTGTACGAGGAGTACGCCGGACTCCGCCTCGCGCTCGGCCAGCACCGCGACATGACCGGCGAGCTGAGCGCGTTCGTCCGCGAACACCCGCTGCGCGAACAGGCCAAGGGGCACCTGATGCTGGCCCAGTACCGCTCGGGCCGCCGCGCCGAGGCCCTGGAGACCTACCGCGACGCCCAGCGGCTGCTCGCCGGCGAACTCGGCATCGACCCCGGCCCCGCGCTCCAGGAGCTGCACGAGGAGATCCTCGCCGACTCCCCGCGACTCGGCCTGCCCGCGGAGTCCGTCACCCTCGTCCCCCAGACGACCGTCCCCGCGCACCTGCCGCCCAGCGCCGCGTCGTTCACCGGACGCCACGCCGAACTCGCCTCACTGGACCGGCTCCTGGAACACCTCGACGGCGGCGCGCTCCCGGTCGGGTCCATCACCGGCACGGGCGGCGTCGGCAAGACCGCCCTCGCCGTGCACTGGGCCCACCAGGTCGCCGCGCGCTTCCCGGACGGGCAGCTCTTCGCGGACATGCGCGGCTACGACGGGTCCGAGGCGCCCCGCAGACCGGCCGCGGTGCTCGACAGGTTCCTGCGCGCCCTGGGCGTGCCCGGACCGCAGATCCCCGCCGACCAGAACGAACGCACCGCCCTCTTCCGGAGCGTGCTGGGCGGCCGCCGGGTCCTGATCGTCCTCGACAACGCCCGCTCCTTCCAGCAGATCCGCCCGCTGCTGCCCGGCACCGGACGCTGCTGCGTCCTGGTCACCAGCAGGGACACCATGGGCCGCGCGCTCGCCGGCGA
Organism: Streptomyces sp. col6; assembly: GCF_008042035.1. Taxonomy (GTDB): domain Bacteria; phylum Actinomycetota; class Actinomycetes; order Streptomycetales; family Streptomycetaceae; genus Streptomyces. Next base: position 1,421,458 of record NZ_RDBL01000006.1, read on the forward strand.
CTACGCCTTCGTACCGCTGCACCTCGGCGCCCTCGAACAGGACGAGTCCATCACCCTCCTGTCCCGGGTCGCCGGTGACGACCGCTTCGGCGTCGACCCCGTGGGCGCCGCCCGGCTCAGCGCGCTCTGCGACCGCCTTCCGCTGGCGCTGCGGATCGCGGCCGCACGGCTCGCCGCCAAGCCCCACTGGTCCGTACGGACCCTGGTGGCCCGGCTGGAGGACCAGCACCGCAGGCTCGACGAACTCAGCCTGGACGAGCGGGGTGTCCGGGCCGGGCTCAGGCTCAGCTACCGGGACCTGCCCGCCGACGCGGCCCGGATGTTCCGCCGGCTCGGGGTCCTCAACGTCCCGGACTTCTCCGCCTGGGCCGGAGCCGCGCTCCTCGACATCGACCCGGTCGACGCCGAGGACCTGATCGAGCTGCTGGTCGACGCGCAGCTCCTCGAACCGCTCAGCGCCACCACCGGCCACGTCCGCTACCGCTTCCAGGACCTGCTGCGGCTGTTCGCCCGCGAGTGCGCGCGGGAGGAGGACACCGAGGCCGAGCTGCGTGCGGCCGGCCGGCGCGCCTGGGGCGCCTGGCTCGCGCTGGCGGGCGAGGCGCACCGGCGGGTCTACGGCGGCGACTACACCGTCATCCACGGACCCGCGCCGCTCCACCGGCTCCCCGGCCATCTGGTGGACAGCCTGCTGGAGGACCCGATGGAGTGGTTCGAGACCGAACGCTCCTCGATCACCGGCCTGGTCGAACAGGCCGCCCGCGACGACGAGTCCGCCTACGCGTGGGACCTGGCGATGACGAGCGTGACGCTCTTCCAGAACCGCGACTACCTGGAGGACTGGCGGGACTGCGGCGAGCGGGCCCTGGAGGCCGCCACCCGGACCGGGGACACCCTCGGCCGGGCGGCGATGCTGCACTCCCTCGGGACGCTGGAGATCGTCGGGTGGGACCACGATTCGGCCCACCGGCGTCTCAGCCTGGCCCTGCGGCTGTTCGAGCAGCAGGGCCAGGATCAGGGACGCGCCCTCGTCCTGCGCAACCTGGCGCTCTGCGAACGCCATCGCGGGGACATGGACCGGGCCAGGGAGATGGCCCACCGCTCGCTGGAGATCTTCCGCGCGGTCGGTGACCACTACGCCGAGGCCCATGTGCTGGGCCTGCTGGCGCAGGTGGAGCTGGAACGGGGCGACCCGCAGGCGAGTCTGCGGCTGTCCTCCGAGGCGGTCGCCCGCAGCCGAGGGCTGGGCACCGAACGGGGAGAGGCGCAGAACACCGTCCGGCTGGCCGAGGCGCTGCTCCACCGGGGTGAGGGGGAGCGGGCCGAGGAAGCCTGCCGGCGCGCGCTGGAACTGGTGCGTGGCAGCGGTGACCGCCGTGGTGAGGCGCACACGCTGCGCACCCTGGGCGAGGCACTGTGGTGCCGGGGCAGGACGCAGGAGGCGGAGGCGGTCCTGCGGGACGCGCTGCTGACCTCGGGCAAGGTGCCCGACCGCTTCCTGGAGGCGCGGGCCGCGATCGTCCTCGGCTGTGTGCAGATCCTGCACACCGACCGGGCCGGGGCGGCCGGGAGTTTCAAGACGGCGCACGACCTCTTCGCCGAGGTCGGGGCGCCGGGCTGGCAGGACCGCTCGGCCCGGCTGCTGGCGGCGCTCGGCGACGGCGAGACCTGGGACTCGGACCGCCTGTTCGCGCTCGTACGTCCCTGAGCACCGCCGGGCTCAGGTCCACGGGTCGTCCGCCACCTTCGCGGGGGCGGCCGTCCACGGGTCGTCCGCCCCCGCGGCGCGCACGGCGGTCCACGGATCGTCGTCCTGCCGCGACGGGGCGGTGGTCCAGGGGTCGTCGGCCACCGCCCGCACGGCGGCGTCCGTACCGGACCGGAGCGCCGCCGGACCCGAGGCGCCGGCGGAACCCACCGTGCCGGCCACCGCGAGGAGGAGCACGGCTCCCGCCGCGACACGGCCCGCCGGGACGGTCCTGGCCGAGAGGGTGGAGAGCTTCATGATGACCTCCTGTGACAGCTGCGACGGGCGTTTCGGGCTGTTGTCCCGGTGTGTGCCATGAACGGTACGGAGACCCCTTTTTGAGGCTCTTTCGTCTCGCTTTCGGAGCCGCGAAATGGAGCCGATGACGAAGAAAAACACCAGGTCAATAGCGTTTTCCCCACGTGGCCCGGCGACCGGAACGGGCCTGCTGAACGGGGGAACCGCATGGAACTCAAGATCCTGGGACCGGTATCGGCCGAGCTCGACGGCCGCGCGGTCGCACTGGACGGCGGCAAGCAGCGCACCGCGCTCGCGGCCCTGCTCCTGGCCCGCGGCAAGGTCGTGTCCGACGAACGGCTGACGCTCCTGCTGTGGGGCTGGGACCCGCCCGCCACCAGCCGGAACCAGCTCTACACCTATGTGTCGCGGCTGCGTACCCGCCTCGGCGCCGGCCTCGGCCTGGAGCGGCACGGGCCCGGCTACCGCCTGGACATCCGGGACGCCCGCTTCGACTGGGACGTCTTCCGCGAGCTCGCCGACTCGGGCCGCGACGCCCTGCGCGCGGCCCGGTACGCCGACGCGGAACGCCTGCTGCACGACGCCCTCGCGCTGTGGCGGGGCCCGGCGCTCACCGACGTCACCGCACACCTCGCCGAGGCCGAGGTCCCGCGCATGGATGAGGCCCGCCTCTCCGCGCTGGAGAACCACGCCGAGGCCGCCCTCGCACTCGGCCGGCACACCGACATGGTCCCGGCGCTCACCCGGCAGGTCACCCTCCACCCGGTACGCGAACGGCTGCGCGGTCAGCTGATGACCGCCCTGTTCCGCTGCGGCCGGCAGGCCGACGCGCTCACGGTGTACGAGAAGGGCCGCCGGGCCCTGGCCGAGGACCTGGGCATCGACCCGGGCCCGGAGCTGCGCGCGCTCCATCAGGAGATCCTCACCGGCACCCAGCCGCCCGCCGGCGCACCGGAGCGGGACCGCGCGACACCGCCCGGGACGCACGGGGGACACCCCGAACCGGTCCCCGCACCCCCCGGGGGCGGCTGGCAGGGCCTCGTCCCCGCGATGCTGCCCGCCGCCCCCGGCGACTTCACCGGCCGCGCCACCGAGGTACGGGACGTGCTCGCCGCGCTGCGCGACCACCAGGACGTCGTGGTCACCGGCGCACCCGGCACCGGCAAGTCCGCCCTCGCCCTGTGGGCCGCCGAACGCTGCCGGGCCGACTTCCCCGGCGGCCAGCTCTACGCGGACCTGCGCACCGCCGAGGGCGGGGCCCGCGCGCCCGGTGAAGTCCTGGGCTGGTTCCTGCGCGCCCTCGGCACCGCACCGGACCGGCTGCCCGCGACCCAGGAGGAACGCGTCCAGCTCTACCGGACCCTGCTCGCCCGCAGCCGCCCGGTGCTGATCGTCCTCGACAACGCGGCCGACGACACCCAGGTCCGCCCGCTGCTGCCGGGCGGGGGCAGAAGCCGCACCCTCGTGACCGGAGTGCGTTCCCCGCTGGCCTCGCTGGAGGGCACCCGGCTGGTCGGCCTCGGACCCATGGAACCCGCCGAGGCCGGCGCCCTGCTGGCCGCCGTGGCCGGTTCCGCACGACTCGCCGGGGCCCCCGAGGCGGCGGCGCGGATCGCGGAGTTCTGCGACCGGCTCCCGCTCGCCCTGCGCATCGCGGCGGCCCGGCTGGCGGCCCACCCCCACTGGCCCGCGGCCCGGCTGGCCGAGCGGCTGGCCCCGGAGGACCGCCGCCTGGGGGAGCTGCGGATCGGCTCCCTCGACGTACGGGCCGGGCTGCGCACCGCCCTGGCGCAGCTCGACCGGGCCACCAGGCCCGCGTTCGCCGTCCTGGCACGGGCCGGCCTGTCCGCGCTGACCGCCGGCGACGCCGCGGCGCTGCTGGGCACGGGACCGGAGGAGGCCGAGGAACTGCTCGAACGGCTGGCGGACGCCCGGCTGCTGGAGGCGTGGAGCGTCGGCGGCGACGCGCGCCTGAGTTACCGCTTCATGCCGTTGGTGGGGCTGTTCGCCAGGGAGCAGTGCGCCGATCCCGTCCTCGCGCCCGTCCCGGCGTGAGGACGCCGCCCCCTTCTCGTCACTCCCCGGTCCGGTGGACCGGCCGTTCCCCGGCCGGCCCCCCGGACCCTTCGGCGTCAGCCGCAGCCGCCCGCATGCCCCTCGTCCAGGCCGTAGGCGGCTATGTAGCCGGTGGCGGCGGTGCCCGGGGTCGCCAGTCCGGTCAGGGCGTCCACGTACTCGGCCAGCAGGTCGGTCCAGGGTGCGCCGGTGTCCCGCAGCAGAATCTCCTGCGCCGTCGCTTCCCGTCGTTCGATCTCCGCCAGGAATTCCAGGGGATGCTGAACCATGGTGGGGCCGGGCTGCTTGTCGTACATCATTCCTCCTGTATGAGTCCGGGCCCCGATCAGGTCCCGCACCAACAGGTTCGGCCGCGGGGATACAGGAATTCCCCGGGATATCTGTACGCGTCCGTGCAGACCGGTACAGGTCTCCATGGCGTCGCGATGGATGCGGTACAGAAAGGGCGGGGAGAGTGAACGCCATGGAAAGTCTCATCAGGAGGATCGTGGTCGTCGGAGGCACGGCGGCCGGCTGGACCGCCGCCGCCAGGCTCGCGTCCGTGTTCGGCGGCACAGTCTCCGTCACGGTGCTGGAGCCGCCCTCGCGTCCGGCCGGAGTCTCGGAGACGGGCCAGGTCAGTGCCGTTCCCCCGGAGTTGCAGCGCGAACTCTTCGACCGGCTCGGGGTCCCCGAGGAGGAATGGATGCGGGCGTGCCGCGCGTCCTTCGCGACCGCCGTCCGCTACGCGGACTGGCGTGCCGGAACGGCCGGCGCGTCCGCCGTGAAGGGATCGGGGGGTTTTCGCGCGGATCACTTCTACCGCACCTGTGCGCCGCTTTCCTCGTGCGAGGAATTCACCCTTCTCGAATGCTGGCAGAACCGGCGCGGCAGCGGCGAGACCATCGAGGCATTCGATTACGCCTGTTTCCGCGAACCGCCTCTGCTGGACGCCGGTAAATCGCCTCGCTGGATGGACGGACGCGCGGCGGTTCCATACGGCTGGCATATCGACACCGCGATGTTCACGCGCTGTCTGCGGGACTTGGCGATGCGGCGGTTCGGTGTACGCGCGGTCCGCGACACGCCGGTCCACGCCGAGCGCGACGCCGACGGCATGCTGACGCTGCTGCACACGGCGGAGTCCGGTCCGGTCCCTGGCGACCTCTTCCTGGACTGCACGGGGGACGGACGGCTGCTGATGACCGGGATGCTGGGGGAGCCGTTCGTCGACACGGACGAGAGCCCGGGGTGCGACAGCGCCGTCACGGTCACCGTCCCTATGGACGAGGAGACGCACGCGATCGAGCCGTTCACCACGGTGACCGCGCTGCCCGACGGATGGGCGTGGAAGATGCCGCTGCTGGGCGGGTTCGGGGCCGGCCGTGTCTACGCCCGTGAGCTGACCGGGCCCGACGAGGCGCTGAAGGCACTGGGTGATCTGCACGGCCCCCTCCCCAGGAACGCGACGGTCCGGCACAGCGGGTACCGCACCGGGTACCTGCGCCGCTCATGGGCCGGGAACTGTGTCGCCGTGGGCCGCGCGGCCCAGGTCCTGGAGCCCCTGGCGGACGACGGTCTCGGCGAGGTCCTGCGCCAAGTGGGCCATCTGGTAAGGGACTTCCCGGCGCTCCGGGACCGGGAGGCACCCGCGGCCCGCTACGACCGGGCGGTCCGCCGGCGCCACGAGGCGGCCCGCGACCTGGCCGCGCTGCGCTACGCCGTGGCGCCCGGACTCGACACCCCGTTCTGGGCGGACCGGCGCGCGCGTCCGCTGCCCGACGCCGTACGGGAGTCCCTGGCCGCCTACCGGGCCGGCCTCTCCCCGGGGCAGGACACCCAGGAGGTCGCGTCCTACACGCTGCTGGCCTCACTGCTGACAAAGCCGCCCTCGCCCCGGCCCGCGCTGGCCCACCGCCCGGCCGCCCGGCGGGAGGCGGACGCCCTGTTCCTGCGGGTCGCCCGCCAGCAGCAGATCCTGCTGGAGACGCTGCCCACGGCCCAGGAGTATCTGCGCCGCCTCCACAACCGCCCGCCGTCCGTCGCGGCGGACCCGTGTGCCGCTCCGGGGCGGCACACGGACCCGTCGCTGCCGCCGGTTACGGCGTGACGGTCACCGTCCGGCTGCCCGCCGCGGTCTTCCCGCCCGTCCGGAAGGTCGCGGTCAGCTTCACGTCACCGGAGGCACCGGCCGGGATCGTCACCGGCACCTTGACGTTGGCGCCCTCGCCCGGACGCGTCGCGGGGAACGCCACCTGCTTCGTCGTCCAGCCCGCGGGCACGGTCAGATCGACCGTGCCCGCGTCGCGCCTGACGTCCATCCTGTTGACGACCCGTACGGTGATCTCCGTGCTCGTCCCCGCCTTCAGCGTGGCCGACGGTGTGATCGTGATGTCCGCACACGCGCCTCCGAGCCACTGCAGGTCGAACGAGGAGTACGTGATGTGCTCGTAGTTCCCGCGCTCGTACAGCAGGCCGAGCCGGCCGCTCGGCAGCCGGGTCAGCGTCGAGTACGCGGCGGCGCCCGCGTCGACGACCTTCTTGATCGGCCAGGTCTTCCCGTTGTCGCAGGACATCTTGACCGTGAGGTTCTTGCGCGAGGTGGCCTCGGTGTTGCTGAACAGCAGCCACGACGACTGCGGGTTCGAGGCCGGCGCGTCGGGGGCGTAGCGCATGACCGAGCCATTGTTGGCCGGGTCGGGCAGCTGGGTGTCCTGGACGAACGGCGTGTACGTGACCCCGCCGTCGGTCGAGTACGCGACCGTACGGTACGGCGCCGAGCGGTTGTTGAGCATGACCGTGCCGTCGTTCAGCTCGACGGTCTTGTTCTCGTCGCCGCCGGGACCGACCGGGGTGCCCATGTGCCAGGTCTCGCCGTGGTCGTCGCTGTACGCGCTGACCGCGTAGTTGCCCCCGTTGTTCCGGATGGCGTACTGCTGGATCAGCCGGCCCTTGTGGGCGCCGTTGCGCAACTGGATGCCCTCGCCGGACGCCGCGAACATGCCGCCCCAGGCGGGGTTCTTGCTCTGCTTCGTGATCCGGCGGTGGGTCCAGGTGAGCCCGTCGTCGTCGGAGTAGCTGTAGTCCGCCTGGAGGACGTCCGGGTCGCTCTCGTCGTTGCCGGTGGCCGAGCCGAAGAAGCCCTGGTTCTCACCGGCCGCGTAGAACAGGAAGATCCGGCCGGTGGTCCGGTCGACGAGCAGGCTCGGGTCCCCGTACCCCTTGGGGGCGGCGTCCTTGCGGACCACCTGCTGCGCCTGCCAGGTCGTGCCGCCGTCGGTGCTGCGCCGCAGCACGATGCCGATGTTGGACGGCAGGTCGCCCAGGGTCGGGCGGGCGTCGTACGCGGCGAGCACGGTGCCCTTGTTCGACGTGGTCAGGGCGGGGATGCGGTAGTGGGGGGAGCCGACTCCGTCGACGGTCAGGTCCTGGGACGTGAGCGTGCCGGGGGCGGGTGACGCGGCCTGCGCGGTACCGGTCGTGGCGACCACCAGGAGGGCGGCGCCGAGCAGGGCGACAGGGACGGTTCGCTGCATGGACGATCTCTCTCTCGTCAGGAGCGACCGGCCCGCCCCGATGGCGGGCCGGCGAACAGGGAGGCCACCCAGGCCAGTTGCTCCCGCTGCTGGTACTCCGCCCCGCCCTCGTGCCCGTTGAACGGGTAGACCCGTACGTCCTTGGGCCCGGCGTATCCGTTGTAGGCGGTGAAGCAGGTGGAGGGCGGGCAGATGTCGTCCATCATCGCGATGGAGAACAGCGCGGGGGCCGTCGCCCGGGTGGCGTGCAGTGCGGCGTCGAAGTAGGCGAGGGTGGCGAACACCGACTCGGTGCGGTCGCGGTGCAGCTTCAGATACTCGGCGATCTCGGTGTACGGCGGACGCCCCGCGATCTCGGCGCCCCGGCGCACGTTGCACAGGAACGGCACGTCCGGCATGACGCCGGCCAGCCCCGGCACAAGTCCGGCGACCGCCAGGGCGATGCCGCCGCCCTGGCTGACCCCGGTCACCACGATGCGGTCCGGGTCGATCTCCGGATGCTCGCGCACCGCGTCCACACAGCGCACCGCGTCGGTGAACAGCCGCCGGTAGTAGGAGGTTTCGGGGCTCTCGATGCCCCGGGTCAGGAAGCCGGGCACCACGCCCGACGCGCCGCCGTCCGGATCGGCGGTGGCGCCGCCGGCCGCCGACCAGCCCTGGCCGCGGGTGTCCATCAGCAGGTGGGCGTAACCGGCAGAGGCCCATAGCAGGTTCTCGTGGGCCAGTCCCCGGCCGCGTCCGTAGCCCAGGAACTCCACCACGCAGCCGAGGGGCGCGGTCGCCCCGGCGGGCATCCGCAGCCAGCCGCGCACCGGCTGTCCGGCGAACCCGGGGACGGTCACGTCATACACGCGGACCTGGGTGAGCCCGGTCTCCACCTCGCCGAACACGGGCTTGCCGGATGCGGCGGAGCGGGCCTCGTCCAGGGTCCGCGACCAGAAGGCGTCGAAGTCCGCGGGAACGGGCAGCGGCGGCAGGTAGTCGCGGCATTCGTCGAGCGAGAGGTCCGTCAACGGCATGGAGGTGCCCTCCTGGGGCGCGGCGGGGGAGATGCCGGGAAGCATGAGCATCGACATCAGATGCATGACGTCAGATGTCCTGTCGGCACACGGACCCTAGGCACCGCCCGAGGCGGCCGTCAAGGGCTGCCCCGGGGTCCGTCCGCAGGCCCGCCCCGGTCGGGGCGCCGCCGGGCGGCGCCGCTCAGCCCCGGGCGCGGGCCTCGGCGATCCGGCGGCGCACGGGCGCGTAGTGCTCGCCGAGCGCCTTCAGGAAACCGGCGATGTCACCGGCCCGCGCGGCGTTCACGATGTTCTGGTGGGCAGTGATCGTCTCCGTCTCGTCGGCCTGCGTGAAGCCGTCCAAGTGCGGCGCGACGATCGTGTACACGTCCCAGAAGGCCATCGAGAGCTGGCCGATCAGCTCGTTGCCCAGCGGGGCCACGAGCAGGGCGTGGAAGGCGCGGTCCGCGTCGACGAAGCCGTGCCCCTCCTGGGCCCCGGTCGCGCGCATGGTGGCCACCAGGCCGTCCAGCGCGTCCAGCTGCTCCGTACTGAGCTGCGAGACGATCCGGTCGGCCATCCCGCGCTCGAAGAGCTCGCGCACGTCGACCAGGTCGGCCATGACCTGGAAGTCGTCGTCGGGGGAGAGCAGGCCCCGGAAGGTCAGGCTCTCCACGAGTGCTGACAGGCTCAGCCGGCCGACGTAGGTGCCGTGTCCGTGGCGGACCTCGACGATGTCCAGCGCGTTGAGGATCTTGACGGCCTCGCGGACGCTGGAGCGGCTGGCGCCGAGCGCCTCGCACAGGGCGGGCTCGGTGGGCAGCGGGTCCCCGGGGCGGAGCCGTTCTTCGAGGATGTACCGCTTGATGCCGTCGACGACTTCCTGCCGGAGCAGCTGCCGGCCGGGTTTCGTTCCGGACATATGTGAACTCCCCACCTCTTGACCCCTCTCGATTGTCAAGCTACGTTCCCACGCTATCAAGGCATCAGACATCTGACGTCTGACGCTTCAGGTGCCGCGGTCCCCGTGAACCTGCGCCAGCCCCCCTTTCCCGTCCACGACGCCCCACCTCAAGTCCCTGGAGGACCCGTGCCCGAGCTGAGAGCAGCCGGTGTCGAGCGCCGCACCTTCCTGCGTTACACCAGTGCCGTCGGTGCCGCGGCCGCCATCACGGCCGGCCTGTCCGCGTGCGGCGGTCCGTCCTCGACCGCCAACGGCTCGACGGACAAGGGCAGCGGCAGCGACCTCATCGAGGCCGGTCTGTCCTACCCGCTGTCGACCGGCTTCGACCCGATGATCACCTCGGGCGCGACCCCCTACGCCGCCAATATGCACATCTTCGAGGGCCTGGTGGATCTCGATCCGGCAACGCTCGTGGCACGGCCCGCTCTCGCCACCGGGATGCCGGAGAAGATCAACGCCACCACCTACCGCGCCACGCTCCGCAAGGGCGCGACCTTCCACGACGGATCGGCCGTCACCGCCGACGACGTGGTCTTCAGCTTCGAACGCATCCTGGACCCGAAGAACGCCTCGCTGATGGCACAGTTCGTGCCCTTCATCGACACCGTCGAGGCCGTCGACGCGAGCACGGTCGAGTTCAAGCTGAAGTACCCCTTCGCGCTGTTCCCGTCCCGCATCGCCGTCGCCCGGATCGTGCCGAAGAAGATCGTCGAGCCCGACCCCAAGGCCTTCGACGCCAAGCCCGTCGGCTCGGGCCCGTACAAGTTCGTCTCCGCCACCCGTGAGGACAAGATCGTCTTCGAGGCGTACGACAAGTACAACGGCGCCCACCCGGCCAAGGCCAAGAAGATGGTCTGGCGCCTGATGTCCGACCAGTCGGCCCGCGTCAGCGCCATGGAGTCGGGCCGCGTCCAGGCCATCGAGGACGTCCCCTACATCGACGTCAAGCGCCTCTCGGGCTCCGCCAGGACCGAGTCCGTCCAGTCCTTCGGCCTGCTCTTCCTGATGTTCAACACCGCCGACAAGCGGTTCGCCGACAAGCGGGTGCGCCAGGCCCTGCACTACGCGCTGGACACCGAGAAGATCATCTCCACCGCCATGGTCGGCAACGCCGCGGCCGCCACCGGCTACGTGCCCGCCACGCACCCCGACTACCACAAGGCCGCCACGGTCTACACGCACGACGTGGCCAAGGCGAGGAAGCTCCTCGACGAGGCCGGCGTCAAGGGCCTCTCCTTCACCGTCCTGACCACCGACACCGGCTGGGTCAAGGACATCGCCCCGCTGCTCAAGGAGAGCTGGGAGGCCGCGGGCGTCAAGGTCACGCTCAACATCGCCCAGTCCCCGGCCCAGTACGCCAAGATCGACAAGGGCGACTTCGAGGTCCTCGTCGCCCCCGGCGACCCCTCGGTCTTCGGCAACGACGCCGACCTCCTGCTGCGCTGGTTCTACTACGGCTTCTGGCCCGAGAGCCGTTACGGCTGGGGCGGGTCCGCCGCGTACAAGAAGGTGAAGCAGACCCTCGACAAGGCCGCCCAGGCCGCCGACGAGGCCAAGCGCAAGGAACTGTGGGGCCAGGTCACCGACCTTGTCGCCGACGAGGCCGCCCTCTACCCGATCCTGCACCGCAAGCTGCCCACCGCCTGGAACGAGAAGGCGCTCCCCGGCTTCAAGCCCCTGCCCACCACGGGCCTGTCCTTCCTGGACGTCAGCCGCGGCTGAGGCCGCCGGCCCCGCCCGAAAGCCCCGGTCCGGGACACATGCACCCCCTCGGTGTCCCGGACCGGACCGCCCAACCGCAAGGAACCCGACGATGGTTGCTTTTCTCCGGCTCGCGCTGCGCCGCGTCGCGATGATGCCGGTGATGATCCTCGGCATCGCGCTGCTCGTCTTCGTGGTGCTGCAGTTCTCGCCGGTCGACCCGGCCTTCAACGCGCTCGGGGAGAGCGCCACCCCCGAGGCCCGTGCGGCCTTCGCCGACGCCAACGGCCTCAACGACCCGCTGCCCGTACGCTACTTCCACTTCCTGGGACAGCTGTTCCACCTCGACCTCGGCATGACGGTCCCGCCCAGCCAGCCCGTCGCGGACCGCATCACCGCCGCGTTCCCGCTCACCCTCCAGCTGACGGTCCTCGGCCTGATCGTCGCGATCGTCCTCGCGGTCGTCGCCGGCGTCCTCGGCGCGATGTACCGCGACCGCTGGCCCGACCAGCTCTTCCGGGTGCTCTCCATGGCCGGGGTCGCCATCCCCTCCTTCTGGCTCGGCGTCCTGCTCATCCAGCAGTTCGCGCTCAACACCCCGGTCTTCCCGACCGGCGGCTACACCAACCCCGCCGACTCCTTCGGCGGCTGGCTGCGCTCCATGGCCCTGCCCGCCCTCTCGCTCGCCGTACCCGTCGCCGCGTCCCTCGCCCGGCTCGTACGGACCTCGATGGTCGCCGAACTCGACCGCGACTACGTCCGCACCGCACGCGGCAACGGCCTGCCCGTCCTCCTGGTGATCCGCTCGGTACTCCGCAACGCGCTCGTCACCCCGCTCACCGTGCTCGGCGTCAAGGTCGGCTACCTGCTCAGCGGCGCCGTCGTCATCGAAGCGATCTTCGACCTGCCCGGCATGGGCAAGCTCATCCTCGAAGGTGTCACGGGCGGCGACGTCGCCCTGGTCCAAGGCACCGTACTGACCATCGCCATCGCCTTCCTGGTGGTCAACGTCATCGTCGACCTGCTCTACCTGCTGGTCAACCCGCGCATCAGGACGGTCTGACATGTTCGACACCAGCCGGCTGACCACCAAGCTCTCCCGCCCCGGCATCGCCCTCCGCACGCTCCCTGTCACCTCCCGCATCGCGCTCGGCGTGCTGCTCGTCGTCCTCCTGGGCGCGGTCCTCGCACCACTGCTCACCCAGAACCCCCTCACCACCGGAACCCCCGTCCAGACACCGAGCGGCGACCACTGGTTCGGCACCGACCGGGCCGGCCGCGACGTCTTCGCCCGCGTCGTCCACGGCTCGCGCTACTCGCTGGTCATCGGCCTCGGCGCGACCGCCGTCGCCCTGGTCGCCGGCTCCCTGCTCGGGGCACTCGCCGCCACCTCGCGCAAGCTCGGCGACGAGTCCGTGATGCGCACCCTCGACGTGGTGATGTCGTTCCCGCCGATCGCGCTGGCCGCCGTCCTCGTCGCGGTCTTCGGGACCAGCGTCCCCGTCATCATCTTCACCATCGCCTTCGTCTACACCCCCTCGCTCGCCCGCGTCGTCCGCGCCAACGTGCTGTCCCAGTACGGTGAGGACTACGTCGCGGCGGAGAAGGTCATCGGTGCCCGGCGCGGCTACATCGTGCTGCGGCACGTCGCCGTCAACTGCATGGCCCCGGTCATGGTGTTCGCCACCGTCATGGTCGCCGAGGCGATCATCTTCGAGGCCAGCCTCTCCTTCATCGGCGCCGGAGTGCAGGACCCCGACCCCAGCTGGGGAAGCGTCCTCGCCTACGGCCGGCAGATCCTCCTGGCCGGCGGCTGGTGGGCCACCTTCTTCCCCGGCCTCGCCCTGCTGATCACCGTGCTCGCCCTCAACATCCTCTCCGAGGGCCTCACCGACGCCTCCGCCGCGCCGAAGGCAGCCCGCGCCGCCGTCCCCTCCGACGCCACCACCGCCCCCGACCCCGTCGAGGCCCGCTCCACCGTGGACATCGACGCCGCCCTCACCCAGCTCGCCCGGCGCGTCGACGCCCAGGAACCCACCATCACCCCGGTCCCCGAGGACGCCGCCGAACTCCTCGTCGTACGCGACCTCGCGATCCGCTTCCCCGACCGCTACGGCACCACCCCGGTCGTCGACTCCCTCTCCTTCACCGTCCACGAGGGCGAGACCCTGGGCCTCGTCGGCGAGTCCGGCTGCGGCAAGTCCATCACCAGCCTCGCGGTCATGGGCCTCCTCGCCCGCAACGCCGAGGTCAGCGGCGAGATCCTGTACCGGGGCCGCAACCTCCTGGAACTCCCGTCCAAGGAACGCCGCGCCCTCATGGGCCCCGAGATCGCGATGGTCTACCAGGACGCGCTCTCCTCCCTCAACCCCTCCGTACTCGTCGGCACCCAGCTGAAGCAGCTCACCTCGCGCGGCGGTACGAAGACCCCGGCCGAACTCCTCGAACTCGTCGGCCTCTCACCCGAACGCACCCTGCGCAGCTACCCCCACGAACTCTCCGGCGGCCAGCGCCAGCGCGTCCTGATCGCCATGGCCCTCTCCCGCAGCCCCCGCCTGCTCATCGCGGACGAGCCGACCACCGCCCTCGACGTCACCGTCCAGGCCCAGGTCGTCGAACTCCTCGTGCGGCTCCGCGAGGAACTGGGCTTCGCCATGGTGCTCGTCTCGCACGACCTCGCCCTTGTCGGCGACCTCTCGCACCGCGTCGCGGTCATGTACGCGGGACGGCTCGCCGAGATCGGCGGAACCCGCTCCGTGCTCACCGCTCCGACCCACCACTACAGCCGCGGCCTGCTCGGCTCGGTCGTCTCGCTGGAGGCCGGCGCCGACCGGCTGCACCAGATCCGCGGCGTCGTCCCCGCCCCCCAGGGTTTCGGACCGGGCTGCCGGTTCGCCTCGCGGTGCGGCGCGGCCACCGAACTGTGCCGCACCACCACCCCGGCACTCACCGCACGTGCCGCCACCGAGGACCACGGCTTCGCCTGCCACCACCCGGCGAAGACCGCACAGCTGGAAGGGAGCGCCCTGTGATCAGGCTCGACGGCGTCCACGTACGCCACAAGGCACGCAGCGGAGGCGTCTTCCGCCGCGACGCCGTCCACGCCCTCACCGACGCGAACCTGGAGGTGAAGCGCGGCGAGATCGTCGGCCTCGTCGGCGAGTCCGGGTGCGGCAAATCCACCCTCGCCCGGGTCCTGACCGGCCTCCAGAAGCCCACCGAGGGCACGGTCACCTTTCACGGCCGCGATCTGTGGGAGATGTCCGGGGCCCAGCGCCGCCAGGATTTCGGCTCCGCCGTCGGCGTCGTCTTCCAGGACCCGTCCACCGCCCTCAACCCGCGCCTGACCGTGGAGCAGATCCTGCGCGACCCGCTCGACGTGCACCGCCGGGGAACCCGCGAGGCGCGCACCGCCCGCGTCGCGGAACTCCTCGACCTGGTGGGCCTGCCCGGCCACACCCTCGCCGCGCTGCCCGGTCAGCTCTCCGGCGGCCAGCGCCAGCGCGTCGCCATCGCCCGCGCCCTGGCCCTCGAACCGGAACTGATCGTCGCCGACGAACCCACCTCCGCGCTCGACGTCTCGGTCCGCGCCCAGGTCCTCAACCTCCTGGTGGACCTGCGTGAACGCCTCGGGCTCGGCATGGTGTTCATCTCGCACGACATCCAGACCGTGCGCTACCTCGCGGACCGCATCGCCGTCCTCTACCTCGGCCGCATCGTCGAGGAGGGCCGCGCCGCCGACGTCGCCGGCGCCCCCTCGCACCCGTACACCGAGGCACTGCTCTCCGCGACGCCCAGCCTGCTGGAGGCCACCGAGCGCATCGTGCTCACCGGCCCCGTCCCCTCGGCGACCAACCCGCCGGCCGGCTGCCCGTTCCGCACCCGCTGCTGGAAGGCGGACGACGCCTGCGCCACCGCCTTCCCGGTCCGCACCGAGGGACCCGACGGGCGCCGCTACCACTGCGTCCACCCCCAGACCGCGCTGTGTATGCCCCCATGACCAGGGACATTAATGACGGGCACGGGACACACACATGCCCCRTCGGCGGTCCTTCCGATACGGCCCCTTCCCCAAAAGGGGTATCGGAACGCCCGCCGATGGGGCATGTGTGTGTCCCGTGCCCGTCATTAATGTCCCTGGTCATGGGGGCATACACAGCGCAGATCAATTCCGGGACACCGACTTCCACCCTGCGGATCGCAGGTGCGGCACGCGCCGCCGTTCTCTTCGTCGAAGAGGCGCGCGTCTGCGTGCAGATCGTCTTTCTGATGCGTTTCCTGGCCGCCGCCGCGGTCACCGCCGGCGGCAGGCTCGCGGGTATGGGGCCGGAGCTGATCGCTCCGGGAGTCAGCTGGGTGCTGGCGACCCTCTTCACCTACGGGATCAACGGGGTGTCCGACGTCCAGGAGGACCGGCTGAACCGGACCGGGCGGCCGATCGCCCGGGGGGACCTCTCGCCGACCGCCGCCGCCCGGCTGACCTGGCTCTCCGCCGCAGGGTCCGTCATCATTGCGCTGGCCTGCAACAACGTACTGCTGATCACCTTCGACCTGGCCTTCCTCTTCCTCGGGTACGCCTACTCGGCCGCACCCTTCCAGCTCAAGCGCAGCGCCGCCGGCACCTCCGGGTCCGTCCTGCTGATGGGCCTGCTGACCTACGCGGCGGGCTGGACGGCGGCGGGCGAGGGCCGGCCTCCGGGGGCGATGCTGGTGCTGGCCGCCGCGATGTCGCTGTGGATGTGCGTGGTGGGGGCCGTGACCAAGGACTTCTCCCATGTGCGGGGCGACGCGGCGGCGGGCCGGCGTACGTCGGTGACCGCCTGGGGCGACACCACCGCCCGGCTGGTGGGCGGGGCGGGCGCCCTCCTGGTCGGCGGGGGCTTCCTGGCCGCCGCGCTGACCGGCTGGGCGGCCCTGCTGGGACCGGCGGCCGCGGTGCTGGCGGGCGGGGGACTGGTGGTGGCGGTGCTCTGCCGGACCACGCGGGGCGACGAGGCCCGGGGCCGTACCCCGTACCGCGCCTTCATGGTGACCCAGCACCTGGTCCATCTGACCCTGTTCGCCGGGCTGTTCCTCACCGTCTGACGACCGGCACTCCGGGCCCGCCGCCCCGCACACGCCCTTGTGTGCGGGGCCCTGCCGTGTCAGAAGCGGCGGCGGGGCGGGTCGGGCTGGGGGAGCAGGCCGCGCTCGACGGCCTTGTTGACGGCGTCGATCCGGGAGACCGCGTCCAGCTTGGTGAAGATGTTCCGCATGTGCCGCTTGATGGTTCCCTCGGCGATGCCGAGCTTCACCGCGATCTGACGGTTGCTCATGGCCTGGGCCACCAGGGTCAGTACCTCGGCCTCGCGGTCGGAGAGGCCGCCCGCGCTGTCGGGCGCCTGCTGCGGGGCACGCAGGCTGTCGGGGGACACGGAGACGGTCACGGTCCGCAGCTCGCCGCCGCCCTCGCGGGAGCGCACGGCGGAGATCAGGGTCTCGCGACCGGTGCTCTTGTGCAGATAGCCGCTGATGCCGAGGTGCAGCAGCTCCTGCACCAGCTGCTGGCCGTCGTACATGCTCAGCACGATGATCCGCAGGCCCGGGTCGCCCTGGAGCAGCCGGCGGACGGTGGCCGGGGGGTCGTTGCGCGGCATCTCGATGTCGAGCAGGACGACGTCGGGACGGTGCGCGGCGGCCAGCCGGATGGCGTCCTCGCCGTTGCCCGCCTGGGCCACGATCTCGAACCCCGGCTCGGAGCGCAGCAGGTCGCACAGGGCCTCGCGCAGCAGGGTGTGGTCGTCGGCGACGAGGATGCGGACGGATTCGGGGGTGGTGGGGGCGCTCATCGGAGGGCCTGGTCCTCCTTGATCGGTATCCACATGGTGACGTGCGTGCCCCGGCCGGCCGAGGAGCCGATGTGGAGCGTGCCGCCGAGCAGATCGGTGCGTTCCTGGAGGCCGGTGAGGCCGTTGGTGCGGCCGCCGGCGAGGACCTGTTCCACGTCGAAGCCGAGGCCGTCGTCGATGATCTCGCTCTGGATCTCGTGCGGGGCGATGTCGATGTGGACGACGATGTTGCCGGCCTCCGCGTGCCGGAAGGCGTTGCGCAGGCACTCGCGGACCATGACGAACACCTCCTCCGCGACCGGGGCCGGAATCCACTCGTCGAGACCGCGCACCCACAGCTGCACGGGGACGCCCTCGTCTCCCATGGAGGCGACGAAGTCGGCGAGGGCCGCCTCCAGGCACCCGGTGATGGCGGGGCGGCGCAGTTCGGTGACCAGCTCCCTGGTGTGGGCCAGCGTCTCCAGGATGGCGTCCTGGGCCGCCCGCACCTCCTTGGGCACATCGGCGTTCTGCCGGGCCACGTGGAGCTCGTACAGCTCCAGCTGGCGCATGGCGAGGCTGAGGGAGTTGCCGATCTGGTCGTGGATCTCGCGGGCCAGCTTGCGGTGTCCCTTGTCGTGCACCTCGCGGACGCGGGCGAGCATGAACGAGTCGTACGCGATGGAGCCGACCTCCAGGCGTCTCCCGATGCCCTGCTGGAGGGCCCGGATGGCCGCCGCGTAGGCCTTCTCGGCGCCCTCGACGCCCGCGGTGCACTCCAGCAGGCGTTCCAGGACGGTGTCGAAGAGGATGACACCGGCCCGCACCGAGTGCGTGAGGTGGACGCCCTGCTGGACCCGGGCGCTGCCGAGGTCCACGACCTCGGCGATATGGCTGTCGGAGACCTCCGTCAGGCCGGCCTCCAGGCTGTCGGCGCAGTCACGGAAGACCCGGCGGCCCTGTAACTCGCACTGCGCCCACACCTCTTGTTCGGCGGCGAGCGGGCTGCTGATCCCGCGGAGCCGGGCGTGGTAGAGGGCGATCACCTCGTCCTCGTACGCCCTGAAGCGTTTCACGGGCGGGCCGCCCTGGCGGCTGCCGAGACGGCCGTGCGCCGGTTCTCTCATCACGCTCTCCTCCCCCGGGGCTCAACTGCTTCTCAAGCGCTGAACCGGTGCAGGATAAGCCGATTTGCGGACTGCGTGGCGGTGATGGCTGGAATCAGCCAGGTGTCCCACGTCTCAGTGGCGGCGGCGCAGGACGGCGGCGCGGACCTTCAGCAGGTTGGGCACCAGCGTGTAGACGACGGCCGGCACGACGATCCCGGTGATCACCAGGGTGCGCAGGAGCATCGGGAACCCCTTCACGTAAGGGCCGACCAGCAGCTGCACGACGGTCAGGGCGGAGAAGACCGCGATCCAGGTGAGCAGTGCACGCATATGGACGGAGGGCAGTCCGGCCGGCTGGGCGGGGGCGGCGGACCGGGGCTGATTCCGGTCGGCGGCGGTGGTGGCGGAAGCGGCGGCGGGGCGGGCGACGGTGGTCATGAGAAGTCCCATCCAGGTTGGTGTGCGGTGCGTACGGAAGGCGGTACGGGCGGTGCTGTCGCAGGTCCTGTCCTGGGGCCTGGGCGGTGGTGCTGCCCTCGGCGACGTGTTCCACTCTGCCAACCAACTAGTTGGATGTCAACCATCCAGTTGGTTGGCATCTGCGGAAAGCCGTTCTACGCTGGTGTCATGACCTCGGACACGACCCACACCAAGGAACGGCTCCTCGCTGCGGCGAAGGAGGAATTCGCAGCTCACGGCATTGCCGGGGCGCGCGTCGACCGCATCGCGGAGCTGGCCGGCGTGAACAAGGAACGGATCTACGGCTACTTCGGCAACAAGCAGAAGCTGTTCGACGCCGTCGTGGGCCGTGCGCTGGACGAGCTGGCCGCGGCCGTCCCGCTCAAGGGCGGCGACGACCCCGCCGAGTACGTCGGCCGGGTGTACGACTTCCACCGCGACAACCCGGTCCTGGTCCGGCTCTTCTTCTGGGAGGGCCTGCACTACCGCGACGGCGTCCTGCCCAACGAGGAGGGCCGCCGCAGCCACTACGAGGAGAAGATCGCCGCCCTCGCGGAGAGCTTCGGGACCGAGGCGTCCCCGCAGGTCGCGGCCTGTCTGCTGAGCCTGATCGGGCTCGCCGCCTGGCCCAACGCGGTGCCGCAGCTGGCCCGGCTGATCATCGGCCCCGACGCGGAGGCGGCAGGCGGCCTCGACCTGCGCGCCCACGTCGTGGCCTTCGCCCGCCAGGCCCTCTCCGACGTCCCGCTCGCGGCCCCGGTGGCCTGAACGGTCCCTCGTCCCTCGCACCCCCGGCAGCCGGATACCCCCGAGGCATCCGGCTACTACTTTTGGTCCGCGGCCACCCGGACTAGGAGGCAGTGACGGCCTCCACGGCCCTTCGCGCGTCTAGCGTTCCTTGCATACGGGTGGCCCCAGCGGTCACCGACAAGGACCCCTGGGGGTAAGGGCATGTCGCAGAACCGCGCGGCTCTCGCAGTCGCCTCTCCGCCGGTACGTACCACCACCTCGCCGCTGATCCCGCAGCAGGCGACCCACGTCATCCTCTCCGTCCGCGACGACCTGCAGCGCTACGGCCTGGAGCGCATGCTCGGTGCCGTGGGCACGGTCGGCACCTGCCGGGCCTTCGCGGAGCTGTCGGCCGCCGTGGACGCCGTCCACGACCCGCGCACCGACTTCCTGCTCATCGTCCCGGAGCCGGCGGACCTGGACGGCGACTCCGTGCTGCACCGGGTCGCCGCGTACGGCGTGCGCGTGCTGCTGCTCCTGCCGGACACCCGGTCCTTCGACCTCGACCGGGTCGCCTCCGTGGCGGGCGCGTCGCTGCTGTTCTCCGACGGCCTCGACGCGGCGGCCCTCGGCGACATGCTCGGCGCGATGCGGGCCGGCGAGGTCCGCATACCCGCGGCCCTGACCCGCCCCCTGATGGAACTGGCCGGACGCGGCGCCCGCGAGGTCCCGGCCGCGCCCCGGCTCACCCCGCGCGAGCGCGAAGCGCTGACGCTCGTCGTGGACGGCCTCAGCAACAAGCAGATCGGCCGCCGGCTGCGGATCTCCGAGCACGGCGCGAAGCGGCTGGTCGCCAACATCCTCGCCAAGCTCAACTGCCCCAACCGCACGCTCGCCGCGGCCCGCGCCCTGCGCGAGGGCCTGTGCGGCCACCCCGCCGCCGCCCCGCGCGGCCCCCTCGCCCCGCCGGCCGCCACCCACGCGCCGGCGTCCCCCTACGAAAACGGCTGGTGAACGACGTGACGAACCTTGCGAACGGTGCCACCCGCGCCGCCTTCTTCGACGTCGACGAGACGCTGATCAACACCAAGAGCATGTTCGACTTCCTGCGGTTCTGGATGGCCCGCCACGGCGACGACGGCTCCGGCCACGCCGCCGTGATGGCCGGGGTCCGCGAGGCCGCCGGCTCCGGCGTCCACCGCTCGGAGATCAACCGCCGCTACTACCGCCGGTTCGCCGGGGTCGCGATGGAGGAGCTGCGCACGGCCGGGCGCGAGTGGTACGAGGAGTACCGGCGCGGGCCCGCCGCCGTCACCGTCGCCACCTGGGCCGCCGCGAGCCGGCACCGGGAGGCGGGCGACCTGGTGGTGCTGGTCTCCGGCTCGTTCCGGGGCTGCCTGGACCCGCTCGCCGAGGACCTGGGGGCCGACCTCATCCTCTGCTCGGAGCCGGTGGTGGGGCCCGACGGGCTGCTCACCGGTGAGGTGGTGCGCCCGATGATCGGCTCGGTGAAGGCCGACGCGGTCCGCGAGACCCTTGCCGGACTCGGCCTGAACGCCGGGGAGTCCAGCTGTTACGGGGACCACGCCAGCGACCTGGACATGCTCCTCGCGGTCGGCCGCCCCGTGGTCGTCGGCGGCACCGACCGGGTCCTGATGGAGCACGCCCAGCGGCTGGACTGGCCGGTCCTCTCGGCGGCCCCGGGCCAGCTGCGTACGGCGGGTGCCTGGGCCGCGGCGGAGCTGACGGGCCTCGCGGACCGGGGAGCCGAACCCGCCTCCCGGCTCACCGCGCCCGTCGCAGCGCGATCGCGGTGAGCACCAGCCCCTCGCGCACCGCCCAGTGGCCGGTGAACCAGCCCAGGCGGGCGCCGTCCACCACGGGTCCGGGCACCATCAGCCGGGCCCGGAAGGTGCCGGCCTCCGGGTCGAACGCGAGCCGGGCGTCCCGGAAGCCGAGCCAGCGGCCGGTCAGCGGGTACCACGTCTTGTAGACGGTCTCCTTCGCGCTGAACATCACGGTGGGCCAGTGCACTTCGGGCCTGACCCGGGCCAGCTCGGCCAGGTGCTCGCGCTCGGACGGCACCGAGATGTGCCGCACCATCGACTCCTCCAGCGGCGCGTGGCGCTCCGCGTCGATCCCGACGCTGTGGAACCGGTCGCTGCGGGAGAGCGCCGCCGCCCGGTAGCCGTCGCAGTGCGTCATGCTGCCGGTCACCCCGGCGGGCCAGCGCGGTTCGCCCTTGGCGCCCGGGAGGACCGGGCCGGGGGCCACCCCGAGCGCCGACATGGCGGTGCGGGCGCAGTGCCGGGTGGTCGTGAACTCGCGGCGCCGGTGCTCCACGCACTTCGCGAGCAACGGCACCTCCTCCGGGTGCGGTTGTGCCTCGGGGAGGTCGGCGGTGGTGTCGGCGCAGGCGACGGCGGACGGCAGGATCTGCTGGATCACTTCTGCTCCTGGGGGCAACGCGCCGGAAAGCCGGCGCACCGGGGCCGGCCGTATTCGGCGGCCCGCTGCCATCCCAGGACAGGTCACGGCAGTCGTGCGTTACGCCTTCGAGCATGCGCCCGTCGATGCCTCTTCCGCTACATGCCCTTTCGGCTACCCCGTACCCCTGCCCGAAAGAGCGCACCGAATGGGTACCCCGAACGGCCACCCCGTACGAGGGCTCATAAAAGCCATATTGAGCGACGAAATGCCCCGGGCTAGCTTCGAGTTATCGAAATCCGAAAAGAAATCATCCACCTGGAGAAAACGATGCCTCATCCGTTCCTGACCCGACTGGAATCCTTCCGGGATTCCGAGGCCGTCGCCTTCGAGGGCCGCAGCTATCGCTACGAGGACCTGCTGAGGCTCGTCGGCGAGTGGCGGCTCTTCCTCGACCGGCACGAGGTCCGCGCCGGCGAGGTCGTCACGCTGGAGGGCGCGTACTCCCCGCAGGCCTGTGCCGGTCTGCTGGCGCTGATCGAGCGCGGGGTCGTCGTCGTCCCGCTCACCACCCTGCCCGCCGCCAAGCGCGCCGAGTTCCTGGACGTGGCCGAGGTCGAGGTCGTCGTCAGGGTCGACGAGGGCGGCGTGCACCGCTGCGAGCGCACCGGCCGCACCGCGGACCACGCGCTCTACCAGGAGCTGCGGGACGCGGGCCGCCCCGGCCTGGTGCTGTTCAGCTCGGGCACGACCGGCCGCAGCAAGGCCTCCGTGCTCGACTTCGACAAGGTCCTCGCCCGCTACGGCGAGCCCACCCGTCCCTCGCGCATCCTCTCCTTCCTCAGCCTGGACCACATCGGCGGCGTCAACACCCTGCTGCACACGCTCAGCCAGGGCGGCACCGTGGTGACGGTCGCCGAGCGCACCCCCGAGGCCGTCTTCGAGGCGATCGCCGCGCACCGGGTGCAGATCCTGCCGACCACGCCGACCTTCCTGAACATGGTGCTGATCTCCGGCGCCCACGAGCGGTACGCCACCGACTCGCTGAAGCTCGTCACGTACGGCACCGAGCCCATGCCGCTCCAGACGCTGCGCCGGCTCGGCGAGGCGCTGCCCGGCGTACGGCTCAAGCAGACGTACGGGCTGTCCGAGCTGGGCATCCTGCCGACCCGGTCGCGCGGCGACGACACCCTGTGGGTGAAGCTCGGCTCGGCCGGCTTCGAGCACCGGATCATCGACAACATCCTGTGGATCCGCTCCGAGATGGCCATGCTCGGCTACCTCAACGCCCCGGCACCCTTCGACGAAGAGGGGTTCTTCAACACGCAGGACGTCGTCGAGGTCGACGGCGACTGGGTGCGCATCCTGGGCCGCGACTCCGAGATCATCAACGTCGGCGGCGAGAAGGTCTACCCCAGCGAGGTCGAGAGCGTCCTGCTGGAGGTCGAGAACATCGCGGAGGCCACCGTCAGCGGCCGCCCGAGCCCGGTCACCGGCATGGTCGTCAAGGCGACCGTGCAGCTCGTCGAGGACGAGGACCGGCGCGCGGTGACGCGCAGGGTGCGCGAGTACTGCGGCCGGCGCCTGGAGGCGTACAAGGTCCCGGTGCTGGTGGAGATCTCCGCCGCCCCGCAGCACTCGGAGCGGTACAAGAAGATCCGGAGCGCGGCATGAGCGCCGCGGAGACGCCCGAGGCCCCCGCGCGGGACCGGGTCGCCCTGGTCAGCGGCGGCAGCCGCGGGCTCGGCCGGCTGCTCGTCGAGCGGCTGCTCGGTGAGGGCTGGCGGGTCGCCACCTTCAGCAGGTCGGCCAACGACTTCGTCAAGGACCTCCAGGCCGAGCAGGGCGACCGGTTCCTGTGGGAGGCCGCCGACCTGGGGGACCCGGACGCGCTGCGCGGGGTCGTGCGGACGACGGTGCGCCGCTTCGGCCGCGTCGACCTGCTCGTCAACAACGCGGCCGTGCTGCACCAGGAACTCTTCCTGACCACGTCCCGCAAGCAGACCGAGACGCTGATCGCGAGCAATCTGCTCGCCCCGATCACCCTCGCCCAGGCCTGCGCCCGCGCGATGACGCGCCAGGGCGGCGGCCAGATCCTCAACATCTCGTCCATCAACGCCATCCGCGGCTACCGGGGCGTGGCGGTCTACGCCGCCACCAAGGCCGGACTCGACGGCTTCAGCCGCAGCCTGGCCCGGGAACTCGGGGCCTTCAATATCCGGGTGAATTCGCTGGTCCCCGGATTCTTCGACAGTGACATGACCGAGGAAGTCACCGAGAGGAACCGGGAACGCATTCAGCGCCGCACCCCGCTCGGCCGGCTCGGCACCATGAATGAAATCGCCGACGCCGTTCTGTATCTCATCTCGCCCGCCTCTTCATTCATCACCGGACAGTCGATCGTCGTAGACGGAGGAATCACATGCTGATCGCAGCCGACATCACCGCCCTGGTCCACCAGGAGATCAACGCCCTGCTCGCCGAGGCCGAGCGCCCCACGCACCCCACCCTCGCCGGCACGGAGTTCCTGCACGAGCTGGGGCTCAACTCCCTGCTGCTGGCCCGCCTCGTCATCCAGCTGGAGATGGAGCTCGGCGTCGACCCCTTCGAGGAGGAGTACGTCATCTCCGACGTCCGCACGGTCGGCGCCCTGTCCGACGCGTACGTCCGCACCGTCGAGCAGCTGGCGGCCACCGCCGTCTGAGCACCGCCCCCGCCCGTACCAGCCCCACACTCTGGAGGGATCGACATGTCGCACGAAGCACTCATCGCCGTCGGGGACCGTTTCGAGGACTTCCTCGCCAACCGGGGGACCGTCCCGGTCTCCGAGCTGATCGCCCGGCTGCGCGCCGGGGAGCTGACCGAGAGCCTGTCGGTCAGCATCGGCCAGGGCCTCAGCGCCGGCCAGCTCGCCGAGATACGCGCCCTGGCCGAGGCGCACGGACCGGCCGTCTCGCTGGGCAAGGGCGGGGTCCCGGAACCCGCCGAGCAGCGGCTCACCCACAAGCACGACGCCAAGAACGTCCTGATCGGCCCGGTCGGCCAGACCGGCGAGAAGCGCTTCGTCGCCGACCTCGTCATCGACGAGCGCGTCGAGGTCCTGGAGGACCACCTCACCGGGCAGCACATCCCGGCCATCACCCTCCTGGAGGCCGCCCGCCAGCTGTGGACGGTGGTCACCGAGCAGTTCTTCGTCACCGGACCGGAGAAGACCCGCTTCGTCATCAGCTCCGTCAGGTCCGACTTCCACAGCTTCGTCTTCCCGCTGCCCGCGACCGCCCAGTACGAGCTGCTGGAACACACCCGCAGTCCGGTCGGCTCGGTCTTCCGGTGCCGGATCGGCTTCCACCACGGCGAGAAGCTCGCCAGCGTCGTGGAGGCCGAGTACCGGGTCATCCCGGAGAAGTTCTCCGTGAAGCAGGAGAAGCTCGCCGCCCGCCAGGCCGTCGTCAGCGAACTGACCCGGCTCCGCGAGCAGTCCGCCCCTGCGGTCGGTGGCGAACGCGCCGCCTGACCGGGCCACTTGTCACCATCGAGGAAGGAGAAGGACATGCTGTGGGCGATCCACTGCCTGGACGCACCCGGGAGCGCGGAACTGCGCGCGGCCCAGCGCCCGGCCCACTCGGCCCGGCTGCGCGCGGCGAGCGTACGGCCCGTGCTGTACGGCCCGCTCGTCGCCGCCGACGGGACCACCGCGGTCGGCAGCCTGATCGTGGTCGAGGCCGGGACCCGGGACGAGGTGGAGGAGTTCGCCACCGGTGACCCGTTCGCCGTCTCCGGGGTGTGGGAACGCATCGACATCCAGGCGTTCGCACCGTCGGAGCGGTCCCCGGTACGGATCGGGGCAGGCACGCCATGAAGGTCCGCCGGCTCCCGCCCGGGGTGGACGGCCGGGAGTTCACCCGGGCCCTGGCCGCCTTCCGGGTGGCCCTGGGTCCCCGGTGGGTCCTGACCGAGGGCGCGGTCGGTCTCCCCGGCTACGCCGATCCCCAACCGGTCCTGGACGCCCAGTACTTCAGCGCATCCGCCGCGCTGATGCCCGGCTCGGTCGAGGACGTCCGGGCGGTGGTGCGGATCGCCGGGGCCTTCGGGGTGCCGCTCTCGCCCGTGCTGCCGGGGCGCGATCCGGGCTTCGGCGGCCCGGCGCCCCGGCTCCCGGGGGCCGTCGCCGTCGACCTCGCCCGGATGAACCGGATCGTCGAGGTGGACCCGGCCGGCGGCTACGCGGTCGTCGAGCCCGGGGTCACCTTCCACGACCTGGCCGCCCGCGTCGCCGGACTCGGCCTCGCCCAGCGGCCGGACCCGGAGGGCCCGCGCTGGGGGAGCGTCCTCGGCGAGGTGCTGGAACGGTCCACCGGCGGCGCGGGGTACGAGGGCGCCGCGTCGGCCCCGTACGGCATGGAGATCGTGCTCGCCGACGGGGACGTGGTGCGCACCGGGATGGCGGCCCTGACCGGCGCCGGACCCGGGCCCTGGGCGCCGTACGGCTGCGGGCCGGCCCTCGGGCCGATGTTCGCCCGGTCGGCGCTCGGGATCGTCACCAAGCTCGGGGTGCGGCTGCGCCCCGAACCGGCCGCCCGACGTGCCTACGCGGTCGCCCTCCCCCGGGAGGACGATATCGGGCCCCTGGTCGACGCCCTGCGCCCGCTGCTGATGGACCGCACCGTCGCCGACACCCCGACCGTCCGCAGCGTGCTCCTCGACGCGGCGGCGGCCGGCCGCCGCGCCCCGTACGACGCGGGCACCGGCCCGCTGCCCGACAGCGTCGTGCGCACGCTGATGGCGGACCTCGGGCTCGGCCGCTGGAACCTGTACGGGGCGCTGGCCGGGGCGCCCGCCGTGATGGACGCCCAGTGGTCCGTGATCCGGGACGCGCTCGCCGCCGTGCCCGGTGCCCGGTTCCGCTGCGCCGGGGCGTCCGACGGCGACGCGGACTCCGTACGGCCCCGGGCGGACGAGGCGGACGGCTGGCTGCCGCACGGCGGACGGCTCGACCTCACCCCCGTCTCGCCCACGACCGGCGCGGACGCGCTCGCCCAGTACGCGCTGGCCCGCGACCACGCCCACGCGTACGGCAAGGACTACCTGGGGGCCTTCGCGGTGGGCGCCCGCGGGCTGCACCACCGGTTCACGGCGGTCTTCGACACGCTCGACCCGGACGACCGCGCCCGCGCCCTGGAGCTGTGCGAGGCGCTGATCAGGGCCGCCGCGGCGGCCGGATACGGCGTCCAGCGCGCCCACCCGGCGCTCATGGACCAGGTCGCCGCGACCTACGGCTTCAACGACCACGCCGTGCGCAGGCTCGGCGAACGCATCAAGGACGCACTCGACGCGGAGGGCATTCTCGCCCCCGGCAAGCACGGCATCTGGCCGCGCCGCTACCGCGGCCTCGGCCTCTGACCAGTCCGAGCAGACAAGGGAGTCGAACCGTGGAGACCCAGACGTTGGCAGAGCTGGAGGAGGAGTTCGCGGCGCCCGACGCGGTGCTCTCGCTCCGCACCCGTACCGCCGAACTCAACGGCCTGCACGCCACGGTGGCCGCCGGGGACGCGGCCGCCACCGAACGCCAGCACGCCAAGGGCAAGCTCACCGCCCGCGAGCGCATCGGCCTGCTGCTCGACCCGGGCACCTTCGAGGAGGTCGAGCCGCTGCGCCGGCACCGGGCCACCGGCTTCGGCCTGGAGGACCGGCGCCCGCACACCGACGGCGTCGTCGGCGGCTGGGGCACCGTCGAGGGCCGCACGGTCTTCGTCTACGCCCACGACTTCCGGATCTTCGGCGGCGCGCTGGGCGAGGCGCACGCCGCGAAGATCCACAAGGTGATGGACCTGGCCCTGGCGGCCGGCGCGCCGCTCGTCTCGCTCAACGACGGGGCCGGCGCCCGCATCCAGGAGGGCGTCACCGCGCTCGCCGGCTACGGCGGCATCTTCCAGCGCAACACCCGTGCCTCCGGGGTCATCCCGCAGATCAGCGTGATGCTCGGCCCGTGCGCGGGCGGCGCCGCCTACTCACCGGCGCTCACCGACTTCGTTTTCATGGTCCGCGAGACCTCCCAGATGTTCATCACCGGACCCGACGTCATCCAGGCCGTCACCGGCGAGAAGGTCACGCAGAACGGGCTCGGCGGCGCCGACGTCCACGCGGGCACCTCCGGCGTCGCGCACTTCGCGTACGACGACGAGGAGACCTGCCTGGAGGAGGTCCGCCACCTGATCACGCTGCTCCCGGCCAACAGCACCGAGGAGCCGCCCGCCGTCGCCTGCGACGACCCGGCCGACCGCCCCGGGGACGACCTGCTCGACCTGGTCCCGGCCGACCCGCAACGCCCGTACGACATGCGGCGCGTGGTGGAGGAACTGCTCGACGACGGCGATCTGCTGGAGGTGCAGGAGCACTGGGCGGGCAACGTCATCTGCGCGCTCGGCCGGATCGACGGGCGCACGGTCGGTGTCGTCGCGAACCAGCCCATGGTGCTGGCCGGGGTGCTCGACATCCACGCCTCGGAGAAGGCCGCGCGCTTCGTGCAGCTCTGCGACGCCTTCAACATCCCGCTCGTCACGCTGGTGGACGTGCCCGGCTTCCTGCCCGGCGTGGACCAGGAGCACGGCGGGATCATCCGGCACGGGGCGAAGCTGCTGTACGCGTACTGCAACGCGACCGTGCCCCGTATCCAGGTCATCCTGCGCAAGGCGTACGGCGGCGCGTACATCGTCATGGACTCCCGCTCCATCGGCACCGACCTCTCCTACGCCTGGCCCGCCAACGAGATCGCGGTCATGGGCGCGGAGGGCGCGGCCAACGTCGTCTTCCGCCGGCAGATCGCCGCGTCCGACGACCCGGAGGCCACCCGGCAGCAGCTGGTCAAGGAGTACAAGGCGGAGCTGATGCACCCCTACTACGCGGCCGAGCGCGGGCTCGTCGACGACGTCATCGACCCGGCGCGCACCCGGGCCGTCCTCGCCGCCGGTCTCGCGATGCTCCGGACCAAGACGGTGGCGCTGCCGCACCGCAAGCACGGGAACCAGCCGGCATGACCATCCGACTCCTGTCCGGAGACCCCACGCCCGAGGAACTCGCCGCCGTCCTCACCGTCCTGCACGCCCTGGCCTTCCACCGCGCCGAGGACCTTCCGGCCGACGTGGTCCGCCCGGCCCCCTGGTCGCGCGCGGGCCGCCGCGTCCGGCCCGGCGGCCGGAGCGAGGCCGGCTGGGCGCGCAGGCCGGGCGGGGTCAGCCCCTGAGGTAGGCCAGCACCGCGAGCACCCGGCGGTTGGTGGCGTCGTCGAGCGACAGGTCCAGCTTGCCGAGGACGGAGCCGAAGTGCTTGTTCACCGTGCCCTCGCTGACCGACAGGGCCGCCGCGACCGAGGCGTTGGACCTGCCCTCCGCCATCAGGGCCAGCACCTCCAGCTCGCGCGCGGTCAGCCGGGACAGCGGGTCCCGGCGGTGCCGGATCAGCTGCCGGACCACCTCGGGGTCGACCACGGTGTCCCCGGCGGCGACGCGGCGCAGGGCGTCGACGAACTCCTCTACATGACCGACGCGTTCCTTGAGGAGGTACCCGACGCCCCGCCCGTCGCAGGAGTCCAGCAGATCCTCGGCGTAGGCGCGCTGCACGTACTGGCTGAGCACCAGCACCGGCAACCCGGGCTGCTCGCGCCGGAGTTCGAGCGCGGCGCGCAGCCCCTCGTCGGAGAAGCCGGGCGGCATGCGGACATCGGTCACCACGATGTCCGGGCCGTGCGCGGCGACCGCCGCGACCAGCTCCTCGGCCGTCCCGGCGCCCGCCACCACCTGGTGGCCGAACCGTTCGAGGAGCCCGACGAGACCTTCGCGCAGAAGCACGCTGTCCTCGGCCAGTACGATCCGCAAGCTCACGCCCTTCCGCCCGCACCCGGTACCGGGACTTCCAGGCGGAACACCGTGGGCCCGCCGGGCGGACTGGACAGTACCAAAACGCCGTCCAGCACCGAGAGACGGTCGGCCACCCCCTGGAGCCCCGTCCCGTCCGCGGGGGACTGCGTCTTCTGCTTGGGGGTGCGGGGCTTCTGGGTCCTGGTGGCCTTCAGCTGCTGGAGGTGGGCCTCCTGCTCCTCGGCCTTCTTCTTGCCGACCAGGCGCAGCGTGGCCGCGGATTCCTCGCCCGACTGGAGCTTCTCCTTGAGTGAGGGGGTCAGGGTCAGCAGCGCGAGGCGTTGGGAGACCCAGCCCTGGGAGCGGTGGAGGCGTGCGGCGAGGGCTTCCTGAGTGCCGTGGATCTTCAGGAGCTGTTCGAGGGCCCTGGCCTCGTCGAGGTGGTTGAGCTCCTGGCGGTGGATGTTGGCGACGAGAGCCGATTCCAGTATCTCGTCGGGGTTGCTGCCCAGCTTGTCGTCGAGCATCACCTTGATCTCGGTGAGGCCGGCTTCGCGGGCAGCGGCGAGGCGGGAGTTGCCGTCGATGACGACGTATTTGGTGCCGGGTTCGAGGTCGTCCTCGCGGCCGGGGTTGCCTTCGAGGTAGGCGAACCGGCCCATGATGCTGATGGCGGTCTTCTGCCCGTGGTCGCGGAGGCTGTTGCCGAGATCGGTGAGGTCGCCGAGGTCGGACCTGGGGTTGTCCGGGTTGAGGCTGATGGCGCCGACGGGGAGTTCGACCGGGGGCGGGGCGCCCTCGGTGGGGGCGGCGGCGACCTGGTTGATGGCGGCTCGGCGGGCACTGATGGACTGGGTCTGGCCGAAGGAGGAACCGGCCCCGAGCCGGGATGCCTTGCTCATGAGATCTCCCGGGCGAGGGCGCGCAGGCCGACGGCCTGGTCGCAGCGGGGGGAGTAGGCGAGCAGGGGCTGCTTCACGCGTACGGCCTCCTTCTGTTCCTTGAGGTCGCCGATGACGCCGACGACCCGGGGGTCCTTTATGTCCATCCAGGAGTCGAGGGACGAGGTGGCGATGTAGCCGCGGCGGGCGTCGTAGTGGTTGACGACGATGCCGAGGTAGTCGAGTTCGAGGTGCATGTCGTCGCGGAGGTCCTCGATCTGGGAGGTGAGGAGCCCGTAGGCGTCGGCGGAGCTGTCCTCGGCCTGGACGACGACGAGTACGCCGGAGTTGCCCGGCGCCTCGCCCTGGCGGCGGCGGCCGTAGTAGGCGGCGGCGTCCATGCTGAGGCCGAGGCTGGGCGGGCAGTCGATGATGACGGCGTCGTAGTCGGCCTCGATCGCGGACAGGGCGCGTTCCAGGGCTGCTTCGCGGGCCCGGACGCCGGAGAGCTTGACGTCGAGGAGGAAGGCGTCGGTGCAGGCGGGCAGGAGGTGGAGCCGGTCGCCGAAGCGGGGGTCCTCGATGGGGACGACGAGGTCGGCGAGCCCGCCCTTGGCCTCGCCCGCCATGTGCTTGGTGAGGCTGTCGCCCTCGATGGGCAGCGGCTGGTGGCCGAGCTGCTTGGTGAGGTGGCACTGGGGGTCGAAGTCGACGAGGAGGACGCGCAGTCCGAGGCCGGGGAGGTCCTCGTAGTCGAGGGGGGAGGGGTCCTGGTCCTCGGCGAGGGCGGCCGCGAAGTGCTTGGAGATGCGGACGGGGTGGAGCGCGTCGGGGTCCTCCGCGAGCGCTTCGCCGGTGCCGGCGGCGATGGCGGTCTTGCCGACGCCGCCCTTCTGGTTGCAGGTGATGATCCGCTTGGGGTGTTCCGGCCGTACGACGGTGGGCGCCGGGTTCGTCTCCAGCCACATCTGGACGGACTGGGCGAGGCCCTGGATGAGGGAGACGCCGCGGGAGGCGCAGTCGGCGCGGAAGCCGTCCCACTGCCCGTCAGGCAGGAAGGTGGCGAAGGACTTGGCACCGGCGGTGTCGATGGGGGAGAGGTTCGAGCCGAGTCTCCGCCAGGCCTCGATGCCGGCTTCGACGGCACGCTGGATGTCGATGTTGTGCTGGGCGGCCCGGATCTTCAGGTTCTGCTGCAGCACCGAGGGCAGCTTGGAGACGACCTTCTCGCGGTCGCCGGGGGAGGGCGAAGTCATGGCAGTCACCTTACTAACTTCGATGATCCATATCGGCACCGACGCGTTAGTTCTGCCTGTTTTTTGTTTGAGGGTCGCTCAAGAGCCCAGCTCCGGGAAGGTCGTGGAGCCGGGCTGGAGGGACCGGGGAGCGGGGGACCGGGACGGTTATTACGGCGTAATAAGTCGGCGGGGTGGGGGGATTATTACGGCGTAATAATCCCCCCACCCCGTCAGTTGCCGGCCTCCGCCGTCGCGGCCAGGCCGCGTTGCGAGCGGGGCGTCTTGTCGCCGACCCGCTTCGGCTCGATGGTGCTCGGGTCGACCGCTTCGCCGGGTGCGCCCTCGTGGTACGGGCCGTCCGGGTCGGCATCACGGTCGTGGGGGAGGAGGAAGAAGACCCTGCGCAGGTGGAGTCCGCTGTCGGGGTCGGCCTCGGTGTGGGCCTCCAGCTCGGTGTAGCCGACCATGCGGCCGTCGCGTTCGTAGCGGGGCTTTCCGCGGCGGCGGGTGGTCTTGTCGAGCGCCTGGCGTACGTAGTCGAGGTTTTCGGGGTTCTCCAGCCAGACCACAGCGTTCTCGTGGTGGAGGTCGCTCTCGTTCAGCAGCGAGCTCATGGCTGCAGCCCCTTTGTGTGTCGGCCGGCCGGGAGGAGGCCGGGGTGGGTGTGAGCACGTTCCCTGGTGGGGGCACCGTGTTCATGGTAGGCCGGACCGGCGGGTGCGTGCCGGGTACGTGGGTCAGGCATGGCCGGTCCTGGAGTCGTCGTCGGTGAGGAGTCCGAGGCCGGGGTAGTACTTCTTGCCGCTGGACTTCATCATGTCGGCGGGCGAGGCGAGGGAGAGCTCCTGGCGGACCCGGGTCGCGAACGCGCGCGCCGTCGCGGGCCTGATGCCTTCGCCCGCGCCGCACCAGCCGCTGTAAGCGGCGTAGAGCAGACCCTGTTCCACGCGGAGGTCAGGGGTGTGGGTGGTGCAGCACTCGGCGAGGAAGCGGCCGATGTGGTCCTCGGTCGTGGCGTAGGCGGCGGTGGCCGAGCGGACCGTGGCGGGGCCGTCGAGCGGGTCGCGGGTGGCCAGGTAGAGCTTGGCGCCCTCGATGAGCCATTGCAGGATGCCGGGGCCCTCGCTCTGGACGAGCTCCTTGGCGAGGTTGTCGATCTTGCGGGCTGCAGGGACGACGCGCTCGAACGGGATCAGGCGGATGCGGCGCCAG
This sequence comes from Streptomyces sp. col6, assembly GCF_008042035.1. GTDB lineage: Bacteria > Actinomycetota > Actinomycetes > Streptomycetales > Streptomycetaceae > Streptomyces. Next base: position 1,454,435 of record NZ_RDBL01000006.1, read on the forward strand.
AACGCGTGCCCGCCGGTGCCGACTTCGGGACGGTGATTGCCCAGCAGCCAGAGCTTGTGGGTCGGGTTGAAGCTGAAGAAGTCCTGCCGCATCCGGCGGGCCATGATGCGGTCGCCGCCGGTCAGCAGCTTCACCCGGGACTCGTCGAACTTGTCGTTCGGCTTGAGCTCCGAGCAGACGACGATGCGCCTGCCGTGCAGTTCGGTCAGCTCGGTGGAGTGCTCGGAGAACTTGCCCTTCTCCATGAGGAAGCCCGGCGGGGCCGCCTGCGCGTAGTCACCGAGGATCTGCGTCATGACGTCCAGGAGAACGGACTTGCCGTTGGCGCCGGTCCCGTAGAGGAAGGGAAGCACCTGGGCGCCGACGTCACCGGTGACGGAGTAACCGAGGAGCAGGTGCAGGAAGTGGATGGTCTCCTCGCCCTTGGCGTCGTCGCCGAACGTGTCGTGCAGGAAGCGGTGCCAGCGCGGAGTCGGTGTCACCTCGGGGGCGACGCTCGTCGCCCGGGAGTGCATGTCGCCCTCGGGGTCGGGCTTGCGCAGATGCCCGGTGTGCAGGTCGACGACGCCGGCCGGGGTGCACAGAGCGTACGGGTCGCCGTCCAGGACGTCCGGGTCCAGGGCGAGGGCGGGGGAGGCCTTCGCCTGCGTGAGCATGGCCTTGATGCCCGGGGTCGACATGGAACGGCGCCGGTGGGAGCGCACTTCCCGGTCCGTGAACTGGCCGGTGGGGTCGGTGGGGGGCATCTGCTCGGCCAGATCGCCCGCCGCCCAGACCGCGGCCTTCTCGCCGCCCGTGCGCTTCCAGCGGTACTGGTCCCAGTGGTACCAGCCCAGGCCCTCGACGTGGCGGAACTGGTCACCGAACATGACGGCGAACAGCTTGGCGTTGCCGCGGTCGGTCAGGAGCGCGGGCAACCGGCCCTCGGGCGGGGGTTCGTGGACCGCGGAGGCGTTCTGCTGGGCGGGCAGGCCGGGGAGGCCGCCCTCGGTTTCGAGAGCGAGCATCTGCTGCGCTGCGGCAGTGGCGTCGAAGCGCGGGCTGCTGTCGGCGCTGCTCATGGGCGTCCTTCGGGATGAAGCGGGCGGGCTGCGCCGGCGGACAGGGCTGAGGCGATGACGGTAAGGCTGTGCCGGTGGCGGTGCGGGCGCGCGGCGTCGGCGGCTTCGGTGAGCAGGTCATGTGCGCGGGGCTCGGAGAGGTGTCCTGCCGCGACGAGGCCGCCCGCGGTGTAGGCGGCCCGGTTGAGCTTTTCGGTGAAGGCCGTTCCCTCGGCGGCCACCGCGCAGCCCCGGACCTCGGCGAGCAGGGGTTCGAGCAGCCGCAGCGCGCGTGAAGCCGCACGGGGCGCCCGTACGGGACGGGGTGCGGGGACCCCGACCGGAGCGGGCTGTGGTGTGTGGCCGGTGCGGTGGAGTTCGGCGGCGAGCCAGTCGGGCAGGAGTGCGGGCAGGCGGGCCGCGCCGATGGCGGTGTAGGTGCCCGCGGGCGTGCGGGTGGCCGGGGTGACGATATAGCCGCCGGTAGCGCGGATGTCGACCTGCCAGGCGAGGGCGACCTTGGGGCTGGAGCCCACCGAGGAACGGTAGCGCGGTCCGCCGGGTGCGGTGCGGTACCAGACGTGGAGGCCGCCGGACGGGGTGCGGACGCGCAGGGTCGACTCGTCCTCGGCGGGGCTGGGAGCGCCTCGCAGTGCGGCAAGGAGGGCAAGGGTGTCGAACCCTGAGGCCAGGCCGGTCAGGTTGACGCTCTCATGGATCGGGATGCCGGGCAGGAGCCGGTCGCGGTGCGGGACTTCGGCACTGTGTGCGTCGATGTCCAGTACGACGAGGCCGGCCGGGCCGCACGAGACGCCGACGCCGAGGGCCGGGTTGACACCCCACCAGGCGGCCAGAAGCTCCGGGTCGGTGGTCGCGGCGTGGAAGCCGTGGCACCACTTGCCGGCGGGCAGGCAGGGGCAGTCCGCCGGGCGGTGCGGATCCTCGCGGCAGGTCGGGCAGTTCCCTGCGGGGGTCTTGCGTCCGGCGGCCAGGGGGTGGACGGGCCAGCCGTTCGCGGCGCACCAACGGGCCATGTCGAAGGGACTCGTGGCGCCCGCCGCGGGCGGGCCACCGGTCTCTCTTTGACGCGGCACGCTGATCGTCCTTGCCGAGGGCCAACAGTTGTTCAGTCCTGAACGACTCGGTCCCTCGGGAGAAAACCCAGTTCAGAGGGGTTACGCCACGGGATTGAGGGACTGAAGGGACTGAGTTTTCGGATTCGGCTCAGAGCCTACAACAGGCGTCTCCCGTCGGCCGGGACTCTTCGTTCCGCGAGTCCCTTCAGTCCCTTGCCCGGGGGAGGAGTTGTGCATCGGGGCCGGGCGTGTCGGGGCGTGAGCCGGTCTCGGCGGAGAGGGATCGAAGGGGAGGGACTGAACGCGGAGCGGAGGGACTGGGAGTTTCGGTCCCTCTTCGGTCCCTCGGTAAAACCTGCAGGTCAGCGGGTTGCGGGCAAAAAAGAGAGGGACTGAAGGGACTCAAGGTCGGTAGTTATCAGCGCTTCAGGACCAGAGTAGTAGGTACAAAGGGATATATAGGTTTGTTCTACGCGTGCGCGCATACACACGCCTGCATAATCGCTGATAACTACCAACCTTGAGTCCCTTCAGTCCCTTCGGTCCCTGGTTTTTAGGCAGAGCAGGTCTCTGAACTGCGGTTTTTTCCGGAGGGACCGAAGAGGGACCGAACGGCGAGGGACTGAACGCGGACTTCAGTCCCTCGCGGCCCCGGCGGGCCGGAACGCGTCCAGGTGGTCCGACGCCCAGTCGCGGTACGTCCGGGCCGGGCGCCCGAGCAGGCCGGGGAGAGTGGCGTCCACGTCTGCCTTGGAGCCGCTGTGCTGCCGTCTGGCGCTCTCCAGGAGCGCTTCGGTGATCTCGGTCGGGTAGCGCGCTGCGAGGGCCGTACGGGCCTGCTGAGGGCTCAGCTCCTCGAACCGGAGCTCCTGGCCCAGGAGCTGGGCGAGCTGAGCCGTCTGCTGGGCCGCCGAGAGGGCCTGAGGGCCGGTCAGGGTATAGGCCCGGCCCACGTGGGCCTCCTCCGGCCCGGTGAGGGCCCGTACAGCCGCCTCGGCCACGTCCCCCGGGGCGACACAGGCGTTCACCGAGGTCCCGTACAGGGCGCGCACCACCCGCTCGGAGCGGACGGAGCGGGCCCAGGACAGGGTGTTGGACATGAAGGCGCGGGGGCGCAGCAGGGTCCAGCGCATCCCGGAGGCGCGCAGCAGGTCCTCGTTGTGGCGCTGGCGACGGGTGATCAGATCATCGGCCCGGGGGTCGGTGACGGCGGCTGCGGAGAGTTTGACGATGTGCCGGACCCCGGCCGCGCGGGCCGGTTCGAGGAAGCGGGTGTCGTCGTCCCCGTCGGGGGTGGTGACCAGGAAGGCGGTGTGGACGTTGTGCAGAGCGTCCGTCAGTGAGGCGGGGTCGGTGAAGTCGCCGTGGATGATCCGGGCGTTCCGCGTGGCGCCGGTGACCCGTTCGGGGTGCCTGGCCATGATGCGCACGGGCAGGTCGGCGGGGAGGCGGCGGACCACTTCACGGCCGATCGTCCCGGTTGCGCCCGTGACGAGGATCATGGTTTCCCTTTCCTGCCGGACATTTCCCCGACCAGGGCGGAGGGAAGGAGCCGGCCTGTAAGATACGAACTGGACGGTTTATTTACTCTCCCCACGTTCGACCACCCTGAGGAGGGAGGAGGCAGAGTGGCTGAGCAGCTACGGGCTATCCGTACCCGGCAGACGATTCTTTCGGCAGCGGCCAAGATCTTCGAGGAGCAGGGGTACCAAGCAGCCACGATCTCCCAGATCCTCACCGAGGCGGGGGTGACCAAGGGCGCGCTGTACTTCCACTTCCACTCCAAGGAGGACCTCGCCCAGGGCGTTCTCTCCGAGCAGGACCAGCGCATCATCGTGCCGATGCGAGCGTCCAAGGTGCAGGAGATCGTCGACGTCGTCATGCTGCACGCCCACCGCCTCCAGACCGACCCGATGGTGCGGGCCGGTGTCCGGCTGACGATGGACCAGCTGACGCAGAACCTCGACCGCAGCGGCCCGTTCCTGCGGTGGGGCGAGGTCGGGCTCGACCTGCTCCAGCAGGCGCAGGCCCAGGGCGAGTTGCTGCCGCACATCACGCCGCCGGAGACGGCCGACGTCATTGTGGGCTCCTTCGCCGGTATCCAGTCCATGTCGCAGGCCGTGTGCGAGTACCGCGACCTGGTTGTGCGGGTGTCCGCACTGATGCGTCATCTGCTGCCCAGCGCGGTGGTGCCGTCGGTGCTGGCGTCGCTCGACCTGTCCGACACCCGGGGGGCCAGGGTGTACGCGGAGGCGCTGAAGGCGGCCGATCTGCGGGACGTTCTGGAGACCGCGAGCTGAGAGCGGCCGGGCGCCCCGGATCCCGTCGTTTCACGAGGCAGGGGCGCCCGGCCCGAAGTACGCCGTCAGCACCTGCTCCAGCCCGCTGTCGCCCGGTACCCAGGCGAGATGGCCGTCGGGCCGCAGCAGCGCCGCCTCGTACGGCACGGCGGGCGTGGGCCGTACCTCAACGGTGCGCAGGATGCCCGCCCAGCCCTGGGCCGCCTCGCGGTGGCGGCCGGACTTCTCGCCGAGGAGCAGCAGGAGCGGCCGTCCGTCGCGCAGGAGGCGGATGACGTCGGTGTCGCCCTCCGGGGTACTGAGCACGGTGTTGGCGAGGTACGTCCCGGCCGCCGGACCGCCCGCGCCGGTGTGGTCGGGCAGGACGGTGTCCTGGGCACTGATCAGGCCGCTGAGGTGGCCGCTTCCGCTCTCAGCCGCGAGGAGGCCGGTGAACACCGTGCGCAGGGCGTCCGCTTCGTGCCCCGTGCGCATCAGGGCGAGCTGGGCGAGGGTGCCGTCGATGACACGGCGGGCGAGCGGGCGCCGTTCCGCGTCGTAGCTCGCCAACAGGCCGTCGCCGGCCGTGCCGCGCACCGCGTGGGCCAGCTTCCAGCTCAGGTTCAGCGCGTCGAGCACGCCGGTGCTCAGGCCCTGGCCACCGATCGGGAAGTGCACGTGCGCGGCGTCGCCGACGAGGAAGACCCGTCCCAGGGCGAACGTCCGGGCCAGGCGGGCGAAGTCGCTGAAACGGCTGGGCCAGTGCGGCGAGTGCATCGCGACGTCGCGGCCCGCGATGCGGGACACCTCGCGGCGCAGCTCCTCCAGGGTGACGGGCCGCCGCCGGTCCTCGTGGGGTCCGGAGCAGTCGAGCGTACGGAGATGGGTACGCCCCCCGGCGTCGTGCTTGGCGACGATCCAGCCGCGCGGGGTGCGGTGCCAGCCCTTGGGCAGCGCACCCGGATCGGCCAGGGTGACCGTCCCCATCAGCGCGGACACCGTCGCCGGGACCGTGTCCGACTCGATGCCCGCTCGGGCGCGGACCGTGCTGCGGGCGCCGTCGGCCCCGACCACGTACGCGGCGCGGAAGACGGCCGGGCCCCCGGGGGTTTCGGCGGTGACCCGTACACCGGTCCCGTCCTGGACGACGTCGGTGACGCGGTGGCCCCGCAGGACGTGCGCCCCGGCCTCGCGCGCCCGGGTCTCCAGGTGCCGTTCCAGCGCGGCCTGGGCGCACTTGAGGACCGGCTCGGGTTCGTGCGGGGGAGCGGTGATGGTCAGGCCCGGGAGGCCCGCGAAGTGGAAGGCGGCGGAGGTGGATTCCGGCCCGTACGAGGAGTCGGGCGCACCCGGCAGATGTCCCCGGCGGGCCAGGGACTGCACCGCGCGGGCGTGCAGCGTGGTCGCCTTGGGCTGCTCGGAGACCTCGGTCCTCGGTTCGAGGAGTACGGTGTCGACACCGTAGGCGGCGAGTTCGGCTGCGACGAGCATGCCGACGGGGCCTCCGCCGGCCACGAGCACCTGGGCCCCGATGGGACGTTCCCCCTGCACGGCGGCGCCTTTCTGTTCGCGGTCGGACCGACGAACAGAAATATACCGGACGTGCTGTTTCTTATCCATCCCGGGTCGCCCTGGGCGGGGCAGGGCTACGGCTGGAGCTCGCGAGCCGCCGACGAGGACATGGGACCGCCCTCCGAACGCTCGGTCTTGTGCCCCTTGCTGCCCGGGGCGAGCGTTCGTACGTCCACGGCCTCGGCCGGGGCGCCCCGCGCGTACAGCCCGTCCGGCTCGGTGTCCCGGTCGTGGGGGAGCAGCCAGAACACCCGGCGGCGGAAGGTGCCCGAGGAGCGGGACGGCTTGGCCTTCGGGCCGAGCAGCGCGTACCCGACCATTCTGCCGTCGCGATGGTAGGCGGGCCTGCCCCGGCGGGTCGGCAGGCGGTCCAGGCTCTGGCGGACGTAGTCGAGCGCGCTGATGTCCTCGAGCCACACGAGGTCCACCTCGTGGACGATCTCGTCCTCTGCGATGAGGGCGCTCATACTGTCTCCTCGTCCGCGAGCAGGCCGATGCCCGGGTAGTACTTGCGCTGGTTGGAAAAGATCATTTCCTTCGGTGATGCCAGCCCCACCACTTCCCGGATGTGTGCCGCGAAGGCTCTCGACGAAATCGCCGGAACGCCCTCATTCTGGCACCAGCGTCTGTACGCCGCGTAGAGCTGGGCCTGTTCGGCCCGGAGCCCGGCGTCGAGCCGGCAGGTCTCGCCGACGAAGCGCCCCGTGTGGTCCTCGGTCTCCGCGTACACGGTCGTTGCGATGCGCACCCGCTCCGGGCCGGAGAGGTCCCTGTCACCGCCCAGGTAGCGGCGGGCGCCCTCGATCAGCCAGTTGAGGATGCCGGGGCCCTCCTGGGTGACCAGGATGTCCGCCAGGTTGTCGATCTTGCGGTCGTCGGAGACGACCCGCTCGAACGGGATCAGGCGCATGCGCCGCCAGAACGCGAAGCCGCCCGTGCCCACTTCGGGGCGGTGGTTGCCCAGCAGCCACATCTTGTGCGTCGGCTCGAAGCTGAAGAAGTCCTGCCGCATCCGGCGGGCCTTGATCCGGTCCCCGCCGGTCAGCAGCTTGACCCTGGCCTCGTCGAACCGGTCGCCCGGCTTGACCTCGCTGCACACGATGACCCGCCGGCCGTGCAGCTCGGCGAGGTCGGTGGGGTGGCCCTCGTACGGGCGTGACATCAGGAAGCCGGGCGGCGCCGCGTCCGCGTAGTCCCGCAGGAGCTTCATCAGGACGTCCAGCAGCACGGACTTGCCGTTCTTGCCGGAGCCGAACAGGAACGGCATCACCTGGCCGCCGACGTCACCGGTGATGGAGTAGCCGAGCAGCAGCTGCAGGAAGCCGGTCATCTCCTCGCCGTCCGGGCCCTCGCCGAAGGTGTCGGCCAGGAAGCGGTCCCAGCGCGGTGTGGGCATCGCCCGGGGCGCGGCGGAGGTCGAGCGGGAGTGGAAGTCCTTGGTCGGCTCGGCGGGGCGAATCTGCCCGGTGCGCAGGTCCACGACGCCCGCCGGTGTGCACAGGGCGTACGGATCGGCGTCCAGCAGCGCCGCGTTGAGCACCATGCCCGGCGCGGACTTGGCCTGGGTCAGCATCGCGTTCATCCCGCTCGTGCTGAGCGTGCGGCGCCGGTGCTGCTGGAGCGCGGTCTGGGTGAACAGCCCTCGCGGGTCGGTGGTGGCGAGGGACTCCGCCAGGTCGCCCGCCGACCACATCACCGTGTCGTCCTCGTCGAACTGCCAGCGGGTGCCGTCCCAGCGGAACCAGCCGATGCCGGGCACGTGCCGGTAGTCGTTGCGGTAGAGCCTGACGAATAACTTGGCGTTGCCCCGGTCCGTGAGGGTGTCGGGCAGCAGCCCGTCGGCCGTCGCCTTGTCCTGTTCCGGGCCGCCCGCCGGGAGGTACGGCTCGTTCTGCCGGCGCGGCACCACGGGCTGCGCGAGGATCTGTGCGGCCACGGCCTGGGCGTCGAAGGAGGCCGAGGGCAGCACTCTCTCATGGTCCGTGCTCACGCGCGCCCCCTGGGGGAGCACGGCCGGGCCCGTCCCGCACTCGGCGCAAGGGGGTGAACCGGCCACCCCTGGCGCGCGCGCCACCAGGCTGTCGTCAGAGGCTGCGAAGCGACCGCAGCAGCACTCTTGAACTGCCGTGGGTCGCTGCGCGAGACCCGCAGTTCAGCTGCCATTCACTTCCCCCATCAGCGACTGAAGCGACTCAACTCGCACAATCAGATTAGCGAAACCCCCGGGGGAGAAGAGGTACATGCGGCAGAACAGTTGTGCCCACCGAAGCGGCGCCCCAGCTACTCAGCGACCGGGCGCCGAGCGGTTCCGGGTCGCTGCTCAGCCGTCCGGTTCGCCGAAGAAACCGCAGGTCGCGGCGGTGTGTCGGAGAGAACAGCGACTGAAGCGACCGAAGTTCCATATATATGACGCACACGCGCACGCATGCCAATGGCTCCATATACCTGAACCTTGGGTCGCTTCGGTCGCTCCTCGCCCCTACGGGGCGGGTGACCTGCGGTTCTTTCCGCCGGACACCAGCTACTGAGTGAGCGGCCGGTCGCTTCGCTCCGGTCGCTGAACGTGTGAAAGCCTTCCGGTCGTCTCCAGTCCGTCTGAACCGCGTCTCCAGCGATCACCTTCGGACATGCGCAATCCGTGCGACATCCGCGAGGTGTTCGATGAGCGGTTGGGTAAGGTGGCGCCAGAGGTGATCGTTTTGTCCCACGAGGAGCAGCTGCTCTTCAGCGCGGTGGACGCGCTGCTGGAGCAGATCGCGCAGGACCCGCTGCCGCCGCCGGCCGAACGCAAGCGGCTGCGGGAGGCCGCCGGGCTGAGCCAGGACCAGGTCGCGAAGGCGCTGGGCAGTCGCCGCGAGTCGGTCGGCAACTGGGAGTCCGGCCGCAGCGAGCCCCGGCCGCCGAAGCGGGCTGCGTACGCACGGCTCCTGGAGGGACTGGCGGCGCGCTTCGCACCGGAGGCGCCCGTCGCGCCCGTCGCGCCGAAGGCGCCGGGGGGGTCCGCGGCGGAGGCGGTCGCTGTCGGCGCGCCCGCCGTGGCCCGCGAGACCGGTGCCTCCGCGGACGTTGCTGCGGCCCGGAGGCCGGCCGCCGCGTCCCCCGCGGAGGGGAGCGATGCTCCTGCCGGGGCGCCGGAGGCGCGTTCCGTGCTCCGTGAGGGCGCTGTGTCCGTCGAGGGGCCGACTGCTGAGCCGCGTACGCCTCGAAGCCCCGCCCGCCGCGAAGCAGCCGCGTCCGTCGATGCGCCGGCTGCTGAGCCGCGTACGGCAGGGAGCCCCGCCCGACGCAAGGCCGTTGCGGTGGCTGCCGGGCGCCGTGCGACCGGGGCCGTCGCCGCGCCCCGCGCCTCGCACACCCCGGACTACGAGCACGGCCCGCTCGCCGTCGTCGATGTGGACGGCGGGGAGGTGTCGGCGTACTGCGCGGGCGGGCTGCTGCTCGACGTGCCCGTCAAGTCGCTGCCCGGCCTGGTCGAGTGGGCCCTGTGCGAGGCGGGGCTCGGCGCGTCCCGGTTGCATCCGTACGGGAAGGACGCCGACCCGCTGCTCGTGCTCACCGAAGCGGCGTGCGAGCGCTTCGGGCTGCCCGCACGGCTGTCCCAGGAGGAGAGCCTGGCGGGGAGGCTGCCCGAGGGGCACAAGGTGCTCAAGCAGCTGGAGCGGGCGGACTGGAAGCTGACTCGGCGCGGGTTCGGGCCGTGGGCCCGGATCTACCGGCCCGCGCGGGGCTCTCGCCGCAGCTGCGTCCAGCTCTGCGTGCCCTCCTGGAACGCGCTCGACGTCCGGCACTGGAGCGGGGCCGAGCAGCTGCCGCCGGCCGAACTCGTGCGGCTGCTGGGGACGTACGCCTCGCGCGTGATGACCCCCCGCGGTTCCACCGCCGTCACCGGGCTGGAACTCATGACGTCGCTGCACCCGCCGACCCGGCCGAGCGCGCCCGACGCGGACGGCAAGCGGCACAGCGAACGCAATCCCGGTTCGCTCGGCACCGAACCCGTCGAGTGCGCCCCCTGCGAGGCCCCCGACGGCCATCCGCTCCTCGCCGGCCTGCCCCGCTTCCACCAGCGCGGCCCGGCCGAGATGCTGTTCGAGGAGGCGTACGACTGGGCGCGGCCCCTGACGGACGACGAGTGCCTGCGGCGCGACCTGGTCGGCATCGACGTCAACCTCGCCTTCGGCGCGGCCGCCAACGGGGCGGTCGTCGGCCTGGAGGCGCCCGTGCACGTCGACGGCCCCGCGTTCGACCCGTCGCTGCCCGGCTCCTGGCTGGTGGACCTCTCCCACGTGGATCTGTCGCACGTCGTGATCGGCAAGCAGTGGCGGCGGCTCGAAGGGGACCTGCTGCCCAGCCCGTTCACGCCGAAGGGCGACCGCCCGGAGGGGCCTGCCTGGTACGCGACGCCGACCGTGGCGTACGCGGTCGAGCTCGGCTACGAGGTGGCGCCCGTCGAGGCCTGGGTGCGGCCGGTCAACGGCCGCTACCTGAACGGCTGGTACAAGCGGCTGCGCGACGCGTACGTGGCGACCATGGCGGACCTGGGCGTGGTCGAGGGCATGGCACCGGACGCGTTCCTGGCGGCGATGGAGGGCTACCGGGCCCGCGATCCGCAGCTGGCGGTCGTGCTGTCCGCGATCAAGGCGACGGTCAAGGGCGGTATCGGCAAACTGCGCGAGCGCCCGCGCGGCGGCGGCTGGCGCCCCGGCAAGCCGTGGCCCGCGCTGAGCCGGCCGACCTGGCGCCCCGACATCCGGGCCGCCGTCATCTCCCACGCCCGGATCAACATGCACCGCAAGATGTTGCGGCTCGCTGACGCCACCGGCCAGTACCCGGTCGCGGTGCTCTCGGACTGCGCGGTGTACGCCTCCGACGGGCCCTCACCGCTGGACTTCCTGCCGTACCGGGACGGCAAGCCGCTGCCCGGGGGCTTCCGTCTCGGGGTCAGCCCGGGAATGGTGAAGCACGAGGGATCGCAGACCACGCTGTGGGCGGAGGCGGTCCGGGAGGAGTACGGTCCGGAGCTCAACCTGGCCCGGTACATCAAGGACGGCACGGTCACCGCCAAGGACGACGGAGAGTAGGAGAACCAGCCGATGAACACGGTCGGGGAAGGTCTCGACGAGGCGGTCCAGCGGGCGTTCACCCGGCCCGCACCCAAGTCCGCCGGTCCGCAGATGCGATACCTGGTCAAGCAGCTCAAGGGCACCAGGGCCGTCGCCGAACTGCTGGGCGTCACCCAGCGCACCGTTGAGCGGTATGTCCGCGACCAGCTGAAGAAGCCCCGCCAGGACCTCGCCGCCCGCATGGACCGTGAGGTCAAACGGCGCTGGCAGCCGCAGATCCAGGCGAAGGCCCGCCGGGACGCGGCGACCACCGGGGGCATCGTCATCGACACCCGCGCCCGGTTCGGCTACACGGCGGCCCCCGGCTCCACCGACGACGCCCGGCTGCGCCACCTCACCGTGGCGCTCCCGCCGGCGTACGCGGCCCGGCTCTTCGAGACGCGGCAGCAGGGCGGCAGCGACCGGCAGCTCCAGGAGATCGCGGCCGAAGGGCTCCAGGAGACCTACTTCAAGGACGGCGGGCGCCGGGCGCAGGGGCTGCTGGTGGAGTACACCGACCTGGAGCACGTCGCGTTCGACCTCTGACGGGACGTCGCGGCGTACGTCCACGGGCGCCGTTCCCGCCTGTACGTGGGAGGCGCCGCCCTCCCGCGGGGCGGCGCCTCCCACGTACAGGCGGGAACGGGTCCTTCGGTCGCTTCGGTCGCTGAGGCGCGGTGTCCGGTGTGGGTGACCTGCTGGTTCGGCGTGGGACCGGGGCAGCTACCCAAGGTGCTTCCGGGTGTTTCCCGTACCGGTGGCTGTCGTTCACCGTTAAAAGCAGGCCAGCCGGTTTGTTTTCTGGGAAGAGAAGCACCCGCGGCGGACAGGTCCGCCGGCTCAGTCGACCGGGCCGGTGACCACCGTGGTGAAGACGTCCTTGCCGTCCTGGCGGCCGACGACTTCCAGCGTCACCATGTTGCCGGGCTCGTGCGACACCTGGGTCACCTCGATCCAGCAGGGCCGGTCGAGTTCGGCGTACTGGTGGAAGTCGTTCGAGGCGGCGGCCGGGATGAACGAACGGGGCGCCATCACGGCGCAGGCCGCCTGGCGGGCCGCTTCGAGCAGGACCATGCCGGGCACGTGGTCGCCCTTGTGGTCGAAGAGGATCGGGTGGTTGAGGTCCGGGGTGAGCAGCCAGCGCGGGTTCCCGCAGGGGCCGGAGCCGGGGACGTCGGAGAGCACCACGTCCGTGGTGAACGTCCGCCCGACCATCGACGGCGGCAGCAGGGTGCGTTCCGGGTACGTCTCCGCGGCGGCGGGCGGCTGGGCGGCGCGGCTCTGGCGCAGCCGGTTGTAGACGGCCGGCGGGATCACGGAGATCTGCCCCGTGCCACCGGCCATGGGCAGGCCGCCGCGGCGGAGCGCGAACTCGAACGCCATGCGGCTGGCCACGCCCCTGCGCCGGACGATCTCCGTGCATCGGGTGTCGAGGTCGAAGTCGGTGGGCCCGGAGGCGATGCGCAGCCGGGCGGTGTCCGTGGTGTACGTGATGCTCGACATCACGAAGTTGTGGCCCAGCGGCACACCCAGCTCCACGTGCGAGACGTAGATGCCGGCCTGACGGAACGTTTCGGCCACCTGCAGCGGGTCGTGACTCGACCCGTCGAGGCTCCGGAACATGGTGTGGGCCCGGGGCCATTGGCCCGTGAGCGAGAAGTTCACCCCGTCCTGGGTGTCGCATCCGGTGAGGAAGACCTCGGCCACGGAGTCGCGGTGCACGTACTCCTTCGCGACCGTGGTCGTCAGCCGCGGAGCGGCCGGCAGTGCGGTTCTGGCTTCAGCAGTGGTGAGACTCATGGGGGCCCCCGTCTTGAAACCTGTGTTCGGCGACGCCACTTAAGATACGGACCTACCGGTTTTCTTCAATCGGCCCAAAAGTAAAGGGTTTACCAAGGATCACCTGTTTACTTGAATATCTCATTCCGTTTCAAGGCTTCCGGTCGGTAGCGCTTCCCCGTCAAAAGGTACTTAAGGCGGACATGAGGGAAGCGGATCTTCGCGGCTTCGCGCGCGAGCGCCCTCGCTTCCATGAAAAAAAACCTTTCGGACGGTTTCCTTTGCTGGTTCGGAGTGCATTCCTCCGGGAGAACTGCTGGAGAAACCAACTGTTTCCGTGCCCCGGCCGTGCGGGCCGTCCGATCGCAGGCAAAATGATCAGCTGATCCCGATGGATCGCACGTCGCAGCACTAAACCAACCAGCCGTGCGGTTTGCTAGGGTGTGCACGAGTCAGTACGGAGAATCCAGGGTGAATCGGACGGCTGTATGCCGACGCCCTCGCCCCGCCCGGAGGAGGACATGATGGTCAAGCAGGCGCGAGCGGCTGTGACACGTCAAGCTCTCATCTCGGCTGCCGCGGAGGTCTTCGGTGCCGATGGGTATGCGATGGCAACGCTGCCGGCGATCAGCAGCCGCGCCGGCGTGAGTTCGGGCGCCCTGCACTTCCACTTCCCCAACAAGGAGGCCCTGGCCTCCGCCGTGGAGAACGCCGCCGCCGAGTCCGCCCGCGCGCTGACCGAGGAGAGCGCGCGGGCCGCGAAGGGTGGCAGGCTCCAGGCACTCGTCGCCGCCGTCTGCCGGCTGATGGACGCCGTCGCCGACGACCCGGTCGTGCGCGCGGGCTTCCGGCTGGGCGGCGACCCCTCCCGCAAGAGCGAGGCCAAGCTGCACGACTGGTGGTACGAGTGGGTGCGCGATGCCCTCGTCCAGGCGCGCGGCCGCGGGGAACTGGCCGAGGACGTCTCGGCCGAGGACGCGGCGGTGGTCATCGTCGCGTCGACGCTCGGCCTGGAGACCCTGGGCGCGACCGACCGGTACTGGCAGTCCGCGGAACGGGTGTCCCAGCTCTGGTCGTTCGCGCTGCCGCGACTCAGCCCCGCGGAGTAGGGCGGACCGGGGTCCGGGGGTGCGCCGGCGGGCCCGTGCCGTCCGGCCCGCGTGCCGTCGGCCCGATCGCAGCCGTCGGCCGTCCGGCTTGCTCGCACGGCTTCCTTCCGCGCGCGGCCGGCCGCCCGGCTGTCCCGTTGATTCGCTGATCGGGGCACGCGGACCCCTCCAGCCGCCCCGATCGCGCAAAACAGTCCGCACAGTCTGGTTACGTGGGCGTCATCTGCGGGTCGTCGGAGGCTCAGCACTCTTCGCTCTGACCAATTTTGATGGAATATGTCCCATGTTGCCCCCTGCCCTCAAGGTTCGCTCGGGCCGTGCACGAGAGGAAACAGGTGGATCGGTTTGGTATTGACATACCGCCTGCGCTGTTTTTAAATCAGTGCGTCAGCAACAGTTCCCGGCCGTCCGAGGCGGCCGGGAGATGACGGGGAGACGGCGTGGACATCGACGTACTCGGCACGCTTGCCGTGCGGGAAAAGGGCGTATCGATCACACCGACCGCGCCCAAGCCCCGGCAGGTGCTCGCCCTGCTGGCCCTGCACGCCGACGAGGTGGTGCCCGTGGGCACCCTCACCGAGGAGCTGTGGGGGAGCGAGCCGCCGCGCAGCGCCCGCCCCACCCTCCAGACGTACATCCTGCAACTGCGCGAAATGATTACCGTCGCGCTCGAACAGGACGGTGACGAGACCCGCACCGCCAAGGACGTCCTGCTCACCGTTCCCGGTGGCTACTTACTCAAGGGCGGCGAAGGCACCCACGACGTCAGGGAGTTCGAGCGTCTGGCCGGGATGGGATACCGGGCCATGGACGCCGAGGACTTCCCCGAGGGAGCGCGGCTGCTGCGCGAGGCCCTCGCCCTGTGGACCGGCCCGGCGCTCGCCGACGTACACACCGGACCCCACCTGGACACGCAGATCAAGCGGCTGGAGGAGAGCCGGCTGTGCGCGCTGGACCAGCGCATCGAAGCCGACCTCAAGCTGGGCCGCCACCGTGAACTGCTCTCCGAACTGACCGTTCTGCTCAGCAGGTACTCGACGCACGAGAGCCTGTGCGGCCAGTACATGCTGGCCCTCTACCGCTCCGGCCGGCGCGGTGAGGCGCTGGACGCCTACCAGCGGCTGCGGTCCACGCTGGTGCGCACCCTGGGGCTCGAACCCTCTCCCGCGCTGGCCAAGTTGCAGCGCTCCATCCTCATGGCCCGGCCCGAGGGCGTCGCGGGCAACGGCGGAATCCGGCTCGCCGAGATCGGCTGACCGGCCCGGACGCCGCGCCGGCGCCCCGGGCCCGGCCGGTGCCTCTCTCCGACGGCGTTCAAGGGCTTCTCTAGGTCCGCGCCGCAGCCTGGGGGCCATCAGGAGGAGGGCAGCCATGTCGGCTGAGCGAGGGCACTCGACCCAGCGCACCATGTCCGTGGCAGCCCCGGCAGGCGTCGTCTACGGGATGCTCGCGGACGCCGTGCGCTGGCCGCTGTTCCTCCCCTCCCACCTGCACGTCGAGCGCATCGACTTCGACGGCACCGTCGAACAGCTGCGCGTCTGGGACCTGGTGGACGACCGCGTCCGCTCCTCGCACGTCCGGCGCACCCTCGACCCGCCGGCCCGGACCATCACCTTCGAGCAGCGCTCCGGGGACCGGGCGAACAGGCCCGTCACGGGGCGCTGGAGTGTGGAACCCGACGGCGACGACGCCTCGGCGCTCACGCTGCGCCGCGACGGAGACGACGCCCCGGACGTGGTGCCCGCCCTGCTGGACCAGGTCAGGGAGATGGCCGAGCGCTGGGAGCGACTGGACGAACTCCTGGTCGGCTTCGAGGACAGCGTGCACGTCGAAGGCCCCAGCGAACTTGTCTACGACTTCCTCTACCGCATGGAGGACTGGGTCGAGCTGATCCCGCACGTGGAGTGGACCCTCGTACGCGAGGACCAGCCGGGTGTGCAGCTCGCGGCCATGGACACCTGCGCCGGGGACACCGGCGAGACCGTCACCGTGGAGAGCGTACGGCTGTGCTTCCCGCACGCCGGGCGCATCGTCTACAAGGAGACGCTCACCCCCGATCCGATCGCCTCGCACAGCGGGGAATGGGCGCTGCTGCCCGACGAGTCCGGGGTGCGGGTCGTCTCCACCCATCAAGTGATGCTCAGGGAAGAGGCCGTCGGACGGGCCCTGGGCGCCACCGCCACCTGCGCGGACGCCCGGCACCACGTGCGTACGTGGCTGGGCCGGGCGAGCACCGAGGCGCTGGGCCTGGCCAAGTGGCATGCGGAGAGTGCCGTCCGCCGCCTGCGATGACCACGATCAGGAGGCTTCGATGACGCTCACCCGGCCGGCCCCGGTCGCGGCCCCGGGCTCCCCGTCCGTGCCGGGGACACCACCGCGGACCGCTTCGCGCGCGTACGCCGAGCTGCCGCCGCCCGCCGGCGCCGCGGCACGCGCCCTGCGCCTGGACGCGCAGCTCGGCGACCCCGGTGACGGGGACAACCCCTACCACCGGGCCGGCCGCGACGCCCTCGATGACCTGCCCGTTCCCGAGGGGCTGCGCGAGGAGTTCGTGGACCGGGCGGCCGGCGGGCACTTCACGAGCGGCGAGGAGCTGGCCCGTGTGCTGCGGCCGTTGTTCCGCCGGGACCTGGCGCTCGGTCAGGCGTGGGGGGTACGCCCGCTGCTCGTCGCGGACGACGGTTCCGGTTTTGCGCCGCCCCGGGCCGGGGAGCTGGCCGCGCTGCTGGCCCCGGCCGCGCTGACCGCCGTGACCGGTGGAGTCCTGCGCGAGGCCGTGCGGGTGGTGGACGCCCGCGGCCGCCACGAACCGGCCGTACGCCAGTGGCACGGCACGCTCGCCGAGTGCTTCGCGGACCTGCTGGCCTGCGAGAGCCTGGTGGCCGTCGCGCTGCGCTCCCTCGACATGCCCGGCGACACCGCGCCCGCGCTGACCGCCGCCGTCGGGTACGTCGTGCCGCAGCTGGCCGCCGATGTGCGCGGCGCCCTCGACCTCGTCCTGCACCAGACCGGGTGCGGGCCGGCGAGCCCGCAGGCCCGCGCCCTTGCCCGGATCACCGAGGACCTGACGCCCGCCGGGCTCGACTGGGTCGCCGCGACCGTGGACCAGGCCCGGCTCGTCCGGGCGCAGGACGGCCCGGACGACGCCCCGCCGGCCGATGCCGGGAGCGCCCCGGGCCACCCGCTGTTCCGTCTCGGGCAGCCGCTCGACGCCGGCGCACCGCCTACCGGGTGCGCGCAGGCCCTCGCGGACGCCCTGCCGTCCGCCGCCGCCGGGATCCACGTCCCTGGCCCGCCCGCCCAGGTGGCGCTGGCCCGTACCGCCCGGCGGCTCAACACCGAACTGCGCACCCTGCGCCTGCCGTTGCTCCGGGCCGCGCATGCCGATCCGGCCGATCCCGCGGTGCGGGCGCTGGCGGACCGCAGGGCGCTGCTCCTGCTGGCGGCCGCCGTGCTCGGGGTGCGGGAGGCCGCGACCGCGGTGCCCGGCGCGTATCTCGGGGCGCCGGACTGGGCGCTGCTCGCCCTGACTCGCATCACCGAACGGCTCGGCGTGCCGCTGCCGCCCGGTCTCACCGACCCCCGCGACGGGGTGTGGGCCGTGCTCGCCCACCGCGTCCGCCACCACGTCGACGTCGACGTCTACGCCACGCGAATGCTGTGGTGAGCGGGCCGTGAACCGTGACGACGCGGTACAGGCCGTGGACGCGGCCCCGGATCCGCTGCCGGCGCCGCTCCATGTGGCGGGTCCCGACGGGCCCTGGGAACCGGTGCGCGAGGTGCTGGAGAGCGGGCGGCCCGTCCTGGTGCACACCACATGGGGCGAGTGGCTGACCGCTGCCCTCCTCGACCCGGAACTGCGGCTCGTGCTGGGCCGGGAACGGCAGCGCTACCTGCACACCCCGACGCCGGCGGGCCGCTTCCGGTTCGCGGTCTCGCGGATGGTCATGCGGTACACCGCGGCGGCCGTGCTCCAGGTCCCGCCGCGCTCCCTGGACCTGGCCCACAGCCCCGGCGGGCGGCCCCGGTTACGCGGCCTGGGAGAGGAGCTGGACGTGAGCCTCGCCCACACCGACGACCTGATCCTCGTCGGCGTCAGCGCCACGGGCCCGGTCGGCGTGGACATCGAACCCCTCTCCCGCCCCGTCTCCTTCGAGCTGCTGCGCGACCACGTGTGCACCCCCGAGGAGGGCGACGCGCTCGCCGTGCTGCCCGAGGCGGAACGGGCGCTGCGCCTGCTCAACCTGTGGACCCTGAAGGAGGCGTACACCAAGGCGCTCGGGCACGGTCTTCGCCGCCGCTTCAGCTCGATCGCGTTCGGCCGGGACGAGCGGGGGCGTACGGTGCCCGCCGGTGACGAGCCCGCCGGATGGGACCTGGCGACGCACGTCGTGCAGGGCCGGTACCTGGCGAGCGTCGCGCACCGCCGCACCCCGCCGGCCGCCGGGACCCCGCTGCCCGACCCCGGCGCCCCGGACTGGCACCCCGCACCGCCCGCCGGTCCGGGCACCCCGGACCTCGTCGCCCCGCCGCTCACGGACACACCAGGGCCGGGGCCGGAAAGTCCGGGTGCCCGATGACCGAAGGCCCGGCGGACCTCGTGCTCGCGGTGGTCCACCAGCCGGTGCCCGCCGCCTCCGGCCTGCCCTTCGAGCTGGAGCTGTGCGGCCCGCTCGACCCCGGCCGGGCCGAGTCGGTGGCGGCCCGGGTGACCCAGCGCCACCGCGCCTGGACGGTCACCGCCGACGACCCCGGGGCCGGGCGGCACACCCTGCGTATCGCCCAGGCGCACGGCCCCCCGGCCCGCCCGGGGGCCGCGGTCCTCGCCGACGTGCTGGCGCTGGCGGCCGGGGCGCGTGACACGGTCACCGCCGCCGGGCACCAGCGCGACCTGATCCGGGCGGCGGTCCGCGATCCGGCGGACGGGCACGTCGGGCAGCTCGCCTGGAACTGGGCGGGCCCCCTCGACACCGCCCGGCTCGCCGACGCCTGGCTGTCCGTCGCCGACCGCGAGACCGTGCTGCGCGCCTCGTTCGACTGGACGCACCTGCCCCGGCTGGTGCTGCACGAGTGGGCAGAGATCGAGATCGCCCACCTCGAACACACCGCCGTCTCCTGGAGCGACCTCGTCGAGCGCGACCGGCTGCGCAGCTTCGCCCCGCACCGGCCGGGCCTGCTGCGGGTGACCCTGCTCGACGGCCGGCCGGGACCCGGCGGCGAACGCGGCCCGACCCGCGTCCTGCTGACGTACCACCGGGCGCTGCTCGACGAGCGCGGCGTCCATCTGCTGCTGCGCGAGTTCTACCGGGCGTACGCGCGCGGCGGCGTCCTGCCCGGCGGCGACCGGCGCCCCGATGTGCGCGACCACGCCCTGTGGCTGGCCCGCCAGCACACCGGGGCCGCACGCGACTACTGGTCCACGGCCGCCCCGCCGCCGGAGGCGATCGTCCGCCCCGGTCTGACCGGGGGTGCCCCGACCGGGCACACCGGTGTGGGGCGGGTCCAGCGGCGGCTGCGGCCCCCGCAGACGGCCCGGCTGCGGACCTGGGCGGCGATGCGCGGGGCGGGGGAGTCCAGCGCCCTGCACGCCGTGTGGGCTCTGCTGCTCTACCGGGCGGTGGGCGCGACCGGGCCCGCCCCGGTCGGGTTCGGCGTGCACCTGTCGGGGCGGGACGTGCCGATGGAGGGCGCCGGTGGCATTCCGGGGCTGCTGGGCAACCCGCTGCCGATGACGGTGACCGTGGACCCCGCCGAACCGCTCACCGGGCTCCTGGAGCAGACGCGGGACGCCGCGCTCGACCTGTCCGTGCACGCGTGGGTGCCGGCGGACCGGGTGCGGGTGTGGAGCGGCCGTGATCCGGACACCGAACTCTTCGCGACCAACATCGTGTTCGACAGCCGGCTGGAGCTGCCCGAGGCGCTGCTCGCGGACCTGCGCGGCCAGGGCATCGAGGTCGACGCCCCGCGCAGCATCAGTGCCCACCCCGGGCTGCCGCTCGCGCTCGCGGCCCGGCACGACGCGGACGGCGGGCTGTCCCTGACCGCCATGTACGACCGGCGGTGTCTGGGCGACGTGGACGCCTCTGCGCTGCTCTCGCACTGCGTGCGGCTGCTGCGCTCGCTGCCCGACCACCGCGATCCGCAGTCCACGGTGGGCAACGTCCTCGAACTGCTCCAGGGCTTCGAGGTGCCCCGCGTACTGCCCCGCCCGCCCGAACCGGAGGGGCCCGACGTGTCGGTGCTGCGCGCCGGTGATCCCGCGGCGGACACCATCGTGCTGGTACGGACCCCCGGCGTTCCCCCGGGCGCGTACGAGGCGCTGGTACGGGACCACCCGGGCCCGGAACGGATCGTGGGCCTGCGGATGACGGGGCCCGGGGAACCGCCCGCCTCCGTGCTGCTGCGGCTGCTGGAGTGCGAGCGGCGGCTCGTGCTGTGCGGGGCGGGGCCGGGCGGCACCGCCGCGTACGAACTCGCGGGCGCGGCCGACGAGAACACGGTCTCGGCCGTCGTCATGACCGGGGTCGGCAGCGGCCCGGACTGCGCCAGGGCGCTCGCCACCGGGCTCGAATCCGTGCGTGCCAAGAGCCTTTGAGCTGCTGCTGAGCGTTTCTCCAGCGGAGCAGGAGCGGTTCTTTAGCGCCGTGTCCGACGGTGGCGGAAACGCTGGAGGTGGGGCATGGGTGATTCGGGCCTGGCAGAGCCCGCGCTGCGCATCGAGCGCGGACGGGCCACCGAGGAGGAGCTGGCCGCGCTCACGGTGGTGCTGCTCGCGCTGCGGGCGGACGCCGGGGAGCAGCCGGAGAGCGACCCGGCCGGCGGCTTCAAGCGGTGGAGCCGACAGCCTGCCTACCGAGCTCCGCGCAGCTGGCAATGACGCGGCGACCCGCGTCCCAGGAAGGGATCTGACGACATGTCGATGACCACCATCGCCCCCGCGACCGACCAGCTCGAACCGGCCGACATCCGCGGCCGGGTGGCGGAGCTGCACGAGATCCGTGCGGAGGCGGAGCGGGGACCGAACCCCAAGGCGACCGAGGCGCAGCACGCGAAGGGCAAGCTGACGGCCCGGGAGCGCATAGAACTGCTCTTCGATCCGGGTTCGTTCAGTGAAGTGGAGCAGCTGCGCCGGCACCGGGCGACGGGTTTCGGTCTGGAGGCGAAGAAGCCGTACACGGACGGTGTGATCACGGGCTGGGGCACAGTGGAGGGCCGGACGGTCTTCGTGTACGCGCACGACTTCCGGATCTTCGGCGGGGCGCTGGGTGAGGCGCACGCGACGAAGATCCACAAGATCATGGACATGGCCATCTCGGCCGGTGCGCCGCTGGTGTCCCTGAACGACGGCGCCGGCGCCCGTATCCAGGAGGGTGTTTCTGCGCTCGCCGGCTACGGCGGGATCTTCCAGCGCAACACCCGTGCCTCCGGGGTCATCCCGCAGATCAGCGTGATGCTCGGCCCGTGCGCGGGCGGCGCGGCCTACAGCCCCGCCCTCACCGACTTCGTGTTCATGGTCCGTGAGACCTCGCAGATGTTCATTACCGGACCCGACGTCGTCAAGGCGGTCACGGGCGAGGAGATCACGCAGAACGGTCTGGGCGGCGCCGACGTCCACGCGGGTACTTCAGGCGTGGCGCACTTCGCGTACGACGACGAGGAGACCTGCATCGCCGAGGTCCGCTACCTGCTCTCCATGCTCCCGCAGAACAACCGCGAGAACCCGCCCAAGGTCCCGACCGCCGACCCGGTCGACCGCCGCTCGGACACCCTGCTCGACCTGGTCCCGGTGGACGGCAACCGCCCGTACGACATGGCCAAGGTCATCGAGGAACTGGTCGACGACGGCGAGTACCTGGAGGTCCACGAGCACTGGGCGCGCAACATCATCTGCGCCCTGGCCCGGGTGGGCGGTGAGGTCGTCGGCATCGTCGCCAACCAGCCGCAGTCGCTCGCCGGGGTGCTGGACATCGAGGCGTCCGAGAAGGCCGCCCGCTTCGTCCAGCTGTGCGACGCCTTCAACATCCCGATCGTGACCCTGCTCGACGTCCCCGGCTTCCTGCCCGGTGTCGACCAGGAGCACGGCGGGATCATCCGGCACGGGGCGAAGCTGCTGTACGCGTACTGCAACGCGACGGTGCCGCGCATCTCGCTGATCCTGCGCAAGGCGTACGGCGGCGCGTACATCGTCATGGACTCGCAGTCGATCGGCGCGGACCTGACGTACGCCTGGCCCACCAACGAGATCGCGGTCATGGGCGCCGAGGGCGCCGCCAACGTCATCTTCCGCCGCCAGATCGCGGAGGCCGAGGACCCCGAGGCCATGCGCGCCCGCATGGTCAAGGAGTACAAGACCGAGCTGATGCACCCCTACTACGCGGCCGAGCGCGGGCTCGTCGACGACGTCATCGACCCGGCGGAGACCCGGTCGGTGCTCGTCAGGTCGCTGGCGATGCTGCACGCCAAGCACGCCGACCTGCCGTCCCGGAAGCACGGCAACCCGCCGCAGTAGTCCGTGCCCGCCCCTGCTGTCTCCCTCATGTGATCTGTTCGGTGATCTCGATGCGCTGACAGAAAACAGCACGACCGGTACGCTCTTGGCAGACCGCTTGTGCTGTTTTGATGTCGGGCCGGGGCACGGACCCGAGGACGTGAGGGAGACGGCGTTGGACATCGACGTACTCGGAGCGCTTGCCGTGCGGGAGAACGGGGTGTCCATCACCCCCACCGCACCGAAGCCGCGGCAGGTCCTGGCCTTGCTGGCGCTCAACGCCGACCGCGTCGTACCGGTCACCGATCTGATCGAGGAGCTGTGGGGCGACAGCCCGCCCCGCAGCGCCCGTACGACGCTGCAGACCTATGTGCTGCAACTGCGCGAGTGCATCGGCCGGGCCCTCGACGGGCAGGGCGACGCCAAGGACGTCCTGATGACCCTGCCGGGCGGTTACCTGCTCGTCTCCGGCGCCGACAGCGACGTACGCAGGTTCGAGCGACTGGTGGGGGAGGGGTACCGGGCCATGGACGCCGAGTCCTTCACCGAGGCGGCCGGCCGCCTCGGTGAGGCACTGGCGCTGTGGAGCGGCACCGCGCTCGCCGACGTCCAGCACGGCCCGCTCCTGCGCACCGAGGTCCGGCGCCTGGAGGAGAGCCGGCTGTGCGCGCTCGACCAGCGCATCGAGGCCGATCTGCACCTGGGCCGCCACCGCGAACTGCTCGCCGAACTGACCGTCCTGACCAGCCGTCACCCCGCCCACGAGAACCTCCACGCCCAGTTCATGGTGGCCCTCGCCCGCTCCGGCCGGCGCGGCGAGGCCCTCCAGGCGTACGCGCGGCTGCGCACCACGCTCCTGCGCGACCAGGGGCTCGAACCCTCGCCCCGCCTCCAGCGGCTCCAGCACTCGGTGCAGGCCGCGGCCGCCGAACTGCCGGGGGTCTCCCTGCTGGCCGCGGGCTGACCCGGGGCCCGTCGCCCCGCTCCCTCGCGGGAGCGAGGCGACGGGAGCCGGTTCACCCCGTACGGCGATGCGGCGGCGCGGACCCCGACAGCACAATGCGCAGACGGCCACCCGAGACACGACACTTGGAGAAGCCCACCATGACTGCCGCGCACCGGCTGCCCACGCACCACCTCCCGCAGACACCCGTCGCCGATGTGCTCGCCGAGGTCACCGCGATCCTCGCGGGCTTCTCGCACGTCGAGGCGCACGCCGTCGACCCCGGGCAGACCTTCGCGGCGCTGGGCATGGACTCGCTGCTGAACGCCCAGTTCCTCGCGATGGTGAACGCCCGCTACGGGACCGCCGTGCCGGCGGACGCCCTGTACCGGTACCCGACGCCGCAGGCCCTGGCCGCCCATGTGGCCGGCCTGCTCGGCACCGAGGGGGCGACGGCCGTCGTGCCCGAGGAGCCGCGCCCCGTCGTACAGGTGGCCCCGCCCGGCACCGGCGCCGTCGCCGATGCCCTGCGCAGGCAGCTCGCCGCCATCCTGGGCTGCGGGCCCGACGCGATCGACGCCACCGCCCCGTTCACCGTGCTCGGCCTCGACTCCATCCTGGCCGCGCAGTTCGTCGAGGGCATCAACCGGACCTGGGGCCTCAAGGAACAGTCCGCCCTCTTCTACACGTACCAGGACCTCGGCTCCCTGACGGGGTACGTGGAGCGCGCCGCCACCGGCGGCACCGGCGCCCCCGCCCCGGCGGCCTTCACCGCGCCCCGCTCCACGGCCGAGATCGAGGCCCTGCTCGACGCGGTCCGCGACGGCCTGATCGGCATCGACCAGGCGGCCGGACTGCTCGACACCCGAACCGCCTGAGGCGAAGGACGCGTTGAGCCCATGGACAACAGGGAAATCCTGACGCGCTTCAAGAGCGGCGCGCTGGACCGGCAGCAGGTGCTGGCACTGCTCACGGGGAACGGGCAGGCATCCGCCGCGCCCGCGCCCTCGCGGGCCCCCACCGCGCCCGTACCTTCGCAGGCCCCTGCGCCTGTGGAGCCGCCGCCCCCCGCCGAGGGGTTCGCCGTCGTCGCCGTCGACTGTGCCTTTCCCGGGGCCGCCGCCGGCACGGCCGGCTTCTGGGAGGCGGCGCTGGGCGCGGCGCCCGCAGGAACCGGGGACACCGCTGCCTTCGACCCCGCGCTCCTGCGCATCGGCCGCGAACAGGCCGACGCGCTCCACCCCGAGGAACGGCTGCTGCTGCACCGCGCCCACCAGGCGCTGGAGGGCGCCGGATACGCCGGGGCCCGGCTCGACGCGCTGACCGGGCCGGACGGCGAGCACCGCGCGGTCGGCGTCTTCACGGCCACCGCCCGCCCGCACACCTCGGCGCTCCTGTCCCGCGTGCTGGACCTGCACGGCCCCAGCCGCAACACCGACACCGGCGGCTCCTCCTTCCTCACCGCCGTCCACCAGGCGCTCGGCGCCCTGCGCACCGGGGAGTGCGCGGCGGCCCTGGTCGCCGGCGGGAACGAGCGCGAGGGCGTGGCCGTCCTGCTCCTCAAACCGTCGGCCGCCGCGCGCGCCGCCGGGGACCGGGTGCACGCCGTCCTCACCGCGAGCGCCGCCGGGCACCCCGGACGCGGCACCTCCGCCGCCCTGCGTGAACGGCTGCGGCAACGGGTCCCGGCCACCGTCCCCGGACTCGAGGAGGAAGGCACGGGAGCGGTCGCCCTCGTCCGCGCCGTCCTCCAGCTGCGCCACGGTGTCCTGCTCCCCGGACCCGGACGCGAGCGCCCCGGGCCCTGGCCCGTGGGACCGCGCACCGCCCTGGCCGGGGTGTACGAGGACGACGCGCCGTACGCCGCCGTCGCGCTGCGGGAGCCGCCGCCGGCCCCGCCGGAACCGGCCGAGGAGGACGGGCCGCACCTGGTGCTGCTCTCCGCCCCCACGCCCCGGCACCTGGCCGCCACCGCCGTGCGCCTCGCGGACTGGCTCACGTCGTTCGAACAGGCACCCGGGCCCGGCGCGGTGGCGCGGGAGCTGCGGACCGGGCGCGCCGTCCACGCCTGCCGGCTGGCCGTCGTGGTGCACGACACGGCGGAACTGGCCGGGGCGCTGGCCGCGTTCGCGCGGGGTGACACGGCGTCGGGCCCCCGGCCGGTGCGCCACGCGGACCTGCGCGAGGCGGGCGAACCGCTGCTGGCGGACGGGCTGCCCGAGACCCGCGACTACGTCGCGGCCCTGTGGCGCGGGCGGCGGTTCGAGCAGCTGACGCGTCTGTGGCTGGCGGGCGCGGATGCGCCGGCAGGCGACCGGACCGGGCCGCCCGCCCCCGTACTCGAACTGCCCACGAGCGCCCCGCTGCCGGACACGCGGGAGGCACGCCGTGCCGGCTGACCTCAAGGCCCTCGCGGCCGGACCGGGCGAGGAGCGGGAGCCGGAGTCCGCGCCCGTGACGCTGTGGCTGTGCCCCAACGACGGGCTGGACCCCGAGACGGCCAGGCTGCTCGCCGGGCACTGGCTGGACGCCAAGGAGCAGCGGACCGCGAACAAGTTCCTCTTCGAACGCGACCGGCTCCAGTACCTGGTCGCGCACACCCTCGTCCGGCGGGCCCTGTCGCTGGAGGCGGGTCACGCGGAGGCCGAACTCGTCATCTGGCGCTCGGCGCGCGGCCGGCCCTTCCTGCGGCCCGCCACCGACCGGCTCTCGCAGGAGAGCGGGGTGCTGGACTTCAACCTCTCCCACGCCGGCGGCTACAACCTGCTCGGCATCGTGCGCCAGGCCCGGATCGGCGTGGACGTCGAACGGGTCGACGACCGCGACCAGCAGGCCGTCGCCACGATCCTCAACGCCGTCTCCGCGCCGGAGCGCGCCTGGGCGGAGGAACCGGGTCCCGGTCGCGAACGCGACCGGCGGGCGCTGCGGATCTGGACGCTCAAGGAGGCGTACTCCAAGGCACGCGGGCTGGGCCTCGGCATCCCCTTCGACAGCTTCGAGTTCACGCTGGACGACGAGCGCGGGGTGCTCGCCTTCACCCCGCCGGCCGACGACGAGGCCCGCCCCTGGCGGTTCGCCGAACTGGAGCCGGTGCCGGGGGTGCTGGTCGCGGTGGCCGTGCCCGCGGCGGAGGGGGAGGCGGCCGTCCACCTCAACCTCGGCTTCCCGTGGAGCAGGTCGGCCCCTCAGCAGTTCGCACTGCCGCCCCCCGTGGGCGCGCCCGTGCCGGCCGGCCGGGCCGCCTGAACACCGCGTACGAACAGCGGTTCCTCCCGCGCGACAAACATACCGCGCAGCCCTCTTTTTGCATGTGCATCGTGATCCGGAACAGCGCCGGGCGAATGCGCGCCGCAGGCCCCGGAATTCGCTAGAGAGGCGCTTGAGGAATTTACTGAATGTTCGAGAATCCCGCTAGTTTGCCTGCAGCGGAGGCAGAATTCAGGCCACCGGAAGGAAAGCGAGACAAGGAACTCGACGAGTACGGAGGAGACCGTGAGGATTCAGGTTCTGGGTCCGTTGAGTGCCGAGGTCGACGGGGGATCCATCGTTCCGTCCGCGGGGAAACCGCGGCAGATTCTGGCGCTGCTCGCCCTCTACCCGGGGCGCGTCATGCCCGTGCCGACCCTGATGGAGGAGATCTGGTCGACGGCGCCGCCGCAGAGCGCGCTGACCACCCTGCAGACGTACATCCTTCAGCTGCGCAGACGGCTGGGCACGGCGATGGGGACCGACGCCCCCGGCCGCGCCAAGGACATCCTCGCCACCCGGCACGGCGGGTATCTGCTGCAGATCCCCGAGGAGTCGGTCGATGTGCACGATTACGAGCGTCTGGTCCGTGAGGGGCAGGCGGCCTTCGAGACCGGGGACAACGCTGTCTCGGCGGCCCGGTTCAAGGCGGCGCTGGACCTGTGGCAGGGCGGGGCGCTCGTGGACGTGCGGATCGGCCCGATCCTCGACATCGAGGTCCGCAGGCTCCAGGAGAGCCGGCTGATGACGATCGAGCGGCGCGTGGACTCCGAGCTGCGGCTCGGCCGGCACGCGGAACTCATCGCGGAGATGACCGAGCTGACGGCCCGTCACCCGCAGCACGAGGGCCTGCACTCGCAGCTGATGGTGGCCCTGTACCGCTCGGGGCGGCAGGCGTCGGCGCTGGAGGCCTACCGGCGGCTGCGGATGCGGCTCATCGAGGAGCTGGGCGTGGAGCCCTCTCCGCAGCTCCAGCGGCTGCACCAGGCCATGCTGGCGGTGGACCCGCAGCTCGACGTACTGGCGGGCCCGCGGCACACGTCGACGTTCGATCTGTTCGCCGCGTGACGTCCACTCCGTCTCGAAGACCCTTCGAGTGCCGGAGCGGAGAGTGGGGTCGCGTTCCCACCCCGTTCCCGGCGCCAGGAGGTCACCGTGGCCGTGCTCAGACACCTGGACCGTCCGCTGGACGGCCTCCTGCGCCGGGCCGCGGAGCGGTACGGGGACCGCCCGGCCGTCACCACCCCGGCCGGCACCCTGACCTTTGCCGCGCTGGACCGTGAGGCGGACCGGATCGCCCACGGCATCCGGCGCACCGCGCGCCGGTCCGACGGGGCCGTGGTCGCCGCCTGCACCCTGGACGCGGTCTTTCCCGCCGTGTACTTCGGCGCGGTGCGCAGCGGCCTGGTGCTCGCCCTGGCCGACCCGGCGGCGGGCCCCGGGGCCCTGCGCGACCTGTGCGCGCGGGCCGGGGCCGGGTTCGCGTTCCTGCCCGCCCCGGCGGCCGAGCGGCTGGCCGGGGAGCCCGGGTGCCCGCACACCGTGGTCGCCACGGACGGGCCGGGCGGGGGTGGGAGCGTCCCGCTGAAGGTGCTGCTGGACGCCGGCACCGGGCCCGTGCTGCCGTCCGCCTTCACCGACGCCGGCGCGGTCGCCTGCGTCCAGCGCGTCGCGCACGCCACGGCGGGCGTACGGGAGTTGCGCCTGAGCCACCGCAATCTGCTGGCCAACGCCGCCCAGACCGCCATCGCCCATCGGCTCGACGCCGACAGCCTTGTGGTCAACCACATGCAGGCGTACCACCCCTCCCTGCTGGCGGCGGCCGTGCACGCCGGGGCCGAACAGGTCCTGGTCGCCGACCCGGACCCGTGCGCGGGCATGACCGTCAGCCGGAGCCTGGGCGCCACCCACTACTACGGCTTCCCGGCCAGGCTGGCCCGGCTGACCGACGACGAACGCTTCGCCGATCACGGCGCGCTGCCCCCCGCGGGCCGGCTGCGCGCCCTGTTCTCGGACGGCACCGCGCTGGAACCCGGGATCGCCCGCAGGCTGCGGGACACCCTGGGGGTGCCGGTCCTCCAGGGCTACGGGGTCGGCGGCCTCGCCGCCCTCTCGCACGCCCAGGCCCCCGGTTCGCTGCCGGAGCGCGGGGCGGCGGGGGCGCCGCTGCCCGGCACCGAGTGCCGGGTCGTCGACCCGGTGAGCGGGGTGCCGGCGCCGGTGTGGACCGACGGCGAGGTGGAGATACGCGGGCCGCAGGTGCCGTCCGGGCACCCCGACGGCTGGCTCGCCACGGGGGACCGGGGCTACCTGGACCTCGACGGCGAACTGCATCTGGTGACCCGTAAGACACCCGCGTACGCCTGAACGACCGCGGGACCGAAGGCCGCCGGGATCTTCCGGCGGCCTTCGGCCGTCCCCGGTCAGCGCCGGGGCCAGCCGATGTCCTCGTCGGATCTGGCCTCCGGGTCGTCGTTCCCGGGCCCGTACGGGGAGCACACGCTGAGCCTCATCGGTCGACCCCCTGGCAGCGGACGGGAAACGGGGCAGGACGCGGCCCGGACACATACCGGGCCATCGAAAGACTCCCGTGAGTCGCTGGAGAACCGCTTGAGGAATGCATGAGGGCCGCGCCAGAAACGTACGAGACGGGTTCGTGGATCATTCCTGTAAAGGGTCGTCGGGGGAAATGGCAGGTGCATTTCTTGAGCGGTGCTCGATTCCCGGAAAGGCGGGTTGACGGTCACCTGGGGGCCGGGGAATCTCGATAGGGAATGCGCCGTGTGCTTCCGCACAGGTGTTCCCGCAGGTGTCGTCCAGGACGAAGGAGCCCTCCCGTGGCCGCCAAGAGCCAGCAGACCCAGATCACCGAGACCGAGCCCGCCCTCGACGCGGTCCTGGACCAGGACTCCGACGAGTCGGTCCTCGGCAACATCGCGCTCCAGTAGGGCAGGGCGTACGGGAGGGGGCCCACCGGTGACCGGTGGGCCCCCTCCCTTACGAGCGGCGGGTGTTCAGACGCCCATGAGGGCCACGCACATGCCGCCCAGGGCGACGGCCTGGAGGGCGACCCGGGCGTTGATGACGCTGTCCCAGGTGCGTTGCAGGCCGCGGGCGTCGGGAGCGGTGCGGCAGTCCAGGGCGGCGTCGGTCAGCTCCTTGTTCACCGGGGCGCTGATCTTGTTGTAGACGGCCAGCCAGACCACCAGGGCCAGGGCCGCGATGCCCGCCGCGACGGCCGGCACGGCCTTGCCGTCGACGCCGGCGACGACCGCCGTGCCGACGGTCGCGACGAGGCCGAAGACACCGGGCACCGGCATCCGCTGGTCCCCGAAGCGGTGGATCTGGCCCATGGTGTTGGTGAGGACCCGGTCGTCGACGTGGGCCATGGCGGGCCGCTGCACGAGGGCGGAGAAGATGTCGGTGCCGTACACCACGGCGTTGGCCATGGTGGCCACCACGGCCAGCGTTTGCAGGAGCGCTTCCATCAACAACCACCTTCGTCGGTCTACAGTCGGTGCTCCATCATCTGTCGATGACACTACAGAATTCATCGATTAAAGTTCTAGCGTTGACAGGAAGATTGTTCCGGAACCCCTTTGTTCCCCGGCGTTCCAGCCCGCCCCGCACCCCGTTCCGTC
>NZ_RDBL01000006.1:1484806-1565301 GCF_008042035.1 Streptomyces sp. col6
CCGCTGCTCGACCCGGGCACCCCCGCCGAACGGCTGGCCGCCGCCGAGCAGCCCGTGCGCATCGTGATGACCTGCTCCGCCAAGGCGTGCCGCACCGCGTTCGTCCCGCCCCACACCGCCGCCCCGCCCCCCGACGAGGGGTACTGCCCGGTGTGCGGGGCGCCCTACTCCTACCGCCCCGAGCTGACCAAGGACGGGCCGCCGCTCCAGGACCAGTACCGCATCCGCGGCCCCATCGCCCACGGCGGCCAGGGCTGGGTCTACCTGGCCGAGGACACCCATCTGGAGGACTTCGTCGCGGTCAAGGGCCTCCTCAACCGCTACGCCGAACGCGGCGCCGCCCAGGCCGGTGAGGAACGCCGCAGCCTGGTCGCCATCCGGCACGAACGCATCGTCCAGATCCGGGACTTCGTCTCCACCACCAACGCCGACGGCACCGTCTCCGGCGGCTACATCGTGATGGAGGACGTCGGCGACCGGACCCTGTCCGCCCTCGTCGAGTCGGTCCGGCGGGGCGCCTTCGTCCTCGACATCGAACACGTCGTCGCCTACGGCTGCCAGATCCTGGAGGCCCTGGCCCATCTGCACGGCATGGGCTTCCTGTACGGGGACATGAAGCCGTCCAACGTCATCCACCACCTCGACGGCATCAAGGTCATCGACCTCGGCGGCGTCCGCAAGGCCGGCAGCACCGACCCGCCGCCCGTGATCACCCCGTACTACGCCGCCCCCGAGACCGACGGCGACCGCCCCCTCACCGTCGCCCACGACGTGCACACGGTCGGCGTCACCCTCGGCGAACTGGCCCGCTGGGCGGTCGGCGACGACGTCCCGGGCCTCGGCATCAGCTCCTTCCGGCTCGTCGTGGCACGCGCCACCGCCGAGGACCCCGAAGAGCGGTTCGGCACCGCCGAGGACATGGCCGGGCAGCTGCGCGGGGTGCTGCGCGAGATCCGGGCCCTGCGCGGCAAGCGCGACCAGCCCGAGCCCTCGGCCGCCTTCACGCCCTCCACCGAACTGCTCGGCGCCCGCCTGGGTTCGGTGCCGGACTACGCCCACTGGCTGGGCCGCCCGCTGCCCGGCCGCCGCGCGACACCGCCCGCGCCCGCCCTCGACCCGGGCACCCCGACGCCCACCGAGATCGCCCGCCGGCTGCCGGTCCCCAGGCCCTACCCGGGCGACCCGCAGGCAGCCCGCTTCGGGGTCAGCAGCTACGACCCCGGCCAGCCGCTCGCCCAGCCGGCCGAGGGGGAGCGGTCGGTCGAGATCTGCCTGCACAACGCCCGGCTGCTGCTCGGCCAGGAGGGCGACGAGGCCCAGGCGGCGGCCCGGGAACAGGTCGAGGCGGCGGCCGCCATCCCCGGTCCGGGACCGGTGCGGCAGTGGCGGCTCAGCTGGCACCGGGGCCTGGTCGCGCTGCGCGCCGCGGATGTGCGCGAGGAGGAGCGGGTGGCGATGCTGGAGGCCGCCCACGGCCACTTCGCCGCCGTGCACCGGGCACTGCCCGGCGAGTACGCGGCGAAGCTGGCGCTCGCGTACTGCGCGGAACAACTCGGCCCGCACCGGCGGCCGGTGGCCGGTCCCTCCGCGTACGAACTCTTCCGCGCGGTGCACGCCCGCAACCCCTCGCACGTCGGCGCCGCCCTGGGCCTGGCCAGGCTCGCCCTCGCCCGCGGCGACCGGGCCGCCGCGACCGGGGTCCTGGACCTGGTCCCCGACGAGTCCCGCGACCACACCGTCGCCCGCGTCGCCGCCCTGCGCATCCGGGCGGCCCGGCTGGCGGCGGGGGAGCACCCCCTCCCCGGCGAGGCGGAGATCGACGCCGCCCTGACCGCCCTGGGCCCGGTCGTCCCCGGCGACGAGGCGGCCTGGCTGCTGCGGACGGAGCTGTACGAGTGGAAGCTCGACGCCGTACGCGCACGGGCGGGCGCCCCGCCACCGCGCCGGGGCCGCCTGCGCATGGGCCTGCCG
Organism: Streptomyces sp. col6; assembly: GCF_008042035.1. GTDB lineage: Bacteria > Actinomycetota > Actinomycetes > Streptomycetales > Streptomycetaceae > Streptomyces. The sequence continues at coordinate 1,486,778 of NZ_RDBL01000006.1, forward strand.
CCCCCGCCGGTCCCGGGCGAACGGGCGGTGCGCGCGGAACTGGAACAGTGCTACCGCCGGCTGGCCCGGCAGCGCCGGCACCCGGAGGAGTACGAACACCTCATCGACCTGTCCCACGCGGTACGGCCGCAGACGAGGTTCTGACCCGTCCCCAGCCCACCCGGCCCCGCTCGTCCCGCGTCGTCCGCAGCCACGCTGCCGTACCCCTGGAGACCCGACCCATGGCCGCTTCCGCCCCGCCGCCGACCGGGCTCGCCTTCGCCGTGTCCGTCGACGTCCGGCGCGACCAGCAGCCGCACCACGACAGCCGGATCGACGCCCATGTCCGGGTCAGGGCCACCGGCACCGGGCCGCGCGACCTGCGTCCCGCCGACGAACTCGCCGTCGTCATCGCCCTGGACGTCGCCCCCGCACACCTCCGCGCCGCCGCCACCGCGCTCGCCGCCACCCTGCGCGCGCTGCCCGACGGGCTGTCCTTCGCCGTCCTCGGCGGCACGGACGGCACGGGCGACGGGAGCCCCGCCCGGTGCTACCCGCTGCGCGGGGACTGGGCGCTCGCCGGTACGGACGAGAAGCGCCGCGCCGCCTTCAGCGCGGGCCGCGTCGCGCCGACCCCCGACGACCGGCCGCGCCCCGGCTACGGGGCCTGGCTCGTCGCCGCCCGCGCGCTCTTCGCCCGACGCCCCCTGCCCGTACGCCACCTGATCCTCGTCACCGACGGCGGCGGCCACGACCCGGCCGGCGAACCGGACCGGGAGGACACGGCGCTGACGGCCGCGATCGCCGCCTGCGAAGGGGCGTTCGGCGTGGACGTGCTGGCGCTCGGCCGGGACTGGGACCCGGCCCCGCTGCTCGCGCTCACCGAGGGCCTGCACGGCACGGCCGGCACCGCGCCCGACCGGTTCGCCCCGGCCGTCACCGGGGTGCTGCGGCGGCTGCGCCGGGTCCGCAGCCCCGAACTGCCCGTCACCGTCACCGCCCGCCCCACGGTGACCGGGGTCGCGCTCGGCGAGAGCCTGCCCCGGCAGCACTCCCTCGTACCGGTGACCGCCCCGGATCATCCGCACCGCTACGACTTCGCCACCCACCAGTGGGAGCCGGGCGCCCGCGACTACCTGCTCAGCCTGCGGGCCGACGCGAGCACCGACCCGCTCGGGGTCCTGCTCCAGCTCGCCACGGTGTCCGTCGGCGGCGCCACCGCCCCGCTCGTGGTCCGCTGGCTGCCGCCCGGCGTCGCCGTCGGCGCGGGCGGCACCGGCGGCGGGGGCGGCACGCTCGACGCGATGAACGCCGCCACCCGGATGCGGACCGCCCTCGACCGGGGCTACGCCGCCCTGGACCCGATGAGCCGCGACGAGGCCGAGCGGCAGTTCGGCGTCGCGGTCCGCCTCGCCCACGAGATCGGCGCCGCCTGGGTCCTGGACGACGTGCGCAAGGTGGCCGACATCGTCGACGGGGCCAGGGGCCTGGTCCGGGTCGGCCCCACCGTCGACCGGGGGACCGTGCGCGAGGGCCGGCTGCACGTCGCGTCCGGCCACCTGCTCGACCTGCCCGCGCACACCGCGGGGCCGCCGGTGAAGTGCCCCGGCTGCCGCCACCTCGCCGGGCAGGGCGCCCGGTACTGCATCGCCTGCGGGAGGAGCCTGTGATGCCCCGGCCCACCCGGTGGCCGCGCGTCCCGCGGGCGCGGCGGCCGGCCGGCTCGCGCACCAGACGGCTGCTCGAACTGCACCTGGCCGTCATCGTGCTGGCCGCGCTCGTCTCGATGACCGCGCTGCTCGTCTCGTACCGCGAGGTGCAGAACGCGGCCGGCGAGATGCGCGCCCGCGCCGCCCCCGCCGTCCAGGGCGTCGCCGCCACCCAACTCGCCCTGCTGCGCGCCCACAAGGAGGCCGAGGCGTCGGTGAACAGCGGGATCGACGAGGTCGTGGGGGCCGGGGCGCGGTACGAAGCCCAGCTCTCCGCCGCCAACCAGGGCCTGTCCCGGCTCTCCGACGTCCAGATCGACGGCGAACGAGGCCGGGGCGTCCTGCAGACCGTCACCGGCGTGCTGACCTCGTACAGCGGCTCCATCACCCCCGGGACCGTCAAGTACGTCGACGACGAGCTGATGCAGCGTCAGAAGCTGAGCGAGGCCCGGCGCCAGCTCGTCCGGCCGGGCACCGGCGTCGTCCCGCGCCTGGACGTCCTCCAGGGCCACCAGATGCAGAGGATGAGCCGGATCAGCACCCTGGGCCCCCTCCAGCTCACCGGCTGGGCCGTCGCCGAACTGGGCCTGGCCGTCGTCGCCGTGACCACGCTCAGCGCGCTGTGGCTGCTGCGCAGCCGCTGCGGCCGGAGCCTGGACCCGTGGCTGCTGGCGGCGTTCGTGGTGGCCGTCGCCCTGGCCGTCGTACCGCTCTGGGCGACCGCCGCCACCCAGGAACGGCTGGACACCGCACGCGAGCGGCTGGGGACGATCGAACAGACGGCCCGCGAGCACCATCACCTCGCCGACGACCAGCAGGAGGTCACCCGCACCTCCACCGCCCTGCACGGCCGGCTGGAGGCCGAACGCTGGCAGAGCTGGGCCTACTACGGCGCGCTCGGCGGCGGCACGCTCGTCCTCCTGCTGCCGGTCGCCGGCCTCGGCCGCAGGCTCAACGCCGACTACTACGGGAAGGCCGGATGAGACCGCCGCCCCGGGCGCTCCTGCTCGCCCTCGTCCTGCTCCTGACCGCGTCGGGCTGCGGCCTCGCGGCGCCCGGAGGCAGTGGCACCGAACCGAAGGTGACGATTCTCGGCCCCTGGACCGACACGCAGGAACGCCGGTTCAAGGACGTCCTCGACGGCTTCGGCATCCCGTACACCTACCAGGGCACCGCGGCCACCCGCGAGGTACTGCTCGCCGAGGTCCAGGCCGGCAACCCGCCGGACATCGCGATCCTGCCCGGCGTCGGCGAACTCGTCGAGTACGCCGCCGAGGGCCGGCTCAAGTCGCTGACCGGTCTCTACGATCCCGGCGAGTACGGCACCCCCTGGCTGCCGGAGGCGGAGGGCATGAAGAAGGACCTGTGGGTCCCGCTCAAGGTCGACCTCAAGTCCATCGTCTGGTACCGCCGGGGCGAGGCCCCGCGGCCCCGCCCGGCCCCGCTCGACGCCTGGTGCACCGCCATGGGCGACGACGGCTCGTCCGGCTGGCCCGGCAGCGACTGGATCGAGGACCTCATCCTCCAGCAGGCCGGCCCGGTGCAGTACGCGCGCTGGGCGACCGGCCACCTGGACTGGACGGCCGGCCACGTCGTCACCGCCTGGACCACCTGGGCGGGCCTGCTCGCCCAGGGCTCGCGCACCCGGCGCCAGACGATCCTGGAGGGCGACCACCGGGGCCGGCCCGGCGGCCACGGGCTGCTCTTCGGCGGCGGCTGCGCCCTGGAGCACCAGGGCTCCTTCGCCCGCTCCTTCTACGGGGACCACCGGGACCGGGCCGCCCTCACCGACTCGGCGCCGTTGCTGCCCGGGGGCCCGTACACCGTGAAGGCCCACGAGGTCTCGGCCGACTTCGCCGCGCTCTTCGGGGACGGCGACCGGGCGCGTACGCTGATCCGGCGGCTCACGTCCGAGAAGGCCCAGGAGGTGTGGGGCCGCACGGGCGGGGTGTTCTCGGCCGACTCCGCGGTCCCGGCCCGGACGGGCGAGGCCGACCGGGCCATCGGCGGCCGCCTCACGGACCAGCGGGTGCCGCTCTGCCTGGACGCGTCGGACGTCATGCCGGCGGCGGTGCGGGACGCGTTCTACGAGGCGGTGCTGCTGACCGTGGCGCACCCGGACGAGCCGGTGCTCCCGCGCCTGGAGGACATCCAGAAGGTGCAGGACGCCCAGCCCGACACCGTCCGCCGGCTCAACGGCGTGTGCGGGAGGCCACAGTGAGCCTTTGTGGAGTCCTCACAAAGGAAGGCCGGTACCGGCTGGTACTTCGCCTGCATGGAGCGGGGTTTCTGTCAGGCTCCACCAGTAATCCGGGCAGGAGACTGTACGGAGTCGACGGCAGGGTTTTCTTGGCGGGGTTCGTAGGGTCGATACATGACCGTTGTGGACGAAACCCAGGGCGAGCCGAGCGACACCCGCGGCCGTGTGGCCGAACTGCTGGCGCTGCGCGAGCAGGCCCGGCGCGGACCCAGTGACCGGGCGACCGAGGCGCAGCACGCCAAGGGCAAGCTGACCGCCCGCGAGCGCATCGAGCTGCTCCTGGACCCGGATTCGTTCCACGAGGTCGAACAGCTGCGCCGGCACCGGGCGACGGGTTTCGGTCTGGAGGCGAAGAAGCCGTACACGGACGGTGTGATCACCGGCTGGGGCACGGTCGAGGGCCGGACGGTCTTCGTGTACGCGCACGACTTCCGGATCTTCGGCGGGGCGCTGGGTGAGGCCCATGCGACGAAGATCCACAAGATCATGGACATGGCCATCTCGGCCGGTGCGCCGCTGGTGTCGCTAAACGACGGCGCGGGCGCCCGTATCCAGGAGGGTGTCTCGGCGCTCGCGGGTTACGGCGGCATCTTCCAGCGCAACACCCGCGCCTCCGGTGTCATCCCGCAGATCAGCGTGATGCTCGGCCCGTGCGCGGGCGGCGCGGCCTACAGCCCCGCCCTCACCGACTTCGTGTTCATGGTCCGCGAGACCTCCCAGATGTTCATCACCGGTCCGGACGTCGTGAAGGCGGTCACAGGCGAGGAGATCACCCAGAACGGCCTGGGCGGCGCGGACGTCCACGCCGAGACCTCGGGCGTCGCGCACTTCGCGTACGACGACGAGGAGACCTGCATCGCCGAGGTCCGCTACCTCATCGGGATGCTGCCCTCCAACAACCGGGAGAACCCGCCCACCGCGGAGAGCGACGACCCGGCCGACCGGCGCGGCGAGGCCCTGCTGGACCTGGTGCCCGCCGACGGCAACCGCCCATACGACATGCACAAGGTCATCGAGGAGCTCGTCGACGACGGCGACTACCTGGAAGTCCACGAACGCTGGGCCCGCAACATCATCTGCGCGCTGGCCCGCATGGACGGCCAGGTCGTCGGCATCGTGGCCAACCAGCCGCAGGCCCTGGCCGGGGTGCTGGACATCGAGGCCTCCGAGAAGGCCGCGCGATTCGTCCAGATGTGTGACGCCTTCAACATTCCCATCATCACTCTTCTGGACGTACCCGGCTTCCTGCCCGGCGTGGATCAGGAGCACGGTGGGATCATCCGGCACGGCGCGAAGCTGCTCTACGCGTACTGCAACGCGACGGTGCCGAGGATCTCGCTGATCCTGCGCAAGGCCTACGGCGGCGCCTACATCGTCATGGACAGCCAGTCCATCGGTGCGGACCTCACCTACGCCTGGCCCACCAACGAGATCGCGGTCATGGGCGCGGAAGGTGCCGCCAACGTCATCTTCCGCCGGCAGATCGCGGAGGCCGAGGACCCCGAGGCCATGCGGACCCGCATGGTCAAGGAGTACAAGACCGAGCTGATGCACCCCTACTACGCCGCCGAGCGCGGTCTGGTCGACGACGTCATCGACCCGGCCGAGACCCGCGAGGTCCTGATCGCCTCGCTCGCCATGCTCCGCTCCAAGCACGCCGACCTGCCGGCCCGCAAGCACGGCAACCCCCCGCAGTAGAAGACGGAGACACTCATGACCACCGCCACCGCCGAGTCCGTGCTGCGCGTCGAGAAGGGCCTCGCCGACCCCGAGGAGCTGGCCGCCATCACCGCGGTCCTCCTCGCCCGCGCCGCCGCCCAGCCGACCACCGCCCCCACCCGGGTCCGCGACACCGCCGCCTGGCGCCGCCTGGAGCGGACCCCGGGCTTCCGCGCCCCGCACAGCTGGCAGGGCTGAGCACGGGCGGAATCAAGCCCGTCCGGCGATTGAGGACAAGCAAGGCCGCCAGGCCGAGCGGCAGAACGCCGAGGGCCCCGCACTCCCAGGAGTGCGGGGCCCTCGGCGTACCGGAAGCTCCTACCGCAGGCGGGCCATCAGCGCGTGCTCCACGAGCGTGATGAGCGCACTCTTCGCATCCGCGCGGTGCCGCGCGTCCGTCGTCAGAATCGGCGTGTCGGGGCCGATCTGCAGCGCCTCGCGCACCTCGTCCGGCGTGTACGGCTGGTGCCCGTCGAAGCCGTTGAGGGCGATGACGAAGGGGAGCCCGCTGTTCTCGAAGTAGTCGACCGCCGGGAAGCAGTCCGCGAGACGGCGGGTGTCGACCAGTACGACAGCGCCGATCGCGCCGCGCACCAGGTCGTCCCACATGAACCAGAAGCGGTCCTGGCCCGGCGTACCGAAGAGGTACAGGATCAGGTCCTGGTCGAGCGTGATGCGGCCGAAGTCCATCGCCACCGTCGTGGTGGTCTTGTCCCCCGTGTGCGTCAGGTCGTCGATGCCCGCCGAAGCGGACGTCATCACGGCTTCGGTGCGCAGCGGATTGATCTCCGAGACGGCACCGACAAACGTGGTCTTACCCACGCCGAAGCCCCCTGCCACCACGATCTTCGCCGAGGTAGTGGAGCGGGCCGCTCCGCCGCTAGAGCTTGCGAAGTCCACTGAGCACCCTTTCGAGCAGTGTCACATCTGGCTGGCCGCCGGCGGACTCGTCGCCGCCGGGCTGGTGGATAGCGACGAGTCCCGCCTCGGCCAGGTCGGCTACGAGGATCCGGGCCACGCCGAGGGGGATCGAGAGGAGGGCCGAGATCTCGGCCACCGACTTGATCTCGAAGCACAGCCGGCAGATCCGCTGGTGCTCGGGCAACTGCCCTTGCAGCCGGGACGGATCAGCCGTGGTACTGACCAACGCCTCAATGGCGAGTTGGTAGCGCGGTCGGGTCCGGCCACCTGTCATGGCGTACGGACGGACCAGCGGATTGTGCGCGGCAGGGGCCGCCGGCTCGGGAGCGCGCCGCGGCTGCACCGGCTGGATGCGGGGCTGTTGCGGCCCGTCGAGGCGGTGGGGACGCCGGGGGTGGTGCGGCTGCTGAGCGGGCTGCTGGGGCTCCTGCTGCGGCCAGCCGGGCCCCGACTGGCCGTACTGGCCCTGCCCGTACGGCTGATAGGGCTGCTGAGGCTGCTGAGCGCCCTGTCTGCCGGGTGTGGAGGGGAAGTTGAAACGTTCGTCCCCGTGCTCACCCGATACGTGCCGGTCACCGTCGTAATGGTGACCGCCTGGGGGTGTACCCACGATTCCTCCTCCGCCTGCCGGTCCCGATACCAGTGGGACCGCGCCACCGCACCCTATGGCGCGGTGACGCGAAACGCACTGTCTGGTTACTGGATAAGACTAGTTAAGAAGACTTCCCTGGAGCTCGGCACGGAGGTCCGGCGTCAGCACGCTGCCCGCACGGTCGACCAGAAGGGCCATTTCGTACCCGATCAGGCCGATGTCGGCGTCCGGGTGTGCGAGAACGGCCAAGGACGATCCATCGGAAACGGACATGATGAAGAGGAATCCACGCTCCATCTCCACAACCGTCTGATTCACCGCGCCGCCCTCGAAGATCCGCGAGGCACCGGCCGTCAGCGAGGTCAGCCCGGAGGCGACCGCCGCCAGCTGGTCGGCACGGTCACGCGGAAATCCCTCGGACATCGCCAGCAGGAGTCCGTCGGCGGAGACCACCACCGTGTGCGACACCCCGGGGGTGTTGTCCACGAAGTTGGTGATCAACCAGTTCAGATTCTGCGCCGCCTGGCTCATCGGGCTCACACTAACGCTCCTGGTTGTAGGTATTACTTGTGTCCGAACCCGCGTTGCGTCCCCTGAGGACACCGCGCCGCAGGTTGCTCAGCCTGCCACGCACGTCCTCCGGGGCGCGGGAGACCTGGGGGCCGCCCTGCTGGGTCTGTTCGGCGGTGCCCTCGACCAGGTTGGCCTTGGGCACGCGCCGGGGAAGACCGGAGGGGGTTATCCCGCCCGCCTTCGGCTCCCGGAGCTTCTCGGCCCGCTCCCAGCGCTCGTCGTTGGCCGAGCGCCAGTCGTCGGTGCCTTCGTCCCCGTTGTTTCCGGAGTCTTTGGCGTTCCCGTCGGGGGCCTGCTGCGCCGGGGTCGGCCGCTGCGGCAGTTCGTGCTGCTGCGGGCGCTCCTGCGCGGCGTCGGGCCGGCTGTTCCCGCGGCCCGTGGGCTGCCAGTGCTGCTGGCCGCCCCGGCGCGGGAGACCGGCTTCGGTCAGGTCGTGGCCGGCGTTCGGGACGGGGCCCGAACGGTCGAAGCCTACGCGCTCCTGCGGCTCGGCGGGAGCGCTCACGGCAGATTCCGGTTCCGGCTGCGCGACCGGCTCGAAGCCACCCTGGTACGCGCTCTGATCTGCCCACTCTCCCTGCTGGGGCGGGACGCCGTACTGCGCGTCGTAGCCCTGCTGCGGCGCCTCGGGGGCCGCGTACGCAGCCTCCGGATAGCCGCCCTGGGCGCCGTCGTAGCCGGGCTGCCCGTCGAAACCGGCGCCGGTGGCGTACGGGTCGTAGCCGCCCTCGTACCGGTTCGCGGCGTAGCCGTCCTGACCGTTTCCGGCGAACGCGTCCTGGCCGCTTCCGGCATAGGCGCCCTGGCCGTTCCCGGCGTACCCGTCCTGCCCGTACGCGCCCTCGGCGTAGGCCTGCTCAGGCTGTCCCTGCTCCGGCTGCTCCTGCTGCGGGAACTGCTGGCGCTCGCCGCCCGCCTGGGCCTCCAGCGCCGCGCGGCGCTCCTCGCGCATCAGCGAGCGGCCCACCGGGTCGAGCTGGGCGGAGTCCGCGGACGGCTCCTCGTAGCGCGAGTCGTCGAAGCCGAGTTCGGCCGCGGTACGCAGCTGCGGCTGGTGCGGCTGGGCGGCGAAGGCCTGCTGCTGCGGGATGATCGAGGAGACGGTGAAGTCGTCCTGCTCCGGGGCCTCGCCGCCGCCACCGTGGGTGATCGCGTCCGGGAGCATGACCAGCGAGGTTGTGCCGGCCTGCTCGCCCGAGGGGCGCAGCTGGACCCGGATGCCGTGCCGGTCGGAGAGCCGGCCGACCACGAACAGGCCCATGCGCTGCGAGACCGCGGCGTCCACCGTCGGCGGGTTGGCCAGCTTGTGGTTGATGTCGGCGAAGTCCTCGGCGGTGAGGCCGATGCCCTTGTCGTGGATCTCGATCATCACGCGGCCGTCGGGCAGCCGGGTCGCGGTGACGCGCACCTTGGTCTGCGGCGAGGAGAACGTCGTGGCGTTCTCCAGCAGCTCGGCCAGCAGGTGCACGAGGTCGGTGACGGACTGGCCGTGGATCTCGGTCTCCGGGACGCCGGAGAGCTCGATGCGCTCGTACGACTCCACCTCGGAGGAGGCGGCGCGCAACACGTCCACCAGCGGCACCGGCTGGTTCCAGCGGCGGCCGGGCTCCTCGCCGGCGAGGACGAGGAGGTTCTCGCCGTTGCGCCGCATACGGGTCGCCAGGTGGTCCAGCCGGAACAGGCTCTCCAGCTGGTCCGGGTCGGCCTCGTTGTTCTCCAGGTCGGTGATCAGGGTCAGCTGGCCCTCGATGAGCGACTGGTTGCGGCGCGAGAGGTTGGTGAAGATCGCGTTGACGTTGCCCCGGAGCATGGCCTGCTCGGCCGCGAGCCGCACCGCCTCCTGGTGGACCTGGTCGAAGGCGCGGGCGACCTCGCCGATCTCGTCCTGGGAGGTGATCGGGATGGGCTGGACGCGGGTGTCGACGCGGCCGGGGTCGGTGCGCGAGAGCTGGTCGACCAGCGAGGGCAGCCGCTGCTCGGCGATGGAGAAGGCGGCGGTGCGCAGCCGGCGCATCGAGCGGCTCATCTGGCGGGCCATGAGCCCGGCCAGGATGAACGCGGCCAGCAGAGCGACGATCACGATCGTGGCGTTGACGATGGCGTCGGTGCGGGCGTCGGACGAGATCTCCGCTGCCTCGGTCACGGCCTTGTCGACGAGCTCGTCCTCGACCGTGGTGTAGCCGTCGAACTTGGCGGTCGCGGCGGCCATCCAGGTGTCGGGGGTGATCCCCTTCGCCTTCAGCTGGGCGGGGCTCCGGCCGAGGCCGATCTCCTGCGCCATGCCGTCGTAGACCGAGCCGTCGATGGTGGGCGGCGCCACGAACGGCACCCCGGCCGCGTCGGCCTTCTCCTTGGCCGCCTTCAGCTCGGCGGCGCCGGCGGTGGCCTTGGCGGTCATCACCTTCCGCAGCCGGGCCGCGTCGGCCTCCGTACCGCCGGAGGTGAACTCACCGAGGGCGATCTGCTCCAGGTAGTTGTACGAGCCGAAGGCCTTGACCTGGTCGTTGAACTTGCCGTCCTCCTTGCTGGGACGGACCAGGAGGTGCATGCCGATCGAGCGCTGAAGCGATTCTGCAGCCTTGGCCAGCTCGATCGCGTAGACGGTACGGCCGTAGCTGGTGATGTTGCCGGTGCCGAGGCCCAGTTCGTTGCAGAACTCCATCAGGGAGTGCTGGACCTGGACGTAGCCCTCCTCGGTCTTCACCGGGTCCATGGCCGCGGTGTAGGCCGCCTTGCGCAGCTGCGGGAGCTTGGGCTCCTCCAGCTTGAACAGCTTGAGGCGGCGCTGGAGGCCCTGCTTGGCCGGCATGTCCTTGACGGCCTGGTCAAACTTCTCCGCGGCCGCGTCGGTGGTGGCCCGGGTCTGCGTGACGACCTCGTCGTCCCGCTTGTTCGACAGCAGCGGCTGCGCGGTGAGGTCGCGCTCGTTGAGCAGCGCCTGCCCGTACTCCGCGGCCGCGCGCACGATCAGCGCGGTCTTCTCCGCGTCCTGGGCTTCCTGCCAGGTGTCGATCGAGCCCTTCACCTGGAAGCCGCCCATGACCAGGCCGACCAGCACCGGGATCAGGAGGATCGCGTTCAGCCGGGTGGGCACCCGCCAGTTGCGCGGGGCCAGCCGGCTGGTGCTGCCACCGGCCTGTGTCCCTTCGGACACGTCGGCGGACGGCGCCGCGGCACGCGACGGCGGGGTGAAGTTGCCCCGCTCCGCCTGCGCCGTGGAGCCCTCGTTGTTACGCCTCACTCGACCAACAACCTCTCGGCGTCGGCACCTACGCTGTGCCGTGTTTGTTCAGGGCCGTACTACTCGGGAGTTGGTCGAATTGCAGCACGGCTAGCGGTCGCGTTCCAAACAGTCGGAATGAGCGATTCCGAGTGGCTCACGCCTCAGATAAATCGGGCATAAAGAGCGAGCCCCGCCAAAAGGCGAGGCTCATGTGAGCGCAGCGACACCGCGCGTGCGCATCCGGTGTCGATGGCGGGGTAATTCTCTGTCGAAACGTTATGAATGCGGGGGCGGATCGTGTCAAAGGACACAGCCCGCCCCCGTGTGACTACTGTAACTGCCGTACGCCACTTCCGACTTGCGGCTACTTGAGCCGGGCCATCAAAGCGTGCTCCACGAGCGTGATCAGACCGCTCTTCGCGTCCGCGCGGTGCCGCGCGTCCGTGGTGATGATCGGCGTGTCGGGGCCGATCTGCAGCGCCTCGCGCACCTCGTCCGGCGTGTACGGCTGGTGCCCGTCGAAGCCGTTGAGGGCGATGACGAAGGGGAGCCCGCTGTTCTCGAAGTAGTCGACCGCCGGGAAGCAGTCCGCGAGACGGCGGGTGTCGACCAGTACGACGGCGCCGATCGCGCCGCGCACCAGGTCGTCCCACATGAACCAGAAGCGGTCCTGGCCCGGCGTACCGAAGAGGTACAGGATCAGGTCCTGGTCGAGCGTGATGCGGCCGAAGTCCATCGCCACCGTGGTGGTGGTCTTGCCACCAGTGTGGGTCAGGTCGTCGATGCCCGCCGATGCGGAGGTCATCACGGCTTCGGTGCGCAGCGGATTGATCTCCGAGACGGCACCGACGAACGTGGTCTTGCCCACGCCGAACCCACCGGCCACGACGATCTTCGCCGAGGTGGTGGCCCGGGTCGCCGCACCGCCGTTAGAGCTTGCGAAGTCCACTGAGCACCCTTTCGAGCAGTGTCACATCCGGCGCGCCGCCGGCCTCTCCATTGCCCGGCTGGTGGATGGCCACCATGCCGGCTTCCGCCAGGTCCGCGACGAGAATCCGTGCCACACCGAGGGGCATCGACAGCAGGGCCGAGACCTCGGCCACGGACTTGACCTCGCGGCACAGATGGCAGATCCGCTGATGCTCGGGGAGCAGGGTCCCCAGATGCGCGGGATCGGCCGTGGTACTGACCAACGCCTCAATGGCGAGTTGGTAGCGCGGCCGGGTGCGTCCGCCTGTCATGGCGTACGGACGGACCAGCGGCTGGTCGCCCTCACCTTCGTACGACGCGTGACTGGACGCGCCGTACGGATCGGGTGAGGCGGGTGGCGGGGTCATGAGTCCTCCGGGCGTGACAGCAGGGTGTCGGCTTGCCGTCTGAAGGGGCCGGTGGGGGGCTGTAAGCGGCCGGACGGGCGAGGGTTGGGTGCGGTTCCTGGGTTGATCGTCTGTGTCACTGGTTCACGGCCGCCTAGTGGAGCAGGCTGCCCTGGAGCTCCGCACGGAGGTCCGGGGTCAGGACGGTGCCCGCCCGGTCCACCAGCAGGGCCATCTCGTAGCCGACCAGACCGATGTCGGCGTCCGGGTGGGCCAGTACGGCCAGCGAGGAGCCGTCGGAGATGGACATGAGGAACAGGAAACCCCGTTCCATCTCCACCACGGTCTGGCTGACGGCGCCGCCCTCGAAGATCCGGGAGGCACCTGCCGTCAGCGAGGTCAGTCCGGACGCGACGGCCGCCAGCTGGTCGGCGCGGTCGCGGGGGAAACCTTCGGACATCGCCAGCAGCAGGCCGTCCGCCGAGACCACCACCGTGTGCGACACCCCTGGGGTGTTGTCCACGAAGTTGGTGATCAGCCAGTTCAGATTCTGTGCGGCCTGACTCATCGGGCTCAACTAACGCTCCTGCTGGTGAGTGGGGCCGAGGGGGAAACTGCCGGTCTGACCGTTGCCCGCCTGGCGTCCCTGCTGGATGCCGCGGCGGAGGTTGGTCAGACGCCCGCGGACATCATCGGGCGCTCGGGAGACCTGCGGACCGGACTGGTTGTTCTGCTGCTGGGCGGTACCCGGCACCAGGTTGGCGCGCGGGACCCGGCGAGGCAGACCGGACGTGGTGATTCCGCCCGCTGCGGGCTTCTTCACCCGCTCCGCCTGCCGGACGATCTCGTCGTTCGGCGAGGCGCGCCAGGCGCTCGACGCACCGGTGTCGCCGAGGCTCCGCTGCGGCGCGGGAGCCACGGGCTCCTGCGCGGGCTGCTGCTGCGGGAAGCCCTGCGGCTGCGCCGGCGCGGCGGGAGGCTGCTGCGGGCCGCCCTGCTGCGGACCGTGGAACCAGTTGGTCTCCAGCGTGTCGTACAGCGGGGTACGGCCGTCGCCGGGCCCGGAGGCCGGCGGCAGCGCCTCGGGCTGCTGCGGACGGTACGGGGCCTCGGGGGCCGGGGCCGCCATGGGCGGACGCGGCGCGCCGAAGTCCTGGTTGTCGCGCCGCGGCGCCGGCTGCTGCGGGGCACCGAAGTCCGGCCGGGCGAACTGCGAGGTGCTCGTCACGTCCGGGTTCTGCGGGCCGTTGCCGTACGGGCCGTTCTGCTGGGGCCCGTTGTGCTGCGGCCCGTTCTGCTGGGGGCCGTTGCCGTACGGGCCGGTGTGACGCGGTCCGTTCTGCGCGCCGGGCGCGGGCGCCGAGAAGTCCGGGCGGGCGAACTCCGCCGTGGAGCCCGGCCCCTGACGGTCGTCCGCCGGAAGCCGCGGGACCGGCGGCTGCTGGAAGCGGCCCGTGGTCTCGGACTCCTCGTGACCGCGCGGCGCGTCGAGCGGCGAGCGCCGGGGCGCGGACGGCTCGTCGGTGCCCCAGCTCGTCGTCTGCGGACGCTGCGGGGCGGGGAAGCCGCCGTTCGGCGCCGGCGAGGCGCCGGGCAGCTCGGCACGCGGACCGCCGACGGGCGGCAGCTGACGCTCGTTGCGGGCGGGACCGCGCGGCGGCTCGAAGGCGCTGCGGCCGTCCTGACCGCCCTGGCCCTGACCCTGGCCCTGGTCGAACCGGGCCTGCTGGGGCTGCGGGACCTGCCGGGCGGGGCCGTTCTGCTCGGGGCGCCGCTGGTCGAACAGGCTGGGCCGGTTCGCGTCCGCGCCGCCGTCCTGGTCACCGCGGGCGCCGAGCCGGGCACCGCCGAACGCACCGGCCAGGCCGCCGCCGCCCTGACGCGGGGGCTCCTGCCGGGCACCGTCCTGCGGGCGGCCCTGCGGGTTCTGGAACGCCGAGTCCTGCGCGCCGGGTCCGCCCTGCGGGTTCTGCGCCCGGTTGCCGTCGCGGGCGGGCAGCGCGGCCCGGGGAGTGGAGCCGGCACCGACCTGGCCGCGCTGGGCACCGGGTCCGCCCGGAAGCCGTCCGGGCTGGCCCTGAGCGCCGCTGTTGCCGGCGAGCAGACCGCCGGGGGACTGCTGACCGGGCGCCTGCTTGGGGGCCGGCTGCTTGCCGCCGTGGGCGACGTCGACCGGGAGCATGACCAGCGCGGTCGTGCCGCCCGAGTCGGAGGGGCGCAGCTGGATGCGGATGCCGTGACGCAGGGACAGCCGGCCGACCACGAACAGGCCCATGCGGCGGGAGACCGAGACGTCCACGGTGGGCGGCGAGGCCAGCCGCTCGTTGATCGCCGCCAGGTCCTCGGGGGAGAGCCCGATGCCGGTGTCGTGGATCTCGACGAGCACCCGGCCGTCGGGCAGCGCGTGACCGGTGACCCGGACCTTCGTCTGCGGCGAGGAGAACGACGTGGCGTTCTCCAGCAGCTCGGCGAGCAGGTGCACGAGGTCGTTGACGACCCGGCCGGCGACCTCGGTGGCGGGCACGGCGGCCAGTTCGATGCGCTCGTACTGCTCCACCTCGGACGCGGCGGCGCGGAGCACGTCGACGAGCGGCACGGGGCGGGTCCACCGGCGGCCCGGCTCCTCGCCCGCGAGGACGAGGAGGTTCTCGCCGTTCCGGCGCATTCGGGTCGCGAGGTGGTCGAGCTTGAAGAGCGAGGAGAGCTGGTCCGGGTCGGCCTCGCGCGACTCCAGTTCGGAGATGAGCGAGAGCTGACGCTGGATGAGGCCCTGCGAACGGCGCGAGAGGTTGGTGAACATCGCGTTGACGTTGCCCCGCAGAAGGGCCTGCTCGGCGGCGAGACGGACCGCCTCGCGGTGCACGTCGTCGAAGGCCGCGGCCACCTTGCCGATCTCGTCGCGGGAGTGCACACCGACGGACTCGACCGAGGTGTCGACGTCCTGCGGGTCCGACTCGGAGAGCTGCTTGACCAGCTCGGGCAGACGGTCCTGCGCGACGCGCGTCGCGGTGTCCTGGAGCCGGCGCAGCGAGCGGATCATGGACCGGGCGACGACGAACGCGCCGACCAGCGAGACGCCGAGCACGAGCAGGATCAGCGCACCGGAGATGATCGCCTCGCGCTGGGACTCGTCGCGCAGCTCGCGCGCCTTGCCCTCCATGTCGCTGAGCAGGGTCTCCTCGACCCGCTTCATGGCGTTGATCTTGATGGTGTCCTGGTCGTACCAGTTCATGTACGACCGGCGGGAGGAGGAGCCGCTCATCGAGAGCGGGTTCTCCAGCATCTTCCTGGCGTACGTGTCCGCGGACTTGATGTCCGGGTGGCCCTCGTCGAGCGTCGAGGTCAGTTCCTCGGCGCTCTTGCCGGTGGTGGTGTAGATCGCCTCGAACGAGTTGCGGGCCGCGGCCTCCTTGCGCTGCGCGGCCAGACCGAACTGCTGGTCGTTACGGTTGAGGTCGGGCTTCTCGTCGTCGCTGTTGGGCAGCGCGGCGGCGATGATCGCGCGCTGGATCGACGCGTACTCCTTGGCGGAGGAGAACGCCGCGAGCGCACGGGTCCGCTTGATCATCTCGGGGCTGCTGGTCGCCTGCGCCATGTCCTGGGAAAGGCTCAGCAGCGAGGTGATCAGCTGGCTGTAGGCGTCGACCGTCTGGAGACTCGGGCTGCCCTTGACGTACGCCTGCTTGCGGATGTCACGGATGGAGCCGAGCTGCGTGGCGATCTGCTGGACACTGGCGTGGATGCTCTCCAGCGTCTCGTCGCCGGTGGTGTCGCCGATGTCCGCCGTGCCGGTGAGGAACGCCTTCTTGGCCCGGTCGGTCTTGTCCCGAGGCGTGGTGACCTTGAAGTCGCTGGCGGGCACGCCGTTGGAGAGCGGTCCGGCCGACTGGTCGCGCTCCTCCTGGAGCGCCTGCGCCAGCGAGGTCGCCTGCTTCGTCATCTCCGTCAGCAGCTGCATGTGCTCCAGCTGTTGGATGTCGTTCATGGAGTCGTTGATGCGCAGACCGCCCAGGGTGGTCGCGGCGACCACGGGGAGGGCGAGCAGGGAGACCAGTCGCGTGCTGATGCGCCAGTTGCGGAGCGCTACGCGCGAGCCCGTGTTGACGGGGCCGCGCGGCCTCGGCGCGGAGGCCTGCTCGGAATCGCCACCGGCCGGTGCGGCACCGGGGCGCCGGTCGCGGTCGCCGTGGTCACCGGCAGCGGCCGGCCCGGGGTTCTGGGCGTGCTGGGGCGAGGAACCGCGGTCGGTCCCGCCGCGCGGCTCCTGTTCCGCCGCAGCGCTGCCATCCCTCTTGAAACGTCCCTGCACTAGCGTCGCAACCTCTGGACCAGGCGTTCCTCCGTCGTGAACGGAGAAAACGGTGTCGGCGTGGTGGGGCGTTGTCGCGCCCCATGGTGGTCGTGAGTGACCGGCGCTCTTCCCCTTCCCGCCGCCACTCGGCGCTGCGTTGCGCCCCCTGCGCGCCGGCTTGAAACCCGCGGCGGTGCGTGGAATTTCAGCACAGTGCCGGATCTCCAACAAGGGCCAGGTACCGGGCTGTGACCTGCGTGACACCGTGTGATGACTGCGTAACAAGCGGTGCGGGGTGTTCAGTGACATAACGGACGATTGGGTGTGAGTCCGATCGGGATGGAGGGTGTCCCAGTCGCGATGATCAGGAGCGGAATGGCTGATTCAGGGATGACATGTCCGTTTCCGGGGTGCGGATCGCCCGCCCGGATTGGGGTGATTGTCCGGCTCTTCGTGAGCAAACTCACATGAAGATCGCCGTCTCTTCCGGGTCCCCGGGGGGAATCGCATGTTTAGCCTGACGCTTTACTGGGATGGCAGAACCGACAGCCGGCGCCCCCTCGCACGGGCGGCGCCCCGACGACAGGGCCCGTACGGCAGATGAACACCACGACGTCCCGCAACATCGCCAACCCCCGCCGCACCACGCTGGCGCACCTCGAGGACGCCGCGGCGCTGGGGACCGCGGAACTCCCGGAGCACGCGCTCCAGCTGCCGACGCAGACCGCCAACCCGCGCCGCACGATCCTCATGACGGTCCCCGCCGCCGCGGAGTGAACCCGCGCGAAGGCGCCCCTCACCCGCGCTAGCCTGGAGTGTCAGTCTTCATCCAGGCACCCAGCAAGCAGTGAGGGGCGACAGCAACCCGTGCGCATCGCCAGGTTCTCCATCGACGGCAATGTCGCCTTCGGCGCGGTCGAGGGCGACGGGCCCGACGGTCTCGTCCTCGACATCATCAAGGGCATCCCGTACGCCGAGTTCGAGCTCTCCGGGACCAAGGTCCCGCTGAACAAGGTGCGGCTGCTGCCGCCCGTGCTCCCCAACAAGGTCGTGGCCATCGGCCGCAACTACGCGGAGCACGCCGCCGAACTCGGCAACGAGGTCCCCGACGTCCCCGTCGCCTTCTTCAAGCCCACCACCTCGGTGATCGGCTCCGGCGACGCCATCGAGTACCCCTCCTTCTCCGACGAGGTCCACCACGAGGCCGAGCTGGCCGTAGTCATCGGCCGGATGTGCCGCGAAGTGCCGCGCGAGCGGGTCAAGGACGTCATCTTCGGCTACACCTGCGCCAACGACGTCACCGCACGCGACGCCCAGAAGCGGGAGAAGCAGTGGGCGCGGGCCAAGGGCTTCGACACCTCCTGCCCCCTCGGCCCCTGGGTGGAGACCGACCTGGACCCCAGTGACCTCGCCATCCAGGCCACGGTCAACGGCGAGCAACGCCAGCTCGGCCGGACGAGCGACATGATCCGGTCCATCGAGGACCTGGTCGTGCACATCACGGAAGCCATGACGCTGCTTCCGGGCGACGTGATCCTCACCGGCACTCCCGCAGGGGTCGGACCCCTCCATGTCGGCGACGAGGTCGCCGTCACCATCGAAGGCATCGGCACTCTCACCAACAAGGTGATCAAGCGTGGCTAACGCACCAGTACGTGTACGTTTCTGTCCCTCCCCGACCGGCAACCCGCACGTCGGCCTGGTCCGGACGGCCCTCTTCAACTGGGCCTTCGCCCGGCACCACCAGGGCACCCTGGTCTTCCGCATCGAGGACACCGACGCGGCGCGCGACTCCGAGGAGTCCTACGAGCAGCTCCTCGACGCGATGCGCTGGCTCGGCCTGGACTGGGACGAGGGCCCCGAGGTCGGCGGCCCGCACGCCCCGTACCGCCAGTCGCAGCGGATGGACATCTACAAGGACGTCGCCGAGAAGCTCCTCGCCGGCGGCTACGCGTACCCCTGCTACTGCACCACGGAGGAGCTGGACACCCGCCGCGACGCCGCCCGCGCCGCCGGCCGCCCGTCCGGCTACGACGGCCACTGCCGCGAGCTGACCGACGAGCAGAAGGCCGCGTACGAGGCCGAGGGGCGCGCGTCGATCGTCCGCTTCCGGATGCCCGACGAGGCGATCACCTTCACCGACCTGGTCCGCGGCGACATCACCGTCCAGCCGGAGAACGTCCCGGACTACGGCATCGTCCGCGCCAACGGCGCCCCGCTCTACACGCTGGTCAACCCGGTGGACGACGCGCTGATGGAGATCACCCACGTCCTGCGCGGCGAGGACCTGCTCTCCTCCACCCCGCGCCAGATCGCCCTGTACCGGGCGCTCATCGAGCTGGGCATCGCCAAGGACACCCCCGCCTTCGGGCACCTGCCATACGTGATGGGCGAGGGCAACAAGAAGCTCTCCAAGCGCGACCCGCAGTCCTCGCTCAACCTCTACCGCGAGCGCGGCTTCCTCCGCGAGGGGCTGCTCAACTACCTCTCGCTGCTGGGCTGGTCGATCGCCGAGGACCGGGACATCTTCGACATCGACGAGATGGTCGCCGCGTTCGACATCAAGGATGTCAACGCCAACCCGGCCCGCTTCGACCTCAAGAAGTGCGAGCACGTCAACGCGGAGCACATCCGCCGCCTCGACGTGAAGACGTTCACCGAGGCGTGCGGCCCGTGGCTCCAGGCTCCGTTCGCCCCCTGGGCCCCGGAGTCCTTCGACGCGGAGGTCTTCGCCGAGATCGCCCCGCACGCCCAGACCCGGGTCACGGTGCTCTCCGAGATCACCGCCAACGTGGACTTCCTGTTCCTGGACGAGCCGGTGCACGACGAGGCGTCCTGGGCCAAGGCGATGAAGGAGGGCTCCGACGCCCTCCTCGTCACCGCCCGCGCCGAGCTGATCGCCGCCGATTGGAACGCCGAGGCTCTCAAGGCCGCCGTCCTCGCCGCCGGCGAGCAGCACGGCCTCAAGCTCGGCAAGGCCCAGGCGCCGGTCCGCGTGGCCGTCACCGGCCGCACGATCGGCCTTCCGCTCTTCGAGTCCCTGGAGATCCTGGGCCGCGAGAAGACGATCGCCCGCATCGACGCGGCCCTGGCCAGGCTGACCGCGTAACGCGACGCACCACCACGGGCCCGGCAGCCGCACCGCGCGGCCGCCGGGCCCGTCCGTCTGTGCGGTGGCGCACTACAGTCGGAGACATGCCCATCAGAGCCGTCCTCTGGGACATCGACGACACGCTCTTCGATCACACGGCGGCCGCCGCCACCGGTATGGCCCGGCACATCGCGGCGGAGGGGCTGCCCCCGGGGCACGCCACGGCCGAGGAGGCCGTCGGGACGTGGCAGCGGCTCACGCGGCGGCACTGGGCGCGCTTCTCCGCCGGGGAGACCGACTGGCAGGGGCAGCGGCGGGACCGGGCCAGGGAGTTCCTGGGCCAGGCGCTGGACGACGCCGAGGCCGACGCCTGGTTCGAGCGCCACATCTCCCACTACGAGTCCGCCTGGGCGCTCTTCCCGGACGCCGTGCCCGTACTCGACGCGCTGGCGGGGACGTACCGGCACGCCGTGCTGTCCAACTCGGCCCTCGAACAGCAGCACCGCAAGCTGACGGTGCTCGGCGTGCGCGACCGGTTCGAATCCCTGCTCTGCGCGGCCGAGCTGGGCGTCTCCAAGCCCGCCGCCGGCGCCTTCCTGGCCTCCTGCGAGGCGCTGGGGCTCGATACGCGTGAGGTGCTGTACGTCGGGGACGAACCCGACATCGACGCCGCGGGTGCCACGGCCGCCGGTCTGGCCGGCGTCTGGCTGGACCGGCGCGACCGCGGCGGGCGGCCCGAGCTCGTCCGGATCACGGACCTCGGCCAGCTCCCCGGGCTGCTCGCGGGCGATACCCGTTTTGGAGCGTCGGACACCTTCGGGTAATGTTCTTCCTGCGCCGCCCGAGCGGGCCGAGAGATCCGGCCGGGAAGCGCAGACAGGAACAAGGCCCCCAGGGGTTGCGTTTCAGTGGGCTATGGTGTAATTGGCAACACTACGGTTTCTGGTACCGTCATTCTAGGTTCGAGTCCTGGTAGCCCAGCGCAGTACAGAGCACGTCGAAGTAACAAGCCCCCGTTGTGTAGCGGCCTAGCACGCTGCCCTCTCACGGCAGTAGCGCCGGTTCGAATCCGGTCGGGGGTACAGATCCTTCCCGCGAGATCACCTGGGTCGCACCCACGGTCTCGATGCAGGATCGCTAGGGCCCCCGTTGTGTAGCGGCCTAGCACGCTGCCCTCTCACGGCAGTAGCGCCGGTTCGAATCCGGTCGGGGGTACTTGCAACACCATGGGCTATGGTGTAATTGGCAACACTACGGTTTCTGGTACCGTCATTCTAGGTTCGAGTCCTGGTAGCCCAGCGCAGTACAGAGCACGTCGAAGTAACAAGCCCCCGTTGTGTAGCGGCCTAGCACGCTGCCCTCTCACGGCAGTAGCGCCGGTTCGAATCCGGTCGGGGGTACAACAGAGCGCGAAACGAAGGCCCTTCACTCCGGTGAGGGGCCTTTCGTCCGTACGCGGTGAGGTCGCCCGCTTCGCGCTCAGTACCCGTACCGCCGGGCCGACTCCTCCTCCTGGGCCAGTCTCCGCAGGGACGTCAGCAGCGGCTCGTACAGCACCGCCGAGGCCACCGCCATCTCCACCTGCTGGGAGGGGGCCGGATAGGTCTCCATCTGGTCCAGGTCGCGGACGGCGACCTGGTGCATCAGCCGTGCATGCTCCTCCAGATGGACACTCTCGTACGGGTAGCCGAGGCGGACGAGCGTGGCCAGGGCGGCGACGAGGGAGCGGTGCACCGGGGAGAGCGCGCCGATCTCCCGCGCGTGCGTCCAGCCCAACCGGTCGAGAAGGGCGTCGACTTCCGCCCGCGCCGTCACCGTCTCCGGGGCCTCCTCGTCCGGCTCCGGCCCGTGCGGAAGCGCCCAGAGCGCCGCGCCCAGCCGGATCGTACGGCCCAGTGAGTCGTCGTCGACATGGGCCAGCACCTCGCGGGCCGTGGCCACGGGCAGGCGGCCGACCTGGAGCAGCGCCCGGACGAGGCGCAGCCGGCGCAGATGGCTCTCGTCGTACTCGGCCTGCGTCGCGCTCACCCGCTCGCCCGGCGGCAACAGCCCCTCGCGCAGGTAGTACTTGATCGTCGCGGTCGCGATGCCGCTGCGCTCGCTCAGTTCCGAGAGTCGCATGCCGTCCTTCCCTTGCGCCCACCCTTGGGCAGTGCCACTATCCAACCATTGGATAGCGACACTCTCCAACAACGCCAGGGGGCCCGTATGTTCGCGAAAGTCACGCCGGGGCGGACGACCGCCGCAGCCGAGGGCGATGTCGTCGTCCTGCTGATCGGCATGCGCATCAACCACTTCAGGGGCGTGCACCACTGGCTCCCGGTCATGCTGGCGATGCTGCGCATGCTGCGGGAGTTGGGGGCGGACAGGTCCAGGGGGCTGCTCGGCCACACGCTGCTGTCCGGCTCACCGAGGACGTACTACGTCGTCCAGTACTGGGAGTCGAAGGAGAAGCTGTACGCGTACGCCTCGGCGCCCGACATGTTCCACCGCAAGGCGTGGGCGCTGCTCAACCGAAAGGAGAAGAAGTCCCGGCAGCACGTGGGGCTGTGGCACGAGACCTACATCGTGCCCGAGGGCGGCTACGAGTCCATCTACGCCGACATGCCGGCGTACGGACTGGCCGCGGCGACGGGGTCGCTGCCGATCGAGGGGCGGGGCCGCCGGGCGGCGGACCGGCTCGCGCATCGTTCCGGCGCGAAGTGAAGCGGTGAGGGGCTGAGATGGGGGCCGCCACGACGCTGGGGCGGCCACGGGGGAGAGGAAGGCGCGTCCGGGGGCTCAGCCGGTGCGGCGCAGCGCCTCGCTCAGCCGTGCGGCCGAGTCGATGACGGCCTGGGCGTGCATCCGGCCCGGGTGGCGGGTCAGCCGCTCGATCGGTCCGGAGACCGAGACGGCGGCGACCACGCGGTTCGACGGGCCGCGCACCGGGGCGGAGACCGAGGCCACGCCCGGCTCGCGCTCGCCGATCGACTGGGCCCAGCCGCGCCGCCGTACGCCGGAGAGCGCCGTCGCCGTGAAGCGGGCGCCCTGGAGCCCCCGGTGCAGGCGCTCCGGCTCCTCCCAGGCCATCAGGATCTGTGCCGAGGAGCCCGCCTTCATGGTGAGCGTCGAGCCGACCGGCACGGTGTCCCGCAGACCGGACAGCCGCTCCGCCGCCGCCACGCAGATACGCATGTCGCCCTGGCGCCGGTAGAGCTGCGCGCTCTCCCCGGTGATGTCACGCAGATGCGTGAGCACCGGTCCGGCCGTGGCCAGCAGGCGGTCCTCGCCGGCCGCGGCGGCCAGCTCGGAGAGCCGGGGGCCGAGAATGAACCGGCCCTGCATGTCCCTCGCCACCATCCGGTGGTGTTCCAGTGCCACGGCCAGCCGGTGGGCCGTGGGTCGTGCGAGCCCGGTCGCCGCGACCAGCCCGGCGAGGGTGGCCGGCCCGGACTCCAGGGCGCTCAATACCAGAGCCGCCTTGTCGAGAACGCCGACGCCGCTAGAGTTGTCCATACGACGATACTCGCGTCTCACTCTGTGAAACGCAAGTTCAATTTTCCCAGGAAGTTGCGAACCTGTACCAGCGGCCCCACAACGGCCCGTAGCCACCGCCCCGCTCGGGGGTCCGGACGGGGGCGCACCGAATCTCTAGTTGGGCCGGCGATGACGCCGGCCGGAGGGAAAGCGATGGGTAGGACACTCGCGGAGAAGGTTTGGGACGACCATGTCGTCCGGCGCGCCGAGGGCGAGCCCGACCTCCTCTTCATCGATCTGCACCTGCTGCACGAGGTGACCAGCCCGCAGGCCTTCGACGGTCTGCGGCAGGCCGGACGCCCGGTGCGGCGCCTCGACCTCACCATCGCCACCGAGGACCACAACACCCCGACCCTCGACATCGACAAGCCGATCGCCGACCCCGTCTCGCGCGCCCAGCTGGAGACGCTGCGCAAGAACTGCGCGGAGTTCGGCGTCCGGCTGCACCCGCTGGGCGACGTCGAGCAGGGCGTCGTGCACGTGGTGGGCCCCCAGCTGGGCCTGACCCAGCCCGGCACCACCGTGGTCTGCGGCGACTCCCACACCTCCACGCACGGTGCGTTCGGCGCCCTCGCGTTCGGCATCGGCACCAGCCAGGTCGAGCACGTGCTGGCCACCCAGACGCTGCCGATGGCCCGCCCGAAGACGATGGCGATCACCGTCGACGGCGAACTGCCCGACGGCGTCACCGCCAAGGACCTGATCCTGGCGATCATCGCCCGGATCGGCACCGGCGGCGGCCAGGGCTACATCCTCGAATACCGCGGTTCCGCCATCGAGAAGCTCTCGATGGAGGCCCGGATGACCATCTGCAACATGTCGATCGAGGCCGGCGCGCGGGCGGGCATGATCGCCCCCGACGAGACCACCTTCGACTACCTCAAGGGCCGCGACCACGCCCCGCAGGGCGAGGACTGGGACGCCGCCGTCGCGTACTGGAAGACGCTGCGCACCGACGACGACGCGGTCTTCGACGCCGAGGTGGTCATCGAAGCCGCCGAGCTGGCGCCGTTCGTCACCTGGGGCACCAACCCCGGCCAAGGCGCGCCCCTGTCGGCCAACGTCCCCGATCCCGCTTCGTACGAGGACGCCTCGGAGCGCAACGCCGCCGAAAAGGCCCTGGAGTACATGGGGTTGACCGCCGGGCAGCCGCTGCGCGAGATCAGCGTGGACACCGTCTTCGTAGGCTCCTGCACCAACGGCCGCATCGAGGACCTGCGCAACGCCGCCGCGATCCTGGACGGCCGCAAAGTCGCCGACGGCGTACGGATGCTGGTCGTCCCGGGCTCCGTCCGGGTCGCCCTCCAGGCCGTCGACGAGGGCCTGGACAAGGTCTTCACCGCCGCCGGCGCCGAATGGCGGCACGCGGGCTGCTCGATGTGCCTCGGTATGAACCCCGACCAGCTGGCCCCCGGCGAGCGCTCCGCCTCCACCTCGAACCGCAACTTCGAGGGTCGGCAGGGCAAGGGCGGCCGTACGCACCTGGTCTCCCCGCAGGTCGCCGCCGCCACCGCCGTGCTGGGCCATCTGGCCTCGCCCGCCGACCTGTCCGACGACCGCACGCCCGCCGGAGTCTGAGAATCATGGAAGCTTTCACCACGCACACCGGCCGGGCCGTCCCGCTGCGCCGCAGCAACGTCGACACCGACCAGATCATCCCCGCCCACTGGCTGAAGAAGGTCACCCGGGACGGCTTCGAGGACGGGCTCTTCGAGGCCTGGCGCAAGGACGAGACCTTCGTCCTCAACCGCCCCGAGCGCGAGGGCGCCTCGGTCCTGGTGGCCGGCCCCGACTTCGGCACCGGCTCCTCCCGCGAGCACGCCGTCTGGGCGCTGCAGAACTACGGGTTCAAGGCCGTCGTCTCCTCCCGGTTCGCCGACATCTTCCGCGGCAACTCGCTGAAGAACGGTCTGCTGACCGTGGTCCTGGACCAGAAGACCGTCGACGCCCTCTGGGAGCTGACGGAGGCCGACCCGACGGCCGAGGTGACCGTCGACCTGGAGGCCCGGCAGGTCCGCGCCGAGGGCATCACGGCCGACTTCGAGCTCGACGAGAACGCCCGCTGGCGGCTGCTGAACGGCCTGGACGACATCAGCCTCACCCTTCAGAACGAAGCCGACATCGCGGCTTACGAGGCGGCCCGGCCGGCCTACAAGCCACGCACAATTCACGCCTGATCAGCGCGTTTTCAGGACTGCGCCCCCTGCCTTCTGGTAGGGGGCGCAGTCGTTTGTTGGGACCCCGTCGGGCGACAACTCGCCCCAGATGGCACAATCGGTGCATGGAACGCGACAGCCAACTCAAGCTTTACGGCCAAGTCGCCGACCAATTGAAGGAAGCGCACTCCCGGGTGCGCGCACTGCAAGTCCCGGACGGCGTAAGGATGGCGTTGAACCGGAAGCTGATGGTCGTGACGGCCACGGCGAAGCACGATCTCCCGGGCGCGGCAAGGCGTCTGGACCGGTTGATGAAGGACCTCGACGAGGGCCGATTCCCCGAAGGTGACTGACTCCGCAGAACTGCGCAGCGGTCGACTTCGTTGCGGCACTAGGGTGATTAGCCCGTTTCGTGTTTGATTTGCGGTATATATCTGCCTAACGTGCGAAAAAGCCTGAACAGATTCGTTCCGGCAATGTCTCCGAAGGGGAAGACGTGAACAAGGCGCAGCTCGTAGAAGCGATTGCCGACAAGGTCGGCGGCCGGCAGCAGGCCGCGGACGCCGTCGACGCGGTGCTCGACGCGATCGTCCGTGCGGTTGTCGCGGGGGACCGGGTCTCGGTCACCGGCTTCGGCTCGTTCGAGAAGGTCGACCGCCCCGCCCGCTACGCCCGCAACCCGCAGACGGGTGAGCGCGTGCGGGTCAAGAAGACCTCGGTGCCCCGTTTCCGCGCGGGCCAGGGCTTCAAGGACCTGGTCAGCGGCTCCAAGAAGCTCCCCAAGAACGACGTGGCCGTGAAGAAGGCCCCCAAGGGCAGCCTCTCGGGCGGTTCTTCCACCCGTACGACGGCCAAGGCCGCCGCCAAGAAGGCCACCGCGAAGAAGGCCGTGGCGAAGAAGGCCACCGCCAAGAAGGCGACCCCGGCGAAGAAGACCACCGCCGCCGCCAAGAAGACCACCGCGAAGAAGACGTCGCCGGCGAAGAAGACGACGACGGCCGCCGCGAAGAAGGCCACCCCGGCGGCGTCGAAGTCGGCGGCGAAGAAGACCACCGCCGCCAAGACCGCGCCCGCCAAGAAGACCACGGCGAAGAAGGCGCCCGCGAAGAAGACCACCGCGCGCAAGACCACGGCCAAGAAGGCCACCGCGCGCAAGAAGTGAGACCGGGCCACAGGGCCCCCACACGCGCCGGGCCGGGCTCCCCTCGGGGAGCCCGGCCCGCGGGCTGTCCGGGGGCATCCCCCTCGGACGGGCTCAGAACGTCTGCAGCGTCACCAGGGTGATCCGCAGCGCGGCCCCCTCGCCCTCGCCCTCGATCCGCACCCGTTGACCCGGACGCAGCAGCCGCAGGCCGCCGGCGTCGAAGGCCGCCGCGCCGAAGTCCACCGGGGTGCCGTCGTCGAGCAGCACACTGCCGCTGCGGGTCACGGGGTCGTACGTGTACGAGGTCGCCTGCATGGAGGCAGACTATCGGTCCCGGGAGGAGGCCCCGGCGGCCCAGCGGCCCGCCGTGAACGGGCCGACGCCCAGCACCAGCGCCGCCCGCAGATCCTCGCCGGTGTCCACGTCCCGGCGCACCGAATCGATCCCCGGCAGCGTGATTTCCACCGCCCCCGACGCCAGGTGCCGCGCCCGCGACGGGCCACCGAAAGCGGGCCGCAATTCCACCCCCGGACCGGCCGACAGAAATGTCGTCCCGATTCCCGCCGCATCGGGAACAAATGCGCGGGGAAAAGCGGCAGAGAATTCGAGGACCCGGGACAATTCCGCCGGGCGCAGTGCGGGCAGATCCGCGTTGAGCGCGGCGACCGGCGCCCCCGGCCGGGCCGTCCGGGCCACGCGCTCACCGTGCGCGAGGGCCGCGTTGAGCCCCGCCGCCGGCGAGTCGGGCACGACCAGGGCGCCGAGCGCGGCCAGCGCCGCCCCCGCCGCCGTGTCGTCCGTGACGACCACCACATCCGCCACGTCCGGGCAGGACAGCGCGGCGGCCACCGTGTCACGGGCGAAGGCGAGGGCCAGCCGGGGCCGCAACAGGGCGCCGGAGGCGGGCGCCAGCCTGCTCTTGGCCCGCGCCAGGGGCTTCAACGGGACGACCAGCGACCAGCGGCCGGCCGGTCCGGTGTTCGTGGCGGTCCCTGACTCGATACGCATCGCCGCCTATTCTCGCCTGCCGGTGCGCCGACCCGGAGGGGCGCTCCCGGGGGCGAGGCGTACGGTGTTCTCGACAGAGCAGGGGCCTGGGGCGAGACTTGACCCTCGGTAGTCAGGCAGCACAACAGCTCCATAGTCCCGTTCACAGAGGAAAGGTGTCCGAGTGTCCCGCCGCAGAATCGGCTTCTGGTACCGCCTGGCGGCGGTCATCGCGAAACCGCCGCTGGTGGTTCTGTTCAAGCGCGACTGGCGGGGAATGGACCACATTCCGGCCGAGGGCGGATTCATCACCGCGGTCAACCACAACTCGTACCTGGACCCGCTCTCGTACGGGCACTTCCAGTACAACACCGGCCGCGTGCCGCGGTTCCTGGCCAAGGCGGGGCTCTTCAAGGCCCCCTTCGTCGGCATGATGCTGCGCGGCACCGGCCAGATCCCCGTCTACCGCGAGACCACCAACGCGCTGGACGCCTTCCGGGCCGCCGTGAACGCCATCGAGAGCGGCGAGTGCGTCTGCTTCTACCCCGAGGGCACCCTCACCCGGGACCCCGGCATGTGGCCGATGGCAGGCAAGACCGGCGCCGCCCGCGTCGCGTTGATGACCAGGGCCCCCGTCATCCCGGTCGCGCAGTGGGGCGCCAACGAGGCGATGCCCCCCTACGCCACGGAGAAGAAGGTGCGCCTCCTGCCCCGCAAGACCCTCCGGGTCCAGGCGGGGCCGGCCGTCGACCTCTCCCGGTTCTACGACAAGGAACCGACGCCCGAGCTGCTGCGCGAGGCCACCGAGGTGATCATGCGGGCGGTCACCGCGCAACTGGAGGAGATCCGGGGGCAGCAGGCACCCGCCGAGCCCTACGATCACCGCAAGGCCCGCGCCGAACAGCGGCGCAGGGCCCAAGGAGAGGGACTCACGTGACGCACCCCGCGAAGGCCGCCGTCTTCGGAACCGGCTCATGGGGTACGGCCTTCGCCATCGTCCTCGCGGACGCCGGCTGCGAGGTGACGCTCTGGGGCCGCCGGGCCGAGGTCGCCGAGGCCGTCAACACCACCCGCACCAACCCCGACTACCTGCCGGGCATCGAGCTGCCCGCCTCGGTCCGGGCCACCACGGACGCCGCCGAGGCGCTGCGCGGCGCCGACTTCGCGGTCCTCGTGGTGCCCTCCCAGACCCTGCGCGCCAACCTCGCCGACTGGGCCCCGCACCTGGAGCCGCAGACGGTGCTGGTCTCCCTGATGAAGGGCGTCGAACTCGGCACCGCCAAGCGGATGAGCGAGGTCATCGAGGACGTCACCGGGGTGTCCCCGGACCGCGTCGCCGTCGTCACCGGCCCCAACCTCGCCAAGGAGATCGCCGAACGCCGCCCCGCCGCGGCCGTCGTCGCCTGCCGGGACGAGTCCGTCGCCCAGCGCCTCCAGGCCGCCTGCCACACCCCGTACTTCCGCCCGTACACCAGCACCGACGTGGTCGGCTGCGAGCTCGGCGGGGCCGTCAAGAACGTCATCGGTCTCGCCGTCGGCATCGCGGACGGCATGGGGCTCGGCGACAACGCCAAGGGCTCGCTCATCACCCGGGGCCTCGCCGAGACGATCCGGCTGGGCGCGGCCATGGGCGCCGACCCGCTGACCTTCTCCGGACTCGCCGGTCTCGGCGACCTGGTGGCCACCTGCTCCTCGCCGCTCTCGCGCAACCACACCTTCGGCACCAACCTCGGCCGGGGCATGACGCTCCAGGAGACCATCGCGGTCACCAAGCAGACCGCCGAGGGCGTCAAGTCCTGCGAGTCGGTGCTCGACCTGGCCCGCAGGCACGGCGTCGAGATGCCGCTGACCGAGACGGTCGTCGGCATCGTCCACGAGGGCAAGCCGCCGATGGTCGCCCTCAAGGAGCTGATGTCGCGCAGCGCCAAGGCCGAACGGCACTGACCCCGTTCGGCCCCGGGCGGCCCGTGCCACGCTGACGCGACCGGTACCAGCAGGTACGCTCATCGCGATATGAGCAGCGAGAACCTCCCCCAGAGCACGGAGCAGCAGCTCCGCAAGCCGCGCGTGGCCGTCGTGTTCGGCGGCCGCAGCTCCGAACACGGCATTTCGGTGGTCACGGCCGGTGCCGTCCTGAACGCCATCGACCGGACCACGTACGACGTCCTGCCGATCGGCATCACGACGGACGGCCGCTGGGCGCTCACCGCCGACGAACCGGACCGCATGGCCATCGCGGACCGGCGGATGCCGGACGTGGACCAGCTGGCCGAGTCCGACGAGGGCGGCGTCGTACTCTCCGTCGACCCCGGCAGCCGCGAAGTGGTCTATACCGAGCCCGGGGCGGTACCCAAGGCGCTCGGCGAGGTCGACGTCGTCTTCCCCGTCCTGCACGGCCCGTACGGCGAGGACGGCACCCTCCAGGGCCTCCTGGAGCTGTCCGGCGTGCCCTACGTGGGCGCCGGCGTCCTCGCCTCGGCGGTCGGCCAGGACAAGGAGTACATGAAGCGGGTCTTCACCTCCTTCGGCCTCCCCGTCGGCCCGTACGTGGTGGTGCGCCCCCGCGAGTGGGACAACGACCCCGCCGGCGCCCGCGAGCGCATCACCGGCTTCGCCGCCGAGCACGGCTGGCCGCTCTTCATCAAGCCCGCACGGGCCGGCTCGTCCATCGGCATCACCAAGGTCGACGACGTCTCCGGCCTGGACGCGGCCATCGAGGAGGCCCGCCGCCACGACCCCAAGTTCCTCGTCGAGTCGCTGCTGCGGGGCCGCGAGATCGAGTGCGGCGTCCTGGAGTTCGAGGACGGGCCGCGCGCCAGCGTGCCCGCCGAGATCCCGCCCGTCACCGCGCACGACTTCTACGACTTCGAGGCCAAGTACATCGACGCGGCCTCCGGGATCGTGCCGGCGCCTCTCACCGAGGAGCAGACCGCGGAGGTCCAGCGGCTCGCCGTCGAGGCCTTCGAGGCGTGCTCGTGCGAGGGCCTGGTGCGCGCCGACTTCTTCCTCACCGAGGACGGCACCTTCGTCATCAACGAGATCAACACCCTGCCGGGCTTCACCCCGATCTCCATGTACCCGCGCATGTGGCAGGAGAGCGGCGTCAGCTACCCGCAGCTGGTGGACCGCCTCCTGCAGGCGGCGCTGACCCGGCCGACCGGGCTGCGCTGACCCACCGCACACGGCGTAGGGCGTGCGCTCGCAGCGAGCGCACGCCCTACAGCCGGTTCGGCACCGTCTTCTTCACCGCCGGGGCGAAAGCCGCGAGCGGGGTCGTGTCGTGTGCGTACGCCTCCGAGAGCGAGACCTCGACGTACGCCTTGCGCGAGGTGGTCGTCAGCCGGGGGCCGTCGTCCTCCCGCTGCTCCAGCATCCAGTTCACACCGTCCGCGGTGATCCCCTTCGACTGGTCGTCGTCCATCTCGGCGGGGCGCTCCACACCGCAGCGCAGTACGATCGCCCCGTCCCCCCACCCGGCGGTCAGCTCCGAACCGGGTTCCGGATCACCGCGCTCCAGACCGGCGACGGTATCCGGCAGTTCCCTGTCCAGCGCGCGGCAGTAGGCTGCGGCTTCCGGGGGCGGGGAGGGCACCGCGACCGACGCCGTCGCGTCGCCCGCGGAACAGCCCGCCGCGGCCAGCAACAGCAGGGCGGCGGACGGACCGAGGAGCACGGGGTGGGGGAGCCGGCGGCTGGAGGACGTCACCGGCCCAGCGTAGACGGGGGCTACAGGTGAACGACCGGGCAGGTCAGGGTTCGGGTGATGCCGTCCACTTGCTGGACCCGTGCCACCACCATGCGTCCGAGTTCGTCGACCGTGTCGGCCTGGGCGCGCACGATCACGTCGTAGGGGCCGGTGACGTCTTCTGCCTGGATCACTCCCGGGATCTTGGAGATGGTCTCGGCGACGATCGACGCCTTGCCCACCTCGGTCTGAATGAGGATGTACGCCTGTACCACGGAACCTCCAGGGCGGCCACGAGGATCATGTGGGGGAAAGGGACGCCACGTTATCGCGTCGCCACGCGCAGCGGGGAGACCCACGGGCCGGATGACGTCCTCAGCGTGGCGTACAGAACGCACAAGTTGACGTATCTCTTGACAGTACCGACAGCAGTGACGGCACGCGACCGCGAGTGGGGCGGCGCGGACGGGGGACAGGCCGGAGCGTCCGGCCCGACAGATGAGAGGTGACACTCGGTGAAGGCAACCGTGGGCGAGTTGGGGGAGTTCGGGCTCATCAGAGAGCTCACGTCCCGGCTCACCACCACTCCGGCGGTCCGGCTCGGACCGGGCGACGACGCCGCGGTCGTGACCGCCCCCGACCGCAGGGTCGTGGCCAGCACGGACATCCTGCTGGAGGGACGGCACTTCCGGCGCGACTGGTCGACGGCGTACGACGTGGGCCGCAAGGCCGCCGCGCAGAACCTCGCCGACATCGCCGCCATGGGCGCCGTGCCCACCGCGCTGCTCCTCGGGCTCGTCGTCCCCGCCGAACTCCCGGTCACCTGGGCCGCGGAGCTGATGGACGGCCTGCGCGACGAGTGCCAGGTCGCGGGGGCGGCCGTGGTCGGCGGCGACGTGGTGCGCGGTGACATCATCACCGTCTCGATCACCGCGCTCGGCGACCTGCGCAACCACGAACCCGTCACCCGGGCCGGCGCCCAGCCCGGGGACGTCGTCGCGGTCACCGGCTGGCTCGGCTGGTCCGCCGCCGGGTACGCCGTGCTCTCCCGGGGCTTCCGCTCGCCGCGCGCCTTCGTGGAGGCGCACCGCCGCCCCGAACCGCCGTACCACGCGGGCCCCGCGGCCGCCGGGCTCGGCGCCACCGCCATGACCGACGTCAGCGACGGGCTCGTCGCCGACCTCGGGCACATCGCCGAGGCCAGCAAGGTCCGCATCGACCTGCGCTCCGGGCTCATCGACGTACCGTCCCAGATGTCGGACATCGGGCAGGCCGTCGGCGTCGACCCGCTCCAGTGGGTCCTCACCGGGGGCGAGGACCACGCGATCGTCGCCACCTTCCCGGCCGATGTGAAGCTGCCGGCCCGCTGGAAGGTGATCGGCGAGGTCCTCAACCCCTCGGCGCTGCCCCAGGTGACGGTCGACGGGGCGCCCTGGACCAGCAAGAACGGCTGGGACCACTTCGGCGACATCGAGGACGCCCAGTAGATTGCGGCGTATGCCGACAACCGACTCCGTACCTCCCCGTGTGCTCACCGTCGCCGGATCCGACTCCGGCGGCGGTGCGGGCATCCAGGCCGACCTCAAGACGATGCTGGCGCTCGGCACGCACGGAATGAGCGTGCTGACCGCCGTCACCGCGCAGAACTCCCTCGGCGTCCAGGGATCCTGGGAACTGCCCGCCGAAGCGGTCCGCGCCCAGTACCGCAGCGTCGTCGACGACATAGGCGTCGACGCGGTCAAGACCGGGATGCTCGCGTCCGCGCCCCTCGTGGAGACCGTCGCGGAACTCCTGGCGGGGACCGGGGCGCCCGTCGTCGTCGACCCGGTCGGCGTCTCCAAGCACGGCGACCCGCTCCTGGCCGCCGACGCCCTGGAATCGGTCCGCACGAAGCTGCTGCCCGTGGCGACCGTGGCGACCCCGAACCTCGACGAGGTGGCACAGCTCACGGGGATCACCGTCACCGACGAGGCCGGGATGCTCCGGGCCGCCGCCGCACTGCTCGGATTCGGGCCCCGCTGGGTCGTGGTCAAGGGCGGCCACCTGCCCGGCGAGCCCGTCGACCTGCTCACCGACGGCAGCGAGGAGCACTGGCTGCGCGCCCCCCGTCACGACAACCGCCACACCCACGGCACCGGCTGCACCCTCGCCTCGGCCATCGCGAGCCACCTGGCGCTCGGCGCCGAGGTGCCGGCGGCGGTCCGGGCCGCGAAGGCGTACGTCACCGGGGCGATCGAGGCGGGCTTCGCGCTGGGCACGGGCATCGGCCCGGTCCGCCACGGCTGGCGGCTGCGCGACGCGGGCTGACCGCACGGCCCGGCCGGGGAGCGGGCGACCGCCCCCGGCGTCCGGGCCCCCGTCCGGGCACAGCAAAAAGCCGGTCCACCGAGATGGACCGGCTTTTTGGGCAACCGGTAGGGCTGCGCTACGACGGGAACGTCAGCGCGCGACCTTGCCGGCCTTGATGCACGAGGTGCAGACGTTGAGCCGCTTCGGCGTCCGACCGACCACGGCACGCACGCGCTGGATGTTGGGGTTCCAGCGTCGGGACGTACGGCGGTGCGAGTGCGAAATGCTGTTGCCGAAGCTCGGCCCCTTGCCGCAAACGTCGCAGTTGGCAGCCACGGGTCACTCCAAAGACTTCAGGTGCACTTACAGTGAATTCCGGTACGCCGGATTCAAGGACTGAAGTGGCGGTACCGGGGGAATGTCCCGACTCTCGTCGGGCAACCGAAGCAGCATACAACGCCTGCTCCGGAGATACGAAACTACCATGGCTTCCACCCCCGCCCGCCCCGCCCCCGGACGTATGTGACCGGCCCGCCGCCCGCCAGGGCTACGCCGCGCCGGTCACATACGCCCGCACCGACTCCGCCTCCGCCCGCCGCGCGTCCGCCGTCTCGTCCGTCCCCTCCGGCACCCCCTCGTACGCGTCGAGCACCGAACGCGCCCGCGACAACGCCCCCGGCCCCCGCCCGAGGTCCGCCTCCAGCCACGCGCCCATCAGCATCGCGGCCGTGCCGAGGGCGAGATGGCCGGCCTCGCGGAACGTCTCCGCCGCCCGGTCCGCGTACCCGAGCG
Organism: Streptomyces sp. col6; assembly: GCF_008042035.1. Classification (GTDB taxonomy): domain Bacteria; phylum Actinomycetota; class Actinomycetes; order Streptomycetales; family Streptomycetaceae; genus Streptomyces. Next base: position 1,521,024 of record NZ_RDBL01000006.1, read on the forward strand.
CCTCCTCGTACGCCACCCGCACCGGCTCGTCCGCCGCCTCGCCCGGCTCGCCCTCGCAGGCCTGGACGATCAGGTCGGCCGTCTGCCGGTACGTGCTCGCCAGCTCCGCGCCCAGCTCCGGACGCGCCGCGCACTCCCGCTCCGCCTCGGCCATGAACGTCCGGGCCTCGGGCAGCCGTTCCTCCCGCAGCGCGATCCAGGCCCGTACGCGCAGCGTCCGTACCAGACCCGACGTCTCGTCCAGCGAGCGCCACAGCTCCCCGGCCCGTGCGTAGGCCCGCTCGGCCTCCGCGTTCAGTTCGGCCCGGTACAGGGCCTCACCGGCGAGCTGGGCGAGCATCGCGTGATCGTGCTGCTCCGGCCACTCGCGCGCGAGGTCCGCCGCCCGCAGCCGGTGCTCCGCCGCGGCCCTCGGCTCGTCGAGCGCCATCAGCCCGTCGCCGAGCCACCACAGCGTCTGGACGAGCATGCCGTCGCCGTGGTGCTCGGCCGAGATGTCGGGCAGGACGGCCTCCAGCACGGCCGCCGCCTCCGCCGCCCGGCCCAGCCGCAGCAGCCAGCCGCCGAGCTGGTGCCGGGCGTAGACGCCCAGCGTGTCGCCCTCGCCGGACTCGTCCGCCCAGTGCGAGGCGTCCAGGCCCCGGTCCGCCGCCTCGGCCAGCTGCCCGGTCGCCGCCAGCACCTCGGCCAGCCGCAGATGCAGCCGGGCCAGCCCCGACGGGCCGACGAACGACTCCCCGTGCTCCAGCGCCGCCCGCGCGGCCCGCTCCGCCGTCGCGAAATCCTCCAGACCGGCCGCGATCCGCGCCGTCCCGGACTCGTACTCCACCGCCGCCCAGGGCAGCCCGGCCTCGTACACCTCGGCACAGGCCCGCTCGTACAGCCCGAGGGCGGCCGGGCCGTCGCCCCGGTGCGCGGCGACGTCCCCGAGGAAGGCCAGCGCCTCGGCGGTCCGGGTGGCGATCCGGTCCTCGCCGCACCGGGGCTCGGTGAACGCCAGCACCTCGCGGGCCGCCTCTTCGAGGTCCGCGAGGGCGGCCTCATGACCCTTCTCGTCCTGGGCCCGCAGCATCCGCTGTTCGGTGATCCGGGCCCGGCAGACCAGGACCCCGGACGCCTGCCGGGCGGTGGCCCCGCCGTCGGCGTGCAGCGCGAGGCCCTGCTCCACGAGCGGCGCGATCAGGGCCGCGGCCTCATCGGTCTCCCCGTCCAGCGACCGTGCGAACGCGCTCCTGGCCCGCGCCGCGACGGCCTCGCCCGCGTCGCCCCCGGCCTCGTACAGCCCGGCCGCCCTCGCGAACGCCTCCGCGGCCTCGGCGGGCGGCAGACTGCCGTCCATCGCGAGGTGGTCCTCCAGGTTCGCCCGGTCCAGCGGCGCGAGCTCCGTCCCCTCGTCCGCCGCCCGCTCGGCCACCGCCCGCCAGGCGTCGCGGGCCCCGGGCCGCTGGGCCTCGGACAGCCGGTACGCCTCCGCGAGCAGCGCGGCCAGGTCCGGCGCCTCCGCCTCGGGGGCCACGGCCGCCGGACGTACGGGGGCGGGCGCCGCGCTCACCGGCCGCACCGCCCGTACACCCAGCGGCAGCCGGTCGAGCAGCGGAACCCGGGCCAGGCGTTCGCGCACCTCCTGGCTCACGTACGCGTTGCCGTTGCGCTCGTCGAAGCGGGCGGCCAGGGCGAAGGCCTGGGTCCGGGCCTCGGCGGCCAGCGCCGCGGCCGTCCACTCCGTGCCGGCCGGGCCGGGCACGGACTGCCCGCCGTGGCCGAGCGCGACGAGCCGGTCCATCAGCAGAGCGGTCACGGTCAGGAAGCTCATCAGGCTGCCCGGGTTCCCGCTGTCGGTGAAGTACGCCGGCCGCTCCGCCAGGATCTCCAGACCCCGGGCCTCGTTACCGGTCAGCGCGCAGAACTCGATGTGCAGGGCGGCCGAGTAGCGCATGCTCTCCATCGGCCGGACCATCCGGTACCCGCGCAGATGATGCGCCCGCGCCTGCTCCGCGCGGCCCGTCCGCAGCAGCGGCAGCAGGGAGCCCGCCAGCACGGCGTGCGGCTCGTGCGCACAGACGTGCTCGCCCTCCAGCACCGGCGCCCAGGTCTTCAGCGCCTCCTCGTCCCGGCCGTTCCATACGTGCCAGGAACCCTGCCCGTGCAGCTCGCAGGCGTGGCAGTTGGCCATCCGGTCCCGGTCGGCGGCCAGCCAGGCGGTGAACGCCCGCTCGCCCCGCTCCCGGTCGCCCAGGTGCCGGGCGATCTCCAGCTCGCCCTGGCGCACGGCCCGCTCCGAGTGGCCGGCGAGCCGGTAGCGGTGCGCCATCTCCGCCTGCCACTTCTCGATCGAGGCGAGCGGGATGTGCGGCTGGTCGGTCATCGAGCTGGAGACCCACTTGAACATCCAGAACAGATGGTGGGTCATGAAGTCGCTGAACTCGCCCGGCTGTTCCTCCCACATGCGCAGCAGCCGCGCGAAGGGGACGAACATCTTGTCCTTCTCGGAGCTGTAGTTGTAGACCTGCAGCTGATGGACGAGGGCCTCGATCAGCAGCCCGGTGTCCCCGGTCTGCTCCGCCTCGGTCAGCAGCCGCTCCGAGCGGGCGTTGCGCGCGGGCCCCTCCGGCTCGTCCTGGTTCTCCCGCAGGGCCTGGCGGATCGTCGCGGCGTCGGCGCTCATCGGCCGTCCTCCTCGGGGTTCACGGGCGGGGTACGGTCGGTGCCGGGCGGTGCGGACGGCGGTGCGGACGGCGGTGCGGCCGGGGGCGCGGCCCACTCCAGGAGCCCCAGGAACGCGCGGTTCAGCAGCGCCGAGTCGGCGGGCCGCAGTGGCCGCTGGGCCATCAGCAGCGCCTGCCCGTACAGCGCCTCCGTCGCGGTGGCGGCCAGCTCGGGGGTGTCCAGCGCACCGATGCGGCGGATCAGCGGGTTGAGCTGGTTCAGGACCAGCCGGGCGCGCGGCGCGCTGCCGCGCAACGAGCCCAGGATGCCCGCCCACAGGTCGTCCGCCTGCTCCTCGGCCTCCGCCCTGGCCTGCTCGTGGCGGACCGACCGGTCGTCCAGGTGCAGCGCGGGCGTGGTCACCGGGTGGTAGGCGCGCAGCACCACGTCGCAGCCCAGCGCGTCGAGCCGGGCGCGCGCCGCCGCGAGGAACGGGCCGAGCGCCAGCTCCTCGCGCGGGTCCGCGGCGTCCAGATGCGCGGTCACCGTGTCCGCGTCCAGCTCCGCGACCACCGTCCCCGGCCGGGCCGCGGGCAGCCGCTCGACCAGCTCGGTGTCGTACGTGTAGCCGCCGTTGACCACCCCGATGCCCTGCGCGGACGCGATCGGCGCGACCTGCCGGAACTCCTCCACGGACCGGGTGAAGTGCACGACGGGGTGACGCCGGGCGAACTCCTCCAGCGACAGCCGCCCGTCCGTCGTCTCGAACGGCAGCCACGGCAGCATCGTGCGCCACATCGCGTCGTCGTGCCGGGCCAGCGACTTCACGCCCAGGTGGTGCACCGCCAGGAACTGCGCCAGCCGCTCCGGATCGCCCGCCGCGAGCCCTGTCAGCCACTCCCTGATCCGGTCGCCGAGCGCGTCGCGTACGGCGGCCAGCGTCTCGTCCGCGTACAGCGCCTCCCGCGAGGCCGTGGGCCGCAGGCTGTCCGTGTCGATCACGCACCGCACGAAGAACGCCCACTCGGGCAGCAGTTCCTCCGCCCGGTCCGTCAGCAGCATGCCCTTGAGATGGACCCGGTGGCCCGCCCGCTGCGCCGGGCTGACCGCAGACGGCAGGACGTGCGCCACCCCGCGTATCCCGGCGAGCGGCAGCGCGAGGTCGATCGTGTCGAGCGGGGTGAAGCCGAACTGCTCGTGGCAGTGGCGCGCCAGCGCCACCCGCCGCGCGGCCGGGCTCGGATACGCCCGGTCCCACGGGGCCGGCAGCGAGGTGACGGCCGCCTCGCCGACCCGGACGTCGTACGGCAGCAACGAACCGAAGTCACGGGCCAGCGACAGCACCCGCTCCTCCTCCAGCCACTCGGCGCTCCCCGGCCGGGCCGTCAGATGCACGGTGGTCCCGGGCTCCGGGCGCGCGCTGTCGGGCAGCGTACGGACGGTGTACGAACCGTCGTCCCGCGCGCACCACTCCACGGGCGGCTGTCCGGGCGTCCGGGCGGACCGGCTCACCACCCGGATCTCGGCCGCCACCACGAAGCACGCCAGCAGCCCGATCCCGAACTGGCCGAGGAACCCGGCGCGTGCCGATGCGAGGCCGTCGGCTCCGTCCCGCTTGGAGCTGCGGCCGATCGTGGCGAGGAGGTTGTGCACATCGGCCTCGGTCAGACCGATGCCGCTGTCCTCCACTCGCAGCCGGCCGTCCTCCACGGACAGCCGCACCAGCGCGGGCGCGTCCGGCTGTTCGGCCCGGCGGGCGGTGATGGCGTCGACGGCGTTCTGCAGCAGCTCGCGCAGATAGACGCGCGGCGAGGAGTAGAGGTGGTGGGAGAGGAGGTCGACCAGTCCGCGCAGATCCACCTGGAAGGTGTGCGGTTCCCTGGCGGCGGGGTCGGGTGCTGAAGTCTCAGATGTCATCGTCGCAGCGCCGGTGGGGGGTCTTGCGACAGCGCGGGTCGGGCGATCCCGGGAGGTGATCGCGGAGGGGAGGCGTGGGGAGCCGATCCTAGGGTCGCATCACGATTCCCACCAGGAGTTTCCGGGGTCCGGCGGCGCCCGGCGGACAACTGTCACTGCCGTGGTGTGCAATGGATCGCGTGTCTGCGTTCGACGAACCCCTGAAGAAGCTGCTCGGCGGTCCCACCGCGAAGGTGATGGCCGAGCACCTCGACCTGCACACGGTCGGTGATCTCCTGCATCACTACCCGCGCCGGTACGAGGAGCGCGGCCGGCTCACGGCGCTGACCGACCTCCCGCTCGACGAGCACGTCACCGTCGTCGCCCAGGTCGCCGACGCCCGCGTGCTCACGTTCAACGGCGGACGCGGCAAGCGCCTCGAAGTGACCCTCACCGACGGCCACGGCAGGCTCCAGCTCGTCTTCTTCGGCCACGGCGTCCACAAACCGCACAAGGACCTGCTGCCCGGCCGGCGCGCCATGTTCGCCGGCAAGGTCTCCGTCTTCAACCGGAAGATGCAGCTCGCCCACCCGACCTACCAGCTGCTCGACGCCGCGGACACCGACGAGGCGAGCGAGGCCGTCGACGCCTTCGCGGGCAAGCTGCTGCCGATCTACCCCGCCTGCAAGCAGCTCGACTCCTGGCGGATCGCCAAGGCGGTCGACGCGGTGCTGCCCAGCGCCCAGGAGGCCGTCGATCCCCTGCCCGAGGCCCTGCGCGAGGGCCGCGGTTTCACCTCGCTGCCCGAGGCCCTGCTGAAGATCCACCGCCCGGCCACCAAGGCCGACGTGGCGGCGGCCCGCGACCGGCTCAAGTGGGACGAGGCCTTCGTCCTCCAGGTCGCCCTGGCCCGCCGCAGGTACGCCGACACCCAGCTCCCGGCCGTCGCCCGCAGGCCCGCCCCGGGCGGTCTCCTCGACGCGTTCGACGCGAAGCTGCCGTTCACGCTCACCGACGGCCAGCAGAAGGTCTCCAAGGAGATCTTCGACGACCTCGCCACCGAGCACCCGATGCACCGCCTCCTCCAGGGCGAAGTCGGTTCCGGGAAGACCATGGTGGCCCTGCGCGCCATGCTCGCCGTGGTCGACGCGGGCGGCCAGGCCGCCATGCTCGCGCCCACCGAGGTCCTCGCCCAGCAGCACCACCGCTCCATCACCGAGATGATGGGGGAGCTGGCCGAGGGCGGCATGCTCGGTGGGTCCGACCAGGGCACCAAGGTCGTCCTGCTCACCGGGTCCATGGGCACCGCCGCCCGCCGGCAGGCCCTGCTCGACCTGGTCACCGGTGAGGCCGGCGTCGTCATCGGGACGCACGCCCTGATCGAGGACAAGGTCAAGTTCCACGACCTGGGCCTGGTCGTCGTGGACGAGCAGCACCGCTTCGGGGTCGAGCAGCGCGACGCCCTCAGGTCGAAGGCGAACTCCCAGGGGGAAAAGAGGTCGCCGCACCTGCTCGTCATGACCGCCACCCCCATCCCGCGCACGGTCGCCATGACCGTCTTCGGCGACCTGGAGACCTCCGTCCTCGACCAGCTCCCGGCCGGCCGCTCGCCCATCGCCAGCCACGTCGTCCCCGCCAAGGACAAGCCGCACTTCCTCAGCCGCGCCTGGGAACGGGTCCGCGAGGAGGTGGAGAACGGCCACCAGGCGTACGTCGTCTGCCCCCGCATCGGGGACGACGAGGACGACCCCGGCAAGAAGAAGGGGAAGAAGAAGACCGCCGAGGAGGAGGCGACGGCCGACAAGCGCCCGCCTCTCGCCGTCCTGGAGATCGCCGAACAGCTCGCCAAGGGCCCCCTGAACGGTCTGCGTGTCGAGGTGCTGCACGGCAGGATGCAGCCCGACGACAAGGACGACGTGATGCGCCGCTTCGCCGCCGGCGACGTGGACGTCCTGGTCGCCACCACCGTCATCGAGGTCGGCGTCAACGTCCCCAACGCCACCGCCATGGTCATCATGGACGCCGACCGCTTCGGCGTCTCCCAGCTGCACCAGCTGCGCGGCCGGGTCGGCCGTGGTTCCGCCCCCGGCCTCTGCCTGCTCGTCACCGAGGCCCACGAGGCGAGCCCCGCCCGCGCCCGCCTCGGCGCCGTCGCCGCCACGCTGGACGGCTTCGAGCTCTCCCGTATCGACCTCGAACAGCGCCGCGAGGGCGATGTGCTCGGCCAGGCCCAGTCCGGGGTCCGCTCCTCGCTGCGGGTCCTGAACGTCATCGACGACGAGGAGGTCATCGCCGCCGCCCGCCAGGAGGCCGTCGCCGTCGTCGCCGCCGACCCCGAGCTGGAACACCTGCCCGAGCTGCGCACCGCCCTGGACGCCCTGCTCGACAAGGAGCGCGAGGAGTACCTGGACAAGGGATGAGCCGGCCGGGCCGCCCGCGCCCGCCCCGGGGAGCCCGGCCCTCCCCGACGCCATATCGTGGGAGGTACGGCGCTTACGGCACCCCGCGCGCCGCCCCGACCCGAGGACCAGTCACCCATGACCCGCGTGATCGCAGGCGTGGCCGGCGGACGCCGCCTGGCCGTCCCGCCCGGCACCGGCACCCGGCCCACATCCGACCGCGCGCGCGAGGGCCTGTTCTCCACCTGGCAGGCGCTCCTCGGCACCCTGGACGGCATCCGCGTCGCCGACCTCTACGCCGGATCCGGCGCCGTCGGCCTCGAAGCGCTGTCCCGGGGCGCGGCCCACGCCCTGCTCGTGGAGGCCGAGGCCAAGGCCCTGCGCACCGTCAAGGACAACGCCCGCACCCTCGGCCTGCCCGGCGCCGAGGTCCGTGGCGGCAAAGCCGAACAGATCGTGACAGGTCCGGCGCCGGCCGAGCCGTACGACGTGGTCTTCCTGGACCCGCCGTACGCCGTCACCGACGACGATCTTGCCGAGATACTGCTCACACTCCGTGCCCAGGGGTGGCTCACGGACGAAGCACTCGTCACCGTGGAACGCAGCACCAGAGGCGGAGAATTCAGCTGGCCCAAGGGTTTCGAGCCATTGCGGGCCCGTCGCTACGGCGAGGGAACGCTTTGGTACGGTCGCGCCGCCGCTACGTGCGAAGACGCACGATGACCGGACCGGAGAGCGAGGGAATCAAGTTGCGCCGCGCCGTATGCCCGGGGTCGTTCGACCCCATCACCAACGGACATCTCGACATCATCGGCCGAGCCTCGAAGCTGTACGACGTCGTGCACGTCGCGGTGATGATCAACCAGTCCAAGAAGGGCCTGTTCACGGTCGACGAGCGGATCGACCTCATCCGCCAGGTCACCGCCGAGTTCGGCAACGTCGAGGTCGAGGCCTTCCACGGCCTCCTCGTCGACTTCTGCAAGCAGCGCGACATCCCGGCGATCGTGAAGGGCCTGCGGGCCGTCAGCGACTTCGACTACGAACTCCAGATGGCCCAGATGAACAACGGGCTCTCCGGCGTCGAAACGCTCTTCGTGCCGACCAACCCCACCTACAGCTTCCTGTCGTCCTCCCTGGTCAAGGAGGTCGCGACCTGGGGCGGCGACGTCTCCCACCTGCTGCCGCCGGTGGTCCAGGAGGCCCTGGCCGAACGCCTCGCGCAGTCCTGAGCCACTGACTGCACGTCAGCCCTGCGCACCGCAGGTGTCGGACGGGAGCCGACTGGCCGTACAGTCGTCCCGTCCGTCTCCAACCGGCAGTAGAGAGTGGCGAGCACACGGTGGACGTGCAGAAGAAGCTCGACGAGATCGTCGAGACGGTCGGGAACGCCCGGTCCATGCCCATGTCGGCGTCCTGCGTGGTCAACCGCGCCGAACTGCTCGCCATGCTCGAAGAGGTGCGCGAGGCCCTGCCCGGCTCGCTCGCCCAGGCCGCGGAGGTCATCGGCGGCCACGAGCAGCTCGTCGAACAGGCCCGCCAGGAGGCCGGCCGCATCATCGAGAGCGCCCACGCCGAGCGCACCGCCCTGGTCTCCGGCACCGAGATCGCCCAGCGCTCCCAGGCCGAGGCCGACCGGATCCTCACCGAGGCCCGCAAGGAGGCCGACGAGGTCCGCGCCGAGGCCGACGAGTACGTCGACAGCAAGCTCGCCAACTTCGAGGTCGTCCTCACCAAGACCATCGGCTCCGTCGACCGGGGCCGCGAGAAGCTCCTCGGGCGCGGCCAGGGCTTCGACGAGCAGGGCTACGAGGACCCGGACTTCGCCGAGGCCCCCGAGCGCAGCACCGACCCGGCCACGCTCCAGCGCCGGGCCGACGAGTACGTGGACACCAAGCTCGGCGCCTTCGAGGCGGTGCTCGCCAAGACCCTGGAGGCGGTCGGCCGGGGCCGGCAGAAGCTGCACGGCCGGGTCGCCACGGACGAGCTGGGCGCGCACATCGCCGCCCAGGACGCGGCCGGCGACCAGGGCCACACCAGCGACGAGGACCACTGGGCCGGACTGGCCGAGGTCGCCACCCCGCAGCCGCTCCGGATCCCGCACCAGGCCGAGCCGCAGTACGGCCAGCCGGAACCGCAGTACGCCCAGGGCTACGGCTACCAGGACCAGCAGGTCCAGCAGCAGGACGGCTACCAGGACCAGCCGCAGCAGGACGCGTACCAGGACCAGCACGCCCAGCACCCCCAGCAGGACGTCTACGGCTACCAGCAGCAGCCCGACCCGTACGCCGCCTACCAACAGCAGGGCTACGACCAGGGCCAGGCGCAGAACGGGATGCAGGCGCAGGGCGGCTACGACGCCTGGCAGCAGCCGGTCCAGCCCCCGCAGCCCCACCAGCAGCACGGCGAGGGCGCCCTGGACGAGACCAGCCTGTTCGACACCAGCATGATCGACCTGGAGCAGCTGCGCCGCTACGAACAGGAACGCTGACCGGCCGGCCGGGGGTCCGCCCGGGGCCGGATTGGGAGCTGGGCGGTGTGTCCAGTATCCTGGCTCTTCGGTCGCGCGTATGTCCGCGATCCCGGCTGCCCGCTTCGACTCCGGACCGGTCGGCCCTTCCCCACCACGCGTGACGCGTTCGATCCGAAAGCAGGAAAAGCCCTGAACGGCCACCTCGACCACCGAAACCCCCTCGTGTTCGACACGCACGAGCTGGGCCGGCGTCCGGGTGCCATGAAGCGGCTGACCCGCACGGCGGACGCTCCCGCCGACCTCGGTATCGGCGACGTCATCGGAGTGCCGCAGGGCGCGCCGGTGAAGCTGGACCTCCGTCTCGAATCCGTCATGGAGGGCGTGCTCGTGACCGGGACCGCCCGTGCGACGGTCGAGGGGGAGTGCGTAAGGTGTCTGGAGCCGCTGAGCCGCGAGGTCGAGGCGGACTTCCAGGAGATGTTCTCGTACCCTGACGCCGATGACCGGAACCACGGCAAGCCCGCGGACCCGGTCGACGACGCCGAGGACGACGAGGACAGGCTTTTTCTCGAGGACGGCCTGTTCGACCTCGAGCCGGTGCTGCGTGATGCGGTGGTGCTCGCACTGCCGATGCAGCCGGTGTGCAAGGAATCCTGTGCCGGTCTGTGCTCCGAGTGCGGAGTCAGGCTGGACGAGAATCCCGGCCACCACCACGATGCCGTCGACGCTCGTTGGGCGGCACTGCAAGGACTCGCCGAGACCATTCAGGACGGCGAGAAGGACAACATGGGCGGCGCCGCACCCGGCGTCGACAAGAAGCAGGAGAAGTAGCCGTGGCTGTTCCGAAGCGGAAGATGTCGCGCAGCAACACGCGCCACCGCCGGTCGCAGTGGAAGGCTGCGGTCCCCACCCTGGTTTCGTGCGAGCGCTGCCAGGAGCCGAAGCTGCAGCACATCGCGTGCCCCAGCTGCGGCACGTACAACAAGCGCCAGGTCCTCGAGGTCTGAGCGGCTGGTGAGAGGCCCGATGTCTGAGTTGTCCCACGCCAAGAAGCAGGCAGACAACGTCAACACAGCCTCGTCCCACACGCTTCTGGAAGGGCGGCTCGGGTACCAACTCGAGTCCGCCCTTCTGGTGCGTGCGCTGACCCACCGTTCGTACGCGTACGAGAACGGCGGTCTGCCCACCAACGAGCGGCTGGAGTTCCTCGGGGACTCCGTGCTCGGCCTGGTGGTCACGGACACGCTGTACCGCACCCACCCCGACCTGCCCGAAGGCCAGCTGGCCAAGCTGCGGGCCGCGGTGGTCAACTCGCGTGCGCTTGCGGAAGTGGGCCGCGGCCTCGAACTCGGCTCCTTCATCCGGCTCGGCCGCGGTGAAGAGGGCACGGGTGGCCGGGACAAGGCCTCCATCCTCGCCGACACCCTGGAAGCGGTGATCGGCGCGGTCTATCTCGATCAGGGCCTCGACGCGGCGTCCGAGCTGGTCCACCGGCTCTTCGACCCGCTGATCGACAGGTCCTCGAACCTCGGCGCCGGCCTGGACTGGAAGACCAGCCTCCAGGAGCTCACCGCGAGCGAGAGCCTCGGAGTCCCCGAGTATCTCGTCACGGAGACCGGCCCGGACCACGAGAAGACCTTCACTGCTGCCGCCCGCGTCGGTGGTGTCTCGTACGGCACCGGCACCGGCCGTAGCAAGAAGGAAGCGGAGCAACAGGCGGCCGAGTCCGCCTGGCGCGAGATCAGCGCCGCCGCGGAGGCGCGGGAGGCAGCGGCGAAGGCCGGTGCCGACGGAGGGGCCGCCGACACCCCTGCCGACCCGTCGCCGTCCACGGACGTCGCTCCGGCCTGACCTGCGAGAACCCCTCGGTGCCGCCGTGCACCGGGGGGTTCTCCGTGTCCGTGTACCCCGTCGCGTCCCCCCAGGAGCCGTCCATGCCCGAACTGCCCGAGGTCGAAGTCGTCCGCCGCGGACTGGAGCGCTGGGTCGCCGGGCGGACCGCCGGTGAGGTCGAGGTCCTGCACCCGCGCGCGGTCCGCCGCCATCTCGCGGGCGGCGTGGACTTCGCGGCCCGGCTCACGGGGACGCGGTTCGGGACCGCGATGCGCCGGGGCAAGTACCTGTGGGTGCCGCTCGACGACGCGGCCGGCTCGCTCCTCGGCCACCTCGGCATGAGCGGCCAGCTGCTCGTCCAGCCCGAGGGGGCGCCCGACGAGAAGCATCTGCGGATCAGGGTCAGGTTCGCCGACGCGGTGGGCACCGAACTCCGCTTCGTGGACCAGCGCACCTTCGGCGGGCTCTCGCTCCACGAGAACACCCTCGACGGGCTGCCCGACGTCATCGCGCACATCGCCCGCGACCCCCTGGACCCGGCCTTCGACGACGCCGCCTTCCACACGGCGCTGCGGCTGCGCCGCACCACGGTCAAGCGCGCCCTGCTCGACCAGTCGCTGATCAGCGGGGTCGGCAACATCTACGCGGACGAGGCGCTCTGGCGTGCCCGGCTGCACTACGACCGCCCGACCGCGACCCTGACCCGCCCCAAGTCGGCCGAGCTGCTCGGCCACATCCGCGACGTGATGAACGCGGCGCTGGCCCAGGGCGGCACGAGCTTCGACAGCCTGTATGTGAACGTGAACGGCGAGTCGGGCTACTTCGACCGGTCACTGGACGCCTACGGCCGCGAGGGCGAGCCCTGCCACCGCTGCGGTACGGCGATGGCGCGGCGCCCCTGGATGAACCGGTCCAGCTACTACTGCCCCCGCTGCCAGCGTCCGCCGCGCGTCAGACCTTAGGGCCTGTCCGCGCGCGCCTCGTCGTAACGGGCCCTGGCCTCCAGGACGTCGGGCATCCGGCCCTCGACGAAGTGGATCAGGGAGAGCAGCCGCTCCGCGACCTCGCGGCCGAGCGGGGTCAGCTCGTAGTCGACGCGCGGCGGATTGACGAGCTGGGCCTCGCGGTGCACCAGTCCGTCCCGCTCCAGGGCGTGCAGGGTCTGGGACAGCATCTTCTCGCTCACCCCGTCGACCCGGCGGCGCAGCGCGTTGAAGCGCAGGCTCTCCTCGTACAGCGCGCCGAGCGTGAGGGCACCCCAGCGGCCGGTGGCGTGTTCCAGCAGGCCGCGCGAGGGGCACTGCTTGGAGAACACGTCGAAGGGCAGGTCGTCCGTCGCCGACGTCTCCGGTGCGGTGCTCTGGTCCATGAAACCAGCGTACGCCCGCACAGCGCTTTCCCTGAGTCAGTGCGATCCGGGGGAGAGCGAGTGGGGCGTACGAGGGGTGTGTGCCGCGGTGAGACGGGTCAGAAACCGAAGTCCTGGGTCCACCAGGGGCCGCCGGCCCCGAAGTGGACGCCCACGCCGAGCGTCTTGTAATCGCAATTGAGAATGTTTGCCCGGTGGCCGTCGCTGTTCATCCAGGCGTCCATCACGGCCTCCGCGTCGGCCTGGCCGCGGGCGATGTTCTCGCCGCCGAGCCCGGAGACACCGGCCGCGTCCGCCCGGTCCCAGGGGCTCTTGCCATCGGGGTCCGTGTGGTCGAAGAAGCCGCGCGCCGCCATGTCGTCGCTGAAGTTCTGGGCGAGCGAGGTCAGCGACGAGCTCGCCGTGACCGGGCTGCAGCCGACCTTGCCGCGCTCCTCGTTGACGAGGGCCAGGATCGCGGCCTGGGCCGAGGCGGCGGTGGCGCTCGGGGTGCTGCTCTTCGACGGGGCCGGCGCGGAGGACGAGGACTTCGGGGCGGCGGGCGCCGAGCTCCTGGCGGCCTGGCTGGCCGGGGCCTTCGAGGAGGAGGAGGGCTTGGCCTTCTCCTTCTTCTTGGGCGGCGTCGTCTTCGCGGCGGTGGACTTCTTGCCGGCCGGGGACTTGGACGGCGTGGCGGTCTTCGAGGGCGAGGCGGAAGCGGAAGCCGACGGGGACGCCGAGTCCGAGGCGCTGGGGGAGGCCGACTTCGACCGGTCCGGCGTGGCGGAATGCGACTTCTTCGGAGCCGCCGGGCGGTCGGTGCCACGGCTGGCGGTGGCCGAAGCGGAGGAGCGGTCGGCGGACGGGGTGGTGGCGCCGCCCTGGGTGAGCAGGTCCGGCGCCGCGTGCGAGCGCACCTGGTCGGCGACCGGACCGCCGCCGACGGTGTAGCTGTCGCCGCCGGGCAACAGCCCCGAGGCCACGGCGACGGCTCCGACGGCCAGGGCCGCCGAGACGCCTATCAGTCCGGTGCGCACAGGGATCGCGGACCGCTTTCTGCGGCCCGCCTCCCGGTGCCGGCCCGCGGCCCCGTCCACCTGTTCCTCAGCGGCGGGAGCTGCGGCGCTGCGTCGATGGCGTCCCATCTGCTGTGCCCTTCTGACGACCAGGACGTCGTTTTCGACGCCACCATGCTCACCCGAACGGGTGAAGCTTTTGCGAGGGGACTGTACGCCATGGTGTTTCGCCGACAAGTACGACGAATGCAATTGGCCGGTTAGCGTTCGGGCATGAACGAAGATGTACGACTCACCGCTTGGGTACGCGGCCGAGTACAGCAAGTAGGGTTCCGCTGGTTCACCAGGGCAAACGCTTTGGAGATCGGGGGCCTCACCGGTTTCGCCCTCAATCTCGACGACGGCAGGGTGCAGGTCGTGGCCGAGGGCCGGCGTGAGAATTGCCACCGTCTTCTGGACTGGCTGCGGTCCGACGACACTCCCGGCCGCGTCGACGGTGTCACTGAGATCTGGGACACGCCGCGCGGGGGATACGAGGGATTCGCGATCCGCTGAGACCGCCCGTGAAGGGGCTCTCGAAAAGGTTCGTGTTCGGGCCGTGTTCGATGTGCGGCGGGGGGTGACGGTCCGCGCTCCCGTCGCACGTACACATGAAATGACCTGCGGAATGTTCTGATGGTTGCCAAGATTCGGCCGGCATGCGAGGCTTCGGCCCTGAGGATGATCTCGGTACCCCGAGGGGCCCGTTGGAGAGTCGCGCCGCATGATCGTTCTGCCGCGCGCCCCCGGGACGCCCGCGACTGCGGGGTGTGATCGTGTTGACCGTCAAACTTTTTGGTGAGACTCTGAAATCCCCGCGCACCTTAGCTGTTCGGCAGAGCTGGTAGGCAGCAGGACGCAGTGACACAGAGGCACTGCCGAGCACCGCGGGTGCGATCCCTCACGACCCACACCGCATCGGTCGGTCACTCATTGTGGAGGACCATCCATCATGGCAAAGGCGCTTCTCGGTTACGTCGGCGGTTCCGACCCGCGACTCCTCGCCGAGATGCGACGGCTCCAGCAGCGCGTCCAGGACCTGGAATCCGAGCTCGTACGGATCCAGGACGAGAACGACGCGCTCAACGCCGCCGCCCAGCACCAAGAGTCGCTGCTCGACAGCATCGACATCGACGTACCCCAGGCGGAGCCGGCGCTCACCTGACCCGGCCTGAAGGCCCTCAGGGGCCGGTCGGGCCCACGCGCCAACCGCACGGGCACATCGACGGATCATCACCGGATCATTGAGGATCAGGACCGCAGGCCGGGTCATTGCCGGATTGCGTCGATCCGCTTCTCCTCGGCCTCGTCATTGATCCGGTCACGCATGTCCGCACGAGCACCTGTGCGCGACATCCGATGATCCGCAGAATTACAGGGGACGCTTCGGCGTCCCTTCTTTCTTTTCCCCCGCCTCGCGCAGGTCCCGCCCCCGGCGTACACCTCTTCCCTTACCGTCTGATGTGCCCTGCACCTTCATCAGCGAAACCGAGAGCGAAAGGTAGAGTCCGGCGGCGTGCACCTCAAGGCCCTGACCCTGCGCGGTTTCAAATCGTTCGCCTCCGCCACGACGCTGCGGTTCGAACCCGGTATCACCTGTGTCGTCGGCCCCAACGGGTCAGGCAAGTCCAATGTGGTGGACGCGCTTTCCTGGGTCATGGGCGAACAGGGCGCGAAATCCCTGCGCGGCGGCAAGATGGAGGACGTGATCTTCGCCGGGACCACCGGCCGGCCGCCGCTGGGCCGGGCCGAGGTCTCGCTGACCATCGACAATTCCGACGGCGCCCTGCCCATCGAGTACGCCGAAGTCACGATCACGCGGATCATGTTCCGCAACGGCGGCAGCGAATACCAGATCAACGGCGACACCTGCCGGCTGCTCGACATCCAGGAACTCCTCTCCGACTCCGGCATCGGCCGCGAGATGCACGTCATCGTCGGCCAGGGCCAGCTGGACTCCGTGCTCCACGCCGATCCGATGGGGCGCCGCGCCTTCATCGAGGAGGCGGCGGGGGTCCTCAAGCACCGCAAGCGCAAGGAGAAGGCGCTGCGGAAGCTGGACGCGATGGGGACGAACCTGGCCAGGGTCCAGGACCTCACCGACGAGCTGCGGCGGCAGCTGAAACCGCTCGGCCGGCAGGCGGCAGTGGCCCGCCGTGCCGCCGTCATCCAGGCCGACCTGCGCGACGCCCGGCTGCGGCTCCTCGCCGACGACCTGGTGACGCTGCGCACCGCCCTGCGCAGCGAGATCGCCGACGAGGCCGCGCTCCGGCAGCGCCGGGAGGCGGCCGAGGCCGAACTCAAGGCAGCCCTCGCCCGCGAGGCCGAACTGGAGGACGAGGTACGCCGGCTGACCCCCCGGCTCCAGCGCGCCCAGCAGACCTGGCACGAGCTGTCGCAGCTGGCCGAACGGGTACGCGGCACGATCTCGCTGGCCGACGCCCGGGTGAAGAGCGCCACCGCGCCGCCCGAGGAGGAGCGCCGGGGCCGAGACCCCGAGGACATGGAGCGCGAGGCCGCCCGCATCCGCGAGCAGGAGGCCGAGCTGACCGCCGCCCTGGAGGCGGCCGAGCACGCGCTCGACGACACCGCCTCCCACCGCCACGAGCTGGAGCGCGAGTTGGCCGCCGAGGAGCGCCGGCTCAAGGACGCCGCCCGCGCCCTGGCCGACCGCCGCGAAGGGCTCGCCCGGCTGCACGGCCAGGTCAACGCCGCCCGCAGCCGCGCGGGTTCGGCCCAGGCGGAGATCGACCGGCTGTCCGCCTCGCGCGACGAGGCGCGGGAGCGGGCCGTCGCGGCCCAGGAGGAGTACGAGGAGCTGAAGGCCGAGGTCGACGGTCTGGACGCCGGCGACACGGAACTCGGTGAGCGGCACGACACCGCCCGGCGCGAGCTGAGGGAGGCCGAGGCCGCGCTCTCCCGGGCCCGCGAGGAGGCCACCGCCGCCGAGCGGCAGCGCGCCGCCGTCGCGGCCCGGCACGACGCGCTGGCCCTCGGGCTGCGGCGCAAGGACGGTACGGGAGCACTGCTCGGGGCCCGCGACCGGCTCACCGGCCTCCTCGGCCCCGCCGCCGAACTGTTGACGGTGGCCCCGGGCCACGAGATCGCGGTGGCGGCGGCACTGGGCGCGGCGGCGGACGCGGTCGCGGTCACGGACCCGGCCACGGCGGCGGAGGCGATCCGGCTGCTGCGCAAACAGGACGCGGGGCGTGCGGCCCTGCTGCTGGGGGCCGCCGGGCACGTACCGGGACAGGGCGGTCCGGCGCACCCGCCGCACCCCGAAGGCGCCGCCCATGTGGCGCTTCCCGGCCAGAGCACGGAGCCCGTACACGGGGCGGTGGCACCCGAGCCCGCCGCACAGGTGCTGGCCCCGGCCACCGGCCGGCAGACCCCCGTCGCCGATCTCGTCAGCGGACCCGTCGAACTGGTGGCCGCCGTCCGCAGGCTGGTGCGGGACATGGTCGTCGTCGCCACCCTGGAGGACGCCGAGGACCTGGTCGCCGCGCATCCCGTGCTGACGGCGGTGACCGGCGAGGGCGATCTGCTCTCCGCCCACTTCGCGCACGGCGGTTCCGCCGGCGCGCCCAGCCTGCTCGAAGTGCAGGCGTCCGTGGACGAGGCCGCCGCCGAGCTCGCCGGACTCGCAGTGCGGTGTGCCGAACTGGCCGAGGCGCAGCGGGTGGCGGCCGAGCGGCGGACCGCTTCGGCGGCGCTCGTCGAGGAGCTGGGGGAGCGGCGGCGGGCCGTCGAGCGGGAGCGGTCCGGGGTCGCCCAGCAGCTCGGCCGGCTGGCCGGCCAGGCGCGGGGCGCCGCAGGGGAGGCCGAGCGCATGGACGCCTCCGCCGCGCGGGCCCAGGAGGCGCTGGAACGGGCCACCGAGGAGGCCGAGGAGCTGGCCGAGCGGCTGCTCGTCGCCGAGGAGGCGGCCGGTGACGGAGCCGACGACGAGCCGGACACCGGGGTGCGCGACCGGCTCGCGGCCGACGGCGCCAACGCCCGGCAGACCGAGATGGAGGCCCGCCTCCAGGTCCGTACGCACGAGGAGCGCGTCAAGGCGCTCGCCGGGCGCGCCGACTCGCTGGACCGGGCAGCCCGGACCGAGCGCGAGGCGCGGGACCGGGCCGAGCGGCGTCGCGCCCGGCTGCGCCACGAGGCGGAGGTGGCCGCGGCCGTGGCCTCGGGCGCCCGGCAGCTGCTGGCCCACGTCGAGGTGTCCGTCGTACGGGCGGAGCAGGAGCGGGTGGCGGCCGAGGCGTCGAAGGGTGAGCGGGAGCGGGAGCTCGGGGCCGAGCGGCTGCGGGGCCGCGACCTCAAGGGGGAGCTCGACAAGCTGACGGACTCGGTTCACCGGGGCGAGGTCCTGGGTGCCGAGAAGCGCCTGCGGATGGAGCAGCTGGAGACGAAGGCGCTGGAGGAGCTGGGCGTCGAGCCGGCCGGTCTGACGGCGGAGTACGGCCCCGACCAGCCGGTGCCGCCGTCCCCGCCCGCCGAGGGCGAGGAGCTTCCGGAGGACCCGGAGCATCCGCGTAACCAGCCCCGGCCGTTCGTCAGGGCCGAGCAGGAGAAGCGGCTCAGGTCGGCCGAACGGGCGTACCAGCAACTCGGGAAGGTGAATCCGCTCGCCCTTGAGGAGTTCTCCGCGCTGGAGGAGCGGCACAAGTTCCTCTCCGAGCAGCTGGAGGACCTGAAGAAGACCCGGGCCGATCTGCTCCAGGTCGTCAAGGAGGTCGACGAGCGGGTGGAGCAGGTGTTCACGGAGGCGTACCGGGACACCGCGCGCGAGTTCGAGGGCGTCTTCTCGCGGCTCTTCCCGGGCGGCGAGGGGCGGCTGATCCTGACCGATCCGGACAACATGCTGGCCACCGGCGTGGACGTCGAGGCCCGGCCGCCGGGCAAGAAGGTGAAGCGGCTCTCCCTGCTCTCCGGCGGGGAAAGGTCCCTGACGGCAGTGGCGTTGCTGGTCTCGATCTTCAAGGCCCGGCCGAGCCCGTTCTATGTGATGGACGAGGTCGAGGCGGCCCTGGACGACACCAATCTCCAGCGGCTGATCCGGATCATGGAGGAGCTCCAGGAGAGTTCTCAGCTCATCGTGATCACGCATCAGAAGCGGACGATGGAGGTCGCCGACGCGCTGTACGGCGTCTCGATGCAGGGCGACGGCGTCTCCAAGGTGATCAGTCAGCGTCTTCGCTGAACGCGGGGGTACCCGAGTGGTGGCGGGGCCGAAGATGTGCGCCACTTGAGACCAGCTCACCCATGTCCGATGCCGCGGCCCCGCCCCAGGGAGGCCTTACGTGACCAGTCCATCGCCAGGATCCGGACCGGAGTCCGGGGCCCGTTCGGCCCACCCGGACCACCTCGGCCATGTCATCTTCATCACCGCCGCGGCCGCGATGGGCGGCTTCCTGTTCGGCTACGACAGCTCCGTGATCAACGGGGCCGTCGAGGCGATCCGCCACCGCTACGACATCGGCTCCGGCACGCTCGCCCAGGTGATCGCCATCGCGCTGATCGGCTGCGCGATCGGCGCCGCCACGGCCGGCCGCATCGCCGACCGCATCGGGCGCATCCGCTGCATGCAGATCGCCGCCGTCCTGTTCACCGTCAGCGCCGTGGGCTCCGCGCTCCCGTTCGCGCTCTGGGACCTGGCGATGTGGCGCATCATCGGCGGTTTCGCGATCGGCATGGCCTCGGTGATCGGCCCCGCCTACATCGCCGAGGTCTCGCCGCCCGCCTACCGCGGCCGGCTCGGCTCGTTCCAGCAGGCCGCGATCGTCATCGGCATCGCCATCTCCCAGCTCGTCAACTACGGCATCCTGCAGATCGCCGACGGCGACCAGCGCGGCAAGATCGGCGGGCTGGAGGCCTGGCAGTGGATGCTCGGCGTGATGGTCGTGCCCGCGGTGCTCTACGGGCTGCTCTCGTTCGCGATCCCGGAGTCGCCGCGCTTCCTGCTCTCCATCGGCAAGCGGGAGCGGGCCCGGAAGATCCTCGAAGAGGTCGAGGGCAAGAACGTCGACCTCGACGCGCGCGTCGACGAGATCGAGACAGCGATGCGCCGCGAGCACAAGTCGTCCTTCAGGGATCTGCTCGGCAGCCGCTTCGGCTTCCTGCCGATCGTCTGGGTCGGCATCGGCCTCTCGGTGTTCCAGCAGCTCGTCGGTATCAACGTGGCGTTCTACTACTCCGCGACGCTGTGGCAGTCCGTCGGCATCGACCCGACCGACTCCTTCTTCTGGTCGTTCACCACATCGATCGTCAACATCATCGGTACCGTCATCGCGATGATCCTGGTGGACCGGGTCGGCCGCCGTCCGCTCGCCCTCGTCGGCTCCTGCGGTATGGCCGTCGCCCTGGCCTTCGAGGCGTGGGCCTTCTCCGCCGACCTGGTCAACGGCAAGCTGCCGACCGCCCAGGGCGCGGTCGCGCTCGCCGCCGCCCACATCTTCGTGCTCTTCTTCGCCCTGTCGTGGGGTGTCGTGGTCTGGGTCTTCCTCGGCGAGATGTTCCCGAACCGCATCCGTGCCGCCGCGCTCGGTGTCGCCGCCTCGGCGCAGTGGATCGCCAACTGGGCGATCACCGCGAGCTTCCCGAGCCTCGCCGACTGGAACCTCTCGGGCACGTACATCATCTACGCCTGCTTCGCCACGCTCTCGATCCCCTTCGTCATCAAGTTCGTGAAGGAGACCAAGGGCAAGGCGCTGGAGGAGATGGGCTGACTCCCGCCGGCCCTTCTCGAAACCGTACGGCCCCGTTCGCGCCCGCGAGCGGGGCCGTACGCGGTTCGGCCCGCGGATCGTCAGAAGTGGGCGGCCGGGTCCCGGCGTCCCGGGCGCGGCAGCACCGCGTACAGACCGCCCGAGACGAGCACCGTGGCCGCCCAGCCCAGACCGCTGCGGCCCGGCCAGGTGCCGGCGAGCGGGCCGGTGAACCACTCGACTCCGGTGAACAGGAGTCCGACGGCGAGGCCCGCGGCCCAGGCGACGACGGCGGAGCACGCGACGCCTCCCGTGTACCAGTAGGCGCCGGACGGGGTGGGGTCCATGAGCGCCACCGGGTCGTAGCGGCGGCCGCGCAGCATGTCCGTGGCGAACACCCCGATCCAGGCGGAGAACGCCACCGCGAGCAGACGCAGGAAGGAGACGAACGCGTCGACGAAACTGCTCGCCACCATCATCAGGAGCGAGCCCAGGAACAGGCTGATCGCCGCGTTCACCCCGACGGCCCAGGCGCGCGGGAGCGTGATGCCGAGGGTCTGCGCGGTGAACCCGGCCGAGTACATCGACAGCGCGTTGATCAGCACCATGCCGGTGAGGGCGACGACCAGGTACGGGACGGAGAGCCAGGTCGGCAGCAGGGCGCCGATGAACGAGACGGGGTCACCGGTGACGGCGAGTTCCGGCGTCCGCACCGCCATCACCGCCCCCATCACCACCAGCGGCAGCAGCACCACGAGCGCCCCGCCCACCGCGGCCGCGACCATGGACCGGCCCGACGAGGCGCGCGGCAGATAGCGGGTGAAGTCCGGCCCGGACGGGGCCCAGCTGATCCCGCCGGCGGCCAGCGTGCCGATGCCCGCGATCACCATCGCCGCCGGGCCGGGCGGCCGGTCCAGCACCACGCGCCACGGCACCGAAACGGCGAGATGCGCCAGCACGAGCACGCTGAAGGCGCCGAACACACACGCCGACCAGGTACAGCCCACCCGCAGCGCCCGCAGCCCGAGGCCCGACAGGAGAAAGCTCGCCGCGACGAAGGCCAGCAGCGTCGCCATGATCAGCGCGGTCGTGCTCCGGACGCCGAACAGCACACGGCCCACGGTCAGCAGGGCGTACGCGCCGGTGACCGCGTTCATGGCCTCCCAGCCCCAGCGCGCCACCCAGATCAGTGCCCCGGGTGCCAGATTGCCCCGATGGCCGAATGCCGCCCGCGACAGCGCCATACCGGGGGCGCCGCCGCTCTTCCCGGCCACCGAGATGAAACCAACCAGGCCGAACGACACCAGGGGCGCCACCACCGCCACCGCCAGCACCTGCCAGAAGTTCAGCCCGTTCAGCACGACGAGCCCCGCGCCGACGGTGAGAAGCAGCACGGTCATGTTCGCCGTGGCCCAGGTGGGGAAGAGCGAGCGGACCCGGCCGGTCCGCGCCTCGTCGGGCACGGGTTCCAGGCCACGGGTCTCCACGGCCAGGATCGTACCTTTCCGGCATATCGGGCATGGTGAACGGGCTGCCACCCGCGCTTCGGGCCCGGTGCCGGACGGTTCCCTTCCCCGATTGCCGGCCCGGGTGACTGATACTGGGTGGGTTATGGAATTCGTCATCCTTGCTGTAGTCATCGCCCTGGTCGCGGTCGGCGTGATCAGCGGGCTCGTGGTCAGCAGCCGCAAGAAGAAGCAGCTGCCCCCGGCGCCGTCGAGCACGCCGCCCCTCACACCTCCCGCCGAGCCCCATGTCGGCGAGGAGGCCGAAGAGCCGCGCGAGGAATCGCGCCGCACCATCGAGGACGTCGCGGCCCCGCCCGCCGAGGCCGCCCCGGAGACCGTCGCACCGGAGGCGCCCGCCGCCCCCGCGCTCGACGTCCCCGAGCCCACCGCCGGCCGGCTCGTCCGGCTGCGGGCCCGCCTCGCCCGCTCGCAGAACACCCTCGGCAAGGGGCTCCTCGCGCTCCTGTCCCGGGACAACCTCGACGAGGACACCTGGGAGGAGATCGAGGACACCCTCCTCACCGCCGACGTCGGCGTCGCCCCCACCCAGGAACTGGTCGAGCGCCTGCGCGAGCGCGTCCGGGTGCTCGGCACCCGCACCCCCGAGGAGCTGCGCACCCTGCTGCGCGAGGAGCTGCTCACGCTGCTCGGCACCGACTTCGACCGCGCGGTGAAGACGGAGAGCGGCCTCGAAACCCCCGGCGTCGTGATGGTCGTCGGCGTCAACGGCACCGGCAAGACCACCACCACCGGCAAGCTGGCCCGGGTGCTCGTCGCCGACGGCCGCAGCGTGGTGCTCGGCGCGGCCGACACCTTCCGCGCCGCCGCCGCCGACCAGCTCCAGACCTGGGGCGAGCGCGTCGGTGCCCGTACCGTGCGCGGCCCCGAGGGCGGTGACCCGGCGTCCATCGCCTACGACGCCGTCAAGGAGGGCATCGCCGAGGGTGCCGACGTCGTACTCATCGACACCGCCGGCCGGCTGCACACCAAGACCGGCCTGATGGACGAGCTGGGCAAGGTCAAGCGGGTCGTCGAGAAGCACGGTCCGCTCGACGAGGTGCTGCTCGTCCTCGACGCCACCACCGGGCAGAACGGCCTGGTGCAGGCGCGGGTCTTCGCGGAGGTCGTCGACATCACCGGCATCGTCCTCACCAAGCTCGACGGCACCGCCAAGGGCGGCATCGTCATCGCCGTCCAGCGCGAGCTGGGCGTGCCGGTCAAGCTCGTCGGCCTCGGCGAGGGACCGGACGACCTGGCCCCGTTCGAGCCGGAAGCCTTCGTGGACGCCCTGATCGGGGACTGACACGACGGTCCGGCGAACAGAACGGACGGAACAGCCGGAAGCCCGGCCGCGGAGATTCACGCGGCCGGGCTTCTCGCTGTGCGGACGGTACGCGGCTCAGCCGCAGGACCCCGCCCAGCGGTGGCAGAGGTACGCCAGCGTGCCGAGCAGGAGCCGGGCCTCCGGGGGCGTCGCGCTGTCCAGGCCGGGCGGACGCAGCCAGCGCACCGGGCCGAGCCCGCCCCGGTCGGAGGGCGGCGCCGTGATGTGGCTGCCGGGGCCGAGCGCCCGCAGATCGAGCCCCGTGTCGTCCCAGCCCATCCGGTACAACAGCCCCGGGAGCGCGTCCGCGGCGCCCGGCGCGACGAAGAACTGCGTCCGTCCCTGCGGGGTCACCGCGACCGGCCCCAGCGGCAGGCCCATCCGCTCCATCCGGACCAGGGCCCGGCGCCCGGCCCCCTCCGCCACGTCGAGCACGTCGAAGCCGCGGCCCACCGGAAGCATCATCGAGGCGCCCGGCACCTCCGCCCAGGCGCGCGCCGCCGCGTCGAGCGTCGCCCCGGCGGGCACCTCGCGCGCGAAGTCCAGCGGATGCGCGCCCGGGTCGGCGCAGCCGGTGTCCCCGCAGGAGCAGACGCCGTCAGCGGCGCGGGCCCCCGGTACGACGGCCCAGCCCCACAGCCCCGTGTACTCCGCCACCGCGGTGCCGCCGGAGGCGGAACGCGCGCGACGCCGTGCACCGGTGCGCATCTCGCGGATGCCGATCGTGAAGCCCATGCCCCCTCCAACGGGTCCGGCTCGCCGGTGGTTACGAAAGAGAGCGTGCAACCGTCCGCGCGCCCCCGGGCGCTTCTCTGCGCCTGTCCTGATCGCCCTGTCAAGTGAATCGCGGCCCGTGCGGGTGGCGTTCAATCGAAGGGGTGGCGAATGGTGGCGATTGCGCAAAGACCCTCGCCGAGCCCGTGATCGTAGGATTACCGTCGGTACACGAACCATGGAAGTATGTGCGCCCATGGGTATGCCGGAGGCAACCCGATTTTATGTTCGATCGAGCACAACGCCCGTACGGGCGACATGAGTTCGGAGCATTCTGATAGTGCTTCGCGCGACAGTATTCGGCGGGATGGGGGCGTTCCAGTGAGTGGCAGCGGCGCAGGCGAGACGAATGCCGGTAAGCGCCCCAACGGGCAATTGGGATCGTGGTTCGTGCGCAGCGGCTGGTCCAAGGGCGAGCTGGCACGGCAGGTGAACCGCCGGGCGCGCCAGATGGGCGCCCACCACATCAGCACCGACACCTCCCGGGTGCGGCGCTGGCTCGACGGCGAGCAGCCCCGCGAACCGATCCCGCGCATCCTGTCCGAGCTGTTCTCCGAGCGCTTCGGCAGCGTCGTCGCCGTCGAGGACCTGGGGCTGCGCACCCCGCACCAGGCGCCCTCGGTGGCTGGCGTGGACCTGCCGTGGGCGGGGCCGCAGACCGTCGCCCTGCTCAGCGAGTTCTCCCGCAGCGACCTGATGCTCGCCCGCCGGGGCTTCCTCGGCAGCTCCCTCGCCCTCGCCGCGGGCCCTGCGCTCATCGAGCCCATGCAGCGCTGGCTGGTACCGGTCGCGGCCGCCCCCGCCGCCGAACCGGAACCCGCCGCGGCGTCCCGCCGCCCCTCCCGGCTCTCCGGCCCCGAGCTGGACCTGCTGGAGTCGACCACCGCGATGTTCCGCCAGTGGGACGCGCAGTGCGGCGGCGGACTGCGCCGCAAGGCCGTCGTCGGCCAGCTCCACGAGGTCACCGACCTGCTCCAGGAGCCGCAGCCC
This sequence comes from Streptomyces sp. col6, assembly GCF_008042035.1. GTDB lineage: Bacteria > Actinomycetota > Actinomycetes > Streptomycetales > Streptomycetaceae > Streptomyces. The sequence goes on from NZ_RDBL01000006.1 coordinate 1,545,965, forward strand.
GCCGCCACCGCCAAGCGCCTGTTCCGCTGCGCCGCCGAACTGGCCGAGCTGGCCGGCTGGATGAGCTACGACGTCGGCCTCCAGCCCACCGCCCAGAAGTACTTCGTGCTCGCCCTGCACGCCTCCAAGGAGGCCGGCGACAAGCCGCTGGGCTCGTACGTCCTGTCCAGCATGAGCCGTCAGATGATCCACCTCGGCCGCCCGGACGACGCCCTGGAGCTGATCCACCTCGCCCAGTACGGCAGCCGCGACTGCGCAACCCCGCGCACCCAGGCCATGCTGTACGCGATGGAGGCCCGCGCCTACGCCAACATGGGCCAGCCCAGCAAGTGCAAGCGGGCGGTCCGGATGGCGGAGGACACCTTCCTCGACGCCGGCGTCGACGGCGAGCCCGAGCCCGACTGGATCCGCTTCTTCTCCGAGGCCGAGCTCAACGGCGAGAACTCGCACTCCTTCCGCGACCTGGCCTACGTGGCCGGCCGCAGCCCCACCTACGCCTCGCTCGCCGAGCCCGTCATGCAGCGGGCGGTCCAGCTCTTCGGCGAGGACGACGAGCACCAGCGCTCCTACGCGCTCAACCTGATCGGCCTCGCCACCGTGCACCTGCTCAAGGGCGAGCCCGAGGCGTCCACCGGGCCGGCCGAGCAGGCGCTGCGCGTCGCCAAGAAGGTCCGCTCCGAGCGCGTCAACACACGGCTGCGCAAAACCGTCGACACCGCCGCCAGGGACTACGGGGACGTACCCGAGATCGCCCGGCTCACCGAACTCCTCGTCGAACAGCTCCCCGAGACCGTGGAAGCCGTCTAGCGCGACCACGGCAGGGCCCCACAGACCCCGGCCACGACGATCACCCAGCACAGACCGACTTCGGCTCCCCCCATTGCCAGGTCAACGGGTGATCGCCGTGGCCGGTTCGTGTGGTCGTTCCCCCGGCCGAGCGTCGTAACCGCACCGTATGCGGCTCGGGCCGCAGAGTAGGCCGGAGCGTGGGCACGGCACGTGCGGTTCATGGGGACGTAACACGTCGCTCTCCTTCGTCACTGCGGCGAAACATCGCGGCGCACCGGCCGAAACGGCGCTGCGCGAATCTCATGGCGCATAACCGGCCCGCACTTTTCCCCAGTGGTCCCGCACGTGGTTGTGCCCCCATCGCCCGCACGCGGCCGCACCGACGACGAGGAGACGCCGATGCCCCCAGGCATCACGACGCTTGCCGCAGACACCCCGACGCTGTCTGCAGCCAACACCGGCTTCATGCTCATCTGCTCGGCCCTGGTGATGCTCATGACCCCGGCCCTCGCCTTCTTCTACGGAGGCATGGTCCGCGTCAAGAGCACCCTCAACATGCTGATGATGAGCTTCATCAGCCTCGGGATCGTGACGATCCTGTGGGTGCTCTACGGATTCAGCCTCGCCTTCGGCACGGACGCCGGCTCGGTCATCGGCTGGAGCCAGGACTTCGTCGGCCTCAGCGGGATCGGCGTCACGGAACTCTGGGACGGCTACACCATCCCGGTCTACGTCTTCGCCGTGTTCCAGCTGATGTTCGCCGTCCTCACGCCCGCCCTGATAAGCGGTGCCCTCGCCGACCGGGTCAAGTTCACCTCCTGGGCCCTGTTCATCACGCTGTGGGTCACCGTCGTCTACTTCCCGGTCGCGCACTGGGTCTGGGGCGCGGGCGGCTGGCTGTTCGAGCTGGGCGTCATCGACTTCGCCGGCGGTACGGCCGTCCACATCAACGCGGGTGCCGCCGCCCTCGGCGTGATCCTGGTGATCGGCAAGCGCGTCGGCTTCAAGAAGGACCCGATGCGGCCGCACAGCCTGCCGCTCGTCATGCTCGGCGCCGGTCTCCTGTGGTTCGGCTGGTTCGGCTTCAACGCCGGCTCCTGGCTCGGCAACGACGACGGCGTGGGCGCGGTCATGTTCGTCAACACCCAGGTCGCCACCGGCGCCGCGATGCTCGCCTGGCTCGCCTACGAGAAGATCCGCCACGGCGCCTTCACCACCCTCGGTGCCGCCTCCGGCGCGGTCGCCGGACTTGTCGCCATCACTCCGGCCGGCGGCGCGGTCAGCCCGCTCGGCGCCATCGCGGTCGGCGCCATCGCCGGTGTGCTGTGCGCCATGGCCGTCGGCCTCAAGTACAAGTTCGGCTACGACGACTCCCTCGACGTCGTCGGCGTCCACCTCGTCGGCGGCGTCATCGGCTCCCTGCTCGTCGGCTTCTTCGCCACCGGCGGCGTCCAGTCCGACGCCAAGGGCCTCTTCTACGGCGGCGGGCTCGACCAGCTCGGCAAGCAGGCCGTCGGCGTCTTCGCGGTCCTCGCGTACTCTCTCGTCGTCTCCGCGGTCCTGGCCTTCGCGGTCGACAAGGTCCTCGGGATGCGGGTCGACGAGGACGACGAGATCTCCGGCATCGACCAGGTCGAGCACGCCGAGACCGCATACGACTTCAGCGGCGCCGGCGGCGGCGCGGCGTCCCGTACCTCCGCCCCCGCGCCCGGCACGGCCGCCCCGACGAACAAGAAGGTGGACGCATGAAGCTCATCACCGCAGTCGTGAAGCCCCACCGCCTCGACGAGATCAAGGAGGCCCTCCAGGCCTTCGGCGTCCAGGGCCTCACGGTCACCGAGGCCAGCGGCTACGGCCGTCAGCGCGGCCACACCGAGGTCTACCGGGGCGCCGAGTACACCGTCGACCTCGTCCCCAAGATCCGCATCGAGGTCCTGGTCGAGGACGAGGACGCCGAACAGCTCCTCGATGTCGTCGTCAAGGCCGCCCGCACAGGCAAGATCGGCGACGGCAAGGTCTGGAGCGTCCCCGTCGAGACAGCCATCAGGGTCCGTACGGGCGAACGCGGCCCGGACGCGCTCTGACCGCACCGGTCCACTGTTTCGCACGGTTCCGCACACGGAAGGGCAGCTGGGTGACGAGCATCGAAGCGACCACCGAATCCGAGGACTCGCGCCCCAGCGGCTACGCGGCGGCCCGGCTGCTCCTTCTCCAGGAGAAGGAGCGGTCCGGGCCGCCGCGCCGTGCCGCCCTCGCCGCCCTCACCGACGACTGGCTCACCGCCCTGTTCACCGCGGCGGCCGAACACGCGGGCGTCCGGGGCGCCGCCCTCGTCGCCGTCGGCGGCTACGGCCGCGGCGAACTCTCCCCGCGCAGCGACCTCGACCTCCTCCTCCTGCACGACGGCACCGCCGACCCCGCGGCCGTCGCCGCTCTCGCCGACCGGGTCTGGTACCCCGTCTGGGACCTGGGCCTCGCCCTCGACCACTCCGTACGCACACCTGCCGAGGCCCGGAAGACCGCGGGCGAGGACCTCAAGGTCCAGCTCGGACTGCTCGACGCCCGGCCCGTCGCCGGCGACCTCGGCCTCGTCGCCTCGCTGCGCACCGCCATCCTCGCCGACTGGCGCAACCAGGCGCCCAAACGCCTCCCCGACCTCCACGAGCTCTGCCGCGAACGCGCCGAGCGCCAGGGCGAGCTGCGGTTCCTCCTGGAGCCCGACCTCAAGGAGGCCCGCGGCGGCCTGCGCGACGTCACCGCCCTGCGCGCCGTCGCCGCCTCCTGGGTCGCCGACGCCCCCCGCGAAGGACTCGCCGAGGCCCGCCGCGTCCTGCTCGACACCCGCGACGCCCTCCACCTCACCACCGGCCGCGCCACCGACCGCCTCGCCCTCCAGGAACAGGACCAGGTCGCCCAGGCCCTCGGCCTCCTCGACGCCGACGCCCTGCTGCGCCAGGTCTACGAGGCCGCCCGCACCGTCTCCTACGCCACCGACGTCACCTGGCGCGAGGTCAACCGGGTGCTGCGCGCCCGCTCCTCCCGGCCCCGGCTGCGCGGCCTGCTCGGCGGCGGCCGGAGCCCCGCCCCCGAGCGGACCCCGCTCGCCGACGGCGTCGTGGAGGCCGACGGCGAGGCCGTGCTCGCCCGCACCGCCCGGCCGGAACGCGACCCGGTGCTCGTCCTGCGCGCCGCCGCGGCGGCCGCCCAGTCCGAGCTCCCGCTCTCCCGCCACGTCGTACGCCACCTCGCGACCGCGGCCCAGCCGCTCCCCGTGCCCTGGCCGGCCGAGGCCCGCGAGGAACTCGTCACCCTGCTCGGCGCCGGCGAGGCCACGATCCCCGTCTGGGAGGCCCTGGAGGCCGAAGGGCTGATCACCCGTCTCCTGCCCGACTGGGAACGCGTCCACTGCCGCCCGCAGCGCAACCCCGTCCACACCTGGACCGTCGACCGCCACCTCGTCGAGACGGCCGTCCGCGCCGCCTCGCTCACCCGCCGCGTCGGCCGCCCCGACCTGCTGCTCGTCGCCGCCCTGCTGCACGACATCGGCAAGGGCTGGCCCGGCGACCACTCCGTGGCCGGTGAGGTCATCGCCCGCGACATGGCCGCCCGGATCGGCTTCGACCAGCACGACGTGGGCGTCATCGCCACCCTCGTACGCCACCACCTGCTGCTCATCGAGACCGCCACCCGGCGCGACCTCGACGACCCGGCCACCGTCCGCGCCGTCGCCGACGCCGTCGGCACCGCCGCCACCCTGGAGCTGCTGCACGCCCTGACCGAGGCCGACGCGCTGGCCACCGGGCCCGCCGCCTGGTCGTCCTGGCGCGCCTCCCTCGTCACCGAACTCGTCAAACGGGTCGCCCAGGTCCTGGCGGGGGAGGCCCCCGAGGAACCCGAACCGGCCGCCCCGAGCGCCGAACAGGAACGCCTCGCGATCGAGGCCCTGCGTACCGGCGGCCCCGTCCTCGCCCTGCACACCAGGACCGAGACCCCGCACGAGGAGGGCGCCCCCGAACCGGTCGGCGTCGAGCTCCTCATCGCACTCCGCGACCGGCCCGGCGTACTGCCCGCCGCCGCCGGGGTCCTCGCCCTGCACCGCCTCACCGTCCGCGCCGCCGACCTGCGCGCCGTGGAGCTGCCCACCGAGCTGGGGGAGTCCGCGGACCTGCTGCTGCTCAGCTGGCGGGTGGCCGCCGAGTACGGCTCGCTGCCCCAGGAGGCCCGGCTCCGCGCCGACCTCGTACGCGCCCTGGACGGCAGCCTGGACATCCCCGCCCGGCTCGCCGAGCGCGAGGCGGCCTACCCCCGGCGGCGCGGGGTGAAGGCCCCGCCGCCCCGGGTGACGGTCGCCCCGGCGGGCTCCCGTCTGGCCACGGTCATCGAGGTCCGGGCGCAGGACGCCCCGGGCCTGCTGCACCGCATCGGGCACGCACTGGAGCGGAGCACGGTCCGGGTGCGCAGCGCGCATGTGTCGACGCTGGGGGCGAACGCGGTGGACACGGTCTACGTCACGCGGGAGGACGGCACGCCGCTGGCCGACGCGGAGGCCGTCGCGCTGGCCAGGGCATTGGAAGATGCCTTGCGGTGAGCCGTGACCGGCTGTGGGCCACGTCGTTGATCGAGAAGAGACTGGTTCCCTCGAGTCAGGGATGGCCCGGCGTCCACGGCCTTCGCGCCCAGTGTCGGCACGTGCTCCCCGCGCTGCGGGGATCCCAAGCCCTTGCAGGTCGAATGCGACCGGCGAGGGCTGGCGTTTGCGTGGGCCAGATACCCTAGGCAGCGAAGCTACCCGCCCCCGACCCTGAGGACCGACGAGCGCCGTGTTCGATACTCTCTCCGACCGCCTTGCCGCGACTTTCAAGAACCTCCGGGGCAAGGGCCGCTTGTCCGAGGCGGACATCGACGCCACGGCTCGCGAGATCCGTATCGCCCTGCTCGAAGCCGACGTGGCGCTGCCCGTCGTCCGGTCCTTCATCGCCAACGTCAAGGACCGGGCGCGCGGCGTAGAGGTCTCCCAGGCGCTGAACCCGGCCCAGCAGGTCGTCAAGATCGTCAACGAGGAGCTCATCTCCATCCTCGGCGGCGAGACCCGGCGGCTGCGGTTCGCCAAGAACCCGCCCACCGTGATCATGCTCGCCGGTCTCCAGGGTGCCGGTAAGACGACCCTCGCCGGAAAGCTCGGCCTCTGGCTCAAGGGCCAGGGCCACTCCCCGCTCCTCGTCGCTTGCGACCTCCAGCGCCCCAACGCCGTCAACCAGCTGAGCGTCGTCGCCGACCGCGCCGGTGTCGCGGTGTACGCCCCCGAGCCGGGCAACGGCGTCGGCGACCCGGTCCAGGTCGCCAAGGACTCCATCGAGTACGCCCGGTCCAAGCAGTACGACGTCGTTGTCGTGGACACGGCCGGCCGCCTCGGCATCGACCAGGAGCTGATGCAGCAGGCCGCGGACATCCGCGACGCCGTCAGTCCGGACGAGATCCTGTTCGTCGTCGACGCGATGATCGGTCAGGACGCGGTCAACACCGCGGAGGCCTTCCGCGACGGCGTCGGCTTCGACGGCGTGGTGCTCTCCAAGCTCGACGGCGACGCCCGCGGTGGTGCCGCCCTGTCGATCGCCCACGTCACGGGCAAGCAGATCATGTTCGCGTCCAACGGCGAGAAGCTGGACGAGTTCGACGCGTTCCACCCGGACCGCATGGCCTCGCGCATCCTCGACATGGGTGACCTGCTCACCCTGATCGAGCAGGCGGAGAAGACCTTCAGCCAGGAAGAGGCCGCCAAGATGGCCTCCAAGCTGGCGTCGAGCAAGGGCAAGGACTTCACGTTCGACGACTTCCTGGCGCAGATGGAGCAGGTCAGGAAGATGGGCTCCATCTCCAAGCTGCTCGGCATGCTGCCCGGCATGGGGCAGATCAAGGACCAGATCAACAACATCGACGAGCGCGACATCGACCGCATGGCCGCGATCATCAAGTCGATGACCCCGAAGGAACGCGCCGAGCCGACGATCATCAACGGCTCGCGCCGCGCCCGTATCGCCAAGGGCTCCGGCTCCGAGGTCTCCGCCGTCAAGGGTTTGGTCGAGCGGTTCTTCGAGGCCCGCAAGATGATGTCGAAGATGGCCCAGGGCGGCGGCATGCCCGGGATGCCCGGCATGCCGGGCATGGGCGGCGGCCCCGGCCGTCAGAAGAAGCAGGTCAAGCAGGCCAAGGGCAAGCGCAAGAGCGGCAACCCGATGAAGCGCAAGGCCGAGGAGCAGGCCGCCGCCGCCCGCCGCGAGGCGGCGCAGAACGGCGTCCCCGGTCTCCCGGCCGGCCAGGACGCCCAGAACTTCGAGCTGCCGGACGAGTTCAAGAAGTTCATGGGCTGACGGGCCCACATCATGCCGAAGGGGCGCCCACCGCACCGGTGGGCGCCCCTTCGGCATGGGTCACGTCGTGCAGACGAGGTACCGGAACACGTTGGACATCCACACCGTGCCGTCCGGGCGCCGGTGCGGGTGCAGGGCCTCGGCGAGTTCCTTCTCCACCTGCCACCGGTCCGTCGCGCGGACCGCCGCCTCGAACAGCCGGGTCGACAGCAGGCCGCGTACGGCGCTGTCCATGTCGGCGTAGCCGAACGGGCAGGCCACCCGGCCGGAGCCGTCCGGCTTCAGCCCGGCCCTGAAGGCCACGTCCTCCAGATCGTCCCGGCGCGGACCGCGCCAGCCGCCGCCCGGAGCGCGCCCGTCGTCGGCGAGCCGGCCGGCCACCCGCAGCACCGCCTCGGTGGTGCACCGCTCGGGCGGGCCCCAGCCGGTCAGGACGACCGTGGCACCCCGGTCCGCCGACGGTACGGCCGCCTCCAGCGCCCGTACCAGCTCCTCGCCGTCGCCCGCCTCGCAGCCGATCGGAGTGAAGGCGGTGATCAGGTTGTGCGGACCGCCGTCCGCCGAGGCGGCGACGGAGTCCGCGAGCAGGGGACCGGCGGCCGGTGAGGCGTGGTCCCCGGGCGCGGGCAGCAGCCGTGCGCGGGCGAGTGCGAGCCGGTCGGGGTCGGTGTCCACGCCGGTGACCCGCGCTCCGCGTCCCGCGGCCATCAGCAGCGCGAGTCCGGAGCCGCAGCCGAGTGCGAGCATCCGCGTGGCGGGCCCCACTTCCAGCCGCGTGTACACCGCTTCGTACAGCGGTGCCAGCATCCGTTCCTGGATCTCGGCCCAGTCACGGGCCCGCGAGGCGCCGTCCGCGGGGGCGGACGGCTCGGTGTGCCGGTGGTGCCGAACGAGCGTTGGTGTCATGGAATGCGCCCCAATCCGCCGAGATTGCCGGTTCTGCCGATCGGTCGTGCCCGAGTGGACGGTTCCTCCCGCCCTGGTACCGCGCTTCCCCCGTATGCCAGGGAACTGCGCATCGGGCGCCGCGTCCAGAGGTCTGCGGGGCGTGGTTGTCCGCGCTGCCGTCCGGCGCACGACGGCACCGGCGCACCCGGACGGCGTGGACGCCCCGGGGGGTCCGTCTCGTCCTCTGCCGTCCCAGTCTGACCCGACACGCCGGGACGGGCACGTCGAGCACGTCAGGGCGGTGCGGGTACCCTGCGTGGCGCGGCTGCCGGGTCCGCCCGGGGGTGCCGGGGGCGCGTACGGCGGCTACGCGCGCAGGCGTACGCGCCGCTACGTACCGGCTTGGTGCGAGCTGTGAGACTTCTCCGCAGATCAGCGCACCCGCCCTCGTCAGGACGCATGAAGGTCAACTGACTGGTACGTGCAAAATATTTGGGATGGCCCGGAATCGGAACACCGAGGGCCCCGCGCTCGTTGGTCACGACGTGAGCACGACACCACCTGTACTTGCCGCAGAGCTGGCGCAGGCGTGGGCCGACATTCAGCGGTACCACCCCGAGCTGCCCGATCTCGCCGCACCCGAGTCCCTGATCGGAGAGTCCTCGTCCGCCTGTGGCGCCGAGCTCTCCTTCGAGCGACTGCTCCATGAGGCAGTCCACGGCATCGCCGCCGCGCGAGGTGTCCGCGACACCTCGCGCGCCGGCCGATATCACAACCGACGATTCCTGGCGATCGCCGAGGAGCTGGGCCTCGACCATGCCGAGGAGCCCCATCCCAGCAGCGGCTTCTCGCTGGTCACGCTCAACCCCGAGGCCAAGCGCCGCTACCGGCCGACGACGGAACGGCTGCAGCGCGCCCTCAAGGCGCACACCGTGGCCACCGCCGCCGACACCAAGCGCTCCTTCCGCGGCCCCGCCGCCCGGCACGGCTCCTCCGGAGGGGGCGTGCGGGTCAAGGCCGTGTGCGACTGCGGCCGCAATGTCCGCGTGGTCCCCTCGGTCCTCGCGCAGGCCCCGATCGTCTGCGGCGGCTGCGGAAAGCCGTTCCGTATCCCGGAGACGGCGGTCGCGGTGGGGTGAGCCGATGTGGTGTGGCACAATGGCTAGCTGTACTCGACAGTCGCACAGGACCCCTCTCTCCTCCGGCTGACGCGTCCATCGGGCACCCGAGTACCGCAACCCCACGTGGCATCTTCGTTGTGCCCAACCACGTCATAGACCAGGAGACACCACTTCCGTGGCAGTCAAGATCAAGCTGAAGCGTCTGGGCAAGATCCGTTCGCCTCACTACCGCATCGTCGTCGCCGACTCCCGTACCCGCCGTGACGGCCGGGCCATCGAGGAGATCGGCCTGTACCACCCGGTGCAGAACCCGTCGCGCATCGAGGTCAACTCGGAGCGTGCGCAGTACTGGCTGTCCGTCGGCGCCCAGCCGACCGAGCCGGTTCTCGCGATCCTGAAGCTCACCGGCGACTGGCAGGCGCACAAGGGCCTCCCGGCCCCCGCGCCGCTGCTGCAGCCGGAGCCCAAGGCTGACAAGCGCGCCCTGTTCGAGGCCCTCTCCAGCGATGGTGAGGAGTCGAAGGGCGAGGCCATCACGCCGAAGGCGAAGAAGGCCGACAAGAAGGCGGACGAGGCTGCGGCCGACTCCGCCGAGTCGACCGAGGCCTGAGCATGCTCGAGGAGGCTCTCGAGCACCTCGTGAAAGGCATCGTCGACAACCCCGACGACGTGCAGGTCGCCTCGCGCAACCTGCGCCGTGGACGTGTGCTCGAGGTCCGGGTCCACCCCGATGACCTCGGCAAGGTGATCGGCCGCAACGGCCGCACCGCACGCGCGCTGCGTACCGTCGTGGGCGCCATCGGCGGCCGTGGTATCCGCGTCGACCTCGTCGATGTGGATCAGGTTCGCTGACAGAGTTGAACACCGGCACGGGCCGGGGAGGGCCAAGCGCCCGCCCCGGCCCGTCGTCGTACGACAGGAGAGACATAAGGTGCAGTTGGTAGTCGCGCGGATCGGTCGCGCCCACGGCATCAAGGGCGAGGTCACCGTCGAGGTGCGCACGGACGAGCCGGAGCTGCGGCTCGCGCCCGGAGCCGTCCTCGCCACCGAGCCGGCCACGGCGGGACCGCTGACGATCGAGACCGGCCGGGTGCACAGCGGCAGGCTGCTGCTGCGCTTCGAGGGTGTGAAGGACCGTACGGCCGCCGAGGCGCTGCGCAACACCCTGCTGATCGCCGACGTCGACCCGGCGGAACTCCCGGAGGACCCCGAGGAGTTCTACGACCATCAGCTGATGGACCTGGACGTCGTCCTCGCCGACGGCACCGAGATCGGCCGGATCACCGAGATCACGCACCTGCCGTCCCAGGACCTCTTCATCGTGGAGCGGCCGGACGGCAGCGAGGTGATGATCCCGTTCGTCGAGGAGATCGTCACCGAGATCGATCTGGAGGAGCAGCGCGCGGTGATCACCCCGCCGCCCGGCCTGATCGACGAGAGCGAGGCCGTTGTGGCCTCCGCACGCGAGGAGGCCGCGGACTCCGAGGCGGACGGCTCCGAGGCGGAGGACTCCGCGGCGAAGGGCGAGGACGCCTGATGCGCCTCGACGTCGTCACGATCTTCCCCGAGTACCTGGAACCGCTGAACGTCTCGCTGGTCGGCAAAGCCCGCGCGGCCGGGCGCCTCGACGTCCAGGTGCACGACCTGCGCGACTGGACGTACGACCGCCACAACACCGTGGACGACACCCCGTACGGCGGCGGCCCCGGCATGGTCATGAAGACCGAGCCGTGGGGCGAGGCCCTGGACGAGGCCCTGGCGGACGGCTACGAGGCGGGGGCGCACTCCCCGGTCCTCGTGGTGCCCACACCGAGCGGCCGGCCCTTCACCCAGGAACTCGCCGTCGAACTGTCCGAGCGGCCCTGGCTGATCTTCACCCCGGCCCGCTACGAGGGCATCGACCGTCGCGTCACCGAGGAGTACGCCACCCGGATGCGGGTGGTCGAGGTCTCCATCGGCGACTACGTGCTGGCCGGCGGGGAGGCCGCGGTGCTGGTGATCACCGAGGCGGTCGCCCGGCTGCTGCCCGGCGTCCTCGGTAACGCCGCGTCCCACCAGGACGACTCCTTCGCCCCCGGCGCGATGGCCAACCTGCTGGAGGGGCCCGTCTACACCAAGCCGCCCGAGTGGCGTGGCCGGTCCATCCCCGACGTGCTGCTCAGCGGCCACCACGGGCGGATCGCGCGCTGGCGGCGGGACGAGGCGCTGCGGCGTACGGCCGCCAACCGGCCCGATCTGATCGAGCGGTGCGAGGCGTCCGGCTTCGACAAGAAGGACCGGGAGATGCTGTCCATCCTCGGCTGGTCACCGGAGCCCGGTGGCCGATTTTGGCGCAGGCCCCAGGCCGTGGAAGAATAGGCCGCTGCCGTCCGTCCGGCGTGCGCCCCTGCCACAGGGGGACACGACGCCCGTCCGACGAGAACGGCCCCTAGAACTCATCACTCTCCCGTCGATGACCTGTGGCATCGGCGAAGAAAGCAGACACCATGGCTTCCCTGCTCGACGACGTCAATGCCGCGTCGCTGCGTACCGACATCCCGGCGTTCCGCCCCGGTGACACCGTCAACGTTCACGTCCGCGTGATCGAGGGCAACCGCTCCCGTGTCCAGCAGTTCAAGGGCATCGTCATCCGCCGCCAGGGCGCGGGCGTGAGCGAGACCTTCACGGTCCGCAAGGTCTCCTTCAGCGTCGGTGTCGAGCGCACCTTCCCGGTCCACAGCCCGATCTTCGAGAAGATCGAGCTCGTGACCCGCGGTGACGTCCGTCGCGCCAAGCTGTACTTCCTCCGTGAGCTGCGCGGCAAGGCCGCGAAGATCAAGGAGAAGCGCGACCGCTGAGCTGACTGCCTGGTCCACAGGGTGTCCGGATAAACTCTGGCCCCGATGGACACGCAAGCAGAACTCCAGGAGCGCGATCGTTCCTCCGCACCCGATCCGGGTCCGGGGGGGCGGTCGCGCTCTTCGCGTGTCCGGGACCGGGCGGCCGCGCTGGTGTCCGGGCGGCTGTCCTGGCGGGGCGCGCTCGCGCTCGGTGCCGTCTGCGCGGTGTTCGTGTTCCTCTTCAGCAGCTTTGTGGTGCAGCCCTTCCTGATCCCCAGCGGCTCCATGGAGAACACGCTCCGGGTGGGCGACCGGGTGCTCGTCAACAAGCTGGCGTACCGCTTCGGCTCGGAGCCGCACCGCGGTGACGTGGTGGTCTTCGACGGCACCGGTTCCTTCGTGCCGGAGGGCGCCACCGAGAATCCGGTCGGCGCCCTGCTGCACGGGGCCGCCGCGTCCCTCGGGCTGGCGGAGCCCGCCGAGACCGACTTCGTGAAGCGGGTGGTGGGCGTGGGGGGCGACCGGGTGGTCTGCTGCGACGTGCGGGGCAGGACCGAGGTGAACGGCCGGCCGCTGGACGAGGACTACCTCTTCCCCGGTGACGCGTCCTCGACGGTCCCCTTCGACATCGTGGTGCCGGACGGCACGCTGTGGATGATGGGCGACCACCGCAGCCGCTCCCGCGACTCCCGCGATCACCTGGGGGAGCCGGGCGGCGGTGTGGTGCCGGTGGCTCGGGTGATCGGACGCGTCGACTGGTACGGCTGGCCGCTGGGGCGGCTGGGGCCGCTGCCGGGCACCGCGGCCTTCGACTCCGTACCGGCGGCCGGTCCGGCGCATGGGTAACCACGGGCGGCGTGGTTACCCGGCGCGCGGGGCTCCGGCGCCGGACGGGGGCGCGCGTTCGCTGCCCACCCGGGCGGAGCGGCGCAAGCTGGCCCGCAAGGTGAAGCGCAGGCGGCGCAGGTCGGCCGTGCGTGAGATACCGCTGCTGATCACGGTGGCGCTGCTGATCGCGCTGGTCCTCAAGACGTTCCTGGTGCAGGCGTTCGTGATCCCGTCCGGGTCGATGGAGCAGACCATCCGGATCGGTGACCGGGTGCTGGTGGACAAGCTGACGCCCTGGTTCGGGTCGAAGCCGCAGCGCGGGGACGTCGTCGTGTTCCGCAACCCCTCCGACTGGCCGCCGCCGAACCCGGTGAGCACGGACGATCCGCCCGTCGTCGTCAAGCAGGTGAAGCAGGTGCTCACCTTCGTCGGGCTCCTGCCGTCGGACGACGAGCAGGACCTGATCAAGCGGGTCGTGGCCGTCGGCGGCGACACGGTGAGGTGCTGCGCGCCGGACGGCAGGCTCGTCGTCAACGGTGTGGAGGTCGTCGAGCCCTATGTTTTCCCCGGGGATTCCCCCTCCACCATCAAATTCGAGGTAAAGGTTCCGGCGGGCCGCCTCTTCGTCCTGGGGGACCATCGCTCCAATTCCGCCGATTCGCGCTTCCACCTGGACAAGACGGCGGACGGCACGATCTCCGAGTCGGCGGTCGTGGGACGCGCGAAGTGGATCGTCTGGCCCTTCGGACACTGGGCCGGCCTGGAGGAACGCGCGGCGTTCTCCTCGGTCCCGGACGCGCGCGCCGGTACGGCGGCCGCCTCGGAGCCGTCGAATAGTGTGTCCCAGGATCCCAACCGATTGATCCGGCTCCCGACCCCTGCGGAACTCCCGCTCGTTATGGGAGTGGTGGGCCTGCATCGGTTAGGACGCAGGCGGTGGCACGGAGTAAGGAGTGGATGTGGGGGATTTGGCGGTCGGCGCACGATCCGGACACGACGAACCCGAGGACCGGCCGGGCGCTTCGGCGCATTCCGGGTCCGCCGGTGCGGCGGAGGACGGGACGGCGGCGAGCGGGACGGAGGGTGACAGCGGCGCGTCCGGCTCCAGCGCGGCCAGGAAGAAGAACCCCCGCCCGTTCTGGAAGGAACTGCCCCTCCTCATCGGCGTCGCCCTGGTCCTGGCGTTGCTGATCAAGACGTTCCTGGTGCAGGCGTTCTCGATTCCGTCGGACTCGATGCAGAACACCTTGCAGCGGGGCGACCGGGTGCTGGTGGACAAGCTGACGCCGTGGTTCGGTTCGGAGCCGGAGCGCGGCGAGGTCGTCGTCTTCCACGACCCGGGCGGCTGGCTGGAGGACACCCAGGCTCCCGAGCCGAACGCGGTGCAGAAGTTCCTCAGCTTCATCGGTCTCATGCCCTCGGCCGAGGAGAAGGACCTGATCAAGCGGGTCATCGCGATCGGCGGTGACACGGTGGAGTGCAAGAAGGGCGGCCCGGTCAAGGTCAACGGCACGGCGCTCGACGACAAGTCGTTCATCTTCGAGGGCAACAGTCCGTGTGACGACGAGCCCTTCGGCCCGATCAAGGTTCCCAAGGGCCGGATCTGGGTGATGGGCGACCACCGGCAGAACTCCCTCGACTCCCGCTACCACCAGAACCTCCCGGGCGGCGGCACCGTCTCCAACGACGAGGTCGTGGGCCGCGCCATCGTGATCGCGTGGCCGGTGAGCCGCTGGGCGACCCTCCCGATCCCGAAGACCTTCGACCAGCCGGGCATCAACGCTGCGGCCGCCGCGGCGGCGGCACCCGGGGCGATCGGCCTCGCGGGCGCGGTACCGCTGGTGCTCTGGCGCAGGCGGCGCCGGATCGCGGCCACCGGCGCAGTGAGGAATGACGCGTGAGCGACGTGACGGACGGGACCCAGTCCGAGCAGGCAGGGGCCGCGGAATCCTCCGCCGCCGAACCGGAGGACGTCACCGACAGCGGTACGGGCAGCGGCACCGACGGCACGGGCGGCAGGAAGAAGAGCAGCCGGCCGTTCTGGAAGGAACTGCCCCTCCTCATCGGCATCGCGCTGGTCCTGGCGTTGCTGATCAAGACGTTCCTGGTGCAGGCGTTCTCGATTCCGTCGGACTCGATGCAGAACACCTTGCAGCGGGGCGACCGGGTGCTGGTGGACAAGCTGACGCCGTGGTTCGGTTCGGAGCCGGAGCGCGGCGAGGTCGTCGTCTTCCACGACCCGGACGGCTGGCTGGACGACGAGCCGACCCCGAAGCCCAACGCCGTGCAGAAGTTCCTGAGCTTCGTCGGACTGATGCCGTCCGCCGAGGAGAAGGACCTGATCAAGCGGACGATCGCGGTCGCCGGTGACACGGTGGAGTGCAAGAAGGGCGGTCCGGTCGAGGTCAACGGCAAGGCGCTCGACGAGCCGTACATCTTCGAGGGCAACAGCGCCTGCGACGACATGCCCTTCGGTCCGTTCAAGGTGCCGGACGGCAAGATCTGGGTGATGGGCGACCACCGCCAGGACTCGTCGGACTCGCGCTACCACACCAGCGACGTCAACAAGGGCTTCGTGCCGGTGAGCCAGGTCGTGGGCCGGGCCGTCGTGGTGGCCTGGCCGGTGAACCGCTGGTCGGTGCTGTCCGTTCCGGACACCTTCGACCAGCCCGGCATCAGCGCCGCGGCCGGGGCCGCACCGGGCGCCTTGGGGCTCGCGGGAGCGGTCCCGTTCGTCATCCGGCGCCGGCGGAGGCTGACCTCCGGGCGTACTGCCGGGTAGGGTGCCCACGCGGATCAGCGATTGTCGATCTCCGATGGGGGACGCCGGTATGGGTGCAACAGGTCGTACGGATGACGGCCACGGCCGGCTCGGCAGCAAGCTGTCCGGAGCCGCCGTGGCCCTCGGCTGTGTGCTGTTCCTCGGCGGCTTCATCTGGGGGGCGCTGATCTACCGGCCCTACACGGTGCCCACCGGTTCGATGACACCGACGGTGAACGCGGGCGACAAGGTCCTCGCGCAGCGCGTGGACGGCAGCGAGGTCCGGCGCGGTGACGTGGTCGTGTTCACCGACCGGGCCTGGGGCGCCATGCCGATGGTGAAGCGGGTCGTCGGGACCGGCGGCGACAAGATCGCCTGCTGCGGCAAGGACGGCCGCCTCACCGTCAACGGCATACCCATCGACGAACCGTATCTGCGGGCGTCCAGCCGGGCCTCCGGCGAGAACTTCACCGCGGAGGTCCCGAAGGGCAAGCTCTTCCTCCTGGGCGACGACCGTACGGTCTCGCTGGACTCCCGGGTCCATCTGGAGGACGCCACCCACGGCGCGGTCCCCCGCGACGCCGTGGAGGCCAGGGTCGACGCCGTCGCCTGGCCGCTGGGCTCCATGATCGGCCGGCCGGAGGCCTTCGCCGCGCTCCCGGGCGGCGTCTCGTCGGCCGGGCCGCTGCAGCTCCAGCTGACCGCGATGGCCGTGGGCGTGGTGCTGATCCTCGGCGGCGCGGTGTACGGCCCGCTCGCGGCCCGTGCCGCCCGGCCGAAGCGGAGCGCGCAGCCGAAGGCGACCGCCGGTGCCCGCTGAGGTGCGCAGGGTCGCCCGCCTGGTACTCCTCGATCCGGACGACCGCATTCTGCTGATGCACGGCTTCGAACCGGAGGACCCGTCCCGCACCTGGTGGTTCACCCCGGGCGGCGGCCTGGAGGGCGACGAGACCCACGAGCGGGCCGCGCTGCGCGAGCTGGCCGAGGAGACCGGGATCACGGACGCCGAACTGGGGCCGGTGATCTGGCGGCGCCGCTGCTCCTTCCGGTTCGACGGCCGGCAGTGGGAGCAGGACGAGTGGTATTTCCTGGCCCGTACGGAACGGACCACCACGGACACCAGCGGGCACACATGGCTGGAACGCCGCAGTGTCACGGGTCTGAGGTGGTGGACCTCCGCCGAACTGTCGGCAGCGCGTGAGACGGTGTACCCGACCGGGCTCGCCGACCTGCTCCGGAGGCTGCTCGACGAGGGTCCTCCGCGTACGCCGGTGGTCCTGGCCCCCGAAAGCGACTGAGCGCCCGAAAGCGCCTGAGCGACCGGGGCGCCGGAGCCTGGCGCACAATGGGGAAACGCACGGCTGAAGGGGAACATGCCAATGAGCGCCGAGGACCTCGAGAAGTACGAGACCGAGATGGAGCTGAAGCTCTACCGGGAGTACCGCGATGTCGTCGGTCTTTTCAAATATGTGATCGAGACCGAACGGCGCTTCTACCTCACCAACGACTACGAGATGCAGGTCCACTCGGTCCAGGGCGAGGTGTTTTTCGAGGTGTCCATGGCGGACGCCTGGGTCTGGGACATGTACCGGCCCGCACGGTTCGTGAAGCAGGTACGCGTGCTGACGTTCAAGGACGTCAACATCGAGGAGCTCAACAAGAGCGATCTCGAGCTTCCGGGTGGCTGAGTTGTCCACAATCGCCCGCCTGTCCACCAAGATCCACTGAAGTAGGGCGGGCGCGTCAGAGTCGGTGCCGGAGGTGGTGCCGATATGAACGCACGGGGGGCTCTCGGGCGGTACGGCGAGGACCTGGCGGCGCGGCTGCTGGCCGACGCCGGCATGTCCGTACTGGAACGGAACTGGCGCTGTCGCGCCGGTGAGATCGACATCGTCGCGATGGACGGGGACGCGCTCGTCATCTGCGAGGTGAAGACCCGCAGATCGGGCGTGTTCGAGCATCCGATGGCCGCGGTCACCCCGGCCAAGGCCGACCGGCTGCGCCGGCTGGCCGCGCTCTGGCTGGAACGGCACGGCGGTCCGCCGCCGGGCGGGGTGCGCATCGACCTGGTCGGTGTGGTGCTGCCCGCCCGCGGCGCACCCCTGGCCGAGCATGCGCGGGGGGTGGCCTGATGGGGTTCGCGCGTGCCTGCTCGGTGGCCCTGGTGGGCGTCGAGGGCGTGGTGGTGGAGGTCCAGGCGGACCTGGAGGCCGGGGTGGCGGCGTTCACCCTGGTGGGGCTGCCGGACAAGAGCCTGGTGGAGAGCCGGGACCGGGTCAGGGCCGCCGTGGCCAACTCGGGGGCGGAGTGGCCGCAGAAGAAGCTCACCGTGGGGCTCTCCCCGGCCTCGGTGCCCAAGAGTGGCTCGGGTTTCGATCTCGCCGTCGCGTGTGCCGTGCTCGGCGCCGCGGAGCGCATCGACCCCGCGTCGATCGCCGACGTGGTGATGATCGGTGAGCTGGGGCTCGACGGCCGGGTGCGCCCGGTACGGGGCGTGCTCCCCGCGGTCCTGGCGGCGGCCGACGCCGGCTACCGGCGGGTGGTCGTCCCGGAACAGACCGCGGGCGAGGCGGCCCTTGTGCCCGGCGTCTCCGTGCTCGGGGTGCGCAGCCTGCGGCAGCTGATCGCGGTGCTCTGCGACGAACCGGTGCCGGACGAGCAGCGGTCCGAGGAGGAGGGCCGCCCCGACCCGATGCTCGCCGGGCTGATGGTCCCCGGCGCCGGCCTGGGCACGGGCCTCGCCAGGGGGGCCGCGGCAGCGGGGGAGGGCGCCCGGCCGGACCTGGCGGACGTGGCGGGGCAGGAGCGGCCGCGCAAGGCCCTGGAGATCGCCGCGGCCGGCGGTCACCACCTCCTGCTGACCGGTCCGCCCGGCGCGGGCAAGACCATGCTGGCCGAGCGGATGCCCGCGATCCTGCCGCCGCTCACCCGGCAGGAATCCCTCGAAGTGACCGCCGTGCACTCGGTCGCCGGCATCCTGCCGCCGGGCGAGCCGCTGGTCTCCCGGCCGCCGTACTGCGCGCCGCACCACTCGGCGACGATGCAGTCGCTGGTGGGCGGTGGGAACGGGCTGCCCAGGCCGGGAGCCGTTTCGCTCGCTCATCGCGGAATTCTTTTTCTGGACGAGGCTCCGGAGTTCTCCGTCAAGGCGCTGGACGCGCTGCGCCAGCCCCTGGAGTCCGGGCACGTCGTGGTGGCCCGCAGCGCCGGAGTGGTGCGGCTGCCGGCCCGGTTCCTGATGATGCTCGCGGCCAACCCCTGCCCGTGCGGGCGGCACACCCTGAGCGGGGCCGGCTGCGAGTGCCCGCCCTCGGCGGTGCGGCGCTACCGGGCCAGGCTCTCCGGACCGCTGCTCGACCGGGTGGACCTCAGGGTGACGGTCGACCCGGTCACCCGCGAGGACCTGATGGGGCGGGGCGACCGGGGCGAGTCCACCGCGACCGTCGCCGCCCGGGTGCGGGAGGCCCGGGACCGCGCGGCCGAGCGGCTGGCGGGCACGCCCTGGACGACCAACAGCGAGGTGCCGGGACACGAGCTGCGGACCCGGCTGGCCGCGGCCCCGGGCGCGCTGATGCCGGCCGAGCGGGACATGGAGCGCGGGCTGCTCACGGCACGGGGCCTGGACCGCGTGCTGCGGGTGGCGTGGACGGTCGCGGACCTGCGCGGCGCCGTCCGCCCGGACGCCTCGGACGTCGTGGCGGCCCTGGAACTGCGCAGCGGCATCCCGCGCGGGGCCGCACTGGGGGTGGGGGCGGCATGACGG
>NZ_RDBL01000006.1:1565401-1597065 GCF_008042035.1 Streptomyces sp. col6
CCCCCGCGACCGCCGCCAGATCCCGCTCCGGGTCGGCCCCGGCGGCCCGGAGCCGGTATCCGGCCAGCCGCCTCACCGTCATGCCGCTCAGCCGCTCCGCCTCCCCGGCCGGGWCCSRGAMRSGCCGACACAGCTCGACGACCTGGGGGACGCGAGGCCGACCGGGCTCTGGGTGCGGGGCGGGCCCGACCTGCGGCTCTGGGCGCTGCGCTCCGTCGCGGTGGTCGGTGCCCGCGCCTGCACGCCGTACGGGGCGCACATGGCGACGACGCTGGGCGCGGGGCTCGCGGAGCGGGGGTGGGTGGTCGTCTCGGGCGCCGCCTTCGGGGTGGACGGGGCCGCGCACCGGGGCGCGCTGGCCACAGGGGGTGCGACCGTGGCGGTGCTGGCGTGCGGGGTTGACGTGCCCTACCCCCGCGGACATGCCGAGCTGATCGGGCGGGTGGCCGGACAGGGGCTCGTCATCGGTGAACTGCCGCCCGCCGAGCACCCCACGCGCAGCAGGTTCATCCTCCGGAACAGGGTGATCGCCGCGTTGACGCGCGGGACGGTGGTCGTCGAGGCGGAGTACCGCAGCGGTTCCCTGGTCACCGCGCGCGTCGCGCAGCGGCTCGGGCGTTTCACCATGGGGGTTCCGGGGCCGGCGACCAGCGGTCTGTCGGCCGGTGTCCACGAACTGCTGCGCGGGGAGGGCGTGCTGGTGACGGACGCCGCCGAAGTCGCCGAACTGGTGGGGGACATGGGTGATCTGGCGCCGTCCAGAAGGGGGCCGGTGCTGGCCCGGGACCTTCTCGACGCCGTCGCCGGGAGGGTGCTCGACGCCCTGCCGGCCCGTACCGCCGTCGACGCCAGGGAGGTGGCGCGCGCGGCCGGCACGAGCGCCGACGAGGCCCTCGGCAAGCTGTACGAACTGCACTCACTGGGATTCGTCGAACGCGAGGCCGAGGGATGGAGGTTGACGCGACGGCCGACTTGCGGGGGCGACGCGCGGCGAGGCGGTTCTTGACCTGGGGCATTCGGGTGAAAAGGTGATGCCGATGACCTCGGCGGACGCTTCGACGGCGGCTCCGGGGCCGGTGCCTGCGGCGACGGCCCCGGGGGCCGGACGTGTTCGCACCCCGATGGGCTGTCATGTCCGCGGCCGGGTCGCGCGTCATGGCCGAACGCCCGGAAGCGCACGGTCCCCATCCTCTATCCTGCGCGCACCGCGACAACTCAGTCACGCTACGCTCACGAGGATTCCGCCCCAGAGACAAGTCCCAGTACTTCACGGCAGAACGGCTCAAGGCACCACATGCCCCAGCACACCTCCGGGTCTGACCGCGCGGCAGTTCCACCGGCTGCGCGTGGCACTGTGCGCCCTCCCGCCCCGTCCTCGCTCGACGAGTTGTGGCGTTCGTACAAGACGACGGGCGACGGTCGGCTGCGGGAGCAGCTGATCCTGCACTACTCGCCCCTGGTGAAGTACGTCGCCGGGCGGGTGAGCGTGGGGCTGCCGTCCAACGTCGAGCAGGCGGACTTCGTCTCCTCCGGGGTGTTCGGGCTGATCGACGCGATCGAGAAGTTCGACATCGAGCGGGCCATCAAGTTCGAGACGTACGCGATCACCCGGATCCGCGGCGCGATGATCGATGAACTCCGCGCGCTGGACTGGATTCCGCGCTCCGTGCGGCAGAAGGCGCGCGCCGTGGAACGTGCCTACGCCACGCTGGAGGCCCAGCTTCGCCGCACCCCGTCCGAGGCGGAGGTCGCGGCGGAGATGGAGGTCACGCTCGACGAACTGCACGCTGTTTTCAGCCAGTTGTCCCTGGCCAACGTGGTCGCGCTGGAGGAGCTGCTCCATGTGGGCGGCGAGGGCGGCGACCGGCTGAGTCTGATGGACACGCTGGAGGACACCGCTGCCGACGATCCGGTGGAGGTGGCGGAGGACCGGGAGCTGAGACGGCTCCTCGCCCGTGCGATCAACACCCTCCCCGACCGCGAGAAGACAGTCGTCACGCTCTACTACTACGAAGGTCTGACCCTCGCCGAGATCGGCAATGTCCTCGGGGTCACCGAGAGCAGGGTCAGCCAGATCCACACCAAGTCGGTGCTCCAGCTCCGGGCGAAACTGGCGGACGCCGGCCGCTGAGGCCCGCGAACGGGCCGGGGTGGTGGGAC
The DNA here is from genome assembly GCF_008042035.1 of Streptomyces sp. col6. Classification (GTDB taxonomy): domain Bacteria; phylum Actinomycetota; class Actinomycetes; order Streptomycetales; family Streptomycetaceae; genus Streptomyces. The sequence goes on from NZ_RDBL01000006.1 coordinate 1,567,562, forward strand.
GCGCCTGCGGGCCGGGGTGGTGGGGTCGTGCGGCACGCCCTGCCTCCGGGGCTGTGCGGCGGCCGCCCCGCCCCGCCCCCGAGCGCGGTGGTTCGGCCACCTCGGGGCCGCGCGCGTTCCCTGCGGCGGCCGTCGCCGTAGAGTGGAGGCGTGCCCAGGATTCGAGCGGCCTCCGTGGCCGAGCACCGGACCATGCAGCGCGGCGCCCTCCTGGACGCAGCGCGCTCCCTGCTGTCCGAAGGGGGCACGGAAGCGCTGACCTTCCCCGCCCTCGCCGAACGCACCGGCCTCGCCCGGTCCTCCGTCTACGAGTACTTCCGCTCCCGCGCCGCCGTCGTCGAGGAGCTGTGCGCCGTCGACTTCCCCGTCTGGGCGGCCGAGGTGGAGAGCGCGATGGAGCGAGCGGGGGCGCCCGAGGAGAAGATCGAGGCGTACGTCCGGCGCCAGCTCGACCTCGTCGGGGACCGGCGCCACCGGGCCGTGGTCGCGATCTCCGCCAGTGAGCTGGACGCGGGCGCCCGCGAGAAGATCCGGGCGGCCCACGGCGGGCTGATCGCCATGATCGTGGAGGCGCTCGGCGACCTCGGCCACGAGGAGCCCCGCCTCGCGGCCATGCTGCTGCAGGGTTCCGTGGACGCGGCGGTCCGGCGCATCGAGCTGAGCGTGGCGGAGGAGCCGGGCATCATCGCCGACACCGCCGTGGCCATGATCCTCGACGGCGTCCGGGGCGCGGGCGCCCGCACCCGGGACTGACCCCGGGCCCGCCGCCACGGCACGGCGAGCACCACCAGCACGGCGGGCGCGCCGTCACCGCGCACGGCCGGGGCCCGCTCCCGGACCGCCTCCCTGGCCGCCCCCACCTCCGGCGCATCCGGCAACGGCACCCCGAACACCGGCAGCAGACGCGACGGGCCGCGCCGCAGCAACGACGGCGGCAGCAGCGACAACGGGTCCAGGTACGCGTCCCCCCGGCGCAGCCCCCAGTGCAGGCAGCCCGCCGCGCAGTGGGACGGCGACGCCTCCAGCACGGCCACCGCCTGCCCCGCCGTGACCACGCCGCCCTTCGCGACGAGCGGGCGCACCGGCTCGTAGGTGGTCCGCAGCGGCGGGTCGCCCGTCCCGGCGAGCTCGACCGAGACCACCCCGCGCCCGGCGACCTCGCCCGCGAACGAGACCCGGCCCGCCGCAGCGGCCAGCACCTCGGCGCCCGGCGCGGCGGCCAGGTCCACCCCCCGGTGCCCCGGCCCGTACGGACCGGCGGGCGGCTCCCATCCCCGTACCACCGAGGGACGCCCCGGCAGGGGCCAGACACGTTCGCCGGCGGTCGCCGCGGAGGCGACGCCCGGCCATCCGCCCCAGATCACCAGCGCGGCGAGGAAGACGGCCGAGGGCAGCCACCACCGCGCCCGGCCGGATGTGATTCGCATGGCAGCAGCGTCCCCCGGCGGCCGGAATCCCGGGGAGCACGCCCCGGATCTGTGGACCACCCGCCGGTTGTGGACAGCGCCGTCACCCGGGACCCGGACGGTCCCGTACACTTCTTCAGGCGACCCGGGTCACCGGGTCGACTTCGCACGCCCCGCCACCACCCGCTCAGCGGAGGTGGCCGCGCCCCTCGGTCCCTCGTGGCACGGCGCGCCGGGGCGTCAGGCGCGACAGCAAACCTGCTGACGCGATAACCGAGCACCTCAAGGAGTACGGCCATGGCCGTCGTCACGATGCGGGAGCTGCTGGAAAGCGGCGTCCACTTCGGTCACCAGACCCGTCGCTGGAACCCGAAGATGAAGCGCTTCATCTTCACCGAGCGCAACGGCATCTACATCATCGACCTGCTCCAGTCGCTGTCGTACATCGACCGCGCCTACGAGTTCGTCAAGGAGACCGTCGCGCACGGCGGCTCCATCATGTTCGTGGGTACGAAGAAGCAGGCCCAGGAGGCCATCGCCGAGCAGGCGACGCGCGTCGGCATGCCGTACGTCAACCAGCGTTGGCTCGGTGGCATGCTCACCAACTTCTCCACCGTCTACAAGCGCCTTCAGCGTCTGAAGGAGCTCGAGCTCATCGACTTCGAGGACGTGGCCGCCTCCGGCCTCACCAAGAAGGAGCTCCTGGTCCTCTCCCGCGAGAAGGCCAAGCTGGAGAAGACCCTCGGTGGTATCCGCGAGATGCAGAAGGTGCCGAGCGCCGTCTGGGTCGTCGACACCAAGAAGGAGCACATCGCCGTCGGTGAGGCGCGCAAGCTCCACATCCCGGTCGTCGCGATCCTCGACACCAACTGCGACCCCGACGAGGTCGACTACAAGATTCCGGGCAACGACGACGCGATCCGCTCCGTCACCCTGCTCACCCGCGTGATCGCCGACGCCGTCGCCGAGGGCCTCATCGCCCGCTCCGGCGCCGCGACCGGCGACTCGAAGCCGGGCGAGAAGGCCGCCGGCGAGCCCCTCGCCGAGTGGGAGCGTGACCTGCTCGAGGGCGACAAGAAGGCCGACGCCGAGGTCCAGTCCTCCGCCGAGACCGAGAAGGACGCCGACGCCGACGCGAAGCCGGAGGCCATCGCCGCCGAGCAGGCCGAGGCCCCGGCCGCGGACGCCGAGCAGGCCTGACACCCGTCACGGCAGAAGACGGCGGGGGCCGGTGCCTCCAGGGTCTGTTCCCGAACAGGCCCTGGCACCGCCCCCGCCGTCCACCCGTAGATCTTTCAGACTTCGAGAGAGAAACACAGACTCATGGCGAACTACACCGCCGCTGACGTCAAGAAGCTCCGTGAGCTCACCGGCGCCGGCATGATGGACTGCAAGAAGGCGCTCGACGAGGCCGACGGCAACGTCGACGGAGCCGTCGAGGCGCTGCGTATCAAGGGCCAGAAGGGCGTCGCCAAGCGCGAGGGCCGTTCCGCCGAGAACGGCGCGGTCGTCTCCCTCGTCTCCGAGGACAAGACGTCCGGCGTCCTGGTCGAGCTGAAGTGCGAGACCGACTTCGTCGCCAAGGGTGACAAGTTCCAGGCCGTCGCCAACGCGCTGGCCGCGCACGTCGCCGCGACCTCCCCGGCCGACCTGGAGGCGCTGCTCGCCTCCGAGATCGAGCCCGGCAAGACCGTCCAGGCGTACGTGGACGAGGCCAACGCCAACCTCGGCGAGAAGATCGTCCTGGACCGCTTCGCGCAGTTCCAGGGTGCCTTCGTCTCCGTCTACATGCACCGCACCATGCCCGACCTGCCGCCGCAGATCGGTGTCATGGTCGAGCTGGACAAGGCCGACGCCGAGCTGGCCAAGGGCATCGCCCAGCACATCGCCGCCTTCGCGCCGAAGTACCTCTCCCGCGAGGACGTCCCGGCCGAGGTCGTCGAGGCCGAGCGCCGCGTCGCCGAGGAGACCACCCGCGCCGAGGGCAAGCCCGAGGCCGCCCTCCCGAAGATCGTCGAGGGTCGCGTCAACGGCTTCTTCAAGGAGGCCACCCTCCTCGGCCAGCCGTACGCGCTGGACAACAAGAAGTCGGTCCAGAAGGTTCTGGACGAGGCCGGTGTCACCCTGAAGCGCTTCTCGCGCATCAAGGTCGGCATCTGAGTCCGTCCGCGAAAAACGGCGGACCCGGTAGGGTCTGGTGCAGTCGACGGCCGCACACCGCCGTACGACCGCAGATCTGACGAGGAGGCCATTGCCGCTGAGGGACACCAGACCCACCGGCAATGGCCTTCTTCGTATGTGCACGAGGAGAATCCCCATGAACAAGGGCGCGGACGCCGCCAAGGACGACCACAAGCGCGAGGACGGCAAGGTGCCCGGACGCTTCATGCTGAAGCTGTCCGGAGAGGCGTTCGCCGGCGGCGGGGGCCTCGGTGTCGACCCCGATGTCGTGCACGCCATCGCCCGCGAGATCGCCGCGGTCGTCCGGGACGGCGCGCAGATCGCGATCGTCATCGGCGGCGGCAACTTCTTCCGCGGCGCCGAGCTCCAGCAGCGGGGCATGGACCGGGCCCGCTCCGACTACATGGGCATGCTCGGCACGGTGATGAACTGCCTCGCCCTCCAGGACTTCCTGGAGAAGGAGGGCATCGACTCCCGCGTCCAGACCGCCATCACCATGGGCCAGGTCGCGGAGCCGTACATCCCGCTGCGGGCCGTGCGGCACCTGGAGAAGGGGCGCGTCGTGATCTTCGGCGCCGGCATGGGCATGCCGTACTTCTCCACCGACACCACCGCCGCGCAGCGCGCCCTGGAGATCGACGCCGAGGCGCTGCTCATGGGGAAGAACGGCGTGGACGGTGTCTACGACTCCGACCCGAAGACCAACCCCGCCGCGGTGAAGTTCGACGCGCTGGAGTACAGCGAGGTGCTCGCCCGCGACCTCAAGGTCGCCGACGCCACCGCCATCACGCTCTGCCGTGACAACGAGCTCCCGATCCTCGTCTTCGAGCTCACCGCCACCGGCAATATCGCCCGCGCCGTCAAGGGTGAGAAGATCGGCACGCTCGTGAGCGACCAGGACACCCGCGCCTGACAACGGGTGCCTCCACCGGTGAGCCCCGGTGGGGCCGGGGCGCGGGACCGCCCCGGAAGATGGACAACGGCCTGCCGGTCGGACACCGTGCAGGTGAGGACGCGACGCAGGACCCGCCGGGCCCGCCGGGCCCGTTCAAGACACGCAGGAGCACGTGGTGATCGAAGAAACCCTCCTCGAGGCCGAGGAGAAGATGGAGAAGGCCGTCGTCGTCGCGAAAGAGGACTTCGCCGCGATCCGGACCGGCCGTGCGCACCCGGCGATGTTCAACAAGATCGTCGCCGACTACTACGGCGCGCCGACCCCGATCAACCAGCTGGCCTCGTTCTCGGTGCCCGAGCCCCGTATGGCGGTCGTGACGCCGTTCGACAAGACCGCGCTGCGCAACATCGAGCAGGCGATCCGCGACTCGGACCTCGGCGTCAACCCGAGCAACGACGGCAATATCATCCGGGTCAACTTCCCCGAGCTGACCGAGGAGCGCCGCCGCGACTACATCAAGGTCGCGAAGACCAAGGCCGAGGACTCCAAGATCTCGATCCGGGCCGTCCGCCGCAAGGCCAAGGAAGCGCTCGACAAGCTGGTCAAGGACAAGGAGTCCGGCGAGGACGAGGTGCGCCGCGCCGAGAAGGAGCTCGACGACACCACCGCGAAGTACGTCGCGCAGGTGGACGAGCTGCTGAAGCACAAGGAAGCCGAGCTGCTCGAAGTCTGATGAACGACTCTTCCTGGGGCGCTCCGCAGGGCGCCGGCCACCGGGTCGCGCCGGAGATGCAGGGTGCTGCGGCGGGTCCTGCCTACGATGTGCACGACGCCCAGCAGACTCGGCCCATGCCCATCGTGCCGGACGTTCCCGACGCAGGTAGAGACGCTGAAGACCGTGATCACCGGGACCAGGGGGCCGGACGCCTGAGCGGCGGCCCCCTGTTCCGCGACGAGAAGCCGCAGGAGCCCATGCCGACCGCGCCGCCGCCTCCCCCGCCTCCGCAGAAGAAGCGCGCGGGCCGGGATCTGGGAGCCGCCATAGGGGTCGGCCTGGGGCTCGGCGCCCTGGTCGTCGTCTCGCTCTTCTTCGTCAAGGCCGTCTTCGTCGGCGTGATCGTGATCGCCGTCGTGGTCGGGCTGTGGGAGCTCACCTCCCGGCTGGAGGAGCGCAAGGGCATCAAGGCGCCCCTCGTGCCGCTCGCCGTCGGCGGTGCCGCCATGGTCGTCGCGGGGTACGCGCGCGGGGCCGAGGGTGCCTGGATCGCCATGGCCCTGACCGCCCTGGCGGTGCTCGTCTGGCGGATGGCGCAGCCGCCCGAGGACTACCTCAGGGATGTCACGGCGGGCATCTTCGCCGCGTTCTACGTGCCCTTCCTGGCCACCTTCGTCGCCATGCTCCTGACCGCCGACGACGGGCCGCAGCGGGTGCTCACCTTCCTGCTGCTGACCGTGGTCAGTGACACGGGGGCGTATGCGGTCGGCTGGCGGTTCGGCAAGCACAAGCTGGCTCCGCGCATCAGCCCCGGCAAGACCCGCGAGGGCCTGTTCGGGGCCGTCGGCTTCGCCATGGTGGCCGGTGCGCTGTGCATGCAGTTCCTGATCGACGGCGGTTCCTGGTGGCAGGGGCTCCTGCTGGGCCTCGCCGTCGCGGCCAGCGCCACGCTGGGCGACCTGGGCGAGTCCATGATCAAGCGGGACCTCGGCATCAAGGACATGGGAACGCTGCTGCCCGGCCACGGCGGGATCATGGACCGGCTGGACTCGCTGCTGCCGACCGCCCCGGTGGTCTGGCTGCTGCTCGTCCTCTTCGTCGGCTCCGGCTGACCGCCTCCGGCCTGCGGTTTTCCGTACGAAGGCCCGTCGTCCACAGGACGGCGGGCCTTCGCCGTTCCGTCTGCGACACTGGAAGAACCATGCCTAAGCCCGGAGAACTCACTTTCGTCGCGCCCCGCGGAGCCAAGAAGCCGCCGCGGCACCTCGCCGACCTCACGCCCGCCGAGCGCAGGGAGGCCGTCGCCGCGATCGGCGAGAAGCCGTTCCGCGCCCAGCAGCTCTCGCAGCACTACTTCGCGCGGTACGCGCACGACCCGGCCGAGTGGACCAACATCCCGGCCGGCTCGCGGGACAAGCTCGCCGAGGCGATGTTCCCCGACCTGATGTCCGTCGTCCGGCACATCAGCTGCGACGACGACACCACTCGTAAGACCCTGTGGAAGCTGCACGACGGGACGCTGGTCGAGTCCGTTCTGATGCGCTACCCGGAGCGGGTCACGATGTGCATCTCCTCGCAGGCCGGCTGCGGGATGAACTGCCCGTTCTGCGCGACCGGGCAGGCCGGTCTCGACCGCAACCTGTCCACCGCGGAGATCGTCCACCAGATCGTGGACGGGATGCGCGCGCTGCGTGACGGCGAGGTCCCCGGCGGTCCCGCCCGGCTGTCCAACATCGTGTTCATGGGCATGGGCGAGCCGCTGGCCAACTACAACCGCGTCGTCGGTGCGATCCGCCGGCTCACCGACCCCGAGCCCGACGGCCTCGGCCTCTCGCAGCGCGGGATCACCGTCTCCACCGTCGGCCTGGTGCCCGCGATGCTGCGGTTCGCCGACGAGGGCTTCAAGTGCCGCCTCGCGGTCTCGCTGCACGCCCCGGACGACGAGCTGCGCGACACCCTCGTGCCGGTCAACACCCGGTGGAATGTGCGCGAGGTGCTGGATGCCGCGTGGGAGTACGCGGAGAAGTCCGGCCGCCGCATCTCCATCGAGTACGCCCTGATCCGCGACATCAACGACCAGGCCTGGCGCGGCGACCTGCTGGGCCGCCTGCTCAAGGGCAAGCGCGTCCACGTCAACCTGATCCCGCTCAATCCGACCCCCGGCTCCAAGTGGACCGCGTCGCGGCCCGAGGACGAGCGGGCGTTCGTCGAGGCGATCGCGAGCCACGGCGTCCCGGTCACCGTCCGGGACACCCGGGGCCAGGAGATCGACGGCGCCTGCGGGCAGCTGGCGGCTTCCGAGCGCTGAGGACGGGCGGCCCCGGGGACCTGGAACCCCGGCCGAAAACGGCCGTGTAGCCTGGGGCCGAAATCAACTGCATATTCCGACAGGGGAGCGCCACAGCGCTGAGAGTGCGGCACCAAGGACAGGTTGGCCGCAGACCCTCTGAACCTCGCCCGGGTCATTCCGGGTAGGAAGTTCGGACCATACTCAAGCTGTTGCGCCCTGCCCGCTTCCGGTTCGCACCGGTGCGGGCAGGGCCGCGTCTCTTCCTGGTCACTCCAGGAGGAATCACACATGAGCACCACCCAGAAGGCCGCGGTGGCGGCGGTCGCCGCCGCGCTCGGCGTGACCGCGCTCGCCGGCTGCGGAAGTTCCGACGACTCGGCGTCCGGTTCCGGATCCACCAAGGGTTCCGGCTCCAAGACCGTCACGCTGGTCAGCCACGACTCCTTCAACGCCTCCAAGGACGTCCTGAAGGAGTTCACCCGGGAGACCGGCTACACCGTCAAGGTCCTCAAGAGCGGGGACGCGGGCGCCGCCCTGAACCAGGAGATCCTGACGAAGGGCTCCCCGCGTGGCGACGTCTTCTTCGGCGTCGACAACACCCTGCTCTCGCGCGCCCTCGACAACGGCCTGTTCACGCCCTACGAGGCGAAGGGGCTGGACCGGGTCCCGGCCGATGTCCAACTGGACGCGGACAAGCACCGGGTCACCCCGGTCGACACCGGCGACATCTGCGTCAACTACGACAAGAAGTACTTCGCCGACAAGAAGCTCGCGCCGCCGAAGACCTTCGCCGACCTGGCGAAGCCCGCGTACAAGAACCTGCTCGTCACCGAGAACGCCGCGACCTCCTCGCCCGGCCTCGGCTTCCTCCTCGGCACCGTCTCCGCGTACGGCGAGGACGGGTACCAGGACTACTGGAAGAAGCTGAAGGACAACGGCGTCAAGGTCGTCGACGGCTGGGAGCAGGCGTACAACGAGGAGTTCTCCGGCTCCGCGGGCGGTAAGAAGGCCAAGGCCGACCGGCCGCTCGTCGTCAGCTACGCCTCCAGCCCGCCCGTCGAGGTGCTGTACGCCGATCCGCAGCCCAAGACGGCCCCGACCGGGGTCGCCACCGGGACGTGCTTCCGCCAGATCGAGTTCGCGGGCCTGCTGGACGGGGCGAAGAACGAGGCCGGCGGCAAGGCGCTGCTGGACTTCCTGATCGGGAAGAAGTTCCAGGAGAACATGCCGCTCACCATGTTCGTCAGCCCGGTCGCGAAGGACGCGGAGGTGCCGGAGCTCTTCACGAAGTTCGGTGCCACCGCCGACAAGCCGGCGACCGTCGCCCCGGACACCATCGCCAAGAACCGTGAGCAGTGGGTCCAGTCATGGTCCTCGCTCGTAGTGAAGTAGCGAAGACCCCCGTACGCGGACCGGGCGCGCGCGGGAGATCCGCACGCGCCCGGTCCCTGCGCGGGAGCGCGGTGCGGCTCGGTCTGATGGCCGTGCCCGTCGCGTTCTTCGCGGTGTTCTTCGCCTACCCGGTCGCCGCGATCGTCGGCCGGGGACTCAAGGTGGACGGCGTCTGGCAGTTCGGCCGGTTCGGCGAGGTGCTGGCCCGGCCGGAGATCCGCGAGGTGCTGTGGTTCACGCTGTGGCAGGCGCTCGCTTCGACGGCGCTGACCCTGCTGATCGCGCTGCCCGGCGCCTACGTCTTCGCCCGCTTCGACTTCCCCGGCAAGCAGGTGCTGCGCGCCGTCGTCACGGTGCCGTTCGTGCTGCCGACCGTCGTCGTGGGCACCGCCTTCCTCGCGCTGCTCGGCCGGGGCGGGCTGCTGGACGAGCTGTGGGGTGTAAGGCTCGACACCACGGTGTGGGCGATCCTGCTGGCCCACGTGTTCTTCAACTACGCGGTCGTCGTCCGCACCGTCGGCGGGCTCTGGGCGCAGCTCGACCCGCGCCAGGAGGAGGCCGCCCGGGTGCTGGGCGCCGGCAGGTTCGCCGCCTGGCGGCGCGTCACGCTGCCCGCGCTTGCCCCGGCGGTGGCCGCCGCCGCGCTGATGGTCTTCCTCTTCACCTTCACCTCCTTCGGGGTCGTGCAGATCCTCGGCGGGCCCGGGTTCTCCACGCTGGAGGTGGAGATCTACCGGCAGACCGCGCAGCTGCTCGCTCTGCCCACGGCGGCCGTGCTGACGCTCGTGCAGTTCGCCGCCGTCGGCGCGATCCTCGCCGTGCACGCCCGGACCGTACGCCGCAGGGAGCGCGCGCTGAAGCTGGTCGACCCGGCGCAGACGGCGCGCAGGCCGAGCGGAGCGGGGCAGCGGACGCTGCTCGCGGGGGTGCTGCTGAGCGTGCTCCTTCTGATCCTGCTGCCTCTCGCGGTGCTGGTGGAACGCTCGCTCGGCGGTGCCGGGTTCGCCTACTACCGCGCGCTCACCTCCGCGGACGCCAACAGCGGTACGTTCCTCGTCGCGCCCATCGAGGCGATCGGGAACTCGCTGCGCTACGCCGTCGTCGCGACGCTGATCGCGCTGGTCGTCGGGGGCCTGGCCGCCGCCGCGCTCACCCGGCGGGCCGGCCGGCTCGTCCGGGGCTTCGACGCGCTGCTGATGCTGCCGCTCGGGGTCTCCGCGGTCACCGTCGGTTTCGGCTTCCTGATCACCCTGGACAAGCCGCCGCTGGACCTCCGCACCTCCTGGATCCTGGTGCCGCTGGCCCAGGCGCTGGTCGGGGTGCCCTTCGTCGTACGGACCATGCTGCCGGTCCTCAGAGCGGTGGACGCGCGGCTGCGCGAGGCGGCGGCGGTGCTCGGGGCCTCGCCGCTGCGGGCCTGGCGCGAGGTGGACTTCCCGCTGGTACGGCGGGCGCTGCTGGTCGCCGCCGGGTTCGCGTTCGCCGTGTCGCTGGGGGAGTTCGGCGCGACCGTGTTCATCGCGCGGCCCGACAACCCGACGCTGCCGGTGGCCGTGGCCCGGCTCCTCGGCCGGTCCGGGGAGCTCAACTACGGCCAGGCGATGGCCCTCAGCACCATTCTGATGCTCGTGTGCGCGGTGTCGCTGCTGCTGCTCGAACGCATCCGCACCGACCGATCCGGGGAGTTCTAGAAGATGCTGACGCTCGAATCGGCCACCGTCCGCTTCGGTGACCGGGCCGCGCTCGACGGGGTGGACCTGGAGGTCGCCGACCACGAGATCGTCTGCGTGCTCGGGCCGAGCGGCAGCGGCAAGTCCACCCTGCTGCGCCTGGTCGCCGGTCTCCAGGAGGCGGACGGCGGCCGGGTCCTGCTCGACGGCACCGATCAGGACGGCGTCCCGGTGCACCGGCGCGGCCTCGGCCTGATGTTCCAGGACCACCAGCTCTTCCCGCACCGGGACGTCGGCGCCAACGTCGCCTTCGGCCTGCGGATGCACGGGGCCGGCCGGGGCGAACAGGACCGCCGGGTCGCCGAACTCCTCGACCTCGTGGGCCTCCCCGGCGCCGAACGCCGCGCCGTCGCCGCGCTCTCCGGCGGCGAGCAGCAGCGCGTCGCCCTCGCCCGCGCCCTCGCGCCCCGGCCCCGCCTGCTGATGCTGGACGAGCCCCTGGGCCAGCTGGACCGCAGCCTGCGCGAACGGCTCGTCGTCGAACTGCGCGCCCTCTTCGGCCGGCTGGGTACCACCGTGCTCGCCGTCACCCACGACCAGGGCGAGGCGTTCGCGCTGGCCGACCGGGTCGTCGTGATGCGCGAGGGGCGCGTCGCCCAGGTGGGCACCCCGCTGGAGGTGTGGCAGCGGCCCGCCTCCGCCTTCGTGGCCCGGTTCCTGGGCTTCGACAACGTGGTGGAGGCGACCGTCGAGGGGGAGGCGGCGGACACGGACTGGGGCGAGGTGCCGGTGCCGGCCGGGTCGCCGCAGGGGGCGTGCGATCTGCTGGTGCGGCCGGCCGGGGTCCGGATCGGCGGGCCCGGGAAGGGGCTGCGCTGCGTCGTCGGCGCGCGCACCTTCCGGGGCAGCCATGTCGCCGTGACCCTGCACCCCGAGCGCGGCCCGGTGCTGGACGCCGAGTGTTCGCTGCGCGGGACGCCGGAGGAGGGCGAACGGGTCGGCGTCACCTTCGACGCCTCGGAGACCGTGGTGCTGCCGGCCCTGTTCTGACGGGACCGTCGCGTTTACGCCCCCGAGAGGCGGGCAAGGGCATCGGCTGCTTCCTCGACCGTGTCGACGAGGGCGATGCGGGACTCCATCTTCCGGCCGGCGGCCAGGGTTTGCAGCAGCGGCCAGGCGGGAAGCTCGCGCGTCCAGTGGTCGTGGCCGACCAGCACCATCGGGACGGGCTCGCCGCGTGACTCGTAGTAGTTCGGGGTGGTGCTGTCGAAGATCTCCTGGACGGTGCCGGCCGCGCCGGGGAGGAATATCACGCCCGCGTTCGACCGCGCCAGCAGCCCGTCCTCGCGCAGCGCGTTGGTGAAATACTTGGCGATGGAGGCGGCGAACGGGTTCGGCGGCTCGTGGCCGTAGAACCAGGTGGGGATCGCCACGGAAGGGCCGCCGTCCGGCCAGCGCTCCCGTACCGCGAAGGCGGCCCGCGCCCAGGCGGCGACCGACGGGGTGAACGAGGGGACTTCGCCCAGCATCGCGCAGGCCTTCTCCAGCATGGCGTCGGGATGGGGCGCCGCGTACGCGCCCAGGTTGGCCGCCTCCATCGCACCCGGGCCGCCCCCGGTGGCCACCGTGAGACCGGCGCGGGCCAGGGTCCTGCCGAGGCGGGCCGCCGCCGTGTAGGCCGCGCTGCCCCGGGCCGTGGCGTGACCGCCCATCACCCCGACCACCCGGGCCCCGTCCAGCACCTCCTCCAGCGCGTCGGAGATCGCGTCGTCGTGGAGCGCCCGGAGCATCGAGGCGAACACGTCGCCGTCCGACCGGGTCCGCTGGAACCAGTCGTAGGCAAGGGCGTCGGGCGTGGCCTCGTAACCGTCCCGCGCGAGACCGTCGTAGAGCGCGTCGGGGGAGTAGAGCAGGCCCCGGTACGGGTCGAAGGGCAGACCGGGGACGGGCGGGAAGACGAAGGCCCCGTCGGCCCGGACCTTCTTCTCGGGGCCGGACTCCATCGGGCAGCCGAGGAACACGGCTCCCGAGGTGTCGGTGGCCAGGAGGGCCGCACCCCGGTCCGTCAGGTCCACGGACTGCACACGGCGTCCGGCCAGCGAACCGGAGGCGACCGCCGCGTCGAACTCGGCGAGCGACTCGATCTCGTCGCCGGTGGTGTTCTTGTTCTCGTCCGGGCTCAGCACGGGGCTCATGCTACGAAACGCTCATCGCAGGAAACGCGCGGGACCGGCCGGGCAGGATGCCGGGCCGGTCCGGGGGGCGCTTCCAGCGGTGCTCAGGGGGTCAGCGGCAGCGCGGCCAGTTCCGCGATCGCCCAGGTGAGCGGGGCGAAGAGCACCAGCAGCGCCGCCGCGCGCAACGCGGTCGCCGCGCGCAGCGCCGAGGCCGGGGCGCCGAGCCGCAGCAGCGCCCTGGCCGTCTCGGTGCGGGCCTGCCTGGCCTCCAGGGCCGAGGTCAGCAGTGTCGCCGTGGTGCAGCCGATGACGAGCACCGCGCCCAGCGCCGTGAGCGGGCCGAAGGGGCGCGGCCCGGTCCCGTAGAGCGCGAAGGCGGCGATGACCGCCGAGAGGACCGCGCAGACGATGCCGAGCGGGCGGCCGATCCGTCGCGCCTCGTCCATCAGGACCCGGCCGGCCAGCAGGCGCACGGCTCCGGGGCGCACCGTCTGGAGCAGTCGGCCGCACAGGTGGGTCAGGCCGGGGCCCGCCGTGGCCAGGCCGATCGCCGTCAGCGTCCATCCGACGAGGACCCAGGCCGGAGTGGAATCGAGCTTGCCGGGAAGCGGGAAGGGACTGCCGGGCGCGCCCCGGCTCGCGTACGCCTCGACGGCGAGACCGGCCGCCGTCAGGGCCACGCCCCAGGGGAGCCCGGAGGGCGGTGCGGCGGGGGCGGGGATCTCCTCCGCGGGCACCGGGTCACCGGTGTCGTCCGCCTCGCGCGCCGCCCGGACGGGACTCCTGCGCAGCGCCAGCGCACTGGCCGTCGCGGCCGCCACCGGCACCAGAGCCAGCAGCAGCAGGACCGCGGCGACCGGGAGCGAGGTGTCCGCGCCGAGCAGATCGGCGGCGGCACCGTCGAACGGCAGCCCGGACAGGTCGCCGCGCAGGTGCAGGAAGAAGAGCAGCGCCACGGCGGAGCCGAGGGTGCACGAGACAGCGGTGGAGACCGCGGCGAGCACGCTGAGCCGCACCGGGCCGAGGCCCACGGCGGACAGCCCGGACCGCGGCCGGGTGCTCGGGTCCGTACGGGCCACCGCGACGGCGAACTGCACGGTGGCGGCCAGCGGGACGAAGCACCACAGCAGCCGCAGCACCGAACCGGCCGAGTGGGCGGGGTGCCCGGCGGCGTATCCGAGGGTGCACAGGAGAAGGAATCCGACCCCGGCGGAGGCGGCCGCGACCAGCAGCCGCCGCAGCAGGACCAGGGGATGGGAGCCGCGGGCTAGACGGAGAGCGAGCACGCCGCGCGGCCCTCCGGATCGGCTTCGGCGGGCAGGGCCACCGTGGAGACGCGGCGCCCGTCGAGCAGCGGCACCACGCGGTCGGCGAGCCCCGCGATCTCGGCGTCGTGCGTGGCCAGCACCACCGTGATCCCGTGCGAGCGGGCGGCGCTGGTCAGCGTCCGCAGGACATGGGTCCGGTCGATGCGGTGCAGCGTCGCGGTCGGCTCGTCGGCGAAGATCACCGAGGGGCCCGCGGTCAGCGCGCGGGCCACGGCGATGCGCTGGCGCTGGCTCTGCTGGAGAGTGTGCGGGCGCTTCTTGGCGCACATGCCGATGTCGAGGCGCTCCAGCCATTCCATGGCGGCCTTCTTGGCCTCCCGGTGCGAGGCGCCGCGCAGCAGCAGCGGGAGGGCGGTGTTCTCCCAGGTGTTCAGCTCCGGGACGAGCTGCGGTTCGGGGGCGATCCAGCCGAACTTGTCGCGGCGCAGCCGTTCGCGCAGCCTCGGCCCCATCGTGTGCACGGGAACGCTGTTGAACCAGACCTCGCCCTGCTCGGGCACGAGCTGACCGGAGAGGCAGTGCAGCAGCGTCGTCTTGCCGCTGCCGCGTGGGCCGGTCACCGCGAGGATCTCGCCGTCGCGGATGCCCAGGGAGACCCCGCCGAGCGCGGGTGAGCCGTTGTGGGAGTGCTGCAGGGAACGTGCCCAGATCACATCGTTGTCCGGCGGGGCCACCATGGCGTACACCTCGGTTCAGATCAGATATCCCGTCCCCCGTACGGGGGAACGAAGAGGGGGCCGATCGGTCACTCGGCACCGTAAGGATTCGGATCGCGGTGAGCGGACAGCACGCGGCCCGGTCCCGCCTCTTCCCACTCGATCGGGCGCATTCCGGCTGAGCCGGGCGTATGAGATGACTATCGGGGGAGCGCGACCGGTCGGTCAAAGGCAGGTCAAGGCGACATGGGTCGACCCGGCGCTCGAATGATCGCCAACCAGTTCGTTTGTGGCCTCGCTCGTCGCCGCACGGGGGCGTCCGACTACGCTGGTCGTCTCACCCATTGGACTCACAAGGAGGGGTGGCCGTGACCGCCGAGGTACGCCGTCTGCGCAACTACATCAACGGGGAGTTCCGGGACGCCGCCGACGGGCGGACGATCGACGTGGTCAACCCGGTGACCGAGGAGGTGTACGCGACCTCCCCGCTCTCCGGCCCCGCCGACGTCGACGCCGCGATGGCCGCAGCGGCGGCCGCGTTCCCCGCCTGGCGCGACACCACGCCGGCCGAGCGCCAGCGCGCCCTGCTCAAGATCGCGGACGCCTTCGAGGAGCGCGCCGAGGACCTCATCGCCGCCGAGTCCGAGAACACCGGCAAGCCGATCGGTCTGACCCGCACCGAAGAGATCCCGCCCATGGTGGACCAGATCCGCTTCTTCGCGGGCGCCGCGCGGCTGCTTGAGGGGCGCTCGGCCGGCGAGTACATGGAGGGGCTGACCTCCATCGTGCGGCGGGAGCCGGTTGGCGTCTGCGCGCAGGTCGCGCCGTGGAACTACCCGATGATGATGGCCGTCTGGAAGTTCGCCCCGGCGCTCGCCGCGGGCAACACCGTCGTCATCAAGCCGTCCGACACCACGCCGGCGTCCACCGTGCTGATCGCGGAGATCATCGGGCAGCTCCTGCCCAAGGGCGTCTTCAACGTCATCTGCGGCGACCGTGACACCGGCCGTGCGATGGTCGAGCACCGGACCCCGGCGATGGCCTCCATCACCGGCTCGGTGCGGGCCGGCATGCAGGTCGCCGAGTCGGCCGCCAAGGACGTCAAGCGGGTCCACCTGGAGCTCGGCGGCAAGGCGCCCGTCGTCGTCTTCGAGGACACCGACCTCGCGAAGGCCGTCGAGGACATCTCGGTCGCGGGCTACTTCAACGCCGGCCAGGACTGCACGGCGGCCACCCGCGTGCTCGTCCACGAGTCCATCCACGACGAGTTCGTCACCGCGCTCGCCAAGGCCGCCGCCGACACGAAGACCGGGCAGCCGGACGACGAGGACGTGCTCTACGGTCCGCTCAACAACGCCAACCAGCTGGCCCAGGTCAGCGGCTTCATCGAGCGCCTTCCCGCCCACGCCCGGGTCGAGGCGGGCGGCCACCGGGTCGGTGACAAGGGCTACTTCTACGCCCCGACCGTCGTCTCCGGGCTCAAGCAGGACGACGAGATCATCCAGAACGAGGTCTTCGGCCCGGTCATCACCGTCCAGTCCTTCCGCGACGAGGCCCAGGCCGTGGAGTGGGCGAACGGCGTCGACTACGCCCTGGCCTCCTCGGTGTGGACCAAGGACCACGCGCGCGCGATGCGGATGTCGAAGAACCTCGACTTCGGCTGCGTCTGGATCAACACCCACATCCCGCTCGTCGCCGAGATGCCGCACGGCGGTTTCAAGAAGTCCGGTTACGGCAAGGACCTCTCGGCCTACGGCTTCGAGGACTACACCCGCATCAAGCACGTCATGACCTCCATCGAGGGCTGAGCCACCACCTCCGTGGCCCTGTGCGAACCGGCCGGTCCGCACAGGGCCACGGGCGTTCCGGCCCGGCGCCGGGGGCGGCGTAAAGAGCCGGTAAATGCGGGCGTACGCTGCGGACATGAGCGAGCGACGCGCCGTGCGACGGCGTATACGCGTGTGGTTGGCCGTCTTCATCGTCTGTCTGGTTCTGAGCGGGCTGACCGCCTTCCCGCTCGTCCACGAACTGCGGTGGACCGAGGATCTCCTGACGTCCTCGGCCTCTCCCGTCCCCGAGCACTTCCCCGGTCTGCTGGAGTGGATCACCCGCGTCCGCACCGGCCTCGACGAGGCCGACGCCCGGTATCCCTTCGTGCTGTACGGCACCGACTGGCTGGCCTTCGCCCACCTGGTCATCGCGGTCGCCTTCTACGGTCCCTTCCGCGACCCGGTCCGCAACATCTGGGTGATCGAGTTCGGCATGATCGCCTGCGCCGGGATCGTCCCGCTCGCGCTGATCTGCGGCCCGATCCGCGACATCCCCTTCTGGTGGTCGGTCATCGACATGTCGTTCGGCGTCTTCGGTGTGATCCCGCTGCTGATCGTGCACCGCATGATCAAGCGCCTGGAGACCCTGGAGCGGACGCCGGAGCCCGAGCAGGAGCCGGTGACCGTCTGACTCAGCCGGCCGACGGCGCCCCGAAGACCGTGGAGACCACGCCCATGACCAGGGCGTTCTCCCCCTGGGCCTTCGCGTCCGTGGAGTTGATGCTGTAGACGAGGGTCCGGGAGAGATCGCGGGTGGCGCCGATCCCCGCGTTGTAGCCCCAGCGGCCGCCGGTCTTGCCCCAGACCTGGCGGCCGCCCAGCTCCCAGGAGGACAGGCCGGCGCTGTACGCGGGCTTCTCACCGCTCACGAAGTCGCGCACCGAGGGGTCCGGCAGCGTGAACATCTCCTCCAGCAGTGGGCCGCGCACCACCCGGCCCCGGAACAGCGCGGTCAGGAAGCGCTCCAGGTCGGCGGTGGTGGAGATGACGTCCCCCGCCGCCCAGCCGTCGGTCGGGCCCCACACGCTGACGTCCCGCAGACCCATGGTGCCGTCCTCCAGCCTCATGCGCTGGTACCCGTGGTTGTGCGGGCCGTGGATACGGGGATCGGAGCCGGGGAACGACGTGTCGCGCAGGCCCAGCGGGGCCAGGACGCGCCGGGACACCTCGGCCTCGTAGGTGTGCCCGGTGACCTTCTCGATCAGCAGTCCGGCCACCGTGTAGTTGATGTTGAGGTAGTGCTGCCGCGTCCCCGCCGGGAACTCGCGCTCCTTGGCCGTGGCCGAGGCGACCAGCTCCCGCGCGTCGAAGCGGTGGAAGCGGTTGGCGTACCACTCCTCCACCGTGTCGCCCGGGAAGTCGGCCGACGGCAGCCCGCTGGTGTGGTTCAGCAACTGGCGTACCGTGACCGTCCCGTACACGGCGGGGATCAGCTCCGGCAGGTAGGAGCGCACCGGTCGGTCCAGGCTCAGCTTCCGCTCGGCGGCGAGCTGGAGGACGGTCGCCGCGGTGAAGACCTTGGTCACCGAACCCGCCCGGAACCGCGCGTCCGGGTCCGCCGGCCGCTTCGTCACCAGGTCGTGGACCCCGGCGGAACCCCGCCACGCGCCCTCGGCGCCGCCCAGCCGGATCAGGGCGGCCGTCGCCCCCTCGTCGGGGAGCCCGGCGATGAGATCGCTCAGCGCCCCGGTGTCCGTGCCGGCCTTCGCCGGTGCGGTGGTGTGCGTCCTGCCGGGGGCCGGGGCGCCGGTCGCGAGGGCCGGGCCCGCGGTGCCCGCCGCGATGCCGGTGACCAGGGCGGCGGCGAGGACGGTACGGCGGATGCGGGCGTTCATCGTGATGCCTCCAGGCAGGGAGATCCGTGGCGGCGAAGTCCCGTCGACCGCGCCGTCGTTGATCCCATCCTGCGGATCCGGGGGCCCCTGGCGGATCACCGGAGCGGGGGATTCCCCGGGGGATATTCACCTCCCCCGGGCGGGGGAGCGGAACGGGGGCTCTCCCTCGGGCGAGGGAGCGATGAGCCCGGTCTCGTAGGCGCAGATGACGGCCTGGATGCGGTCGCGCAGGCCCAGTTTGGACAGCACGTTGCCCACATGGGTTTTCACCGTGTGGTCGCTGACCACCATGGCCGCGGCGATCTCCGCGTTGGACAGCCCGCGCGCCAGATGCAGCAGCGTCTCGCGTTCCCGGGCGGTCAGCACGCCGAGCCGCCGTTCGTCCGCGACCGCCGCCGTCCGCGCCGGGCGCGAGGTGTACTCGGCGATCAGCAGCCGCGCCACCGAGGGCGCCAGCAGCGAGTCGCCCGCCGCGACCACCCGCACGGCGTGCACGAGGTCGTCCCGGCGGACGTCCTTGAGCAGAAAGCCGCTCGCCCCCGCGTGCAGCGCCTCGTACACGTACGCGTCGGAGTCGAACGTCGTCAGCATGACCGTCCGGCAGGCGGTCCGGGCGCTGATCTCGCGGCAGGCGCCGATGCCGTCGAGGACGGGCATCCGGATGTCCAGCAGGGCCACGTCCGGCTCCAGCCGGCGCACCGCGTCCACCGCCCGCTCCCCGTCGCCCGCCTCGGCCACCACCTCGATGTCCGGCTGGGCGTCCAGGATCATCGCGAAACCGCTGCGGACCAGCTCCTGGTCGTCCGCCACCACGACACGGATCGTCAACTCCCCACCTCCGCCGAGGACGTAGCCGGCACCATCGGCAGTGTGACATCGACCCGGAAACCCCGTCCGCCCGGCCCCGGGCCGGTCCGTGCGCTGCCGCCGTGCGCCGCCGCCCGCTCCCGGATGCCGATCAGGCCGTGGCCGGAACGTGTGTCCGTCCCCGCGCCCCCGCCGTCGTCGGTCACCGAGACGGTCAGGCTGCTCTCCCCGTACGCCAGCAGGACGGCGGCCTCGGTGGCGGCGGCGTGCCTGACCGTGTTGGTCAGGGCCTCCTGCACGATCCGGTACACCGCGCTGTCGGTGTCCCGGGGAAGTGGGCGCTCCGGACCGGTCACCGTACGGGTCACCGCCAGGCCGCTGGAGCGTACGCGCTCCACCAGTGCCGGGAGTCCGGCCAGGGACGGCTGCGGGGAGCGGGGCGCCCCCGGTCCCCGCTCGCTCTCGCGCAGTACGCCGAGCATCCGGCGCAGCTGGACCATCGCGTCCCTGCCCGTCTCCGAGATCGCGTCGAACGCCGCCTCGGCCCGCTCCGGCGCCGTACGGACCGCCACCGGACCGGCCTCCGCCTGCACGATCATCAGGCTCACCGCGTGCGACAGGATGTCGTGCATCTCCCGGGCGATCCGGGCCCGTTCGCGGGCCGCCGCCTGTTCGGTCTCGATCCGGCGGGTGACCTCCAGCTGCCGCGCCCGGTCCTCGACGGCCCTGGTGTACGCCTGGCGGGTGTCCGTGAACCGGCCGAAGCCATAGGCCGCCGTGAACACCATCAGCGAGAAGACCAGCTCGCGGGCCTCGCCCGTGTTGAGCGCCACCGAGGGGAAGACGACCGCCAGGGTCAGCGCCCCGCAGAGCCGGCGGACCGGTGCCGGGGTGTGGGCGGCGACGCTGTAGAGGGCGACCAGACCGGTGTACGGCAGGGTCTGCCCCGGCCCGTCGACGGCCAGCCCGTACAGGCTCTGCGCCGCCACCACCGCCAGCAGCACCCGCACGGGCGCCCGGCGCCGCCACAGCAGCGGAAGCACGGTCAGGGTGGTCAGCAGATACGCCGGCAGCGACGCGGGCTCCAGACGGGGATCGCGGGGCAGCACCCAGGGCACCGACACGGCCGCCTGGACCACCAGGACCACGCCGACGTCGGTCACCCGGGGACCGGGGCCACCGGTCTCCCGCACCCGGCGCCAGACCGTGCGGGCGGATATCACGGTTTCCACCCGGCCCCGTGACGGTCGATCAGCTTGCGGAGCACATCGATCCGGTTGGTGGTGACGGAGTCCACGCCGTGCGCGATCAGCCGGCGCATCGTCCGGCCGGTGTCGGCGGTCCAGGCCGAGACCAGCAGCCCGTCGCGGTGGTTGCGGTCCGTCAGCTCCGGGCCGACCAGCCCGAAACGGTAGTTCAGCCAGCGCGGCCGGACCGCGTCGAGCAACGCCGGGCGCGGGGGTGCGAGCGTCGTCCACGTCATCGCGATCTCGGCCGACGGGTCGGCCGCCCGCACCCGCAGCATCGCCTCGGGGCCGGCGCAGTAGTAGACGCGCTCACCGGCTCCGCACTCCCGCACCACGCCCACCGTCCGCTTCACCGAATCGGGCGTGGAACCGGGCAGATCGACCATCACGCGGTGCGCGCCGGCGGCGAGCAGCGCCTCGCGCAGCGTCGGCACACCGCCCGCCGTCAGCTCGGTCAGCTCCTGGTGGGTGAGCCGGTCCAGCCGCAGGTCATGACCCCACAGCCGGTCCAGCGTGGCGTCGTGCAGCAGGACCGGCACCCCGTCCCGGGTGACCCGGACATCGATCTCGACCGCGTCCGCCCCCCGTTCCAGCGCCGAGCGGATCGAGGAGAGGGTGTTCTCGCGGGCACGGTACGGATCGCCGCGATGGGCGACGGCGGTGACAAACCGGGCAGATCGACCATCACGCGGTGCGCGCCGGCGGCGAGCAGCGCCTCGCGCAGCGTCGGCACACCGCCCGCCGTCAGCTCGGTCAGCTCCTGGTGGGTGAGCCGGTCCAGCCGCAGGTCATGACCCCACAGCCGGTCCAGCGTGGCGTCGTGCAGCAGGACCGGCACCCCGTCCCGGGTGACCCGGACATCGATCTCGACCGCGTCCGCCCCCCGTTCCAGCGCCGAGCGGATCGAGGAGAGGGTGTTCTCGCGGGCACGGTACGGATCGCCGCGATGGGCGACGGCGGTGACAGGCTTCGACATGATGCCATTGTCACCGCCGGGCGATCACCGTCCGGCGCGCGCCGTCCAGTTGGCCGTGTACGTGTCGATCTCGGCGGCCAGCGCGCGCTTGCCGGCCGGGTCGAGGAACGACGCCTCGACGGCGTTCTTCGCGAGCGCGGCCAGGCCGTTCTCGTCGAGACCGAGGATGCGGGCGGCCACCGCGTACTCGTTGTTGAGGTCGGTGCCGAACATGGGCGGGTCGTCGCTGTTGATCGTCACCAGCACACCGGCCCGGACCATCTCGCGGACCGGGTGCTGCTCGATGTCCTCGACGGCCCGGGTCGCGATGTTCGACGTGGGGCAGACCTCCAGGGCGATGCGCTGCTCGGCGAGGTGGTCCAGCAGCTTCGGGTCGGCCACCGAGCTGGTGCCGTGGCCGATACGCTCCGCGCGCAGCGAGTTCAGCGCGTCCCAGACCGTCTGCGGGCCCGTGGTCTCGCCCGCGTGCGGCACCGAGTGCAGGCCTTCGGCGATCGCCCGGTCGAAGTAGGGCTTGAACTGCGGGCGCTCCACGCCGATCTCCGGGCCGCCGAGGCCGAACGAGACCAGTCCCTCGGGCCTCAGGTCCACGGCGAGCCGGGTGGTCTCCTCGGCGGCCTCCAGACCGGCCTCGCCCGGGATGTCGAAGCACCAGCGCAGCACGACGCCGAGCTCCCGCTCGGCCGCCTTGCGGGCGTCCTCGATGGCCTCCATGAAGCCCTGCTCGGGAATCCCGCGCCGGGTCGAGGAGAATGGCGTGACCGTCAGCTCCGCGTACCGGATGTTCTGCCGGGCCATGTCCCGGGCGACCTCGAACGTCAGCAGCCGGACGTCCTCCGGCGTGCGGATCAGGTCGACGACGGAGAGGTAGACGTCGATGAAGTGGGCGAAGTCGGTGAACGTGAAGTAGTCGGCCAGCGCCTCGGGGGCGGTGGGGACCTTGGAGTCGGGGTGGTGCGCGGCCAGCTCGGCGACGATACGGGGCGAGGCCGAACCGACGTGGTGGACATGGAGCTCGGCCTTGGGCAGCCCCGCGATGAAGGGGTGCAGATCGGTCATCGGGGCCTCCGTGGGCAGGGAGTGGTACGGGCCCCGGTCACCGGCGTGACCAGGGAGGGGGACGGGAGTCATCGTAGGACGGGCCCGCCCGTAGCATGACCGCATCACGATGGGGGAGGCCCATGCCAGACAACACGGACCAGCCGGCGGACAGGGCCGCACCGATCGACCCGTGGGCACCGCCGGAGCGGGCCGGGGCGCCGCGGGGCGGCGCGGTGTGGCCGGGTGACGCCACGGGTCACCCGGCGCCGCAGGAGGCCGGTATGCCGCCGGACACCGCCGAGCCCGAGGACGCCCGCCCGTCGGGCGACCCGGTGTCGCTGGACAAGGGCGCCGGCCCCGACGGCCCGCGCCCGCCGCAGGACGCCGCACCGGCCGGCGCCCGGCCCGGCCCGGATCGCCCGACGGGCGACGGCATACCCGGCGGCCCCCACACGCCCACCGCCACCGCGCCCGGCGGCCCCCGCCCCCCGGGCGTGCACGACCAGATGACGGTCGCCTCGATGCCGGGTGTCGGTACGGGCCCTGTGCCGGCCAACCCGTTCGCGGCACCGCAGCCCGGAGCAACCGGCTTCGCCGGGCCGCCGACCGGGGGCCCCGGGTGGTCCGCTCCCGGGTCCGTGCCCCCGCCGCCCGTCGGGCCGAACGGCCCGGGGCAGGGCGTCCCGCAGATGGGGCCGGGCGGTTACCCGGGCAGCCAGCCCCCGCCGGCGGCCTCGTACGGCTACCCGGCCGGGCAGCCCGCGCAGTTCGGCTACCCCGGCTATCCCGGTTACGGGCACCCCTGGGGCGGCCCGCAGCCCGCGAACGGGATGGGGATCGCCGCCCTGGTTCTCGGCCTCATCTCGGTCGTCGGCTTCTGCATGTACGGCCTCGGCATCGTCCTCGGCGTCCTCGCGCTGATCTTCGGCGTCCTGGGCCGCGGCCGCGCCCAGCGGGGCGAGGCCGACAACGGCGGTGTGGCGCTGGCCGGGATCATCCTCGGGTCCGTCGGGATCGTCGTCAGCGCGGCGTTCCTCGGCTTCCTCATCTGGGCGATCACCAGCGACGACACGGACGACGACAGTGGTTCCGCCTACGAGCGGGCGGCCGTCTCCCAGATCGTCGAGGCGCGGGAGCACGCCCCCCTGGGGCACATCTCCGTACGGGCCTGAACCACTCCTCGCGGTGCGGCGGGGCCACCCCCGCCGCACCGCGAGCCGGTTCATATACCGGCGCCGCCCGCCCCGTCCCGCAGCTTCTCCCGGGCCGCCATCAGCGCGAACCCCAGCAGGTTGAGACCCCGCCACTGCGCCGGGTCCTGCGCGCGCGGGCTGTCCGCCGAGAGCCCGATGCCCCAGATCCGGTCCAGCGGGCTCGCCTCCACCAGGACCCTGTGCCCGGTGCCGAGCAGGAATGCGACCAGCTCCGGGTCCTGCCCGAACTTGTGCACGCTGCCCGCCACCACCAGGGCGTAGCGCTCGCGCTTCCAGACGTCGTCGTCGAAGCCGCGGACCAGCCGGCCCACCTTCTTCGCCTCGGCGGGGCTCTTCGCCGCGACCGCCTGCCCGGCCGCCTCCGCGTCGCCGAACAGCCGCGCCTTGGCGGCCATCATCCAGTGCTCGGCCGACGCGTACGTCACACCGTCGACCGTGAACGGCGAGGGCCACCACTGGCTGAGGCAGCTCGCGCCGATGCTGCCGTCCGGGCGCGGGCGGTGCCCCCAGAAGTGCAGGTACTTCACCCTCTCGCCGCGGCCCGTCAGCTCGACGAGCTCCTCGACACTGCGTACGTCCCCCATGTGTTCCATGCCGTGGAGTCTGTCATCCGCCACTGACAACGGGCCCACGTGACCCAGATCACTACCAATGGGTAGCCGGACCCGCGTCATGAACCGGCCTCACCCCGCTCTCCCCCCTGAACGCGCCCGCCGCCCGGCCGGCGCGACACGGACTACGGAGGCGGGCCATGGCGGGCTCGAAGGTCAGGGCAGCGGTCGAGTGGCTGGCGTCGGCGGCACCCGATCCGGCCGCCTGCCGGTGGGACTGGGAGCGCGATCCGCGGGGGATCGCGCTCCTGCCCGCCGGCCGGCGCTGGGACGTGCTGATCCTGCCGGGGGAGCTGGGCTATCCGACGCTCGACGTGCTCACCCGGCTCATCGACCGGCCGGGGCCGGTCCTCGCGGACTTCGGCGAGTCCCGGATGGGCTTCTTCGTGCCGCCGGGCACCGTCGCCCGCTGGGTCGGAACGGGGATCAGGGGCGCCGGACGCGGCACCTGGATCGTCGTGCCGCACCCGGGCCGTCCGGCCGGGAAGGTGCGCTGGCTCGTCCCGCCCGACGGCTCCGGCACCCTCACCGACGCCACCCTCCTGGAACTCGCGATGCACGAGGCGGCGGCGGGCGCGGCAGGGGACGAGAGGGCCTGAACGGGCTCGCGCACAGGGGTGGCCGCCGGGCTTCGGCAGGCCCGCGCACCCGGGCGGTCACCGGCGTCCGGCGCTCCGCCGCGCCCACCCCCGTACGGCCCTCAGTGCCAGAGGTCTTGACAACCTGATTGGTCTGGACCATGTTGTGCGCGCCGCATCTATTCCCCTCGCCGTATCAATTCCCCCCTGTACGGAGGCCGTTGTGGAACGCACGGGACCCCCCGCCCGCATGACCGGACTGCTCGCCGCCTTCTCGGCGGCCCTGCTCGCCGCCGGAGGGCTGGCCGCCACGGCGCCGTCCGCCGTCGCCGCCGACGCCGAACTGGCGAGCAACGGCACCTTCGAGGCCGGGCTGACCGGCTGGAACTGCTCCGGTGGCAGCGGAGCCGCCGTCAGCACCCCTGTACACGGCGGGACTTCTGCGCTGAAGGCGACCCCGGCCGGCAGTGACAACGCCAAGTGCGCGCAGTCCGTGAAGGTCAAGCCCGGCTCCACGTACACGCTGAGCGCCTGGGTGCAGGGCAGTTACGTCTACCTGGGCGCCGAGGGCACCGGGACGACCGACGTCTCCACCTGGACGCAGTCCGCGCCCGGGTGGCAGAAGCTCACGACCACGTTCACGACCGGGGCCTCCACCACCTCGCTCAAGATCTACACGCACGGCTGGTACGGCACCCCGGCCTACTACGCCGACGACGTCAGCCTCGTCGGACCCGGCGGGGACCCGGTCGTGCTCCCCGCGGCCCCCACTGCTCTCAAGACCGGTACGGTCACCTCGTCCTCGGTCGCGCTGTCCTGGACGGGCTCCTCCGGGGCCACCGGTTACAACGTCTACCAGGGCGGCACCAAGGTCCAGAGCGTCACCGGCACCTCGGCCACCGTGACCGGCCTCAGTGCCTCGACCGCGTACAGCTTCCAGGTCAGCGCCGTCAACGAGGCGGGCGAGTCCGCCAAGTCGGCCGCGGTCTCCGCGACCACCACCAAGGGCAGCGGGAGCGAGGGCGGCACCCAGCTGCCGGCCCACGCGCTCGTCGGCTATCTGCACTCCAGCTTCGCCAACGGCTCCGGCTACACGCGCATGGCGGACGTGCCCGACTCCTGGGACGTCATCGACCTGGCCTTCGGCGAGCCGACCTCCGTCACCTCCGGCGACATCCGCTTCAAGCTCTGCCCGGTCACCGAGTGCCCGAACGTCGAGTCGGAGGCCGAGTTCAAGGCGGCCATCAAGGCCAAGCAGGCCGCCGGGAAGAAGGTGCTGATCTCCATCGGCGGCCAGAACGGCCAGGTGCAGCTCGCCACCACCGCCGCCCGCGACATGTTCGTCTCCTCGGTCGGCAAGATCATCGACGAGTACGGTCTCGACGGACTGGACATCGACTTCGAGGGCCACTCGCTCTCGCTGAACACCGGTGACACCGACTTCCGGAACCCCACCACGCCGGTGATCGTCAACCTGATCTCGGCGGTGAAGACCCTCAAGGCCAAGTACGGCGACAAGTTCGTCCTCACCATGGCCCCCGAGACCTTCTTCGTACAGCTCGGGTACCAGTACTACGGCTCCGGCCCCTGGGGCGGCCAGGACCCGCGCGCCGGCGCCTACCTGCCGGTGATCCACGCGCTGCGCGACGACCTCACGCTGCTGCACGTCCAGGACTACAACTCGGGCTCCATCATGGGCCTGGACAACCAGTACCACTCCATGGGCGGTGCCGACTTCCACATCGCGATGACCGACATGCTGCTGGCCGGCTTCCCCGTCGCCGGTGACCAGACGAAGGTCTTCCCCGGTCTGCGTCCCGACCAGGTCGCGATCGGCCTGCCGGCCTCCACCCAGGCGGGTAACGGGCACACTTCGCCCGCCGAGGTCACCAAGGCGCTGAACTGCCTCACCAAGAAGACCGACTGCGGCTCCTACGCCACCCACGGCACCTGGTCGGGCCTGCGCGGCCTGATGACCTGGTCCATCAACTGGGACCGCTTCAACAACTGGGAGTTCTCGAAGAACTTCGACGCCTACTTCGGCTGATCCGGCCGGACCCGCGGGGCAGCAGGAGCAACAGCCCGCACAGGAACCAGCTGCCCAGCACATCCAGCGGCCAGTGATAGCCGCGGAGCACCAGACCGATGCCCGTCGCCGCCGTCAGCAGGACAGCGGCGACGGGCATCATCCACGCACGCCGCCCGCGCCCGGCGAGCAGCAGCGCCGAAGCCCCGTACGCCACCGCCGCCGTCGCCGCGTGCCCCGACGGGTAGTAGCCCGTCGCCTCCGTCAGCGGTCCCGGCCGGGCGATCCAGTCCTTCAGCGGTACTACCAGCAGCGGCACCGCCGCCATCGCGAGGGCCGCGCCCAGCGGCTCCCACCGCCGCCCGCGCAGCAGCGACCAGCCGATCGCACACGCCAGTACGGGGAGGGCGACCTGCATGTTGCCGAGATCGGCGAGGAATTCGGTGAGCGGTCGCGGGCCGTGGCCGACGAGGGCGCGTCCGGCGCGCTCGTCGAGGCCGCGCAGGGGGCCGTCGGCGGCGATCTGCCAGGTGGTCAGCGCGAAGAGGGCCGACAGGCCCGACACCAGGGAGAGGAAAAAAGCCGTCCGCCCCGGAACTGGGGGGGTTGTTCCGGAGCGGACGAGTGGACCGGTTTGCCGCGCGTCCCGGGGGGTGTGGGACGAGCGGCCATCCGATCGGTGAGGAGTTCCGAAGCGTGATGCTCCAGTGGTGTGCGCGAAGGCACGGTCGGGACGGTGCTGGGGAAGCTCCGACCCGGATTCGCCCGCAGTCTCCTGCGAGCGGGGTGTTTCTCTCATCTGCGGAAACCGTACGTCAGGCGGAGGGGGACCGATAGCGGGTACGGTATCCCGCCATCGGCCCCCCACCTTTTCTTCACAGGCCCACACGTAATCCCGGGATCAGATCCCGGCGAAGGCGCTCTCCAGGACGTCCAGGCCCTCGTTCAGCAGGTCCTCGCCGATCACCAGCGGCGGCAGGAAGCGCAGGACGTTGCCGTACGTGCCGCAGGTCAGGACGAGGACGCCCTCGGCGTGGCACGCCTTCGCGAGCGCGCCGGCGGCCTCCGGGTGCGGGTCCTTCGTGCCCGGCTTCACCAGCTCGATCGCGATCATCGCGCCGCGGCCCCGGATGTCACCGATGACGCCGCCGTTCGGCAGCTCGGCCCGCATCCCTTCGAGGCGGCCCTTCATGACCTCCTCGATGCGCTTCGCCTTCTTGTTCAGGTCCAGCTCGCGCATCGTCTCGATGGCCCCGAGTGCGCCCGCGCAGGCGACCGGGTTGCCGCCGTACGTACCCCCGAGGCCGCCCGCGTGCGCCGCGTCCATGATCTCGGCGCGGCCGGTCACGGCGGACAGCGGCAGGCCGCCCGCGATGCCCTTGGCGGTGGTGATCAGGTCCGGGACGATGCCCTCGTCCTCACAGGCGAACCACTGGCCCGTACGGCAGAAGCCCGACTGGATCTCGTCGGCGACGAAGACGATGCCGTTGTCCTTCGCGAACCGGGCGATCTCCGGCAGGAAGCCCTTGGCCGGCTCGATGAAGCCGCCCTCGCCGAGCACCGGCTCGATGATGATCGCGGCGACGTTCTCTGCGCCGATCTGCTTGGTGATCTGGTCGATGGCCTGGGCGGACGCCTCCGCGCCGGCGTTCTCGGCGCCCGTCGGCCAGCGATAGCCGTACGCCACCGGCACCCGGTAGACCTCCGGCGCGAACGGGCCGAAGCCGTTCTTGTACGGCATGTTCTTGGCGGTCAGCGCCATCGTGAGGTTCGTCCGGCCGTGGTAGCCGTGGTCGAAGACGACGACCGCGGTGCGCTTGGTGTACGCGCGGGCGATCTTCACCGCGTTCTCGACGGCCTCGGCGCCCGAGTTGAAGAGCGCGGACTTCTTCGCGTGGTCGCCCGGCGTCAGCTCGGCGAGCCGCTCGCAGACCTCCACGTAGCCCTCGTACGGCGTGACCATGAAACAGGTGTGGGTGAAGTCCGCGAGCTGGGCGGAGGCCCGGCGCACGACGGCCTCGGCGGAGGCGCCGACCGACGTCACGGCGATGCCGGAACCGAAGTCGATCAGACGGTTGCCGTCGACGTCCTCGATGATCCCGCCGCCCGCCCGCGCGGTGAACACGGGCAGCGTGGAGCCCACACCGGCGGCGACCGCCGCGAGCCGGCGGTCTTGCAGCTCCACCGACTTCGGACCGGGGATGGCGGTGACGAGTCGGCGCTCCTGCGGGATTTCGGTCATGCGGGGCTCCTGGGGGTGTTTCGGACGCTTCTCGTTGTGCAGGCTAGGCGCGGGGCCGGGGCTCGGGCATGCTCCGATCGGGAGTGGTCGCGCACGTGTCGTTGTCCGCGACGGACAGAAGGCGGCGCGGGGGCCGCGGTGTTCCTCCGGCGGTCACTATCCGGGCGCGTTGCTGAACTCACCGTGTGCGCGCACTAGATTGGCCGGGGCAGTGACGGACCTGGCAGGTCAAGGGGGCAACGGTTCATGGACAACGACGGTACGCACGGCGCGTGGGGCACGCGAGGCGCGCCGCCCAGGGTGAGCACGAGCCGGGCGCGGGCGAAGTTCGGACCGGTGAAGTGGCGGAAGACGACCGCCCAGCCGCCGACCCGGGCGGCCCAGAAGC
>NZ_RDBL01000006.1:1597165-1819824 GCF_008042035.1 Streptomyces sp. col6
CGCGCACACCCCGGTCCCGGGTGGCGCCGCGCCCACCGCCGACTGGCTCGACGCGCCACGCCCCGAGGCCGGCCCCGGCATCTGGCGGTACCGCTTCGTGCCCCGGCCCGCCGAGCGCACGTCCCGCCCCTCGCTGGTGGGCCCCGCCGCCACCCTCGTCCTCTGGCTCCTGCTGTGGCTGCTGCTCACCGAACGCAGCGTCCCCTACGTCAGCAAGCCGATCGAGATCATCACCGGCCCCGAGTGGTGGTCCTTCGGCGGGCTCAGGGAGGACGCGCCCGCCCTCGTCGTCAACTCCACGACCCTCTACTACCAGGTCCTCATCCTCGGCCTCGGCTTCTGGGCCGCCCGGGTCGGCGGCTGGGCGGTCGTCTTCCGCCACTTCACCGGTCCGAACTTCGCCCGCGCCCGGCTCGTGCTCACCCTGGGCGGCGCGCTGCTCACCCTGTGGCTCGTCTGGACGCGCAAGGTCCCCCTCGCCGACCTCGTCTTCCCCGCGGTCCCCACCAGCTGGATGCAGGGCGGCGGCAACCAGTACGCCGCCCTGCTCGTCGCGCTCGTCCTGTACGCCCTGATCGCCTCGGCCATCGTCTGGCCCTTCGCCCGGACCGGCCACTGGTCGACGGAGCTGGGCCCGTTCCTGCGCCGCGAGCCCGCCCCGCAGGAGCCGTCCGCGGCCCCCGACCCGGAGGACGGCCCCCCGCGCGCGCAGTGGCCCGAGCTGCGCGCCGCCGGCTCCACCGACGCCGCCGAGGCGCTGACCGCCGCCGTGTACGCGGGCCGGCTGAACGACGTGGACTGCGTACGGCTGCGCCACGCCTGGACCGGGGCGCGCGGCCGCCCCGACCGGCTGGCGTCCTTCACCGACACCGTGCTCCGCAAGGGCGCCGACGCCTATCTGCACCCCTCCGGCCTGCGGGACGTGCCCCGGCGCACCGCCACCCACGACCCGCTGACCGGCCAGGTCCGGATCGGGGAGTGCGCCGACGACCCGCGCAACCCCTACCCGCGCCGGGGCTCCGGCCTGGCCCTCGAACCCGCCGCGCTCGGCACCTCCCTGCTGGCCGTCGGCCCGCCCGGCTCCGGCAAGACGGACCGGGTCGTCGCGCCCGTCGTCGAGGCCCTCGCCCTGCGGGCGCTCACCGGACAGGCCGCGGTGCTCGCCGTCGGCGGTGCGGGCGGTGCGCTCGGCCCGGACGACGCCTACGACGTGGTCATCCGGATCGGCGACCCCGCGTCCCTGCACGACTTCGACCTGTACGGCGGCACGAGCGACCCCGACGAGGCGGCGGCGGCCCTCGCGGAGGGACTCGCCGGGGACATCCCCACCCTGGACACCCGCCGCGCGGCCACCGCGCTCGGCCAGCTGCTCGGCCCGTTCCGTGCCGTCCACGCCCGCTTCCCGTCCGTTCCCGAACTCCGCGAACTCCTGGAGGGCTCCGCCGCCGCGCTGGGCAGTCTGCGCCAGACCCTGGAGACCGGGGGACACCACGCGATGCTGCGCGAACTGGAGGCCAGGGCCCGCCAGGCGGGCTCCGCCGCCGACCCGGCCGCCGTCCTGGCGGACCGGATCGCCACGCTCGACCGCCCCGCCTTCGCCGGCTTCTTCGCCACCGGTGAGGACGCCCGCCCCTTCTCCCTGCGCTCCCTGGGCCGGCACCCGCTGCGGGTCCGCGTCGACCTGCCCGAGCGTGTCCACGCCGAGGCGTCCCGCGTCCTGGCCCGTCTGGTGCTCGCCCAGTTCAACGCCGTCGCCGCCGCCCGCACCGACCGCTCCCTGTTCGTCTGCCTCGTCCTCGACGACGCCACCCACACCGTCACCGCCGACACCGTCCGGGGCATCCGGCGGCTGCGGTCCGTCAACGCCGGGGCGGTCCTCGCCCTGCGCACCCTGGACGACGTGCCCGAGGGACTGCACGCGGCACTGCTCGGGGCGTTCGGCTGCACCATGGTCTTCCCCGGCCTCACCACCTGGGACGGCAAGCGCTTCGCGGAGGCCTGGGGCAAGGAGTGGGTGGAGGTCCGCGAGGTCGCCCAGCACGGGGTCTTCGCCGACCAGCCGCTCACTCGCGCCCTGCACTCCCTGCGCAAGATGGCCACCGGCAAGGCCGTGACCACGGACGCGGTGACCGTGCGCCAGGTCGAACGGGAGCGCTGGTCCGCCTCCGCCCTCGCCTACGAACTGCCGCCCGGCCACGCGGTGCTCTCGCTGACCACGGTCGGCGGCGAGCACATGCCCCCGCTGCTCGTGCGGCTGGCCGGCTGACGGCGGGGCCGGGACGGAAGGGGCGGGAGCGGCGCGAGTGGCTGCGGTGACAGGGACTCTGCCACCCTGGCAGAATCGAAGTGAGCCGTTCATACGGGACGGCGAAATCGCCCCCTGCCGAAGGCTCTCCTCCCCATGCCGCCCACGCTCGCCTCGCTCGTCCAGCACTCGGCGCTCAGACTCACGGTGCGCGCGGGGGCGGACCGCCTCGACACACCGGTGCGCTGGGCGCACGCCAGCGAGCTGACCGACCCCGTCCCCTATATGGAGGGCGGCGAACTGCTGCTGGTCACCGCGACCAACCTGGACGCGGAGAACCCGGAGGCGATGGGCCGCTATGTGCGCCGGCTGGCCGGCGCCGGGGTCGCCGGGCTCGGCTTCGCCGTCGGGGTCAACTACGACGAGGTGCCCCGGCCTCTGATCGGGGCCGCCGAGGAAGCGGGCCTGCCGCTGCTCGAAGTGCCCCGCCGCACCCCGTTCATCGCCATCGCCAAGGCCGTCTCCTCGCAGATCGCCGCCGATCAGTACCGGGCCGTGACCGCCGGCTTCGAGGCGCAGCGGGAGCTGACGAGCGCAGCACTCGCCGGGGACGGCCCCGACGCGCTCCTGGCCCGCCTCGCCGCCCACGTCAACGGCTGGGCCGCCCTCTACGACGCCGCCGGGGCCGTCGTGGCCGCCGCCCCCGACTGGGCGGCCCGCCGTGCCGCCCGGCTCACCCCGGAGGTGGAGCGGCTGCGCGCCCGCCCGGCCCCGGCCAGCATGGTCGTCGGCGACACCGACGACCGCGTCGAACTCCAGTCCCTGGGCACCGGCCGCAGGGTCCGCGGCGCCCTGGCCGTCGGCACCGGAGCGGCCCTCGGCACCGCCGAGCGGTACGCCGTGCACTCCGCGGTCGCCCTGCTCACCCTCACCACCGCCCGCTCCCGCGCCCTCCAGGGCGCCGAACAGCGTCTCGGCGCTGCGGTCCTGCGGATGCTCCTCGCCGGCCAGCCCGATCACGCCCGCGCCGTCGCCGGGGACCTCTACGGCGGGCTGCTCGACGCCCCGTTCCGGCTGCTCATCGCCGAGGCGCCGGACCCGTCCGCCACGGCGTTGCTGGCCGACGCCATGGACACCGCCGCCGACCGGTCCGGCGAGACCCTGCTGATGGTGCCCGAGGGCGGACGCCTGCTGGTGCTGGCAGCCGACGGTGGCGAGGCGGTGGCCGCCTGCGCGGCGTACGCCCGAGCGCAGGACGATCTGACCCCGCGCGAGCCGGCCGCCGCCCAGGACACCGATGTCGTCGTGGGCATGTCCGCCCCGGCCGGCCCGGTCGCCGTGTCCGCCGCGTACAAGCAGGCCGAACAGGCCCTCTCGGTGGCCCGCCGCCGGGGCAGGGCCCTGGTCGAGCACGCGGAACTGGCCACCGGGTCCGTGCTGCCGCTGCTCGCGGACGACGCGGTCCGGGCCTTCGCCGACGGCATGCTGCGCGCGCTGTACGAACACGACGCCAAGGGCCGGGGCGACCTGGTCGCCTCCGTACGGGCATGGCTCTCGCACCACGGGCAGTGGGACGCGGCCGCCGCCGACCTCGGAGTGCACCGGCACACCCTGCGCTACCGGATGCGGCGGGTGGAGGAGATCCTCGGCCGCTCGCTGGACGACCCGGACGTCCGCATGGAGCTGTGGCTCGCCCTGAAGGTCACCACACCCCCTGGCCAATAAGGCGCACCCGGGTCGCGGTCCGCTCCACGCCGGACAAACGCCAGGCGACCTCCCCGGCCCTACCGTGGGGGCGGACACACCCCACGTCATCGAAGGGCCGGAACGCCATGACCTCCACCCACGCCTTCTGGCTGGCCGGCCGCCAGGCCACCGGCGAGGAAAGCTTCGACGTCACCAACTCCTGGGACGGGCGCCTCGTCGGCACGGTCTCCGTCCCGACCGAGGCCCAGGTCGAGGAGGCCGTCGCCGCCGCGCACGCCGTGCGCGAGGAGTTCGCCGCGACCCCGGCCCACGTCCGCGCCGCCGCGCTGGACCACGTGGCCCGCCGGCTGGCCGAGCGCACCGAGGAGATCGCCCAGCTGATCTCCGCCGAGAACGGCAAGCCCATCAAGTGGGCGCGCGGCGAGGTCGGGCGCGCCGTGTCCGTCTTCCGCTTCGCCTCCGAGGAGGCCCGCCGGTTCAACAGCGGCGAGGCCCAGCGCCTGGACACCGACGCCGGCGGCACCGGCCGGCTCGGCCTGACCCGGCGCTTTCCGCGCGGCACCGTCCTCGGCATCGCGCCCTTCAACTTCCCGCTGAACCTCAGCGCCCACAAGGTCGCCCCGGCCATCGCCGTCGGCGTCCCGATCATCCTGAAGCCCGCCCCGGCGACCCCGCTCTCCTCGCTGATCCTGGGCGAGCTGCTGGCCGAGACGGACCTGCCGGCCGGCTCCTGGTCCGTTCTCACGGTGCCCAACGACCGGATGCCCGCCCTCGTCCAGGACGAGCGGCTGCCGGTGATCTCCTTCACCGGGTCCGCCCCCGTCGGCTACGCGATCATGGACTCGGTGCCCCGTAAGCACTGCACGCTGGAACTCGGCGGCAACGGCGCCGCCGTCGTGCTCGGCGACTACGCCTCCGACGAGGACCTGGACTGGGCCGCGACCCGCATCGCGACCTTCTCCAACTACCAGGGCGGCCAGTCCTGCATCTCGGTGCAGCGCGTCATCGTGGACGCGGCCGTCCACGACCGGCTGCTGCCGAGGATCGTCGCCGCCGTGGAGGCCCAGGTCACCGGCGACCCGTCCGACCCTGCCACCGAGGTCGGTCCGCTCGTGGACGAGGCCGCCGCCCGGCGCGTCGAGTCCTGGGTCGACGAGGCCGTCGCCGCCGGGGCCCAGCTCCTCGCGGGCGGCAAGCGCGACGGGTCGACGTATGCGCCGACCGTCCTCGCCGACCTGCCCGACGGCGTCACCCTCGCCACCGAGGAGGTCTTCGGACCGGTCCTTTCGGTGCAGAAGGTGAACGGCGAGACCGAGGCGTTCGCCGCCGTCAACGCCTCGCAGTACGGGCTCCAGGCGGGCGTGTTCACCCATGACATCCAGGCCGCCTTCCGCGCCCACCGCGCGCTGGAGGTCGGCGGCGTGATCATCGGCGACGTCCCCTCGTACCGCGCCGACCAGATGCCGTACGGCGGTGCCAAGCAGTCCGGCGTGGGCCGCGAGGGCGTCCGCTACGCGATGGACGACTACACCTACGAGCGCGTCCTCGTCCTCACCGGCCTCGCCCTCTGACACTCACGCGGACGCATGCCGCATCCGGCGGCGGGCACTGGAGTGGCGGCCGACCCGATCGGCGCCCCGAGGCTGGTCGGGGCGGCCGTAATCGGGTACATACGGACGAGTAGAACCGGACAGGTACGCACGGCTCACGGCCCCCCGGGGCCGCCCGTGCGCCTGCCGGGTCCACCCACCCGACGACGCGGCGAGGTGAGCCCTCATGTCCGCTCCATCCGCACAACAGCCCACGCCCAAGGTGACCGAACGCGAAGCGCGCCAGGTGGCCGAGGACGCGCGGGAACGGGACTGGCGCAAACCCAGTTTCGCCAAGGAACTCTTCCTGGGCCGCTTCCGCCTGGATCTGATCCACCCGCATCCGCAGCCCGCCGGCGAGGACGTCCGGCGCGGCGAGGAATTCCTCGCCCGGCTCCGCGAGTTCTGCGAGACCCGGGTCGACAGCGCCCTCATCGAACGCGAGGCGAGGATCCCCGACGAGGTCGTCAACGGCCTCAAGGAACTCGGCGCGCTCGGCATGAAGATCGACGTCAAGTACGGCGGCCTCGGCCTGACCCAGGTTTACTACAACCGGGCCCTCGCCCTGGCCGGCTCCGCGAGCCCGGCGATCGGCGCGCTCCTCTCCGCCCACCAGTCCATCGGCGTGCCCCAGCCGCTGAAGACCTTCGGCACCCAGGAGCAGAAGGACACCTTCCTGCCCCGGCTGGCTCGTACGGACATCTCGGCGTTCCTCCTCACCGAGCCGGACGTGGGCTCCGACCCCGCGCGGCTCGCCACCACCGCCGTCCGGGACGGGGACGACTACGTCCTCGACGGCGTGAAGCTGTGGACCACCAACGGTGTCGTCGCGGACCTGCTGGTCGTCATGGCACGCGTACCGGAGTCGCCGGAGAGCAAGGGCGGCATCACCGCGTTCGTGGTCGAGGCGGACGCCCCCGGCATCACCGTCGAGCACCGCAACGCCTTCATGGGCCTGCGCGGCATCGAGAACGGCGTCACCCGCTTCCACCAGGTGCGCGTCCCGGCAGCGAACCGCATCGGGCCCGAGGGCTCCGGCCTCAAGATCGCCCTCACCACGCTCAACACCGGGCGGCTCTCGCTGCCCGCGATGTGCGTCGGCTCCGGCAAGTGGTGCCTCAAGATCGCCCGAGAGTGGTCCGCCGTCCGCGAGCAGTGGGGCAGGCCGGTCGCCCGGCACGAGGCCGTCGGCTCCAAGATCGCCTTCATCGCCGCGACCACCTTCGCCCTCGAAGCCGTGGTCGACCTCTCCTCGCAGATGGCCGACGAGGACCGCAACGACATCCGTATCGAAGCGGCGCTCGCCAAGCTGTACGGCTCCGAGATGGGCTGCCTGATCGCCGACGAACTGGTCCAGATCCGCGGCGGACGCGGCTTCGAGACCGCCGCGTCCCTCGCCGCCCGGGGCGAACGGGCCGTGCCCGCCGAGCAGATGCTCCGCGACATGCGGATCAACCGGATCTTCGAGGGCTCCACGGAGATCATGCACCTGCTGATCGCCCGGGAGGCCGTCGACGCCCACCTCAAGGTCGCCGGCGACATCATCGACCCCGACAAGCCGCTCTCCGCCAAGGCGAAGGCGGGCGCCAACGCGGCCGGCTTCTACGCCAAGTGGCTGCCGAAGCTCGTCGCGGGACCGGGGCAGCTCCCGACCACCTACGCCGAGTTCAACCCGGCGGGCCACCCGGACCTGGCCACGCACCTGCGGTACGTCGAACGCGCCTCCCGCAAGCTCGCCCGCTCCACCTTCTACGCCATGTCCCGCTGGCAGGGCCGGATGGAGACCAAGCAGGGCTTCCTCGGCCGGATCGTCGACATCGGCGCGGAACTCTTCGCGATGAGCGCCGCCTGCGTCCGCGCCGAGCACCTGCGCGCCACGGACGAGCACGGCCGCGAGGCGTACCAGCTCGCCGACGCCTTCTGCCGCCAGGCCCGCATCCGCGTCGAGGAGCTGTTCACCCGGCTCTGGTCCAACACCGACGACCTGGACCGGCGCGTCGTCGACGGTGTGCTGTCCGGCACGTACGGCTGGCTGGAGGAGGGCGTCGTCGACCCGAGCGGCGAGGGCCCCTGGATCGCCGACGCCACCCCGGGCCCGTCCACGAAGGACAACGTCCACCGGCCCATCCGCTGAGCCACCGTTCCGGGCCACAGCGCACCGCGGGGCGCGTCCAGTCGCTGGACGCGCCCCGCCGCACGTCCCGGTCCACGGCAGGATGGACGCCCGTGACCGTCATCCATGTCCCCGGTTCCAAGTCCGTCACCGCGCGCGCCCTCTTCCTGGCCGCCGCCGCGAACGGCCGCAGCACGCTCGTACGCCCCCTCGCCTCCGACGACACCGAGGGGTTCGCCGCCGGGCTGACCGCGCTCGGCTACGAGGTCGGGCGGGAGGCCGAGGCCTGGCACCTCACCGGCCGCCCGGACGGGCCCGCCGCCGAAGAGGCCGACGTCTACTGCCGGGACGGGGCCACCACCGCGCGCTTCCTGCCGACCCTCGCGGCGGCCGGCGCCCGCGGCAGCTACCGCTTCGACGCCTCCGCGCAGATGCGCCGCCGCCCCCTCGCCCCGCTCACCGAGGCCCTGCGCACCCTCGGCGTCGACCTGCGCCACGAGGAGGCCGAGGGCCACCACCCGCTGCGCATCGAGGCGGCCGGCATCAAGGGCGGCGAACTCACCCTGGACGCCGGGCAGTCCAGCCAGTACCTCACCGCCCTGCTGATGCTCGGCCCGCTCACGGAGACCGGGCTGCGGATCACCGTCACCGACCTTGTCTCGGCGCCCTACATCGAGATCACCCTCGCGATGATGCGCTCCTTCGGCGTCGAGGTCACCCGCAGCGGCCCCGGCGACACCGTCTTCACCGTGCCGCCGGGCGGCTACCGCGCCGCCACCTACGCCGTCGAACCCGACGCCTCCACCGCGAGCTACTTCTTCGCCGCGGCGGCCCTCACCGGCCGCGAGATCACCGTCCCCGGACTCGGTAAGGGCGCGCTCCAGGGCGACCTGCGCTTCACCGACGTGCTGCGCCGCATGGGCGCCGACGTGCACATGACCGCCGACTCCACCACGGTCCGCTCCACCGGCACCCTGAGCGGCCTGACCGTCAACATGCGTGACATCTCCGACACCATGCCCACGCTCGCCGCGATCGCCCCCTTCGCCTCGGGGCCCGTACGCATCGAGGACGTCGGCAACACCCGCGTGAAGGAGTGCGACCGGCTGGAGGCGTGCGCGGACAACCTGCGGCGCATGGGCATCACGGTCACCACGGGCCCCGACTGGATCGAGATCCTGCCCGGCACGCCCCTGCCGGTGGAGATCGAGACCCACGGCGACCACCGCATCGTGATGTCCTTCGCCGTCACCGGCCTGCGCACCCCCGGCATCACGTTCGACGACCCCGGCTGCGTGCGCAAGACGTTCCCCGGCTTCCACGAGGCGTTCGCCGCCGCCACCGGCTGAGGCGGGGCGCGGGGACGGGACACGAGCGGCGCGATCCGGGACGCCCTGTCCCCGCACACGGAACGAGCGGCGACAATGGGGGCCATGACCGACAGCCCTGCCCCCCTCGCCGACCCGCACCTCGTCTTCGACGCCACGGAAGGCCGCCGGGACCTCGTCCTCCTCGGCTCCACCGGGTCCATCGGCACCCAGGCCATCGACCTGGTGCTGCGCAACCCCGACCGCTTCCGCGTCACCGCGCTGTCCGCGGCCGGCGGCCGGGTCGGCCTCCTCGCCGAGCAGGCGCGCCTCCTCAAGGTGCGCACGGTCGCGGTCGCCTCGCCCGAGGCCGTACCCGCCCTGCGCGAGGCGCTGCGGCACGAGTACGGGACGGCCGAGCCGCTCCCCGAGATCCTCGCCGGCCCCGACGCGGCGACCGAGCTGGCCGCGAGCGACTGCCACACGGTGCTGAACGGGATCACCGGCTCCATCGGCCTGGCCCCGACCCTGGCCGCGCTGAAGGCGGGCCGGACCCTGGCGCTCGCCAACAAGGAGTCCCTGATCGTCGGCGGCCCCCTGGTCAAGGCGCTGGCGGCGCCGGGCCAGATCATC
Source organism: Streptomyces sp. col6 (assembly GCF_008042035.1). Taxonomy (GTDB): domain Bacteria; phylum Actinomycetota; class Actinomycetes; order Streptomycetales; family Streptomycetaceae; genus Streptomyces. Next base: position 1,606,760 of record NZ_RDBL01000006.1, read on the forward strand.
CCGGTCGACTCGGAGCACGCGGCCCTCTTCCAGGCGCTCGCGGCCGGCACCCGCGCCGATGTGCGCCGGCTCGTCGTCACCGCGTCCGGCGGCCCGTTCCGCGGCCGGACCAGGAGCGAGCTCGACGGTGTCACCCGGGAGCAGGCCCTCGCCCACCCCACCTGGGCGATGGGCCCGGTCATCACGGTCAACTCGGCGACCCTGGTCAACAAGGGCCTCGAAGTCATCGAGGCGCACCTCCTCTACGACATCCCCTTCGACCGCATCGAGGTCGTCGTCCACCCCCAGTCGTACGTGCACTCGATGGTCGAGTTCACCGACGGCTCCACGCTCGCCCAGGCGACCCCGCCCGACATGTCCGGACCGATCGCCATCGGTCTCGGCTGGCCGCAGCGCGTTCCGGACGCGGCCCCCGCCTTCGACTGGACGAAGGCCTCCAGCTGGGAGTTCTTCCCGCTGGACACCGAGGCCTTCCCGTCCGTCGGCCTCGCCCGGCACGTGGGTGCGCTGGGCGGCACCGCGCCCGCCGTCTTCAACGCGGCCAACGAGGAGTGCGTCGACGCGTTCCTGTCCGGCGCACTGCCCTTCAACGGCATCATGGACACGGTCACCGCGGTGGTGGGAGAGCACGGAACGCCCGCATCGGGAACTTCTCTCACCGTCGCGGACGTACTTGAAGCGGAGACCTGGGCGCGGACCCGGGCCCGGGAACTCTCGGCCAAGGCCACTGCGGAGGCACGCGCATGAGCATGACGACGATCCTGCTGACGATCCTCGGTATCGCCGTCTTCGCCCTCGGCCTGCTCTTCTCCATCGCCTGGCACGAGCTGGGCCACCTGTCGACGGCCAAGCTCTTCGGTATCCGCGTCCCCCAGTACATGGTCGGCTTCGGCCCGACCGTCTGGTCGCGCAAGAAGGGCGACACCGAGTACGGCATCAAGGCCATTCCGGCCGGTGGCTACATCCGCATGATCGGGATGTTCCCGCCCGGCGCCGACGGCAAGCTGGAGGCGCGCTCCACCTCGCCCTGGCGCGGCATGATCGAGGACGCCAGATCCGCCGCCTTCGAGGAGCTGGAACCGGGCGACGAGACGCGCCTGTTCTACACGCGCAAGCCGTGGAAGCGCGTGATCGTCATGTTCGCCGGACCCTTCATGAACCTGGTCCTGGCCGTGGCGATCTTCCTCGGCGTCGCCATGTCCTTCGGCTTCCAGACCAACACCACCGAGGTCGCCGGCGTCCAGAAGTGCGTCATCCCGCAGAGCGCGCAGCGCGACACCTGCAAGAAGTCCGACGCCGTCTCGCCCGCGCAGGCCGCAGGGCTGAAGAAGGGCGACAAGATCGTCGCCTTCGACGGCGTGCGGATGGACTCCTGGGACGCCCTCTCCGACCGCATCCGCGACACCATCGGCCCCGCCACCATCACCGTGGAACGCGACGGACAGGAGAAGGACCTGCACGCGGTCCTCCTGAAGAACGCCGTCGCCAAGAAGGACTCGCACGGCGAGGCGGTCGCCGGCGAATTCGTCTCGGCCGGCTACCTCGGCTTCGCCGCCCAGACGAAGATCCTCCCGCTCTCCTTCGGCGACTCGGTCGTGCGCATGGGCGACATGGTGGAGAACGGCGTCGACTCGATCATCGCCCTGCCCTCCAAGATCCCCTCCCTGTGGGACGCGGCCTTCGGCGACGGCGAGCGAGCGGCGGACTCCCCGGTCGGCGTCGTCGGCGCGGCCCGCATCGGCGGCGAGGTGATGACGCTGGACGTCCCGGCGGAGAACCAGATCGCGATGATGCTGTTCCTGCTGGCCGGCTTCAACCTCTCGCTGTTCCTCTTCAACATGCTGCCGCTGCTCCCGCTCGACGGCGGCCACATCGCGGGGGCCCTGTGGGAGGCGCTGCGCCGGAACACGGCACGCGTCTTCAAGCGCCCCGACCCCGGCCCGTTCGACGTCGCCAAGCTGATGCCGGTCGCCTACGTGGTCGCCGGGGTCTTCATCTGCTTCACCCTGCTCGTCCTCGTCGCCGACGTGGTCAACCCGGTCAAGATCACCTGACGGGTGCCGGCCGGACGCGCCGCATGCACCGCGAGTGACGGGTGGTGCGCGGGCTGCGTCCGGCCGGGCGGACATTCCGTGCGGGGCCGGACGCGGTGTGCTCCCGGCCGCCCCCGGTGACGTAACCTCGAAGGCCGGAGCCCGCCGATACCGGGACCTCGATCCACACCTTGGGGATGCTCAGCGCATGACTGCGATTTCTCTCGGAATGCCCACCGTTCCGACCAAGCTCGCCGAACGGCGGGTCAGCCGCCAGATCCAGGTCGGCTCGGTGGCGGTCGGCGGGGACGCGCCGGTCTCGGTCCAGTCGATGACGACGACGCGTACGTCGGACATCGGCGCGACGCTTCAGCAGATCGCGGAACTGACCGCGTCCGGCTGCCAGATCGTGCGGGTGGCCTGCCCGACGCAGGACGACGCGGACGCCCTGAAGACGATCGCCTCGAAGTCGCAGATCCCGGTGATCGCGGACATCCACTTCCAGCCGAAGTACGTGTTCGCCGCCATCGACGCCGGCTGCGCGGCGGTGCGGGTCAACCCCGGCAACATCAAGCAGTTCGACGACAAGGTCAAGGAGATCGCGCGGGCCGCGAAGGACGCCGGCACCCCGATCCGGATCGGCGTCAACGCCGGTTCGCTCGACGCGCGGCTGCTCAAGAAGTACGGCAAGGCCACGCCCGAGGCGCTCGTCGAGTCGGCGCTCTGGGAGGCGTCGCTCTTCGAGGAGCACGGCTTCCGCGACATCAAGATCTCGGTCAAGCACAACGACCCGGTCGTGATGGTCAACGCCTACCGCCAGCTCGCCGCCCAGTGCGACTACCCGCTGCACCTCGGCGTCACCGAGGCCGGCCCCGCCTTCCAGGGCACCATCAAGTCGGCCGTCGCCTTCGGCGCCCTGCTCAGCGAGGGCATCGGCGACACCATCCGCGTCTCGCTGTCCGCGCCCCCCGCCGAGGAGGTCAAGGTCGGCCTCCAGATCCTGGAGTCGCTGAACCTCAAGCAGCGCCGCCTGGAGATCGTCTCCTGCCCCTCCTGCGGCCGTGCCCAGGTCGACGTGTACAAGCTCGCCGACCAGGTCAGCGCCGGTCTGGAGGGCATGGAGGTCCCGCTGCGCGTCGCCGTCATGGGCTGTGTCGTCAACGGCCCCGGCGAGGCCCGCGAGGCCGACCTCGGCGTCGCGTCCGGCAACGGCAAGGGCCAGATCTTCGTCAAGGGCGAGGTCATCAAGACCGTGCCCGAGTCGAAGATCGTGGAGACCCTCATCGAGGAGGCCATGAAGATCGCCGAGCAGATGGAGAAGGACGGCGTCGCCTCCGGCGAGCCCGAGGTCTCCATCAGCTGACCCCGCACGACCTCCGACAGCGCCCCGCCGGACACCCCGGCGGGGCGCTGCCGCGCGCGGGCCCCCGGCGGTCCGCGCACAGCTGTTCCCGGGCACGGGCGGCGTCGCTCAGGCTCTTCGGTTACAGTGCGGAAATCAGCAGACCGCATGGTGAGGCCCCCTCGTGTTGACGCACACCACTACCCGGGTCCTCGAACCCAGCGACCTCGGCGCCGCCCTCGCCGTCCTGGAGAGCGAGCCCGTGGCCAACGCCTTCGTGACGTCCCGCGTCCAGATCGCCGGACTCGACCCCTGGCGCCTCGGCGGCGAGATGTGGGGCTGGTACGCGGACGGCCGGCTGCGCTCCCTGTGCTACTCGGGCGCCAACCTCGTCCCCATCTGCGCGGGCCCCGAGGCCGTACGCGCCTTCGCCGAACGCGCCCGACGGGCCGGCCGCCGCTGCTCCTCGATCGTCGGCCCCGCAGAGCCCACCGCCCAGCTGTGGCGGCTCCTCGAACCAGGCTGGGGCCCCGCCCGCGACGTCCGGGCCAACCAGCCGCTCATGGTCACCGAGAGCCCGTCCGCCGAGGTGGAGCCCGACCCGCTCGTCCGCCGCGTCCGCAAGGACGAGATGGACATCCTGATGCCCGCCTGCGTGGACATGTTCACCGAGGAGGTCGGCGTCTCCCCGCTGGCCGGCGACGGCGGACTCCTCTATCAGGCCCGCGTCGCCGAACTCGTCGCCGCCGGGCGCTCGTTCGCCCGGATCGACGACGGCAAGGTCGTCTTCAAGGCGGAGATCGGCGCCACCACCCCGCAGGCCTGCCAGATCCAGGGCGTGTGGGTCGCCCCCGAGTTCCGCGGCCGCGGCCTCTCCGAGACCGGCATGGCCGCCGTGCTGCGATACGCGCTGGCCGACGTCGCCCCGGTCGTCAGCCTGTACGTCAACGACTACAACACCCCCGCGCGCAAGGCGTACCGCCGCATCGGCTTCCGGGAGACCGGCGCCTTCATGAGCGTGCTGTTCTGACCGGGCCACGCCACGGCGGCCCGGACAGTAGGGTCGGTCCATGGCAGCAGCTTCCGGGGGCGGCCCCCGCACCACCGGCGTCCACGTCGGGCCGATCGACCTCGCGGCGCGCGTCGACGAGGCGCTCGCCGTCCAGGCCGTCGCCTTCGGCCTGAGCGCCGAGGAGATCGAGGTCCGCCGCCACATCGTGCTCCGGCACCTCGACCACCCGCAGGCCCGCGCGCTCGGCGCCCTGACCCCCGGGGGCCGGCTCGTCGGCTTCGTGTACGGCATGCCCAACGAGCGCGGCCACTGGTGGTCCACTGTCGTGGAGCCCTATCTCCGCGCCACCGGCAGCGCCCACTGGCTCGACGACGCCTTCGTGATCACCGAACTCCACGTCCACCCGGACTTCCAGAACCGGGGCATCGGCCGCACGCTCATCACCACCGTCACGGACGCGGTGCCCGAGCCCCGCTCGATCCTCTCCGCGATCGACACCGACAGCCCGGCGCGCGGCCTCTACCGCTCGCTCGGCTACCAGGACCTGGCCCGCCAGGTGCTGTTCCCCAGCGCACCCAAGCCGTACGCGGTGATGGGAGCGCCCCTGCCACTGCGCCGTGCGTGAAGGAATGGATTTCCGCCCGCACGGGCCGCCCCGCTAACCTCGGGCCCATCACCCTTCCGAGCAGGAGTTCACCATGGCCCAGGTCCAGCGCATGTCCCGATTGATGATCAAGACACTGCGCGACGACCCGGCGGACGCCGAGACGCTCAACCACAAGCTCCTCGTCCGAGCCGGCTACGTACGACGCACCGCCGCCGGAATCTGGTCCTGGCTCCCGCTCGGCAAGAAGGTGCTGGAGAACATCACCCGCGTCGTCCGCGAGGAGATGGACGCCATCGGCGGCCAGGAGGTCCTGCTCCCCGCCCTGCTGCCCAAGGAGCCCTACGAGGCGAGCGGCCGCTACGACGAGTACGGCGACCTGCTGTTCCGCCTCCAGGACCGCAAGGGCTCGGACTACCTCCTCGGCCCCACCCACGAGGAGATCTTCACCCAGGTCGTCAAGGACATGTGCTCGTCCTACAAGGACCTGCCCGTCATCCTGTACCAGATCCAGACGAAGTACCGCGACGAGGCCCGCCCCCGCGCCGGTGTGCTGCGCGGCCGCGAGTTCCAGATGAAGGACTCGTACTCCTTCGACACCACGGACGAGGGCCTGGTCGAGGCGTACCAGCTGCACCGCGCCGCCTACATCCGGATCTTCGAGCGGCTCGGCCTGGACCACCGCATCGTCTCCGCGGTCTCCGGCGCCATGGGCGGCTCCGCCTCCGAGGAGTTCCTGGCCCCCGCGCCCGCCGGCGAGGACACCTTCGTCGACTGCCCGAACTGCGACTACGCGGCCAACACAGAGGCCGTGACGTTCAACGCCACCGCCGGCGACGCCTCGGGAGCCGGGCCCGTCGAGGAGCTGGACACCCCCGACACCCCGACCATCGAGACCCTGGCCGCCCACCTCGGCGTGGAGGCCTCGGCCACGCTGAAGAACCTGCTGGTCAAGGTGGACGGCGAGATCGTCGCCGTGGGCGTGCCCGGTGACCGCGAGGTCGACCTCGGCAAGCTCGGCGAGCACCTGGCGCCCGCCGTCGTCGAGCTGGTCACCGCCGAGGACTTCGTGGGCCGCCCCGACCTCGTACGCGGCTACGTCGGCCCCCAGGGCCTGGAGAAGGTCCGCTACATCGCCGACCCCCGCGTCGCCGCAGGCACCGCCTGGATCACCGGCGCCAACAAGGAGGGCAAGCACGCGAAGAACGTCGTTGCTGGCCGCGACTTCGAGGTGGACGACTACCTGGACGTCGTCGTCGTCGAGGCGGGCGACCCCTGCCCCAAGTGCGGCACCGGCCTCCAGGTCGACCGCGCCATCGAGATCGGCCACATCTTCCAGCTCGGCCGCAAGTACGCCGACATCTTCGCGCTGGACGTGCTCGGCCAGCAGGGCAAGCCCGTCCGCGTCACGATGGGTTCGTACGGCATCGGCGTCTCCCGCGCGGTGGCCGCCCTCGCCGAGCAGACCGCCGACGACAAGGGCCTGTGCTGGCCCCGCGAGGTCGCCCCGGCCGATGTGCACGTGGTCGCCGCCGGCAAGGCCCTCCAGACCGAACTGGCCCTCGACGTCTCCGAGAAGCTGGGCGCCGCCGGCCTGCGCGTCCTGGTCGACGACCGCGCCGGCGTCTCGCCCGGCGTCAAGTTCACCGACTCCGAGCTGATCGGCGTTCCGAAGATCCTGGTCGCCGGCCGCCGCTCGGCCGAAGGCGTCCTGGAGCTGAAGGACCGCCGCACCGGCGAGCGCGAGGAGCTGACCGTCGACGAGGCGATCGCCCGCCTCACCGAGCAGCAGGACTGATCCCACGTGTAAGGGCCCCGCACGGAACACTCCGTGCGGGGCCCTCGCGCATGACCTACAGCCAGCCCGCGAACTCCAGCGTCACTTCGCCCTCCTGGCGGCGTCCGGCGGCCAGCGCCCGGGTGCCCGACTCCACGGCCCGGAACAGCGTCCAGCCGTGCAGCCGTCCCTGGTCCACGTCCAGCGACTCCGCGAGCTTCTTGATCCGGCGCCGGGCCGTCGTCGCTCCGGCGGGCGAGGCGATCAGGTCCTCGACCCGGTCCCGGACCAGCCGCGCCAGATCGTAGGCCCGCTCGCCGACCAGCGGCTCCGGCCCGACCGTCAGCCAGGGCGCCCGCTCGCCCGCGAGCACCTTGCTCTGCCGGAAGTTGCCGTGCAGCAGCAGCGTCTCGGGGGAGTCGGCGACCAGTTCCTCGCGCGCCGCCAGGGCCGCCGTGACCATCGGCTCCAGCGCCGGGTCGGCCGCGGCGGCGGCGCGCATGGCGTCCGTGCGCCGCCCGGTCCGTTCCCCGACCGTCTCGAAGGCGTGCCCGGCCGGCGGATCGACCCACAGCCGCCGCACCGTCCCGGCCGCCTCCAGCAGCGCCTTCGCCTCCGGCAGCGAACGCAGCGACATCTCCGGATGCAGCCGCTCCAGCAGCAGCGTGCCCTCGACGGGGCGCCCGGTGTCCACGGGATCGAGCAGTTGTACCGCGCCCCAGCCGTTCCAGTGCGCCAGCGCCGCCAGCTCCAGGCCGGGCGCGGCACCGGCCGGGGCGAGCTTCAGGGCGGCCGGGGTGCCGTCGGCCCCCCGGACCAGCAGGACCAGACTGCTGCGCCCGCCGGGGGCGGCGACCCGCTCCACGACCGGGGCGCGCCCCGTCGCGGCCAGCGCCTGTTCGGTCAGTGCGGGAAGGCCCGCGAGCCAGTCCCCGGCGGCCGTATCCCCGTACGACTCGCCGAGCGCTCGCACCAGACGCCGCGGCGGTTCAAAACCCATACGTGCCGTGTTCCCTTTCAGAGCCTTCTTGTGTGCGCCTTCTTCAGTGCGCGGCGGCGGCCCCGGCCCGCGTGTCCGTTCCGGCCTTCGCCCCGGCCCGCTCGGCGAGCCCGGGAAAGGGTACGCCGCTGCCCCGCCAGCGCGCCGCGCGTACGGCGGCCTCCCGCAGCGCGTCGGCGGCGGTGCGCCGCAGCGACCCCTCGGCGGCCCGGACCAGGTCGGAGTAGACGTACGCGACGCGGTCCTCCAGCACGGCGGCCAGACGCACCGCGGCCGCCGCGTCCGGCACCGCGAACGGCAGAGCGTACGCGGCGTCCGAGACCACCGGCTCACCGCCCAGGTCCCGGACCGTGCGCACCAGGGCGTCCCGGCGGGCCCGGTGGGCCTGGTGTGCGGTGGTGGCCTCGGCCCGGCGCGCCGCGGCGACCCGGCCGCCGGCGACCCCGTAGCCGTAGATGGCGGCGTGCTCGGCGGCCAGCGCCGCCTGGGCCGCTTCCAGGGCGCCGTCGCCCGTGCCGTCGCTCATGCGGAGGTCTCCTTGGCCAGTTCGGTGAGCAGGTAGGCGTGCGCCGCGCTGGCGGCGGCCACCGAGGCCAGCAGCCGGGCCAGCTCCCCGGGTGCCTCCAGGACCAACGCGGTGTAGGCGTCCGCCGCGGTGCGCTCGGCGGCGGCCAGCTCCTTGACCGCGGCGGCAGGGCCGGTGGCGAGCGAGCGGGCCGGGGCGAGCGCGGGGGCCTTGCCGGGGGAGACGGCCGTCAGATGGGCGCGGACGGCGTCACGCAGGGGGGTGAGCCCGGCCGCCGTCGACGGATGGGTCCTGAGCACGTGCTCGTAACCGGCGAGCAGAGTCGCCGTGGTGCGCGAGGCACTGGTGCGCAGCGCCGTCTGTGTACGCACGGAGGACGTGCCGTCGGCGGCGGTCCGCGCGCCGCCGTGCGCGGAACCCTTGCGGGCCCCGCCCGTGTCGTCGGCGTCGCTTCCGCAGCCCGGCAGCACAGCCCCGGCGGCGAGGGCGCCCGTCGCCGCGAGCACGCCCCTGCGCGTCGTCCCCGTACGCCGCACTTGTTCTCCTTCGGGCTGGACCTGTCTTGACTGGATCTGTCCGGAAGTGATCACCGCCTGTGAGCGTACCCGCGCGCGGGGGGCCGGCGGACAGCAACACCCCTTGCGACCGGATACCCTTTGACCAGACACGCGAGATACCCACAACAGCACACGCGGCCGAGGAGTCACCCGGATGAGCACCACCCAGAGCGAGAGGCTGCGCGGGCTGGTCGAACCGCTCGTCAGCGCCGAGCAGCTGGAGCTGGAAGAGATCGAAGTCTCCCGGGCAGGCCGCCGCCGGGTGCTGAGGATCGTCGTGGACTCCGACGAGGGTGTCGAGCTCGACACCTGTGCCGAGCTGAGCCGGGCGATCTCCGCGAAGCTCGACGAGACCGACGCGATGGGCGAGGACGAGTACGTCCTGGAGGTCAGTTCCCCCGGGGCCGACCGCCCGCTGACGGAGCACCGCCACTACGTACGCAACACCGGCCGGCTGGCCAGGCTGACCCTGAGCGAGGGCGGCGAGCTGGTGGCCCGCATCCTCGCGGTCGACGAGGACGGTCTCGACCTGGAGGTGCCGGGCGTCAAGGGCCGCAAGCCCACCGCCCGCCGGATCGCCTTCGACGAGATCGCCAAGGCCCGCGTGGAGCTGGAATTCAACCGCAAGGACAAGAAGGAAGAGGAGGCGTAGCCGTGGACATCGACGTGAAGCTCCTGAAGGGCTTGGCGCAGGACAAGGAGATCCCGTTCGACGTCCTCGTCGAGGCGATCGAGTCGGCCCTCCTCATTGCGTACCACCGCACGGACGGCAGCCACCGCAGGGCCCGCGTGGAGCTGGACGAGCGCGGCCATGTGACGGTGTGGGCCAAGGAGGACCCCGCCGACCTGGAGGAGGGGCAGGAGCCCAAGGAGTTCGACGACACCCCGTCGGGCTTCGGCCGGATCGCCGCCACCACCGCCAAGCAGGTCATCCTCCAGCGTCTGCGCGACGCCGAGGACGACCGCACGTTCGGCGAGTACGCGGGCCACGAGGGCGATGTCGTCACCGGCGTCGTCCAGCAGGGCAAGGACCCGAAGAACGTCCTGGTCGACATCGGCAAGCTGGAGGCCATCCTGCCGGTGCAGGAGCAGGTGCCGGGGGAGGAGTACACCCACGGCCTGCGGCTGCGCACCTATGTCGTGCGCGTCGCCAAGGGTGTGCGCGGTCCCTCGGTCACGCTGTCGCGGACCCACCCCAACCTGGTGAAGAAGCTCTTCGCGCTGGAGGTCCCGGAGATCGCCGACGGTTCCGTCGAGATCTGCGCGATCGCCCGCGAGGCCGGCCACCGCACCAAGATCGCGGTCCGCTCCACCCGCTCCGGCCTCAACGCCAAGGGCGCCTGCATCGGCCCGATGGGCGGACGCGTCCGCAACGTGATGGCCGAGCTGCACGGTGAGAAGATCGACATCGTCGACTGGTCGGACGACCCGGCGGAGATGGTCGCCAACGCGTTGTCACCCGCACGGGTGAGCGAGGTCGAGGTCGTGGACCTCGGCGCCCGTTCCGCCCGGGTGACCGTGCCGGACTACCAGCTCTCGCTGGCGATCGGCAAGGAGGGGCAGAACGCCCGTCTCGCCGCCCGCCTGACCGGCTGGCGCATCGACATCCGCCCGGACACCGAGACCGACGCCGAGCGCGATGTCGCCGACCGCGAGCGCGCCGAGCGGGCCAGGGAGCGTTCCGAGCGGCGCTGACGAAGCTCCGGGCGGCCCCGAGGGAATAGATCACGTCGGCACGCCGCTGAGATCACGACAACGTACGTTCGATTTTTGCCCCAAAGGGGTGAGGTCGGTGCGGGGAGGTAGACTTAAGCGTGTCTGGCCGGACGCACGCCCGCGCTTGCCCTGAGCGAACCTGTGTGGGATGCCGGGAGCGGGCGGCCAAGAACGCGTTGCTGCGCATCGTCGCGGACGGGGACGCCTGCGTCCCCGATCCTCGCGGTACGCTGCCCGGCCGGGGTGCGTACGTGCACCCCGTCCCCGAATGTCTGGACCTGGCGGTTCGCCGCCGGGCGTTCCCCCGGGCCTTCAAGGCCAAGGGGCCGTTCGACCCCACCGCGGTACAGCGGTTCGTCGAGCGGGTGACACCGTAAGAAATGAACGGCACGGGTCCCCGTGCGGTCAGGTACCTCGCGAGTTGGAAGTAGGTCGAGATTGCGATGAGCACTCGATGAGTACGCGATGAGTACGCCCATGAAGTAGCGACGGTCCGGCGGTAACCCGGACCTAAAAGGAGCGAAGTGGCTAAGGTCCGGGTATACGAACTCGCCAAGGAGTTCGGTGTGGAGAGCAAGGTCGTCATGGCCAAGCTCCAAGAACTCGGTGAATTCGTACGTTCGGCGTCCTCGACGATCGAGGCGCCGGTCGTACGCAAGTTGACTGACGCACTGCAGGGGCCCGGCGGCAACGCCGGCAAGTCCGCTGCGAAGCCGGGCGCGCCCCGTAAGGCCGCGCCCGCCAAGCCCGCGGCGCCGTCCCCGGCCGCCGCGGCACGTCCCGCTGCCCCGAAGCCCGGCGCCCCGGCCCCCAAGCCGGCCGCCGCCGAGGCCCCGAGCAGCACCCCCTCCGCCCCGTCGGCGCCGGCCCCCGGCCCGCGTCCGGGTCCGAAGCCCGCGCCGAAGGCCCCGGTCGCACCGGTGCCCGCCGCGGAGTTCTCGGCTCCGGCCCCGGCCCAGCCGACCACGCCGCAGGCACCGCGCCCCGCCGGCGCGACCCCCGGCCCCCGTCCCGCCCGTCCGGCCCCCGCGGCCGGTCAGCGCGACGGCGGCCAGCGTGACGGTGGCCAGCGCGGTGGCGACCGCCCCGCGCGACCCGCCGGCCAGGGCGCCCCGCGCCCCGGCGGCGCCCGTCCGGCCGGTCCCCGTCCGGGCAACAACCCCTTCACCTCCGGTGGCTCGACGGGCATGTCCCGTCCGCAGGCACCCCGTCCCGGCGGCGCCCCGCGTCCCGGTGGCGGCCAGGAGCGTCCCGGCGCCCCGCGTCCGCAGGGCGGCCCCGGCGGCGCCCCGCGCCCGCAGGGCCAGGGTGGCGCCCGTCCGAGCCCGGGTGGCATGCCCCGGCCGCAGGCGCCCCGTCCGGGCGGTGCTCCCGGTGGTAACCGTCCCAACCCGGGCATGATGCCGCAGCGTCCCGCTGCCGGCCCGCGTCCCGGTGGTGGCCCCGGCGGTGGCCGCGGTCCCGGCGGCGGCGGTCGTCCGGGCGGCGCGGGCCGTCCCGGCGGCGGTGGCTTCGCGGGCCGTCCGGCCGGTCCCGGCGGCGGTGGCGGCGGCTTCGCCGGCCGTCCCGGTGGCGGCGGTGGCGGTGGCGGCGCGGGCCGTCCCGGCGGTGGCGGTGGCTTCGGCGGCCGTCCCGGCTTCGGTGGCCGTCCCGGCGGTCCCGGTGGCCGTGGTGGCACGCAGGGCGCCTTCGGCCGTCCCGGCGGTCCCGCGCGTCGTGGCCGCAAGTCGAAGCGGCAGAGGCGCCAGGAGTACGAGGCCATGCAGGCCCCGTCGGTCGGCGGCGTGATGCTGCCTCGCGGCAACGGACAGGCCGTCCGGCTGTCGCGCGGTGCCTCGCTCACCGACTTCGCCGAGAAGATCAACGCCAACCCGGCGTCGCTCGTCGGCGTGATGATGAACCTCGGCGAGATGGTCACGGCCACGCAGTCCGTCTCCGACGAGACGCTGAAGCTCCTCGCGGACGAGATGAACTTCGTCCTGGAGATCGTCAGCCCGGAGGAGGAGGACCGCGAGCTGCTCGAGTCCTTCGACATCGAGTTCGGCGAGGACGAGGGCGGCGAAGAGGCCCTGGTCTCCCGTCCGCCGGTCGTGACCGTCATGGGTCACGTCGACCACGGTAAGACCCGGCTGCTCGACGCCATCCGCAAGACGAACGTCATCGCGGGCGAGGCCGGCGGCATCACGCAGCACATCGGTGCGTACCAGGTCGGTGCAGAGGTCAACGGCGAGGACCGCCGTATCACCTTCATCGACACCCCCGGTCACGAGGCGTTCACCGCCATGCGTGCCCGTGGTGCGAAGTCCACCGACATCGCGATCCTCGTGGTGGCGGCGAACGACGGTGTGATGCCCCAGACGATCGAGGCGCTGAACCACGCCAAGGCGGCCGACGTGCCGATCGTGGTCGCGGTCAACAAGATCGACGTCGAGGGTGCCGACCCGACCAAGGTGCGCGGCCAGCTCACCGAGTTCGGTCTGGTGGCCGAGGAGTACGGCGGCGACACCATGTTCGTCGACATCTCCGCCAAGCAGGGTCTGCACATCGACCAGCTGCTGGAGGCCGTGGTCCTCACCGCCGACGCCTCGCTCGACCTGCGGGCCAACCCGGAGCAGGACGCGCAGGGCATCGCGATCGAGTCCCACCTCGACCGCGGCCGCGGCGCCGTCGCGACCGTCCTGGTCCAGCGAGGCACCCTGCGGGTCGGCGACACGATGGTGGTCGGCGACGCCTACGGCCGTGTCCGTGCGATGCTCGACGACAAGGGCGAGAACGTCGAGGAAGCGGGTCCCTCGACCCCCGTCCTCGTGCTGGGTCTCACCAACGTCCCGGGTGCCGGCGACAACTTCCTGGTCGTCGACGAGGACCGTACGGCCCGTCAGATCGCCGAGAAGCGTGCCGCCCGCGAGCGCAACGCCAACTTCGCCCGCAAGGGTGTCCGGTTCTCCCTGGAGAACCTGGACGAGGCGCTCAAGGCCGGTCTGGTCCAGGAACTCAACCTCATCATCAAGGGCGACGCGTCCGGTTCGGTGGAGGCTCTCGAGTCCTCGCTGCTCCAGCTCGACGTCGGTGAAGAGGTCGACATCCGGGTCCTGCACCGCGGTGTGGGTGCGGTCACCGAGTCGGACATCGACCTGGCGACCGGCTCCGACGCCATCGTGATCGGCTTCAACGTGCGCGCCGCCGGGCGTGCGCAGCAGATGGCCGACCGCGAGGGTGTGGACGTCCGCTACTACTCGGTCATCTACCAGGCGATCGAGGAGATCGAGGCGGCCCTCAAGGGCATGCTCAAGCCGGAGTACGAAGAGGTCGAGCTCGGTACGGCGGAGATCCGCGAGATCTTCCGCTCGTCCAAGCTGGGCAACATCGCCGGTGTGCTCGTCCGGTCCGGCGAGGTCAAGCGCAACACCAAGGCGCGCCTGCTGCGTGACGGCAAGGTCGTCGCGGAGAACCTCACCATCTCCGGTCTGCGCCGCTTCAAGGACGACGTCACCGAGATCCGCGAAGGGTTCGAGGGCGGTATCAACCTCGGCAACTTCAACGACATCAAGATCGACGACGTCATCGCGACGTACGAGATGCGCGAGAAGCCGCGAGGCTGACCCGTACCTCAACAGTCGGGGCCGGTCGACGGGACCTATTTCCGTCGATCGGCCCCGGCCGTTCCGTGTACGGTTCTGGTGTCCCCGCCGATCATCGGCGGGGCACGAACCCGAACCGGCGGGACATCCGGACATACATGTATGTGGGGACACTGTCCTTCGACCTGCTTCTCGGCGACGTACGGTCGCTGAAGGAGAAGCGTTCCGTGGTCCGTCCGATCGTTGCCGAACTCCAGCGCAAGTACGCGGTGAGCGCGGCGGAGACGGGCGGGCAGGATCTCCATCGCAGGGCCGAGATCGGCCTCGCCGTGGTCTCCGGGGACACCCGGCACCTCACAGACGTACTCGACCGGTGCGAGCGCCTTGTCGCCGCCCGGCCGGAAGTGGAACTGCTGTCCGTACGACGGCGGCTGCACAGCGACGAAGACGATTGAGCAAGGCGAGAAGGAGACGGACCAGTGGCCGACAACGCGCGGGCTAAGAAGCTGGCGGACCTCATCCAGGAGGTGGTCGCCGGGAAACTGCAGCGCGGCATCAAGGACCCGCGCCTCGGGACGCACGTGACCATCACGGACGTCCGGGTCACCGGTGACCTGCGGGAGGCCACGGTCTTCTACACGGTCTACGGGGACGACGAGGACCGGGCGAGCGCGGCGGCCGGCCTGCAGAGCGCCAAGGGCATCCTGCGGTCCGCGGTCGGCTCGGCGGCGGGGACGAAGTTCACCCCGACGCTCACCTTCGTGGCGGACGCGCTCCCGGAGAACGCCCGCGCCATCGAGGACCTGCTCGACCGGGCACGGGCCTCGGACGCCAAGGTGCGCGAGGCGTCCTCGGGCGCCACGTACGCCGGCGGGGCGGACCCGTACCGCAAGCCGGAGGACGAGACCGACGAGGACGCAGCCTCCGAATGACGCAGAACAGGACGCCTCAGGAAGGGGGCGGGAGCGCAGCGACCCCGGGCAAGGGTGGTGGCGGGCGACGGGAGGGCGGCTTGGTCATTGTCGACAAGCCGTCCGGCTTCACTTCGCACGACGTCGTCGCCAAGATGCGCGGCATCGCCCGGACCCGCCGCGTCGGTCACGCCGGCACGCTGGACCCGATGGCGACCGGGGTGCTCGTGCTCGGCGTCGAGAAGGCCACCAAGCTCCTCGGCCACCTCGCGCTGACCGAGAAGGAGTACCTCGGCACGATCCGGCTCGGCCAGAACACGGTCACGGACGACGCGGAGGGCGAGATCACCTCGTCCGCCGACGCGTCCGGTGTGACACGCGAGGCGATCGACGCCGGAGTCGCCGCACTCACCGGCGACATCATGCAGGTGCCCTCCAAGGTCAGCGCCATCAAGATCGACGGCAAGCGGTCCTACGCGCGGGTGCGCGGCGGCGAGGAGTTCGAGATCCCGGCCCGGCCGGTGACCGTCTCGTCCTTCCGCGTCTACGACGTCCGCGAGGCCGTGGCCGAGGACGGCACCCCGGTGCTCGACCTGATCGTCTCGGTGGTCTGCTCGTCCGGTACGTACATCCGGGCCATCGCCCGCGATCTCGGTGCCGGGCTCGGTGTGGGCGGTCATCTGACCGCGCTGCGGCGTACCCGCGTCGGGCCGTACGGGATCGACGCCGCACGGACGCTGGACCAGCACCAGGAGGAGCTGACCGTGATGCCGGTGGCCGAGGCCGCCGCCTCCGCGTTCCCCCGCTGGGACGTCGACGAGCGCAGGGCCGGGCTGCTGCTGAACGGCGTACGGCTGGACATGCCCGCCTACCCGCCGGGGCCGGTCGCCGCCTTCGGCCCGGACGGCCGGTTCCTGGTGCTCGTCGAGGAGCAGAAGGGCAAGGCCAAGAGCCTCGCCGTCTTCGGCTGACCACCCCCTGCGGACCCCCTGTCGTGGAGCGGGCAGAGCCCCTGTGCCCGCTCCACGTTCCCCCACCGGTTCCTGTCCACCGAACACCCCGGATTCACCCCAACGGGCAGGCGCTCGGAGTGAATCAGGGGGGTGACGGGGGCGCTTTCGCCCGGAGTGGTCCGCGCGGGGATCTTCGTCGGCCTACCGTCGGATCATGGGATGCGGGGACCGGGCGACGCTGGTACGACTGTGCGATCCGGCCGGCCGGCCGCGAGGGACCGGCTTCGTCGCCGACGACCGGGGGACGGTCCTCACCAGCCACGAGGCCGTCGACGGTCTCCCGTACCTCCTGCTGCACGGCACGGACGGCCGCAGCCGCCGGGTCGAGGCCGCCGACATCACCGCCGTACCGGAGCGGGACCTCGCCCTCCTGCCCACCGGCGGACCCGACACCCTCGGCGTCCGGCCGCTGCCGGTCTGCGCGCGGGAGCGCATCGACCCCGGTACGTATGTGACGGTCGCCGCGCACGGTCTGCGCGAGGCGCGGATCCTGGGCCGTACGCCGGTGACGTACACCAGCCGCGGCCGCACCCACCGCATCGACCGGGCGCTGGAACTGGCGCTCGGCACCGACGGCAGCGACGCGCTCCGGCTGGGCGGGACCGCGGTGGGCGGGCCCGTCCTCGATCCGGACAGCGGGGCGGTCATCGCCGTCCTCGGGCTCGCCCTGCGGGCCTCCCACGCCACCGCCGGCTGCGCCACACCGCTCGCCGGTGCGCCGGACGACGGGCCGCTGGGCGAGCTGCTGCGGCGCAACGCCGCGACCGTCCCCGGCTACGGAGCCGATCTCAACCTCGCCGGGGCCCTCCAGCTCACCGCCATGTCCGTGGGCTCGGCCGGCGGCCCCGAAGACCGCCACGAGACGGTCGAGCGGCCCGACATCCGTACCGAGTCCGAGGCGTTCGCCACCGCGGGCCCGGAGGCGCCGGCCGTGATCCTGGGCCTCGTCGGCGAGCCGGGCACCGGCCGCACCACGGAACTCGCCGCCATCGCCGGGCGCCGGGCGACGGGCCCCGTACCCGCGCCCACGGTGTGGCTGCGCGGCGCCGACCTCCTCGCCGACGACACCTCCGTCGCGGACGCCGTCGGGCGCACGCTCCAGCAGGCCGGGCGCATCGTCAGCGCCGCCGGGGCCCCCGGCGCCATGGCGAGCGCCACCCCCGAGCGGGTCGCCCGGCTGGCCGCGGACACCGGAGTGCCCCTGCTCGTCCTGCTGGACGCCCCGGAGGAGATGCCGCCCGTCCTGGCCCACCGCCTGGCCGCCTGGACCACGGGCACGGCCCGCTGGCTGCGCGGGAACGGCGCCCGGCTCGTCGTCGGCTGCCGGCCCGAGCACTGGGAGACGGCCGGTTCCCTCTGCCCGCCCGGGTCGCTGCACCGGCCCGCCAGGCCCGCCCGGCGGCTTCCCCCGGCCGTCCGCGTCACCGACTTCACCGCGAGCCAGGCGGAGCGCGCCCGGGAACGGCTCGGCCTGCCGCCCGACGTCCTCGCCGCGGGCCACGACCGCCACCCGCTCACGCTCCGGCTGCTCGCGGAGGTACGCGGGGCCCTGCCGCCGGACACACCGGGGCGCCCCTCTACGGAGGAGGTCTTCGCCGCCCACCTCGACCTGATGTGCCTGCGCGTCGCCGTGCGTATCGCCGCCGGAAGCCGTCCCGGCGGCCCGGCGGTGCGGCGCCTGGCCGCCCGGGCGGCGGGGCAGGTACACGAGGCGGCCCGGCGCTGCCTCGGCCCCGGACAGGGCGAGCTGGACCGCGCCTCCTTCGAGCAGCTCTTCCCCTGGCGCACGGGCTGGGCCCCGGCGGTGCTCACCGAGGGGCTCCTCGTCCCGGCCGGCGCCGGCTACCGCTTCGCGCACGAGGAGGTGGGGGACTGGATCCAGAGCACGCACCTTGATCTGGACGCCGCGCTGCGGGCGCTGGTGCACCGGTGGCACACGGAGCCGGCGGAGGACGACGACCGGGTGCCGCACCCCCGCCGGGGCGGGCAGGTGGCGCCGGGTGAGGCGCCCCGTCCGGCGGGCCCCCGCAGCCTTCCCGTGCCCCGGCACCGGATCGGCCCGGTGATCCAGGCCCTGCTCCTGCTGGCCCGCCGCCAGGGCGCGGCCGCGCTGGCCCACCGAATGGCCGACCTGATCGAGGCGCTGGACCGGCTGCCGGAGGTCACCGGGGGCGCCACGACGGGCGGCGGGCCGGTGGACGTGGCGGGCGGCGGGCCGGTGGAGGCGGCCGACGGCACGGGTGATCCGGTGGGCTCCGTCGGCGGGCCGGCCGACGCAGGCGCCGGGGGAGCACCGCTCGCGCCCGCTCGCGCCCCGCTCCCCGATGCCCGCTGGTGGGCCGCGCGCCTGCTCGCCGAGACGCTGCTGCGGGTGCCCGACGCCCGGCCGTACCTCGGCGTGCTCCGGCTGCTCGCCGGACGGGTCGTGCGGAGTGCGGCCGATGCGGGCGCGGGCGGAGCGCGCGGGGCGTACGCCGGGTTCGGGCCCTGGTTCTGGCGGGGGCTGCGGCTGCCCGAGGCCGACCGGATGGACCTGTTCCGGCGGCTCGCCCCCGCCGACGGGCCGCCCGGCACCGCGAACGGCGACGACGGGCGGTTCCTGGACGCCGTCGCCCGGCGGCTCGCCGACCGTCCGCGGACGCTCATGCCCCTCCTGTGCGCCTGGTTCACCGACGAGCGCCCGCTCGCCGCCGGCCCGGACGGGACGGCGGACCGCCCGACCGTCGCCGCCGCCGCGCAGGCCCTGCTGTACGCCCGCCGGGACCTCGCCGTCGACGATCTGGCCGACGCGCTCGTCTCGGCCGGGCACCCCCGCGCCGATGAACTGCTCGCCGCGCTGGCCGGGGACGAGCCCGCCGCGCTCTGCCGGACCGTCGAGCGGTGGGCCGGTGACGAGGAACGGCGCGGCCGGCGGGTGGCCGCCGCCTCCTGCGCGGCGCTCGTCGCCCCCCGGCTGACTTTCGACGCCGACCGCGACCGGCTTCGCAGGGCCGCGCTCGCCCTGCTGGCCCGCCCGGCCGACAGCGAGCTGCACGGGACGGCCCTCGCCCTGCTCGTGGGCGACCCGCGCACCCGGGACCGCTATCTCCCGCAGGCCGTCCGGGCGTTCACCGCCGGCGGGCCGCAGGACGTGCGGGTGCCGGCCGCCGCGCTCGCCGCGGCCCTGCCCACGCACCCGGAGATCGTGGTGCTGGCCTACCGGGACCGGCTCGGGCGCCCGGACCAGGGAGCGGGCGAGGTGCTGCGCGCGCTGGCGGGGATCGACGCGCCCGAGCTGGCCCTGCACGCCGCCGGACTCGTACGCGCCTACGCCGACGGCCACCCGGAGGACACGGCGCACATCGCCGCGTATCTCGACCGCAGGCTGGAGCACGGGCCCGCCGCGCGCGCCCTGCTGCTGCCGCTGCTGACCGGACTGCTCCGGGACCGCCCGGCGGCCCCGCCGGTCCGGGGCTCGCTGGCCGCGGTACTGGCGTCGCCCGGCAGCCCCGCCTCCCAGCCCGCCCGGGACGAGCTGCTGGAAGTGCTGCTGGAGTTCGAGCAGGGCGGGGGCGCCCCGGACCCGGTGGTGCTGGAGGCGCTGCTGCGGTCCGCGGCGGCCGGATGCGCCGGGCGGTCACCGGTGCGCACCAGGGCGCTGGTGCACCGGACCGGGATGCTCCTCGTGCGTACCCCCGAAGGGGCCGCGCTGTTCGACCGGCGGCTGGTCGCGCTCGTCCGCGAGGCCCCCGGCTTCGCAGCCCTGGTCGCGGGCTGGCTGGCCGACGCCCCCCAGGAGTGGGCGGCCGTCGTCGGGCCCAGCGCGCGGCGGACGGTCGAGGCCCTGCGGAGCGCGATGCCCATGCCGATGCGGGCCGCAGGGCGTGAGCATGGCAGTCTTAGACCTGCGTAAGCGACATACCCACGTACACAGGTTCGGGCGAGGAGCGGTCAGAGTGCAGCGCTGGCGAGGCTTGGAGGACATCCCCCAGGACTGGGGGCGCAGCGTCGTCACCATCGGCTCGTACGACGGAGTGCACCGCGGACACCAGCTGATCATCGGCCGTGCCGTCGAGCGGGCACGCGAGCTGGGCGTGCCGTCGGTCGTCGTGACCTTCGACCCGCACCCCAGCGAGGTCGTCCGGCCCGGCAGCCACCCGCCGCTGCTCGCCCCGCACCACCGGCGCGCGGAGCTGATGGCGGAGCTGGGCGTCGACGCGATGCTGATCCTGCCCTTCACCACGGAGTTCTCGCGGCTGGCACCGGCCGACTTCATCGCGAAGGTGCTCGTCGACAAGCTGCACGCCCAGCTGGTCATCGAGGGCCCCAACTTCCGTTTCGGCCACAAGGCAGCGGGGAACGTCGAGCTGCTGACCGAGCTGGGCGCCGAGCACGACTACCGGGTCGAGGTCATCGACCTGCGGGTGCGCGGCGAGGCGGGCGGCGGTGAGCCGTTCTCCTCCACGCTCACCCGGCGCCTGGTCGCCGAGGGGGACATGGCCGGGGCCGCCGAGATCCTGGGCCGCCCGCACCGCGTCGAGGGCGTCGTCGTCCGGGGCGCCCAGCGCGGCCGCGAGCTGGGCTTCCCCACCGCCAACGTGGAAACCCTCCCGCACACCGCGATCCCCGCCGACGGCGTCTACGCGGGCTGGCTGCACGCGAACGGCGAGGCGATGCCCGCCGCGATCTCGGTCGGCACCAACCCCCAGTTCGACGGCACCGAGCGCACGGTGGAGGCGTACGCGATCGACCGCGTCGGCCTCGACCTGTACGGCCTGCACGTCGCCGTGGACTTCCTGGCGTACGTGCGCGGGATGCTGAAGTTCGACACGATCGACGACCTGCTCGTGGCGATGGCCGCCGACGTGAAGCGGTGCAGTGAGCTGGTCGAGGCGGCCGAGCGCGGCTGACCGCGCGGGGTTTCCCGGCCGGTGCGGCCGGGAAACCCGTACGGCCCTCAACCGGCCGGGATGTCCGTACGCCCGTCAGGAAGCGGGCGCGGTCACCTTCGCGGTGGCCCAGTGGCACGCCACCTGCGTTTCCCCGCCGCCCGCCAGCACCGGCAGGTCCTGCGTACGGCACGCGTCCGCGACGCCCGCCCGTTCCGCCTCGCCCGAGGCCAGCACCTGGCAGCGCGCGTGGAAGCGGCAGCCGGACGGCACCTTGGACGGGTCCGGCGGCTCACCGGTGAGGACCACCGCATCGCCCTCCGCCTCCGGCAGCACCGACAGCAGCGCCTGGGTGTACGGGTGGCGCGGGGCCGTGAGGATCTGCTCGACGTCGCCCGTCTCCACGATGCGGCCCAGGTACATCACCGCGACCCGGTCCGCGATGTTCCACGCCAGACCGAGATCATGCGTGACGACCAGCGCGGAGAGCCCCAGCTCCTCGCGCAGCCGCAGCAGCAGCGCCAGGATCTCGCCGCGCACCGACGCGTCCAGCGAGGCCACCGGCTCGTCCGCCACGATCAGCTCCGGCTCCAGGACCAGCGCCCCGGCGATCACGACGCGCTGGCGCTGACCACCGGACAGCTCGTGCGGGTAGCGCAGGAAGAACCGCTCCGGGGGCCGCAGACCGGCCCGGGACAGCGCGTCGTGCACCGCCTGCCGCTCGTCGCCCGCGTATCCGTGGATGCGCAGGCCCTCGGCCACCGCGTCGTACACCGTGTGGCGCGGGTTCAGCGAGCCGCTGGGGTCCTGGAGGACAAGCTGCACCCGCTTGCGGTACGCCTTGAGCGCCCGGCTCCCGTAGTCGAGCGGCTTCCCGTCGAACGTGACCTGGCCGGCCGTCGGCGGGACCAGGCCCAGCAGCGAGCGGGCCAGCGTCGTCTTGCCGCATCCCGACTCGCCGACGAGAGCGACGATCTCGCCGGGCCGGATGTCCAGATCGACCCCGTCCACCGCGCGGGCCGGCTCGGCCCCGTGCCGGCCGGGGAAGGTGATCCGGAGCCCCTGCGCGCTGAGGAGGTCCACGGAGGTGGTCGTCATGTCGTGCTCCTTGCTTCCTCTGCGCCCGGCAGGACCGGCGCCGCCGCCCCCTCCGGACCCACCAGCACACACGCGGCCTGCCGGCCCGGCCCCGCGTCCCGCAGTTCCTGGTCCAGCGTGGAGCAGGAGTCCAGGGCCACCGCGCAGCGCGGGTGGAAGGTGCAGCCGGCCGGCAGCGCCGACGGGTCGGGCGGGTCGCCGGGCAGCCCGCGCGGCGCGAACCGGGAAGCCGGGTCCCCGATGCGGGGGAAGGCGCCGGACAGCGCCCTGCTGTACGGGTGGTGCGCGTTCTCGTAGACCTCGGACGCGGGGCCCTCCTCGACGACCCGGCCCGCGTACATCACGGCGAGCCGGTCGCAGGTGTCGGAGAGCACCGCGAGGTCGTGGCTGATCATGATCAGGCCGAGGTCCTGTTCGGAGACCAACTGCTCGATCAGCCGCAGGATCTGGGCCTGGATCATCACGTCCAGGGCCGTCGTCGGCTCGTCGGCGATGATCAGACCGGGGTCGCAGGCGAGCGCCATCGCGATCATCACGCGCTGCCGCTGCCCGCCGGACAGCTCGTGCGGATAGGCGTCCACCCGGGCGGCGGGCAGCCCCACCTGCTCCAGCAGCTCACCGGCCCGCTTGCGCGCAGCGGCCTGGGTGACCTTCTTGTGCAGCAGGATCGGCTCGGCGATCTGGTCGCCGATGCGGTGCACCGCGTTCAGCGAGTGCATCGCGCCCTGGAAGACGATCGAAGCGCCCGCCCAGCGGACGGCCCTGACCTGGCCCCACTTCATCGCGAGGACGTCCTCGCCGTTCAGCAGGATCTCGCCGGTCACCTTCGTGCCCGCGGGCAGCAGCCGCAGCAGGGCCAGCGCCAGCGTGGACTTGCCGCAGCCGGACTCCCCGGCGATGCCGAGCTTGCGCCCGGCCTCCACCTCCAGGTCGACGCCGCGGACGGCCCGGGCGCCGCCGGCGTACGTCACCGTCAGGTCGCGTACCTCCAGCAGAGGCGTCTTGCGGATGCTCGTCGTGCTCAACGGGCCACCCCCAGCTTGGGATTGAGGACGGACTCGATGGCACGGCCGCACAGAGTGAACGCGAGCGCGACCAGGGCGATGGCGATGCCGGGCGGGGCCAGGTACCACCAGTCACCGGCGCTCACCGCCCCCGCGGCGCGCGCGTCCTGGAGCATGCTGCCCCAGGAGGTGATGGTCGGGTCGCCGAGGCCGAGGAAGGCCAGCGTGGCCTCGCTCAGGATCGCGCCGGAGATGGCCAGCGTGGTCTGCGCGAGCACCAGCGGCATCACGTTCGGCAGGACGTGCCGCAGCATGATGTGGCCGTGGCCGCCGCCCAGCGCGCGGGCGCGCTCGATGTACGGGCGGGACTCCACGGCGAGGGTCTGCGCCCGCACCAGGCGGGCGGTGGTGGGCCAGGTCGTGACGCCGATCGCGATGACGATGGTCCACAGCGACCGGTCCATCACCGAGGCGAGGGCGACGGCCAGTACCAGCGTCGGCATCACCAGGAACCAGTCGGTCACCCGCATCAGCACGGTCGAGTACCAGCCGCGGAAGTGGCCCGCGACGATCCCGACGATCGTGCCGATGGCGACGCACAGGAACGCCGCGAGCAGCCCCACGGTCAGCGAGACGCGCGCGCCCCACACCAGCAGCGCGAGCACGCTGCGCCCGAACTGGTCGGTGCCGAGCGGGAACTCGCCGCTCGGCGACTCCAGCGCGCCGCCGGGCGCCTCGGTGACACTCTGCGAGTCGGCGCCGACGAGCTGGGGCGCCGCGAGGGCGACCAGCGCGATCAGCACCAGGCCGGCCAGGCCCCACATCCCGCCCCTGTGCGTGCGGTACTCCCGCCAGAAGCGGGCCACGGACTGGCGTTTGCGGGCCCGTGCCAGGGCGCGGGCGCTCCTGACCGGCTCGGGCGGGGCCGGCGCCGGGGCCGGCGTGGGCATGGAATCGGTCGTGGTCATCGGCCCACCCGGGGATCGAGCAGCGGATACAGCACATCGGCAAGGGTGTTCGCCAGGATCACCGCGGTGGCGAAGACGAAGAACAGCCCCTGGACGAGCGGCAGGTCGGGGGTGCTCAGGCCCTGGTAGAAGAGCGAGCCGAGACCCGGCCAGGAGAACACGGTCTCCACCAGGATCTGCCCCGCCACCACATGGCCCAGGTTGACGAACATCAGGGTGAACGTGGGCAGCATCGCGTTGGGCACGGCGTGCTTGCGGCGCACCACGTCGTCCCGCAGCCCCTTGGCGCGGGCCGTCGTCAGATAGTCGCTGCCCATCTCGTCCAGCAGCGAGGACCGCATCACCAGCAGGGTCTGCGCGTAGCCGACCGCCACCAGGGTGATGACCGGCAGCACCATGTGGTGCGCCACGTCGATCACGTAGTCGAAGCCGCTCGTGTCGCCCGACGTCATCCCGCCCGTCGGGAACATCCCGGGGATCGGGCCGACGCCCACCGAGAAGACGATGATCAGGAGCAGCCCGAGCCAGAACGAGGGCACCGAGTAGAGCGTGAGCGCGAGCGCGGTGTTGAACCGGTCGCTCGCCGAGCCGTTGCGCCAGGCGGTGCGGGTGCCGAGCCAGATGCCGATGAGGCTGTAGAGGACATAGGCGGTGCCGGTGAGCAGCAGCGTGGCCGGCAGTTTCTCGACGATCTTGTCCATGACCGGTGCGTGGTACGCGTAGGACGCGCCGAAGTCGCCGGTGAGCGCGTCCCCGATGTAGCTGGTGAACTGCTGCCACATCGGCTGGTCGAGCCCGAACTGATGGCGCATCGAATCCAGCTGTTCGGCCGATACGCGCCGGCCGCCGGTCATCTGCTTGACCGGGTCGCTCGGAATGAGCCGGAAGAGGAAGAAGCTGGTGACCAGAACCGCGAACAGCGAGACGACGGCGCCCGCGATCTTGGCGGCCACGTACTTCAGATAGGCCTTGGTGTTGCGCGCCCGTGGACCGCGTGCGGCCGAGGGGCCGGCCGGAGGGCCGTCCTTGGCCGCGTCCGCCTGTTGCACGAGCGCCGGAGTGCTGTCAGCTGTCATGGGGAACTCTCGTTACTCGTGTCGTTCCTGGAAGAACCGGCCGGCGCGGGCCTCGTACCGCACCCGCGCCGGCCGGTTCCTCTCATCCCGTTCGAGAACCTACTCGCGATCGTCCGCGGTGGTGCGGCGGCGCCGCGAGATCAGGAACCCGCCACCTGCGAGGACCACGACCGCGACGACGACGCCGATGATCACACCGGTGGAGGAGCCGGAGCCGCCACCGTCCGAGTCGCCGCTGCCGCTCGCCGGCACGGCCGACCACCAGCTCCAGTAGCCGTCCTGGCCGTAGATGTTGCCGGCCGCCTCGGGCATGGTCGTGATCGACTTGATCTGGTCGGTGCGGTACGCCTCGACCGCGTTCGGGTACGCGATCACGTTCATGTACCCGGAGTCGTACAGCCACGACTGCATCTGCCCGACGATCTCGGCCCGCTTGGCGGGGTCGTACTCGGCGAGCTGCTTCTTGTACAGCTCGTCGTACGTCTTGTCGCAGATGAAGTTGTCCGTGGCCGCGCTGGCCTTGGCCTTCGTCGGCAGGGCCGCGCAGGTGTGGATGCCCAGGACGAAGTCCGGGTCCGGGTTGACCGACCAGCCGTCGAAGGCGAGGTCGTACTCACCGGCGTACCAGGGCACGGAGACGTCGTCGAGGCAGTCGACCTTCAGCCCGACCCCGAGCTTGCCCCACCATTCCTTCAGGTACTTGCCGATCGCCTTGTCGTTCGGGTCCGTGGCGTGGCACAGGATGCGCAGGTCGAGCGGCTTGCCGTCCTTGCCGACGCGCTGGTCGCCCTTGAGCTTGTACCCCGCCTGGTCCAGCAGCTGCGCCGCCTTGTCGGGGTCGTACTTCATGGCCTGGTCGGCGGACGGCTCCCACGCGTACGCGGAGAAGCGCGGCGGGATGTAGCCCTTGCCCTCGACGGCGTGGCCCTGGAAGACCTTGTCGATGATCGTCTCGCGGTCGATCGACAGGAACAGCGCCTGACGGACCTTCTGGTCCAGCAGCGCCTTGTTGCCGTTGCCGAACTTCTTGCCGTCCTTGGTCTGCGCGCCCGGGTTGGTGGCCAGCGCGAAGAAGCGACGGCCCGGACCCTCGTTGACCTTGATGTTCTTGTCGCCCTTGAGCGAGTTCGCCTGAGCGGGCGTCAGCGCGGGCGAACCGGCGACGAAGGAGACCTCACCCTTGCGCAGGGCGGCGACGGCGGCGTCCTGGTCCTTGTACGTCTTGAAGACCAGCTCGTCGAACTTCGGCGCGCCGCGCCAGAAGTCCTTGTTGGCCTTGAGCTTCACGTACTGGTCGACCTTGTAGTCCGTCAGGATGAACGGTCCGTTGCCGACGATGGGGAACTTCGTGTCGTTGTTGAACTTCGAGAAGTCCCCGACCTTCTCCCACACGTGCTTGGGCACGATCGGCACGTCGAGCGCGGCCATGGTGGCCTGCGGCTCCTTGAGCTCGATGACGAGCTTGGTGGGGCTGGGGGCCGTCACCTTCTTGAAGTTGGTGACGAAGCTGCCGTTGGCCTGGGCCGCGGCCTCGTCGTCCATGATCTTGTTGAACGTCCAGGCGGCGTCCTCGGCCGTCGCCTGCTGCCCGTCGGACCACTTGGAATCGGCCCGAATGGTGTACGTCCACGTCAGCTTGTCGGCGGACGGCTCCCACTTGGTGGCGAGGCCCGGGATGGCGTGGTTGTCCTTGGCGTCGTAGTTCGTCAGGAAGTCGTACATGAGCCGCGAGACGCTCGTGCTCAGCAGCTTCTGGGCGAGGAACGGGCTCAGTGAGTCGACGCTCTGCGCGACCGCGACGGTGAGTGTCTTGCCCCCACTGTCGGCGGCCTGCGCCTGCTGGGGCGCGGCCCCGAGGGGCATGCCCGGTACGACCGACCCGGCTGCGAGAGCGAGTGCGGCGGCACCGGAGGCCAGCAGCACACGCAGACGTGAGCGTGGCTGGGCGGAGGATGGTGGAACTCTTACGACCATGGTCTGGGACCTCGCGTCATGACTCGCATGGAGAAGGCGGGTTGAACTCTGGTTCGCCGGCTGGTGATGCGAAGGTCTATCAGCGGGGGTCGAGCCGCGTCAACGGTCCTCGAAACGGCGTGTGGTCTGCGGATATGCCAAAAGGGTCCGCATCGCGGAGGCGATGCGGACCCTCATTGGTTCAGACCTCTGACGCCCTACTGCTGAGGCGCTGACGGCGGCTGCTGCTGCCATCCGGTGGGCGGTATCGGCCCCTGCAGCTCGGGGTGCGCGGACGGTCCGGACTGACCTTGCTGACCCGGCTGACCTGGCCCGCCCGGCTGGTCGGCGTGGGGCTGGGGCTGCGCGTACGGCTGCCGGCCGGCGGGCTGCTGGGCCTGCGCGGGCGGCGGCTGCTGCTGCCAGCTCTGCCCGGCGCCGGGGGCCGGCTGCGCGGGGTAGGGCTGCTGCTGGCCGCCGTACGGCTGCTGCGGGTACGGCTGACCTGGCTGCTGGGGCGCGTACGGCTGACCGGGGTACTGCGGCTGCCCCGGCTGTTGGGGCTGCTGAGGTGCGTACGGCTGCTGGCCGGCGGCCTGCTGACCGGGCGTCGGCTGTCCGGGGATCTGCTGTCCCGGAAGCTGCTGACCCGGCAGCGGCGGGGCGTACTGCGGCGGCGGGCTGCTGCCGTCGGACGTCCACAGGCCCTGCTCCCGCTGAGCGCGCGCGAAATCCTCGGCGACGAGGGCGGAGAGGGTGAAGTACGCCTCCCGGGTCTTCGGCCGCATCATGTCGAGGTCGACCTCCGCACCGGCCGACAGGTGCTCGTCGAACGGGACGACGACCACACCGCGGCAGCGCGTCCGGAAGTGCTGGACGATGTCGTCGACGTTGATCATCTTGCCGGTCTCGCGCACCCCGGAGATGACGGTGAGGGACCGCTGCACCAGCTCCGCGTACCCGTGTGCCGACAGCCAGTCCAGGGTCGTGGAGGCACTGGAGGCGCCGTCGACCGAGGGCGTCGAGACGATGATCAGCTGATCCGCCAGGTCCAGCACGCCGCGCATGGCGCTGTAGAGGAGACCGGTGCCCGAGTCCGTGAGGATGATCGGGTACTGCTTGCCGAGCACGTCGATCGCGCGCCGGTAGTCCTCGTCGTTGAAGGTCGTCGAAACCGCCGGGTCCACGTCGTTGGCGATGATCTCCAGACCGGAGGGCGCCTGCGAGGTGAACCGCCGGATGTCCATGTACGAGTTGAGGTGCGGGATGGCGTGGACCAGGTCGCGGATCGTCGCCCCGGTCTCGCGCCGCACCCGGCGGCCCAGCGTCCCGGCGTCCGGGTTGGCGTCGATGGCGAGGATCTTGTCCTGCCGCTCGCTGGCCAGGGTCGCACCGAGCGCGGCGGTCGTCGTGGTCTTGCCGACCCCGCCCTTGAGGCTGATCACCGCGATCCGGTAGCAGGAGAGGACCGGCGTACGGATGAGGTCGAGCTTGCGCTGCCGCTCCTGCTCCTCCTTCTTGCCGCCCAGCTTGAAGCGCGATGCGGCGGAGGGGCCGCGGCTGCTCCGGGTCTTCTGCTTGCCCCGGATCAGCCGGTCGGACGTGAGCTCGACCGCCGCGGTGTACCCGAGCGGGGCGCCGGGGTTCGAACGCTCGCGCTGGTCATGGGTGACCGGCGTGGGCCACGCGCTGCCCGCACGCGGGTCGACGGGCCGGCCCTGCGGCTGCTGCTGGACCTGCGCGGGGAGGTTCGGGGTACCGCCCTCGGCCGCCGGGTCCGGGGCACCCTGGGCCGGCGGCTGCGCGGCCTGCGGGAAGCCGTAGCCGCCCTGCGCCGGCGGTTGGGTGGCCGGTGGCTGCGCGGCTTCGGGCTGCGGGGCCTGCGGCTGGGGCGCCGCCGGCTGGGGGGCCGCCGGCTGGAAGGCGGGCGGCAGCGGGGGCAGACCGCCCTGCGCCGGGGCCGCCGCCCAGGGAGAGGGTGACACGTCCTGCGGCGCGCTGTCGGCCGGTACGTCACTGGGCGCCGCGTCGGGGAAGGCGTCGGAGGGCGCGGGGCTGGACGGCGGGGCGTCGGAGAGCGCGGGCTCGGACGGCTGGGCGTCGGACGGTGCGGGGTCGTACGGCTCGGCGTCGGACGGTGCGAGGTCGGAAGGCTCGGCGTCGGATGGTGCGAGGTTGGAAGGCGCGGCGTCGGACGGTTCGTCGTCGAAGGCTGAGTCGTTGACGGCCGGTGCGTTGTCGAACGCTGAGTCGTCGACCGGTTCGTCGTTGTCCGGTGCGTCGTTGTCCGTCTCCGTGGAGTCGGCCTCGGAGACGGCGGCCGCCGGGAAGCCCGCCACGGAGGCGGAGGTTTCCGGGAAGCCTGTCTCGGAAGTTCCGGCGTCGGAGAACCCGGCGTCCGAGAACCCGGCTTCGGACGAGCCCTCCTCCGCGGAGTCCGTCGCGGCGCTGCCGAGCGACACCGCCTCGGCGGGGGCCGTGTCGGACGGAACGGCGTCGACCGGTTCGGACGGGTACGGCTTGGGGCTGTACGGCGCCGGGGCATACGGCTTCGAGGACGCGGCGGCGGGCGCGAGGCCCGCCTCGTCGTCCTCGTCCTCCACGTCCACCCGCTCCGAGGAGCCTTCCGCGAGCGCGTCGGCAGGCTCCGGGGTCCCCTCCGCCTCCTCCTCCGGCTCGAAGCCGAAGACCTTGCCCGGGACGTCGTCCCGGTCGTCCGCGCCCGGCGTACCCGTCACCGCGTCGTCCGAAACGGAACCGGCGGCGGGGGAGTCGTCACCCTCGCCCTCGGAGGTGGAGGGCGCGCCGCCGTCGGCCGCCTCCCGCTCCGCGATCTCCCGCTTCAGCGCGGCGGCCGAGAACCGCATGGTCGCGCCGCTCTCCAGGTCGCCGCTGTCGGCGGGCTCCGGCGGGGCCGGTGCCCAGTCGGGGTCGAAGCCCCGGTGCGTCACCGGCGGGGGCAGCGGCACCGGCTCACCGCTGGGCGGCGGGGGCGGTGCCAGCGGCGCGCCCGCGCCACCCGAGGAGTCGCCCGGCGCGTTCTGCGTGTACCAGGCGGGCGGGGTGTAGTCGATGGTGAACTCACCCGTCGCGTCGGCGGGCTCCGCGTCGGACGACTCGTCGACGGGCTTGTCCCAGCCCCCGCGCATCTCGTCCCGATCGCCGTTCACTTTGCCTCCTGGTGTGGTCGAGCACCCTTGTGCCGTGGTGGGTGGGGGCGTTCCCGTAACGCGAACCGCCCGGCTCTCCCCCTGGGACGCACCTGGCCTGCCCGCAGGTTCTTCTGCCGCGTCCGGGCCCAGCCTAATCGCCATGAGGGGCGCCACGGCAGGCCGTACGGCATCGCGAATGCTGTCCCGTACGTCACGTACTGCACCCAAGTGGGCCGAGTACGGCAAGGAATGGCCCCCAAAGCGGTCAAAGGAGCACAACTGGACGGGGGTTTGCGACTGTCTCGCCCCGGTATCGCTCAGCACCGCTCACGCGGGCCCCGGACCGGGCCGGTCTCCCGGGCGCCGGGCCGTCAGTCCATCCGGCGTGCGGCGCCCAGCAGTCCCGACTCGACATCGGTCGCCCGGGTCGTCACCAGCCGGCTCTCCCGCCGCGTGCACCAGAGGGTGGCCCCGTCGTCCAGAGCGGGCAGCGTGCGGACCATGCCGGCCGGCAGACGCATGAGGTGCGCGACCTGCTCCGCCTCCTCGGGCGACACACGCTGGACGCCCACCAGCGACGCCTCGCCCAGCAGTCCGGGCGCCGCCGGGCCCAGATACGGCAGCAGCGTCAGCACCGACTGCCAGGGCCCGGACACGGCCCGCCCGTGCGGGGGCCGCATGCCGCAGTCGCGGACCACGACGACCGGCGAGGCCGCCGAGGCGCCGTGCGGTCGCACGCGGCCGACCTCGTGCAGCGCCACACACGCGCTGCCGCCGGCGGCCCGCGCCACATTCCTCCAGGCATGCGCCCGCCCCGTCTCCACCACCACCCGGGCACCCGTCGCCACCGCCCGCAGGGCGAACACCTGGGCCGTCCACAACCCGCCGACGAGCACGATGTCGTACGGGGACGGCCGGTTGAGGCCGAGTACGGCGGGGAAGCCCTCCTCGTCCACGCCGATCACCACTCCGTCGTCGCCCACCGGCAGGGCCAGCGACGACAGTTGCTCGGGCCCGATGGTGTAGCGCCGCCCGCGCGGCCCGACCGGCCCGAACCCCAGCCGGCCCCGCACGCGCCCGGCCGCCGCCATCAGTGGGCCCCGCCGAGCGGCAGCGTGGCGAGCACCCCGGGCAGCTGCTCGCGGTCGAGCCGCACGAGCGACACCCGTACTCCGCGCGCGACGCGCTCCAATTCCCCGCGCGCGGTGCGAAGTTCCTCACCACTGCGCGCGCTGATCCGCAGGTGCCCGGCGGCGCAGACCTCCTGCCGGTCGCCGCGCGCCAGCGTGAGGCTGAACGTCGTGGCCAGCGCGGGGACCGAGGTGAGCAGCGCGACGAGCCGGGGCATCGGCGCGCTGCCGGAGCGCGGCCAGCGGCGCACCCAGTACGCGGTGTGCCACCGCCCGTCGCAGCTCCAGGTCCGTGAGGTCTCCCGGGTGCGGCGGACCGTCGGCGCGGAACCGCCGGCACCGGCCGTTGCCGTGGTGTCCGCACAGGCCGAGGCGGCGAGCGCCGAGCCGAGCTCCCGCTCCGTCAGCACCGTCGCACCGAACCCCGCTCCGGACAGCCGGCCGGACAACTGCTCGGCCACCCGCAGGAGACACCGCTGCGCCCCGGTGAGGCCACCGCCACGGGCCCGTACGGCCTGCGGGCAGAGTTCCGGGTCGAGCGTCAGCGTGATCCAGGTGAGGCGTACCGCCGGTGACCCGGTACGCGCCTGCAGCGGTGCGTAGTTGAGCGCGGCGGCGGAGTCGGCGGCGAGATGCGCGGCGGGGGCGGGCCGGGTGTGCTGCACGATGCGTGCCGACTCCAACCGGATGCCGTCGACGTCCATCACCTCCCGCACGAGCGCGGGCGGCAACGGCCGTACGGTCCGCTCCGCCCGCAGCACCGCGTCCGCCGCGTCGACACGGAGGACCACCGTGAGGTGCCTGCCGTCGCCGACCATGCCGGCCGGCCGCCGGTCCCGGTGGGTGAACGAGCAGGTGCGCAGGGCCGGTGCGCACTCGGTCAACGGGGCGACCGGAGAGCCGGGATCTCCGGCCGTCGCCGGCGGCTGCGCGGCGGCCCTGCGGGTACGCATCCGCATCGCGACGACCGTACCCAGCCACGCCGGGAGCGAACGGCGGCGCCTGCGTACGACGGCGAGCACCACGAGCGCCGCGGCCGTCATCCCCGCAGGGCCGAGCAGGACCGGTCCGGCGACCCAGGCGCACAGCAGGACGGCGCCCGCGATTTCGAACAGCACCAGCTGTTGCAATCGAAAAGTTCCGATCGGTCCCGCGCGTCGGTTCAGTCGCGCTCCACCCCTGGCCGCCATCGTGCCCTGCCCCCGTCCGCCCGGACCCGCCCCGTGCCGCTGCCGCCCCGCCGGGGCCTCCGGCGGGACCGCTCAGCGTACCTGTCCCCGGCCAACAGCCAGGCGCAGGAGGCATAGTGGTCGCCGACAGAGGGAAGCCCCGCCGGGGGTACGCGGGGCGAGCGGCCGTCGGTGTGCGGCACGGGCGGACAGGGAAGGCGGGCCGGGGCATGGCGACCCGACGGGACGAGCTGAACGCGTACACATTTGCGAAGAGGCGCACGCTGGCCGCCTTCCTCCAGCCCTCGGCCTCCGGCTCCGACGAGGGCGCCCCGCGCCCGCTGCGCGCCGTGCTGCCGGGCGTCCTCACCGGCGCTCTGCTCCTCGCGGGCTTCGGGGCCTACGGCATGTTCCGTCCGGCCGCGCCGAAGGACTGGGACCGCCCCGGCGTCAACGTCGTCGTCGGCAAGACCTCCACCACCCGCTACGTGGTCCTCACCACCGGCCGGGGCACCCATCGCCGTACCCGGCTGCACCCGGTGCTGAACCTCGCGTCGGCCCGGCTGCTGCTCGCCCCGGACAGCTACGGCGTCGTTCAGGTCGCCGACGACGTCCTCGACGCGGGCAAGCCGCCACGCGGCCCGGTGCTGGGCATTCCGTACGCCCCCGACCGGCTCCCCGGCAAGGAGGACGCGGGCACCGCCAAGCGGTGGGCCGTCTGCGTACGGCAAGGAGGCGGCGAGGAGGCCGATGTGGAGAAGGCCGGCTTCGTCCTCGCCGCCCGCGACCACCGGCTGACCGAGGGCCCGGACCGGCTCACCGGTGGCCAGGTGCTCTACGTGCGGGATCCACGCGGCACCCGGTACCTCGTCGACGCCCGGGGCACCAAATACCGCGTCGACGAACGGTCCGCCGACCGAGGACACCTCACCGACGCCCTGGTCGGCGGCGCCCCGCCGAGACCCGTCACCGGCGACTGGCTCGCAACCCTGCACACGGGCAGCCCGGTCGCCTTCCCCGTGGTCCCCGGGCGGGCCGGCGCCCCGGCCCGCGTCGAGGGCCACCTGTCCGCGCGCCAGAACCGGATCGGCGCGGTGCTGCGGACCAGGACCGGCGCGGGCACCGCCTACCACGTGGTGCTCGGCGGACGGGTCCAGCGGGTCTCGGAGTTCACCGCCTGGCTGCTCATCAACTCCCCGCAGACCGCCGCCCTCGACCAGGCCGGCGCGGCGTACCCCGCCGGCCTCCAGGACTTCGTGCCCGACCCCGCGCCCTTCGCGGGCCAGGCCGCGCACTGGCCCGCGCACCGGGCCGTCCGGGTCGACAGCACCCGCCGGAACACGGTCTGCTCCGTACTGCGCGGGACCGACGGCGAGGGCCGCACCACCCTGAGCACCTGGGCGGGCACCGCGTACCCCGCGTCCGTCGGCGCGGGCGGCACGAGCACGTACGTGACCCCCGGCAGTGGGCTCCTGTACACCCAGGTGCGAGGCAGGCAGACCAGGCCCGACGGATCACTCTTCCTGGTGACGGACACCGGATTGAGGTACGCGGTTCAGGGGAACGGCGACGGCGAAACCAGCCGCCTCGCGCCCGACGACCGGCCCCACGGAGGGTTGGCGCAGGGCAACGAGGCGCAGATCCGGCTCGGCTACGGCCGGGTGCGACCCGCCCTCGTACCGGCCGCGTGGTCGGAGTTCCTTCCCCGGGGCCCACGCCTCGACACCAGCGGCGCGCGCCGCCCGCAGGGTTCCTGACGGCCGAGGAGAACGAGGCCCCATGACGTACCGGACGACGAAGAGGCTGGGCGCGGCCCTTGCCGTGTTCACTGCCCTGGCCTCCGCCCAGCCGGCACGCGGGGCCACCGGTCCGGACGGAGGCGGGTGCGCCTTCCCGGCGAAGCGGCAGTTCGAGGGCCGCCCCTGGCCGTTGCAGCGTGTGCTCCTGGACGAGCTGTGGCACGACACCCGGGGCGAAGGCGTCCGCGTCGCCGTCATCGACACCGGGGTGGACAACACCCATCCGCAGCTCGCCGGCGCGGTCGACGCCTCCGCCGGCGCCGACACACTGGGCGGCGGTGACGGCACCGACGACGCGGTGGGCCACGGCACCGAGGTCGCCGGCATCATCGCCGCCCGCCCCCGCGAAGGGACCGGCTTCGTCGGGCTCGCCCCCGGGGCGACCGTCCTCCCCGTCCGCCAGAACGACACGCGGGACAGCGGCACCGACGCGTCGATGGCCGCGGCGATCCTCCACGCCGTCGCCCGGGGCGCCCAGGTCATCAACATCTCCCAGGAGACCACCCGGCCGCAGAGCCCCGGCTCGGTCCTGGCCCGCGCGGTCGCCGAGGCCGTCCGCCGGGACATCGTGGTCGTCGCCTCCGCCGGCAACGACGGCGCGGACGGCACCCGCACGCCCACCTATCCCGCCGCCTTCGACGGCGTCCTCGCCGTCGGCGCGTCCGGCCGTGACAACGAACGCGCCCCCTTCTCCCGGCCCGGGAGCTTCGTCGACGTCGCCGCGCCGGGCGTCGACATCGTCTCCACCGTTCCCGGACGCGGTCACTGCGCCGACAGCGGAACGAGCTTCTCCGCCCCGTACGTCAGCGCGGTCGCCGCACTGATGCGCGCCAGGTACCCGCGCTGGACGGCCCGGCAGATCGCCGCCCGTATCGAACAGACCGCGGAACGCTCCGTCAACGGCCGTGACGACTTCGTCGGATGGGGTGTAGTCGACCCGGTCCGCGCACTCTCCGGGGACGACGCCCCGCAGGACGCCCCGCACCCCGACACGCCGCCCGCCGGCGTCCGGGCACCCGACCCGGCGCCCCTGTCCGCGGCGGATACCCGGGAGGAGCGCGACCGGCGCTACGCCGCCTGGGCCATGGCCCTCACGCTCCTGCTGACCGGTGCGGTGGCGGGCGCGGCGGCCGTCGCCCGGGACCTGCGCGGACGTCGTACGAGGTGAGCCGGAGAACCCCGGCGGGCCCGCTCGGCGAGCCCGCGCGGCGCCTCCGCGGTGGCCGGGGCGGGGCGCCGGACTGACTAGCCTGAGCCGCCTGAACGGCCCAGCGAGAGGACCCCATATGACAAGCCCCGCCAGTGGATTCGCGCTTGCCGACGATCCGGTCGTCCAGGCCAGGAACAAGATCGTCCACACCGCCGAGGCGGTGTCGCGCCAGGCCCGGGAGCTGGCCGACGTCCTCGCGACGGTCGGGGCCGGCTGGACCGGTGCCGGCGCCTCCGGATTCACCTCCGCCCAGCTAGTCGTCAACGAGGACCACGACGAGATCCGCCGCCTGCTCGGCGTACTGCTGCACGCCGTGGACGGCACCCGCAACCTCAGCAACGCCAACGACGAGGAGGTCCGCGCGGCCTTCAAGGCGGTACGGGAACCGGCCTCCGCGGGCGGCTCCTCCGCCCTCAACGGCGTCTGAACCGGACGCCGTACCCCCACACGACCAGAGGAAACCCGATGGGGCACGACCCGCACACCAAGGTCAGGTACGAGAGCGTCCAGGAGGTCGCCAACCGCATCCGCGCGGTCTCGCGGAACATCTGCCGGGACCTGGAGGAGATGGACGGCGCGCTCAAGGTCGTCACCGACACCTGGGACGGCCAGGCACACGCCGAGTACGTGACCCTCCAGCACAAGTACCGGAACAAGGCGGACCACATGAGGGGCCGGCTGGAAGAGGTCGCGAGGCTCATCGAGACCGGCAAGGACCACTACCGGGCCACGGACCTGCGCTCCTCACGCCTGTTCACCGAGGCCTACTGAGCCGGGCCGGGAGGGCCGGACACACGAAGGGGCACGTTCACCCGAACGTGCCCCACGCGTACCCCGGCCCCCACTAGTTCAGGTCGAACTCGCCGTCCCTGGCACCCAGGACGAAGGCATGCCACTCAGCCTCCGTGTACCTGAGCACGGTGTCCGGGTCCAACGAGGACCGCATGGCCACCCCACCGCCGGGAAGGTGCGCGATCTCGACGCGCTCCTCGTCCTGCTCGGTCCCGGGCGCACTCGTCCACTCCACCCCGGAGATGTCGCGTGCGTACAGCTCGTCCTTCTCCGCCTGCGTGCCCATCGTGAGGGTTCCTTTCCGTACCTGGCTCTGCACGGCACCGTACAGGCAACGCGGCGGCGGGGAAGCCGGTCCGCCGAACCCCGGCGACCGGTCGCTTCCCCGCCCCGGCAACGCTCAACCCCGCTCCGGCAACCAGCCAGTCTGCACCAGTCTGTTCCCGCCGCGCCGGGTCACCAGACACGCGCGCCCCGGCGGCATCGGACGCCCGCGCACCGACCCGACGAGATCGCCCTCCGCCGGATCGCCGGACAGCACCACACCCTGTGCGCCCAGCTCCCTGACCCGCTGCAGGAACGGCTCGTACATCGCCCGCGAGGCACCGGCGCAGCTGCGCGCGACGACGAAGCGCACCCCGGTGTCCCGTGCGAACGGCAGGCACTCCGCCAGCGCGGCCAGAGGACTGCCCGTACCCGTCGCGACCAGGTCGTAGTCGTCGACGACGACGAAGATCCGCGGGCCCGTCCACCAACTGCGCTCCCGCAGCTGCCGGGGCGTGACATCCGCGGGTGGCCGGCGCCGCGCGAACACCCCGGCCAGCGCCTCCATATGCGTCCTCAGCGTGTCCGGAGAGGGCGCGTACTCCAGCAGATGGCTCTCCGGAAGCGCGCCCAGCAGCCCCCGCCGGTAGTCACCGACCACGAGCTTCGCCTCGTCGGGGGAGTAGCGGCGGGCGATCTGCCGGGCGAGCAGACGCAGCAGCGCCGTCTTCCCCGATTCGCCGTCACCGAAGACCAGAAGGAAGGGATCGGCGTCGAAGTCGACGAACACCGGCTCCAGATCGCTCTCGGCGATACCGATCGCGACGCCCCGCTCCGGGAACTCGTCCCCCTTGGGCAGCCGTTCGGCGGGCAGCACGGCGGGCAGCAGCCGTACGGGAGGTGCCGGCGGACCCGCCCAGTCCGCCCGCACCCGCTCGACCAGGGCCGCCGTACGGCCGGCGAGACAGGTCGCGTCGTCCGCCGGGCTGATGCACGGCAGGGCGGCCATGAAATGCAGCCGCTCCGCCACCTGGCCGCGCCCCGGCACACCGGCGGGCACCTGGGCGGCGACCTTCCGGTCGAACTCGGAGTCCGACACGTCACCGAGCCGCAGTTCGAGCCGCCCGGTCAGCTGGTCCTTCAGCGCGGCCCGCACCTCCAGATAGCGGGCGGCCGTGAGGACCACATGCACCCCGTAACCCAGGCCCCGGGCGGCGATATCGGTGACGACCGGCTCCAGTTCCTCGTACTCCGTACGGAAACCGCCCCAGCCGTCGACCACCAGGAACACATCGCCCCACGGCTCACCGGCCGGCCCGCCCCGGGCCCGTTCCCGCCGGTACGCGGCCATGGAGCCGATGCCCCGCGCGCGGAACAGCTCCTCGCGCCCCCGCAGCACCCCCGCCACCTCGGCGACCGTACGCCGCACCCGCTCGGGGTCCAGCCGGGAGGCGATCTGCCCCACGTGCGGCAGCCCCGACAGCGCCGCGAGCCCGCCACCGCCGAAGTCGAGCCCGTAGAACTGGACCTCGCGCGGGGTGTGGGTGAGCGCGAAGGACAGCACCAGCGTGCGCAGCACCGTCGACTTGCCGGACTGCGGCCCGCCGACCACCAGCATGTGTCCCGCCGCCCCCGAGAAGTCCCGGCGCAGCACCTCGCGCCGCTGCTCGAACGGCTTGTCGACGACCCCGAGCGGCACGGTCAGTCCGCCATCCCCCATACAGGTGAACCCGCGCTCCGGATCCGTCGCGAGATCCGGCAGCAGCTCGTCGAGACCGGGGGACCGGTCCAGCGGCGGCAGCCACACCTGATGGGCGGGCACCCCCTGCCCGTCGAGGCGCCGCACCACCACATCGAGCACGGTGTCGGCGAGCGCGTCCTCCGAGCGCGGGGGAGGAGCCGCGGCCGGGACGAGGGGCGGGTCCGCCACGGGCACCGGCAGCGCGCGGAACAGCGTCGCTTGTCCGCCCGGCATCCGCCCCACCGCCGCCCCGCGGCCCTCCGGCCGGTACGGCCCCGAGACGT
This sequence comes from Streptomyces sp. col6, assembly GCF_008042035.1. GTDB lineage: Bacteria > Actinomycetota > Actinomycetes > Streptomycetales > Streptomycetaceae > Streptomyces. The sequence continues at coordinate 1,645,340 of NZ_RDBL01000006.1, forward strand.
ACGCCGCTTTGAAGCGCGTCATTTCCCGCGTACCGGCCTTCAGGAACCCCGAACCGGGCACCGGCGGCAGGTCGTACGCGTCCGGCACACCCAGCGCTGCACGCGACTCCTCCGCGGAGAACGTCCGCAGCCCGATCCGGTACGAGAGATACGTCTCCAGGCCCCGCAGCCTCCCCTCCTCAAGGCGCTGGGACGCCAGCAGCAGATGCACACCCAGCGACCGGCCGATGCGGCCGATCCGGATGAACACATCGATGAAGTCGGGTTTCGCGGTGAGCAGTTCGGAGAACTCGTCGATCACCAGCACCAGGGAGGGCAGTGGCTCCAGCGCCGCTCCCGCCGCCCGCGCCCGCTCGTAGTCGTGGACACCGGCGAAGTTGCCCGCCGCCCGCAGCAGCTCCTGACGGCGCTGGAGTTCGCCGCGCAGCGCGTCGCCCATGCGGTCGACCAGCGCCAGATCGTCGGAGAGATTGGTGATGACGGCGGCCACGTGCGGCAGCCCCGCCATCCCGGCGAACGTCGCCCCGCCCTTGAAGTCGGCGAGCACGAAGTTCAGCGTCTCGGAGGAATGGGTGACCGCGAGACCGAGCACCAGCGTCCGCAGCAGTTCGGACTTCCCCGAACCGGTCGCTCCCACACACAGACCGTGCGGCCCCATCCCGTCGAGTGCCGACTCCTTCAGGTCCAGCACCACAGGGCCGCCGTCCTCACCCACCCCGATGGGCACCCGCAGCCGCTCCGCCACCGGACGTGGCCGCCACGTCCGCGCGACCTCCACCGCACCCGCGTCGCCCAGCTCCAGCAGTTCCGTGAAGGCCGGCTCGGCCGACAGCGGTCCGTCCCCGTCCCGCCCACCGGCACGCAACGGGGCCAGCCGCCGGGCCAGCGCCTCCGCGGCGGGCAGCGAGAGCCCGTCCGGCACCCCGGCCTCGGACCCCACGCGCAGCGAACCGGGCCCTACCCGCACGCACAGCGCACCGGGCGGCCCCTCCGCGTCACCAGGGGCCACCTCGACCAGTGTCACCCCCTGCACACCCCCGGCCGCACCCAGCACCGCACCGGACGCCGCCCCGTCCAGGACCACCACCACATGCGGCCGGTCCGCCGGCACCCCCTCCGACCCGAAGCGCCCCCGCCCCTCCAGCAGACCGCCGAGCAGAGACTCCGGACCGGCCGGCTCCCGCGCGAACAGCCGCTTCGCACCGGCCCCGTCGGCCTCACCCGGCACCTGGACGTGCGGCAGCCACTTCACCCAGTCCCAGCACCCCACCGCGTTCGGCGCCGCCACGACCGCCACCACCAGATCCTGCGGCGAGTGCAACGTGACCAGCTGGGCCACCAGGGCCCGCGCCACCGACCGCACCGCCGCCGCGGAACCGCTCAGCCGCACCCGGTACACCTCCCGCAGTGGGACGCACAGCGGCAGGCCGTCCAACGCGGCGTGCACCGCCACGAACCGCCGCACCGCGTCTGCGCACACCGGCTCCGGCTCACCCGGCACCTCCTCCGGCGCGCACAGCGGCACGGCCAGCGGCTGCCGGCCGAGCCCGATCCGCACCAGCCCGAAGTCCGCGTCCCCGGACCGCCGCTCCCACACCCGGCGGCCCTCGGCGACCACCGACCACAGCTGGTCCGGCGCGGGATGCGTGTACAGCAGAGCGTCGCGCTGCGCCCGCGCCGTCCGCCGCACCGCACGGCGGGCCCGCGCCAGCCGGGCGAGGTAGTCGCGCCGCACGTCCGCCGTCCGCCCCTGTGCCCCACGCCGGTATCTGACGACCTGGGTTACCACCATGGCCAGCGTCGACACCAGCATCAGCACACCCATCACCCGCATGAACCGCGGCGCCTGCGGCGAAAAGAAGAACACCACCGACGCACCCATGCCCAGCACCGGAAGAAGCTGCATCAGCACCCCCTCCCGCTGCCCGCGCGGCAGCACCGGAGGAGGCTCCAACAACACCTCTTTCGTGGGAACTTCCGGCGGCAGGAGGCGGGGCGGACGCTTCACGACGATCTGGCTCACCGGGGCATCGATCCTTGGGTACGGGCGGGTGTGGGGCGAGGCGAAGGGGGGAAGAGCGAGGCGGCCGGGCCGCACACAGGAGGAGCAGCCCCCCACGGCCCCCGCTCGAAGCGCCCGTGATCCTACGCACTGTCAGACTTCGCCCCGATCCGCCCGATAGGGTGGCCCGCCATCGTGCGGACACCGCCGACCAGCGACGAACAGGGGCCCCCGACACGTGAGTCCGACCGCAACGACCGGCTTCTGCCGGGTCACCGTCGTCACGCCCGACAGCCGGATCGACGTCGCCCTGCCCGAGGACATCGCCGCCGCCGACATCTGGCCGGAGATCCTGCGCCTCACCGGTCCGGCCGGGGCCCCCACCGCACCCACCGGCCACCACCTCGTGCGGCTCGACGGCACGGTCCTGGACGGCGACCGCACCCTTGCCGCACAGCGCGTCCTCGACGGCGAACTCCTCACCCTGCGCCCCTTCGCCGCCTCGCTGCCCCCGCCCGTCTTCGACGACGTCGCGGACGCCGTCGCCTCCGCCGCCGGCCGCGACCGCCACCTGTGGAGCGACGACCTGCTGCGCGGCGCCGCCCCCGCGGCCGGCGCGCTGCTCCTCCTCCTGGCGGCCCTCGTCCTGTGGCAGGCCGACCCGGTCCGCCACGACATGCACGGGCCGCCGGGAGCCGTCGCGGGGATCGCGGGTCTCCTGTTGCCGGCCGTCGCGGTGGTACGCGCCCGGGTCCACGCCGACCGTGCCACCGCCGCCGCGCTCGGGCTCGGGGCGCTGCCCCTCGTCCTCCTCGCCGGCTCCGGCCTCGTCGCCCCCGACCCGGACCGGGGCGCGGGGCGCCTGCAGTTCCTGCTCGGCTGCGCCGCCGTACTCGTCGCCGCCGCCGTCCTGACCGCGCTCACCCCCTGCGGCGACGCACCCTTCGTCGCCGCGGCCTTCCTCGCGGGCACCGGCGCGCTGGCCTCCTTCACCGCGATCCTCACCGGGGCCTCCGCCACCGCCACGGCCGCCGTCTGCGTCCCCGCAGCCCTCGGCCTCATCGCGTTCCTGCCCGGCCTCTCCGCCCGTTTCGCCCGGCTCCCCATCGGGTACGCCCCGCCGCGGCCCGACGGCCCGTCCACCCGCGCGGAGACGGACCCGGAGGCGGACGCGGGCCCACCCGCCGACCCCGTCGACACCCGTCTCGTCACGGACCGGGCCCGGCGCGGCCACGAACTGCTGCTCGGGCTGGCCGGCGGCTGTGCGGGCCTGGCCGCGGCGGCCGCCGCCGTACTCGGCGCTTCCGGCGACCCCTGGGGCCGTCTCCTCGCCCTCGCCGCCGGGCTCGCGCTGCTGCTGCGCGCCCGCCTCTTCCGCTACACCGCCCAGGTCGTCTGCCTGCTGGCCGCGGGCATCGGAGCCCTCGCCGCCCTGGTCACCTGCCTCGCCCTGACCGGCGACGGAAGCGGCCCGGCACCCCATCCCCGTACGCTCGGACTATGCGCGGTGCTCGCCGCGGGCGCCGTACTCCTCACCGCCGCCGGGGCGTCCGTCCCGCGCAAAGGGCTCTCCCCGTTCTGGGGGAGATTCCTCGACCTGGCGGAGAGCGCGCTCCTGCTCTCGCTCGTGCCGCTCTGCCTCGCGGTCCTCGATCTCTACACGCGCGCGAGGGCCCTCACCGGCTGACACCCGTCGGGGCCGGTCCGGGCGGCTGGTAGTCTGGCTGTGGCCGTTTGTGTACGCGTTCCCGGTTCGCTCTGGGAACTGCGCTCATCGGACCCTCGCTCCCGAGTCACCCAAGCTCCCCTGAGAACAAGACCAGGGGCACTCGTGGGCGCATCGAAGACCAAGAGGAGTACGCGTGCCGCTCGACGCCGCTACGAAGAAGCAGATCATGTCCGAGTTCGCGCAGAAGGAGGGCGACACCGGATCCCCCGAGGTCCAGGTCGCCATGCTCTCGCGCCGCATCTCGGACCTGACGGAGCACCTCAAGACGCACAAGCACGACCACCACTCCCGTCGTGGTCTGCTGATCCTGGTCGGCCAGCGTCGCCGCCTCCTGCAGTACCTGGCCAAGAAGGACATCCAGCGCTTCCGTGCGCTCGTCGACCGCCTCGGCATCCGCCGCGGTGCGGCCGGCGGCGCCAAGTAAGGACGCTGCGCAAGGGAGCGGTTCCCTCACCCAGGGGGCCGCTCCCTTTGCCGTACGTGCGGGACCGGGGGCAACCTCAGTAACCTGGACGTACAACAACAGACGAGGAGAGGCGCCGCACGGCCGCCGCCGGTCCTCGGTAGTGGCCCCCGGGACAACGCCCGGGAGCTTCGATCGAAGACCGGCCCCGCACACACGGCACGCCTCTCCGCTCCGTCCGGCGCCACACGGGCGCCCGGACGAAAGACGACGAGTATGGAGAATTCACTAGTGGAGAACGAGACCCACTACGCCGAGGCCGTCATCGACAACGGCACCTTCGGCACCCGCACCATCCGCTTCGAGACGGGCCGCCTGGCCAAGCAGGCCGCCGGCTCCGCCGTCGCGTACCTGGACGACGACACCATGGTGCTGTCGGCCACCACCGCTTCCAAGCGGCCCAAGGACAACCTCGACTTCTTCCCCCTCACGGTGGACGTCGAGGAGCGGCAGTACGCCGCCGGCAAGATCCCCGGCTCCTTCTTCCGCCGGGAGGGCCGCCCCTCCGAGGACGCGATCCTCACCTGCCGCCTGATCGACCGCCCGCTGCGCCCCTCCTTCAAGAAGGGCCTGCGCAACGAGATCCAGATCGTCGAGACGATCATGGCGCTCAACCCCGACCACCTGTACGACGTGGTCGCGATCAACGCCGCCTCCGCCTCCACGATCCTGGCGGGCCTGCCCTTCTCCGGCCCGATCGGCGCCACCCGCGTCGCCCTGATCAAGGGCCAGTGGGTCGCCTTCCCGACGCACACCGAGCTCGAGGACGCCGTCTTCGACATGGTCGTCGCCGGTCGCGTCCTGGAGGACGGCGACGTCGCGATCATGATGGTCGAGGCCGAGGCCACCGAGAAGACCATCCAGCTCGTCAAGGACGGCGCCGAGGCCCCGACCGAAGAGGTCGTCGCCGCCGGTCTGGAAGCCGCGAAGCCCTTCATCAAGGTGCTCTGCAAGGCCCAGTCCGACCTCGCCGCCAAGGCCGCCAAGCCCACCGGCGAGTTCCCGGTCTTCCTCGACTACCAGGACGACGTCCTGGAGGCCCTCACCAAGGCCGTCAGCACCGAGCTGGCCAAGGCGCTCACCATCGCCGGCAAGCAGGAGCGCGAGGCGGAGCTCGACCGCATCAAGGAGATCGCGGGCGAGAAGCTCCTCCCGGCCTTCGAGGGCCGCGAGAAGGAGATCTCCGGTGCCTACCGCGCGCTGACCAAGAAGCTGGTCCGCGAGCGCGTCATCAAGGACAAGGTCCGCATCGACGGCCGCGGCGTCACGGACATCCGTACGCTCGCCGCCGAGGTCGAGGCCATCCCGCGCGTGCACGGCTCGGCGCTGTTCGAGCGTGGCGAGACCCAGATCCTGGGCGTCACCACCCTCAACATGCTCCGGATGGAGCAGCAGCTGGACACCCTCTCCCCGGTGACCCGCAAGCGCTACATGCACAACTACAACTTCCCGCCGTACTCCGTCGGCGAGACCGGCCGCGTGGGCTCGCCCAAGCGCCGCGAGATCGGCCACGGCGCGCTCGCCGAGCGCGCGATCGTGCCGGTGCTGCCGTCGCGCGAGGAGTTCCCCTACGCGATCCGCCAGGTCTCCGAGGCGCTGGGCTCCAACGGCTCGACGTCCATGGGTTCGGTCTGCGCCTCCACCATGTCGCTGCTGAACGCCGGTGTGCCCCTCAAGGCCGCCGTCGCCGGTATCGCCATGGGCCTGATCTCGCAGGAGATCGACGGCAAGACCCACTACGTCGCCCTCACCGACATCCTCGGTGCCGAGGACGCGTTCGGTGACATGGACTTCAAGGTCGCCGGTACGAAGCAGTTCGTGACCGCGCTCCAGCTCGACACCAAGCTCGACGGCATCCCCGCCTCGGTCCTGGCCGCCGCGCTGAAGCAGGCCCGTGACGCCCGTCTCCACATCCTCGATGTGATGAACGAGGCCATCGACGTCCCGGACGAGATGTCCCCGAACGCCCCGCGGATCATCACCGTCAAGATCCCGGTGGACAAGATCGGTGAGGTCATCGGCCCCAAGGGCAAGATGATCAACCAGATCCAGGAGGACACCGGCGCCGACATCACGATCGAGGACGACGGCACCATCTACATCGGTGCCCAGCAGGGCTCGCAGGCCGAGGCCGCCCGCGCCACGATCAACGCGATCGCCAACCCGACCATGCCGGAGGTCGGCGAGCGCTACCTGGGTACGGTCGTCAAGACCACCACCTTCGGTGCGTTCGTGTCGCTCATGCCGGGCAAGGACGGCCTGCTGCACATCTCGCAGATCCGCAAGCTCGCCGGTGGCAAGCGCGTGGAGAACGTCGAGGACGTGCTCGGCGTCGGCGCCAAGGTCCAGGTCGAGATCGCCGAGATCGACTCGCGCGGCAAGCTCTCCCTCATCCCCGTCATCGAGGGCGAAGAGGACGAGAAGAAGGACGACACCGACAAGTGACGTCCCGTAGTTCCGCGACGACGGCCCGCCCCTCCTCGGAGGGGCGGGCCGTCGCCCGTACCCAAACGCTTCTCAAGGGCAGCAACGGCATCGGCACCGTCCGCCGTACGGTCCTCCCCGGCGGCCTCCGCGTCGTCACCGAGACCCTGCCCTCCGTACGCTCCGCGACCTTCGGTATCTGGGCCAACGTCGGATCACGCGACGAGACGCCCGCCCTGAACGGCGCGACGCACTACCTCGAACACCTCCTGTTCAAGGGCACCGCCCGGCGCAGTGCCCTCGACATCTCCTCCGCCATCGACGCGGTCGGCGGCGAGATGAACGCCTTCACGGCGAAGGAGTACACCTGCTACTACGCGCGGGTCCTCGACACGGACCTGCCGCTGGCCATCGACGTCGTCTGCGACATGCTGACCGGCTCGCTGATCGCCGCCGAGGACGTCGACGCCGAGCGCGGTGTCATCCTCGAAGAGATCGCGATGACGGAGGACGACCCGGGCGACTGCGTGCATGACCTGTTCGCGCACACGCTGCTCGGCGACACCCCGCTCGGCCGCCCCGTCCTCGGCACGGTCGACACGATCAACGCCCTGAACCGGGGCCAGATCGCCCGCTTCTACAAGAAGCACTACGACCCGACCCGCCTGGTCGTGGCCGCCGCGGGCAACATCGACCACGCCACCGTCGTACGCCAGGTCCGCAGGGCCTTCGAACGGGCCGGCGCGCTCACCCGCACCGACGCCGTCCCCACGGCGCCCCGCCAGGGCTCCCGCACCCTGCGCACGGCCGGACAGGTCGAGGTGCTGGGCCGCAAGACCGAGCAGGCGCACGTGGTCCTCGGCATGCCGGGACTGGCCCGTACCGACGAGCGCCGCTGGGCCCTAGGGGTCCTCAGCACCGCCCTGGGCGGTGGCATGAGTTCCCGCCTCTTCCAGGAGGTACGGGAGAAGCGCGGCCTCGCCTACAGCGTCTACTCGTACACCTCCGGCTTCGCGGACTGCGGCCTGTTCGGCGTGTACGCGGGCTGCCGCCCGAGCCAGGTCCACGACGTCCTGAAGATCTGCCGCGACGAGCTCGACCGGGTCGCGTCGGACGGGCTGAGCGACGAGGAGATCGGCCGCGCCATCGGCCAGCTCTCCGGCTCCACCGTTCTCGGCCTGGAGGACACCGGCGCGCTGATGAATCGCCTCGGCAAGAGCGAGCTGTGCTGGGGCGAGCAGATGTCGGTCGACGAGATGCTGACGCGTATCGGCGAGGTGACACCGGACGACATCCGCTCGGTGGCGGGCGAGATCCTCGGACACCGCCCCTCGCTGTCCGTCATCGGACCGCTCAAGGACAAGCAGGCCGCCCGTCTCCACGAAGCGGTCGCCTAAAACCTCCGTGCCCAGATCCTCCCGTAAGGAAGCAGAGCAATGAGCAAGCTGCGCGTGGCCGTTCTCGGCGCCAGGGGCCGTATCGGCGCCGAAGCGGTACGAGCCGTCGAGGCCGCCGACGACCTGGAGCTGGTGGCCGCACTCGGCCGGGGCGACAAGCTGGAGACCCTTGCGGAGACCGGTGCCCAGGTCGCCGTCGAGCTGACCACGCCCGCGTCGGTGATGGAGAACCTCGAGTACTGCGTCGGCCACGGCATCCACGCGGTGGTCGGCACCACCGGCTGGACCGACGAACGGCTCGCGCAGCTGAACACCTGGCTCTCCGCCTCCCCGGAGACCGGTGTGCTCATCGCGCCGAACTTTTCCATCGGCGCGGTCCTCACCATGAAGTTCGCCCAGCAGGCGGCCCGCTACTTCGAGTCCGTCGAGGTCATCGAGCTGCACCACCCGAACAAGGCCGACGCCCCCTCGGGCACCGCCGCCCGCACCGCCCAGCTGATCGCCGCCGCCCGCCGCGAGGCGGACTGCGCCCCGCAGCCGGACGCCACCAGCACCGCGCTGGACGGGGCACGCGGCGCCGACGTCGACGGCATCCCGGTCCACTCGGTCCGGCTCCGCGGCCTCCTGGCCCACCAGGAGGTGCTGCTCGGCGGCGAGGGCGAGACCCTCACCATCCGGCACGACTCCCTGCACCACAGCAGTTTCATGCCGGGCATCCTGCTCGGCGCCCGCCGCGTGGTGACCACTCCCGGCCTCACGTTCGGCCTGGAACACTTCCTCGACCTGAACTGACTGGCCCCGCCATGCGCGCAAAGATCACTTACGTCGTCACCGCTGCCGTCCTGGTCTTCTACTTCGTCCTGGTCGGCAGCCGTGGCGTCCTGCTCATCGAGCACGGCACGCTGATCACCGTGACCTTCGGGGTCGCCGTGCTGGTCCTGCCGGCGATCGGCGTCTGGTTCCTGTGGAAGAACACCCAGTTCGTCCGCAGGGCCAACGCACTGGCCGCCGAGCTGGACGCGGAGGGCGGCCTGCCGGTCGACGAACTGCTGCGTACGCCCAGCGGCCGGATCGACCGGGCCTCCGCCGACGCGGTGTTCGAACGCCGCCGGGAGGAGACGGAGGACGCCCCGGACGACTGGCGCTGCTGGTTCCGCCTGGCCGTCGCCTACCAGGACGCCCGCGACACCCCCCGAGCCCGCAAGGCCATGCAACGAGCCATCGCCCTGCACCGAGCCACCCCGTCGGGCGACCACGCCACCGCGTCCGGCGACCACGCCACCCCGTCCGGCGACCATTCCAGCCCGTCCGGCGTTTGAGGACAAAAGAGAGCCGTCCGGCGATTGAGGACACCTCACTCACCGGACGGCTCCGCGCCGCGTACGACTACCGCGGCCGATACTCGTCCCCCCACGCCTCAATCGTGTCCGCGGCACGATCGAACGCCTCCCCCCGCGCAAGAAAATCCGCGTTGGAGTCCGTCAGCAGCGGCGGCACCGCGTCCCCGCCCTTGCGGACGACGATCAGCGCCTGCCCCTGCACGGTACGGGGGAGCCCGAGCCACTTCACCGGCTGCTGCACCGTCCGTACGGCCGTCGCCCCGTTCCACGGCACGGTCGTCGTCCGGAAGAAGCCCACACGGCGCACACCGTGCCGGCTCACCCAGGCACCGATGCGCAGCATCCGCAGCGCGGACAGGATGATCGCGAGGGCGAGCGCGAGGCACGCCCCCGCTCCGGGCAGCGCTCCGGCGAACGCGATGATCATCCCCGCGAACAGGATGAACGAGGCGAGCAGAAGCAGACCGGCCGCGGCGGCGACCCGCCACGGTCCGGGACGGTAGGGCCGCCGCCAGCTGTCGTGGTCGTCGAACGGCAGCGCGACGTCCTCAGCGTTCGCGTCAAACGCGCGGTCGGCCGTCAGGAAGGGCAGGGGCACGACTGATCCTCACTCACAAGCACGCTCGATTGCTGTGCCCGGTGAGGCTACCGAGGAGATGCCCGGACCGACCACCCCAGGGGGTCCGTCCGGGTCAGCGCCCGTGCGCGGCCTCGGTCTGCTGCGTGTGTGCCGGTGCCTGCTCGGGCCCCAGCGCGGGCAGACCCAGGAGCAGCGATCCGACGAGGCCGCCGACGACGACGAGGCCGACCAGGACCCGTCCCGCCCGCTCGGAGACGGTACTGCGGGGGCGGGGCGGCGGGGTGACGTTACTGCGGAATCGGTCGGCCTCGGCCACGAACGAGAACGGGACGGATTCACGCCGGCGGAACATGGGGTGGCTCTCCTTCGAAACTCTTTCGGGTGGTGCTACCGAGTCAGACGCACGACTACCCCGATCGGTGCCCCGAATCGCCGATTCGTCCGGGAAATCATAAGAAAGCCACCGGGCGGAAGCGGGGGCGGGGCGGCCCGTAGAGTGGACGCCGCCCGAGCGACGCCATTGGAAGGACCCCGTCGGTGACCGACACCCCCGAGCCCACAAAGGCCCACTTCCGCAGCGATGTCACCGTTGACCTGGTGAAATCGGCCGCGGGTGACGCCGACGTACTGTTCGCAGCCCGTGTCTCCACGGCCGGCGAGCAGTCCCTGGAGGAGGTCACCAAGGACCCCGAGCGTTCGAAGGGGCTCATCAACTACCTGATGCGGGACCGGCACGGCAGCCCGTTCGAGCACAACTCGATGACCTTCTTCATCAGCGCCCCGATCTTCGTGTTCCGCGAGTTCATGCGGCACCGCGTCGGCTGGTCGTACAACGAGGAGTCGGGTCGCTACAGGGAGCTGCAGCCGGTCTTCTACGTCCCGGACACGTCCCGCAAGCTCATCCAGCAGGGCCGGCCCGGCAAGTACGAGTTCGTCGAGGGCACCCCGGAGCAGCACGCGCTCACCAGCCGGGCCATGGAGGACTCCTACCGGCAGGCCTACGACGCGTACCAGGAGATGCTGGCGGCGGGCGTGGCCCGCGAGGTGGCCCGCGCGGTGCTTCCGGTCGGCCTGTTCTCCACGATGTACGCCACCTGCAACGCCCGCTCGCTCATGCACTTCCTCGGCCTGCGTACGCAGCACGAGATGGCGAAGGTGCCGTCGTTCCCGCAGCGGGAGATCGAGATGGTCGGCGAGCAGATGGAGGCCCACTGGGCGCGCCTCATGCCGCTCACCCATGCAGCCTTCAACAAAAATGGACGTGTCGCCCCATAGGGCGGTGTCCGTATTGCGGCGTTTCGAGAAGTTCATCTAGGCTGATCAAACGGACCCGGCACTGCTTGAACCCCCGAGCAGGCAGTGCCGGGCTCCTCTTGCTTGTCCCCCCGAGGGGGCACCGTGTGCCGAGCAACGAGTAGCGTGTTACCCATGGCTCCGATCTCCACTCCGCAGACCCCCTTCGGGCGGGTCCTCACCGCTATGGTCACGCCGTTCACGGCGGACGGCGCTCTCGACATCGAGGGCGCGCAGCGGCTCGCCACCCACCTGGTGGACGCAGGCAACGACGGCCTGATCATCAACGGCACCACCGGCGAGTCCCCGACCACCAGCGACGCGGAGAAAGACCAGCTCGTCAGGGCTGTCCTCGAAGCGGTGGGCGACCGGGCGCACGTCGTCGCCGGCATTGGAACCAACGACACCCGCCACAGCATCGAGCTCGCCCGCACCGCCGAGCGCAGCGGTGTCCACGGCCTGCTCGCCGTGACCCCGTACTACAACAAGCCGCCGCAGGAGGGCCTGCTGCGGCACTTCACCGCCATCGCGGACGCCACCGGCCTGCCGGTCATGCTGTACGACATCCCGGGCCGCAGCGGTGTGCCGATCGACACGGAGACGCTCGTACGTCTCTCCGAGCACCCCCGCATCGTCGCGAACAAGGACGCCAAGGGCGACCTCGGCCGCGCCAGCTGGGCCATCGCCCGCTCGGGTCTCGCCTGGTACTCCGGCGACGACATGCTGAACCTGCCCCTCCTGTCGGTGGGCGCGGTCGGCGTCGTCTCGGTCGTCGGGCACGTCGTCACCCCGGACCTCCGGGCGCTCATCGAGGCCCACCTCGGCGGAGACGTACAGAAGGCCACCGAGATCCATCAGAAGCTGCTGCCGGTCTTCACCGGAATGTTCCGCACACAGGGTGTGATCACCACCAAGGCCGCGCTGACGCTCCAGGGCCTCCCGGCAGGCCCGCTGCGCCTGCCCCTGGTTGAGCTCACCGAGCAGGAGACCGCCCAGCTCAAGATCGATCTCGCCGCCGGCGGGGTAGAGCTCTGACAACGGACTTCACAACTGAATACGTGCTTCACCACTGAAGGCGCGAAGAAACACCGAAACACCCGCTCCACAGCACCACCCAAGACAACAGCAAGTGCACGAATGACATGCGCGCCACGTGCCCAAGCGGTACGTGGCGCGCGTGGTAAGGAGAGTCTTTTGAGTCATCCGCATCCTGAACTCGGCACCCCGCCGAAGCTCGCGAAGGGCGCCCTCCGGGTCACCCCGCTCGGCGGCCTCGGCGAGATCGGCCGCAATATGACGGTCTTCGAGTACGGCGGCCGTCTGCTCATCGTCGACTGCGGCGTCCTCTTCCCCGAGGAGGAGCAGCCCGGCATCGACCTGATCCTGCCGGACTTCACGACCATCCGGGACCGCCTCGACGACATCGAGGGCATCGTTCTCACGCACGGCCACGAGGACCACATCGGTGGCGTCCCGTATCTGCTGCGCCTGAAGCCGGACATCCCGCTGATCGGCTCCAAGCTGACCCTCGCCCTGATCGAGGCCAAGCTCCAGGAGCACCGCATCCGTCCGTACACCCTGGAGGTCGCGGAGGGGCAGCGTGAACGCCTCGGGGTCTTCGACTGCGAGTTCATCGCGGTCAACCACTCCATCCCGGACGCCCTCGCGGTCGCCATCCGGACCCCTGCGGGCATGGCCGTCGCCACCGGCGACTTCAAGATGGACCAGCTCCCGCTGGACGGCCGCCTCACTGACCTGCACGCCTTCGCCCGGCTGAGCGAGGAGGGCATCGACCTTCTGCTCTCCGACTCGACGAACGCGGAGGTGCCGGGCTTCGTACCGCCCGAGCGGGACATCCAGAACGTTCTGCGCAACGTCTTCGCCAATGCGCAGAAGCGCATCATCGTGGCGAGCTTCGCCAGCCATGTGCACCGCATCCAGCAGATCCTGGACACCGCTCACGAGTACGGCCGCCGGGTCGCCTTCGTCGGGCGTTCGATGGTCCGCAACATGGGCATCGCCCGCGACCTGGGATACTTGAAGGTCCCCGCCGGTCTGGTCGTCGATGTGAAGACCCTCGACGACCTGCCGGACGACGAGGTCGTGCTCGTCTGCACGGGCTCGCAGGGTGAGCCGATGGCCGCCCTGTCCCGGATGGCCAACCGAGACCACCAGATCCGCATCGTCCAGGGCGACACCGTCATCCTGGCCTCGTCCCTGATCCCGGGGAACGAGAACGCGGTCTACCGCGTGATCAACGGGCTCTCCCGCTGGGGGGCCAACGTCGTCCACAAGGGCAACGCCAAGGTCCACGTCTCGGGCCACGCCTCTGCCGGTGAGCTGCTGTACTTCTACAACATCTGCCGGCCGAAGAACCTGATGCCGGTGCACGGCGAGTGGCGCCATCTGCGAGCCAACGCCGAGCTCGGTGCCCTCACCGGCGTGCCGAAGGACCACATCGTCATCGCCGAGGACGGCGTGGTCGTCGACCTCATCGACGGCAAGGCCAAGATCGTCGGCAAGGTCCAGGCCGGGTACGTGTACGTCGACGGCCTCTCGGTCGGCGATGTCACCGAGACCTCGCTCAAGGACCGCCGCATCCTCGGCGATGAAGGCATCATCTCGGTGTTCCTGGTCGTCGACAGCACCTCGGGCAAGATCGTGGGCGGCCCCCACATCCAGGCCCGGGGCTCCGGCATCGACGACTCGGCGTTCACCGCGGTCGTGCCGAAGATCGAAGAAGCGCTCAACAAGTCGGCCCAGGACGGCGTGATGGAGCCCCACCAGCTCCAGCAGCTGATCCGCCGCACGGTGGGCAAGTGGGTCTCCGACACCTACCGCCGGCGCCCGATGATCCTCCCCGTGGTGGTTGAGGTCTGACCCTCCGGCAGGCTCGAACTCAGGAGCGGGGCCCCCGATTTGCATCGGGGCGCCCCGCTCCAGTACGTTTACGTCTCCGCCTCACCGGGAAGCACCGCGCGCACTCGTGCGCCCAGAAGCTTCCGAAGAGGGGCGGGAATTCCGACTCAGAACTTCTGATAAAGTCGGAGTCGCCGGAAAGGGAAACGCGAAAGCGAAGAACTGGAAAGCGAAACCCGCTTCGGCCGGGAATCGGACACGAAAGAGTCTGATAGAGTCGGAAACGCAAGACCGAAGGGAAGCGCCCGGAGGAAAGCCCGAGAGGGTGAGTACAAAGGAAGCGTCCGTTCCTTGAGAACTCAACAGCGTGCCAAAAGTCAACGCCAGATATGTTGATACCCCGGCCTGCTTCAGCAGGTTGGTGGTTCCTTTGAAAGCCCTGCCGAGTCATTGACTGGGCAGGCAAAAACACAGCGAGGACGCAGTGGACAACGGGTCTTATTCCGGCCTTTGTTGTTCCGCTCTCGTGATGTGTTCCCCGATTACGGGAAAACATTCACGGAGAGTTTGATCCTGGCTCAGGACGAACGCTGGCGGCGTGCTTAACACATGCAAGTCGAACGATGAAGCCCTTCGGGGTGGATTAGTGGCGAACGGGTGAGTAACACGTGGGCAATCTGCCCTTCACTCTGGGACAAGCCCTGGAAACGGGGTCTAATACCGGATAATACTGAAGGGTTAAGGCTCCCAGTAGACGACTGGGTTGATAGGCCAGATGTGGAAGCCCGGTAACGGGTGGAGCTGACTGGTACTAATAGGCCGAGGGCTTGTCCTCAGTTGCTCGCGTCCACTGTGTTAGTTCTGAAATAACGAACGGCCGTGTTTTCATCCGGTTGGTTCAATTTCATAGTGTTTCGGTGGTCATTGCGTTAGGGAAACGCCCGGTTACATTCCGAACCCGGAAGCTAAGCCTTTCAGCGCCGATGGTACTGCAGGGGGGACCCTGTGGGAGAGTAGGACGCCGCCGAACTCCTTTTAGGAAGAGCCCCGTGCCCTTGTGGCACGGGGCTCTTTCGCGTTCCGGGACGATCCTGGTTCATCCACCCCGCCGGCCCGTAGAAGGCGGGCGGGAACGGTGTGTCGGGTGGTTTTGCATAACCCCTGGCTCAGGGTATGCTTTAGCTCGTTGCCGCAGGGCAGCAAGGCCCCAATAGCTCAGTCGGTAGAGCGTCTCCATGGTAAGGAGAAGGTCTGCGGTTCGATTCCGCATTGGGGCTCAGAACAAGAAAGGCCCCGCCTGTCGGCGGGGCCTTTCTTCATGTGTGGGCGAGGGTCAACCGGGCCCGGCTAAGCCGGGTGCGGTTCCGGGACGCGCATCGTGAGGATGGCCATGTCGTCCGAGGGCGGGTCGGCGGCGAAGCGCTCGACGGCCCGGAGAATGCGTGCGGCGACCGCGCCCGCCGTAAGCCCCGTGCAGTGGGCGAGCACGTCCGCCAGGCCGTCGTCGCCGAGCATCCGCGTACCCTCCCGGCGTTCCGTCACACCGTCCGTCACGCACAACAGGACGTCGCCCGGCTCCAGCGTGAACTCCTGCTCGTACAGCTCCAGGTCCTCCATGACGCCCAGCAGCGGCTGCGGGTCCGCCGCCGGCTCGACCGAGCCGTCCTGGCGCAGCCGTAGCGGCAGCGGGTGGCCGGCGCAGACGACCTTCAGCAGCGCGCTGCCGTCCTCCTGCGGCCACAGCTCGCCGTAGAGCAGCGTGAGGAAGCGGCTGCGGCTCCCCTCGTCGAGGATGGCGGCATTGAGTCGTTCCAGGACCGCGGGGCCGCCGAAGCCCTCCCGGGCCAGCAGACGCAGCGCGTGGCGGGCCAGACCCGTGACGGCCGCCGCCTCCGGCCCCGTACCGCAGACGTCGCCGATGGCGAACCCGTAAGCGCCGTCGCGGATCGGGAAGACGTCGTAGAAGTCGCCGCCGACCTCGTTGCCCTCGCCGGCCGCGCGGTAGATGACGTCGACCTCGACGTTGGGCACGGTCGGCAGGCCCGGCGGCAGCAGGCTGCGCTGGAGGGACTGGCTGATCGCCGTGCGCTCCGAGTAGAGGCGGGCGTTGTCCAGGGCCAGGGCGGCCCGGCGGGACAGGTCCTCGGCCAGTTCCAGGATCTCCTGGCGGAAGTGGTCGTCGGACGGCTTGCCGAGCGTGAGCATGCCGATGACCCGGTTGCGGGCGACGAGGGGCAGGACCACGGTCTCCCCGCCGACCGCCGCGGCGGTCGCGAGTGTCGTACGGGTGCCCGCGCCGAGGCCGCCGGGGTCGCCGATGCCGATACTGCGCATCGAGGTCTGCAGCGCCGCCTCGTGGGCGGCCCGGGACGGCGCGGTCCAGACGCGGGCGCCGGGGGTCGGCACCGGCTCCGGCGGGGAGATCTTGGTGAGCAGGGCCTTGAGGCCGTCGATGCGCTCCTCGTCCTCGTGCAGCACGTAGGAGAGCTCCGGCTCCGATGCCTGGTCGGCGATCGTGTAGACGGCGCACCACGTCGCCAGCGTCGGGACCGTCATCTGGGCCATCAGCGCCAGCGTCTGGTCCCGGTCCAGGGTGCCCGCCAGCAGGTCCGACGCCTCGACGAGGAAGGACAGCGAGCCGCGGCGCAGCCGTTCCAGCTCGCCCAGCCGTGCCGACTCGACCGCGAGGGCGATCCGGTCCGCGGCGAACTGGAGACGCAGTGCCTCCTCGTTGGAGTAGCGGCCGGCGGCCTCGGCCGCGACGCCCAGGGAGCCCGTGAGGCGCCCCTCGACCTTCAGCGGGACCGTGACCACCGAACGCATGCCGGTGTTGCCGAGCAGCGGGACCGCGCCCGGCACGGCGTCCAGGTCCTCGTGGACGGCGGGCATCCGTGCGGAGCCGTACCGTCCGGTGCCGGCCTCGACGGGAACGCGGGCGAACCGTTGGCGGGCGGAGGGCAGGCCGGTTGTGGCCCGCACCTCCAGTTCGGTCTCGTCGTCCGTGGCCAGCAGCAGGAAGGCGGCGTCGGCGTCGAGCATGTCGCGTGCCCGCTCGACGGTGCGCTGGAGCAGGCCGTCCAGGTCGTCGGGGGCGGGGGAGCCGATGAAGACCTCGAAGGGGTCCGTCTTGCGGCTCTCGGCGGCGTCGGAGACGGGGACGCGCACCGGGGTCTGGAGGACCGCGCGTTCGTAGTCGCGCACCAGGAGGCAGACGGTCGACGGTTCGCCCTCGGTGTCCCGGACGCGCAGGTGGGAGCCGTAGACCGGGATGGTGCGGCCGTCGGCGCCCCGGATGCCGTAGCTGCCCTCCCAGCGCGAGAGGCGCAGGGCGTCGGCGATGCCGGTGCTGGTCCCGGGGGTCTGCGGCCAGGCGGTGAAGTCCGTGAGCTGCTTGCCGGTGACCTGGTCCGCAGTGTGGCCGAACAGGTACGTGGCGTCGTCGTTCCACGCGGCGATCGCGCCCGAGCTGTCGATCTGGACGACGGCGACCCTGACCCGCTCGTCCGCGACCGGGAGCAGGCCGACGGGCAGGAGCGGCCCGGCCGAGCGGACGCCCACCGGGCGGTCCGGAAGATCGAGCTGGAACCAGACATGTTTGTGGGTGGGGGAGTACTCGACGCCCCACCGGGAAGCGAGAGCCGCGCAGAGCAGCAGACCGCGGCCGTTCTCGCTGTCGGAGTTGCCGAAGTTCAGCCCGGCCGGCTGGAGCGGGATCTCCCGCTCCGGGTAATGGTCGGCGATCTCGACCCGGACGCCGTCCTCCGTGCGCAGACACAGCACGTCCGCGGCGGTGCCCGCGTGGACCACTGCATTGGTGACGAGTTCGCTGGTCAGGACCACCGCGTCGTCGACGACGTCGGTGTAGCCCCAGCCCTGGAGCGTGTCGCGGACAAAGGCACGGGCCGTCGCGACGGAGCGCGCCACCGGGTCGAAAGTGGCAGTCGCACGCGCCGTGATCACAGCACTCCCCATATGGTGTCTCGTCGCTTCCCCGAGTCCTGTGCCCGTTTCTCGCCGCTTCGATTCGCCTGCCAGGCTAGACGTTCCTCCCGCGCACCGGGTACACGAGGTCCGACTTCGGACAGGGCCGGGCGGGAACGGACGGGTGACCGACCAGGATGGGCTTCCCCTCGGAGGGATGTGGGACAACCATGGGACGTTCCACCCCGACCGGTTCCCGCCTGGTAGGTTTCAACGATTTGACGTCCGCATGGTCACCCGTCGACGGTGGGCTGTGGCGGTGAGCCGGCGAAGTTGTGGGCAAGCTCTCGGACGAGGTCCTAGCGAGATGGTCAACCCCTGCGGGAGGGACACGGTGGAGTCTGACGTGGCGGCGCGGGGTTCAGGCACGCGCAGTAAAGGCGGACAGTCCGTGAAGAAGCAGCGCAATGGAACCGTCGAGGTCGACGCCGCGGCGCTCCACAGACTGCTGGCCGGTCTGGTCGCCATGCGCGACGGGAACTTCCGCAGGCGCGTCACGGTCTCCGGCGAAGGCGTGATGGCGGAGCTCGCCGCGGTCTTCAACGAGGTCGCCGACCGTAATGTGCACCTCACCGGCGAGCTGGCGCGGGTCAGGCGCGTGGTCGGCCGCGAGGGCAAGCTCACCGAGCGTCTGGAGACGGGCGCCTGCGAGGGCTCCTGGGCGGCCGCGATCGATGCGTCCAACGAGCTGGTCGACGATCTCGCGCGGCCCGTCTCCGAGGTCGGGCGGGTGCTGTCGGCGGTGGCCGACGGTGATCTCGAACAGCGGATGGAGCTGCGTTCCCACACGGCGGACGAGACGGTACGGCCGCTGCGCGGGGAGTTCCTGAAGGTCGCCCGTACGGTCAACAACCTCGTCGACCAGCTGTCGGCGTTCACCGAGCAGGTGACGCGGGTCGCGGTCGAGGTGGGCACCGAGGGCAAGCTCGGCGGCCAGGCCCAGGTGCGCGGGATGTCCGGGTCGTGGAAGGACCTCACGGACTCCGTCAACACCATGGCGTACCGGCTGACCGCACAGGTGCGCGACATCGCCCTGGTGACGACGGCGGTCGCGAAGGGCGACCTGTCGCGGAAGGTCACCGTCCATGTCGCCGGCGAGATGCTCCAGCTGAAGAACACCGTCAACACGATGGTGGACCAGCTGTCCTCGTTCTCCTCCGAGGTGACCCGGGTCGCCCGTGAGGTGGGGACGGAGGGCGAGCTGGGCGGCCAGGCGGTCGTGCCGGGCGTGGCCGGGGTGTGGAAGGACCTCACGGACTCCGTCAACACGATGGCCGGCAACCTCACCTCCCAGGTGCGGGGCATCGCGGAGGTGACGACGGCGGTCGCCAACGGCGACCTGTCGCAGAAGGTGCAGGTGAGTGCGCGCGGCGAGGTCGCCCAGCTCGCCGAGACGATCAACCAGATGACCGAGACGTTGCGCACCTTCGCGGACGAGGTCACCCGTGTGGCCAGCGAGGTCGGTGGTCAGGGTGTGCTCGGCGGCCAGGCGCAGGTGCCGGGCGCCGCGGGCACCTGGAAGGACCTCACCGACTCGGTGAACACGGTCTTCCGTAACCTGACGATCCAGGTGCGGGACATCGCCCAGGTGACCACGGCGGTCGCCAGCGGTGACATGACGCAGAAGGTCACCGTCAACGTGGCCGGCGAGATGCTGGAGCTGAAGAACACCGTCAACACGATGGTCGACCAGCTCCAGTCCTTCGGTTCGGAAGTGACCCGGGTGGCCCGGGAGGTCGGTGTCGAGGGCCGGCTCGGCGGGCAGGCCGAGGTGCCGGGCGCCGCGGGCACCTGGAAGGACCTCACGGACTCCGTGAACACGGCGTTCCGGAACCTGACCGGTCAGGTGCGGGACATCGCGCAGGTGACGACGGCGGTCGCCAACGGCGACCTGTCGCAGAAGGTCACCGTCGATGTCGCGGGCGAGATGCTGGAGCTGAAGAACACCGTCAACACGATGGTGGCGCAGCTGTCCTCCTTCGCCGACCAGGTCACGCGGATGGCGCGGGACGTGGGCACCGAGGGCCGCCTCGGCGGTCAGGCGCGGGTGGACGGTGTCTCCGGTACGTGGAAGGAGCTGACCGACTCCGTCAACTTCATGGCGGGGAACCTGACCTCCCAGGTGCGCCAGATCGCCCAGGTCACGACGGCGGTGGCGCGGGGCGACCTGTCGCAGAAGATCGACGTGGACGCGCGCGGCGAGATCCTGGAGCTGAAGAACACCATCAACACGATGGTCGACCAGCTCTCCGCCTTCGCGGAGCAGGTGACGCGGGTGGCCCGCGAGGTGGGCACCGACGGCCGCCTCGGCGGCCAGGCCCAGGTGCCCGGCGTGGCCGGTGTGTGGCGTGATCTGACGGACTCGGTGAACGGCATGGCCGGGAACCTCACCGCTCAGGTCCGTAACATCGCGCAGGTCGCCACGGCGGTGGCGCGCGGTGACCTGTCGCAGAAGATCGACGTGGACGCGCGCGGCGAGATCCTGGAGCTGAAGAACACCCTCAACACCATGGTCGACCAGCTCTCGAACTTCGCGGAGCAGGTGACGCGGGTGGCCCGCGAGGTGGGCACCGAGGGGATCCTCGGCGGTCAGGCCGAGGTGCAGGGGGTCTCCGGTACGTGGAAGGACCTCACGCAGTCCGTCAACGGCATGGCGAACAACCTCACCCTGCAGGTGCGGAACATCGCCGAGGTGACCACCGCGGTCGCCAACGGCGACCTGTCCAAGAAGATCACCGTCGACGCCAAGGGCGAGATCCTCGAACTGGTGACGACCGTCAACACGATGGTCGACCAGCTGCTCAACTTCGCCGACGAGGTGACGCGTGTCGCCCGTGAGGTGGGCACCGAGGGCATCCTCGGCGGCCAGGCGCGGGTGCGCGGGGCGACCGGCATCTGGAAGGACCTCAGCGACAACGTCAACCTGATGGCCAACAACCTGACCAGCCAGGTGCGCAACATCTCCCGGGTCTCGTCCGCCGTCGCCAACGGCGACCTGACGAAGAAGGTCACCGTCGAGGCGCGCGGCGAGGTCGCCGAGCTGGCCGACACCGTCAACACGATGGTGACGACCCTGTCCTCGTTCGCGGACGAGGTGACCCGTGTCGCCCGCGAGGTGGGCACCGAGGGCGAACTGGGCGGCCAGGCGCGCGTCCCGGGCGTCTCGGGTACGTGGAAGGACCTCACCGAGTCCGTGAACTCGATGGCGTCGAACCTGACGGGTCAGGTGCGCCAGATCGCCGCCGTCACGACGGCCATCGCCAAGGGCGACCTGACCAAGAAGATCGACATCGACGCGCGCGGCGAGATCCAGCAGCTGAAGAACACCATCAACACGATGGTCGACCAGCTGTCGTCGTTCGCCGAGCAGGTCACCCGCGTCGCCCGTGAGGTGGGTACCGAGGGCCAGCTGGGCGGCCAGGCGCGGGTGCGGGACGTGGACGGCACCTGGCGCGACCTCACCGAGTCGGTGAACGAGATGGCGGGGAACCTGACCCGTCAGGTGCGGGCCATCGCGGCCGTCGCCACGGCGGTGACGCGCGGCGATCTCAACCTGAAGATCGACGTGGACGCGGCGGGCGAGATCCAGGCCCTGCAGGACAACATCAACACGATGATCGCGAACCTGCGCGACACCACCGCCACCAACAAGGAGCAGGACTGGCTCAAGGGCAACCTCGCCCGGATCTCCGGTCTGATGCAGGGGCGGCGCGACCTGGACGACGTCGCCTCGCTGATCATGAGCGAGCTGACGCCCGTGGTCTCCGCGCAGCACGGCGCCTTCTTCCTGGCCACGCCCACCGGCGAGACCGACGCGCTGGGCGGCGAGGCCGAAGGGGCCTACGAGCTCCGCATGCGGGGAAGCTACGGCTACTCGGCCGGCTCCATGCCGACGTCGTTCCGGCCGGGCGAGACGCTCATCGGCACGGCAGCCGAGGAGAAGCGGACGATCCAGGTGGACAACGTTCCGCCGGGCTACCTGAAGATCTCCTCGGGGCTCGGCGAGGCGCCGCCCGCGCATGTGATCGTGCTGCCGGTGCTGTTCGAGGGCAAGGTCCTCGGCGTCATCGAACTGGCCTCCTTCCAGCCGTTCACGCACATCCAGCGGGACTTCCTCAACCAGCTCGCGGAAATGATCGCGACGAGCGTCAACACCATCAGCGTCAACACGACGACCGAGAAGCTGCTCGAACAGTCGCAGGAGCTCACCGAGCAACTGCGCGACCGCTCGCAGGAATTGGAGAACCGGCAGAAGGCCCTCCAGGCGTCCAACGCCGAACTGGAGGAGAAGGCCGAGCTGCTGGCCCGCCAGAACCGCGACATCGAGGTCAAGAACACCGAGATCGAGGAAGCGCGCCAGGTCCTGGAGGAGCGCGCCGAACAGCTCGCCGTCTCGATGCGCTACAAGTCCGAGTTCCTGGCGAACATGTCGCACGAGCTGCGCACCCCGCTCAACTCGCTGCTCATCCTGGCCAAGTTGCTGGCGGACAACGCCGAGGGCAATCTCTCGCCGAAGCAGGTGGAATTCGCCGAGACGATCCACGGGGCCGGTTCCGACCTGCTCCAGCTGATCAACGACATCCTCGACCTGTCGAAGGTCGAGGCGGGCAAGATGGACGTCAGCCCGACCCGGATCGCCCTGGTGCAGCTGGTCGACTACGTGGAGGCGACCTTCCGGCCGCTCACCGCGGAAAAGGGGCTGGATTTCTCCGTACGAGTGTCGCCGGAGCTGCCGGCGACGCTGCACACCGACGAGCAGCGGCTGCTCCAGGTGCTGCGCAACCTGCTCTCCAACGCGGTGAAGTTCACCGACAGCGGGGCCGTCGAGCTGGTGATCAGGCACGCCGGCCAGGAGGTGCCGGACGCCATCCGCGAGCAGCTGCTGGAGGCCGGTTCGCTGCGGGACGCGGACGGCGATCTGATCGCCTTCTCGGTGACCGACACGGGTATCGGGATCGCCGCCAGCAAGATGCGGGTCATCTTCGAGGCGTTCAAGCAGGCGGACGGCACGACCAGCCGCAAGTACGGCGGTACGGGTCTCGGCCTCTCCATCAGCCGCGAGATCGCGCGGCTGCTGGGCGGCGAGATCCACGCGGCGAGCGAACCCGGCCGGGGCTCGACGTTCACGCTGTACCTCCCGCTGCACCCGAGTGAACTCCCGCCGCAGGGCTACCCGCAGATCGCTCCCGGACCGGCCGAGGGCCAGACCGGCACGGCCGAGGGCGGTCGGGCTGTCGAGGCCGGGCAGGTGTATGTGCCGGGCCCCCAGGACATCACGCAGTCCTCGCCGCTTTCGCGCGGTGGACAGGAGCCCGGAGGCGCGGCGGGACGGCTGAGCCAGCGGCGCAAGGCGCTGGGAGGCGGGCGGCAGCAGCCCGCGCTGCCGCCGCGTCCGGCACCCGTACCCGCTCCGCAGCCGGCCCCGGCAGCGCCGCAGGAGTCGTGGGCCCTGGGCGGTCAGGACGAGCCCGAGGTGCGCAGGACGTTCCGGTTCAACGGCGAGAAGGTACTGATCGTCGACGACGACATCCGCAACGTCTTCGCGCTCACCAGCGTGCTGGAGCAGCACGGACTGACGGTCCTGTACGCCGAGAACGGACGCGAGGGCATCGAAGTCCTGGAGCAGCACGATGATCTGACGGTGGTGCTGATGGACATCATGATGCCGGAGATGGACGGTTACGCGACCACCTCGGCGATCCGCAGGATGCCGCAGTTCGCCGAGCTGCCGATCGTGGCGCTGACCGCGAAGGCGATGAAGGGCGACAAGGAGAAGGCGCTGGAATCCGGAGCGTCGGACTATGTCACGAAGCCGGTCGATCCCGACCATCTGCTTTCGGTCATGGAGCGGTGGATGCGCGGAGAGTGAGCGCTCGCTGAGCGAATCCACGTAGATTTGTTGATCGATGATGTCCGGAGGGGTGTGGGAACGCGGATTGCCGGGAACCTTCTGGTCTCCCGCCGCGTTTTCGGTACGTGCACAGTGACATCGCGGTGACAGGGTGTGGTGACCGCCGGGGTGCGGCTACCATGACCGGCACAAGGACGGACGGCGTAAGGGAGCCGTCCCCCGGGGCGGCGCCCGGTGCAATTCCGGGGCGAGGAGGACGGGCCATGGTGCAGAAGGCCAAGATCCTCCTGGTCGATGACCGGCCGGAGAATCTGCTGGCGCTGGAGGCCATCCTCTCTGCGCTCGATCAGACACTGGTACGGGCATCGTCAGGGGAGGAGGCGCTCAAAGCGCTGCTCACGGACGACTTCGCGGTCATTCTGCTGGACGTCCAGATGCCGGGCATGGACGGTTTCGAAACCGCCGCGCACATCAAGCGACGGGAGCGGACCCGGGACATCCCGATCATCTTCCTCACCGCGATCAATCACGGTCCGCACCACACCTTCCGGGGTTACGCGGCCGGCGCGGTGGACTACATCTCGAAGCCGTTCGACCCGTGGGTGCTGCGGGCCAAGGTCTCGGTCTTCGTCGAGCTGTACATGAAGAACTGCCAGCTGCGGGAGCAGGCGGCCCTGCTGCGGCTCCAGCTGGAGGGCGGCGCATCGGCGAGCGCCCAGCAGGAGAAGGAGCCGGCCGGTCTGCTGGCCGAGCTCTCCGCGCGGCTCGCTGCCGTCGAGGAGCAGGCGGAGGCGCTGTCCAAGCAGCTCGACGACGAGTCCGCGGACGCGGGCGCGGTGGCGACGGCCGCCCATCTCGAACGGAAGCTGACCGGACTGCGCCGCGCGCTGGACGCGCTGGAGCCCGGCACCGGCGGGGCATCGGCGGCCGTTCCCTCGTAAGGGCGCACCCGCCTTGTGTGCGGGGCGCCTTCGGGCGGGCCGGGGACAACTGACCGGCGGGTGCGGGCTTTCGGCATGCGCCGGCCGGTGAGGGCGCGTCAGTTTCCGGCCCCCGCAGGGCGACACGGACGGGTGAACCGGTACGCGCACGTGTTCACCGGCGTGGACACCGGTAACCTCGGGCCCATGGCCTCACGTACGTCCGGCAAGGGTTCCCAGGGCACTGCGGACACCGCGAAGCGCGTCGGCGGTGGCCCGGGTCCGGCGAAGAAAGCCGCGCCCGCCAAGAAGACCGCAGCCAAGAAGAGCGCGCCCGCGAAGAAGGCGCCCGCCAGGAAGCCACCGGCCAAGAAGGCCGCCCCGCCGCCACCGGCGCCCTCGCCCACGAACGGGGTGTACCGGCTGGCGCGGGCCGTCTGGCTCGGCGCGGCCCATGCCGTCGGGGCGATGTTCCGTGGCATAGGGCGCGGCGCCAAGGGCCTCGACCCCGCCCACCGCAAGGACGGCGTCGCGCTGCTGCTGCTCGGCCTCGCGCTGATCGTCGCCGCGGGCACCTGGTCGAACCTGCGCGGTCCCGTGGGCGACCTCGTGGAGATGCTGGTCACCGGCGCGTTCGGCCGGCTCGACCTGCTGGTGCCGATACTGCTGGGTGCCATCGCGGTGCGGCTGATCCTCTATCCCGAGAAGCCCGAGGCCAACGGCCGCATCGTCATCGGACTGTCCGCCCTGGTCATCGGGGTGCTCGGCCAGGTCCACATCGCGTGCGGCTCGCCGGGGCGCGACGAGGGAACCGAGGCCATGCAGGACGCGGGCGGCCTCATCGGCTGGGCCGCGTCCAAACCGCTGATCTTCGCCATGGGCGAGGTGCTGGCCGTCCCGCTGCTCCTGCTCCTCACCGTCTTCGGCCTGCTGGTCGTCACGGCGACCCCGGTGAACGCCATCCCGCAGCGGCTGAGGCTGCTCGGCGTCAAGCTCGGCATCGTCGAACCGGCATACGACCCTGAGGCGCCGGAGGACAACGACGACGAGCGGTACGACGACCAGTGGCGCGAGAGCCTGCCGGCGCGCTCGCGCCGCTCCCAGGCGCCCGACGCGTACGACCCGGACCATGCCGAGGCCGAGGCGCTGTCCAAGCGCCGCAGGCCGCGCAGGCCCTCGGTGCAGCCCGCGATGAACCGCCCGATGGACGCGGTCGACGTCGCTGCCGCCGCTGCCGCGGCGCTGGACGGGGCCGTGCTCAACGGCATGCCGCCCTCGCCGGTCGTCGCCGACCTGACCCAGGGCGTCTCGGTGGACCGCGAGCGTACGGGCACGCCGGTGCCGGGTGCCAGGGAGGCGGAGTCCGCCGAGAGGCCCGCCGGGAAGCGCAGGGAGACCACACCGGCCGGTGGCGTACCCGATCTGACCAAGCCCGTTCCCGACCGCTCCGAGTCGCAGCCGCTGCCCGCCCGCGCCGAGCAGCTCCAGCTCTCGGGCGACATCACGTACGCGCTGCCCTCGCTCGATCTCCTGGAGCGCGGCGGCCCCGGCAAGACCCGCAGCGCCGCCAACGACGCGATCGTGGCCTCACTGACCAACGTCTTCACCGAGTTCAAGGTGGACGCCGCGGTCACCGGCTTCACCCGCGGGCCGACGGTGACGCGGTACGAGGTGGAGCTCGGCCCGGCCGTGAAGGTCGAGCGGATCACCGCGCTCGCCAAGAACATCGCGTACGCCGTCGCCAGCCCCGACGTCCGCATCATCTCGCCGATCCCGGGCAAGTCCGCGGTCGGCATCGAGATCCCCAACTCGGACCGGGAGATGGTCAACCTCGGCGACGTGCTGCGGCTCGCGGACGCGGCGGAGGACGACCACCCCATGCTCGTCGCGCTCGGCAAGAACGTCGAGGGCGGCTACGAGATGGCCAACCTGGCGAAGATGCCGCACGTCCTGGTGGCCGGTGCGACCGGCTCCGGCAAGTCCTCCTGCATCAACTGCCTGATCACTTCGATCATGGTGCGGGCGACGCCGGAGGACGTCCGGATGGTCCTCGTCGACCCCAAGCGCGTCGAGCTGACCGCGTACGAGGGCATCCCGCACCTGATCACGCCTATCATCACCAACCCCAAGAAGGCCGCCGAGGCCCTGCAGTGGGTCGTGCGGGAGATGGATCTGCGCTACGACGACCTCGCGGCCTTCGGCTACCGGCACATCGACGACTTCAACCACGCCGTGCGCACGGGCAAGCTCAAGACGCCCGAGGGCAGTGAACGGGAGCTCGCGCCGTACCCGTATCTGCTGGTGATCGTCGACGAGCTGGCCGACCTGATGATGGTCGCCCCGCGCGACGTCGAGGACTCGATCGTCCGCATCACCCAGCTGGCCCGCGCCGCCGGCATCCATCTGGTGCTCGCCACGCAGCGGCCCTCGGTGGACGTCGTCACCGGTCTGATCAAGGCGAACGTGCCCTCCCGGCTCGCCTTCGCCACCTCCTCGCTCGCCGACAGCCGGGTCATCCTGGACCAGCCCGGCGCCGAGAAGCTCATCGGAAAGGGTGACGGTCTGTTCCTGCCGATGGGGGCGAACAAGCCGACCCGCATGCAGGGCGCCTTCGTCACCGAGGACGAGGTCGCGGCCGTCGTCCAGCACTGCAAGGACCAGATGGCCCCCGTCTTCCGCGACGACGTGGTGGTCGGGACGAAGCAGAAGAAGGAGATCGACGAGGACATCGGCGACGACCTCGACCTGCTGTGCCAGGCCGCCGAGCTGGTCGTCTCCACCCAGTTCGGATCGACCTCGATGCTCCAGCGCAAGCTGCGGGTGGGCTTCGCCAAGGCCGGGCGGCTGATGGACCTGATGGAGTCCCGCAACATCGTGGGACCCAGCGAGGGCTCCAAGGCCCGCGACGTCCTGGTGAAACCGGACGAGCTGGACGGGGTGTTGGCACAGATTCGCGGGGAAACCGGTTCGTAAGAGTTTTGCGGGCAACCGTTTCGTCGGGCCGTACGTCAAGTTGAAGGGAGGGACGGAACGTCCTTCCCCGGGGCGGCCCGGCGAAACCGGCTCTGTTCGAATCTGATGGCGTACAAAGTCCACCCGCCCGGTTGCCCCACCCTTTCGTACCCCCCCTAGACTGAACACCCAGCAGGTGGCTCACGCTCGAAAGGCGCCCCCGTGTCCATCGGCAACTCCCCCGAAGAAGACCGGCCTTCGATCGGTCGAGTGCTCCAGCAGGCTCGCATCGCCGCAGGTCTCACGGTCGAAGAGGTCAGCACGTCCACCCGGGTGCGCATCCCCATCGTGCACGCGATCGAGCAGGACGACTTCTCCCGCTGCGGCGGCGACGTGTACGCCCGCGGCCATATCCGCACGCTCGCCCGTGCCGTCGGCACCGATCCGGAACCCCTGGTCACGGAGTACGACGCCGAGCACGGCGGCCGTCCCGCGCCCACTCCGGCGGCGCCGCTGTTCGAGGCCGAACGCATCCGTTCCGAACCCCGCCGGCCCAACTGGACGGCGGCCATGGTCGCGGCGATCGTCGCCGTGATCGGCTTCGTCGGCTTCACCTTCTTCAAGGGCGGTGACGAACCCTCGACCGCCGGCCGTGTCGCCGAGGGACCGACGTCCGACAAGATCGCGCCGAAGCCCTCCGCCAGCAAGCCCGCCGACCCCAAGCCGGCCCCCTCCGAGAGCGCCATCGCCGCGGCGCCCCAGGACAAGGTCACGGTCAAGCTCAGCGCCACCCAGGGCCGCAGCTGGATCTCGGCCAAGGACCACAACGGCCGGTCCCTCTTCGACGGCACCCTCCAGCAGGGCCAGTCGAAGACCTTCCAGGACAAGGAGCGCGTCGACCTCGTTCTCGGCAACGCCGGATCGATCGAGCTCTTCGTCAACGGCAAGAAGGTCGAGGACGAGTTCCAGCCCGGACAGGTCGAGCGGCTCTCGTACACGAAGGGCGACCCCGAGGTCGGCTGACCGTACGGACGGAAACACAGCGGCGCGGCGAGCGCCCGGCCACCCGGCCGGGCGCTCGCCGCTTTGTGACTCCGGGTAACGGACCAACCCTCCGCGGCGGGGCCGACGCCGGGACAAAGTAGTCTTGAGTCCATGCCCGAACGCCGTACCGTCGCCCTTGTCACTCTTGGCTGCGCCCGTAACGAGGTGGACTCGGAGGAGCTTGCAGGCCGCCTGGCAGCGGACGGCTGGGAGCTCGTCGAGGAAGCCTCCGATGCCGATGTCGCCGTCGTCAACACCTGTGGGTTCGTCGAGGCCGCCAAGAAGGACTCCGTCGATGCCCTGCTCGAAGCCAATGATCTGAAGGACCACGGCCGCACCCAGGCCGTCGTCGCCGTCGGCTGCATGGCCGAGCGCTACGGCAAGGACCTCGCCGAGGCCCTGCCGGAAGCGGACGGCGTCCTCGGTTTCGACGACTACGCCGACATCTCCGACCGCCTCCAGACCATCCTCAACGGGGGCATCCACGCCTCCCACACCCCCCGCGACCGCCGGAAGCTGCTGCCGATCAGCCCCGCCGAGCGGCAGGACGCCGCGGTGGCCCTGCCGGGCCACGCACAGGAGGTGGCTCCCGCCCCGGCCGACCTGCCGGAGGGCGTCGCCCCGGTCTCCGGGCCGCGCGCGCCGCTGCGCCGCCGGCTGGGCACCAGCCCCGTCGCCTCCGTCAAGCTGGCCTCCGGCTGTGACCGCCGCTGCTCCTTCTGCGCCATCCCGTCCTTCCGCGGCTCCTTCATCTCCCGGCGTCCCTCGGACGTGCTGGGCGAGACCCGCTGGCTGGCCGAGCAGGGCGTCAAGGAGGTCATGCTCGTCTCCGAGAACAACACCTCGTACGGCAAGGACCTCGGTGACATCCGTCTCCTGGAGACGCTGCTGCCCGAGCTCGCGGACGTCGACGGCATCGAGCGGATCCGGGTCAGCTACCTGCAGCCCGCCGAGATGCGGCCGGGCCTGATCGACGTCCTCACCTCGACGCCGAAGGTCGCGCCCTACTTCGACCTGTCCTTCCAGCACTCCGCGCCCGCCGTGCTGAGGGCGATGCGCCGCTTCGGCGACACCGACCGCTTCCTGGAGCTGCTGGACACGATCCGGGGCAAGGCACCGCAGGCGGGAGCCCGGTCCAACTTCATCGTGGGCTTCCCCGGCGAGACCGAGGAGGACCTCGCGGAGCTGGAACGGTTCCTCACGGGGGCGCGTCTCGACGCCATCGGCGTCTTCGGCTACTCCGACGAGGAGGGCACCGAAGCGGTCGGCTACGAGAACAAGCTCGACGCCGACGTCATCGCGGAGCGCCTCGCGCACATCTCGCAGCTCGCCGAGGAACTGACCTCGCAGCGGGCCGAGGAGCGCATGGGCGAAACGCTCCAGGTGCTGGTCGAGTCCGTGGAACCCACCGAGGACGAGCCGCGTGCCATCGGCCGTGCCGCGCACCAGGCGCCCGAAACGGACGGCCAGGTGCTCTTCACCACACGCGAGGGCCTGGTCCCGGGCCGTATGGTCGAGGCAAAGGTCGTGGGCACCGAAGGCGTGGACCTGATCGCCGAGTGCAGTGAGCTTGTGGAGGTAGCCAGATGACCGGAGTCCCGGCATCCGCGGCAGGCGGGTCCGGCTCGACGCCGGTCCGCGGCGGAAAGCTGGGCGCCGCTGCGGTCAATCAGGCCAGTCTGTGGAACATCGCCAACCTCCTGACGATGGCCCGGCTCGTGCTCGTCCCCGGCTTCGTGGTGCTGCTTCTCCACAACGGCGGGTACGACCCGGCCTGGCGTTCCTTCGCCTGGGCCGCCTTCGCCATCGCCATGATCACCGACCTGTTCGACGGACATCTGGCGCGTACGTACAACCTGGTCACCGACTTCGGGAAGATCGCCGACCCGATCGCCGACAAGGCGATCATGGGCGCGGCGCTCATCTGCCTGTCCTACCTCGGCGATCTGCCGTGGTGGGTCACGGGCGTGATCCTCTTCCGTGAGCTCGGCATCACCCTGATGCGTTTCTGGGTGATCCGGCACGGGGTCATTCCGGCCAGCCGCGGCGGCAAGATGAAGACGCTGGCGCAGGGGACGGCCGTCGGGATGTACGTCCTGGCGCTGACCGGTCCACTGGCCACCCTGCGCTTCTGGGTGATGGGGGTGGCCGTCGTGCTGACGGTCGTCACCGGCCTCGACTACGTCCGCCAGGCCGTTGTGCTGCGGCGCCAGGGGCTGGCGGCGGAACGTGCGGCCCAGGCCGAGGGCGCCTCCGAAGTGGCCGGGACGGTCGCGGGGGCGGCCTCCTCGACCCGGGGGCCGGCGGAGGCCGAGCGGTGACTGCCGCGGGCCGCGTGCTGCGGCTGCTCGTGGAGCGGGGGCAGACCCTCGCCGTCGCGGAGTCGCTGACCGGTGGTCTGGTCGCCGCCGAACTGACGTCCGTACCCGGTGCCTCACGGGCCTTCCGGGGCTCGGTCACGGCGTATGCGACCCCCCTCAAGAGTGAAGTCCTGGGGGTCGACGCGGACCTCCTGGCGGAGCGCGGGGCGGTCGACGCCGAGGTCGCGCGTCAGATGGCAACAGGCGTACGGCGGGCTCTGGGCGCAGACTGGGGAGTGGCGACCACCGGCGTCGCCGGCCCGGAACCGCAGGACGGCCGGCCCGTCGGAACGGTCTTCGTCGCGGTCAGCGGCCCGCACGGCGCCGGGAAAGTCGCTGCGCTGCGGTTGAACGGCGACCGGGCGGACATCCGTAAGGAGAGCGTACGAAGCGCGCTCGACCTGCTCTCAGGCGAACTCCACGAGAATGCGAGCGCACAGGATACGGAAGAGAACGGGGGGAATTGATGTTTGCAGCCCTGAGTGAACACGACATCGCTCCCCGCACGGCCGCAGCGCTAGGCGGTACGGTGGGGCGTGAAGGATGCGGCTACGCGGTCCGAGGAGGGAGCCACCGATGATTCTGCTCCGTCGCCTGCTGGGTGACGTGCTGCGTCGGCAGCGCCAGCGCCAAGGCCGTACTCTGCGCGAAGTCTCCTCGTCCGCCCGAGTTTCGCTCGGCTATCTCTCCGAGGTGGAGCGGGGGCAGAAGGAGGCATCCTCCGAACTGCTCTCCGCCATTTGCGACGCGCTTGACGTACGGATGTCCGAGCTCATGCGTGAAGTGAGCGATGAGCTGTCCCTGGCCGAACTGGCCGAGTCGGCAGCGGCCAGCGATCCGGTACCTGTACCGGTGCGCCCCATGCTCAACTCCGTCTCCGTTACTTCGGTGGCGGGTGTACCGACGGGGCGGGTGACCATCAAGGCACCCGCGGAAGCGGTGGACGTCGTCGCCGCCTGATCCGATCGGTTCGGTGTGAAGCCGAGGCCCCGGTCCTCCCCTCTCGTGGGGGCGGACCGGGGCTTTCGCGTGTGACGGGCCGCTCATTTCCCGGCGATCGGTGTGTCAGCGGGGCGATGGCGGGCAGGCGCGTGGATGAGAAGAGACCGAGGAACGCTCCGGAACGCACTTGTCCGTAGTCACCTACTTCCTCGAATGACCGTTTTGCTTCGTTTGTGCCATCGTGGGTGGTGCTGAACGGAACGGATTCCAGATCGGAGACGTGCATGTCTGTGGTGAAGAGCCCACTGTCCGAGACCGACCTCAAGACCGTCGGAGACGCCCTCCAGGGCGCTCTGGTGGATCTCCTCGACCTTTCTCTGGTGGCCAAGCAGGTCCACTGGAACGTGGTCGGGCCGCGGTTCAGGTCCGTGCACCTCCAGCTCGACGATGTCGTCGACACGGCCCGCCAGCACTCCGACACGGTTGCCGAGCGCGCGTCCGCCCTCGGCGTCAACCCGGACGGCCGAGCCGCGACGGTCGCCAAGAGCACGGCCATCGCCTCCGTGTCCGAGGGCTGGATCAAGGACGTGGACGCGGTGAAGGCTCTGATCGACGCCCTCGGTGTGGTGATCGGCCGGATGCGCGAGCGCATCGAGGCGACCGAGACCCCGGACCCGGTCAGCCAGGACATCCTGATCACGCTGACCGCCGAGCTCGAAAAGCACGCCTGGATGTTCCAGGCCGAGAACGCCTGAACGGACCCGCGAGGCCGTACGAGGTACCGACCGCTTCTCTCCGATGGAGGAACGAGCATGAAGAACGAAGGCGCGAAGGACAAGATCACCGGCAAGGCGAAGGAAGCCATGGGCAAGATGACCGGCGACCGTCGCAAGGAGGCCGAGGGCAAGACGGACCAGGCCAAGGGCAAGGCCAAGGACGCCATGGGCGGAGCCCGTGACCGGGCGGACGGCATCAAGGACTCCCTGTCCGACGACAAGGACTGACGTGTCCGCGGTGAGCCCCCACCCGCACGGTGGGGGCTCCGCGCTGAGAGGGTGCGCAGACCTGAGGCAGCGCGGCGGGATTGCGCGACCGGGGCGGGCCCGGGTGGTGCGACCGCCCCGCGCGCGCCGGTGGTGCACCGGTGCGCTCTCGCCCCGGGCGAGCGGGCGCGACTAGGTTCGGCCGGAGGAGGCAGCCATGGTAAGGCGATGGGTGCCGGCGCTCGTTCTCTGCGGCGTGTGGTGGTGGGCCGTGTTGCGACTGGTGCTGGCCCCGGCGCACGCCGGGGTGGTGGAGGGAACGGTGGCGGCGGGTGGATGGGGGCTGAGCCTCCTGCCCGTCCACGTGGCGACGACCGCCCGGCCCATGGGCATCTTCGACGCGGGGACGAGTCTGCTGCGGCGCGGTACGGCGTGGGCGCGCAGGACGGCGCGAATATGGCGTCGGCGGCTTGTCAGGTAGGCGCGGGGCCGGACTGGCAGCGGGGGCACCAGTAGGCGGGACGGCCGTCCTGCTCGGCCGCGCGGATCGGCGTCCCGCAGCGCAGACAGGGGCGGCCCGTCCTGCTGTACACCCAAAGGTCCTCGCTCGGCCTCCGCGCGCGGGAAGCCGCGCGCGCGACGGTACGGGAACGGCCGCCCAGGGTCGTGATGCGGTTCGGGCGGTCGCGGTTGGCGTCGAGCAGCTGGCGGGCGGTCCCGACCAGGAGGGCGGCCGTCGGAGCGGGCAGCTCACCGACGGGAAGCCACGGAGTGGCACGGGCCAGGAAGCACAGCTCGGCCTTGTAGATGTTGCCGATGCCGGCCAGATTGCGCTGGTCGAGCAGAGCTTCGCCGAGGGGGCGGGCGGGGTCGCTCAGGAGATTGCGCAGCGCCGTGTCGGCATCCCAGTCCGGGCCCAGCAGATCGGGGCCGAGATGGCCGACCGCCTGCTCCTCGTCCCGGGTCCGCAGGAGTTCGAGCACCGGCAAGCGGTAGCCGACTGCGGTGTGTGCCGCGTTGCCCAGGACGGCCCGGATCTGGTGGCCGGGGCCGCCGCGCCAGCGCTCGCCCGGGGCGTAGATCCGCCAGGCCCCGTCCATCCGTAGGTGGCTGTGCAGGGTGAGACCGCCCTCGATCCGGGTCAGCAGGTGCTTGCCGCGCGCCGTGACGTCCAGGACGGCCCGGCCGGTGAGGTCGGCGGTGGCGAACCGGGGGACGCGGAGATCGGACGTGGTCAGGACCTCGCCGGCGAGCGCGTGGTGCAGCCGCCCGGCGGTCTGCAGAACGGTGTCTCCTTCGGGCATGCCTCCATCATGCGTCGCGGGGCGGGGGACCGGTGCTTCCAGGGGCTGTACGGCCACCCGTCGTGAGTCACGTCGCGCGGAGGCGCAGCCCTCTCGGGGTGGCGAGGAAGCCGGCCGCCTCCAGCGTGCGTCCCAGGGGGGAGGTCAGGGAGGAGGCGCCGTTGGTCCGCTCGACGGTCACCGTGCCGAGGGCCCCGGCGCGGGCGGCCGCGGCCAGCGCTGCGGCCGCCGCCCGGAGCGCCGGGTCGTCAGGATCGGTCGGCCAGGCCAGCAGCGTCTTGCCGCCGCGCTCCATGTACAGCGTCAGCTCGCCGTCGACCAGGACGACGAGCGAGCCCGCCTTGCGGCCCGGTTTGTGCCCGGCCCCGTCCGGGGGCTCCGGCCACGGGAGGGCGGCGCCGTACGCGTTGGCGGGGTCGGCCGCCGCCAGCACGAGGGCGCGGGGGTCCGCGCCCGGCTCCGTACGGTCCCGGGCGGTGGAGACCGCGCGGAGCCGGTCGACCGCCCCGTCCATCGCGAACTGCGCGGCCCCCAGCCCCTCCACGACGTAGCCCCGGCGCGCCTGCCCGTTGTCCTCGAAGGCCGACAGCACCCGGTACGCCGCCGAGAAACCGCCCTCGACGCCCTCGGCCTGGACCGCGCCCCGGGTGACCACCCCGTGCCGGTCCAGCAGGGTGCGGGCCAGGGCGTGGGCGCGGTGCGTGGGCTCGGGTTCGATGGGAGGCAGCAGGGACCAGCGGCCCGAGACCGTGGGCGGCCCGGTGCGTGAGGCGGGGCGGGCGGCGGCGGTGAGGGTGCCGTAACGGCCGCGCGGGACGTTGCGCCTGGCGCGGTGCGCGGTGGATCCCGCTGTGCGGCCGGAGCCGAGCAGGGAGCGCAGCGGCGCGAGGGTGTCGTTGGTCAGCCGGCCCGACCAGGCGAGGTCCCACAGGGCGTCCGCCAGTTGCGGATCGGTGCAGTCGGGGTGGGTGGTGGCGCGGACCTGGTCGGCGATCTGGCGGAAGAAGAGGCCGTAGCCGCCGCCGAGCACGGTCAGCACGGACTCGTGCAGGGCGCTGAGCTCCAGCGGGCGGGGCGGAGGGAGGAGCAGGGGCGCGCTGTCGGCGAGGTAGAGGGAGATCCAGCCGTCCTTTCCGGGCAGCGCTCCGGCGCCCGCCCACACGACCTCGCCGGTGGTGGTCAGCTCGTCGAGGAGCGCGGGCGTGTAGCGGGTGACGCGGCCGGGCAGGACGAGCCGCTCCAGCGCGGAGGCCGGGACGGGGGCGCCCTGCAGCTGCTCGATGGCGCGGGCCAGCCCGTCGATCCCGCGCAGGTTGTTGCCGCCGAGGTGCTGCCACTGCGGCAGGAATCCGGCGAGGGCGGCGGGCGGGACCGGCTCCAGCTCATGGCGGAGCGCGGCCAGTGAACGGCGCCGCAGCCGCCGAAGGACCGTCGCGTCGCACCACTCCTGGCCGATGCCCGCGGGGTGGAACTCGCCCTGGACGATCCGGCCCGAGGCCGCGAGCCGTTGCAGGGCTCCGTCGGTGACGGCCGTGCCGAGTCCGAACCGGGCGGCGGCCGTGGTGGAGGTGAACGGGCCGTGCGTACGGGCGTAGCGGGCGAGGAGGTCGCCCAGGGGGTCCTTCACCGGTTCGGTGAACGCTTCGGGGACGCCGACCGGGAGCGCTGTGCCCAGCGCGTCGCGCAGCCGGCCCGCGTCCTCGATCGCCGCCCAGTGCGCCGCCCCGGCGATCCGGACCCGGATGGCCCGGCGGGCGGACTCCAGCTCCGGCGCCCAGGCGGGCTCGGCACCGCGCTCGGCCAGCTCCTCGTCGGTGAGCGGGCCGAGGACCCGCAGCAGGTCCGCGACGCCCTCGACGTCCTTGATCCGGCGGTCGTCCGCCACCCACTGGAGTTCGCGCTCCAGCTCGGTCAGGACGTCGGCGTCGAGCAGCTCGCGCAGCTCCGCCCTGCCCAGCAACTCGGCCAGCAGCCGGGAGTCCAGGGAGAGCGCGGCGGCCCGCCGTTCGGCGAGCGGCGAGTCGCCCTCGTACAGGAACTGGGCGACGTACCCGAACAGGAGGGAGCGGGCGAAGGGGGAGGGCTCCGGTGTGGTGACCTCGACGAGGCGGATGCGGCGGGCCTCCAGGTCGCCCATGACCTCGGTGAGCCCAGGGACGTCGAACACGTCCTGGAGGCACTCGCGGACCGCTTCGAGAACGATGGGGAAGGAGCCGAACTCGGAGGCGACCTGGAGGAGCTGCGCGGCGCGCTGGCGCTGCTGCCAGAGCGGGGTGCGTTTGCCGGGGCTGCGGCGGGGGAGCAGCAGCGCCCGCGCCGCGCACTCGCGGAAGCGCGAGGCGAACAGGGCGGAGCCGCCGACCTGGTCGGTGACGATCTGCTCGATCTCGCCCTTGTCGAAGGCCACATCGGCGGCGCCGACCGGGGGCTGGTCGCTGTCGAAGGCGGCGTTGGCCGGGGCGAGCGGTGCGGAGGTGTCCGGGGCGGGGTCCTGTGCCGGGTCGAAGTCGAGGAGGTCCAGGCCCATCATGTCGGCGTCGGGCAGCCTCAGCACGATGCCGTCGTCGGCATGCATGACCTGCGCGTCCATCCCGTACCGCTCGGCCAGTCTGGCGCTGAGCGCCAGGGCCCACGGCGCGTGCACCTGCGCGCCGAACGGGGAGTGCACGACGACGCGCCAGTCGCCCAGCTCGTCCCGGAAGCGCTCGACCAGGATGGTCCGGTCGTCCGGCACATGACCGCAGGCGCGGCGCTGCTCGTCGAGATACGCCAAGACGTTGTCCACGGCCCAGGTGTCCAGGCCCGCGGAGAGGAGGCGGTCGCGGGCGTCCTCGTGGGAGAGCCCGCCGAGCTCGCGCAGGAAGGCCCCCAGGGC
Organism: Streptomyces sp. col6; assembly: GCF_008042035.1. Lineage (GTDB taxonomy): Bacteria > Actinomycetota > Actinomycetes > Streptomycetales > Streptomycetaceae > Streptomyces. Next base: position 1,682,639 of record NZ_RDBL01000006.1, read on the forward strand.
GCGGCCCAGCTCCAGCGGGCGGCCCAGCTGGTCGCCCTTCCAGAACGGCAGCCTTCCGGGCACCCCGGGCGCGGGGGAGACGAGGACCCGGTCGCGGGTGATGTCCTCGATGCGCCAGGAGGTGGTCCCGAGGGTGAAGACGTCGCCGACCCGGGACTCGTACACCATCTCCTCGTCCAGCTCACCGACCCGGCCGCCGCCCTTCTTGGGGTCGGCGCCGGCCAGGAAGACCCCGAACAGGCCGCGGTCGGGGATCGTCCCGCCGGAGGTGACGGCGAGGCGCTGGGCGCCGGGGCGGCCCGTGACCGTACCGGCGACGCGGTCCCAGACCACGCGGGGCCGCAGCTCGGCGAAGGCGTCGGACGGATAGCGGCCGGCGAGCATGTCGAGGACCGCCGTGAACGCCGACTCGGGGAGCGAGGCGAAGGGGGCGGCCCGGCGGACCACCGCCAGCAGGTCGTCCACCTGCCAGCTGTCCAGCGCCACCATGGCGACCAGCTGCTGGGCCAGCACGTCCAGCGGATTGGACGGAACGCGCAGCGCCTCGATGGAGCCCGTGCGCATCCGCTCGGTGACCACGGCGGCCTGCACCAGGTCGCCGCGGTACTTCGGGAAGACGACGCCGGTGGAGACCGCGCCCACCTGGTGGCCGGCCCGGCCGACCCGTTGCAGCCCGGAGGCGACCGAGGGCGGCGACTCGACCTGGATCACCAGGTCGACCGCTCCCATGTCGATGCCCAGCTCCAGGCTGGAGGTGGCGACCACCGCGGGCAGCCGGCCCGCCTTGAGGTCCTCCTCGACCTGGGCACGCTGCTCCTTGGAGACCGAGCCGTGGTGGGCCCGTGCGAGCAGGGCGGGAGCGCCCTTGGCCGCGCCGGACTCCGCCATGATCTCGGCGGGGGAGTGGGCCTCCGGCATGGTCTCGCCGGTGGCTCGCTCGTACGCGATCTCGTTGAGCCGGTTGCACAGGCGCTCGGCGAGGCGGCGGGAGTTGGCGAAGACGATGGTGGAGCGGTGGTCCTGGACGAGATCGGCGATCCGCTCCTCCACATGGGGCCAGATCGACGGCTTCTCGGCCTGCCCGGAGGTGTCGTCGGTGGCGGGGGAGCCGCCCAGCTCGCCCAGGTCCTCGACCGGCACGACCACCGACAGATCGAACTGTTTGGTGGACGGCGGCTGGACGATCTCCACCTTGCGCCTGGGGGAGAGGAAGCGCGCGACCTCGTCGACCGGCCGGACCGTCGCCGAGAGGCCGATGCGCCGGGCCGGCCGGGGCAGCAGCTCGTCCAGGCGCTCCAGCGACACGGCGAGATGGGCGCCGCGCTTCGTGCCCGCCACCGCGTGCACCTCGTCCAGGATCACCGTCTCGATGCCGGACAGGGCCTCCCGGGCCGAGGAGGTCAGCATCAGGAAGAGCGACTCGGGCGTCGTGATCAGGATGTCCGGCGGCCGGGTCGCCATCGAGCGGCGCTCGGCCGCGGGGGTGTCACCCGATCTGATGCCCACCCGGACCTCGGGCTCGGGCAGGCCCTGGCGCACGGACTCCTGGCGGATGCCGGTCAGCGGCGAGCGCAGATTGCGCTCCACGTCGACCGCGAGCGCCTTGAGCGGGGACACGTACAGCACTCGGCAGCGCTTCTTCGCCTCGGCGGGCGGTGGGACGGCCGCCAGCCGGTCCAGCGCGGCGAGGAAGGCGGCCAGCGTCTTGCCGGAACCGGTCGGTGCGACGACCAGCACGTCCGACCCCTCGCCGATCGCCCGCCAGGCACCCTCCTGCGCGGCGGTCGGCGCGCTGAACGCTCCCGTGAACCAGCTGCGGGTCGCGGGGGAGAAGGAATCGAGTGCGGAGCCGGTCATGCTCCCCATCGTGCACCCCGCCACTGACAACGGCCGCGACAACCGCCTCCCGTGCCGCCCCGCCGACGGCCGGGGCGCCCGCGAGCTGGGACAATCCCACTATGGCAGGGGCACAGCAACCGGCGGAGTGGGCGCGGCACTGGAGTTACGCGGAGCTGCCCGACCTCGATCTGCTGAGGGCCCGCTACATCCGGCACACCTTCCCGCGCCACAGCCACGAGGGCTATGTCCTCGCCTCGGTCAGCCAGGGCGTCGAGTCCATCGGAACACCCGGCGGCACCCTGCACGCGGGCCCCGGCACCGTCGTCATGATCAACCCGGAGGTCCCGCACACCGCCCGCGCCGGCGTCCCCGAGGGCTGGGTGTACGACACGCTCTACCCGTCCGCGCAGGTGGTCAACGACATCGCCGCCGATACGACGGACCTGCGCGGCACCGTCGGCTTCACCGAGACCGGGGTGGCCGATCCGTACGCGGCCCGGCTGATCGGCGAGGTCCACCGGGCGGCCGAGGAGGGCAACGCCCTGGCCGCCGACAGCGTGCTGCGGATCGTCGTCACCCGCCTGCTCATCCGGCACGGCAGCGCCGTCCCCGCCCGCGCGCCCCGCGCCGGAGGAACCCGTGACGCGACACGCGCACGGGCCCTGCTGGAGTCCCGGATGGCCGACCCGCCCACCCTGGAGGCGCTGGCCGGCGAACTGGGCACCAGCCCCTTCGCCCTGCTGCGCGCGTTCAAGAAGCAGTACGGCATGCCTCCGCACACCTGGCTCACCGACGCCCGGGTCCGGCAGGCGCGCCGGATGCTCGACGCGGGCACGGCCCCCGCGGTCGCGGCGGCGGAAGTCGGCTTCACCGACCAGCCGCATCTCAACCGTCACTTCACCCGGATCGTGGGCGTACCACCCGGCGCCTACCAGCGTGAACGTGCAAGAACGTACAAGACCGGTCCGGAGCGGTCCCGGTAGCGTTGCGGAACGTGGCAGAACAGACAGCTCCCCTTCGCACCACCGCCGAACCGGCCGGCGGCAGCACACTCGCCGCCGGGGCCAAACCGGACGCCGCCGTCGTACGCGACGCCCTCGGCGTCGGCATAGCCGTCGGCCTCTCCGGCTTCGCCTTCGGCGTCACCTCGGCCGGTTCCGGCCTGAGCCTGCTCCAGACCTGCGCGCTGAGCCTGCTCGTCTTCACCGGCGCCTCGCAGTTCGCCCTGGTCGGCGCGCTCGCGGCCGGCGGCAACCCGTACACCGCGGCCGCCGGGGCCTTCTTCCTCGGCGTACGCAACGCCTTCTACGGCCTGCGGCTGTCCCAGCTCCTCGCCCTGCCGCGCGCCCTGCGCCCGCTCGCCGCCCAGTGGGTCATCGACGAGACGACCGCCGTGACGCTGCCCCAGCCCACCCGGCGGGCCGCGCGCATCGGCTTCACCGTCACCGGGCTCACCCTCTACGTCCTGTGGAACCTGACCACCCTGGTGGGGGCTCTGGGGGCCGAGGCGCTCGGCGACACCGACGCCTGGGGGCTCGACGCGGCCAGCCCGGCGGTCTTCCTCGCCCTGCTCGCCCCGATGCTGAAGTCCACGACGGAGCGCGTGACCGCCGCGCTCGCCGTCCTGCTCGCCCTCGGCCTCCTGCCGGTGCTGCCGGCCGGGGTGCCCGTCCTGCTGTCCGCGCTCGCCGCTCCCGTCGTCCTGTTCCTGATGGGCCGGGCCAAGGGCGGCGACACGGGCGGGACCGGGGCGAAGGACGCGGGCGCGACCCCGGCGGAGGACGGCCGATGAACGTCTGGATCGCCATCGCCCTGACCTTCGTCGGCTGCTACCTCGCCAAACTCCTGGGCCTCCTGGTGCCTGCGGGCGCTCTGGAACGCCCTCTCGTGCAGCGCCTCGCCGCCCTGCTGCCGGTGGCCCTGCTGGCCGCGCTCACCGCCCAGCAGACCTTCGGCGACGGACAGCACCTCGTCCTGGACGCCAGGGGCGCGGGTCTTGCGGCGGCAGCGCTCGCCCTCGTTCTGCGCGCCCCCTTCCTGGTCGTCGTGGGCGCGGCCGTGGTCGTCACCGCCGGGGTGCGGGCGCTGGGCTGAATCCCGGACCCGTGAGCGTAAGGGGCACACCCCATGGGCCCCTGCCCCTTACCGCGCCGCTCATCGGTCCAGGACGCGTCCGTGGGCCCGCAGGGTCTCCAGTGCCCTGAGGGTCACCAGCGGCCGCCCCTCCAGTGCCGTCCCGGGCGCCCACTGCCGCCAGGTGACCGGCCAGCCGCCGTCCTCCTCCTGCGCGGCGGCGAGGTGGTCGAGCGCGCGCCCCATCTCGGCGTCGGTGAACCACCGCCGGGCGAGCGATCCAGGTGTACGGGCGTAGTCGTACGGGAAGTGCTGCTCGCCCGCCGCGTACCCCGCCGCCACCGGGTACTCCGCGCGGCGCTCCGGATCGAGCACGGCGAGCCTCTGGTCGCGCACCAGCCGTCCCAGCCGTTCGGCGGCGGCCTCCGCCCGGGGCCGGTCCGGTACCCCGTCCAGGAAGGCGACCGCCGCCTCGATCTCGTACGGATGCGACACGTCCAGGGCGTCCACGGCCGACCAGCAGAAGTCGGTCGCCCGGAAGAGCCAGGCGTGCCATACGGCGTTGCGGTGCAGCAGCCCGACGACCGGCCCGGTCGCCAGCAGTTCGGCCGGCGGGTCGTCGACGATCGGGATGAAGGGGGCCGCAGGATAGCGGCGCTGCGAGGGGAGCAGCGCGGGCAGGGCGCCCTCCTTGGTCGACACCTCGGTCAGGTACCGGCAGATCCGCTCCACCCGCAGACCGCCGCAGCGGCCGATCGAATCGAGGACGCTGAGCGCGTGGGCGGTGTGCAGCGGCTGACTGACGGGCCCGCGCAGATCGGGTTCGAGCGCGTGGCCGTAACCGCCGTCCTCGTTGGCGTACGCGGTGAGAGCCGTCTCCACCGGGTCCGCGCCTCCCGCGAGGTATTGATGGGCGAAGCGGCGTTGTTCGAGGACACGGGCCGTGAGCCAGATGAACTGCTCGGCACGGTCGAGGGGACTTGTTCCAGTTGCAGCCATGGACCGACCGTAGGGCGTCAGGTGCCCCGAGCAGGGCCGGAGCCGTCGGGCTGCACTCTCAGGAGCGGGATACTGAGGGCATGCGGTTGACGATTTTCTGGGAACGGATGGCGGACCACTTCGGCGCGGCCTACGCGGATTCCTTCGCACGCGACCATGTGATGGCCGAGCTGGGCGGACGCACGGTCCACGAGGCGCTGGCGGCGGGCTGGGAAGCCAAGGACGTCTGGCGCGGGGTCTGCGTGGCAATGGGCATCCCCGCCGACAAGCGCTGAGGTCGGGCCGCCTCCGGCCCGGACCGGAGGCGGGCCGTCCACCTTCCGGGGTGGGCGACGCGTTGTCACCCACATAGGCGAGACTTGCTCCGTGGCACCCACAGACGAGACCGCTCAGATCCAGCCGCCCAGCACGCCGCCCGTACCACCGGCTCCGCCGTCCGGCCCCGGGCCCGCCCGCATGCCCGCCTGGCTGCCGCGTGCCATGGTCCTCGCCCTCGCGCTCTACGCCTGCTTCCGGCTCGGCAGCTGGGCCTTCGACCAGCTCATCGGCCTGCTCATCAATGTGCTGATCGCCTTCTTCCTGGCGCTCGCCATCGAGCCCGCCGTGAGCCGGATGTCGGCCCGCGGCATGCGCCGGGGGCTCGCCACCTTCCTGGTCTTCCTCCTCGTGCTGGTGGCCGGGGCCGGTTTCGTCTTCCTGCTCGGCTCGATGCTCGCGGGCCAGATCGTCGACATGGTGGAGGACTTCCCGAACTACCTCGACTCGGTGATCAACTGGGTCAACCAGTCTTTCCACACGGAACTCTCCCGCGTCGAGGTCCAGGACAGCCTGCTGCACTCCGACTGGCTGCAGAAGTACGTCCAGAACAGCGCGACCGGTGTGCTCGACGTCTCGGCGACGGTCCTCGGGGGCCTCTTCAGACTGCTGACGATCTTCCTGTTCTCGTTCTACTTCGCGGCCGACGGCCCCCGGCTGCGCCGCGGGCTGTGCTCCGTGCTGCCGCCCGCCCGGCAGGCCGAGGTGCTGCGGGCCTGGGAGATCGCGGTCGACAAGACGGGCGGCTACCTCTACTCGCGCGGCCTGATGGCGCTCATCTCCGGCATCGCGCACTACATCCTGCTGGCCGCCCTCGGCGTGCCGTACGCGCCGGCGCTCGCGGTCTGGGTCGGACTCGTCTCCCAGTTCATCCCCACGATCGGCACGTATCTCGCGGGCGCCCTGCCGATGCTGATCGCCTTCACCGTCGACCCCTGGTACGCGCTGTGGGTCCTCGGCTTCGTCGTGGTGTACCAGCAGTTCGAGAACTACATGCTCCAGCCGAAGCTGACCGCGAGGACGGTGGACATCCACCCCGCGGTGGCGTTCGGCTCGGTCATCGCGGGTACGGCACTGATGGGGGCCGTCGGCGCGCTGATCGCCATCCCGGCCGTGGCCACGCTCCAGGCGTTCCTCGGTGCTTACGTGAAGCGGTACGACGTCACGGACGACCCGCGCGTCCACGGCAGCCGCCCCGGCGTGCGGGGCGAGCCGCTGTGGACGCGTCTGCGACGGATGCGTACCGCCTTCGCGGGCGAGGACGACGGGGAGGCGGACGGCCGGGAGCCGGAGGGCCCGCAGCGGCCGGACGGGCCTTCCGGGCCGAGCGTCTGAGGGGACGCCCGGAGGCCCGCCGCCCGCTCTCGTCAGGCCGCCGGGCGGTCCGCCGCAGGGCGGCGTGGTGCGCTTGACACTAAAATCGAACATCCATTCTCATGGGATTCCGGCCGGGTTTTCCCGGGCCCGACCGTGGAGTTGTCCACAGGCCGGGAGGACGTCGAGGCCCATTGTCAGTGGCAGGGGTTAGCGTCTTTGACGTGAAGCGATCGACTCAAGCAAATCGGGTGGAACCCATGGCAGGAACCGACCGCGAGAAGGCGCTGGACGCCGCACTCGCACAGATTGAACGGCAATTCGGCAAGGGCGCGGTGATGCGCCTCGGCGAGCGGCCGAACGAGCCCATCGAGGTGATTCCCACCGGGTCCACCGCGCTCGACGTCGCGCTCGGCGTCGGCGGCCTGCCGCGCGGCCGTGTGGTGGAGGTGTACGGACCGGAGTCCTCCGGTAAGACGACGCTGACGCTGCACGCGGTGGCGAACGCACAGCGGCTCGGCGGCTCGGTGGCCTTCATCGACGCGGAGCACGCCCTCGACCCCGAGTACGCGAAGAAGCTCGGCGTCGACATCGACAGCCTCATCCTGTCCCAGCCGGACAACGGTGAGCAGGCCCTCGAGATCGTCGACATGCTGGTCCGCTCGGGCGCCCTCGACCTGATCGTCATCGACTCCGTCGCGGCCCTGGTGCCGCGCGCGGAGATCGAGGGCGAGATGGGCGACTCGCACGTGGGTCTCCAGGCCCGTCTGATGAGCCAGGCGCTCCGGAAGATCACCAGCGCGCTCAACCAGTCCAAGACCACCGCGATCTTCATCAACCAGCTCCGCGAGAAGATCGGTGTGATGTTCGGCTCGCCGGAGACCACCACCGGTGGCCGCGCGCTCAAGTTCTACGCCTCGGTGCGCCTCGACATCCGCCGCATCGAGACGCTCAAGGACGGCACCGACGCGGTCGGCAACCGCACCCGCGTCAAGGTCGTGAAGAACAAGGTCGCGCCGCCCTTCAAGCAGGCCGAGTTCGACATCCTCTACGGCCAGGGCATCAGCCGCGAGGGCGGTCTGATCGACATGGGCGTGGAGCACGGCTTCGTCCGCAAGGCCGGCGCCTGGTACACGTACGAGGGCGACCAGCTCGGCCAGGGCAAGGAGAACGCCCGCAACTTCCTCAAGGACAATCCCGACCTCGCCAACGAGATCGAGAAGAAGATCCTGGTGAAGCTGGGCGTCGGGGTCCAGCCCGAGGACGCCTCCGCCGAGACCGGTGCGGACGCGGCGGGCGCGGCGGCTCCGGCCGAGGGTGCGGCGAAGCCGGCGACGGCCGCTGCCGGCAAGAGCAAGCCGGCCAAGGCGGCCGCGGCCAAGAGCTGAGCCCGTGACGCGTCGTACGGAATGGCCGGACAGCGCCGCCGACCCCGGCGGGGCCTCCGGACCCGGTGAGGGAACGGGACGCCGATCCCGCTCCCGGTCCAGTGACAGCGGTTCCCCCTCCTCGTCGAGGGCCGAGAAGGGGGAACCGCGCGACCCCGTCGAGCGGGCACGCAACATCTGCCTGCGCCTGCTCACCGGCACACCGCGCACCCGTAAACAGCTCGCGGACGCCCTGCGCAAGCGGGAGATCCCGGACGAGGCGGCCGAGGAGGTGCTGTCCCGCTTCGAGGACGTCGGGCTCATCGACGACGCGGCGTTCGCCGACGCCTGGGTGGAGTCCCGGCACCACGGCCGCGGGCTCGCCCGCCGCGCGCTGGTCCGCGAGCTGCGGACCAAGGGCGTGGACGCGGCGGTCATCGACGAAGCCGTCGGGCAGCTCGACTCCGAGCAGGAGGAGGAGACCGCGCGGGAGCTCGTGGCCCGCAAGCTCCGGCCCACCCGGGGCCTGGACCGCGACAAACGGCTGCGCCGCCTCGCGGGCATGCTCGCCCGCAAGGGGTACGGCGAGGGGATGGCCCTGCGCGTGGTGCGCCGGGCGCTGGAGGAAGAGGGGGAGGACACGGAAGGGCTGGACGAGCGCTTCTGACGAGCCCTTGTGACGGCGCCGGAACGTCGTGGAAGCGGCGGCCGTTACTGGCCCGCGCGGGCCGCGCGGGCGATGGTGGCATCGACCAGGGCGAGGGCGTCCGCGGCAGTGCGCCCCGGGTAGCGGTTCCACGGGCCGATCAGCCCGGTCCAGCCCTGGGAGCGCAGTTCGGCGATGAGCCAGGCGCCGGCCCGGTCGACCGTGTCCGCCGAGCCGTAGCCCAGGCGGTGCGCGGTGAGCATGGCACCGCAGACGCAGCGTGCGCCCCGCACATCGCGCAGCCGGTACGGGGTGTTCTGCCAGCCCCACTCCGTGAGGATCTGCCGGGCATGGGCGAGGTGGACGGACGGCCGCACCTCGGGCTGCCCGATGCGCCGCCAGGTGTGGAGCCGGTCGGGCAGCATCGCACCGATGCGCCCGGGGAGCGGACGCGTACGCGGTGCGGCGGGGGGCAGCGCGCGGACCGTGTCGGCGATCAGCTGGTCCACCGGCACGGAGAGCAGCGCGCGCCAGTCGCCGGGGGGCGCCGTCTGCGGGGCGACGGCTCGGGGGCGGCGGCCGGGGCGGTCAGATCCCAGCCGGTGACGAACTGCTGCCAGGCGTCCGTGTCGTGGAGGCGTACGGCCTGGGCGTCGAGTTCCTCGGGGGTGAGGGCGGTCGTCGGCATCGGTGGGTGCTCCCCGTCGTAGCGGCGGTCCGGCGCCCTGACGGCGCTTCGGCGTGCCGGCGGACGGGCCGGATGCGCCATGAGCGGCCCCGCTCGCCATGAGGCGAATGTCCGTCCGGTGACCGGATCGCTCCACCGGAGCGGTGCCATACGGGTGTGTCGCGGCGCATTCAGGTCGAGCGGGCGCCCGCCGCCGACGGGACAGGGGACGGACCCTCGATCGGCCCGCGCCCCGCCGCCGACGGGACACGGGGCCGTACGGGGGACAACCCCCGTACGGGGGACAACCCCCGTACGGAGACGCCGGAATGCTCCAGTGCACAGACATCTGTGCACAGAGCAGTGTGTGAGGCATGCCAGAGAAGCCCGGTGGAACCGAGATCTCGGAGCTGGCCGCGCTCAAGGCGCTCGCCCAGCCCCGACGCCAGCAGATCCTTCAGCACCTCACCCTGCACGGCCCGGCGACCTCCGCGATCCTCGCCCGCGCCCTGGGACTGAACACCGGCGCGACCAGTTACCACCTGCGCGAACTCGCCCGCTACGGCTTCGTGGCCGACACCGCGCCCCAGGAGCCGGCCGGGCGCCGGGCCAGGTGGTGGCGTGCTGTTCCCGGAGACCGCCGCTTCCCGCCGCCGTCCCGCCGCACGCCCGAACTGCGCCTCGTCATGGACGAGCTGAACCGGCACGCGTACGCCGCCGACCTCGCCCTCTTCGAACGCCTCCAGCGCGAGAGCGCCGACGCGGCGGAGGCCGACACCTCCGACGAGTGGGCCGACGCCTTCGCGTACTCGCGCGGTGCCCTGAGCCTCACGCTCCCCGAACTCCGCGCGTTCTTCGAGGAGTACATCGCCCTCATGAACCGCTACCGGCGCCCCGGGGCCGAGACCGCACCGGGCGCCCGGACGGTCCACACCCGCCTGCTCGCCTTCCCGGCCCCGCGCGCGGGCGCCCCCGGATCCCCCGCCTCCTCCTTCCGTACCGACCGACCAGAGACGGACGCCTCATGATGCTGCGCTATGCCCTGCGGACGATCCGGCACCGCAAGGCGGGATTCCTCGGGGCGTTCCTCGCCCTCATGTGCGCCGCCGCTCTCGTCACGGCCTGCGGCACCCTGCTGGAGACCGGTCTGCGCGGACGGATCACCACCGAGCGGTACGCGGCCACCCCGCTGATCGTCTCGGCCGACCAGAACGTCCACCGCACGACCGTCAAGCACAAGGGCAACGGCAAGACGAAGACCAAGCACAAGGCGAAGCCCGTTGCCGAGCGGGCCTGGCTGCCCGCAGCCACCACCGACCGGCTCCGCACCCTTCCCGGCGTCCGCGCGGTCGTCCCGGAACTGACCTTCCTCGCCCAGCCGCTCGGCCTCCCGGGCGACGACGGCCTCCCCTCCTACGGGCACGCCTGGTCGTCCGCCCCGCTGACCCCCTTCGCCCTGACCGCGGGCCGTGCCCCCGCCTCCGCCGACGAGGTGGTGATCGACGGGGCCCTCGCCGTGCGGGCGGACCTGGCGACGGGCGACCGGATCACCGTGCAGTCGACCCGCGCCCCGCGCACGTACCGTGTCAGCGGCATCGCGACGCCCGGGGGACGGGGCGAACTCCGGCAGCAGAGTGCACTGTTCTTCTCCGCCGCGGAGGCCGAGCGCCTGGCGGACCGTGCGGGCCAGGTCACCGCGCTCGGCGTCATGCCCCGGCCCGGCACGGATCCCGGCACGCTGAAGCAGCGGGTCGAGGCCGCGCTCGACGGCACCACCGCCCAGGTGGCCACGGGCGACGGACGCGGACCGGTCGAGTTCCTCGACGCCGCGGGCGCCCGGGTCAAGTTGGTCTCGATGGGCGGGGCCATGGGCGGCACCTCACTGCTGGTCGCCGTGCTCGTCGTCGTCGGGACGTTCGCGCTCTCCATCCAGCAGCGCCACCGCGAGCTGGCCCTGCTCCGTACCATCGCCGCCACCTCGCGGCAGATCCGCCGGCTGCTCGGCCGCGAGGCCCTGGTCGTCGGGGCCTTCGCCGGGATCCTGGGCGCGCTCGCCGGACTGCCGCTCGCCGCGTGGCTGCACGGCCGGTTCGTCGCCATGGGCGTGGTCCCGCCGACCCTGGAGCGGACCGTCGGGGTCTTTCCCGCCGTCGCCGCTCTTGCCCTCACTCTGCTCGGTGCCTGGGCCGCCGCCCGGATCTCCGGCCGCCGGATCGCCGGGCTGCGTCCGGCCGAGGCGATGGCCGAGTCCGCGGCCGAGCGCCACCGTCCGGCACTGGGCCGCACCCTCGTGGGGCTGCTCCTGCTCGCCGGCGGTGGTGCGCTGGTCGGTGTCCTGAGCATGCTGCACACCGAGGCCGCCTCGACGCCCGTCACCTTCCTGGCGGTGGTGGTGCTGGCCACGGCGGTCTCGCTGCTGGGCCCCTTCCTCGTCCGGGCCGCCGCCTTCCTGATGGCGGGCGTGCTCCGGCGGACCGGCCCGATGAGCACCCTGGCCACCGCGAACCTCCGCGGGAACTCCACCCGGATGGCCTCCGTCGTCACCCCGCTCACCCTGCTCATCGGCATGACCTGCACGGTTCTCTTCCTCCAGCCGACCGTCGGCGATGCCGCGCGCGCCCAGGCCAGGGAGGGCACCCGCGCCACCTGGGTGCTCGGCGCGCGGGGCCCGGGTGTCCCCTCGGCCGCCACCGAGGCGGTCCGTGCGACCCCCGGCGTCACCGCGGCGACGGAGGTGGTCCGTACCTCCGTGCGGGTCGGGCTGGAGAAGTACGCCGCGCAGGGCGTCACCGGGGCGGGCCTCACCCGCACCTGGGACCCGGACGTGACGAGCGGTTCCCTCGCCGCGTTCGCCGCGAACGGGCGGTCCGCCGCGATCAGCGAGCTGGCCGCCGACCGCCTCGGACTGCGTCCCGGCGGCGAACTGAAGCTGCACCTCGGCGACGGCACCCCCGCCACCCTCACCGTCGCCGCTGTCTACCGCCGGGGCCTCGGCTTCGGTGACCTGACCCTGCCGCACGACCTGGTCGCACGGCACATGGACAACCCGCTGGCCACGACGGTCCTGGTGGCCGGCAAGGCATCCGAGGGCCAACTGTCCGCCTCGGTCGAGAAGTTCCCCGGCGTCACGGTCGTCGCCCCTGCCGTCGCCGACCGGCTCCAGGCGGACCGGCAGCAGGAGAACGCCGAGGTCAACCTGCTCGCCATGGGGCTCGTCCTCGCCTTCACCGCCATCGCCGTCGTCAACACGCTGGCCATGTCCGTCTCCGAGCGGTTCCGCGAGTTCGCCCTCCTGCGGCTCGCCGGCGCCACCCGCCGCCAGGTGCTGCGGATGCTCCGGACCGAGACCCTGTCGGTCCTGGTCATCGCCACCGCTCTCGGCACCGGCATCGCGCTCGCCGTGCTGACCGCCTTCAGCATCGGGATGACGGGCACCGCCGCGCCCGGCGTCCTGCCGCTCGTGTACGGGACCGTGGTGGGCGTCGCCGCCCTGCTCGCCCTGACCGCGACGGCGCTGCCCGGCCGGTTCGCGCTGCGGACCCGGCCGGTGGAGGTGGCCGCCGGGCGGTGACGGGAAGACGGGTGAGGGGACGGCGGAGGCCGCCCCCTCACCTCACGCTTCGACCGGGAGACCCGCCGCACGCCAGGCCTGGAAGCCACCGTCCAGGTCCGTCGCCCGGTGGAGCCCGAGCCGGTGCAGGGATTCGGCGGCCAGGCTGGACGCGTACCCCTCGTTGCAGATCACCACCACCCGGATCCCGTGGTCCACAGCCTCCGGGACACGGTGGCTTCCCCGCGGATCCAGCCGCCACTCCAGCTCGTTGCGCTCGACGACCAGCGCCCCCGGGATCAGACCGTCCCGCTCGCGCAGCTCCGCGTACCGGATGTCCACGAGCAGGGCGCCCTCGGTGGCCGCGGCCCACGCCTCCTGCGGGCCGAGCCGTTCGTAGCCGGATCTGACCCGCTCCAGCAGCTCGTCGATCCCGGGCGGGGTGTCGTCGCCTTCGTGCGGTCCGTGGCTCACTGCCAGTCCTCCGGTCCCTCGGTCTGCTCCAGGCGGAGGACCGCACCGGTGCGGCTGTAGCGCCGGATGCGCGGCAGCGGCGGGTAGTACGCGTGCACGGAGACGGCGTGCTCCGTGGCGGACTCGTTCAGCACCTCGTGGACGTGGTGACGGCCGAAGGCCCTGCCCCTGCCAGGCGTCAGTTCCCGGGTCCGGTCGATGTCCTCGGCCAGCTCCAGGGACTTCCAGCCGTCGGTGGGCAGCCGGGCGGCCAGGGAGTGCTCCCTCAGCGTGCCGGCCGCGGTGAGGAAGGCGCCGACCGAGTCGGCGTGGTCGTGCCAGCCGGTGCCGGTGCCCGGCGGCCAGCCGATCAGCCAGGCCTCGCTGCCGCCGGGCCCGTCGAGCCGGATCCAGGTCCGGCCCTCGGGGTCGAGGGGAAGGGAGGCGATGAGTGCGGTGTCCTCGGCGGTCCGACGGACGAATTCGAGCAGTTCCGCGGCGGTCGGAGCCGGGGCGGAGGTGCGCATGGGCACGGGAACAACGGGGAACGAAGAGGCAGACACGGAGACCGTCCTGAGAGTTCGCGCGGACGCCCCGACGTACGGCACAGCGCACGGCGAGGGCAGGAGAAGGCGATTCAGCAGGACGGACGACACACGCAGCCCGCATAGCGGAGCAGGTCCATATGGACCCTCCGCCACAGGCGCACATCGGTGTCGGTCATGACCCGGAGTAGACCATGCGCGCCAGCGAGGGTCAATTGACGTCTGCGGTCCGGTCGGCGCGCTCGGATGCCCGGGGCGCGCCGCCGCGCGCCGCCTCCGCCGCCGCGAACAGCTCCGCCGGACGCACCCCGCCGAACGCCTCGACGAGATGCCCGTCCGGCCTGACCAGCAGAACCGTGTGCGCGGAGGCTCCCGGATAGTTCTCGGCCACCAGCAGTTCCGCCTTCACCGGCAGTGCCGTCACGGCCTCCGCCAGACGGGGCATCACTCCGGCGCGCATCCAGTGGCGCCGGTCCCATACTCCGGTTCCCGGCGCGACGAGCACCACCAGCAACTGCCCCTGGCCCAGCCGCTCCCGCAGCCGCGCCGTGGTGCCGTCGGGTGCCGTGACCCGTACATCGGCCACCGGCGCACCGGGGGGCGTACCCACCGAGGTGTGCGCCTCGGCGCGCGGGGGCGCAAGGGGGGACAGCGCGTAGGAAGGGGGCGCACCGAGGGGGCCGCAGCCCAGATGCCCGTCCATGAGCAGCGAGTCGTGCCCCCGTGCGCTCCCCGGTACGAGCGTCCGCAGACCTCCGCCGCCCCGCAGTATCGGCAGCGACTGGTCGGCCGCGCGCAGCCGCGAGGCGACGGCGGCCCGGCGCTCGGCCTGGTAGCTGTCGAGAAGCGCGCCGGACGCCCCGTGGTGCCAGGCCAGGGCCAGCTTCCACGCCAGGTTCTCGGCGTCCCGCAGCCCCTCGTCGAGCCCCTGGGTGCCCAGGGCGCCCAGCAGATGGGCGGCGTCCCCGGCCAGGAAGGACCGCTTCACCCGCCAACGGCGTGCCAGTCGGTGGTGGAGCGTGTAGACCCCGGTGTCCAGCAGCTCGTACGGGGGAGTCTCGCCGCACCAGCCGGCCAGGGTGTCCCGGACCCGCGTGACCAGCGCGTCCGGCGTGACCAGTTCCCCGCGCGCGGGCAGCAGCCAGTCCAGCCGCCACACATCGCCGGGCAGCGGGCGCGCGGTGACCTCGGCGCCTCCGGTGCGCCACGGCGGCGAGCGGTGCAGTACTGCCTCGCCGGGCCAGGGCAGTTCGGTGCGCAGTGCGGCCACGGCGTGCCGTTCCACCGCCGTACGCCCGGGAAACCTGATGTCGAGGAGCTTGCGCACGGTGGACCGGGCGCCGTCGCAGCCGACCAGGTAACTCCCGCGCCACCAGGTCGAACCGGGCTCCCTGGTGTGCACGGTGACGCCTGCCGGGTCCTGCTCCAGTGTGTCGATGCGGCTGGGCCCGGCCGTCTGCACCAGCTCCTGGGCGGCCACCGCGTCCCGCAGGCTCCGCACCAGAGCGTGCTGCGGTACGTGCACGGGGGCGGCCGGCATACCGCTGCCCGGGGACGGCTCCTCGCCCAGTGGCAGCTCGCGCACCAGTTGCCTGCGTCGCACGGACCGCCAGCCGGTCCAGCGCAGCCCCTCGTCCTGCAGCGCCTTGCAGCCCAGCCGCTCCAGGAAGGCCGCGGTGTCCTCGCGCAGGACGGCCGTGCGGGCGGGGCGTGTCTCGTCCTTGGCGGGGTCCTCGTCGAGCAGGACGGATGGGACGCCCTGAGCGGCGAGGGCGAGCGACAGTGCCAGGCCGACCGGCCCGGCACCGACGACGATCACCGGGTCCACGACGCGTCCCCCGTCGAGAGGCCGGTGAAACGGAACGGAAGGTGCGCGGGCGTCGAAGGGAGTGCTGCGGCGTCGGGGACTCGGTGCGCGATCACAGAACGTATGCAACCTACTGCCGGTGCTTGCGTCAAGCGACGCCGGAACGCGGCGAGGGGCGGTGGCAGGTGTGCCACCGCCCCTCGCGGGCGTCGTACGACGAGCCGTCAGGCGGCGCTTCCGTCGTCCAGCTTGAGCGACGGCGCACCGATCGTCGCCGGCTCGCCCCCCGGGCCGGTGCCCACGACCGCGCCCGTGCTCTTCTTCCCGCGCCGGAGCCACCGCTCCAGCCAGCTCGCGAAGGACGTCAGGGCGAAGTTCAGCGCGAGGTAGACCAGCGCGACGACCGTGAAGCAGGCGATCGTGTTCGACCCGTAGTTCGCGGACATCGGCCGGACCGAGGCCAGCAGCTCCGGGTAGCTGAGCACCGCGCCACCGAGGGCGGTGTCCTTCACGATGACCACGAGCTGGCTGACGATGGCCGGCAGCATCGCGGTGACCGCCTGTGGCAGCAGCACGAAGACCATCGTCTGGCCCTTGCGCATGCCGATCGCCTTGGCCGCGTCCGTCTGCCCGCGGGGGAGCGTCAGGATGCCGGCGCGCACGATCTCGGCGAGCACCGAGGCGTTGTAGAGCACCAGGCCCGTGACGACGGCGTAGAGCAGACGCGTGTCCGGTTCGAGGTCGGTGTACTCGGAGTACATCGCGTTGGCGATGATCATCAGGAGCAGCACGGGAATGGCGCGGAAGAACTCCACGACCACGCCGCCCGGCCCGCGCACCCAGCGGTGGTCCGAGAGCCGTCCGATGCCGAACAGTGCGCCCAGCGGCAGAGCGATGATCAGGGCGAAGAACGCCGCCTTGATCGTGTTCTGGAAGCCCGGCCAGATGAACGTCTCCCAGGCCTGAGTGCCGGTGAAGAACGGCTTCCACTTGACCCAGTCGAGTTGGTGCTTGTCGGCGAGGCCGTCGTACACCCACCACAGCACCGCCGCGGCGGCCAGCACGAAGAGGACGGTGTACAGGATGTTGCGCCGCTTGGCGCGGGGCCCCTGCGCGTCGTAGAGGACGGAACTCATCGCTTCACCGCCACCTTCTTGGCGACCCAGCCGAGGATGAGGCCGGTCGGGAGGGTCAGGACGATGAAGCCGAGGATGAACACACCCGAGATCAGCAGCAGCTGGGCCTCGTTCTCGATCATTTCCTTCATCAGGTACGAGGCTTCCGCGACCCCGATCGCCGCAGCGACGGTGGTGTTCTTCGTCAGCGCGATGAGCACGTTGGACAGCGGGTTGACCACCGACCGGAACGCCTGCGGGAGCACGATCAGCCGCAGTACCTGGGTGAAGCTGAGCCCGAGTGCCCGTGCCGCCTCCGCCTGGCCGACAGGCACCGTGTTGATGCCTGAACGGAGGGCCTCGCACACGAACGACGCCGTGTAGGCGGTGAAGGCGAGCACCGCGAGCCGGAAGTTGATGACCTTGAAGTCGCCGCCGCCCCCGAGTGTGATCTGAAGGGTCTGGAAGAGGCCCAGCGAGGCGAAGACGATGATCACGGTCAGCGGAATGTTCCGGACCACATTCACGTAGACGGTCGCGAAACCGCGCATCAGGGGGACCGGGCTGACCTTCATGCCGGCCAGCAGCGTTCCCCATATGAGGGAGCCGAGGGCGGAGAACACGGTGAGCTTCACCGTGACCCAGAAGGCCCCCAGCAGGTCGTAACCATCAAGAAAGTCGAACACGATCTCCCGCGCTTCCGCGTGTAGGAGGGCACGGCGCGCCGCCGTTCAGCGGCGGCGCGCCCGGTCAGCCCTGCTTCACTTGACGACGTTGCCGATCTTCGGGGCCTTCTCGTTCTTGTAGCCGGCCGGACCGAAGTTCGCGTCCACGGCCTTCTGCCACGAGCCGTCCGAGACCATCTTGGTCAGCGCGTCGTTGATCTTCTTCTTGAGGTCGGCGTCGCCCTTCTTGAGGCCGATGCCGTAGTTCTCGTTGGTCATCTTGAAGCCGGCCAGCTTGAACTTGCCCTTGTTGGCGTCCTGCGAGGCGTAGCCGGCCAGGATGCTGTCATCCGTGGTCAGAGCGTCGACGGCCTTGTTCTCCAGGCCGGTCAGGCACTCGGAGTAGCCGCCGTACTCCTGCAGCTGCGCCTTCGGGGCCAGCTTGTCCTTGACGTTCTGCGCCGAGGTCGAGCCGGTGACCGAGCAGAGCTTCTTGTTGTTCAGGTCCTCGGGCTTCGTGATCGAGTTGTCGTCCGCGCGGACCAGGATGTCCTGGTGGGCGAGGAGGTACGGGCCTGCGAAGTCGACCTTCTGCAGGCGCTCGTCGTTGATCGAGTAGGAGGCGACGATGAACTTCACGTCACCACGGGAGATCGCCGTCTCGCGGTCGGCGCTCTTCGTCTCCTTGAACTCGATGTTCTTGGCGTCGTAGCCGAGTTCCTTGGCGACGTACGTGGCGACGTCGACGTCGAAGCCGGTGTACTTGCCGTTCGGCGTCTTCAGGCCGATACCCGGCTGGTCGATCTTGATCCCGATGGTGATCTTCTTGCCGCCGCCCGAAGCCGAGTCGTCCTTGTCGTCGGACCCACAGGCGGTGGCGGTCAGGGCGAGGGCGAGCACGGCGGCCGAGGCGGCGGTGACCTTACGAAGCTGCATGGTGAAATTCCCTAGAGTTGGCGCGAAGTGAGTGATCAGCGGATACGGGAGCCGGTGCCGCGGGCTCCGTCAGTGGTGAAGGATCTTCGACAGGAAGTCCTTGGCCCGGTCACTGCGCGGGTTGCTGAAGAACTGGTCGGGCGTGGCCTCTTCGACGATCTTTCCGTCCGCCATGAAGACGACCCGGTTCGCCGCGGAGCGCGCGAAGCCCATCTCGTGGGTGACGACGACCATCGTCATGCCCTCGCGGGCGAGCTGCTGCATGACCTCCAGCACCTCGTTGATCATCTCCGGGTCGAGGGCCGAGGTCGGCTCGTCGAAGAGCATGACCTTCGGGTCCATCGCCAGGGCGCGGGCGATCGCCACACGCTGCTGCTGGCCGCCGGAGAGCTGGGAGGGGTACTTGTCGGCCTGGGTCCCGACGCCCACCCGGTCGAGCAGCGAACGCGCCTTGTCCTCGGCCGCCTTCTTGTCCGTCTTGCGGACCTTCAGCTGCCCGAGCATCACGTTCTCGAGGACCGTCTTGTGGGCGAACAGGTTGAACGACTGGAAGACCATGCCGACATCGGCACGCAGCCGGGCCAGCTCCTTGCCCTCAGCGGGCAGCGGCTTCCCGTCGATCGTGATCGCACCCGAGTCGATCGTCTCCAGGCGGTTGATCGTGCGGCACAGCGTGGACTTCCCGGACCCGGACGGCCCGATGACGACCACGACCTCGCCGCGGGCGATCGTCAGGTCGATGTCCTGGAGCACATGCAGCGCGCCGAAGTGCTTGTTGACGTTGCTCAGCACCACCAGATCGCCACCGGGCGCGGGTGCAGCGTCCTCGGCGCCCTTGGTCACTGAAACTCCGCTCATCGGCTTCTTGCTCCGTCCTCCTCGGTTGGGAAGGACCCTAGTGACGCAGTGCTACCAGCGTCATTACATCTGAGCGGAAATTGAGCATAACGATCCGGCGGCAACCGGACACTCCGTGTGAACGGGACGTCACGCCTGCCGCATCGGGCGTACCGGGTGCATAACGGAAACCCGGTTACATCGGACAGGCCCTTGACTGTCCACCCGCGATCGGCGTGGATTCCCTGGTACACCCCTACGTGAAACACCCCGGAACGGGGAAGTGACCGGGGGCGTACGCGACCGTTCGGACCGACCGCCGACACACCACTGCCAGAGGGGGGCCATGAGACTGCTGCTCGTCGAGGACGACAACCACGTCGCCGCCGCCCTGTCCGCGATCCTCGCCCGGCACGGCTTCCAGGTGGTCCACGCCCGCAGCGGCGACGAGGCCCTGCAGGCGCTCCTGCCCACCGACACCGAGCCCTTCGGCGTCGTGCTGCTCGATCTCGGGCTGCCCGACCAGGACGGCTACGAGGTGTGCGGCAAGATCCGCAAGCGCAGTTCCGTACCGGTGATCATGGTGACCGCCCGTGCCGACGTGCGCTCGCGCATCCACGGACTCAACCTGGGCGCCGACGACTACGTGACCAAGCCGTACGACACCGGCGAACTGCTGGCCCGTATCCATGCGGTCAGCCGGCGCAAGGCGAGCAACGAGGACACCGTGTCGACGCCCGTCGCGGCACTGCGCCTGGGGCACGTGCAGATCGAGCTGCCGACCCGCCGGGTGAGCGTCGACGGCAGCGAAGTGCAGCTCACCCGCAAGGAGTTCGATCTGCTCGCCCTGCTCGCCCAGCGGCCCGGCGTGGTCTTCCGCCGTGAACAGATCATCAGCGAGGTGTGGCGCACCAGCTGGGAGGGAACGGGGCGCACGCTGGAGGTGCACGTCGCCTCGCTCCGTTCCAAGCTGCGGCTGCCCGCACTGATCGAGACGGTGCGCGGGGTCGGCTACCGCCTCGTCTCCCCGTCCGCGTAGAGGCGTACGTCCCCGGTGCGTACCCGGCTGCTCCCGCTGCTCATCGTCCTGATGGCGAGTGTCCTGCTCGCCCTCGGCTTCCCGCTGGCCGTCAGCGTGGCCGCCGCCGAGCAGCAGCGCGTCGTGATCGACCGCATCGACGACACGGCACGCTTCGCCGCGCTCGCCCAGTTCATCACCGAGCGCACCACCGGCTACGACGAACGGCGCCGTACCCTCCAGACCGAGCTGGAAACGTACAACTCGGTGTACGGCATCCGGGCCGGTGTCTTCTACCGCGACGACTCCGCCATGGCGAAGGCCCCGGCCTCCTGGCGGCTGCCCGCCGAGGGGGAGGGTCGTGCCGCGTTCAGCGAGGCGCTGCTCGGCCGCCGCAGCCACGACCCGCCGCAGGTCTGGCCCTGGCAGGACGGGCGCGTGGTCGTCGCCTCGCCCGTCGTGCGCGACGGCGACGTCATCGCCGTCGTCGTCATCGACTCGCCGACCGGCCAGATGCGCGGCGACACGATCCGGGGCTGGCTGCTGATCGCGGCGGGCGAGGCGGTCGCCATGCTGGTGGCCGTCGGCGCCGCGATCCGCCTCACCGGCTGGGTCCTGCTGCCGGTCAAGACGCTGGACGCGGCCGCCCACGACATCGCCAGCGGCCGGATGCGCTCCCGGGTCGCGGCGTCCGGCGGGCCCCCGGAACTCAGGCGGCTGGCCCGCTCGTTCAACGAGATGGCCGACAACGTCGAGGACGTGCTGGAGCAGCAGCGCGCCTTCGTCGCCGACGCCTCCCACCAGTTGCGCAACCCGCTGGCCGCCCTGCTCCTGCGCATCGAACTCCTCGCCCTCGAACTCCCCGAGGGCAACGAGGAGATCGCCTCCGTGCGCACCGAGGGCCGGCGCCTCGGCCAGGTCCTCGACGACCTCCTCGACCTCGCGCTCGCCGAGCACGCCGAGAGCGACCTCCGGCTCACCGACATCGGGGCGCTCACCGCGGAACGGGTCGCGTCCTGGCGGCCGGTGGCGGAGGAGAAGGGCGTACTGCTCCGGGCCGAGGGACCGCCCGCCGTCACCGCCTGGGCGGACCCCATCGCCCTGTCCAGTGCGCTGGACGCCATCATCGACAACGCCCTCAAGTTCACCCCGGCCGGCGAGGAGGTCCGCGTCACGGTCGCCTCCGGCGGCCGGGACGTCACGGTCGTCGTCGCGGACGGCGGCCCCGGCCTCACCGAGCAGGAACTCGAACGGGTCGGCGACCGCTTCTGGCGCAGCTCCCAGCACCAGAACATCCGGGGCTCTGGCCTCGGCCTCTCCATCTCCCAGGCGCTCCTGGCGGCGGGCGGCGGCTCGCTCTCGTACGCGCGCAAGGAGCCGTACGGACTGAGCGTGACGGTCTCCGTGCCCCGCCACGACCCGAAGAGCTGAAGCGCGCCCCCAGTTGTCGCCCTACGGCTTGACCGAGCGGTAGTAGCGTTTCGCCCCTTCGTGCAGCGGGAGCGGGTCCGTGTAGATGGCCGTGCGCAGGTCCACGAGCTGCGCCGCGTGCACCTCGCGCCCGATGCGGTCGCGGCTGTCGATCACGGTCCGGGTGAACGCCTCGGTCATCGCCGCATCCGTGCGGTCCGTGGTGACCAGCACATTGGCGACCGCCACCGTGGGGACGGCCTGGCCCTGCTGCGCGTTGCGGTAGGCGTCGGCGGGCATCACGGCCGAGCGGTAGTAGCGCGTGGAGCCGCCCGCCGCCTGGAGCTGCTTGATCAGCGGCTCCTCCAGCGGGACCAGCCGGATCGAGAACCGGTCCGCCAGATCGGCCACCGCCGTCGTGGGCAGCCCGCCGGACCAGAAGAACGCGTCGAGCTTCCCCTCCTCCAGCAGCTTCGGCATGGTGTCGATGCCGACCGGGAACGGCGTGACGTCGTTGACGGGGTCGAGGCCGGCGGCCGTCATCAGCCGGTCGGCGACCAGCTTCACACCGGACCCCGGCTGCCCCACAGCGACCTTCCTGCCCCGCAGGTCCGCCACGCTTTGGATGTCCGAGTCCCGCTTCACGATCAGCTGTATGTAGTCGTCGTACAGCCGGACACAGCCGCGCAGCCGCTGGTAGCCGGGCTTGCGGGCGCGCAGATAGGTGGCGACGGCGTCGGTGGTGGCGATGGTGAAGTCCGCCTTGCCCGCCGCGACCCTGGCGAGGTTCTGCTGCGAGCCCTCGCTCGTCTGGAGCTTTATCGACACATGGGGCAGATCCTTGGCCAGGGCAGCCTCCAACCGCACCCCGTACCGCTGGTAGACGCCGCTGCGCACCCCGGTGCTGAACGACAGGGTGCCGGTGGGCGTCGGGTCGCCGAGGGGGAGGAACCACCACAGCAGCATCCCGAGCACGACGGTGAGGGCGGCGCCCGCCCGCAGCGAGCGACGCCGGCCGATTCGGGACAGGACCGGGAGCATGGCGGCGATCCTGCCAGGTGGTTCCCCGCCGTGGCCAGGGGCGCCGGCGGATCGCCCGCCCGGTGCGGGGTACCCCACACTGCCCGAGACGGAGAGGGTCCGGGCAGCGCCTACCCTTGTCGCATGAGCAGTGGCAACCGGAGCGAAGCAGTGGACGTCAGAAAAAGCTATGAGGTGCGCACCTACGGGTGCCAGATGAACGTCCACGACTCCGAGCGCTTGTCGGGGCTCCTGGAGGACGCCGGATACGTCCGCGCGCCCGAGGGCTCCGACGGCGACGCCGACGTCGTCGTCTTCAACACCTGCGCGGTCCGTGAGAACGCCGACAACAAGCTCTACGGCAACCTCGGCCGGCTCGCCCCGATGAAGACCAAGCGTCCCGGAATGCAGATCGCGGTCGGCGGCTGCCTCGCCCAGAAGGACCGCGACACCATCGTGCGGCGGGCGCCCTGGGTGGACGTCGTCTTCGGTACGCACAACATCGGCAAGCTGCCGGTGCTGCTGGAGCGCGCCCGTATCCAGGAGGAGGCGCAGGTCGAGATCGCCGAATCCCTGGAGGCCTTCCCCTCCACGCTGCCCACCCGCCGCGAGTCCGCGTACGCCGCGTGGGTCTCCATCTCCGTGGGCTGCAACAACACCTGCACCTTCTGCATCGTTCCGGCCCTGCGCGGGAAGGAGAAGGACCGCCGCACCGGCGACATCCTCGCCGAGATCGAGGCCCTGGTCGCCGAGGGCGTCTCGGAGATCACCCTGCTCGGCCAGAACGTCAACGCCTACGGCTCCGACATCGGCGACCGCGAGGCCTTCTCCAAGCTGCTGCGCGCCTGCGGGAAGATCGAGGGCCTGGAGCGCGTCCGCTTCACCTCGCCGCACCCGCGCGACTTCACCGACGACGTCATCGCCGCCATGGCCGAGACGCCGAACGTGATGCCGCAGCTGCACATGCCGATGCAGTCCGGTTCGGACACGGTCCTCAAGGCGATGCGCCGCTCCTACCGGCAGGAACGCTTCCTCGGGATCATCGAGAAGGTCCGCGCCGCGATGCCCGACGCCGCGATCTCCACCGACATCATCGTCGGCTTCCCCGGTGAGACCGAGGAGGACTTCGAACAGACCATGCACGCGGTCCGCGAGGCGCGCTTCGCGAACGCCTTCACCTTCCAGTACTCCAAGCGGCCCGGCACGCCCGCCGCCGACATGGAGGGGCAGATCCCCAAGGAGGTCGTCCAGGAGCGCTACATGCGCCTGTCCGCCCTCCAGGAGGAGATCTCCTGGGAGGAGAACAAGAAGCAGGTCGGCCGCACCCTGGACGTCATGGTCGCCGAGGGCGAGGGCCGCAAGGACGGCGCCACCCACCGGCTCTCCGGCCGCGCCCCCGACAACCGCCTGGTCCACTTCACCAAGCCGGACCAGGACGTGCGCCCCGGCGACGTGGTGACCGTCGAGATCACCTATGCCGCCCCGCACCACCTGCTCGCCGAGGGCGTCCCGCTCGCGGTGCGCCGGACCCGCTCGGGCGACGCCTGGGAGAAGCGCAACGCCGCCGCTGCCGCCAAGCCGGCCGGCGTCATGCTCGGCCTGCCCGGCATCGGCGCCCCCGCGCCCCTGCCGGCGGCGGCCGCCCCGGGCTGCGGCTGCGACTGACGCACGGAGCGGGGGCGGGGCCGGCCCTGTACGCGTAGGCGTGCTCGGCGGGCCGCAGTACGCTGCCGACCATGCTTGTCGCCGCCGCTGTCTGCCCCTGCCCGCCGCTGCTCGTCCCCGACGTGGCCGCCGGTGCCGCGCCCGAGCTGGACGCCGCCAGGACGGCGTGCGCCGACGCCCTGGGCGTCCTCGCGCCCTCCCGGCCGGATCTGCTCGTGGTGATCGGTCCGGCCGGCCCGGCGGGTCACGGCACCCACCCGGAGGGCGCCGTCGGAGATTTCCGAGAGTTCGGCGTCGGTCTGGAGGTCCGGCTCGGCCGGGACCGGGGAACGCCCGCCGGGCGCCCGCTCCCACCCTCGCTCGCCGTGGGCGCCTGGCTGCTGGCCCGTACGGGCTGGACGGGCGCCCCCGTCGAGGGCCTGGGCGTGGAGGAGACGCTGGAGACCGCACGCTGTACGGAGACGGGGCGGGAGCTGGCCGGCCGGGCGGACCGGGTCGCGCTGCTGGTGATGGGCGACGGCAGTGCCTGCCGCACCCTGAAGGCCCCGGGATACCTGGACGAGCGCGCCGCGGCGTTCGACGCGGAGGCCGCTCGGGCCCTGGGCGCCGCCGACCCGGAGGCGCTGACTGCGCTGGACGCGTCGCTCGCGTACGCACTCAAGGCCGCGGGCCGTGCGCCCTGGCAGGTGCTCGCGGGGGCGGCGGACGGCGCCGGTCCGGCCGGACGGCTGCTGTACGAGGACGCGCCGTACGGAGTCGGCTACCTGGTCGCCGCCTGGTCCTGAGGACCGCGGGACGCGCGAAGGGCCCCGAAGCGCAACGCTTCGGGGCCCTTCGCCGCTCGCTGTCAGGCGGCGGGCGGCGGTGTGGTGCCGCCCGCGGGCGGCTGCGTGCCGCCGTCCTTGTGCGCCAGCTTGTCCACCGCGTCCTTGGCCTTCTGCCGGCCGGTCACGATCTTGTCGCTGTATTTGCCCTTGGTCTTCTCGTCCACCGTCCGGGCGGCCTTCTCCAGGCCCTGGTCGATCTTGTCCCCGTGCTGCTGCGCGAGGTCGCTGACCTTCTCCTTCGCCGGGGCCAGCTTCGCCTTCACATTGTCCATGAAGCCCATCGGGCACCTTCTCCGCTCGGAAACTGTGAGAAATAACCCATATGTACAACCACTGTACGGGGAAGACCGCACTGTCGCGTCACCTTCCCCGTCCGGGCTTCCCTCATTCGGGATACGCGGCGCAGGTTTGAGGGAGACTGAGCCGGTGACAAGCTCAGCTCCCGCACCTCGGGTCATCACCGTCGTCGGCCCCACCGCAGCAGGCAAGTCCGACCTGGGGGTGTACCTCGCCCAACGGCTCGACGGCGAGGTGATCAACGCCGACTCCATGCAGCTCTACCGGGGGATGGACATCGGCACAGCCAAGCTCACGCTCGCCGAGCGCGCGGCCGTCCCGCACCGGCTGCTGGACATCTGGGACGTCACCGAGACCGCCAGCGTCGCCGAGTACCAGCGTCTCGCCCGCGCCGAGATCGACCGGCTGCTCGCCGAGGGCCGCACCCCGATCCTGGTCGGCGGCTCCGGCCTGTACGTGAAGGGCGCGATCGACGCCCTCGAGTTCCCCGGCACGGACCCCGGAGTCCGGGCCGCGCTGGAGGCGGAGCTGGCCGAGCACGGCTCCGGGGCCCTGCACGCGCGGCTCGCCGCCGCCGACCCCGAGGCCGGCCGCGCGATCCTGCCGAGCAACGGCCGGCGCATCGTCCGGGCCCTGGAGGTCATCGAGATCACCGGCAAGCCCTTCACCGCGAACCTCCCCGGCGACGACGCGGTGTACGACGCCGTCCAGATCGGCGTCGACGTGGCCCGCCCCGAACTCGACGAGCGCATCGCCCTGCGCGTCGACCGCATGTGGGAGGCCGGACTCGTGGACGAGGTGCGCGCCCTGGAGGCGCAGGGGCTGCGCGAAGGGCGTACCGCCTCCCGCGCGCTGGGCTACCAGCAGGTGCTCTCCGCGCTCGTCGGCGAGTGCACCGAGGACCAGGCGCGCGCCGAGACCGTGCGCGCCACCAAACGCTTCGCGCGCCGTCAGGACTCCTGGTTCCGCCGCGACCCGCGCGTCCAGTGGCTGAGCGGCGCCGTGGAACACCGCGGGGAACTCCCGCGCCAGGCGCTGGCGTTGGTCGAACGGGCGGTTACAGCCTGATCACGTGATGGCATCGGGACGCTCCGCCCGTCATTTCGGCGACCCCGGCCGTGCCATCATCGAGCATCGATCGACTGGAGTCCGAGTTGGGAGGGCGCGTGGCGATGGAGGCCGGCCCTCGCGACACGGAACAGGACGCGCCGGAACACGGCGCACCGGGCGCCGGGCCCGAGGCGGGGAGCCTCAGCCCGGACGGGCCCGACGAGCTCGACGTGACCCCCGAGGTCGAGGTCGAACTGCGTCCCGCCCGCAGGCTGCGCATCTGGCAGCTGGCGCCCATCGTCACGCTCGCCGCGGTGGGATCGCTGATGTTCGCCTTCCCCCTCGCCTTCGAGTTCGGCGACGGTGGCGCGGTCGTGGCCATGCTGGGCCTCCTGATCAGCTGCTGTGCCGCCGGGTGGTCCATGATGGCCGCCCGCCGCGTCGGCCACACCTGGCCGGGACTGCCGTCCAGGGCTTCGTCCCAGCGCCCCGACTGGCGCGTGGTGGCGCTCTACGCCGGGGTCTGCGCCGTGCTCGTCGCGCTCGCCGTCTGGCGCGTGGCGCGGCTGCGCTGACCTGCGGGAGCCGCGGGGCCGAGGCGCGGTCCGGGCCGCTGTCCGCACGGTGGGCCGTTTTTCCCGCCGTCGGAGCCGCCTCGTACAGTTGATCCGTGACCACCTCGCAGATCAGCTTCCTCAAGGGCCACGGCACCGAGAACGACTTCGTGATCGTTCCCGACCCGGACAACGCCGTCGCCCTGCCCGCTCCCGTTGTCGCGCGGCTCTGCGACCGCCGCGCCGGCATCGGCGGCGACGGTCTGCTGCACGTCGTGCGGTCCGCGGCGCACCCCGAGGCGCGGGACATGGCGCAGGACGCCGAGTGGTTCATGGACTACCGGAACTCCGACGGCTCCGTCGCCGAGATGTGCGGCAACGGCGTACGGGTCTTCGCGCGCTACCTCCAGCGCGCCGGTCTCGTCGAGGAGGGCGACCTCGCGGTCGCCACCCGGGGCGGCGTGAAGCAGGTCCACCTCGCCAAGAACGGCGACGTCACCGTCTCCATGGGCCGCGCCCTGCTCCCCGCCGACGGCGTCACCGTCACCGTCGGCGGCCGTGACTGGCACGCCCGCAACGTCAACATGGGCAACCCGCACGCGGTGGCGTTCGTCGACGACCTGGCGCACGCCGGTGATCTGTTCACCGAACCCGCCTTCGCGCCGGCCGCCGTCTACCCCGACGGGGTCAACATCGAGTTCGTCGTGGACCGCGGCCCCCGCCACGTCGCCATGCGGGTCCACGAGCGCGGCTCCGGCGAGACCCGCTCCTGCGGGACCGGAGCCTGCGCGGTGGCCGTCGCGGCGGCCCGCCGGGACGGGGCCGACCCCGCGAGGACCGGCGAGCCGGCCACGTACACCGTCGATCTGCCGGGTGGCAGCCTCGTCATCACCGAGCGTCCGGACGGCGGGATCGAGATGACCGGACCGGCCGTCATCGTCGCCGAGGGCAAGATCGATCCGGCCTGGCTCGAAACGCTGAACGGGTAACTCATCGCTCGAATGGGTGATCCGTTTCACGCTGGGCGAGAGCGGGACTCCGCCACGTGGTGGGCTCGGTAGCATCAAGCACCGGCCCGGAGGCGCGCCGCACCTCCCCACCGCCGGTCGACGTCGCCGGAGGTGCCCCATGAGTGCAGAGGCCACCAGCCCAGGTGCTCCCATCCGCAGGCGGGGCCTTCCCCGGATCGATCTCCGCAGGCTCGGCAGGGCCGCCCTGTTCGGCCCGGTCTCCCGCGACCGGCTCTCCGACGCCATCGCGCACGTCGCCGAGGCGCACCGGGCCCACCACCCCGACGCCGACCTCTCCGTCCTGCACCGGGCCTACCTGCTCGCCGAGACCTCGCACCGGGGGCAGATGCGCAAGAGCGGCGAGCCCTACATCACCCATCCGCTCGCCGTCACGCTCATCCTCGCCGAGCTGGGGGCCGAGACCACCACGCTGACCGCCTCCCTGCTCCACGACACGGTCGAGGACACCGAGGTGACCCTCGACCAGGTGCGGGAACAGTTCGGCGAGGAGGTCTGCTACCTCGTCGACGGCGTCACCAAACTCGAAAAGGTCGACTACGGGGCCGCCGCCGAACCCGAGACCTTCCGCAAGATGCTGGTCGCCACCGGGGACGACGTCCGGGTCATGTCGATCAAGCTCGCCGACCGGCTGCACAACATGCGCACCCTCGGCGTGATGCGCCCCGAGAAACAGGCCAGGATCGCCAAGGTCACCCGCGACGTGCTGATCCCCCTCGCGGAACGGCTCGGCGTCCAGGCGCTCAAGACCGAGCTGGAGGACCTGGTCTTCGCCATCCTCCACCCCGAGGAGTACGCCCGTGCCAGCGCGCTGGCCGAGGCGGCGGCGGAGGGACCCGACCCCCTCGGCGCCATGGCGGTGAACGTGGCCTCGGTCCTGCGGGAAGCGGACATCTCGTCGGAGGTCCTGGTCAGGCCCCGCCACCTCGTCTCCGTCCACCGCGTCCGGATGAAACGCGGCGAACTGCGCGGCAGCGACTTCGGACGGGTCCTGGTGCTCGTCGGTGAGGACGCCGACTGCTACGCCGTCCTCGGCGAGCTGCACACCTGCTTCACGCCGGTGATCTCCGAGTTCAAGGACTTCATCGCCGCCCCCAAGTTCAACCTGTACCAGTCGCTGCACACGGCTGTGGTGGGCCCGGACGGCGAGGTCGCCGAGGTCCTCATCCGCACCCACCGCATGCACAAGGTCGCCGAGGCCGGCGTCGTCGCGCTCGGCAATCCGTACGTCCCGGACGCCACCCCCCAGACCGCCGAACCGGCCGACGGCGAACGCGCCGACCCCACCCGCCCCGGCTGGCTCTCCCGCCTTCTCCAGTGGCAGCAGTCGGCCCCCGACCCCGACACCTTCTGGACCACCCTGCGCGCCGATCTCGCCCAGGACCGCGAGATCACCGTCTTCCGCACGGACGGCGGCATGCTCGGCCTCCCCGCCGGCGCCAGCTGCGTCGACGCGGCCTACGCCCAGCACGGGGACGCGGCCCACGCCTGCATCGGGGCCCGGGTGAACGGACGGCTGGCCACGCTCGGCACCGTGCTCAAGGACGGCGACACCGTGCAGCCGCTGCTGGCCGAGGACGCCGCGTCCGGCCCCTCGCCGGACTGGCTCGACCACGCGCGCACGCCCGCCGCCCGCATCGCGATCACCGGCTGGCTCGACGCCCACCCGCAGACGGCGGAGACCGGGCAGCCGGGCGTACCGGCCCGCCGCGATCCGCAGCCCGCCGCGCCGGAGTCCGCCCCGCCCGCCGCGCCGGAGCCCGCCCGGACCCGTACCGCGACCGCCGTGGCCGAGCGGCCGGACACCGCCGTTCGGCTCGCCGGGTGCTGTACGCCCGTACCCCCCGACGAGGTCACCGGCTTCCCCGTGCGCGGCGGCGCCGCCGTCACCGTGCACCGGCTGGAGTGTCCCGCGGTGGCGCGCATGGAGGCCGTCGGCCGGGCGCCCGTCGCGGTGAGCTGGGGCGACGAGCAGGCGTGCCGGGTGACTCTGGTCGCTGAATCGTTCGGCCGGCCCCGACTGCTCGCCGACCTCACCGAGGCGATCGCCGGCGCGGACGCCGCCGTCGTCTCCGCCACCGTGGAGCCCCCGAGCGAACAGCGCGTACGGCACACCTACACACTGCGGCTCCCGGACGCGGCCGGGCTGCCCGCCCTGATGCGCGCCATGCGCGAGGTACCCGGCGTCTACGACGTGAGCCGCGTCTGAGGGGCCGCCCGTACCGCGCTCCGCCCCGGACCCCGCGCCGTTCGGAAGCGATGACGGACGCTGCGGCCCTCGGAAGCGGCCGGGCGCCGCCTGCGGCGGTCTCACCCGGGGCCGTATACCGCGTTCTCGTTCGGGTGGCGCGGCGCGCGCCGCGTCCTTCGGGCGGGGCGGCGCTGATAGCCGTAGTCCATGCCGTTCCTCTTCCGCCGCTCCCGGGCCGCCCTGCTGGCCGCCGCGTCGGCCGCGCTCGTCGCAGCCACCCTGCCCGCCGCCCCGGTGCCTCTCGGCATCGGCGACCCGCTCTTCCCGCACCTCGGCAACCCCGGGTACGACGTACTGGCCTACGACATCGGCCTCACCTACCAGGGGCGCAACGACGAGCCGCTGGACGCCGTCACCACCATCGAGGCACGGACGACCGAGCCGCTGGACCGGATCAACCTGGACTTCACCCGCGGCACCGTCCGCTCCGTCGCCGTGAACGGGCTGCGCGCCGGATTCGAGACCGCGGGCGAGGATCTCGTCGTCCGGCCGGCGGGCCGCATCCCGGCAGGAATCCCCCTGCGCATCACCGTCCGGCACACCAGCGATCCCACCGGTGAGCAGGACAGCGGCGGCTGGGTACGCACCTCCGACGGGCTCGCCATGGCCAATCAGGCCGATGCCGGTCACCGGGTGTTCCCGAGCAACGACCACCCCGCCGACAAGGCGTACTTCACCTTCCGCGTCACCGCGCCGAACGACCTGACGGTGGTGGCCAACGGGCTGCCCGCCGGCCGCAGCCGGCACGGCGGCAGCACCACCTGGACCTACCGCACCGAGCACCCCATGGCCACCGAACTGGCCCAGGTCAGCATCGGCGGCTCGACCGTGGTGCGGCGCACCGGACCGCACGGACTTCCGGTGCGCGACGTCGTACCGACGGCCGACCGCGACCGGGTGGAGACCTGGCTGAAGAGGACCCCCGCCCAGCTGGAGTGGATGGAGCGGCAGGTCGGCCCGTACCCGTTCGAGAACTACGGAATCCTCGTCGCCGACACCGAGACCGGCTTCGAGCTGGAGACGCAGACCCTCTCCCTCTTCGAGCGGCGCCTGTTCACCGACACGCGCTTCCCCGCGTGGTACGTCGAGTCGGTCATGGTCCACGAGCTGGCCCACCAGTGGTTCGGCGACAGCGTCTCCCCGCGGACCTGGTCCGACCTCTGGCTGAACGAGGGGCACGCCAGCTGGTACGAGGCGCGGTACACCGAGGACCACATGGACGCACCGCTGGAGGCACGTATGCGGAACGCCTACATCCGGTCGGACACCTGGCGCGCCGCCGGAGGGCCGCCCGCCCGGCCCGCGGCACCGAAGCCCGGCCAGAAGATCAGCCTGTTCCGGCCCGTCGTCTACGACGGCAGCGCCCTCGTCCTGTACGCGCTGCGCCAGGAGATCGGACACGACGCCTTCGGCCGGCTGGAACGGCGCTGGGTCCACAAGCACCGCGACTCCAACGCGGGCACGGCCGACTTCGTCCGGCTCGCCTCGCAGGTGTCGGGCCGCGACCTGACCGCGTTCTTCGACGGCTGGCTGTACGGGGCGAAGACGCCGCCCATGCCGGGGCACCCCGACTGGCGCAGCACCGCGCCGACAGGCGCGTAAACCCGCGTGACGCCCCGCACGGACCGTGCCACTATCGACGGGTCGCCGCGGCGGCCGAGGCGGAGGGATTCCCGGACGGGAATCATCCGGACAGGTCACGCGTTGTGACTGTCAGAACGACTCCCATCGACGTAAGGATCCAATGACCTCCTCTTCTTCCCTTCCCCAGGACGCGCACGACGCGCGGAGTGCCACGGAGAACGCGACCGAGAGCCTCACCGAGGGCCTGCGGGCCGACGCCCTGATGGAAGAGGACGTCGCCTGGAGCCACGAGATCGACGGGGAGCGGGACGGCGAACAGCTGGACCGCTCGGACCGCGCCGCGCTGCGACGCGTGGCCGGACTCTCCACCGAGCTCGAGGACGTCACCGAGGTCGAGTACCGGCAGCTGCGCCTGGAGCGCGTGGTGCTCGTCGGTGTCTGGACCTCGGGCACCGTGCAGGACGCGGAGAATTCGCTCGCCGAGCTGGCGGCGCTCGCCGAGACGGCGGGCGCCGAGGTGCTCGACGCCGTCTTCCAGCGCCGCGACAAGCCCGACCCGGCCACGTACATCGGTTCCGGCAAGGCGCTGGAGCTGCGTGACCTCGTCGTCGAGTCGGGGGCCGACACCGTCGTCTGCGACGGTGAGCTGAGTCCCGGCCAGCTGATCCACCTCGAAGACGTCGTCAAGGTCAAGGTGGTCGACCGGACCGCCCTGATCCTCGACATCTTCGCCCAGCACGCCAAGTCCCGAGAGGGCAAGGCCCAGGTCTCGCTGGCGCAGATGCAGTACATGCTGCCGAGGCTGCGCGGCTGGGGTCAGTCGCTGTCCCGTCAGATGGGCGGTGGCGGTACCAGCGGCGGTGGCGGCATGGCGACCCGTGGTCCCGGTGAGACCAAGATCGAGACCGACCGGCGCCGCATCCGCGAGAAGATGGCGAAGATGCGCCGGGAGATCGCGGAGATGAAGACCGGCCGCGACCTCAAGCGCCAGGAGCGCCGGCGCAACAAGGTGCCGTCGGTCGCCATCGCCGGCTACACCAACGCCGGCAAGTCCTCGCTGCTCAACCGCCTCACCGGGGCGGGCGTGCTGGTGGAGAACGCCCTGTTCGCCACCCTCGACCCGACCGTGCGCCGGGCCGAGACGCCGAGCGGCCGGGTCTACACCCTCGCCGACACCGTCGGGTTCGTCCGGCACCTGCCGCACCACCTGGTCGAGGCGTTCCGCTCCACCATGGAGGAGGTCGGCGAGTCCGACCTCATCCTGCACGTGGTGGACGGCGCGCACCCGGTGCCGGAGGAGCAGCTCGCAGCGGTGCGCGAGGTGATCCGCGAGGTCGGGGCGACGGACGTCCCCGAGATCGTCGTGATCAACAAGGCGGACGCGGCGGACCCGCTTGTCCTCCAGCGCCTCCTGCGCAACGAGAAGCACGCCATCGCGGTCTCCGCGCGCACCGGCGCCGGTATCGACGAGCTGCTCGCGCTGATCGACAACGAGCTGCCCCGCCCGTCGGTCTCGATCGAGGCGCTCGTGCCGTACACCCAGGGCGGTCTCGTCTCCCGGGTGCACGCCGAGGGCGAGGTGGTCTCCGAGGAGCACACGTCGGAGGGCACCCTGATCAAGGCGCGGGTGAACGAGGAGCTGGCCTCGGAGCTGGCCGCGTTCGTCCCCGCGGTGCACTGAGCCGTACCGCACGGAAACAACCGGAGGCCCGTTCCCCCACCAGGGAACGGGCCTCCGGCCGTCGTGCCGACGGCGCCGTTACTGGGCGCCGTACTTCTCGCTCATCATGGTGAAGATCTGCTCCGCGCCCTCGCCGAGGTGCGGTCCGGCGAGCCAGCCCGACGTGACCGGGCCGATCGACGTGTTGGAGACCAGTGCCAGCTTGCCGTCACTGCCCTCGCTGAACCAGCCGCCGCCGGACGAACCGCCGGTCATCGAGCAGCCGATGCGGTACATCGTGGGCGTGGCGGGGCTGATCGAGAGCCGGCCGGGGCGGTCGATGCACTTGTGCATGATCAGACCGTCGTACGGCGGGGCCGCCGGGTAGCCCCATGCGCCCATCGCGCTGATCTGCGCGATCTCGGGAGCATCGAAGTTCACCGTCAGGGCGTTGCCGACGGTCTCCTCAAGGGACTTGGTGCCCTGCTCAGGCTTCACGTGCAGGACCGCGTAGTCGTACGGGGCGCCCTCGCCACCGGTCGGGCCGCCGTCCTTGATCCACTCGCCGGAGGTGCTGGCCCAGTCCGCCCAGTAGGCGCCGTACGGGGTGATCTCCTGCTGCTGCGCGTTCCCCAGCTGCGCGGCGCTCTTGCCCTTGTCGTTGTACGCGGGCACGAAGACGATGTTGCGGTACCAGCCGCCGGCGGCTCCGGCGTGGACGCAGTGTCCGGCGGTCCACACCAGGTTGGACTTGCCGGGGTTCTTCGGGTCCTTCACGACCGTGCCCGAGCAGACCATGTGGCCCTTGGGGGAGTCGAAGAAGACCTTCCCGACCGGGGCCGCGTAGTTGTGGTACGGAGTCTTCTCGCGCTCGGCGGTGACCGGCTTGGGCTCCGGGTCCGAGACGCCCTGGTCGCCGGAGAGGTCTCCTGCGGACATGGTCTTGGCCGGGTCCTTCGCCGACTTCATCCGGTCGGGCTTCCACAGCCCCTCGATGACCGGGTTGACGAAGTCCTTGGCCTCACGCAGCCACTTGTCCTTGTCCCAGTTCTTCCACTCGCCGTTCTTCCACTTGTCGGGGTCGACCCCGTGCTTCTTGAGCGTGTCGGCGAGGTCGGCGGGGATGCCGCCGTTCTTGCCGGTTCCCTCGGAAGCGGACGCCGAGGCGGACGGCTTGGCGGCGCCCTCGTCCTCGGTGGGGCCGCAGGCCGTGGCCGTCAGCGCGAGCGCGGCGACCAGACCGGTCGCGGCGAACAGCGGACGTATGGATCGCATGAAAAGAATTCCCCCTGAAATCTGCACATTCGATGTCTGTGCGCCAGGGGCCCCCGGAGCGGACCGCGCCGCTCCGAAGGCCCCTGGCCTCCGCACATCCGCGCCCGAACGGGCGCGGGTCCTGCCGTTACTTGTCCGCGTACTTCTTGCTGACCGCGTCGTAGACGCCCTTGGCCTCCTTGCCGAGCCGCGGTCCGGCGAGCCAGCCCGCCGTCACCGGGCCGATGGAGGTGTTCGAGACCAGCGCGGGCTTGCCGTCCTGGCCGGTGGCGACCCAGCCGCCGCCGGAGGAACCGCCGGTCATCGAGCAGCCGATGCGGTACATCGTCGGGTCGCCCTGGGCGAGCGAGAGACGGCCCGGCTTGTCCTGGCACTGGAACATCTTCTGGCCGTCGTACGGGGCCGCCGCCGGGAAGCCGGTGGCCGTCATACCGGAGATCTTGGGCACGGCCGGGGCGTTGAACTCGACCGGCAGAGCCGAACCGACCGTCTCCTCCAGGGACTTGCCGCCGGCGCCCTCCTCGGGCGTGACGTGCAGCACGGCGAAGTCGTACGGGGCGCCCAGGCCGCCGACCGACGCGCCCTGGTCGATCCACTGCTGCGAGGTCTGCGCCCAGGTGCCCCACCAGATGCCGTAGGGGGCGACCTTCTCCTTCGGCGGCTTGTTGCGCAGCTCGGCCGTCGACATCCCGCTGTTGTTGTACGAGGGGACGAAGGCGATGTTGCGGTACCAGCCGCCCTTCTTGCCCGCGTGCACACAGTGGCCGGCGGTCCACACCATGTTGGACTTGCCCGGGTGGGCCGGGTCCTTCACCACGGTTGCCGAGCAGACCATCGAGCCCTCGGGGCCGTCGAAGAACAGCTTGCCCGACTCCGCGGCGTTGTCGTGGTACTGCGTCTTCACGCCCACGGCCCGGACCGGCGCGGGCGTCGGGTCCGTCACACCCTCGTCGCCCGAGATGTCGTTCTCGACCGGCTTCTCGGGTGCCTTGTCGGCGTCCCGCATGCGGTCGGGGTCCCAGAGGCCCGCGATGATCGGGTTGATGTAGTCCTTGGCCTCACGCAGCCACTTGTCCTTGTCCCAGTTCTTCCACTCGCCGTTCTTCCACTTGTCGACGTCGATCCCGTGCTCCTTGAGCCGGTCCTTCAGATCGTCCGGGACGGCGATCTTGTCGTCCGACGAGGCACTGGCCGAGCTGCTGCTGCTCGGCTCGGTGCTCGCGTCGTCCTCGGTCGGCCCGCAGGCGGTTGCCGTGAGCGCGAGGACGGCGGCGAACGCGGCGGTGGCGAGCACGGGGGAGGAGGCGCGGCGCGCACTTCCCCCTCGGCGTGCGGATATTCCTGGTCGAACGAGACGCATCTGCTGATCCCCCTGGGACTTCGTAACTCAAAGCTTCTGTACTGCACTTGCGCGCGGCGCGCCGCGTGGTGCCCCGAACGGGCAGGGAGCGACGCGGGCTTCGGGTGTGCCCGAGCCCGGCGCGGTCCCCCACTATGCCGGTGCCGTCGTCGACGGTGTGCGGCAGGGTTGCGCTCCGCAAGGATCTTCGGATTTACCCGTGATCCTTTGCCCCCTCCGTCGTTGGTACGTGCGGGGGCACGGAGACAGCGTTCACCCTCGCAGACCGTCCTTACGGAATCGTACTGACGTGCAACGCAACTGTTACAGCGGGAGGATCAAGAGCCGTGGCCGTGACCGAACCAGCTCCGGCGCCACCCCTCGCCCCCCACGAGGGCATCCTGCGCCGCCAGTCCCTGCGTGAATCGGCCGCCCGCACCTACGCCAGGTCGCTGCCGATCGTGCCGGTGCGGGCCCGGGGTCTGACCATCGAGGGCGCGGACGGGCGGCGCTACCTCGACTGCCTTTCCGGGGCGGGGACGCTGGCGCTCGGCCACAACCACCCGGTCGTGCTGGAGGCGATCAAGAAGGTCATCGATTCGGGCGCCCCGCTGCACGTGCTGGACCTGGCCACACCGGTCAAGGACGCCTTCACCACGGAGCTGTTCGCCACGCTGCCGAGGCAGTTCGCCGACAACGCCCGCATCCAGTTCTGCGGACCCGCCGGCACGGACGCGGTCGAGGCGGCGTTCAAACTCGTCCGCGCCGCCACCGGCCGCAGCGGCCTGCTGGCCTTCACCGGTGCCTATCACGGGATGACGGCGGGCGCCCTCGCCGCTTCCGGCGGCGCCGAGGACGTACGGGTGACGAGGCTGCCCTTCCCGCAGAACTACCGCTGCCCCTTCGGCATCGGCGGCGAGGCCGGTGCGCGGACCGCCGCCCGCTGGACCGAGAACCTGCTGGACGACCCCAAGAGCGGCACACCCGCACCCGCCGGAATGATCCTCGAACCGGTCCAGGGCGAGGGCGGCGTCAACCCCGCGCCGGACGGCTGGATGCGCCGGATGCGGGAGATCACCGAGGACCGTTCCATCCCGCTGATCGCCGACGAGGTGCAGACCGGCGTCGGCCGCACCGGCGCCTTCTGGGCCGTCGAGCACAGCGGCGTCGTGCCCGACGTGATGGTGATGTCCAAGGCCATCGGCGGTTCGCTCCCGCTCGCCGTGATCGTCTACCGCTCCGAGCTCGACACCTGGCAGCCCGGCGCCCACGCCGGCACGTTCCGCGGTAACCAGCTCGCCATGGCCGCCGGAACGGCTACCCTCGCGTACGTCCGGGAGAACGGCCTCGCCGAACGCGCCGGGGTCCTCGGCGACCGCATGCTCGCCGCCCTGAGATCGCTCGCCGCCGACCACCCGTGCATCGGCGACGTCCGGGGGAGGGGGCTGATGATCGGCGTCGAGGTCGTCGACCCCGAAGCCCGCCCTCCGGGCACCGGCACGGAGCCGCCGCCCGACCCGGTCCTCGCCGCCGCCGTCCAGCAGGAGTGCCTGCGCCGCGGGCTCATCGTCGAACTCGGCGGCCGCCACTCCACCGTCGTACGCCTGCTCCCTCCCCTCACACTCACCGACGAACAGGCAACGGCGGTCGTCGACCGCCTCGCCGATGCCCTGGCAGCCGCGGAACGTTCACCGCACCGCCGCCTGCCGACCGGATCGATCCGCTGACCCCGGACACCCATACAGGAAGACCGCCGTGAACCCCACCCCCGCGCCCGAGGCCGACGGCCCTCCCCCCAGCCACCTCCCCGAGGCCGCCGCCCCCGGGCAACTCGCCGTCGAAACGACGACCGTGCCGCGCCAGAAGGAGACGCCGCACGAACGGTGGCGCGCATCGGGGCCCGCTTCCCCTGCCCCGGTGGCCCCGGACGCGGACACTCCGGCCCATGGCGCCGACCCGCTCGACCACCCCGACCCGCTCCGCGCGGCCGACGCGGCGGGCGTCGAGAACCTGCTGCGCTGCTGGGTCCGCGAGAGCGACCTGCCCCGGCCGGCGGGGGAGACCCTGCGCATCCCGCTCCCGGCGAGCGGTACCGCTCTGCTCGTCCCCGTCCTCCACTGGTCGGACACGGGCTGGCACCGCTTCGGGCCGCCCGCCGTGGAACAGGCGCCCGCCGCCGCGCCCGCCGCCGACGCCGTCACCGTGGCCGCCCTGCTCGGCCGCGAGTCCGGCCTCCACGACGGCACCGACATGGCGGGCCGGGTCGCCGACTCCGTACGGCGCACCGCCGCGTTCATCGAGGAGCGGCGCCGCCGGCCGCACGCCCCCGACGAGGCGGACCTCTTCCTGACGGCGGAGCAGTCCCTTCTGCTGGGGCACCCGCTGCATCCCTCGCCCAAGAGCAGGGAAGGGCTCACCGACGCCGAATCACGGCTCTACTCACCCGAGTTGCACGGCTCCTTCCCCCTCCACTGGATGGCGGCCGACCGCTCCGTCCTGGCGACCGACTCCGCGTGGACCGACCAGGGCCGCCCCGTCCCCGCCGCCGACCTCGTCGCCCGGCATGCTCCGGGCCTGCCCTTCCCCGCACACACCGCGCTCATCCCCCTCCACCCCTGGCAGGCCCGCGAGTTGCGGAGCAGGCCCGAAGTCGCCGCCCTCCTCGGCTCCGGCCTCCTGCACGACCTCGGCCCGTACGGCGCCCCCTGGCACCCCACCTCCTCGGTGCGCACCGTGCACCGGCCGGGCAGCGACCTGATGCTGAAGCTCTCCCTCGGCGTCCGCATCACCAACTCCCGCCGGGAGAACCTCCGCAAGGAGCTCCACCGGGGCGTGGAGGTCCACCGGCTGCTCCGCACCGGGCTCGCCCGCCAGTGGCACGCGGCGCACCCCGGCTTCGACATCGTGCGCGACCCCGCCTGGCTCGCCGTCGACACCCCGGACGGCGCCCCCGTGCACGGCCTCGACGTCATGCTGCGGCACAACCCCTTCGAGCGGTACGACGACGCGGTCTGCATCGCCGGACTCACCGCCCCGCGCCCCTGGCCGGGCCGGCCGGGCCTGCACTCCCGCCTCGCCGACATCGTCCAGCGCCTCGCCGCCGCCACCGGCCGGACCACGACGGCGGTCGCCGCCGAGTGGTTCCTGCGCTACCTCGAACGCGTCGTCCACCCGGTGCTCTGGCTGGACGCCCACGCGGGTGTCGCGCTCGAAGCCCACCAGCAGAACACCCTGGTCCTGCTCGACGCCGACGGCTGGCCCACCGGCGGCCGTTACCGTGACAATCAGGGCTACTACTTCCGCGAATCCCACCGCGCGGCGCTCGACCACAGGCTCCCCGGCATCGGAAAGGTCAGCGACACCTTCGTCACCGACGCCGTCACCGACGAGCGCTTCGCCTACTACCTCGGCATCAACAACGTATTCGGACTGATCGGGGCGTTCGGCGCCCAGCGGCTCGCCGACGAACAGATGCTCATCGACGCCTTCCGGCGCTTCCTGAAGTCGGCGAGCGAACTGGGTTCGCCCTTCCCCGCCCACCTGCTGGAGAACCCACGTCTGCGCTGCAAGGCCAACATGCTGACCCGCCTGCACGGACTCGACGAACTCGTCGGCCCGGTGGACACCCAGTCCGTCTACGTGACCATCACCAACCCCCTGCACGGCTGAGCAGCGGGGGCCCCGTCCGGCAGCAAGTCGCCCCAGTCCGCCGGTCGTCGAGAGCCGAGAGAGGAGCGCCACCCGTGTCCCTCCCCGACGCGCACGCCGGTCCCGGCCGCAGGGCGGACTGGGCCCCCGTCGCCACAACGGCCGGTGTGTTCCAGCTCGTTCCGGTCGAGCCGGAGCGCGATCTGGCGACGATCAGCCGCTGGATGAACGACCCCGCCGTCGCCGCCTTCTGGGAGCTGGCCGGCGACGCCGACGTCACGGCCGCGCACCTCGCGCCCCAGCTCGCGGCCGACAGCCACAGCACCCCGTGGATCGGGGTGCTGTCGGGCACCCCCATGAGCTACTGGGAGCTCTACCGCGCCGACCTCGACCCGCTCGCCCGCCACTACCCGGCCCGTCCGCACGACATGGGCGTCCACCTCCTGATCGGCGAGGGACAACACCGGGGCCGTGGCACCGGCACGACGCTCCTGCGAGCCGTGACCGACCTTGTGCTCGACCACGTCCCCCTCTGCACCCGGGTCGTGGCCGAGCCCGACATCAGCAACATCCCGTCCGTCTCCGCGTTCCTGAGCGCCGGCTTCCGCTTCTCCGCCGAGATCGAACTCCCTGAGAAGCGGGCCGCGCTGATGATCCGCGACCGAGCCCACCGCACCCGCCCATGAACGCTTCCCTCATCCATCCGCACCGCTCGAACCCCATCGGTTCCCTCCCGAGGAGTCCCCGTGCCGACATACCCTGCGCACCACCACGACGCAACGGAGCCGCCCGCACTGCTCAGCACCCCCGAACTGAACCGGGCTGCCTGGGACCGGGCCGCCTCCCGGATGCTCGCGAAGATGCTCGGTGAATTCGCCTACGAGGAAGTCATCGAGCCGGCTCCGCGAACCGCCGGCGGCGGCACGTACACCCTTCCTCTGGATGACGGCGGCAATCTGAGCTTCACCGCCCGGCGCGGCGTCTACGGGAGCTGGCGGGTGGACCCCGCATCGATCCGGGCGGAGGGGTCGGATCCCGCCGGTGGCAGTGCCCCCTTCCGCGATCCGCTGCGCTTCCTCACCCGGGCCCGCCGCCTCCTCGATCTCGACGGCGCCACCCTCGGCCACCTCGTCCGCGAGCTGACCACGACGCTCACCGCGGACGCCCGCCTCGACCACACCGCCCTCACCGCCGAGGAGCTGGCGGACCTCGGCTATGCGGAGCTGGAGGGCCACCAGACCGGCCATCCCTGGATCGTCGCCAACAAGGGCCGCCTGGGCTTCTCCGCCACCGACGCCTCGCGCTACGCCCCCGAGGCCCGCGAGCCGGTCCGGCTGCCGTGGCTCGCCGTCTCCCACCGGATCGCCGAGTACCGGGGCGTGCCCGCCCTGGCCGACCCCGGCCGGCTCTACGCACAGGAGCTCGACGCCGGCGTCCGCGCGTCGTTCGCCGACACGCTGCGCGGCCGCGGGCTCGACCCGGACGGCTACTACTTCCTGCCCGTCCACCCCTGGCAGTGGGACGAGTGGATCGTGCCGCTGTTCGCGCCCGCCATCGCCGCCGGTGACATCGTGCCCCTGCCCGCCGACCCGGACGTACGGCTGCCGCAGCAGTCCATCCGTACCTTCGCCAACATCGCGCGGCCCGAGCGGCACACGGTCAAGCTCCCGCTGTCGATTCTCAACACCCTGGTCTGGCGCGGACTGCCGACCGAACGCACCATCGCCGCGCCCGCCGTCACCGGCTGGGTGCAGGGGCTGTGCGACAGCGATCCGTTCCTGCGCGACACCTGTGGCGTGATCCTGCTCGGCGAGGTCGCCTCGGTCACTGTCGAGCACCCGCTGTACGACCACCTCCCCGAGGCGCCGTACCAGTTCAAGGAGATCCTGGGCGCGATCTGGCGCGAGCCCCTGCCTCCGCGCCTGGCACCGGGGGAGCGCGCCCGTACCCTCGCGTCCCTGCTGCACACCGACCCGCGGGGACGCGCGTTCACCGCCGAACTGGTCGCCCGCTCCGGGCTGGCGCCCACCGTCTGGCTGTCCCGGCTCTTCGCCGCCCTGCTGCCGCCGCTGCTGCACTTCCTCTACCGCTACGGCACCGTCTTCTCCCCGCACGGCGAGAACGCGATCGTGGTCTTCGACGAGCAGGACGTCCCGGTCCGTCTGGCGATCAAGGACTTCGTCGACGACGTCAACGTCAGCGCGCAGCCGCTCCCCGAGCACGACACGATGCCGGACGACGTGCGCCGCGTCCTGCTGACCGAGGAGCCGGCCTTCCTCACCCAGTTCATCCACTCCGGCCTCTTCACCGGGGTCTTCCGCTTCCTCTCCCCGCTCTGCGAGGAACAGCTGGGCGTCCCCGAGGGCGAATTCTGGTCACTCGTCCGGGCCGAGATCCTGCGCCACCACGCCCGGTTCCCCGAGCTGAAGGAGCGGTTCGAGATGTTCGACATGCTGACCCCGCGCATCGAGCGCCTCTGTCTCAACCGCAATCGGCTGCACCTGGACGGCTACCGCGACCGGCCCGTACGCCCGCATGCGGCGGTCCACGGCACCGTGGCCAACCCGCTGCACCTCTCCGCGTGAGGCCGGGAGTGACCGCCGATGTCAGCGGCGCCCCGTAGGCTGGCCGGGCTATGACGAAGCCATCCCTCCCCGAGCTCCTGCACGCCGCCGTGACCGCCGTCGGCGGTACGGAGAGGCCCGGCCAGGCCGCCATGGCCACCGCCGTCGCCGAGGCCGTGGACGACCAATCCCACCTGCTCGTCCAGGCCGGCACCGGGACGGGCAAGTCGCTCGGCTACCTGGTGCCGGCCCTGGCCCACGGCGAGCGCGTCGTCGTGGCCACGGCGACGCTGGCCCTCCAGCGCCAGCTCGTCGAGCGCGACCTGCCGCGCACGGTGGACGCGCTGCATCCGCTGCTGCGCCGCCGCCCCCAGTTCGCGATGCTCAA
The DNA here is from genome assembly GCF_008042035.1 of Streptomyces sp. col6. Taxonomy (GTDB): domain Bacteria; phylum Actinomycetota; class Actinomycetes; order Streptomycetales; family Streptomycetaceae; genus Streptomyces. The sequence goes on from NZ_RDBL01000006.1 coordinate 1,725,345, forward strand.
GGGCCGGTCGAACTACCTCTGCCTGCACCGGCTCCACGAGGGCGTGCCGCAGGACGAGGAGGAGGGACTGTTCGACCAGTTCGAGGCGGCGGCTCCGTCCAGCAAGCTCGGCCAGGACCTCCTGCGCATGCGCGACTGGGCCGACGAGACCGAGACGGGCGACCGGGACGACCTCACGCCCGGCGTCTCGGACCGGGCCTGGGCGCAGATCTCCGTCTCCTCGCGGGAGTGCCTGGGCGCGAGCAAGTGCGCGTACGGGGCGGAGTGCTTCGCCGAGCAGGCCCGGGAGCGGGCGAAGCTCGCCGATGTGGTGGTCACCAACCACGCGCTCCTGGCGATCGACGCCATCGAGGGCGCCCCGGTGCTCCCGCAGCACGAGGTGCTGATCGTCGACGAGGCCCATGAGCTGGTCTCCCGGGTCACCGGTGTGGCCACCGGCGAGCTCACCCCGGGCCAGGTGAACCGCGCGGTGCGCCGCGCCGCGAAGCTGGTCAACGAGAAGGCGGCGGACGCGCTGCAGACCGCGTCCGAGGGCTTCGAGCGGGTGATGGAGCTGGCGCTCCCCGGCCGCCTGGAGGAGGTGCCGGAGGACCTGGGGTACGCGCTGATGGCCCTGCGGGACGCCGCGCGCACGGTGATCAGTGCCATCGGCGCCACGCGGGACAAGTCCGTCCAGGACGAGGACGCCGTCCGTAAGCAGGCGCTGGCCTCGGTCGAGTCCATCCACGCCGTCGCCGAACGCATCACGCAGGGGTCCGAGTACGACGTCGTCTGGTACGAGCGCCACGACCGGTTCGGCGCCTCGGTCCGGGTCGCGCCGCTCTCCGTGTCCGGACTGCTGCGCGAGAAGCTGTTCTCCGAGCGCTCCGTCGTCCTGACCTCGGCCACGCTCAAGCTCGGCGGCGACTTCAACGGCGTGGGCGCCTCCCTGGGGCTCGCCCCGGAGGGCACCGCCGGGGAGGACGTCCCGCAGTGGAAGGGCCTGGACGTCGGCTCGCCGTTCGACTACCCGAAGCAGGGCATCCTGTACGTCGCCCGGCATCTGGCGACCCCCGGCCGGGAGGGCTCCCGTACGGACATGCTGGACGAGCTGTCCGAGCTGGTGGAGGCGGCGGGCGGGCGCACGCTGGGGCTGTTCTCCTCGATGCGGGCGGCCAAGGCGGCGGCCGAGGAGCTGCGCGGCCGGCTGGAGAAGCCGATCCTGCTCCAGGGCGAGGAGACCCTGGGCGAGCTGATCAAGAACTTCGCCGCCGACCCGGAGACCTGCCTGTTCGGCACGCTGTCGCTCTGGCAGGGCGTCGACGTTCCCGGTCCGAGCTGTCAGCTCGTGGTCATGGACCGCATCCCGTTCCCCCGCCCCGACGACCCGCTGATGAGCGCCCGCCAGAAGGCGGTCGAGGAGGCCGGGGGCAACGGCTTCATGGCGGTGGCGGCCACGCATGCCGCGCTGCTGATGGCCCAGGGCGCCGGCCGTCTCGTACGGGCGACGGGGGACAAGGGCGTCGTCGCGGTGCTCGACCCGCGCCTGGCCAACGCGCGGTACGGCAGCTATCTGAGGGCCTCGCTCCCCGACTTCTGGTACACCACCGACCGCAACCAGGCCCGGCGCTCGCTCGCCGCGATCGACGCGGCGGCCAAGGCCGACGGACGGTAGCCCTCCGGGACGTACACGAACCGCTCAGGGGCGTACGGACACGCACAGGGGCCCCGGGGACGGCACGAAGCCGGACCCGGGGCCCCTGATTGCCAGAGAGTGCGGGGCTCAGACGCGGCGCAGCACCGCGACGACCTTGCCGAGGATCGTCGCCTCGTCGCCGGGGATCGGCTGGTACGCGGCGTTGTGCGGGAGCAGCCAGACGTGGCCGTCCTCGCGTTTGAAGCGCTTGACCGTGGCCTCACCGTCCAGCATGGCGGCCACGATGTCGCCGTTCTCCGCGACGGGCTGGCGTCGCACGGTGACCCAGTCGCCGTCACAGATCGCCGCCTCGATCATCGAGTCACCGACGACCTTCAGCACGAAGAGCTCGCCGTCACCGACCAGCTGGCGGGGGAGCGGGAAGACGTCCTCGACGGACTCCTCGGCGAGGATCGGGCCACCGGCGGCGATCCGGCCCACCAGCGGCACGTACGAGGCGGCGGGCTTGCCCGTGGTGTCCGTCGGCTGCGTGCTCGGCTGGTCGGAGCCGCGTACCTCGTACGCCCGGGGGCGGTGCGGGTCGCGGCGCAGGAAGCCCTTGCGCTCCAGGGCCATCAGCTGATGGGCGACGGACGAGGTGCTGGAGAGGCCCACCGCCTGACCGATCTCCCGCATCGACGGCGGATAGCCGCGCCGCTGCACGGAGTCCCGGATGACCTCGATCACCCGCCGCTGGCGGTCCGTGAGCCCCGAGCTGTCCGCCCGGATTCCGGGAGGTCGTCCGGGGAGCGAGCGCGCTGGGCGTCCGGGCTCCGGTCCCTCCGTGTTCGTGACTGAGTCATTCATGGCATGCACCGGCTCGAGTCGGCTCTGGGAGCGGTCCTGGGCAGTGATGATGGCACTGTCTGCGGTGGTGGTCACGTCGGCGGCCCCTCTCGAATGGTCTCCCTGGCTGGACAACGGTAGTAGCTTTCGAAAGGTTGCGCCAAACACACGTTCGAGTGAAAAACGAATAAAAGACTGCCGGGCTTCGCTGCGAGGTGTATGAGGCTGCGTACAGTGCGCGATGCCGCGAGGCCGGGCGCCCTTCGGAAGCGCGCGGCGGCGGCTCCCCGACGCTATCGCCGAACGCCTCGCCGAGCGCGGGCGGGGTGGCCGCCCGGTCGTCCGCCGTCCGGGCGCTTCCCGTACCCTCTTGGTCGGTCGTACGCTGCCTTCCGGCGCGACACGCGACAGGGCCGAATGTGCGCCCGGACCCTAGATCTAGTGGTTGGATAGTTCCGACCGCCCCGAATGTAGTGGTCCCCCGTCCGTCGGGGGTGCGGTCATCGCCTATGCTTGAGACCGCTTCGAGGGCCCCCTACGGGGCCTGAAGAGGCTATTCAGTCGTGCTGTGAAGGAGGGTTGGGAGCCATGCACTGCCCCTTCTGCAGGCACCCCGACAGCCGGGTCGTCGACAGTCGCACCACCGACGACGGGACCTCGATCCGCCGCCGCCGCCAGTGCCCCGACTGCTCCCGCCGTTTCACCACGGTGGAGACCTGTTCGCTCATGGTGGTCAAGCGCAGCGGAGTGACCGAGCCCTTCAGCCGCACCAAGGTCATCTCCGGTGTGCGCAAGGCATGCCAGGGGCGGCCCGTCACCGAGGACGCCCTCGCCAAGCTCGGCCAGCGGGTCGAGGAGGCGGTGCGCGCCACCGGCAGCGCCGAGCTGACCACGCACGACGTGGGCCTGGCCATCCTCGGCCCCCTGCAGGAACTCGACCTCGTCGCCTACCTGCGGTTCGCGTCCGTGTACCGGGCGTTCGACAGCCTCGAAGACTTCGAGGCCGCCATCACGGAACTCCGTGAGCGGCGGCCCCCCGTGGAAGGAAGCGGGAGCGGCGAGACCCTGGAGGTCCCCGCTCCCGCCGTCGCCGCCGACTGAGCGGCAGCCGCCGGCGGCCCGATCGGGGGATCGGGCGAGGGCCGGCACCTGGACCTTGCTCCGGGCGACGTATGAGGAATACGGCGGCCGAAGCATCAGACACACACTGTGCCCGGGGAAGTTCTCGGCACTTCAGGGCGTTTTTGCCCACATATGGGAGGCGGCATGACAGAGACGGCGAGCGGCCCGGCACGAGGTTCCCGCACCAAGGGGACCAAGTCGACTGCGTCCAAGCAGGGCCTGCGTATCGAGCGCATCCACACCACCCCCGGCGTGCATCCGTACGACGAGGTGACCTGGGAGCGCCGTGACGTCGTCATGACCAACTGGCGCGACGGCTCGATCAACTTCGAGCAGCGTGGCGTCGAGTTCCCCGACTTCTGGTCGGTGAACGCGGTCAACATCGTCACCAGCAAGTACTTCCGGGGCGCCGTGGGCACCCCGCAGCGCGAGACCGGTCTCAAGCAGCTGATCGACCGGATCGTCAAGACGTACCGGAAGGCCGGCGAGGACTACCAGTACTTCTCTTCCCCCGCCGACGCGGAGATCTTCGAGCACGAGCTGGCGTACGCCCTCCTGCACCAGATCTTCAGCTTCAACTCCCCGGTGTGGTTCAACGTCGGTACGCCCCAGCCGCAGCAGGTCTCCGCCTGCTTCATCCTGGCCGTCGACGACTCCATGGAGTCGATCCTCGACTGGTACAAGGAAGAGGGCATGATCTTCAAGGGCGGCTCCGGGGCCGGCCTGAACCTCTCCCGTATCCGTTCCTCCAAGGAACTCCTCTCCTCCGGCGGCAACGCCTCCGGTCCCGTCTCCTTCATGCGGGGCGCCGACGCCTCCGCCGGAACGATCAAGTCCGGTGGCGCCACCCGCCGTGCGGCCAAGATGGTCATCCTCGACGTCGACCACCCCGACATCGAGAACTTCATCGAGACCAAGGTGAAGGAGGAGGAGAAGATCCGCGCCCTGCGCGACGCGGGCTTCGACATGGACCTGGGCGGCGACGACATCACGTCCGTCCAGTACCAGAACGCCAACAACTCGGTCCGCGTGAACGACGAGTTCATGAAGGCCGTCGAGTCGGGCGGCAAGTTCGGGCTGCGCGCCCGGATGACCGGTGACGTCATCGAAGAGGTCGAGGCCAAGTCCCTCTTCCGCAAGATGGCCGAGGCCGCCTGGGCCTGTGCCGACCCGGGCATCCAGTACGACGACACGATCAACCACTGGCACACCTGCCCCGAGTCCGGCCGGATCAACGGCTCGAACCCGTGCAGCGAGTACATGCACCTGGACAACACCTCGTGCAACCTCGCCTCGCTGAACCTGATGAAGTTCCTCAAGGACGACGGCAAGGGCAACCAGTCCTTCGAGTCCGAGCGCTTCGCCAAGGTCGTCGAGCTGGTCATCACCGCGATGGACATCTCCATCTGCTTCGCCGACTTCCCGACCGAGAAGATCGGCGAGAACACCCGCGCCTTCCGCCAGCTCGGCATCGGCTACGCCAACCTCGGCGCCCTGCTGATGGCGACCGGCCACGCGTACGACAGCGACGGCGGCCGCGCGCTCGCCGGCGCCATCACCTCGCTGATGACCGGCACCTCGTACAAGCGCTCCGCCGAGCTGGCCGCCGTCGTCGGCCCGTACGACGGCTACGCCCGCAACGCCGAGCCGCACCAGCGCGTCATGAAGCAGCACGCCGACGCCAACGCCGTGGCCGTCCACGCCGACGACCTGGACAACCCGATCTGGGCCGCCGCGACGGAGGCCTGGCAGGACGTGATCCGGCTCGGCGCGAAGAACGGTTTCCGTAACGCGCAGGCCTCGGTCATCGCGCCCACCGGCACCATCGGTCTCGCCATGTCCTGCGACACCACCGGCCTCGAGCCCGACCTCGCCCTGGTCAAGTTCAAGAAGCTGGTCGGCGGCGGCTCGATGCAGATCGTCAACGGCACCGTCCCGCAGGCCCTGCGCCGCCTGGGCTACCAGGAGGAGCAGATCGAGGCGATCGTCGCCCACATCGCCGAGAACGGCAATGTGATCGACGCCCCCGGCCTGAAGACCGAGCACTACGAGGTCTTCGACTGCGCGATGGGCGAGCGTTCCATCTCCGCGATGGGTCACGTGCGCATGATGGCGGCCATCCAGCCGTGGATCTCCGGCGCGCTCTCCAAGACGGTGAACCTGCCGGAGACGGCCACCGTCGAGGACGTCGAAGAGGTCTACTTCGAGGCGTGGAAGATGGGCGTCAAGGCGCTCGCGATCTACCGCGACAACTGCAAGGTCGGCCAGCCCCTCTCCGCCAAGACCAAGGAGAAGGAGAAGGAGGCCGTCACGGCCAAGGCCGAGGACACCATCCGTACCGCGGTCGAGAAGGTCGTCGAGTACCGCCCGGTCCGCAAGCGTCTGCCCAAGGGCCGTCCCGGCATCACCACCTCGTTCACGGTGGGCGGCGCCGAGGGCTACATGACCGCCAACTCCTACCCGGACGACGGCCTGGGCGAGGTCTTCCTGAAGATGTCCAAGCAGGGCTCGACCCTCGCGGGCATGATGGACGCCTTCTCCATCGCCGTCTCGGTCGGCCTGCAGTACGGCGTTCCGCTGGAGACCTACGTCTCGAAGTTCACCAACATGCGCTTCGAGCCGGCCGGCATGACGGACGACCCGGACGTGCGGATGGCGCAGTCGATCGTCGACTACATCTTCCGCCGCCTGGCGCTCGACTTCCTGCCCTTCGAGACCCGCTCCGCCCTCGGCATCCACTCCGCCGAGGAGCGTCAGCGCCACCTCGACACCGGCTCCTACGAGCCGACGTTCGAGGAGGAGCAGCTGGAGGCCGAGACCCTGGCCCAGACCGCCCCGGTGCGGACGGAGCCGCTGAAGGCGGTCGCCCCGGTCCAGGAGACCGAGAAGTCCGAGCCGAGGACCGCGCACACCTCGGCGGAGCTCGTCGAGATGCAGCTCGGCATCAGCGCGGACGCGCCGCTCTGCTTCTCCTGCGGCACGAAGATGCAGCGCGCGGGCTCCTGCTACATCTGCGAGGGCTGCGGTTCCACCAGCGGCTGCAGCTGACAGACGCGTGTGAGTGCGGGCAGATCCTCTCCGGAGGGCCTGCCCGCACTCGCTCGTACGCGGCTCCTACGCGCCGAACGCGCGGCCACCCATCGCGGCGGCGAACTCGTCGGGTTCGCCGTCGAAGCCCCGGACGGTGCCGTGGAAGTGCCAGCCGCCGGATTCGTCCCGTACGAATTCGGCCACGACGGCCGCTGTGGCGGCGCCCACCGAGGAGAAGTCGTCCTCGGCCAGCGTCGTATAGCCCTCGCGGATCTGGACACCGGTGTGCTCTATGGCGCCGAACGTCTTGCGGCCGTCGCGCTGCTGGATGGCGACGCCGACGACGACCCGGGCGTAGGCGTCGGACAGCCGGTCCAGTTCCAGCGTCATCACCTCGTCGTAGCCGAGCCCCTGACCGGTCCTGCTGTCACGGTTGAGCGTGATCGTGCCGTCGGGCGCCCGGCTGTCGAAGTGCACGAGGTACGCCGGACTGCCGTACGGCTCGTCCGCCGGGTAGGTCGCCGCGATGATGTCGAGGTCGTTGGGCGCCTCGCCCTGGTCGCTTGGATCCCACTTGATCCGCACCTCGACCTTTTCGAAATCCTTGTTGGGGGTGCTCATCGGACTTCCCTCCTGCGCGTGGGGACGGCGCCCCGGTTCCGTCCCCCCGATCATGTCGGCAACTTCCCGCCGAACCAACCGGCTTGGGGACGAGCGGCTGAAACGGGCCAGGATCGGGCGGGAGACGGCCGGTTCCCGCGGACTCCGTGGGAGCGTGACCCACGCCACGCCCGGCGGCCGTACGATGGCGCCGTGCTGGTCAAGTGGATTCGCTGCAGTGTGTCGGACCGTCGGGGTTTCGAACGGGGGCAGCGGAAATGGGCGGGGCTGCTGGGTGAGCCGGGGTTCAGGGGACAGGGCGGCGGCTGGAGCCGCGGCCGGCCGGAGGTGGCGCACGTCTTCGCCTTCTGGGAGAACCGGGTCTTCTACGACTCCTTCATGGCGCGGGGCCACGATGCCCTGGCCGCGGCGCAGGCCGGCACCTGTCAGGACATCCAGGTCAAGCTGTTCGAGTACCGCTTCGACGTGAAGACCGGATTCGAACCCCGCTTCACGGACGCGGACGTGCTCAGGGTGGCCCACAGCCGGGTCCACGAGGGCCGCGTCGAACACTTCGCGCTGATGCAGCAGCGGGTGTGGAACCCCGCGATGGCGGGATCGCCCGGGATGCTGCGGGGGATCTTCGGCGAGGCCCCCGGCCACGAGTTCCTGGTCCTGTCGATGTGGCAGTCCAGCGCGGAACGCGGAAAGTACCGGCCGGGGAGCGTCGACCGGCTCTCGCAGCGCGCCGGGACCGAGGAGGACGTGGCCGCGCTGGAGGGCGACGTCGTGCAGCTCGAGCCGTCCTGGACGGTGTGACATTCCGGGAGCCGGGCGGACCGGCGACATACACGGGCGAATTCCGGACAGGCGCTCGAACGTCGGCGACTCGATCTAGGGTCGTTGTATGGCACGACCGCAACGCATCGTTCTTGTCCGGCACGGCGAGTCCGAGGGCAACGCCGACGACACCGTGTACGAGCGCGAGCCCGACCACGCATTGAAGCTCACCCCCACGGGGCAGCGGCAGGCCCGCGAGACGGGGGTGCGGCTGCGCGAACTGTTCGGCGAGGAGCGGGTGAGCGTGTACGTCTCCCCCTACCGGCGCACCCACGAGACGTTCGCCTCCCTCGGCCTGGACGCCGGGCAGGTGCGGGTCCGCGAGGAGCCGAGGCTGCGCGAACAGGACTGGGGGAACTGGCAGGACCACGACGACGTGCGGCTGCAGAAGGCCTACCGGGACGCCTACGGCCACTTCTTCTACCGCTTCGCCCAGGGCGAGTCCGGAGCGGACGTCTACGACAGGGTCGGCGCCTTCCTGGAGAGCCTGCACCGGAGCTTCGAGGCCCCCGACCACCCGCCGAACGTTCTCCTGGTGACCCACGGTCTGACCATGCGGCTCTTCTGCATGCGCTGGTTCCACTGGTCCGTGGCCGAATTCGAATCGCTTTCCAACCCCGGGAACGGGGAATCACGGACGCTGCTCCTCGGCAGGAACGGGCGGTACACGCTCGACCGTCCCTTCGAGCGCTGGCGTACTCCTGAGCCGTACGGCATCACCGGATAGAGTGGTAGCGATGACCGAATCCGCTTCCGACCAGCGCCTCGAACGCGCCCTTGCCAGCCTGCGGGGCCTGTCCCTGGGAGACGCCCTGGGCTCCCAGTTCTTCGTGCCCGCCAACTACCCGCTCCTCAAGGACCGCGCCCTCCCGCCCGGACCGTGGCAGTGGACCGACGACACGGAGATGGCCTGTTCCGTCGTCGCCGTGCTCCGCGAGCACGGCCGGATCGACCAGGACGCCCTCGCCCACTCGTTCGCACACCGTCACGACTTCGACCGGGGATACGGCCCCGCCGTGAACCGCATGCTCCGCCTGGTCCGCGAGGGCGGCGACTGGCGTGAGCTCGCCTCCTCCCTGTTCAACGGACAGGGCAGCTGGGGCAACGGCTCGTCGATGCGCATCGCGCCGCTGGGCGCCTGGTACGCGGACGACCCCGAGCAGGCCACCCACCAGGCCGAGATCTCCTCGTACACCACGCACCAGCACCGGGAGGCCGTCGTCGGCGCGATGGCAGTCGCGGCTGCCGCGGCGCTCGTCGCCGCACCGTCCGGGCCGCCCGCCCCCGCGGACCTGCTGGACGGGGTCGTCGCGCTCATTCCGCGCAGCGCCGTCGGTGCCGGACTGCGCCGGGCCCGCGACATGCTGGACTACGAGGACGCGGGCACCGTCGCGGCGGTCCTCGGCAACGGGCGCCGGACCAGTGCGCACGACACCGTCCCGTTCGCCCTGTGGTCGGCGGCGCGGAGCCTCGGCGACTTCGAGCAGGCCTTCTGGGTGACCGCCCAGGCCGGCGGCGACGTGGACACCACCTGCGCGATCGTCGGCGGCGTGGTCGCGGCGGGTAGGGCGGGCGGGCCCCCTGAGCACTGGACGGCCCAGACGGAAGCCCTGCCGGAGTGGACGTCCGGGGCGGACGCACTGCCGGACGGGCCGAAGCGCTAGCCGGTACGGGTGAAGCGGCAGGCGGTACGGGTGAAGCAGCAGCCGGGCCCGGTGAGGCGGTAGCCGGGCCGCTGCCTCAACTGTCACGGTCCTGCCACAGCGCGGCCTCTCGCGGCTGACGGCCGTCACGCGGGGTTACTCTTTCGGCCACGCCGCCCTCGGTGATCATGACGACGGGTGCGCACCGAATGAGACGCCGGGGGGCCGCGCGCTGCCCAGGGCACGCGTGAGCGGACCCCGGTGGGGAGGGGTCCCGTGTCCGAAATACCGTCAGATTCATCCCGGCCCGAACCTGCGCCTGAGGAGCGCGCCTCGTCCCGGCCCACGCCGGACACCTCGGGGCCGCAGACTCCGGAGGATCGTTTGCCGGAGGGCGCGGGGGAGCCGGGCCGGCCCGCGCCGGGGGCCGGGGCCCCGGAGACCCCGTCGCAGGGGGCGACGGGCGCGCCGGGTGACCCGGCGACCGGGCCGGCCACTCTGACCGGCGCCGCACAGGCCGACGGGCGCATACCCGCGCCGGCCGTGACACCTGAAGCCGTACCCGCGCCTGCGCCCGCGACCGCAGGTGCACCCCTGGGTCAGGCCACGGGCGGCACGCCCGAGCCGCCGAAGATCCCGGCCTACGCGGCGCAGCAGCCGGGCGGGCCGAGGCAGCCCAACCCCTGGGGCAAGCAGCCTCCCTCGGCAACGCCGCGGCTCCGCGCCGTGAAGCCGGGTCCCGTCCGCCCCGGCACGCTCTGGGCCGTCCTCGTGACGGCGTTGCTCAGCATGACTCTGCTCGGCGACGGCCTCGGGCTGAACCTGCTCATCGTGGCGCTGCCCGCCTCGGCCGGGGCGTACATCGCCGCACGGGCGGCCGGCCGCCGGCTCCACCCCTGGACCGCCGTGTGGGGGATCGGCGGACTGGCGCTGCTGGCCGTCCCGGCGCTCAGGGACGCCGGCTGGCCCACGTTCCTCGCTCTGGTGTCCGCTCTGGCGCTCGGCTCGCTGGCGCTCCACGGCACCAGGAGCTGGCTCGGCGTGTTCCTCGGTTCCCTGGGCCTGTTCACCTCCGTGTTCGAATCGCCGGGCTGGGGTCTCCGGGGAGTCCGCGAGCGGATGTCCGGCTCCCGGGGCCGGTTCGGCGTCGTGTTCCGGTCCGCCGCCGTGGCCGTCGTCCTGCTCATCGTGTTCGGTGCGCTCTTCGCGAGCGCGGACGCCGCCTTCGCGGACCTGCTGGGCAGCCTGACCCCCGATGTGTCCGTCGGAGACAGCCCGTGGCGGTTCTTCCTGGGCCTCCTCGGCCTCATCGGCGCGCTCGCCGCTGCCTACACGGCTGCCGCACCGGTCCGCTGGGACGAGCTGACCGTACGTCCTGGCAGGGCACGCGGGCGGTTGGAGTGGGCCCTCCCGCTGATCGTGCTGAACCTCCTCTTCGCCGCCTTCCTCGCCATTCAGCTCACGGTGTTGCTCGGCGGATACGACAAGGTGATGGCCGAGACGGATCTCAGCTACTCCGAGTACGCCCGCCAGGGCTTCTGGCAGTTGCTCTGGGCCACCGTGCTCACACTCGGCGTCATCGCGCTCGCCCTCCGCTGGGCCCCGCGCGGAGGTGCCCGGGACCGCACGCTCGTCCGCGGCGTGCTCGGCACCCTGTGCCTGCTCACACTCGTCGTGGTCGCCTCGGCCCTCCGGCGTATGGACCTCTATGTCGACGCGTACGGCCTGACTCGGTTGCGGATCTCCGTGGCCGCGGTGGAGCTCTGGCTCGGTGTGGTCCTCGTGCTGATCATGGCGGCCGGAGTGTTCGGTCCCCGGCTGCTGCCGCGCGCGGTCGCCGCGAGCGCCGCCGTCGGCGTGCTGGCCTTCGGCCTCGTCTCGCCCGACGGCCTGATCGCCGAGCAGAACGTCCAGCGCTACCGCAACGATCACTCCATCGACATCGAGTACCTCAAGGGCCTGTCGGCCGACGCGGCACCGGCCCTCGACACCCTGCCCGAACCCTTGCGTTCCTGTGCGCTGCAGGACATCCAGCGAGCGCTCCGGGATTCCGGCGAGCCCTGGTACGCGATGAGCTGGGGCGAGAAGCGGGCCCGGGACATCCTCGGCGACTGGGACCCCGGCTTCCGCGCGCTCGACTGCCGCGGGCTGAGTTCGGGCGACAACGGAGACGAGCGCGGCGGCGGGACGGGCGACGCCTACGACCCGTACGACCCGTACTGATCAACTCCGCACACGAGTTCGGTGATGCTGCGGGCCGTCCCCTTGGGGGCGGCCCGCAGCCGTGCTTCGCGTCCGCGCGCCGGCCGTACGCTAGGCCGCCGGTCCTCCGGCAGCCGCCTTGCCGCTCAGCGCGTCCAGATCGCTCTTGCGCACGCGGATGACCAGCAGCGCGGTCAGCAGGGCGAGAGCGGCCATGGCCACCGCCGCGAGGAATGCGGTGGATATGCCCTCGGTGAGCACTGCGTGGCCCCAGTTCCCGGGCAGTTCACGGCTCTTGGCGAACTGCGCCTTCTGCTCCGGGGACGCTTCTGCCAGGAACTTTGGCACCTGCTTCTCGGCCTCGTTGCGACTGGCGGTGCCGAAGACCGTGACCAGGATGGACAGCCCCAGCGAGCCGCCCACCTGCTGGCTCGCGTTCAGCAGACTGGAGGCCGCACCCGCCTCGTGCTGAGCGACTCCGGAGACCGCGGTCAGGGTGAGCGTCACGAAGTTCAGCCCCATGCCGAAGCTGAACACGAGCATCGGGCCGAGAACCCCGGCCAGGTAGGAGCTGTCCGGGGAGATGAACGTGAGCCAGAACAGGCCCGCACCGGCGAGTGCGGAACCCGTGATCATGAACGGCTTCGGCCCCAGGACCGGGAGGAACCGCTGCGAGAGCCCCGCTCCGATGATGATCGAGACGGTCACGGGCAGGAAGGCCAGGCCGGATTCGATGGGGCTGTAGGCCAGGACGTTCTGCACGAACAGCACGATGAAGAAGAACATGCCGAACATGGCCGCAGCCAGGCTGAGCATGATCACATACGTGCCCGAGCGGTTGCGGTCGGCGAACATCCGCAGGGGAGTGATCGGCTCCTTGGCCCTCATCTCCACCAGCACGAATGCGGCGAGCAGAAGCACCGCGGCGCCGAACGAGGCGAGGGTGAGAGAGTCCCGCCAGCCCTCCTCGGAGGCCCGGATGAACCCGTATACCAGCGAGGCCATGCCGAGGGTCGAGGTCAGGGCACCCGATATGTCGAAACGGCCCGAATGCCGGTCGGACTCGTTGATGTACATCGGAGCCAGGACCGCGATCAGCACGCCGATCGGCACGTTGACGAAGAAAACCCAGCGCCAGTCCAGCCACTCGGTGAGCATGCCGCCCGCCAGCAGTCCGATCGCACCACCGCCGGCGGAGACGGCGGCGAAGACACCGAACGCACGGTTGCGCTCGGGGCCTTCGGGAAACGTCGTGGTGATCAACGCGAGCGAGGTCGGTGAGGCGATGGCGCCGCCGATGCCCTGGAGCGCGCGGGCTGTGAGCAACTGCCAGGGCTCCTGGGCGAATCCGCCCAGGAGCGAGGCGAGGGTGAAAACGAGGATGCCGGCCATGAACACCCGGCGGCGGCCGAGGATGTCCCCGGCCCGGCCGCCGAGCAGCAGCAGACCGCCGAAGGTGAGCGTGTAGGCGCTGAGGACCCACGAGAGATCCGTGGTCGAGAAACTCAGGGCTTCCTGGATATGCGGGAGCGCGATGTTGACGATCGTGGAGTCGAGCACAACCATCAACTGACAAGCGGCGATGACGGCCAGGGCGATCCCCGGGCGGCCTTGCCGGCGTGCCGCGCCCGGGGCACTCCCTGCTTCTAACTGAGAGGTTGTCACTGAAGGTCCCCCACAAGAGAATTAGTGAACGGCTCCGTTCACTGTCCGGTCAACGGTACTGAGTCCCCTCCAGTGAACGCAAGCGTTCACTGGATCTTCGTTGCCGATATATCCGGAGCCCTCGACTCCGGCCGGGACTGCTCGATCCCGCGCCGACCCCGTCGCCTTTGCGTCCGCCGGGTTCCGACTTCCGGAAGGTTCGCGGAGGCGAACCGCACCTGTTCGATGGAGAGAAGCTCATGGTCACTTCGCGATCGGCCGCCGCCGCTCGGCAGCCGGTGGTGTCCCTGCGCCGCCGGGGGTCCGTGCTGGAACGCGCGATCCTCGACGCGGCGCTGGAAGCGCTGAGTACGGTCGGCTGGAACGGCCTGACGATGGAAGGGGTCGCCGCCGGCGCCCAGACGGGCAAGGCCGCGATCTACCGGCGCTGGTCCTCGAAGGAGGAGCTGGTCGCCGAGGCTCTGCGCAGCGGCATGCCGGCAATGGGCCGGGCCCCGGACTCGGGCAACGTCCGCGACGACCTCTACCAGCTGTGCCGGGGTATGCGCGACGCGATGCTGTCCACCTCCGGCTCGGCCCTGCGTTCCGTCATTCACGAATGCGATGCCGGAACGGCTGAACGCTTCCAGTCGGTGATTCTCGACGGTGTGATCCGGCCGTCGACCGAGCTCATCAGGGAAGTGGTGAGCAGGGGGGTCGAGCGAGGTGAGGTCCGCCCCGGTGCCCTGCGGGAACTGGCCTTCGACGTGATCCCCGCGATGATGATGTACCGCACCAAGGTGTGCGGGAGCGAGTGGGACGACGCCGAGATCGAGGCGCTGATCGACCAGGTCGCGGTGCCTGTCTTCCGCTCCGCCCCCCGCTGAGAACCCGCCCGGGGTGCCAGGCCGCGAGCCCCGCGACGACCAGCCCGGTTGGCCGCACGCCGGCATGGCGGGCCGAGGGGGCGACCCGGGGTGTTCCTGGCGCCCCCTTCGGCGTACGCTGACAGACGCCATGCCGTACGAACCACCCACGCACACCGTCGAGCGCTCACTGCGCGCCACCACCGGTGCCAAGATCGTCGCAGGTGTCGACGAGGTCGGACGCGGAGCGTGGGCGGGACCCGTCACCGTGTGCGCCGCGGTCACCGGTCTTCGCAGACCCCCCGCCGGGCTCACCGACTCCAAACTGATCAGCCCCAAGCGCCGTGCGGAACTCGCCCCGGTGCTGGAGCACTGGGTCACCGCGTACGGCGTCGGCGACTCCTCGCCCCAGGAGATCGACGAGCTGGGCATGACCGCCGCGCTACGGCTCGCCGCCGTGCGGGCCCTGGAGGCGCTGCCGGTCCGCCCGGACGCGGTGATCCTGGACGGCAAGCACGACTACCTGGGCAGCCCCTGGCAGGTCCGTACCGTCATCAAGGGCGACCAGTCCTGCATCGCGGTGGCCGCGGCATCCGTGATCGCGAAGGTCCGCAGGGACGCGATGATGGCCGAACTCGGCGCGCAGAGCGGCGAGTACGCGGACTTCGCGTTCGACGCGAATGCCGGCTACCCGTCCCCTGTGCACAGGGCCGCACTCGAGGAGCGTGGGCCGACCGCTCACCACCGCCTCTCGTGGTCCTACCTCGACGCGCTGCCCCGGTGGCAGCACCTGAAGAAGGTCCGCATCTCCGCGGAGGCGGCCGCACTGGAAAGCGGGGGCCAGCTCGGCTTCGACTTCTGATTGCGCACATGTACCCACCCGCTGATGCCCGAGGCATCGGCGTTTGATAGACAACCACCCATGCCTCTCATCCCCGAGGAGCCTCAGATTCACGAGAGCGCCCAGGGTCCCCGCGCCACCTCGGCCACCGGCCGCGCCGCGTCGACCCCTCATCCCGTACCCGGTCCGCGTACAGCGGCCATGCCGCGCCCCGGTCGTCCGGTGCCCGGCCCGCGGCCTGCGCCCCCGGCGCAGCGCCAGCACTCCACCTCCGCCCGGCCCCAGGCGGCACGGCCGGAGAATCGTTCCGCGCCGCAGCTCCAGATCATCCCTGCATCGGCCGACGGCGCGCTCGACGCCGCCGACGAGGCCGTGGACCTGCTGCTCGACTCGGGCCGCGCGCCCGGCGACATCCTCGTGCTGACCACCGGCGGACAGCACCCGTGGGCGACCCACGAGCTCTCCTTCGGTGAGGCCGCTTACTGGGCCCAGCACGAAGCGGGCGACGACGTCTTCTTCGCCGCTGCCGCCGCGGCGGGCCGGGTCAAGCCCCGGCCCGTGGTGATCGTCGCGGTCAACGGTCCGGCCGACGAGGTGGCCGCGCGGGCGCTGACCAAGGCCCGGGAGTCCGCCGGTGCGCTGCTGATCGTCTGCGGCGACCCGCAGCGCGTCAACGCCGCGCTGGGTGCCGGAGTCTGAGCCGCGACGCACGTCGTTCCACGGTGATCACGCCTCGCGGCCCGTGGTGACCAGGCGTTTTCGTGACCCGGCCACCCCGAGGGCGGTCGGGTCACGAACGTGTTCAGCGAGCGGCGGAGCGGTGCAGTGCCTGGGCCGCTCCGCCACCCGTGCGCGACGGCACCTGGTCCAGGTCCAGCACGGTGTCGGCGAGGAGGGACGGCTGTGACGTGGAGTTCGGGCGACGACCGCCCCGCCCCTCGCCCAGCACCTGCCAGCCACCGCTGGTCAGCGTGATGTAGGCGCCGCACCGCAGTCCATGCAGGGTGCAGGCGTCCCGCAGTCCCCACATCCATGCCCCGTCCTCCTCCGTCCAACGCTCGTCCCCCTCACGGCAGTAGAGCAGCACCGCGGTGCGGACGGGCGTGCGGCGGCGCAGATCGTGCGGGATGACGCGACGCAGGTGCGCCAGCAGCGAGTTCCGGAATTCCCAGCCGTCCGCCGACACCGAGCGGCGGGCGAACGAGGCGCTCGCCGTGAGGCGCTCCTCGTGGTCCAGGACGGCTACCACGGCGGTGGCAGGGGTCGGCCGATGCCTGGCGTGCAGGCCGCTGACCACCTCACGCGGGCTGCGCAGCAGAGGTATGCCGGCCGCTGCCCACTCGGCCGGTTCGAGCATCCGGGCAAGGCGGTTGGCGGAGTCGGCGGCTGTCGACATCGAAGTGGCTGCGGACGGAGCGAATCCGAAGGTCACGGTCCTCCCTTCGCATACGCGCCCACGATGCGGGCAGGGTCGGGTGAGGGCGCGCCGCGGCACAGCCCTTTCGGGCCCGCGAAAGGACCGTGCGGGGAGCGAGTCCAATTCTTCCTGGCGTATCGGCAGGCGGCAACGAGCAATTGGCGCGGCTGACGGTAATCAGCCGGAATGACACGGATATCCCTGCCCCGTCCGACCCCGGCTGACGCTTCCTGTCACGCCTGAACAGCGAGGACCAGCGGAAACACCGCATCCGCTCCCGCTCGCCGCAGCAACCGCGCCGCCACGGCGAGGGTCCAGCCGGTGTCCGAGAGATCGTCCACGAGCAGCACGGGTCCGCCCGAGGCCGTCAGGGCCTCCGACAGCTCAGGCCCGACGACCAGCCTCTCGTGGAGGGCCCGGACCCGCTGGGCGCTGTTGGTCTGCGACATCCGGATGTCATCGGCGCCCGGACCGAGGTCCACACGCCCGAGCAGCGGCATCCGCCCGACTTCGGAGATGCGCCTGCCGAGGGACTCGATGAGCTGGGGCCTGCGAGCCGATGCGACAGTGACGACGCCGACTGGGCGGGGAACCGCGTCTGTCGCCCCCGACGTCCAGCCGCCGGGACCCCTCGCCCAGTCGGCCAGCACCGACACCACGGCGTCGGCTACATCGTCCGGCACCGGTCCGTCGGGTGCCTGTGCGGCCAGCATCGGGCGCAGCCTGTTGCCCCACCCGATATCGGAGAGCCGGCCCAGCGCGCGGCCCGTACCGGAGAGTTCGGCCGCCGGGATACGGCCCTTGAGGTCGACACCGACCGACGCGAGCCCGGTCGGCCACATCTTGCGCGGCTCCACCTCCACACCGGGCCTGCCGAGCTCACCCTTCGCCGTGTCCAGCGCGGCGGCGGAGACACCCTCGTCGAACCGGGCGCCGGCACAGTTGTCGCACCGCCCGCACGCGACCGCCTCCTCGTCGTCCAGCTGGCGGCGCAGGAACTCCATCCGGCAGCCGTCCGTCGTGGCGTAGTCGCGCATCGCCTGCTGCTCGGCCGCCCGCTGACGGGCCACCCAGGCGTAGCGCTCGGAGTCGTAGACCCAGGGCTCTCCCGTCGCGGTCCAGCCACCCTTCACCCGGCGGACCGCCCCGTCGACATCGAGCACCTTGAGCATGGTCTCCAGCCGCGTGCGCCGCAGGTCGACCAGGGGCTCCAGAGCGGGCAGCGAGAGCGGCCGCCCCGCCTGCGCCAGCGCGTCGATGGTGCGCCGGACCTGTTCCTCCGGAGGGAACGCTACCGACGCGAAGTACTGCCAGATGGCTTCGTCCTCCTTGCCCGGCAGCAGCAGCACCTCGGCATGCTCGACACCGCGTCCGGCACGGCCCACCTGCTGGTAGTAGGCAATGGGGGAGGAGGGAGATCCGAGGTGTACGACGAAGCCGAGGTCGGGCTTGTCGAACCCCATGCCGAGCGCCGACGTCGCCACCAGCGCCTTGACCCGGTTGGCCAGCAGGTCGTCCTCCGCCTGCTGGCGCTCGGCGTTCTCCGTGCGGCCGGTGTAGGAGGCGACGGTGTGCCCGCACTGGCGGAGGTAGGCGGTGACCTCCTCCGCGGCAGCGACCGTCAGCGTGTAGATGATCCCCGAGCCCGGAAGCTCCTTGAGGTGGTCCCCGAGCCATGCCAGCCGGTGCGCCGCGTTGGGCAGCCGCAGCACACCGAGGCTCAGGCTCTCGCGGTCGAGCGGCCCACGCAGGACGAGCGCGTCGGTGCCGGCGCCGGTGCCCAGCTGCTCCGCCACGTCGGCGGTGACCCGGGCGTTCGCCGTGGCGGTGGTGGCGAGTACCGGGACCCCGGCGGGGAGATCGGCGAGCATCGTCCGCAGTCGTCGGTAGTCGGGCCGGAAGTCGTGGCCCCAGTCGGAGATGCAGTGCGCCTCGTCGACGACGAGCAGCCCGGTGGCCGCGGAGAGCTGGGGCAGCACATGGTCGCGGAAATCGGGATTGTTGAGCCGCTCGGGACTGACCAGCAGGACATCGACCTCACCTGCGGCCACTTCGGCCTGCACGGAGTCCCACTCCTCCGTGTTGGACGAGTTGATGGTGCGGGCGCTGATGCCGGCCCGCGCGGCTGCCGCTACCTGGTTGCGCATCAGCGCCAGCAGCGGCGAGACGATGACAGTCGGCCCGCTGCCCCGGGCGCGCAGGAGGGAGGTCGCGACGAAATACACCGCGGACTTCCCCCAGCCGGTGCGCTGGACGACCAGCGCTCTGCGCTTGTCCGCGACGAGCGCCTCGATGGCCCGCCACTGGTCCTCGCGCAGCCGGGCGGTGCCGGAGGCGTCGCCGACGAGTCGGGCCAGTACGGAATCGGCCGAAGCCCTGAGCTCTGCGCGGTCTGCGTTGGTCATGCACCCATGCAACCCGATGGATCCGACAACCGCGAACACCCGATCACTCTCTGTGGATGAGTTATCCACAGGGGGTAGCGAAAATCGGTTGCCCGCGAGACGGTCGTGCCATGAACAAGCACCCGGAATCCACCGGCCCCTCCGAAGAGCAGCAGATCACCCTGCGAGGTCCGGCCGAGCTGGCGGACGCTCTCCCGTATCTCATGGGCTTCCATCCGAACGACAGCGTGGTCATGGTCGCCCTGCACGGCGGCCGCGGCCGGTTCGGAGGGCGGCTCAGGCTCGGGATCCCGCAGTCCGCGGGAGAATGGCCCGCAGTCGCCGAGCAACTCGCCGAGTGCCTGATCAGGGGCAGTGAGCGGCGCGGCTCGCGGCCCGACGCGATCGTCGTCTTCCTCTGCCAGGACCCGGTGGACGGCGAGACGGGCAACCAGGCCATGGAGCGCCTTCGGCCGCTCGCCCAGCTGTTGCGGACAGCCTGCGGAGCGCTGGACGTGCCCGTCCTCGAAGCGCTGTGCATCTCGGGCAACCGCTTCTGGTCCTACGTGTGCCCCGATGCCCGCTGCTGCCCGGCGGAGGGCAACGCCCTGGCCATGCCCGGTACTTCGGTGATGGCGGCGGCGGCCACCTACGCGGGCGTCCAGGTTCGGGGATCGCTGCGGGAGATGGAGGCGAGGCTCATGCCGGTCACCCACACACCGAACGACGCCCAGCAGCGTGCCCTCGACTCGGCGGGCAGCGCGATGGTGCCCCTGTTGTTCGACCGGGAGCGCCGCAGGGAGGTGGGCGTAGCCACGCTCGAACTGGCCCGCCGGCTCATGGGCCGCCTCGGAAAGGCGCCCGCGGCGGCGCCCTCGCTGGCCGACATCAACGACGACCGGTTGATCACCGATGAGGAGGCCGCGTCGGTGATCCTCGGTCTCCAGGACCGGGAGACGCGCGACAGGGCGGCCGAGTGGATGGAAGGGCCGGAAGCCTATGCGGCGTTGAGGCTCTGGCGCGCGCTGGCCCGTCGCTGTGTCGCCCCGTACGAGGAACACGCCGCGGCCCCTCTCACCCTGGCGGGCTGGGTCTCCTGGTCGACGGGCGACGAACCGGCGGCGCGTGTCGCGCTGGGACTCGCCCTGCGCCTCGATCCGCACTACACCTTCGCCCAGTTGCTGCACGAGGCCTGCAACCAGGGCCTGGACCCGGAGACGCTGCGGCGCTGCCTGCGTGGTGAGCGCGGCACGCGGTCGGCCCGGCGCGGTCGGCGTACGGAACGGGTCGCGGGGGCCCGTCCCGTACGTATGCGGCCGGCCGGGCGTGCCAGGGTGCGTTCCGGTTCCAGTCGGCCCGGCCCCGCTGCGGCGGGCAGGCGACGGACCTCCCGCACCGGGGTGCAGGGGCGCCGAGGGACCAGGACCGGCCGCTGAGCCGGGTGCGGCGCCGGGCATCGGCGCCGCACCCGGGACCGGGCGGCGCCTCCTCTCCGGGTGACCGGCGGCCGGTTCCGGAAGCTTGCGAAGAGTAGAGGGGAAGGGAGTGTTTATCGTCAGGAAGACGACTATGATCACGGCATGCCGCCCTACGACCCGTCGACCTTTCCGCCGTTCGCCGTCACGGTCGACCTGGTCGTGCTCACGGTCCGCCGACACGCTTTGTGCGCACTGGTGGTGCGCCGGGGTGAAACGCCGTTCCAGGGCAGGTGGGCGCTGCCGGGAGGCTTCGTCAAGGCCGACGAGGACCTCGGGGCCGCGGCGGCGCGAGAACTCGTCGAGGAGACCGGCCTATGCGCCCAGGACCCGGCAGCCCCGGCCGTGGGCAACGGCGCACATCTGGAACAGCTCGCCACGTACGGGGATCCGGCGCGCGATCCGAGGATGAGGGTCGTCAGCGTCGCCCATCTCGCGCTGGCGCCCGATCTGCCCGCCCCGAGGGCCGGCGGCGACGCGAACAGCGCGCGATGGGCGCCTGTCGAGGATCTGCTCGGCCCCGAAGGCGGCTACGCCCCGGACGGTGAGCACCAGGCGCCCCTGGCCTTCGACCACGCGAAGATCCTCGCCGACGGGGTCGAGCGGGCGCGCTCCAAGATCGAGTACTCCTCACTGGCCACCGCTTTCTGCCCGCCCGCCTTCACGGTCGGTGAGCTGCGCCGGGTGTACGAGGCGGTGTGGGGTGTGGTGCTCGATCCCAGGAACTTCCATCGCAAGGTGACGGGCACGCCCGGTTTCCTGGTGCCCACCGGCGGGACGACCACCCGCCAGGGGGGCCGCCCCGCGCAACTGTTCCGGTCGGGAACGGCCACGGTGCTCAACCCGCCGATGCTGAGGCCCGAGGTCTAGCCGGGGCGGATCGTCACCCGACGCCTTGCCACCCCGCGGAGGACCGTCGAAGTCGGCGGGCGGCTGCGGCCTCCGGCGCCGGCCGATGGGCCTGGGCGCAGCCTCCGAAGCGCCGCGTGCACCACCCTGCGCTAAAAGTCGGATATGTCGGGTTATCGTGCTGCGGTACTCACTCGCCGCCGGGCGGCTCCGCCTTCGCCGTCCCATTTCCTGCGAGAGAAGCGATGCTCCAGGCCATCGGACTCACCAGCAACCGCTCCCGTGGACAAGCGCCCGCCGTGGACGACCTCACCTTCGACGCGGAGCAGGGCTGTGTCACCGCCCTGCTCGGGGCGCCTGGTTCCGGCAAGACCGAGGCGCTGCGGTTGATGCTCGAACTGGAGCCGGGCCGGGGCATCACCTACTTCCGGGGCAGGCCCCTGCACCGTGTGCCGCGCCCGGCCTGCGAGGTGGGAGTGGTGCTGGGTGACGTGCCGGGGCATCCCGCGCGAACGGTGCGCGGGCAACTGCGCATGCTCTGCGCCGCGGCGGGCGTCCCCGCGGTCAAGGCGGACGAACTGCTTGAGGCGGTGGGCCTCGCCGGCCTGGGGGACCAGCGCATCGGCACGCTCTCCCTCGGCATGGACCGGAGGCTGGCGCTGGCCTGTGCGTTGCTCGGTGACCCGCACACGCTGCTCCTGGACGACCCGGCGGAGGGGCTGGCGCCGAGGGAGGCGGACTGGCTGCACGGCATGCTGCGTTCCCACGCCGATCGGGGCGGAACGGTCCTGTTCGCCACCAGCGACCCCAAGGAGGCCGCGCGTTCGGCCGGGCGTGTGGTGACCATCGACGGTGGGCGCCTGATCGCCGACCAGGACGGCGCGGCCTTCTCCCGTACCCGCCTACGGCCCCGCGTCGCCGTCCGCTCCCCGCAAGCAGCTCGCCTCGCCGCGATCGTCAGCAGGGAAGCGCGAGTTGCCCGGCGCTCCGTCGAGGTCGTCGCCGAGCCCGTCGGCAACCGGCTCTCCGTGTACGGCAGCAGCTGCGCGGAAGTCGGTGACGCCGCGTTCAGGCACGGGCTCCCCGTCCACCAACTCGCTGACGAGGTGGGCGACGTGGGCCCCGTCGGCACGGTCGGAGCGCGGGCCGAGGCCGAGGGCTCCTCCACGCACACGGCCGGAACCGCCGGCCCCGGAGCCCCAGCGCGCGAAGTCTCGGCCCACACCGCCGATGCCGCCCGCCGGCCGCTCCGGCCCCACGTGCGCGGGGAGGTTCCGCCGTCCATCAGACGGCGTCCGGCGCGGGGGCCACTGTGGCCGGTCCGCTACGAACTGCGCCGCTTGTTCGGGGTGCGGACCACCACCGTGATCATGGCCGTGGTGCTGACCGCTTCCGTCGGCCTGTCCGTACTTCTGGCCCGGGGCGGTGGTACGCCGCCGGTGCATGTGATCGCCGCCTGGCCCTCGCTGTTGCCGCTTCCGCCCGCCGCGCTCGGGGCCGGACTGCTGGGAGCACTGTCCTTCGGCGACGAGTTCCGCTACCCGGCGCTGGCCGCCGGCCGGGGAACGGTGCCCCGCAGATTCGGGCTGCTCCTCGCCAAGCTGGCGGTGTCCGCGGGCGTGGCGCTCCTGCTTGCGGTCCTGGTCGTGCTGGCGTCGGCCGAGACCCTTCGCATCGTGTACGGCGGTGGCTCGCTCCACGTCCCCGCGAATGCGGCTTCGCTGGCCGTGAGCTGGTTCGGGCTGACCGTCGGCTGTGCCTGGGCCGGACTGCTGGCGGCCGGAGTCTTCCGGGTGACGGCTGCGGGCATCGCCGCCGTGCTCGCCGTACCCGTAGTGATGGTGCCGCTCGTCGAGCGGATGCCGAAGGCGTCGACCGCCCGTTCGATGGCCGGGCTTCCCGGCCGGCTGCGGGAGCTGGCCTGGTTCCAGTGGCCAGGAGCGGTGGACCGGTGGCTGCTGGCCGCGATGCGGGTCGTGGCGCATCCCGTGGGAGCGGCCCTGAGTCTGTCGTTGGCGGCTCTCGTCTGCGCGTTTCTCTTCACCAGCCTTCGCGGCAGGGTCCGTTGGTGATCGCGCGGCGTGATCGGAGGGGCGAGTTTCCATAGCCCTCTTCGAGGCGTCCGGTTTATACCAGTAAGGCGTCAATTGAGGGGCTGGTGCCGATCACCCTTTCGTGTGCTTTTCAGCAAAGACCTCAAGGGGTGGCTGGGACCCGCCGACAAAGGATGCGTGAGTACCCTTGCGCACACCATGATGACCACCGCCCGCTCCGCCGACTCCGGCCTCGCCGGTCCGGGCGAACTCGACCGATACCCGTACGCGGAGGCGCCGGCCGGCGAGCGCGCCGCCGCGCGCTCCTGGAGTGGTCCCGATGCCGAGCTCGGCCGGGTGGGCCGACGGGGATCGGCCAGCCGTGGCCGCGGACTGCACGGCCAACTTGTTCAGCAGCTGGGGCAGATGATCGTCTCCGGTGACCTCGGCGCGGACCGCCCCCTGGTGCCGGAAGAGATCGGCCAGCGTTTCGAGGTTTCCAGGACCGTCGTGCGGGAATCGCTGCGCGTGCTGGAAGCGAAGGGGCTGGTCAGCGCCCGCCCCAATGTAGGTACCCGGGTGCGGCCGGTCAGTGACTGGAATCTGCTCGATCCCGACATCATCGAATGGCGCGCCTTCGGCCCGCAGCGTGATGACCAGCGCCGCGAGCTGGGTGATCTCCGCTGGACGATCGAGCCCTTGGCGGCTCGCCTCGCCGCGGGGCATGGGCGTGAGGATATTCAGCAGCGCCTTGCCGACATGGTCGAGATCATGGGACACGCGCTCGGGCAGGGCGACATGATCACGTGTGCCCGTGCCGATGCGGAGTTCCACTCCCTGCTCATCCAGGCCGCGGGCAACCGGATGCTGGAGCACCTTTCCGGAATCGTCTCCGCCGCCCTGCAGGTCTCCGGGGGTCCGGCCACCTCGTGCGACCGGCCCAGTGAGGCATCTCTGGCCCTGCACGCACGCATTGTCGATGCGCTCGCGTCCGGTGACTCCGCGGGCGCCGAGACCGCCATGCGCCAGTTGCTGGTGGGCCACCACGAGGCGGAGCGAGTGGTGCCGGCGCCGCGCGAGCACTGACCGCGGCGCGGGCGAGGTGTACGCGCCATGTGCCGTCGGACCTGGGCGGTCCGGCGGCACAAGGGCGGGGAGATGTCACGTTAGTCGTGTTCATACCAAAATCAGGTGTGACTCGGGCCACGCGGATCGGACGTAACACTCCTCGAAACAGCGCGATGACTTAAGAGGTGACCGTCACAGAAGGAATACAGCAGCCGTTCCGGGCGCTGTGCAGTTCTGAGGCCTAGCCCGCGCCGTCGGTGCATTCCCCGCCCGGCGGTCGTCGGTTCCAGCCCTCTCCGGGCCGGGCCGGAAGCCGTTTCCATCGTTCCGAGAGGTTGTTCGTGTCGGCCAGCACATCCCGTACGCTCCCGCCGGAGATCGCCGAGTCCGAATCCGTGATGGCGCTCATTGAGCGGGGAAAGGCTGATGGGCAGATCGCCGGCGACGACGTGCGTCGGGCCTTCGAGGCTGACCAGATTCCGCCAACCCAGTGGAAGAACGTTCTGCGCAGCCTCAACCAGATCCTCGAGGAAGAGGGTGTGACGCTGATGGTCAGTGCCGCGGAGCCGTCGAAGCGCGCCCGCAAGAGCAGCGTTGCAGCGAAGAGCCCGGCCAAGCGCACCGCCACCAAGACCGTCGCGGCCAAGACCGCGGTGACACGGACTGTCGCGGCGCCCGCCGCACCGTCCGCCGAGCCCGTGGACCCGGCGGCCGAGGACGCCCCGGCGGCCGCGCCCGCGAAGAAGGCCGCAGCCAAGAAGACGGCTGCCAAGAAGACCGCCGCGAAGAAGACGGCTGCCAAGAAGACCGCCTCCAAGAAGGCCGGCAAGCAGGACGACGAGATCCTCGACGGCGACGACGTCGCCGAAGAGGTCAAGGCGGGCAAGGGCGAGGAAGAGGAGGGCGAGGGCGAGAACAAGGGCTTCGTCCTCTCCGACGACGACGAGGACGACGCGCCCGCGCAGCAGGTCGCCGTCGCCGGTGCCACGGCCGACCCGGTCAAGGACTACCTGAAGCAGATCGGCAAGGTCCCGCTCCTCAACGCCGAGCAGGAGGTCGAGCTCGCCAAGCGCATCGAGGCGGGTCTGTTCGCCGAGGACAAGCTGGCGAACGCCGACAAGCTCGCCCCCAAGCTCAAGCGCGAGCTGGAGATCATCGCCGAGGACGGCCGTCGCGCCAAGAACCACCTGCTGGAGGCCAACCTCCGTCTCGTGGTCTCGCTGGCCAAGCGCTACACCGGCCGCGGCATGCTCTTCCTGGACCTGATCCAGGAGGGCAACCTCGGTCTGATCCGCGCGGTGGAGAAGTTCGACTACACCAAGGGCTACAAGTTCTCCACGTATGCCACCTGGTGGATCCGTCAGGCGATCACCCGCGCCATGGCCGACCAGGCCCGCACCATCCGAATCCCGGTGCACATGGTCGAGGTCATCAACAAGCTCGCGCGCGTCCAGCGCCAGATGCTCCAGGACCTGGGCCGTGAGCCCACCCCGGAGGAGCTGGCCAAGGAACTCGACATGACCCCCGAGAAGGTCATCGAGGTCCAGAAGTACGGCCGTGAGCCGATCTCCCTCCACACCCCGCTGGGCGAGGACGGGGACAGCGAGTTCGGTGACCTGATCGAGGACTCCGAGGCGGTCGTGCCGGCCGACGCGGTGAGCTTCACGCTGCTCCAGGAGCAGCTGCACTCGGTGCTGGACACGCTGTCCGAGCGTGAGGCCGGTGTGGTCTCCATGCGCTTCGGGCTCACCGACGGGCAGCCGAAGACGCTGGACGAAATCGGCAAGGTCTACGGCGTGACGCGCGAGCGCATCCGACAGATCGAGTCCAAGACCATGTCGAAGCTGCGTCACCCGTCGCGGTCGCAGGTCCTGCGGGACTACCTCGACTAGGTCGACGGCGGCATTACGCGCAACGAGGGCCCGGATCCCATGGGGAACCGGGCCCTCGTACTGTGCGCCCTGATCCATGCGGGAATCACCGACGTCTCCGCACGGAGCGGAGGTGCGCATCGGCGTCGCCGGAATGACTCTGGGTAGGCATGGTCCATCACAGAGTCAGGAGTACGCATGTCCCGCACCATCGTCCGCACCATGACCGGGGCGCTCGCCCTCGCCGCCGCCACGGCCGTGATACCGCTCGCGTCCCCCGTCCCGGCGGTCGCGGACAGCATCGTCATCGGAGGTCAGCCCGCCCACGTCGCGGACAGCCCGTGGGTGGTGGCCCTGTCCAGCCGTGACCGGTTCGGGGGTACCAGGGCCGGCCAGTTCTGCGGCGGCGTCGTGGTGGAGCCGAAGAAGGTGCTCACCGCCGCGCACTGCCTGAGCCGGGAAGCCCTGGGTACCGATGTCGACCAGGTCGACGATCTTCGGATCATCTCCGGCCGGGACGAGCTGAACGGCGCGGGTGGCAAGGAGATCCCGGTGAGCGGGACGTGGGTCAATCCCGGGTTCGACGCCACCACCAACAGCGGGGACGTGGCCGTACTGACGCTCTCCGAGGCGCTGCCCGAAGGGGACACGATCCCGATGGCGAAGGCCGGTGACTCCGCGTACGAGGCGGGCACCCCGGCGGTCGTCTACGGCTGGGGTGACACCACGGGCTACGGCGACTACGCGTCGTCGCTCAGGTCGGCCCAGGTGAGCATCCTGCCCGACAGTTCGTGCGAGCAGGCCTACCCGGGCGGCAGAAACGGCGCGTACGACGCCGCATCGATGCTCTGCGCGGGCGAACCCGCGGGTGGGTACGACGCCTGCCAGGGAGACAGTGGAGGGCCTCTGGTGGCCCAGGGGCGGCTCGTGGGGCTGGTGTCGTGGGGGAACGGCTGCGGGCAGGCCGGGAGCCCCGGCGTCTACACGCGGATCTCCGCAGCCATCGGGTGGATGGCCGACGCCGGCTGACCGGCGCAGGCTCCGCGAGTACGAGAACGGGCGGCTTCCCCTCAGCGGGGAGGCCGCCCGTCGGCCGGTCCGGGACCGACCCCTGGCTCGTCGTGGATGCGAGGTGTCAGTGTTCCTCTTCGGCGGCTTGGGTCTGCACGGCCGTCAGCCGGTCCGTCTCATCCTGTATTTCCGCGGCGATCTTCTTGAGTTCCGGCTCGAACTTGCGACCGTGGTGGGCGCAGAAGAGCAGTTCACCGCCACTGATGAGCACGACGCGCAGGTAGGCCTGGGCGCCGCAACGGTCACAGCGGTCTGCTGCGGTCAGCGGGCTCGCGGGGGTCAGAACAGTAGTCACGTCGCCTCTTCTCTAGCTCGACGAGCTGTCGTACCAGGGTCAACATCCAACCAGGCCGAAAACGTTCCCGCTCGTGGCTTTTCTTCGAAACTTCTTCTCGGTATGGCTGTCTGTTGCCGGTTCGCGGCGAATGTGCCGTATTGCGTGGCGCTACGGTTTCGCGTTGCTTGGCTTGGTCAGTCCGGGCCGGCTGGCTTGCCGGTTGTTCATGAGGACGTGCCCGGAGCCTAAATGGTTCATGCCTGGAAGGGAACGTGATGTGCACGTCACTCCAAGGAGGGATCGAACAGATAAGCGAATCTGGTTTAGTCTGAGGGTTCTTCGAGGGTGGCGTTTCACCCGCTCTACCAGGCCTCGGTACCCTCACAGCGGCAACCGAAGCCGAGCCCGTGACCCACTGGGCCCCAAATGAAATTCAGCGAGGAGCGAACCGCGTGACCGCCGATACGTCCGTGCCGTCCACTGCGCTGCTGACCGGAGCAGACCGAGACGGTTCCAACTACACCGCGCGGCACCTGCTCGTACTCGAGGGGCTCGAAGCGGTTCGTAAGCGCCCTGGCATGTACATCGGGTCCACCGACAGCCGCGGTCTGATGCACTGCCTCTGGGAGATCATCGACAACTCCGTCGATGAGGCCCTCGGCGGCTACTGCGACCACATCGAGGTCGTCCTCCACGACGACAACTCCGTAGAGGTCCGCGACAACGGCCGGGGCATCCCCATCGACGTCGAGCCCAAGACCGGCTTGTCCGGTGTCGAGGTCGTGATGACCAAGCTGCACGCCGGAGGCAAGTTCGGTGGCGGCTCCTACGCCGCGTCCGGCGGGCTGCACGGCGTGGGCGCTTCCGTGGTCAACGCGCTCTCCGCCCGGCTCGACGTCGAGGTCGACCGCAACAGCGCGACCCATTCGATCAGCTTCCGGCGCGGTGTTCCGGGGATCTTTACCGAGCAGGGCCCGGACAGCCCGTTCGACCCGGCCAACGGACTGCGCAAGGGCAAGCGAGTCCCGAAGGCGCGTACCGGTACGAGGGTGCGGTACTGGGCCGACCGGCAGATCTTCCTCAAGGACGCCAAGCTCGCTCTGGAGACGCTGTACCAGCGGGCCCGCCAGACGGCCTTCCTCGTCCCCGGCCTGACCATCGTCGTGCGCGACGAGCGGGGTGTGGACGGTGCGGGCAAGACGGAGGAAACCTTCCGCTTCGACGGAGGCATCAGCGAGTTCTGCGAGTACCTCGCGCAGGACAAGGCAGTCTGCGACGTTCTGCGCCTGACCGGGCAGGGCACGTTCAAGGAGACCGTTCCGGTCCTGGACGACCGCGGCCACATGACGCCCACCGAGGTCACGCGCGAGCTGGGCGTCGACATCGCGCTGCGCTGGGGCACCGGATACGAGACGAACGTGAAGTCCTTCGTCAACATCATCGCCACCCCCAAGGGCGGCACCCACGTCACCGGCTTCGAGCGTTCCGTGACCAGGACGGTCAACGAGGTGCTGCGCTCCGCGAAGCTGCTGCGCGTGGCGGAGGACGACATCGTCAAGGACGACGCCCTGGAGGGCCTCACCGCGGTCGTGACCGTACGCCTGGCAGAGCCGCAGTTCGAAGGGCAGACGAAGGAGGTCCTCGGCACTTCGGCGGCCAACCGGATCGTCGCCAATGTCGTGGCCAAGGAGCTCAAGGCGTTCCTGACCTCCACGAAGCGGGACGCGAAGGCCCAGGCCAGGGCCGTACTCGACAAGGCGGTGGCCGCAGCCCGCACCAGGATCGCAGCCCGCCAGCACAAGGACGCCCAGCGGCGCAAGACGGCGCTGGAGTCGTCCTCGCTGCCGGCGAAGCTCGCCGACTGCCGCAGCGACGACGTGGAGCGCAGCGAGCTGTTCATCGTGGAGGGCGACTCCGCGCTGGGTACGGCGAAGCTCGCCCGGAACAGCGAGTTCCAGGCGCTGCTGCCGATCCGCGGCAAGATTCTCAACGTTCAGAAGGCGTCGGTTTCCGACATGCTGAAGAACGCCGAGTGCGGTGCGATCATCCAGGTCATAGGAGCCGGCTCCGGGCGGACCTTCGACATCGACGCCGCCCGGTACGGCAAGATCGTTCTGCTGGTCGACGCGGACGTCGACGGCGCGCACATCCGCATCCTGCTGCTGACGCTCTTCCAGCGGTACATGCGGCCGATGGTCGAGGCGGGCCGGGTCTTCGCCGCCGTGCCCCCGCTCCACCGGATCGAACTGGTCCAGCCGAAGAAGGGCCAGGACAAGTACATCTACACCTACTCGGACAACGAACTGCGCCAGCGACTGCTGGAGCTCCAGCGCAAGAACATCCGCTACAAGGACTCGATCCAGCGCTACAAGGGCCTGGGCGAGATGGACGCGGACCAGCTGGCGGAGACGACGATGGACCCGCGCCACCGCACGCTGCGGCGGATCAACATCGGTGACCTGGAATCGTCCGAGAAGGTCTTCGACCTGCTGATGGGCAACGAGGTGGCACCTCGCAAGGAGTTCATCACCAGTTCGGCGGCCACGCTGGACCGCTCGCGCATCGACGTCTGAGCGTCCGGCCCTGGGCCGGGGCGATGTCCGGTGCCGTCCGGCATCGGACATCGCCGTCTCCACCCGTGGGTGGAGACGGCCTCTCCACCCATGATCCACCCTGGAGCCGATCTGCTGAGCCGGACTCTTCCGTAGCTTCGGAGGTGCAGAACTTCTCGCACCTCGGAGGCGCCCATGTCCGGGCTCGTCAATGCTCTGGTGATCGTCGCGGTCATCGCTCTCGTCGTGGTCCGTCAGTGCTCGGCGCAGCGGATCTCCGGCGACCGGCGCTGGTGGGTCCTGCCCGCCGTGCTGATCGTCATGGCCCTGCGCGAGCCCGGCCTCGTCGACCCGCACCACCGGATAGTTTCAGCCGTCGTGCTGGGCGCCGAGCTGGTGGTCGGGCTGGTTACGGGCGCCGGATGGGCGTGGACATCTCGCGTATGGCGGGCCGAAGACGGCTCCCTGTGGAGCAAGGGCACCAAGGCCACCGCCCTGGTCTGGGCCGGCGGACTGGGCCTGCGGGCGGCCCTGTACGGGATCGCGGTCGCGCTGGGCGTGCACCAGGGCAGCCCCGCCCTGATGGCGGCTCTCGCGGTGACTCTGCTGGCGCGGGCGGGGCTGCTGGCGCGTCGGGGCGGGGCGATACCCGCGCCGTACGGTGGACCTGCTGCCGGCGTTCCGGTCCGGCAGGAGTGGAAGGACCGCGTGTGACACCCGCCGCCTGGACGAGCTGGCCGTCGAGAGAGGCTCTCGCCCGGGACACCCGCCGCCGCTCGCGGACTGTGATCGCCTGGTCCGTGCGGGCCGGCCTGCTCACTCTGATGCTGTGGGGGACCTTCACCGGTGGGCGCTTCGGGCCCTGGGAGATCGTCATCGGACTGCTGGGAGTGCTTGTCTGCGCACTGCTCGCGATCGCCTTCTTCCGGACCACTCTCGACAACCGTCTGTGGCCGTCGCTCGGTCTGCTCGCCCTGCTGATGCTGGCGGCGTTCGGGGCGGGGGAGGCAAGGGCGACCACGGCCGCGACGGTGCTCTGGTGCGGCTGTGCGGTCACTGCCCTCGAACGGCTTCCCCTCGCGGCGGGGACTCCGGCCACAGCGGTGGCTCTCGGCGCCTACGCGATGGTCAACACCGACGACTGGACGACCACTGCGATCACCGCGGCAGGGCTCTGCCTCGCCGGGTACGTGCTCCGCCTGGACGCCGAGGCCCGCGGCAGCGCGCAGCGGCTGCTGGACCAGGAGCGGGCGGCCCGGGTGGCGGAGGCGGAGACAGCCGCACTGGACGAGCGGTCCAGGATCGCCCGGGAGATCCACGACGTGCTGGCGCACAGCCTCTCCGCGCAGCTGGTGCACCTGGAGGCCGCGCGACTGCTCATCGAGAGAGAGCCCGCCGGGGAGTTCCGGGACGAGGTCCTGCAGCGGGTGGTCGCGGCCCGCTCCATGGCCCGTGAGGGCCTCTCCGAGACCCGCCAGGCGCTCTCCGCGCTGCGGGGCGAGGTGTCACCGGTGGAGGACTTCCTCCGGCAGCTGGTGACGGCCGAGCCGGCCGAGGTCCGGGTCGAGGGGGAGCAGCGGGCGTTGACCGCCCAGGCGTCGCAGACGGTCCGGCGGGTGGCTCAGGAGGCGCTGACCAACGTCCGCAAACACGCGCCCGGGGCCCGGGTGGTCATGAGACTGGAGTATCAGTCCGACGGAATCGTGCTGGAAGTCAGGGACTCGGGTGGGCGGGGTCCGGCAGGGGATCTGGCTGTCAGCGGTTCCGGATACGGTCTGCTCGGGATGCGGGAGCGCGCCGAACTGCTGGGAGGCACGCTGGAGGCCGGTCCCGGCGAGGAGGGGTTCGTGGTGAGTCTGCGGGTGCCCGCGTGACGGCGCGGGT
The DNA here is from genome assembly GCF_008042035.1 of Streptomyces sp. col6. Classification (GTDB taxonomy): domain Bacteria; phylum Actinomycetota; class Actinomycetes; order Streptomycetales; family Streptomycetaceae; genus Streptomyces. The sequence continues at coordinate 1,757,475 of NZ_RDBL01000006.1, forward strand.
GGTGGTGGCCGATGACCAGGCGGTGGTACGGGAAGGCATCGTCATGCTGCTCGGCCTGCTTCCGGGAATCGAGGTGGTCGGATCGGCGAAGGACGGTGAGGAAGCGGTCGCGCAGGTGGCCGAGCACGCGCCGGACGTGGTGCTGATGGATCTGCGGATGCCTCGCTGCGACGGGGTGGAGGCGACCCGGCGCATCCGTGCGGAGTTCCCCGGTACGCAGGTGGTGGTCCTCACGACCTTCGCGGACGACGAGTCACTGTTTCCCGCGCTCAGGGCGGGTGCGCGGGGGTACCTCACCAAGGATGCCGGGGGCGACGAGATCGTGCGGGCCGTCCAGGCCGTGCTCTCGGGGGAGGTCGGCCTGTCGCCGACTGTGCAGCGCCGTCTGCTGGAGCAGGTGACCGCAGGGCCTCTCGTGGCCGGTGGAGACGGTGGTGGCGAGCCGGAGCCGCCGGACGGGATGACTCCGCGTGAGGCCGAGGTGCTGGTCCTGATCGCCGAGGGGATGTCCAATGCCGACATCGCCCGCGCCCTCCACATCTCGCAGGCCACGGTGAAGAGCCATATCAACAACCTCTTCGCCAAGGCGGGGCTCCGCGACCGGGCGCAGGCGGTGCGCTATGCCTACATGCGGGGGTTGGCGCGCCCTCCAGGGAGATCCTTCACCTGAAGAGGTGAAGTCTGACGAATGAAGTGCCCGGGATCTTCCCGATCTGCCCATTCTTGGATACGCGGCCGAAGTGGTCCGTGGACAAGGGGAGTTGTTCGGTGGAGAAGGAAGCAGGGCGCGAGTCCGCAGCGGTGCGGCTCGACGACCCGTGGGACGACGCGCCGGCCTCCGGCTGGGAGGAGCCGGACGGCGCCGAGGGTTCCACGCCTGCCGCGGTGCCCGAGCAGGCCGCGCCCCGGGGTGGCCACAGCGCGGCGGCCATCTATCTGGATGTGCAGCGCAGCGAGGCATTCCAGGAGGTGCGCCGTCGCTACCGGCGCTTCGTCGTACCCGCCACCGTCGCCTTCCTCGTCTGGTACCTCGCCTATGTGGTCACGGCGGTGACCGCACCCGGGCTGATGGCGCGGCCCGTGGCCGGGGCGGTCAATGTGGCCATGGTCGTGGGGCTCGGCCAGTTCCTGACGACGTTCCTGATCACCGGGGCGTACGCGCGGCACGCGCGGCTGCGCCGGGACCGGGCCGCGCTCGATCTGCGCTGGGAGACCCAGGAGATGACACGGGGGGCCGGGCGTTGAGCGGCGAACACCAGACCCTGGCGCTGCTCCTGTTCAGCGCCTTCATCGCGGTCACCCTGGGCATCACCACCTGGGTGAGTCGGAACAGGCATGGTTCGGCGGAGGAGTTCTACGCCGGAGGCCGTCTCTTCTCCCCGATGGAGAACGGTTTTGCCATCGCGGGCGACTACATGTCCGCGGCATCCTTCCTGGGCATCTCCGGCCTGATCGCCCTCTTCGGCTACGACGGCATGCTCTACTCGGTCGGCTTCCTGGTCGCGTGGCTCGTCGTTCTGCTGCTCGTCGCGGAACTCGTGCGCAACTGCGGCCGGTTCACGCTCGCCGACGTGGTCGCGGCCCGGATGGCGGAGCGCCCGGTCCGCATCGCGGCGGGGACGTCCTCCGTTACCGTGTCCGTGCTCTACCTGGTGGCGCAGATGGTCGGGGCGGGCAGCTTGGTCGCCCTGCTCCTCGGCGGGACGAGCGGCGCCGCCCGGTCCTGGACCGTCATCGGTGTCGGGGCCCTCATGGTCGTGTACGTGTCGCTCGGCGGGATGCGGGCCACCACCTGGATCCAGATCGTCAAGGCCGTCCTGCTGATGGCCGGCACCGTCGTTCTCACCGTGCTGGTCCTGGTCCACTTCCACGGCAATGTCAACGAGTTGCTCAACTCCGCCGCCGATCGCAGCGGGCACGGGAAGGAGTTCCTCGCGCCGGGCCTCCGGTACGGCGGGAGCTGGACGGCGCGCGTCGACTTCATCAGCCTCGGCCTCGCCCTGGTGCTGGGCACGGCGGGGCTGCCGCACATCCTGTCCCGCTTCTACACCGTCCCCACCGCCCGCGCGGCCCGCCGGTCCGTCGTCTGGTCCATCGGCCTCATCGGGAGCTTCTACCTGATGACGATCGTGCTCGGGTTCGGGGCAGCCGCGCTGGTCGGCTCCGCGGACGTACGGGAGTCGAATCCCGCGGGGAACACCGCGGTACCGCTGCTGGCCATGGTGCTCGGCGGGGGTGAAGGCTCCACCGGGGGAACGATCCTGTTCGCCGTGGTCGCCGCCGTAGCATTTGCGACCATTCTGGCCGTCGTCGCGGGGATCACCCTCGCCTCGTCCGCGTCCGTCGCCCACGACCTCTACGCCTCGCTCAAACGGCCCGGCGCCAAGCAGCGCAGTGAGGTGGCCGTGGCCCGGATGGCGGCGGCAGGCATCGGAGTCGTCGCCATCGGGCTGGGCCTGCTGGCCCAGGATCTCAACGTGGCGTTCCTGGTGGGCCTCGCGTTCGCCGTCGCCGCGTCGGCCAACCTTCCGGTCCTGCTCTACTCGCTGTTCTGGCGGAACTTCACCACGCGCGGGGCGGTCTGCTCGGTCTACGGGGGACTGATTCCGGCCGTACTGCTCGTCGCGCTCTCCCCGGTCGTTTCCGGCAGCCCCAGCTCGCTCTTCCCCGGTGCGGACTTCCAGGTCTTCCCGCTGGAGAACCCCGGCCTGGTCTCCATTCCGCTGGGCTTCCTCGCCGGCTGGATCGGGACCGTCACCGCGAGCGAACCACCCGACGCGGCCAAGCATGCGGAGATCGAGGTGCGCGCCATGACGGGGGCCGGCGCGGTGTGAGCAGCTGCAGGGGCGGTCAGAGGCCATCCGTGCAGAACACGCACTCCTCCCAGAACGGCAGCCCGTTCAGGACGCGGTGGCGTACGCAGAAGGCCCTCGCGGCCTCCTGCGGTCCGGGCAGCACGTCCTCGCCGGCCTTCGCGGTGGCGGGGTCGAAGTCCGCGACCATCGCCCGGTAGGTGCGCAAGTACCCTTCGGCCCGGGGTGGTTCGTAGGTCAGTTCGTCCCACCGGTGGCGGGTCAGGGCGAGATCGAGGACCCGCAGCAGGAAGTCCTTGGCCGCAGCGGCCTCCTGCGGCGAGTCGCCCCAGTCGAGCTCCTTCAGAGCGAAGCCGACCACGCCACGGCCCATCACGTTCTGGTTCTGGAGTGACAGGAGGGCGGCGAAGCGGAAATCCCAGGGTTCCCGGGCCAGCTCCGAGACGGCGAACGTCAGTACGTCCACGAACACCGCTGTACCGCCGTTGGTCATGGACAGATACCGGCCGTCGCCGCCGTTGAACTGGTTCATGTCTCCGAGGATATGGGCGGGCCCGACTCGCACCCCGAGGGGTGCCCGCGCGGGGTGGTGGCGGGTACGGTGGCGCCGACGGGGGAGTGGCACCGGGGCCGGGGCAGGGCTCCGGGGAGGCTGCGGAGAAGCCTTGTGCCGCTGCTTGCTGAAATTCGTCTTCGGTTCCTACCCCACGCAATCTGCTTGCGTTTCTTGCGCTAATCTTGCGCGTATGACGCGACGACTTGCTCAGGTGGCACAGAAGGTTGGAGTCAGCGAGGCCACGGTCAGCCGGGTGCTCAACGGCAAGCCGGGCGTTTCCGACGCCACGCGGCAGGCCGTCCTGTCCGCGCTGGACGTCCTCGGCTACGAGCGCCCGACCCAGCTGCGCGGCGAACGGGCCCGGCTGGTCGGCCTCGTCCTGCCCGAGCTGCAGAACCCGATCTTCCCCGCCTTCGCCGAGGTGGTCGGCGGTGCGCTCGCCCAGCAGGGCCTCACCCCGGTCCTGTGCACCCAGACCAAGGGGGGTGTCTCCGAGGCGGACTACGTGGAGCTGCTACTGCAGCAGCAGGTCTCGGGTGTGGTCTTCGCCGGTGGCCTCTATGCCCAGGCCGACGCCCCGCACGACCACTACAAGGTGCTGGCCGACCGCAAGATCCCCGTGGTCCTCATCAACGCGGCCATCGCCCATCTCGGCTTCCCCTGCGTCTCCTGCGACGACTCCGTGGCCGTGGAACAGGCGTGGCGCCACCTGGTCTCGCTGGGCCACGAGCGCATCGGACTGGTGCTCGGCCCCTCGGACCACATGCCCTCGCAGCGCAAGCTGGCCGCTGCCCGCGCGCTCGCCGAGGAGTCGGGTGCGACCATCCCGGACAAGTGGGTGACGCGGGCGATGTTCTCGCTGGAGGGCGGTCAGGCCGCCGCCGCGCGGCTGCTGGACGAGGGGGTCACCGGGTTCATCTGCGCCAGCGACCCGCTCGCCCTCGGGGCTGTGCGCGCGGCCCGGCGGCGGGGCCTGTCGGTACCGGATGACGTGTCCGTCGTCGGGTACGACGACTCGGCCTTCATGAACTGCACCGAGCCGCCGCTCACCACTGTCCGCCAGCCGATCGAGGCCATGGGGCGCGCCGCCGTCGAACTGCTCTCCGTCCAGATCGGCGGTCGGGCGGTACCGTCGGACGAGTTGCTCTTCGAACCCGAACTGGTGGTCCGGGGTTCGACGGCTCAGCCTCCCCGTGCCGCAGCTTCCCGCTGACCGTCACGATTTTGCGCCCTCGGTTCTCTCAATTGCGTGTCTATTCCCTCAATCGCAGGGCGCGAGGGACGGGGAGGGGCTGGGGCGGCCGAGGGCCCGTGTAGTGCCCGCTGGGACGCATGCGCAGCGGGCGTTCCCCGTACTCCTCCAGCGCGTGCGCGATCCAGCCCGCCGTACGGGCGATGGCGAAGACCGTCTCTCCCGCCTCCGCCGGCATGTCCGAGGCGACCGAGAGCACGGCCAGTGCCAGGTCGACGTTGGCATGCAGGGTCCTGTCGCGCGCCGTGGTGGCGACCACGTCACGGGCGGCGGCCAGGGCCGGCCCGGCCTGCGGGATGCGCGCGAGCAAGTCGAACAGGGTGCGCGCGCGGGGGTCCTCGCCGGTGTACAGCCGGTGCCCGAGGCCCGGTACCCGGCGGCCGGCCCGTAGGTGGTCGGCCACCACCGGTGCGGCGCCGCCACGTTCCAGGACCTCGGCCAGCATGCGGTGGGCGAGCCCGCTCGCCGCGCCGTGCAGAGGGCCTTCCAGTACCCCCAGGCCCGCCGACACCACGGCGTACGGATGCGCCCGCGCCGAGGCGGCGACCCTGGCGGCCAGCGTGGAGGCGGCCAGGTCATGGTCGATCAACAGCGCAAGTGCCGTGTCCAGCGCGGCGAGTGAGGGCTCGTCCGGTTTTCGAGCAGTGAGTTTCGGCCACAGTTGACGGGCCAGACCGACGGCCGTGGCCGGCCCGCCTGGAGCCGCCGCGCCCGCGCCGTAGCCCGGGTCCGGGCTCAGGTCCAGGTCGCGCGCCCCCGTCCGGTCGTCCCCGCCCGCCGTCGGCAGCGCCGCCACCAGCGCCGGAATCAGGCTCCGCGCGCCGCCGAGCACCGCCTCGCGCGACAGGTCGAAGCGCAGCGGGTCGGCGGCAGCGGCGGCGACCACCGCCACCCGCAGCCGGTCCGTGGAGCCGCAGTGCACCGGCAGGGCGCCGACCGCCCGCCGGGCCGCCGCCACCGTCTGCGCCGGGGCCGTGAAGCGGACGCCCGGCCTCAGTTCACCGGTCCACAGCCACTCGGCGACCTCCTCGTACGTATGGCGGGTGGCCAGTTCCGTCGCGTCCACGCCCCGGAAGTAGTACCGGTCGTCGGCGATGAGGGTGATGCCGGTGCGCACGGCCGGCTCGCCCGTGGCCGAGGGCGGCTCCCTGCGTCCTGTGCGCCGGGCCAGCGCCTCGACCTCCGCCGCGTCGAACGTACTGCCACGCCCGCCCGGCGCGCGGCTGCTGCTCAACTGGCCCCGGCTGACGTAGGCGTACACCGTCTCGGGCTTCACTCCCAGACGCTCGGCCGTCTCCCGCGTGGTGAGCCGCTGCCCGCCCGCGTCCGGCCGCTGCTCGTCCGCCTCTGATCGTTCCGTCATGCCGCCACCGTATCCATATGCCGTCCTCGGCATCCATGCATGCATATTGATTCAATCAATATTGACAGAGATAACGTCATGCATGGACAGTCGAATCAATACCAAGGAGTTCTCGGACTGTCCACGGAGGAAGCAATGACGACCATGACCGGCGGAACACCGCTCGACGTCCCCCGAGGTCTCGCGGGTGTCGTCGTGACCGATACGGCTCTGGGAGACGTCCGGGGCCGCGAGGGCTTCTACCACTACCGCCAGTACTCGGCGGTGGAGCTGGCCCGGTCCCGCAGCTTCGAGGACGTCTGGTACCTCATGACCGAGGGCGAGCTGCCCGGTCCGGCGGCCCGCGCCGACTTCGCCGCCCGCACGGCGGCCCTGCGCGTACTGCCCGCACCGGTACGTGACGCCCTGCCCGCCATAGCGCGTGCGAGCGAGGTGTCGGGTCCCCTGTCCGGGCTGCGTACGGCGCTCTCCCTGCTCGGGGCGTCGGCCGGTTTCCGGCCGGTGTACGACATCGACGCGGACCGGCGCCGTGCCGACGCGCTGGCCGTCTGCGCCGCCGTCCCCACCGTGCTGACCGCCCTGCACCGCCTCGGCCAGGGGCTCGAACCCGTCGAGCCGCGTGCCGATCTGCCGCACGCCGCCAACTACCTGTACATGCTCACGGGGTCGGTCCCGGACGACGCCCGGGTCAGGGCCGTCGAGCAGTATCTGATCTCCACCGTGGACCACGGTTTCAACGCCTCGACGTTTACCGGACGGGTCGTCGCCTCGACCGGGGCGGACGTCGCCGCCTGTCTGGTGGCCGCGGTCGGAGCGCTCTCCGGCCCCCTGCACGGCGGAGCCCCCAGCCGTGCCCTCGACACGCTCGACGCGATCGGCACCCCCGACCGCATCGACGGCTGGATCCGTGAACGGGTCCTCGCCGGCGACCGGATCATGGGCTTCGGCCACCCGGTCTACCGCACCGAGGACCCCCGCTCGCGCATGCTGCGGTCCATCGCCCAGGGCTTCGGCGGCCCGCTCGTGGACTTCGCCGTCGAGGTGGAACGGCAGGTCGAGGCGATCCTCGCCGAGCTGAAGCCGGGGCGCGAACTGCACACCAATGTGGAGTTCTACGCCGGGGTGGTCATGGAGCTGTGCGGGCTGCCGCGCGAGATGTTCACGCCCACCTTCTGTGCGGCGCGGGTCGTGGGCTGGAGCGCCAATATCCTGGAGCAGGCGGAGGACTCGAAGATCATCCGCCCGGCGGCCCGCTACGTCGGTCCGCCCCCGCCGCAGCCGGTCCCGGCAGTCTGACCCCGCAGGAAGGCCCCCGTTGAGCCCGTCGTCGCCCCGCAGCCCCCGGATTCCGGTCGTCGTCCTCGCGGGATTCCTGGGGTCCGGCAAGACGACGCTGCTCAACCACCTCCTGCTCCACCGCGCGGGCAACCGCATCGGCGTGATCGTCAACGACTTCGGGTCCATCGAGATCGACGCCATGACCGTCTCCGGGCAGGTCGGGTCCACCGTGTCCCTGGGCGGCGGCTGCCTGTGCTGCGCGGTCGACGCGAGCGAACTGGACACCTATCTGGAGACCCTGACCAGGCCCTCCGCCCGGCTCGACGTGATCGTCATCGAGGCGAGCGGCCTCGCGGAGCCGCAGGAACTCGTCCGGATGATCCTCGCCAGCGACAACCCGCACATCCTGTACGGGGGACTGGTCGAGGTGGTCGACGCGGCCGAGTTCGAGGCGACCAGGGAACGCCATCCGGAGATCGGCCGCCATCTCGCGGTGGCCGATCTGGTCGTGCTCAACAAGACGGACCGGGTCGGGGACGAGCAGTGCGCATGCCTCCGGCAGGCCGTCGCGGAGACCGGCAGCACGGCGGCTGTCGTCCCCGCCACCTACGGCCGCATCGATCCGGAACTGCTCTTCGACCCGGCGCTGCGACCGGACGGCGAGGAGAAGGCGCGTCAGCTCACCTTCGAGGACCTGTACCTGGAGGAGCGTGCGCGGGAGGGCGGCGACGGGCACGGGGGCCATCTGCACACCGCGTACGAGAGTGTCGACTTCGAGTCCGAGGTGCCGATGGACCCACGGCGGCTGATGCGGTTCCTCGACTCACGGCCCGAAGGGCTGTACCGCATCAAGGGGTACGTCGATTTCGGCGCGGGCGACCCCGGCAACGCCTACGGGGTGCACGCCGTGGGCGGATTCCTGCGGTTCACCCCCACGCCGTGGACGCGCGGCGAACCGAAGCGGACCCAGCTCGTCCTGATCGGCTCCGGCATCGACGCACCCGCCCTGCGCAAGGAGCTCGAGAACTGCCGGGCCGAGGAAGCACAGACCGGGGAAACACCGCAGGACGCCGCACACGAGCGAGCCATGTGGGGCGTCCTGCGCTTCGTACAACAGCCCGGCGACGAGGACGCGTAGCGCGCCCCGTCGCCGGCCGAAGACCTACACCGGGCCTGCGATCACCGCGACCGGGTTCGCCAGCGGTGTCCCCGAACCGTCGCGCCGCGGGTCGGGCTCGGGCAGCGCGGCCGGGGCACCGTTCTTCTGCGCGGCCCTGGCCGGCGTCGCACCCGCCCAGGCGAACACCAGCACGTCCTCGCTCTTCAGGAACCGCTGACAGCGCACCCCACCGGTCGCCCGGCCCTTGCGCGGATACTGGTCGAACGGCGTGAGCTTGCAGGTCAGGACCGAATCGTCCAGCGTGCCGTGCGAACCGGCGACCGTGAACACCGCGGCGTCCGCCGCCGGGTCCACCGCGGCGAACGAGAGCACCCCGGCTCCCGCCGCCAGCTTGACGCCCGCCATACCGCCGGCCGCCCGTCCCTGCGGGCGTACCTGCGCGGCCGGGTAGCGCAGCAGCTGCGCGTCCGAGGTGATGAAGACCAGGTCCTCCTCGCCCGTCCGCAGCTCCACCGCGCCCACGATCCGGTCGCCGTTCTTGAGCGTGATGACCTCCAGCTCGTCCTTGTTCGCCGGATAGTCCGGCACCACGCGCTTGACGACGCCCTGCGCCGTACCGATGGCGAGACCGGGTGACGACTCGTCGAGCGTGGTGAGGCAGACGACCTCCTCGTCCGCCTCCAGCGTGAGGAACTCCCCGGTCATCGCCCCGCCCGACAGATTGGGCGCTGCGTGCGTGTCCGGCAGCTGGGGCAGATCGATCACCGGCAGCCGCAGCAGCCGCCCGTGGGACGTCACCACCCCGACATCACCACGCGCCGTCGCCGGCACCGACGAGACGATCACATCGTGCTTGGACCGCTTGGCGCCCTCGCCGAATTCGATCGGCTCGTCGTTGGCCGTACGCGCCAGCAGGCCCGTCGAGGAGAGCAGCACCCGGCACGGGTCGTCCGCCACCTCCAGCGGAACCGACGCGATCTGCGAACCGGCCGACTCCAGCAGCACCGTACGCCGGGCGGTACCGAACTTCTTCGCGACCGCGGCCAGTTCCGAGGAGACGAGCTTGCGCAGCTCGGCGTCCGAGTCCAGGATCGCCGTCAGCTCGGCGATCTCGGCGTTCAGCCGGTCCCGCTCGCTCTCCAGCTCGATCCGGTCGAACCGGGTCAGCCGGCGCAGCGGCGTGTCCAGGATGTACTGCGTCTGGATCTCGCTCAGCGAGAAGCGCTCCATGAGCCGCTCCTTCGCCTGCGCGGAGTTGTCGCTCGACCGGATGAGGCGGATGACCTCGTCGATGTCGACCAGCGCGACGAGCAGGCCCTCGACCAGATGCAGCCGGTTGCGGCGCTTGGTCCGGCGGAACTCGCTGCGCCGGCGCACCACGTCGAAGCGGTGGTCGAGGTAGACCTCCAGCAGCTCCTTGAGCCCCAGGGTGAGCGGCTGGCCGTCGACCAGTGCCACGTTGTTGATGCCGAAGGACTCCTCCATCGGCGTCAGCTTGTAGAGCTGCTCCAGCACCGCCTCGGGCACGAAGCCGTTCTTGATCTCGATGACCAGGCGCAGCCCGTGCGAGCGGTCGGTGAGGTCCTTGACGTCGGCGATGCCCTGGAGCTTCTTCGCCGAGACCAGGTCCTTGATCTTGGAGATGACCTTCTCGGGGCCGACGGTGAAGGGCAGTTCGGTGACGACGAGGCCCTTGCGGCGCGGCGTGACGTTCTCCACAGCGGCCGTGGCACGGATCTTGAACGTGCCACGGCCCTTGGCGTACGCGTCCTTGATGCCGCCGAGGCCCACGATCCGCCCGCCGGTCGGCAGGTCGGGACCGGGGACGAACCGCATCAGCGTCTCCAGGTCCGCGCCCGGATGCTTGATCAGATGCCGGGCGGCGGCGATGACCTCGCCCAGGTTGTGCGGCGGCATGTTGGTCGCCATGCCGACCGCGATCCCGGTCGTGCCGTTGACCAGGAGGTTGGGGTAGGCCGCCGGGAGGACGACCGGCTCCTGCTCCTGGCCGTCGTAGTTCGACTGGAAGGCGACCGTCTCCTCGTCGATCGACTCCGTCATCAGCGAGGTCGCGTCGGCCATCCGGCACTCGGTGTACCGCATGGCGGCCGGCGGGTCGTCGTTGCCCAGGGAGCCGAAGTTCCCGTGTCCGTCGACGAGGGGGAGGCGCATGGAGAACGGCTGGGCCATGCGCACCAGCGCGTCGTAGATCGACGCGTCGCCGTGCGGGTGCAGCTTGCCCATGACCTCGCCGACGACCCGGGCGCACTTCACGAAGCCGCGGTCCGGGCGCAGGCCCATCTCGTTCATCTGGTAGACGATGCGGCGGTGCACCGGCTTCATGCCGTCCCGGGCGTCCGGCAGGGCGCGGGAGTAGATCACCGAGTACGCGTACTCGAGGAAGGAGCCCTGCATTTCGTCGACGACGTCGATGTCGAGGATCTTCTCCTCGAAGTCGACCGGCGGCGGGGTCTTCGTGCTGCGGCGGGCCATCGCTGCTGCGACTCCTTCACGGATTTCGATCGGGCAACCTCAGGTTCCCTCAGGTTCTGACGCGCACCATTGTGGACCGCCTGACTGACAACCCCGACCTCGACCCGTCCCAAAGCGCCCTCGCCGTCCGTCCCGAGGCGGCGGAAGACCCCCTTCCGGCGAATTTCGCGCAAAGCGTCGCCGCACGGGAACTTCGGCAGGTGCCGGTTCGCTTGCATACAGTGGCTGTGTCTCGAAGCAACCTTTCGAAGCAGCTTCCCGCAGCGGCTTCTTCATACGGACATCCAGTAGCGCGATCGAAGGGACGTACATGCCCATGGGTCACACGGCCACAGCCCAGGCCGGTTCCGGCGGCTTGACAGCGACCGAGCACCGTCTGGCCAATGGCCTGCGCGTGGTGCTCTCCGAGGACCATCTGACCCCGGTCGCGGCGGTGTGCCTCTGGTACGACGTCGGCTCACGCCACGAGGTCAAGGGCCGCACCGGCCTCGCCCACCTCTTCGAGCACCTGATGTTCCAGGGTTCCGGCCAGGTCAAGGGGAACGGACACTTCGAGCTGGTGCAGGGCGCCGGCGGCTCGCTCAACGGGACCACCAGTTTCGAGCGGACCAACTACTTCGAGACGATGCCCACGCACCAGCTGGAGCTGGCCCTGTGGCTCGAGGCCGACCGGATGGGCTCGCTGCTCGCCGCGCTCGACGAGGAGTCCATGGAGAACCAGCGCGACGTCGTCAAGAACGAGCGCCGCCAGCGCTACGACAACGTCCCGTACGGCACCGCGTTCGAGCGGCTGACCGCCCTCTCCTACCCCGAGGGCCACCCGTACCACCACACCCCGATCGGCTCCATGGCGGACCTGGACGCGGCGACGCTGGACGACGCCCGCGCCTTCTTCCGTACGTACTACGCGCCGAACAACGCGGTGCTGTCGGTCGTCGGCGACATCGACCCCGAGCAGACCCTCGCCTGGATCGAGAAGTACTTCGGCTCCATCCCCTCCCACGACGGCAAGCAGCCGCCGCGCGACGGCTCGCTGCCCGCGATCATGGGCGGGCAGCTGCGCGAGGAGGTCCGCGAGGAGGTGCCGGCGCGCGCCCTGATGGCCGCCTACCGGCTGCCCCACGACGGCACCCGCGAGTGCGACGCCGCGGACCTCGCCCTGACCGTGCTGGGCGGCGGCGAGTCCTCCCGGCTGCACAACCGTCTGGTCCGCCGCGACCGTACGGCCGTGGCCGCCGGGTTCGGACTGCTCCGGCTCGCCGGGGCGCCCTCCCTGGGCTGGCTGGACGTCAAGACGTCCGGCGGCGTGGAGGTGGCGGAGATCGAGGCCGCGGTCGACGAGGAGCTGGCCCGGTTCGCCGAGGAGGGCCCCACGCCCGAGGAGATGGAGCGCGCCCAGGCCCAGTTGGAGCGCGAGTGGCTGGACCGGCTCGGCACGGTCGCCGGCCGCGCCGACGAACTGTGCCGGTACGCCGTGCTGTTCGGTGACCCGCAGCTCGCGCTGACCGCCGTGAACCGGGTCCTCGACGTCACGGCCGAGGAGGTCAAGGCCGCCGCGCAGGCCCAGCTGCGGCCCGACAACCGGGCGGTCCTCGTCTATGAACCGGTCGTACCCGCCGAAGAGGCCGGCGCCGCCACCGACACCGACGCGCACGAAGGGGCGGACCAGTGACCGACGCTGCCGCGACTGAAGTTTCGATGCAGTACCACCCCCAGCCCGCCCCGGGCGTGGCCCGGCCCTGGGCCTTTCCCGCGCCCGAGCGCGGCTCCCTGCCCAACGGCCTGACCGTGCTGCGCTGTCACCGCCCAGGCCAGCAGGTCGTCGCCGTCGAGATCTTCATCGATGCCCCGCTGGACGCCGAGCCCGAGGGCCTTGACGGCGTGGCCACGGTCATGTCGCGCGCTCTGTCCGAGGGCACCGACAAGCAGAGCGCCGAGGAGTTCGCCGCCGAGCTGGAGCGGTGCGGCGCCACCTTCGACGCCCACGCCGACCACCCCGGCATCCGGGTCTCCCTGGAGGTCCCCGCCTCCCGGCTGGCCAAGGCGCTCGGCCTGGCCGCCGAGGCGCTGCGGGCGCCGGCCTTCTCGGACAGCGAGATCGAGCGGCTGGTGCGCAACCGGCTGGACGAGATCCCGCACGAGCAGGCCAACCCGGCCCGCCGCGCGGCCAAGCAGCTCTCCAAGGAGCTGTTCCCGGCCTCGGCCCGCATGTCGCGCCCGCGCCTGGGCACCGAGGAGACCATCGAGCGGATCGACGCCGCGGCCGTGCGCGCCTTCTACGACGCGCACATCCGCCCGTCCGCCGCGACCGCCGTGGTCGTCGGCGACCTCACCGGCATCGACCTGGACGCGCTGCTCGCCGAGACCCTGGGCGACTGGTCCGGGGACACCGTCGAGCCCCGCCCCGCCCCGCCGATCACGGCCGACGACACCGGCCGGGTGATCATCGTGGACCGTCCGGGCGCGGTGCAGACGCAGCTGCTGATCGGCCGCATCGGCGCCGACCGTCACGACAGCGTCTGGCCGGCCCAGGTCCTCGGCACCTACTGCCTGGGCGGCACGCTCACCTCCCGGCTCGACCGGGTGCTGCGCGAGGAGAAGGGCTACACCTACGGCGTGCGGGCCTTCGCCCAGGTGCTCCGCTCCACCGCTCCGGACTCCGCCGCGGGCGCCACGGGGGCGGCGATGCTGGCCATCAGCGGTTCCGTGGACACCGAGTCCACCGGGCCGGCCCTGGACGACCTGTGGAAGGTCCTGCGGACGCTGGCCGCCGAGGGCCTGACGGACGCCGAGCGCGAGACGGCCGTGCAGAACCTCGTCGGGGTGGCCCCGCTCAAGTTCGAGACGGCCGCCTCCGTCGCGAGCACCCTGGCCGACCAGGTCGAACAGCACCTCCCGGACGACTACCAGGCGACGCTGTACGCCCGCCTCGCCGAGACCGGCACCGTCGAGGCCACCGCGGCCGCGGTCAGTGCCTTCCCGGTGGACCGGCTGGTCACGGTCCTGGTCGGCGACGCCTCGCGCATCGAGGAGCCGGTCCGGGCCCTCGGCATCGGCGAGGTGTCGGTCGTCACCGGCTGACCTGTTGCTTCGCCAGCCGTACGGGCAACGGGGAGGCTCCGGCGCGCTCTTGCGCCGGAGCCTCCCCGTATTTCGGGTCACTTTTGCGCGCTATGCGCCCTATTTGGCAGAGAAAGCGCGCATTCACCCTGTGGGATGCGCTACAAATCCCGGTGCCCGTTTGGTGACGGGAAGTCCGTCCGCTTAGCGTCGGGTCCGCTGTCCGCCACTAGTACGCCGCATCCCGGCGCACCGGGCAGCCATCGCCGAGTCCCCGTCCGGCGCGAGCCCGGGGAGCCGGGGACCCACGAAGTCCCTGGGGTGAATCGGACGCCCATGCCCCGTTCCGGGGCGAGGTGTCCGTAGGAGACCTTCCTGCTCCGAACCCGTCAGCTAACCCGGTAGGCGAGAAGGAAGGAAAGGACCCGCCACCCATGGCGTTCACCCGTGCCACCGGGAAGCACCGTGCCCCGAGCCGTCTGAAGCGCACCGGCGCCAAGGCCGTCGGCGTCGCGACGCTCGCCACCACCGGCGTCATCGGCTCCCTGGCCTCTCCGGCCCTCGCCGACTCCGGTACGGCCCCCTCCGCCACCGAGACCGGGCTCTCCCAGGTCCTCACCATCGAGACCACCCTCGCCGACCGGATCGACGCCCAGGCCACCGCCCAGCAGCATCAGGCCGACGTCGCCGAGAAGAAGGCGGCGGCCAAGGCGAAGGCCAGGAAGAAGGCCGAGGCCGCGAGGAAGAAGGCCGCCGCGAAGGCGGCCGAGGTCAAGGCAGCCGCCAAGGCCAAGGCCAGGAAGAAGGCCGAGGCCGCCCGCGAGGCCTCCGCGCGCGCCGGGCGCTCCACCACCCGCACCGCCCTGGGCTCGTCCTACCGGCTCCCCGTCGCCGGCTCCTACGTGACCACCGGCTACAAGTCCAGCGGCTCGCTCTGGTCCTCCGGCAGCCACTCCGGCATCGACTTCCACGCCGCGTCCGGCAGCTCCGTCGTCGCCGTCGGCGCCGGCACGGTCGTCGAGGCCGGCTGGGGCGGGGCGTACGGCAACAACATCGTGCTCCGGATGACGGACGGCACGTACACCCAGTACGGCCACCTCTCGTCGATCGGTGTCTCCGTCGGCCAGAGCGTCGCCGCCGGGCAGCAGATCGGGCTCTCCGGCTCCACCGGGAACTCCACCGGCCCGCACCTCCACTTCGAGGCCCGCACCACCCCCTCCTACGGCTCCGACATGGACCCGGTCGCCTATCTGCGCGCCCACGGCGTCAGCGTCTGACCGCACAGGCTCCCCGCGAAGGCCCCGGCATCCTGCCGGGGCCTTCGCCGTACCCGTTCCGCGCTGTCCGTCCCCGCTCGTCCGTGGCCAAAAGATATTCATGAATTCCGGCCCGGCATCGGAAATGTGAGTGCATTGCAATAGAGTCACGGCATGAGGTGTCGATCGGCCGCTGTTCGCGGGGATTGAGGCGGAGGTTCGGACATGCGTGTTCCGGCGCATTCGGTATGCACGGCAATCCGTGACGACATCGTTTCCGGTGTCTTCGAGCGCGGCAGCCGGCTCACCGAGGAGGTGCTCGCACGGCGTTACGGGGTGTCCCGCGTCCCCGTACGGGAAGCGCTGCGCACCCTGGAGTCCGAGGGCTTCGTCGTCACCCGCAGACACGCCGGAGCCTGTGTCGCCGAGCCCTCGGAGCAGGAGGCCGCCGACCTCCTGGAGGTCCGCAAGCTGCTGGAGCCGCTGAGCGCTGCCCGCGCGGCCCAGCGCCGGACGGAGGCCCACCTCAAGGTGTTGCGCGGCCTGGTGAGGCTCGGTCAGGAGCGGGCCCGCCGGGGCGAGGGCGAGGACCTGCGGTCCCTGGCCGCCTGGTTCCACGAGACGTTGGCCCAGGCCTCCGGCAGCCCCGGCCTCATCGCCCTGCTCACCCAGCTCCGCCACAAGATCGCCTGGATGTACGCGGTCGACCAGCCGGCCAGGCCGGCCGAGGCCTGGGCCGAGCACGGGGCCCTCGTGGACGCCGTGGCGCGCGGCGACGCGGAACGGGCGCGGGCGCTGGCCGCACAACTCGCCGAACGTCAGAGCGCCGCGCACCGGCTGCGCCGCGCCGCCCGGCCCGTCCCCGCCACCGTGCCCCCGGCCGGCGGCGTGAGGACTTCGCAACGTGCCGTAAACACCGCGAGCGGCCGGAATTAACAAAGGCCGCGTACAAATGAATAAAGGCCCGCGCGAAATCCGTAAAGAGCATCGCGCGCTATTCGTTCCGGGCCGTCGAGTCGGTGAGCATACGCAAAAGCCGCGGCGCCCCGTGCGGGGGCCGCGGCTTTTGCGTGAGAATTCCGGCGGTCGTGACCGCTCGGGATCAGACGGTCTCCGGCAGCTCTTCGAGGCCCTCGGCGACCAGCTTGGCCAGGCGGTCCAGAGCGGCCTCGGCGTTGTCCGCCTCGGACGCCAGCACGATCTCCTCGCCACCCTGGGCACCGAGGCCGAGCACCGCGAGCATGGAGGCCGCGTTCACCGGGTTGCCGTCCGCCTTGGCGATGGTGACGGGAACGCCGGAAGCCGTAGCGGCACGGACGAAGATGGAAGCGGGGCGGGCGTGCAGGCCCTCGGCCCAACCGACGTTTACGCGGCGCTCAGCCATGGTTCTGCCCTTCACGAATCAACGGTTGTCTAGACCAGTGTCTCACGCGGTGCGCGATGCTCCGGGCCGACCCGCGGGCCCTCGCGAGGTCCGTCTCCACGGTCGTCCGGACAGCCCAGCCTGCCCCGGCCCCAGCACCCCCGCGACCCGTGCGACCGCCGTAGGCTTGGCCCATGCAGCCCTCTCCGGAGCAGAGTCCGCATCACGTCTACCCCGATCACTGGGAGGCGGACGTGGTGCTCCGCGACGGCGGCACCGCGCGGATCAGGCCGATCACCACGGACGACGCCGAGCGCCTCGTCAGCTTCTACGAGCAGGTTTCCGACGAGTCGAAGTACTACCGCTTCTTCGCGCCCTACCCCCGGCTCTCCGCCAAGGACGTCCACCGCTTCACCCATCACGACTACGTCGACCGAGTGGGCCTCGCCGTCACGGTGGGCGGGGAGTTCATCGCCACCGTCCGCTACGACCGGATCGACGCGACCGGCCGCCCCGCCTCCGCGCCCGCCGACGAGGCCGAGGTCGCCTTCCTCGTCCAGGACGCCCACCAGGGCCGCGGCGTCGCCTCGACGCTGCTCGAACACATCGCGGCCGTCGCCCGTGAGCGCGGCATCCGCCGGTTCGCCGCCGAGGTGCTGCCCGCCAACACCAAGATGATCAAGGTGTTCCGGGATGCCGGCTACACCCAGCAGCGCAGCTTCGAGGACGGCTCCGTCCACCTCACCCTGGACCTCGAACCCACCGCCGAGTCCCTGGCCGTCCAGCGAGCCCGTGAACAGCGCGCCGAGGCCAAGTCCGTGCAACGGCTGCTCGCCCCCGGCTCCGTCGCCGTCATCGGTGCCGGCCGGACCCCCGGCGGCGTCGGCCGCACGGTCCTGCGCAACCTGCTCGGCGCGGGCTTCACCGGCCGCGTCCACGCGGTGAACAGCGCTCTCGACGCGGGCCAGGACACCATTGACGGCGTCCCCGCCCACCGCTCCCTGGGCGAGATCGGCGAGCCGGTCGACCTCGCGGTCGTCGCCGTGCCTGCGGACCGGGTCCCGGAGGCCGTCGCGGACTGCGGCGAACACGGCGTCCAGGGCCTGGTGGTCCTCTCCGCCGGTTACGCCGAGTGGGGCGCCGAGGGCCGCGAGCGCCAGCGTGAACTGGTGCGCCAGGCCCGCTCGTACGGTATGCGGATCATCGGGCCCAACGCCTTCGGCATCATCAACAACTCAGAGGAGGTCCGGCTCAACGCCTCGCTCGCCCCGGAGCGGCCCGCCTCCGGGCGCATCGGCCTGTTCACCCAGTCCGGCGCCATCGGCATCGCCCTGCTCTCCGGCCTCTACCGGCGCGGGGCCGGACTCTCCACCTTCATCTCGGCCGGCAACCGTGCCGACATCTCCGGCAACGACTTCCTCCAGTACTGGTACGACGACCCGGACACCGACGTCGCCCTGCTCTACCTGGAGTCGCTGGGCAACCCCCGCAAGTTCACCCGGCTCGCCCGCCGCACCGCCGCCGTGAAGCCCGTCGTCGTGGTCAAGGGCGCCCGGCACAGCGGCTCCACCCCGCCCGGCCACGCGGTCCCCGTCAGCCGCATCCCCGACTCGACGGTCTCCGCGCTGATGCGGCAGGCGGGCGTCATCCGCGTCGACACGGTCACCGAGATGGTCGACGCCGGACTGCTCCTCGCCGACCAGCCGCTCCCGGCGGGCGGCCGGGTCGCCATCCTCGGCAACTCCGAGTCCCTCGGGCTCCTCACGTACGACGTCTGCCTGGCCGAGGGCCTGCGCCCGCGCCCGCCCATCGACCTCACCACCTCCGCCACCCCGCAGGACTTCCGGGACGCGCTCTCGGCCGCGCTGGCCGACGGGGGCTGTGACGCCGTGATCGTGACGGCCATCCCCTGGGTGGGCGAGAACGGTGAGGCGGAGCCGGGCGACGGCGAGGTCCTGGCCACCGCCCTGCACACGGCCGCCGCGACCGGACCGGCCAAGCCGGTCGCCGTGGTGCACGTGGAGATCGGCGGTCTGGCGGAGGCGCTGTCCGCCGCCACCAGCACCGTGTCCCAGCAGCGCCCGGCCGCGCAGCCCTTCACCGCGGCGCAGGGCGCCCCCGCCGAGCCCCCCGCACCGGCGCCCGGCACCGACACCCCCGAGGAAGCGCGCCGTATCGGCCGCATCCCCGCCTACCCCGCCGCCGAGCGCGCCGTCCGCGCCCTCGCCGAGGCAGTGCGGTACGCCCGCTGGCGCCGCCAGGCCGCGGTGCCCGGGAAGGTGCCCGACTTCCTCGACGACACCATCGACGCCCCGGGCGCCGCCGCCCGCATCGACGCCCTGCTCGGCGAGGCCCTCGACCCGCGCGGCCGGCCGCTCGGCCACGACGAGGCCCGCGAACTGCTCGCCTGCTACGGCATCGCCGTACGCCCCACGCTGCCCGCGCCCGGCCCGGAGGAGGCGGTGGCCGCGGCCGCCCGGCTCGGCTACCCGGTGGCGCTGAAGACGACCGCCCCCCATCTGCGCCACCGGGCCGACCTCGGCGGCGTACGCCTGGACCTCGACAGCGAGGCCGCGCTGCGCCGTGCGTACGGCGACCTGACCGAGCTGCTCGGCAAGCCCGCGGAGCTGCGGCCCGTGGTCCAGGCCATGGCGCCGCGCGGCGTCGACACCGTCGTCCGGGCCACCATCGACCCGGCCGCGGGCGCCGTGCTCTCCTTCGGCCTGGCCGGGGCACCCTCCGAACTGCTCGGCGACACCGCCCACCGCCTGGTTCCGGCCACCGACCGCGATGTCGCCGAACTGATCCGGTCCATCCGCGCGGCCCCGGTCCTGTTCGGCTGGCGCGGTGCGGCGCCGGTCGACACGGCCGCGCTGGAGGAACTGCTGCTGCGGATCTCCCGGCTGGTCGACGACCACCCCGAAGTGGTTTCCATCGCCCTGGAACCGGTCGTGGTAGCGCCGCAGGGGATCTCCGTGCTCGGGGCGAGCGTCCGCCTCTCGCCGCCCCCGGCCCGGACCGACCTCGGCCCCCGCCGCCTGTCCAACTACTGACCGGGCCCCCGCTCGCGTGCCCCTGGACCCGGCGGAGCGGGCGCGCAGCGGCGTCCCCGGCAGCCATCCGGCCCCCGTAGGATGGGTCCCATGGCTAAGACCGGTACGACCACCCAGGGGCTGCGCGCGGCGATCGAGCGCAGCGGCTACTACCCGGCCCTCGTGGCCGAGGCGGTGGAGGCCGCCGTGGGCGGCGAGCCGGTCGCTTCGTACCTGGTGCACCAGGAGACGACGTTCGACTCCAACGAGGTGCGCCGGCACGTCACGGTGCTGGTGCTGACGGACACCCGTTTCATCGTCAGCCACACCGACGAGCAGAACGCCGACACCAGCTCCCCGTCGCCGTACGCCACCACCTCCACCGAGTCGGTCAAGCTCGACCGGATCTCGTCGGTCGTGGTCAGCCGTGTCGTGGCCAACCCGGAGAAGTACGTCCCGGGCACGCTGCCGCGCGAGGTCGTCCTGACCATCGGCTGGGGCGCGGTCTCCCGGATCGACCTGGAGCCCGCCGCCTGCGGCGACCCCAACTGCGAGGCCGACCACGGCTACACCGGCAGCACGACCGCCGACGACCTGTCCCTGCGGGTCAGCGAGGCCGGCGACGGCCCGGACACCGTGCGCCAGACCCTCGCCTTCGCCCAAGCGCTCTCCGAGGCCACGGCAGCGACCCCCGCGGCCGGCCGCTGATGGCCCAGCCGGCCTGGCAGGACGACTTCGTCCCGCTGTCCGTCGACTCCGCGCCCGTCCCGGAGTACGGCAGCGGCTCCCTCGCCGATCTGCTGCCGACCCTGCTCGCGGGCCAGGAAGTGCCCGGCTTCGCCGCGGCCATCGGCGAACTCGCCCCCGCCGACCGCAACTGCGTCTTCCTGATCGACGGCCTCGGCTGGGAGCAGATAAAGGCGCACCCCGACGAGGCCCCCTTCCTGCACTCGCTGCTGCCCACCTCGCGCGGCGGCACCGGCCGTCCGATCACGGCGGGCTTCCCGGCCACGACGGCGACCTCGCTCGCTTCCGTCGGCACCGGCCTGCCTCCCGGCGAGCACGGTCTTCCCGGCTACACGGTCCGCAACCCCGAGACCGGCGAGCTGATGAACCAGCTCCGCTGGAACCCCTGGACCCCGCCGAAGGCCTGGCAACCCCACCCCACCCTCTTCCAGCTCGCCGACGCCGCCGGTGTGCGGACCGCCCAGGTCTCCGCCCCCGCCTTCGAGCAGACCCCGCTGACCAAGGTCGCGCTCAGCGGCGGCTCCTTCCTCGGCCGGCTCAGCGGCGAGGACCGGATGGACACCGCCGCCGAGCGGCTGGCCGCCGGCGACCGCTCGCTCGTCTACACGTACTACAGCGAGGTCGACGGCAAGGGCCACCGCTTCGGCACCGACTCCGACGCCTGGCGCGGACAGCTCATGTACGTCGACGGGCTGGCGCGCCGCCTGGCCGAGCAGCTTCCGCCGCGCTCGGCGCTCTACATCACCGCCGACCACGGCATGATCGACATCCCGTTCGACGAGCAGTCCCGGATCGACTTCGACGAGGACTGGGAGCTGAGCGCCGGCGTCGCGCTGCTCGGCGGCGAGGGCCGTGCCCGGCACGTGTACGCCGTCCCGGGTGCCGCCTCCGACGTGCTGGCCGTCTGGCGCGAGGTGCTGGGCGAGCAGTTCTGGGTGGCGAGCCGGGACGAGGCGGTCGCGGCCGGCTGGTTCGGTCCCACCATCGACGAGCGGGTGTACGGCAGGATCGGGGACGTGGTCGCGGCGGCCCACGACGACGTGGTGATCACCGCGTCGCGCAACGAGCCGCACGAGTCGGCCATGGTCGGCATGCACGGTTCCATGACCCCCGTCGAGCAGTTCGTCCCGCTCCTCGAAGTACGCTCCTAGCCGTTCGCTCCGTTCCAGCCGCTCTCTTTTCCCGTCCGAAAGGTGCTCAACCCCTCATGCCCGAGCTTGTGTTCTTCTCCGGGACGATGGACTGCGGCAAGAGCACCCTGGCCCTCCAGATCGGTCACAACCGCTCGGCGAGGGGCCTGCAGGGCGTCATCTTCACCCGGGACGACCGGGCGGGGGAGGGGAAGCTGTCCTCCCGGCTCGGCCTCGTCACGGAGGCGGTCGAGGCGGACGAGGGCATGGACCTCTACGCGTATCTCGTCGCCCAGCTCTCCAAGGGGGGCCGGGTCGACTACGTGATCGTGGACGAGGCGCAGTTCCTGGCCCCGGACCAGATCGACCAGCTGGCCCGGGTCGTGGACGACCTGGAGATGGACGTCTTCGCCTTCGGCATCACGACGGACTTCCGCACCCGCCTGTTCCCCGGCTCCCAGCGGCTGGTCGAGCTGGCGGACCGGATCGAACAGCTCCAGGTCGAGGCCCTCTGCTGGTGCGGCGCCCGCGCCACGCACAACGCCCGGACCATAGACGGCGAGATGGTCGTCGAGGGCGCGCAGGTCGTCGTCGGCGATGTGAACCGCCCCGCGGGCGAGGTGGGTTACGAGGTGCTCTGCCGCCGTCACCACCGCCGCCGCGCGACCGCGGCGTCCGCGCAGGCGGGCGCGCTCTCGCCGGACGTCCTGCCGGTCTCCTCCGCCTGACGTTCAGCCCGCCGCCCGCAGGGGGCAGCCCGAGCCGACGCGGGCCGTGAGGTCGGCCCGCAGCGCGGCGAGTTGGGCGGTGCGCGCGTCGATCGCCGCGATCTTCTCCTCGAACAGTGCGGACAGGGCCGCGGCACTGTCGGGTGCGTGGCGCAGTTCCTCACCGGTGCGCGCGATCTCCGCCAGCGAGAAGCCGAGCGCCTGCGCGGTACGGACGTACGCGAGCCACGGCACCGTCTCGGGCGGGAAGTCGCGGTAGCCGTTGGCCAGCCGCTGCCCGGTGATCAGCCCGGTCCGCTCGTAGAAGCGGAGGGCGTCCCTGGTCAGCCCCGTCTGCGCGGCCAGCTCCCCGATACGCACGGCTCCCACCCCTTGGGCTCGCGGACTTGACCTTGGACAGTACTCCACTGTTTACGGTCGGGGGCGTCCGTCCAGGAAGCAGGCAGGAGCCCCGCCGTGATCCGTACCGTCGCCCCCTCACACCCCGCCTATCCGCGTTTCGTGCGCGCGAGCGCGTGGTACGACCTCGTCGTCACCGTGGGTTTCGCCACCCCGTGGACGTACAGGCTGGTGCACAGCGCGCTGTCCCGGCTCGGCGAAGAGATCGGGGCGGGCGCGCTGCCCGCCCTCGACCCGATACAAACCCTGTACGCGAACCTGATGGGTTCGGTGGTGGTCGTCTGGGCGCTCCTGCGGCTCCTGCGGCCGCTGCCGGTGCACGGCCTGTACGACGGCTTCGCGCGCACGCTGTTCGCCGTATGGCAGGCGTACGCGCTGGCCCACGGAGCCCCGTACTGGCTCTGGCTGTTCCTGGTGGCCGAAGTGGCGTTCGGCGTCGTCCAGCTCGGGCCCTGGCGGTGGGAGCGGAGCGTGGTCAGCCCTTCGCCGACCGCTGGATCGTGAACACCGCGCCCTCCGGGTCCGCGACCGTCGCGACTCTGCCGCTCGGGCCCTCTCTCGGCGGGCTGAGGACGTGACCGCCCAGCTCCGCCACCCGCTGCGCGGCCTCGTCGGTGTCGGCCACCTCGAAGTACGTCATCCAGTGCGGCCCCCGGTCGCGCAGCAGGGCATGGCCGACGCCGTGCAGGGAGGCCACCGGACGGCCCTGGAGATGCAGGGTCTGGTAGTCGAAGTCCGCCGAGACGACGGCCTTGGGCTCGTAGCCGAAGACCGCCTGGTAGAACTTGGCGACCGTCGACGTCTCCCGGGTGACCAGCTCGTTCCAGACCGGGGTGCCGGGCTGCCCGGCCAGCGTGGTGCCGATGTGCGCGGCGGCCTGCCAGATGCCGAAGACGGCCCCGCCCGGGTCGGACGCGATGGCCATGCGGCCCGCCTCGCCCGCGTCGAGCGGCCCGACGCCGACCGTGCCGCCGCAGGCCCGGATCGCCTCCGCCGTCTGGTCCGCGTCGTCGGTGGCCAGGTAGGTCGTCCAGGCGATCGGGAGATGCCGGTCCGGCGGCAGCTGACCGATGCCCGCCACCTCCTTCCCGTCGATCAGCGCCCGTACATACGGGCCGAGCTGCTCGGGGCCGGGGCCGAACTCCCAGCCGAACAGCTCGGCGTAGAAGTTCTGGGTCGTGCGCAGGCCGTGCACGATCAGGCTCACCCAGCAAGGTGTTCCGGGTGTACGCCGAGCGGCAGCC
This sequence comes from Streptomyces sp. col6, assembly GCF_008042035.1. Classification (GTDB taxonomy): domain Bacteria; phylum Actinomycetota; class Actinomycetes; order Streptomycetales; family Streptomycetaceae; genus Streptomyces. The sequence continues at coordinate 1,781,309 of NZ_RDBL01000006.1, forward strand.
TCGGTCATCGTCACTCTCCTCGGACCATCGTGGTGGCCGTACGGGAAATCGGGGCCGACGCGCCGTGGTGCGGTGCGAGTGGTGTGCGCCCCGTGCAGATGCTTGCACCACCGGGCGCGGTATGCGCTCCGGCCGCGCCGTCCATTCCGGGATCTCGCCACAGGCGGCCCGGTTTGTCGTGGTATGGCGGCTTCACTGTTGTTACGGAGGGCCGGGCGTCTGCGCGAGGATGGCACGCATGAAGCCCATCATCTCCGTTTCCGAATGTGTGAGCGAACTGGCGGGGCCGCGTCCGCCGGTGCTCCTGGACGTACGTTGGCAGCTGGGCGGCCCGAACGGGCGGCCCGACTACGAGGCGGGGCACATCCCCGGCGCGGTCTACGTGGACCTCGACACGGAGCTCGCCGGTCCGGCGGGTGCCGGCGGCCGTCACCCGCTGCCGGACCCGGCGGAGTTCGGGGCCGCGATGCGCCGCGCGGGGGTCCGCGGGGACGCACCGGTCGTGGTCTACGACGGCGGCCAGGGCTGGGCGGCTGCGCGCGCCTGGTGGCTGCTGCGCTGGGCGGGGCACCGGGACGTCCGGGTGCTGGACGGCGGGCTCGCGGCCTGGACGGGGGAGCTGTCGAAGGAGACCCCCGACCCTGCCGAGGGTGACTTCGTGCCCGCGCCGGGCGCGCTGCCGCTGCTCGACGCGGACGGAGCCGCGGCCCTGGCCCGTTCGGGCGTCCTGCTCGACGCGCGGGCGGCCGAGCGCTACCGGGGCGATGTGGAGCCCATCGACCGGGTCGGCGGCCACATCCCGGGCGCCCTCTCCGCCCCGACCGGCGAGAACATGGACGCGGACGGACGCTTCCTGAGCCCCGACCGCCTGGCCGCCCGGTTCGCCGGCCTCGGCGTCGGCGGCGACACGGCGGAGGTCGGCGTCTACTGCGGTTCGGGCGTCTCCGGGGCCCAGCAGGTGCTGGCACTGGAACTCGCCGGGCACCGGGCGGCCCTCTACGCGGGCTCCTGGTCCGAGTGGTCCGCCGACGAGTCGCGCCCGGTCGCCACCGGACCCGACCCCCGGTAACGGAACGCCGTCGCACGACGCGCAGGGGCCCGTACGCGTTCGCGTACGGGCCCCTGCCATGCCGGCGGGTCCTTCTAATCCTGCTTCTTGCGGCGCGTGCCGAAGACGATCTCGTCCCAGCTGGGCACCGCCGCACGGCGTCCCGGCCGGACCCCGTCCGCCTCGGCCTGCCGGTCCGTCGTCCCGGTCAGCCGGTCGCGATGGCCCGCGACCGCGCGCGGCATCAGGACGTCCGCGTACGCGGAGCCCGCGCCCGCCGACGCGGCCGGCGGCTCCTCGGCCTCCGGTTCCCGCTCCGCCGGCTCGATCGCCGGCGGCTCGGGCGGCGAAGGCCGCTCCGGTACGACCATGTCACCGCGGAAGCTCGGGACCGCCTCCAGCAGACTGGTGAGCGAATCGCGCTCGCTCGCCGTCACCCCGCTGATCCGCTCCTCCGGCTCCGGGGGCGGCGGCGGGGCCGGGCGCTCGATCTGCCGGTCCAGCGCGCGGTCCAGCGGCCGGTCGCGCGGCAGCCGGGCGATCCGGGGGACGAACGGGAAGCTGGGCTCGGGCGCGGCGACCTCGTCCGTCTCGCCGATCAGCGAACGCGCCTCGTCGTCGACGGCCTGGACCAGCCGACGCGGCGGGTCGTACGTCCAGCTCGCCGAGTGCGGCTCACCGGCGACCCGGTACACCAGGAGGACCTCCCAGGTGCCGTCGTCGCGGCGCCACGAGTCCCACTGGACGGTCTCCTTGTCGGCGCCGCGCAGCAGCAGCCGCTCCTGCACCGCCTCGCCGAGCTGGGGGCCGGTGTTCTCGCCGGGACGGCGCACGGGAGTCTTCCGGGCCCGCTCGGCCATGAAGGCGCGCTCCGCGAGCACGGGGCCCTCGAAGCGGCGGACACGGTCGACGGGGATCCCGGCGAACTGGGCGACCTCCTCCGCGGAGGCGCCGGCTCGTATCCGGGCCTGGATGTCGCGGGGGCGGAGGTGGCTCTCCACCTCGATCTCGATCTGGCCGAGCCGGGCGCGGTCGTTGCGCACGGCGGCTCGCAGCCGCTCGTCGATCGGAAGCGTGTACTCCGTGCTGTCCGCAGCCTTGAGCACCAGTCGTGTGCCGTCGTTGGAGACGGCCACGACACGCAGTTCGGGCATGGGGACCTCCCGGGTGGTGCCTGCCGACGTCACGTGCGTCGCTGCTTCCGCTAGTCGAGTGTGGCCTGCCCGGGTGCAGCCTGCCACAACATTGCCGTGTTGCCCGGCGTGTCGGGCGTGAGCCCTTGATCGCCGGTATGCCACGGTAGCCTTTACGCAACGCAAAGTGACGGATGGTCACTCCGTGTAGCAGGCCGCCGTGCGATGCCGTGCGCCGCCGGATCGAGTGCCTCCTTCGGCCCCCTCCCGAGGGTTCCGGACGCCGCGTGGGTGTCCGGCCCCAGGGCTCGCCACAGTACTCCATTCGGGCCATGTGGGTGGACCGCCGCGCCGTCGAAGTTCTCGTCGGTTGCGGGAGTTGACCTACCCCTCCAGACGCCGCCCGCTCATGATCCGTGTCGTGCTTCACACAATCCGCGCAACCGGAACTTTCGGCTTCGCTCACGTGTCCCTAGTTGGTGCAGGGTGGGAGAGATGTCAATCAAGGGCTGGAAATGGTGCAGAAGCCGGAAAGCGACACAGAACCCAAGGAGAGGCGGATCGATCTGAGCCTGCCCCAGGTGGCGGGCAGTGCTGTCGCGGCGGTGGCGGCGGCCGTGGCGGCTTCCCAACTCGGTGTGTACGGGACGATCGCCGGCGCGGGTGTCATGAGTGTCGTGGCCACCTGCGGCGGCTCGGTGTTCCAGCACTTCTTCCGCCGTACGGGGGAGCAGATCCGCGAGGTCACCGTCCAGGTGAAGCACCCGGACCGCGAGGTGACCGTCCATACCCGCGAGACCGGTCCCCGGCAGCCGGCCCGGACCTCCCGGGAGAGGACCGCGCTGCTGGGAGCGGCGGACGACGCCACCACGGTGCTGCGACGCGCGGACGCGGGTGCGGACGAGACGACGGTGCTGCGCCGCGTGGACGCGGGTGCGGACCGGCCGACGGTGCCGCGCCGCGTGGATGAGACGACGGTCCTGCGCCGCGTCGACGCGGGAGGGGACGAGACGGCCCCCCTGCGCCGTGCGGACGCCGGCGGGACGGTGTTCCTGCCGCGCCAGGACGGCCGGGACGCCACGACCGTCCTGCGGCAGGTGCCGGACGAGGAGTTCTCCGACGCGACCACGCACGGCACCCGGGTACGGGGCTGGAAGCGGTCGGCCATCGGCGCGGCGGTGGTCTTCGCGGTCTCGATGGCCGGCATCACCACGTACGAACTGATCTCGGGCGGTGATCTGAGCGGCGGCCACGGGACGACCGTGGGCTCCGTCGTACGCGGTGAGCGCGATGCCGGGCCTTCCGCGCCCGAGCCCGCCGAAACCACCGGCCCCGGCCGGGACGCCACGGACCCCGCCCAGCGGGACGACGGCACGGCGACGCCCGGCACGGACGGTCGGGACGACAACGGCACCGCCCCGCAGCCGGACCGGAGCGGCGCTCCCACCGAGGGGACGACACCCCCGCCCCCCTCGGACCCGGCGGGCGGCGCGGTCGAGCCGTCGCCCACGCCCACCCCGAGCACCACGGACGGCGGCGAGAGCACGGCGCCCGACCCGACGGCCAGCGACGGCGCCCCGGCGCCGGCCGGAACCGGCACGGGAGAGTGAGGCCGGGTCAGTCGCCCAGCACCCGGCGCAGGTAGTCGTTGCCGAACAGACGGTCCGGGTCGAGCCGGTCCCGTACGGCCGTGAACTCGCCGAAGCGCGGATACACCCCGGAGAGGTACGCGGCGTCCCGTGTGTTGATCTTTCCCCAATGGGGACGGCCGCCGTGCGCGGTCATGATCCGCTCCACCGCCGTGAAGTACGCCTGGTACGGCGTGCCCCGGTACATGTGGACGGCGATGTACGCGCTCTCCCGGCCCGAGGCCGTGGAGAGCGCGATGTCGTCGGCGGGTGCGGTGCGCACCTCCACCGGGAAGCTGACGCGCAGCGGCGAGCGGTCGACCATCGCCCGCACCTCGCGCAGCGCCTCCACGGCCGCTTCGCGCGGCAGCGCGTACTCCATCTCCACGAACCGGACCCGGCGCGGGCTGGTGAACACCTTGTACGGGATGTCGGTGTACGTACGCGCCGACAGGGCGCGGCTGGAGATCCTGGCGATCGAGGGGATCGTGGCGGGGACGGCCCGGCCCAGCGAGCAGGCGACCTGGAAGACGCCGTTGGACAGCAGTTCGTCGTCGATCCAGCCGCTGACCTTGCCGGGAGGGGCGGCGGGGCCGGCGCTGCGGTTGTTGCGCTTGGTGTTGCAGTTCCCGGTGTGCGGGAACCAGTAGAACTCGAAGTGCTCGTTCTCGGCCACGAGCTGATCGAAGTCGGCCGTCACCTGGTCGAAGCCCATCGGCTCCTCGCGGGCGGTCAGCAGGAAGACCGGCTCCACGGCGAAGGTGATCGCGGTGATGACGCCCAGGGCGCCGAGCCCGATCCGCGCCACCGCGAACACGTCGGCGTTCTCGGTCTCCGAGCAGGTCAGGACCGTGCCGTCCGCGGTGACCAGCTCCAGGGCGCGTATCTGCGCGGATATGGACGCCGAGTCACGGCCGGTGCCGTGCGTCCCGGTGGAGGTGGCCCCGGCGACCGTCTGTTCCATGATGTCGCCCATGTTGGTGAGCGAGAGGCCCTCGCGGGCGAGCGCGGTGTTGAGCCGCTTCAGCGGGGTGCCCGCCTCGACCGTCACCGTCATCGCCTTGCGGTCGATCTCGCGGATGCCCGTCAGCAGATCGGGCCGGATCAGCACCCCGTCGGTGGCCGCGGTCGCCGTGAACGAGTGACCGGTACCGGCCGGCTTCACCCGCAGCCCGTCCTCGGACGCCCTGCGCAGCACCTCCGCCAGCTCGTCCACCGAGGCGGGGGACACGGTCCTGGCCGGCCGGGCCGTGACGTTCCCCGCCCAGTTGCGCCACGGGCTCGTCGCCGTCCGTGCGTAGGTCTCGGTCATCTTCCCCGCGCCCTTCCCTAGGAACCGGCCCACCCAGCCGGTGCTTCCCCCGCACGGAAACCACGGGTTACCGGCCGGTTGGAGGGGGATCATACTCACGGTTCTCGCATATGCATCCCCCTCCCGCCGCCCGTGGGGGCCCGGCCGCGCGCTCCGGTACGGATGTCGGTGGGACCGGCCCCGGGCGCGGGTGGCAGGATCGAGGGCATGTCCGATCTGCGCGATCCCGCTCCCTACGACGCCCTGCTCCTGCTCTCCTTCGGCGGCCCCGAAGGCCCCGACGACGTGGTTCCGTTCCTCGCGAACGTGACCCGCGGCCGGGGCATCCCCGAGGAACGGCTCAAGGAGGTCGGCAAGCACTACTTCCTGTTCGGGGGCGTCAGCCCGATCAACGCCCAGAACAGGGCCCTGCTCGACGCGCTGCGCAAGGACTTCGCCGGACACGGACTGGACCTGCCCGTCTACTGGGGCAACCGCAACTGGGCTCCCTACCTCACCGACACGCTCCGCGAGATGGTCACCGACGGGCACCGCCGCATCGCCGTCCTGGCCACCAGCGCCTACGCCTCGTACTCCGGCTGCCGGCAGTACCGCGAGAACCTCGCGGAGTCCCTGGCAGCCCTGGAGGCCGAGGGTCTTCCCGTTCCGCGCGTGGACAAACTGCGGCACTACTTCAACCACCCCGGCTTCGTGGAGCCCATGGTGGAGGGCGTCCTCGCCTCCCTGGCGGACCTGCCCGACGACGTGCGTCCCGGCGCGCACCTGGCCTTCACCACGCACTCCATCCCGACGACGGCTGCCGACACCTCAGGGCCCGTGGAGACGCACGGGGACGGCGGCGCGTACGTCGCCGAGCACCTGGACACCGCCCGGCTGATCGTCGACGCGGTGCGCGAGCGGACCGGTACGGCGTACCCCTGGCGTCTCGTCTACCAGTCGCGCAGCGGCGCCCCGCACATCCCGTGGCTGGAGCCCGACATCTGCGACCACCTCGAAGCCCTCCACGGCGACGGTGTCCCCGCCGTCGTGATGGCGCCCATCGGGTTCGTCTCGGACCACATGGAGGTCCTCTACGACCTCGACACCGAGGCGACGGCCAAGGCCGCCGAGCTGGGCCTGCCGGTGCGGCGCTCCGCGACGGTCGGTGCCGATCCCCGGTTCGCCGCCGCCGTGCGCGACCTGGTCCTGGAGCGGGCCGCCGCCGAACAGGGCCGCCATCCGCAGCGCTGCGCCCTCGGAGCTCTCGGTCCGAGCCACGACCTCTGCCCGGTGGGCTGCTGCCCGGCCCGTGCCCCCAAGCCCGCCGCCGCGGGAGCCGACAGCCCCTACGCGTAAGCCCTCGCCCTTCCCCGTCCGACCCCCTCTCAACCTCTAGGGAGCGCCGTGACCGAAACCGACCACTCAGTGGAGACCCTGCTCGACCTCGCCAGGGAGGCCGCGCGACGCGCCGGCCGCCTGCTGCGCGACGGGCGTCCGGCGGGACTGGGCGTGGCCGCGACCAAGTCCAGCCCGGTCGATGTCGTCACCGAGATGGACATCGCCGCAGAGAAGCTGATCACCGAGTACCTGATCGAGCGCCGTCCCCTCGACGGCTACCTGGGCGAGGAGAGCGGTACGACCGCCGAGGGCAGCACGGGCGTGCGCTGGGTCATCGACCCGCTCGACGGCACGGTGAACTATCTCTACGGGCTGCCGTCCTGGTCCGTCTCCATCGGCGTCGAGCTGCACGGCGAGCGGGTCGCCGGTGTGGTGGAGGCCCCGATGCGCGGCGAGACGTACTTCGCACGCCGCGGCCACGGCGCCTTCGTCACCGGCGGGCCCTACGGGGACGAGCACGTCCGGCTGCGGTGCAGGCCCACCGCCCCGCTCGCCGAGGCGCTGGTGGCCACGGGCTTCAACTACGTCGCCGACGTCCGGACGCACCAGGCCGAGGTGGCCCGCGAGCTGATCCCGCAGGTACGGGACATCCGGCGGGGCGGCTCCGCGGCCATCGACCTCTGCGATGTGGCCGCGGGCCGGCTCGACGGTTACTTCGAGCGCGGACTGCACCCGTGGGACCTCACCGCGGGCGACCTCATCGCCCGGGAGGCGGGCGCCCTCACCGGCGGGCGCCCCGGCCGGCCGGCCGACGGGGACCTGACGGTGGCCGCGTCCCCGGGCGTCTTCGAACCGCTCCAGGCCCTGCTGGAGGAGCTGGGGGCCTGGCACGACTGACGTCGGCCCCGGGACCGCCCTGACCGAGCAGAAGGGCCCCGCAGCCGCCGTACGGCGGCTGCGGGGCCCTTCTGCTCGGTCAGGCGTTCGTCGTCGTGCCGATGCGTACACCGTGCTCGGCGGCGAGGCGATGAAGGTCGTCGAGCTCGCTCTGCTCGACGTCCGCGAGGAAGTCGTCGCCCGTCTCTCGGGCCTTCGTGAGGTCGTCCTCGGTGGTCTTGATGCGTTGCAGCAGACCTGCGGTGAAAGCGTCCATGAAGCGCCCCCTCATCGTGGGTCGGTGGCACGGGGGTGTGCCCGGGTTTCCCTCCGCCGAAGCGGTAGGGCGGGTGATCACGCACTCTCCGGGGGACGGAGGGGCCTGTGACAACGCCACATGGGAAGACGTGATCTCGGGTGTGAATGCGTCCTCCCCCGCCCGAAGCTCAGAGAAACCTCAACTGGCCCGGAAATCCCGTTGTTTCCCTGAAGCCGCAGGTCGGACCGCACCGTCTTACCGCCGGTTTATACGTGATACGGGCAGGATGGAGCCGCACGAGGTGTGCCGGGGCATGCCCGCGGCACGGGCGGCCGGGCCGTTCCGGACGCTCTGGGGCCCCGTGGTGAAGATCGCTTGCGAAGTTCTAAGGAAGGAAGCGCCGTGCGCGTACTCGTCGTGGAGGACGAGCAGCTGCTCGCCGATGCGGTGGCCACCGGATTGCGCCGCGAGGCCATGGCCGTCGATGTCGTGTACGACGGAGCCGCGGCCGTGGAGCGCATCGAGGTCAACGACTACGACGTCGTGGTGCTCGACCGCGACCTCCCCCTGGTCCACGGTGACGACGTGTGCCGCCGGATCGTCGAGCTGGGCATGCCGACCCGGGTCCTCATGCTCACCGCGTCCGGAGACGTCAGCGACCGGGTGGAGGGCCTGGAGCTGGGCGCCGACGACTATCTGCCCAAGCCCTTCGCGTTCAGCGAGCTGACCGCCCGGGTGCGGGCCCTCGGCCGGCGTACGACCGTCGCCCTGCCGCCCGTCCTGGAGCGGGCCGGGATCAAGCTCGACCCCAACCGCCGCGAGGTGTTCCGTGGCGAGCAGGAGGTCCAGCTCGCCCCCAAGGAGTTCGCCGTCCTGGAGGTCCTGATGCGCAGCGAGGGCGCCGTCGTCTCGGCCGAGCAGCTGCTGGAGAAGGCCTGGGACGAGAACACCGACCCGTTCACCAACGTCGTCCGGGTGACCGTGATGACCCTGCGCCGCAAACTCGGCGAGCCCCCGGTGATCGTCACCGTGCCCGGCTCCGGTTACCGGATCTGAGGCCGGTGCCCGCCACCCCGCCGCCCATGGCGGCGCCCCCCAAACCCACCTGGGAGCCCAAACAGCAGGAGCCCCCCTACCCCTGGCTGCGCCCGACCATCCGGATACGGCTCACGCTGCTGTACGGCGGCATGTTCCTGATCGCGGGCATCCTGCTGCTGTCGATCATCTACATGCTGGCCGCCCAGGCCATGCATGTGGGCAGTGAGCTGCCGTTCAAGGTCGTCAGCGGCAAGGTGACCAGCGAGGTCTGCACCCTGCCGGAGAACGCGTCGGCCGAGACCTTCAACGCCGCGATGAACTCCTGCGTCAACCACCAGCGCCAGCAGGCACTGGACACGCTGCTCAACCGGTCACTGCTCGCACTGGTGGGCCTCAGCGTCATCGCCTTCGCCTTCGGCTACGCCATGGCGGGACGGGTGCTCTCGCCGCTGGGCAGGATCACCCGCATCGCCCGTACGGTCGCCGGTACGGACCTGGCCCGCCGCATCGAGCTGGACGGGCCCGACGACGAGCTGAAGGAGCTCGCCGACACCTTCGACGACATGCTGGACCGGCTGGAGCGGGCCTTCACCGCACAGCAGCGGTTCGTCGGGAACGCGTCGCACGAGCTGCGCACCCCCCTGGCGATCAACCGCACGCTGCTGGAGGTGCATCTCTCCGACCCCGAGGCGCCCCCCGAGCTCCAGCAGCTGGGCAAGACGCTGCTGGCCACCAACGAGCGCAGCGAGCAGCTCGTGGAGGGCCTGCTGCTGCTCGCCCGCAGTGACAACCAGATCGTGGAGCGCAAACCCGTCGATCTGGCCGAGGTGGCCTCCCGGGCGCTGGACCAGGCCCGGGGCGAGGCCGAGGCCAAGCACGTGGAGATGCGCGCCTCGCTGGCCCCGGCGGTCGTCCAGGGCAACGGAGTCCTGCTGGAGCGGATCGCGCTGAACCTCGTCCAGAACGCGGTGCGCTACAACGTCCCGGCGGACGGCTGGGTCGAGGTCACCACGGAGCTCATGCCGGGGCAGGCCCTGATGGTCGTCACGAACACCGGACCCGTGGTCCCCGCCTACGAGATCGACAACCTCTTCGAGCCGTTCAGACGGCTGCGTACGGAGCGGACGGGCAGCGACAAGGGGGTCGGGCTCGGCCTGTCGATCGCGCGGTCCGTCGCCCGCGCCCACGGCGGCCGTATCATCGCCGAGCCCCGTGAGGGCGGTGGTCTTGTGATGCGTGTCTCACTGCCCGTCTGAACGGCGGGAGAAGAGGTTCGCGCACTGATTATTTTTTGTTCGCTTTGAGCGGAATTTTCGGGACCTGATCCGGAAGAGACCGTGTGTGATCGATCACAAGAGCGAATATCTCCCTGTCCACGCTCCGTGACCAGGGAACTCACCGGAATCCCGGCGAAACGCCGGGTTTTCGGGGGTAGACATCACGGGAAGTACACGGGGTGGTGCCTGTAAAGGGCGCCGCCGGGACCGTGTACGGTCCCCATCGCCACCCAAGCCGATCACTCCCGAGCGGTCCTTTTGGGTGTCGATTGAGTAACAGACCTTGATGTGAGGCAAAATCTCCGCCTCAGGTCGGGCACAAGTCCGGCCTCTCACGCGTTACGAGCGCTGAGACACCGCAGACACCCAGAGGGGGAGAGCGCGACATGGCAACGGATTACGACACCCCACGCAAGACCGACGACGACGTCGATCAGGACAGCCTTGAAGAGCTGAAGGCGCGCCGGAGCGACAAGACGGCGTCCGCCGTCGACGTCGACGAGTTCGACGCGGCCGAGGGACTGGAGCTGCCCGGCGCAGACCTGTCCAACGAGGAGCTGGCCGTACGGGTCCTGCCCAAGCAGGCCGATGAGTTCACCTGCATGAGCTGCTTCCTCGTGCACCACCGCAGCCAGCTGGCCCGCGAGAAGAACGGCCAGCCGATCTGCCGCGACTGCGACTGAGACCGGTCGGCCGTGGCAGGGGACACACCGTTCCACAAGCGGCGCCCCTGGGGCAGGAAGTCGTCCGGGGAGCACCAGGGCGGTACAGGCCCGGCAGAAGGCGCTCAGGCGCCTGCCGAGCGGTCCGCCCTGCCACTCTCGCCGGACGGACAGGACGACGAGCGAGGCCTGCAGGCCTCGCTCGAAGCGGCCGAAGCAGCAGTGGAGGCAGCCCGTGAGGCTGCCGGAGCCGGCGCGGCCTATGGGGCCGGAGAAGCCGGCAGGACGGAGCCCGTGACCGGGGCAGGCCGTCTGGATTCAGTGAAACGGGGCGTACGCAAGGGCGGGGAGAGCGCCAAGGCAGCGATCGGTCATATCGCCGACCTGATCATCCACATCGCTCCCCGCGTCCCTGTGCGCGACCTCGCCACCCTGCGCAAGCACTTTCCCGGCCTCGGGCCGGAGGAGATCGCCGACCGGCTCGTCGCGGGCGCGAGCCGCGCGACCGCCACGGTCGGCGCCGGAATCGGCGCGGCGGCCATGATGCCCGTGCCGCCCGCCATGTTCGCGGAGCTGGCGGCCGAGATCACCGGCGTCGCCGCGATCGAGATGAAGCTCGTCGCCGAACTGCACGAGCTCTACGGGCGCCGCCCTCCGGGCAACATCGGCCGGCGCTCCACCGCCTACCTCACCGCCTGGACCGAGGAACGCGGCATCGAGGTCACCCGCCCGGCCTCGGTCGACGCGGCACTGAGCGGCCGGATGAAGCGCGAACTGCGCCGGCAGATCATGAAACGGACCGTGCGCGACCTGCCGAGCCTGATCCCGTTCATGATCGGCGCCGCGGTCGGCGCCTCCATGAACCGTCGCGACACCAGAAAGCTCGCCGAACGGGTCAGGAAGGACCTCCGCGAGAAGCAGATCCCCTGGGACCGCCTGCCCGAGCTGCCCCCGCTGGAACAGCCCGAGCTGCCCTCCCGCGAGAGCCCGGCATGATCCGAACGAAAGGCCCTAGGCCCGGACCGCCGCCTTCAGCGCCGCCACCAGCGCCTGCGGGTCGCGGGTCGACAGATAGACGTACGGGGTCGGGTCCTCGGGGTCGGTGACCTCCACCCGCACCGCCGTCGGGATGTAGCTGCGCAGCAGCATGAAGGCCCGTGTGTCCGCCTTGTACGTGCGCCAGGCGCGCGCCTCCTCGGCGTCCAGCACCTCGGCCTCGCCGAGCGCCGATACCGGAATCCGCGCGTCGCCCGCGACGAGCGCACCCGCCACCACACGGATGCGCGCGGAGCCGTACGCACTCACCGCCACCGCCGACAGGACCGTGCCGCCGGCGAGGCCGGCGAGCAGCGGCAGGGTTCCCAGCGGCAGCAGCATCAGCGCGCACGCGATGCCGATGAGGACGGCGATCAGCCACCACGAACGGGGAGCGGTGAGGCGTTCGTCGAACGGCGGGGTGGAAGGCTGCATGGTTCCAAGCTTGGCACGGCGCGACCGGCGGGTACCCGCGCGGGTAAGGTCTGCGCCTGTGAGTGGAACATCTGCGGCTCTGACGCCCCCGGCCGACGCGGTGAAACCGGTCCGGCACCCCGACGCCCCGGCCCCCGGCGAACTCCTCGGCGCGCACTACGAACACTGCTTCGGCTGCGGCTCCGGACAGCCCCACGGGCTGCACCTCCAGGCGCGGGCCGAGGAAGGTGTCCGGGTGACCGCGGAGTTCACCGTGAAGGCCGCCCACCAGGGCGCCCCGGGCCTGGCGCACGGCGGGGTGCTGGCCACCGCGCTGGACGAGACGCTCGGCTCGCTGAACTGGCTGCTGCGGGTCATCGCGGTGACCGGACGGCTGGAGACCGACTTCGTGCGGCCCGTCCCCGTCGACACCGTGCTGTTCCTCGACGCCGAGATCACCGCCGTGCACGGGCGCAAGCTCTACTCCCGGGCGACCGGCCGGATCGGCGGGCCGGACGGGCCCGTGGCGGTGCGGGCCGAGGCCCTGTTCATCGAGGTCAAGGTCGACCACTTCATCGACAACGGCCGCCCGGCCGAGATCCAGGCCGCGATGGCCGATCCGGACCAGATCAAGCGCGCCCGCGCCTTCGAGGTGAACCCCTGATGCGCCACCCCGTCGACGTCCTGATCCGCCGGGTCGACCCGGACGTTCCGCTCCCGGCCTACGGGCACCCCGGTGACGCCGGCGCCGACCTCGTGACGACCGAGGCCGCCGAGCTGGCTCCGGGGGAGCGGGCCGTCCTGCCCACCGGGGTTTCGATCGCGCTGCCCGACGGGTACGCCGCGTTCGTGCACCCACGATCCGGTCTCGCCGCCCGCTGCGGAGTCGCCCTGGTGAATGCCCCGGGGACGGTCGATGCCGGGTACCGTGGAGAGATCAAGGTGATCGTCATCAATCTCGACCCGCGCGAGTCCGTGCGGTTCGAGCGGTTCGACCGGATTGCCCAACTGGTCGTGCAGCAGGTCGAGAAGGTGCGCTTCCACGAGGTGTCGGAGCTTCCCGGCTCGGCGCGGGCCGAAGGGGGCTTCGGGTCGACCGGCGGTCATGCCGCCGTTGATGTTGATGGCGTCCGGGGCGGGGTTCCCCAGGGCGGGAACAGCTACGCTTCGGTCGAATCCGACCGGGAAGGACAGTGACGTGTTCGGACGTCGCAAGAACAGTGGTTCCGCCGATGACACGGCGGACGAGGCGCGCGAGGCCGAGCAGGTCGTCGACGAGCAGGGTGACACCGAGGGCACCGCACGCCGGACGAACCTTCCGCCGGCACCGCGCCCGGACGGCCCGTGGGACATCAGCGAGGTGTCCCAGCCCGGCGACGGCCGGGTGGACCTGGGAGGCGTCTTCGTGCCCGGTGTCGAGGGCATGGAGCTGCGCGTGGAGGTCGCCGGTGACGCGATCGTCGCGGCCACCGTCGTGCTGCGCGACAGCGCGATCCAGCTGCAGGCCTTCGCCGCCCCCAAGAAGGAGGGCATCTGGGGCGAGGTCCGCGAGGAGATCGCCTCCGGCATCACCCAGCAGGGCGGCATCATCGACGAGGTCGAGGGCCCGCTGGGCTGGGAGCTGCGCGCGCAGGTCCCCGTACAGCTCCCCGACGGGACGAACGGCGTGCAGCTGGTGCGCTTCGTCGGTGTCGACGGCCCGCGCTGGTTCCTGCGCGGAGTGATCTCCGGCCAGGGCGCCGTGCAGCCGGAGGCCGCCGGGCTGCTGGAGACGGTCTTCCGGGACACCGTGGTCGTCCGCGGCGAGGGCCCGATGGCCCCCCGCGACCCGATCGTCCTCAAGCTCCCCAACGACGCCCAGATGGTCCCCGAGGGCGTGCAGCAGGAGGAGCAGGAGGGCTCGAAGTTCTCCGGCGGCATGGCCGGGCTGCAGCGCGGTCCCGAGATCACCGAGGTGCGCTGACCCGCACCCCGTAGGCACCGGCCGGTGGCCCGTACCCCCTTCGAGGGGTACGGGCCACCGGCTTCTGTGCGTCCGGGGGCGGGCACGGGGCAGAGCCCGTAAGGGGCGCGTATCGGGCACGTACAGGCGCCGTCAAGGCTGTGTCCCTCCCCGTATGGAAGCCATCAATGCAGGTCACGGCGGTGCGGGAGCGGGGTTTGCTCAAGAGGTCCGAGAAAATCCGCACCTCATCCAGGAGCACCCGATGGCCGACCTGGCCTTCGTCGTCACCACGATCGCGGTCTTCGCGCTGGTGGCTCTCATCGCCAAGGGGGTGACGAAGCTGTGACTGCCGAAAACGTGGCCGGCCTCGTCGTGGCCGTAGCCCTGCTGGGCTATCTCGTCCTCGCCCTTCTGTACCCGGAGAGGTTCTGAGCCCGATATGAGCCCCGTCCTCGCCGGCGTGCTCCAGGTACTCGCGCTCGTCGTGGCGCTGGGTCTGGCGTACCGCCCGCTCGGTGACTACATGGCCGGCGTCTATTCCTCTCCGAAGCATCTGCGGGTGGAGAAGTGGATATACAAGGCCATAGGCGCCAACCCGGACACGCAGATGCGCTGGCCCGCCTATCTGCGCGGTGTTCTCGCCTTCTCCGCCGTGAGCGTCCTCTTCCTGTATCTGCTGCAGCGGCTCCAGGGCTCGCTGCCCGGTTCGCTCGGCTTCGCCTCGATCGATCCGGACCAGGCGTTCAACACGGCGGCCTCGTTCGTCGCCAACACCAACTGGCAGTCGTACTACGGCGAGCAGGCCATGGGCCACGTCGTGCAGACCGGCGGCCTCGCGGTGCAGAACTTCGTGTCGGCCTCCGTCGGCATCGCCGTCGCGGTGGCACTCGTCCGGGGGTTCTCCGCCGTCCGCAGCGGTGAACTCGGCAACTTCTGGTCCGACCTGGTGCGCGGCACCGTGCGGATCCTGGTGCCGATCGCGGTGATCGGCGCGCTCGTGCTGGTCGCCTGCGGAGCGATCCAGAACTTCTCCGGCATCCACGAGGTCGGCCGGTTCACGGGCGGCTCGCAGCAGTGGAACGGCGGTGCGGTCGCCTCGCAGGAGGCCATCAAGGAGCTGGGCACGAACGGTGGCGGCTACTTCAACGCCAACTCGGCCCATCCCTTCGAGAACCCCAACGGGCTCTCCAACCTCTTCGAGATCTTCCTGATCCTCGTCATTCCCTTCGCCCTGACGCGCACCTTCGGCCGCATGGCCGGCTCGCTCAAGCAGGGGTACGCGATCCTCGCGACGATGGGCGTCATCTGGCTCGGATTCACCGCGCTGATGATGTGGACCGAATTCGCCCACCACGGCCCCGCGTTCGACATCGCGGGCGGGGCGATGGAGGGCAAGGAGAACCGTTTCGGAGTCGGCGGCTCCTCCATCTTCGCGGTGGCCACCACCCTCACGTCGACCGGTGCGGTGAACTCGTTCCACTCCTCGTTCACCGGCCTCGGCGGCGGCATCACGATGCTCGGCATGCAGCTCGGGGAGATCGCACCGGGCGGCACCGGCTCCGGTCTCTACGGGATGCTGATCATGGCGGTCATCGCGGTGTTCATCGCCGGTCTGATGGTCGGCCGTACGCCCGAGTACCTGGGGCAGAAGATCGGCACCCGCGAGATCAAGCTCGCCGCCTGCTACATCCTCATCACACCGGCCCTGGTGCTCTGCTTCACCGCCGTCGCGATGGCCCTGCCCACCCCGGGCAACTCGATGACCAACTCGGGCGCACACGGCTTCTCGGAGATCCTCTACGCCTACACCTCCGGCGCCAACAACAACGGCTCGGCGTTCGCCGGGCTCAACGCGGACACCCAGTGGTTCAACACCACGATCGGGCTCGCGATGCTGCTGGGCCGGTTCCTGCCCATGGTGTTCGTCCTGGCGCTGGCCGGCTCGCTCGCCGAGCAGCGGCCCGTACCCGCCACCGCCGGCACCCTCGGCACGCACAAACCGCTCTTCAGCGGACTGCTGGTCGCCACCATCATGATCATCGCCGGTCTCACCTACTTCCCGGCCCTCGCGCTGGGGCCGCTGGCCGAGGGGCTGGCGTCATGACCCTCCGTACGAAGCAAGAGGACGCGATGTCCACAGTCACTCCGGCCCGCGCACCGCACGAGGACGCACCGGCCGGGTCCGCTCCCGAAGGGCGCGTCGGCGCCGGACTGTTCGACCCCCGGATGCTGATCGCCTCTTTCCCCGACGCGATACGCAAGCTCGACCCACGGATCATGGTCAAGTCGCCGGTGATGTTCGTGGTGCTGGTGGGTTCGGTGCTCACCACCGTGCTCGCCGTGCTGGACCCGACCGACTGGTTCGGCTGGGCCATCACGGTCTGGCTGTGGCTCACGACGATCTTCGCCAACCTGGCGGAGGCGGTCGCCGAGGGCCGCGGCAAGGCCCAGGCCGACACCCTGCGCAAGGCCAAGACCAACACCGTCGCCCGCCGGATCACCGGCACGAACGAGGAACGGATTCCCGGCACCGAACTGCGCATCGGCGATCTGGTCGTCTGCGAGGCCGGCGACATCATCCCCGGCGACGGAGATGTCGTCGAGGGCGTCGCCAGCGTGGACGAGTCCGCGATCACCGGCGAATCGGCCCCGGTCATCCGGGAGTCCGGCGGCGACCGCAGCGCCGTCACCGGTGGTACGAAGGTGCTCTCCGACCGCATCGTCATCAAGATCACCACCAAGCCCGGCGAGACGTTCATCGACCGGATGATCGCCCTGGTCGAGGGCGCGGCCCGGCAGAAGACACCCAACGAGATCGCCCTGAACATCCTCCTGGCGTCCCTCACCATCGTGTTCCTGCTGGCCGTCGTCACCCTGCAGCCCTTCGCGATCTACGCGGGCAGCGAGCAGTCCATGATCGTGCTGGCGGCGCTCCTGGTCTGCCTGATCCCGACCACCATCGGCGCGCTCCTCTCCGCCATCGGCATCGCCGGCATGGACCGGCTCGTGCAGCGCAACGTCCTCGCCATGTCCGGGCGCGCAGTCGAGGCGGCGGGCGATGTCTCGACGCTGCTGCTGGACAAGACCGGCACCATCACCCTCGGCAACCGCCAGGCCGCCGAGTTCCTCCCCGTGGCGGGTGTGACAGCGGCCGAACTGGCGGACGCCGCCCAGCTGTCCTCGCTGGCCGACGAAACCCCCGAGGGCCGGTCCGTGGTGATTCTCGCCAAGGAGAAGTACGGCCTGCGCGAGCGTCACCAGGGCGAACTCGCCCACGCCGAGTGGGTGGCGTTCACCGCCCAGACCCGCATGTCCGGTGTGGACGTCGGTGGACGCAAGGTCCGCAAGGGCGCGAGCGGATCGGTCGTCGCCTGGGTGAAGGAGCAGGGCGGCAGCGTCTCAGCCGATGCGCAGGCGCTCACCGACCGCATCGCCGAGGCCGGCGGCACCCCGCTGCTGGTCGCCCGCCGGGACGCGGACGGTGCCCGGGTCCTGGGTGTCATCCACCTCAAGGACGTCGTCAAGGAGGGCATGCGGGAGCGGTTCGACGAACTGCGCCGGATGGGCATCCGTACGGTGATGATCACCGGCGACAACCCGCTCACCGCGAAGGCCATCGCCCAGGAGGCGGGCGTCGACGACTTCCTGGCCGAGGCCACCCCCGAGGACAAGATGGCCCTCATCAGGCGGGAGCAGGCCGGCGGCAAGCTCGTCGCGATGACCGGCGACGGCACGAACGACGCGCCGGCGCTCGCCCAGGCCGATGTCGGCGTGGCCATGAACACCGGAACCTCGGCCGCCAAGGAGGCCGGGAACATGGTGGACCTGGACTCCAACCCGACCAAGCTCATCGAGATCGTGGAGATCGGCAAACAGCTCCTGATCACCCGCGGCGCCCTCACCACGTTCTCCATCGCCAACGATGTCGCGAAGTACTTCGCGATCATTCCCGCGATGTTCGCCGTGGTCCACCCGGGCCTGGACAAGCTCAACATCATGGACCTGTCCTCACCGCGGTCCGCGATCCTGTCCGCCGTGATCTTCAACGCGCTGATCATCGTCGCGCTGGTCCCGCTCGCCCTCAAGGGCGTCCGCTACCGGCCCAGCGGCGCCGACTCGATGCTCCGGCGCAACCTCGGCGTCTACGGACTCGGCGGCCTGATCGCCCCGTTCATCGGCATCAAGATCATCGACCTGATCATCTCCCTCATCCCCGGAATCGGCTGACCTGCCATGAACAACTCCGTAGGAAACTCCGCCCGGCTGCTCTGGGCCGGACTGCGCGCCCTGCTCGTCCTCACCCTGGTCTGCGGCGTCATCTACCCGCTCGCCGTCACCGGGATCGCCCAGGGACTGATGCCCGGCCACGCCAACGGCTCCGAGATCACCTCCCGCGGCAAGGTCGTCGGCTCCGAACTCATCGGCCAGCGCTACGACCTCCCCCTCAAGAAGGGCCAGGACACCCCGGCCCCCGACCTCAAGTGGTTCCAGCCCCGCCCCTCCAACGGCCTCGGCACCAACAGCGTCAACACCCAGTACTCCCTGATCCTCTCCGGCGCGACCAACCGCTCCGGCGACAACAAGGAACTCATCGACTGGGTCACCGCCGCCAAGGCCGACGTCGTCAAGGACAACTCCGTCCCCGGCCACCCCGTCAGCCCCTCCCAGGTCCCCGCCGACGCCGTCACCTCCTCCGGGTCCGGCCTCGACCCCGACATCTCCCCGGCCTACGCCGACCTCCAGGTCAACCGCGTCGCGGCACGCAACCACCTCGACGCCGCCCAGGTCCAGAAGCTCGTCGACCGGCACACCGACGGCCGCATCCTCGGCTTCGTCGGCGAACCCCGCGTCAACGTCCTCCAGCTCAACATCGCGCTCAAGGACCTCGTCCACAAGGCCGGAACGCGCTGAACACCCCGAATGCCCGGGTCCGGCCGCTACGGCCCGACCCGGGCATTGCCCGACCCCGTGCCGCATGCACATACTGGCGGCCGACAGGACCGACATACGGGGAGCGACATGACCGAGAGCACTGCCGCCACGGGCACCGGCAGAGAGGGCGGCACGACCGTCGCCGAACGGCCGATGGTCCGGATCGAGGACCTGCACCGCTCCTACGGCTCCGGGGCAGGCGCCGTGCACGCGCTGCGCGGCGTCTCCTTCGAGGTGCCGCGCGGTGAGCTCGTCGCGCTCAAGGGGCGCTCCGGCTCCGGCAAGACGACCCTCCTCAACCTGGTCGGCGGCCTCGACACCCCCGACAGCGGCCGGATCATCGTGGACGGCACCGACCTCTCCTCGCTCGGCGAGAACGGGCTCCTGGAACTGCGCAGGGACCGCGTCGGCTTCATCTTCCAGTCGTTCGGCCTGCTCCCCATCCTGACGGCCGCGGAGAACGTCGGCGTCCCCCTGCGGCTGCGCAAGGCCGACCCGCACGAGCGCGAGGAGCGCGTGTCGCTGATGCTCTCCCTCGTCGGCCTCGCCGACCACGCCGCGCAGCGCCCCGGCGAGCTCTCCGGCGGCCAGCAGCAGCGCGTCGCCATCGCCCGCGCGCTCGCCAACCGGCCCGCCCTGCTGATCGCCGACGAGCCGACCGGACAGCTGGACGCGGAGACCGGCCTCGCGGTGATGGAGCTGCTGCGCGCCGTCGTCCACAGCGAGGGTGTCACCGCGCTCGTCGCCACCCACGACGCCCAGCTGCTCGGCCTCGCCGACCGCGTCCTGGAGCTCAGCGACGGGCACATCATCGAGCACTGACAGGGGAGTTGGCGGTGCTGCGCCGGGTTCCCTAGAATCGTCGCGTCGTGACTGGCGAAGGTGGATCACCACCGGGGAGCGACCCTCCACGGAGGAGCCGCCGACCGCCTGGGCGCTCCGTCGGCCCGCCCGACCAGGAGTGCCCTGTGCGCATGCGTTACGGAATGAATCCCCAGCAGGCCGCTGCCGAAGCCGCTCCCGTACATCCGGGGCGTCCGCCGCTGAAGGTGCTGGCCGGCACCCCGTCCTACATCAACTGGCTGGACGCCCTGAACGCCTGGCAGCTCGTCCGCGAGGCGGCCGCCGTACTCGGTGTGCCGGCCGCGACCTCGTTCAAGCACGTCTCGCCCGCCGGGGCGGCACTCGCCGGTCCGGTGGACGAGGCCGTCGCACGCCTCCACGGCGTCGATCCCGCCACCGTCGGACCGCTGACCAGCGCCTACCTGCGGGCCCGGGACGGCGACCCCAAGTCGTCGTACGGGGACTTCGCCGCGGTCTCGCACGAGGTCGACGCCGAACTGGCCGAGCTGCTCGGCCGGGTCGTCTGCGACGGGATCGTCGCGCCCGGGTACGCGCCGGGCGTGGCCGGCACACTGAGCCGGAAGAAGAACGGCACCTTCCTCGTCATGGAGGCCGACCCGGACTTCACCGCCCCTGCCGCCGAGTCCCGTGAGGTCTTCGGACTCCGGCTGTCCCAGGAGCGCGACCCCGTACCCGTGTCGGACAAGGTGATCGCGGACGTCGTGTCCGGCGAGGTGCCGGCAGCCTCCCGCCGGGACCTGCTGCTCGGGCTCGTGGTGCTGCGCCGCACCCAGTCCAACGCGGTGTGCTACCTCAAGGACGGCATGGCCCTCGGAATCGGCGCGGGTCAGCAGTCCCGGGTGGACTGCACCCGGCTGGCCGGAGCCAAGACGGACACCTGGTGGCTCCGCAGGCATCCGCTGGTGCGCGATCTCGCCTTTCGCACGGGCATCCGCCGCCAGGAACGGATCAACTGGCAGATCCGGCTCGTCGAGGGAGACCTGACGGCCGGCGAGCTGGACCGCTGCCGGGAGGCACTCGGCGGTGAACCGCCCGAGCTGGATGCGGCGCTGCGCACCGAATGGCTCGGCCGGCTCACGGGGGTCTCCTTCGTGTCGGACGGTTCGCTGCCGTTCCGGGACAACGTCGACCACGCCCGGCGCCACGGAGTGACGTGCATCGCGGAGCCCGGCGGCTCCATCCGGTCCGACGAGGTCGCAGAGGCCTGCCGCGCCCACGGGATCGCCCTGGCGCGCACCGGCCTGCGGCTCTTCCACCACTGACGACGGCCCCGCCCGCCCCGGCCGGAGCACCCCGGCCGGGCTTCTCCCCGGAGGCATCAGAGTTACGTCAATACGGACCGCAGCCGCACCCCCCGCCCGATATGCCGGAAATTCACGAGGTAGTTTCGACAGTGGCTGCCGCATCGGCCGCCACCGGTTTCCGTGAGAAGATCCGGTTTCAGGAAGACAATGGGGCCATGGCGCGCGGCAAACTTCGGATCTACCTCGGTGCGGCACCCGGCGTCGGCAAGACGTACGCGATGCTCTCCGAGGCGCACCGGCGCGTCGAACGGGGCACCGACTGCGTCATCGGCTTCGTCGAGCACCACGACCGCCCGCGCACCGAGACCATGCTGCATGGCCTCGAAGTGGTCCCGCGCCGCGAGATCGAGCACCGCGGGGCCGTCTTCACCGAGATGGACATCGACGCCGTCCTGGAGCGGGCCCCGGCCGTCGCCCTGGTCGACGAGCTGGCCCACACCAACGTGCCCGGCTCCCGCAACGCCAAGCGCTGGCAGGACGTCGAGGAACTCCTCCAGGCCGGCATCGACGTCGTCTCCACCGTCAACATCCAGCACCTGGAGTCCCTCGGCGACGTCGTCGAGTCCATAACCGGCGTACGCCAGCGCGAGACCGTGCCCGACGAGGTCGTCCGCCGGGCCGACCAGCTCGAACTGGTCGACATGTCGCCCCAGGCCCTGCGCCGCCGCATGGCCCACGGCAATATCTACAAGCCGGACCGGATCGACGCCTCGCTCTCCAACTACTTCCGCCCCGGCAACCTCACCGCCCTGCGCGAGCTGGCCCTCCTCTGGGTCGCCGACCGGGTCGACGAATACCTCCAGCAGTACCGGGGCGAGCACAACATCCGCACCACCTGGCAGGCCCGTGAGCGCATCGTCGTCGGCCTCACCGGGGGCCCCGAGGGCCGCACGCTCATCCGCCGCGCCGCCCGGATGGCGGCCAAGGGCTCGGGCAGTGAGATCCTCGCCGTCTACATCGCCCGCAGCGACGGACTGACCTCGGCCTCGCCCAAGGAGCTGGCCGTCCAGCGCACCCTCGTCGAGGACCTGGGCGGCACCTTCCACCACGTCATCGGCGACGACATACCCTCGGCGCTGCTGGAGTTCGCCCGGGGCGTCAACGCCACGCAGATCGTCCTCGGCTCCAGCCGCCGCAAGACCTGGCAGTACATCTACGGACCCGGCGTCGGCGCCACCGTCGCCCGCGAGTCCGGCACCGACCTCGACGTCCACATCGTCACCCACGACGAGGTCGCCAAGGGCCGGGGGCTGCCCATAGCCCGGGGTGCCCGCCTCGGCCGGGCCCGCATCATCTGGGGCTGGGCGGTCGGCGTCGGCGGGCCCGTCCTCCTCGCCGTGCTCCTCAAGTCCCTGGAGTCCGGCCCCGGGCTCGCCAACGACGTCCTGCTCTTCCTCTTCATGACCGTCGCCGCCGCCCTGGTCGGCGGACTGCTGCCCGCCCTCGCCGCGGCAGCCGCCGGCTCCCTGCTCCTGAACTACTGGTTCACCCCGCCCACCCACACCCTGACCGTCCAGGACCCGGAGAACCTGGTCGCCATCGTGATCTTCTTCGCGGTGGCGGTCGCGGTGGCCTCCGTGGTCGACCTCGCCGCCCGCCGCACCCACCAGGCCGCCCGGCTGCGCGCGGAGTCCGAGATCCTCTCGTTCCTGGCCGGCAGCGTGCTGCGCGGCGAGACCACCCTGGCCGCGCTCCTGGACCGGGTCCGCGAGACCTTCGGCATGGGTTCCGTCGCCCTGCTGGAGCGGCGCAGCGACGTCGACCCCTGGACGTGCGCCGGCAGCGTCGGCCCGGCCCCGGCCGCCCGGCCCGAGGACGCCGACGTGGACATGCCCGTCGGCGACCACATGGCCCTGGCCCTGTCCGGCCGGGTGCTGCCCGCCGAGGACCGCCGGGTGCTCGGCGCGTTCGCCGCCCAGGCCGCCGTCGTCCTGGACCGCCAGCGCCTGGTCGACGAGGCCGAGGAGGCCCGCAGACTCGCCGAGGGCAACCGCATCAGGACCGCGCTCCTGGCCGCCGTCAGCCACGACCTGCGCACCCCGCTGGCCGCGATCAAGGCCGCCGTCTCCTCCCTGCGCTCCGACGACGTCGCCTGGTCCGACGACGACGAGGCGGAACTCCTCGAAGGCATCGAGGCCGGCGCCGACCGCCTCGACCACCTCGTCGGCAACCTCCTGGACATGTCCCGCCTCCAGACCGGCACCGTGACCCCGCTGATCCGGGAGATCGACCTCGACGAGGTGGTGCCCATGGCGCTCGGCGGCGTCCCCGAGGACAGCGTCGACCTGGACATCCCCGAGACGCTGCCCATGGTCGCCGTCGACCCCGGACTCCTGGAGCGGGCCGTCGCCAACATCGTGGAGAACGCCGTCAAGTACAGCCCCGACGGCGACCGCGTCACCGTCGCGGCCAGCGCGCTCGGCGCCCGCGTCGAACTCCGGGTCACCGACCGCGGCCGGGGCGTCCCCGACGAGGGCAAGGAGCGCATCTTCGAGCCGTTCCAGCGCTACGGCGACGCCCCGCGCGGCGCCGGAGTCGGCCTCGGCCTCGCGGTGGCCCGCGGATTCGCCGAGTCCATGGGCGGCACGCTCGACGCCGAGGACACCCCCGGCGGCGGCCTCACGATGGTCCTCACCCTCAAGGCGGCACCGGGCCACGCCCCGGCCGCCCCCGGCCTGCCCGCACGGGTCACCTCATGACACGCGAAGACCTCCCCGTGACGACGTACACCCAGCAGAAAGGCAGGACCGCGATGACCCGGGTGCTAGTGGTCGAGGACGAGCCGCAGATCGTACGCGCCCTCGTGATCAACCTGAAGGCGCGCAAGTACGAGGTGGACGCCGCGCCCGACGGGGCCACCGCCCTCCAGCTCGCCGCCGCCCGCCACCCCGACGTCGTCGTCCTCGACCTCGGGCTGCCCGACATGGACGGCGTCGACGTGATCAGGGGCCTGCGCGGCTGGACGCGGGTGCCGATCCTGGTGCTCTCGGCCCGCCACACCTCCGACGAGAAGGTCGAGGCGCTGGACGCGGGGGCCGACGACTACGTGACCAAGCCGTTCGGCATGGACGAGCTGCTGGCCAGGCTGCGGGCCGCCGTCCGACGCGCCGAGCCGGTCGGCCAGGACGGGGGCGACCAGGTCGTCATCGTGGAGACCGAGGGCTTCACCGTCGACCTCGCCGCCAAGAAGGTCCACCGCGAGGGCAAGGACGTACGGCTCACGCCCACCGAGTGGCACCTGCTGGAGGTCCTCGTCCGCAACGGCGGCCGCCTCGTCAGCCAGCGCCAGCTGCTCCAGGAGGTCTGGGGGCCCTCGTACGGCACCGAGACGAACTACCTGCGCGTCTACATGGCACAGCTGAGGCGCAAGCTGGAGGCCGACCCCTCCCACCCCCGCCACTTCGTCACCGAACCCGGCATGGGTTACCGCTTCGAGCGCGCCTGAAACCGGCTCGCCCGGCGTGTCCGGGTCCCCCGTACGGGTGAGACGGCGGCCACCCGCGACGACCTCGCGGGACCGGTACCCTTCGGGTATGAGTGCTGTTCCCCGATTCGAGAAGCCCCGCAAGGGCGAGCGGCCGTCCGGGCGCTTCCGGCGGATGCTCGACCGGCTTTCCAGCTCCCAGGAGGACCTGGAGTGCGAGGAGCTGGAGGAGGACTCGCAGGCTTCGGGGTGCACCCGGATCTCCGAATGCACCGACCGCCAGATCGTGAAGGTCACTGGTACCTTGCGGACGGTCACCCTGCGACCGCGCGCCGGAGTGCCCGCCCTGGAGGCGGAGCTCTTCGACGGCACCGCACCGCTCGACGTGGTCTGGCTCGGCCGCCGCTCCATCGTGGGCATAGAGCCCGGCCGCAAGCTCATCGCCTCCGGCCGGATCGCCATGAGCCACGGCCGCCGGGTGCTGTTCAACCCCAAATACGAACTCCGACCGCTCGGCAAGGAGTAGCCGGTGACGTCTCTCGACAAGCCGACGTCCGAAACGGACCGCACCACCGACCAGCAGGAGGCCGACAGCAGGGCGGTCACCGAGGCCGCGCTCTTCGAGGCCTTCGGCGGCGTGAGGGGCATGGTGGAGACGGTCCTGCCGGGCCTGCTCTTCGTCACGATCTTCACCATCGACAAGAACCTCACCCACTCGGCCGTCGCCGCTCTCGCGGTGTCGCTGGCCCTCGTGGCCGTCCGGCTGATCCGCAAGGACACCGTCAAGCACGCCTTCAGCGGCGTCTTCGGTGTGGCCTTCGGCGTGGTCTTCGCCAAGATGACCGGCAACGCCAAGGACTTCTACCTCCCGGGCATGCTCTACACCCTCGGGCTCGCCCTGGCGTACCTGGTCAGCACAGTCGCCGGCCTGCCTCTGATCGGCCTCATCCTGGGCCCGGTGTTCAAGGAGAACCTCTCCTGGCGCACCCGTAACCCCGGCCGCAAGAAGGCGTACGCCAAGGCCAGCTACGCCTGGGGACTGATCCTGCTCGCCAAGTGCGCGATCCTCTTCCCGCTGTACTGGTGGGCCGACACCACCCAGCTCGGCTGGGTGCTGGTCGCCCTGAAGATCCCGCCCTTCCTGCTGGCGGTCTACCTGACCTGGGTCTTCCTCGCCAAGGCACCGCCGCCCATCGACGTCTTCGCCGAGATGGAGGCCGAGGAAGAGGCCGAGAAGGCCCGCAAGGCGGCCGCCGCCGAAGCGGCCAGGGGCCAGGAGTTCTGAGACGTACGAGAGGGGCCTGTCACCGCCACCGGCGGCAACAGGCCCCTCTCGCATGTCCCGGCTACTTCTCCGGATCGCCCTGCCGCACCGACAGCAGGTCCTCCAGCTGCTCCTCGCGCGCCTGCGCGGCCACGAACAGCAGCTCGTCACCGGCCTCCAGGCTCTCCTCCGGGCTCGGCGTCAGCACCCGCTGGCCCCGGATGATCGTCACCAGCGAGGTGTCCTCCGGCCAGGCGACCTCCCCGACCTGCGTACCCGCCAGCGCCGACTCCGGCGGCAGCGTCAGCTCGACCAGGTTCGCGTCGCCGTGGCTGAAGCGCAGCAGCCGGACCAGATCGCCGACGCTCACCGCCTCCTCCACCAGCGCCGACATCAGACGCGGCGTGGAGACCGCGACATCGACGCCCCACGACTCGTTGAACAGCCACTCGTTCTTCGGGTTGTTCACCCGGGCGACGACCCGCGGCACGCCGTACTCGGTCTTCGCCAGCAGCGAGACGACCAGGTTCACCTTGTCGTCACCGGTCGCCGCGATCACGACGTTGCAGCGCTGCAGCGCCGCCTCGTCCAGCGACGTGATCTCACAGGCATCCGCCAGCAGCCACTCGGCCATCGGCACCCGCTCCACCGAAATGGCGGTCGGCGCCTTGTCGACGAGCAGCACCTCGTGCCCGTTCTCCAGCAGCTCGCCCGCGATGGAACGTCCCACCGCACCGGCCCCGGCAATCGCGACACGCATCAGTGACCGCCCTCCTCGGGGCCCTCGGCGAAGGCCGCCTCGACCTTCGCGATCTCGTCCGTCCGCATCATCACGTGGACGAGGTCGCCCTCCTGCAGCACCGTCTGCGACGACGGCAGAATCGCTTCGCCCAAGCGGGTGAGGAAGGCGACGCGCACGCCCGTCTCCTCCTGGAGCGTGCTGATCTTGTGGCCGATCCAGGACGGCGTGGTGTGCACCTCCGCGAGCTGCACCCCGCCGCTCGGGTCCCGCCACAGCGGCTCAGCGCCCGAGGGCAGCAGCCGGCGCAGCATCTGGTCCGCGGTCCAGCGGACGGTGGCGACCGTCGGAATGCCCAGCCGCTGATACACCTCGGCGCGCCGGGGGTCGTAGATCCGGGCCGCGACGTTCTCGATGCCGAACATCTCGCGCGCCACCCGGGCCGCGATGATGTTGGAGTTGTCGCCGCTGCTCACCGCCGCGAACGCGCCGGCCTCCTCGATCCCCGCCTCACGCAGGGTGTCCTGGTCGAAACCGACCCCGGTCACGCGACGCCCGCCGAACCCGGAGCCGAGGCGCCGGAACGCCGTGGGGTCCTGGTCGATGACGGCGACCGTGTGCCCCTGCTGCTCCAGGGTCTGCGCGAGAGCGGCTCCCACTCGCCCGCAGCCCATGATGACGATGTGCACCTTGCGCCTACCTCGCAGTCCTGGTCGTCCGGCTGACCTGCGAAAACACCCTGCTCACACTCTTTCCTCGGCTGGCCGGGCAAACAACGGGGCAACGGTGTGTCCCGTCGCCCGGTTACGAGCTTATGCGGCGGCGGTTGCGTTGCCTCATCCGAGTGTGCGCATCGCGGGGCCGCCGGGGCAAAGACGACGTGGCGCGGGCCACTTCGCACCCCTTCCCCGGCGGGCGCGGCGCAAGGATTGCGTTAAGGATTCCGCGGCGTTTCGGTCCGAGTGCAGGAGATTGGCGGGCCACGCCGCCCGTGCGGGGGCGGGGCCCATACGGAACCCTTACGATCCTCAGCGTGTCCAAACTGACCGACGTGCCCAAACGGATCCTGATCGGACGGGCCCTGCGCAGCGACAAGCTGGGGGAGACGCTCCTCCCCAAGCGCATCGCACTCCCCGTCTTCGCATCCGACCCGCTGTCCTCGGTGGCGTACGCACCCGGAGAAGTCCTCCTCGTGCTCTCCATCGCGGGTGTGTCGGCCTACCACTTCAGCCCCTGGATCGCGGTCGCGGTCGTGGTCCTGATGTTCACGGTCGTCGCCTCCTACCGGCAGAACGTGCACGCCTACCCGAGCGGCGGCGGCGACTACGAGGTCGCCACCACCAACCTCGGCCCCAAGGCCGGCCTGACCGTGGCCAGCGCACTGCTGGTCGACTACGTCCTGACCGTCGCCGTGTCGATCGCCTCCGGCGTCGAGAACCTGGGCTCGGCGGTCCCCTTCGTCGTCGAGCACAAGACGGGGTGCGCGGTCGCGGCCATCGTGCTGCTGACCCTGATGAACCTGCGCGGGGTGAAGGAGTCCGGCAAGCTCTTCGCCATCCCCACCTACCTCTTCGTGGCCGGCGTCTTCATCATGATCATCTGGGGCGCCTTCCGCGGACTCGTCCTCGGCGACACCATGCACGCCCCGACCTCCGGATACACGATCAAGCCCGAGCACCAGGGGCTGGCCGGTTTCGCCCTCGTCTTCCTGCTGCTGCGCGCCTTCTCCTCCGGCTGTGCGGCGCTCACCGGCGTCGAGGCGATCAGCAACGGCGTGCCCGCGTTCCGCAAGCCGAAGAGCAAGAACGCCGCGACCACGCTGGCGATGATGGGCCTGCTCGCCGTCACCATGTTCTGCGGCATCATCGGGCTGGCCATGGCCACCGACGTCAAGATGGCCGAGAACCCGGCGAAGGACCTGATCAGCAACGGCCGGCCGGTCGGCGCGGGCTTCGTCCAGGACCCGGTCATCTCGCAGGTCGCGGCCGCGGTCTTCGGCGACGGCACGTTCTTCTTCGTGATCCTCGCCGCCGCCACCGCCCTCGTCCTCTTCCTGGCCGCGAACACCGCGTACAACGGCTTCCCGCTGCTCGGCTCGATCCTGGCCCAGGACCGCTACCTGCCCCGCCAGCTGCACACCCGCGGCGACCGGCTCGCCTTCTCCAACGGCATCGTCCTGCTGGCCGGCGCGGCGATCCTGCTGGTCGTGATCTACGGTGCCGACTCGACCCGGCTCATCCAGCTGTACATCGTCGGCGTGTTCGTCTCCTTCACGCTCAGCCAGACCGGCATGGTCCGGCACTGGAACCGGCACCTCGCCGTGGAGAAGGACCAGGCCAAGCGCCGCCACATGATCCGCTCCCGGGCGATCAACACCTTCGGCGCCTTCTTCACCGGCCTCGTGCTCGTCGTCGTCCTCGCCACGAAGTTCACCCACGGCGCCTGGGTCGCGCTGCTCGGCATGGTGATCTTCTTCGGCACGATGACCGCGATCCGCAGGCACTACGACCGGGTCGCCGAGGAGATCTCCGCCGACGAGACCGCCCCGGACGAGTCGATCCGCCCCTCCCGGGTCCACTCGATCGTCCTGGTCTCCAAGCTCCACCGCCCCACCCTGCGCGCGCTCGCCTACGCCAAGCTGATCCGCACGGACCACCTGGAGGCGCTCTCCATCAGCGTCGACCCGGCCGAGACGAAGGCCCTCAGGGAGGACTGGGAGCGGCGCGGCATCAACGTACCGCTGAAGATCCTCGACTCCCCGTACCGCGAGGTGACCCGCCCGGTCATCGAGTACGTCAAGGGCCTGCGCCGGGAGAGCCCGCGCGACGTCGTGAGCGTCTACATCCCCGAGTACGTCGTCGGCCACTGGTACGAGCACCTGCTGCACAACCAGAGCGCCCTCAGGCTCAAGGGCCGGCTGCTCTTCACCCCCGGGGTGATGGTCACCTCGGTCCCGTACCAGCTGGAATCCTCCGAGGCCGCCAAGAAGCGCGCCCGCAGGCGCGCCGACTGGAGTGCCCCTGGCTCCGTGCGCCGCGGCCCGGTGGAGCGCAGGCAGAAGGAACCGACGCCGAAGGGCTGAGACCGGGGGCCGCCGCGTGTGGTCGGCGGGCGGGCGACACCCACGTAGACTCGTAGGTTGTTGTCCGGCCGCCGGCCGTCCCCTTCCCTCCCTGGAGCCATCCCCTCATGCAGAACGAATCCACGTCGCCGCAGACCGGGGAGACCGAGCCGGAGTCGCTGGTCGGGCGGGAGTACGAGGTCGAGGTCGGCCCGGTCGCACACGGCGGCCACTGCATCGCGCGGACGGACGAGGGCCGCGTGCTGTTCGTACGCCACACCCTGCCCGGCGAGAAGGTCGTCGCCCGGATCACCGACGGCTCCGAGGACTCGCGCTTCCTGCGCGCCGACGCGGTGGAAATCATCGACGCGTCCAAGGACCGGGTGCCGGCCCCCTGCCCGTTCGCCGGCCCCGGCAAGTGCGGCGGCTGCGACTGGCAGCACGCCAAGCCCGGCGCCCAGCGCCGCCTCAAGGGCGAGGTCATCGCCGAACAGCTCCAGCGCCTCGCGGGCCTCACCCCCGAGGAGGCGGGCTGGGACGGCACGGTCATGCCGGCCGAGGGCGACAAGCTCCCCGCGGGCGAGGTGCCCGCCTGGCGCACGCGAGTCCAGTACGCCATCGACGAGGACGGCCGCGTCGGCCTGCGCAAGCACCGCTCGCACGACATCGAGATCATCGACCACTGCATGATCGCCGCGCCGGGCGTCTCCGAGCTGGGCGTCGAGCAGCAGGACTGGCCCCGGATGGCCACGGTCGAGGCCATCGCCGCCACCGGCTCCCACGACCGTCAGGTCATCCTGACCCCCCGCCCGGGTGGCCGCCTTCCCCTGGTCGAGCTGGACAAGCCGGTCTCCGTCCTGCGCGTCGACGAACGCGACGGCGGCGTCCACCGCGTCCACGGCCGCGGCTTCGTCCGCGAACGCGCCGACGACCGCACGTACCGCGTCGGCTCCGGCGGCTTCTGGCAGGTCCACCCCCAGGCCGCGAACACCCTGGTCCGCGCGGTCATGCAGGGCCTCCTGCCCCGCAAGAACGACACCGCCCTCGACCTCTACTGCGGCGTCGGCCTCTTCGCCGGCGCCATCGGCCAGCGCATCGGCGAGAAGGGCGCGGTCCTCGGTATCGAGTCCGGCAAGCGCGCGGTCGAGGACGCCCGCCACAACCTGGCGGACCTGGACCGCGTCCGCATCGAACACGGCAAGGTCGACCAGGTCCTGCCCCGCACCGGCATCACCGAATGCGACCTCATCGTCCTGGACCCGCCCCGCGCGGGCGCCGGCAAGTCCACGGTGAAGCAGCTGGTGAGCCTCGGCGCGCGCCGTATCGCCTATGTGGCGTGCGACCCGGCGGCGCTGGCCCGGGACATCTCGTACTTCGCGGAGGGCGGCTACCGGGTGCGGACGCTGCGGGCGTTCGATCTGTTTCCGATGACGCACCATGTGGAGTGCGTGGCGATTCTCGAACCTGTCGCAAAGGGCGCCTGACCTGCAGGTTTGGGTAGTGTGTGCTATCTGCATTGTGGGCGTTACGGGCGATATGCTGACGCTGAAATGACGCCCTTCGAGGCATCTTGACGCTCATTTGACGCCTGTTCTGATGGGGTGTCAGGCGAGCCATCGGGCAGGTCAGGCCCTCTCAGGGGGGCGTATATCGAGGGGGTGCGACGCTCTGCGCGGAGCTGCTGGCTCCCGATGGTCAGTTGTGGGTCTGCCGCACCTTTAGGTGACAGGTTCAGTCACGCGGCATGGAGGGCCGGTGTGGTCATGACGGATTCGTATTCGACGGGTGTGAGCCGGTTGGGGGCGGCTTGTCGGCGGCGTTGGCGGTAGGTCCGCTCGATCCAGGTCACGATGGCGATGCGGAGTTCCTCGCGGGTGGCCCCGGTGCGTCGGTCGAGGACGTTCTTCTGCAGCAGGCTGAAGAAGGACCCCATGGCCGCGTTGTCGCCGGCCGCCCCGACTCTCCCTGTTGAGCCGACCTTCTGGTGGCGGCCGGGCACTTGGACGAGTTTCCTTGATCGAAATTGTGATCCTCTGTCGCTGTGCAGGATGCATCCGGCGACGTCCTGGCGCCGGGCGACGGCGTTGTCCAGGGCGGTCACGGCCAGCCGGGACTTCATCCGTGCGTCGATGGAGTAGCCCACGATCCGGTTACTGAAGACGTCCTTGACCGCGCAGAGATAGAGCTTGCCCTCGCCGGTGGGGTGTTCAGTGATCTCCGTGAGCCAGAGCAGGTTCGGGCCGGTCGCGGTGAAGGCCCGGTTGACCAGGTCGTCGTGGACCGGCGGGCCCGCCTTCTTCGTCCGGCCGCGTTTTTTTTGCCGAACACGCTCCACCACTGGTTGTTTCGGCAGATCCGCCACGCGGTGCGGCCGGCCATGACCGCTCCGGCGTCGCGGGCCTCGTCGGCCAGGAAGCGGTAGCCGAACTCCGGGTCGTCGCGGTGGGCGGAGAACAGCGCGTGCGCGCGATGCGCCTCGGCGAGCCTTGGCTGGAGTCACCGGGTCGTCGAGCCAGCGGTAGTAGGGCTGTCTGGCGAGCTTCAGCCCCCGGCACGCGACCGCGACGGGCATCCCATCACCGGTAGACGTCGCAATCCACACCGAACCCGGCAGGCCCTCACTCGTTTAAGATCGCTCCACCGTGAACCCTGTCACCAACCTCCGTGGACAGAACACCTAGCCCATCTGCGGTGTGACGACACGTATACGCAGCTGGCGGCCGGATTCGGCATCGGGATCGCCACCGTGTGCCGCTTCGTACGTGAAGCGATCGACGTCCTGGCCGCACTCGCTTCCACGCTCAACGACGCTATGGTGACGACCTGTTCGAAGACATACGGGATCCTCGACGGCACCGTGCTGCCGATCGGTCCTACTATTCGGCATGAAGCGGCACCACGGCGCGAACGTCCAGGTGCTGACCGATCCGTTCGGCCAACTGCTGCCAACTGCTGTGGGCTTCGCCCGCACTGCCCGACGCAACACATGACCCAGCGGCACGCGGTCACGGCATCATCGACGCCCCGACCGACGCCGACCTCAAGTGCTTGGCCGGTAAGGCGTATCAGGGCGCGGCCCGCAACGTTCGCGTTACGTTCAAGGGGCGCCGCCTCAAGCGGTGGCAACGACGCTACTACAACACCCATGCCAAGATCCGCTACGTCAGCGAGCAGGCCATGGCCACGCTCAAGAACTGGCGCCTCCTGCGCAATCGGGTCTACTTCCGGTCAATCGGCCAGATGCGCGTTGTGGCCAACTTGCGCCACTGCGTGCCCGCCATCGGCTCCGTGCGCTGCGACGTCTCTGCTAGGACTGCCCTTTCCGGCGCCATTTTGTCACGCGGAGTGACCGATTCCTCACCTGAAGAAATTTCTCATTCCGGTATGTGGCAAATCCTTTCGATTGCGGACCTTGCTGCCCGCGCGGACTCTGATGTGTCAAATATGCCGTGGAAGCCTGCAGTCGAGGTATGCGGGCGCAGCGATCTTGGGGGAACGGGTTGGACATCATGCAGGTCGCGGGGGTTGGGGCTGCAGCGCTGGTCACCGACATGGCCAAGAGCACATGGGATTCGGTGAGGGCGGGGGTGCGACGGCTGTTGCGCCGGGACGGGGAGCAAGGCTCTGCGCAGGTGCTGCAGCTCGTCGATGCTGCCCGGCAGCAGCTGATCGATTCCCCGGCTGGCGAGAGGGAGG
Source organism: Streptomyces sp. col6 (assembly GCF_008042035.1). Classification (GTDB taxonomy): domain Bacteria; phylum Actinomycetota; class Actinomycetes; order Streptomycetales; family Streptomycetaceae; genus Streptomyces. The sequence continues at coordinate 1,814,537 of NZ_RDBL01000006.1, forward strand.
CAGTAGAGGAGCGCCTGCGCGGTGAGCTCATGATCCAGCTGGCAGCCTTCCTGCAGCGCCATCCTGACGCGGCATCTGAGTTACAGGAATTGGCGGAGCAGTCCCAAGGCGCGGACGACAATGCCGGCGCCCGGACAAACGTGCACCACAACACCAACAGTCAGGTGGTCATCTCGGGTGGCGCGATCAATGCCTCAGGTGGTTTCCACTACCGTGCGCCGGAGGCGGGCCAGTGAGCGAGACGAACGCCTTCGGCCCCGTCCCGCCAGTTCCGCCCCCTCCTGGCCCCCCTGCGCCACCCGCCACCGCGCCGGAGCCCGGATTCCGGGTGGACGTGGGCAACAACCAGAACTCGAAGATCATCGTGGCGGCCGGTTCCGTGACGATGAACAACAAGCCCCAGCTACCAGTGGCGGACATCCCCCAGGCCGAGCTGGACGTGGTGGAACTGGCCTGGGTGGACTTGAGCGCCCGCGACGAGAAGGTCCGCACCGCGGACGAGGCGATCGAGCGCCTGACCCGCGAGGGGCCACGGATCGCTGTCGTGGCCGGCCAGGTGGGCTACGGCAAGCGCACGGCAGGAATCAAAGCCTTGGCCAGCATCTCCCTGCGGGAGCAGGACCTTCGAGGCAAGCCCCTCACCCTGCAGGAGATCCGCCCCGACTGGGAGCGGCCCGCTTCCCCTGATATCTCAGTACTGCCCGACGAGCCGGGACGCGGCTACCTGCTGGACGTCGCGGCGGAGATCGCGGCATGGAGCAACCCCGGCAATGTGGCCGAACAGCTGCTCAGCTACGCGGAGAAACTCCTCTACGTGGGCTCGTACCTGGTGGTGATCGCCGACGACCACGGGTGGCCGGACGACTCGGGCACGATGGCCCGCGCGGTCGTCCGTGCAACGACCCGGCCGTCCGCACACCGTGTGGCGAAAGCGCATCTGGAGACTGTTTTCCGCAAGCCGGACCGGGTGCGATGGCTGAGCAGCGTCGCCGGGGGCACCGAACAGACAGGCTCGGCCACCCACCTCCTCAACGACAGCAGTCGGCCCGCCGACGGCGTCCGACTGGCCGCCGTACTCGCCGAAGCCGACGAGACGACAGAGGGACTCAGAACAGCTCTGGGCACGTTTCAGGAATGGCACAAGGACGTCCAACGCGTCTTCAAGGACACCAACGAGGACCCGGAAGATCGGGCGCTGCTCGTCTCCTCCCTCTTCCTTGACCGCAAGGACGCCCTGACCATTCAAAGCGGCGCGCGGATCCTGCTGAAGGAACCCCAGAACACTAACGTGCGCGCCATTTTGACCGGCCCGGATCTGACCACCCGACTGCAAAAGATGGGAGCGCAGGTCACTGGCCGGACGGTCACCCTCGAACACAGGCCCGGCTATGCGCGCGCGGTCCTGCTCCACTTGTGGCAGCAGCGCGCCGACATTCACCCGCCCCTGCTGGAGTGGCTCGACACCGTCACCGCACCCAAGGGTCTCGCAGCCGACCGGCTGCGCGAGATCGGCGACCTTCTTGTCGAACTGGCCATCGCCGAGAACGACATCCGTGTCATCAACCAGATCCACGCCTGGATCGACAACGGAGACAACAGCACCGAGCACCGCAAGCTGATCGCTCGAGTCCTCACCATCGCGGCCGAGTCCGACACCCTCGGCGCCGCAGTCCGCTCCCTACTGCTGGACTCCGCGCAAGAGCCGTCACCAGCGGTAGCCACCGTCGTTGCTCTGGTCTGCCAGGGCGAGTTCGCCGAGCACTACCCACGCCAGTCCCTCGTACGGCTGCGGCACATCCTGGATCGCACCGTGACAGACGAGGCCGTTCTCGCAGCCCAGGACGCGCTACGGGACATCGCCGCCCGCGAGAACCAGTTGCCGCGCGTGTGGAGCACGGTCATCAAGTGGGCCACCGAGAAGAAACATCTGGGCGGGCACCGCGCCTTCCTGTCCCTGCTGGACCCCAGCATCGACCCCTACGTCCTGCAAGTCATGCTCGCGGCCGCCCAGCAGGACCCCGACGTCAAGGACGCCCTGGTGGAGGGCTGGAACGTCGCCTTGGCCGACTCTCGGGTAGATACGGAATGCCGCGCACTCCTCGTCGCATGGGCCCGCGCACGAGAGGCAGCGCAGGTACCAGAAGAGACCGTCACCGACATCCTCAATGACGTCGTGGTGCAGCACCTGTACTCCACCCCCATCTCCGCACTCATCTTCGGAGAACCGGGCGTGGCCAACGATGCGGCCGTCATCGAACTGCGCAAGGATCTCAGGCTGCCGCCTCAGCTGGCAGCGGCCCTGTCCGACGAGCCCTCACCCGCGAGGTCCTGACGGTGCCCTTCACCCGATGGGCCCGGCGTCGCACCCGCATACGGGTGAGACGCGGGCTGACCCGCTTCGACGCCCGGCTGAGCTCTACCTGCCCTGGCATCGGCTTCACCTGTCGGATCACCGCCCATGTCCTGACCGAACCTCCGTTCCCAGACACAGATGCGGCGATCGTCAGCGCGATCCGGACGGCCCTGCGCACGACGGCTGCCGAAGTATCTGCCACCTGCGACCCGGCAGACACTGCAATGGCACACGACAAGATCGAAGAACACCTGCGCCAGGAGCGCAGACTGCCAACCGAACCACCCGTTATCTACCGCGCCGAACTCACCCTCGGCCTCCTGCCCGACGACCAGTCGGCAGTGGGAGCCCTCCTTTCCGCGCAGCGCAAGCAGGCAACGGCTGACATCCTGCGCCAACAGAAGACGAGGGCCATCGCGATAGAACTCTCAGAACCAGCCGCTCTGCTGGTCCGCTGGCTCGAACGCGAAGACGCCGACTGGTCGAAGATCCCCTCGCTCGTCGGGGAGGTAACGAAGGCCGCGGAAGTATTCGCGCAATACCGCCCGGAGCACGAGCGAACGGTCGAGCACCAGGCCCTCGAGGTCCTGCGCGAATTCCTCACCAGCTTCCCTGACTACGCCCAGAAGCACATGCTCTACACCCTCCTGGCAGCTGGCATGGATAGCGCCCAGCGCCCCCACCACGCGGCGAAAGCCAAGGCCCTCCTCAACGGTTATGCACCGCCCGACGTACCGAGCGGCACATGAACTTCACCATGCGCACGCCCAGACGCGGTCGACACGGGCGTCGTGGATGAGTACTTCCTTATGGCGGTGTCTGCTCGCACCGCGCACCAGCTGGTGCGCATGGCATCTGACCCGCGCATCCAACGGCACCCTCACGTTCGACACAGCCTGGAGGCGCGCCCGCATCGATCGCCACCCCGACGAGATGCCCTACCGTCACCACGGCCATCAGCCGGAGACCACTTGTACACAGCAACCCCGCCTTCCTGATGGGTAGAGTTCACGCCACACCTGGGTGCGGGCGTCGGCCCGCCGGGTGGGCGGGGCGACCGGGCCGGTTCCGAGAAGTACTGCTCGCGTGGCACGGATCAGTGCATGGGAGAGCCCCATGAATGTCCCGCTCGACCATTTGGCGAGCCCTCCGCCGTCGACCGGTTCGACGAAAGCCCGCTTGCGTTCCCAGTCGATGAAGGTCACCTGCCAGCTCGGCCGGCGCGCTTCGGTGGCCCGCTCGGCACGGAGAAGGCAGATCGTGTGAGGATGCGATCACTGCGGCAGTTGCGTTTCACGCCGGGCGGCAAGCGGGGTGTCCGCGGACGCTTTCCGACCACGCACGACTCCGCCGGCGCATCCTGCTCGGCTGAAGCCCGGGCAGTTTCGACCAACGCCTACGAAGATCTTGGAGACCCAAGATCAAGAAACTTCCCGTACTGCTGGTAGTCGTCGTCTGCTTCAGCAGTTTGGTTGCGACCGGACTTCTGGTCCTGACGGAAAGCTGGGCGGTTCCCGTCAGATCTTGATCACCGTGACTCGTGTCCCGCAGAGGGTGGTGAGGTCCTCCGGGTCAGCGGTGAGCACGGTGGTGGGGCCGGGGGCGGCGAGTGCGGTCGCGGCGAGCATGGCGTCGATGGCGTATTTGTGGCCGTGGAGCCCGGCGTCGGCGAGGAGCGTGGCGGCGTGCCGGGCGAGCGGGTCGGTGACCGGTTCCACGACCAGCCGGGAGAGGGTCCACTCCAGGGCAGGGCGGTTGATCCGGGGGTGAATGACCTCGACCAGGGTGGCCGCGGAGGTAACGACCCGGAGATCATCGGCGCGGGCGAGGGCGAGCCAGGCCGTGACCGTGCGGTCGCGCAAGACAGCCTTCGCCAGCCCTTCGCTGTCCAGGACGAGGGTGCCGCCCGGTACCGCGGGGGAGGTGCGGGTCACGCGGCGTCCGCCCGGCCCGAGCCCTGCTGCTGCCGGGCTTGGTGGAGCTCGTCGCGCAGGGCCTGGATCTCCTCGTCGGTGACGGGGCCGTGCTCCGCCTCGGCGACGGCGATGAGCTCGTTGAGATTGTCGCGCTCGACCTGACGGGCGACCGCTGCGGCGACGTAGGCGGAGAGGCCGGAAGGTCCGCTGCGGTCGCGGGCGGCCTCGGCGATGTCCCGCGGCATGGTGATGGAGTACTTGCTGGTAGCTTCACTCATGCCACCTATCCTACCGCTGGCGCTCCTTGTGGCTTCGGAGCCGTTCGGGCTGCGTGATCAGGCAAGTCCTTCCGAGCTCTGGGCGCCCGCGTCGTCCGTGTAGCTGACACGTCACTGCCTGCCGCCGTGGTGATCCGTGACGCTCGTTTGACGCTAAGGGCGCGTACCGGGTGTGATTTTGAAACGCGTACCGGCTCTGACCTGCATGTCTTTCCGAGTAGTCGAAATTCGATCTCTTCTCGATGACGCATCATGTGGAGTGCGTGGCGATTCTGGAGCCGGTCGCTAAGGGCGCCTGACCTGCCTTTTGGCTCGGGCGCGGGCCGTCGGGTGTGCGCTGCGGGGTCCGGCGCCTCCTTGGGTGGTTGCCCGAGGAGGTCGCCGGCTCGCAGTGACGGGACGACGCTTCCGCCCCTGGTCGGCGCCGAACCGCGGTGATTCATTGCGCCACGGCTCAGATCGCGCGGTCCTCGATGCCGGCTCCGGCGGCGATTGCGGCGGCGGTTGCCACGGTGTCGCCGCTGATCAGGATGTCGGCCACCAGGTCGTCGTCGTAGTCCAGCCCGAATCTGTCGGCGATGAGGAACGAGATCTCGACGGCTGCCATGGAGTCGCCGCCCAGCTCGTGGAAGTTGTCGTCCCTGCCGACCTCGTCCAGATCGAGGACGCGGGCCCAGATCTCGGCGATGTGGGCCTCCAGCCTCGTCGCGGGGGGCAGGAACGGGCGGCCGGACTCGGGGC
>NZ_RDBL01000060.1 GCF_008042035.1 Streptomyces sp. col6
CCCGCCTCCCCCGTCACTCCGCGTCCCTTTCGGCGCACAGCCGGCATCACCGCCGGGCCGGTGCACACCGGCCCGGGGATGCGTCTCCGGACCGCCGGGCACGCCGTTGCGCTGCCGCTTCACCGCCGCCCGTCGGCGCCCGGTTCGCCGCGAAGGCCTCACCGCACCGGACGACCACATGACCCTCGGTGACCCCACAGGCGTACCCAGGAGGGCGGCTCCCGGCCACCATCGCAGCCCCGCGCATGCGATTGCGAACGACCTGGGGCGGTGTCCCCAGGCACCCCCACGGCCCAGGACGCCGGTCGTTACCCGGTCGTCAACTCCGCTGCGCGGAGGGACCGTTCGACGTATGGCCGCGTTCACACGCCCGTAAGGCAGTTGCGCTTCAACCCTTGACAGGTGCCTGTCGCCACGCCACCTTGGGAGCGCTCCCACAATCAAGACTTGCACACTCCACCCCCTCCCCTTCTCCCCCAACGCCGGTACACCGCAAGGGATTTACGGGGCGCAGCCGCGCTCCCCGTGACGTTCCGCACCACCCGGCAGAGGAAGGCGTTTGTCATGAGCTTGGTGAAGCGCTGTAGGCCCCGCCGCTCCCAGGGGCTCCCGGCCCTCGTGGTCGGCGCACTCGCCCTGGCCACCGGCCTGGCGGGCGGGCCGGCCTCGGCCGCATCGCAGGACACACTGCACGACCTCGCCACGGCCCAGGGCAGGTACTTCGGCTCCGCCACCGACAACCCCGAGCTCCCCGACGCGGCCTACGCGGCGAAACTGGGTAGCGAGTTCGGGCAGATCACCCCCGGCAACTCCATGAAGTGGGACACCACCGAACCGGCCCGGGGCCAGTTCAACTTCGCCAAGGGCGATGTGATCACCGACTTCGCCCAGCAGCACGGCCAGACCGTGCGCGGTCACACCCTGGTCTGGCACAGCCAGCTGCCCGGCTGGGTCGGTTCGCTGCCGTCCGCGCAGGTGGAGACGGCCATGACCGACCACATCACCGCGGAGGCCACCCACTACCGCGGCGAGGTCGTCGCATGGGACGTGGTGAACGAGCCGTTCAACGAGGACGGGACCTTCCGGACCAGCCCGTTCTACAACGCGATGGGCAAGGACTACATCGCCAAGGCCCTGCGCGCGGCGCACGCCGCCGACCCGGACGCCAAGCTCTACATCAACGACTACAACGTCGAGGGCAAGGGTGCCAAGAGCGACGCCCTGTACAACCTCGCGAGCGACCTCCTCGACGAGGGGGTGCCGCTCGACGGGGTCGGGATGCAGGCCCACCTGGCGATCCAGTACGGCTTCCCGTACCAGATGCAGGCCAACATGCAGCGGTTCGCCGATCTCGGGCTGGACGTTGCCGTGACCGAACTTGACGTGCGCATGCAACTTCCGGCGGACGCCGCCAAGCTCGCCACGCAGTCCTCGTACTACGCGCAGGTGGTCGACGCCTGCCTCGCCGTGGAGCGCTGCGTCGGCATCACGGCCTGGGACTACACGGACAAGTACTCGTGGGTGCCGAGCACCTTCCCGGGCGAGGGCGCGGCCAACCTGTACGACGACAACCTGACTCCCAAGCCCGCCTACGCGGCGGTGCGCACCGCCCTGGGCGACGAGGACGGCGGTGACGACGGGGGCGACGACGGCTCCACCCCCGGCGCGCTGAAGGCGCAGTACCGCACCAACGACTCCTCGGCCGGCGACAACCAGATCAAGCCCGGCCTCCAACTCGTGAACACCGGCACCACCGCGGTCAACCTGTCCTCCGTGACCGTCCGCTACTGGTTCTCCGGCGACAACGGCGCCACCACATACGGGAGTTGGTGTGACTGGTCGCCGCTCGGCTGCTCCACCGTCACACACCGGGTGGTCGCGGCGAGCAGCCCGAAGGCCGGGGCGGACCACTACCTGGAAGTCGGCTTCACGGGCGGCACCCTCGCCCCGGGCGCCTCGACCGGCGAGATCCAGCTGCGCCTGAGCAAGACGGACTGGTCGAACTTCGACGAGTCGGACGACTACAGCCACGGCGCGAGCACCTCGTACGCCGACGCCTCGAAGATCACCGTGTACTCCGGCGGCGACCTGGTCTGGGGCATCGAGCCCTGACCCGCCCCTCCTCCCCTTCCGTACAC
>NZ_RDBL01000061.1 GCF_008042035.1 Streptomyces sp. col6
CTAGGGGCTGTGTGATGTCGTGATCACGCGGTGCTCGTGAGGCCCCCGGGACCGGCCGAACCGCAGGGGTCAGCCCAACCAGTAGTGCTCGACCTTGTCGAACCGTCTGGCGTGAAGGTCGTCGCGGCTGATCAACCAGCTGATGTCGCCGTCCATCCAGTCGTACTGGAGCGACTCCATGTTGAAGGTCGCGAGGTGCAACAGCGGTTGTCCGGGCAGCTCCCGCCATGCCCGGTCGTAGACCTCGTCGAACCGCTCCGGGGCGTCCCTGAGTTCGCGGACCGCCTCCTCCCGCAGGCGCTGGAACGCCTCGGTGCTCTTGTCCCAGCTGTGGTGGATGTTCCCCTGCACTCCCCGCAGCTTGTCGGTGCTGGTGTCCATGGCCGGCTTGACGCCGACCTTGGCGGCGTACTCCTCGACGGCGGCCTCCAGCCGAGCGTGCCACTCGGCTTCCTCCCCTTCCGCCTCGCCCCAGATGCCCCCGTGGTCCTCGCCGATGAGCCAGGCGTGGGCGTCCCATGCGTCGTTGCGGGAGGCGACCATGGTCCAGCGGTCCAGCATCATGTGGGAGGACCCGAACTGCAGGTCCAGTTCGCTCGGGACGGGTGCCGGGCGCACGGTCGTCTCGGTCCCGGGCGGTATGTAGAGCGCCTTGCCGCCGCCGGCGTCCGACCAGGTGAACAGCAGGAGGTGCCCCTCCCGGGGCAGCCCGTCGTCGAACAGCGTCCGGGGCACCGCGGCGAGGTCGAAGGAGGCGACAAAGATGTCGCCCACCTTCCACTCCATGTCCAGGGGCAGCGCCGGCGCCCCTCCGATGTGACCGATCACCCGGTCGCCGGGCCGGACGCTCTCCGGCACCTCCCGCTCGAAGTACACGGCCGGCTCCATGCTCCACAGCAGGCGGGTGATGGCGTCGTCGGACACCCCGTGCCGCCGGGCAAAGGCCCGGAAGTCGCTGCTGCGGGACGTCTGCCCCACGGGATCGCCGGAGGGGCCGGCGGTGCTGTCCCAGTTGCTCACGAGTTCGCTTTCTGACGAGGGATCGGTGGCTGGCACCGTGCGCGCGGAGTCGATGCCCGATCAACACGGTAGAGCACCCCTCCGGCAACGCCCTCGTCGCCAACTGCCGGTGTTCCTACGGCTGTCCTCACACCGCGTCGCCCTCGGTCCATCGCCAGCCTGAGGGTGACGCGGCGTCAGCCACTCCTGGGGCCTGTCTGTTGTCGTGATTAGTTGCCGGGTTCTGAGCTCTTCGCGGGGTGGAAGCCGGTAGGACTGTGGTCGTGACGCGTAGGCAACTCACCCATGCTCAGTGGAAGTTCATCGAGCCGTATCTGCCGATCGGTAGGTACGGCCCGTATCCGGAGCGTTTGCGGGAACAGTTCGAGGGGGTGATCTGGCGGTTCCGCTCCAGCGGTCAGTGGCGGGAGATGCCTGCCGAGTTCGGCCCATGGGCCACCGTCTACGGACGTTTCCGCGTCTGGCGAGACGCCGGTGTGTTCACTGCCCTGCTGGAAGGCCTGATTGCTCAGGCAGCCCGCGCGGAGCAAACAGACTTGTCGCTGGTCAGCGTGGACTCCACTACGGTCCGTGCCCACCAAGACGCCGCGGGGGTCCGCGTCAGCAAGCACCTCATGTCGGCCCTGGAGGAGGCTGCGCACGAGCAGGAGACAGCCCGAGAAAAAGGGGTAGTACGGAGGAACAGAACGGACAGGACGAGCGCCGGCGCATCCGGCGCCGACGCAAGCTCCGTCTGAAGCAAGCCCTGCTCGGCCGGTCCCGAGGCGGTCTCACCAGCAAGATTCACCTCGCGGCGGACCGCAGATGCCGTCCGCTCGCCTTCGTCTTGACCGCCGGGCAGGCCGCGGACAGTCCGCAGTTCATCCCCGTGCTCGAGAAAGTGCGAGTCCGTCTGCCGGTCGGCCGTCCCCGCACGAGACCTGGCGCAGTCGCCGCTGACAAGGCCTACTCGTCGCGCGGAAACCGCCGCTACCTGCGAAAACGCAACATCAAAGCAGTCATCCCGGAGAAGAAGGACCAGGCCGCAAACCGCAAGAAGAAGGGCTCACGCGGCGGCCGGTCCATCAGCCACGACGCCGACCTCTACAAGGAACGGAACACCGTCGAACGCCTGATCAACAAGCTGAAAGCCTGGCGTGGCGTCGCCACCCGCTACGACAAGTCACCCGAAAGCTACCTTGCCGGCCTCCACCTCCGAGCCTCCATGATCTGGATCGACGACCTGCTCAAGACCACCGCGTGATCACGACATCACACAGCCCCTA
>NZ_RDBL01000062.1 GCF_008042035.1 Streptomyces sp. col6
CAGCCGGGCTACGGCTACCCGCAGCAGCCGGGCCCGTACGACAAGCCGCAGCAGCCGGGTCCGTACGGCCAGCAGCCCCAGCAGCCCGGTCCCTATGGTCAGCAGCCGCCGACCGCCCCCTACGGGCAGCCGGCCCAGCAGCCCGGTCCCTACGGGCAGCAGCCGCCCACCGCCCCCTACGGGCAGCCGCAGCAGCCGGGCCCGTACGGCCAGCAGCCGCAGGCCGGTTACGGTTTCCCGCCGCAGCAGTACCCCGGCGCGCCCGTTCCCCCCGGCCCCGGCGGTCCGGGCGGCGGCAGCCCGTTCAAGCGCAAGCCCGTGATGATCATCGGTGCCGCGGTCGCCGCGCTCCTGGTCATCGGCGGCGGCGTCTGGTTCGCGACCAGCGGCGACGGCGGCGACGACGACAAGCCGGTCGCCAAGAAGTCCGAGCAGGTCAAGAAGCCGACCGGCTCGCCCTCCGTCGACGAGGGCGACGGCAACGGCACCGGCCGGGAGGACGACGACCTCAACAGCGGCCGCAAGGACGGCGAGGCGAAGATCCTCTGGCTGCAGAAGAACGACGTCGACCTGCCGCGCAACGGCGCGGACGTGTACGGCCCGTGGATCGTCGGCGACACGATCGTCAAGGGCATGTACCGCACGGTCTCCGGCTACGCGGTCGCCGACGGCAAGCAGAAGTGGACGCTGAAGCTGCCGGCGGACATCTGCTCCGCACCCGAGCAGACCACCGCGGACGGCAAGATCGTCATCGCGATCAAGAACGGCACCACCGACAAGGCCGACTGCTCGGCGCTCCAGCAGATCGACCTCACCACGGGCAAGGCGGGGTGGAAGAAGGAGGTCAAGAAGAGCGGCCTCTTCGACATGATGTCGGACCTCTCCATGGCCATCAGCGGTGACACCGTGACGGCCGGCCGCACCGGTGCCGCCAACGCCTTCCGGGTGAGCGACGGCAAGGAGGTGTTCGGCAAGCGGTCCGGCAACTGCCAGCCGTTCGCCTTCGCGGGCGGCGCCAAGCTGATCGCCGCGGTCAACTGCCGCACCGACGACCTCGACAACCCGCAGCACGAGATCGAGGAGCTGGACCCGAACACGGGCAAGGCCAAGTGGACCTACAAGCCCGCACGCGGCTGGGAGGTCGACAAGGTCTACTCGGTGTCCCCGCTCATCGTCTCCCTCACCAAGGGCAGCAGCAGCGACGACAAGAAGTGGAGCATCCTCGCGCTCCGCGAGAACGGCACGCTCCGCTCCCAGCTGATCGGTGACAAGGGCGACAAGTTCGCGCCGGACTGCGGCGGCGGCTTCACCATCTTCGGCCAGCGCCTCGACGGCTGCACCGGGGTCGCGGCCGACGCCAACACCTTCTACATGGCGACGCAGGACGACACCGGCGGCTCCGCCCGCACCAACAAGGTGGTCGCGTTCAACCTGAACACCGGCAAGCCGAAGTGGAAGGCGGAGTCCCCGGCCGAGCAGACCATGAAGCCGCTGCGCATGGAGGGCGGCGACGTCCTGCTCTACGTGGACGGCGGCTACGCCAAGGGCGGCGGCATCGCCACCCTCTCCCCGTCCGGCGGCAGCCCCAAGATGGTGCTCCAGCACCCGGACTCGACCTCGGAGATCGAGCGCTCCTTCTACAACCCGAAGATCCTGTACGCGGACGGCCGTTCGTTCCTCGCGAGCGGGCGGGTCAGCGCGAGCAACGACAAGGAAGAGCTGGAGACGAAGACCATGATGGCCTTCGGCAGCTGACGGTTCACCGCCGCACCCGACGAACACGGCAGGCCGCGGGCGGCAGCAGCCCCGCCCGCGGCCCGCACCGGCCCACCGACCGACCCCCCTCCCTTTTCCCGAGGTACGCAACGCCATGACCCAGCCGCCCCAGCAGCCGCCCAACGAACCGCCCCAGGGCCCGCCCCCGGGCGGCTTCGGCGCACCGCAGGACCCGCCGCCCGGGGGCGGGCCCTGGGG
>NZ_RDBL01000063.1 GCF_008042035.1 Streptomyces sp. col6
ACCACGGCACCACGTACGCCGGCGCCTGCCTGATCTACACGACGTGCCAGCAGATGTACCCCGGCTCCTCGTTCATCTCCCAGATCACCTCCGGGGACGAGACCCCGGGCGACACCAAGTACGCCACCTGGTACTCCGCGTGCGACGGGGTCATCCTCCCGTACACCAGCACCCGTCTGAGCGGTGCGACGAACAACAACGTGGTCTGCCAGAACCACATCGGGTACCTGGCGGACACGGTCGTCCTCGGCCAGGTCGCGCGGTTCATCGCCTCCTGACCCCGCGCGACCCGGACGGGTCCGGTTCCCGGCGCCGCGCCGCCGGGGACCGGACCCCTCACGTACGCGGACGGGTGCCGTACAACCGGCCCGAGGCGAGCACCGCCAGCGCCGACGTGGCCGCCGCCGCGACCGCGAAGCCACCCTGGGCGCCGTGGGCGTCCACCACACCCCCTGCCAGGGCCGCCGCACCGGCCGACCCGGCGGCACTCGCCGAGTTCAGCCAGGTGAACGCCTGGGTGAGCGCGGCCGGTTCCACCGCTGCGGTGGTGAGCACCGAGGAGAGGACCAGCACCGGCGGCACCGCCAGGCCGGTCACCGCGAGCGCGATCCCCATCCCGGGCAGGGTGCCGACGGCCGGCAGCGCTGCGCACCCGACCGCCAGCCCGGCCGTGACCAGCCCGAGTTGCGTCTCGGGAGAACCACGCCACCTGCGCAGACCGTAGAGCCAGCCCGCAAGCAGCCCGGCACAGTTCGACGCGGCGTACAGCGGCGCGGCGGCGCCCGCCGCCCCGTGCTCCACCGAGAAGGCCGTCACCGAGACCTGCAGGGCACCGAAGTACAGGCCGAGGCCGAGGTTCACCCCGAACTGGACCGCGAATCCCGCCCGCAGCAACGAGCGCCCCGCGTGACCGCGTTCGGAGGCGGCAGCCGGTGCGGGTGCCGTGCGGCGCTGCGCGGCGAAGGCCAGCCCGCCACCGGCCACCAGGGCCGTGGCCAGGGCCGAGCCGTACGCCGGATCGATGCCCACCCCCACCAGGGCGACCAGAGGGGGCCCGGCCAGAAAGCACACCCCGTTGGCCAGCGACTCCAGCGCGAAGGCGGTGGGCAGGGCCTCGCGCTCGTCCCGGAGCAGCGCCGACCACCGGGCAGCCGAGAGCGCGCCGAGTTGGGGGATCGTGCCGCCCGCCAGCGCCCCGGCCGCCGCGAGCAGGCCGTGCGGTGCGCCGCCCGTGGTGAGGAGCAGCAGCGAGGCCACGGCGGCGGTGTGTGCGAGGAGGACGCCCGGAAGGACCCGGGTCTGGCCGAACCGGTCGACCACACGGGCGACTTGGGGCCCGGCCAGGGCCTCGGCGACGGCGAAGCAGCCGGTGACCAGGCCGGCCACGGCATAGGAGCCGGTGCGGTCGTGCACCAGCCAGATGAGGGCGAGGCCCGTCATGGCGATGCCCATGCGGCCCGCCGTGGCGGTGAGGAAGAAGGCTGTGGCACCCGGGGTGCGGAGCAGCGCGCGATAGGTCGCCGATGACACGGCGCGTCCCTTTCGCTGCCCGGCGGGGCGGACCACACGGGGCCGTCGGCGTCCTGAGCTGCCGGCCCGTGGTCATCGCCTGGAACCGTCCAGTGCTGGCGCGGGGCGGGGACGCGCACCCCACGCCGGCTCCGTCACCGGGCAGTGGTCTCTCGAATGGTTGCGTTGGTGACGGCGGGCCGAGTGCTCCCCGGCCGCCGATGCGGCCGAGCGTAGACGGGGGAGCGGGCCGATTCCAGCCTCACCGGCGACGCGGCCCGCCCCCCTGTCCGCTCAGGCGCGGCTACGACGACGGCGCACCGCCGTGAAGCCCAGGGCGCCCGCCCCCGTCGCGACCAGACCCGCCGCGGCCACCGCCGTCGCCGAGAGACCGCCGCTTCCGGTCTCCGCCAGCTGAGCGGTCATGCCGGACGGGGCCGGGGCCGCGCCGGTGTTCGCCGGGGCGGCCCCGGCCC
>NZ_RDBL01000064.1 GCF_008042035.1 Streptomyces sp. col6
GGTCAATGACACCATCATCTGTGAACCGAGTCAACACGGTCCACGCGAAACGGGMCCGCCACCCCTCGTGACTACCGCTGCGTCAGCCGCCGCACTGCTTCAGCATCATGTCCTTGTCCGCGCTGGTCACCGGCAGGTCGTACTTCAGCGAGACCTGTGCGAAGCGCAGCACGTACGCGCAGCGCACCGGCTTGTACGGCGGCAGCCAGGTCGCGGGGCCCGCGTCGCGCTTGGCGTTGTTGGCGGGGCCGTCCACCGGGATGAGGTTGAGCGGGTCGTTGGCGATCTGCTGCCGCTTGGACTCGTTCCAGCGGGCGGCGCCCATCTGCCAGTCGTACGACAGCGGCATGACGTGGTCGATCTGCACCTTGGTCGCCTGCTGCTTGCGCCACTCGATGGTCTTGCCGGTGTACGGGTCCTTGAGCGTCATGGAGACGACCACGCACTTGGAGCCGGAACGGAGTTCGACGTCCTTGCCGTCCCGGGCGAGCAGGTCGTTGCGGGTGTCGCAGCCGTTGCGGGACAGCGGGATGCCGTCCACGGAGTCCTTCCACGCGTACCCGAACTTGTCCCGCTCGTAGCCGGTCTTGGGGCCGCGCCCCTTGGTCGCGACCTTCTCGATGACCTTGCGGGCCGCGGCCCGGTCCTTGTCCGAGGTGAGGGGCGCGAGGCCGGGCTTCGTGCCGTCCTCGTTCTTCAGCGGGCTGGCGCCGAAACCGGTGACGGACTGGCCGCCGCCATCGGCGCCGCCGCCGGTGGTGGTGTCGATGTCCTTGGGCAGTTGGTCGGGGTCGCAGCCGCTCAGCGCCAGCACGGCCGTCGCGGCCAGGGCGGGGACCAGTACTCGACACACGCGGGGAGATATCACTCGTAGCCGTCCTGACGGGGAGAAAGCCGAACCAACCCGGGAATCCTATGGACTTCTTCCCTGCCAGGAGAATTTCATGGCCGCGAGGTGTTCCCGCGCGCGGGGCGGCTCACACGTCGAAGCCGGGGCAGGCGGGGGCGGCGGGGGCGGCCCCGCCGGCGCGATGGCACCGCCCGCGCGATGGCTCCCGTCACACCTTCCCGATCCCCAGCGTGTTCTCGGACGGCAGCAGCCCCGACCCGAGCGCCGCCACCCACAACGGCCCCAGCAGTCCGACCAACTGCCCAAGGACATCGACACCACCACCGGCGGCGGCGCCGATGGCGGCGGC
>NZ_RDBL01000065.1 GCF_008042035.1 Streptomyces sp. col6
GTGCGGGTGGAGGGTGCCGCGCGGCGGGTGGCCGGGGCGCGGCGAGGCGCCGGGGGTGGGTGCCTTGGCCCCGTAGCCGTGCAGGGCGACGACCGCGCCCGAGGGGGCGAGCGTGAGGTGGGCGGTCCAGGGCCCTGCGGGTTCCCGGGCGTGGTCCACGAGGGCGCGGATGGTGACGCTGCCGCCTGCGGGGAGCTTCCCGGACGTACGGCTCAGGCGCACCCAGGACCGGTCGGCGGCGGCCGACCAGGAGACCGGGCCGGCCTTCGACGCGGTGAGCGTGACGAGGGTGGTGGAGCCGGAGGTGCGGGCCTCGACGGTGAGCCGGCCGTGGCCCGCGGGGTCGCCGGACGGGTCGGCACCGGGGCTGATGATCTCGGCGGAGACCTCCGGCGGGGTGTCCCCGTCCGTGAAGCGGCTGCCGGCGTCGGGGCGGGCGTTGCCGGCGTTCTCGTAGCGGTCGTACGGGGTCTCGTCGGCACCGGTGTCGTTGTCGGCGGCGCTGACCGCGGAGCCGTCGCGGCCCTCGCCGGTGAGCGGGGCGCCCCGGTAGGCGGACCACAGGGCGATGACGGGGGCGGCGACGACGGTGGCGACGACCGTCGTCGTCATGACCCGGGAGCGCAGCCGGTCACGGCGCGCGGCGTGGTCCTTGGGGTCCATGGGGAAGCCGGTGCGGTCGAAGCGCGGAGTGGCGGACCGATTCTTCTGGTGTTTCTGCGCGTGCAGCATGGCCACGTAGGCGGAGGGGCGGGGCGCCTCCACGACCGGGAGCACGGCGGCCGGGGTCACCGCCTTCCCGGGCCACGGACCCTCGGCCCCGGCCCGCTCGGCGGCGCGGCGGCAGCGCGGGCAGTCGTCCACGTGCCGTACCAGCTCGCGGCGCAGGGTGGGCGAGAGCAGCGCGCGGTGGTCGCCGGTGAGCCGGCCGGCCGTGGAGCAGTTGCCCTTCTCGACGACGGCCAGGGCGGCCCGGGTGCGCTCGACCTCGCAAGCGGCGCCGGCCAGCAGCTCCCGGGCGGACGTGGCGTCGAGGCCGAGGACGGCGGCGACCGCGCGCGGGGTCAGTCCGTGCCGTACGGCCAGCTCCAGGGCCTCGCGCTGCTCCGGCGTGGTGCCCGCCGCCTCGGGCCAGGCCAGCTGGGCCAGCTCCCGGCGGTGCGCCTCGGCGGCGGGGCCCTCGGCGGACGTGCCGACGGCGCTCCCGACGGGGCTCCCGACGGGGCTTTCCAGCGAGGCGGTGGTGTGCGCGGTGCGGCGCGGGCGGCGGGCGGCCGGGGCGTGGCGGTCCTCGTCGGCGGGCCTGCGGTGCGG
>NZ_RDBL01000066.1 GCF_008042035.1 Streptomyces sp. col6
TAGTCCGGTAGGGGAGATGATGCAGAAGCGGGTGCCGTCGTCCATGTACCAGTCCAGACGTTCCTCGAAGCGGGTCACTGTACTGCAGGTCTGGTAGTCGCCCTTCTCCTTGCGATCCAGAAGGATCAACTGGGCACCCTTCCCAGCCCAGAGGGTTCCCTCGAACTCATAGAGCTCTTTGTCCGCATCCCTGCTCTCGGGGCGTAGAGGATCGTCATCGAGGTCGATGCCGTAGTCCTCAGCAATGTCGACTGTCACGGACCTGTACACGCCGGACGGGTTGTCTGCCGTGTCGGCGGGCGTAGCAGTTGGTGTCGCGGCAGTCGACGCACGCGGTGTATCCGGCGGCTGTGCGGTGACTGTCTCAGTCACGGTCACGGTCGGGGCCGCAGGTCGTGCGGTTGGCGAGTTCACCAGAAACGGCAGTCCGAAGAAGCCGAGCACCAGCCCCAGCGCAGCGGTGATCGCGGAAACCCACGCGGCCACGTCCCGGCTTCGTCCGCCAGGCGATGGGGGCGGCGTCGGCGGCAGGGCGGGGGGTGGTGTTGGAGGGTCGGGTGTCGGCGTCATCTGCTCCCCGTGTCCTGCATGGTCTGGGTGGCGCTAACAGCACGTGCCTCGCCCTGATTCGGGCCTAGGCCGCCGCTCCGTCAGCGATATGGGAGTTCAGACTGTCGCACTGCTCCACGGCCTGTCGAGACTCAAATCAGCTGCACAGAAGGGCATCGCCAACGGGCCTTGGCCCCGGATCGTGGACACACCAGACACTGGATCCTGCGGATCTGAGACCGGACATCTCGTGGTCATGAAGAAGAACTACCCGCCGGAGTTGAGGGCCGACGCGCGCAACCAGGTCAGTTTCCTATCCCGCCCAGTCGAGCCCCAGGTTGGTGAGGGTGGTGAGTTGGTCGTCGCTGAGTTTGTCGCGGCGGTTTTTGTGGTTGCTGAGGAATACGCCCAGTCGTACGGTCGTCCCGTCCGGCAGGTGTTCGATGTGCTGCCGCCCGACAACTGTTGTGCTTTCGCGTGTGATGTATTGCTGTAGGGCTTGTACGCCGCGTTGGAAGGCTTCGCTGCCTTTCCCGTTCTCAGCTTTCGCCGCTTCCTTCGCTGTTGCCTGCGCTGCTGGCTGCGCTGTTCCGTGCGTGGGGAGCGCTGCTTGTGCCTGGGCCTGTGCTGTTCCCTGTGCTGTTGCCTGTGCTGTGCCCTTATGGGTCTTTGCCGCGCCCCGTCCTGCGTTCTTACGGGCTGGTGCAGCGGCTCGTGGTCGTACCCCGAGCTCTTCCAGCCGTCGCTGCTGCTCGGTGTTGAGTTGTGTCC
>NZ_RDBL01000067.1 GCF_008042035.1 Streptomyces sp. col6
ACAGTAGACACAACAGTAGACACAGAGCACGTATGCGTGAGGGGCGGCCGCGATATTCGCGGCCGCCCCTCACGTATACGTGTCGTCCGGCGCCGGCGCGAGGGCGCGGTACGCCGTAGTGGCCCCGCAGACGGTCCGCGCGGTGGGCACGGCGCACGGCTCGGCCGCCCGTCCCGCCAGGAGGGCTGAGGGGCGGGCCCCCGGCCCCCGCGCGTGGGCCGGGGCGGGCGGCCGAGCCGTGCGCCGTGCCCACCGCGCGGACCGTCTGCGGGGCCACTACGGCGTACCGCGCCCTCGCGCCGGCGCCGGACGACACGTATACGTGAGGGGCGGCCGCGAATATCGCGGCCGCCCCTCACGCATACGTGCTCTGTGTCTACTGTCCCTGCTCGTCACGGCGGCGCTGCCACCGCTGTTCGATCCGGTTCATCACGGACCGGCGCTGGCGGGACTGTCGGCGCTCACCCGCACCGCCGGTGCGCACCGCCTGCTGCTCGCCCGGCTTGGGCGCCTTGCGCCATCCCGTGACCGCGAGCACCGCGCAGCCCAGCATGACGAGGAAACCCACCACGCTGATCCAGATCTGCTGAGCGACCATTCCGGCCATGAGGAGCGCGATACCCACCAGAAAGCCAGCAACTGCCTGGT
>NZ_RDBL01000068.1 GCF_008042035.1 Streptomyces sp. col6
GCGTGATGAGGACGAGGGCGGTGCCGGTCTCGCGGTTGAGGTCGCCGAGCAGGGTGAGGATCTGGTCCTGGACGGTGGCGTCGAGCGCGGTGGTCGGCTCGTCGACGGTGGCGTCGAGCGCGGTGGTCGGCTCGTCGGCGAGGAGGATGTCGGGTTCGCCGGCGAGGGCCGGCGGGAAGGCAGGCCACCCGTACGTCGCCGGTCACCCGGGCGAGCGGCGGAGTGGCGGTGCGGCAGCGGTCCTCGACGAGGGTGCAGCGGTCGGCGAAGGCGCAGCCGTCCCCGAGGAGCGTGAGGTCGGGCGGGCTGCCCGGGAWGCCGGTGAGCCGGGTGCCGGACGGGGTGGCGAGGCGCGGCACGGCGGCCAGGAGCCCGGCGGTGTACGGGTGGCGGGGGCGGGTGAGCACCTCGGCGGTGGGGCCGTCCTCGACGACGGTGCCGCCGTACATGACGAGGACCCGTTCGCAGGCGCGGGCGACGACGCCCATGTTGTGCGTGATGAGGACGAGGGCGGTGCCGGTCTCGCGGTTGAGGTCGCCGAGCAGGGTGAGGATCTGGTCCTGGACGGTGGCGTCGAGCGCGGTGGTCGGCTCGTCGGCGAGGAGGATGTCGGGTTCGCCGGCGAGGGCCGGCGGGAAGGCAGGCCACCCGTACGTCGCCGGTCACCCGGGCGA
>NZ_RDBL01000069.1 GCF_008042035.1 Streptomyces sp. col6
CCTTGTCCGGGCTTTTGCCGCAGCGCCCGTCCGATGGCCTGGACGATGTCGACCGGCGACCCCTTCGGGTCGAGGAGGGCGACGGAGTCCACGGCCCGGATGTCGACGCCTTCACCCAGGACCCGGCAGTTGGACAGCACAGCCCGTCCCGCGCGCCGGCCGAAGTCGGCGAGGACCTGGCGGCGGTGGTCGGGCTCGTGCTCCCCGCACAGCCAGTTGGCCCACACCCGCTCGGGGTACCGCTCCGAGTCCGCCGCATGGAGCCGCTTCGCGACCCTCCCCAGCCCGCCGGCGAACGCATGGGCGCGCTCCAGGCAGCGCTCCTGGAGACCATGGCCGAGCACCGGCTGCAGACCACGATCACCTTCCACCACCGCACCGTCGAAGCGGCCGCGTTCGCCGCGGACGTCCTCGTCCCGCTTCTCCGGCCCCGACAACCTGGCCGGGGTGACGACCGGGTCCCTCAGTTCTACGACCACGATCTGGTACCGGGCCAGGAGCCCCCGCGAGACGGCCGACGCAAGCGACAGCTCATAGACGACAGGCCCGAAGACCTTGGGATCGTCCATGGAACAGGCCATCTCCTGCGGCAGCGGATCACGCAGGTTCTCGAAGCCGGCCTGCCGCTCCGTCCAGGAGGGCCGCGGCGGGCGTTCTTTCCAGATGCGGGGTGTGGCGGTCATGTAG
>NZ_RDBL01000007.1:0-22899 GCF_008042035.1 Streptomyces sp. col6
GAGGAGGGGCGGGGGGCGGCCTGGGCGCTCTGCGCACCGGCGGCGGCCATGACGACGACGCTGCCGAGTGCGGCGGTGAGCAGGGGCTTCGTAAGAAGATTCGATCGCATGTCGTTACCTTGCGGGCCAGTTGCCACCCGTCGCCTGAGTAGTCGTACTCATTCCACGGACCGGATCGACTCGGCAATGACTTCCGAGGCCGCCCGCCGTGGCACGGTCGCGCTCACCGAGCGATGAGTTCGAGCCGTGCCAGGGGTCCTACAGGACAGATGCCGTGATGCGGGTGAAGGAGACTCCCATGAGCAACGATGTCTGGCCGATGGTGCACGCGGAGCGTGCGGCGCTGATCGATGACCTCGCGCGGCTCGATGACGGGCAATGGGCGCAGCCGTCGCTCTGTGTGGGATGGACCGTGCATGACGTGGCCGGCCATCTGGTCGACACCGCTCGGACGACACGGCTCGGTTTCATCGTCGGCCTGGTCAGGGAGCGGTTCGACTTCGACCGTCAGAACGCACGCGGGGTGGAGCGGCAGCGGGGTGACTCGCCGCAGGAGACGTTGCGGAGGCTTCGCCAGGTGGCGTTGCGGACCTCGACGCCCCCGGCGCCCTTGGACAGCCGGCTCGTCGAGGAGGTGGTGCACGGCGAGGACATCCGCCGGCCGTTGGGGCTCACTCGCGCCTACCCTCCGGAGGCTGTCACCCGCGCCCTGCGCCTGCAGCTCCGTACTCCCGCGTCGTTCGGCGGAGCCAAGGAGCTGACAGCCCGTGTCCGGCTCACGGCGACGGACGCCGACCTGTCCGTGGGGAACGGTCCGGAAGTCGGAGGACCCGCGCTCTCCCTTCTGCTGGCCGTCTCCGGGCGACAGACGGCACTGGAGGAGCTGGACGGGCCGGGAGCCGACGCGCTCGTGACGCCGCGTCGGTGACGCCGGAGTCCAGGTCGTGGGACTCACCGTGCTCGGCCGCGCTGTCGGTGGCCGCCCCTACGCTTGCCTCATGGCCACGAACCGCACCAAGGTGCCCCGCCCCTTGGCCCGTCAGCTCTTCGTCGAGGCCGGCCACCGGTGCGCCCTACCGACGTGCCGCGCGACTCCTCTGGAGATCGCGCACATCGTGCCCTGGCACCGTGTCAGGAAGCACGAATTCCACAACATGATCGTCCTGTGCCCCAACTGCCATACCCGCTTCGACCGCGGAGACATCGACCGGCAGGCCATGTTGCGGTACAAGGACCTGCTCCGCCTCTCGGACCCCAACCGCGTGGCGCCCGACGACCCTTCTCCACGAGCCGGTCTCCTGCGGGCGTACCGGCTGTTCCAGAGCGACATGACCACATGGCACACGTCCATTGCCGAGCTGGTCATGGCGGTCACGCTCTCCAGCTACGGCTTTCCCACCGGGAATCTGGAGTCGTGCCGCACAGCGGCGTCCCTCGCCCGCGCGGCCACCGACAAGCTGAGCGATCTGGGCGACGAGGGTGTCACCGAGGCGGCGAACTACGTCTTCGACTGGTCCCTGAAGTGGGCACACGACGTGTTCGACCTGGAGGAGTCCGCCTTCAACAGGACCAGGGAGGAAACCGGCGCCTGGGCTCGGGAGAGGCTCATGGGCTTCGTCATGCTCCATGAGGAGATCTGCGCGGCGCTGGACCTGGGGCCCAGGGAGCTGGACTTCTTCGAGACCGAGAGGTCCGGCCAGAACCTTCCCGACGTCCCCCTGGGCACCCGCGGGCTCTGGGACGCCGACGCGGAGGCGTAGCCGGTCGAGGAGGCCGGCGGCGAGGGCCGGTCCGCCGAGGCTCCGCGGGGCAACCTTCCGCAGATGCCGGTGGTCCTGTACTGCATGAGAATCTCATTCCTCATCCACAACGCGTACGCGATCGGAGGGACGATCACCACCACCTTCAACTTGGCCCGAGCGCTGGCCGATCGGCACGATGTGGAGATCATCTCCGCGCTCCGGAACCGGGAGCGGCCGAGTCTCGCGCTCGATCCACGGGTGCGGCTGCGGCCCCTGGTGGATCTGCGGCACGAGAAGGACGACCCGCGCCACCTGACGCCGGCGAAGATCTTTCCCTCGGCCGAGTATCGCTACGCGGAGTACAGCGCGCTGACCGATGAGCGCATCGGCCGAGCGCTGGCGTCGCTCGACAGCGATGTCGTCGTGGGGACCCGCCCGGGGCTCAACGTCCACCTGGCTCTGCACGCGTCGGCCCGGACGGTGCGGGTCGGGCAGGAGCACCTCACGCTCGACCACCACTCGCCCCGGTTACGCAAGGCGCTCCGCCGGGCCTATCCGCGGCTGGACGCGATCACCCCGGTCACGGAGGCCGACACCGCCGTCTACCGGCGCAAGATGCGACTGCCGGGCGTACGGGTGCAGGCGCTGCCCAACAGCGTTCCCGCCCCGGCCCTCGCGCCGGCGGACGGCCGCGGGCGCATCGTAGTGGCCGCCGGGCGGCTGGCGACCATGAAGCGGTTCGACCTGCTGATCGAAGCCTTCGCGGCGGTCGCGGCCGCGTACCCCGACTGGCAGTTGCGCATCTACGGCAGGGGCGAGGAGCGGGAGCGGCTGCGCGCGCTCATCGACCGGCTCGGGCTCTACAACAACGTCTTCCTGATGGGCGCGGTGACTCCGATGGAAGCCGAGTGGGTCAAGGGATCGATCGGGGCGGTGACCTCCGACTACGAACCCTTCGGCATGACCATCGTGGAAGCGATGCGCTGCGGGCTGCCCGTCGTGAGCACGGACTGTGCGTACGGCCCCGGCGAGATCATCACCGACGGGGAGGACGGCCGGCTGGTTCCCGTCGGGGACCGGGACGCACTGGCAGGCGCCCTGCTGGACCTCGTGGGCGACGACGAGCTGCGCCGGCGCATGGGTCACACCGCCCTCGAGAACTCCCGGCGCTACGGCCCCGCCCCCGTCGTCGCCCGGGCGGAGCAGCTGTTCGAGGAACTGCTGGCCGCCCGGAGTGAGGGCCGAGCACCGGCCGGGACCGGCCGCGCCCTGGCGAGCAGCGGTTTCGCGGCCAGGGACACCATGCTCATCGCGGCCGGCAGTGTCGTGAGGGCCGCACGGAAGGCGCGACGATGAGCGGCAGCACGGGCGACGGCACGAACGGGCCGGCGGAGCAGCCCCGGGGTGCGGTGACGGTCCAGGAGGACGGGCGTCTGCTCGTACGCGTCCACGCGGCGCTGCCGGCCTCGGCGCAGCCGCGGTTACTGCTTCAGCTGCGTCCGAAGAAGGGGCAGCCGGAGCGGACCGGCCGCCATCTCGATCTGGAGCCCGCCGGGCCGGACCAGTGGCAGGCGGTACTGGAGGCGGCGCCGGCGCTTGAGGAGGGCCGCTGGGACGCCTACGTCGTGGGTGTTCCGGGCGAGGACCGTGTGCCGTTGCTGCCGGGCCTGCGTGATCTGCGCACGCTGGCGACCGGTCGGGGCGGCGATCGTCGGGCCACGCCCCTCGCGGTCCGGGTCCCGTATGCCACCAAGGACGGCCGGCTCGCCGTTCGGGCCTGGCGGCGCACCGCGCACGCGGAGGCCGGCCGGATCACCGTCGAGGGTGACTCGATGACCGTGACGGGGCGCTTGTTCGGCGCCCGGCCCGCGGAAGGCGCGGTGGCGTCGCTGCACAGGCGCGGGCAGGGCTCCGCCGTGCGGGAGTTCCCGCTCCGGGCGGAAGGGGAGCAGGACTTCTCGTTCACCGTCGGCTACACGGATCTCCTGGCGGAAGGCGAGGGGCCGGCGGTCGGGGAAGCGCCGGTGATCTGGAACGTCCACGTCCGGCCCGCCGCCGGAGCGCGGCGGGTCCGGGTCGCCCGCCTGCTGGACGACATCGCGGACCGGAAGGCCGTCTTCGTCTACCCGGCAACACTGCTCGGCGAAATGTCCGTGCGCCCGTACTACACCCTCGACAACGACTTCTCCGTGGAGGTCACGGCGCAGAGCCCACGGTGAACACGGGATGTCCGGGCGGTCCCGGCAGCCGGCCGGGACCAGGACCAACGACCGATGGCACACGGGTCCATGATCGCTAGGCTCGCTGCCATCCGCGCCCACGGACACGGCCGCTGAAGCGCGCCGGGCCCGCACCGATCATGAGGTGGAACCATGCCGGCTCACTCCGCAGCTCACATCCGCATCGCCCGGCCCTCGCGCGACCTGGCCGTGGCCGAACGGTTCTGGGTCTCCGGCCTCGGCCTCGACGTCCTGTATCAGCATGCGGCGGACGGGACGCCCGGCCGGAGTTCGCTTCTCATGGTCGGCTGGCCCGACGCCGGCTGGCACCTGGAACTCGTGCACGACCCCGCCGCTGCCCTGGAGCCGCGGCCGACCGCCGAGGACCTGCTGGTCGTCTATCTCGGCGAACCGGTGCCCGACGCCCTCGTGGAGCGGCTCGAACAGCACGGCGGGAAGCGCGTGCCCGCCCATAATCCGTACTGGGACACCTGGGGCGTGACGGTGCGGGACCCCGACGGCTATCTGCTGGTCCTGTCCACTCGCACCTGGTCCAACTCGTAGGCCCCTCCCCCTCGCCGTGCTTCCGGCTGTGGAGGGGCGGGGTCAGTGCGCCCCGGCGCCCTCGTGCACCGGCGCCGTGCTGCCGCGTTCGATGAGCCGGGGCAACGGCATCCGCACGGTGCGGGCCTGCCCGCCGTCGAGCAGTGTGGTGAGCTCCCGCGCCGCGAGCCGGCCGAAGGCGACCGGGTCCCGGGAGAGCGCGGTGAGCCACGGAGCGGTCAGCCTGCACAGTGCGGAGTCCTCCCAGGACACCACCGACACATCGCCCGGGACCCGCACATCCAGGCCGGACGCCACGGCCACCCCGGCCGCCGCCATCACGTCGTTGTCGTAGATCAGAGCGGTCGGCGGGTCGTCCCGCTCCAGGACCCGGCGGGTGACCGCGGCGCCCTCGGTGTCGGAGTAGTCCGTGGTCACCGAGTGCGCCCCGGTCAGGCCGCGCCGGTCGGCCTCCTGACGCAGGGAACGGATGCGGCGGTCCGTGTGCGCGAGTGAGGGCAGGCCGGCGATGTGCACGATGCGCCGGTGACCCAGCTCGTACAACCGGTCCACGATGGCCGCCATCGCGCCCGCGTCGTCGGCGCGGACCTGGGAGAGGCCGGGGTGCGGGCCGGTGTCGGTGCCGGGGAGAGCGCCGATGACGACGCCGGGCAGGCCGAGTTCGTCGAGGAGCGCCACGCGGGGGTCGTCGGTGCGCGGGTCCACGACGAGCACGCCGTCGACGCGGTGTTCGGCCCACCAGCGGCGATAGACCCCGCACTCTGCCACCGCGTCGTCCACCACCTGGAAGAGCAGGCCGAGCTGACGCTCCGACAGCACTTCCTGGATGCCGGAGATCAGCTGGAGGAAGAAGGAGTCCACGCCGAGGTTGGCCGCCGGGCGCGCCACGACGAGGCCCACGGTGGCCGAGCCCTCGCCGGACAGGGCGCGGGCGGCCGTGCTCGGGCGCCAGCCCAGCTGTTCCGCGACGCGCCGCACCCGGGCGCGGGTGACCTCGGAGACGCCCGGACGGTCGTTGAGCGCGAAGGAGACGGCGCTCTCCGAGACACCGGCCCGCTGGGCGATGTCCTTCATGGTCGGCCGCTTGGGTGCCACCCGTGCCTCACTTCCTGCGTCGCATGGGGTGCTGACGGACCGTCGGTTCCACTCGCCCCCGGGGGCATCGTAGAGCTTCCCCGACTCTCTGGTCGAGCGAGGAGGCCGGGACAACTAAAGCGCTTGAGCTGAACCCATCTAAAGCGCATTAGTAAGCGCGTGTCAATAGAGGCTTACAAGGCTTTGACCTGCACTGATTGGCGGGCTGAAAATTATCTTCCGGTGAATGTATTGACTTTGCGCCCGGGTGCATTGCAGGGTCTGTCGGGCGAACGCGGCCCGCCGGGTCAGGGACCAGGGCCGCCGTCCGCCCGCCTGGTCCGAGCAAAGGAGCCGTTCACCGTGCGCATCTCCCGCAGAGCAGTCGCCACTGCCGCCGTCCTCGCCACCGTCCTGCCGCTGAGCGCATGCGGCGGCGGAACCGGCTCGGACTCGTCCGACGCCTCGGGCAAGGTCGAGGGGAAGATCACCTTCCAGACCTGGAACCTCCAGGCGAACTTCAAGGACTACTTCAACGGCGTGATCGCGGACTTCGAGAAGAAGTACCCGGGCACCGAGGTCAAGTGGGTCGACCGCCCCGGCGAGGGCTACGCGGACAAGATCAGCGCGGACGCGGCCGGCGGCACCCTGCCCGACGTCGTCAACGTCTCCCCCGACCTGGTGGCCCCGCTGGCCAAGGCCGGCATCGCGCTCGACCTCGACAAGGCGGCGTCGAAGTACCGCAAGGAGTACCTGGACGGCGCCTGGAAGAGCCACCAGATACCCGGCACGCAGGGCACGTACGCGTTCCCCTGGTACCTCAACACCGGCCCGATGTTCTACAACAAGCGCCTGTTCAAGGACGCCGGACTCGACCCGCAGAAACCGCCGGCCACCTACGACGAGGTCTTCGCGGACGGTCTGGAGCTGGCGGAGAAGAGCCACGGCAAGGTCGCCACCCTCGCGAACGTACCGACCATCGAGGACTTCGGCCGCTATGGCGGACAGCTGATGAACAAGGAGGGCACGGGCTTCGCCTTCAACGACGCGAAGGGCGTCGAACTCCTCACCCACTACAAGAAGCTGTACGACGCCAAGGCACTCGACTCGCAGGCGCTGACCGCGACCCCGGAGTCCTCCGGCCACAAGTTCCTCACCGAGTCCGTGGCGATGAACCCGGGCAGCGCGCTGGACCTGGCCAACTTCAAGAAGCAGGCCCCGAGCCTCTACAAGAACATCGGGATCACCGACCAGGTCAGCAACACCGGCAAGGCCAACATGTACGTCATGGGCGTCATGGTGAACGCGCAGACCAAGCGCAAGCCCGCCGCCGTGGCCTTCGCCCACTACGTGACCGACGCGACCCGGCAGATGGAGTTCGCCAAGCAGGTCGCCATCTTCCCGAGCACCGCCGGCTCGCTCGACGACCCTTACTTCACCAAGGAGGACGGCACGGACGTGACCCGGGTCCGGGTCGCCGCGGCGAAGTCCCTGAAGACGGCCGTCAACTACACCCCGGTGCTGTTCAGCGAGCAGATGAAGACCGAGCTGCGCAACCAGATCGCCAAGGCGCTCCAGGGAAAGCAGAGCCCGAAGGAAGCTCTTGACAACGCTGTCAAGGCCTGTGACCGGCTGTTGCAGCAGAGCTGAGCCCCTCGTGAACTCCCCCGCCACCCCCGCCCCCGCCGTCGCGGCGGCCCGGAGCACGTACAGCACGCTGTTGCGCAGGCCGGATCCGCCGTCACCTCCCCCTCAGTCCCTGGCTGTTCGCCGCGCCCGGTCTGATCGTGGTCGGCGCCTTCAGCCTCTACCCGTTCTTCAGCACGCTGGTGAACTCCTTCACCGACCGGCGCACGCTGGTCCCCGGCTCGTACGTCGGCGTGGCGAACTTCCGGGAGCTGCTGCACGACGAGATGTTCTGGACCGGCCTGCGCAACAGCGTGCTGTACGTCGTCGGCGTCGTCCCCGCGCTCGTCATCCTGCCGCTGCTGCTGGCGATGCTCGTCCAGCGGCACATCCCCGGCATCACCTTCTTCCGGTCGGCCTTCTACACCCCCGTCGTCGCGTCCATCGTGGTCGTCGGCCTGATCTGGGTGTGGATGCTGGACGACCGCGGGCTGGTCAACGCGGTCCTGGAGGCCGTCGGCATCGGCAAGGTCGGCTTCCTGAGCGACCAGTGGCTGCTGCTGGGCAGCGCGATGACGGTCACGGTCTGGAAGGGCCTCGGCTACTACATGATCATCTACCTGGCCGCCCTCGCGAACGTACCGAGGGAGCTGCACGAGGCCGCTTCCGTGGACGGTGCCGGAGTCGTACGCCGCTTCTTCACGGTCACCGTGCCCGCCATCCGCTCCACGATGGTGCTGGTCGCGGCCCTCTCCTCGGTCTCCGCCTTCAAGGTGTTCTCCGAGGTCTATCTGATGGCCGGTCCGTCCGGCGGACCGGCCGGCGAGGACACCACGCTGGTGATGCTCGTCCAGCGGGTCGGCACCGGGCTGAGCGGGCGGGTCGGTTACGCCTCCGCCATCTCGGTCGTCATCTTCGTCGTCACCGTCGGCCTGATGCTCCTGGTGCTGCGCGCCGACCGCAAGGAGGACGCGTGAGCTTCCTGAAGACCACCGACGCCGAGGGCCGACGCGTCGCCCTCTGGCAACTCGTGCTGCGGTACGTGCTGCTGCTGGCGGTCCTCGCGCTGACCGTCGGGCCGTTCCTGTGGCAGCTGTCGACCTCGCTGAAGGGCCCGGACGAGGACATCTTCAGCTCCCCGCCGAAGTTCTTCCCCAGCGATCCGACGCTGGACAACTACAGCCGGGTCGCCGACACGATCCCGGTCTGGGACTACGCGCTGAACTCCCTCAAGGTGGCCTCCGCCAACGTGGTCACCAACTGCGTCGGCTCGGCGCTCGCCGGGTACGCCCTGGCGAGGCTCCGTTACCGGGGGCGCAGGGCCGCGACGCTGGCGTTCATCCTCGCCATGCTCGTCCCCGTGGAGGGCATCATCATCGCCCAGTTCACCACCATGCGGGACCTGGGGCTGAACAACACCCTGCTCGGTGTGCTGCTGCCGGGGTCGGTCGGCGCGATGAACGTGCTGCTGATGCGCAACGCGTTCCTGAACCTCCCCGTGGAGATCGAGGAGGCGGCGTTCGTGGACGGGGCCAACGTCTGGCAGCGCTTCCTGCGGATCGCGCTGCCCTCCGTCAAGGGCACCCTCGCCGTCGTCGCGATCTTCGCCTTCATGGGCTCGTGGGACGACTTCCTGTGGCCGCTGATCGTCCTCAGCGATCCGGAGAACTTCACCCTGACCATCGGCCTGAACTACCTGCACGGCACCTTCGCCAACGACGAACGGCTCGTCGCGGCGGGCACGATCATCGCCGTGCTCCCGCTCATCATCCTCTTCGCCGGGCTCCAGCGCTTCTTCTTCCGGGGCGTCGGCGAAGGCGCCGTCAAGGGCTGACCCGGCCGCCCCCTCGCACCACTAGAACCAGGACTCCTGTTCCGTATGAGCACCTCCCCCGTGCGTTTCGGCGCCAACTACACGCCCAGCCAGGGCTGGTTCCACCACTGGCTGGACTTCGACCTCGACGCCGTGCGCGCCGACCTGGACTCGATCGCCGGCCTCGGGCTCGACCACATCCGGGTCTTCCCGCTCTGGCCGCTCTTCCAGCCCAACCGCACCCTGATCCGCCCGCGCGCCGTCGAGCAGCTCGTCCAGCTCGCCGACGCCGCCGCCGAACGCGGCCTCGACGTCAACGTGGACGGGCTCCAGGGCCACCTGTCGAGCTTCGACTTCCTGCCCGCCTGGACGGGTACGTGGCACCGCCGCAACCTCTTCACCGACCCGGACGTCCTCTCCGGGCAGGCCGACTACCTGCGCACCCTGGCCGCCGCCCTCGCCGACCGGCCGCACTTCATCGGGATAACCCTCGGGAACGAGATCAACCAGTTCTCCGGCGACCCGCACCCCGACCCGGACCGCATCACGCCCGAGCAGGCGGGGGCCTGGCTGACGCGGATGCTGGAGGCCTGCGAGGAGGGGGCGCCCGGGAAGCTCCACCTGCACGCGGAGTACGACGCCGCCTGGTACCAGGACGACCATGCCTTCACCCCGGCGCAGGCCGCACGCCAGGGCGCCGTCACCGCCGTGCACTCCTGGGTCTTCAACGGCACCGCCCAGCGCCACGGCCGGACCGGCACCGCCACCGAGCACCACGCCGCCTACCTCATCGAACTCTCCAAGGCCTGGGCGCTCGACCCGCACCGGCCGGTCTGGCTCCAGGAGGTCGGCGCGCCCGCCCCGCTGATCCCCGCCGAACACGCCGCCGCGTTCACCGAGGCGACCGTGGCCAACGCCCTGGACTGCGAGGACGTGTGGGGCGTCACCTGGTGGTGCTCCCACGACGTGTCGCGCTCGCTGGCCGACTTCCCGGAGCTGGAGTACAGCCTCGGGCTGCTGACCAACGACCGCCAGGTCAAGCCGGCGGGCCGGGCCATCGCCCGGATCGTCGAGGAGCAGCGTGCCCGTACGCACCGGCCCGCCCCCCGGACCACGGCCCTCGTTGTCGACACGGGAGACGACGAGACGGCGCCCCGCCGTTCCGTCTGCGCCCCGGGCGGCGCGGTCTTCGAGGCGTTCGCCCGGCTCACCGCAGACGGCGTCCGCCCCACCACCGTCCTCGCGAGCAAGGCCTGCGACCCGGGCCACCTGGCCGCCCGGGGCATCACGAAGGTCGTCACTCCCGAAGAGGTCCGCTGACCTCGCACCACCCCGCACCGCACCGGAATCGAACCGCGCACGATACGGAGCACACCATGACCCAGCCCCAGCGCCCCTCCTCCGGCCCCGGTCGCCGCACCGTGGTCCTCGCCGGAGCCGGAACCGCCGCCGCCCTGCTGACCCCCGGCCTCACCACGACCGCCCACGCCGCCCCTGGCGCCCCTCGGCCCTGCGCCTCGTACTGGTTCCCCGACTCGCTGCCCGCCGGCGCCTCCGGCGACGGCATCACCTGGCGCAGCCTGAAGGCATGGCGCCCGGAGACCGACCCGGACCTGCCGTTCAACACCGCGTCCGTGCCGCTCGCCGACCGCTTCACCCCGGTCCCGGCCAACACGACGGCCCGATCCGGCCAGGCGCGGATCACCTCCCTGGTGGCCTTCGGCAACACCGCGGGCAACCCGTCCCAGGGCTCGGCCACCGCCGACTATTACGCCCTGAACCACTGGGCCTACATCGACGAGCTGGTCTTCTGGGGCGGTTCGGCCGGCGAGGGCCTGATCCTGGCGCCGAACGCCCCGGTCGTGGACGCGGCCCACCGGCACGGCGTGCCCGTCCTCGGCACCGTGTTCCTGCCGCCCGTGCACCACGGCGGCGACCTGCGGTGGACCCGCGACCTCGTGCAGCGCGATACGGCCGGGCGCTTCCCGCTGGCCGCAAAGCTGGTGGAGGCGGCCGTCGCGCACGGCTTCGACGGCTGGTTCCTCAACGCCGAGACCGAGGGCGGTGACGCCGCACTGGGCGCCGAGATGCTCGCCTTCGTCACCGACCTGCGGGCCCGCAGCGACGCGGCGGGGCTGCGCATCACCTGGTACGACGCGATGACCGTCCGCGGCGAGGTCGGCTGGCAGGGCGCGCTCAACGCCGAGAACACCGCGCTGTTCGAGGAGGCGGACTCGATGCTCGTCGACTTCCGCTGGACGCCCGGGACGCTCGCCGCCTCCGCCGAGCACGCCGAGTCCGTCGGGCGCAGCCGCTACGACCTGTGGGCGGGCGTCGATGTCGAGTCCACGGGCTGGAACGCCTCCGTCGACTGGGACGCGATCATTCCGGCCGACCGCCCGCACACGGTCGGGTACGGCTTCTACCGGCCGGAGTGGACCCGTAACCATCTTCCGGAGGACCGGACCCCCGCTCAGTTCCACGCCGCCGACCAGCGGTTCTGGACCGGGCAGTCCCTGGACCCGGCCCGCCCGGACCATACCGGCCCCTGGCGCGCACCCGCCACGGCGGTGGCCGACCGCTCGACCGTGGACCGGCTGCCCTTCGCCACCACCTTCAACACCGGCCACGGCCTGCGCTGGTACGAGAACGGCCGGGTCGCCTCGGACGCGGAGTGGAACCACCTCGGGGTCCAGGACCGGCTGCCGGGCCGCCGCTGGGTCGTCCGCACCGAGGGCCGGCGCCCGTCCGTGGGCTTCGACTTCGCGGACGCCTGGCGCGGGGGCAGCAGCCTCCTGGCCGCCGGGGACCTGGACGCCCCCGTCACTGTCGAACTCCACCGCACCCGGCTGCCGCTGTCCCGGCGTACGGTCGTGGAACTGACCCACCGCACCGACACGGGCTCCGGCCCGGTCACCGTCGAGCTGGCCGTCGCCCTGCACGAGCCGGACCGGCCGGGCGACCCGGTCGCGTACACCTACGTACCGGCGGGCGAACTGCGGGCGGGCGGCACCGGCTGGACCACCTCCACGCTGCGGCTGAACTCCCTCTCCGGTAAGGCCGGGACGGTCCACGCGCTCGGGGTGCGCCTCACCGCGGCCGGTCCGGTGCGCTGGCGGCTCGGTGCCCTGGCCGTACGGGACCGGGCCGAGACCACCGCGGCTCCGACGGGGCTGCGTGTCACCGGGGCGTCCCGGGGCACCGACGGCACGGACCTGCGGCTGCGCTGGCACCGGGCGCCCGGCGCACCGCGCCACTACGAGCTGCACCGCGTGCTGCCCGACGGCTCCCGGCACTTCCTGGGCGCCACCGCCTCCACCGCGTTCTTCGTGCCCGGCCTGCGCCGGGAACCGGGCGAGAACACCGCTCGTTTCCAGGTCAGGGCCGTGGGCGAGCTGTACACGACCTCCGGCGCCGCCTCCACCGCGCACCGCTGGTAACCACCCCCCACCCGACCCACCACTCACAACGGAGTCCCCCTCATGCACGACGACCGCAGCCTGGTCGAAGCCCGTCTCAAGCGCGTCCTGGACGAGCGCATCCGCCCCGCCGTCTACCCGGAGTCCGTCCCCCTGGACGTCGCCGTGTGGAACGCGCCGGGCGAGCCCGTCCCCGTCGCCGAGGGCCTGGCCGGGCCCACCGAGCCGATCGCGGTCGGCGACCGCTGGGGCGCTCCGTGGGGCACGTCCTGGTTCAAGGTCTCCGGCACGGTGCCGGCCGCGTGGGCGGGCCGGACCGTGGAGGCGCTGCTCGACCTCGGCTTCGACGAGAACATGCCGGGCTTCCAGTGCGAGGGCCTCGTCTACCGTCCCGACGGCACCCCGGTGAAGGGCCTCAACCCGCGCAACCAGTGGGTGCGGGTGGGCGCCCCGGTGGCGGGCGGCGAGGAGGTGCTGCTGCACATCGAGGCGGCGTCCAACCCGGTGATCCTCGACTACCACCCCTTCCTGCCGACCCAGCTGGGTGACAAGGAGACCGCCGGCAGCGAGCCGCAGTACACACTGGCCCGGATGGACCTCGCCGTCTTCGACGAGGACGTCTGGAACCTGGTCCAGGACCTGGAGGTGCTGGGCGAGCTGATGCAGGAGCTGCCCGTGGAGGGCGCCCGCCGCTGGGACGTCCTGCGCGCCGTCGGCCGCGCGCTGGACGCGGTCGACCTCCAGGACGTCGGCGGGACGGCCGCCGCGGCCCGCGCGGAGCTGGCCGGGGTCCTCGCGACGCCCGCCGCGCCCTCCGCCCACCGCATCAGCGCGGTCGGCCACGCCCACATCGACTCCGCCTGGCTGTGGCCGCTGCGCGAGACGGTCCGCAAGGTGGCCCGTACGACGTCCAACATGACCGCCCTCCTGGAGGACGAGCCGGACTTCGTCTTCGCGATGTCGCAGGCCCAGCAGTTCGCGTGGATCAAGGAGCACCGCCCCGAGGTCTACGCGAAGGTCAAGGCAGCCGTCGCGGAGGGCCGGTTCGTGCCGTCCGGCGGCATGTGGGTCGAGTCCGACACGAACATGCCGGGCTCCGAGGCCATGGCCCGCCAGTTCGTGCACGGCAAGCGGTTCTTCCTCGACGAGTTCGGCATCGAGAACGACGAGGCGTGGCTGCCCGACACCTTCGGATTCGCAGCCGGGCTGCCCCAGATCATCAAGGCGGCGGGCTCCAAGTGGCTGCTCACGCAGAAGATCTCCTGGAGCCAGACCAACAAGTTCCCGCACCACACCTTCAACTGGGAGGGCATCGACGGCACCCGGATCTTCACGCACTTCCCGCCCGTCGACACGTACAACTGCTCGATGAAGGGCAGCGAGATCGCCCACGCGGCGACGAACTTCAAGGACAAGGGCGTCGCCCAGCACTCGCTGGCGCCGACCGGCTGGGGCGACGGAGGCGGTGGCACCACCCGCGAGATGATCGCCAAGGCGGCCCGGCTGCGGAGCCTGGAGGGCTCGGCGACGGTGACGTGGGAGACCCCCGCGGACTTCTTCACCAAGGCCGAGGCCGAGTACACCAACCCTCCGGTCTGGGTCGGCGAGCTCTACCTGGAGCTGCACCGCGCGACGCTCACCAGCCAGGCGAAGACCAAGCAGGGCAACCGCCGCAGCGAGCACCTGCTCCGCGAGGCCGAGCTGTGGGCCACCACCGCCGCCGTACGGACCGGCTTCGCCTACCCGTACGAGCAGTTGGACCGGATCTGGAAGACGGTGCTGCTGCACCAGTTCCACGACATCCTGCCCGGCTCGTCGATCGCCTGGGTGCACCGTGAGGCCGAGAAGACGTACGCGGCCCTCGCCGAGGAGCTGACCGGCATCATCGACGCCGCGCAGCGCGCTCTCGCCGGTGACCCGGCCGGCGGCCTGGCCCTCGTGTTCAACGCCGCGCCGCACACCCGCGGCGGCGTCCCCGCCGGAGCGGCGGCCACCGCGCCGACGCCCGGGACCACCCGGTCCACCCCGCGCGAGGGCGGCGGCCATGTGCTCGACAACGGCCTGCTCCGGGTGGAGATCGACGGCCGCGGCCTGGTCGTCTCCGCGTACGACATCGCCGCGGACCGCGAGACCGTGGCGCCGGGCGCCGCCGCGAACCTGCTCCAGATCCACCCCGACTTCCCGAACATGTGGGACGCGTGGGACGTCGACGCGTTCTACCGCAACACCGTCACCGACCTGACCGGCCTGGACGAACTGACCCCGGTGACGGACGGCGTGCGGATCGTCCGCAGCTTCGGCGACTCGAAGGTGACCCAGGTCCTCACGCTGGAGCCGGACGCCAAGCGCCTCGACATCGACACCGAGGTCGACTGGCACGAGACGGAGAAGTTCCTCAAGGCCGCGTTCCCGCTGGACGTGCACGCCGAGCGGTACGCCTCCGAGACGCAGTTCGGGCACTTCTACCGGCCGACGCACACCAACACCAGCTGGGAGGCGGCCAAGTTCGAGGCGTGCAACCACCGCTTCGTCCACCTGGAGGAGCCGGGCTGGGGCGTCGCTCTCGTCAACGACTCGACGTACGGTCACGATGTGACGCGCACCGTCCGGGACGCGGACGCGGGGACGACCACCACCGTCCGGGTCTCGCTGCTGCGCGCCCCGCGCTTCCCCGACCCGGAGACCGACCAGGGCGTGCACCGCTTCCGTCACGCCCTCGCGCCCGGCGCGGCGATCGGCGACGCGGTCCGCGAGGGCTTCCGCGTGAACCTGCCGGAGCGCCGGCTCACCGGTGAGCGCGAGGTCGAACCGCTGGTGGGCGTGGACAACGACGCGGTCGTGATCAGCGCGGTCAAGCTGGCGGACGACGGGAGCGGCGATCTCGTCGTACGGCTCTACGAGTCCACGGGCGGCCGGGCGAAGGTGACCCTGGCGACCGGCTTCCGGGCCGTCGGCGTCGTGGCGACGGACCTGCTGGAGCGCCCGCTGGCCGAGGCGCCGGTCCCGGAGAGCGACGGCGACGGCGTGCGGTTGTCGCTGCGTCCCTTCGAGCTGGTGACGCTGCGCCTGGCGCGCGGCTGAGCCCTCGGGAGCAGCCCGCACCGGCGAGGCGGCGTGTCCCGGCCCCGGGGCACGCCGTTTCGCCGACTCGGGACTGCGTCAGCCGGGGAAGGAGAAGTAGAGCGCGTCGCTGTAGAAGGACGCGAAGTGCTTCTGCCAGTCGGCGCGGACCGAGGCCAGCCAGTCGTCGTTCCGTCCGGCGACAGCCGCCTCGGCGTTGGCGACGGCGTCGGGGATGTCCTCGGACACCAGAAGCCGCACACTTTCTGCCGGGTCGTCACCCGTCATCGAGACGATCTCCCCCGTCTCCAGAACGACGTACCGCGCCCGCTGCTTCTCCAGGTGGGCGGAGGTCCTGGCCACGCATTCGGCGAACTCCGCGTCGTCCTCCAGGCCCTTGCCGACCGCGAGCAGGAGGTCGTGAAGCAGGGACGCCCCGTCGGCATAGTTCGCGCCGATACCGATCGGAGGATTCCAGATCATGGACGGGACGATCGTCGTGCCGCGCCCCGCCAGCAGCTTGTGCGCGAGCGGGATGTCCCAGTTGTGCTCCGATATGCATCGGATCTTCTTGGGCAGCTCCGCATCGTTGGGCAGCGAGTCCGCGGAGTAGAGATAGGAACGGTTTGCCATGGTCACGAAGCTAGCACCGGGCACTGACAACACCGGCCTCGCCGAACCCGGTTGCCTGGCCGCCCGAGCTGCGGTGGAATCCGGTGGGCCGCGGACCGGCGGTCCACGGCCTGTGGGGAGCGGCTGATGAATGGGACAACTGCGCTGGACGGCGTGCTGCACCGGGCGTACGCGGTCCGGGCGGGCCCGGTGCACGGGTCCGAGGCGGACGGCGAGATCCGGGTGGACTTCGCCGATCCGGCGGAGTGGGCCGCGTTCAGGGCGGCCGTGGCGGTGGAATCGCTGCCCGGCTTCGACTGCATGTGCGGCGGAGATGTCCGCTTCGAGATGCTCGACCGGCGGGGTGAGCGGCTCGCAGTCGTCTTCCTGCACCACGGGGAGACGTTGAGGTGGGAACAGTGGGACGGCGACGCCGTCCTCCGCGACGGCCGCCTGCTTCTGGACTGGCTGGCCGGGCACGGCATGACCGGGCCTCTGCGCGAGTTCGAAGCCGATCGGCAGCGGGCGGCGGAACGATCCGAAGAGGAGCGCGGCTGGCTCGCCGCCATGCCCGCCGGTCTCGAAGAGAGCGCCGACCGGATCCTCGCCCTCTCCCGCACCGGCGGCAGGCCCTCCCCCGAACTGCTCTCGGAACTGACGGACCGCCTGCGGTCGGCGTTCCCCGACCCGGTGCAGCGGGTGCTGGCCCTGCTCGACTGGTACGGCTCCGGCAGCGGACGCTGCTCCGGATACCCCGTCCATGAGGGTGTGCCCGGCGAACTGCTCGGCAGCGTGGCCATCGCCGACCTGCTCGCCGCGCTGGCCGACCCGCGCGCCGGGGAGCGGCACGACTCCGGGGCCGTGCGGCATCTGGTCGGCTGGAAGACCCGCCCCGATCAGAAGCGCGACGTCGCCGGCCTCCCCGAGCCACTGCGCGCCAGGCTGCTGGCGCTCGCCCGCCGCTCCGGGGACACGGACAAGCGAGGCCGCGCGGAACGGTGGTTGGCACCCTCGCGGGCGTGAGCCCCACAGCGCTCGGCGTGGCAGGCGGCCGGCGTTGCCGCATGGGCCGAGCCGGGCCCGAGCAGGTTTGGTGCGGCGTACCAATTTGGCACACCGCACCAAATCATGTCACCATGGAGGCATGACGCAGCCGGCCCGCCGACCTCAGCGGCGTAATCAAGTGCTCTCCCGGGAGCAGATCCTCGACGCCGCGGTCGACATCCTGGACACGGGCGGCGAAGGGGCGCTGACCGTGCGGGCGCTCAGCGAGCGCCTGTCCACCGGCTCCGGCGCGATCGCGTATCACGTGGGAAAGCGGGACGACCTCCTGGACGCGGCGACGGAGACGGTGGTGACGGCGGCCCTCGCCGCGACGCCCCCGCCCGACGCGCCCTCGCCGTCCGGTGAGGTCAGGACCGTCGCTCTGGCCCTGTTCGACGCGATCACCGACCACCGGTGGCTCGCCACCCGGCTGACGCTGCAGATCGTCCGCAACCCGGTCGGCCCGGTGACGGTCGGCATCTTCGAGCGGATCGGGCAGCAGATGGGCGCGCTGGGCGTACCGCGGGAGCGCTGGTTCGACGCGGCCTCGGCGCTGGTGCACTACATCCTCGGGGCGGTCAGCCAGAACGCCCGTATCGAGGGGGACACTTCGGGGATCGACCCGGTGGCGGACCGCGGGGAGTTCTTCGAAGCCACCTCGGCCGCATGGCGGGAACTCGCACCAGCCCAGTACCCGTTCATGCACGCCATCGTCGACCAGATCAAGGACCACGACGACCGCGAGCAGTTCCTCACCGGCATCGCCGTCATCCTCGACGGCCTGTCCCGCCTGCGCTGATCCGCGACACCGGTCCGGCAGGCCCGAGCCGCGGTTCGCGGTGGTTCCGAGAAGGGAAATCTCCATGCACGACGTCGTCGTCGCGGGCGCGGGCCCGGTCGGTCTGTTCGTGGCCTGCGAGCTGGCACTGTCCGGCTGCTCCGTCCTCGTACTGGAGCGGGACCGGGATCCGCGCCCGCCCCTGAAGGCCCTGCCGCTCGGTTTGCGGGGCCTCAACGCCGGATCCGCCGAAACGTTTTACCGTCGCGGGCTGCTGGAGGCGACGATGCAGGCCTCCGGCGCCGAAGCACAGGAGGTCGGTGCGGACCCCGAAGCCGTCGAGGCCCCGGGTCCGCGTGCGCTGAGCCATTTCGCGGGCATGACACTCAACGCCGCCGATGTCGATACGGCCGCTCTCCCCTACCGGTTACCCAGCCCGGCGATGGAGGGATTCATGACGAGTCTGGACGCCGTCACCTCGGTGCTGACCGAGCGGGCCTCCGCACTCGGCGTGGAGATCGTCCGGGATGCTCCGGTCACGGCGGTGAGCCAGGACGACGAAGGCACCGTCATCACCGCGGGCGGCCGGCAGTACCGCTCGCGGTGGCTGGTGGGCTGCGACGGCGGCCGCAGCGCGGTACGCCGGCTGGCCGGCTTCGCGTTCGAGGGCACCGAGCCCTTGTTCACCGGCTACGTCGCCGAGGTCGTCCTCGCCGACCCCGATCAGCTGCCCATCGGCTTCCACCTGACCGACAGCGGCATGTACCTGCGCACCCCCTTCCCGGGACACCTGGGCCTGATGGACTTCGACGGCGGCACCTTCGACCGCTCCCAGCCGCTGACCCGCGAGCACCTGCAGGCGGTACTGCGCCGTGTCTCCGGTGTCGACGTCACGCTGGACGAGGTGCGCCTCGCCTCCAGTTTCACGGACCGCGCCATGCAGGCGACGACGTACCGCATGGGCCGTGTCCTGCTCGCCGGCGACGCGGCGCACATCCACTCGCCGCTCGGCGGGCAGGGGCTCAACCTCGGCGTGGGCGATGCCATGAACCTCGGCTGGAAGCTCGCCGCCACCGTTCGCGCCACCGCGCCGGACGGCCTGCTCGACACGTACACCACCGAGCGTCACCCCGTCGGCGCCGCCGTCCTCGACTGGTCCCGCGCCCAGGTGGCGACCATGAATCCGGGCCCGAACGCGCCCGCCCTGCGCAAGCTGGTCCACGACCTGATGCGGACCACGGACGGGACCACGCAGGTGTACCGGCAGACATCGGGCCTGTTCGCTCACTACGACCTGGGCGACGGCTCCACGCTCGTCGGCCGCAGCGCCCCGGACTTCCGCTTCGAGGACGGCACCCGTCTCGGCGACCTGCTGCACAACGGCCGGGGTGTGGCGCTCGACTTCACGGAGGGCCGGGCGCTGGACGGTACGGCACAGAGGTGGGCGGGCCGCATCGCGTACGCGGCCGGCCCGGTACGCAACAACCTCGGCTTCACCGCCCTGCTCATCCGCCCCGACGGCGTCGTCGCCTGGGACGCCGCGCACACCCCGGACCGCCACGCGTTCGAGCGGGCCGCCCACCAGTGGTTCGGCGCGCCGAGCCGGCTCACCACCGGTGCGCCCAGCCTCTGACCACCGGCGCACACCCCACCATCGAAGGGCGACAACCATGGACCATGTCATCCACACCCCCGCCGACTCCGAGGTGTCCGTTCCCGACGGCGTCGGGTGGGTGCGTACCTGGGGTGCCTCCCCGCAGGCTCCGGACGACTCCGTCAGCTCCATCGACGCCTTCGAGAACGCGACGCTGCGGCAGTTCGTACGCATCAGCGGCGGCGGTCGGCGCATACGCGTCCGCCTCAGCAACGAGTACGGCACCGAGCGGCTGGTCATCGGCGCCGCGCGCGTCGCCCTCGCGGACGACGACGGCGCGGACCGGGAGGGGAGCAGCCGGGCGGTCCTGTTCGGCGGCCGGCCGGCGGTCACCGTACCGGCGGGCGCACCCGTCCTCAGCGACCCCATCGATCTGCCGGTCGACGCGCTCGCCCGGCTGGCCCTCAGCCTCTACGTGCCCGGCCGCGTCGATACGGTCACCTGCCACGGCACCTTCCATGCCCTCGGCCTGCTCATCCCCGGCGACGCGACCGGGCTCGGCGCCCCGCCCGAGGAAGCCGCGCCCCTGCCCGCGCAGGGCTTCCTCACGGCTGTGGAGGCATGGCCGGGAACCCCGGCCGGGGCCGTCGTCGTGCTCGGCGACTCCCGGACCGACGGGATCGGATCGACCCCCGGAACCGACCGGCGCTGGACCGACCTGCTCGCGGGGCGGCTGCACGCACGCGGAGGCCGGACCCGGTGCGTGATCAATCAGGGCATCGGCGGCAACCGCCTGCTCAGCGACGGCGTCGGCACCGCCGCCCTCGCTCGCTTCGACCGCGATGTCCTCGCCACGCCGGGCCTGGGGCACGTGGTGGTCGCCGTCGGCAACGACCTCGTCTTCTCGTTCGCCCCGCGCACCGGGGAAACCGCCGGATTCCTCGCGATGTTCCCCGGCGAGCCC
This sequence comes from Streptomyces sp. col6, assembly GCF_008042035.1. Classification (GTDB taxonomy): domain Bacteria; phylum Actinomycetota; class Actinomycetes; order Streptomycetales; family Streptomycetaceae; genus Streptomyces. The sequence continues at coordinate 20,510 of NZ_RDBL01000007.1, forward strand.
GTGGGCGTGGACGACATCATCGCCGCCCACCTCCAAGTGGCGGCGCGGGCCCGCGCCCACGGAGCGAGGGTCCACGCCGCGACCATCGCTCCCTACGGCGGTTCCGAGATGTACTCGCCCGAAGGCGACCAGGCGCGCGAGCAGGTCAACGAGTGGATCCGCACGAGCGGCGCCTTCGACGGGGTGCTCGACTTCGACGCCGTCTGGCGCGATCCCGCCGACCCCACCCGTATCCGCGCCGGCCTCCACATGGGCGACCATCTCCATGGCAACGACGCCGGCTACGCCGCCCTGGCGGAATCCGTCGACCTGTCCCTCTTCGACTGAGTACCTGCCGGTCAGAACGGCTTGGTGGGGAGGTACTTGCCGTCCAGGGTGATGACGGCGCGTTCACCGCCCTCGGGGTCGGCGACCTTCTTCACGTCGAGCCTGAAGTTGATCGCGGAGATGATTCCGTCGCCGAACTCTTCGTGGACCAGGGCCTTGAGGGTGGTGCCGTAGACCTGGAGCATTTCGTAGAAGCGGTACATCGTCGGGTCGGTCGGGATGCGGTTGGGCATGGAGCCTCGGACCGGGACGGTCCGGAGCAGGCGCACCGCGTCGTCGTCCAGGCCGAGGAGATCGGCCACCGGCTTGGCCGACGCCTCCGGCAGCGGGTGCTGGCCGAGGACGGCGGCGGTGGTGAAGGCGACCGACAGGCCCGAGGCCTCAGCGATCTGCTTCCAGGACAGGTTCCTGGCGATCTTGGCCTCCATGGCCCGGTCGGCCAGGGCCTCACGGGCGGTCTGCGTTGCCTGTGCGTGCAGCATGATCAGTCATGTCCTTTGCTTGAGTGCGCCGCTTCATGGGAGGGGTGGAACGAAGCGGGCGGGTCCGATGGGGGGGCCGGTCAGGCCGCGATGAGGTGACCCGTGGGGGTGACGTCCTCGACGCGGCCGGTGGGGATGTCGAAGACCCAGCCGTGGAGGGCAATCTCCTCCCGCGACAGGGCCCCGGCGACCGAGGGGTGGGTGGCCAGATTCGCCAGCTGTGCGAGCACGTTCTGCCGCACCAGGGCGGGTACGTCCCCGGCGGGGCCGGTACGGGCGAGGGCGGCGTCCGCGTGGCGCAGCCAGGTGGCGAGTGCCGGTGCGGTGGTGAGGTCGTGGCCTTCGGCGAGCGCGGTCATCGCACCGCATGCGGAGTGGCCGCAGACGACGATGTCCTTCACGCCCAGCGCGCCGACGGCGTATTCGATGCTCGCCGCGATGCCGTCCGCCCCGGGGGTGTGGGCGGGCACAAGGTTGCCGGCGGTGCGGATGACGAACAGCCCGCCCGGCCCGGTTCCCGTGATCAGCTCGGGCACGACGCGGGCGTCGGAACAGCCGATGAAGAGGGTGTGCGGTGCGTGGTGCGTGGCGAGGTGGGTGAAGAGGTCCCTCCGTGGTGGGAAGAGGTCCCGTTGGAAGCGGGCGACGCCCTCGGTGAGGTGCTGCATGGTCACTGCCTTCGTGTGGGAGGCCTGGGGTCTTGCTGAAATCCACCATGCATGAGCTGTGGCTATAGCGTCCAAGAGCTATCAGGGATAGAAGTTATTGGCCTTGTCTATAGTGGAGTGCATGGGTGCTCCTGAACTGCGTCACTTGCGCTACCTGCTCGCCGTGGCCGAGCACGGCAGCTTCACCCGCGCCGCCGAGGAGCTGCACATCTCCCAGCCCACCCTGTCCCAGCAGGTCAGACAGCTTGAGCGGACGGTGGGGGCGCAGCTGCTGGACCGCACCGGCCGCACGGTGGGGCTCACCGACGCCGGCGCCGTGTACGCCGATCACGCCCGGCGTGCGCTGCGCGATCTGGCCGCCGCCGAACGTGCCGTGCACGACGTACGGGATCTCTCCCGGGGTCATCTGCGCCTGGGCGTGACTCCGACTTTCACCGCGTACCTCGTCGGCCCGCTCACCGCCGAAGCCCACACCCGCCATCCGGGAGTCAGCCTCGCCGTGACCGAGGCGGCCCAGGACCGCGTCGAGGCGGCTCTCCTCGCGGACGACCTCGATCTCGGCATCGCCTTCGCCGGTACGCATCTCCCCGGGATCACCGCCACTGCGCTGTTCACCGAAACCCTCGGCCTCGTCGCCGCGGCACCGCGCACCCCGGACGCACCCGCACCCCTCCCCGTACGCGCGCTCGATGGCCGGCAACTGGCCCTGCTGAGCGGCGACTTCGCCACCCGGAGCCACATCGACGCCTACCTCACCCGCCATCGGGCCACCCCGCGCATCACCGTCGAGGCCAACTCCATCCAGGCCCTCACCGAAATCGTGCGGCGCACGGACCTGGCCACCGTCCTTCCCGACGCCATCACCCACGACCACCCCCACCTCACGCCCGTTCCCCTCGACCCGCCCCTGCCC
>NZ_RDBL01000007.1:22999-55265 GCF_008042035.1 Streptomyces sp. col6
CGCGCACTCCAGGTCCCCTCCATCGGGCGAATCGCGCAGGGGTCCGGCGTGCCCGCACACGGCCCGGAACATGCTCCCGGTCGTGTACGGATCACTCATCTGGCGGCTGACCACGGCGCTCGCGCTCACCTGGCTGCTGTCCTCCCCCGCCCTCGTCCCCGATGGACGCGTACGCGCAGCTGTCGGCGAGCGCCGGGGCGGGGGAGGACAGCAGCCAGGTGAGCGCGAGCGCCGTGGTCAGCCGCCAGATGAGTGATCCGTACACGACCGGGAGCATGTTCCGGGCCGTGTGCGGGCACGCCGGACCCCTGCGCGATTCGCCCGATGGAGGGGACCTGGAGTGCGCGGGGTTTGGAACCGCTGAAAGGGAACAGAGGGGTCTCGGGCACCCGTCGAAGGTAAATGGCCGATTGTCGACCCCGGCGTCGGGAATGGCATCAAAGGCGGCGTCACCGGTCCGGGGCATTCGAGGTCCTGGACGGGCGTCGAGGGCGCGGGCGGCGGCCGTCCGGTTCCGGGACGGGACCGGTTCCGGAACCGGGGCATCCGCCCAGCGGACGCCAACGGTCAAGGCTCCCACGGCACATGAGGCGCGGCTCCCGAGGAAGCCGAGTTCCATGGTGCGCCAAAGTAGTCCGGGAGTGAACTATTTGATCCCGCCCGTTCGCCGAATGTGACGGGCAGCGACGAGGCGGTTGCACATGCCATGAGAGTGTGACCAATAACGGACCGCTAATTTCCGTTTCCACTCGCTCTCTTGGCGGTCGATCAGTAGCCTCTGGTCCACACTGACCATGAACATGGCCGGATCGCCGTGGCGAACTTGTTGGAGACATCGATGGAGCGTCCCGCCTGGGCACCGCAAGGCATTGACATATCGGTGCCGAGCGTGTCCCGAATGTATGACTTCTATCTGGGCGGCTCGCACAATTTCGAGGTGGACCGGGAAGCGGCCCGGAAGGCCATGGAGTTCATGCCGGGACTTCCCAAGGTCATGCAGGCGAACCGCGCGTTTATGCGCCGGGCGGTGCGCTACGCGCTGAGCGAGGGCGTCCCCCAGTTCCTCGACATCGGCTCCGGGATACCCACGTTCGGCAACGTCCACGAGGTCGCCCAGGCCGCCGACCCCGGCGCCAGGGTCGCGTACGTCGACCACGACCCGGTCGCGGTCGCGCACAGCCAGGCGGTCCTGGAGGGCAACGACGGCGCGACGATCGCCGCCGCCGACCTGCGCAGGCCCCAGGAGATCCGGGACAGCCCCGAGGTCGCCAAACTCCTCGACTTCGACCGCCCGGTGGCGCTGCTGCTCGTGGCCGTACTGCACTTCATCGAGGACTCCGACGACCCGCAGGGCGCCGTCGCCGAGCTGCGCGACATGCTGGCCCCCGGCAGCCTCCTGATCGTCACCCACGCCGCGTACGAGGGCATTCCGCTGAGCCGCGAGGAGGCCGGCGGCGCGGTCGGCGTCTACCAGAACATCCGCAACCCGCTGATCATGCGCACGCGTGAGGAGGTCGCCCGCTTCTTCGACGGCTTCGAGCTGGTCGAGCCGGGCCTCGTCGCCATGCCGGAATGGCGCCCCGAGAACACCTCGGCACCCGAGAACGAGGACCCATACGCCTTCTCGGGCATCGCGGGAGTGGGACGCAAGGCGTGAGCATCCCCGCCCAGCCGTCCGGAGCCCCGGACGCGGCACCCGACGGCCCCGAGGACCGGCTCCGGAGATTCGCCACCATCTGGAGCCGGGCCATCTTCCCGTCGACGGCCACCTCCATGACCCGGCCCGAGTTCGAGCAGCACCTGCTGCCGCTGGCCCGCACACTCAGCGAGACCCTGCACGCCCGCCCGTTCGACGCGGCCGCGGCGACCCCGGTGGGCGGCGCGCTCGTCGCGGCGCACTGCACCGACCCGGACGCCCTCAGCTCCACGCTCGGCGTCGTCGACTCGTACCTGGTGCTCTACTGCGGCAGCAACGGGCCGGCCGCCCTGACCACCGAGGACAGCCGCTCCCGCTGCGCCCGCATCCAGCACGCGGTGGCGGCCGGCTTCACCCAGGCCCTGCGCGAACGGACGCTGGCCGAGCAGGAGGCCATCGCCCGCTCGGCGCTCGCCGCGCGCTCCCACGCCGAACAGGCCCTGCACGCCACCGAGGCACGCTTCCGGGCGGTGTTCAAGGACGCCGCCATCGGTATCGGGATCGCCGACCTCGACGGCAACGTGCTGGAGGTCAACGACACCCTCACCCGGATGTTCGGCGGTCTGGAGAACCACGTCCTGAGCCACCGCGTCAACGAGTGGGTCCATCCGGAGGACTCCCCGCAGGTCTGGAAGTACTACAACGAACTGGTACGCGGTGAACGCGAGCACTACCGGGTCGAGAAGCCGTACTACCGCAACGACGGCACCGTCCTGTGGACCAACCTGACGGTGTCGCTGCTGCGTGACTCCGAGGGCCGGCCCGAGTACCAGCTGGCGCTGCTGGAGGACACCACCGAGCGCCGCCTGCTCAACTTGCGCCTGCGGTACGAGGCGACCCACGACGCGCTCACCGGTCTGCCCAACCGGACGCTCTTCTTCGAGCGCCTTGAGAAAGCGCTCTCAGCGGGCGACGGCAGCCGCTTCGGGCTCTGCTACCTGGACCTCGACGGCTTCAAGGCCATCAACGACAGCCTCGGCCACGCCGCCGGCGACCGGCTGCTCGTCGAGGTCGCGGACCGCCTGCAGAGCTGTGCCACCGCCCCCGGAGAGATGGTCGCCCGGCTCGGCGGCGACGAGTTCGTGGCCCTCACGACGAGCTTCGACTCGCCGGCCGAGGTCGACGAACTCGCCTGCCGCATCCTCGGCGTACTCGGCGCACCCATCCGGCTCGACGGGCGCGAGCTGACCGTCCGCGGATCGATCGGGATCGTCGAGGGCCCCGCCGGGGAACGCAGCGCCGCGGAGGTCCTGCGCAGCGCCGACATCACCATGTACCGGGCCAAGTCGGCGGGCGGCAACCGCTTCGAGCTGGCCGACGCGGAGGCCGACGCACGGGCCATCACCCGGCACGGGCTGACCACGGCCCTGCCGGCCGCCCTGGAACGCGGCGAGTTCTTCATCGAGTACCAGCCGCTGGTCCACCTCGGCGACGGTACGGTGCACGGCGCCGAGGCCCTGGTGCGCTGGTGTCACCCGCAGCACGGGGTGCTCGGGCCCGACCGGTTCATCGCCCTTGCCGAGCACACCGGGCTCATCGTGCCGCTCGGCCGCTGGGTCCTGGAGGAGTCGGTACGGCAGGCCAACTTCTGGCAGGAGCGGCACACCGACGGCGGCCCGCTGCGCATCAACGTCAACCTCTCACCGGCCCAACTGCACCACCCGCAGCTGGTCGCCGAGACCGTCGACGTCCTGGAGCGCTCAGGACTCGAAGCGGGCGCGCTGTGCCTGGAGGTCACCGAGTCGGCGCTCATCGGCGCCGACGAGGACCTGCTCAAACCGCTGCGCCAGCTCGCCGAGATGGGCGTCGACATCGCACTGGACGACTTCGGCACCGGGTACTCCAACCTCGCGAACCTGCGGAGGCTGCCGGTGAGCGTGCTGAAGCTGGACCGGTCCTTCACCCAGGGGATGCAGCACCATCCGGCGGACCCGGTGGACCTGAAGATCGTCGAGGGCATCGTGTCGCTCGCGCACAGCCTCGACCTGGCGGTGACGGTCGAGGGCGTGGAGACGGGCGCCCAGGCCGAGCAGCTGCGGCAGCTGGGCTGCGACACGGCCCAGGGATGGTACTACGCCCGTCCGGGCGCCCCGGACCGCATCCACTCGCTGCTGCTGGCCGACGCGGTGTGAACCGGGCGGACCGGCGTGCCCCCGGGGGCACGCCGGTCCGCCCGTCCCGCCGGCGGGCGGACGCGGCACCCCTCACGGAGCCGCCGTGTCCGTCCGTCCCGCCAGCAGGACCCGCTGCAGCTCGCGGGCCGCGCGCGGCGGGGCCACGTCGCTGCGGTGCGCCAGCGCGATGGTGCGGCGCAGCCCCGGGCGGGCCAGGGGCGTCGTACGCAGGTCGAGTCCGGCCCGGGTGGCGACCATGTTCGGGACCACCGCGATGCCCAGGCCCGCGCGGACGAAGCCGAGCACCGCGTCCATCTCGCCGCCCTCCACCGTGAACGACGGCTCGAAGCCCTCGGCCCGGCAGGCGGTCACCGTCAGCTCCCGCAGGTCGTAGCCGTGCCGGAACATCACCAGCGGCTCGCCCTGGAGGTCCGCGATCCGGACCCGGCCGCCGCGCCCCGGCCGCGGGCGGTGCGCCGAGGAGACGACGACCAGGTCCTCCTGGAGCAGTTCGACCGTGCTCAGTGCCGGTGAGGCGGCCGGCAGCGGCAGCACCACCAGGGCCAGATCGAGCGCCCCGCGCGCCAGCTCCCGTACCAGGTCGTGGGAACCGCCCTCCTCCAGCAGCAGCTGGATGCCCGGGTGGAGGTCGTGGAAGGAACGCAGCACCTCGGGCAGCAGCCCCGTGCACACGCTGGGCGTCGCACCCAGCCTGACCCGGCCCCGCCGCAGCTGGGCCAGCTCCTGCACCTCGTGCCGTGCGGTGTCGGCGTCGGCAAGGATGCGCCGGGCGAGCGGCAGTAGCGCCTCGCCCGCGTCGGTCAGCGTGATGTTGCCGCGCGCCCGGCTGAACAGCTCGGCGCCCAGCTCGTTCTCCAGGGCCCGGATCTGCTGGGAGAGCGAGGGCTGCGAGACGTGCACCTCCTCGGCGGCACGAGTGAAGTGCCGGGTCTCGGCGACGGCAACGAAATAGGTGAGCTGCTGGAACTGCATCACCCCACGCTACCCCGCCTCATAGCCTCGGCCTATGGAGATAAGCCACTCCATGTCTTGGACTGATCGGCGCCTTCGCCCTAGCGTCGTGTCCCATGGCATTGGCAACCCGGACGGACCGACGGCCGTCCATGACGCGCACGCTCTGGGACTCGACCGTCGGCAAGAAGGCGATCATGGCCGTGAGCGGTCTGGTCATGCTCCTCTACCTGGTCGTCCACATGATCGGAAACCTGAAGATCTTCTTCGGGTCCGGCGAGTTCAACGGCTACGCGCACTGGCTGCGGGTGATGGGCGAGCCGTTCCTGCACTACGAGTGGGCGCTGTGGATCGTGCGCGTGGTGCTCGTCGTCGCCGTGGTGCTGCACGCGGTCTCCGCGTACCAGCTCAGCCGCCGCGACCTGCGGGCGCGGCCCGTCACGTACGTGCACAAGCGGCCGCGCGCGAGCTACGCCACCCGCACCATGCGCTACGGCGGGGTGATCCTCGGGCTGTTCATCGTCTGGCACATCCTGGACCTGACGACCGGCACCGTGCACTCCGGAGGTTTCCAGTCCGGCCACCCGTACCAGAACGTCGTGGACACCTTCTCCACCTGGTACGGCAACGTCATCTACATCCTCGCGATGCTCGCCCTGGGACTCCACGTCCGGCACGGGTTCTGGAGCGCCGCGCAGACCCTGGGCGCCGGCCGCGCGAGCCGCGACCGCGTCCTGAAGACCCTCGCCGACGTCCTCGCGCTGGTGCTGACGGTGGGCTTCATCTCCGTACCCGTCGCCGTCATGACCGGAGTCGTGAGCTGACATGAACGACTACACGCACTACACGACCGGCGAACCCCTCGCCGACACCAAGGCCCCCGCGGGACCGGTCGCCGAACGCTGGGACACCCGCCGCTTCGAGGCCAAACTGGTCAACCCCGCCAACCGGCGCAAGCACACCGTCATCGTCGTCGGCACCGGCCTGGCCGGCGGCTCGGCCGGCGCGACCCTGGCCGAACAGGGCTACCACGTCGTCCAGTTCTGCTTCCAGGACTCGCCCCGCCGGGCCCACTCGGTAGCCGCGCAGGGCGGCATCAACGCGGCCAAGAACTACCGCAACGACGGCGACTCGGTGCACCGCCTCTTCTACGACACCGTCAAGGGCGGCGACTTCCGCGCCCGCGAGTCCAACGTCCACCGGCTCGCCCAGATCTCCGTCGAGATCATCGACCAGTGCGTCGCGCAGGGCGTCCCCTTCGCCCGCGAGTACGGCGGGCTCCTCGACAACCGCTCCTTCGGCGGCGTCCAGGTCTCCCGCACCTTCTACGCCCGGGGCCAGACCGGACAGCAGCTGCTCCTCGGCGCCTACCAGGCGCTGTCCCGGCAGATCGCCGCGGGCAACGTCGAGCTGCACCCCCGTACCGAGATGCTCGACCTGATCGTCGTCGACGGCCGGGCGCGCGGCATCGTCGCCCGCGACCTCGTCACCGGGAGGATCGACACCTACTTCGCCGACGCCGTGGTCCTGGCCAGCGGCGGCTACGGGAACGTCTTCTACCTCTCGACCAACGCGATGAACTCCAACGCCACCGCCATCTGGCGGGCCCACCGGCGCGGTGCCCACTTCGCGAACCCCTGCTTCACCCAGATCCACCCCACCTGCATCCCGCGCACCGGCGACCACCAGTCCAAGCTGACGCTGATGAGCGAGTCGCTGCGCAACGACGGCCGCATCTGGGTGCCGAAGGCCAAGGGCGACACCCGCCCGGCCAACGAGATCCCCGAGGACGAGCGCGACTACTACCTGGAGCGCCAGTACCCCTCCTTCGGCAACCTGGTGCCCCGCGACATCGCCTCGCGCGCCGCGAAGAACGTCTGCGACGAGGGGCGCGGCGTCGGGCCCGGCGGCCAGGGCGTCTACCTGGACTTCGCCGAGGCCATCCAGCGGATGGGACGCGCGAAGGTCGAGGAGAAGTACGGCAACCTCTTCGACATGTATGCGCGGATCACCGCGGAGAACCCGTACGAGACGCCGATGCGCATCTACCCGGCCGTGCACTACACGATGGGCGGGCTCTGGGTCGACTACGACCTCCAGACCACGATCCCGGGTCTCTTCGCGATCGGCGAGGCCAACTTCTCCGACCACGGCGCCAACCGGCTCGGCGCCTCCGCCCTGATGCAGGGTCTCGCCGACGGCTACTTCGTCCTGCCGTCCACCATCAACGACTACCTCGCCCGCAATCCGCGGCTGGAGAAGGCCGACGCCGCGCATCCCGCCGTCCAGGAGGCCGTCGCCGAGACCGAGGACCGGCTCAACCTGCTGCTGGCCGTCGACGGCGACCGCACCCCGGACTCCTTCCACCGCGAGATCGGCGAACTCATGTGGGAGTACTGCGGGATGGCCCGCAGCGAGGAGGGGCTGCGCACCGCGCTCGCCCGCATCCCGCTGATCCGCGAGGAGTTCTGGCGCCGCATCAAGGTCCCCGGCACGGGTGAGGAGTTCAACCAGTCGCTGGAGAAGGCCAACCGCGTCGTCGACTACCTGGAACTCGCCGAGCTGATGTGCCTCGACGCCCTGCACCGCGCCGAGTCCTGCGGCGGCCACTTCCGCGAGGAGTCCCAGACCCCGGACGGCGAGGCGGCCCGGCGCGACGAGGAGTTCTCCTACGGCGCCGCCTGGGAGTTCACCGGCACCGGCGAGGCCCCCGTCCTGCACAAGGAAGACCTCGTCTTCGAGTACGTCCACCCCACTCAGCGGAGCTACGCATGAAGCTCACCCTGCGCGTCTGGCGCCAGAAGAACACCGACGCCCAGGGCGCCATGTCCACGTACGAGGTGGACGGCATCTCGCAGGACATGTCGTTCCTGGAGATGCTCGACACCCTCAACGAGGAGCTGATCCTCGCCGGTGACGACCCCGTCGCCTTCGACCACGACTGCCGCGAGGGCATCTGCGGTGCGTGCAGCCTCGTCATCAACGGCGACGCCCACGGCCCGGAGCGCACCACGACGTGCCAGCTCCACATGCGGTCCTTCGACGACGGCGACACCATCGACATCGAGCCCTGGCGGGCCTCGGCCTTCCCGGTCGTCAAGGACCTGGTCGTGGACCGTTCGGCCTTCGACCGGATCATCCAGGCCGGCGGCTACATCTCGGCCCCGACCGGTACGGCCCCGGACGCGCACGCCACGCCGGTGCCCAAGCCGGACGCCGACTTCGCCTTCGAGCACGCCGAGTGCATCGGCTGCGGCGCCTGCGTCGCGGCCTGCCCCAACGGTTCGGCGATGCTGTTCACCTCGGCCAAGGTCAACCACCTGAACGTCCTGCCGCAGGGGGCGCCCGAGCGGGAGACCCGGGTGCTCGACATGGTGGAGCAGATGGACGGCGAGGGCTTCGGCGGCTGCACCCTCACCGGGGAGTGCGCCACCGCGTGCCCCAAGGGCATCCCGCTGCCGTCGATCTCGGCCATGAACAAGGAGTGGCTGCGGGCCACCCGCAAGGCGCGCCGCTGAGCCGCCGCGCGGCAGAGGGTCCCGGAGGCCGCCCGCCTCCGGGACCCTCTGCGTGTCACACGATCCGGGTCAGGCCTTGGTGACCGAGAGGTCGTCGCCGTAGACCGTGCCCTGGCCGTACCAGCCGTGCAGGTAGACCGTCACCGAGCCGCTCGCACCGGTGGTGAAGGACACCGACTGCTTGGTGTAGCCGCTCGACGTGCCCCAGGTGTTCGCCGTCGCGCCGCCCCGCACACCGAGGTACGCGTAGTTCCCCTGCACATAACCCTGCAGCGTGTACTTGGTGTTGGGGGAGAGGGTGAGCGTCTGCGCGCACTCACCGGTCTGCGACGAGGTGGCCGCGACGGACAGCGCGTGCGTACCGCCGTGCACCGGCGAGGAGACGACCGCGCCGCCGGACTCACAGGTCCAGGGGCCGAGCGCACCGGTCTCGAAGTCGCCGTTGACCAGCGACCCCGTCCCGCCGCCGGAACCGGGCACCGTCAGCGTGAACGACGCCGAGTGGCTGAGCGTGCCGGACGTACCGGTGACGTTGACGGTGTACGTGCCCGGTGCCGCCGACGCCGAGGCGCTGAGCGTCAGCGTCGAGGAGCCGCCGGCCGTCACGGAGGTCGGGCTGAGCGTCGCGGTCACCCCGGCCGGGGCGCCGCTCGTGGTCAGCGCGACGGTCTTCGCGGCGCCCGAGGTCACCGCGGTCTTCACGGTGGCGGTCGTCGACTTGCCCGGCTCGACCGTGGCCGAGGAGGGAGTCACGGCCACCGAGTAGTCGTCGGTCACCGGGCCGCTGCCGCCGCTCGTGAACGGCGCGAAGGTGTGCGTGAAGTACCAGGTGTCCTGCGCAATGCCGGAGCAGGTGTCGCTCCCACCGGTGCCGGGGCAGCCGCCGTTGTCACGCTGGAGCGCCCAGAACGACAGGGTGTTGACGCCCTTGGAGACGGCCCAGTCGTAGACCACGGGCGCATTGGCCGTGGTGAAGGTCTCGGCCGGCCCGTAGTCGTCGATGCCGGGCATCTCGATGATGCCGGTCATTCCCCACAGTTGGGCGTCGGTTTTCGAGGGGTAGAGCTTCGCCAACTGGCCTTTGAGACCGGTGATCGAGGTCTGGGTGTCCGTGGCCATGTCGTGCGTGGCGCCGTCGTAGTAGTCGAACGTCATCAGGTTGACGACATCGACCTGGGTGCCGTTGGACACCGCGTTCTTGAGCACCGCGAGACCGCTGCTCGCCAGACCGCTGGTCGTGGTGGGCAGCGTGTACGAGATCTGCAGCGGGCGCCCGGCGGCGGCGGCCCAGTCCTGGACCTTCTTGAGCGCCTTGTTGCGGCGGTCGATCCCGGCGCTGTTCGTCAGCGAATTGTCCTCGATGTCCATGTCGAGGCGGGACACGTCGTAGGTCGAGATGACCTTCTCGTACGCGGCGGCGATCGAGTCGACGTTCGTGCAGCTGTCGGCTATCTCGGTGCCGGTGTTGTCGGCGGTGAAGCCGCCGAACGACGGGATCACGTCCCCGCCGCGCGACCGCATCGTGGTGAAGTCGGCGCCGAACTCCGACTGGGCGATCGGCATGCTCGAATCGCCGTTCCAGTACGGGGTGCAGGAGCCGCGGGACTCCGTCTGGATGAAGGCCATGGTCAGGTACTTGGCGCCGGACGCCTGCGCGAGCGCGGCCGGGCTGTCGCCGTTCCACGCCTCGAAGTACGGGGCGAAGACGTGCGCGGGCATGGGGGTGGCGGCGGTGGTGGCGGCCTGCGCGGCGGCGCCGGATCCGAGGACCAGACCTGCGGACGCGACGGCGGTGGCCAAGGCGCTCAGGACGGCGCCGACTGTTCTTGGACGTCTCATGGGGCAGCTCCCAGCGGGGTGGGACGACGGGCGGATGCACGGCTCGGCCGCGCCCGGTGAGGGGCGCGGCCCGTTCCTGTGATTCCCGGCCGGGGTCACATGCCGCACGGCCCGGAAAGGCCGCGTGGCATGCCCATGATTGGTATGGACCAGCTAACTGTCAACATTCTTTACTGTTTCATTCCCTCGCCCGCCCCGGCCGCCAACCCACATGACGAAGCGGTGAGTTGAGGCGGACCGGTCGTTCAGGCGAGGCCCAGGGCCGCCCTCAGGTACCCCGCCGTACGGCTCTCCGGAGCCCGCGCCACCTCCACCGGAGGCCCCGCGGCCACGATCCGGCCGCCCCGGTCGCCGCCGCCCGGACCCAGGTCGATCACCCAGTCCGCGCCCGCGACCACGGCCATGTCGTGTTCCACGACCACCACCGTGGAGCCCGCGTCGACCAGCCCGTGCAACTGCCGCATCAGCACCTCGACATCGGCCGGATGCAACCCCGTCGTCGGCTCGTCCAGCAGGTACAGCGTGTGGCCGCGACGGGCCCGCTGGAGCTCCGCCGCCAGCTTGATCCGCTGCGCCTCGCCACCGGACAGCTCCGTCGCGGGCTGCCCGAGCCGCAGATAGCCGAGCCCCACGTCGAGCAGCGTCCGCAGGCTGCGCGCGGCGGCCGGGGTGTCCGCGAAGAACCCGGCCGCCGCCTCCACGGTCAGATCCAGCACCTGGGCGATGTTCAGCCCCCGCAGCGTGACGTCGAGCGTGTCGGGGTTGTACCGCGCCCCGTGACAGTCCGGGCAGGGCGCGTACGTGCTCGGCAGGAACAGCAGCTCCACCGAGACGAAGCCCTCGCCCTGGCACGTCTCGCACCGCCCGCCCGGCACGTTGAACGAGAACCGGCCGGCCCGGTAACCCCGCTCCCGGGCCAGGGGCGTCGCCGCGAACAGCTTGCGCACCACGTCGAACAGACCGGTGTACGTGGCCAGGTTGGACCGGGGCGTACGCCCGATGGGCCGCTGGTCGACCTGCACCAGCCGGTCCACCGCGTCCAGCCCCTCGGCGCGGGCGTACCCGGCCACCGGCTGCTCGGGGCCCTGTTCCTCCGAGGCGCCGCCCCGGTCGGCCAGTGCCCCCGCCAGCACCTGCCCCACCAGCGTCGACTTGCCGGAGCCGGAGACCCCGGTCACCGCCGTGAACACCCCCAGCGGGAACGCCGCGTCCACCCCCCGCACGTTGTGCCGGTCCACCCCGTACAGCCGCAGCCACCCCGAGGGCGCGCGGACCGCGCGCGGCGGGGGAGGGGCGTCCGGGAAGAGGAAGCGCCGGGTGGCCGAATCCGCGACCTCGGCCAGTCTTGCGGGCGGCCCGCTGTGCAGCACCCGGCCGCCGTGCTCACCGGCCAGCGGCCCCACATCGACGAGCCAGTCCGCCTGCCGCACGACGTCCATCTGGTGCTCCACCACGAAGACCGTGTTGCCGGACTCCTTCAGCCGTCCCAGCACCGCGAGCAGCGCCTCGGTGTCCGCCGGATGCAGACCGGCCGACGGCTCGTCCAGGACGTACACCACGCCGAAGAGGCCGGCGCGCAGCTGGGTCGCGAGACGCAGCCGCTGGAGCTCGCCCGAGGAGAGCGTGGGCGCCGTGCGGTCCAGGCTCAGGTAGCCGAGGCCGAGTTCGGTGACGGTCGCGATCCGGGCCAGGAGGTCGGCCGTCAGGACCCGGGCGGCCCCCTCGCCGCCCGCCGCCGCGAGCACGTCGGCCAGGTCGGTCAGCGCGAGTCCCGCGAGCTGGGCGATCGTACGGCCCGCGAACGTGACGGCCATCGCCTCCGGGCGCAGCCTGCTGCCGTCGCAGACCGGGCAGGGCTCGCTGGTCAGGAAGCGCTCGGCCTTCGCGCGCAGGGTCGCGCTCTTCGAGTCGGCGAAGGTGTGCATCACATAGCGCCGCGCGCTCATGTACGTGCCCTGGTAGGGCCGTTGGATGCGCCCGGCCTCGCGCACCGGATGGACCGTCACCACCGGCTGCTCGTCGGTGAACAGGATCCACTCCCGGTCGGCCGGGTCCAGCTCCCGCCAGGGCCGGTCCACGTCGTGGCCGAGCGCGTCCAGCACATCGCGCAGGTTCTTGCCCTGCCAGGCCCCCGGCCACGCGGCGATCGCCCCGTCCCGGATCGACAGGTCCGGGTCCGGTACCAGCAGTTCCTCACTGGTGCGGTGCACCCGTCCGAGGCCGTGGCAGCGGGGGCAGGCGCCGACGGCGGTGTTCGGCGAGAACGCGTCCGAGTCCAGCCGCTCGGCGCCCCGCGGATAGTCCCCGGCCCGGGAGAACAGCATCCGCAGCGAGTTGGACAGCGTCGTCACCGTACCCACGGACGACCGGGCCCCCGGCGCCGCCCTGCGCTGCTCCAGCGACACGGCGGGCGGGAGCCCGGTGACCTCGCCGACCGCCGGCGCGCCGACCTGGTGGATCAGCCGCCGGGCGTACGGGGCGACGGACTCGAAGTAGCGGCGCTGCGCCTCCGCGTAGATCGTGCCGAAGGCCAGCGAGGACTTCCCCGAACCGGAGACGCCGGTGAACACGGTGAGCGTGTCGCGGGGGATGTCGACATCGGCGTTCCGCAGATTGTGCTCGCGGGCGCCTCGGACCCTGACGTACGGATCGTGGGGCGAGGTCATGGGGGAGGGGTCTCCGTGCGCTCGGTGGTCGTGCCGGTTGGCCGGACTGCGCCGCCGCTTGGTTTGCTGGACGCATGACACACGACGTCCGGCCGGTGGCCGTGTTCGATCTCGACGGTACGCTCGCCGACACCGCCCACCGCCAGCACTTCCTGGAGGGCCGGCGCGACTGGGCCGGCTTCTTCGCCGCCGCGGCCGACGACCCGCCGCTCGACGAGGGCGTACGGCTGGTGCTGAGCAGCGCCGAGGAGTGCGAGATCGTCTACCTCACCGGGCGGCCGGAGCGGTGCCGCAAGGACACCGTGGCCTGGCTGGCCCGGTACGGGCTGCCCGAGGGACGGCTGCACATGCGGCGCGGCAACGACCGCCGTCCGGCCCGGCTGACCAAGCTGGAGATCTTGAAGCGGCTCGGCCGTGACCGTACGGTGCGTGTGCTGGTCGACGACGACGAGCTGGTCTGCGACGCCGCCGAGCAGGCCGGATTCACCGTGCTGCGCGCCCGCTGGGCGGCGGCCTCGCCCGCGCTGAAGGACGCGCAGGAGCGGGAGGGGCGCACCTGAACCGGGCTGCGCCCTCACGGAGCGACCGGCCGTCGCCTCACGCGGGATCGTCGAGCCGGAAGCCCACCTTCAGACCGACCTGGTAGTGCGCGATTCGGCCATCCTCGATCTGTCCGCGCACCTGGGTGATCTCGAACCAGTCGAGATTGTGCAACGTTTCCGAGGCTCTTGCGACGCCGTTGCGGATGGCCTCGTCCACGCCCTCCTGGGAGGTTCCTACGATTTCGGTGACGCGATACGTGTGATTCGGCATGGTATGTCTCCTCTCGCCCTTACCAAGGTGCCCTACCTCGGGCGGGTTCGCGAGGGGTCGCAGACGTCACGCTTGTCCGGAACCGGCCTTGACCAAAGTATTGGTCCATACCAAAATCCAGCCACGCCCGTGCGAGCGCAGCCCGCAGTCCCCCACACCGGGTCCGCAATTTCGTCCTGCCGTTCCGCAGAAGGTGAACCCGTGAAAAACCGCATGCTCGTCGGAGCTGTCGCCCTTATTTCCACCGTTGCGCTGGGTGGGTGCGGCGTGATCCCCGGAACGGGCGGCTCCGGCAGCAAGAAGGTGACCGTCTGGCTGATGAAGGACAGCGTGACCGCCGACTTCCTGGACCGTTTCAAGAAGTCGTACGAGGAAGAGCACTCCTCGGTCGAACTGGAGTTCAAGATCCAGGAATGGGGTGGCATCGGCCCGAAGGTCCTGGAGGCGCTCGGCGGCAAGGACACCCCCGATGTCATCGAGGTCGGCAACACCCAGGTCGCCCAGTACGCCGAGAGCGGCAACCTGCGCGATCTGACCCTGGAATCGATGCGTGACCTGGGAAGCGAGGACTGGCTGCCCGGTCTCGCCGAGCCCGGGAGCATCGACGGCGTCCAGTACGGAGTCCCCTGGTACGCGGCCAACCGGGTCGTGATCTACAACAAGGAGATCTTCGAGGCGGCGGGCATCAAGAACCCGCCGAAGACGCGTGCGCAGTGGATCGAGGACACCGCGAAACTCAACCGCGACGGAAACCAGGGCATGTATCTGCCCGGTCAGAACTGGTACGTACTCGCCGGTTTCATCTGGGACGAGGGCGGAGAACTCGCCAGCGACAAGGAGGGCGACTGGCAGGGCACTCTCGCCACCCCCGCCGCGCTCAAGGGCATGCAGTTCTATTCACAGCTCCAGGCGCTGGGTGACGGACCCAAGGACGCCGACGAGGAAAAGCCCCCGCAGGCCAATGTGTTCGCCGAGGGGAATGTCGCCCAGATCATCTCCACCCCGAGCACCGCGACCCTGATCGAGAAGAAGAACCCCGAACTCAAGGGAAAACTGGGCTACTTCCCGATCCCCGGCAAGACCGCGAAGGCGCCCGGCTCGGTGTTCACCGGAGGCTCCGACCTGATCGTGCCCCAGAAGGCCGACGAGCGCAGCGCCGGCTACGAGGTGATCAAGGCCCTGGCCGGGGCCAAGTGGCAGGAGGACCTGGCCAAGACCATGAGCTACGTGCCCAACAAGCCGGCCCTCGCCCGTGTCATCGAGGGCCAGGAGAGCACCGCCGCGATGGCCGAGGGCGCCACGCGCGGCCACGCCACCCCCAACTCCTCGCAATGGGCCGCGGTCGAGGCCGACAACCCGATCAAGCCCTACATGACGGCGGTCCTCCAGGGCGGTGACCCGGCGACCGAGGCGAAGACCGCCTCCGAGAGGATCACCGAACTGCTCGCAGGCAGCTGATGCACCGGCGTGGGGCGGGTCCGGCTTCCCGGCCCCGCCCCACGCCGCCCGTCACTCCACCGTGGACAGGGACAGCGCGAATCTGTCCTCCGCGTCCGTCCACCAGTGGGCCAGGCGAAGCCCCGCGGCGGCCAGTTCGCGGCGTACTCCGTCCTCGCGGAACTTCGCGGACACCTCCGTGCGCAGCTCCTCACCCGCGTCGAACGGCACCACCAGATCCAGTTCCGGGATCTTCACCGTCAGGGACCGGCGGGCCCGCAGCCGCATCTCGATCCACTCCTCCTGCGGATTCCACCGCGCCACGTGCGCGAAGTCCTCCGGTACGAAGTCCGCGCCCAGTTCCCGGTCGACGACCGACAGCACGTTCCGGTTGAACGCCGCCGTCACCCCGGCCGCGTCGTCGTACGCGGCGACGAGCACCTTCTCGTCCTTCACGAGGTCCGTGCCGAGCAGCAGCGTGTCACCGGGTGCCAGCAGGTCGCGTACCGACTTCAGGAACACCGCCCGCTCGACCGGCAGCAGATTGCCGAGCGTGCCGCCCAGGAACGCCACCAGCCGGGGACCGGGTGTCGCGGGCAGCGAGAGCCCGGCCGTGAAGTCGGCGATCAGCGCGTGCACCGACAGCTCCGGCCGTTCCCTGAGCAGGGCGTCCGCCGCGCCGCGCAGCGCGCTCTCGCTGACGTCGACCGGCACATAGCTGTGCAGGTCCGTCAGCGCGTCCAGCAGGTACCGGGTCTTCTCCGACGAGCCGGAGCCCAGCTCGACCAGGGTGCGCGCGCCGGACGCGGCCGCGATCTCGACGGCCCGGTCGATCAGGATCTCCCGCTCGGCGCGCGTCGGGTAGTACTCCGGGAGCCGGGTGATCTCCTCGAACAGGTCGCTGCCCCGCGCGTCGTAGAACCACTTGGGCGGCAGCGTCTTCGGGTGCCGGGTCAGACCGTTCAGGACATCGGCGCGCAGCGCCGCGTCCGTCGCGTCCTCGGGCAGGGTGCGGGTCAGCAGGAAGGGACTCACGTGCGGGGCTCCTTCAGCGGGGTCAGCAGGACGTCGCCGGCGGTCGCGGTCAGCAGGGTGTGGTCGGGCACCTCGTACCAGCGGGGGTCGTCGTCGTACGGCTCCGAGGCGACGACCGTGTGCCGGCCGGGTTCGGTCAGATGCCACAGGGTGTCGCCCCAGGCCGTCGCCACGACGGTCTCCCCGTCGGTGAGCAGCAGGTTGAGCCGGGAGCCGGGGGAGGCCTCGGCCACCTCGGCCACCGTGTCCGCCACGGCCTGCGCGAGGGCGTCGCCCTGCGTGAGCCGGTGGAGGACCAGGGCCCAGACCAGGGCGGAGTCGCAGCGGGCGGTGAGCCGCAGCAGCTCGGCCGGGGGCAGGGTCGCGGCCACGGACGCCATCGAGCCGGGCCAGCCCTTCACCGCGCCGTTGTGGCTGAACAGGACCCGGTCGGCGGCGAACGGCGCGGCGGCGGCCTCGCCGTCCGGATCGGCCCCGGTCGCGTCCCGGACCGCGGCGAGCAGGGCGTGGCTGCGGACCACCCGGGCCAGATCCGCGAACGTCTGGTCGCCCCAGACGGGGCCCTGGCGCCGGTAGCGGCCCGGGACCGGGTCCCCGTCCGCGTACCAGCCGACCCCGAACCCGTCGGCGTTGACCGTCCCGTTGCGTTGCCTGCGCGGCTCCCAGGACTGCCGCACCAGGGAATGCGCCGGGCGCGTCAGCACCTCGCCCAGGGCGACGGGCGGCCCCAGATAAGCGATATGACGGCACATCAGAGATCCCTCGCGGTGCGGAACCCCGAGAAGATCTGCCGCCGGACCGGCAGGTCCCAGTTGCGGAACGTGCCCCGGCAGGCCACCGTGTCCACCGCGAACGAGCCGCCCCGCAGCACCTTGTGCTCCGGCCCGAAGAACACCTCCGAGTACTCGCGGTACGGGAACGGGGCGAACCCCGGGTACGGCAGGAAGTCGCTCGCCGTCCACTCCCACACGTCCCCGATCAGCTGCCCCGCCCCGCACGGCGCCCGCCCGGCGGGGTACGCCCCGGCGGGCGCGGGCCGCAGATGGCGCTGACCCAGGTTGGCCCGCTCCGGCGTCGGGTCCGCGTCGCCCCACGGATAGCGGCGGGAGCGCCCGGACGCGGGGTCGTGGCGGGCCGCTTTCTCCCACTCCGCCTCGGTCGGCAGCCGCCGCCCGGCCCAGCGCGCGTACGCGTCCGCCTCGTACCAGCTGACGTGCAACACCGGCTCGTCGTCCGGCACCGGCTCGGTCACCCCGAAGCGGCGGCGCAGCCACTGCCCCGCGTCCCGGTGCCAGAACAGCGGAGCGTCCAGCCCGTGTTCGCGGACCATGGCCCAGCCCTCGGGCGCCCACCAGCGCCGTTCGCCGTAGCCGCCGTCCTCGATGAACGCCCGGTACGCGCCGCAGGTCACCGGGGCCGTGTCGATCACGAACCCGGGCACGTCGCGCTGGTGCGCGGGGCGTTCGTTGTCCAGGGCCCATGGCTCGGCCGACGTACCCATGGTGAACGGGCCACCCGGCACCAGGACCTCGGCCGGCAGCGTCGGTGCGTCCGGCGCGCGCGGCGGCTCGGGCGCCGTCAGGGCCGCCGGGCCGGACCGCAGCTGGTGAGTGATCAGCATGGTCTCGTCGTGCTGCTGTTCGTGCTGCGCGATCATCCCGAAGGCGAAACCGGACCTGACCAGGGCGGGTCCCTCACCGAGCGGGGCGGACTCCAGCACGTCCAGCGCCCTGCCGCGCACCTCCGACGCGTACGCGCGAGCCTCGCCGGGCGCCAGCAGCGGCAGCGAGGGCCGGGTGGCGCGCGGATGCTCGAAGGCGTCGTACAGCCCGTCGATCTCCGGCCGCATGGCCTCCCGGCCGGCGACACCGCGCAGCAGCCACAGCTCCTCCTGGTTGCCGATGTGCGCCAGGTCCCACACCAGCGGCGACATCAACGGCGAGTGCTGGGCGGTGAGGTCGTGGTCGTCCACGCTGTCGGTCAGGAGCGTGGTGCGGTCCCGGGCGGCGAGCAACGCGGTGAGCGCGCGCTCGCGCAGCGCCTCGTCGTCCCCCGCGTGCGGGGGAGCGGGGGATTCGGTCATGACAGGGTCCCCTTCGGATGGGCCGGGCGCGGCGCCCCGCCCGTGGTGAGCAGATCGCGCAGGTCGTCGGCCGGGCATCTGCCCCGGGCGACATAGCGCTCGTGGAAGCCGGCGACCGCGTCCCGTACCGCCACGCTCGCGCCCAGCCGGGGGAGCGCCTCCAGGGCGAGCCGGAAGCAGACGTCCGCCGCCTGCCGCAGTTCCGGGTCGACGAGGCCGTCACGGGCCGCCGCGGTCCACAGCGGATTGCGCGGAGCGGCGCCGGTGCCGGCGGTCTCGGCGAGCGGCTTGACGGTCCGGTACACCGTCTCGGCCGCCTCCGGGTCGTCGAACAGGGCGGTCGTGACGGCGAGCGGCACGACCCAGCCGTCGTCACCGGGCTGTGCGTCGATCATGCGCAGCTCCAGGTGCCCGCGCGGGCGCACCGGCGGGAACAGCGTGGTGATGTGGTAGTCGAGGTCGCTCCGGTCCGCTCGCCGGGGCGCCCCGGACCGGATCCAGTCGCGGAAGGTGAGCCCGTCGGGGACGGCCCACGGCCCCTCTCCCCGTACGCACAGCACCGGCGTGTCCAGGACGTGCGCGGCCCAGGCGTCCCGGGGCGGAAGCTGCCCGTCCGGGGCGAGCGTCCGCTTCGGGTCCAGGGCGTCCCACAGGGACTGGCGCGTGGACCGCCAGGGCGTCGGCCGGCCCTCCCGGAACGGCGAGTTGGCGAATGCCGCCACCAGGACCGCGCCCAGCAAATGGGTCAGCTGCCAGCGGCGCGCGTAGCCGAGCGGTCCGGGCTCCTCCTCTCCGGCGTCCAGGCAGACCTGGACGGAGGCGGTGGTGCACATCATGGCGCGGCCGGCCGGCCCCCACCGGTCGAGCGCCCGCTCCATGGCCTCGTACCGGGGCTCGCGCAGCAGTCGGCGCGGCTGCTGCCAGGGATCGACGCCGAGACCGGCCGGAACGAGGCCCAGCCCGTCCAGGGCGGTCCTTACGGCGATGAGATCGGCGGCGGTGTCGTCGATGCACGCCGGCAGGGAAGGGGCCGGGCGCGAGCTGAGCTCCAGCTGGCCGCCGGGTTCGAAGGTGAGCGCCGCGCTGAGCGGCAGCGCCCGGACGGCCGTCGCGGCCGCCTCCAGAAGGTGGGGCGGGACAGGGCGGTGCGGGTGGTCGCGGTCGTGCAGGAGCCATTCGAGTTCGACTCCCACCGTGCGCGGCGGGCCCGTCTTGAAACAGATGCCGCGCAGTAAATCCTCCGCCTCGCCCTCATCGAGGGGCGGAGCGAGACCGCGCGGACCGTGGCCGCCGGGTGTGTCGGATGACATGCCGGGCCTCCTTGTTCCGATGCGTCCGTCCTACCCAAACCCCTGCAAAGGGATCGCACAAGAGTGCCTGGGAAGTGCCTCGCCGATCACGGCCGGATCAGGCCGCTGTATTCCTGTGCCCCGAATATTTGATTGCGTTCGCTGTGACAGGGCGCCGATCATGCCCCGTATGCACCATAAGGGGGAGGCGTCATGAGCGCCCGGCTGCGCGGGATCGCACGCGAGACGGAGAACATCGTCCGGGCGGGTTCCTACCGCACGGCAAACGGCCGGGAAATCAGCATCGAAGAGGACCTGGCCGCCGCCCTCACCGGCACGCGGCTGTACGGTCCCGAGCCGGTGCCCCTCGCTCCGCCGGACCGGGACCGGGCATCCGCCATCGAGGTCACGGGTGAGAGCAGCCTGCAGGCGGCCGCCCGGATGACCGGCGAGCGGCCGGGCGAGGTGGCTGTCCTGAACTACGCGTCCGCCCGCAACCCCGGCGGCGGGTACCTCAACGGCGCCCAGGCGCAGGAGGAGGCGCTGTGCCGGGGCTCCGCGCTGTACGCCACGCTGCTGCGGGTGCCCGGCTTCTACGCGCACCACCGCGCCGAGCGCAGCGCGTTCTACACCGACCGGGTCATCCACTCACCCGGTGTACCGGTCTTCCGGGACGACCGCGGAAGGCTGCTCGACACGCCGTACAGGGCCGGATTCCTCACCTCGCCCGCCCCCAACGCCGGGGTGATCCGCGCCAGGACCCCTCAGGAGGCGCACCGCATCCCCGCCGCGCTCGCCGCCCGCGCCGAGCGGGTGCTGGAGGTCGCGGCAGTCTGCGGCTACCGCAGGCTGGTGCTGGGCGCGTGGGGATGCGGCGTGTTCCTGAACGACCCGGCCGAGGTGGCCGGTGCCTTCCGTGCGCTGCTCACCGGTGACGGCCGCTTCGCGGGCCACTTCGAGGAGGTTGTCTTCGGCATTCTCGGCCGCCGGGACGACTCGCCCACCCGGGTGGCGTTCGACCGCGTGTTCGCCGACCGGGCCTGACTCTCACCCTGACGTAGAGGGTGAGAGTCGGCCCCGGCCGGGCGGCTTCACGACCAGCCGTAACGCTCCCTCAGCCGCTCGACGACCAGGTCGAACCTGCCCCGGTCCAGGGCGCACGCCTCGCGCCGCATCCCGTCCTCGTGGACCCGGAGCACCCGGTCCAGGTCCACCCAGGAAGGCCTCCCCGAGCTGTCCCAGGGGCCCGCGCCCAGTGACACCCACTCCCGGTCCATGTCGTGCTGCTTGCTGGACAGCTGCACGGCCAGCAGCGTGCCCGCCGCCTCGCGCGCCACGACGAGGACCGGCCGGTCCTTGCCGCGCCCGTCGTTCTCCTCGAAGGGCACCCAGGTCCAGACGATCTCCCCGGGGTCGGGGGCGCCGTCCCGGTCGGGCGCGTACGAGGTGCGGACCGGCCCCACGTCGAGCGGGTCGGCCTGGGCGGTGGCTGTGGAACCGGTGCGGCCGGGGAAGCCGGCCTCATTGCTGTCGGTACGGTGCTGGATCGTCATCGCAACACCCTAGGCGCCGCCTCTGCGAACGTCTGGCGCAGGGCCGCCGCGCCGGGGCGTCGCCCGGGTCTGGAAGACTGCCCGCAGCCATGAGCCAGTTACCCGAGCAGCCCACCGAAGGCCCCGTCCCGACCAGCGCCGATGTGGCGCGTCTCGCCGGCGTCTCCCGGGCCACCGTGTCCTACGTCCTGAACAACAACGCGCAGGTGCGGATCAGTGATCAGACCCGCCGCCGGGTACGGGAGGCCGCCGACGAACTCGGGTACGTACCTCACGCGGCGGCCCGGACCCTGCGCGCCGGTCACTCCCGCATGGTGCTGCTGCCCACGGGCAACCTGCCGACCGGGCCCCTGCACCTGCGCTTCCTGCGCGAACTGGAGGCGGGGTTACGGCGCCTGGAGTACACGGTCGTCCAGTACGGCTCGCTCGGACTCGGCGCCGACGACGCCGCCCGCGCCTGGGCGGAACTGCGCCCGGCCGCCGTCATCGTGCCGGGTTCCGTCCCGCTCGCCCCGCGCGGCATAGCCGTGCTCCGGCGTTCCGGAGCCAAGGCGGTCATCACCCTGGGGCCCCAGCCGGTGGAGGGGGCCCACGCCCTGATCATGGATCAGCGGGAGGTCGGCGGCTGCGCGGTGCGCCATCTGCTGGAGCGCGGCAGACGCAGCATCGGGGTGGTGATGCCCGAGGACGCCGCCACCGCCCTGTTCGCCGCCCCGAGGCTCGCCGGAGCCCGGGACGCCGCGCAGAACGGCGGCGCCCGCGTCGAGGTGCTGCCGCTGCGCTACGACGAGGAGTCGGCCGCGTCCCTGGCCGCCCGCTGGCCCGCACTCGGCCTCGACGCCGTCTTCGCGTACGACGACACCTACGCGATGCTCCTGATGCGGGCGCTGCAGGACGCCGGGATCGAGATACCGGCCGAGGCCGCCGTGGTGGGCGCGGACGACTCGATGCTGGGACGGCTGCTGCGCCCCCGGCTCAGCAGCGTACGGATGGAACTGGCCACCGCGCAGCCACTGGCGGACCTGGTCGACCGGCTGGTGCGGCACCCGAGGACCCCGCCCGAGCGCCATGACCTGCTCCGGGCCCGCACCGTGCGGCGCGACTCCAGCTGAACCGGCACGCCAGCGCGGCGACGTGCGCCGCGCACGGCCCGTGCCTAGCGTCATGACCATGAGCCATCCGCAGAGTTACGAAATCCTCATCGTCCCCGAGTTCACCGACGACAAGGCCCCCGGGACCGGCAACGGCGCCACGGGGGCCAGCGTCAGGGGCGCGGCGGCCCGGGGCTCCGACGAGGGCGGCCCCGGCGCGGCCATCCGCTCGGCCGTCGTCACCGCCACCGGCGAGACCGGCGAGACCGGTTACCCCCGGTACGCGGGGGAGGGCGTCGTGGCCGACATCGATCCCGCGACGCGGACCGTCGAGGGCTTGCTCGTCGACGGCTCGGAACTCGCCTACGGGCTCTCGGCCCGTGTCGCCGAGCGGGCCACGGAAGCCTGAGGGCCCATGGCCCGCCGGAGGGGCGGCGGCTTCTACTGCTGCCCCTCCGCCTTGCCCTTCTGCTCGGCCTCGATGGACTTGCGGACCTCGTCCATGTCCAGGTTCCGCGCCTGGCCGATGACGTCCTCCAGGGCCGCCTCCGGCAGCGCGCCGGGCTGAGCGAAGACCGCCACGTTGTCCCGGACGATCATCAGGGTGGGGATCGACCGGATCTCGAAGGCCGCCGCGAGTTCCTGCTGCGCCTCCGTGTCCACCTTGGCGAAGACCAGGTCCGCGTGGCGCTCGGACGCCGCGTCGTAGACCGGGGCGAACTGCCGGCACGGGCCGCACCAGGAAGCCCAGAAGTCGATCAGGACGAAGTCGTTGTCGGTGACGACCTGGTCGAAGTTTTCCTTGGTGAGCTCTACGGTGCTCATGCGTTGCTACCTCTTCCTGTGCCCGTATGAGACGTGTCCCGGACAACGGTGCCCGGACTCGCGCTATTCCGCCCCTGCCCATGTGGCCGACACCCACACCCATGGACAGAATGGGCGCATGACACATGCAGCGGAGCCCGTCGCGTACGACGTAGTGATCATCGGAGCCGGTCCGGTGGGTGAGAACGTGGCGGACCGGGTCCGGGCCGCCGGACTGACCACCGCCGTCGTCGAGTCCGAACTGATCGGCGGGGAGTGCTCCTACTGGGCGTGCATGCCCAGCAAGGCCCTGCTGCGACCCGTCGTCGCCCGCGCCGACGCCCGCCGTGTCCCCGGCCTGAGCGGCGCCGTCCAGGGACCGCTGGACGCCGCCGCCGTCCTCGCCCACCGCGACGAGTACGCCTCGCACTGGAAGGACGACGGCCAGGCCGCCTGGATCGACGGCATCGGGGCCGACATCTTCCGCGGCCACGGCCGGCTGACCGGCCCCAAGCAGGTCACCGTCACCGCGCCCGACGGCACGGAACACCGGCTCACCGCCCGGCACGCCGTCGCCGTCTGCACGGGCAGCCGCGCTGTCGTCCCCCGGCTGCCCGGCATCGAGGACGCCCGCCCCTGGACCAGCCGGGAGGCGACGAGCGCCAAGGAGGTGCCCGGCCGGCTCGTCGTGGTGGGCGGCGGAGTCGTCGGTGTGGAGATGGCCACCGTGTGGAACGCGCTCGGCTCGGACGTCACGATGCTCGTACGCGGCGAGGGCCTGCTGCCCCGGATGGAGCCCTTCGCCGGTGAGCTGGTCGCCGAGGCGCTGACCGAGGCCGGAGCGGACATCCGTACGGGTGTCTCGGCCACCGCTGTACGCCGTGCGGGTGGCGACGGCCCGGTCACCGTGGAACTCGACAACGGTGAGAGCGTCGAGGCCGACGAGGTCCTCTTCGCCACCGGCCGCGCCCCGCGCACCGACGACCTCGGCCTGGAGACGGCCGGCCTCGAACCCGGCTCCTGGCTCACCGTCGACGACACGCTCCGGGTCCAGGGCACGGACTGGCTCTACGCGGCCGGCGACGTGAACCACCGCGCGCTCCTCACCCACCAGGGCAAGTACCAGGCCCGCGTCGCGGGTGACGCGATCGCCGCCCGAGCGCAGGGCAAGCCGCTGGACACCACCCCCTGGGGCCCCCACGCGGCGACCGCCGACCACGCGGCCGTCCCCCAGGTCGTCTTCACCGACCCGGAGGCCGCGTCGGTGGGCCTCTCCCTGGCCGAGGCGGAACAGGCCGGGCACCGGGTCCGCGCCGTCGACTACGACCTCGCCTCCGTGGCCGGTGCGGGGCTGTACGCGGACGGGTACCGGGGCCGTGCCCGCATGGTCGTGGACCTCGACCGGGAAGTCCTCCTGGGCGTCACCTTCGTCGGACCCGGCATCGGCGAACTGCTCCATTCGGCGACGATGGCGGTCGCGGGCGAGATCCCCCTCGCCCGTCTGTGGCACGTGGTTCCGTCGTACCCGACGATCAGCGAGATCTGGCTGAGGCTGCTGGAGACGTACCGGGGCTGAGACGCGGACGGGCGGGCCCCGTGTGGGGCCCGCCCGCTTCGCGTGGCCGACGGAGGACGACGGCGATCAGGCCGGAGGCGCGCTGTCGCTGGTGCTGACGCGGACGTGGTCGACGACAAGTTCGCTGGGGAAGGCCGTGTTGCCGTCGGGGTCGCCGGGCCAGTAGCCGCCGACCGCGAGGTTGAGGATGAGGAAGAACGGCTTGTTGAAGGCCCAGGCGTTGCCGTTCGTGTCGGCCGGGGTGCGGTGCTGGTAGACGTTCCCGTCGACGGACCAGGTGATGGAGTCGGGGGCCCAGTCGATGGCGAAGGTGTGGAAGTCGTCGGCGAAGGCCTGGCCGTTGGGCAGGGTGTAGCCGGCGCCGATGCCGCCGGAGCCGGAGTAGCCGGGGCCGTGCAGGGTGCCGTGCACGGTCGAGGGCTCGAAGCCGACGTTCTCCATGATGTCGATCTCACCCGAGTTGGGCCACCCGACCTGACCGATGTCGTCGCCGAGCATCCAGAAGGCGGGCCACATGCCCTGGCCGCGCGGGATCTTCATGCGCGCCTCGACATGCCCGTACGCCTGGGTGAACTTGCCGGAGGTGTTGAGCCGGGCCGAGGTGTATTCACAGCTCCCGTACCAGCACTGGTAGTTGGAGGGGTTCTCCTTGCGGGCGGTGATGACCAGGTGGCCCTGGCCGTCCAGCGCGGCGTTGTTGTTGCCGGAGGTGTAGTACTGCCGCTCGTGGTTGTTGACGTTGTCGCCGGTCTCGATCTGCCACTTGCTGCCGTCCACGGCCGAACCGGCCGGGCCGTCGAACTCGTCCGAGAACGTCGTCGCGGCGGCGGAGACCCCTTCCGGCTGCCTGGGGGCACCCGACGCGAGGCCGGACGTGGTGGCGACCAGGGCGAGTACGGAGAGAGCGGGTACCAGGAGACGCCTGGTCAGGTGGGGGGAGTTCATGAACGTTCCTTCCCGTGCGGGACGGGGGACATGTGATGCGTCATGCATATGACAAGTGGGGGCATGGCCATCACGTGGGGGGATGATGGTGCTTTAGTTCACTACGTGATTTAAGAAGTGAACCATCGGGGTGTCAAGGCTCCGGTACGGACAACAGTTCTTGCACATCCGGCTCATGGCGCATCCCCGTCCGCCTCCCGGCCGCCGGGCCCGCCGGCGAGCGGGCGCCCGACGCGCAGGTTCCAGCGACCCGAGCGCCCGCTCAGTTCCGTGAGCGTCAGCGGGGCGACGTCGAGGCGCCAGAACGCCTGCGGCGGCAGCTCCAGCGCGTGGACCACGGCCGCGCGCACCAGGGACGGTTCGGTGACGGCCAGCACCCGGCCGGCACCGTTCAGCGAGTCGAGCCACACCCCCGCCCTGGCACACAGGGCGAGCAGCGACTCACCCCCGTGCGGCGCCGCCGCGGGGTCGGCCAGCCAGGCCGCGACCCCTTCCGGCTCCCGCGCGCTCACCTCGTCCAGCCGGTCACCCGCCCACCGCCCCAACTCCCAGTCACGCAACGCAGATTCGGCCACCGAGGGCAGCCCCAGCGCCTCCGCCGTGCGTGCGCACCGCTCGGACGGACCGTGTACCGCGCGGTCCGCGTGCGGGACAGACGGCGCGGCCTGCCGGGCCGCCCGCACCCCCGAGGCGTCGAGCGTGGCGTCGCCGGCGAACCGGGCCTCCCGCAGCGCCGTGTTCATCGCCGGTGAGATCAACATCACCCGTACCGTCATACCCGCCCTCAACTCCCGGAACATCGGCCTCACGGCCAAGCACACCATGGCATCCGGACCCCACGGGCTGCTTGTAAGGGGCATGGCGGTGCCCGGTGCCCAGGAGGTATGGTCGCGGCGACATGACGAGGGTGTGACGGAAGTCCGGTGAGAATCCGGCACGGTCGCGCCACTGTGTACCCGCACGCGTGCGGGGAGTCAGACCCGGCACCTTCGTCTCAGGCACCACGATCGGGACGCGTGTTCCCACAGGAGGTTCTGCCATGGCGCAGACTGCTGCCCCCGCCACCGGCGCATCCGCCATCACCCCCATCTCCCTGAAGGCCATCGCCCCTTGGGCGGTCTTCTTCGGCATCCTCATGCTCGTCCTGCTCTACTTCGTCGGCGCCGAGCAGGGCGCCACCGCCCTCATCTCGGGCGAGGGCGTCCACGAGTGGGTGCACGACGGCCGTCACCTCCTCGGTTTCCCCTGCCACTGAACGACTTCTCGGCTGATCCAGGGGAATCCCACATGAACTCCATATCTGTCAGAGCCCTGCTGGTCCGCGGCATGCTGGCCGGCCTGGTCGCGGGCGCGCTCGCACTGGTCGTCGCCTACTTCCTCGGCGAGTCCCGCGTGGACGCGGCCATCGCGCTCGAAGAAGCGGCCCACAGCGCTCACGGCCACGACCACGGCGCCGCCGAGGAACTCGTCAGCCGGGGCATGCAGTCCACCGCGGGCCTCGCCACCGGTGTGCTCGTGTTCGGTGTAGCGGTCGGCGGCATCGCTGCGCTCGTCTTCTGCTACGCGCTGGGCCGCATGGGCCGGTTCGGTCCGCGCGCCACGGCCGCGCTGATCGCCGGCGCCGCGCTGGTGAGCGTGTACGTCGTGCCGTTCCTGAAGTACCCGGCCAACCCGCCGGCCGTCGGCAACCCCGACACCATCGGCAAACGCACCGCGCTGTTCTTCCTGATGGTCGCCCTCAGTGTGCTGCTCGCCGTCGCCGCCGTCATCATCGGCAAGCGGCTGGCGCCCCGCCTGGGCAACTGGAACGCGGCGGTCGCGGCCGCGGCAGGTTACGTACTGCTGATCGGCCTCGCGTACGTGTTCCTGCCCTCGTTCAACGAGGTCGGCAAGGACTTCCCGGCCACGCTGCTGTGGCAGTTCCGGCTGGCCACGCTCGCGGTGCAGGTCACGCTCTGGACCACGTTCGGCCTGGTCTTCGGCCATCTCACCGAACGGCTGCTCGTACCGAGGGCCGACGCGCTCGCGGGCGGCCGGACGGACCGGACGGCCGCCGCCGTGGGATGACGGTCGCTGTACGCGTGGAACGGGCGGAGCCCGCCGGGTGGTTACCGGCGGGCTCCGCCCGTTCCACGCCGCCCACTCGACGGCGTAGAACCTCAGCGAGGCGTCCTCGCCCACGAGGCGCATCCCGGCCGCCGTCATGACGTGCTGGGAGGCGAGGTTCCCGGCATCGGCGTCCCCGAGCACCCGGGCCACCCCCTGTTCCCGGGCGAACCGGAGCAGCGCACGCAGCGCCTCGGAGGCGTATCCCTGCCCGCGCACCGACTCTACGAGCCCGTAGCCGATGGTGACGCCGCCCCGCTCGTCCGGCGCCCCGTGGAAGCCGATGCCGCCGATGACCACCCCGTCCGCACGGAGCCGTATCTCGTACGAGCCGAACGGGGTCGGATCGCCCCTCTCCGCGCACGTGGCGAGGAAGCGTGCGGCGGCCCCCTGCTCGCCGGGGGACGGGTAGCCGGGGGCCCAGCGCACACCGGCCGTGGGTGCTCCTGCCACCACGTGCTCGGCGTCGGCGGGGGTCATGGCGTGCAGCAGCAGACGCGGTGTTCCGAGATCACTCATGACTCTGTGGAGTATCACGCGACCGACCGTCCCCGCACCCGGATATGTCCCGCCCAGGTGCTGATCCGGCTGCGGCCGCGCGCGGCTACGCGGGCCCGAGGTCCCCGGACATCGCGGCGGCCAGTCGCAACTGCGTGTCCGCTTCGGCCTGCCGCCCCTGTCGCTCCAGGGTGCGGCCGAGCATCAGCCGGGCGTAATCCTCGACGGGGTCGCGCTCCAGGACCGCCCGCAGCTCGGTCTCCGCCCGCCCGAGGCTCGCCGAGTGGTAGTACGCACGCGCCAGCAGCAGCCGGGGCGCGACCTGCTCCGGGGCCTCCTCCACGAGGCCGCCCAGAATGCGGGCCGCGGTCGCGTACTCCTTCGCGTCGAAGAAGAACCCCGCGCGCTCCCAGCGCTCGGCCGCGGTACCGAACTCGTAGTAGCTGTCGCTCATGTCATCTCCTCGGTCGAGCGGATCCGCCGGGGGGCTCCCACGGGCGTCCGATCCTCACAACACGCACAGATGGTTTAACATTCCACTAAATATTCGGCGTGGGCGTCGCCCGCCCCCACCCGCAGCGGAATAGGTTGAGCGCCATGAGCAATCTCGATCGCCAGGCCGTCCCCACCGTCTGCGGGGGCCGGGGCTTCGTCGTCGCGGAACCCGTACGTGAACTGCTCGCCCCGCGCACGGTGCGGCTCGGCGAGTCCACCGAGGTGCGCAGGCTGCTGCCCAACCTCGGACGCCGCATGGTCGGCGCGTGGGCCTTCGTCGACCACTACGGCCCCGACGACATCGCCGACGAGCCCGGCATGCAGGTGCCGCCGCACCCGCACATGGGCCTGCAGACCGTCAGCTGGCTGCACGAGGGCGAGGTCCTGCACCGCGACAGCCTCGGCAGTCTCCAGACGGTCCGCCCGCGCGAACTCGGCCTGATGACCTCGGGCCGTGCGATCAGTCACTCCGAGGAGAGCCCCAAGCAGCACGCCGCCCTGCTCCACGGCGCCCAGCTCTGGGTGGCGCTGCCCGAGGCGCACCGTTTCACCGAACCGCACTTCCAGCACCACAGCGACCTGCCCCAGGTCGTTGCCCCCGGCCTCACCGCCACCGTGATCCTCGGTGAGCTCGACGGCGCCACTTCGCCCGGCACCGCGTACACCCCGATCGTCGGCGCCGACCTCGCCCTGGCCCGCGGCGCCTCGGCCCGCCTGCCGCTGGACCCCGACTTCGAGTACGCCGTGCTGTCGATGTCCGGCGAGGCCGAGGTCGACGGCGTCCCGGTCCTCCCCGGCTCCATGCTCTACCTCGGCTGCGGCCGCACAGAACTCCCCCTGCGCGCGGAGTCCGACGCCGGCCTGATGCTCCTGGGCGGCGAGCCGTTCGAGGAGGAGCTGGTGATGTGGTGGAACTTCGTGGGCCGCAGCCAGGAGGAGATCGAGCGGGCCCGTGAGGACTGGATGAACAGTGACCGCTTCGGCACCGTACACGGCTACGACGGCCCGCCGATCCCGGCGCCGGCACTGCCGGACGTGGCGCTGAAGCCGCGGGGCCGGGTGCGCTGAGCTGTGGTTTTGCGTCTACGAAGGATGCCCCTTCCCTCTCGCGGGTGAGCTCTGGAGATCAAGGTGTGCAAGCCCGCCGAGACGGGGCTGACTTAATGCTGACTTCCTGATGAGGTGTCAGGGAAGTTCGTTCGCTGGACAGGGCGCTGGCCCGCAGCCCGCACGGTGCGCTCGGCACGGGCCTGGCGCAGACCGTGGCCACCGGCAACATCACGCTCATCGCCCCCACGCTGGACATCACCGAGACCATCGACCTGTTCGGCGACGAGGTGGAGGCGGTCCTCGCCTCCCATCACTGGCCCATCCGGGGCAATGAGCGCGTCGTGAAGTTCCTCGCCGAACAGCGCGATCTTTACGCCTACCTGCACGACCAGTGCCTGCGTCTGATCAACAAGGGCTGGACGGGCATTGAGATCGCCGAGGAGCTGAAGCTGCCGCCCGTCCTCGAACACGCCTGGCAGGCCTGCGGCTACTACGGCTCGGTGAGCCACAACCTCAAGGCCATCTACCAGCGCTACATGGGCTGGTACGACGGCAACCCAGCCCACCTGTGGCAGCACCCGCCCGTGGAGCAGGGCAAGCTGTACGTCGAACTCGGCGGCGGCGCGGACGCGGTCGTCACCAAGGCCCGCACCGCCTTCGACCAGGGCGACTTCCGCTGGGCGGCCGAGATCCTCAGCCATGTCGTCTTCGCCCAGCCCGACCACGCGCCGGCCCGTGAACTGCTCGCCGACACCTTCGAGCAACTGGGGTACGGCGCGGAGGACGGCGTCTGGCGCAACAGCTATCTGTCGGGTGCCACGGAACTGCGCGAGGGGACGTTCGGCACGCCCACCGTCTCCGGATCCGCAGACGTCCTGTCGGCCCTCACTCCGGAGATGCTCTTCGACGCCGTCGCCATCCAGGTCGACGGCCCCGGGCCTGGGACGAGAAACTGACCATCGACGTCGTCGTCACCGACACCGGTCAGCGCAACCGTCTGCGACTGGCCAACGGCGCGCTGACCTACAGCTCCGCACCCCAGCGGGACCAGGCGGACGTGACGCTCACGACGACCGTCCGCGCCCTGCCCGCCCTCGCGGCACACGGGCTTGCCCATGACGCCCTCGCCAAGTCCGGTATCGACGTCACGGGCGACCCGTCCGTCCTCTCCCGCCTCGCGAACCTCCTCGACCCCGGGACCCGGACTTCACCGTCACCCCTTAGCGGCGCTGAACAGCGAGTAGCCGACGAGAGCACGGCTGCAGGGGGCTCCGCGCTACGGAGACGTTTCGGCCTCAGCCAGGGTGCTCCGGCAAGTGTGGTCAACCCGGTCCGGCGTCGACGCCGGACCGCGGCTCCCGGGCCGGCTGGCGTACTGGACCGGTGCGGAACGCCTGCGAGGCCATGACCGAGATGCCGGGAGACCGCCAGTCGGGGGGCCGTCGGCGCCCGTGCGGGTGGTCCACGGCCGTGCCGCCCCGGACGGCCGCACGCGCACGCATACTTTCCCCGGCATGAAACGCACCAGTGCCGTCGCCACGACCGCCTGCCTCCTGTGCCTGGCCGCCGCCGTGCCCGCCACGGCCGACTACTCCGGCAACCCGCTGACCGGTGACAACGGGTTCGGGGTGCTCGTCCAGGACGACGCCGTGCTGGGCAGCACGGAGACCGAGGGCTCGGTGGCCATCGGCGGAAACCTCACCTACGGGCCGGGGTACAACGTCGCGCTGCACACCCCCGGCACGTTCACCGCGCCCGGCGACGACCATCCGACCGCCCTGCTCGTGGGCGGCAGAATCGATCATGCGGCCAGCTCGCCGCAGGGCGTGCTCCAGGTCCTCAGCGAGGGATACGTGAAGGTCGGCGACCCGACCGGGTCCTCGATCCTGGACGAGGACTCCAACAACGCCGAGGTCAACACCCACATCGTCGCCGGGGGCTCCGGCTACGACTCCACCCCGCGTATTGCAGAAACCATTCATCAGCCGGTCGAGTCCGTCACCGACACCACCGGTCTGCCCGACCTCGATGCCCTCTTCGCGACCTTCCGTGACCGTTCGGACGCCATCGACACCTGTGCCGCCAACGTGATCCTGCGTGACGCCGCCGGCAACCCGCTGCCCGACCAGACGGGCTTCCCCGCCGGGACGGCCGCGCACATCCGGCTCACCGAGGGCGAGACGAACGTACTCCGGCTGACCGGCGACCAGCTGAACAACCTGTCCGAGATCACCTTCGACGACCAGCCGACGGCGACGACCCCGTTCGTGGTCGACACCGACACGACCGGCACGGGAAGCACGTACACCTGGCACATCCCGAACCTCGCCGGTGTCTCCGGCGACCAGGCCCCGTACATGCTGTGGAACTTCCCCGACGCCACCGACATCACGATTGCGGACGGCGACTCGCTGGAGGGCACGATCTACGCGCCCCGCGCCCACCTCACGGACCTCGACGCCTCCAACATCGAGGGCACGATCGTCGTACGCCAACTGACGGCCGGACCGCTCAGCGCCGACGGCTCGACGTCCGTCGACGCGGGCGAGATCCACCAGTTCCCGTTCGCGGCCGACATCGACTGCGGCGGTGACGGGCCCTACCCGTCGCCCACGCCGAGCCCCACGGACTCAACGCCCGCGCCCACTCCGTCCCCTACGGATTCCACACCGCCCCCGACTCCCAC
>NZ_RDBL01000070.1 GCF_008042035.1 Streptomyces sp. col6
GGCACTGTCCGACCTCGGCCAGGTACTCGCTCATCGCGTCGCGGTTGCGGACGAGGACGTCGATCCGCTCGCTGAGCCGGTCCCGCTCGGTGGTCAGCAGGGCCAGCATCTCCGGTGTCGCGTCGGGGAAGTGGATCGACCGGGGCCCGAACGGGTACCGGGAGTACGACGAGCGCTACGTGGACCGCGTCAACCAGATCCGCGGCCTGCTGGACGCGGGGCTCCCCACGCGCATCATCAAGCAGATCCTCCCGTGCCTGGACAAGCCCCGGTCGATCCACTTCCCCGACGCGACACCGGAGATGCTGGCCCTGCTGACCACCGAGCGGGACCGGCTCAGCGAGCGGATCGACGTCCTCGTCCGCAACCGCGACGCGATGAGCGAGTACCTGGCCGAGGTCGGACAGTGCCGGGCGCCGACGCCTTAGGGCCGTCAACAACGCGCCCACCTGTGGTCATGTGCTCGAAGGACACCTGTAGGCCAGCCGGATCCGGCCATTCAATGGCCGAAGAGTGATCTTCAGTCCGCCCGTCCGCCCTGCCGATGCAGGAGGCACCGCCCTCCCGAAGGAGGCTGCCATGGGCGACACACTCCTGATCCTGTCCATCCCCGCGCTGCTCCTCGCCAGCGGCCTCTACACGGTGGCGAGCACCTGGTGGAGGCGCCGGCATCCCGCGCCGCCGTCCCCGTACACCCAGCAGGCCGCGCGACTGGCCGAGGGCC
>NZ_RDBL01000071.1 GCF_008042035.1 Streptomyces sp. col6
CAGTGGCCGCGGATGGAGCCCGTCTCCATCGGTCCCGGCTGCTGGATCGGTACCGGTGCGGTGATCCTGCCGGGCGCCCGGCTCGGACGCAATGTCGTCGTGGCCGCCGGCGCGGTCGTCCGCGGCGAGGTGCCCGACCGGGCGGTCGTGGCAGGCGCTCCCGCCCGGGTCGTACGCAGCTGGCATCCGGACCGGGGCTGGGAGCCGCCCCTGCGCACACCGGCCCCGGTGCCGATCCCCGCGGACGTCACCCCGGAACAGCTGCTGGCCGTGGCGGAGCTGGAAGAGGGTTAGGGCCTGTCGTCAAACTCCCCTCTGCCGCGCGACGCCTGGCACGCACTCCCGCCGCACCGGCCGAGATCCCAAGTACGTCCAGTACGAGGGATCGCGGCCGGCACGCCGAGAGCACGCACCAGACGCCGCGCGGCCGCCCTCCGGGCGACGAGGGGACTTTGACGACAGGCCCTAGGGCCTTTCGTCCGGATCAGGCCGGGCTCGCGCGCTGACCCGGCCCCGCGCTCAGCCGGTCGCCAGCAGGACCGTGCCCACCAGTGCGAGTCCGGCGCCCGCCGCCTGCACGCCCCGCAGCCGCTCCTTGAGGTACCCGCGCGCGGCCAGGGCGGTGACCACCGGATAGAGCGAGGCCAGTACGGCGGCGACGGTGACCGGGCCGTGCTGCGCGGCCATCGCGTACGTGCCGTTGGCCGCCACGTCCGCGAGCCCGACGAACGCCAGCGCCGGAAGGGCGGCCCGGACCGCCGCCGC
>NZ_RDBL01000072.1 GCF_008042035.1 Streptomyces sp. col6
CGACGCGGTGGTCCAGGGCTGGCTGGTGGCGGCCGCGATGCCGCCGCAGGAGACGACCGCCTGGCTGCGGGCCCGGGGCGAGCACGGCTGGCGCCGCCCGGCCGAGCTGGCCGCCGCGGCGGCAGCGGCGGCGGCCGCGGCCGCCTCCGCCGGGACGACCACGACGCCGGTGCCGGAGCTGGAGCAGCGCCCCTCGGGCCGTACATCGGGTCCCCGCCCGGCGACGACGTAGGACCGGCTCGGAACCGTCTCCTCGAAACCGTGTCCTCAGCCATGTGGCCGACCCCATAGGATTGGGGGCCGGCGGCACATTTCCACCTGCCGCGCGGCGTCTGGCACGCACGCTCGCCGCGTTGCCGAAACGCCCGAGTGGCTCCGCCACGAGGGCGCTCCGGCGCCTTGCGAGCGCACGCGCCAGACGCCGCGCGGCCCGTCCTTCGGACGGACGGTGGAAATGTGCCGCCGGCCCCCGGCCAACCACACACCAACCCCTGAGGATCGCTGCATGCCTGGCATCACGCGCGAGGAGGTCGCCCACCTCGCCCGGCTGGCGCGTCTGGAGCTGAAGGGCGAAGAGCTCGATCACTTCGCCGGACAGCTCGACGACATCATCGGCGCGGTCGCCCGCGTCTCCGAGGTAGCCGACCAAGACGTACCGCCGACCTCCCACCCGCTGCCGCTGACGAACGTCATGCGGGCGGACGTCGTCCGTCCGTCTCTCACCCCCGAGCAGGCGCTCTCCGGCGCCCCGGCCCAGGAGCAGCAGC
>NZ_RDBL01000073.1 GCF_008042035.1 Streptomyces sp. col6
CGGCTCTTCACCTCGACCAGCTACCCGGCGGACTACGGCTTCGTCGAGGACACCCTCGGTGAGGACGGCGACCCCACCCTCGACAAGGCCGCCCTGCGCGCGCTGGCCACCGGGACCGCCCGCGCGCTCAAGGCCGGCAAGGCCGGTTCCGTACGGCTCCGCTACGACACCTCCGCCTATACGGGCCCCACCCACCACCCGATCGGCCCCAACGAGAACATCGCGCCGATGAGCGCCCTGATGGTCGACGAGGGCCGCCAGGACGACTCCGCCAAGGGACCCGCCCCGCGCACCGAGGACCCGGCCGGCGACGCCGCCCGCACCTTCGCCGGGCTGCTGGACGGCGCCGGGGTCACCACCAAGGGCGCCCCCGCCCCCGGCCGCCCCGCCGCGAAGTCCCGCACCGTCGCCACCCATCTGTCCGCCCCGCTCTCCGGCCTCGTCGAACGGGCGCTGACCAACAGCGACAACGACATCGCCGAGGCCCTGGCCCGGCAGACCGCCATCGCCGCCGGCGAACCCGCCGACTTCAAGGGCGGCCGGCGGGCCGTCACCGCCCAGCTGAAGAAGCTCCGCCTGTCCCTCAAGGGCGTGAACATCGCGGACGGCAGCGGCCTCGACCGCTCGGACAAGGTGACCGCCGCCCTGCTCGCCGGCCTTCTCGCCCGCGCGGCCGACCCCGCCCACCCCGAAC
>NZ_RDBL01000074.1 GCF_008042035.1 Streptomyces sp. col6
CACCCTGCTCTTCGCCCTCACCGGCTACGGCATCCTCGCCCTCACCGGCTACGGCATCCCCGGACTGCGCTGGCTCACCCCCGCCGGCACCAACAGCCCCGTCCGCCTCCTGGCCCTCGCCACCCTCGGCACCACCGGCTACGCCATGGGCGCCATCTCCTACGAGCTCGGCGGCGTCGTCAACCTCGAACCCGGAGCCTGGGTCAGCGGCATCGGCGCCCTCGTCGCCGTCATCGCCTCCCTCGCCCTCCCCTACGACGCGCCGAACGGCTCCGACGGCCCCGCGCCGAACGGCTGGCAGCGCTTCCGCAACAGCCTCGCCGGCACCCTCCTCCCCTGGACCTGGACCTCCGAATTCCCCGGCGACCTCACCGTCACCGGCTACCCCGGCGGCCTCCAGGTCCTCACCCTCACCGGCGCGATCCTCACCCTGCTCTTCGCCCTCACCGGCTACGGCATCCCCGGACTGCGCTGGCTCACCCCCGCCGGCACCAACAGCCCCGTCCGCCTCCTGGCCCTCGCCACCCTCGGCACCACCGGCTACGCCATGGGCGCCATCTCCTACGAGCTCGGCGGCGTCGTCAACCTCGAACCCGGAGCCTGGGTCAGCGGCATCGGCGCCCTCGTCGCCGTCATCGCCTCCCTCGCCCTCCCCTACGACGTCCCCCTCACCACCGACGGCCCCGCGCCGAACGGCTGGC
>NZ_RDBL01000075.1 GCF_008042035.1 Streptomyces sp. col6
GTCCGGCACGGCATCGCGAAGACGTCGCCGGCCCCGTAGTGCGCGGGCAGCTCCGACCAGGGCACCGCCCCGGTGAACCGCACGGAGTCCGCCACGCCGGTGCGCGCGGCGAGCGTGCGCAGGTCGTCCTCGTAGGGCCCGCCGCCCACGATCAGCAGGACCGTGTCCGGGTGCGCGGCCAGGATCGCGGGCATCGCGAGGATCAGGGTGTCCTGGCCCTTGCGCGGCACCAGCCGGGAGACGCAGACGACGACGGGCCGTTCGGTGAGCCCGAGCCGGGCCCGGACCGCGTCGCCGCCCGTATGGTCCAGCTGCCCCCGGGCGTCGACGAGAAGACGTTCCACCCGGACTCCGGCGGCGATCCGGGAGCGGGTGTACTCCCCGAGGTAGGTCAGCGTGTCGGTGCCCTCGCCGATCCGCCGCAGCAGCTGCCCGCCTCCCGGCAGCTGCTGCGGCGGATCGGCGAGGGCACCGACACGCTGACCTACCTCGGGGAGTACACCCGCTCCCGGATCGCCGCCGCGCTCACCCCGGCCGCCGCCGGAGTCCGGGTGGAACGTCTTCTCGTCGACGCCCGGGGGCAGCTGGACCATACGGGCGGCGACGCGGTCCGGGCCCGGCTCGGGCTCACCGAACGGCCCGTCGTCGTCTGCGTCTCCCGGCTGGTGCCGCGCAAGGGCCAGGACACCCTGATCCTCGCGATGCCCGC
>NZ_RDBL01000076.1 GCF_008042035.1 Streptomyces sp. col6
CCCCTCAGCCCGTCACACCCCCCGACGCCCCCGGTGAGCCCTCGTCCGCCGGGCCGCCCCTCAGCCCGTCACACCCCCCGACGCCCCCGGTGAGCCCTCGTCCGCCGGGCCGATCATCGCCATCGACAGCCGGGTGAACTCGCTCGTCAGCCACGCCGGCGGCACCTGGCGCGGGCGGCGCCCGTGGTGGGCCAGCAGCTCGTCCACCGAGCGCGTCAGCACCTTCACCACCACCGCCAGGTCGCCGTCGACCCCGTGCCCGCGCAGCCGCGCCCGCTCGGACTCGGCCGTCAGGAACTCCACCCACACCGAGCGCCACATCGTGAGGTGCGCGTCCATCGCCGGACTCACCCCCAGCACCTCGACGAACGCCACCCTCGCCGCCTGCGGGTCCCGCGTGACCGCCCGGACGTACGCCTCGAACAGCCTGCGCACCCGCTCCTCGGTCGGGCAGGTCTCCATGCCCTTCGCCGCCAGCTCGGCCTGCGCCGCCTGCATGCCCGCCATCGCGACCT
This sequence comes from Streptomyces sp. col6, assembly GCF_008042035.1. Classification (GTDB taxonomy): domain Bacteria; phylum Actinomycetota; class Actinomycetes; order Streptomycetales; family Streptomycetaceae; genus Streptomyces. Next base: position 516 of record NZ_RDBL01000076.1, read on the forward strand.
CGTCGTACAGGTCGGTCAGCAGCGCCTCGCGCGACTCGAACTCGCGGTGGAAGTCACGGACTTCCACCTGGGCCGCCGCGCACAGGTCCTCGACCGACGTACGGGCGTACCCGTACACCGCGAACAGCGTCCGTCCGGCCGCCATGAGTTGCGCCCGGCATCGCGCGGGGTCGCGCACCGCCCTCACCCCGTCCCAAAGTGCCACCACGGCATCCACCACGGGTCCTCCTCAGTCCGTCCCGGCCCCCGGGTCCCACTGTCCACGCCCCGCCGCATGTACGGCAAAGACCGCCACACCGCGAACGGACGTCCGCTTCACCGCGCTTCGGCGCCCTGCGCCCGGATCGCCTCGACCCGTTCCCGCCAGGACACCCGCCCGGGGGCCTCGGCGGGCCCCCGCGGCGGCCACTTGACGAAGTGCGCCTCCTCGGCCGTACGCCGCGCGCACGGACCGCACACCGTCTCGTCCTCCCTCGGGCGGAACACATGCTCCGGACCGTCCCCCTCGCACGCCACGGGCTGCCTGGGCGCCACCACCGGCGAGTCCGGCACGGGCACCTCCGGCAGCTTCTGTACGAGGCGGTGCCGCACGAAGCCGAACGCCGACCGCACGCCGTCGGCCGGGAGTTCACTCACCAGCGCGAGCCGCAGCTCCGCCGCCTTCACCCCGCGCCGTAGCCAGTCGGCCGCCACCCCGGAGAGGCTGCGCGCCTCCCGCACCCCCAGGTGCAGTTGCGGACTCGCATGCCGCAGCGAGAGCAACACGCTCTCTGCCACAGCGACTTCGGCGTCCGGCGGCGCGAACTCGTCCGCAGGCTCATCGGGTTCCGGCCGCACGGGCGCGCTCGCGGGCTCTTCGGAGGGTGGGTGGGGATAGTTCTCCCCACGATCTTCCACCGCAGGTGGGTAACCACCGACCGGTCGAGACCCCGGATCACCGACCGCCGGAAGCCGCTCACCCGGAACGGCCCGGGTCTCCGCCTCCCTGCACCTCCGCGCCTCCTCGTCCGTGAGCGGCACGTTGGAGAACAGCTGATCGGTCACCCACAGACCGCGCTCGCCCTGGCGCCGCCACTCGTGGACGAACCCGGCGTCCTTCAGCTGCCCCTTGGCCTTCTGGTACGCGCGCCCCTTGATACCGAGCTTCTTCGCGTGATCGCTCAACGCCTCGCCCGTACGCCGCTCGGGCAGCCCTTGCACGTACAGGATCAAGAGCTTCGCGTCACTGCTGAGTCGGGAATGTCGCACGATGTCGTGCGCCGCTTTCACATAGCCGTAGGACGGCGAGATAGCATGCCGGAGCATCTTCGGTGGACCTCAGATCCATCGCAGGGTGAAGGCCCTCGGACCAGGTGTTGGTAGCACCCCCGGGGGCCGCCCCATGCGCCGAGGCGCACGGAGCGTAATGACGTCGTCACCGTACAGCAGGAATCTCGCCCGCCACCACCTTCGTCAACAGCTCGAACAGCAGTGCCGTTTCGACGAACGGTTCCTGCACGGTGGGCACGGAGCGCCAGTCCAGCGGGTACGTCATCCCGTGCAGCGCGGGCACCCCGACGAAGTCCGATCCCTTACGGGTCAGCGCGTCCACCCGCGTCGGCCAGCGGTACGCACGGGCCGTGCCGGGCGGCACAAGGAAGTACATGCTCCGCATCCCGATCGACGAGCGGACGATCGGCCCGGCCTGAAAGTCCGTGAACTGCATCAGCTCGTACGCGACTTGCTCACCCAGCGAGCCGGTGATCCGGACGGCGTCGAAGTGGATGCCCGCGTGCCGGAGGGCGTGCCCGTTCGCGGGAATCCAGGAGGGCATCGGGTCCGGTGAATTTTTCGGTTCCATACGGATAGCGTCGGCGCCCGCACGTACGGTGACCAGGGACACAGGGCGTCTGTGCACTGTTGTGTACTTGGAGGTGGGGCTGTGCACTCCAGTAGTACCGGGGGCGGTACGGCCGAGATGTTCGGCGTGTTGTTGCGGCACTACCGCGAAATGGCCGGGCTGTCGCAGGAGGGTCTGGGTACCCGGATCGGCTTCTCCAAGTCCCAGGTGGCGATGGTGGAACGGGGACAGCGCCCGCCGAAGGGGGAGTTCGTCCGGCAGGCGGATGCGGTGCTCGGTGCGAATGGGGCGCTCACCGCTGCGGCCGGGCAGTTGAAGTTCAGCAGAGTGGCTACCTGGTTCGAGCCGTTCGCTGAAGAGGAAGCCAAGGCTGTGGCTCGTTACGAGTACGAGTGCCACGTCGTGCCTGGCCTGCTACAGACTGAGGCGCACGCACGCGCCGTGTTCGGCCAAGCGTGCCCGCCATTGGATGACGACGCAATCGAAAGACTGGTAGACGGACGCCTGGCCCGACAGACTCTGCTGACGCGCAAGCCACCGCCGGAGATCAGCTTCGTCCTGGAACCCAGTGCGCTCATGCGTCCCATCGGTGGACGAGCCGTACATCGGGCGCAGCTCCAGCACATTCTTGAGGTCAGCAAGTTACGGCATGTGCACATCCAGGTGATGTCCAGCCAGAGGGAGACTCACTCCGGCCTTAGCGGGTCTTTTGTCCTGCTGGAAACCGATGACAGGCGGCGGCTGGCGTACCTGGAGGTGCAAGACCGAAACTTCCTTGTCAGTGAACAACCCCACCTGGGTGACCTGTTCGCCAAATATGGGAGGCTGCGGACCCAGGCTCACGGACTGGAAGAGTCGCGCGAGCTGATCGAGCAGATGGCAGAAGGACTATGAGCACTGACCTCAAGTGGTTCAAGAGCAGCTACAGCGGCGAAGGTGGCGGCAACTGCATTGAGGTCGCCATCCGCCCCCACACCATCCACGTGCGCGACTCCAAGGACATCACCGTCCCCGCCCTGGCCCTCTCCCTCGACGCCTGGTCCGCATTCGTCCGCCACACCGCCGTATAGGGCGCTACGCGTCCTCCCGCGCCGCGAACACCTCGCGCGCGGCCGTGAGGCCGTTCAGCGCGGCCGGGAAGCCGGCGTAACCGGCCATCTGCATGATGATCTCGACGGCCTCCTCGCGCGTTCCGCCGACGTTGAGCAGGCCGTGGAGGTGTACGCGGAGCTGGGGTCCGACCGTGCCGAGGGCGGTGCACAGGGCGACGGTGACGAGTTCGCGGGTCGGGAGGTCGAGCCCCGTACGGGAGTACACGTCGCCGAAGGAGAACTCCAGCACGTAGCGGGCGAGGTCGGGGGCGATGTCCTTGAGGGAGTCGATGACCTGCTGACCGGCGTGGCCGTCGATGTCGGCGAGGGCCTGCCGGCCGCGTGCGAGGCGGTCGCCGCCCCGGTCGCCGGAGGTGTCGGCGGGGACGAGCGCGGGTTCGTCGGGGCGGGACTCGAAGACCTCGCGGGCGGCGGTGAGGCCGTTGAGCGCGGCCGGGAAACCGGCGTACACGCAGACGTGGATCAGGACCTCGACGATCTCCTCGCGGGTGCAGCCGACGTTGAGCGCGCCGCCGATGTGGAAGCGGAGCTGCGGGGCGGCGTTCCCCATCGCGGCGAGGGCGGCGACGGTGCCCAACTGGCGCTGGCGCCGATTGAGTCCGGGGCGGGTCCAGATGTCGCCGAAGCCGAACTCGACGATGTACCGGCCCATGTCGGGTGCGATGTCGGCGAGGCCGTCGATCACGGCGTCCTGGTTGCCTCCGGCGACCTCGCTGAGGGCCGCGTAGCCACGCTCGTACCGTTCGTTGCGCTGTTCGGTGCTCATGCCGAGGACGGTAGGAGTTGGAGTGCACTCCAACGCAAGCGCGCCCCGCGAAAACCGTTCGAGCGGGCTCCGGGGTCGCTGCCATGATGCCCGGATGGACACCCCTGCCCTCATCGACCTGGATACCTGGCCGCGTCGGGAGCACTTCGCACACTACCGGCGGCGCGTGCCGTGCACGTACTCGATGACGGTGGAGGTCGACGTCACGGAGTTCACGGCGGCGCTGCGCCGGTCGCCGCGCAAGTCGTACGTGGCGCAGGTGTGGGCGCTGGCGACGGTGGTGAACCGGCACGAGGAGTTCCGGATGTGCCTGACGGAGTCGGGCGACCCGGCGGTGTGGCCGGTGGCGCACCCTGCGTTCACGGTGTTCAACGCGGAGCGGGAGACGTTCGCGTGCGTATGGACGCCGTACGACGCGGACTTCGGGGCGTTCCACGAGGCGGCGGCCCCTCTGCTGGCGGAGCACGCGCACGCGACGGAGTTCTTCCCGCAGGGCCCGCCCCCGCCGAACGCGTTCGACGTGTCGAGCCTGCCGTGGCGGTCGTTCACGGGGTTCAACCTCAACATCCGTGACGGCTACGACCACTTGGCGCCGATCTTCACGCTGGGCCGGTACGTCGAGCGCGAGGGCAGGGTCCTGCTCCCGCTCGCCGTACAGGTGCACCACGCGGCGGCGGACGGCTTCCACACGGCACGCCTGGTCAACGAGCTGGAGACACTGGCGGCCGACCCGTCGGCATGGCTCGGCTAGGACCCCCGGTACCTCGCGAGGGACCCGGGGCGGATCATCACTTCTTCACGGACCCGATCCCGTCCAGGTTCCCCTCATGGATCCAGCCACCTCACAGCCGGCCCGTCACCGGCGAACGCCCCCACCAACTCAGCTGATCACAGCCTGACTTGAGGAGCAGCCTACCCTCTGCACCGCATTCGCAAATAGTAACTGCAAAGGGTATTGACACTTCTCCGACGGTGGTGCTTGATGTGATCCACACCGACACCACGGGTACCCAACCAGCTTCAGTCCCAGGGCAGTTGTCCGTCACCGCGCGCTCGGTTCCCCCGTCGTTACGCAATCCCGCACACGATCCACCTGGAGGTTCACACGTGCGCTTTTCCGGAAAGGCACTGTTCACCGTGGGCGCCGCATCGGCACTGATGCTGCTGAGCCCGTCCATCGCTTCCGCCGCCTACTACGGCTCGGAAACCGACTACGCGACCAGCTCGTACCCCGCGGACGTCGACCAGCACTGGGAGTACATCGGGATCACCGGGGTCGGCGTCTCCTTCACCGGCCTGGGCGACTGGTTCAAGGTGCACGACACCAAGAAGGACGGCTACGCCGCGGTCGTCGAGTGGCACGACGTCGACGGGACGCGAAGCGGAGCCTGTGTCAGCAAGCTCGGCGGAGGAACGTCGGGAGGCTGCAACAAGAACTTCTACGAAGGCCACGAAATCGAGTTCCGGGCCGCTCTGTACAACAACGGGACGTTTGTCCGGGCCTCCGCCTGGACCCACAGCTACGCCTGACACAACCCCGCGGAATTCTTACTTCCGTATTCGGTCAGCCCCATTCCCCGAGGGGGTCCCGGCGTGTCCGAGGACTCGGATCGGCCGCCGGAGTGGCGTTCGCAACGTGAGCGAGCCTCCGACGCGGGAACCCCCACCTCCCCATCGCAGCGGGCTGACCCATCCGGACCCCGGCGCTCACTCCCCGGGCGTCGGCGGGAGCGGCGGATCACCCCCGGTCCGTCGCTCCCGGCACCCGAACCGGCCCGGCAGACGGCGGTCTGCCGGGCCGCTCGGGCCGCCGACGCGGAGGTTGACGACGTCGAGCCGGTCGACGCCGAGGGCCCTCAGGTCCGCCTCGACGAGGCCGCGCAGTTGGTCGGGGGTGGCCTGGCCGCTGGGGACGCCGGGAATGTGAGCGGACCCCGGGCGGATCGGGGCAGCCGTCAGGACCGGACCCGCGCGCGGTCCTGCCTGGTGTGCCACAGCCACCCGACGCCCGCCACCGTGAGGACGATCCCGGTTACGGCTCCCGGCACGCGCCAGTCGTCGATCACGGCATCGTTCCCGGGGGCAACGACGGCCAGGTACCAGGTCACGTTCATCAGGACGGGCAGAACCACGGACACGGCGAGGCCGGTCCACTTCCGTGCCGGGGCCCAATGGTGGGAGCGGCAGACCATCACCACGGCGGTGATCCTCATGGCGAGGCTCATCCAGGCCAGGAGTACATGTTCGCCGGCGTAGACCACCACGCTGCCGGTCAACAGCAGCGCGAGCGGCACCCAGGCAGGGGAACGAGGGCGGCGCGGCCGGGGCGCCGCAGGACCGGCGGTGACTCCGAGTTCGAGGAGGGCGGTGCCGGCGATCGTGCGGGGGTCGCCCATCTCGCGGAGGATCGTACGGATGTCATCGGGCCGCTCGGCTCGCGCGACCTCTATGTGCTCGTTCAGGTCGGCCATGAGTTCCTGGCGGGCCGCCGGGGGCAGTGCCGCGCTCTCGCGCTCGACGGTTGCCAGGTAGTCGCGGACCAGGGTGTCGTCGGTCTTCAAGGCTTTGCCCTTCCGGGATGGCGCGATTGCCCGGCGGGCGGCGCGAGGAGGTGGTCGACGGCGTCACGGAACCCGGGCCAGATACCGGCGAACGCGGCCAGCGCGGCGCGTCCCGCGTCGGTCAATGCGTAATAGCGCCGGGGAGGGCCGGAGGGGGATTCCTGCCAGGTGGTGACGACGAGGTCGTCCCGTCGCAACCGTGACAGCAAGGGATAGACGGTGCCCTGGCTGGTGGCCAGCGTCCCGGTGTCCTGCAAGTGGTTCAGCAGCTCGACCCCGTACTTGGGTCCGTCCCGGAGAAGGGCGAGGACGCAGTACTCCAGCACCCCTTTGCGGAGCTGCACCTCGGCCTTCTCCGGCAGCTCGTTGCTTGCTCCGCCAGGTTCCATGCGAAACAAGGTACCAGGCATGGCTTGGATCATGGCAACCCGCACCGGCCATCCCGCCGTGAGCGGATCGCATCGCCGCCACGCGTGTCAGTGGGCCCGGCACCATGCGCGCATGCCCCCGGAAGCCAAGGAAGAGGAAACTTCTGTCGGCCTTCCTCGCGGCGCGGCGAGGCGGCGTCCTGGCCGTTGTCGACGGGCTCGGTACGCAGGCACTGACCACACCGGCCCTGCCCTCCGGAACCCCTTGGCGACGAGATCGCCGACCTGCGCGGGATCATCCTGGATGTCGTCGGGGAAACCGCACGGCCCGCCGGTCATCTGGACATCGCCCGCGACCTCCGGGACCGGGCGAGCGGGACCTGGTACTCGCTGAGTTCCGACGCGCAGCGCCAGCCGGTACCCGGCGCCCGCTATGGCCGAGTGGCGGGTGTAGGTGGGCTCCTCGGTCGGGTTCCACCCCAGATACGCCGACCGATGGGAGTCGGCCCAGATATTCTGAGCCACGATGTTCCGCTCACGGTCGGAAGCATTCGTCTCGTGGGCGGGAGCCGTCCGTCGCACCCACTCGATAGGTTCCCCATGCCCGGCCGCCTCCTCGAACTGCACGTCGAGAACTTCCGCAGCCTGCGCGACGTGACCGTGCCCCTCGGCCCGCTCACCGTGCTGGTGGGCCCGAACGGCGCGGGAAAATCCAATGTGCTGAAGGTGTTCGACTTCCTGGCCGACATCATCCGCACCGATCTTCAGCCGGCCCTCGACGCGCGTGGCGGATTCGACGAGGTGGCTTTCTGGGGAGGAAGCAAACCACCGACCTCCATGCGTGTACATCTCAAGGCGACGTGGACGACCAACTCCACCCGCAACGCACCGGACGAGTACGACCTCACCATCCGCCGGCGCTCACTGCGCTCGAAAGTGTCAGGTGAGCCCTCGCCCTACTACGCGCTCTCCCGCGAGGAGAGCTTCGCCTTCAAGCGCAGGCAGGGGCGCGGGCGACGCATCACCATCAAGGGTGAGGAGGCGCGCATCCAGGACGAGCGGGCGGGAAAGAGCAAGGACAGCGGCAACTTCAGCATTCGTAGGCTGAGCAGCGGGCTGTCCACACTCCCGCGGCTGGGGCCCGCCGACGGTGGGGACGAGGTGACGCGGGTCGCCGATCGGCTCTCCTCGTTTCGTCTTTTTGATGTGGACGTGGCCGCCGCGCGGCAACCGACCCGCCTACGTGGCGCGGATTTCAGCACTCTCTCACCGCACGCCGAGAATCTGGCCGGATTCCTGATCCATCTGAGCAGTCGCGAAGAAACCTGGGACCATCTGGTCACCGATGCCCGCGAGGTGCTGCCCCAGCTGGAGAACATCGAGTTCGAGGAGGTCGGCGGGGCGACCGACCAGCTGACCGTCGTACTGCGCGAGCGCGGCCTGCGTCGCCTGACGCCGCTCGCCGACGCGTCGTACGGGACGGTCCGGCTTCTGGGGCTGCTAGCCCTGCTGTACGACCCGAATCCCCCAGCGTTCACGTGCATCGAGGAGATCGATCACGGACTGCATCCGCAGGCACTCGAACTCGTTGTGCAGCGATTGCGCGAGGCCGCCGAGCGAACCCAGTTCATCGTCGCCACCCACTCCCCCGCCCTGGTGAACCGGCTGCATCCGGACGAGTTCGTCGTATGCGACCGTTTCGACGACGGGGCCTCCGTCATCCCAGCGCTCACTGTTGACGAGGTGAGGGACATCGTTCAGGAGTCCGGTGAACAACCGCTCGGGGAACTCTGGTTTTCCGGGGTGCTGGGCGGAGACCTGACCGGGGGTGAGCTTTGACCCCAAAGCGGAGGAGCGGCGGTGGGCGTGCGCCCCGGGCACAGGAACGGGGCGTTGTCGTATTCGCCGGCGAGGACCGCAACGACTGCGACATCCTTGCCGCACTCATACGTGCGCATCGGCCCGATATCGCGGACACGGCCAAGCTCGTCCGCATCAACGACCCGGTACGGCTGCGCCGAAAGTCCGGCCCGAAGCTCGCTGCTGCCGTGGAGGTCCTGGTCGGCAAGGCGCGCGCCAAGGCGCGCCAGCAGCGGGCCGAACTGCGCTGCTTCGTGGTCCACGAGGACCTGGACGGCTACACCAACGCCGACTACGAGCGGATTCGCGGAACACTGGCCGCCGAACTCGCGCACCAATGCCCCGGGTTACGAACCGCACTCGCGCTCGCTGCCTGGGAAACCGAGGGCTGGTTGCTGCTCTTCCCGGAAGCCTTCCCTCGCGTCCATCCCCGCTGGAAGGTCCCCGGTCACCTGCTCGACAAGGACACCGGGCGCGTCAAAAACGCCAAGGAGGAGCTGAAGCGAGGGCTTGGCCTGCCGCTCTTCCGTGAGAGCGACGGTCCGGCGGTGGCCCGCGAGGCACAGCAGCAAGGGCTGATTCCCTCTCCGCGCGGCACCAACCGCTCGTACGAGGACTTCGTCGGGGATCTCGCCAACTGGGACTGACAGCTCGGGGTCTCCCCCGGGGCGGTGTCTCCGTCATGCTGCTATCTGCGGTGCAGTGCGTACTGGTTGAGCGAGTCCGGGTCGCCGATCCAGTGGAACAGGGTGGGGCGCGCCTGGGTACCGCCGTACTGCCAGCCGGTGCCCTCCAGACAGCCACTGACCTTGAGTTCGAACTGTGTGGTTCCGGACGGCGACGCGCCCTGGGTCCACGTACCGGAACCATCACACCGCGCGACCGGGTCCCCGGTGTGCGTCTCGTCCGTCGTGCGCGGGCCCAGGTCGTTGGCGACCGCAGTGCCGTCGGCGCGGAGGGTGAGGGTGCCACCGTGCTCGTCGGTCCACGTGCCGACGAGCTGGGCGTCCGTGAGCCGTGGCGGCTCGTACTCCTGGAGCGGGCCGGTCCCGTAGGCCAGCAAGCCGCCGCCGACAGCGACGCCCCGTCAGCCACGCGGCTGTAGCCGACCTGCTGTGGGCCACTTGGGGCCGCCGCCCGCCGCTCCATCGTCCAGCGCGCCATGCCCTGCCCCTTCCCCACAGCAAAGCCCTCATCATGCACCTGACCAGCAGCACGGCCACCGCAGAGGGCCTCCGTCAGCCGCGCAGCTCGGCCAGGTCCTCGTCCGTGAGGGTGAGGTCGCGGGCGGCCATGTTCTCCTCCAGGTGCGCGAGATTTCCCGTGCCGGGGATGGCGAGCATGACCGGGGACGAGGCGAGCAGCAGGGCGAGCTGCACCTGGGCGACGGTCGCGCCGAGCCTGCCCGCGACCTTCTCCAGGCGCCGGGTGTCCAGCGGCTCGCGCCCGCCGCCGAGCAGGAAGAACGGCACGTAGGCGATCCCGGCCGCCTCGCACTCGGCGAGGAGCGCCAGGTCGTCGGTGTACGGGTTCTGCACGCATACGACGGGCGCGACGGACCGCGCCTCGGCGAGCTGCGCGGCGTCGACGTTGCTGACACCAAGGTGCCGGATCAGGCCCTCCTCCCGGAGCCCGGCGAGCACGGCGAACCGCTCGGCGACCGACTCGCCGCCGGGGCCGCCCATGCCGCCGACGCGGAGGTTGACGACGTCGAGCCGGTCGACGCCGAGGGACCGCAGATCCGCCTCGACGAGGGCGCGCAGCTGGTCGGGGGCGGCCTGGCCGCTGGGGACGCCGTCGGGCCCGGGGAGGGGGCCGACCTTGGTTGCGATGACCAGGTCGTCGGGGTAGGGGCCGAGCGCTTCCCGGATCAGCTCGTTGGCCCGTACACCGCCCCGGGCATAGAAGGCGGCGGTGTCGATGTGGTTCACGCCCAGCTCGACGGCCCGCCGGAGCACGGCGATGCCGTTCTCGGGGGTCCGGGCGGGGCCGTCGAACGTACTCATGGGCAGCCGCATCGCGCCGAAGCCGAGACGGTCGACGGGGAGGTCGCCACCGAGGGCGAAAGTGGTGGTGGTCATGGCTCAATGCTCTCCGGGGGTCCGGTGAGCATTGAGCCATGACCACCACCACTTTCGCCCTCGGTGGCGACCTCCCCGTCG
>NZ_RDBL01000077.1 GCF_008042035.1 Streptomyces sp. col6
CGCCGCGCCTCCGGGCGCCGGCGCACCTCCCGGATTCCCGCCCGCCGGAGCACCCCCCGGCGCACCGGCACACCCGGCGGGAGCGGACGACACCGACGGCGGCGGGGTATGACCTCCGAGGACCGAGGGGGCGCAGAGGGGGTTCTCGGCCCCGCCCAGGCTGCCCTCATGGACCTCGTGCAGGACGCCACCGTACGCATCCATCGTCCGCCGTCCGGGTATGCCCAGGACGGGCCGGAAGGGGACTTCCTGGGCAGCGGCTTCTTCGTCGCGCCCAGCTGGGTCCTCACATGCGCGCACGTGGCGATGCGGGGGGAGGGCGGCATGGTGGGCGTCTGGTTCAAGGAGGACCGCTACAGCACCGAGCTGACCGAGGTCCCCGGCAAGGTCGTCGCCGCCCTGCCCGGCACCCGGCCGCCCGGACCGGGCGGCTGGCCGGCCCCCGACCTCGCGCTCATCCAGCTCCAGCGGCCCGTCGACCACCCCTGTGTATACGTCACCGAGCGGTCCGAGGCGATGCTCCGCAGCCGCGAGGTGCGCTGCGTCGGCTGGGCCCCCGGACAGGGCGGCGGACTGCAGAACCGCAGCGGCGTCTGCGTCGTGAAGGGCTCGTACGGGGGATCGGGCGACGCCGAGCAGGTGGTGCGGCTCGACGGCGACTGGGTGGAGCTCGGCATGTCCGGCGGCCCGCTGGTCGACCTCGTCCGGGGCGAGGTCGTCGGCGTCATCAAGTCCCGGCTCGACGGCCACCAGGGCGGCACCGCCGTCGGCATCGAGCGCCTGCGCACCCTGGAGGTGCCGGCCGCCCCCGTGGAGACCGAGACCGACGACATCTACCAGTCCGTCCTGCACGCCCACGACCGGTACCACGCCGACCGGCACACCAGTGCCGCCGGGACCGAACGGACCTGGACCGACGCGCAGAGCGACCTGCCCGTCCCGCCCGGCGGCATCCTCGGGCCCCGGCTGCGCGTCGAACTGCTCGGCCGGCTCGCGGAGTTACCGCCCCCGGCCAGCACCCGCGCCCTGCTGATGCTCCTCGACGGACTGCCCGGGGTGTACGCGCGCGACCACCGCCCGGCGCCGCGCGGCTGGCGCGACGGACTCGGCGCGCTGTACGACGCCCGCGCCCGCGACCGTGAGGCCCGCTTCGAACTGATCGTGCGCTACTGCATGGGTGTCCTCGCGGCCGACCGCCCCTGCGGCCAGCTCTCGGTGCGCAACGCCAAGGCGCTGTGGGGCTGGGTCAAGCGCATCGCGGACGCCGAACTGCCCAGGGACCTGCGCCGCCGGCTCGACGTCGAGTGGGCCGAGATCCGGCTGCGCCTGGAACAGAACCGCCAGCGGGCCGCCCGCGCCCCGGCGAGCGAACCCGTCCTCTACGGCGAACGCGACTGCGTCGTGCTGCATGTGGACGTCCAGTACTGGGCCCCCGACCAGTACGACTGGAGGGTCGCCGTGGACCGCCGGGCCGGCGAGGCGGAGCCCGTCGACGAGGACGGCAGGGGCGTCCCGGCCGGCACCGTCCCGGACCGGCTCGCCGCCGCGCTCACCGAGGCGTTCCGGCGGTGTGACGAGCCCGGCAGCCCGGCCATGCTCCAGGTCGTCGTCCCGCCCGCGCTGTTCGGCCTGCCCGTCGACGACTGGGTGCTGACGCCGTCCGGGCAGCGCCTCGGAGCCGTACGCCCGGTGGTGCTGCGCAGCCCGTACCAGAGCGCAGACGGCGAACGGCCGGCCCGCTGGGACGCCGGTCTCAGAGCCGGGCTGAGGGCCGAAGTCATCGACTGCGAGGACGAATTGAGGGTACGAGTACCGGAGTCGGCGCGGCTGCGCACCCTGTCCCACGGGACCGTGCCCGTCCTGTGCCGCTACGGAAGCCGGCCGGACCCCGACGTCACGGCCGGGGTGGTGCGGCTGCTCGACAGCGGCTTCGGCGTGGCCCTGCTCCAGCGGCGGACGGCGGAGGCCGGCGCGGTGTGCAAGGAGTTCCACCGGCGCGTGGCCGAGGCCGTGTCGGACACCCGCACCCACGACCGGCTGCCGTGGAAGATCCACGAACTGAGAAGAGGGGTGAGCGCCGGACGGACGGAGATGTACTGGTCCGCCGGGGCGGCCCTCTACTACGACGATCCGCACCGTCCGCTGCCGGGCTCCGACTTCCTGGAGGCGCCGTGAGTCACCCCGTACCGCATCACCCACGCATGCGAACTGGCCTTCCTCTTACGGGCGTTGGGCCGAATCGATACGGTAAGGCACGTTCGGCGGCGGCTGCCGGTGACGGACGAGTGACAACGAGGAACACGCTATGAGTGAACCCAGCGAGTGGCTCATCTACCGGGGCGTCGGCGAACCGCACGACGAGGTGGCCCAGCTGCCGCCCCCGCCGCCCTGGCGCGACTTCACCGGAGGCCGTGGTTCCGGCGGAGCGGACGGCGGCGAGTCCGCCGACCGCCGGCTCGGCATCCCCGGGCGCGTCGCCGAGGAACACCGTCCGGGCGCCGAGGAACTGGAGATGATCAACGCGGCGCTGTACCTGCGGCGCCCCCTGCTGGTCACCGGCGACCCGGGCGCCGGCAAGAGCACCCTGGCCCACTCCGTCGCCCGGGAACTGGAGCTCGGCAGGGTGCTGCGCTGGCCCGTCGTCAGCCGCACCACCCTGCTCGACGGCCTCTACCACTACGACGCCATCGCCCGGCTCCAGGACGTGCAGATCGCCTCCCACGCGGCGGCGAACGGCGCGGCCGGGGCCGACGCGGCCCAGAGCGTGGGCAGCTACATCCGCCTCGGACCGCTGGGCACCGCGCTGCTGCCCTCGGACCGGCCCCGCGTCCTGCTCATCGACGAGCTGGACAAGAGCGACATCGACCTGCCGAACGACCTGCTGAACGTGCTGGAGGAGGGCGAGTTCGCCATCCCCGAGCTCGAGCGGATCGCCGACCGCCTGCCCGACGGCGAGGCGGACGTCCTGGACCACGACGGCAACAAGGTCCGCATCAAGGGCGGCCGGGTGCAGTGCCGGGCCTTCCCCTTCGTCGTGCTCACCAGCAACGGCGAGCGGGACTTCCCGGCCCCGCTGATGCGCCGCTGCATCCACCTGGAGCTGGGCCGCCCCGACCACAATCGGCTGGCGTCCTTCGTCAAGGCCCACCTGGGCGAGGAGGCGGCCCGCGCCAGCGACGACCTCATCGCCCACTTCCTGGAACGCTCCCGCACCGAACTCCTCGCCACGGACCAGCTGCTGAACGCGATCTACCTGACGCACGCCGCGTCACCGGCCGGCCGCGACCGGCTCGCCGACCTGCTCATCCAGCGACTCGACCGGCCGAGGTGAGGATCTGATGTCCGGTGCGGCGGACGGCAGCGGCGGGGGCGACGGGCCCGGTGGTGCGCCCGGTGCCTCCGTGACTCCTGGGCCCGACGGGACGCCGGGCGCCTCGGAGTCGTACGACACCGGGTTACTGCCCGAGCTCGTCGCGCGGCTGCGCGGGGCCGGGCTCGACCCGGACGTCGAGCAGCTCTGCGACGCGCTCTGGCTGGCCCGCTGGACCCGCTCCGCCGGCGCGCCCGGCGAGGAGACGGACGCGGACCCCGCCGGGCACCCCGGCGCCGGGGCCGCCGACGAGCGCGCCGCCCTCTCCCGTACCGAGCCCCGGCCCCCCGGCGACGACCCCACTCCGGARGCGGACCGGGAAGGCCCCGGCGAGGAGAAGCGCCCGCCGGGGGACGGCGAGCGGATCTCCCTGCACCCCGTCCCCGGCCGCACCCGGCCCGGCGACGGAACCCCCGCCCAGGACCCGGACACCACCCGTACCGGCGCCGCCGCCCGCGCCGCCGTGCTGCCCCTCGGCGTCCCCGCCGCC
>NZ_RDBL01000078.1 GCF_008042035.1 Streptomyces sp. col6
GTTGACCGGGGTGTTACGGGGATGGGCGCGGGGCGCCCGGGACCGGGCAGGCGGTCCGGGCGCGTGTACGACCGGCGCGCCCGCCGTCCGTGCCCGGCCCTACGCCCCCGTGCCCGCCGGGCAGCCGCAGCTCTCGCGCAGGACCGCCGCGACGGGCAGGAGTCTCGCCTCCGGCGCTCTGTCGCGCTCGGCGAGCCGCGCCACGAGCAGTTCGACCGCCTCCACGCCGAGCCGCCCCATGGGCTGGAGAACGGTCGTGAGCGTCGGCCGGACCAGGCGGCTGAGCGGGATGCCGTCGAACCCGGTCACGGCGATGTCGCCGGGCACGTCGATGCCCCGCTCCTGCAGGGCGTGCAGCGCGCCCACGGCCATCTGGTCGTTGGCGAACACCAGACCCTGGGGCCGCTGCCCCTTCGCGGACGCCCCGAAAAGGGCCTCCACCGCCTGGCGCCCGGCGGCCTGGGTGAGGTCGCCCCGCAGGTCGGGTTCGGCGGGGAGCGGGAGGCCGGCTTCCAGGTGCGCGGCCTGGTAGCCGAGGAACCGGGCCTCGCCGTCCGGGGAGTCCGCCGGGCCGCCGACGAAGGCGAGCCGACGCAGCCGGTGGGCGCTGAGCAGGTGCCGGACGATCTGCAACTGGCCGTCGAAGTTGGCCACCTTCACATGATCCAGACCGTCGTACGGCTCCCCCGCGAGCACCACGACGGGCACCCGCCGGGCCACCATCTCCAGGGTCTCGTCCGGCACGGCCTGGGCGAGCACGGCCAGCCCGTCGACCCGGCCCGCGACCTCCGTGAGCCGGGCGCCGGCCTCGTCGGCGTGCGAGGAGGCGATGAGCAGCGCGTATCCGTGGCGCCTCGCGGCCCGCTCCATGCCCCGTATGACCTCGTCGGAGTAGAGGGTCACCTCGCCGGGGTCGGACGCGGTCGCGCTGTCGGCCTCCGCGTCGTGGAAGTCCGGGTAGCACAGGCCGAGTACGCCGGTGCTGCGGCTGGCGAGTCCGCGCGCGCTGCCGCTGGGCACGTACCCGAGTTCGCGTGCGCTGGCCAGTACGCGTTCGCGGGTCTCCCCGCGCACCGAATCCGGGTTGCGGTACACCCGCGACACCGTCGCGATGGAGACCCCCGCCCGCTCGGCAACGTCGTACACCGTCGGAGTACTCATCGCGCCGCGTCACCTCTCTTCCCCTGTGGTTCCCGAGATGTTCCCACATGCGGGGCGCCGGTTTGGAAGCGCATTCACGCACGGAGGAGTCGGCGCAGAATTCGCCCGGCGTTCGCGAGCCGTCCTCCCGGGGGTGGGCATCCCGTTCGGGCGGGGCCGAGAGCGTCGGGCCGCCCGCCCCACGACAACCTCAGGATGGATTCCGTGACCGCATCGACCTTCCGCCCACGGCGGCCCCGCGCTCTCGCCCGCTTCCTCGTCGCCGCGCCGCTGCTGGCGGCCGGTGCGCTGACCGGGGTGCCGGCGGCGCACGCGGCCCCGGCCGACGACGTGCGTATCAACGAGGTGGTGACCACCGGAGGCGTCAACGACTCCGTGGAGCTGTACAACAAGGGCGGCTCGTCGGTCGACGTGTCGGGCTGGGTCCTGAAGGACGACGACAACGACCACGCGTACACGATCCCCTCCCGCACGACGCTGGCGCCGGGCGGGTTCCGGGCGTTCGACGTGAGCGGCGCGTTCGGGCTCGGCTCGGCGGACGAGGCGCGGCTGTACCTCGCGGACGGCAGGACGCAGGTGGACGCCTTCTCCTGGAGCAAGCACTCCGACCCGTCCTGGTCGCGCTGCGCCGACGGCACGGGTGCGTTCAAGCAGGCGGCCTCGGTGACGCTGGGCGCCGCGAACGCCTGCGGCGGCGGGGGCGGCGGGGACACCACGACGCCCGTGGCATGGCCCGGCGGCAGCGCGGTCGCCACCGCGGACGGCTCGAACGTCTTCGGCAAGGACCTGAGCGGCCTGTACCAGGACGGCAGCGTGCTGTGGGCGGCGCAGAACAGCGGCAAGCTGTGGCGCCTGGTCCGGGACGGCTCGGGCGGCTGGAAGCCGGACACCGCGAACGGCTGGTCCTCCGGCAAGACCCTCCGCTTCCCCGGCGGCTCCGGCAGCCCGGACAGCGAGGGCGTCACCGCGACGGGCGGCGGGATCTTCGTCGCCAGCGAGCGCAACGGGGACGCCTCGGGCACGAGCCGCCTGTCGGTGCTGAAGTACGATGCCGGCGGCTCGGGCTCCTCGCTGACCGCCGCCAAGGAGTGGAACCTCACCTCGGACCTCCCGTCGACGGGCTCCAACCTGGGCCTCGAAGCGATCACCTGGGTCCCGGACGCGTCGCTGACCGGTGCCGGCTTCAAGGACGCGTCGAGGGGTGCGGCGTACGACCCGTCCCACTACGGCGCCCACAGCGGCGGGGTCTTCTTCGTCGGCGTCGAGGGCACCGGCACGGTCCACGGCTACGTCCTGGCCGACTCGGGTTCGTACACCCGGGTCGCCTCCTTCAGCAGCGGCATGTCCGGTGTGATGGAACTCCAGTGGGAGCCCCAGGCGTCCCGGCTCTGGGCGGTCTGCGACGACACCTGCGACGGGCAGCACCGCACGCTGAAGGTCGACGCGACGGGCACGTTCGCCACGGTCGCGGTCTACAACCGCCCGAGCGGTATGCCGAATGACAACAACGAGGGCTTCGCGCTGTCCGGCGCGGACGAGTGCGTGTCGGGGTCGAAGCCGGTGTACTGGTCGGACGACGCCAATGACGGCGGGCACGCGTTGCGGCGGGGCAGCCTCAGCTGCTGACGGGCGCGGGGCCTCGTCGGGGCGTCTCGCGCCCCTCCGCAGCCAGCCGTTCCCGGAGGCGTCGGGCGGCGAACTCGATGAAGGGACGGCTCTCCATCAGGCGGCACTCGGCGGCACCGATCACACCGACGCGCACCAGCCCCGCATCCTCCGCCTCCGCGCCGACCCCGGGGAAGTGCCGGCCGTTGTCATCGCCCACGTCCGGCACTTCCACCCAGACCCGTTCGCCGTCGACGACGTACGGGAATCGGCGCAGCTTGCGGCGGTGGTTGGAGATCAGGGACTCGGCGTAGTGCAGGAAGGAGTTGCGGTTGTGCCCGACGCCCAGCAGCAGGATGTGGGCGCCGAGTTCGTGCAGCCGGTCGAACGGCGAGCCGCGCCCCACCGCGTAGGCCAGCGGCTGCCGGGCGGTGATGTCCCGGGCCAGCGGCCCCAGCGCGGCGACGGACGCCTGCGGATGGGAACTGCGCAGCCGCTGGGGGTCGGCGAGCAGGGCGGTGGGCATCGCGCCCATGAGGGTGGGCAGCTGGTCGTGGAACAGCGGCACGCCCGAGCGGTCCGCGTCGGCTCCCGCCCCCGGGTGCGGGTCCCGGACCGCGTCACCGGTGAACGCGGGCACCACCACGGTGCCCTGCGGGCCGAGGTGCTCGCGCAGCGCTCCGAGAACCGTCGCGACGCCGCCTTCGACACGGCCGAAGGCGGACAGGGAGGCGTGCACGATGACCGTCGCGCCGACAGGCAGACCAAGCGCCTCGAATCCAGCGCACAGATCGTTTTCGCTGAGGCTCACGGTGGCGTCGCGGTGGGGGCGGTACGGGGGCAAGCGCTGCTCCTTGGGGTGAGAGCCGGATGCGGCGGGCGGGAGAGGGGGGCGGACTACAGGCCCAAGGGATGCGCGGAGAGCCAGTTCTGATGCGCAGCTCTCAGCGCGTCTCTGGTCGCGCTGTCGGGTGCGACGACGTCTCCGCCGCCGTCGGCTCCTCCGGCCTCGGGTGCCTCACGCAAGGCGCGCTGGATCCACCTCGCCTCGCAGCGCGGTGTCCAGCGCGGTCATGAGCTGCGCGGCGCGGCTCCTGCCGGTGGGGGCGGGCGGGTAGCGG
>NZ_RDBL01000079.1 GCF_008042035.1 Streptomyces sp. col6
CACCCAGGGCCCCGGCCTCCCCCCGCCCGCGCACCGCCCGCGCCGCGCCCTGTGGGCCGCGCTGGCCGCTCTGGTTCTGCTGGGCGCGGCCACCGGCGGGTACCTGGGATGGCGCGAGCGCGGCGGCGGCCCCGCCGAGGCGTCGCCCGGCGGGGGCGGGGCTGCCGCCATCGTGGCGGGCGTGGGCGAGAAGGGCGGCCCGGACGCCTCGGGCACCGTCCCCTACGGCCGTGACGTACGCCCCGCCGGCTGGAAGAAGCCCTGGCGGGGCAAGTTCGCCGAGCCCCCGCTCGGCTGCTCGGCGGGCCGTGACGTGCTGGTGTGCCGGCTGATCGACGGCACGTACGAGGCGCTGTCGGCCGCCGACGGGCACCACATGTGGACGTTCGACTCGGGCCAGGAGATGTCCGGCCGGCAGGCGGGCTACGGGCCCAGCGGCGCGTTCTTCATGCCGGCCGGGGCCACCGTGCCCACGGTGTACGACGACACCGTCCTGCTTGCCGTCGGCGGCCGCCTCCACTCGCTGGACGCCCGCACGGGCAAGGGCCGTTGGGAGGCCCGGTCCGGCGGCGCGCTGGCCCTGGAGAGCGCGCCGCTGGTCGTCGGCGACCGCGTCTTCGCCGCCGCCTCGGCGGACGAGGGGGCCGAACTCGCCGCGTACGACCGCGGGACCGGTGCCGAGAAGTGGCGGAAGCGGCTGGCGCAGGAGGACATCGCCATGGCGCAGAAGGGCAACTTCTGGCCCGTCGCCACCGACGGCAAAGTCGTGTACGCGATCGGCCTGGACGGCCCGAAGGCCTTTCGGCCCGAGGACGGCAGGCTGCTGGGCACCGCCGGGGGCGACGCCGGGCAGGAGTCCGTGAACTCCGGCTGTGCGGACCTGCGGGTGCGCGGTACCTCCGCGTTCTGCACGACGTTCGTGCCCAACGACGAGGGCGACCACGGCTTCGGCAAGGACGTCGCCGTACTGCGGTTCACCGCCGGCGACCTCAGGACGCGGGGGCGGTTGGAGCTGGACGCCGGGCTGGTGTCCGGTGCGACGCTCAGCGCGCTCGACGACCGGGTGATCGTCCTGACCCGGGGCGACGAGTACGTCGAGAGCGTGCCCGACGAGATCGCCGTGGTGAGCCAGGAGGACGGCCGGACCCTCGGCCGCTTCCCGCTGACGCTCCACCCGGAGAAGGGGATGAGCAACCCGGTCTCCGTCCCGCTGATCGTCGCCGACACCCTCGTCTGGGCGGACACCTCGACGCTGTACACGGTCGTCCTGCGTCCGGACGGCACGCTCGGCCCCCTGAGGAGGACCGAGGTCCCCGGCGCCCCCGGCCCGAGCGCGACCCCCGACTACGACAGGGCCCAGAGCATCGAGCTGGGCAAGGAACTGCTCCCGCCCCGGGTGCTGCCGGTGGGCGGAGCGGTGCACATCGTGTACGACGACGGCACGACGGTCTCCGTGCGGCTGCCGGGCTGATCCCGCACGACGTACGCGTACGTACGACCGGACCATCCCGTACGACCGAGGAGAACGCACCGTGATCCAGCCCCTGCCGGCCGGGCGGGCCCGTCTGGTCGGGCCGTACCAGCTGATCGGCCTGCTCGGCGCGGGCGGCATGGGCGAGGTGTATCTCGCCCGGCCCGCCGGCGCGCGGGTCCCCGGTGGCCTCGTCGCCCTGAAGACCATCCGGCCCGACCTGGACCTCGACGACGGCTTCCGGCTCCGCTTCCGCCGCGAGATCGCCGCCGCCGAGGCCGTCCGCAGCCCGCACACCGCCGCGCTCGTGGGAGGCGACGCGAGCGGCCGGCTGCCGTGGCTGGCCACCGAATACGTGCCCGGACCGTCGCTCGCCGAAGCGGTGGCCCGGGGCGGGCCGCTCCCCGGACCGGCGGTCCGGGCCCTCGGCGCCGGTCTGGCCCTGGCCCTCGCGGACATGCACGCCGTGCGCGTCCTGCACCGCGACCTGAAGCCGGGCAATGTGCTCCTCGGGCCGGACGGGCCCAAGGTCATCGACTTCGGGATCGCCCAGGCCTTCGACGCCACCCAGCTGACCCGTACCGGCGTCGTCGTCGGCAGCCCCGGCTACATCTCGCCCGAGCACGTCAACGGCTCCCGCGCCCTGGTGTCGGCCTCCGACGTGTTCTGCCTGGGCGCGGTCCTGGCGTTCGCGGCGACGGGGCACGGGCCGTTCGACGACTCCGACATGGCCGCCGTGATCTTCCGGATCTCGCGGGGCGAGGCCGAACTCTCCCGCGTACCGCCCGACCTGCGCCCGGTGATCGAGGCGTGCCTGCACAGCGACCCCGACGCCCGGCCCACGCCCCGCCGGCTGGCGGACCTGCTGCTGCCGCAGGGGCCCGCCGCCGGAGCCTTCCCGTGGACCGACGCGGTACGCGGTCAGCTGGCCGCCCACGCGGCGGCGGCCGACGCCTGCGCACGCGAGGCCATGCTCACCCCGGTCGCCCCGCCGCTCCCGCCCCACCACCCGGCGTTCGCCCGCACGCCGGTCGTGCCGGTGGCGGTGCCCGGGGACCGGAAGGGCGGCGGGCGGCTGCGGCTCGGCCTTGTCGCTCTGGCGACGGCGGTGTGCGTCGCCCTGGGCGCGGTCCTCCTCCCGGGGCTCCTCTCCGGTGACGACGGGCAGGACGACACCGGCGGGGGCACCCGGCCGACGGCGTCCGCCTCCGGGGCGGTGTCCACCGGGGGCGCCGGACAGGTCGTCTTCCCGCACGCGGACCCGGGCCGCACCGGCGACTTCGGCACGGCGGCGGCCGATGTCGCCAACCGCCCGGAGGGCTGGCGGGCGTGGCACGCCCAGGTGGACGACGGCCGGGTCGCATGCGTGTACGCCGGTATGTCACTGGTGTGCGCCGGCCCGCACCGGATCACCGCGCTGGCGGCGGCGGACGGCAAGCGG
This sequence comes from Streptomyces sp. col6, assembly GCF_008042035.1. Classification (GTDB taxonomy): domain Bacteria; phylum Actinomycetota; class Actinomycetes; order Streptomycetales; family Streptomycetaceae; genus Streptomyces. Next base: position 2,913 of record NZ_RDBL01000079.1, read on the forward strand.
CTGTGGCGCGGCGCGCGGACCGAGTCCGGATCCACGTCGGTGGCGGCGGTCCTGGACGGCACGGTGTACGCCTTCGAGGGCAGCGCCCTGGTGGCGCGCGGGCTGTCCGACGGCGCCGAGAAGTGGCGCGAACCGCTGCCGGACGGGGTCGCCGTGGCCGACTCCGTACAGTCCGGCGACACCCTGTACTACGCCACCAGTGCCCGGGGCTCCGCGACGGTCCGGCTGACCGCGCGCCGTCTGACGGGCGGCCACGACCGGCTCTGGGACAAGGAGTGGCGAGAGCCGTCCGAGACCCCCGAACTGCTCCTGGACGAGGGCAGGCTCGTCGTGGCCGGGAACGCGGTCACCGTCCTGAAGGCGTCGGACGGCTCCCGCACGGCGGGCCTCCCGGCGGGCGAGGTCGCCTGCCGTCAGCCCGTCCTGCAGGGCCGCCGGCTCCTCTGCCCGAGCGCGGACGGCCTGACCGTGGTCGACGTGACGTCCCCCGGCAGCCGGCGCACGCTCCTCCCCGGCGTGGACATCGCGTACCGCCCCGCGCTGGCCGCCGACGGCACGGTCGTGGTCAGCAGCCCGGACCGGATCTACGCGCTGGACCTGGCGTCCGGCGAGATGCGCTGGTCGACCTGCGAATGCGACGAGTTCGCCGCGGACTGGGGCGTGCCGGCCGTGGTCGGCGACCAAGTGATGATCATGAAGTGGTACGGCCCGACGGTCGTCCCCCTCGCCTCCGAGGGCGAGGTGGAAACACGGGGCGCGGCAGAGATCAAGGGCTGGCCGGACACGGGGACGGGCGAACGCCTGGACCCGGGATCGGTGTCGTTCCTGGCCCAGGGCGACACGGTGCTCGCGAGCTTCGGGAACGGGGTGGTGGTGTCGGCGTACGCCCCATGAGTGGGGGCCGTTGGCCCCGTACCCCCGCTCCTCGATCGCCGGAGGGGCTTGATTGTGCCGCGCGGCCACTTCCAGCCTCGCCGGCGTTTGAGGCGCGGGGTCCGGGGCGGAGCCCCGGGTTCGGGAAGGGG
>NZ_RDBL01000008.1:0-68208 GCF_008042035.1 Streptomyces sp. col6
GGCCGGGGCCGGTCCCGCAGGGGGTGGCGGGTGCGTGGCAGAGGCCGGGGACCGCCGTTCGAGTCGCGGCGGGCGGCGGGCCCGTTCACTCTGGACGGGACGATTCCGTGCCGGTGAGAGACGAGACCCGCCTTCCCCCCTCCTGGAGGATTCGGATGACGACTGCCGCCGCACCACCCGTCGACCTGGGAAGGCTGTGGACGCTGCCAGGGGTCTACGCGCCCCAGGCCGACACCCACCTACTGGCGCGGGCGCTGCGGGCCGAGGGCCCCACCGCTGACATGGACGTCCTCGACGTCTGCACCGGCAGCGGCGCCCTCGCCCTGCTGGCCGCGCGCTGCGGAGCCAGGGTCTGCGCGATCGACATATCGATGCGGGCCGTGCTGACCGCCCGGATGAACGCCGCCCGCGCCGGCCACCGGGTCAGGGTGCTGCGCGGCGACCTCACCGGCCCCGTCGCCGCGCAGCGCTTCGACCTGATCCTGAGCAACCCGCCGTACGTCCCCGCCCCGGACGTCCGCCGCCCCCGGGGCCACGGCTCCGAGCGCGCGTGGGACGCCGGGCCGAGCGGCCGCCGGGACCTGGACCGCATCTGCGCCCGCGCCCCCGACGTCCTGCGCCCGCGCGGTGTGCTGCTCCTCGTCCACTCCGGGCTGTGCGGAGCGGAGGAGACCCTGGACCGGCTGACCGCGAGCGGCCTGCGCTGCGCGGTGACGGGCCGGTCCTCCGTACCGTTCGGCCCGGTGATGACGGAGCGGCTGCCCTGGCTCCGGGCACGGGGTCTGATCGGGGCCGACGACGACACAGAGGAACTGGTGGTCATCCGTGCCGAACGCCCCTGACACCCCCCGCCGCCTGACCGTCGAGCCGAACGGCCCCGTGCTGATCGAGGGCCCGGTCGAGATCGTCCGGGAGGACGGCACGACCGTCACCTCCGACCGCTTCCTCGTGGCCGTCTGCACCTGCCGCCGCAGCCGCGCGTACCCCTGGTGCGACACCAGTCACCGGCGCCGGACGAAGCCACCGGGGGCTGGGCGGAACTGAGCTCCGTGCCGGACCGGCTGCCCTTTGCTCGGGCGATGGTCGACGGGTGGATGCCCAACCGAGGAGGGCTTTCGGCTGCTCGGGTATGGCCGGTGACGAGGCGTCTCCCATGCATTGTCGGCGGGACCGGATCCGAGCTGTATGGTTGACGCCCCGTCAGTCCCACTTGCATCGTTCGTGGCGCAATGTGCCTGGTTGGGGCCTCCGGGTGGCCCTTTCCAGGAATACCGTTGACCAGGAATGGGCGTTCGGAGACACTTGCCACTGGCAACGCGTGCGCAGCCGAGGGGCGTTGCAGGGGGCGGCGTGAAGTGCTTGACTCAACCGAGGTTCACTGATGCAACTTTGAGTAGACGTCAACTCCAGATGTGTTTTTGAACACTCGGCTCGATCTGGCGCGTCGATGCCTGCGGTGATCAGATCGATACCGTTCTCGGCCCGGTGGCCACGAACCTTCCCGGCGCTCGGCCGGAAGATCATCGATGGGAGTTTTCAGGTGGTTGATGTACGCCGCGCGGGGGCGGCGCTGGCTGTCGGTGGGCTGGGTGCCGACAGCCATTCCGTCGGGCTGTTCGTCCTCCAACGCGCTCTGGTCGCAGCGGGTTTCCGGGTTCACGATCTCGGGATCCAGAACGACTTCGAACGGTTCGCCGCCGCCGCACCCTACTGCGACGCTGTGCTCGTATCGAACATGGATGGGCACGCCGGGCACTACCTGCGTGATGTCACGGATCTGCCGGGCGACTGCCTCTGGTACCTGGGCGGACATCCGACGATGGACGGAGACACCACCGCCCTCGAAGGGCTCGGCTTCACACGCGTCTACGGCGACTTCGTCGAGGTCGACACGGTCGTCGCCGCGCTGCGTGAAGACCTTGTCGGACACCGCCCCCGGCTCACGGGGCGGATGACCCTGCCCGGTCGCCGCGCCGAGCCCAAGATCGAAGGGCGGGACGCCGTTCTCGGTCAATGGCCAACCGGCGAGGCGGCGCGCAGCATCGAGGAGAACGCGGCCGTACTCGCCCAGCGGCCGTCGCTCGCCGAGCTGCACGGCGCTTCGCCGCGTCCGCTGCTGCAGCCCAGGTCGGGCGTGCGCGGGCAGGGAGACCAGCAGCGTCTCTTCGCCGAACTGCACGGTGCCGGAGCCGATGTCCTGTCCTTCCAGGTCGACTCGCTCACCAGGGACGGCAGGTACGCCGAGGCACAGCGGGCCATGTCGGACCGCGGGGATCTCAATGGATTCCCCGTGGTGAACCATGGCGTCGACGCACTGCGACAGATCAGCGCCGCGTGCCCCGTACCCCTCCAGACACGGCACAGCGCACGTGATCCGCGCCTGCTGGCCGAACTGAGCTACGCCGGGGGCGTGACCGCCTTCGAAGGCGGTCCGATCTGCTACAACATCCCCTACTACGCGGAACTCCCCCTGGCCGTCTCCATCGACCGGTGGCGGTATGTCGACCGGCTCACCGGGCGGTACGCCGACCTCGGCGTCGTCCTGGACCGTGAGTTCTTCGGCACGCTCACCGCGACGCTCCTGCCTCCGTGCGTCGCCATCACCACCAATCTGCTGGAAGGCATGCTCGCCGTCGAGGCCGGTGTGCGTTCCGTGTCACTGGCCTACGCCGAGCAGGGCTGCAGGTCCCAGGACGTTGCCGCTGTACGCGTCATGGGCGCGCTGGCGCGGGAATTACTCGCTACGGGCAGAGACGTACACGTCGCCACGGTGTTCCACCAGTACATGGGGGCTTTCCCCAGGCACCCCGACGACGCCGAACAGCTCATCCTGGCGTCCGCCGAGACTGCGGCCCTCGCGGGCGCGGACCGGATCGTCGTCAAGACTGCCTGCGAGGCGCTGCGCATCCCCGGCGTCGAGGACAACATGCGTGCGCTCGCCCTGGCCGGCCGAGGGGTCGACGGTGCCGCGCGTGCCGCTCACCTCTGGGACACCGAGGAAGCGGCGCGCATAGAGGCGTCCGTGCGCTCCCTTCTTCAGGCGGTACTGGCCCTCGCACCGGGGGACACCGGCGCGTGCGTCGAGCAGGCCTTCGCGCTCGGGTACCTGGACATACCGTTCTCGCCGAGCAGGTTCAATGCCGGCCGGATGGTCGCGGCGAGGGACCTCACCGGTGCGGTCCGTATCCTTGAGCCGGGTGACATGCCCCTTCCGCAGGACGTCCTGGCCTTTGAGGCCGATCGGCTGAACGAGCGTCTCGCCGTTGCCGGCGTGAGCCGTTCCGAGGCTTGGCGCCTGGTCGCGGACGATGTCCTGCGCACCAACCGCCGACGTACTTCCTGGCCGCTCGACCGGGCGGCTCGTTCCGAGCGGGCGGTGGGATGAACCCGGATGTCTGGTTGCCTGCCGCACCTTCGACGGGCACACCGGCCCAGCGGCGGCTGTTGATCCTGCCCCACGCGGGAAGCGGCACGGGGGCCTGGTTCCCCTGGCGTTCCCGCCTGCCGGACGATGTGGAGCTGCGTGTCGCCCGTCTGCCCGGACGCGAGTCGCGTCTCGGTGAGAAGCCGCTGACCTCGGCGGCGGAAGCTCTCACCGAGCTGACCCATGCGTATCGGGCACTGCCACCGATGCCGACCGTGGTGTTCGGACACAGCCTCGGCGCGCTCCTGGCGTACGGACTGTGCGTGGGGTGTCCGGGCACCATTCGCGCCCTTGTGGTCTCGGGCGAAGTGGCTCCGGGCAGCTGTGACCGGTCGCACGCGGACCTCCTGGGGCTCTCCGACCGCGAACTGGCGCTGGAGGCGAACCGGCGCTGGGGCGCGGTACCGGCCGAGATTCTGGATGCTCCGGAGTTCCTGTCCCTCTTCCTGCCCGCGCTCCGTGGAGACTTGGCGCTGGTCGACAGCTTTCCGGAGCGGCCCGGTGGACCGATCGGCATACCGCTCTCGGTCTTCGCGGGCGTCGAGGACGATCTCGATGCCGGGGGAGTCCACCGGTGGGAACTCCACACCGAGGCCCGGACGCAGTTGTTCCGGCATCCCGGAGCGCACATGGCGGTGCTGGAGGATCCAGCCGTCACCGAACAGGTAGTCAGCACATGCCTCGGGGGGCTGTCGTGACGTTTTTGGACCAGGCTCTGGCACATCGCCAGGAGCGCCCGCAGGCACCCGCCATCACCTTGGTCACCGCCGATGCCGAGCCGTACACACTGAGCCGGGCCGAACTGTTCCGCCGCGCCGGGAGCGTGGCGGAACAGGTGCGAGCGACAACGGCGCCCGGAGACCGGGTCCTTGTAGCTCTGCCCACCGGAGTCGAACTGGTCGCCGCACTGCTCGGGGTTCTCATGGCCGGCCGGGTCGTGGTGCCCGCTCCGGCCGCTCCCGGCCCGCGCAACGAAGCACGTCTGCGGCAGATCGTGAAGGACGCCGGATGCGCTCTCGCCTTCAGCAGTGTCGCTGTACCCGGAGCAGTGCTTCCTGATGTCGGGAGCGACGCCACGGATCTGCGCGTCGAATCCGGTGATCTCGCCGTACTGCAGTACACGTCGGGTTCCACTTCCGCGCCCAAGGGCGTGCGGGTGCGGACGGCCAACATCGACGCGAACCTCGCTCTGATGGAACGGGCCTTCGAGCAGAGCGAGAGCGACGTCATAGCGGGCTGGCTCCCGCTCTTCCACGACATGGGCCTGGTCGGCAACTTCCTGCATCCGCTGCGCATGGGTCTCCACGTGGTGCTGATGGCACCGGAGCACTTCGTGCGCGACCCCAGCGCCTGGCTGCGTGCGATCAGCGATTTCGGGGTCACCACGAGCGGTGGACCCGACTTCGGGTACTCCTGGTGTGCGGACCGCATCGACCCCGCACGTCTCGGCGACATCGACCTCAGCCGGTGGCGCGTCGCCTTCACGGGGTCCGAGCCGATCGCCGCGCGGACCATGGAGCGGTTCTCCTCGGCGTTCGCGGGCAAGGGCTTCCGGGCCGAGGCGTTCACCCCCTGCTACGGCCTGGCCGAGTCGACGCTTCTCGTCTCCTCCTACGAGGTCGGTGCGAAGCCCCGCGTGACCGCCCACGGCGTGAGCTGTGGCCGCCCGCTGGAGGACGTCGTCATCGTGGACGAGGCCGGTTCCGCGGTCGACGGTGTCGGAGAGATCTGGGTGCGCGGGGCGAGCGTCGCCGACGGCTACCACGGGCTGCCCTCGAGCGAGAACTGCGACCTTCGTACGGCCGATGGCCGCGACGGCTGGCTGCGCACCGGAGACCTCGGCGTCATCAGTGACGGCGAGCTCTACATCCGTGGCCGGTCCAAGGACCTGGTGATTCTGCGCGGGGAGAACCACCACCCCCACGATCTCGAACAGATCGCGAAGCAGGCCGACGGTGTCCTGACGGCGTGTGCCTTCTCGGGGCCCGGCGAGCCGGAGCGCCTGATCCTCGCGCTCGAGGCCCGCGGTCCCGCCGCGGACATCGTCACGCAGGTCCGCCGCGCCTTCCGTGAGGAACTGGCGTTCGAGCCGGACGAGGTGCTGATTCTCCGCGGTCGCTCGCTGCCCCGCACGACGAGTGGAAAGCTGCAGCGCAGCGCCTGCCGTGCGGCGTGGGAGGCCGGGGAACTCCCGTTGGCCCACACCTGGGTGGCTGGCACGGAGGGGCGTGCCCCGACGGGCCCGGAGGAAGAGCTGCTCGCCGACCTCTGGCACGAGCTGCTGGGCGTGCGTGTCGTCTCCGCCGAGGCGAGCTTCTTCGCGACGGGCGGCGCCAGCGTCCTGGCCGTCGAACTGTCCGCACGCGTCGCGCAGCGGCTCGGGGTCCATGTATCGCCCGTCGAGTTGCTTGCCGCGGGGACGCTGGAGGCGCAGGCCGAGGCCATCGTGCGCGCGCCGCGTCCGGCAGAGCCGGTGACCGAGCCCGATCAGGCACCGCTCTCCCTGCAACAGGAGGGGCTGTGGCTGCTGTCCCAGCTGTCTCCCTCGGGGCTGCCACCGGTCTCGGTGACCGTCGGACTGCCACCGGGAGCCGACGCCGAAGCGGCCGTGGCCGAACTGGTGCGCCGTCACCCCGTGTTGGCGACCATCGGTCCCGATGCCGAAGGGCTCCAGCGGCGGATGCCGTGGACGTCCGTGGAAGGACGGCCCGACTTCACCGCAGGCCGGCCGTTCACCGTGCGCCGTTCCGGGGACGCACTGGAACTCGCCTGGGACCACCAGGTGATCGACGGCTGGTCCGTGCGGGTTCTCATGGAAGAGCTCGAGGCACTGCTGGCGGGCCGGACCCTTCCGCCGGCTCCGCCCTCGGCCCTGGCCTGGGCGGTGGAACAGCGCAAGGCACTGGCGGCCGGTGACGACCGCGAGGACGCCGCGTTCTGGCGGGCGCGGTCGGTGGACGGAAGCGTCGAGATGCCGTGGTCGCGGCCCGGCGCCGACGCAGCGGGACTCACGTCGCGACGGGTCGCCGACGCAGACGCGCTGAAGCGACGGGCACGCGAGCTCGACACCACGGTGGCGGCCCTCCTCCTGACGGCGGTCTCCGTGGTGCTGTGCCGGCTCAGTGGCCGCAGCGACGTCGCGATAGGCGTGCCCTTCGCCAACCGCACTCCTCCGTGGACACGCACGGTCGGCTGCCTGGTCTCCGTGCAACGCACCGTCACCCATGTCTCGGAGGGGTCGACCGGTATCGAACTGGTGCACCGGATCGGCCGGGAGCTGCAGGACGTCCAGGGGCACACCTCGCTGCCCCTCGACGCGTTGCAGTCCCGCCTCGGACTGGCACGGGAGTCCACCCAGGTGGACGTCGTCTTCGACCACCTCGTGGTGCCGCCGCAGGTGGGCACGCTCAGCATCCTCGGCACCTCTCTCGACCAGTGCCCGCCGGAGGCGAAGGCGCCTCTCACCATCACGGCCGTCGAGGACGAGGGTCTGCGCCTGGTGCTGCTGCGCCAACGTTCCTACATGGACGACGAGGCCGCGGAGGAGTTCGCCGATCAGCTGGAACTCGCCCTCGGCGAGCTGATCCGCACGCCCGGTGCCCGATGTATGGACTGGTCGCTCCGCACCGCCCGTGCCGACAGCGCCCTGCCGGTACTGGCCGACCCGCTGCCGGTCGCGGAGACGCTCTTGATACCCGATGCCGTCATGGCGGTGGCCCCGGAGCGGGAGGCCGTGCGACGCGGTGACACCGTCTGGACGTACGGACAGCTGCAAGCACGAGCGCTCCAGGTCACGGGCACCCTTCAGGACCGTGGTGTGCGTCCCGGCGATGTCGTCGGCATCCTGGGCAGTGCCGCCTTCGACACGGTCGCGGCCGCGCTGGGCACCATGCTCGCGGGCGGCGTCGTACTCCACCTCGACCGTCGCCTTCCTCCGGGCCGGCTCGCGACCATGGCGCGTGAGGCGTCTGCCCGGCTGATCCTTCGCGCGGACGGAGACGGGGAGCGTGACGCCGAACTCGGAGCCCCGTCCGAGATCGGCGAGGCTTTCGGCGAGGCGGTCTCCGTCGACCCGGCCGCCCCCGCCTATGTGGTTTTCAGTACCGGTTCGACCAGTACGCCCAAGGCGATCCTCGGCACCCACCGCGGCCTGGCGCACTTCCTGGGCTGGCAGCGCCGGACGTTCGACGTGGCAGGCGAGGACCGGTTCGTCCTGCTGACCAACCTCGCCTTCGACATGTCGCTGCGCGATGTGTGGCTGCCACTGACCTCCGGTGGCACGCTGCACCTTCTCGACGACCCCGCCGAGGTGCGTGGTGACCACGTCGTGCCGCTTCTGAGAGCGCGCAAGGTGACCCGGCTCCACCTCGTCCCCACCCTCGCGAAGAGCTGGCTCGCCACCACGGAACCGACACCCCTGCCCGGACTCCGCAGCGTCTTCTTCGCGGGTGAGCCACTGAGCGACACTCTGGTCGAGCGGTTCCGCAGGCACTTCCCCGGCGAGTACGACGTACTGAACTTCTACGGCCCCTCGGAAACCACTCAGACCAAGATCTTCTACCGGGTTCCCGGCCGGCCGGAGCCCGGGGTGCAGCCCATTGGCCGCCCCCTCCCGGAGACCGCCATCACCCTCGTCAACGCGGCCGGTGTGCCCTGCGGCGTCGGCGAACCGGGGGAGATCCTGATCAGGACCCCCTTCGGCACCAAGGGCTACATCAACAACCGGGAAGCCCAGACGGAACGATTCATCCCTGACCCGTTCGGAAGCGGCCAGGACACCTATCGTTCCGGTGACCTCGGACGGCTGCGTCTCGACGGTGCCATCGAGATCCTCGGCCGGGGGGACCGTCAGGTGAAGGTCCGCGGGGTAGCGGTGGACCCCGCCGAGGTCGCGGATGTCCTTTCCGGTCTCCCTGGCGTGCGCCAGGCAGCCGTGCGGGCCGAGCCGTTGCCCGACGGCGACCACCGCCTGGTGGCCTGGTTCGTCGCGAGCAGGCCCTGGAGCGCGTTGCGCGACGAGATGGCCGACAGCCTTCCCGCGGCGTTGGTACCGGAGCGCGCCATGGCGTGCGAGGCGCTTCCCGTGCATGCGAACGGAAAGGTCGACCTGCGGGCCCTTCCCGAACTGGTCGATGAGGGGCCCGCCGAAGCCGAGCTGCCTGTCGACGCCCTGGAAGCAGCTGTACTGGAGGCATGGCGCGCCACGCTCGGAAACCCCGAGCTGGACATGAACGCGGACTTCTTCGCCCACGGCGGCCACTCGTTGAAGGCGCTCGAACTCGCGGCCGCGATCAAGCGCGCTCTCGGCCGGGACATCCCCCTCGCGCAGATCCTCCAGGCACGGACGCCGCGCGAACTGGCGCGTCGGGGGCTCTCCTCGTCCGAACAGTCCGGCAGCACCCTGCCCGAGGTCGTGCACGACCCCGAACGGGCGCATGACCCGTTTCCCATGACGCCGGTTCAGGAGGCCTACTGGGTCGGCCGGCGGGACTTCCTCGAAATGGGCGGTGCGGCCGCGCAGACGTACCGGGAGCTCAGCTGTCCCTCGGACCTGGATCTGCCGCGCCTGGAACAGGCCTTCCAGCTGCTGATCCGGAAGCACCCCTCGCTCCGTACGGTGGCCACGGAGGACGGACGCCAGCGGGTGCTGCGCGAGGTCCCGCCGTTCAGGATCGCCGTCCAGGATCTGCGGGGCTCGCACGACCCCGAGGCGGCTCTGGGCGAGTGGCGGCAGGAGATGGGACACCGCGTCCGCCCGCTCGAGGAATGGCCCCTCGTCGAGGTCCGGGCGAGCATCCTCCCAGCTGAGGTCCGGCTGCACTTCGGCCTGGACGCCTGGGTGTGTGACGCCTGGTCACGCGTATTGCTGCTGGACGAACTCAGGGACTTCTACAACGACCCGACGCGAGACGCTCCCGAGCTCCGGCTCACCTTCCGCGACTACGTGCTCAGCGCGAACGGAGAACCCGCGGAGGAGGACCTGGAGTGGTGGAGGGCGGAACTCGACGAGTTCCCGGTCGCTCCCCGGCTGCCTCTCGCTCGGCGCACCGGATCGGAGTTCACCCGCAGGGACGGTCAACTCCCGGAGGAGGCATGGGCGCAGTTCCAGCAGCAGGCGAGCCGGTACGGCGTCACGCCATCGGCGGCCCTGCTCGCGGCCTTCGGCTGGGTACTGGCGCGCTGGAGCGCCGAGGACAGGCTCGCGCTCAACGTCACCATCTTCCGGCGACTGCCGGTGCACCCCGACGTGAACGAGTTGCTGGGCGACTTCACGTCCGTGCTCCCGCACGCCATGCATGCTCAGTGGGACACCTTCCACCGGCACGCGCGCGATGTGCAGGCCCGCCTCTGGCAGGAGCTGACGCACGGGTCCGTGTCGGGAGTGCACCTGGCGCGTGAACTGGCACGTCGTACGGGCCGGCTCGACGCCGTAGGAATGCCCGTTGTCTTCACCAGCGCTCTCACCACGCCGGAACTCGGCCGGGAGTTCGACTGGGCGTGGCTGGGCGAGATCGTTCACGGGATCTCGCAGACTCCGCAGGTGTGGATCGACCTGCAGGTGTACGAGCACCGCGGCCGACTGCACTTCAACTGGGACTGTGTCGAGGAGATGTTCGAGCCCGGCGTGCTCGATGCGCTCTTCACGGCCTGGACCGGCCTCCTCGGCTCGCTCGTGGAGCGGTCCTGGGACGGCCCGGCGCCCGAGTTGCTCCCGCAGGACCAGAGGGAGCTGCAGGCGTCCACCAACAGCACGGAAGCCCCCCTCGTCCGGGAAACCCTCGTCGACGGGGTGCTGGCCTCCGCGGCGCGCACCCCCGACGCGCTCGCCGTCATCGACGACGCCCGCAGTCTCTCGTACGCCCAGCTCGTCGCCGAGGCCGAGTCGGTGGCCGGCGGCCTCATGGAGCGCGGCATTCCGCAGGGCGCACTGGTCGCCGTCGTGGTACCTCACGGCTGGCAACAGTCCGTCGCCGTGCTGGGTGTCCTGCTGGCGGGCGCCGGATACGTACCCGTCGATCCCGCCCAGCCGGTGGAGCGCATCCGGCAGATCCTCGCCGAGGCGGACCCGGCCTGCGTGCTGACGACCTCCGGCACAGGGGTCGACGGCGTCGACATGGAGGACTGCCGGGCCAACCGGCAGGTGAGGCCGCCGAGGCCGGAGGATCTGGCGTACGTCATCTACACGTCCGGTTCCACCGGGCGGCCCAAGGGCGTGGTGATCCGGCACGAGGCCGCGGTGAACACGCTGGTCGACATCGGCCGGCGCATGTCCCTGGGACCGGCGGACCGCGTGCTGGCGCTCTCGGCCCTCGCCTTCGACCTGTCCGTGTGGGACCTGTTCGGAAGCTGGCGGCAGGGCGCCGCGGTCGTCTATCCGGCCGACCGCAGCGACCCGGCGTCCTGGGCACGTGCCGCCGACGCACACGGAGTACGGGTCTGGAACTCCGTCCCCGCTCTCGCGCAGATGCTCACCGACGCGCTGGAGGCCGACCCGAACCTCCCGGTGCCCGCTCTGCGCACCTTCATGCTCTCCGGCGACTGGATACCGCTGAGGCTGCCGTCCCGGCTCCGGTCCATCGCCCCGCAGGCGGCCGTCTGGTCACTCGGAGGGGCGACCGAGGCATCCATCTGGTCCGTCGCCTACCGGATCGACGCGGTGGATGAGGACTGGGCGAGCATCCCGTACGGCCGTCCGCTCTCCAACCAGACCGTGCACGTACTCGACGACCGGATGCAGGAGTGCCCGGTGCACGTCGCGGGCCGTCTCTTCATCGGGGGACGGGGCCTCGCGGACGGCTACTGGCGAGACCCGGAACGTACACAGGAGCGGTTCCTGGACCACGGGGGCCGTCGGCTCTACGACACCGGCGACCTCGGCCGCTGGCTGCCCGACGGCACCATCGAGATCCTGGGACGTGTCGACAACCAGGTGAAGATCCGCGGATACCGGGTCGAGCTCGGGGAGATCGAGCACGCGCTGGAAGCGCTGGCCGAGGTCGACCGCGCGGCCGTGCTGGTCACGGGCGATCCGCGCGGGGACCGGAGGCTCGTGGGATTCGTCGTCCCGCGCGCCGGTGCCGAGACCTCGGCGGCGGAGCTGCGCGGCAGTCTCTCGCACCGACTGCCCGACCACATGGTTCCGCACGTGGTGGTCTTCCTCGACGCACTGCCCCTGAGCGCCAATGGCAAGGTGGACCGCGCCGCCCTGGTGACGCGTGTGCCTGCGGCGCCGGCCTCCGTGCCCGAGGCCGTGCCCACGGACGCGGACGTCCTCGCCCAGGCATGGACGGAGGTGCTGGGGGCCCCGCCCGCCGGCCCGGACGCCAACTTCTTCGGGGCCGGGGGAGACTCCGTGAGCTGGCTGCGCGTGTGCGCACGCGTCTCACGTACCGGGTGGCGACTCCCTGCCGCCGCGATCGCGTCCGACGCGACCTTCGCCGCGCTGTCCACGCACCTCAGCGCGCCGACGGAGCCCGCGCCCGCACCCGTGGGCCCCACCCCGCCGGCTCCCATGCGGAACTGGCTCGAGGCGAAGGGGCTGCCGCTCCACTTCAATCAGGCCGTCGTACTGCGCCTGCTCCGTCCGCTCGGGCGGGAAGCGCTCGACAAGGCGCTCGCCGCCGTGGTGGCCGTGCATCCGGTGCTCGCGTCCACGCTGAACGGCGGAGCCGGTGGACACACGGTCGAAGAGGGCCAGGACGCGGGCCACGCCTGCCGGGGCTTCACGGCCGACGGCCCGCTCCTGCGGGCGACCCTGCTGCCCGGTCAACTCGTGCTGTGCGCCCATCACACCGTGGTCGACGCGCAATCCTGGCGGGTGATCGTCGGAGACCTGGAGGAGGCCCTCGACGCACTCGAATCGGGCACGGAACCGGTACTCCTGTCCGAACCCACCGACTACGCGGCATGGTGTCACGCGGTTGCCGGACTGCCGGCACCCGAGATCCCGGACTGGGCGGCCCCGGAAGCCGCCGGAGCGGAAGGCGACGGACGCGTGACCGCCCAGGTCCTGTCCCTCGGCGCGTCCGAGGTGAAGGCCGCACTGGAGCACCTGCGCTGCACCGAGGAGGAGCTCTTCGTCGCGGCCGCCGCCTGGGCCAACGGCACGGTGACCGGGCGTTGGGAGACCGAGCTGGAACGCCACGGGCGCATGCTCGGTGACCTCGACCTCAGCCGTACCACGGGCTGGCTGACCGCGCTGATCCCCCTGGGCCTGCTGCAGGACTCACCCACGGGCGTCCTGGTCCAGGTGAAAAGGCAGTTGCGCGGGCTTCCGGACGGAGGGACCGCTCTGGCGGCGGCGTACGCCCGGACAGGCCGTTCGGCCTCGCTCGTGGTCAACCCCCTGGGAATACTCGACGACGAGCCCTCGTCCCGGTTCGAACTGGTCAGGGAAGACACTCTCCCGCTGCGCGACCCACGGCTTCCCCGGCCCAACGAGCGGCGGCTGACCTTGTACACCGCCTCGGGAAAGCTCTGCGTCGAACTGAACCACCGCGATGGGTCGGACGGCTGGCTCTCCGCTCTCGAGGATGCGTTGCACCAGCTTGTCCGGGCACCGCACTCCGCCGCGGCGAGCGCGGTCGACTTTCCCGAGAGCGGGCTTCCCGATGACGAGCTCCGCGCACTCCTTGCTGGTCTGGAGGCCACGAATGACTAAGATCGAAGATATCCACGGCCTCACGCCTCTGCAGCAGGCCATGCTGGTGCGCGCGGTGCTGGAGCCCGATTCCTCCGCCTACGTCGAGCAGTTGCGCATCGAACTGGGTCCCGACCCCGCCCCGGACGCGCTGCGAGAGGCATGGGAGGGGCTGTTCCGTCGCCATCCGGCGCTGCGGAGCACCTTCCACCACGCAGGGCTGTCCGAGCCGCAACAGGTCGTGCACCGTGAACTCCCGCTGCCCTGGCGGGTCGAGGACCGGCGGGCGCACCCCGACACGGACATCGAGGAACTCGCCCGCGCCGAACGTGAGCGGGGCTTCGACCTCGTACGTCCGCCGCTGTTCCGGCTCGTGCTCGTCCTCCTGGCCGACCGGGCGGTGCTCATCTGGACGTTCCATCACCTGCTGCTCGACGGATGGAGCCTGGGCCGGGTCCTTCTCGAGGTCGACGGGGGCTACCGCGCCGCCCTGACGGGTGACGCCCGCGATCCCCGCCCCGCGCCGCCTTTTCGGGACTTCATCAAGTGGCTCCGTGCCACCGACCAGGACGCGGCCCTGGAGCACTGGGGCAACCGGTTGTCCGGCGCCACGATCACCCGCTTCGGCGGGGAGACCGGCGGGCCGGGTGGCGAACGCACGGTCAGGCTGGGGACGCCCGGATCGGAGCGCATACGTGCCGCGTGCCGCGCCCATGCGGTCACTCTCGGCACCCTCACGACGGTCGCCTGGGCCGCATGTCTGGCGGAGCCCGACGGTACGCAGGACGTCACGTTCACCTCGCTGCTCTCCGGCCGTCCGGCCGACCTGCCGGGCGTGAACGACATGATCGGCATGTTCGTCAACACCGCCGCGACCCGGGTGCGCTTCGAGCCCGGCGAGACCGTGAGGGCGCTGCTGGAACGCGTCCAGGACGAACTTGTCACCGACCGGCTGCACAGCTGGACCGCGCTCGACGGAGTGGCCCGTACGGCCGGCCTGACGTCACCCGATTCCGTCCTCGTCGTCGAGAACTACCCGCTGGACAGGGCTGTGCTCAGCGGCTCGCCCCTGGACGTGCGTGCTGTGTCGGTGCACGAGCAGGCCGATGTGCCGTTGGTGGTCGCGGTCGTCCCCGGCGACGACGTCGAACTGCGGTTGGCGACGCCCCCCGGCGGATTCACCGCGGCCGCTCTGGACCGGCTCGGTGGCCGTCTCGCGCACTGGCTGCTGGCCTTGGCAGACTGCATGGAAGAGGACATGGCGGGCCTCCTCGGCAGGCAGGAGGCGGCGGAACAGCAGTCCCTGCGCACGCGTTTCGGCGCGAGCGCGGAGACGCCCGGCACACTGGTCGAGGCGATCCTCGCGGCCGGCCCGGCCGTTGCCGACGGCGACGAGCACTGGCCCGCGCAGCGCGTGCTCGCCGAGTCCGAACGCTTCGCGCGCATGGCCGTTGCTGCGCCTCCCGGCCCGATCGCCATCGTGGCCGGCACCCGTGCCCGGACCATCGCGCAGATGCTCGGCTGCATTCGTGCGGGGCGCCCCTACGTGCCTCTCGACGAGGCGGACCCACGGCACCCGGAGCGCCTGGAGCATGCCGGCGCGCACACCCTGCGGGCTTCCGCAGCGCAGGGCGACGAGGAACTCCGGGTACCGGACGGCGACACCGCCGCCTACCTGCTCCACACCTCGGGTACGACCGGCAGGCCGAAGGCAGTCGTCCAGACACATGCCGGCGTCCTCGCCCACGCCCGCCGTTTCGCCTCGTCCATCGGGCTGAACTCCTCGGACCGCATCTGCATGACTGCGTCCTTCGCCTTCGACGCGGCGGTCATGGACATCTACGCGGCGTCCGTCGTCGGCGCGACGCTGATCATCGGCGATCCCAAGCACCGGGGGCTCCGGGAACTGCGTGAGGTCGTGCTGCCCCGGGCCACCGTCCTGCACACCACTCCCAGCCTGTTCCGGCTTCTGGCGGCCGAGCCGCTGCCGGCCCCGCTTCGTGCCGTGGTGCTGGGCGGAGAAGCGGTACTCCCCTCGGACCTGGCGCTCTTCGACCGGGCGGCGCCCGAGGGCTGTCTGCTCGTCAACGGCTTCGGGCCCAGCGAGTCCACGACCGGGCTCCAGTGGTTCAGCGAGAAGGGCACAAAGAAGGCGCACGTCCCCGTCGGTCTGCCGGTGGCGGACACGGAGGCCTGGCTCTGCGACGCCGAGGGGGAACGTGCCGACGGGCCGTGGGCCCGGGGCGAGATCGTTCTGGCGAGCGATGCCGTGGCGCTCGGTTACCACAACGACCCCGAAGGCGGGGGCCGCTTCGCTCGCGAGGGCGGCCGCCGCACCTACCGCACCGGTGACCGAGGCCGTCGACGGCCCTCCGGGTGCATCGAGATCATCGGGCGGGTCGACGACCAGGTGCAGATCGGGGGCGTCCGGGTCGAACCGGGGGAGGCCCGTGCGGTGCTTGCCGCACTGCCCGGCGTGGCCGAGTCCGAGGTCATCGCGGTACGGACGGCGGAGGGTGTCCGCCTGCACGCCTTTGCCGGACCTGCCACGCTGGACGGCGAGAAGCTGCTGAGTGAGCTGCGCACGCGCCTGCCTCACGCCTTCGTTCCCTCGCGTGTGCATGTGCTGAGCGAGCTGCCGCTCCTCGGTAACGGCAAGGTCGACCGCGGCGCCCTGCGAGCGGTCGCAGACCCCCAGGATCAGCGCGCGGCCGCTCCCGCACCGGTCACCGCGGCGGCTCCCGCACCGGTCACCGCGGCGGCGGACAGCGTGCTCGACACGGTCGTCGCGACCTTCGCGGAGGTCGTCGGAAGGGACGTTGCGCACGACCAGAGCCTGTTCGACCTCGGAGCGAACTCGCTCGACGCGCTCAGGGTCGCCGGCCGGCTGGAGAGCCGCCTTTCCCGGCGGGTACCCCTCCAGGCGCTGTTCGACCACCCCACCCCCGCATCCCTGGTCGAGGCGCTGGCCGGGGCACCCGAGAGCCGGGCCACGGAGCCCATCCCGCGCGCCGAGCGCCGCTGGCAGGCCCATGAGGGGTCCATCGCCGCCCGCCCGTCCGGCAGCACACCTCGGATCAGCCTGTTCTTCTTCTCCGGTCAGGCCGACGATCCGGCGGAGAGCTACCGTCTGCTCACCGAGGCGGCGATCCGCGCCGACGCGCTCGGTCTGGAAGCGGTGTGGACACCGGAGCGCCACTTCGACGCATTCGGCGGCACCTTCCCGAACCCGTCCGTGATCGCCGCGCACATCGCCGCCCGGACGAAGCGGCTGAGGCTGCGGGCCGGCAGCGTCGTCCTGCCTCTGCACGACCCGATCCGAGTCGCCGAGGAATGGGCTGTCGTGGACCAGCTCTCGGGCGGCCGGGTGGACCTCGCCATCGCGTCCGGCTGGCATCGGCGCGATTTCGTCCTGGCCAAGGGCGCCTACGCCGATCGCAAGACGGGGCTGATCGGCCAGATCGAGGTGCTGCGCAGGCTGTGGGAGGGCGAAGAGGTCCAGCTGCTCGATGCCGAGGGAGAACAGGTGGGTGTCCGGACCTGGCCGAGGCCGGTCCAGGAGCACCTTCCTCTGTGGCTGACCTCGCAGTCGCCCGAATCCTTCGAGCTCGCCGCACGGCATGGCCTCAACGTCCTGACCAACCTCAACTACAAGTCCATCGACGAGCTCGCGGAGCGGGCCGCCCTGTACCGCCGTGCGCGCGGCGATCAGCCCGGTGGGCGGATCACGGTGATGACGCACACGCTCGTCGGAACGGACGACGCCCGCGCGCGTGCCGCGGCCGTGGACGCCTACGCCGACTACGCGATGAACAACCTCGTGCTGCAGAAGGCACACGCACGTGGTGAGGACACGGCCTTGCGGCCCTCCGACGCGGACGCCCGTGCCCTCGCCGTCAGGTCGGCCGAGCGCATGGTGCGGCACGG
This sequence comes from Streptomyces sp. col6, assembly GCF_008042035.1. GTDB lineage: Bacteria > Actinomycetota > Actinomycetes > Streptomycetales > Streptomycetaceae > Streptomyces. The sequence goes on from NZ_RDBL01000008.1 coordinate 16,992, forward strand.
CGGACTCGTCGGGGACCTCGACCGTTGCCGCGAACGGCTCACGGAGCTGCGCGCCGCCGGAGCGGACGAGGTGGCCTGTCTGATCGACTTCGGAGTCCCCGGGGACCAGATGCTCGAAGGAGTGGAGCTGCTGGGCGAGCTCGTCGAGCACTCCTCGGCGCCACCGGTCACGCGCAAGTACGCCGTGCTGCCGGCCGCACCTCTCCAGGCGCAGCTCTGGATCCTCGACAGCTTGTCGGACGCACCCGGCACATGGATGATCCCCACGCTCGTCAGGCTCGAAGGTGCCCTCGACCCGGAGGAACTGGCAGCTCGGCTCCACACGCTGAGCGAGCGCCACGAGGCCCTGCGCACCTCCCTGGAGGAACGGGACGGGCGGGTCGTACAGGTGGTGTGGGACAAGCGCACCATCCGGCTGGAGACGCGGTCGGTCCCGAGCGAGGCAGAAGCCCTGCGACACGCCCGGGAGGTCCTCGATGAAGGGCTCGACCTGCGCAAGGCACCTCTGGTGCGGGCGGTGTTGTACGCGGTGGACGAGACGCACCATGTGCTGCTTCTGGCCTGCCACCACGCCATCGCCGACGGAAGCTCCACCGTGGCCCTCGCCCGCGAACTGCTCGACGGCGCGCCGGGCGAGCGTTCGGTTCAGCTCGCTGACTGGGCCGCCTGGATGGAGGAGCGCATAAGCAAGGGCGAGCTGGAGCCGCAGGAACGCTGGTGGGACGACACGCTGCGGGACCTGCCACCGCGGCTGCGACTCGGCAGCGGTGTGCCGAACGGCCGCCGGTCGGTCCGGCGGATCACGCTGGCGCCGGACGTGGAGAACGCGTTGCGGTCGGTCGGCCGGACATCGGGCGCGACCCGGTTCGAGATCACTCTCGCGGCGTTCACCCAGGCCCTCGGGCGGTTCACCGGCCAGGACGACCTGATCGTCGGGCTCCATCACGCGAACCGCGACCGCCAGGAGCTGGAGGGGACCGTCGGGCCCCTGGTGAACCTGTTGCCGTTCCGTGCGCGCCTGACCGCGCAGGACACACTCGGTGCCCTCCGTGACCAGGTACGCGCGGCACTGGAGCGCCACGAGGTGCCGTACGCGCGTCTCGTGGCCCGGCACGCCACGGACCACCGCGCGGGCGTCGACCCGCTCGTCGACGCGGCCCTGCTGTACCAGAACCTGCCCGACGTGAGTTCCGACGGCCCCCTGCGGTGGAGCCGGCTGGAGCTGGAGGGCGGCCAGGCGCGGTTCCCGGTCACCTTGGTCGCGACGGAGTCCCGCGAGGGCCTCACGCTGCAGTTCGACTTCGACGAGGGGCTGTTCACCGGTGACGAGGCCGAGCGGCTGAGCGCCATGATGCGTGACAGCCTCCACGGCCTGCTCGGAATCGCCGCACCCGCTCAGGCCCGCGTGGAACCGGGAACCGCCCTCTTCGCGGCGGGACCCCATCTGCTCGCCGAGTTCGTCGACCACGCCCGTCGGCACCCGGACGAGACCGCGGTCGTGGGCCCCGAGGGAAGCCTCAGCCGCGCCGAACTCCTCGCGGCGGCCAGGCGACTGGCCGCAGCCATCCGCGCGCGAGTCCCGGCCGGTTCGCGGATCGGCGTCCAGGTCTCCCCGGGCTGCGACATGCTCGTCGCGGTGTACGGGGTGCTGCTCGCGGACTGCACTCTCGTGCCCCTCGACCCCCGCACCCCCGCTGCCCGGCGCCGTCTGGAGCTGCAACTGGCGGATGTGGTGCTCGCGGTCTGCGACTCCGACCTCGAAGTACCGCGGCTGGACCCTGCCCAGGACGGCCCGGAGTGGGAAGAGGAGCCTTCGGGCTCGGAACTCGCCTACCTCGTCTTCACCTCGGGTTCCACCGGCGTCCCCAAGACGGTGGCGGTCGGCCACGACAGTGTGCGTGCGCTCATCGGCTGGGCCCGGACCGCGTTCTCCCCCGAAGAGCTGGCCGGAACCCTGCTGACCGCTCCCATCCGGTTCGACATGTCGGTGTTCGGGCTCTACGTGCCGCTGGCCGGCCCGGGTTCCATCGTCGTGATCCGCGACATCGCGGCACTCGTGGAAGGGCCTCCTCCCGCGCCCGTGAGCCTCGTGTACACCGTTCCGTCCGCCCTGCGCGAGGTACTTGCCGCCGGAGCGCTGCCGGAGACAGTGCACACGGTGAACCTCGGTGGCGAGGCGCTCCCGCGCGACCTGGTGGCCGGGCTGCTCGTCGACGTGGACCGCGTGTGCAACCTCTACGGCCCCACCGAGTCCACGTCCAACGCCTTCTTCGAGGACTACACCGAGCCGGTCGAGCCCACGATCGGGCGTCCGATCACCGGAACCGGCGCGTGGATCCGCCGGGTCTCCGACGGGACCTGCGCCGAGCCGGGGGAGGCCGGAGAGCTCGTGCTCACCGGTGCCGGTCTGGCCCGTGGGTACCTGGGGCATCCGGACCACCCGGCGTTCACCCCGGAGGGGTACCGCACCGGCGACCGGGCACGGCTCATGCCCGACGGACGGTTCGTCTATCTCGGGCGCCTCGACGACCAGGTCAAGGTGCGCGGGCACCGCGTGCAACTCTTGGAGATCGACGCCCAGCTTTCCGGGCTGAGCGGAGTCGAGGTGGGTGCCTGCCGTCTCGACGGCGACCTCATCGAGGCGTGGCTCGTGCCCGTCGGCACCTGCGACGCACCCGCCCAGGCCGCGCCGGACCAGGCCGAGCGCTGGGCGGCGGAGCTGGCGGAGTCGCTGCCGGTCTACTTCCTGCCGTCCAGGTGGATCGTCGCGCCGGGCCTTCCGCTCAGCACGAACGGGAAGCTCGACCGCAAGGCCCTCGGCACCATCGAGTGGACGGCCGGCGAGGCGGCGACGTTCGCCCACCCGGAGCAGGCGGCCCTGGCCGCTGTCTGGGAAGACGTGCTGGGCGTGCCGGTACCGAGCGCCGACGCCGACTTCTTCGCGCTGGGTGGCCACTCGTTGCTGGCGATCACGCTGTGCCGCAGGATCGAGGACCGGCTCAAGGTCCGTGTACCGCTCCGCACCCTCTTCGACCACCCCACGGTCGCCGCCCTGGACGCGGCGCTGCGTACCGCGGAGCCGGTGGCGGAGAACGCCCCGGTATTCGTGGAGGACCCGTCCGCCGCCGAGGAGCCGTTCCCCCTCACCGAACTCCAGCAGGCCTATTGGGTCGGTGGCCGCGACGACATGGCTCTGGGCAGCGTCGGTACACAGGGGTACATCGAGATCGACACGAAGGTTCCCTCCGGACGTCTGGTCGAGGCCTTCCGCTTCCTGGTCCGACGCCACGACATGCTGCGCGCGGTGTTCGACGCCGACGGCCACCAGCGTGTCCTCGGTGACCCCGGCGAGTTCCCGGTCGAGGTGGAGGACCTTCGGGGCGCCCCCGAGTCCGAACTCCTCGCACGGCGGGAGGAGAGGTCCCACCACCGGCTGGATCCGGCGGTCTGGCCGCTGGTGCGGGTGTGGCTTTCCGAGCTCGGCGACCGCGTACGCGTCCACATCAGCGTGCCGGCGCTCATCGCGGACGCGCACAGCATCTACCTTCTCGCCCGGGAGCTGGTGAGCCTGCTCGAAGGGCGGGAGCTGCCGCCCACCGGTCCCGCTTTCAGGGATCTCGCCGTGGCCCTGGCCCAGCGTGACCGCGCGCGTGACGAGGAGGAGTTCGCCGCCCTGGCTCCGACGTTCCCGGCCGGCCCTCAGCTGCCGCTGGCCGTCGATCCCGACGAGCTCGAGTCCGTGCGGTTCCGCAGGCGTGAGGTGCGGCTCGACTCCGCGACCTGGCGTTCGGTGCGGGAGGCCGGCGCGGCCCAGGGGCTGACACCGGCCGGCACCCTGCTCGCGGCCTATGCGTGGGTCCTCGGCATCTGGGCCGAAGAACCCGACTTCGCTCTGGGAGTCACTTTCTTCGACAGGCCGCCGCTCCACCCCGACGTGGACCGAGTGGTGGGGGACTTCACCAGTGCCCGTCTCGTCCGGGTCGAGCCGGCCGACGACCTGGGCCAATTCGCCTCCACTGTGCAGGGGCACCTCTGGCAAGCGCTCGACAGCAGCGCGTTCGACGCGGTCCGCTGTGTACGCACGTTGCGGCGGCTCGGCCGGGCGCACACCTTCCCTGTCGTGTTCACCAGCACCATCGGACTCGACACACCCGGCCGCGGCAGCCTCGGAGAGGTCGCGTACGCCCTGACACAGACCTCGCAGGCCTGGCTCGTACACCAGGTCCGGGAGGAGGACGAGGGGCTGGTCTCCACATGGGACTTCGTGGAGGGGTTGTTCCGCCCCGGAGTCGTCGAGGCCATGATGGAACGCTTCGAGGCGACGCTGCGGCTGCTCGCACGGGGTGACTGGTCGGCCGCGTATCCCGGGCTCCCCCGCGACCAGCAGCGGGAGCGACGTGCCTACGGTGCCACCGGATGGGCGGCACCGGGCCCGGAGCTGCTGCACCGGACACTGCTGAACGACGACATGCCCGAAGCGACGGCGCTGGTCACCCCCGAGGGCGAGAGCGTCACGCGAGGCGAGCTGGCCGCGGCGGCGGTCGCGGTCGCGGGGCGGCTGCTGGAGAGCGGGCTCCAGGTCGGCGATGTCGTGGCCGTCGAGTCACGACACGGCTGGCGCCAGGCAGCCGCCGCCCTCGGAGCGATGGCCGCGGGCGGGACCTTCGTGCCGATCGATCCTGCCTGGCCGCAGCGCAGGATCGAAGCCGTCCTGGAGACAGCGGGCGCCCGCCGGGCCGTCGAGCCGGCCGAGTGGGCGAAGGACCTGCCGCGGATTCCCCTCGACGATGAGGACCGCCACGCCCCGAGGGTCGATCTCCCGGATCTCGTCGGTCCGGAGGATCTGGCCTATGTGCTCTTCACATCCGGCTCGACGGGAACGCCCAAGGGGGTCGAGATCCCCCACGGTGCGGTCATGAACACGCTCAGCGATATGACCGACCGCTTCGCCCTCGACGGCGAACGGGTGCTCGGTGTCTCCGGGCTCCATTTCGACCTCTCCGTCTTCGACCTGTTCGGAAGCTGGCTCAACGGTGGGGCCGTGGTTCATCCGGAGGTGATCCGGGATCCCGCGGCCTGGGCCGACGCCATGGCCCGTGAGGGCGTGAGCGTGTGGAACAGCGTGCCCGCCCTCGCCGAAATGCTGGTCGAGCACCTTGAGGCGAGCAGCCGGCAACTGCCGGACCTGCGTCTCGCGCTGCTGTCCGGCGACTGGATCCCCGTCACGCTGGCCGACCGGCTCAGGGCGGTCGCACCGCACTGCCGGGTCATCAGCCTGGGGGGTGCTACGGAGGGATCGATCTGGTCGATCGCGCACGAGATCGAGAAGCACGATCCGGCATGGCCGAGCGTGCCGTACGGGCGTCCGCTGCGGAACCAGGGCATGCACGTCCTCGACGCCGGCCGCAACCCACGGCCGGACTGGGTCATCGGGGAGATCCACATCTCGGGCCGCGGCGTGGCCCGTGGCTACCGGGGCGATGCCACCCGCACGTCCCGGGCGTTCTGGACCGATCCCCGGACAGGGGAGCCGTTCTACGCGACAGGTGACATCGGGCGGTTCCGGCCCGGTGGGCTGATCGAATTCCTGGGGCGCCGGGACGGACAGGTGAAGATCCGGGGGCACCGGATCGAACTGGGCGAGATCGAGGCCGCCGTTCTGGAGCACCCGGAAGTGCGTCAGGTGGCCGTCACCGCGCCCAGGGGCCGCTCGGGGCAGCGTCGGCTCGTGGCCCATGTCGTAGGTCCGAGCGACGAGGCATCCCTCCGGGACCACCTGGCAGAGCGCCTGCCCGAGGCACATGTGCCCCGGCAGATCGTGATCGTCGACGCGCTCGCCCTGACCGCGAACGGCAAGATCGACCGCAGCGCCCTCGAAGTACCCGGCACTGTTGCGTCGGAGCCTGTTTCCGACAAGCTCCTGGCTCTGTTCCGCGACACTCTGGGACAGCCGGACGCCGGTGTGGACGACGACTTCTTCGCGCTCGGCGGAGACAGCGTGCTCGCCATCCGGCTGCTGGCGTTCATCGAGAAGGGCTGGGGCAAGCGTCTGGCCGTGCGCGACATGTTCGCCGGCCCCACTGTCCGGGGCCTGTCGGCCCTGCTGGACGCCGATGACGGAAAGGCGGACCCGGAGTCCCGCGAGCGGGCGAGGAACCGCCGAGGGCACCGGGAACTCGACGGACCGGAGCGGGCACTCCCGGCCGCGCGGCCGGAAGCGCGGCGCCATGGAGGCAGCCATCACGCCTTCACGCCCGACCCGCTTTCCGCCGACTCGGTCGAGGGACTTCTGGCCCTTCTCGCGGAACAGGACGGACGACGCCTCTACGGTGCCGTCGGCGAGGCATGCGGTGTGCAGGCCTACCTCCAGGTGGCAGAGGGAAGGGTCGACGGCCTGGCGGGCAGCTGGTACGTCGACGCCCGAGCGGGCCGGCTCGTCCGGGTGTCCGCGTCGCCCTGGGCCCCCGACGGGGCGCACGAGGGTGCGGACCCTTCGCGGCACGCGGCCTTCGCTGTCGTCCTCGTTGCCGATCTCGACACCCTGGAACCGCTCCACGGAAAGGAGTGCATGCGTCTGGCGGCTCTGGAAGCCGGATACATGGGCCAGTTGCTCACGGGCGAGGCTCATGCTCTCGACCTGACGCTCCGCCCGCTGGACACGGTCGACGAGGCCCGGCTCGATGAGGCGCTGGACCTCGGCCCCCGCCGCAAGGTCGTGCACGCCTTGATCGGAGGGCGCCCGCTGGCCTCCCGGATCCGGTCCGACGCGGTCTGGTCGGGTTCCGTCGGTGAGCCGCGTTCCGGTCCCGTACTGCTCACCGGCGCGGCCGGAGTGCTCGGCTCGGCGGTACTCGCGGGGCTTCTCGAACAGGGGCACGAGGTGTACTGCCTCCTGCGAGGAGACGCCGAGCGGCGGCTTGCCGATGTGCTACGGGCGGAGGGCGTGGAGCACCATGCCGAGCGGGCCTTCGCGTGGGCCGGCGATCTCAACACCGTCGACATGGCGAACGCACCCGCGCGCTTCGGTACGGTCGTCCATGCGGCGGCCGACGTCTCCTTCGCCAAGGACTACTCGGCACTTGCTGCGACGAACGTCGAGGGCACACGCCGCATTCTCGACCTGTGCGCCGAAGGCGCGGTTCTGCACTACGTCTCCAGCCTGTCGGTCTTCAACGGCCACGGAACGGAGGCGGTGACCGAGGACACCGCGCCGCCGCCGAATCCTCCGCGCCGGGGAGGCTACGCACAGAGCAAGTGGGCCTCGGAGAACCTCGTGCGGTCCTTCGTGGCGCAGGGAGGCCAGGCACATGTGCACCGTGTCGCACTCGTCGTCGACCGGCACACGGAGTCGGACGACTACGTGAGCGCGCTGGTGCGAGGGTGCGTGATGAGCGGGGGCTTCCCCGATGTGGACATCGACCTCCCGCTGATCCGGCGCCGGGTGGCTGCGGCGGCCATGGTGGCCTCCATGAACCTGTCGCCGCGGACCTGGCACCTCCAGGAGCCGGTGGCGCCCACTCTCCAGCAGATCGCCGAAGCGGCCGGGGGCCTGGACATCCTGCCTCCCGACCGTTGGCTGAGTCTGGTGGAAGCCGCCGTCAGCCGTGATCCGTCGAACCATCCCCTGGCTCCCTTCCTCGGCTTCCTCCGGACATCCCGTGCCGAAGGCACGCTCGGTGACGCCGGACCGCGAGGCGCGCAGCTGGACGGCCGGGACACCTGGCGCGTCCTCGCCGAGGTGGGCGTCACGCCGGGCACCGACCCCCAGTCGATACTTCAGGAACTCATATGAACTGGTACTACACATGGGCTGAGGCGAGTGAAGCCTTTCGAGAGCTGGCCCAGCGGCACGGCGAGGTGGAACGGATCCCGCACGGGGGCGAGAGCCCGGACGGGGACCGGCTCACCCTCGACGTAGCACTTCTGGGTCCTTCCGACGCCGAACGCTGTGTGATCGTTTCGAGCGGGCTCCATGGTGTGGAGGGTGTTGCCGGATCCGCCATCCAGCGGGCCTGGCTCGCAGGGGCACATGAGAGCTCCACACGGATCGTCATGATCCACCTGCTCAATCCCTTCGGGTTCGCATGGCAGCGCCGGGTCGACGGCGACAACATCGACCTCAACCGCAACTTCCTCCTCGTCGACGAGAAGTTCGCCGGCTCTCCTCCGGGCTGGCCGGACGTCGTACCGTGGCTGGTGCCTCGACGTCCGGCCGGCCGCTGGGACCCGCTGCTGCCGAAGGCGCTCACCGCGGCGGCGCGCATGGGGCGCAAGGCGGTCTTCCAGGCGATCAGCGGCGGTCAGTACGAGACGCCGGAGGGACTCTTCTACGGGGGCTCGGGTCCCGCCACGCTTCAGGAGGTGCTGCGGGAGGGGCTGCCCCGTTGGACGAGTGGCGCCCGGCACGTGCTGCACCTCGACATTCACACGGGCCTGGGGCGAAGCGGTGGCCTGCAACTCCTTCTGCCGCGGCGTGAGGGGACGCAGGAGGCGGACGAACTGGTGCGGCGATTCGGCCCCGACGCCAGGCCTGCCCTGGAGAAGCCCCGGCACTACAGGGTGCAGGGCGGCCTGGGCAGCTGGTGCGAGGAACTGCTGCCGGAGAAGAGCTACACGCTCTGCGGAGCAGAGTTCGGCACGGTGTCAGCCCTGGAAGTCATTGCCGCCCTTCACCAGGAGAACCGGGCCTGGTTCCACGGACACCGGGAGGATTCCTCCTCCGTCTGGGCTCGCACACGTCTTGCCCATGCCTTCGCCCCGACATCACCGGTCTGGCGGGAACGGGTGCTGAAGAGGGGCCTTCACCTGATCGACCAAGCAACGGAGACACGATGACGATCGATGAACTGATTGACGCGACACGCGACCGGGTGGAGAAGGAGCAGCACGGGGTCCCGACCTACTACGACCGGCGGGTGCTGCGACAGGGAGAAGAACACGACCCCAACTGGCGCGCTCGCATCGGCCGCCATGCCACCGCGCTGAAGGCAGGACGATTCGTTCCTTGGGACGAGCGGGAGTCCGTGGACCTCGAAGGTCTTGATCCGCACCGCAGGAGCGAGATCCCGGACGAGGTGCTGATCATGAGCCAGGGCACGGCCCGGCCCATGCAGTGGCGCGGACGAGACCTGTTCAAGAGCACGTTCGACTTCGCCATTGTGACCATGCTCCTGGCCGAGCTCCGCCCGGAGGTCATTCTGGAAGTGGGTTCCGGCAACGGTGCCAGCGCGCTCTGGATGGCGGACCTGGCGGAGCTCCACGGGTTCGACTGCCGGACGGTGTCACTCGATCTGCAGACCGTTCCCGTCACGCGTTCCTCGGTCGAATTCATCACCGGGGATGCCCGGCGGATCGGCGAGTTCCTGCCCGAGGACACGCTGGCGCGCGGCCCTCGCCTTGTTGTCGAGGACGCCCATGTAGGCGTGCGGGGTGTGCTCGAGTACGTGCACGAACAGCTGCGGGAAGGGGACTACATCATCGTGGAGGACAGCGTGGGGAAGGGCGCCCAACTGCGGGAATTCAACGCCGCCCATCCCGGCCAGTATGCCGTGGACACCCATTACACCGACTACTTCGGCCGCAACGCGACGAGTTGTGTCGACTCGATCCTCCGGAGGATGGCGTGAGCAGCCTGCTGGACACTGTGTTCCCGAAGGGCTCCGCGGCCCCGGGGGACGAGCCCCGACGGTTGACCGTTCCCGGTCTGGAGCAGCTGCTCACCTGGGGCGACCTGGAACATATCCTTGCCACCTCGTGCTTCGACGGGCCGGGCAGCGCCACCATCCAGAAGTTCCTGTCCCTGCCCGACCCCGGCATGAGCCGGGTCTGTGTCCTGACGAATGGCGAGGCGATCTGGCGGGCTCCCCGCACGACATCCACCGAGGAGCTGCGACGGCGTCTCGGCGGGTCGACCCTGCGCGTGGAAGCCCTGGAAGAGGTGCATCCGCCCCTGGCCGGAATCGCCGCCACGCTGTCACGGCCCGGGGCCCCCGTCTACATCAACGCGTATGCGGCCTGGGGCAACCAGAAGGGCCTCGCCCTCCATTACGACTACACGGACAACCTGGTCCTCCAGCTGTCCGGGCGCAAGCACTGGAAGATCTACCGCCCTACACGTGAGGCGGTGCCCGGACCGGCATCGTCCGCCTATAAGGAGGGAATCCAGGCTGCCGCGCGAGGAGAGGCCGGTGGCGACGCCGAGGAACTGCGCCGGGTGCGCTCCGGGCTCTTCTGGGAGGGAGAGCTCTCCGCGGGAGACGCCCTTTACGTACCGCCCGGCTGGTTCCACGAAGTGACGCCGGTGGGGGTACCGACTCTCCATCTGGCCTGTGCCTTCTCGGCCACGGAGGGGGAGTCCGCGGTCGTCCCGCCCGCCATCCGCCTTCCTGACGAACTGCAGACGGCAGGGGCGAACGAACCGGAACACGCAAGGGGAGAACAGCGATGAGTGAAGACGCGCAGCACAAGAAGATCTTCGTGGGCGGGCTCGGCCGGTCAGGGACCACGATCATGGCTCAGTTGCTGGGGCAGCACAATGACATCTTCGGCCTGGGCTGGGAGACCCGCTTCATTGTGGACATCGACGGTCTCGGCGAGCTCGTCGACGGGCTGTCGGTGAACTGGGCGGGCCCGGTCACCGGAGGCGAGAAGGTCAGGCGTTTCCGGCGCATGATGACGAGGGACCTCGTCGAACGCGATGTGGCTCCTTACGAGGGCTACAGCATGTACGACTATTTCGATCCCGAGCACTACGACACCACCGTGCGCACCTTCCTGGACGGCCTGGTGGACGCCGAGTGGCCGGCCTTCTCGATCCAGAGCCGCCGCAGCCTCAGTATCGTCACCCAGCAGGACGGCGAGGACGTCACCATCGAGGTGCGTACGGGTGAGCGGAGCCGGATCCTCCCTCAGTATCTGGAGAGGGAGAAGGCGGCACAGTACGCGGGAGAATTCGTCGATCGCCTCTTCGGCGGTGCCGGGCGCGCCCAGGGCAAGCAGCATTGGTGTGAGAAGACGCCGCACAACATATTGTCGCCGTATCCGAAGCTCCTCTTCCCGGACTCCTACATCGTGCACATGATCCGGGATCCCCGGGACGTCGTGGCATCCATCGGGTCGGGCAAACACAACTGGGGCGGCCCGGACGCCCGAATGGCCACCAAGTGGGCCGAGGGGTTCTACAAGAAGTGGCTGGACATCGCCGATCAGTACCGGGGCGACGAGCGCTACATCGAGATCTTCTTCGAAGACTTCATCGACGACCCCGCGAAGACCCTGACCTACCTGTGCGGCAGGCTGGGGGTGGAGCCGGAGGCGGCCATGTGGGATGCGGACCTCTCCAAGCACAACATCGGTCGCCACCGAACAGAATTGAGCGATGAGGACGTCCGACGCATCGAACGGGATGTGGTGCCGCTCGCGAGCCGGGCGGGATTCCATCGCTACGAGTGACACCCGACCCGCTCAACGGTCATGGCGAGCCATGACCGGGCCTGCTTCGTCGCTGCTCGCTCCGCTGCTTCCGGCGTACGTCGGGGTGGCGGAGGCCGAGCCGGCACACGAAAGCATCGGTTTGCTCGACGCCGCCGAACTGAGGGTGGTGGAAGACGCGATTCCGAGCCGGCAGCGGGAGTTCGCGGTCGGAAGGCAGCTGGCCCACCGGCTGATGGCCGAACTCGGCCACGCACGGGAGTCGTTGCTGCCGCATCCCGACCGGTCACCGCGGTGGCCCGAAGGAGTGGTCGGCTCGATCACTCATTGTGCGACCCGGGTCGCGGTGGCCGTCGGCCGGTCGGCCGACGTCCGGGGGCTCGGGATCGACGTGGAACCGTGTGTGCCGCTCCCCGCCGACCTCGACCCGCTCATTCTGAACGCCGAGGAAGCACGGCGGCGGGAGGCGGGGAACGATGAGGAACGGAGGCTGCGGAGCCGGTGGGTGTTCTCCGCCAAGGAAGCGACCTACAAGGCCATGTATCCGCTGACCCGTAGAGTGCTGGAGTTCGCCCACCTCGAGGTGTTCTGGAGCCCGGACGGCTTCACCTCCGAGCTGCGGTGTGCCGCGCCGCCCTTCCCGAAGGGCGCCCTCTTCAGCGGGCGCAGTTCGACGGCGGGTGGCTACATCACCCACGCCGTCGTCATCGGGCACGACCACTGAAACAGGTGGGCCGCGCCGCGGGATCCCCTTCCCGCGACGCGGCCCACCGGCGGTGCTACGCCCGTTCCACCCGGACCTTCACGTGGTCGCCCTCGGCCACCGCTTCGACGAGCGTCGGCTCGAAGACGTCCGCATAGGCCACGGCCGAGGCCAGTACCTCGGCGACCAGATGCGGCTCGTGAGCACGCACGGCATCGAGCACGTTCGCCGGCGCCTCCAGCGTCAGGGCGATACGTTCGGAGATGTCGAAGCCGGCGTCACGACGCGCCTTCTGCACCAGCCTGACCACGTCCTTGGCAAGGCCCTCGGCCGTCAACTCGGGAGTCAGAGCCGTGTCCAGTACGACGAGGCCGCTGTTGCCGGGCAACGCGGCGGTCTCGCTGGGGTCGACGGCGACGAGACGCTCCGTGTACTCGCCCGGCAGCAGGTCGATGCCCGCGGCGGTGAGCCCATGCTCACCCTGGACGTATTCACCGGCCTTCACGGCACGGATCACCTTCTGGGTGTCCGGTCCCAGGCGAGGCCCGCACGCGGAGGGGTTGATGACAACCTCGAATCGTCCGTGCGCCGTGACATCGGTGGTGAGCACGACGTCCTTGACGTTGACCTCGTCGCGCAGGATGTCCGTGAACGGCGCGAGCGAGGCGGCGTCGGGCGCGGCCACCACGAGCTCGGCCAGGGGCAGCCGTACGCGCAGCCCCTGGGCCTTGCGCAGCGACAGCGCGGCCGAAGCCACCTGACGTACACGGTCCATGCCGGCGACGAGCTCGTCGTCGTGGGGCAGGTCACCGGCCGACGGCCAGTCCGTGAGGTGCACCGAGCGCTCCCCGGTCAGCCCCTGCCAGATCCGCTCGGTGGTGAACGGCAACAGCGGCGCGGCGACACGCATGGTCACCTCGAGCACGGTGTGAAGGGTGTCCAGGGCGTCCGGGTCACCGTCCCAGAACCGCTTGCGGGAGCGTCGCACGTACCAGTTGGTCAGCACCTCGGCGTGGTCCCGGATCCGCTCGCACGCCGAAGCGATGTCCAGGGCATCCATGGCCGCCGTGACGCTGTCGACCAGGGCTGCGGTCCGGGCGAGCACGTACCGGTCCAGCACGTGCTGACTGTCGGTCCGCCAGGTGCCGCGGTGTCCGGCAGCCCTCGCGTAGAGCGACTGGAAGTACCAGGTGTTCCACAACGGGAGGATCGCCTGGCGGACGCCCTCCCGGATGCCCTGTTCGGTGACGACCAGGTTGCCGCCCCGCAGGATCGGCGAGGAGAACAGGAACCAGCGCATCGCGTCGGAACCGTCCCGGTCGAACACCTCCCGGACGTCCGGGTAGTTGCGCAGCGACTTGGACATCTTCTGGCCGTCGTCGCCCAGCACGATGCCGTGCACGAGCGCCGAGCGGAACGCCGGCCGGTCGAACAGCGCCGTGCCGAGCACATGCAGGGTGTAGAACCAGCCGCGGGTCTGCCCGTTGTACTCGACGATGAAGTCGCCGGGGTAGTGGTGCTCGAACCAGTCGGAGTTCTCGAAGGGGTAGTGCACCTGCGCGAACGGCATCGACCCCGACTCGAACCAGCAGTCGAGTACCTCGGGCACCCGGCGCATGGTGGACTCCCCGGTCGGGTCGTCCGGGTTGGGGCGCGTGAGCTCGTCGACGTACGGGCGGTGCAGGTCGGTCGGGCGCACCCCGAAGTCCCGCTCCATCTCGTCCAGCGAACCGTACACATCGACCCGCGGATAGCGCGGGTCGTCGGAGACCCAGACCGGGATCGGCGAACCCCAGTACCGGTTACGGGAGATGTTCCAGTCGCGCGCGCCCTCGAGCCACTTGGCGAACTGGCCGTCACCGATGTTGGAAGGCACCCAGTTGATGTCCTGGTTGAGTTCCACCATCCGGTCGCGGAACGCCGTGACCTGGACGAACCACGAGTCGACCGCACGCTGGATGAGCGGGTTGCTGCAGCGCCAGCAGTGCGGGTAGGGGTGGTCGTACGTCTCGTGCCGGAGCAGGACACCCCGGGTGTGCGCGGCACGGTCGCGGAGGTCCTTGATGATGGCGCGGTTCGCCTCGAACACCTGCATGCCGGCGTAGGGCGGGACCTCCGTGGTGAACTCACCGCGGCTGTCGACCGGGACGACGACCTCGATGCCCGCCGCGTCGGTGACGGCCTTGTCCTCCTCACCGAAGGCCGGCGCGATGTGGACGAGACCGGTGCCGTCCTCGACGGTCACGTAGTCGGCGGCCAGCACCCGGTGCGCGTTCTCGTGCCCGACGAAGAAGTCGAACGGCGGTGTGTAGGAGAGGCCCAGGAGTTCCGCACCCTTCAGCCGCCGAAGGACGGTGGGCTCGTCACCCAGTTCCCGTGCGTAGTGCTGCACGCGGCCTTCGGCGATGACGTACCGCTCGCCGCCGTGTTCGGCGTCGGTCTCCAGGAGTACGTAGTCGATGTCCGGGTGCACCGCGACAGCGAGGTTCGACGGCAGCGTCCACGGGGTCGTCGTCCAGATGAGCGCCAGAGCGCCGTCCAGATCGGTGGCGTCCCCTTCCGGTACCGAGAACCGCAGGCCGACAGTGACCGCGGGGTCCTGCCGGTCGAGATAGACGTCGTCCATCTTCGTCTCGGTGCTGGACAGGGGCGTCTCGCAGCGCCAGCAATACCACAGGACCCGGAACCCGGAGTAGACGAGGCCCTTCTCCCACAGCTGCTTGAAGGCCCACATGACCGATTCCATGAAGGAGAGGTCCGAGGTCATGTAGCCGTCGTCGAAGTCCACCCAGCGCGCCTGCCGGGTGACGTAGTCCCGCCACTCGGCGGTGTAGCGCAGGACAGAGGCGCGGCAGGCCTCGTTGAAGGCGGCCACACCCATCTTCTCGATCTCGGACTTGTGCCCGATACCGAGCTGCCTCTCGGCCTCGACCTCGGCGGGGAGGCCATGGGTGTCCCAGCCGAACTGACGCTCCACGCGCTGTCCGCGCATGGTCTGGTAGCGCGGAACGGCGTCCTTGACGTACCCCGTCAACAGGTGCCCGTAGTGGGGGAGGCCATTCGCGAACGGAGGACCGTCGTAGACGACGTACTCGTTGCTCCCGTGCGCGCCTGCGGGGCGGGCCTCGACAGAGGCCCGGAAGGTGTTGTCCGCCTGCCAGAAGTCCAGGACTTCCTGCTCCAGCTCGGGGAACGACGGCTGGGAGGGGACGTGGGGGTAGGAGGCTGGATCGGGCCGGCGGTCAGCCATGCGGTACTCCTCGTGCGGCGGAATGGGCTCCTGCTTACGGGGACGACAACCCCGTTTCCAGGACGCCGCGGTACCACCCCGCTTGCCGCCCGCACACGGACGACCGCTCGTCATGGGC
The DNA here is from genome assembly GCF_008042035.1 of Streptomyces sp. col6. GTDB lineage: Bacteria > Actinomycetota > Actinomycetes > Streptomycetales > Streptomycetaceae > Streptomyces. Next base: position 32,493 of record NZ_RDBL01000008.1, read on the forward strand.
TGTGACGGGCCCCTCCCGTCCGGTTCTACTCCGGATGCCGCCGGGGCAGTCCGTTTCTTCCGGAGGCTCCCCGGTGATGGCCGGATCCACGCCTGTGGTCCGAGGTTACCGCAACGGCCTCGCACATGTACAAGCCGATTGCGGCCTGCGGCAGCGCGATGAGGAGGAGTTGGGGAACCGCGCCCCCCCGGCGTACCGCGTCGAGAAGGCCCGCCGGAACCGCTCCCGCGGTCTGATATTCTTCCCACGCACCGAGGGCCTATAGCTCAGTTGGTTAGAGCGCTTCCCTGATAAGGAAGAGGTCAGTGGTTCAAATCCACTTAGGCCCACTTCAGCACGATTGAGGCACGCATCGGCTGCGGCCCGTTCCGGACGGCGAATCATCCGAAGGTTGGGGAGTCGGCCCCGCCACATGTGCAGCTCGCCGGACTCGACGAATCCGTGCCGGGTGTAGAAGCGAATGGCCCCCGTGTTGTAGGCCGTGACCCAGAGGCGCACCGGAGCGTTTTCCGACCAGCGCAGGTATTCGTCCATGAGGCGACTGCCGACACCGCAGCCGGAGAATTCGCGCAGCAGGTACATGGGGCCGATGGTGGCCGTGACTCCGCGATGGCCGCACAGAAAGCCGACGGCTTCGTCGCCCGATCGCGCAATACGGCAGAAGTGCTGTTCCGGAAGGTTGCGGGAGTCCTCGATCCCCTGTCGCCACCCGTCGACCCCTGCCGGAGTGACGACCCATCCCACGTTTTCCTGAATCCAGGCGGCGTCGATTCCCGCCGCGGTATTCGGATAGGTCTGGTGCCATGCCCGGAGGTGTACCCGGCTGAGTGCTTCCGCGTCCTCGGGCGCCGGTGGGCCTGTCGTCAGATTCTGGCTGCGGGTGTTCATACCGGCGCCGCTCCTTTCTGCGACCTTTTCCGGGATTCCTTTCCGCGCCGGATTGCATGTGCCTGCCTATTTTCCCGCCGCAACGGGTTCTTCTCAAATGGATCACCGCCAACGCCTTCGCAACGCGTTCCGCCCCGCCGGACGAGGTCCGGCGGGGCGGAAACAGCTGTGCGGGCGTAGGCCGTCAGCCTGCGGTCGGCCGGAGAACGACCGGCAGGCTCTGGTGGCCGTTGCTGATCAGCGACGGGAGGGGGAGGAGGTCCGTGGCGGGGACGGCGAGACGGGCTTCGGGGAAGCGGTCGAAGAGCTGCTGGAGGGCGGTGGCGATCTCCAGGCGGGCGAGGGGGGCACCGAGGCAGAAGTGGACGCCGTGGCCGAAGGCCAGGTGCTCCTTGGTGGGGCGGGTGACGTCGAAGTCGTCGGCGGTCTCGCCGTGCCAGTCGGGGTGGCGGTTGGCGGGCGCGAAGGAGACGAGTATCGCCTCGCCCTGCGCGATCTTCTGCCCGTCGGGCAGGGGGATGTCCGAGAGGGCGTAGCGCATCGGGATGTGCTTGACCGCGGGCTCGTGGCGCAGGGTCTCCTCGACGACGTCGTTCCAGTCGGCGCGGCCCTCGCGGAGGTGGGCGAGCTGTTCCGGGCGGGTCAGCAGGGCGGTGATGGCCTGGTCGATGACGTTGACCGTGGTGTCGTACCCGGCGGAGATCATGAGGAGGAGCGTGTCGCGCAGCTCCTCGTCGTCGAGCCGGCCGCCGTCGCCCTCCTCGTCGCGGGTGGCGAGCAGGAGCGAGGTCATGTCGTCGCCGGGCGCGGCGCGCTTGGAGGCGATGAGCTGGTCGAGCGCGCCGTAGAGGGAGGCCGTGTTCGTGGTGGCCTCCTCCACGGTCAGGGTCGTGTCGAAGACGCCGTCGACGACGGACCGGAAGCCGTCGAGCTGGTCCTCCGGGACGCCCATGAGGCGGCCGATCACCGCGATGGGGAGCGGGTAGGCGAGCTCCTTGCGGAGGTCGACGGGCTCGCCCGCGGGCCGGTCGGCGAGGCCGTCGAGGAGTTCGGTGACGACCTTCTCGACGGAGACGCGCAGGTCCTGGATGCGGCGGGCGCTGAACGCGGGGGCGATCATCCGGCGCAACCGCCGGTGGTCGGCACCGTACGCGGTGAACATGTTGTTCACCGCGACCCAGAGGGCGAGCGGCCAGGTGGCCACGGTCTCCGCGAAGGCCGGCCAGTGGGCGCGGGCGTCCTTGGAGACCTGCGAGCTGGTCAGGAGCTCCTTGAGGAGGACCGGGTCGCTGACGGACCACGCGGTCACCCCGAGGACGTCGACGCGGGTCGCGGGGCCGCGCTCGCGCAGCGTCCGGTACTCCGCGTGGCGGTCGGTGCCGGCGGGGTCGAGGACGAGGATCGGCTGCTCGGGCATGGGGTCTCCTTCAGTGGGAGGCATGGAAGACGATGGGGAGGGATTCCAGCGCCCGGTGGAACGGGCCGGGCCGCCACCGCAGTTCGGCGGCCGGGACCGCGAGGTCCATCTCGGGCAGGGCGTCGAGCAGATAGGTGACCGCGGTCTCCGCGATCAGGTACGCGTGGGACCGGGCCGGGCAGTTGTGCGGGCCGATGCTCCACGCCAGGTGAGCCCGGTTGCCCGCGATGCCGCCCGGGGCCTGGGCGATCGCCGGGTCGTTGTTGCAGGCGGCCATCGAGATGAGCACCGGCTGATGGGCCGGGAGCACCACACCGTCGATGTCCGCCGGGTAGGGCGGGTAGGTGATGCAGTAGTTCGCCATCGGCGGGTCCGTGTAGAGGACGGTGTCCAGGGCGTCCCGCACGGTGGAGTGCCCGGCGTGCAGTCCGGCGGAGAACTCGTCGTCCGTGAGGATCTTCAGCTGGGTGTTGGCGATGAGATTGGTCAGCGGTTCGATGCCGGCCCCGTACAGCGTGACCAGCTGGTGACCCATCTCCTCGTCGGTCAGCTGCGCCGCGTGGGCGAGGAGCCGGGAGGTGATGTCGTCCGCGGGGTGGCGCCGGCGCAGTTCGACGAGGTCGGCGACCGCCTGGCCGAGGATCTCGTTGCCCCGCTGGGCGTCCGTGGCCTCGAAGATCCGGGACATCCCGTCGGCGATGCGCGCCCCGATCTCGTCGGGGCAGCCGAGCAGGGAGCTGAGGATCCGGAACGCGATCGGCCACGCGTACTGGGTGAGCACGTCCGCGCTGCCCGCCGTGATGAAGTCCCCGATGGCGCTCTCGGCGAGCTTCTCCACCCGGGCCCGCAGCTCGTGCTGGTCGACGGCGTCGATCGCGGTGGTGTTGGCGGCCCGGTAACGGGCGTGCGCGGTGCCGCTGCTGCGCAGGGCGTTGGGCCGCCACTCCATCATCGGCCGCACCGGGCACGACGCCGGGACCTGCTCCTGCCACACACGCGGGTCGTGCGGGAAGTACAGCGGGTCGTTGAGGATGCGCCGCGCCTGGAAGTAGCCGATCACCAGGGTGGCCGGGATGCCCGGGGACAGCTCGACGGGCACCAGGGCCCCGTACGACGCCCGCATCCGCTCGTACGCGGAGTGCGGGTCGGCGGCGAACCCCGGGTCGTACAGGGCGACCCGGCCCGAGGGGGCCGACGGCAGGGTGGTGCTGGGGGACGTCATGGAGTGGGCTCCAGGGAGAGGGCCGAGCGGTGTGAGGCGAGGTATTCCGTGAGCGTGATGAGGGCGTACACGCAGGACCTGCGGTCCCGCGCGTCGCAGGTGGTCAGCGGGGTGGCCGGGTCCAGCGCGAGGGCCTCGCGGATCTCCTCCAGGCCGTAGTCGGGCGCGTCGGGGAAGACGTTGATCGCGACCGCGTACGGGATGCCCTGGTCCTCCAGGAGCCCCAGCGCCTCGTGGCTGGCGTCCAGGTCACGGGTGTCGGCCAGCACCAGGCAGCCGAGCGCCCCGTGGGCCAGGTCCTCCCAGAGGGGCTGGAAGCGGACCTGACCGGGCAGTCCGAACAGATAGAGGGCGAGGGCCCCGCCGGCCAGGTGGATGCGGCCGAAGTCCATGCCCACGGTGGTCGTCGTCTTGTTCGGCACCCCGCGCAGGTCGTCGACCCCGACGCTGTCCTCCGTGATCGGTTCCTCCATCCGCAGCGGCCTGACCTCCGAGACGCTGCCGATGAAGGTCGTCTTGCCGACGCCGAATCCGCCGGCGACCACGATCTTGGCGGACTGGGTCACCGTGGCCGGTACGTACGAGACGCCGTTCGGGGCGTCAGACCAGTTCTCGGAGTCCATCAAGCACCTTCTGCAGGAGGTCGTTTCGGGGCTGGTCCTCGACGGCGGGCGCCGGGCTGGTCAGATGGCCGCTGTCCATGAGGGAGGACACGATGATCCGGACGGTGGAGGGCGGCAGCTGTAACGCGGCGGCGATGTCGGCGACGGCCAGACCGCCCCGGCCCACCGCGAACAGGCTCATCACCCGCCGCGCGTCGGGCCCCAGCGCACCGACCGGCCCCGACGCGGCCACGACCACGCTCTCCAGGCGCACGTCCCGGTCCGGGCGGACCCGCCCGCCCGTGCGGACGTAGGGCCTGACCATGTCCGGGTCGTGCCGTGGTCCGCTCATGCGGCGGAGCCCCCGTCCGGCTGGAGTACCGGCATGCGCTCCCTCGTGCCCAGCTGCTCGCCCAGGCGGACCACCAGCAGGCCCATGTGGTGGCTGATCAGGCCGACATCGGCGTGCGGGCCCGTGGTGACGACCGAGAGCATCGTGTGCTGCCCGGCCGCGGTCGTCAGCCCGATCGTCGACACGGACTCGATCAGCTGCTGGCGTACGCCCTGCCCGCCGGTGAACTCGTCCCAGGCACGGCCCGAGGCGCGCAGTGAGGCGGTCAGGGCGGCCAGCTTCTCGCCGTCCTCCTGGCTGATGGTGCGGGTCCGGGCCTTGAGCAGTCCGTCGCCGCTCATGAGTACGGCGTACCGGACGCCCTCCACCGATCCGAGCTGCTCGTCGAGCAGCCAGCCCAGGGTGTTCGCGTGCGTGTCCGACATGATCAACGTCCTTCGTCCGTACGAGGGGTGTTCTGGTTTTCCCGGCTGCTGCGGCTGCCCGCCATCCACGCGGCGGCCACCGCGGGCCTGCCCGGCTCGACCACCGGTTCGGGACCCGGCCGCGACTCGGCGGCGGGCCGCGTGCCGCGCCGGCGCACGGTGAGCCCGCTGGCCGTGGTGGCCGGGGCCGGCGCCGACACGGGCGCGGCATCCGCTTCCGGGGCCCGCTCCGGCTCCGGGGCCGACGTCGGCGCTGACACGGGAACGGGCTCCGGGGTCGGCCGGGACATGGGCGGGACCTCCGGCAGCGGGGACGGCTGGGATACCGGCGGAGCCGGCGGGACGGCGGCCGGCCGGGGCGCCGGCAGCGCCTGCGCGGGCACCGGCCGCGACGGGCCCGGTGTCGTCAGCAGCGCCTGCGGCAGCACGATGATCGCGCGCGTGCCGCCGTACAGGTTCGGGGCGGTCAGCTCGACGCGGAAGCCGTACTGGTGGGCCAGCACCGAGGCGACTCGCAGCCCCGTCTGCGGGTAGGCGCCCAGCCGCGTGATGTCGTCCCGCTGCTCGCCGGACATCACCTCGCGGGCCCAGGTCAGCCGCTCGTCCTCCATCCGCAGACCGGCGTCGTCGACGACGAGGAACGCCGCGTTCGCCCCGTGCTCCAGGGAGACGTGCACCCGGGCGTTGGGCGGCGAGTAGCGCAGGGCGTTGTCCAGCAGCACCGACAGGGTGTGGACGACCGCCTCCACCGCCCGGCTCTGCACCGCGAAGGACTCCAGGTCCGTGTGCTGGACGCGCTGGTAGCCCTCGACGCGGCCCATCGCGGTGCGGACGACATCGGTCAGTGTGGTCGCCGGCCAGCGCCGCGACAGCTTGTCACCCGCCAGGACGCCGTAGCCGGACGCCGTGAGCAGCATCTGCTGGGCCAGGTGGTCCATCTCGACCAGCGTCGCGTATGCCTCGTCCGAGACATGGCGCCGGACCCCGGCGCTGATCGTGCTGCTCAGCTTCGCCGCGCGCTGCACGGTGCTGGAGGCGAAGGCGCGGACCGCGGCCCGTGCCACGTCCACCGACTCCTGGCGGGCCTGGGCGACCTGACGCTCCGTCTCCGCCCAGACCTGGGTGAGCTGTTCCTCCGCCGCGTTCTGCGCCAGCTGGCCGGTCATGGTGATCGCGGAGCGCACCTGCCCGGCCAGGGCGCTGAGCGCGTTGGCGAGCTGGGTGTGGGCCAGCTGCGGCGGTACCGCCAGGTCCAGCTGGTAGGGGCGTCCTGTCTGCGCCTCGGACGCGGCCGCCTGCACGACGGTCTGGGCGATGTACGCCACGAACTGCTCGGCGGCCCGCAGTTGCTGGACGAGCTGCTCGTGCTGCTGCCGGACCTCGTCGGCCCGCCGCTTCTCGGCGCGGGCGCGGCGCAGGAAGTAGAGCGAGACGCAGGCTCCCGCCGCCAGCGCGAGCAGGATCAATATCGGTTCGGTCATCGGGTCCTCGCGGGGATCGGGGGGACGGTTCCGCCGGGCGCGCGGGCACCGGCGGGCGTGCCGGTTCCCAGACCGTCGCGGCCGGAGCACCCGCTGCCGGGGGCGTGTCGCATCGTTTCTGTACTCCGTAGTACCCGGGTGTCCGGGGGCTGGCGGCGATCAGGACGGCCGCCGGATGAGGGGGGACGAATCGCTGTGGTGCGCCGCTCGTTCAGCGGCGGACGCGGCCGGCGCGACGTCTTCGCAGCGCGTCGCGGCCGGTGCCGAAGCCGGCCGCAGCCAGGTGGGGGACTGAGCAGGTGACCGGCGAGGGGGACATGACAGAACCCTAATCCGAAATGACCAAGGAGCGCACCGTAAACCTGTCCTGACGATGTATCGGTGGCCGAAAAAGCGGAACCACCTGCGGCTCAAACCCGTCCGGGCCCCTCGCTAGGATTCGTTGCGGGCCCCGACCGCAGGGAACGGGCCAACCAGCGCCAATGCAAGGGAACTTTCCCGCCGGCGCTCCGGCGGGAGAGCGGCCGGGTGGACGGCCGGGACCTCAAGTGAGTGGAGATCCAGACATGCGTGGAGGCAGCATCGCCGTGGTCGGCGGGAGCATAGCGGGGTGTGCCACGGCCCTGGCCGCGTCGCGCGGAGGGGCGGACCGGATCACCGTCTTCGAGCGCGCCGACGCCGAACTCCGGGACCGGGGCGTCGGGATCGCCCTGCAGAGCGACCGCTACGAGGAGCTGAGAGAGGCCGGATATGTGGCCCCCGAGATGCCCTGGGCGCCGCTGACCCGGCGGGTGTGGAGCGTACGGGACGGCGACGCGGCGAACGGCCGGGTCTTCGGGCAGCAGCCGTTCCCGTTCCGCGCCTACAACTGGGGCTCCCTGTGGAGCGAGTTGCGCCGCCGGGTGCCAGCGGACGTCGACTACCGCTCCGGCGCCGTCGTCTCCGCCGTGGACCCGGCGGACGACGGGGTGACGCTGCGGCTCGCCGACGGGCGCGAGGAGCGCTTCGACCTCGTCATCGGCGCCGACGGCTACCGCTCCGTGGTCCGCGAGGCGATGTTCCCCGGGATCAGCCCGCAGTACGCCGGCTACATCGGCTGGCGCGGCGCCTCCGAGGATGTCGAGGGCCTTCCCTCGGACGGGCTCGACGCCCACAACATCGTCTTCCCCGGCGGCCACTGCATGATCTACCGCATCCCGGACGGCACCGGCGGCCACCGCCTCAACTGGGTGCTCTACACCACGCCCCCGCAGACCGACGGCCTCCACCCGGACCTGCGCACCCCGACCTCGCTGCCGCCCGGCCGCCTCAACTCCGAGCTGACCGACTGGCTGCGTGCCCTGGTCGCGGAGCACTTCCCGCCGTTCTGGGCGGACAAGGTGCTTGGCACACCCGCCGGAACCACCTTCATCCAGCCCATCTACGACCTCGCCGTCCCTCACTACACCTCGGGCCGGATGGCACTGGTCGGAGACGCCGCCAGCGTGGCCCGCCCGCACGTCGGCGCCGGCAGCGTGAAGGCCCTCCAGGACGCCACCGCGCTGGAGGCCGCCTGGATCGCCGGGGACGGCTGGAAGGACGTGCTGGAGCGCTACGACGCCGGCCGCGGCGCGGTCGGCTCCGCGATGGTCGGCCTCGCCCGCCGGATGGGCAGCACCCAGGTCGAGAACACCCCCGACTGGTCGGCCATGGGCCAGCCCGAGTTCGACGCCTGGTGGCAGGAGCAGAACAGCGGCTCCGACCGCAGCAGCGGCTTCGGCGGCCACAGCCTGAAGGTCAAGTAACCGCGTACGCGGGGAGGGGCGCTCCCTCCCCGCGTACGTCAGACGCCCGTCGGCGCCAGTTCCAGCGCGGCGTGCAGGGCCGTCGGGTCCTCGCGGGCCCCGGCCCCGTCGAGCCGCAGCCCCACCCGTCCCGACGTCAGCACCGTCAGCGTGTCCGCGCACCGGGCCGCCGTCGCCGGACTCGGCGACACCAGGAGTACGGCGATGCCCTCCTCGGCCAGTGTGGTCACCAGCTCGTGCACCTGACGGACCAGGGCCGGCGCCAGGCCCTCCGTCGGCTCGTCGAGCAGCAGCACGCTCGGCGAACCGAGCAGCGCGCGGGCCAGGGCCAGCATCTGCTGCTCGCCGCCGGACAGGTCCGTGCCCCGGTTGCCCCGGCGCTCGCCCAGCCGGGGCAGCAGCTCCAGCACCCGCTCGGGCGTCCACACACTCGGCCGCGAGGCGTCGCCCCGGCGCGGCGGCCGGTACGAGAGCCGCAGGTGCTCGGCGACGCTGAGGTTGGCGAACACCCGGCGGCCCTGCGGTACGAGACCGACGCCGGCGCGGGCGATCCGGTGCGCGGGCTGCCCCGTGACGTCCCGGCCGTCCAGCCGTACCGTGCCCGCGTCCGGGCGCATCAGACCGGCCACGGTGTGCACGAGCGTCGTCTTGCCCGCGCCGTTGTGGCCGACGACGGCGTGCACCGTGCCGGCGGGCACGGACAGATCGAGGCCGTGGAGGACCGTGCCGCCGTGGTAGCCCGCGGTCAGGCCCGTGAGTTCGAGCATCGGGGGTCGGTCATCCTCTCGCTTCGGTGGAGCCGGTGACGAGGTCCGGCGCCGTGTTCTGGTACGCGTCGCGGACCTCGGGGTGGGCGAGCGCCTCCCCGGTCGGCCCGGTCACCAGCACCCGCCCGGCCGCCAGCACCGTCACCGACGTGGCGACCTGGGCGACCACCTCGACGTGGTGCTCGACGAGCACGACCGCCACGCTCGCGGGCAGGGAGCCCAGGATCGCGAGCAGCCGGCCGATGTCGCCGTCGGTCAGCCCGGCCGCCGGCTCGTCCAGGAGCAGCAGCCGCGGATCGCCCGCCAGGGCCGCGGCGAGGTCGAGCATGCGGCGCTGCCCGTGGGAGAGCGTGGAGGCCGGCCGGTGCGCGAGGTCCGCGAGCCCGGCGGTCTCCAGGTGGTGCCCGGCCGACTCGGTGTGCAGCCGGTAGCGGGACCGGCTGCGCCAGGCGCCCCTGCGCTTCGGGTGGTGCGCCCAGCCGGCCAGCACGATGTTGTCCAGCACTGTCAGCTCGGCGATGACGGACGGCTGCTGGAAGCTGCGTGCGATGCCCAGCCGGCTGCGCTTCGCGGTGGACGCGCGGGTGACGTCCGTACCGTTCAGCGCGATCGTGCCGTGGTCGGGCCGGTCGGTGCCGGCGATGAGGTTGAGCAGGGTCGTCTTGCCGGCGCCGTTGGGGCCGATCACGGCGTGCCGGGCACCCGCGGGCAGCCTCAGGGACACCTCGTCGACGGCGGTGAGGCTGCCGTACCTGCGGGTGACGCGGTCGAGGTCGAGCACGGAGTCCGGCCGCGCGGCGTTCGGTGCGGGCGTCATGGGGCGACCTTCCCGGGGGAGACGGCGGGCGAGGGGCGGCCGGCGACGGTGCGCAGACCGGCCAGACCGCGCGGCAGCAGGTACACGGCGGCGATGAACAACGCCCCGAGCAGCAGCGGCCCGTGGCCGGGCCAGGAGCCGGCGACCCAGTCCCGGGTGAAGACGATCAGCCCGGCGCCCAGCAGCGCGCCGACGACCGACGTCGTACCGCCGATGACGACCGCCAGCAGCGCGAACGCGGCGATCTCGAAGCCGACGTCGGCGGGGGAGAGGTACTGCTGCACGGTGACCATCAGCGAGCCGCCGACCCCGGCCAGCGCACCGGCGCAGATGTGGGCCACCAGCAGATAGCGACCCACGGGGTGGCCGGACGCGCGCATCCGCGCCTCGGCGCCCCGGGTGCCGGTCAGCAGCTTCCCGGCCGGGGAGCGCAGCACCAGCAGCGTGAGCGCGACGGCGACGACGGCGACGACGACCGCGTACACGTACAGCTCGCGTTCCTCGGTCATGCCCTCGCCGCCCCACAGCGCCCGGGTGGCCGGGAATCCGACCAGCCCGTCGGCGCCGCCGGTGACGGACTTGACCTGGTTGATCACGGCGCTCGTCAGCTCGCCGACCGCGAGCGTGATCATCAGCACCGTGGTACCCCGCGCCCGGATCACCGCAGGCCCGGTCACCGCCGAGAACACCGCGGCGGCGAGCGCCGACAGGACGATCTGGACCGGGCCCACGGTCCACCCGGCGTCGGCCAGATTCGCGGTGGCGTACGCGCCGGCGGCGAACGGGGCGGTCTGCCCGAGCGTGGGCAGACCGGCGTATCCGGTCAGCACGGTGACACTGACCGCGAGCAGCCCGAGTGCCAGGGCGGACCCGGCCAGCGAGATGCTGTACGGGTCGAGCACCCCCGGCAGCGCGAACAGGACGGCGAGCAGCACGAGCAGTGGGACGGCCTGCCGCCACCCGGCCCCGCGCAGCCACGCGCCGAACCGCCCGGGGTCCGCCGCAGCGGCCTCCCGGCCGGGTGCGGGCGCCGCCGCGCGCGGCCGGTTCTCCCACCGCGCGGCGAGGAGCCGCCGCAGCCGGGAGACCGGGTCGGAGGACGGGCCGCGCTCCTCGTGCGCCTCCGGCTCCGTGAAGCGGGAGCGGAACACCAGCACCGCCGCCATCGCGGCGAACAGCAGATACGGCGCCAGGTCCGGCAGCACCGAGACGCCCAGGGTCTGGACCTCGCCCACGGCGACCGCCGCCGCGAACGTCGCCCACAGCGAGCGCAGCCCGCCGAGGACGACCACCACGAGGGACAGCATCAGCACGTTCTCGGAGGTGCCGGGTCCGGGGCCGATGATCGGCGCCCCGAGCACGCCCGCCGCACCGGCCAGCGCGCCCGCCGCCGCGAGCACACCGGTGTGCACTGCCCGGGGGTTGTGGCCGGTGGCGGCGAGCATCTGGGGATCGTCCGCCGACGCGCGCACCGCCGCACCCACCCGGGTCCGGGTCAGCACCCACGTACCGAAGGCCGCCAGGGCGACGGCCATGGCGATGAAGCAGAGCCGGTAGGCGGGGTAGCGGTGGCCCAGCAGATGGACGGAGGAGTCGAGCGCGCCGGGGACGCGCACCGGCAGTTCGTCCGCCCCGAAGAACTGGATGAGCAGATCACCGCCGGCCAGGGCGATCCCGAACGTCAGCAGGGCCTGAGCGAGATGCCCACGCCGGGCGAGCGGAACCGTGGCCGCGGAGAGCCCGGCCCCGGCGAGGGCCGCCGCGGCCGTCCCCGCCGCGAGCCCGAGGACGAGACCGCCCCAGGTTCCGTCGCTCAGCTCGGCGCCGGTGTAGGCGCCGATCGCGTACAGCATGCCGTGCGAGAGGTTCAGTACGCCGGCCGTGCCGAACGCGAGACTCAGGCCGGCGGCGACCACGAACAGCAGCAGCCCGTAGGCCACGCCGTCCACCGCCGGCACGAGGTGGGCATCGAGAAGCTCCATGTCAGCCGCCGAGCGTCGCCAGGTCCTGGACCATGACGTTGGACAGCTGGTTGCCGTCCGGACGCACCTGGCGCAGGTACCACGTCTGCACCGGCGCGTGCGCCTTCTCGCTGAACTCCCAGTTGCCGCGCGGGCTGTCGATCTGGCCCAGGGCGGCGATGGCCTTGTTGATGGTCTCCGAGGTCACGTCACCCTTCTTCGCGGCGTCCGCGATCGCCTTGTCGAGCACGGCGGCGGCGTCGTAGGACGACATCGCGTACGTGGTCGGCTGGGTGTCGTGCTCGGCGGTCCAGTCGGCGGCGAACTTGCGGTTGGCCGCGTTGTCGAGGTCCGGCGCGTAGTTCAGGACGGAGTAGATGTCCTTGGCGGCCTCGCCCTCGGCCTGGAGCACGCTGCCCTCGGTGACGAAGGCCGTGTACAGCGGCAGGTCGGCGATGTCGGACTGCGCGTACTGCTTGGCGAAATCGATCGCGGCCTTGCCGGCGTAGAAGCAGTACACCGCCTTGGCGTCGGTCTTGGCGATGTCCGCGAAGTACGGCATGAAGTTGGTCGTCTTCGGGAACGGCGTCCACTTGGTCTTGCCGTCCGGGTTGGCCAGCTTGCCGCCGACGCGCTTGAACTCGTCGGTGAACCCGCGCAGTTCGTCGTAACCGCCCTGGTAGTCCGGTCCGATCGCGTAGACCGGGCCGTTCACCTTCTCCTTGACGTACGGGGCGATGGCCTTGCCCGGCTCGTCGGACATGAAGCTCGTCGTCCACACGTACTCCGGGTCCTTGACCTCGGGACGGGCGTTGGAGCCGAGGAAGGGGATCTTGGCCTGGCCGACCAGCGGCAGGACCGCGTTGACCGAGCCACCGCTGACGAGGCCGGTGAGGACGTCGACCTTGTCCTTCTTGACCAGCTTGGTGGCGGCGGGCACGGCGGTGGGCGGACCGTCGCCCTCGTCGGCCACGATGAGCTCGACCTTGCGCCCGCCCAGCTTGTTGTCGTGCGTCTTCAGGTACAACTGGAAGCCGTCCCGCAGGTCGGTGCCGACGGGCTTGTAGGTGCCGGACAGCGAGGCGACCAGGCCGACCTTGACGGTCTTGTCGCCGGACCCGCTGTCGCTGCTGCATCCGGTGACGGCGGCCAGGCCGAGGGCGAGGGCGGCGGCGCCGGCGGGCCGGACGAATCTGCGGTGGCGCGTGCGGCGGGATATGTCGAAGAACATGAGGACTCTCATCGGGGGAGTGTCGGGCAACGGTGTGACCCGACCGCGGAGCGGGCTCCGCGGACGGGTCGGTGCGGCCGTGGGGGGACGGCCGGGTCAGTGCGTGGGGGAGATGTGCGAGCTGCGGACCTGCGGAGACAGCGAGTCGCCGACCTGGTTGATCAGCTCGGACATCATGTAGCTGACCTCGCCGATGTCCGCGTCCCTGGTGGTGGTCACCAGGAGCGAGGCACCGCTGGACACCGCCATGGAGAACATGTAGCCGCCCTCCATGGCGGTGAGGCTGTGCTCCACCGGGTCGGTGTCGGTCAGCTGGGCCGCCGCGGACAGCAGGTTGACGACGCCGGAGGCGATGGCGGCCAGCCGGTCGGCGTCGTCGCGCTCCACGCCGGTGTACGCGAGCGCGAGTCCGTCCACGGACACGGCTATCGCCTGGGTGACTTCCGGGATGCGGCCGGCGAAGTCGCTCAGGATCCAGCTCAGGTCGGTGGGTGAGGTCATTTCTTGGTCCGTTCGGTGTCGTCATTGTTGGCGGGACGCCCGCGGGGGTTCGTGCTCCGGCTGATGCCCTGGGCGTAGGCCGCGAGGACGTCGGAGACCTGCCGGGAGTCCCGGCGGCGGGGGGTCGGCCTCGGCGCACCGGCGCCGGACCGCTGCTCGGTGCCGCCCCGCTTGTCCCGTGCGGGCCACTGCTGGGGCGCGTTGCGCTTCCGGACCGGCAGGCCGGAGGCGCTGACCCCGGCGATGCGCGAGACGGGCTCGTCGTGCACGGGGTGCGGGGAGGGCGCGTCGGCGACCTCGGTACGGGCCGGGGCCTCGTGCTCCTCGCGCGTGCCCGGTGCCGCCGGGGCGTCGGCGCGGGCGCCCGCGCCGACCGGGCGGCCGACCCGTCCGCGTACGGTGTCCTGCTTGCGGCGGGTGACGACCGTACGGGGCGTCTCGAAGCCGTTCTCGCTCGGCGGGGCCGGCTGCTCGGACACCTCGGCGAGCACGCCCTTGGGCAGGGTGACCTCGGCGATGGTGCCGGGGCCCGAGGAGTCGCGCAGCTCGACAACGATGCCGTGGCGCGCGGCGAGCCGGGCCACCACGTGCAGGCCCATGGACCGTACGTCCCCGATGCCCGCCTTGGGTTCGCGGAGCCCGGCGTTGAGCACGGCGCGGCGGTCCGCCGAGATCCCCACGCCCTCGTCGACGATCTGGACGACGGCCCGGTCCCACAGCCGCCAGACGGCGACCCCGACCTGGGCGTCGGGCGGCGAGAAGCGGGTGGCGTTGTCGAGCAGCTCCGCCAGGATGTGCGCCACGTCGTGCACTGCGCGGGCGGCGATGCCGATGCCCGCCTCGATGGCGCCGAGGGAGACCCGGTCGAAGCGTTCGATCTGCTGGGCCGCCGCCACGATGACGGTGGAGCAGCCGATGTCGGCCGAGCGCACCCGGGCGTTGCCGTAACCGCCCAGCACCAGCAGGTTGTTGGTGTTGCGCTCCATGCGGATGGCGAGGTGGTCGAGGGCGAAGAGCGTCTTCATGCGCTCCGGGTCCGCCTCGTCGCGCTGCACGGTGTCCAGCTCGGACACCATGACGCTGGTGAGCTGGGCGCCCCGGCGGGCGACGCGGACCAGGGTCTCGGCGAACTGCTCGTGCACCCGGGCCTGTTCGGCGGCCAGGCGTACGGCCTCGTGGTGGACGGCGTTGAACGCCTCACCGACCTCACCGATCTCGTCGCCGCCCGTGGTTTCGACCGGGTTGCCGGTGCGCTCCGCGACCTGCTCGGGTGTGGAGCCGCTCAGCGCACCTGGCTGCGACAGCTCGCTCATGACGGCGGGCAGCCGGGTGTGGGCGACCTCGTGCGCGGCGTTGCGCAGGTCGCGCAGCCGGCGGATCATGACGCGGCCGAGACGTGCGGCGACCAGGACGACACCCACCAGGGTCAGCAGCACGAGGGCGACCTCGGCGCCGGCGGTCCACAGCAGCCTGGTGCGCTCCCGGTCGACGGTGGCGGCGACGGACTCGTCGATCCGCTCCTCCACCTGGTGCAGCAGCGTCTGCCGGTCGTCGGAGGCCTTCTGCCACGCCTTGGGGGTGATGCCGATGGGCTTGCTGGGGTCCGTGCGCCCGATCCTGTCCTCGAGCTTCCGGGACTCCAGGGCCTTCGGGCCGGAGAGGGTGCGCTCCAGCCAGGTCCGCCACTCGCTGGGGCCGAGGCCGAACATCACCCCGGTCGACTCCGTGTAGCCGAGCCGGCTGGCGTCGAAGGTGCGCTGCGAGGCGACGGTGAAGCCGCCTGCGGCCTGCGCCCTCATGACGGTGACCTGCTCCTGCGCGGTGTGCTCGGCGGCCTCCGAGAGGGCGGCGGCGGCGCGGATGCGGTCGGCGATGTCGGCGTCGACACCGTCGGCCTGCGCGATGCCGTCGCGGTAGCTGTTGAGGTCCGCGATCACGATCCGGTAGCCGAAGGCGAGCGCGGAGATGGTCGTGGAGCCGGAGCGCACCTGGGCGCGCAGGGCGGGGAGTTCCTCGGTGAAGCGGTCGATCCGGTCCAGGGCCTCCTGGGCGCTTCCGGGCACCTCCGAGAGCCGGCCGATCCGGCCGTTGAAGGTGGCGATGCTCTTGTCGGTCGCTTCGGCGCTCTCCTGGAAGGCGGCCGAGTCCCCTTGGTGGGACACCAGCGCGGTGGCTGCCGCCCGCTCGCGCTGCAACTGATGGGTTAAATCGGCTGCGCCGGCGGCGACATCGACCATGTCGGCCAGCCGGTTCGCCTGCAGCGCCTGGTTGGTCGCGGGCGCGAGGGCCAGGGCCGAGAAGGCGACCGCGACGGTGAGGGGAGCGGTGACCAGCAGGACGAGGCGACGATTGATTTTCACTGCGCGGCTCCATCGCCGGAACCGGTGCTGAGTATCGGTGACACGCAGATACCTGTTAACGGGTTGTGGGGTGTCGGTGGGAACGCTCGTACATCGTGTGCACAGTTGCGGATGGGACAGGCGGGGTGGACGGGGCTCAGGTTGCGCGGCTTGATCCTATGCCTAGTGCACAACCCTGGATGCGTACAGCGGTGAAAATTTGCGTTCAGTTAGGCGTGTGGAAGCGATCGAAATCGGTCAAGCCTGGCTGTGTGGCACCTGAATGCCCCCTGTGTGCGCGGCCCATCAAGCACCTTAGGTCAGTGCGCAGTTGAGGAAAGCCCGCATCCGATTAGCGAAGGCGATGATTCGCGTCGGCTCCCCTTCCGGCCCGGTCCCGGGCATCGCCACAGGTGAGCGCCCCGGTGGACCGTGCGCCTTCAAGAGGTCCTCTGTGAAGGGTTGGTGGCGATCTGGAGTGATTCGTCACCCCGTACGCACGGGCCCATCCCGGTGTGAACCGGCCATCCTGAAAAGGGGCATGGGGCCCGCGGCACGCCGCCTTGACCTGGATCAGACGTTATGGGCGGCCACCGCCCACGCGGCCCGCCCGGACAGCGGGGCGAGCGCCTTGGCCGACTCCTTGCCGATCCGGTCCAGCAGCGCGCGGGCATGCTCTATCGTCGCCCGCGCCAGCGCCGCGTCCCCCGACTCCACTGCCGCCAGGACGAGTTCGAGGTGCTGCTCTGTGATGTGCCGGCCGAGGCCGCGCCGGTGCCACTGCGCGACCGTGTCGTCGGGTACGCCGCGACCGCGATCACCGCCGTCACCGCCACCGATCCCGACGGCGGCCCGCGCCCGCTCCAACGCCCGCCCCGCCGCGACGAGATCGCCCCTGGCCCGCTCCACCCGGGCGAGCACGTACGCCTCCACCGCGCGGTCGCGGGACGTGTCCTGGAGCGAGAGCAGGTTGAACTGGGCGCGGGCCGCCTGCGCGTGTTCGCCGAGGCGTTCCAGTGCCCGGCTCAGCGCCCGCAGCCGGTCCGCCTGCGGCCCGGTGTCGTCCAGCATCCGGACCAGCTCCACCCGCGCGTGCGCCGAGCGGCCCTGACGGCGCGCCAGCTCCACCCAGGTGAACGCGTCCGGCCCTTTCGCCTCCCGCTCGCGCGCCCACTCCACCGCCGAGACGGCGTCGGTGACCCGCCCCGAGGTGGCCGCCCTCAGCAGTGCGACATCCTCGTCCCGCCCGTGCGCCGCCACCAGTGCCGCCGCGACCAGACGCTCCTCGTACGACTCGCCGCGCTCCGCGTCCTCCCGCTCCAGCAGACGGCGCAGCAGCGGCAGATCGTCGTCGCGGCGGTCCTCCCACGCGGCCCGCAGCACCCCCGCCCGCAGCACCGGATCGGCGTCCGTCTCCTCCCGGGCCCCGACGTCACCGGAGCGCAGCCGCCCCAGCGCCGCCCGGCCGGGGCCGAGGACGACGTCCCGCAGGCACACGCGGTACTCCTCGCTCAGCCGGTAGGCGCACAGCTCCGCGGAGTTGAGGAGCAGATGGTCCGGCTCGGTGCGCCGGGCGGCCGACTCCGACCGGGCGAACAGTTCGGTGAGCGGTCGCTCCGGCAGGCCCAGCCCTTCGATCAACGCGGCGCGCTGGGCGTCCAGTTCGGGCGCGAACTCCTCCCGGGCCTCCGCGTCCCCGGCGCGCACGGCGGCCCGCAGTCCCTCCTCGTCGAGACCGGCGCTCAGGCCCTCGCACCAGCCGGGCAGCCGCACCAGCATCTCCAGCGCCTCGGTCACGCTGTCGGCGATCAGGACCGCGTCGCCCTCGGAGGAGGCGTACAGCACCGCCGTACCCCCGCACAGGAAGTACGTGCCCCCGGTGGCGTCCCCCGCGATGGGCTCCAGCTCCGCTCCGGACGCCAGGTGCACCGCCTCGACGTGGTAGGCCCGCTCCACGTCGAAGTCGAATGGAAAGGCGGCGAGTTCGGTCAGCTCGGGGCGGCTGCGCAGCAGCTCCAGCACACGGTCGGTCATGGCCGCATCCTAGGCAGGACCGGTGCGGGCGCCCGCCCGCGGCCGTCACGGGGCGGGCGGGCGTACGGCCTCGCTCAGGCGCCCACGTACTGCGCGAGGTGCTCTCCCGTGAGGGTGGAGCGGGCGGCGACCAGGTCGGCGGGCGTGCCCTTGAAGACGACCGTGCCGCCGTCGTGGCCGGCGCCGGGGCCCAGGTCGATGATCCGGTCCGCGTGCGCCATCACGGCCTGGTGGTGCTCGATGACGATGACCGACTTGCCGGAGTCCACCAGCCGGTCGAGCAGCCCGAGGAGCTGTTCCACGTCCGCGAGGTGCAGTCCGGTGGTCGGCTCGTCGAGCACGTACACCCCGCCCTTCTCGCCCATGTGCGTGGCCAGCTTCAGCCGCTGCCGCTCGCCGCCGGAGAGCGTGGTCAGCGGCTGGCCGAGGCTCAGATAGCCGAGCCCGACGTCCACCAGCCGTTCCAGGACCCGGTGCGCGGCCGGCGTACGGGCGTCACCGGAGCCGAAGAACTCCTCGGCCTCGGCGACCGACATGGCGAGCACCTCGCTGATGTCCCGCCCGCCGAGCCGGTATTCCAGCACCGATGCCTGGAACCGCTTGCCCTCGCACTCCTCGCAGACCGTGGCGACGCCCGCCATCATCGCGAGGTCGGTGAAGACGACGCCCGCGCCGTTGCACGTCGGGCACGCGCCCTCGGAGTTGGCGCTGAACAGGGCCGGCTTCACGTCGTTGGCCTTGGCGAACGCCTTGCGGATCGGGTCGAGCAGCCCGGTGTACGTGGCGGGGTTGCTCCGCCGCGAGCCGCGGATCGCGCCCTGGTCGACGGTCACCACGCCCTCCCGGCCGGCCACCGAGCCGTGGATCAGCGAGCTCTTGCCGGACCCGGCGACACCCGTGACGACGGTCAGCACGCCGAGCGGGATGTCCACGTCGACCCCGCGCAGGTTGTTCGTCGTCGCACCGCGCACCTCCAGTGCGCCGGTGGGCTCGCGGGTCTCAGCCTTGAGCGTGGACCGGTCGTCGAAGTGACGGCCGGTGACGGTGTCCGAGGCGCGCAGCCCGTCGACGGTGCCCTCGAAGCAGACGGTGCCGCCGCCCGTACCGGCGCCGGGGCCGAGGTCCACGACGTGGTCGGCCACCGCGATCGTCTCCGGCTTGTGCTCCACCACCAGGACCGTGTTGCCCTTGTCGCGCAGGCGCAGCAGCAGGTTGTTCATCCGCTGGATGTCGTGCGGGTGCAGCCCGGCGGTGGGCTCGTCGAAGACGTACGTGGTGTCGGTCAGCGACGAGCCGAGGTGGCGGATCATCTTGACGCGCTGCGCCTCGCCGCCGGACAGGGTGCCCGCGGGCCGGTCGAGCGCGAGGTAGCCGAGGCCGATCTCCACGAACGAGTCGAGGGTCTGCCCCAGCGCGGTGAGCAGCGGCGTGACCGAGGGCTCGTCCAGGCCGGCGATCCAGGCCGCCAGGTCGCTGGTCTGCATCGCGCAGGCGTCCGCGATGCTGATGCCCGCGATCTTCGACGACCTGGCGCCCTCGCTCAGCCGGGTTCCCTCGCAGGCGGGGCAGGTGGTGAAGGTGACCGCGCGCTCCACGAACGCCCGGATGTGCGGCTGGAGCGCGTCCTTGTCCTTGGACAGGAACGACTTCTGGATCTTGGGGATCAGCCCCTCGTACGTGAGGTTGACGCCCTCGACCTTGACCTTGGTCGGCTCCCGGTACAGGAAGTCCTGCATCTCCTTCTTGGTGAACTTCGCGATCGGCTTGTCCGGGTCGAGGAAGCCGGACTCCGCGTAGACCCGTACGGTCCAGAAGCTGTCGGACTTCCAGCCGGGGATGGTGAACGCGCCCTCGGCGAGGGACTTGGAGTCGTCGTAGAGCTGGGTGAGGTCGATGTCGGAGACCGTGCCCCGGCCCTCGCACTCGGTGCACATGCCGCCGGTGCGGCTGAAGGTGGCCTTCACGGCCTTCTTGTTGCCGCGCTCGACGGTGATCGCACCGCTCGCCTTCACCGACGCGGTGTTGAACGAGTACGCGCTCGGCGGGCCGATGTGCGGGGTGCCGAGGCGGCTGAAGAGGATGCGCAGCATGGCGTTGGCGTCGGTGGCGGTGCCCACCGTGGAGCGGGTGTCGCCGCCCATCCGCTGCTGGTCGACGATGATCGCGGTGGTCAGCCCTTCGAGGACGTCCACCTCGGGCCGGGCCAGCGTGGGCATGAACCCCTGCACGAAGGCGCTGTACGTCTCGTTGATCAGCCGCTGCGACTCGGCGGCGATGGTGTTGAACACCAGCGAGCTCTTGCCGGACCCGGAGACGCCCGTGAACACGGTCAGCCGCCGCTTCGGGATCTCGATGCTGACGTCCTTCAGGTTGTTCACGCGTGCCCCGTGCACACGGATCAGATCGTGGCTGTCGGCGATGTGCGGCTGGGTGTCTCCGGCCCTGCTCATGTGTCTCCCTGGATCAGCGGAGCCGTCGCGCGGCCCCGTCGCGGCCGGTCGAACCGGCTGCCTTCCCCGTGCGCCCGGACGGCCCGCCCGGACACCTTTCACGCTAGCGGCGTCCCCGGCAGTGGTGCTTCTCGATTCCTGACCGGCCGGGTCACCTGCTTGGCCACGCACGACGGCATCCCCGCGGTCGCCTGCGCAGCCTCCTGCCGGTAGACGCTCGGCGGTATCCCGACCAGCTCCGTGAAACGCGTACTGAACGTGCCGAGCGAGGAGCACCCGACCGCGAAGCACACCTCGGTCACGCTCATGTCCCCCCGGCGCAGCAGCGTCATCGCGCGCTCGATGCGCCGGGTCATCAGGTAGCCGTACGGTGACTCCCCGTACGCCCGCTTGAACGCGCGGCTCAGATGGCCCGCCGACATGTGCGCCCCGCGTGCCAGGGCCTCGACGTTCAGCGGCTGGGCGTACTCGCGGTCGATACGGTCCCGGACCCGGCGCAGCCGGGCGAGGTCGCGCAGGTTCTGCGCCGCGTCGGGTTTGCTCGTCACGTTCGGAAGCGTACGACGCGGGGGAGCGGCACGCCCGGGATCAGCGGGCCGGTCCGCGTCAGGTACGGGTGGCCGTGCCGCAGTCCGAGGCGTCCCGGTCCCGCATCCGCTCGTCCATCGACGTGCCCCGCTCGTACGGGTCGACCTTCGTGCCGTCGTCCGAGGGCCCCCGCTCCTTCGCGAACTCGGGGCGGAAGTAGCCGGTGGTGTTCGAGCAGCCGCCGTTGGCGGAGTCCACCCGGTACGCCTTCAGCGAGAAGGTCCCCGGCTCGGTGAGCACCTTGCCGGGGTCGCCCCAGCTCATCACGATCTCGCGGCGGGCGATCGTACGGGCGACCTCGTCGCTGTCACCGGACGCCCGCACCAGGGGGTAGACGAAGGTGACGTCGGCGGTCACCTCGACCGCGCCGCGCTCGCCCTCCCGGTACGTGATCCCGCCCCGCGTCTTGATCACATCACCGGCCAGGCGTGCGTACGACGGATCGAAGCGGCTGAAGAGTGTCAGCGGGTCGTTCTTCCGGTCCGGGGTGTCGAAGGCGTTCGCCAGGTACTCCCTGACGTCGGCCTGCTTCGGATTGAGGGCCGCGATCGCCTTCACCGGCCGCTCCCCGCGCAGCACGGCCGGATCGAGTCCGGAGTCGGAGAGGAAGGCCAGACTGCTGTCGAGCGCGTCGGCCACCTGCTTCTCGCTCATCCAGCCGGTCGCCCGCGCCGACGGCATCGTGATCCCGGCCGTCCCCGCCGCCCAGTGCTCCGCCGGTGACCCCTTGAACGGGTCGTCCAGCGTCGGCTGTCCGGACGCCGCCGCGGACCCGCCCCCTCCGTCGAAGCCGAACCATCCGGTCACCCGGCCGGGGTCCAGCGCCACGACGAACAGCGCGACGACGAGCACCAGGCCCACCACGTACCAGGCCTTGCCGCGGCGCCGGCGGGGCGGCTCATGGGTGCGCCACCCCTGGGGCGGGCCGGGCTCCTCGCGCAGCCGCCGCGTCACCATCCGGGCTCGTGCGGACGGCTCCTCGGGGGCGCCGGGCGTCCCGGCCTCGGCCTCGCGCAGGAAGCGCTCCCACTCCTCGTCAGGTATGGAGGACCCACCCTTGTCCACGCTGCGCTCCCGCTCCCCCCGGCACCCCCGGCCGGTCCGATTTTCCGTGCATCATCACACAGCCCGGTGACACCCGGCGCGAACGGTTCGCGCGCCAAGTGCCCACCGGGCCGGTGCTGATGGGGTGTGCGCGTTACGGCTTGCGGCCGACCGCCACGTATCCCGGGGTGACGACCTCGCCGGTGCCGGGGACCGGCTCGCCGAGCTCGGGGTGCCAGGCCTCGGCGGCGACGATGCCGGGCTCCACGATCTCCAGCCCGTCGAAGAACGAGGCGAACTGGGCGCGGGTGCGCGGCGCCAGCGTCAGGGTGTTGGCCTTGTACATCTCGTCCACCTGGCGCGCCTCCTCCGGGTGGAAGTCGGCGGTGATCTGCGAGATGACCATGTAGCTGCCGGGCGCGAGGACGTCGGTCAGCCGGCTCACCAGCTCGTACGCGCCGTCCTCGTCGCTCACGAAGTGCAGCAGCGCGATCATCGACAGGGCCACCGGCTTGCCGAAGTCCAGCGTCCTGCCCGCGTGTTCGAGGATGGTGTCGACATTGCGCGCATCGGCCTGCACGTAGTCGATGACGCCCTCGGGCGTCCCCTTGAGCAGGGCCTCGGCGTGGGCCAGCACGATGGGGTCGTTGTCGCAGTAGACGACTCGGGTGCTGGGCTCGGCCTCCTGGGCCACCTGGTGCAGGTTGGGTTCGGTGGGTATGCCGGTGCCGATGTCGAGGAACTGGCGGACGCCCTGGGCGGAGAGCCAGCGGGTGGCGCGGTGCATGAAGGCCCGGTTGATCTTGGCCATCACCGGGACGTTCGGCTCGACGGCCAGCATCTGGCGGCCCATGGCCTCGTCCACCGGGTAGTTGTCCTTGCCGCCCAGGAACCAGTCGTACATCCGCGCGGGATGCGGCTTGCTGGTGTCGATGAGCGGGGCGGTGGTGTCGTTCTCCGGTCGGGACATGGCCAACTCCAGGGTGCGGGAGGCTGCGGATGATCAGCTCGCGCCCACCCTAAGCAACTTGGCCGCCGGGAGCACGAGTTCGGTCGCCGATGATAGTTACCAATGCGTAACTTACTGACGGGTTACCACCGGTAATCCCCGCTGTTAGCTTGCGCTCACCCGCCATTCGAAGCAGAGCGAGGAGTGAGCTGTGAGCCGCAAGGACAGCCGTTCGCGTTCCACCTTCTTCACACCCCCCACCCGCCGCCCGGTCGCCCGCACCCTGCGCGCCACCGCCGTCGCCGTGACCGCCGCCGCGTGTGTGGCCGCGTACGCGGCGGCGCCCGCGTCGGCCACGGACGGCACCGAACCCGTCGTCTCCCGGGGCGTGACCATCCCCGCGTTCTACAACCCGCCCGCCCAACTGCCCGCCACCAACGGGGAGCTGATACGGACCGAGCCCCTGCCGCTCGGTCTGAGCCTGCCCGGCCTGGACGGCCGCCCGATGCCGGGCACCGCGACCCGCCTCATGTACCGCACGACCGACTCCAACGGGCAGCCGGCCGCGGTGACCGGCGCCTACATCGAACCCTCGGCCGCCTGGAAGGGCGGCGGCGCCCGCCCGCTGGTGGCGCTGGCCTCCGGCACCATGGGCCAGGGCGACCAGTGCGCGCCCTCGCTGGCCCTCCAGCACCCGCTGGCCCTCACCCCCGAGTCCGTGTCGATCGGCTACGAGACCCTTTCCGTCTACCGGCTCCTGTCCGCCGGTGTCGCGGTCGTCGTCACCGACTACGTGGGCCTCGGCACCACCGACCGGCTGCACACCTACGTCAACCGGGTCGACGAGGGCCACGCGCTGCTGGACGCGGTCCGCGCCGCGCACCGGCTGCCCGCCACCTCGCTCACGGCCGCGTCCCGCACCGGCCTGTACGGCTACAGCCAGGGTGGCGGGGCCAGCGCCTCGGCCGCCGAGCTCCAGCCCTCGTACGCCCCCGAGATCCAGCTCGCCGGCACCTACGCCGGGGCGCCGCCCGCCGACCTGACCGCGACGATGAAGGGCATCGACGGCAGCGCCCTGGCCGGCGCCCTCGCCTGGTCGATCAACGGCTTCGCCCAGGCCGACGCGGACCTCCGCGACGTCGTGGAGGCCAACATCAACGACGCCGGGCGCACCGCGCTGAAGAACGCGTCGACCATGTGCGTCGGCGACGCGATCCTCGGCTACGGCTTCGCCAAGAGCTCCAAGTGGACCACCACCGGCAAGTCGCTCGGCGAGATCATCGCCGCCGAGCCCAAGGCGCAGGCCGCGCTCGACAAGCAGCGCATAGGCACCCTCAAGCCGACCGGCCCGGTACGGGTGGCGACCGGCATCCAGGACGACATCGTGCCGCACGCCCAGGCGCGTCAGCTCGCCGTCGACTGGTGCCGCAAGGGCGGCGACGTCACCTACGACGCCGTCATCCTGCCCAACCTCGGCGACAAGATCCTCACCAACCACATGGTGCCGCTCATCACCGACCAGGGCGACGCCATCTCCTGGATGACCGACCGCCTCGCCGGCAAGCGCGCCACCTCCAACTGCTGGTCGATGCCGATCCAGCCCTGACCCCGTCGTCCGCGCCCGTCGGCCGGTCCGCGCCCACGGAAAACCCTGTGCGCGCGGACCGGCCGGCGGCTAGGGTCGCCGCATGAACATCGTCCAGCTCTACGGCTGACGCGGCCGGGGCACGCCCCCGACCCGTCCGGCACACCGTGTCCACGCGCCCACCGACCGGCCCTCGCCGGGGTGGCGACGCGCCGGTCTGCCGTGTCTCCTTCCGCCGTAGAACTGAAACGAGTGAAGTCCCATGACACGTCGCCGTGCCCATATCGCCATGGTCGGCATCCCCGCTGTCAGCCATGTCCTGCCGAGCATCGAGGTCATCCGCGAACTCGTCGCCCGAGGCCACCGCGTCACCTACGCCAACGACCCCGTGATGGCCGAGCGCATCGAGGCCACCGGCGCCACCTTCGTGCCGTACACCTCCGTGCTCCCGGTCGGGGACAACAACTGGCCGGACGACCCCATCGCCGCCATGGGCCTCTTTCTGGACGACGCCGTCCAGGCCCTGCCCCAGCTGCGCGCCGTCTACGACGAGGACCCGGCGGACCTGTACCTGTACGACATCGGCGCGTACCCGGCACGGGTGCTGGCCGAGTCGCAGGGCCGCCGCCTGATGCAGTTCTCGCCGACCTTCGTCGGCTGGCGGAGCTACGGGAAGGACGTGGCGGCCCAACTCTGGGCGCTGCCGGGGGCCGACGCGTACCGCGCGAGGTTCACCGAGTGGCTGGCCGGCTCCGGTGCGACCACGCGGGACATGGACGCCTTCGTCGGCCGCCCCGACCACACCCTGGCCCTGATCCCCCGGGCGATGCAGCCCCACGCGGACGACGTGGACATGGAAACCGTCACGTTCGTCGGGCCCTGCTTCGCCGGGCGCGGCGAGGAGCAGACCTGGACCCGGCCCGCCGGGGCGGAGAAGGTGCTGCTGATCTCGCTGGGGTCCGCGTACACCAACCGCCCTGATTTCTACCGCAGTTGCCTGGCGGCGTACGGGGATCTGCCCGGGTGGCACGTCGTGCTCCAGATCGGCAAGCAGACGGACCCGGCGGAGCTGGGCACCGTCCCCGGCAACGTCGAGGTCCACCGGTGGGTGCCGCAGTTGGCCATCCTCCAGCAGGCGGACGCCTTCCTCACGCACGCCGGGATGGGCGGCAGCTCCGAGGGGCTGTACAGCGGGGTGCCGATGATCGCCGTGCCGCAGGGCGTCGACCAGTTCATGAACGCGGACAAGCTCGTGGAGCTGGGGGTCGCCCGCCGTATCGACACCGACGACGCCACCCCCGAGGCGCTGCGCGAAGCCCTCGACGCGCTGGTCAACGACCCCGAGGTGGCACGGCGCTCGGCGCGGCTGCGCGACGACGCCCGCGCGGAGGGCGGCACCCGCCGTGCCGCCGGCCTGGTGGAGGAACTGCTCGGCTGAACGACGCCCGGCCGGGGCGTTGAGCGGGATGTCCGCGCTCAACGCCCCGGCCGGGCACAGCAGCCTGAGGGAGTGTCAGCCCTTGCGGGTGTTGATCTCCTCGGTGAGCTGGGGGACGACGTCGAAGAGGTCGCCGACGACGCCGTAGTCGACGAGGTCGAAGATCGGGGCCTCGGCGTCCTTGTTGACCGCGACGATGGTCTTCGAGGTCTGCATGCCGGCGCGGTGCTGGATCGCGCCGGAGATGCCGTTGGCGATGTAGAGCTGCGGGGAGACGGACTTGCCGGTCTGGCCGACCTGGTTGGTGTGCGGGTACCAGCCCGCGTCCACGGCGGCGCGCGAGGCGCCCACCGCGGCACCGAGCGAGTCCGCGAGGGCCTCGATGACCGCGAAGTTCTCCGCGCCGTTGACGCCACGGCCACCGGAGACCACGATCGCGGCCTCCGTCAGCTCCGGACGGCCCGTCGACTCACGCGGCGTACGCGAGAGCACCTTCGTACCGCGGGAGGCGTCGGAGAACTCCACCGCCAGCGCCTCCACCGCACCGGCCGCGGATGCCGGCTCCACCGGCGCCGAGTTCGGCTTCACGGTGATGACCGGAACGCCCTTGGAGACACGGGACTTGGTCGTGTACGAGGCGGCGAACGCGGACTGCGTGGCGACCGGACCCTCGTCGCCGGCTTCCAGGTCGACGGCGTCGGTGATGATGCCGGAACCGATACGGACCGCGAGACGCGCCGCGATCTCCTTGCCCTCCGCGGAGGAGGACACCAGCACCGCCACCGGCGACACCGCCGCGTACGCGGCCTGGAGGGCGTCGACCTTCGGCACCACGAGGTAGTCGGCGAACTCGGCGGCCTCCGACGTGAGGACCTTCACCGCACCGTGCTCGGCGAGCACATCCGCCGTACCGGACGCACCGGCGCCGACCGCGACCGCGACCGGGTCACCGATCCGGCGCGCGAGCGTCAGCAACTCCAGCGTGGGCTTGCGGACCGCACCGTCCACATGATCGACAAAGACGAGAACTTCAGCCATCAGACCTACTCCTGCACATCAGCGAAACGAACGGAGGAACCACGAAACGGGCTAGATGAACTTCTGGCCGGCCAGGAACTCGGCCAGCTGCTTGCCGCCCTCGCCCTCGTCCTTCACGATCGTGCCCGCGGTACGGGCCGGACGCTCGGTCGCGGAATCGACCGCGGTCCACGCACCCGCCAGACCCACCTCGTCCGCGTCGATCCCCAGGTCGTCCAGATCCAGGGACTTCACCGGCTTCTTCTTCGCCGCCATGATCCCCTTGAACGACGGGTAACGGGCCTCACCCGACTGGTCGGTCACCGACACCACCGCCGGCAGCGACGCCTCCAGCTCCTCCGACGCACCCGCCCGGCCCGCCGGGACAAGCACCACGCGGAAGGAAGTGGCACGGCATGACGAAGGACACCGACCGCACACCGCGACCCCCCGCCGCACCGGCCGGGGCGGGGTGTCGTCCGAGAAGTACGGGGACCCGGTGCCGGCGGCCCGGTCCTCGGACGCCGGACGCCCGGCCGGTGCGGCGGGGGGTCGCGGTGTGCGGTCGGTGTCCTTCGTCATGCCGTGCCACTTCCTTCCGCGTGGTGCTTGTCCCGGCGGGCCGGGCGGTCCGTGCCATGGGATACGAGGACGTCGAAGAGGCCCCGGGCCTCGACCAGCGCCGTCCGCAGCTGCTCCGTGTCGCCCTCGCCGTGCTTGGCGTCGTGCACCCGGCGATAGCCGTGGACGTGCTCGGCGTGGTGGACGGAGAGCGCGTCGCTCTGCTCGCCGAAGTCCCTGCCGTCCGGGAAGCCCAGGTCACGGGCCAGCTCCGCGAGGAGCGTGTCGGCCTCGGCCACCGCCTGCTGCGGCGAGTCGACGAATTGGTCCTGGACCCGGGCCCAGCGGGCGAGGTACTCGTCCCGGGCCTCGGGCGACAGCGGGCGCTCGTCCAGCGAGCCGTGCCGCTTGAGCCGTTCGTTCAGTTCCTGTTCGGCGGCCTTGGCGTCGCCCTTGTGGCGCGCCACGGCACGGTCGTACTCGGGTCCGAACCGCCGTCGCAGCCCATGACCGCCGTTCCTCCGGCCGAGGACCAGGAACAGTCCGGCGGCCACCACCACGACGACCGCGAGGATGATCACGAGAGTCGTCATCGTCACCACCCCCGGCGGTAGTCGGTCCGCAGGTCGCTGAGTTCCACTCCCACCATCCCTTTCGGTTCGTTGCCCGGCTCCGTTCCGACCGGGCGTGACGCTCGTGTACCCCCGCTTACACGTTCGAGACACCGTGCGCGCACATCTGCCGCCCAACAGGCTTTCCGGGGCGCCTCGGTAGGGTGGAAGGGCCGCAGCAGGAGTACTCCGAGAGGGCGGATCACGGTGACCGAGCGCAAACCCGCGGGTGTCAGCTTCGAATCATGGGTGGACCAGCAGATCCGGGAGTCCGAACGGCGGGGTGACGTCTCCCGGCTGCCCGGGTTCGGCAAGCCGATCGAGGCGCTGAGTGCCCCGTACGACGAGACGTGGTGGATCAAGTCGAAGATGCAGCGCGAGGGGGTCTCGGTGCTGCCGCCCGCGCTGGCGCTGCGCAAGGAGGCCGAGGACGTCGTCGCCGGCCTGCCGGAGATCCGGACGGAGGCCGAGGTGCGCCGGGTGCTGGCCGAGGTGAACGACAAGATCCGGGAGGCGGTGCGCCGTCCGCCGCCGGGACCGTTGCTCAACCTGCGGCCGTTCGATGTGGACGCCCTGGTCGAGAAGTGGCGCGAGGCGCGCGCCGCCTCCTGAGGAGCCCCGGGCCGGCCGCCGACGCGGATGCGTAATACTCCTTTCATGAGATCAAGTGTTACGCCGCCGGGCCGCCGGGCAGCCGGCGGCCCGGTCCGCGTCAGGCGGGCGACCGCGCGGGACGCCAAGCGCCTCACCCGCCTGGTCAGGTCGTCCCGCGCCTACGAGGGCCCCTACGCGCCGATGGTCGCCGGGTACCGGGTGGGTCCGGACTACATCGAGGCCCACGAGGTCTTCGCCGCCGTGCAGGAGGCGACGGACCGGGTGCTCGGCTTCTACGCGCTGATCCTGGACCCGCCCGAGCTGGACCTGCTCTTCGTCGCCGACGACGCGCAGGGCACCGGCACCGGGCGGCTGCTCGTCGGCCACCTGCGAGGGGAGGCGGAGGCCCGCGGGCTGACCGGCGTACGCGTCGTCTCGCATCCGCCGGCCGAGGGCTTCTACCTGAGCGTCGGGGCGCGGCGGACCGGCACCGTACGGGCCGCGCCGCCCGCGGTCATGTGGGACCGGCCCGAGCTGGTGCTGCCGGTCGCCTGAGGCGCGCCGCCCCTCAGGCCGCGCCGGCGTCCGATGCCCGGTGGACGTCCGTGACGGTGAACAGTCCCCCGTCCGGGTCCACCAGCGTGGCTTCCCGGTCCTCGTGGCGGGTCAGCTCCTCCACCAGCGAGGCTCCGTGCGCGCGTGCCACCTCGATCGTGTCGCCCACGTCGTCCACGGGGAAGTTGACCTGCCAGTGCGGGCGGACCAGCGGGTCGGGGGCGGCCTCGACCGCGCCGGAGCTGATCCGGGCCAGCTGGCGGCCCCCGCACTGGACGACGACCTCGTCCTTCGCGTACGCCACCTCGCAGGCGCCCGGCTGCCCGCTCGCCCAGTCCAGCACCTCGCCGTAGAAGATCGCGGCGTCGAAGGCGCTCCGGGTGCGCAGCCGCAGCCAGGCGTGGGCATGGCCGTCCGGTGCGGGCGGTGACGTCGCCGGCTCGGTCCGCTCCCAGATGCCGAAGCCGGCCCCGTCCCGGTCGGCGGCCAGCGCGCCGCGCCCCTTGCCGAGCGTCAGCGGGCCCACCGCCACCGTGCCGCTGCGCTCCCGGATGCGGGAGGCGGCCACATCGGCGTCCCGGACGGCGAAGTAGGGCGTCCAGGCCACCGCGACCCGGAAGGCCGTGGCCACGGCGCCGATGCCGGCGACAGGCACATCGCCGCGACGGGCCACCGAGAAGTCCTGGCCGAGCCGGCCCGGACGGAAGGTCCAGCCCATCACCGGGCCGTAGAACGCCTGCGCGGACTCCAGGTCGCGGGTCATCAGGTTGACCCAGCAAGGAGCGGCGGATCCGGTCAGAGCCGCGCGCACGGGCGCCGTGCCGGAGGTGCTTGGGGTCATGGTGCAACTGCCTTCATCGGGGGTGCGGCGCAGATGCCGGCGGCCATCGGGGCCGTCACCAGCCTCACCGGGGGCGGCCGCTCCCGCAACACGCGGGGCGCCCGCCCGCCGCGACCGCGCGGGGCCCGGACGGCAGGCCGTCCGGGCCCCGGGTCCCCGGGCGGGAGCCGGTCAGTCGCGCTTGTCGTCGTCCTCGTGGCGGATCGGCTCGTTGCCGTGCTCGCCGAGCTCGTACGGCGAGAGGCCCCTGCCGTCCGCCGGGAAGCGGTCGTCGCCGTGGACGTCCCGCTTCTCCTCGTGACTGCGGTGCTCGGGGCCGACCGGCTGCTCGTCCGGCCGGGGCGGGGGCAGCTCCTGGTCGTGCCGTCGCTTGCCCAGCAGGAAGGCGCCGATCAGCATGATCACCAGGAGCACACCGATCACGCCCATCACGACACCTGTCGCGCCGCGTCCGTCCGCGAGGGTGACCGCCAGGGAATTCAGGGCTCCATCCGAAACGTCCATGCTTGCCGGATACCCCGGTACGGACCCCTCAGTCGGGGTGGCGATCGAATTCATGTTTTAAGTGGATATGGAGACAGAAAATGTTTCGAGCCGTGTGGGCCCGGACTTCCCCGGGCACGCGAGGGGTTCCGGGCCGCTCCTGTCGCAGCCGACTGCCGGTGGGGTCAGCCTGGAGATGACGGCAACGCCCCCTTCGTAAGGAGCAGCGGTGAACAGCGCACAGGACAAGCGGCAGGCCACGGAGGACCACCACGACCAGGAGGTGTCGGTCGTCGTCAGCGGCTGCCCCGAGGACGACGCGCGCACGGTCTTCGACGCGCTGCGGGCCGCCTTCACCACCGACCGCTCATCGGCCGACGTGCCCCATGAGACCGAGGGCAGGCGGCCCACCGCATGGGCGGCGACCGTCGATGTGTCGGAGGCCCGGGTGATCTCGGGATCCGTGACACTCGGTACCCCCGTCACGGTCGATGTGCAGGGCGGCTACCGGGCCGTGGACCGGCTCAGGGAAGGCCTGGCCGACGCCTTCGCCGTCCGGGTGGTCGGCACGGTTTCGGGGGACCAGGAGGAGGAAGTGCGGCTGAGGCTGGAGAACAAGTAGGCCGAACGCCCGTGGCGGGCGGCCGAGCCGGCCGGGGCGACAGGTCACATCTGGTAGAAATCGGACAAAGTGACTTCGTCGTCGAAAGGTGTCGCACGTGGACCCGACCAGCGCGTGGGAGGGCGGCGCCGGAGAACCGGCGTCCGGCGGCCTTCCCTCCGCCAACCTGACCCTGCACATCAACGGCACCGAACGCACCCTCACCCTCGACCACCGCACCACGCTCCTGGACGCCCTGCGCCACCACCTGGACCTGACCGGGGCGAAGAAGGGCTGCGACCACGGCCAGTGCGGCGCCTGCACCGTCCTGGTGGACGGCCGCCGCGCCAACAGCTGCCTCCTGCTGGCCGTCGCCCAGGACGGCTCCCGCGTCACCACGGTCGAGGGCCTGGCGGACGGCGACCGGCTGCACCCCCTCCAGGAGGCGTTCCTGGAGCGGGACGCCTTCCAGTGCGGCTACTGCACCCCCGGTCAGCTCTGCTCCGCCGCCGGCGTCCTCGCCGAGGCCGACTACGGCCACCCGTCCCACGTCACCCCGCACGACGCCCGCGTGGGCGTCCCGGCCCGGCTCGGCCCGGAGGAGATCCGCGAGCGGATGAGCGGCAACCTCTGCCGCTGCGGTGCCTACCCGCGGATCGTCGAGGCCGTCGAGGACGTGGCGCCGTGAAGCCCTTCGCCTACCTGCGCGCCGAGACCGTCTCCGACGCCGTCCGCGCCTGCGCCGCCCACCCCGGGGCCAAGTTCCTCGGCGGCGGCACCAACCTCGTCGACCTGATGAAGCTCGGCGTGGAGACACCCGGGCTGCTCGTCGACGTGAGCCGGCTGCCGCTGGACCAGGTCACGGACACCGCCGAAGGGGGCCTGCGCGTCGGCGCCACCGTGCGCAACAGCGACCTGGCCGCCCACCCCGCCGTACGGACCCGCTACTCCGCCCTTTCGCAGGCCCTGCTGGCCGGCGCCTCCGGGCAGCTCCGCAACATCGCGACCACCGGCGGCAACCTCCTCCAGCGCACCCGGTGCCCGTACTTCCAGGACACGACGAAGCCCTGCAACAAGCGGGAGCCGGGCACCGGCTGCCCCGCCCGCGAGGGCGCCCACCGCGACCTCGCCGTAATCGGGTACTCCGAGGAGTGCGTCGCCACCCACCCCTCCGACATGGCCGTCGCGCTCGCCGCGCTCGACGCGGACGTCGTGCTGCACGGGCCGGAGGGCGAACGGACCGTGCCGGTCACCGATTTCCACCGGCTGCCCGGGGACAACCCCGACGCCGACACGGTCGTCCGGCCCGGCGAGCTCGTCACCGAGGTGCTGCTGCCCCCGCTGCCCGACGGCACCGTCTGCCTGTACCGCAAGGCCCGCGACCGCGCCTCCTACGCCTTCGCGCTGGTCTCCGTGGCCGCCGTCCTGCGCGTACGCGAAGGACGGATCGAGCACGCGGCGCTGGCGTTCGGCGGGCTCGCCCACCGGCCCTGGCGGGCCCGCACCGCCGAGGAGATCCTGCGCGGCGCACCCGCCACCGACGCCACCTTCCTGCGGGCGGCCGACGCCGAACTCGCCGCGGCCCGCCCACTGCGCGACAACGCGTTCAAGGTCCGCCTCGCCCGGCACCTGGCCGTCGACGCCCTCGCCGAACTCACCGCCCGCACCTGAAGAGCCGAGGACTCCCGCCATGAGCCACGCCCCCCAGTCCCTGGGCGCGCCCGCCGTCCGCCGCGAGGGCCGCGCCAAGGTGACCGGCACCGCGCGCTACGCCGCCGAGCGCGGCCTGCCCGGCTGCCTCTACGCCTGGGTCGTGCCCGCATCCGTGCCGGCCGGCCGGATCACCGCCGTCCGCACCGTCGACGCCCTGGCCCACCCCGGCGTCCACACCGTCCTCACCCACGACAACGCGCCGCGGCTCCACGAGCCGGACGACCCGATCCTCGCCGTGCTCCAGGACGACCGGGTGCCCCACCGCGGCTGGCCGGTCGCGCTCGTCGTGGCGGACAGCCTGGCGAGCGCACGGGCCGGCGCCGCCGCCCTGCACATCACCTACGAGACAATCCCGCACGACGTCGTGCTGACCGACGACCACGCCGGGCTCTACACGCCGGAGCTCGCCAACGGCGGCTACCCGGCCGTCCGCGAACGCGGCGACTTCGACCGGGCCTTCGAGGCGTCGCCCGTACGCGTCGACGTGACGTACACCGTGGAACCGCTGCACAACCACCCCATGGAGCCGCACGCGTCGACCGCCCACTGGTCGCCCGACGGACACCTCACGGTGTACGACTCCAGCCAGGGCGCCACCAAGGTCCGCGACAGCCTCGCCGCCGCCTTCGGGATCGGGGCCGACCGGATCACCGCCGTCTCCGAACACGTCGGCGGCGGCTTCGGCTCCAAGGGCACCCCGCGCCCGCAGACCGTGCTCGCCGCGATGGCCGCGCTGCACACCGGCCGCCCGGTCGAACTCGCCCTGGCGCGGCGCCAGATGCCGGCGCTCGTCGGGCACCGGGCGCCCACCGTGCAGCGCGTCAGGCTCGGCGCCGGATCCGACGGCACGCTCACCTCGGTCGCCCAGGAGATCATCACCCACACGTCCAGGATCAAGGAGTTCGTGGAGCAGGCCGCCGTGCCCGCCCGCGTCATGTACGGCTCACCGCACAGCCGGACCACCCACCGGGTCGCCGCCCTGGACGTGCCGAGCCCGTCGTGGATGCGTGCCCCGGGCGAGGCCCCCGGCATGTACGCCCTGGAGTCCGCCATGGACGAACTCGCGGCGCGGCTCTCCCTCGACCCCGTCGACCTGCGCCTGCGCAACGACCCGGCCGACGAGCCCGACTCCGGCAAACCCTTCAGCAGCCGCGGCCTGGCCGCCTGTCTGCGCGAGGGCGCCGAGCGCTTCGGCTGGCGCGACCGCGACCCCGCCCCCGGCATCCGCCGCGAGGGCGCCCTGCTGCTCGGCACGGGCGTCGCCTCGGCCACGTACCCCGTCTACGCCAGTGCCGGCCACGCCTCCGCGCACGCCGCCCCCGACGGCACCTACCGGATCGCCATCAACGCCACCGACATCGGCACCGGCGCCCGTACCGTCCTCGCGCAGATCGCCGCGGACGTGCTGGGCGCACCACTGGACGACGTGGCCGTCGACATCGGCGACAGCGATCTGCCGGACGCCTCGCTGGCCGGCGGCTCCTCCGGCACCGCCTCCTGGGGCTGGGCCGTGCACAAGGCCGCCTCCGGACTCGCGGAACGGCTCGCCGCGCACACCGGGCCGCTGCCCGACGCGGGAGTGACCGTCACCGCCGACACCACCGAGGAGACCGCCGAGGAATCCCCGTACGCCCGCCACGCCTTCGGGGCGCACTTCGCCGAGGTCGCCGTCGACACCCGCACGGGCGAGGTCCGCGTGCGCCGCATGCTCGGCGTCTTCGCCGCCGGCCGCATCCTCAACTCCCGAACCGCGCGCTCCCAGTTCATCGGCGGCATGACCATGGGCATCGGCATGGCCCTCACCGAGGGCAGTACCCTGGACCCGGTGTTCGGCGACTTCACCGAGAGCGACCTCGCCTCGTACCACGTCCCCGTCTGCGCCGACGTGACCGCCATCGACGCGCACTGGATCGACGAGGACGACCCCCACCTCAACCCCATGGGCAGCAAGGGCATCGGCGAGATCGGCATCGTGGGTGCCGCGGCGGCCGTGGGCAACGCCTTCCGGCATGCCACTGGCGTCCGGCTGCGCACCCTGCCCCTCACACCCGACCGGGTGCTCACGCACCTGCTGTGACCACCCGGCCGCGCACCCCGGCCGGGTGAAAGTGCCGGTCACCCGGGGTGCGCGGCCCGATATGTTGCGCGACCGGCCCAGCCGGGTCACCCTGTGGAGTGACCCAGAAGAGACATCTGCTCACTCTTCGTATTCGGGGGTCGTTGGTTCAACGGGGCGAAGTATGTGGGCCTCGATGTGAGGAGCCTCGACGATGACCGTTCCACTCGACCGGCACTATCTGGTCGAACTCCAGGTTTCCGCAGAGCGTGTGGACCAGCTGCGACGGATAGTCGCCGCACATCTGCGCCACTGGAGTCTCGAACTCCACATCCGGCCCGTGTGCCGTGCTGTGGAGGAGCTGCTGACCAATGTCCACCGGCACGTCGGTGACGACAGCCACTGCGTCGTCGAACTCCGCTGGTCCGGACGGCACCTCACGGTCTCCGTCGCCGACAACGGCTCCGAGATGCCGCGGCTGCTCCACGAGGGCGGCGGCCTGAGCCGGGTCATGGCCCTCAGTGACAGCTGGGGCACCTGCCGGACCGCCGAGGGCAAGGTCGTCTGGTTCACCCGGTACGCCCAGGAGCCGCAGCACATCGAGCTGGTGCCGCTGCCGCCGCTGCCCGGTGTCCGCGAGTTCCGCCGCCCGCCGGCCGTGGCCGCGGAGATCCCCGAGCCCGTCCCGGCCGCGGTCGAGGAGACCGTGCCCGTCGCGGCCGGCATCGAGGAGAACGTCCCCGACGCCGCCCCCGCCCTCGTCTGAGGCGTACTCCCCACGGCGGCACGGGAGCACCCGCCCCCGCCAC
>NZ_RDBL01000008.1:68308-130809 GCF_008042035.1 Streptomyces sp. col6
GGATACCCGGCCGGCGCGGATCGCATGCCCCCGGGCACGCATGATCCGCGCCGGCCGGGTATCCGGTGGCGGGGGCCCTCCGTGCCCCGGCCCGCGTTGCGAGCGGGCCCGGCGCGCGGCACGGTCGAAGTATCCAGGCAAGGAGGCCACAGGCATGCCCATCGCGACGGTCAACCCCGCGAACGGCGAGACGCTCAGGACGTTCGACGCGCTGGAGGACGACGAGATCGAGAAGCGGATCGCCGCGGCCGACGCCGCCTTCCGCGACTACCGCACCACCACGTTCGCCGAACGGGCCCGGATGCTCAACCGCGCCGCCGACCTCCTGGACGAGGACCAGCAGGACATCGCGCGCACCATGACCCTGGAGATGGGGAAACCGGTCACGGCCGCCCGCGCCGAGGCCGCGAAGTGCGCCAAGGCGATGCGCTGGTACGCCGCCCGCGCCGAGGAACTGCTCGCCGACGAACATCCCGCGCCCGCCGATGTCGAGGACTCCGGCGCCGTGCGCGCCTACGTCCGCTACCGGCCGCTGGGCCCGGTGCTCGCCGTGATGCCGTGGAACTTCCCGCTCTGGCAGGTCGTGCGCTTCGCCGCCCCCGCCCTGATGGCAGGCAACACGGGCCTGCTGAAGCACGCGTCGAACGTGCCGCAGACCGCGCTGTACCTGGGCGACCTCTTCCACCGCGCCGGATTCCCGGCCGGCTGCTTCCAGACACTGCTCGTGGGCTCGAAGGCCGTCGAGGGCATCCTGCGCGATCACCGGGTGGCCGCCGCCACCCTGACCGGCAGCGAGCCGGCCGGCCGCTCCGTCGCCGCGATCGCCGGCGACGAGGTCAAGCACACCGTCCTGGAGCTCGGCGGCAGCGACCCCTACCTCGTCCTGCCCTCGGCGGACGTCGCGAAGGCCGCCCGCGTCGCCGTCACCGCCCGCGCCCAGAACAACGGCCAGTCGTGCATCGCCGCCAAGCGGTTCATCGTGCACACCCAGGTCTACGAGGAGTTCGCCGAGCGCTTCACCGTCGGCATGCGCGAACTGACCGTCGGCGACCCGCTGGAGGAGACCACCGACGTCGGACCGCTCGCCAGCGAGCAGGGCCGCGCCGACCTGGAGGAACTTGTCGACGACGCCGTGGACCGGGGCGCCGAGGTCCTCTGCGGCGGCGGCCGGCCCGAGGGCCTGAGCGGCGGTCTGCAGAACGGCTGGTTCTACGCCCCCACCGTCCTCGCCGGCATCACGCCCGGCATGCGCATCCACCGCGAGGAGACCTTCGGCCCGGTCGCCACCCTCTACCGCGTGGACAGCCTCGACGAGGCCGTGGAAGTCGCCAACGACACCCCTTTCGGACTCAGCTCCAACGTGTGGACCCGCGACGCCGCCGAGACCGAGCGCTGTGTCCGGGACCTCCAGGCCGGCGGCGTCTTCTTCAACGGCATGACCGCCTCCCACCCCGCGCTGCCCTTCGGCGGGGTCAAGCGCTCGGGCTACGGGCGTGAGCTCGCCGGACACGGCATCCGCGAGTTCTGCAACGCCACCACCGTCTGGTACGGCGCCGAGCCCCGGTGACCGTACGAGCGACGCCCCCGCACCCGCCCGCAGAGAGGTGACCATGAGCGACGCCCCACCGCCCGCGCCGGCCGGCCCCTGTGACGAGGAGCTGGATGCCCTCGACGCGCACTGGCGGGCCGCCAACTATCTGGCCGTCGGGCAGATCTACCTGATGGACAACCCCCTGCTGACCCGGCCGCTCGCCCCCGAGCACATCAAGCCCCGGCTGCTCGGCCACTGGGGCACCTCACCGGGGCTCAACCTTGTGTACACCCACCTCAACCGCCTCATCGGCGCACGCGGCACCCGGGCGCTGTGCATCTGGGGCCCCGGCCACGGCGGCCCCGCCGTCCTCGCCGGTTCCTGGCTGGAGGGCAGCTACTCCGAGACGTACCCGGACGTCGGCCGGGACGCGGAAGGCATGGGGCTGCTGTTCAAGCAGTTCTCCTTCCCCGGCGGTGTCCCGAGCCACGTCGCCCCCGAGACGCCCGGCTCCATCCACGAGGGCGGCGAACTCGGCTACTCCCTCGCCCACGCCTACGGCGCCGCCCTCGACCACCCGGAGCTGCTGGTCACCTGCGTCATCGGGGACGGCGAGGCGGAGACCGGACCGCTCGCCGGGTCCTGGCACGCCAACAAGTTCCTCGATCCGGTCCACGACGGGGCCGTCCTGCCCGTCCTCCACCTCAACGGCTACAAGATCGCCAACCCGACGGTGCTCGCCCGCCTCCCGCACACCGAACTCGACGCCCTGCTGCGGGGCTACGGGCACGACCCCCTGTACGTGGAGGGCGACGACCCGCGCGCTGTGCACCGGGCGATGGCCCTCGCGATGGACCGCGCAGCCGACCGCATCGAGGAGATCCAGGCCGCCGCCCGCACCGGCGGTGACACGGAGCGTCCGCGCTGGCCGATGATCGTGCTGCGCACCCCGAAGGGCTGGACCGGCCCCGCCGAGGTCGACGGCCTGCCCGTCGAAGGCACCTGGCGCGCCCACCAGGTCCCGCTGCCCGGCGTCCGCGACAACCCGGACCACCTGCGCCAGCTGGAGGCGTGGATGCGGTCCTACCGGCCGGACGAACTCTTCGACGCCGAGGGCCGCCCCACCGCACAGGTGCTGGCTTGCGTCCCCGAGGGCGCGGCCCGCCTCGGCGCCACCCCGTACGCGAACGGCGGCCTGCTCCTGCGGGACCTGCCCATTCCGGACCTGGACGGGTTCGCCGTCCCCGTGGCCCGGCCGGGCAGTTCCCTGCGGGAGCCGACCCGGGTGCTGGGCGGTCTGCTGGAGGCGGTCATGGCGGCGACCGCCGACCGCAGGGACTTCCGCCTCGTGGGCCCCGACGAGACCGCGTCCAACCGGCTCGACGCGGTCTACGAGGCGAGCGGCAAGGCCTGGCAGGCCCGTACGCTCCCCACCGACGAGCACCTCGCGCGCGACGGCCGGGTGATGGAGGTCCTGTCCGAGCACCTGTGCCAGGGTTGGTTGGAGGGCTATCTGCTGACCGGCCGGCACGGGCTGTTCTCCTGCTACGAGGCCTTCGCGCACATCGTGGACTCGATGGTCAACCAGCACATCAAGTGGCTGCGCACCGCGCGCCGCCTTGCCTGGCGCCGCCCCATCGCCTCCCTCAACTACCTGCTCACCTCGCACGTCTGGCGCCAGGACCACAACGGCTTCTCGCACCAGGACCCGGGCTTCGTGGACCACATCCTCAACAAGAGCCCCGAAGTCGTCCGCGTCTACCTGCCACCGGACACCAACACCCTGCTCTCCGCGGCGGACCACGCCCTGCGCAGCCGGGACTACGTCAACGTCATCGTGGCGGGCAAGCAGCCGAGCTTCGACTGGCTCACCCTGGACCAGGCCCGGGTGCACTGCGCGCGCGGGGCCGGTGTCTGGGAGTGGGCGGGCACCGAGGACGGCAGCCGCGAACCCGACGTCGTCCTCGCCTGCGCCGGGGACGTACCCACCCTGGAGACCCTGGCGGCCGCCCAGCTCCTGCGGCGCCATCTGCCGGACCTGGCGGTGCGGGTGGTCAACGTCGTCGACATGGCGCGGCTCATGCCGCACTCCGAGCACCCGCACGGCATGCCGGACTCCGAGTACGACGCGCTGTTCACCCGGGGCAGGCCGGTCATCTTCGCGTACCACGGCTACCCCTGGCTGATCCACCGGCTGGCCTACCGCCGCGAGGGCCACGGCGACCTGCACGTGCGGGGCTACAAGGAGGAGGGCACCACCACCACGCCCTTCGACATGGTCGTCCGCAACGACCTCGACCGCTACCGGCTGGTCATGGACGTCATCGACCGGGTCCCCGGCCTGGGCGTGCGTGCCGTGGCGGTGCGTCAGGAGATGGCGGACACGCGCACCCGTCACCACGCCTGGATCCGGGAGCACGGCACCGACCTGCCCGAAGTGGCCGACTGGTCCTGGGAGGGCTGAATCCCCCGGCAACACGGAGCGGGCCCGGACGGAGATCACCGTCCGGGCCCGCTCCGTGTTGCCGGGCAGGGTCAGAAGCGCAGTTCCGCCGCGATCCGCCCGTGCCCCTTGAGCGAGTCGTCGGCGACGAAGTAGACCTCCGCGCCGCTGTCGAGCGCCGCCTCGACCAGCTCGTCGACGATGTCCTCACGGACGTTCCCGTCGGCCGGGTCGACCACGTCGTCGGTCACCGGCTTCAGGTGCTCCTGGTCGACCCGGACCGTCTGCTGGTAGTGCTCCTCCACCGCCAACAGGCCCACCCGGCCCTCACGCACGGCGGCCCACACCTCGTCGAGCCCGCCGGCGAACGCCTTCCGGCCGCGCGCCGCGTCGAGCCGGCCCTCGATCTCCTTCGCGAAGTGCGCGCGCCGGGCCTCCAGGGCAGGGCGCAGCTCGGTGAGCAGGTCGCGGGGCGCGTTGTCGGCGGGGGCGCCCTTGGTGACCCGGCCCACCGCGTCCTTCGCGCACTGGCCCGCCTCGTCGAACAGGGCGAGCGCCGGGGCGATGCCGACCAGATACAGCGGACGCGGGTCGGTGGCCAGGACGGCGCGCAGCTTCTCGTCGACCGTGCGCAGGAAGAGCTTGGTGTCCTCGTTGGCGAAGGTGCTCGGGGTGTCGCCGGTCCGCTCCATGCGCTGCGGGTTGAACTCCTCGCGCGGGGCCGTCAGCGGGAAGCCGCCGATGTGTGCCTCCTGCGCGGATTCGGTTGTGCCGCTGAAGAGAGCGGCGTGGTCGGCGGCCACGGTCAGCGCCCAGAAGGGCCGCGCCTGCGCCTTCGCGGAGACCAGGTTGCGGGTGAGGTAGCTGTCGCTCAGCACCACTCGTTCGGGTGCGGTACGCGGCAGTCGCCAGATCTGGAACTCGTCGGCGGTCGCGAAGA
Source organism: Streptomyces sp. col6 (assembly GCF_008042035.1). Classification (GTDB taxonomy): domain Bacteria; phylum Actinomycetota; class Actinomycetes; order Streptomycetales; family Streptomycetaceae; genus Streptomyces. The sequence goes on from NZ_RDBL01000008.1 coordinate 73,223, forward strand.
GCACTAGCGCGTCCAGCGCCCGGCGCGGATCGAGCTCGTCGACCGCGCGTTCGAGCTGCTGCTTGATCGCGGCGCACGTCTCGCGGCTGACCGCCGGATCGGCCTCCAGCCTGTTGTGCGCCTCGGACAGCAGGTTGCGCAGCCGTACGGCGTCCTGGGCGTTGTCCGGGGCGCGCCGGTGGGTCGGCATGGTCAGGGACAGAGCCGGATAGGGCCTGGCCCTGCGCAGCTCCTGCAGCAGGCCGGCGGTCAGGGCGTCCGTGTCCATCAGTTCCCTCCCGGGGAAGTGCGCACTGCGCGCGGAGCGGGTGATTCAACGAGTCAATTCATACCTTTTGATCCTAATATGGGCGAGTTGGTCATCCCGGGTGCGAGAAGCCCTGCTTCCCCGTGCCCGCTTCAGTGGACGGAGCGTTTGTGAATCCGACCGGCCCCGCGCGGCGCCCCCTCCGAGGCCGTGTGTCCCGCGGCCTGACCCCCGCCGTGCTCGTCGCGGTGCTCGTCGCGGGCGCAGCCGCCTGCAGCGGCTCCGGCAGTCCGGCGGCGGGCGAGGCCCGCAGTACCCGTACGATCTCCGCCGAGCCGACGGCGAGCCCGAGCCCGACCGGCAGTGGGCGCACCCAGGAGGAGTTCGCGGCCTCGGTCTCCGCCGACGTCGAGCGCAACCGGCAGAAGGCCGTGGCCACCCTCAAGGACGTCGACGGCAAGGGCAACGCGGTCGACGACGTCTCCGTCAACGGCATCGCGGTCCGGCCCGGGGAGCAGTTCCGCAGCGCGCTGGTGCGGGTGACCAACCGGAGCGACAAGCCGGCGTTCTTCGCCGTGCGCGTGGAGTTCGTCGACGCGTCGGGCAAGGTGCTGGACTCCGTGGTGCTCGGCTTCCCGGACGCGCCCACCGACCGGACGGTCAGTGAGCACGCGAACAGCCGCAAGGCCGCCGGCGTCAAGTCGTTCCCCCGGATCGCCCAGGCGGAGCGGAGCTGACGGCCGACGGCCTCGCGGTGGTTCAGCGCGGGTCCGTCACCAGATGGCCTCCACCCACTCGGGGTGGTCCACGAACGGGTTGCGGTTGTGCTGGTACTGCTCGTATATGACGTCGTTGCGCCGCTTCTCGAAGGAGTCCGGCGGGTCCTCCTGGCTCCATGCCTTCAGGACGGAGAGCCGGCCGATGTGCGGTGAGGAGCCGTTCGACACGCTGTCGTTGGGTTCCAGGTCGGGGAAGGCGTCGTCGCCCTCGTAGCGCACCGCCATGTAGAGGATCATCCGGGCCACGTCACCCTTGACGGCGTCGCGCGGTTCGAAGGAGTCGCTGTCGGTGTAGTTGCCGGGCGCGTCGCTCAGTTCCGTACCGCCGTTGTCGAAGTCCTTGTTGCCGCGCGTGGAGTTGACCTGGACGTCGGACGGGCGCAGGTGATGGATGTCGGTGCCGGGGCCGGTGGCTGTGCCGAAGTCGCCGTGCGACTTGGCCCAGACGTGCTCCCTGTTCCACTGGCCGGAGTTGCCGCCGTTGTTGCTCTTGGGTTCCGAGCGGCCGGTGTAGAGCTCGATGATGTTCGAGGAGTTGGCCGGGTCCTCGTCGGTGTCCTTGAGGGCGTCCCACACCTGGCTGTACGTGAGCTTGCTCTGGTCGCTGATGATCGTGTGCAGCGCGCTCTTGAGCGCGGCGCCGGTCTTGCCGGTCGCGTCCTGGTAGTACGTGTCGTCGAGCGCGGCGAGCGGGGAGGCGGCGGTCGGTGGTGGCGTCGGAGCGGGCGCGGCGGCCGCCGTGCCGGTCAGCACCGCGAGAGCGGCGAGCGCGGCGGGCAGGGTGCGGCGCAGGGGAAGGTGACGACGGGACATGTGGGGTGTCCTCTCCGGGAATACGCGCACCGCGGCGCCGTCACGGGGTGGGGGACGGCTCCGCGGTGGTCGTGTCCGCTATGTGTACGCGGGAGCCTTCCATGCGGACCGTCACGATGTGTGAACACGCCGTATCTATCATGTGCAGGTCAAGTGAGGGCCCGGGACCTCCTTCGTGACCCCGCCCGGCCACGGATGCGGGAGCGCCGGTGGCGGGCGAGAATGACGGGAAGGACAAGGAGGCGGCATGAGCGACGAGTCCGATTCCGTATCCAGTACCCGGGGCGTGACCCCGGACGCCCTTCTGCACACCGGCGCCAGCGACAACCCCTCGGCGGAGGACCTGGTGCTCGCGTCGGGGCGCGACCTGACTCCGCAGAATCTCGAGTGGGCGCGCCGCACCCTGGCCAGGGAGGGCCGGGCCGCCATCGACAAGCTGCTGCCGTAGACGGCGGCGCGGCGCGGCGGCCCGCGACCGTCGCGCCGTCGGCGGTTACGGGCGCCGGGCACGGCTCGGTTAGCCTGAACGCACAATGAACCGTTTGACGACGTCAGAGGCGGGTTACGACCTCGCCCGCTTCCCCGAGGACCCCCGCGACCCGTTCCGCGCCTGGGACGCGGCCGACGCCTACCTCCTCCAGCACCTTCAGGAGGAGGCGGTCGACGTCTCGGGGAACGTCGTCGTGGTCGGGGACCGCTGGGGCGCCCTGAGCACCGTGCTTTCCGGGCACCGCCCCGTGCAGATCAGCGACTCCTACCTCGGGCAGCGGGCGACCGGCGCGAACCTGGAGCGGAACGGGGTGCCCGCCGACGCGGTGCGCCTGCTGTCCCCGCGCGACACCCCTCCGGACCGTGTCGACGTGCTGCTCGTACGCGTACCGAAGAGCCTCGCGTTCCTGGAGGACCAGCTGTACCGGCTCGCGCCCTTCGTGCACGCCGGTACCGTCGTCATCGGCACCGGCATGGTCAAGGAGATCCACACCTCCACGCTCAACCTGTTCGAGCGGATCATCGGTCCCACCCGCACCTCCCTCGCGGTCCGCAAGGCCCGGCTCATCCATTGCACTCCGGACCCGGCCCTGCCCCGCACCCCCAGCCCCTGGCCGCTGCGCTACGAGCTGCCCGCCGACGCCGGACCGGCCGCCGGGCGCACCGTCACCAACCACGCGGGGATCTTCTGCGCCGACCGTCTCGACATCGGCACCCGCTTCTTCCTCAAGCACCTGCCGGCCCGCACCGGCCCGGACCGGGTCGTGGACCTCGGCTGCGGCAACGGCGTCGTCGGCCTCGCCGCCGCGCTCGCCAACCCCGAGGCCACCGTCACCTTCGTCGACGAGTCCCACCAGGCCGTCGCCTCCGCCGAGGAGACGTTCCGGAGCAACACCGGCCCCGGCGCCGAGGCCCGCTTCGTCGTCGGGGACGGCCTGTCCGGTGCCGAGCCCGGCAGCGCGGACCTCGTCCTCAACAACCCGCCGTTCCACTCGCACCAGGCCACCACGGACGCCACTGCCCGGACCATGTTCCACGGGGCGCGGCACGCGCTGCGCCGGGGCGGCGAGCTGTGGGTGGTCGCCAACCGGCACCTCGGCCACCACACCACCCTGCGCCGCGTGTTCGGCAACTGCACCACAGTGGCGGGCGACCCGAAGTTCGTGGTGCTGCGCGCCGTCAAGCGCTGAGCCGGCGGTCGCGCGGCAACAGGCGGACCCCCCCAGACGCCGTTCGGGCCCCGGTCAGGCGTCGGAGCCGGCGCCCGGGACGATGCGGGGCAGCGGTTCGCGGGCCGTGTGCCAGGATTCCGGGAGGGCCGCGACGCCCGTGCGGGCCGCGATCACTCCGCCCGCGATGGCGCACGTGGTGTCGATGTCACCGCGCCCCTCGACCGTGCGCCACAGCCCTTCCTCCAGGTCGTCCAGGTGCCCCGCCGCGCACCAGAGGGCGAAGGGAACGGTGTCGGGCCCGGACATCCGGTAGCCCGAGCCCAGGACCTCCGCCGCGTGGCGGAGGGAGGTGTGGGCCGGCATCCGGGCCGCGATACGGATGCCCGAGCGGACGTCGCTGTCGGGCAGGAGCGCGGCGACCTCCCGCAGGAAGTCCGCGCGTTCCGGCGCCGGCCCGCCCCGGCTGCGGGTCGCCAGCGCCGCTGCCAGGGCGACCGCCACCGCACCGGCGGCCGCCTCCGGGTGGCTGTGCGAGACGACGCTCTGGCGCGCGGCCTGGTCGGCGACGGCGTCGAGGTCGGCCGCGTGCCAGGCGCCGAGCGGGGCGACGCGCATCGCCGCCCCGTTGCCCCAGGAGCCCATGCCCTCGAACTGCGCGGTCACCACCGCATGCCAGGACTCGCCCGCGCCGAACCGGCGCAGGACGTCGTGCATCGAGGCGCCGTAGCCGCGGTGCGTGTCGGCCGCGTACTCCTCGGCCAGGCGCCGGGCGAACCGGTCCTGGTCGACGGTGCCGCCGCCCTCGGCGAGCTCGCGGACCAGGACCAGCGCCTGGGCGGTGTCGTCGCTCCACCGCCACACGGTCTCCGGGGGAAGGATCCGCGTCTCCAGGGCCGCCGGGCCCTCGCGGCGCAGGATGCCGAACCAGCGGTCGCCGAACGCGTCACCGAAGGCGAGTCCGGCGAGGGAATCCAGTACGGGGGAGGGCAGTTCGATCATCGGAGCAGTATGACAAGAAGGCTGCCCCGCGCTTCAGCCCGCCACCCTCGTCTGCTTCAGCCCGCCCGTCCCGCCCGCTTCAGCCCGCCGCCCCGCGACGTGCGGAGGCCGCCGCCGCTGCCGCGCCCAGGGACAGCAGGGCGCACAGCAGCCAGACCGTGACGTACCCGGACTCGCTCGCCGCCTCCTGGGTATCGGTGACGGCGCTCCCCGTCTCCGTCGCCGGGGTCGCCAGGACGACGGCGATGACGGCTCCGGCGATCGCGCCGCCCAGGGTCTTCACGTTGTTGTACAGGGCCGTGGTGATGCCCGTACGGGAGGGGGCGCCGGCCTCGGCGATCACCGTGGGCAGCGCACCGAGCGCCACACCGATGCCGGCCCCGGCCAGCACCTTCGCCGCCACCAGCTGCCAGATCGCCGTGTGGAACGCGGCCGTGGCCAGGAAGCTCACGCCGATCAGGGCGAACGAGACGATCAGCGCGGGGCGGTAGCCGAGGCGCCCCGCGATGCGCGCGGTCAGCGAGGAGCCGATGACGGCCGCCACGCCGGCGGGCAGGATGATCAGCGAGATGGCGAGGGCGGAGAGCCCGAAGCCGTAACCGGTACGCTCCGGGTCCGCCGCCAGGAAGGTGGAGTCCGGGGCCATGCTGCCGAAGTAGACGACACCGAAGGCCGCCGCGCACAGGAAGTACGGGGCGACACTGCGGTCGGCCAGCGCCCGCAGATCCACCAGCGGATCGGGCACCCGCAGCTCACGTACGGCCCACACGGCACCGGTCAGCAGGGCGAGCGGAACCGGGACGAGCACCGCGCCGGAGAGCAGCGGACCGCTCTTCGCCGCCGAGATGCCCGCGAGCAGCAGGAGCATGGCCAGGCTCAGCAGGCCCACGCCCGGCCAGTCGAGCCGGGCGCCGGGCGTCCTCGTGGACTCCGGGATCGCGAGGAACGAGACCGGCACGCACAGCACCGCCAGCACGGCCGGCAGCAGCAGGGTGATCCGTACGTCGCCCGTCGCCTTGTGCGCCAGGCCCATGACGACCCCGCCCAGCAGCGTCCCGAGGGTGAGCGCGCCGACGAGGCGTGCGATGGCGCCGCGGGCGCGTTCCACGGAGAGCCGGTCGCGTACGAGGGCGATCTCCAGAGGCAGCAGGGCGGCGAGCGGGCCCAGCAGCACCCGGCCGGCCAGCAGCACGGGCAGCGACGGGGCGAAGGCCACCAGCAGTGAGCCGACGGCGACGCAGATCAGCGAGACCCGCAGCATGAGGCGGTGCCCGTACACATCGCCGAGCCGGCCGAAGGCGGGCACGGACACGGCGGCGGCGAGGAGCTGGGCGGCGATGACCCAGTTGAGGTCGGCGTCGGCCATCCCCAGCTCCGTACCGATGTCCGGCAGCAGCGGGGCGATGCCGCCCTGGAGGAACCCGCTGGTCATCTCGAAAAGGATCAGCAGTCCCACGACCGCGCCGACGGACGCGGAGGGCGGGGGAGCGGCCCCGGTGGAGGCGGGCCGCACGGACTCGGTGGTGCTCATGAAGCCTCCTCAGTGGTGACGGCGGCGGCTCGGACGGCCGACCGGTCCGCAGCCTGCCGGAGGCGGCTCGCGGCGAGCCCGGCCAGCAGCAGAGCGGCGTCCGTCACCGACCGGTCGTCGTAGACCGCCTGCTCGGAGTGGTTCATCGGCGCGGCCGACGGATCGCGGCCGGGCGGGCACGCGCCGAGGCCGAGGAACGCCCCCGGGACCTCGCGCAGCACGTACGAGAAGTCCTCGGAGCCGGCCATCGGGCGCGGCGCCTCGGAGACCTGCGTGGCGCCGAGGAGTTCCCGCGCGGTGCGCAGGGCGAACGCGGCCTCGTCGGCGTCGTTCACGGTCACCGGGTAGCCGTCCCGCTGGTCGACGTCGACGCTCAGGCCGTGCGCGGCGGCGATCCCGCGCACGGTCCGCCCGACGCCGGCCCGGACCCGGGCCCGGGTCTCCTCGGAGAACGACCGGATGGTGGCGGTGAATTCGGCGGTCCCGGGGATGACGTTGCCGGCCGACCCCGCGTGCAGCGAGCCCACCGTGATGACGGCCGGGTCGAAGATGTCGACGGTGCGCGTGACCATCGTCTGGAGCGCCGTGACCATCTCGCAGACGGCCGGCACCGGGTCCTGGGCCAGGTGCGGCGAGGAGCCGTGACCGCCGGCCCCCGTCACCCGGACGGTCACGTCATCGGAGGCGGCGAGCACCGGGCCCGGCCGTACGGCGGCCGTGCCGGCGGGCAGCACGGCCGAGGTGACGTGGAGCGCGTACGCGGCGACGACCCGGGAGCCCGCCGCGTCGAGCACGCCCTCGTCGATCATCAGCCGGGCACCGTCCATGCCCTCCTCGCCGGGCTGGAACATGAACACGACATCGCCCGCCAGCTCCTCGCGCCGCGCGGACAGCAGCCGGGCCGCCCCCACCAGACCCGCGGTGTGCACGTCGTGGCCGCAGGCATGCATCCGCCCGGGTACCTCGGAGGCGTACGGCACCGCGCTGTCCTCCTGCACGGGCAGCGCGTCCATGTCGCCGCGCAGGAGCACGGCGGGTCCGGGCAGGCCGCCGCGCAGCACGGCGGTGACCGAGCTGAGTTTCTGGCCCGTCGTGATCTCCAGGGGCAGTCCGGCCAGGGCGTCCAGGACCGTCCGCTGGGTCCGGGGGAGGTCGAGGCCGAGTTCCGGCTGCCGGTGCAGTGCGTGGCGCAGGCGGACCAGGGAGTCTTCGATGGCGAGGGCGTCAGTGCGTTCGAACATGCCTGGTATGGTGCCGATCCGGCCGATCGGACCTGCCGTCGTGCGGGTATCCTCCGCATCAAGCAGATCATTTGCCGACAACCACCACCACCGCCCCTGTCGACGCCACAACCACCCGGAGGCGGACCGTGCTCGACGAGGTCGACCTGCTGCTCGTCACCGCGCTCCAGATCGCGCCGCGCGCGGACTGGCGGACCATCGGTGACGTCCTGGACATCGACGCCTCGACGGTCGCCCGGCGCTGGTCCCGGCTCACCCGGGCCGGCCACGCCTGGATCGGGGTGCATCCGGCCGTCGCGGCGATCAGCCCGGACACCCCGGCCCTGGTCGCGTTCATCGAGGTCGACTGCGTCTCCGGGCGGCTGCACGAGGTGGCCGGGCACATCGCGGACGACCCGCACGTGTTCAATCTGGAGCACGTCAGCGGCAGCCGGGACCTTCTGGTCACGGCGGTCTTCGCGGACAACGCCCAGCTGGCCCGGTACGTCGGGTTCCGCCTCGGCGCGCTCGACGGCGTCGCGGCCTCCCGCACCCAGGTCGCCACCACCCTGCACACCGAGGGCAGTCGCTGGCGGCTCGACCGCCTCACCGACGAGCAGCGCCGCAGACTCGCACCGCCGGCCCCGAACCGGCAGCCCACCCGCGCCGTCCCCGAGCGCGACCAGGAACTGGTCCGCGTCCTCGGCGAGGACCCGCGCCGGCCCGTCGCCCACCTCGCGGAGCGCACCGGACTGAGCCCCACGACCGTCCGCCGCCGCCTCGACCGCCTCGACGCCGACCGGGCGCTCGCCTACCGCTGCGAGGTGGCGCGGTCGCTCTCCGGCTGGCCGGTCTCCGTCTCGTACTGGGCGGCGGTGCCGCAGAGCCGGGCGCCGCAGCTCGCCAAGAGCATCAGCCAGATCCGCGAGATCCGGCTCTGTGCCTCCCTGACCGGCCCGCACAACCTGCTGCTCGCCGCCTGGCTGCGTTCGGTCGACGACATCGGCGCCTTCGAGGCCCGGCTCACCGCGCGCCATCCCGAACTGACGGTCGCCGACCGGGCGCTCACGCTGTGGCCGATGAAGCTCGCCGGCCACCTCCTCGACCCGCAGGGCCGCCATCTGCGGGCCGTGCCCCTGTCCAGCTGGCAGGGCACGCATTCCGACACCGCGGAGGCGGCCCTCCTGGACCGCCTCCGGACCCCTCCCGCCCGACTCCCTGGTGGCGGGGTGCCCACCGCGCCCGAGCCCGGCCACACTGGTGGTCTCCGGTGACCCCGCCACCGGGCCGCCGCAGAACGGGAGGGACACGCACATGACGGACGCCGACCCCGGACTCTTCGGCCCCTCGTCGGTCACCTGGCAGCTGCACGGCGACCCGATGATGTGGGTCGCCGGCGTGCGCGCCCTCTACCTCCAGGCGCTCCACCCCCTCGCCGTGCTCGGGGTGATGCAGAACTCGGACTTCCGCGAGGACGCCTGGGGCCGGCTCATGCGCACGGCCGGATTCGTCGGCACGATCACGTACGGCACCACCGAGGCCGCCGAGAAGGCGGGCGCCCGGGTCCGGAAGATCCACCGGCACCTCAAGGTCACCGACCCGGCGACCGGCCGCACCCACGGTGTCGACGAGCCCGAGCTGCTGCTGTGGGTGCACTGCGCCGAGGCCGACTCCTACCTCCAGGTCCTGCGCCGCTCCGGCTACCCGCTCACCGCCCGGCAGGCCGACCAGTACATCGGTGAACACCGGCACAGCGCCCGCCTCGTCGGCCTCGACCCGGACGACGTACCCGCGACGACCGCCGAGATGGACGGCTACTTCGCCCGGGTACGGCCGCAGCTCGCCGGGACCCCGGAGGCGAGGGACGTCGACGACTTCCTGCGCCGGCCACCCGTACCGCCCCTCCTCGTACCGGCGCGCGCCCTGCTGTGGCGGCATGTGGCCGCCCTCGCCTACCAGTCGCTGCCGCCGTTCGCCCACGAGCTGTACGGCAGGACGGCGCCGTCGCCCGCCGCCGTCGACCGGCGGCTGCGTACCACCGGGGCACTCCTGCGCGCCGTTCCCGCGCGGCTGCGCTGGCGGCTTCCGCCAGGTCACATCATGAACGCGATGGCGCGCCTGGGACCCGGCAGCCGCCCCACCCCGTACACACTGAAGAGGCAGGCAGCCATACTGGACGGGCCGGGGAGGGCGCGGCGGCAGCAGGCGGAACGACGGGGGCGGCAACAGGGATGGCGGAAACCAGGCTGATCCAGAGCCGGTACCGGCTGCTCGACCTGATCGGGCGCGGCGGCATGGGCGAGGTCTGGCGCGCCCGTGACGAATCGCTGGGCCGCCAGGTCGCCGTCAAATGCCTCAAGCCCATGAGCGCGCAGCAGGACGACGACTACACCCGCATCGTCCGCGAACGCTTCCGCCGCGAGGCCAGGGTCGCCGCCGCCCTCCAGCACCGGGGCGTCACCGTCGTGCACGACTTCGGCGAGTACGAGGGCGTGCTCTACCTCGTGATGGAACTGCTGGACGGCCGCAACCTCAGCCAGCTCCTGGAGGACAACGAGCAGCACCCGCTGCCGGTGGACGACATCGTCGACATCGCCGAACAGGTCGCCGACGCCCTCGGCTACACCCATCAACAGGGCATCGTCCACCGCGACCTCAAGCCCGCCAACATCATGCGGCTGTCCGACGGAACGGTGAAGATCTGCGACTTCGGCATCGCCAGGCCCGGCCACGGCATCCCCGTCACCTCCCGGCTCACCGGCGTCGGCGTCGCCATGGGCACCCCGCACTACATGTCGCCGGAGCAGATCAGCGGCGGCCAGGTCGACCACCGCAGCGACCTCTACTCGCTGGGCTGTGTGCTGTACGAGATCGCGACCGGCGCCCCGCCCTTCGACATGGCGGACTCCTGGGGCATCCTCGTCGGCCACCGCGACACCCCGCCCGAGCCCTTGCGCTCCCACCGCGCCGAACTGCCCGGGTTCTTCGACCGGGTCGTCCTGGACCTGCTCGCCAAGACCCCGGAGGAGCGCCCGTCCGACGCCCACGACCTGCGCCGCCGCATCGCCGTCGGCCGCACCGGGGAGCAGCCCTTCATCGAGCCGACCGGTGAGGTGCCGCTCGCCCCGCCCGTCCCGGTCGCCCTGTCCGGTCGGACGCCCGCCCCCGCGCCGCCGTTGCCCGACTGGGCCCGCACGGTAACCGGCGGCCCCAAGGCGACGGGCGCGGTGACCCCGTTGACGCCGCCCGACCACTCGGCGGGCCTGACCCGCACCTGGACCACCGGTGCCGGACAGGCTCCCGCACCGGGCCCCGCCCCCGCCCACGAGATCCCGGGCGCGGGCCCCGGCCGCAAGGGCCGGGCCGAGCGCGCGCTGCGCGAGTTCGGCCGCCTCGCCGACGACCGCGCCCGCGTCCTGGGCCCCGACCACGCCGAAACCCTCGCAGCCCGGCAGCAGATGGCGTACGCGCTCGGCCGCCTCGGCCGGCACGCCGAGGCCCACGAACTCCACGCCGCCGTGCTGGTGTCATGGGAGCGCGCGGCGGGCCCGGACCACCCCGACACCCTGCGCTGCCGCCACAACCTGGCCTTCAGCCTGAGCAGGCTGGGACACCTGGAGGACTCCTACCGCATGGCCCGCGACGTGGCCTCGGCCCGCGCCCGGGTGCTGGGGGCCGATCACCCCGACACCCTCGTCACGCTCTACGAGGTCGGTTACGCGCTGGGCCGGCTCGGCCGGTGGACCGAGGCGCTGCACACCTACCGGCAGGTCGCCGAGGCGCGGACCCGGCTGCTCGGCTCCGACCACCCGGACACCCTCGCCACCCGCTACGAGGTCGGCATCAGCCTGGGACGGCTCGGCCGCAGCGCCGACGCGCTGGAACTGTACGGCGCGCTCGTCGCCGACCGCAGCCGGGTCAACGGGCCGGCCGACCCGGAGACCCTGCGCGCCCGCCACGGACTGGGCGTCAACCTCGGGCGGCTGGCCCGCTGGGACGAGGCCCTGGCGGAGGCGCAGGCCGTGTGCGCCGCCCGTGAACACGTCCTCGGCCCCGACCACCCCGACACCCTCGTCAGCCGCCGCGAGGTCGCCGTCGCCCTTGGCTGGCTGGGCCGCTGGACCGACGCGCTCACCGTCTACCGGCAGGTCGCCGAGGCACGCGCCCGGCTGCTGGGGGCCGGCCACCCCGACACGCTCGCCGGCCGCGACGACGAGGCCCACTGCCTCGAACAGCTGGGCCGCACCCGTGAGGCCGCCGACCTCTACCGCGAGGTGGCCGCGCTGCGGCAGCGGGTCGGCGGGCCGCGGCTCTGACCCGTCACACGCCCTGGCCCGGCCGCCCGTGGCGTGTTACCAAGGGGCATGACGGTACGGGAGAGCTTTGACGCGGTGATCGTGGGCGGCGGCCACAACGGCCTGGTCGCGGCGGCCTATCTGGCCCGTGCCGGACAGCGGGTGCTGGTCCTGGAACGGCTCGCGGCCACCGGGGGGGCGGCCGTCTCGACCCGTCCCTTCGCCGGTGTCGACGCCCGGCTCTCCCGCTACTCCTACCTCGTCTCGCTGCTCCCGCGGAAGATCGTCCGCGACCTCGGACTGGACTTCGCCGTACGCAAGCGGACCGTCTCCTCGTACACCCCCGCCGTCCGCGACGGACGGCCCACCGGCCTCCTCGTCGGCGGCGACGGAACCCGCGACTCCTTCGCCGCACTCACCGGCTCGGACCGCGAGTACGAGGCGTGGCAGCGCTTCTACGCGATGACCGGGCGGGTCGCCCGCGATGTCTTCCCGACCCTGACCGAACCGCTGCCCGCCCGTGAGGCGCTGCGGGAGCGGATCGGCGACGCGGACGCCTGGCGCATGCTGTTCGAGGAGCCCATCGGCGTCGCCGTCGAGGAGCACTTCGCGGACGACCTCGTGCGCGGCGTCGTCCTCACCGACGCGCTGATCGGCACGTTCGCCGACGCCCACGACGCCTCACTCCTCCAGAACCGCTGCTTCCTCTACCACGTGATCGGCGGCGGCACCGGCGACTGGGACGTCCCGGTCGGCGGCATGGGCGCGCTCACCGACGCCCTCGCCGGGGCAGCCCTGGCCGCCGGCGCACAGATCCGTACCGGCCACGAGGCGCTGCGGATCGACACCGACGGGACGCGCGCCGAGCTGACCGTACGCACGGACGACGGCGAACACACCGTCGGCGCCCACCGGGTCCTGGTCAACGCCTCCCCGCAGGCACTCGCCGCCCTCCTCGGGGACGAGCCGCCGGCGCCCGCCGAGGGCGCCCAGCTCAAGGTGAACATGCTGCTCACCCGGCTGCCCCGGCTCCGCGACCGGTCCGTCGACCCGCGCGAGGCGTTCGCCGGTACGTTCCACATCGCGGAGGGGTACGGGCAGTTGGCCGCCGCCCACCGGGACGCGTCGGCCGGCCGGCTGCCCGCAGCGCCGCCGTCGGAGATCTACTGCCACTCCCTGACGGACCCCTCGATCCTCGGCCCGGACCTCGCCGCCCGGGGTTACCAGACCCTGACGCTCTTCGGCCTGCACACCCCGGCCCGCCTCTTCGCCGACGACAACGACACCGCCCGCGCCACCCTGCTCCGGGCCACCCTCACCGAGCTCGACGCGCATCTGGAGGAGCCGCTGGCCGACTGCCTGGCGCTCGACGCGAACGGCGAACCGTGCATCGAGGCGAAGACCCCGCTCGACCTGGAACGCGACCTGCGCCTGCCCGGCGGCCACATCTTCCACCGCGACCTCGCCTTCCCCTACGCCACGGAGACCACCGGCCGCTGGGGCGTGGAGACCGCGTACCCCAACGTCCTGCTGTGCGGGGCGGGCGCGGTGCGCGGCGGCGGGGTGAGCGGGGTCCCCGGCCACAACGCGGCGATGGCGGCACTGGGCCGGTGACCCCGGGGTCGCTACGGACGCGCCCCAGCGCCCCAGCGCCCTAGCGCCCCAGCGCCTGGCGCACGCTCATGTCGTGGTACTTGCCCAGCCGGTACAGCTCCCAGCACGACAGCACCGTCACCGACACCGGACCGCCGAGCAGGAAGGCGATCCGGGCCAGGGCGGGGACCTCCGCGTTCTCGTTGTTGAACATGGCGAGGGCGGCCATCACCCAGACCAGCAGCGTGGCGAGGACCGGCGGCAGCACCTCGTGGATGTCGGCCGTGCGGAACACATGCGCGAGGCAGAGCCAGATTCCGTACAGCGCGAAGCCCGTCGACCACGCGCAGAGCGTGATGATCACGACCTTGCCGGGGGTTCCGACGGCGTCGCGGAAGGCGGTGGTCGCCGCGTCGGGCGCCATGGCGAGGGGGAACGTGGCCATCGACCCCATCAGCGCCGCCACCGCCCCGAAGGACTTGAGGGATCTGCGCAGGTAGAGCCCGCGCAGACTGCCCCGCGCGGCGAACGCGAACGCGGCGATCACGAACGGGAAGGCGCACACCAGGACGAGCGTGCTGATCCAGCTGTCGCCGAACTTGTCGTCCGCCACCGCCCCGACACCCTTGGCGCTGTCGACCGGCTTGTACGACATCACCAGGACGAGCCAGGCGACGATGCCGAGCCCGGTCCGCCAGTTCTGGAGCTTGCGCACCGTCAGATCCTCGACGGTGTCCGGACGCGAGGGGCGGAAGGCGCGCTGAGCCGCGTAGAACGGGTTGTAGACGCACTTGAGGATCCGCTGTCCGCGCGACAGCGGCGGCCGGGGCGGCTGCGGGACCGGCGGCTGCGGGCCGTACGGCTGCGGCGGGTACGGGCCCTGCGGCGGCACGGATCCGGCCGGGGGGTAGGGCCCGGCGCCGGGACCGGTGGGGTACGGATACGGGTACGGGCCGGGCCCCGGAGTGGGCTGAGGACCTGGACCCGGCTGTCCGGGGCCGGGTCCGCCGGGCGGTCCCCATGGACCGTTGCCGTATGTACTCATGCCGTGCACCCTCGATGGTTCGGTTCCGAGCCGTACGCGGCGCGGCTCGGACCGCCCGCTCGGCGTGCGGCGTGATCCTACCCATCACGGAGACCGGGACGCGTGCGTTCCGGTCCCCGCGACGGGTTCTTCGCGGGGGCGACGGTCAGTCCGCCGACGCGGCCCACCCCTCGGCCGTGATGAGCCGGGCGTCACCCGGCCGGCTCTCGTCGAAGACCGTACGGCCGCCGTCCTCGACCCGGACGGCGTCCACGTACACCCCGCGGCCCACGTACAGCTGGTCCGTCGTGTACCGCCACCGCAGCACGGTCCCGGTGCCGCGCCACGGCGCGAGGTCCGCGTCGAGGCGGTGCCAGACCCGGCCCGACCAGCCGGAGAGCGAGCCGTCCGGGTGCGGCTCGGGCTGCGGGCGCGGGCCTTGTCCCGTCGGGGTGGTGGTGAACGGGACCGGCTGCCAGGTGGCGCCTGCGTCCGTCGAGGCCTCCAGGTGAAGGAAGTCGGAGGCCGGCTCGGTGTCCCACCACAGCGCACAGCTCAGCCGGGCGCGCGAGGAGGTGAGCGGCAGCGGCGGCAGCGCCAGGGTGGCCGTGGTGGCGCTCGCCATCCCGGAGAACCACGCCGTACGGCCCCGGGCCGGCCGGACCGCGACCGCCCGCGCCATCTGGTTGGCGGTGGCGACGCGCGGCGCGCTGCCGGAGCGCCAGCTCCGTACCGGATGCACCGAGTTGCCCAGCACGATCAGGAACGAGTCGGTGGTCGGGTCCAGGACCAGGCTGGTGCCGGTGAAGCCGGTGTGGCCCGCCGTACGGGGTGTGGCCATGGCCCCCATGTACCAGTGCTGGTAGAGCTCGAAGCCGAGGCCGTGCGCGTCCCCGGGGAACGCCGTGTTGAAGTCGGTGAACAGCAGGTCGACCGAGTCCTCCGAGAGGATGCGCGCGCGCCCGTAGACCCCGCCGTTGAGCAGGGTGCGCGCGAGGACCGCGAGGTCCCAGGCGCAGGAGAACACTCCGGCGTGCCCGGCGACGCCGTCCAGGCTGTACGCGTTCTCGTCGTGCACCTCGCCCCAGACCAGGCCGCGGTCCAGGCCGGACCAGGGGAGCCGGGCATCCTCGGTCGCGGCGATCTTCGGCTTCCAGGAGGCGGGCGGGTTGTAGCGGGTGCGGTGCATTCCGAGCGGGCCGGTGATCCGCTCGCGCAGCAGGACGTCCAGGGTCCGGCCGGTCAGCTTCTCCAGGACCAGCTGGAGCGAGATCAGGTTGAGGTCGGAGTAGAGGTAGACCGTGCCGGGCGTGTTGGCCGGCACCTCCTTCCACAGCAGCTCCAGCTTCCCTTCCCGGGTCGGCGCGCTGTAGAGCGGGATCCAGGCGGTGAACCCCGAGGTGTGCGTGAGCAGCTGACGGATCGTGATGTCCTGCTTGCCGCCGCCGGCGAACTCCGGAAGGTACGAGGCGACCGTGGCCTCCAGCTCCAGAGTGCCGCGCTCGATCTGCTGCACGGCCAGGATCGAGGTGAACAGCTTGGAGACGGAGGCCAGGTCGAAGACCGTGTCCTCGGCCATCGCGATCTGCTGGTCCGCGGGGAACTCCACCCCGGTGTCGGTGGTCTCGTCGTACGCCGAGTAGCGCACCGCCTTGCCGATCGGCCGGTGCAGCGCCACCGTCCCGCCCCGGCCCGCGAGCAGCACCGCGCCCGCGTACCAGGGGTGTTTCGGCGACGCCGCCAGGTAGCGCTCCGCCTCGGTGACCAGCTGGTCGAGCGGTGCCTGCAGCAGTCCGGCACGGGAGGCCGGACCGCGCCGCAGCGTCGGCTTCGCACCCCGGCCCGCGTGCATCCCCGACGACTCCGTCCCCGACTCCGTGGCGGACGCCGTGCCCGCGAACGGGATGGGCGCCAGGGCGAGTGCTCCGCCCAGGGCCAGCATCCCACCGCCGACCCTCCGCCGGCTGATACCCCCGCCCGCCGTGTCCTGCGTCATGCACTGCCCCTTCCCACTGCCTGAAAGTAACTTTCGAAATCCCGTCCGAGCATGAAACTTCCTGCCGAGCAGAGAGAGTACTGTCAGGACCCGTCGTCCCGTAGGGGCGTGAACCACAAAGAATCTGATGTTCTATCAGAAACTGTTGTGGTGTCAGTGGTGCGAGCGCCCCCGTCCCTCGTGCACCCGGACCACTCGCAGCGCGGGAGACCGCAGGATGTCCTTCTCGCAGAACCGTGAGGTCACCCAGCGCCCGCGCGAGAACAGCTCCGTCTGGTCGCTGAAGTGCGGCGAGTCCGGATTCGACGACTGGGAGTACGTGAGCAGCGTGCGCGCCACCGGACAGGGGCCGCCGTCCCAGCCGACCGCCTGGATGTAGCTGGACCCGGTCGACACGTCCGTGTACGCGCCCGCCGACGCGTCCCACACGCCTTCGGTCTTGTTCCAGACGCCCAGCGCCTCCGTCCCCCCGCTCAGCGCAATGCGTTGCGAACCCCGCCGCACCCACTGGTGCTCGCCCAGCGGCGCGTCCAGCGCGACCCCCGCGCCCCGCAGTTCGCTCACCGCGTCCGCGAGCGCCGCGAGGACCCCCGGGGCCGATGCGTCGAGCGTGTTCGGCGTGTTGACGGGATCGGCGGGGGAGAAGGGCACCTTCCACAGCCGGCCGGCCGGCACCGCCTCGGCCCGGCGCCAGAACCGGTCGAAGAGCAGCGCGCCCCGGCTCGTCGTGGTGGCCGTGCGGTCCCAGGCGCGCAGCACCGGGCACGCGGCCGATACATCGACGTCCCTGCCGTCGCTCCCGGCCACCGTCCCGCCGGGCAGCGCCGCACACGCCTCGGCCACGGCGGGCGCGGCCAGTTCTCCGGCCGGCACCCGGTTCGCGAACTGCTGGTGCTGGAGACTCGCCACGGTCAGTCCGCCGCCCCGCGCCATCGCGGACACGTCCTGGAGCGCGCCGCGCGTACGGACCGAGCGCGGCGTGGCGACCGTACCGAAGATCCGCCCGTAGCCGGTGAGCGGCGCCGAGGCGTTCGCCAGCCAGGCGCTGTCGTTGGAGTTCTCGACGTACGGCACGTTCTCCAGGACCGGCATCCGGCCGGGACCGAAAATGCCGGGCTGCACCGCGTCCGGGTCCGAGCCCGTGGCGCAGTCGCCGCGTGAACCGTCCAGCACCGCCAGGCCCGACGCCGGGAACGTCGCCCGCCCCAGCGGCGTCGAGCAGCGCTCCGCCAGCTCGTCCGTGACCCTCGGCAGCACCTGCGCCTGCGAGAAGAACGTGTGGCCCGAGGAGTCCGCCGCGATCGTGTTCACCCACGGCAGGCCCTGGGTCCGCCGCAGCGCCTCCTTCACCCCGGCCGTGGTGCGGGCCGTGCTGAACCCGAGAGCGGTGTCGCCCGAGCGCAGATTGGCCGCGTTCGGATCGTCCAGCGCGTACGCGGTCGTCCCCGTCCAGGGCAGCGGCAGGCCCGCGCCGAGCGAGGTGACGACCGGGCCGTACCGGGTCCACCACTGCGTACGCGCCACCGTGCCTCCACCCGCCACCGGGACGGAGACCGACCGCGCCGTCATCCGGTGCCGCCTGCCGTCCACCAGGTACACGGTCGGGTCGTCCGGAGCGAGCGTGAGCTGCCGCAGATCCAGCGTGACCCCGGTGGCCACGGTGTGGCTCCACGCGAGGTGCGCGTTGTGCCCGATCGAAACCGTCGCCGAACCGAGCAGCGAACCGCCCGCCACGTCGAGCTTGCCGGGGATGGTCTGCTGCGACTGCCAGAACCGCCGCCCGCCCTCCCACGGATAGTGCGGGTTGCCGAGCAGCAGCCCGCGCCCGTTCGCCGTCGTCCCGCCGCTGAAGGCCACGGCGTTGGAACCCATGTCCGCGTCCCGCGCCGACAGCAGCCGTTCCGCGGCCCTCGCCGCACCCGACGGCGACGGGGGAGCGGGGTCCGGCGCGCCGGCGGGCGGCTGCGCGGCCGTGATCCCGTCGACGGCCCGCCCCTGGCCGCCGAGCACCGAGAGCGCGTACGAGCGTGCCGCGACGTCGACCGCGGTCACCGGGCGCACCCAGCGGGCGCCCCGGCAGGCCGGATCGGTGATCCGGTTCTGCGCCAGCCAGGCGTTGTACCCGGCCGCCCACCCCCGTTGCAGCTCCTTCACCGCACGGCTCGGGCCCGCCGGCGCGGGCGTCCTCAGCAGCTTCTCCACCGTGCGGTTGTCGCGCACCCCGCGGAAATACAGGTCGCTGGCCAGGTTCTTGGACGCCGAGGACAGCGAGCCGTCGGGCGCCGCGTCCGGGCCGAACCAGCGGGAGCGCTCACCGCGCAGCGTCACGAAGCCGTCGGCGAGCACGCATACCTGGTCGGCGGCCTGCGCCCAGCCGTTGCCGAAGCCCAGGTCCGAGTAGTCCTTGCCCACGATGTGTGGAATGCCGTACTCGGTGTAGCGGATCACGGCGGACAGACCGCCGCCCGACGGATGGTGGGTGCGCGGGGCGTGCGCCGAGGCCGGTGGCAGCGAGGCCGACACGGTGAACAGGGCGAGGCCGGACACGGCGAGAATCCTCAGACGGTTCCACAAGGGAAACGGTCCTCCCAACTCTGCGGTTACAAAAGCCGGTTGCTCAGGAGTTCCAGATACCGCGGGCAACTCAGCCAGCACGCCCCCACCCCTGTCAACAGCGCCGGGCGGGATCCGGACCCTTGACCACCGGCCCCCGGCCGCACAGGATCACGCCATGACCGGTGTACGCAGCAGCACAGTCGACAGTGTCCTGACCCGCAGCGCACGGCGCACCCCCGAACGCACCGCCCTGCGCTACGCCGGCCGTGCCTGGACCTACCGCGAGCTCGACGAGGCCGTCACCACCGCGGCCGCCGCCCTCACCGGGGACCACGCGCTGAACCCGGGGGACCGGGTCGCCGCCTACGCGCACAACTCCGACGCGTATCTCATCGCCTTCCTCGCCTGCGCCCGCGCCGGGCTCGTCCATGTGCCGGTCAACCAGAACCTCACCGGGGACGACCTGGCGTACATCCTGCGCCAGTCCGGGAGCTCCCTGGTCCTCACCGACCCGGGCCTCACCGACCGCGTCCCCGAGGGCTTCCCCGTACGGGCGCTGCGCGACGACGAGAGCTCGCTGCTGGCCGGACTGAGCACGCCGCGCCCGTTCACGCCCGCGCGCGAACCGGCCGCCGACGACCTGGTCCAGCTGCTCTACACCTCCGGGACCACCGCGCTCCCCAAGGGCGCCATGATGACGAACGGTGCCCTGGTCCACGAGTACGTCAGCGCGATCACCGCGCTCGACCTGCGCGCCGGCGACCGGCCCGTCCACGCGCTGCCGCTCTACCACTCGGCGCAGATGCATGTGTTCCTGCTGCCCTACCTCGCGGTGGGCGCCGAGAACACGGTGCTCGACGCACCGGACGCGGTCCGGGTCTTCGACCTGGTCGAGTCCGGGCAGGCCGACAGTCTCTTCGCCCCGCCCACCGTCTGGATCGGCCTCGCCAACCACCCCGAGTTCGCCACCCGCGACCTCGGCGGACTGCGCAAGGCCTACTACGGGGCGTCGATCATGCCCGTCCCCGTGCTGGAACGCCTGCGCGACCGGCTGCCCGCCCTGGCCTTCTACAACTGCTTCGGGCAGAGCGAGATCGGCCCGCTGGCCACCGTGCTGGGACCGGACGAGCACGAGGGCCGGATGGACTCGTGCGGAAAGCCCGTCCTCTTCGTCGAGGCGAAGGTGGTCGACGAGAACGGCAAGGACGTCCCCGACGGCACCGCGGGCGAGGTGGTCTACCGCTCACCCCAGCTGTGCGCCGGCTACTGGGACAGGCCGGAGGAGAGCGCGGAGGCGTTCCGGGACGGCTGGTTCCACTCCGGAGACCTCGCCGTCAGGGATGCGGAGGGCTACTTCACGGTCGTCGACCGGGTGAAGGACGTCATTAACTCCGGCGGGGTACTCATCGCCTCCCGGCAGGTCGAGGACGCCCTCTACACCCACCCCGCCGTCGCCGAGACGGCCGTCGTGGGGCTGCCCGACGCACGCTGGATCGAGGCGGTCACCGCCGTGGTCGTCCTGAAGGGCGAGGCGGGCGAGGAGGAACTGATCGCGCACGCCCGCGAACGGCTCGCCCCCTTCAAGGCACCGAAGCGGATCGTGTTCGTGGACGCCCTCCCGCGCAACGCCAGCGGGAAGATCCTCAAGCGCGAGCTGCGCGACCGTCTCGCCTGAGACCCCCTACGCGCGGACGCGGCCGACCCCCACATGGAAGCTGTCGGTGGTCTCCCGGCGCTCCGGCGCGGGCGTGCCGCAGTGCCACTGCGGAGCGGTCACCACGCCCGGTCCGACCAGGTCGAGCCCGTCGAAGAACCGCGACACCTCCACACGCGAACGGGGCCGCAGCGTGATGCCGCTCGCCCGGTACTCGTCGGTCTTGTCCTGCTCGGCCGACAGGAAGTCCTTGGTGAAGTGCGAGAGCACCAGGCAACTGCCGGCGGGCAGCGCGCCGAGCAGTGTGCGCGTGATCCCGTAGGGGTCGTCCTCGTCGGCCAGGAAGTGCATCAGGGCGATCATCGAGAGCGCCACGGGCCGGTCGAAGTCCAGCACCGTACGGGCGTGGGCGAGGATCTTCTCCGGCTCGCGCACATCGGCCTGGAGGTACTCGGTGGCGCCCTCCGGGCTGCTGACGAGCAGCGCCTCCGCGTGCCGCAGGACGATCGGGTCGTTGTCCGTGTAGACGATCCGGGCCGACGGATCGACCTCCTGGACGATCTGGTGCAGGTTCGGCCGCGTCGGAATGCCCGTCCCGATGTCGAGGAACTGGTCGATGCCCTCCCGCGCGGCCCAGTCGGCCGCCCGGTGCATGAAGGCCCGGTTCTGCGCGACGCCCGTCTTGGCCAGGTCCGGCATCTGCTCGCCGAGTGCCTGGTCGACGGGGTAGTGGTCCTTGCCGCCGAGCAGGTAGTCGTAGACGCGTGCCGGGTGCGGCCTGCTGGTGTCGACCGGTGTGCCGGTCCGGTCTGCCGTCATGTGTGATCCCCAATCACTCGGCGGAAGAACGCGAGTCCCCCCGCGGACGACGGTCGTTCCGGCTCATCGTGTCACAGCAACCCCACTGGCCAGCAGGGCAGTCAGGGACGCTCGTCCACGATCCGCCGGAACTTGCCCACCGACCGCTCCAGCGTCTCCGGATCGAGGATCTCCACACCGACCGACACCCCGATCCCGTCCTTGACCGCCGCCGCCACGGAGGCGGCGGCCGCCGCCCGCTGCTCCGGCGTGGCCCCCGGCCGGGCCTCCGCCCGTACCGTCAGCACATCGAGCCGGCCCTCGCGCGTCAGCCGCAGCTGGAAGTGCGGCGACACCCCCGGAGTACGGAGCACGATCTCCTCGATCTGCGTCGGGAAGAGGTTGACCCCGCGCAGGATCACCAGATCGTCACTGCGCCCGGTGACCTTCTCCATGCGCCGGAACACCCGGGCCGTCCCGGGCAGCAGCCGGGTCAGGTCCCGTGTCCGGTAGCGGATCACCGGCATGGCCTCCTTGGTCAGCGAGGTGAACACCAGCTCCCCCTGCTCCCCGTCGGGCAGCACCTCGCCGGTGAACGGGTCGACCACCTCCGGATAGAAGTGGTCCTCCCAGATGTGCAGCCCGTCCTTCGTCTCCACGCACTCCTGCGCCACACCCGGCCCCATCACCTCGGACAGGCCGTAGATGTCGACCGCGTCGATCGCGAACCGCTCCTCGATCTCGCGCCGCATCTCCTGCGTCCACGGCTCGGCACCGAAGATTCCCGCCTTCAGCGAGGTCGTACGCGGATCGACGCCCTGCCGCTCGAACTCGTCGAGGATCGTCAGCATGTACGAGGGCGTCACCATGATGATGTCGGGCCGGAAGTCCTGGATCAGCTGCACCTGGCGGGCCGTCATGCCGCCCGACGCGGGGATCACCGTGCAGCCGAGCCGTTCCGCCCCGTAATGTGCGCCGAGGCCGCCGGTGAACAGCCCGTAGCCGTACGCCACATGGATCTTCTGCCCCGGCCGCCCGCCCGCCGCTCGGATGGAGCGTGCCACCACGTCGGCCCACGTTTCCAGGTCCTTCTCCGTGTAGCCGACGACGGTCGGGCGGCCCGTCGTCCCGCTGGAGGCGTGGATACGGCGGACCCGCTCCTCGGGCACCGCGAACATCCCGAACGGGTAGTTGTCCCGCAGGTCCGCCTTGGTGGTGAACGGGAACCGGGCCAGATCGGCAAGCGAACGGCAGTCCTCCGGCTTCAGCCCCGCCCGGTCGAATGCCGCCCGGTAGTGCGCCACGTTCTCGTACGCGTGGCGCAGCGTGGCCCGCAGCCGGTCCAGCTGGAGCGCAGCCAGCTCGTCGCGGCTCATCCGTTCCGCCGCATCCAGCAGAGCCGTCATGCGGGCCTCCCTCGTGCCGTACGCGCCGTGCGGACGACCGATCATTCGGTCGACTCCTTCCGGAGCAGTAATTCAGGATCTTGCACCGCCTGGCAAGAGGCGTGACGCACATCGCCCTCCGACCCGGATACGCCCGTACCGAACACGGCTGCGTCACCCGGACGGCCCTGTTTGGATGGGGGCATGCCGACCTTCCATACGTACGACGGAACCGAGCTCGCCTATCACCTCGTGGGGGAGGGGACACCGCTGATCTGCCTGCCGGGCGGACCCATGCGGGCGAGTACCTATTTCGGCACCCTCGGCGGACTGGCCGCCCACCGGCAGCTGGTCCTTCTCGACCTGCGCGGCACGGGCGACTCCGCCGCCCCCGACGACCCCGCCACCTACCGCTGCGACCGGCAGGCCGAGGACGTCGAGGCCCTGCGCGCCCACCTCGGCCTGGAGCGCGTCGATCTCCTCGCCCACTCCGCGGCCGGCGACCTCGCCGCGCTCTACGCCGCCCGCCACCCGGAGCGGCTGCGCAACCTGGTCCTCGTCGCCCCCACCACCGGGGCCACCGGAATCCCCGTCGCCGTGCCCGAGGCCCGCGAGGCGGCCGCGCTGCGCTGCTCGGAACCCTGGTACGAGGACGCGCTCGCCGCCCTGGAGGAGATCTGGGCCGGCCGGATGACCGGCGAACTGCGCGCCAGGACGCGGCCGTTCCTGTACGCACGCTGGGACGCCGCCGCACAGGAGCACGCCGCCGGCTCGTCGGCGCAGATCAACGCCGAGGCCGCGGCGGAGTACGCCGCGGAAGGCGCCTTCGACCCGGCCGAGACCGTCCCGGCCCTGCGCGCCCTGGAGGCCCCGGTCCTCGTGCTGGCCGGTGAGTACGACACCGTCACCACGCCCGACCGGGCCGCCGAACTGGCCGCGCTCTTCCCGCACGCGGAGTTCGCGGTACAGCGCGGCGCCGCGCACTTCCCGTGGACCGACGACGCGGGGGCGTTCGCCCGTACCGTCGAGGCGTTCCTCGACCCCGAGGTGCACAGCGTCCGGGCCGGCGGGATACGGCTCGCCCACCGGGTCTGGGGCGACCCGGCCGCGCCGCCGGTGGTCCTGGCCCACGGCCGGTGCGGGAACAGCGGCGACTGGGCCCACATCGCCGCCGGACTCGCCGCCACGCACCGGGTGTACGCCTTCGACTTCCGCGGCCACGGGCTCAGCGACTGGCCCGGCCGCTACTCCTTCGAGCTGTTCCGCGACGACCTGCACGGCTTCCTGGAGGCCCGCAACCTCGCCGGTGCCACCGTCGTCGGACATTCCATGGGCGGTGCCGCCGCCTACCTGCTCGCCGAGCGGCACCCCGGGCTCATCGGCCGCCTCGTCATCGAGGAGGCGCCGCCGCCCTTCCCGCTGGACCCGCCGCGCCCCGCACCCGAACGGCCCGCCGGAGAGCTGGACTTCGACTGGCCCCTCGTGCCGGCGATCGACGCCCAGCTCAACGACCCGGACCCGGCCGGGCCCGAACTCCTCGGTGACATCACCGCCCCCACCCTGATCATCGGCGGTGGCCCGAGCAGCCGGATCGATCAGGAGGACCTGGCCTGGATGGCCCGGCGCATTCCCGGCGCCGAACACGTCACCATCGACGCGGGCCATCTCGTACACACCGAACGACCGGAGGAATTCCTGGCAGCCCTCCGGTCGTTCGGTATCTGATCCATGAACTGACGCTGTGTCAGTCGCGGTGCAGCAGCGTCACCATGACCTCGCGCAGCGTCGCCTCGGCGTCCTCGACGCCCGACTCCGTACGCCAGGCGACGAAGCCGTCGGGGCGCACCAGGACCGCACCGTCCCGGTGCGTCCCGTGCGCCTCGGCCCAGTCCGCCCCGTCCTCCGGCTCCAGATCACCGCCCGCACCGATGCCGAACGCGTCGAGCCGCACCCCCAGCCGGTCGGCGACCTCGGCCGCGGCCCGCCGCCACACCGTGTCCGTGCTGTCCGTGAGCAGCACGAACGAACGCTCGTACAGATCGAGGGCCGAGATCCGCTCCCCGTCCCTGCGCACCCACAGGTGGGGCGCCCGGCTGCCCGGTTCGCCCGTCAGCCGCACCCCCTCCGGGACCACCGGCGCGTCCGGCGCCACACCCAGCACCGCGCCCGCCGTATAGCGGTAGCCCAGTGCCACGTTCAGCATCCCGCCCCGCTTGCCGCCGCCCACCGAGGGCGGCGGTGCGTAACCGGGGTGGCTGTGCTCACCGGACCGCGCCGACGCGCGCTCGCTCGTAGCCCGTGCCACCGGCAGCCGCTCCTGCCCGTACGTGTCCAGCAGGCCCCGGCCCGCCTCGCCCCGCAGCACCGCCGCCAGCTTCCACGCCAGGTTGTGCGCGTCCTGGATGCCCGTGTTGGAGCCGAACGCCCCGGTCGGCGACATCTCGTGCGCCGAGTCACCGGCCAGGAACACCCGGTCCCGCGCGTACCGCTCGGCCACCCGCTCCGCCGCGTGCCACGGCGCCTTGCCCGTGATCTCCACGTCGATGTCCGGCGCGCCGACGGCGGTACGGATGTGGAGGGCGCACCGCTCGTCCGTGAAGTCCTCCAGCGTCTCACCCCGGCCCGGCTGCCACGGGGCGTGGAACACCCACTCCCGCTCGTTGTCCACCGGCAGCAGAGCACCCTCCGCCTGCGGGTTGGTCAGGTAACAGACGATGAAGCGCCGGTCGCCCAGCACCTCGGCCAGCCCGCGCGACCGGAAGGTGATGCTCACGTTGTGGAACAGGTCGCCCGCACCCGAACGGCCGATGCCCAGCTGCTCGCGGACCGGGCTGCGCGGCCCGTCCGCGGCGATCAGGTAGTCCGCCCGCACGGTCGTGTGCTCACCGGTCTCCCGGTTCTTCAGGGTGGCGGTGACACCGGAGGCGTCCGGGTCGAACGACATCATCTCGGTCGAGAACCGCAGGTCGCCGCCCTGCTCCCGGGCCCGGTCCAGCAGCACGGGCTCCAGGTCGTTCTGGCTGCACAGGCACCAGCCCGTCGGGCTGAACCGGGCGATCGCCCCGCCCGGGTCGATCTCCTTGAACAGCCACTCCTGATCGTCGCCGGTCAGCGAGCCGGCCTGGAGGATGCCGTGGTTGTCCGCGAGCACCGAGGCGGCCGCCCGGATCTCCCGCTCGACACCCGCACGGCGGAACACCTCCATCGTCCGGACGTTGTTGCCCCGGCCGCGCGGATGCGTCGAGGTCGCGGCGTGCTTCTCGACCAGCAGGTGCTCGACGCCGAGCCGACCGAGGAAAAGTGACGCGGACAGGCCCACCAGCGAGCCGCCCACGATGAGGACGGGTACATGGAGGTCGACGTTCTCGTTCATCAGTTGCTCCAGCTCCGACGCCGTACAGATGCACTGTCCATGCCCGGCCGGGGGCCGGGCAGGAGCGCTTCGGGAGCCCGCTCACCTGAACGGTTCATAAATCTCGCGTCGGGCGGACCAGCGTTTCACGATCGGTCACGGAGACGACGCCCTCGGTCCGGGCGGGCCGTGCGTGATCGCCGGGGCTCCCCGTACCGATCCCCCTCGGCAGCCGACGGCTCCACAGCTCCGGCCGGCTCTCCCAGCGTCCCCGCCTCACCGCGTCGAAGGAGTTCGCCAGATGACCACCACCCTTTCGGAACGGATCTCACAGTCCGCCTTCGACGGATCCAGGCTGCGCGTCGTGCTGCTGCTGGACCTGTACGAGGGCGCGCAGAACCAGTTCCTGGAGGCGTACGAGCACATGCGCAACCAGATCGCCTCCGTCCCCGGCCACATCAGCGACCAGCTGTGCCAGTCCATCGAGAACCCCTCGCAGTGGCTGATCACCAGCGAGTGGGAGAGCGCCCCGCCCTTCCTCGCCTGGGTCAACAGCGAGGAGCACGTCGCGACCGTGCAGCCCCTGCACAGCTGCGTACGCGACACCCGGTCGCTGCGCTTCAGCGTTCTGCGCGAGACCGGCAAGGGCTTCGAGACCGTCCCGGACCCGGTCCGCGGCAGCCTCCAGACCTCCCCCCGGCTCGGCGACGGCGTCGTGCGCCACGCGCTCACCTTCACCGTCAAGCCGGGCACCGAGGACATCGTCGCGAAGCTCCTCGCCGACTACGAGTCGCCCCGCGCGCGCGTCGACGACCACACCCGGCTGCGCCGCACCTCGCTCTTCATGCACGGCAACCGTGTGGTGCGCGCCGTCGAGGTCGAGGGAGACCTCATGGCCGCGCTGCGCCACGTCGCGCGCCAGCCCGAGATCCGCGCCGTCGAGGAGGCCATCAACCCCTACCTCGAACAGGACCGCGACCTCGCCGACCCCGACTCCGCCCGGATGTTCTTCACCCGTGCGGCCCTGCCCACCGTGCACCACGTCTCGGCCGGCCGCCACGCCCCCGAGAGCCTGAACCGGCACGCGGTCTTCTACCAGGCCAAGGAGGGTTGCGGGATGGCCCTGGCCCGGCTGCTGGCCGCCCACGACGAGGAGGCCGCCGACGACACCGGCAGCCCCATCGACAGCAGCACCATCTTCCAGCGCGACGACGTCGTCGTCCGCCTGCTGGAGGCGAGCGGCCCGCTCGACGCACAGCCCGCGCAGGCGCTCGGCATCAACGGCCCCGGCAAGGCGGCCCGTCTGGCCCGCCTCCTGGAGGGAGAGGCCAACGCCGTCCAGGCCACCGACCAGGACGCCGCACGCTTCCTCGCCCGGTCCGAGATGCGGCTGATCACCGACCGGCGGGCCGCGGATTCCTGAACCGCGCTCCGGCACCCCGGGGGGTTCTCGCTCGACCCGTCATCACAACGCGCCCTGCGCCCAGGAGGAAAAGCAGACATGACCACCCACCGGCCACGCATCGTGGACCTCAGTGAGACCCAGCCCAACCGCAGGCGCGGAGGCGACCTGCGCGCTCTGCTCACCCCGACCGCGGTGGGCGCCACCAGCGGCTTCATGGGCCTGGCCATCGTCGAGCCCGGCGACCGCATCGGCGAGCACTACCACCCGTATTCCGAGGAGTTCGTGTACGTGGTGCAGGGGCTCCTGGAGGTCGACCTGGACGGGGAGACGCACAAGATGCGCCCCGACCAGGGCCTGCTGATCCCCCCGCACGTGCGCCACCGCTTCCGCAACGTCGGCGACACCGAGGCCCGCATGGTCTTCCACCTCGGCCCGCTCGCCCCCCGCCCCGAACTCGGCCACGTCGACACCGAGGTGACCGAGACCGCCGAGGCGGGCGCGCCGCCAGAACGAACCGAGGCCGCCTCATGACCCGGCGCGTGGCGGTCACCGGAGTCGGCGTCGTCGCCCCGGGCGGCATCGGGGCCCCGGCCTTCTGGGACCTCCTCTCCAACGGCCGCACCGCGACCCGGGGCATCACCCTCTTCGACCCCGCGGGCTTCCGCTCCCGGATCGCCGCCGAGTGCGACTTCGACCCGGCGGCCCACGGACTGGACGACGAGGAGACCGCCCGCGCGGACCGCTACGTCCAGTTCGCGATGGTCGCCGCCCGCGAGGCGCTCGCCGACGCCGGTCTGGACCCCGAGCGGACCGACCCCTGGCGGATGGGCGTCTCCCTCGGCACCGCGGTCGGCGGAACCACCCGGCTGGAGCACGACTACGTCGCGGTCAGCGAGAGGGGGGCGCGCTGGGACGTCGACCACCGCCGGGCCGGCCCGCACCTGGAGCGCGCCTTCTCACCCAGCTCACTGGCCTCGGCCGTCGCCGAACAGGTCGGCGCGCACGGCCCCGTGCAGACCGTCTCCACCGGCTGCACCTCGGGCCTGGACGCCATCGGCTACGCCTTCCACTCCATCGAGGAGGGACGGGTCGACGTCTGCATCGCGGGCGCCTCCGACTCGCCGATCACCCCGATCACCGTGGCCTGCTTCGACGCCATCAAGGCGACCTCCCCCAACAACGACGACCCGGAGCACGCCTCCCGGCCCTTCGACGCCCGCCGCGACGGGTTCGTCATGGGCGAGGGCGGCGCCGTGCTCGTCCTGGAGGAGCTGGAGCACGCGCGGGCCCGCGGGGCGACGGTGTACTGCGAGATCGCCGGGTACGCGACCTTCGGTAACGCCTACCACATGACCGGGCTCACCCCCGAGGGTCTGGAGATGGCCGAGGCCATCAACAGCGCGCTCGGCCACGGCCGGATCTCCCCGCAGGACATCGACTACGTCAACGCGCACGGCTCGGGCACCAAGCAGAACGACCGGCACGAGACCGCCGCGGTGAAGCGGGCCCTCGGCGCACACGCCCACAAGGTGCCGATGAGCTCCATCAAGTCGATGGTGGGCCACTCCCTCGGCGCGATCGGCGCGATAGAGATCGCCGCCTGCGTCCTGGCCCTGGTCAACCAGACGGTGCCGCCCACGGCCAACTACGAGTCCCCGGACCCGGAGTGCGACCTCGACTACGTGCCGCGCACCGCCCGCCCGCTGAAGCTGCGCAGCGTCCTGTCGGTGGGCAGCGGCTTCGGCGGCTTCCAGTCCGCGGTGGCCCTGACCCGAACAGGTGGGAGGACACCATGAGCACCCATAAGGCCCGGCGCACCGTCGTCACGGGCATCGGAGTCGTCGCCCCCAACGGCACGAGCACCGAAGCCTTCTGGAAGCGCACGCAGGAGGGCATGAGCGTCCTGGACCGGGTCACCCGGGAAGGATGCGAGGACCTCCCGCTGCACATCGCCGGCGAGGTCCGCGGCTTCGACCCCGTCGCGCTCATCGAGGAGCGCTACCTCGTCCAGACCGACCGGTTCACGCACTTCGCGATGGCCGCGGCCGACATGGCCCTGGACGACGCCCGGCTCGGCCGCGCCGACTACGAGGACCGGCCGTTCGGCGTGGGCGTGGTCACCGCGGCCGGCTCCGGCGGCGGCGAGTTCGGCCAGCGCGAACTGCAACGGCTGTGGGGCCAGGGATCCACGTACGTCGGCCCCTACCAGTCGATCGCCTGGTTCTACGCGGCGAGCACCGGCCAGATCTCCATCCGCGGCGGCTTCAAGGGGCCGTGCGCGGTGGTGGCCAGCGACGAGGCGGGCGGTCTCGACGCCCTCGCGCACGCCGACCGCTCCGTGCGGCGCGGCACCGACGCGGTCGTGGTCGGCGCGGCGGAGGCCCCGCTCGCGCCCTACTCCGTGGTCTGCCAGCTCGGCTACCGCGATCTGAGTGCGGCCGAGGACCCGACGCGGGCGTACCGCCCGTTCACCTCGGACGCCTGCGGCTTCGTACCCGCCGAGGGCGGCGCGATGTTCGTGGTCGAGGAGGAGGAGTCGGCCCGCGAACGCGGTGCCCGGGTCCGGGCGGAGATCGCGGGCCACGCCGCCACCTTCACCACGGCGGCGCGCTGGGAGGAGTCCCGCGAGGGCCTCGCCCACGCGATCGAGGGCGCCCTGCGGGAAGCCGGCTGCGCGCCCGAGGAGGTCGACGTCGTCTTCGCGGACGCGCTCGGCTCACCGGCCGCCGACCGCGCCGAGGCGCTGGCGCTGGCCGACGCGCTCGGCGCGCACAGCCGGCGCGTCCCCGTGACCGCTCCCAAGACGGGCATCGGCCGCGCCTACTGCGGGGGTCCCGTCCTGGACGCGGCCGCCGCCGTCCTGTCCATGGAGAACGGGCTCGTACCGCCCACGCCCAACGTCTTCGAGATCTGCCACGACCTCGACGTCGTCACCGAGCGGGCCCGCCCCGCCGAACTGCGCACCGCGCTCGTGCTCAGCCGCGGCCTCATGGGCTCGAACGCGGCCCTGGTGCTGCGGCGCCCCGCCTGAGCCCCACCCACCCCTCGTGAGAAGGAGAAGTCCCTCATGGCCGAACCACTGACGTACGAAGAACTCGCCGCCCTGATGAAGAAGGGCGCCGGGCTCTCCGTCGACCCCCGAGAGATGGAGAACCGCTCCGACACCGCCTTCGACGAGTTCGGCCTGGACTCCCTGGGCCTCCTCGGCATCGTCGGCGTACTGGAGAACCGGCACGGGCAGCCGCTGCCGGCCGACGCGGACCGCTGCAAGACGCCCCGCGAGTTCCTCGACCTCGTCAACAACAGCCTCATGACAGGAGCCTGACGTGTCCGGACACACCGAGAACGAGATCGTCATCGCCGCCCCCCTGGACCTGGTGTGGGAGATGACGAACGACCTGGAGAACTGGCCGCAGCTCTTCAGCGAGTACGCGGCCGTCGAGGTCATCGAGCGGGACGGCGAGCGCACCACCTTCCGGCTGACCATGCACCCGGACGAGAACGGCAAGGTGTGGAGCTGGGTCTCCGAGCGCACCACCGACCGTCCCGGACGCACCGTGCGGGCCCGCCGCGTCGAGCCCGGACCCTTCCAGCACATGGACATCCGGTGGGAGTACGCTGAGGTGCCCGGCGGTACGCGGATGCACTGGCAGCAGGACTTCGCCATGCGCCCCGACGCGCCGGTCGACGACGCCTGGATGACCGACAACATCAACCGGAACTCCAAGGTCCAGATGGAGCTGATCCGGCAGAAGATCGAGCAGCGCGACCGCGAGCGCTCCGCCGCCGTCCCGGCCAACTGACCCGCCGTCGCAGGCCGGCGCACCCGGCCTCCCGGCCGGGTCCCGGTCCGGGGCGGCAGAAAGGCACCACCGATGCACCACGCTCTGATCGTCGCCCGGATGGCGCCGGGATCGGCCCCGGACATCGCGGAACTGTTCGCCGCGTCCGACAACAGCGAACTGCCGCATCTGGTCGGCGTCACCCGCCGCAAGCTCTTCCAGTTCGGCGACGTCTACCTGCACATGATCGAGTCCGAGCGCCCGCCGGGCCCGGAGATCGCCAAGGTGACCGAGCACCCGGAGTTCAGGGCCATCAGCGAACGGCTCACCGCCTTCGTCAGCCCCTACGACCCCGAGACCTGGCGCGGGCCGAAGGACGCGATGGCCCAGGAGTTCTACCGCTGGGAGCGCGGCGCCCCCGCGTGAGCCACGAACACCGCCCCGGCCCCGGCCTCTGTGGCCGGGACCGGGGCGGTTCGCGTGCGTCCCGGGGTCAGTCCGGCACCACGCACTCGAAGGCGTGCAGATACGGGTTGACCGGCCGGACCGTGTCGATCCGCAGCCCCGCCTCGGAGAGCCGGTCCACCAGGCTCTGCCGGGTGTGCTTGGCTCCGCCCACGTTCAGCAGGAGCAGCAGGTCCATGGCGGTGGTGAACCGCATCGACGGGGTGTCGTCGACAAGGTTCTCGATGACGACCACCCGGGCGCCGGGACGGGCCGCCTCGACGACCGAGCGCAGCGCCCGGCGGGTGCTGTCGTCGTCCCACTCCAGGATGTTCTTGATGATGTAGAGGTCGGCGGCGACCGGGATGCCCTCACGGCAGTCCCCGGCCACGATGCCCGCCCGTCCGGCCAGCGCACCGCCCTCGCGCAGCCGTTCGTCGGCGCGGGCGATCACCCCCGGCAGGTCCATCAGGGTGCCGCTGACCGACGGGTGCTTCTCCAGCAGGCTCGCCAGCACGTGCCCCTGACCGCCGCCGATGTCGGCGACCGCCGAGACACCGGTGAGGTCGAGCAGGGAGGCGACGTCCAGCGCCGACTGCACGCTGGAGGTGGTCATGGCCGCGTTGAACACCTGCGCCGACTCGTGGGCGTCCTGGTGGAGGTAGTCGAAGAACTCCTTGCCGAACACCTCCTCGAAGACGTTGTCGCCGGTGCGCACCGCGTCCTCCAGACGGGGCCAGACCTCCCAGGTCCAGGGCTCCGTGCACCACAGGGAGATCGCCCGCAGGCTGTGCGGGTCGTCCTGGCGCAGCAGCCGGGACATGTCGGTGTGCGCGAAGGTGCCGTCGGCGTTCTCCGTGAAGACGCCGTAGCAGGCCAGCGCCCGCAGCAGCCGCCGCAGCGGGCCGGCTTCGGTCTTCACCGCCGCCGCCAGCCGCTCCGCGGTCTCGGGTTCGTCGCCCAGCGCGTCGGCGACGCCCAGCCGGGCCGCGGCGCGCACGGCGGCGGAGCGGGCCGCGCCGAACACGATCTCGCGCAGCCGCATCGCGGGCTGCGGGGTGGGAAGGGGCTGGACGGGAGTGGTGCCGGGGGTCGTGCTCACGGTGGTCATGCCGTCTCGCTTCTCCTCGTACGGGGGGTCACCGGTCAGCACATCCCGGCCGGTGCGGAGGTCGTGCAGACATTGCCGGTGAACCGGTTGCCCGTGCCGGTGTCCCGGTTCGCCAGGTCCGCCGGCTGATTGCCGAGGACCACGTTGCCGCTGACGGTGTTGTCGGTGTTCTTCGCGCCCACGAAGCTCTTGAACAGCACGACACCGCCCGACAGCGGGGTCGAACCCACGTTGTCGCGGATCTCGTTGGACCGCACCTCGGTGGAGGCGGTGCCGGTCAGGACGATCCCGGAGCCCTGGATCGCGGGCAGCCGGTCGGTGGCGGCGCAGAACTTGTTGTTGCCGGTGATCCGGTTGGAGCGGACGGACATGGCGCCGGCCTGCGGGGTGCCCTCGTCGCCCACGACGAACACGCCGCTGCAGTTGGCGGTGAAGGTGTTGTCGCGCACCGACAGATTGCGCACCCGGCGCGCGGTGAACCCGATCCGGTTGTCGGTCAGTGTGTTGCCGCGGACGCGGGTGCCGCCGGTGTCTGTGGCGCCGCCCTCCTCGTCGACGCTGTTGGCGACGAAGATGCCCGCGTCACCGTTGGAGCGGGCGGTGCTGTCCCGGATGTCCGAACGGGTGGACCGCTGCTCGGCGATGCCCCAGACGCCGTTGGTGTCGGCGGTCACCGAGCGGACGGTCAGCCGGTCCGTCCAGGACGCCCACAGGCCGCTGCGGGTGAACCCGGTGACGCGCAGGGACCTGACGGTCACACCGTCCACGGTGGCGTCCGCCGTGCCCAGGACGCAGATCCCGTTGCCCGCCTGCGCACAGGCGTCGCCGGACGCCGCCCGGCCGGCGGCGGGCATGATGACGGTGCGGTCCCCGAAGCCGCGCAGGGTCACACCGGGGGTGCTGATCCGCACGCTCTCGCGGTAGGTGCCGGGCCGGACCACGACGGTGTCCCCGGGCCGTGCGGCGTCGACCGCCGCCTGGATCGACTGGCCGGGCGACACCACGTGCGCGCCGGCTGCGGCGGCGGCCGGAACGGACGGCACCGCCGCGACCAGTCCGGCGGCCGATGCGGCTGCGATGCCCACGATGCGTGTGATGTGTCGTTTCCTCATGAGCCGAAGCTATGGGCGATCCCGCCCCGGTGCCACGTACGGTGAGCGGTTGGACACGGGACGTGCCCGAATGGCTCACGCCCGCGCCCGTACGGCACCCGTGGGTAGCGTGGTGGTGTGACAGCCGAGAGCGACCTTCGAGTCCTGCTGAGCAACCTGAGTCCCGAGCCGCACCCGGGCCGCTACGTCTACGCCATCGCGCCCGACGGCACCCTGCCCGACACCGTCACCCCCGTCGTCACCGTCCGCGAGACCGAGGGACTCACCCTGGTGCTCCCCGAGGCGGAGGCCGCGTCGGCCGGACTGCCCTGTACCTACGTGGCGGGGTGGATCACCCTGCGGGTGCACTCGGCGCTGGAGGCCGTGGGGCTGACCGCCGCCGTCTCGCTCGCCCTGACCGACGCCGGGATCAGCTGCAACGTGGTGGCGGGCTTCCACCACGACCACCTCTTCGTGCCGTACGAGCGGACCGGTGAGGCCGTCGCCGTACTGGAACGGCTGGCGGCGGAGTCGCGCACCGGGTGATGGTGCCGGAGTGCGTGGAGGTGTGCCGTGGGCCTGCGCATATGCCGGTTCGGGCCCGGCTCTGCGAGGTGGGCCGGGACACGTAACATGTGTGCATGTCCTTCCTCCGCCGCCGTAGCGCCGCCACACCCGCGGGCCCCGACTTCGACGTCCTGGCCATGGACCCCGGTGACTGGCCCGGAAACCTCGGCGCCGGTCTGCTGCCCGCTCCCGACGGCAGTTGCCAGGGCGTGTTCCTGCGGTACGACCTGTTCGGCGGGCGCGGTCCGGCGATGATCATCGGCAACCTCCCGGAGGGCTCGCCCGCGCGCGAGACCGAGGAGGGGCAGGTGCCCTTCGAGGTGGCGCAGTTGCTGCTCGCGCTGGAGAACGACGAGCCGGTCGAGGTCACCGGCACCGAGGACATGCCCGTCATGCAGGGCGACAACCTGCTGATCGTGCGCCGTGTGAAGCTCTCCGAGAGCCGCATCTCCTGTGTGCAGTTCGACCGCAGCGACGGTGTGCTCGTCACCATCGCCAGCTGGGACAGGCCCATCACCGACGACCTCTACACCCTCCTGAAGCCGCTGCCCGCCGAACTCTTCCAGCAGGGCTGAGCCCGTCACGGTCACCGGGCCGCCCGCCCGGTGATCCCACTTCCGTCCAACTGCGCGCGGCCTCTGTCCAAGAGGCTGCTTTGTCATGTCCCTTGTCCGGCAAGTCATCGGACCTCTAGCGTGTTCCGGCATGACATCCGGAATGACGCGACGTACCACAGTGAAGACGGTGATCGGCGCAACCGGCGCTCTGGCCCTGGGAGTTCCCACTCTCGCGGGCACCGCAGCCGCCGCCGGTACCTCCGATGAATCCGCGAAGCAGGCACGAGCCACCACGCTCCCGGACCCGGTGCTCCACTACCGTGCCCCCGCCGCCGGCTGGGAGCGCGAGTCGCTGCCCATCGGGAGCGGAGCACTCGGCGCGAGCATCTGGGGCACACTCGCCTCGGAACGCCTCACCCTCAACGAGAAGACGCTCTGGACCGGCGGCCCCGGCTCGGCCCAGGGCTACGACTTCGGCAACTGGACCGCGCCGCGCCCCGGCGCCCTCGACGGTGTACGCGACCGCCTCGACGCGGAGGGGGCCCTCGGCCCCGACGCCGTCGCCGCCGAACTCGGCCAGGCCCGCCGCGGCTACGGCGCCTACCAGGTCTTCGGCGAACTGCGGCTCGACCTGCCGGGAGCGCCGGCCGCCCCGGACGCCTCCTACCGGCGCTCCCTGCACCTGCGTACCGCGCTCGCCACCGTCACGTACACCCACGAGGGCGCCGCCCACACCCGGGAGTACTTCGCCTCGCACCCGGGCGGTGTCATCGGTGGACGGCTCGGCGCCGACCGCCCCGGCCGGATCGCCTTCACCCTGCGCTACACCTCACCGCGCGACGACTTCACGGCGGCCGCGAGCGGTGACCGGCTCACCGTGCGCGGCGCGCTGGAGGACAACGGCCTGCGCTTCGAGGCCCAGATACGCGTCCGCACCGCCGGAGGCACGGTCACCGCCAACCCCGACGGAAGTCTCACCGTCACCGGCGCCGACCGCGCATGGTTCCTCCTCGCCGCCGGCACCGACTACGCGGACAGCTACCCCGACTACCGGGGCGAGGACCCGCACCGCAAGGTCACGGCAGCCGTCGACACCGCCGCCGCGGGCTCGTACGAGAAGGTGCGCGACGCCCACACCCGCGACCACCGCGCCCTGTTCGACCGGGTCGTCCTCGACATCGGCCAGCAGCTTCCCGACGTACCCACCGACCAGCTCCTGAGCGCGTACACGGGAGGCGCGGGCTCCGCGGACCGGGCACTGGAGGCCCTGTTCTTCCAGTACGGCCGCTACCTCCTCATCGCCTCCTCGCGGGCCGGCTCACTGCCCGCCAACCTCCAGGGCGTCTGGAACAACTCCACCACCCCGCCGTGGTCCGCCGACTACCACAGCAACATCAACCTCCAGATGAACTACTGGCCCGCCGAGGTCACCAACCTCGCCGAGACCACCGCCCCCTACGACCGCTACGTCCAGGCCATGCGCGAACCGGGCCGGAGAACGGCGAAGGAGATGTTCGGCACCGCCGGCTGGGTCGTCCACAACGAGACCAACCCCTACGGCTTCACCGGCGTCCACGACTGGTCCACCGCCTTCTGGTTCCCCGAGGCCGCCGCCTGGCTCACCCAGCAGATGTACGAGCACTACCGCTTCGGCGGCTCCACCGACTATCTGCGCTCCACCGCCTACCCGGCCATGAAGGAGGCCGCCGAGTTCTGGCTGGCCAACCTGCGCACCGACCCCCGCGACGGGCTGCTCGTCGTCACCCCCGGCTACTCGCCCGAGCACGGGGACTTCACCGCCGGGGCCGCGATGTCCCAGCAGATCGTCCACGACCTGCTCACCAGCACCCTGGAGGCGGCCCGCACCCTGGGCGACGCCCCCGCCTTCCGCGGCCGGCTCGAAGCGGCCCTGGACCGTCTCGACCCCGGCCTGCGCACCGGCTCCTGGGGGCAGCTCCAGGAGTGGAAGACCGACCGGGACGACCCCGCCGACACCCACCGCCACGTCTCCCACCTCTTCGCCCTCCACCCCGGCCGCCGGATCGAGGCGGGCACCGCCTGGGCCGAGGCCGCCAAGGTCTCGCTCACCGCCCGGGGCGACGGGGGCACGGGATGGTCGAAGGCATGGAAGATCAACTTCTGGGCCCGGCTGCTGGACGGCGACCACGCCCACAGGATGCTCGCGGAGCAGCTGAAGAACTCCACCCTGCCCAATCTCTGGGACACCCACCCCCCGTTCCAGATCGACGGCAACTTCGGTGCCACCTCCGGCATCGCGGAGATGCTCCTCCAGAGCCAGCACGACACCATCGACCTCCTCCCCGCCCTCCCGGCGAGCTGGCCCGAGGGATCGGTGCGCGGGCTGCGCGCCCGGGGAGGATTCACCGTCGACATCGCGTGGGCCGGGGGCGCGGCCCGCCGCGCGGTGCTCACGGCGAGCCGCACCCGTACGGCGACGGTCCGCTCCACACTGTTCGCGAACGGCCGGAAGACCCTCCGGGCGCGCGCGGGCGGCCGTTACACGTTCACCCCCGAGAGCTGACCGAACAGCGCCGCCACCTGCGCCGCCGAAGTGCCGGGCCCCGTGGGACCGTTGAGGTGCCACGGGGCTCCCGTGCCCCGCCGCAGATCCTCCTCGCGGTAGCGCCGGCAGCCCCGGTGCCAGATCAGGATGCCCGCGAGCCAGTGCTCCAGCTCCCGCACATAACCCGCCAGCGTCTCCCGCGCCTCGGCGTCCAGCCCGAAGTCGTCGTACAGCACCGGCAGTTCGTTCTCGGCGACATGGATGAACTGCCGCAGCCGCGACTTCATCAGGTCGTACAGGATCGACATCCCCGTGGGGTAGTCCACCCCGAAGAAGTTCTGCACCACCAGGACACCGTTGTGCACCTCACCCTCGTACTCGATCTCCTTCTGGTACGAGAACAGGTCGTTGAGCAGCGCCGCGTAGTCGGCCGCCGCGTTCTCCAGGGAGCGCAGCGGGCCGCTCTCGTAGATCTCCGGCGGTACCTTCCTGCCGTGCCCGATCCGGCACAGGCTCATCGTCAGGTCGGACCCGAACGTCATCCGCCGCATCTCGACGTAGTCCACCGGGTCGGGGATCCGGTGCTGCGCCTGGTTCGCCAACTCCCACAGCCAGCTCGCCGTCATGTCCTCGACGGACGTACGGAACGCCCGCCGCCCGGCGTCGTCCATCGGGCCCGCCGTGCGTTCCCAGAGGTCACCGAGCCCCCGTTCCAGCGCATTGACCGGCACCGGGGCCGGGCTCCCGTCCAGCGGCATGAACAGGGAGAGCCGCTCGTTGGCCAGCCGGGCCCCCGCCAGGTCGCGGGACCGGCCGTGCACCACGGGGAACCAGTCGTCGCCGTATGTCCCCCAGGCCAGCCACCCCGAGGACAGGTCGAGACCGTCCGGTGTCGCGTCCGGGTGGATACCGGCGGCGCACAACGGCAGGTCGATCGCCCGCAGACGCTCCTCGTCCCAGATGTGCGAACCCGGCACCCCCGGCTGCGGCCCCAGGATGCCCATCCGGCCGGCCCACACCACCAGCCGCTCCCGGGCGCCCTCCAGATGCGGGCTGAGCGTCGTACTGAACGGCAGATCGAAGTCGGGCAGGAGGGACGGGCCCACGTGCTGGAAGAACGCGTGGCTGTGGCTGCGCAGCCGGGCCGACTCCGAGCGCCTGGTGAAGCGGATCGACGCGGCGGACATCCCGAAGCCCGGCTCGGCCCCGCCGGCCCCGCCGTCGTTCATGTAGCGGCTGGAGCGCATGTGCCACTCATGGCCGCCGGACTGCCAGTCCTGAAGGCCCTTGACATAGGCCCCGACCGCCGCCGTCTGCGCCGCGTCCAGGCCTTTCGCCGCGCAGAGCGGTCCCACTTCGGTCAGGGCCGTGTTCTCGAACTGCTGGAGCCTGGACGTCAGCAGGTCGTTCACCGCCTCGGCCGCCTCCTGCGTCGAGCAGTCGAGGAAGCGCTCCAGGACCAGCACCCCGTTGCTGTTCTCGCCCTCGTCCTCCACCTCGCGCTGGTACGAGAAGAGGTCGTTGCGCAGATGGACCCCGTCCGAGAACGCGTCGCGCAGCACCCGCAGCGCCCGTTCACCGGCCACCGCCTCCGGTACCTCGGCCCCCGCAGCGTACTCCACCAGACCGGCCGACCAGGGTGCCCCGCCCACCTTGCGGCGCATCTCGATGTACTCGACGGGGTTCGCGATGCGGCCCTCGTTGATGTTGGCGAGCTCCCACAGCGACTCGTTGAGGAGGTTCCTCGTCGACTCCGCGAACCGCACCCGCCAGGCGTCCGACATCGCGGGCACCGTACGCGCCCAGAGATCGGCGAGACCCGCCTCCACCGGGTTCTCGGGCTCGGGCACCGGCGCACCGCGCTCCATCGGCATGAACGCCGGCAGCCGGTCCAGATACCGCTTGCCGCCCTCCCGGTCCGGGGTCCGCTTGAACAACTCCAGGAAGTGGTCGTCGAAGAAGAAGACCCACACGTACCAGTCGGTGACGAGCGACAGTGCCTCGGCCGAGCAGTCGGGATGGGTGTACGCGCACAGCAGCGCGTAGTCGTGGGCGTCGAGGTCCTTCTCCTCCCAGATACCGGACCCCTCCAGCATCCCCATGGCCCGCGCCCACGTCTTCGTGTGCTGCCGGGCCTCCTCCACATGGGGGTTGAGACGCGCCGGATACGGAACATAGAAGTCCGGCAGGGTGAACGGCTGAGCCATGTGCGTCCGGCCTTTCCGAGAGCCACCGCGCGAGTGCCACGCGTATCGGTCCTGTCGGCGCGAGCCCTACCCTTGGGCCGTTCGGGGCACGCACCCCCGCCATTAGTCACACCGCAGAGCGCCCGTTCGAGGGACACCGGGCCGGTCCGTCCTCGTAAAACCCTGGTAACGGGTCATCGCCAGAGCCTCGCCGTTCGCCGCCCTTCGCAGGTCACAGCCCCTGTCAGTGGTCTGGTCCAGTGGCTCAACGCGCTGCCCGTCCAGCGCTCTTGACGCCCCTTCACCTCAGGTCACAGAGTGTGCGCGCACGTCCGCAACGGCTCCACCCGGCTCTACGAAGGGTTGTCATGACGTCCAAGCAGAGGACCAGGCTCGCACTCGCCTTCACCACCGCCGGAGCGCTGAGCCTCGCACTGCTCAGCCCGGCCGCCCAGGCCGGTGCCGACGGGGTCCGGCCCGAGTGCCCGCGCGGTCTCGCCTGCGACTGGGTCCCGGCGGCCTACCAGCAGACCGGCGACCCGGCCGACAAGGAGACGTACGGCAACTACGACACCGCCGACCGTCCGGGCACCAACAAGATCAAGTTCATCGTGCTGCACGACACCGAGGAGGACTTCGACACCACGCTGAAGATCTTCCAGAACCCGCTGAAGCAGACCTCGGCCCACTACGTCGTACGGTCCGCCGACGGACACGTCACCCAGATGGTCAAGAACAAGGACGTCGCCTGGCAGGCCGGCAACTGGTACGTCAACAGCCACTCCATCGGCATCGAGCAGGAAGGCGTC
This sequence comes from Streptomyces sp. col6, assembly GCF_008042035.1. Taxonomy (GTDB): domain Bacteria; phylum Actinomycetota; class Actinomycetes; order Streptomycetales; family Streptomycetaceae; genus Streptomyces. Next base: position 113,602 of record NZ_RDBL01000008.1, read on the forward strand.
GCCGTCGAAGGCGCCCAGTGGTACACCCCCGAGATGTACCGCTCGACCGCGGCCCTCGTGCGCTACCTCGCCGCCAAGTACGACATCCCGCTCGACCGCCAGCACATCATCGGCCACGACGGCGTCCCGCCCACGAGCGCCGCCGGCACCAAGAACATGCACTGGGACCCGGGCACCTACTGGGACTGGAACTACTTCATGACGCTGCTCGGCAGGCCCACCGTGCCGACCGCCTTCCCGGGCAGCCAACTGGTCACCGTCAGCCCCCGGTTCAAGGACAACAAGCAGGCGTTCCGCGACTGCGAGAAGAACGTCGACCTGCCCGTCCAGGGCTCCAGCGCCGTCCCGCTGCACACCGCTCCCTCCGACGACGCGCCCCTCTTCTCCGACCCCGGTATCCACACGGACGGCTCGCCCGGCACCAACTGCGCCGCCGACTGGGGCAGCAAGATCAGCGCCACCCAGCAGGCCGTCGTGGCCGGCCGCGCCCCCGGCTGGACGGCGATCTGGTGGTACGGAGAGAAGGCGTGGTTCCGCACACCCGCCCACACCCGCACCACCGTCCCCACCTCCGGCTACGTCGTCCGCCCGAAGGCGGGCAAGGCCGAGGTGCCGGTGTACGGAGTGGCGTACCCGGAGAAGTCCGAATATCCGGCGGACTTCGCGGACCAGCGGGTCGGCACACCGCTCCAGTACACGATCAAGGCCGGCCAGTCCTACCCCGGCGGCGGCGAGGCGCCCACCGGCTTCTTCTACGCGCCGACGATCGACGCCTCCTACCCCCTGGACCACGCGTACTTCAAGGGCAAGGAGAAGTACGTGACCGTCCAGATCGGCCACCGCGTGGCCTTCGTCAAGGCGTCCGACGTGGACATCGTCCGCGCCCGCTGAAGCGAGGGAACGGGAACGGGGGAACACAACAGCGCGCCGCGGGCCCGGTGTGTCGGCACCGGACCCGCGGCGCGCCCCGTGGGGCCGGCCGGTCAGCGCGTGCCGACCGCCGCCCGCACGGCGTTCCGGGCCATCGCGCAGTCGTCGTGCAGCCGGCGCAGCAGCAGTCGCTGCTCCTCACCGGGAGCGAGCGCGCCCGGACGGTCCTGCCCCGCCCGTGTGGTCCCCGTGTCCCGCATGGCACGCTGCACGGCCGTCTCGTACCTGCGGATCTCCCGGGTGAGTACGAGCATCAGGTTCACCAGGAAGGCGTCCCGCGCGGCCGGTCCGTTCACCTGGGCCAGCTTGCTAATCTCGCGCCGCGCCACCGGGGCGTCACCCAGCACGGTCCACAGCGTCGCCAGGTCGTAGCCCGGCAGGTACCAGCCCGCGTGCTCCCAGTCCACCAGCACCGGACCGGTGGGCGACAGCAGGATGTTGGAGAGCAGCGCGTCCCCATGACAGAACTGCCCCATGCTGTGCCGTCCGCCGGAGTGGGCGAGCCCGTGCAGCAGCTTCTGCAGGTCGCCCAGGTCCCGGTCGGTGAAGAGACCCAGCTCGTGGTAGCGGGCGATCCGCGCCGCGTAGTCCAGCGGGGCCTCGAACAGGCCCGCCGGCGGACGCCAGGCGTTCACCCGGGCGACCGCGCCGAGCACCGCCCGCAGGTCTGCGCGGGGCGGGGCCTCGGACGGATGGCGCGTCAGGGCCGCCACCCGTCCGGGCATCCGCTCGATGATCAGCGTGCAGTTCTCCGGATCGGCGGCGATGAGCCGGGGCGCCCGGACCGGCGGACGGTGCCGGACGAACGCCCGGTATGCAGCTATTTCGTGCCGGAACCGCTCCGACCACGCCGGGGAGTGGTCCAGTAAGCACTTCGCGACCGCCGTCGCGCGCCCCGTGGAGCCGACGAGCAGGACCGAACGCCCGCTGCGCCGCAGCACCTGCACCGGATTGAACTCCGGGCAGATGCGGTGCACGGACGCGATCACCATCCTCAACTGGGCGCCCTGCGGGCCCGACAGGTCGAGCCGTCCGCCCAGCGAGGGGACGCCCGGTCCCGCCGGGCGGCGGGGCCGCCCGAGGCCGGGGGCCGGGACACCCGCGCGCGGGTCGAGGTACGGCCCGGCGCCCGCCTGGATCGGACGCAGCGGCCGGGGCGGGGCGGACACGGAGGACGATGCTGTGTACATGGGCGAGACAGATCCCTTCGTGCGCCGACAAGTTGCGTGCGCCACCCCGGCCGGCGGCCCTTCGGCACCCTGGGGAGTCCCTAGGGCTGCCGGGCGGGGTTGCGCTTTCCTACCTGACACCGGCGCGAGGGTGTCTCTCGACATAGCGCACCCTGGCGAACCCTGGCGAATAGTCGCAAGGCATCTGACGCGGGGTTACTGTCAACACAGCCGAGAACCTGGGGGCTTGACGTGACCGGAGAACCCAACACCCGCCTGTCGGACCTGTTCGGCCTTGCCGGCTGGTCCAAGGGCGAACTCGCGAGAATGGTGAACCGGAAGGCGGCGGCCATGGGCCACCCCCAACTGGCAACCGACACCTCGCGCGTGAGGCGCTGGATCGACATGGGGGAGTCCCCCCGCGATCCCGTGCCCAAGGTGCTGGCGGCTCTGTTCACCGAGCGACTCGGCCGTGTCGTGACCATCGAGGACCTCGGGTTCGGCCGGCGCGGGCGTGTGGGGAAACGGCGAGAGGCCGGGACGCAGGACAATCCCGACCGGCTCCCGTGGGCGCCCGAACGGACGGCAGCGGTCCTCACCGAATTCACGGGAATGGACCTCATGCTCAACCGACGCGGCTTGGTGAGCGCGGGCGCCGCGCTCGCCGCCGGCTCCACCATCGCCGGCCCCATGCACGACTGGCTGCACACCGACCCCGTACTGGCGGCCGACGCCCCGCGCGCCGACAGCCCGGTACACGCGGACCCCGCCGGCTTCGACCGGTACGAGGCCGCGCCCATCGGCTCCGAGGAGATCGAGGCGCTGGAGCGGTCCGTGGAGGTGTTCCGCGCCTGGGACGCCTCCCGCGGCGGCGGTCTCCAGCGCAAGGCCGTGGTGGGCCAGCTCAACGAGGTGGGCGGCATGCTCTCCTACCACCACCCCGCCCACCTCCAGAAACGCCTGTGGGGCGTCGCCGCCAACCTCGCCGTCCTGGCGGGGTGGATGTCGCACGACGTCGGCCTCGAACCCACGGCCCAGAAGTACTTCGTCATCGCCGCGCACGCGGCACGCGAGGGCGGCGACCGCCCGCGCGCCGGCGAGGCCCTGTCCCGCGCCGCCCGCCAGATGGTCCACCTGGGCCGTCCCGACGACGCGCTCGACCTCATGAAGCTCGCCAAGTCCGGCTCGGGCGACAGCGTCCTGCCGCGCACCCAGGCGATGCTCTGCACCATCGAGGCATGGGCGCAGGCGTCCATGGGGCGCGGCCAGGCCATGCGGCGCACGCTCGGCCGGGCCGAGGAGCTGTTCGTCTCGGACAAGAGCGACGTGCCGCCGCCCAGCTGGATGCAGATGTTCGACGAGGCCGACATGCACGGCATGCAGGCCCTTGCCTTCCGGACGCTCGCCGAGCACGACCCCTCGGTGGCCGTAGTCGCCCAGCGGCACGCGAAGCAGGCCCTGGAGCTGCGCGCCAACGGGCGCCAGCGGTCCAAGATCTTCGACTACATCTCGCTCGCCTCGGCCTGCTTCATCGCCGACGACCCGGAGCAGGCCGACCGCTACGCCCGGCTCGCCCTGGTCACGATGGGGGAGACCTCCTCCCACCGGACCTGGGACCGGCTGCGCGAGATGTACCGGCTCACCGGGCAGTTCGCGGGCTACGCGAAGATCGAGGACCTGCGCCAGGAGATCCAGCTCGCGCTCCCGCACAGCCGGCGCGCCAAGAACGCGAGGAGCGCCGAGATCTGAGGAGACCCGGGACGCGATGAGACCCGGGTTCCGCCGTGCGGTCGTGCCGACGCCCCGCTCAGGGCCGTCGTCGCTTCCCTACGCCCCGACGCGGGCGATCAGCACGCACGCGTCGTCCAGTCGCTCGGCCGTGCCGAACTCCTCGACCACGGCTCGTACGCACTCCTGTGCCGAACGGGCCTCGGCGAAGCGTGGAGCCAGACCGAGCAGCGCTTCCGTACCGGGGCGCGCACCACCGTGCCCGGAGGAGTTGTCGCGGGCCAGTCCGTCGGTGTGCAGCACCAGCACGTCGCCGGGCAGCAGGTGGGCCTCGTCCTGTTCGTAGGCGACCCCGGAGGCGGCTCCGAGCAGCACGCCGTCCGGGAGGGGCAGCGGGCGCCCGGTCCCGTCGCGGAAGAGCAGCGGCGCGGGGTGTCCGGCCTGTGCCCAGTCCAGGGTGCGGGTCGCCGGGTCGAACCGGCAGCACACGGCGCTGCCCAGGGCCGGCTGAATGGAGGTTTCCAGTAACTGGTTGAGATGGCCGAGCAGGGGGCCCGGCTCGATGCCGGCCACCGCCATGCCGCGCAGCGCGCCCATCACCACGGCCATGGCGGAGGTGGCCTGGATGCCGTGGCCGGTCAGGTCGCCGACGGTGAGCAGGGTCCGCCCGTCCGGCAGTTCCATGGCGTCGTACCAGCCGCCGCCGACCAGGGCGCTCGTCTCCGACGGCAAGTAGTGGGCAGCGATGTCCAGGGTGCCGGGGCCGTGGTCGGGGAGCCGGAGCGAGCTCTGCCACGGGGGGAGCACGGCCTCCTTCAGCTCCACCGCGACCCGGTGCTCGGTCCTGGCGAGGTGCTGCTCGCGCCGCAGCGACTCATGGGTGCGGCGCACCACCTGCTGGCTGCGCCGCAGCGCGCTGACATCGCGCAGGACGGCCCACATGGAGGCGGTGCAGCCGTCCGAGTCGAGCACGGGCTCGCCCATCATGTGCAGGGTGCGGACGCGCCCGTCGGTGTGCCGGATGCGGAACTCGCCGTTTATCGGCTTGCCGTCCACCAGGCAGTCCGTGACGAGCGCGGTGAGCAGGGGCTGGTCCTCGGGGAGCAGCGTGGAGGGCAGGTCGTCGAGCGACAGCCCGCCCGCCTCCGGCGCCCGGCCGAAGATCCGGAAGAGCTCGTCGGACCAGCTGACCTCGTCGGTGAGCAGATTCCATTCGGCGCTGCCCACCCGGGCGATCAGGGAGCCCTGGGGCCCGGCGGGGGCGGTGTCTTCGCGCGAGGGCCGTTCGGGCTCCTCGGGCAGCCCCTCCCGGAGCTGTCCGAGGTGGGTGCCGAGGTCGTCGAGGTGGTTCACCGCCAGCTCGCAGAGCGCGCGCTGCCAGCGCATCCGCGGGTCGTCCTCGTCGACGAGCACGGCGTCGCGCCGCACCGCGTCCACATCACCGCGCAGCCGGCGCGTCCGGTGGATCAACGCGTCGACGGCATCGCGCTCCGGCGGCTGTGGGGCGGGGCGGTCCGCAGAGAGGGGGGACGGCATGACGTACTCCGATGCAGGGCGGCACAACCAGTGACGAAGGGTGGACCGCATACGACTTTCGCACAGCCGGAAGGGGCCCGTAAGTGGTTTGGCAACACTCGACGCGTTCTTGCATCCGGCATATGCCAGCGGCTGACTCTAGCCCACTTCTCTCGAACAGCCTTGCTGTTCAAGGAGGTTGGCGCAAATCGCGGGCCGCGTGACGGGCGGGAACGGGCGGGAATGCATGCGGGTGCCCTCGCGTTGTACCGGCAGAACGAAAACGAATCCCGTTACCAGGACGGTGCGGGGCTCGTGATCCACGACTCCGGAAGGTGCTCATGGCCCGCAGCGAGATCCGTCCCGTAGTCACACTCCGCTCGACCGCGGGGACGGGGCAGAGCTATGCGACGCGCAAGAGCCGTCGCAACAACCCCGACCGTCTGGTCCTGCGCAAGTACGACCCGGCCGCAGGGCGGCACGTCCTCTTCCGCGAGGAACGCTGACCGTCCGGTACGCCCATACGCCCTCTCCCGCGCCAAGGAAGGAATGCCCATGAAGTCCCGTATCCACCCCGTCTCCCGTCCGGTGGTCTTCCGTGACCGTGCCGCCGGGACGGCCTTCCTCACTCGCTCCACCGCCGACTCCGAGCGGCGCGTGACGTGGGAGGACGGCCGCAGCTACCCCGTGATCGACGTGGAGACCTCGTCGGCGAGCCACCCGTTCTACACGGGAACCCGGCAGGTGCTGGACACGGCGGGCCGGATCGAACAGTTCCACCGCCGCTACGGCACCGAGGTGCCCGCCGCCGGTGAGTGAGACCCGCCCGAGCGGCCCGGCGTCCGTGCCCTGGATCACAGTGCGGGGTGCGGATTGCCGGGAACGGCGCGCGGTGGTTTATCGTTCACCTATATGTGGATGACGCGCGAGCGCCCACTTCTCAAGCCGCCCCGGCTGGATTCCCCCGATCCGGCCGGGGCTTCTCCTTTTCCGCGTCCGTATCCGTGCGCCCCGGCCCCGTCGACGCCTCCACCAGCAGCGCGGCCACCGCCAGCGCCGCCGCTGCCACCGCACCGGCTTCGGGCCGGAGCCGCACGGTCAGCGCGGCGAGCGCGGCGCCCGCCACCACGGCGGCCAGCCGCCCGGCGACCCAGCCGTCGCCGCCGCGCCACGCCCCCACGGCCAGCCGGCCGACGAGCGAGGTCAGGGTCCCGGTGAAGTAGTTCGTGGGCGTGGCCCGCACCCGCCCCTGGATGCCCATCGCGAGCCCCATCAGCACCAGCAGCCCCAGCCGGTCCGCGTCCGACGTGACCAGCCGGGCCGCCCACAGAGCCGCCCCCGCCGCGAGCAGCACCACCTCGGCCAGCAGCATCACCGGCACCCGCCGCCACATCCGCTCACCCACCAGCGCGGCGCCGGCCACCCCGCAGCCGTACGAGAGCAGCGCGGTGACCACCCGCAGCGCCACCCCCTCCTCGCCCGCCCCGGCGGCCGAAGCGCCGAGCAGAACCAGGTTCCCGGTCATCACCCCGGCGAAGACCTGGCCCACGCAGATGAACACGAACGCGTCCGCCGCCCCGGACGCCGCCGAGAGCAGCAACAGCGCGGAGTGGGGCCCGGCGCCCCGGTCCGCCGCGCTCACTCCAGACCGCGCGCTCGCCGGAACCGGTCCAGCCCCTCGGACAGGTCCACCACGGGCTCCGGATAGTCCAGCCGCTCCCGCTCCCCGCCCCGCAGCTTCCACGGCTCGTGCACGGCGGACCCGGACAGCGACGCCAGCTCCGGCACCCAGCGCCGTACGTACGCCCCGTCCGGGTCGAGCCGCTTGGCCTGCACCACCGGATTGAGTACCCGGTTGGGCCGGCTGTCGGTCCCCGTACCGGCCATCCACTGCCAGTTCATCTGGTTGTTCGCGATGTCGCCGTCCACCAGGAGATCCAGGAAGTGCCGTGCGCCCACACGCCAGTCCACGTACAGCGTCTTTGTCAGGAACGAGGCGGTGAGCAACCGGCCCCGGTTGTGCATCCAGCCCTCGTGGCGCAACTGGCGCATCGCCGCGTCGACCACCGGATAGCCGGTGCGCCCCTCGCGCCACGCCTCCACCTCGTCGGCCGCCTCCTTCTCGGAGCGCCAACGGTCCTGCTTGTCACGGTAGTTCTCCCAGGACGCGGCGGGCCGGGCCGCGAGGACCTGGTAGTGGAACTCGCGCCAGCACAGCTGCCGTACGAACGCCTCGGCCCCGGCGCCGCCGGCGTCGCGCGACCGGTGCACCAGCTCGACGGGGGACAGGGTGCCGAAGTGCAGATGCGGCGAGAGACGCGAGGTGCCGTCGCCCGCCAGGTCGTCGTGCCGCTCCTCGTACGCGGCGAGACCGCGCCGCCGCCAGGCCGTGAACGCCTTGCGCGCCGCCTGCTCCCCGCCCTCCGGGAGTCCTTCCGACACGCCGGACACACCGCTTCGGGCCGGAAGCTTCTCAGACCGCGGTCCCTCCGGCACCCGTACCGCACGCGGCGCACCGAACACCTCGCGCAACCGTTCCCCCGACCAGCGCCGGAAGTACGGGGTGAACACGGCGAAGTGGTCCGAGGAAGCGGGTGTCACCGCGCCGGGAGCCACCGCGGTGACCACCCCGTCGTGGACGCGCAGCCGGCGCCCGCCGGACTCCAGCGCCTCGCGCAGCCGCTCCTCGCGGCGCCGGGTGTACGCGCTGACGCCCGCCGCCACATGGACCTCGTCCGCACCGGCCTCCGAGGCGACCGCGCACACCTCCTCGGCCACGTCCCCGGAGCGGACGACCAGCCGGCCGCCCCGCTCGCGCAGCCCGGCGTCGAGGTCGCGCAGACAGTCGGCGAGGAAGGCGCGCCGGTTCGGGGCGTCGAAGCCGGCCGCCTCGATCGCGCTGTCCCGGACGAACAGAGGCACGATCTCGTCGGCCGAGGCGAGCGCGGCCCGCAGCGGCGGATGGTCGTGCAGGCGGAGATCGGCGGTGAACAGGACGACCGCAACGGTCATGGGGCAACTCCGGAAGAGGCGGGGACAGTCATGCTGCCGCTACCCTGCCTCCCCCGGACGCATCGCTCAGCGCGACACCGCGGGTACCGCCCGTCCGGGTGACGTACGCGTTTCCGCGGCCCGCGCGATATTGCGCGCCATCCCGCCGAACACGAGGGCGTGGAAGGGCGAGACGCTCCACCAGTACGCGTGACCGAACAGCCCGCGCGGATGGAACAGGGCCCGCTGCCGGTAGCGCGACCGGCCCTCCCCGTCCGGCTCCACGTACATCTCCAGCCAGGCCGGGCCCGGCAGCCGCATCTCGGCGCGCAGCCGCAGCAGGTGACCCGGTTCGATCTCCTCGACGCGCCAGAAGTCCAGCGAGTCGCCCACCCGCAGCCGGTCGGTGTCGCGCCGACCGCGCCGCAGCCCGACCCCGCCGACCAGCCGGTCGAGCCAGCCGCGCACCGCCCAGGCCAGCGGGAACGAGTACCAGCCGTGTTCCCCGCCGATGCCCTCGACCACCCGCCACAGGGCCTCGGGCGAGGCGTCGACGGCCCGTTCGCGCACATCCGTGTACAGGCTGCCGCCCGCCCAGTCCGGGTCGGTCGGCAGCGGGTCGCTGGGCACGCCCGGCACCGATGCGGAGGACCACCGGGTGGTGACCCGGGCCTCGCGCACCCGTTGCAGGGCCAGCCGCAGCGCCGTGTCGAAACCGAACGGCTGCCCCGCGCCGTCGGGGACGTGGCCCGCGATGTCGTGCTCCCGGCACACCACCTCGTACCGCAGGGACTCGGCGAGGGGCCGGGCGATCGACGCGGGCACGGGTGTGATGAGCCCGACCCAGTGGCTGGACAGCCCTGGTGACAGCATCGGCACGGGCAGGATCAGCCGGTGCGGCAGCTGGGCCACCTCCGCGTAGCGCTGCATCATGTCGCGGTACGTGAGGACGTCGGGACCACCGATGTCGAACGTGCGGTTCACGTCCCGGGGCATGCGGGCGCTGCCCACCAGATAGCGCAGCACATCGCGTACGGCGATCGGCTGGATCCGCGTCGACACCCAGCTCGGCGTCACCATGACCGGCAGCCGTTCGGTGAGGTAGCGCAGCATCTCGAAGGAGGCGGAACCCGATCCGATGATGACGGCGGCCCGCAGCGCGGTGGTCGGGACGCCCGACTCCAGCAGGATGCGGCCGACTTCGGCCCGCGAACGCAGATGCGGCGACAGCTCGTGGTCGGGCACGCCTTCGGGGGTGAGACCGCCCAGATAGACGATGCGGCCGACGCCCGCGGCCCGTGCCTGCTCCGCGAAGGCGACGGCGGCCCGCCGGTCGGTCTCCTCGAAGCCGGACCCGGTCGTCAGGGCGTGCACCAGGTAGTACGCCACGTCGATGCCGTCCATCGCCGGGGCGAGCGACGCCGCGTCCGTGACGTCGCCCCGGACCGTCTCGACCTCCCCGGCCCAGGGGTGGTCGCGCAGCTTCTCCGGGGTGCGGGCCAGGCACCGCACCCGGTGTCCCGCGGCCAGCAGCTCCGGCACCAGCCGGCCGCCGATATAGCCGGTGGCGCCGGTGACCAGGCAGCTCAGGGGTGCGTGCGCGTGATCGCCCGTCATGAGGTCTCCGCATCCGTCCGTGTACGCCGGGCCCTGTGCGGCCGGCCCCTCGCGACCAGTGTGCCGCCGCGCTCCGCGCCCCGCACGGCGCGACGGGTGTGGTCCCGCGCTTGCGGGGCATCCGTCGCCCATGGACGCAGTGGCGGCAAGACCCGAACGCGACGGAACGCGCAGCAGAGGGTGGGGGCGGCTTCTGCTGCGCGTCTCCATTCTCGTGCTGGCCTTCGTGGCCATGGTCGGATTCTCGGTGGTGCTGGCGAAGGTGACGCTCACCCCGTCGCCCGCCTCCGAGGAACTCGTGAAGTCGAACCTGCACCCGGGCCGCTCGCTGCGGCAGTACGCCGAGGACTACACGTTCCTCGCCGCGTGCAAGCAGGCCGGGGGCAACCTGGTGCTGGGCATGCCCTTCGGCATCCTGCTGCCCATCCTCGTCCCGCGAAAGCTCAGGATGCTCCGCATGTTCGTGCTGACGGTGCTGGTCATCGTCCTCGTGGAGCTGGTGCAGGGAGCAATCGTCCGGGGCCGCGCCTTCGACGTGGACGACGTCATCCTCAACACCGCGGGTGCTCTGCTCGCCTACCTGCTGGTGGGGCGGCGCCTGAGCCACCGCTACCACGTCCTCGCGGAGGAGCCGGCACGCGCCCCGGCGGCCCGCGAGACCCGGCGACCGAAGAACGGCCGCCCGAAGACCGGAACCCGCCGCAAGGCCGAGCCCGCCAAGAAGAGCGAGCCGCGCACGAAGGCCGTACCGGGCAAGAAGACCGGGGCCCGTGCCACGCCCCGGCGCACCGCGGTACCCGCGTCGGCCTGGTCGCGGCTGCGGCACGGTGTCCGCCGCAAGGCGGCCCGCGGCCGTTCCACCAAGCGCTGACCCCGCCGCGGTCCGGCTACCCGATCGGCCCGCGGCCGATTGCGGACCGCCGCCCCGCGCCCGACGGTGGGAGACACCGGGCGTGCCGCGAGGCCCGCCCGGCCGCCAAGGTCGCGGGCGGGCGGGCCCGGCCGCGCGGGTCACCGCCGAAGAGGAGCGACATGACGGACGCCCAGTGGAGCCCGGGTCCACGTGAGGGGGACGCGAACGAGTTCCGGCCCGTGCTGGACATCGTCGAACCCGCACGCCAGCGGCGGCTCACCGTGTTCTCCCGGCTGCTCCTGCTGATCCCGCACGCCGTCGTGCTGTTCTTCCTGGAGATCGCGGCCTTCTTCACGCTGATCTTCGGCTGGTTCGCCGCGCTGGCCCTCGCCCGGCTCCCCGGGCCCGTCTACCGCTTCCTCGCCCAGGTGCTGGCCTACCGGACCAGGGTGGCCGCGAGCGCCATGCTGCTCGTCGACAGCTACCCGCCGTTCACGCTGTCCCAGCCGCCGCAGTACCCGGTGCGCATCGATGTCCGGCCGACCCGGCTGAACCGGCTCGCCGTCTTCTTCCGGGTGTTCCTGGTCATCCCCGCCGCGATCGTGCAGGGCCTCGTCACCTCCGGCTGGTCGGCCCTGGCGGTCCTGTGGTGGCTGATCACCCTGATCCTCGGCCGCATGCCCCGGCCGCTCTTCGAGGCCACGGCGGCCACCCTGCGCTACGAGATGCGGGTCGCCGCCTACTTCTCGCTGCTCAGCCCGGCCTACCCCAAGGCACTCTTCGGCGACGACGCCCTCTCCGTGCCGGAGGGACAGCCGCGCTCCGCCACCAGGCCGCTGGTCATGAGCACCGGGGGCAAGGCCCTGGTGGTCCTCTTCCTGGTCCTCGGCCTCCTCGGCGGCGTCACGACGTCCCTCACACGCTCCGACTCGGACGACACCGGGTACAGCGCGGGGCGGTAAAGGGCTCGTGCGAACGGATGTTCAGCGTGCATGATCACCGGATGACCTGGACAGCCCCTGACGCCACACGTACGCCCGGCTCGCTCGTCGCCGACGAGCGGGAGACGCTCACCGGATACCTGAACTGGTTCCGCTCCACCCTGTTGCAGAAATGCGCCGGTCTGACCGGCGAACAGCTCACCGAACGGACCGTGCCCCCGTCGAACCTGACCCTGCTCGGGCTCCTGCGCCACATGGCCAAGGTCGAACGCACCTGGTTCCGGGAGCGGTTCGGCGGTCAGGAGCTCGCACCGATGTACGACCCCGCCAAGGGCAAGGACGCGGACTTCGAGGACCTGGACCCGGCCGCGGCCGCCGGCGACTACGCCCGGCTGGTCGAGGAGTGCCGGCTCGCCGACGAGATCATCGCCGGTGCCTCGCTGGACGATACGTTCACCCACAACGGGGAGGTCTTCTCCCTGCGTCTCGTGCACGTCCACATGATCGGTGAGTACGCGCGCCACATCGGCCACGCCGATCTGGTACGGGAGCGGCTGGACGGCGTCACCGGGGCCTGAGGGAGACGTGTGAGGGTTCCCGGGGCCGCCTTCCCGGCGTGAACCCGGCCGGCCGGGTCATACGAGCACTATGACCTCCACCGACTCGGCGACAGAACCGTCCACGAAGCCCGGACCGGCCGACGACGGCACCCGCCGTCGTCGCAGCCGGCGCCTGCGCCGCGCCGCCGCCTTCTGCGCGGTCGCGCTGGCCCTGCTCTTCATCGGCACGCGCCTCAGCCTGCTGCCCGGACTGGGCGACCTACTGGGCGAGGAGACCCACGACCGCACGGGGCCCGCGGTGCTCAAGTCGATCCAGGACATGAGCAGGTACGAGGCGGCGGCCGGCAACTTCCAGGTCGTCGTCGACCTGGAGAAGGACACCAAGTACGTCCCCGACGCGATCCGCGGCACCCGCACGCTGTACGTCGGCGCCGGCACCGTGTCCGCGTACGTCGACCTGGGCCGGGTGACGAGCGGGGGAGTGGTCGTCGACGAGGACCGCAGCACCGCCGAACTCCGGCTTCCGCACGCGGTCCTGGGCAAGCCGGCGCTCGACCCCGACCGCTCCTACGCGGTGTCCAAACAGCGCGGCATCCTCGACCGGCTCGGCGACTTCTTCTCCGACAACCCCGGCAGCGAACAGGCGGTCAACCAGCTGGCCGTACGCCACATCGGCGACGCCGCGAAGGAGAGCGGCCTGACGCAGCGCGCCGAGAAGAACACCACCGCGATGCTCCAGGGCCTGCTCGGCTCCCTCGGCTTCGAGAAGGTCACGGTCCGCTACGGCGCCGCCCGCTCCTGACCGCGACACGACGGCCGGGAAGGACTTTCCCGGCGCCGGAAGTCGTTGAAGCCATGATGAGATGCCCCGGCCGACGACACGGCCGGACCGGACGACGATGGGAAAGAGCGCATGCCTCTCCAGGGCGAGTACGAACCGAGTCCCGCGCAGTGGGTCCGTGACCAGGTCGAGCAGTACGAGAGCTCGGGCGGCACGGAAGGGACGACGATGCGCGGCATGCCCGTCATCGTCCTGACGACCGTGGGCGCCAAGTCCGGGAAGATCCGCAAGACCCCGCTCATGCGCGTCGAGCACGACGGCCGGTACGCGGTGGTCGCGTCCCAGGGCGGGGCTCCGACCCACCCGGTCTGGTACCACAACCTCAAGGCCGACCCCCGCGCCGAGCTCCAGGACGGCCCGGCGCGCAGCGACATGACGGCGCGCGAGGTCACCGGCGAGGAGAAGGCCCGGTGGTGGGAGCGCGCGGTCGCGGCGTTCCCCGACTACGCCGACTACCAGAAGAAGACGGACCGGCAGATTCCGGTCTTCGTGCTGGAGCCCGTCGACGGGAGCCACTGAGCCGCGGCGGGATAGTGTCCAGCTCGGCCCCCAGGGGGTGGGGCCGAGCGGAAGGATGCGAAACCAGATGACAGACAACTCCGACCTCGTCGCGTTCGTACGGGCACGCCTGGACGAGGAAGAGGACCTCGCGCGGGTGGCCGGCGGCGAGGCGTGGCGGTGCCCGGCCGAGACGCCCGGCGAGATCCACGACCGGGGTGGCGCGATCGCCTTCACCCTGCGCACGCACGGCCACGACTACGACCGGCACATCGTCCGGCAGGACCCGGCCAGGACGCTCCAGCGCATCGAGACCAGCCGGGTCCTCCTGGACGAGTACGCCGAGGTGGCCGCACTGGACGTCGACCGCCCGCAGCGCGACTTCGCGTCCGGCCGGGCCTTCGGCCTCGGCTTCGTGGTCCGCCAGCTGGCCGCGGAGAACGCGGGCCACCCCGACTACCAGGTGAAGTGGCTGCCCCGCTTCACCCAGTGAGACGCCGGCCCGCCGGCTCCGGACGGGTCAAAGTGCGTTCGTCCCGTGATCGCCCTGCGTGGTCACCTGGTCGCTCCGCTCCCGGAGCCGGCGCGCCTTGTCCTGGAGGCGCTGCCGCTCTTGCGGGTCCGCGGCGCGGTCGGCGGCCTCCTGCATCTCCTGCGCCTTGGCCCGGATGCGCCGGGCCCGTCCGCCGGTTTCGTCCGCAACGCTCATGATCACTCCCGGGGCTCGGTGGACAGCCGACCCCTCCAGCGAATCAGTGTGCGTGCGGCCCCGCATCTCGAACCGCCCCGCCCGCTCCACCCGGTCACCGTTCTGGCAGGATCGAACGCTCGAACGCAGGGCCCGGCCGGGGGAGTTGTCTCACCCGCCGGGCGAAATGAGCATGTGAAACGGGGAACGAGAGATATGCGTACGTGGACGCGCGCCGTGCCCGCGGCGATGGGCGCCCTGGTGCTGGCCGCCGTGCTGACCGGCTGCAACGGTTCCGACTCGGACGACAAGAAGGGCTCCGGGGGCTCGGACGACAGGACGAGCTACCGGCTGGGCGAGGCCAGCCCGCCGCAGGAAAGCACCATGCAGAAGTCGAAGGGCGCCACCTACACCGTGACGCCCACCAAGGTGCAGACGGGCACCACGGCGGACATGGACAACTCCGGCCTGGACAAGGAGAAGGGCGAGGCGCCGAAGATCCCCGTCTATGTGTGGGCGACCGTCACGCACAAGAGCGGCAAGGCCATGGAGATCGGTGACATGGACAGCGACCTGGTCGTCAAGACCGACAAGGGTGAACGCACCAAGGCGCTCATCGTCATCATGGGCGAGGCGAAGTGGCCCGACTGCCCGGCCCCGGACAGCGAGAAGAAGCTGAGCGCCGGCCAGTCGGAGAAGATCTGCAAGGCCTTCCTGATTCCGGAGGGCCAGAAGGCCGCCGCGGTCCAGCTGAGCCAGGGCTTCACCGCGGAGCCGCTGGAGTGGCCCGCCGCCGGCTGACGGCACCCCCGGGCGGGCGGCTCGCAGCGGCCGCCCGCCCCGCGCCCGGTGTCCGAATGTGACAGAGAACCGTCATTGCGGCCACCCGCGCGGTTGACGAGGATAGAGACATGTCCACCGCACACCGCGTCGTCATCGCGGTCTTCCCCGCCGTCGACCTGCTCGACGTGGCAGGCCCCGCAGAGGTCTTCGCCCTGGCCAACAGGGTGTCCGGGGGCCGCGCCGGCTACCAGGTCCGGCTCGCCGGGCCCGAGGCGGGCGAGGTGCGGACCTCGGCGGGCGTGCGGCTGCTGACCGACCTGACCTTCGACGGGGTGGGCCGGGAGGTCGACACCCTGCTGGTGCCCGGCGCGGTCGACATGACCGACGGCGGGCCCGTCGCCCGTATCGACGAGGACATCGTGGCCTGGGTGCGGGAGACCGCCCCGCACGCCCGGCGGGTGGCGTCCGTGTGTGTGGGCGCGCACCTGCTGGCCGCCGCCGGACTCCTGGACGGCATGACCGCGACCACCCACTGGTCGACGGCCGCCCAGCTCGCCGCCGCGCACCCCGAGGTCACCGTCGACGCGGACCCGATCTTCGTCCGCGCCGATCGCGGGCGGGTGTGGACCGGGGCCGGCATCAGCGCCTGCCTGGACCTCGCGCTCGCCCTGGTGGCCGAGGACATGGGCGAGGACACCGCCCTGGCCGTGGCACGGCAGCTGGTGATGTACCTCAAACGGCAGGGCGGACAGAGCCAGTTCTCCGTGCCCCTCAGCCGGCCGGCCGCCTCGCGGCGCGACATCGACGAGCTGCGGCTGTGGATCGCGGACCACCTGGAGGACGACCTGTCCGCACCGGTGCTCGCGGCGCGGATGTGCCTGAGCGAGCGGCACTTCGCCCGGGTCTTCAAACAGGAGACCGGCGTCAGCCCCGCCGCCTATGTGGAGTCCGCCCGCATCGAGGCTGCCCGTCGGCTCCTGGAGACCACCGACGACCCGCTCGACCGGGTGGCGGCCGCCGCCGGTCTCGGGTCCGCGGAGACCCTGCACCGCGTGTTCCGGCGGCAGATCGCCACCACACCCGCCGCCTACCGCCGCCGCTTCCGCACCGGCGCGGCCTGACCGCTCCGGTCCCTCCCACCCCGCCGTCACCGGCGACTTTCACGCACCAGGCACGGCGGACGGCTTCGCCATGCCCGAATCTCCCAGAAAGGCACCATCATGACCACCAACCAGCCCTCCGCGACGCTTCGCGAGGTGTCGGGCCTGGACTCCCGGCTTCCCCGGCTGAGCGAGTCCGTCCTGATCCTGATCGACGTCCAGAACACCTACCGCACCGGCGTCATGGCCCTGGAGGGCGCCGAGGAGGCCGTCGCGGCCTGCGCCCGCCTGCTGGAGCGGGCCAGGGACGCCGGCACCCCCGTCGTCCACGTCATCCACGACGGCGGCGAGGGCTCCCCGTACGACATCCGCGAGCACATCGGCGCCCTCAGTGACGAGGTGGCGCCCCGGGACGGCGAGACCGTGGTCGTCAAGCAGTTCCCCAACTCCTTCCACCGCACGGAACTGGAGAAGACCCTGACCGCCCTCGGCGCGGAGCCCGGCAGCGGCAAGGAGCTGGTGCTCGCCGGATTCATGACCCACATGTGCGTCACCCACACCGCCCAGGGAGCCTTCAACCTCGGCTACCGGCCCGCCGTCGTCGCCGAGGCCACCGCCACCCGCAGCCTCCCCGCCCCCGACGGCACGGTCGTACCGGCCGCCGCCCTGAAGACCGCTGCCCTGACCGCCATCGCCGACCTCTTCGCACCCGTCGCCCCGACGGTCGACGACATCCCCGCCTGACGGGACCCGGCCGCACCCTCGCGCGAGGGTGCGGCCGGTGGCGTCGCACGCCATAACACGCGGGCCGGGCCTTCCCTCGTGGCCGCGAGCCACCTCATAGACGGTCTCAAGTGGTCCCCGAGCGAGGGCCCTTACAAAGAGCGGTGAGCCTCCCCGGGCCGCCCCCCAGCTCCCCGTATCCCTCGCCGGACCACCCCCGAGATCGGAAAGCCCATGGCCACGGACCAAATCCTGACCCGCTCGGCACCAC
>NZ_RDBL01000080.1 GCF_008042035.1 Streptomyces sp. col6
CCGGGGAGGCCGGGCCGCGTGCCGGGGTCGGTGCGCTGTCCGGGGAGGCCGGGCCGCGTGCCGGGGTCGGTGCGTAAGGCCCGTAACAGCTGTCTGAGGGCGGTCAGCCGGTGGTGCGGGTCCGGCAGGGCGCGCAGGGCGGCGAGCTCCCGGCGGCGGACGGCCGGGGCGACGGCGGGGCCGGGGGCGGCGGACGCCGAGTCGATCAGGCCGTCCAGCCTGGCCCGGTCGCGCTCCGTGTGCTCGGCCCGGCGCACCAGTTCCTCGGCGTGCTCGTCCAGGGCCGGGACGAGCAGGTCGCGCTCGACGGCGTCGGGTCCCGGCCCCTCGGTGCCGCGCACGACGACGAGCAGCCGGAAGCCGAGCGTGCGGACCCGGGCGAGGACGCGCACTAGGCCCACCGGGTCCGGGGCCTCGTCCAGGCCGATCACCGCGAGCACCGGGCCCGCCGCCGCGGGCCGGCCGGCGAGGGAGCGCTCGGGTTCGTCGCCGCCCTCCAGGAGCCAGTCGCGGTAGCGGTTGCGCTGGTACAGCGGGGGCCGCAGCTGGGCGACCAAGGTCTCCACCAGTTCGTCGGGCCGGCCGCGCCCGGCGTGGTGGACGACGTGGGCGCGGTGCAGCTGGTGGCGCAGGGTGCGGTCGCGCCCGCCGTCCGCCGGGACGACGCCGAAGCGCACGGCCGGCTGCCCGTCCCCCGCGAACCAGCGCCGCAGCCGCTCGGCGAATGCGTGGTCCCAGCCGTCCGGTCCGCTCAACTCGGCCACGAGCGGGACGAGTCGGGCGATGCGGTCGACGGGGATCATGTACGAGAAGGCGAGGTCGTTCTCGATGGGCAGCTCCCTCTCCAGGTCACCGCGCCAGCTGACGACCAGGCCGACGACGCTCTCGGGGCGCGCGCCCTCGCGTCCGGTGTGCACGGCGGCGCCGCTGAAGCCGGGGCGCACCACCTCGGCGTTGGTCCGGGCGTCGAGCTGCACCCAGTCGCCGTGGAGCCCGCTGATCCGGCCGGAGAGCCACATGCCGTCGGCGTCGAAGGGCGCCGCGTAGCCGCCGAGCCACACCTCGGCGCCGCGTTCCAGGCGCCGGGACAGCGGCGCGGGTTCGGCCTGGGGGCGGGGGCTGTCCAGGGCGAGGACGGCGACGTCCTCGCGGCCGTCGAGCCAGCCGTCCGGGGCGACCCGGGCGGCGACGGGCGGGATGCCTGGGTTCTCGGCGAACTCGACCCACATCGGAGTGTCCCGTTCCCCGACGACGTGGGCACAGGTCAGCACCCGGTCCTGGGCGATCAGCACCCCGGCCCCGGACACGTCCTCCTGCGGGCCGCCCCGACGCAACCGCAGCCGCCAGTCCGCTCTCAACTCCCCCATGGTCGACGAGCGTACGCGCGCACGGGCCCCGCTTCCCAGAGTGCGGACACAAAGGGAGCGGGGCCCCGGGGACGCTCAGCCGCCGCAGTGGAAGCGGGCGCTGCCCCAGTCGGCGTGGTCGTTGCCGTTGCCGTCGCCGCCGTCTCCGGCGATCAGCTCGACGTACTTGGCGCCGGTGACGTCGGCCGTGAGCGACCAGGCGGTGTCGGACGCCCGGAGTACCGGCGACTTCACCTTCTCAGTGCCGTCCGCCTGCACGGAGAACTGCACGCTGCCCGCCGTCTTCTGGACGTCGTCCACGCCGACCTCGGCGGTGAAGGAGGTGCACTGTCCGCCGAGGTAGTAGCGGATGGAGGCCGGGGCGTGGCTGCCGAGGCCCTTCTCGTAGACCGTGCCGCCGATGGTGAGCGCGCTGCCGTCGCCGGTGCCGGTCTCGCCGTTGGACAGGTCGCGCTCGACCGGCCCCCAGCCGTTGGTGGTGGCCGTCCAGTCGAGGTCACTGGCCCAGCTGTCCTGGGTGGGCGGCGGCGGCAGGGTGCGTACGGAGGTCTGCGCGCCGAGCTTCCGCTGCCCGTCGCCGGTCGTGTACGTGGCCTCGGAGGTGAGGGCGTACGTGCGGTACTCGGCGTCCACCGGCGGGGTGACCTGCCAGCTCGCGGTGGCCTTGGCGCCCGGCGCGACCGAGTCGAAGGTGACGGCCCCGGCGGGTTCGGCCTTCCAGCCCTCGGGGAGGGCCAGGTTCACCGTGACGCCGGTGGCGGCGGTGGACTCGTAGTTGGTGAAGCCCGCCTTCACGGTGTTGGCGGTGCCGGGCTCCAGGGTCTCGGCGGCCGGTGCGACCGTGAGCGTGCCGCAGGCGGCCCGCTCACCGGCGGGGGCCGCGCCGAGGTCGGTCACGGTGAAGCCGTCGAGCACGAAGTCGGCGCCCTCCGGGGCGTCGCCGCGCTTGCGGAGCCCGGTCCAGGTGTCGCCGCAGCCCGCCGTGACGGTCTCGGTGAAGTGGCCGGTGGTGTGCTGGGCGCCGATGGCGGTGGTCCGGGTCTCGACGGAGGCGGGCTTGCCGTCGGCGGTGATCCGGTCGTAGCCGTCGACCCACTCGTAGGCCCCGGCGTGGCTGGACTGGTAGTCGTACTCGACCTGGTAGCGGTGGCCGTCGGTCATCGGGACGGTCCAGGGGGCCGTGCGGTAGACCAGGCCGGTGTTCTCCTCGTGGGCCTTGAGGGACTCCTTGCCGCCGATCACGTCGTCGACGAGCTTCCCGTTCCAGCCGGCCCGGGTGTACGGGGCGTGCAGCTGGGAGATGACGGTGCGGGGGTCGGTGGAGCCGCCGGCGTCGCCCTTGAGGAAGGGGCCCCAGCCCTGGTCGACGTCCTCGAAGTCCTCGTGGACGACGGTGCCCTTCTTCGTGGCGGGGGAGTTGGCGACGAGGCGTACGTCGTCGGCGCGGACGGTGGCCGTGCTGCCGTCCGCCGCCTCGATGCGCAGGGTGGTGCGGCCGTCGGCCGGGGCGGTGAAGTTGACCTTGGCGCGCTGGAAGTAGGTGCCGTGCCAGTCGGACGCGGCGACGTAGTCCTTGGCGGTGGAGCGGTCCACGGCGACGGACTTCCCTCCCGCCGAGAGCGTGGTGTGCCGGGTCTTTCCGGGCTCGACCTCGATGAGCGCGGAGGCGGTGTAGCGGGCGCCGGGCTTCAGGCCGCCGATGCGCTGGGAGAGAGCGGCGGTGCCGCTGCCGGAGAGCTTCGCGCTGTTGCGGCCCTGGCCGTCGGTGTCGCGGACGGCGGTGCCGGTCCTCGTCCAGTCGCCGAGGCGGCCGTCGTTGAAGCCGGGGTCGGCGACGAGGGTGTCCTCGCCCCACTTCGGGTCGGCGGCCTTCGGGGCCCGGTCCGGGTAGAGGACGTAGGGCTGTCCGGCCTCGGCCTTCAGCGTGATCCGGCCGTCGACGGGGCGGACCGTGCCGGTCTTCACGCGGCCGTTGTCGGTGAGCCGGTAGACCGTGTACGTGCCCTTCGAGGGCACCGCCCAGCTGCTCGTACCGCCCTTCCGGCTGTAGTGGTAGAGCTTCTTGCCGCCGTCCCACGGGAGCAGGTAGTCGGTGCCGCTGAGGACCTTGCGGCCATGGTCGTAGAACGTTCGCTTGCCGTCCTCGACCGCGCCGGTGATCCCGCCGGTGAAGGTGATGTCGTTGCCGTCCCAGCGGGTGATCTTCTGCTGCTGGAGGTACTTGGCGGGCAGGTCGCGCTGCCAGATGTTGTCGTAGAAGCTGTTCCAGTCGGTCTCGCCGGTCCAGCCCTCGAACTCGTCGATGGCGCTCTGTCCGAGGACCGGGTCGTTGTTCCAGACGTCCTTCTCGCTGTTGCGGATGAAGCGGATGATCTTCGAGTTGAGGCCCTTGTTGGTGGCGCCGCCGTAGTCGAGGTCATTGGCCCAGTGCGACCACAGCGACGCCCGCTCGAACTTGTCGGCCCACTCGCTGGAGACGTTCCAGCCCTGCTTCTGGAGGGCCTGGACGGTCTTGTCGGCGATCCAGCCGTGCGTGTAGTACACGTCGATGTAGAGCATCGACAGGTTGGAGCCGGTCTCGTCGCGCAGCTGCTGGAAGCGCTTCGCGAGGTCGCCGCTGTTGATGTCGCGGCGCTGGTCGATGTAGTAGCTCTGGCCCAGCCAGTTCCAGCCCGGCTTGGTCTTGTCGACGAGCTGCTCGTCGAACGCCTTCGCCTCCGGGTACGCCTCCGTGGCGTTGACGTGGACGCCGAAGGTGGCGCCCCACTTCTTGCCGTCCTTCAGCAGGGCGTTCAGGTCCTTCAGCCCGCCGGCGCGCTTGTTGTAGTCGCCGCCGTAGTCGGGGTGGGCGGAGTCGTGGCCCTCGGAGGCGTACCCCTTGAGGAGGGCGAGCTGGCCGAGGCCGTCCGTGGACAGCGAGATCCGCTTGACGTCGTCCAGGGTGCGCAGGAAGGGGTGCGTGGCCTGGCTGGCGAAGTTGAACGGGATATGGGTGATGACCCGGTCCGCGGTGTCCTCGCTGCCCGGCGCGACCACGCCGATCGAGCGGAACGCGACGGCGCCGTCCTGCCAGTCGACGGCTCCGTCGCCGTTGGCGTCGGGCGTGACGACGACCTTGGCCCAGGGCAGGCTGTCGCCGCTCTCCGGCTTCGGCGCGCCGTCGCCCCGGTAGGTCCACTGACCCGACCACACGGCGACCCGGGTGGAGCCGTCGTCCTCCTTGCGGGCCTGGTGCCAGAAGCGGGCGTCGTCGCCGCCGGTGGCGCCGGAGGGCTTGTCGTACGAGGAGTTGGACTCGACGGCCGCCGCGAGGGAGCCGGTGTTGACGATCGCGTAGGTGGCGCCGGCGGGCGCGGACTCGGCGGGGGTGGCGTCGGTGACCGATCCGAAGACGTCGGCGGTCTTCGTGGAGTCGGTGTCCAGCTTGGTGAAGGCGGTCGCGGCGCCGGCGTCGGTGCTCGCCACGGAGACCAGGTCGTGGCCGGGTATGTCGATCGTGCCCACGCGGAACGCGGCGGTGTCGCGGACGGCGGTGACCTTGAAGGTGGTGGCGCGCCCGGACACCGAGAGCGTGGCGTCGATCTCGACGCCGGGCAGGTCCGTGAAGGCCAGCGTGTAGCGGGCGGACGAGCGGGTCACCTTCGGGGCGGCCTTGAGCTTCACCGGGTGCGCGGTGCCGTTCAGGGTGACGGCGGTGACCGGCCGGGTGGAGCCGGTCAGCTGCTTGCCGGAGGCGCGGTCGGTGTACGTGAGGACGCGCGGGAAGTCGGCGGCGACGGTGACCGCGAGCTGCTCGGAGGAGAGGACGGGGCTGCCCGCGGGCACGGCGGTTCGGGCGGCAGCGGTTGAGGGGGCGGAGGCCACGGCGGGGAGGGCGGCTCCCACCAGGGCCAGGACGGCTGCTGAGGCGGCGGCTGCGGCGCCCACCGGGATACGGCTTGGTGACATGTGCACTGCGTAGTCGTCGGCTCCGCGCACCGTCAACGACGTACGGCCCCGAGGGCTTCTCCAGTCCAACAACCGCTCTCCGTAAGTCCAAGCGGGGCGGAGCCGGGACAACCCGGACTCCGTGTTCAGTTCCTGATCACGCGTTGCGCGAACGGCGGACAGCGACCCGGCAAGTGCCGCCCACCAGCATCGAGTTGTGAAGAGTTCTTCTTTTTGAGAGCGCTCTCAGTCACAAGTCTTGACGCCCGTGCCGCGCGTCGCGAAAGTGGTGCGCACCGCGGACGCCCCGCTCCACCTCCCCCCGCACGGTCCACC
>NZ_RDBL01000081.1:0-585 GCF_008042035.1 Streptomyces sp. col6
GTTGCCGCATGAACCACTCCCGCGTCCTAGACCTGTTCGCCGGTCCCGGCGGCTGGTCGGAAGGCCTGTACGCCCTAGGACTCCGTGACATCGGCATCGAGATCGACCCGTCCGCGTGCGCCACCCGTACCGCCGCCCGGCACACCACGATCCGCGCCGACGTCGCCGACTACCCCACCGCACCGCTCCGCGGGAACGTCTCCGCGCTGATCGCCTCCCCGCCCTGCCAGACCTTCAGCGCCGCCGGCCTGCGCGCCGGAAACGACGACATCGACCTGTGCCACCAGGGCCTCGACGCCCTCGCCCGCGGGCACGACACCCGCACCGCCCTGCGCGCCGCCTGCACCGACCCGCGCTCCCTCCTCGTCGTCGAGCCGCTGCGCTACGCCCTGGAACTGCGTCCCGACTGGATCGCCTTAGAGGAAGTCCCGGCCGTGGCACCCCTGTTCGCGCACATTGCGGGCATCCTGCGCCGCCTCGGCTACTCGGCATGGACCGGCGTACTCAACGCCGCCGACTACGGCGTCCCCCAGACCCGCCGCCGTGCCTTCCTCCTCGCATCCCGCACCCGCACCGCGACACCGC
>NZ_RDBL01000082.1 GCF_008042035.1 Streptomyces sp. col6
GGTGACGCGTGTGTGCGGCAGCTGGTCAAGGAGGGCCAGCTCATCGCCGTACGCCGTGGTGAGAACCGGACGCTCCAGGTGCCGGCCGCCTTCATCGACGGCAGCAAGGTCGTCAAGGGCCTCTCGGGGACCCTGACGCTCCTGAAGGACGACGGCTACTCCGACGAGGAGATGCTGGAATGGCTCTTCACCCCCGACCCCACCCTGCCGGGCACGCCCGCGCAGGCACTGAGTGAGAATCGCGGCACGGAGGTGAAGCGCCGCGCCCAGGCGCTCGCCGTCTGACCGACCCGCACCACCGGGGACGCGGGCCGCACTCCAGGTGCGGCCCGCGTCCCCGCGCCGCACCACCGATCCGCCGTCACCGTCTTCCCCGGGGGGAACCGCACCATGTCCACGCCTCGCGCGCAGCTGTCCGACGCCCGGCTCTACCTGTGCACGGACGCCCGCAGGCGCCAGGGCGACCTGCCCGAGTTCCTCGACGCGGTGCTCGCCGGCGGCGTCGACATCGTCCAGCTGCGCGACAAGGGCATGGAGGCCGCCGAGGAGCTGGAGCACCTCGCGGTCCTTGCCGACGCCTGCAAGCGTCACGGCAGGCTTCTCGCCGTCAACGACCGGGCGGACGTGGCCCACACCATC
>NZ_RDBL01000083.1 GCF_008042035.1 Streptomyces sp. col6
TTGCGGGCGGGGCCGTCCGGTCTGTCGGCGCGGTCGAAGGGTGAGCACGATGTCCTCCAACGGGTGTGGTGGCGGGCAGTGCTGCGCCCCGGCGGCCGGGAGGGCCGTCGGGGCGCGGGTGGAGCTCGGGCCGGTCGGCCTGCCCGGTCACCGAAACCAGCCGCCCCCTGGGGGAGGGGTGGTGGTGCCGGTGGCCGGACGGGTCGACCGGATCAGCTGGTGGTGGAGGAGAGGGCTTCGGTGCGGAGGCGGTGGACGTTGTAGCGGCGGGGGCGGGTGCCGCTGTGCGAGGTGCACAGGGATCCGGGGGCGGCGTGGCAGGCCGGGCAGGCGACGGCGAGCGCGGGGTGGTTGAGGGCGGGCGCCTGGTCAGGGGTCAGGGTGTGGGCGGTGGTGTTGGGCACTGGGTGCTCCTTGGTCTGGCAGATCGGGTTCGGGGAGGGAACGACAACGCCCCGCCCGGAGTCGTCCGGGCGGGGCGTGGGTGGTGTTCGTGGTCTCCTCCGCTTCGGGGCGGAGGAGAGGGTCAGGAGTTGAGCTGTCTGCGGACTTCTGCGACGCGTTGGAGGATGTCGGTGGCCATGTCGGCGATGGTCTGGAGCTGCCTGTCGATGTCGGCCGGGTCCGTGCCGGTGAACGAGAACGAGCGGCCATCGTCGCCCGGCTGTGGGCCGGTGAACGAGAACGAGCGGTCGTCGCGGTCCGGTTCGGGGCTGGTGAACGAGAACGACACGGGCAGCTCCAGCGTCAGATGTTCAGGTTGTGGGCGCGCCGGATGGCGGCCTCCCACACGCTACGCACCTGCGCTCCGGTGTGGGAGTCGTTCCAGGAGGGGATCGTTTCCCACTTCTTTCCGTGCTGGCGGCGGGCTTCGTCCAGGAGGAGGTTGCCGGCGTCGCGGTAGGCGGCGTTGCGGGCGCCGGCCGCGACGCGCAGGGCGCCGATGGAGCAGCGGGCGCCTTCGGGGTGGATGAGGGAGTGGCGGGCCCAGCCGTGTGTGTCGAGGAACTGGAGGGCGTCGGTGAGGGTCTTCTCGACCGGGCCGGTCAGGCATACCGGCGGGGCAGTGGGGACGCTGGCGGGAGCCTGGACGGGAACCGCCTGGGTCGTGGCGGCGGGTTCCGGGGCGGGGCTGGGGCTGGGGTCGAGGGACTGGAACGCCGTCGTGTATAGGTCGGCGTCGAGGTGGGTGAACTCGGTCTCGGTGGTTGCGGTGCGGGTGTTCATGCTGCCCTCCACAGGCCGTTCTCGTTGGTGACCTCGTCCCGCCTTTTCAGCTCGGACAGGCGCGGTTTGATGTTCTTGGCGGATGTGCCCAGCTTCCGGGCGATGGTTTCGGCGGTCATGGGGATGGACTGCTCCCGCAGGAGTTCGAGGATGCGGGGCTTGATCAGCTCCTGTCCGTCAGGGGCCCCCACGGCGGCGGGGGCACCGGGCCTGCTGGGTCCGGCGAATGCGTGGTGGCCGCCGGGGGTGGGGTAGGGCTCCTCCTGCGGGGAGGGGGCGCCCTCTGCTGCGGCAAGGAGGTCGGCGAGGCTGCCGATCAGGTTCTTGCCGCGGCGGTCGACCATGGGGGTCTGGGTGATCGCGTCCCGTTCCCGCCAGGCGTCGCAGTCCTCGATCCCGACCGGCGGCTGGCCTCCGGCGAGGGTGACGGGGGCGACGTCCAGGTGCAGGGAGCGGAACTGCACGGCCTGGGAGCCGGGGGTGAGGAGGTAGCCCAGGCCGAACGTCCCGTCCTCGGGGGTGGCGGCGGCTTCGGTGGCCAGGCCGGACATGTCCCGGTCGGCAACCTTGGCGTACTGGCCCGGCCACTGCGAGGGGATCATCGACAGGTCGAGGCCCTCCGCGCCTTCCACCGCGTTCGCGCCGACCAGGGAGCCCTGCCCGCGTGCGCAGCGCAGGAACACCGCGCCGCCGCCGATGAGGAGCTGGGAGCGGATGACCGTGCTGTTGCCGAGGTCTTCGGCCAGCGGGGTCTGGGTGGCCAGGACCACGCCGATGCCGCGTTTGAGGGAGCGGCGGGTCAGCTGCTCCACGATCGCTTTCGCCTCCAGGTGGTAGGGGGAGGAGGCCGACAGCAGCATGTGCGCCTCGTCGATGACGACGAGGAGCAGCGGGTCGGTGAACGGGAAGGCTGGGCTGCGGTAGCGGGCTTCGCGGTCGAGCATCAGCGCGTAGGCAAGGCGCAGCGCGCCCATCGCCTCGTCCAGGCCGTCCCCGAGGTAGGCGGACAGTGAGGCCCCGGCGATGGTCCCGGCCTGCGGGGAGGCGAGGACGACCGCGATACCCGAGCGGTGGGCGGAGAGCAGAATCTGTTCCAGCAGTCCGGACTTGCCCGACCGGGAACCGCCGACGAGGTAGAGGTGGCGGGCGCCGGAGCCGGGCTGCGCCAGGGGCAGGAGAGCGGCCCGGCCGTCGACGTAGGTACCGGCGCGGACGTAGCCGCGGGAGTCCATCGACAGCTCGTCCACGACCGAGGAGAGCATCGTGCCGTGCATCAGGGCGTGTTCCCGCATCACCCGGATCCCCATCTGGGAGGGCTTGTCGCCGGGGGCGAGGGCGATCTGGATGGTCTCCAGGTCGAGGTTGCCCGCGAGGTCCTGGAGGTTGACGGCTCCGATCGCCCGGCGCTCGCGGGTCGCGATTCCCTCCCAGTCCAGCGGCCCGTCGTAGCGGGTGAGGGTCAGGGTGGTGCCGGGCATCGCACCCTCCGGCACAGCGACATGCGCGGCCCACACCTCTTCGGGTGTCGTCGGGGCACCGGCCGCGATCTGCGGCTGCTCCGCCGGGGTCTTGAGGTGAACGGTGACGGGCAGGGCGTTCGGGGCGTAGTGCTTGGGGTCGCCGAGCTCGACTTGGGAGACGGGGATCTGGTAGACGGCGGCGATGTCAGCGGCCCTGACCCTGACCTGTTCGCCCTGGGGCAGGGTGATGATCCCGGTGAACGCCACACGGTCACCGTCGATCTCAAGGCCGAGGTGCTCCAGGTTGGCCCCGGCCTGGATCAGCTTGCGGCCCTCGGTCTGGGTGGGACCGGAGATGAACTCGCGCCACCAGGCGATGATGAGCTGTTCCTGCGACGTCGGCCCGGCCCCCGGGTTCGTGCTCGTGGTGGCGGGTGCAAGTGCGGGCGCGGGGGTGGGGCCGGTGGTGTTGCGGTGGTGGGCCAGGGCGGCCGCCCCGGCCGGGACGGCGAGCCCGAGGGCGATCAGCGGGTTGGCGCCCGTGGCGAGGACCTCGTGCGCGGCGATGCCGCACCCGGTGGCCGTGAACCCGCACGCGATCAACGACCGCAGGGCTGGGGCGGAGGTGTTGACGGCCCATGCCCCGGCTCCGGCCGCCGCGGCGGCGAGGGCGGACCAGGGGCCGGCCACGAGTGGCACCACCGCGAGCGCGGCGGGCGCGTACTGGATGAACTGTGCTCGGGTCGGCCCCATGATCCGCTGAGCTCCTTACTGCTGGGCGTAGAAGGCCGCTTCGGCCATGTCGACGGGGGAGGTGGCGACCGCGTCGGCGATCCCGCCGTGGTCGGTCTCGGTGGTGGTCTTCGCGTCGTCGGCTGCCGCAGAGGCGCTGTCGGCGGCGGAGGTGTAGGCACCGGCGGCGTCCTTGACGCCGGTCATGGTCAGCGAGGCGTCGGCGAACTCCGAGGTGGTCTGGTCGTCGACGGCCAGCGCCTTCATCGTCTCGGCGGCGTCCAGCATCTGCTCGGCGGCGTCATCGACGTCCGAGGCTAGCTGGGTGACGGTCTCGCCGTGCGCGTGGACCTTGTGCGTGAGCCAGGCCAGTTTGGTGCGCAGGGCCGCGTAGTTCGCGGCGTCCTTGAGGGTCTCGGTGGCGCTCATCCGGGTGTCTCTCCTTCTTCTATCGGGCGTTGTAGAAGTCGCGCTCGGCGGGCTTGGTCAGGGGACTGTCGGCGACGGCGCGGAAGATCGGTCCGTGGCGGAGTTCCGCGTTCGCGGACGCGGTACGGCACGCTTCCTCGCCGCCCTGGATCTTGTCGTGGACGTCCTTGGCGGCGGCGGCCTGGAGGTCGAGCTGCTCCTTGAGGTGCTCGCACTTGCCGATCAGGTTCGCGCCGACGTCCTTCGCGGTGATCTCGGCGATGAGCTCGTCGCAGTCGGCGGCCAGCTGCCCGGCCTCGTCCGCGAGGACCATGCAGGTGTCGGTGCTGGCCTGGCACAGGGTGGCCGAGCCGTCGGCGAGGTCGATGACCTGAGTGAGGGTCATGACCTCACCGCCGCTGTAGGTGCGGGTCTTCCCGGCGGCGGTGGTGACGTGGACGCCCTTGTCGTCGACGGTCGCGGTGTGCGGGGTGGGCGGGTTGGGCTGCATCGCGGGGTCCTTCCGGATGTGTTCGGGCAGCGGGACGGTACGAGGAGGCGGGACGGTGCCCACCGGGGGAACCGCCGACCCCGGCACGCCGGTCGGAGGCGGCTCCGCCGGCGGCGGGGGAGCCGTCGACGCCGGATCTGTCGGCATCGACGGGGGCGTTGGCGACGGCGGATACGTCGGCATCGGCGGGACTGTCGGCGGCGGTGAGGGCGGGCTCGTCGGCGGCGGGGGATCCGCCGACGGGGCGCCGGTAGTAGGCGGCTCAGTGGCTGTGGAGGGCCCTTCAGCGGGCTCGGCGGAGGCGGAAACGGAAGGCTTTGCGTTCGGTTTCCTGAGGTAGGCGGAGCGCCAGCCATCGCGCAGGCCACCGGCCATGTGAGCGCCCGCCAGGAGCCCGTAATGCGTTCGTGCCGCGATATTGTGCGGCGTATTCCTGAACGTTTCGGGTGCCCGGTTCGGCTCCCATTTGTTTTTCGTTTTGGCCGGGGGTTTCTTGATTCCCGCCTGCTCGTATTTGCCGTGCGTGTTGTCCACGCCGACGAGGTAGCTGATGGCGAGGAGTAAGAGGAGTTCCACGACCCTCCCTTCTGTGACTCTGCGTGGTTGGAGGCGGTTACTGGTTACCGGTTACAGGCCCGTGGGACCCCGGTTCGGACCGCACGGCGGGCAGAACCGGGGGTGTCCGGGGGCTGTAACCGGTAACCAGTAACCGCAGTTGCGCACTCAGCGTGACGACGAACCGATGTTGTTCACGGTCGTGTTCGCCGTGTTGAACACCGACTCCAGCGTCGTCCTGATCGGCTCGCTGAACGGCGTGTAGGGCAGGAAAATCCCGGCGACGATCAGCATGATGCAGACCGCCATCTGCTTTCCCTTGGTCTTCTTGAAGGTGAAGAACAGGGCCCAGCAGAACAGGCCGAGAGCGAAGAACTGAAGCGTCATGTCATGCACCCTTCTCGAAAGTGAATCCCTTGTCGTTCACGGAACTGATGGCGCCCGAACCGGAAGAGGAACCGGAGGGCGAGGAGAGCTTCTTGTAGGCGAGGAGTCCGC
The DNA here is from genome assembly GCF_008042035.1 of Streptomyces sp. col6. Classification (GTDB taxonomy): domain Bacteria; phylum Actinomycetota; class Actinomycetes; order Streptomycetales; family Streptomycetaceae; genus Streptomyces. The sequence continues at coordinate 5,392 of NZ_RDBL01000083.1, forward strand.
CGCCCCCGACCAGCGCCACCCACAGCCACGGGCTGGAGGTGATGGCGCCGCCGACGCTGCCGCCGGCGGGCTCGTCGGCCTGGGCGGGCGCGCCACCGAGGGTGGGGGCGTCGCAGGCGGGGATCCTCGCGATGTCGTAGGAGGCCGCCTTGGCGACCGCCGCCGCGCGCGATTTCATGCACTCGCGGTAGACGGTCATCTCCCGCTCGTACAACGTCTTGGCCGCGGCCTCCTCGGTCTGCGCCCGCCGCTGGTCGGCCTCCGCCTCCACCAGGGAGTTCGCCGCACTTTCCTGGGCTCGTGCACGCTCCTGGGCGGCTTGCTCGGCCTGCATGCCGGTCACGGCGACAACCGTGCCGCACACGGCGACGACGGCGATCGTGCCGCACACGGCGATCGCCGCAGTGTTGCGGCGCATCCCGCCGACCGCGGAGGACAGGCGAGAGGACGTCGCGGGCTTCTCCGGCTTCTCCGAAGTCGGGGCCTGGGGGGGCTGAGGGGCCTGGG
>NZ_RDBL01000084.1 GCF_008042035.1 Streptomyces sp. col6
CCGGTCCGCCGGGCGGCCTTCCCGTGGAGGGGTGGGGGCTCGGCGGATCCCGGCGACGGGCACGTGGGTATGTCAGTGCTTCGGTCGGCGTCGTCGTCCCAGCAGGAGGATGCCTGCCGTGGCCAGGGCGAAGGCGCCGGCCGCCGCGTAGAGGGTGGTGGCCGTCCCCGGACCACGGCGGCCACCACCACCGCCCGCCGGGCGGCGGCCTCGCCGACACCGGCACGGCCACCACCCTCTACGCGGCGGCCGGCGCCTTCGCCCTGGCCACGGCAGGCATCCTCCTGCTGGGACGACGACGCCGACCGAAGCACTGACATACCCACGTGCCCGTCGCCGGGATCCGCCGAGCCCCCACCCCTCCACGGGAAGGCCGCCCGGCGGACCGGTCCGGTGACGCGACGTCAGCGCACGGCGTAGGCGTCGGTCACGGTCTGGACGACGGAGTTGCCGTGGGAGTCCGTCAGCTCGGTGCGCAGCGTGACCGTCTTGCCGGCCGCGCCCGCGTGGTTCACGGTCGCGGTCCAACGGCCGCCCTTGTGCGCGGTGGTGGCTCCAGTCCACGTCTCGCCGCCGTCGTACGAGTACGAGACCTTGGCGGCCGTGAGCGTGCCGGGCGTGTAGCCCGCGTGGCCCGTGACGCTCAGGCCGATCCGCCGGCCGTCCTTCGCCGCCAGGGTCTTCATGCCGTCCGACGGCAGGGCGTAGCCCGGGAACAGCAGCGGGATGCCCTGCGAGTAGGCGTTCTCGTCACGGTGCGAACGGAACTTCCAGGTGGTCTCGGTCTTGGTCGAACGCTTCCACACGGCGGCGGGCTGACCCGCCTTCGTGGTCGTCATGGTGAGTTCGTACGCGGCGTCCCCGGCCGGGACGGTGAACACCCCGGACGGCCAGCCGGATGTGCCGAGCACCGTGCCGCCGCTGGTCAGGCGCAGGCTGCCCATGTCCCCGAAGGAGCCCTGGAGACCGGCGTGTTCGCTGTCGCTCCAGAAGCCCGGCGCGACGCCGATCAAGTTGTCCTGGCGTTCGGCGGCGAGCTGCTGCTCGCCCTGGTCGTCGCGGGGCGCGGACGGGACGAGGATGCCGCGGTACCAGTTCGCCGCACGCTTCGAGCCGGCCTTGTACGTACGGAACTCGTCCACCATGAACTCGCCCCACGGGAAGCTGGACGAGAGCGCCTGCTGCCAGGTGCTGTCACCCACCGAGTAGTACTCGGTGCGCTTTCCGGGTGCGGGCACGCTGTCGAACGAGCCGACGCCGTACCTGGCGCCGTAAGGGAGAGCGACAAGCAGGGTGTCGACGAAGTCGGTCTTGACGCCCATCGACTCATAGGTGGAATCGACCGCGCCGAGTGCCTTGTCCTTGACCTTGTACGTGCGGTCCGAGGTGACGGTGCCCGTTTCGGGGAAGGCGAGGTTGTAGACGAACGGGCTGGCCGCGGTGGCCTTCCAGCTCAGCTCCACCGGTCCGGTGGCCAGCGCGGTGGTCAGCGCGGCCGCCTCGTCCGCCTGGATGCCGAGCGCGGGCAGCGGCGCCGTACCGTATCCGACGGACGGCTTCCACGGCCCCGCGGAGGGCCGGTGGGCGATGATCGCCACGGCGCCGGCGGCCGCGGCGTCGCGGGTCTGGGTGGCCATGGCGCTGCCGTCCGCGATGCCGACCAGGGCGATCTTGCCCGACACACTGGCGGCCTTCAGTTCGTCGGGCGTACCGGTCCCGGCGTCGACGAGTGCGGCCCGTCCGGTGCCGTCGAGGTTGACGGAACCGGTGGACGCGGTGGTGGGGTGCAGGGTGGCGCCGCCGACGACCGCGAGCTTATCGATCTGCGGGGCGTAGGCACGCCAGAAGCTGTCGAACTCGAAGTCGCCGTCCCGGGCCCTGCCCTGGATGTCGACCAGGTAGTCCTTGACGACGCTGCTGCCCGCGATGGAACCGGAGTGCAGCCAGACGCCGTCCCAGCTGCGGCCGAAGGCCAGGGTCCCGCTACGGGTCTCGGTGGTCCGGTCCTCGGTCTTCACCTTGATCCGGTGTGCCTTGCGGGCGTCCAGCACCAGGGTGGTGTCCTTGGTGACGTTCAGCTGCGGCCTGGCAAGGTAACCGACCGACTTGGCGAGCGTCCCGGTGGCGTCCTCGGGGTCGGCAGAGACGATGAAGCTGGAGACGAAGTAGGCACCGGGACGCACCTCGTACACCTGGTCGGTCGAGCCGCCGTTGAAGCGGCGCTCACCGGTGGCGGTGTCGGTGCCGATGACGTCGACCGAGGACGATCCGGTGGCGGCCTTGCCGTTGCGGTCGATCAGCTTGACGCGCAGGGTGACCGTCTCGGCGCCCACGTACAGGGAGAACGGGGTGGAGACCTTGACCCCGCCGGCGGTGGTGGCCACCACCCGGCCGGTGACGTCGCCGTACTGACTGTCCTGCAGCTTCGCGGTCGGGTCGAGCTTCAGCGGGACCTGGACAGTGGCTCCGGCGGGCACGGTGACGCTCTTCGCGCCGAGTGCGGCGACGGAGGACCGGACGGCTGATCCGTCGTTGCCCGTGACGCTCCGGAGCGTGAGCGACAGCTTCACGGGCTTGTCACCCGTGTTGGTGTACGGGATCTGCACCGTGGTGCGGTCCGTCTTGTCCTGCGGCCAGTTGAAGGTGCCGCCCTGGACGGCGGGCGCGCCGGTCACGGTGGTGTCGATGGCGGCCTTGACGTCCAGCCGGCCACCGCCCGTCTCGCGTACGTCCCCGGGGATGTCGCTCTTCGCGGACGACACGAGGGCCGCCTTGACCTGCTGGGCCGTCCAGTCCGGGTGGCGTTCCTTGACGATGGCGGCGGCGCCCGCGACGTGCGGGGTGGCCATCGACGTACCGGACATCGACTGGTAGGCGTAGATGCCTCGGCCGCCTGCCGCGGCGGCTGAGATGTTGACGCCGGGGGCGGCGATCTCGGGCTTGAGGGTGTGCGCGCCGATCGCCGGGCCCCGGCTGGAGAAGCTCGCGGTGGAGTCGTCGCGGTCGACCGCGCCGACGGTCAGCACGCTGGGCGCGCACCCGGGCGAGGAGACGGTGTTGAGCGACGGCCCCGAGTTGCCGGCAGCGACGACGAACAGGGTGTCCTTGCTCCTGCCGAGTTCCTCGGCGGCCAGGCTCATCGGGTCGGTGCAGTCGGTGGGGGCCGAGCTGCCCAGGCTCATGGAGACGACGTCGGCCTTCTGGTCGACGGCCCACTGCATGCCCGCGATGATCCAGGACGAGTCGCCGGAGCCGCTGTCGTTGAGCACCTTCCCGACGAGCAGGTCCGCGCCGGGGGCGACGCCCCTCTTCTTCCCGTCACTGGCCGCGCCGGACCCGCCCACGGTGGAGAGGGTATGGGTGCCGTGGCCCTGACGGTCGTCGGTGGTGTCGGAGTCGGTGAAGTTCTTCGACTCGGTGATCCGGCCCTTGAGGTCCGGGTGTTCGGCGTCCGCGCCGGTGTCCAGGACGGCGACCTTGGTGCCCTTGCCGTCGTAGCCGGCGGCCCAGGCGAGGTCGGCGCCGATCTGCTTGGTCGAGCGGTCGAGGCTGGCCTCGACCTTGCGGTCCAGCCACAGCTTCTTCAGCCCGGCGGCGGAGCGGGACCGGCCGGCTCCGGTGATGTCCGACCAGAATCCGGCGGCCCGCTTCTTGTCGGTCCTGAGCGCCACACCGTCGATGGCCGGGAGGGCGAGGCCGCGCTCGGCGCCGCGCGGGGTGGGGGGCGTGCTGCGTGCGACGCCCTGGGAGTACGTCGCGATCAGCGGTACGGAGTCCGCGTGCGCGTCGTCGTACCCCTGGCGGATGAGCCCGGTGACGTTGAAGAGCTCCTCGTCGACGGTGCCCCCGGCGAGAGCCTTCACCGCAGTGTCCGGATAGACGTACAGGTCCTTGCCCGAGCGGCGGGTCTGCACGAGCGGGACGGTGCCGTCCTCGCGCGGCAGCGCCACGGCCGAGGCGTTGCCCGAACCGTCGGTGCTCACCAGCACCTTGTCGCCGGTGACCAGGGTGACCGTGACGGGCTTGTCACCCCGGGCCGTGGCGGCCGCGCTGCCGGTCAGCGGTCTCTTCGTGCCCGCACCGTCCTGTGGCGCTGCCACGGACGGCGCGATCACCGTGACGGCGAGGACGGCGGCGGTGGCCGCCCCCAGTGCCGTACGCGATATCGGACGCATCGCTCTCCCCAAGTGAAACCGGAACGGGCAGGCACAAAGGCCGTTATTCCGGAGGTTGTTGGTGCTGCGGTGGCGCCACATTGGCAGAGTGTCTGGCGGCACGGGGATGATGTGCCCCGGCGGGATTACGCCGTGGCCGCTTTCCGCCACGACCGGTCGCCGGGCAGCGGGATGCGACACGGCGGGAGACGTCCGGGGATGCCGGGAGCCGTAGGTCTCGACGAGACAGCCGGCCTGCCGCGCGCTCGATGAGGAGAAGGCTCGGGTCGCCCTCGAAGACGCGGTGGCGCATCGGGCGGTCCCTCTGGCGGCCGGGACGGTACTGGCCGGCGCGGTAGGCGGGGTGCTGTACTGGCCGCAGCGGAAGCGCCCGCCAGTCCCTTCGCAGCGGCGGCCGGTGTGGCCGGTCGAGCCGGAGCACGTCTCGGCCCGGAAGGCCGCACACACCGGGCGGCACACACAGGCTGAGGCTGAAGCGGGCGGGATCGGCGCTCTATGAGCGCCGATCCCGTGTGGCCCACGCGGCAACGTGTAACCACGGTGTTCCTGATCGCCGGGTGGAGCCCGCAACGCTCAGGGTGTCGGCCGAGACCGACCCCCATACCTTCCCGCGCCGTGGAAAACATTTGCTGAACTGCCGGCTTGTGCTGCCGCGACACTCTCACACCCGGCAGTTGGGCAGGCCAGGCGGGGTCTGAGGGGTGAAGTGCCGTTCTCCCGGCACCCCGTGGCGAGAGCTGGAGAAGCGGGAGATTGGATAGGGGCGCATCTACGGGTGACGCCCCGGCTCCCGTGATCAAAAAGGCGGGCTCCGCCGCAGCTCATGCCTTGTGCGACCCTGCGCGTCGTTTGATGCTGCCGTACCGCGCCATGGACATCGGTGCATCAATCGACTTCGGGCTCTCGCCCGGGAGCCGACGGCGATGCCACTATGCGAGAGCTCATCCAGGCGTCGGCAAACGCCGGTTGAGCGGAAATCGGAGCCCGCAACACGCCCCGCCTCCCATGAGCGGGACGGTGAAACTCAGGAGCCAGGTCATGTCCCGAACGACTCATGCGACGCGTTGCGTCGTGCACGGTACGTCCCGTGGTCAGCTCGCGACCCCCGATGCTGTGGTCATCATCGTGATCGCCGTTCTCGCGTGCCTGATGGAACGCAGCGGATCGGGCGGGCCGGCGGCGCTGACCGTACTGACGGGCGCCGGACTGCTGTCCACGATCATGCTGTTGCTCCTTCGGGGAGCGCGCTCCGCGGATCTGGCCATGCGCGCTCTGCGCGCGGTCTCCGCGCCGTAGGCAAGACGCTCGTGGGACGCAGAGAGAAGCCCATCGTTACGTCGAACCAGGCTCTTGAACGTCTCGCCTCCTGGCTGCGCGCTCAGCGCGTGGCCGGGGGGTGGTCGTACGCACAGCTGGCGGAACGGGGTGGCTGTCATGCCACGACGCTGCAGCGTGCGGCGTCGGGGGAGCGTGTGCCCAGTGCCCAAGCTGTGGAGGCGTATGCCAGGGCCTGTGATGCATCCGTCACCAAAGCCGCAGAGCTCTGGAGACGGGCGCGTGCGGGTGAGCACTACGGCGGTGCGGGCGTGCCTGCCATGCCGAACCCGATGTATGTCAGCGGGCTCGGCAAACTGAAGTCGGGCCTCCAGCGGCTGTACGTGAAGGCCGGCCGGCCGACCGTGCGCGACATGGAACAACGGGCGGGTGCCTGGGGAAATCTGCCGCACAGCACGGCTCACCGTATTGTGCTGGGGCAGACGGTGCCTCGCGACGAAGGTCAGCTGATCGGATTCCTCGTCGCGTGTTGCGTCCCTGAGGCAGAGCACCCTCTCTGGGTCGCCGCCTGGAGGCGCGCCCTGCGTCTTCCCGGGCAGGCGCCTGTGGTTCCCATGGATGAGAGTGCTCCACGCGCGGCGCGTGCCGTCGAAACAGGGAGACCGCAGCAGCGAAACCAGGAGCCGGCAGTCACTGCTGAGTCTCGCGTGTTCACCCTTCTGGGTCCGGTCCGTGTCCTTCGGGGTGGCGAGCTGCTGCCGTCCGGATCCCCGCAGCAGCGTGCGCTGCTGACGGCCCTTCTGCTGCGCGGCGGACACACGGCGACGGCGGCCGAACTCATCGACGGCATCTGGGGCGACGAGCCGCCCTCGCAGGCCCTGGCCGCCGTACGCACCTACGCCTCCCGGCTGCGCAAGGTCCTCGGCCCCGATGTCCTGGTCAGCGACTCCGGCGGCTACGCGCTGCGGACCTCTCCCGGCGCGCTGGACCTGACCGTCGCTCAGGAGATGGCCGCCGAGGCGGAGAAGGCCCGCGCAGGCGGCGACCGCGACGCGGCGCGGACCCTGCTGAACAAGGCGCT
>NZ_RDBL01000085.1 GCF_008042035.1 Streptomyces sp. col6
CGTGTCTGCCGGAGGACCCAGCGTCCGATGTCGTCGCCGTGGTACGTCACTCCGGGCTGGATGTCTTCCAGCGTGTTCCCGGCGTTCAGGAGCGAGTGCAGGCCGGTGTAGGAGCGTTGCCAGTCGACGGTCCATCCGAGGAGTCGTGGGTTCCAGTCGGGGTCGATTGCGGTGAGCTGTTCCGTGCGCCGGCGGGCGCGGTCGGTGTCTTTGCCGAGTCCTTCGGGGCGGCGGAGGTTGGTGAGCCATTGGCCGATGGGTTTGTCGAGGGCGGTGGCGTGGCGGGGTGCGGCGAGGGTGCCGGCTTCGGCGTAGTAGGCGCGGGCGGCGGCGAGGTTTTCCTCGAAGGCGGCGTCGGCGGTGTCCCATACGATCCCGAGTTCTTCGAGCTCGTCGGCGCGCTCGCCGTTCATGGTTCCGGCCCGGTAGGTGCGGCGCTGGTCGGACAGCCACCTGCCGAGCGGGTAGGCGCCTTCGGTGTGTTCGTAGGGCACGTCCAGGTCGCCTTCGCGTTCGTAGTAGCGGCGGGCGGCGTGGTAGCCGCGTTGCCAGTCCTGGCGTTCGGTGCTGATGATGTTGAACCGCACCCATTTCGCGATCATCAGCGGGTCTCTGGGGGCGGCGAACCGTAGCAGGAGCCGCGACTCCTCCTGACCTTCCTCTGGTTCAGGACCGATGTACGGCGACGGATCAACAACAGACTTCTGCTGCTCCTGAGGAATGGCAAGCAGCTCAATAGCACGTTCGTCGTGCGCCCGCAGCCCTTCCAGGACTTTCACCAAGGGCTTATACGAGTTGGAGGTGAGCATGTCTTCCGGCTTTTCACCGGGCGAGAGAAACACGGGCACGATCAGCGTCGCCATCTTTCCTTGTCCGGGCTTTTGCCGCAGCGCCCGTCCGATGGCCTGGACGATGTCGACCGGCGACCCCTTCGGGTCGAGGAGGGCGACGGAGTCCACGGCCCGGATGTCGACGCCTTCACCCAGGACCCGGCAGTTGGACAGCACAGCCCGTCCCGCGCGCCGGCCGAAGTCGGCGAGGACCTGGCGGCGGTGGTCGGGCTCGTGCTCCCCGCACAGCCAGTTGGCCCACACCCGCTCGGGGTACCGCTCCGAGTCCGCCGCATGGAGCCGCTTCGCGACCCTCCCCAGCCCGCCGGCGAACGCGCGGCAGCGGATCACGCAGGTTCTCGAAGCCGGCCTGCCGCTCCGTCCAGGAGGGCCGCGGCGGGCGTTCTTTCCAGATGCGGGGTGTGGCGGTCATGTAGAGCCGCCGCATGGCAGGAATGACCTCCTGGTCGTGAACCGCGGCCCATGCCTTTCCTGCCGAGCCACTTGTTCTGTGGGCCTCGTCGACGACCACGAGGTCGAAGACGTCCATCGGAAGCCCGTACGCCCCTTCGTGCGCCTCTGCGAGGACGGGGAGGGAGGCGTAGGTGGCGTACACGGTCACCGGCCCGCGACCGTGCCACAGGGCCAGCTGCGGTGCGGAGGTCGTGGAGCGCACCTTCAGGTCCCACAGGTGCGGGTCGTCCTCCAGCGAGCAGACCGCGACGGCAGGGCCGTGGTGGCCGGCGGCCCGCCATTCCCGCACGGTCTGCGTCAGCAGGTCCAGGGTCGGCACCAGGACCAGGACCCGCCCGTGCCGGGCCAGACGGAGCGCGCAGTGCGCGGCGATGAACGTCTTGCCCGTGCCGCACGCCGCCACCACAGTGGCCCTCAGCCCGGCCCGCGGGATCTTCTTCCCCGGCGGGATATCAAGGCCGCGCACGACAGCATCAACGGCTTCGACCTGGTGAGGCCGGAGCGTGAATTTTCCCGTACTCGGCATACCAAATCTCCGGAAATCCAGGAATGAACAGGAGGGCTGCCAGAGGTGATGGCAACATATTCCGGATGCTACACAGCACATCAATGATGCACCAAGCAGCATGTACAAGTGATGCACGGGTACCATCGTAGCGGGCCGATGCTCACCAGGGGGAGTCCCAGACCAGCTCCCCGGCAACACGGTCATCCCCGGATACGGCTGACGGCCTGTCCGGTGCGGGTGGAGCGAAGCGGAACCCGCACCCACGGGTCCGGGGCCGGCACCCGGCCGGGGTGACGGGGTGTCATGGTTTGAGGGGGTGGCTGTTTTCTCGGGATGCTACACAGACCAGCAGTGATGCACCGTCATCATGTAGCCAGCCGTTCCGGCGGAGCCGGAACTTGGGCGGGGGAGCGAAGCGGACCCGCCCCGCAGTCCGGGCCGGAGCGAAGCGCAGGCCCGTGGATTGGAGCGAAGCGGAAATCCGAAAGGCGCGAAGCGGCTTTCCATCGCTTCGTCACGAACCGCGAAGCGGTTCGTTTCGCTCGCCCATCGCGAAGCGATGGGGTACCCGCT
>NZ_RDBL01000086.1 GCF_008042035.1 Streptomyces sp. col6
CCCCTCTCCCCCACACCGGAGGTCCGATGACCCCGCCGAACCGGCGCACCCTCCTCGCGGCGGGCGCCGCCGCCGTCCTCACCGGCGCCACCACGACCGCCTGCGAGGGCGCCGACGCGACGGACCCGGCGCCCGGCGACACCCCGGCCCGCACCAGGTCCGCGTCGTCGCCGGCCCCCTCGAAGTCCAAGCCCTCCGGCCCGGCGGACTGGCCCGCCCTGGCCAAGAGCCTCGACGGCACCCTGATCCGCCCCGGCGACACCGCGTACCCGACGGCCCGTCAGCTCTACAACACCCGCTTCGACGGCCAGAAACCGGCCGGGATCGCCTACGTCCGGCACGAGGACGACATCCGCGAGTGCCTGGCCTTCGCCCGCCGCACGTCCGTACCCGTCTCGATCCGCAACGGCGGCCACTCGTACGCCGGCTGGTCGAGCGGCAACGGCCGCCTGGTCATTGACGTCTCGTCACTCTCCCGCGTGGAGAGCAACGGCACGATCGGCGCGGGCGCCAAGCTCCTCGACGTCTACGAAGGACTCGCCGCGCACGGCGTGACGATCCCCGGCGGCTCCTGCCCCACGGTCGGCATCTCCGGCCTCACCCTCGGCGGCGGCCATGGCGTCGCCACCCGCGCCTACGGCCTGACCTGCGACAACCTCACCTCCGCCACCCTCGTCACCGCCGACGGCCGCACGGTGACCGCCGACGCGAAACACAACCCCGACCTCTTCTGGGCCCTGCGCGGCGCGGGCAACGGCAACTTCGGCGTCGTCACCAAGCTCCGCTTCCGTACGCACACCGCCCCGCGGACCGTCACCGCGTACATGTCCTGGCCGTGGTCGCGCGCCCGGGACGTCATCACCGCCTGGCAGCAGTGGGGCCCGTCCCAGCCCGACGAGATCTGGTCCGCCGCGCACCTCGCGGCCGGACCCGGCGGCAGCAACCCGACGGTCTCCGTCTCGGCGTTCAGCCTCGGCACGTACGGGGACCTGCAGAACGCCGTCGACCGCCTCGCCGACCGCATCGGCGCCTCCGCCACCTCCGTCTCGCTGCGCCGCCGCGGCTACCGCGAGGCGATGCTCGTGTACGCGGGCTGCTCGGGCATCACGGACGCGCAGTGCCACCTCCCGGGCACCACACCGGGCCGCTCCTCACAGGGCACCCTCCAGCGCGAGACGTACGCCGCCGCCTCCGACTTCTACGACCGCGCACTGCCCGCGGCGGGCGTCTCGGCCCTGCTCTCCGCGGTCCAGGCGTTCACCCGGCTCTCCCCGGGCCAGGGCGGCGGCGGTTCGGTCGCGCTGACCGCGCTGGGCGGGGCGGTCAACCGGGTGGACCCCGGGGCCACGGCGTTCGTCCACCGCCGCTCCCGGATGCTCGCCCAGTACATCGGCGCCTGGCGCCCCGGTACCCCGGGCACCGCCCAGCAGAAGTGGCTGAAAGACACGCATGCGGCGATGCGCCCGTACGCCTCCGGGGCGGCGTACCAGAACTACACGGACCCGTCCCTGAGCAACTGGCGCCAGGCGTACTACGGCTCGGCGACGACGCGCCTGGCCCAGGTGAAGAAGCGGTACGACCCGGAGGGGCTGTTCACTTACCCGCAGGGGGTGTGAGGGGGCGCGGG
>NZ_RDBL01000087.1 GCF_008042035.1 Streptomyces sp. col6
CCCCGCCCCCGGACCGGCCGCACCCGCCGGCCAGGGCTAACCTGCGGTGCAGCCAGCAGCCCCGCCCCCATACCGAGTCCCTGTTCCGAGGAGGACCCGAGGTGCCGCAGACCGCCGACGAACCGGACGCCGTGGCGGTACGGACCTGGTGCTCCCTGGCCCTGGACGCCCTCGGCCGGGAACGCGAGGCGATCGACGCGATCAACGTCTACCCGGTCGCCGACGGGGACACCGGCACCAACCTCTACCTGACCGTGGAATCCGCGGCGGCGGCCGTCGAGGCGGTCTTCGCCGCCCATGAGACCGGCACCTCGGTCCCCTCCGCCGCCGACGCGGTACGCGCCATGGCCCACGGCGCCCTCATCGGTGCCCGGGGCAACTCCGGCACGATCCTCGCCCAGCTCCTGCGCGGCATGGCCGGCGTCCTCGCGGAGGGCACCGGCGGCGACCGGATGCGCCTGGCGCTCGACCGGGCCGCCGTCTGGGCCCGCGAGGCGGTCGCCCACCCCGTCGAGGGCACCGTCCTCACCGTCGCCGACCGGGCCGCGGCCGCCGCCGGACGCGCGGCGCCCGGCGCGGACACCGCCGAGGTGGCACGGGCCGCCTACGAGGGGGCGCGCGCCGCCCTGGACGCCACCCCCGGACAGCTTCCCGCCCTCGCCAGGGCCGGGGTCGTCGACGCCGGGGGGCGCGGCCTCGTGACCCTGCTCGGAGCCCTGGTCGAGGCCGTCTCGGGCCGGGCCCCCGAGCAGCCGTACGAGACCTCCGTCCCGTTCGTCCCGCCGCCCGCCGACGACGCGGAGTGCCCGGCCGACGGGGACGCGGGCGGTCCCGCCTTCGAGGTCATCTATCTGCTGGAGGCCGGCGACGAGGCCGTCGAGCGCCTGCGCACCCGGCTCGACGCGCTCGGTGACTCCCTCGTGGTGGTCGGCGGCGACGGCCTGTGGAACGTCCACGTCCACGTGGACGACGCGGGCGCCGCCGTGGAGGCGGGTGTCGAGGCCGGCCGGCCGTACCGCATCCGGATCACCCACTTCGCCGCCGACCGCGCGCACGCCCGCCCCGAACCCGCCGGGCGCGCGGTCGTCGTGGTCGTCCCGGGCGACGGGCTGGCCGCCCTGTGCCGCGAGGCCGGCGCGACCACCGTGCTCGCCCGGCCTGGCGAACCGCCCGCCAGCGGCGAACTCGTCGACGCGATCCGCCGCGCCCACGCCCGCGAGGTGGTCCTGCTGCCCAACGACGGCGACCTGCGCCACACCGCCGCTGCCGCCGCCGAACAGGCCAGGGCCCAGGGCGTCCGGGTCGCCCTCATCCCGACCCGGGCCGCCGTCCAGGGCATCGCGGCCCTCGCCGTCCACGAACCGGACCGCAGCTTCGACGAGGACGTGGTCGCCATGACCGCGGCGGCCGGTGCCACCCGCTACGCCGAACTGGCCGTCGCCGAACGGCAGTCCTGGACCTCGGCGGGCATCTGCCAGGCCGGCGACATCCTCGGCCTCATCGACGGCGACGTGGCCGTCATCGGCCAGGACGTCCCCGCCACCGCCCGCAAGGTCCTGGACCGCATGCTCGCGGCCGGCGGCGAACTGGTCACCCTGGTCCTCGGCGAGCACACCCCGGCCACCCTGGCGGACTCCCTGGAACAGCACGTCCGCGAAGCCCACTTGGCCGTGGACACCACGACGTACGCGGGCGGCCACCAGGGCGCACCGCTCCTGATCGGGGTGGAGTAACGGGGGCGCATTCAAGCCCGTCCGGCGTTTGAGGACGAGACGGCGCGCCGGACGACCCGGGCGCTGCAAGCCTCCCGGCCCGCCGACTCGGCGCTGCTGAACCGCGCGTTCCTGGGGCTCCTGGAGTGGGCCGCGCCCCCGGCCGCACCGCCGTCCGCACCGCCGTCCGCACCGCCCGGCACCGACCGT
>NZ_RDBL01000088.1 GCF_008042035.1 Streptomyces sp. col6
GTACGCGTTGCTGTGCGGGTCGACCACCCCGCCCGTCCACAGCGGTACGCGTTGCTGTGCGGGTCGACCACCCCGCCCGTCCACAGCGGCCCGAGGACGGGCCGCTGTGGACGGGCGGGGTGGTCGACCCGCACAGCAACGCGTACTGGGCGCAGGGCAATGTGACGCTGCGGACGACCGAGGCGCTGACCGCGCTCACCGTGGAGCTGCGGGTCGCCGAGACCGGCGGCGTGAACAGCACCGGCTCCTGGCGCTCGCTGCCCGAACCGGACTTCACCGTGTCGGTGAACGAGAGCGGCGGTTATCTGGTCTACCGGTGGACCCTGCGCCCCGGGCGGACCGTGCCGGCCGGCACGCACACGTTCGCCGGGCAGTACAACCACGCGGAGGGCGAGCGGGACGCCACCGGCGACTACGTGACGGCGCACGCCGTCCGCGCGTCGGGCGCTCAGGCGGCGGTGGGCGACCGGTTCGGGCGGTCCCGCTGACCGGCCTCAGGGCCTCCAGTCGCCGAACCACGCGGCGGGGGTGTGCTCCCGCGCCTCGGCCCGGGTGAGCTGCGGCCGGTTGGCCGGGACGGTGACGCGGGCACCGGGGCCCGTGTTGCGGTACTCCGCGAAGCGCTGCTGCTGCCAGGGGAAGCCGGCCGACATCGTGCCGTACGGCTCGTCGGTGTCGATGCCCGCGCCCAGGTGGCTGTCGCGCACGGTCAGCATCGGGTGCGCGGTGAGGTCGGAGGACGGCACCCAGGGGCGGGCCAGTTTGAAGTACCCGTCGGGGGCGGTGCTCGTGACCCGGGAGCGCAGGACCAGGAAGCCGTGCGGGTCCGCGCCGGCGGTGCTGGGCGCGAAGACGAAGCCGTAGGGCGCGGCGGCCAGGTCGGTGCGGGTGAGGGTGCGGAAGTGGCAGCGGTCCAGGACCGCCGAGGCGCGGCCGAAGACGAAGTCGACGTCCCCCTCCACGTAGCAGTCGCGGTAGTACTGCCGGGCGAAGTCGGTGAGGGAGGCGGAGTCGGCGTACAGCGTGTCCTGGTGGCCGAGGAAGCGGCAGCTCACGAACGCCGAGCGGTCGCCGGTCACCTTGAGGGCGACGGCCTGGGTGCCGGTGTAGTCCGGGTGGTCGGCGCGCAGCCAGTCGTTGGCGAAGGTCAGGTCCCGGGCGGTGAGTCCGGCGGGCCGGGCGGTGACGGTGGCGGACCCGCTGGTGCCGTAGGTGCCCGAACCGTCGGGACGCGGGGTGCCGTTGGCGTTGTCGTACACGATCACCGTGTCGCGCGGGTCGCCGCTCGCACCGATGAGGGTCAGGCCGGTCCGGTCGGCCGGGATGTCGACGGTCTCCCGGTAGGTCCCGGGGGCGATGACCAGGGTGCGGCCGGTGCCGGTGGCGGCGTCGACGGCGGCCTGGACGGTGGTGTGGTCGCCGCGGCCGCGCGCGTCGACGTACAGGGTCGCGCGGTCGGGGCGGCGGGCGGGCGAGCCGTGGCGGCCGAAG
>NZ_RDBL01000089.1 GCF_008042035.1 Streptomyces sp. col6
GGCGGGGGCGGCGGGGGCGGCGGCCGGGGTGGAGGCGTTCGCGGACATCGCGCCGAAGGTGCCGGCCCCGAGGGCGGCGGCGGCGACGGTACCGGTCAGGACACGGGTGCGCAGCGACATCTTCTTCATCAGGGGCTCCTCAGCGGGGGAAGAACGGAAGCGGGTGGTTCCCGCGTCCTGTCATCCATCCTTGGGCCGGAACCGGCCCCGGACCGTCGTCGTACCGGCTCGACCCCGCGCGCGGGACGGCTGACCTCCCCATCGGCCGATCGGTTGATGCGGGGGCGCCCGTCCGGGGGGACGATGGAATGCCGACGCAGGTCAACGGGGGTCCCTTCGGGACCGGAGGGGGCCTTCACGGTCCCGGAGAGCGGGGTACGAGGTGCAGCAGGGGTACGAGCGCCGGCCCGTGCCGGGGCGGGACGCCGAAGACACCGGCACCCGCTCCCTCGCCCTCCTCATGCACGCCGCGTTCTTCCTGCTGCTAGGCGCCTCGCTCACCCGGTTCCTGCTCCGGCACCCGGGCGAGGCCCGCACCCCGTGGATCATCGGGCTGTCCGTCGCCCTGGCCGCGCTCTACGTCCTCGGCCCCGTGCTCGGCTCACGCCCCACCCCCCGCAGCCTCGTCTGGCTCGGCGCGCTCGTCGTCGTCTGGATGGTGCTCGTCGTCCTGGCGCCCAGCTTCGCCTGGTGCGCGGTGCCCCTCTTCTACACCGGGCTGCGCATCCTGCCGCCGCGCGCCGCGTACGCCCTCGTCGCCCTGCTCACCCTGTTCGTCGTCGCCGCCCAGCTCCGCCTGGCCCACGGCTTCGACCCCAACCTCGTCCTCGCCCCGCCCGCCGTCGCCGCCGTCGCCACCGCCGTGTTCGTCCATATGCGGCGCCAGGCCGTGCAACAGGGCCGGCTCATCGACGACCTGCTCCGCACCCGCCGCGAACTCGCCGCCACCGAACGCCGCGAAGGCACCCTCGCCGAACGCCAGCGGCTGTCCATGGAGATCCACGACACCCTCGCCCAGGGCCTGTCGAGCCAGCAGATGCTCCTCCAGGCCGCCGACCGCACCTGGGACACCGACCCGGCCGCCGCCCGACGCCACATCCGTACCGCCGAAGGCATCGCCGAACGCAACCTCGCCGAAGCCCGCCGCTTCGTCCACGACCTGGCCCCCGCCGACCTCGCCGAGGGCGGCGGCCTCGAAGCCGCCCTGCACGCACTCGCCGCCCGGGAAACCGCCCAGGCCCAGGGCAGGCTCACCGTCCGCTGCCACATCGAGGGCACCCCGCACACCGCCCTGCCCGACCGCACCCAGTCCGCGCTGCTGCGGATCGCCCAGGGCGCCCTGGCCAACATCACCGAGCACGCCGCCGCCACCGAGGCCGCCCTCACCCTCACCCACCTCGACGACCGCACCGTCCTCGACATCGCCGACAACGGCCGCGGCTTCACCCCCGCCACCGGCACCACCGCCCCCACCGGCGTACGCGGCGCGCGGCGGCAGGATGCGCAGCCCGGTGTAGAAGAGGG
>NZ_RDBL01000009.1:0-154783 GCF_008042035.1 Streptomyces sp. col6
CCGTTGTCCCCCGTCTCCCCCGTCCCTCTCCGGGCTCAGGCGGCGGAGTAGCCGCCGTCCACCAGGTGGTAGCTGCCGTGGATGAACGAGGCGCGGTCGGAGAGCAGGAACGCGGCCAGCTCCGCCACCTCCTCGGACGTGCCGAGGCGGCCCGCCGGGTGCAGCGAGATCAGGTGGTCGCGGGCCGGACCCTCCGTGTTGCGCAGCAGCGGCGTGTCGATGAAGCCGGGGCCCACCGCGTTGATCCGGATGTTCCGGGCGGCGTACTCGAGGGCCGCGGTCTTCGTGAGGCCGACGACGCCGTGCTTGGCGGCGACGTAGGCGGGCGAACCGGCGAAGCCGTTGGTGCCCAGGATCGAGGACATGTTGACGATCGCGCCGCCGCCCGCGGCGAGGATGGCGGGCAGTTCGTAGCGCATCGAGTAGAAGACGCCGCTGAGGTTGGTGGCGACGACGCGGTCCCAGTCCTCGACGGCGTACTCGCCGGTCGGGCTGCTGGGGCCGCCGATGCCCGCGTTGTTCACCGCGAGGTGCAGGGCGCCGAAGGTGTCGACGGCGAATCGCACGCCCGCCTCGACGGACGCGGGGTCGGTGACGTCCATGGCCACGGCGGCGGCCCGGCCGCCGGCGCTCTCCAGCGCGGTGGCCGCCTCGCGGGCGCTCGCCTCGTTGTAGTCGGCGACGACGACCGAGGCGCCCGCGCCGGCGAGCCGGTGGGCGAGGGCCAGTCCGATGCCGGAGGCCCCTCCGGTTACGAGGGCGGTGCGGCCGGCGAACTCCTGGTCGGCGGGGGTGGTGGTGCTCATGGTGTGCCGTTTCCTTCCGTGGTGCTGGTGGTGCTGTGCGGCGCCGGGACCGGGGGCCGGGTGAACAGCTCTCCGGACAGGGCGTCGAAGGCCCGCTCGACGAGCCGGGGCAGCTCGTCCGGGCGGTCGCCGCGGACCCAGGCGGCCTGGGCGGCGAGGAGGGCGCCGGCTCCCGCGGCGACCGTGACGGCGGGCCGCAGGTCGCTGAGGGGGTCGGTGCCGAGCCGGTCCGCGACGATGGCGACCGAGTCCGCCTGGGCGTCCACCCGGATGTGGTGGAACGCGGCATAGAGGGTCGGTTCGCGCTCGGCGAGGACGAGCAGCTCGTAGATCCGCGGGCGGCGGTGCCAGGCCGGCGTCCCGGGGTCGGCGAGCCAGTCCAGGACGGCCCGGCGGTAGGCGGTGAGCGGGGGCTCTTCGGCCGGCCGGGCGCGCAGGGCGTCGTTGATCCGGTCTCCGTCGCCCCGGACCGAGTCCAGGACGGCGTCCTCCTTGCTCGCGAAGTACCGGCTGAAGGTGCGGCGGTCGACGTCGGCGCGTTCGGCGATCTCCTCGACCGTGACCTCCCGGAGCCCCCGGTCGAGCACGAGCTCGAAGGCGGCCCCGGCCAGTGCGTCCCGGGTCCGGCGCGCCTTACGGCCACGCCGGTCCGGAGGCTTCTGTTCCGCTTGCATGTCTTTCACCGTACACCCGAAAATGTCCCGGCGCGACAGAAGTCTCGCCGGGACATGCAGGGCATGGTGTGCGCCTGCTACCGCCCGCTCAACGCCTCGATGGCCCGGGGCACCCCGTGCCCCGCGGGCCCGGCCGGGGCGGGCTCGTCGGAGGGGGCGGGGACCCGGCACAGGGCCAGTACGGCGATGTCGTCGCGCCGCACGCCGCCGGAGAACTCCTCCAGGTCGTGTGCGAGCGCGTCGAGCAGTTCGCGGGGACCCCGGCGCGCCCAGCGGCTCAGCCGGGCGTCCAGCGGATAGAAGTGCCCCTCGGCGTCGCGGGCCTCGGTCACCCCGTCGGTGAACATCAGCAGCGTCGCGCCGGGCGGGAAGTCGAGCCGTTCCGCGGTGCGGCCCTCGTTGCTGAGATCCGCCATGCCCAACGGTACCGACGTCCGGCGCAGCGGCACGGTGGCGGCGACCCCGTCGTGCACCAGGCGGGGCGGCAGGTGGCCGCAGTTGACGGCCTGCGCCCGGCCGTCCCCGTCGAACCCGAGGACGAGCGCGGTGACGAAGCGCTCCGTCTCGCCGGTCTGGGCGGAGAACGCGTTCTGCCGCGCGACGGCCTCCTCCAGGCGGTCGACGACGCCGACGAGGGACGGCTCACGGATGGCCGCCTCGCGGAAGGCGCCGAGAACGGCGAACCCCGCGCCGATGGCGGGGAGCCCCTTGCCCTGGACGTCACCGATGATCACACGGGTGCCGTAGGGCGACTGGACGACCTCGTAGATGTCCCCGCCGACGAGATGGTCCTCCTCGATCGGCGTGTACGAGCCGTGGGCGGTGATCTGGTCGGTGGGGATGGGCAGGGGGCGCAGGATCTGGCGCTGGAGCGCGACGGCGGCGGAGCGGAGCCTGGCGACCTCGATGGCGTGCCGGATACGCAGGACACAGGCGCCGATGCCGAGGAGACACGCCAGGACGGTGAAGACGACGCTGCTCCCGATGTCCCAGTAGCTCCCGCCGGCCACCAGGCGCGACGCGACGGCCACCACCGCGACGAAGGCGGCGACACCGGTGGTCTGGGCGATCGTGCCGAACACCGAGACAAAGGCCGGTACCACCACCAGCAGGGGCACCAGACGCAGATCCTGGCCCGACAGGACGTCCAGGCAGACGATCGCGGCGGTCAGCAGGGCCAGCGCTCCGAACAGCACCCCGTTCCCGACCCTGGGGGCGCGCACGGCGGCCTCTCCGAGGTCGGTGCCGGGAAGCGTCACGCGGGGCGCGGGCCGGCTCAGGAGTCCGAACGTCAAGGCCCTCTCCTTCCGGGATCTGCCGGCGGATGCCGGCGCTCACCTCCATTCGACCCGGTCAGCGGTGCGGCGCACACGAGGCTTACGGCCCCGAGGGCCCTGCCGAAGGTCCCGGAAGGGCCGCTCAGCGCGCCGCCGCGGGCACCCCGGCCGGTACGAGTGCGGCGAGGAAGGCGGTCCGGCGGCGGAGCACGAACCCCAGCGACTCGTAGAGGCGGACGGCCCCGGTGTTGGCGGCGGCCGCGTGCAGGAACGGGGTCTCGCCCCGCTGCCGGATCTCGTGGGCGACGGCGCGCACCAGCCCGCCGCCGAGGCCCTGGCCGCGTACCGACTCGTCGGTGCACACGGCGCTGATCTCGCTCCAGCCCGGCGGGTGCATGCGTTCACCCGCCATGGCGACGAGCACCCCGTCCCGGCGCACCCCGAGGTAGGTGCCGAGTTCGACGGTCCGCGGCTCGAAGGGGCCCGGCCGGGTGCGGGCGACCAGGTCGAGCATCTCGGGCACGTCGGCGGGGCCGAGCCGGACGGCTTCCGCGAGCGGGGCCGCGTCCACGCCGTCGTCCACGAGCTGGACGCCCTCGGCGTGGAAGGTGATCTCCCAGTCCTCCGGCGGGGGCTCCCGGAACGCGGTGATGGTGACGGCTCCCCCGGGGCCGGTGAGCGCCGCCACGTCGGCCCAGTCGTCGGGGCCCGGGTCCGGCGGGAGCGCGACCCAGGGGGCGACCGCGGCCGGGTAGCGCAGCACGCGGCCGCGGCGCTCGGCGAAGTGGGCGTGCGGGCCGCGCAGCGCGGTGCCCACCGGGTCGTCCAGCGGGTGGCCGGGGTCCAGGGGCGCGGTCACCCGGTCACCTCGATCACGATCTTGCCGAGCGCGTGGCCGTCCTCCACCGCGCGCAGCGCCTCGCCCGCCCGGCCGAGCGGGACGGTCCGGGTCACGTGGGTGTGCAGGACCCCGTCGACGACCAGCCGCGCCACCTCGTCGAGGACCGCCGCGGTGCGGGCCCGCCGGACGGGCTCGCCGCCCAGCTCGGTCACCAGGGGCTTGCCGCCGGCGCTGATGAGTGCGGCGGGGTCCACCAGGCCCGCCGCCTCGCGCAGGGTGTCGCCGCCGACCAGGTCGAAGACGGCGTCGACGCCCTCGGGCGCGGCTGCCCGCACCCGGCCGGCGAGGCCGGGTCCGGACGGGATGTGCTGCGCGCCCAGGGACTCCACGAAGTCCTTCTTGGCGTCGCTCGCGACCCCGAGGACCCGGACGCCCGCGTGGCGCGCGAGCTGGACGGCGGCGCTGCCGACACCGCCGCCGGCGCCGGTGACCAGGAGGGTGCTCCCGGGTGCGGGGTCCAGCTGGCGCACCCCGTCGTAGGCGGTGGCGGCGGCGACCGGCAGGACCGCCGCGTCGGTGAAGGACAGGGCGGCCGGCTTGTGGGCGGTGACCGCGACGGGCATCAGCGTGTACTCGGCGTACCCGCCGGTCAGCGGGTTGCCGAAGACCTCGTCGCCGGGCGCGAAGCCCTCGGCGCCGGGGCCGGCCACGACGACGACGCCGGCGGCCTCGCTGCCGAAGACGGTCGGGAACGGCAGCGGCTCGCTGCCGGGCCGGGTGTACCCCGTGCGCAGTTTCCAGTCCACCGGGTTGACGCCCGCCGCGCGGACGGCGACGAGCAGTTCGCCGGGGCCGGGTTCCGGCCGTTCCAGGTCGGTGAACCGCTCCGCCTCCGGACCGCCGTTGCGGGTGAACACGTACGCCTTCGGCATGAGCTCCTTCTCCCCTGTTCCCGTACTCCGGCGCCCGGCCGCGGGGCACCACAGCTGCGGCAAGGACGGGAGGCGCACGGGTATTCCCGTACCGTCGATTTCGACTCAACTACAGCCGTATATGAGCCGGTCGGTCCCTGCGGTGCGCCGTCGTGTGGCACGCTGGTGGCGGCCGTCCCACCGGGCTCCCCCGTACCGGTGGGGCGGTCTTCGCCGTACGGCGCCGACCGCCCCGGACCGGTCAGCCGTTGTCCCGCTCGGGGGCCCGGCCGGCGTAGTAGGTGGCGATCATGTCTTCTTCGCCGTGCCCGTCCGCCTCCGCGCGTTCGAAGCGGGCGGCCGAGGCGGCCGTCAGATCCAGCCGGACACCGGCCTGGCCGGCCGCGTCGAGGATGAGCCGGGTGTCCTTGAGGGCCGTGGACAGGGCGAAGCTCGGGGTGAGATCACCGTCCAGCACGGCCGCCGACTTGGTCCGCAGGTAGCCCGCGTCGAGCGGCCCGCCGGCGACGAGGTCGAGGAAGGCGCGCGGGTCGACGCCGAGCCCTTCGGCGAGGTTCAGGCACTCCGCGACCCCGCCCACCATGTTGATCACCCAGGCGTTGAGCACGAGCTTGAGCCGGGAGGCCTCGCCCGGCTCCTCCCCGGCCCAGATCGTGCGCTGCCCGATCGCGTCCAGCACGGGTTCGACCACCGCGCGGGCGGCGACGGGGCCGGAGACAAGGACGGTCAGCGCGCCCTGCTCCGCGGGCTGCCGGGTGCCCGCGACCGGGGCGTCGAGGTGGACGAGCCCCAGGTCTGCGGCGCGCTGGGCCAGTTCGACGGCCCCGTCCGGGCCGACGGTGGAGGTCTGGAGCAGCACCTGGCCCCGGTGCAGGCCCTCGGATGCGGCGGTGAGCGCGGCGGCGACGGCGGTCGTGTCGGTGAGCGCGGTGAGCACGACGTGGGCGCCGCGCACGGCCTCCTCCGCCGTCCCGGTGACGGTGGCGCCGTCGGCGGCGAGCGGGGCGGCCTTGGCCTGCGTGCGGTTCCAGGCCCGGACCTCCAGACCGGCGCGGAGCAGGCTGCGGGCCATCGCCGCGCCCATGATCCCGGTGCCGAGTACGGCGACGACCGGCCGCTGCGGTGCTGCGGGGACTGCTGAGGTCATGGGGTTCCCTTCGTCGGCCGCGCCCGGGGACCGGCGCGCGGCGGATTCGGCATGTCAGGGGTGCCGCAGCGCGCCTTCCAGCACGGCGGCGTGTACGGCTCTGGCGAGTCGCGCGCCCCAGCGGGAGCGCGGCCCGGCGAACGGTTCGGCGGCGCCGGTGTCCGGCGAGGGGGCGGGCGCGGCGACGCAGACGGCGTCGGTCGGGGTGCCGGAGCAGTCGAGCCCGGCGTCCAGGAGCGCCTGCACCTTGGCCTCCGTGGCGGTGGCCACGGCGTTGACCAGGGCCGCGTCGGACAGCGGCACCGGGAAGGTCACCACGATGTTGACCGTGCCGGGGCTCGGCGGTCCGCCGGTGCCCTCGCCCGGGACGGCTGCCCAGCCCCGTACGCCCAGACCGCAGGTGGCGGTCGCGTGGACGCCCTCGTCGGCGGCGGTGGTGTACGCCGTGACGTCGGCTGCGGTCATCAGGCCGGCACCGGGGCCGGTGAGGCGGGCACCGGCGGCGATCTCGGCCAGGTGGCGGTCCGGGTCCATGCGCGGATACCCGCCGGGCACCTGGGCGTTGAGGATCCAGTCACGCGGTCCGATGCCGCCGCCCAGGACGGCGCTGCTGCACACCCGCCACCCGGGCCCGAGCCGCCACACGAGATGGTGCAGGTCGGCCCCGTCCTCGCGCCGGACGAGCAGCTCTCCGCGCTGTTCGGGGAGCCGGATGCGTACGGAACGGATGGGGCACCCCCGGTGGAACGGCAGGACTTCGGTCGGCACGGACCGGTTGATCATATGTGCCGGGGCCGGGGCAGCCGGGAGCCGCCCCGGCCCCGGAGGCATCGGCCCGGACACCCGGCCCGTTCACCCGATTGGCGTAATGGGCGCAAGTGCCGCGCAGCCGTGCGGCACGGGGGCTGCGCCGGTCCGAGGCGGATGCCGCACGCCGGCCCCGGTGGCCGGGCGGTTGCAGCGTCCATCCGGGTGAGGCGCGATGGAATCCGGACGCGCCTTCTCTGCTGGACCCACCCACAGGACGCGCCCGAGCGAGGAGGAATCGGATATGGGAGCCGCTGACGGTTTCACGGATTCCGGAGAGCTCGACGGCCTGACGGTGTACGACACCGAGGGCGAGAAGATCGGCAACGTGGGCCGGGTGTATGTCGACGACAGCACCGGCCGCCCGGACTGGATCACGGTGAAGACCGGCCTGTTCGGCATGAAGGAGAGTTTCGTGCCTCTCGCCGGAGCCCGTCGAGTGGGCTCCGACCTGCACATCTCCCATGGCAAGGACCAGGTCAAGGAAGCTCCGAGGGTGGACGCGGACGCGCATCTGTCGGTGTCCGAGGAGGAGGAGCTGTACCGCCACTACGGCCTGACACGGAACACCAGGAGCAATCTCGGTGACCGCTCCGGGACCGGCGCACCGACCACCACGGGCACCGGGACCATGGGCGCGGCCGGGACCGGCGCGGCGGCCGGTGCCGGGGCCGGGTCCATGGGCGCCGCGGGCACGTCCGGCACGGACCGGACCCAGGCGGCCGGCACCGGTAAGCACCGGGACACCGAAACCGCGGGCACGGGCGCGGGCCGTCCGCTGGCCGGAGCCGGCGCGGGTGCCCAGCGGTCCGGCGCCGACCTGGGCGGCAAGGAGGAGATGATCCGCTCCGAGGAGCAGCTGCACGTCGGCACCGAGGAGTACGAGAGCGGCAGGGCGCGTCTGCACAAGTACGTCGTCACCGAGAACGTCACGCGCAGCGTGCCGGTCTCGCACGAGGAGGTACGGGTGGTCCGTGAGCCGCTGCAGCCCGGCGACAAGGCTGCGCGGGCGGGTGACCTGACGGAGCAGGACGTGGAGGTCACGCTGCACGCCGAGCGCGCCACGATGCGCAAGGAGACCGTCCCGGTCGAGCGCGTGCGGATGGAAACCCAGAGGGTGACCGAGCAGAAGGAGGTCTCCGCCGAACTGCGCAAGGAGCAGATCGACTACGCGGACGGCACCACCAAGGGCGGCAAGGACATGCCCGGCAAGGACACCGGCGGCGACATGGGCCGAGGACGCCACCGCTGACCCCCCGCCGGCATGACTGCCGCACCGCACCACAAGCGAGGGGCGGACCCGCCGACGGGTCCGCCCTCTCGTGTGCCCGGACGGCGCCGGGCCGGTCAGGGCAGGAAGCGTACGGAGGGCCGGCCCTGCGGCCCGTCCGGAGTCACGACGGCCCGCACCCGGTAGACCTCCTCGATCAGTTCCTCGGTGATCACCTGCTCCGGGGTCCCGCCCGCGACCGCCCGGCCGCCGCTCAGGACCACGATCCGGTCGCAGAACATGGCGGCCAGATTGAGGTCGTGGAGGGCGATGACGGCGGTCAGCGGCAGCGAGGCGACCAGGGAGAGCAGTTCCAGCTGGTGCTGGATGTCCAGGTGGTTGGTCGGTTCGTCGAGCAGGAGTTCGCGCGGCTGCTGGGCCAGTGCGCGGGCGATCTGGACGCGCTGGCGCTCCCCGCCGGAGAGCGTGTGCCAGGACCGCTCGCGCAGGCCGGTGAGGCCGGTGCGTTCCAGTGCCGCGTCCACCGCCGCCGCGTCCTCGCCCGTGGGGGCCGACCAGGCGCGGCGGTGCGGGATGCGGCCGAGGCGTACGACGTCCAGGACGCTCAGCTCGTCCTGGGTGACGGCGTGCTGGTCGACGACGGCGACCCGCCGGGCCACCTGGCGCCGGCCGGCCGCGGCCAGCGGCTCGCCGTCCAGGGTGACCGTGCCCGCGTGCGGGGCGAGGAGCCCGGCCAGGATGCGCAGCAGTGTGGACTTGCCGGAGCCGTTGGGGCCGATCAGCCCCACGGTGGTGCCCGGCTGCGGGGCGAGCGTCACGCCGTCCAGGAGGAGACGGCCGCCGGCCTCACGGCTGACGCGGGCGGCCCGCAGGCCGCCGGTCGCGGTCATGTCGCCCGCCTGGTGCGGTAGAGGACGAGGACGAAGGCGGGCACGCCGATCAGAGCGGTGACGACCCCCACCGGCACCTCCTGCGGGTCGAGGACGGTCCGGGCGAGCGTGTCGACCCAGACGAGGAAGACGGCCCCGGCGAGTGCGGTGACCGGCAGCAGCCTGCGGTGGCCGGAGCCGGTGAGCGCGCGGGCCGCGTGCGGCAGGACCAGGCCGACGAAGCCGATGGCACCGGCCGAGCTGACCAGCGCGGCGGTCAGCAGCGCGGTCGTGCAGAGCAGGACGGTACGGGTGCGTGCGACGTTCACGCCGAGGGCGGCGGCGGCGTCCTGGCCGAAGGCGAACGCGTCCAGCGTCCGGGCGTGGCCGAGGCAGATCAGCAGGCTGACGGCGAGGACGGCGGAGCAGATCCAGACATCGGTCCAGCCGACCCCGCCGAGCGAGCCGAGGAGCCAGAACAGCACTCCGCGGGTCTGCTCGGCATCGGCGGCCGTCATGACGACGAAGGAGGTGAGCGCCGAGAACAGCTGCATGGCGGCGACCCCGGAGAGCACGACGCGGTCGGTGGAGCCGCCGAGGGTGTGGCTGAGCAGCATCACCAGGGCGAAGGAGCAGAGCGCTCCGATGAACGCCCCGGCCGGCAGCGAGACCGCTCCCCCGCCGACGCCGAGCACGACGACCAGGACCGCACCGGTGGAGGCCCCGGAGGAGACGCCGAGGACGAACGGGTCGGCCAGCGGGTTGCGCAGCAGGGACTGCATGACGGTCCCGCAGACCGCGAGCCCCGCACCGCAGACGGCGGCGAGCAGGGTGCGCGGCATGCGCAGGTTCCAGATGATGCCGTCGCGGATCGGGCTGAGCCGTGCCTCGCCCATGCCGAGGTGCGCGGCGACGGCGGACCAGACGTCCGCGACGGAGATACGGGCCGGGCCGATGGTGACGGCGACCGCGATGGACAGGGCGAGCAGCAGGGCGCCGCCGGTCCACAGGAGCCCGCCGCTCAGGGCCCGCAGGCGGGGGCGGCGGCCGGGTGCCTGCGCCGGGTGTGCGACGGGCACCGCGGTCCGATGGGTGTCCGTCACCCCGCGAGCCCGAACTCGCGCAGTCCGGCGGCCAGTTGTTCCAGGCCCTCGACGGTGCGGATGGTCGGGTTCATGGCCTGGCCGCTGAGCAGGACGTAGCGCTTGTGGCGTACGGCGTCCATCTTCTTCGTGACGGGGTTCGACTCCAGGAAGGCGATCTTCCCGGCGGCGCTCTCCGCGGTCTGCGACTTGCGGGTGAGGTCGCCGATGACCAGGACGTCCGGGTTGCGGTCGGCGACGGTCTCCCAGTTGATCTGGGGCCACTCGTCGTGGGTGTCGTCGAAGGCGTTCTTCACACCGAGTTCCCGGGTGATGATGCCCGGTGCACCGCAGCAGCCCGCCAGGTACGGGGACTCGGAGTTGGCGAACCAGTACAGGACGGAGGTGCCGGAGGCGTCGATGCCGTCGGTGGCCTTGCGGATACGGGTGCGGAGCTGCCCGACGAGCTTCTCGCCGCGCTCGGGGACGCCGAAGACGCGGGCGAGGTCGCGTACTTCGTCGTAGACGCTGTCCATGGTGAGGGCGCCGGTGCGGACGCCGTCGCCGTCCTTGGTGTTGTCCTTGGCCGTGCAGTCGGCGGGGGCGACATAGGTGGAGACGCCCAGCTTCTCGAACTGCTCGCGCGGGGCGACTCCGCCCTTGGCGAGGGTCGACTCGAAGTCGGCGGCGACGAAGTCGGGTTCCTGGTCGAGGACCTTCTCGGACGAGGGCCGGTTGTCGGCGATCCGCTGCACGCCCGCGTTGGCCTTCTCCAGGCCCTTCATCACCGGGTCGGTCCAGGTGGCGGTGGCGGCGATCCGGTCCTGGAGGCCGAGCGAGAGCAGGATCTCGGTCGTGCCCTGGTCGACGGAGACGGCGCGCCGGGGCGGGGCGTCCACGGTCACGGTGCGCCCGCAGTTCTTCAGGGTGACCGGATAGCCGTCCGCCCTGCCCGGTGCGTCGGCCTTCCCGGACGGCGATCCGCCGCAGGCCGTCAGCAGCAGGAGGGCGGCGGTGAGCAGGGCGGCGGAACGGACACGGCCTATCGGGGGCACGGGGTACACCTCGGCGTCTCTGGGCCCATGCGCGGGGCCCGCTGTACGGAATCCGCCGCCCGGTCCCGGGCGGCGGTCGCCAGCAGGTCTTCGGACTCGGGTTCACGCGGACGGGACGCCTTCCCGGGAGACGGTGGTCTCCCAGTGGCCGTGGCCCCGCCCGTCCCCCTCACCGCTGCGCGTCAGTTCCGGATTCGCACCGGATTCCCTGACTCCACACGTGGAGTTCGACTGGCCCCGGCACGCTACCACGGGCGTCTGCGCAGCTCAGCGGCGCCTCCGGACCGCCCTCCCGCACCCGGGAGGCCGGCTCACGGGCGCTGGAGCGCGACCACCGCGTTGTGCCCGCCGAAGCCGAAGGAGTGGCTGACGGCCCGGCGGACGGGCCGCACCAGCGGCACCTTGGTGACGCAGTCGATCTCGAACCCGGGCGCGGGGGCGTCCAGGTTCGCGACGGGCGGGATCACCCCGCGCTGGAGCGTGAGGATCGTCAGCCCCGCCTCGATCGCCCCGGCCGCGCCCATGCAGTGGCCGAGCACGCCCTTCGGGGCGGTGACGGGCGGCCGGTGCGGGTACACCCGGCTGATCAGCGCGGCCTCGGCGGCGTCGTTGTGCACGGTCGCGGTGCCGTGCGCGTTGACGTGCTCGACCTCGTCGGCCCGCCAGCCCGCGTCGCGCAGGGCGGCCTCGACGGCGGCGCGGGCGATCCGGCCGTCGGGGTGCGGGCTGGTGGGGTGATGGGCGTCCGTGGTGGCGCCGGTGCCGGCGAGCAGGGCCCGGGGTGCGGCGCCCCTGGCCTCCGCGTCGGCGGCGCGTTCCAGCACCATGACGGCCGCGCCCTCGCCCATGACGAGTCCGGCCCGGTCGGCGGCGAAGGGCCGGCTGAGCCGGGACAGGTCGCCGTCCGCGCGGGCGCCGGCCCCGGACCGGGCGAACCCGGTCATGGCGATCGGGAACACGGTCGACTCGGTGGCCCCCGCGACGGCCACGTCGCACTGCCCGGTGACCAGCAGGTCCCGGGCGACGGACAGCGCGGTGACACCGGACGAACAGGCCGTGCAGGGGGCCATGCTGGGTCCGGTGGCCCGCATCTCGATCGCGATCTCGGCGGCGGGCATGTTGGGGATGGTCAGCAGGACACCGGCCGGCGAGGTCGCCTCCGGTCCCCGCCGCTCCAGGACCAGCGCCTGGTCGGTGAGGTGCGCGGAGCCGCCGCTGCTGGTGCCGACGACGACGGCGACCCGGCTCCCGTCCCAGCCCGCCGGGTCGAGCCCCGCGTCGGCGACGGCCTCCCGGGCCGCCAGCACGGCGAACTTGACGTACCTGCCCATCCGGAAGGCCGTACGGCGGCCGACCGCGGCGTCCAGGTCGATGCCGTCGACCACGCAGGCGAAGTCGATCGCGCACCCTTCGAGCGCGGGGACGCTACGGGCCGGGCTCACCGCGGCGCAGACTCCGTCCCAGGTGGACTCGGTGTCGTTGCCGACCGGGGTGATCATGCCCAGCCCGGTGACGGCGATGGCCGGTGTGTTCATCGGGCGGTGCTCACCGCCGCGTGGAGGTGCGCCGTGAGCTCGGCGAGGGTCGTCCCCCGGGACGGCGTTCCCGTGTCCAGCTCGACACCGGTGGCCTCCCGGAGGACGACGGCGAACTCCGCTGCGGCGAGGGAGTCCATGTCCAGGCTGTCCATGGTGGATCCCGGAAGGATCTCGGCCACCGGAACCTTGAAGGTACGGCTGAGTACGTCGGTGATCCGGGGGTCGATCGTGCTCATGGTCTTCCTTTCCTCATGGCCATCGCGTGCGGGTGTCCGGCGCCCGTGCGCACGTCCCGACGCCGGAACAACTGAGCAGCGTCAATCCGGTTACGCCTTGCGGCGAACCGATTCGGCATCGCTCGTCCGCGCGCCTCCGGTCCGGCGCGCGAGCAGCGCGACGGTGGTCCAGTACGCGAGGAGTACGGCCCCGGTCCCGAGTCCCTGCACGGCCTGCGCGGCGCGGCGCGCCCGCGTGCCCCTCATCGCCGCGCCTCCTGGTGCCAGTGGGCATCGGGATCGTCGTAGGCGTCGGCGTAGCGGGCGCCCGTGATCGGCCAGTCGGCGAGCACCTCGTCGGGGAGGGCGAAGGCGTCGGCGAGCTCGGGGAGATGGCCCGCCACCGCGGCGATGAGCTGTTCGGTGTGGTCCGTCAGCGCCTCGGCCTGACCGCCGCTCAGGTGGCCGGCCGCGAGGAGGTCGCCGCTGACCCGGGCGATCCGGCCGAGGGCGAACAGCCGGGCCAGCTCGTCCAGCCGGTCCCGGTCGGGCCCGGCGGGCAGCGCCTCGACCGCGTCGGCGTACGCCTCGGCCGCCTCCCGGCAGGCGTGCGCGTCGACCCCGCGCAGGGCGGGGCCCGATGCGGCGTTCC
This sequence comes from Streptomyces sp. col6, assembly GCF_008042035.1. GTDB lineage: Bacteria > Actinomycetota > Actinomycetes > Streptomycetales > Streptomycetaceae > Streptomyces. Next base: position 13,127 of record NZ_RDBL01000009.1, read on the forward strand.
ACCGCTCCAGCGGGCTGCCGTGGGCGACGGGAGCCATGCGGGCGGCGGCGCGCGCGAACCACAGCTCCTCCGCCCGGCCCAGGAGCCCGGCCAGGAACCGCAGGTCGGTGAGGTCACCGGTGACCGGATCGGCCGGCTCGTGCGAGGCGCCGGCCGCGAGCAGGGCGGCGGCGGCCCTGGCGTGGACCGCGAGGTTGTCGCCCTCGGCGGTGATGGCGCCCTCGACGCCGGTGACGAGCACGGACATCCCGTTGTTCTCCAGCAGGCCCTGGGCGCCGCAGCGTTCGCGTGACTCGACGATCACGGCGCGGGCCCGCCAGGTGATCCAGCCCTTGGCGATGTCGACCAGCCGTTCGGCCGCCTCGCGCTCGGCCTCGGGCCCCGCCCCGGCCGCTTCCCAGCGGTCCAGGACGCGCCGGTGCAACAGGCTCATGGCGAAGACGGTGGCCATGGCCTCGGCGAGCGGCCCGTGGTGGGTGCGGTACGCGAGCACCGGCAGCTGCGCCCCGCGGCCGGCGGAGACATGGCGGTGGCCGCCATAACGCACCGCGACGGCCAGCGTGGCGCGGGCGGAGCCGACGGCGCTGGCGCTCATGCAGATCCTGCCGGTGACGACCCGGGCGATGGAGGCGAGGAAGCGGCGCCTGCGGCCCTCGACTGCGCTGCGGAACACCCCGTCGTCGCCGATCCTCCCCTGCGGCCCCGTCAGCAGGGCGTCGCGTCCCACGAAGACGTGGTCGAAGGAGGTCAGGCAGTGGTCGACGGGGCTGCCCATGCGCGCCGGGAGCCTGCGCACGCGTACACCGGGCACGGGGCGGGTGCCGTCGGTGAGGGGCACCAGCAGCAGGAACACCCCGTGATCGGCTCCTCCGGCGATCAGGCGGGCCGCGACGAGGCCCGATTTGGGGCCGCCGGCGAGACCGGTGTTGGGCATGAACTTCTGCGCGCCGCAGCGCGGGGTGTGCAGGACGAACCCGTCGCGCACGGGGTCGTAGGTGGCGGTCGTCTCGACGGCCGCCGCGTCGTTCCCGTGCGCCACCTCCGTACACAGGAAGGTTCCGGTGCGCCGCAGTTCGAGGAAGTCGGACAGGTCGCGGGAGACGTCGCCCTCATGGTCGAGGAGGCTGCCGAGGAAGAGGTTGTAGTGGATGCCCGCGATGGTCGCGAAGGCCGGGTCGACGGGGGCGAGCCACTCGTGCAGCGCCGCCAGCGCCCGGAAGTCGGAGGCCGGGCGGGCCGCGCTGTCCAGGGCGTCGTTGAGGCTGCGCAGTCGGGCGTACGCGCGGGAGAGCCGTTCGTCCGGGGTACCCGCCTCGGGTCCGACGGGCAGGCGGAACGGCTCGGTGGCGGCGAGCCGTCGCCAGAAGCCGTGTTCGCGGCGGGCGTCGGAGCCCAGGAGTACGGAGGTGAGCGGGCGTTCAAGGGGCTCGGCGCCGGTCCCCGTGGCGCCGTCGCTGTCGAGCGTGGTGGTCATACAAAGCTGAACGACCGGCGCACGGTCAGGACACCGGGATCGCGCAGTTGTTCACCGGTCGGCGTGCCGGGCGCGTTCGAAGGCGAGCACGACGTTGTGGCCGCCGAAGCCGAAGGAGTGGCTGACCGCACGGCGGACCTCCTGGCGGCGCGGCCGCTTGGTCACGCAGTCGATGTCCCACTCGGCGGGCGGGGCATCCAGGTTGGCGACCGGCGGGACCAGCCCGTGTTCCAGGGTCAGTACGGTGGCGGCGGCCTCGATCGCCCCGCCGGCGGCGAGCGTGTGCCCGAGGACGCCCTTCGGGGCGGTGACCGAGGGGCGGTGCGGGAAGAGGCCGGAGATCAGCGCGGCCTCCATCGCGTCGTTGAGCGGGGTGGAGGTGCCGTGGGCGTTGACGTGATCGACCTGGTGCGCGGCCCAGCCCGCCGAGTCCAGGGCGGCCTCGGCGGCGCGCCGCGCACCGCGGCCCGACGGGTCGGGGGCGGTGGGGTGGTGGGCGTCGGTGGCGGACCCGGACCCGGCGAGCACGGCCCGTGCGCGGGCTCCCCGGGCCGCCGCGTGCGCCGCCCGCTCCAGGACCAGCACGCCGGCGCCCTCGCCCAGGACGAAGCCGTCGCGGTCGGGGGCGAAGGGGCGGGAGGCGCCGGCCGGGTCGCCAGTACGTGTCGACAGCGCGCCCAGCTGGGCGAAGGCGGCGACCACAAGGGGCGTCAGGACGGATTCCGCGCCGCCCGCGACCACGATGTCGCACCGGCCGGCGGCGAGGAGGTCGTGCGCGGTGGCGAGGGCGGTGGCGCCCGAGGCGCAGGCGGTGGCCGGGGCGAGGCCGGGGCCGTGGGCGCCCAGGTCGATGGCGATCTCACCGGCGGCCGCGTTGGGCATCATCATCGGTACGAGGAGCGGGGAGACGGCCTGCGGCCCGTTCGCGTCGAGCCGGCGGACGTTGTCCACGAGTACGGGGACCCCGCCCACGCCGACGCCCAGCACCACGCCGACCCGGCCGCCGTCCCAGCGCTCCGGGCGCAGTCCGGCGTCGGCGACGGCCCGGCGCGCGGCGACCAGGGCCATCTTCACGAACCGGGCCATGCGCCAGCCGGCGCGCCCGCCCACGGCCTCGTCCAGATCGGTCGCATCGGCCCGGCAGGCGAAGTCGGCGGGCAGGCCTGCCAGTTCCCCGCAGCGCCGGGCCGTCGGCCGGCCCGCGCACAGCCCCGCCCAGAAGGTGTCCTCGTCGTCGCCCACGGGGGTGACCAGGCCCAGCCCGGTCACCACGGTCGTCGTCCTCGCGTCCCGCGCCATGCCGGGGCCCTCCCCTTGTTCTCGTCCGGAACCCTGTCCCGTACGGCCCTTGTCCCGCCGGCCTTCGCAAGGGGAACGCGCGGGGGCCCGCCGAGGGTGCGGGCGCGGTGGGCCGGATGCGGGGCGACGGGCGGGTGCCGGCCCGTTCAGTGCCGGGCGAGGGCGGCGCGCAGTTCGGACTCGTCGGGCGGGTTGGCGCCGGCACGGGCGACGGTGACGGCCGCGGACGCCGCCGCGTGGCGCAGTACGTCGCTCACCGTGTCCCGGTCCGGTGCGCGCAGCCGTTCCCGGCCGGCCTCGCCGAGCAGGCCGTGGGCGGCGAGGGCATGCAGGGTGCCGGACATGAAGGCGTCCCCCGCGCCCACCGAGTCCACGACGTCGACGGGGAGCGCGCCGATGTCCACCCGTCCGCCGGGCAGCAGCGCCGTGGCCCCCTCGCCGCCCCGGGTGACGAGGACGAGGGCCGGTCCGGCGGCGAGCCACCGCTCGGCGGCGTCCTCCGGTTCCCGGCCCGGATACAGCCAGCCCAGGTCCTCGTCGCTCGCCTTGACGACGTCGCTGAGAGCGACGCACCGCTCGACCCGGCGCACGGCGGCCTCGTGCTCCCCCATCAGCGCGGGCCGCACGTTGGGGTCGTAGCTGACGGTGGCGGCCGTCCGCAGCGACTCTACGGCGGCTAGCACCGTGGCCGCCCCCGGTGCGGTCACCGCCGCGATCGACCCGGTGTGGACGTGCCGGGGCCGCCGGTCCAGGGCGACCGGACCCAGGGACCAGGTGATCTCGAACGCGTACGAGGCCCGGCCCTCGTCGTCCAGGGTCACGACGGCCGACGGCGTGGGGTCGGTCGCGTCGTCGTCGAGCACCTCGACCCCGGCCCCGGTGAGGTGTGCGCGGATCAGCCGCCCGTTGTCGTCCGCGCCCAGCTGCGTGAGCAGGGTCGCGTCGTGGCCGAGCCTGGCCAGGCCGTGGGCCACGTTGGCCGGGCTGCCCCCGGGGTGGACCCGGTCGGGGGCGCCCGGGAGCCGGACGATGTCGGCGACGCATTCACCGATGACCAGGAAGTCGGGGCGGTCGGGCATGGGCGCGGGATCTCCCGGGGTTCGGTGACGGGTGACGGGCGTCCGGCCTCCCGTACGGTCGCCGGGCACCCGGAAGCACCTTCGCACGCGGCGGCCCGCCGGCGCGCGGGAGGGCGGGCCCGGCGCGGCCCGGCTCGTCTCAGCGAGGTTCCGCCCGGCGCACGACGTCCGGCAGGCGAAGCCCGGCACGCGAAGCCCGGCACGCCCTACGCGTCCAGCGCGTCCGCCACCAGCTCCAGGAACCGGGCGTGGGCATGCGCGCTGCACACCGGCTCCGGGTTCCACGGGACCACCCGGGCGGCTCCGGCGACCGCCGCCCAGCCGGCGTTGTCGCGCAGCTCGTCCAGCGGTGTGGCGTTGACCCGGACATCGGCGAGGACGACGTCCGGGCGCAGGCCGCCGGCCTCGGCATAGGCGGTCGTGGACCAGTTGGCTCCGGGGCCTTCCGCCGGCTCCAGGAGGTCGACGCCCAGGTCGGCGAGGACGCGCAGTTCGGGCCACATGCGGGGGCGGGCGAGATGGGCCTGCTCCTGGCCGGCCGGTGACAGGGCGAGAACCCTCGCGCGGTCCGGGCCGGCGGTGAGCGCGCGCAGCCGGGACCGCGCGGCGTCCAGTTCCGCGGTCGCCGCCGCGGGCTCCTCGGCGCCGAGCGAACGGGCCAGCTCCGCGAACCGGTCGCCGATCTCGGCGAGGGTCCGCGCCTGGCCCACGTCGATGACGACGACCGGGACGCGGCCCTCCAGGTGCTTGGCCGTCTCCGGGTCGAGGCCGTACACCTGGCCACCGCCGTAGCTGACCGCGACGACGAGGTCCGGTGCGCAGGCCAGCAGGGCATCCTCGTCCAGGGTGGTGCCCGCACCGGCGTACGCGATCCCGTCCAGGGGCAGTGACCCGGTCTTCGCGAGGTCGGGCGCGGCCGGGTCGTCGTGGCCGGAGCCGAAGAGCCCGGCCGGGCGTATCCCGTGGTCCCACAGGGTCGCCCCGGCCTGGATGTACGCGAGCACCCGCTGCGGGCGCTCCCCGGTTGCCGACAACTGCCCCCGGTCGTCGGTGAATTGCCACTCGGTCCGCTCGTTCACGTCACACGCCTCCCACCCGGACCCGCCGCCCGGCCGGCGGCGGTCGACGAGTACCTGCCCAGCAAATGCGGGCGGCACCCGCCGGGGCGGAATCCCGCCGGAGACGGACGGGAGGCAGGCTAGAGATCCGGCCGGGTACCGCGTACGAGGTAGGTGACCGGGCCCGGGTCCGGGACGGCGGTCTCGGTGAAGCCGAGCCGGTCGTAGAAGGCCCTGGCCGGGGTGTTGGAGGTGAGCATGGAGAGGTGGACGCCCTGGACGCCCCGGGCGTCGAGCGCCGCGAGGAAGGTGTTCATCAGCACCCTCCCGTACCCCTTGCGCTGCCAGTCGGGCAGCAGGTCGATGTGCAGGTGGGCGGGGTGGTCCGCGAGTTCGGGCAGGACCATGCGCTCCGGGTCGTGCAGGAGGGTGGTCATCTCGTCGCTGGGGCTCTGCGGCGGACCATCGGGGAGCGGGTAGCGGTCGGCGACCAGCGGCAGCCAGCGCTCGCGGAACTCCTTGACGAAGCGCGGGGTGTCGGCGGTCCCGAGGATGTAGCCGACCGGGCGGCCCGTGCCGTCGTCGAGGACGAAGGTCAGCTCGGGTTCCAGGTATGCGTACGGCGTGGCGAAGATGGCCGGCACCAGCTCGTGGTCCGGGTAGAGGTCCCGGGCGTCGCTGCCGCCGGCGGCGGTGCGTATGCAGATGTCCGAGAGGGCGGCGCTGTCGTCGGGTCGGTAGGCCCGTGGGCCGGGAAGGATCGTCACGGGCTCATCCTGCCGACTCTGAGAGCGCTCCCACAAGAGTGGTCTCAGGGGTTGACGGCCGTGAGGAGGACGACGGCGTCCTCCAGGGCGAGCAGTCCGTGCCGCTCCTGCGGGATCGGGTGCAGCCGTCCGGGTGTCAGTTCCACGTCGCCGGACGCGGCGGTGAGGCGGACGGAGCCGCGCAGGACCTGGAGCGAGGCGGCGGGCGGGGCGTTGTGCTCGTCCAGCGCGGAGCCCGACGTGAGGGCGATGACGGTCTGCCGCAGCGGGTCCTGGTGGAGCAGGAGGTGGGCGCTGCGGCCGTGCGGGGCTTCGCGGGCGGCGGCCAGGTGCTCGGCGGCGAGGGCATTCAGATCGTTCGGAGCGTCCATATGCCCACTGTGCCGCAGCCCCCGCCCGCCCGCGAACCTGCCGCACGGGCCCGGTCGCGCTCCCACGCGGCCGGGCCCGTCCGCCGCCACCGCCGTGCGGCCGGTGGCGTCGTCAGGCGCGCAGCCACACCGCCGTGTCCTGCGGGAGGCGGCCGGTCTCGTCCAGGGGCGCGCTGGTGAGCAGCACCACGCTGTGCGGAGGCAGGTCCGCGGGCTCGGCGGCCAGGTTGACGACGCACAGGAGTCCGTCGGTCCGGGCGAAGGCGAGTACCCCGGGTGCGGCGTCCAGCCAGGTCAGCCGCTGGATGCCGGGCTCCCCCTCCGTACCGAAGCCCGGCTCGGTGCGCCGCAGCCGCAGGGCCTCGCGGTAGAGGCTGAGCATGGAGCCGGGGTCGCCGTTCTGGATGTCGGCGGCGTACCCGGACCAGCCGTCCGGCTGCGGGAGCCACGGTTCCGCGGTAGCACCGAATCCGGCGTACGGCTCGCCCGCCGCCCAGGGCATGGGCACGCGGCAGCCGTCCCGGCCCGGGTCGGTGCCGTTCTTGCGGAAGTGCATCGGGTCCTGGATGCGGTCCAGCGGGATGTCGGCCTCGGGCAGCCCGAGTTCTTCACCCTGGTAGAGGTAGGCGGCGCCGGGCAGGGCGAGCGACAGCAGGGCGGCGGCGCGGGCCCGGCGGGTGCCGAGGGCCAGGTCGGTGGGGGTGCCGAAGGCCTTGGCCGCGAAGTCGAACCCGGTCTCCTCGCGGCCGTAGCGGGTGACGGTCCTGGTCACGTCGTGGTTGCAGAGCACCCAGGTGGCTGGGGCGCCGACCGAGGCGTGCTCGGCGAGGGTGTCGTCGATGGCGCCGCGCAGCTTCTCCGGCTCCCAGGGGCAGGCGAGGAAGTTGAAGTTGAAGGCGGTGTGCAGCTCGTCGGGGCGCAGGTAGCGGGCGAAGCGCTCGGTGTCGGGGAGCCACACTTCACCGACGAAGACGCCGCCGTACTCGTCGGCGATGGCGCGCCAGGAGCGGTAGATGTCGTGGAGTTCGTCGCGGTCGACGAAGGGGTGCGGGTCGGTGCCGATGACGAAGTCGGGCAGTGCCGGGTCCTTGGCGAGCAGGGCGGCGGAGTCGATGCGTACGCCGGCGACGCCGCGTTCGAACCAGAAGCGCAGCACGTCCTCGTGTTCGCGGCGGACGGCGGGGTGGGCCCAGTTGAGGTCGGGCTGCTGGGTGGCGAAGAGGTGGAGGTACCACTCGCCGTCGTCGAGCCGGGTCCAGGGGGTGCCGCCGAATTCGGAGACCCAGTCGTTGGGCGGGATCTCGCCGTTGGCGCCACGGCCCTTGCGGAAGTGGAAGAGGTCGCGCTCGGGGCTGCCGGAGCCCGCTTCGAGGGCGGCGCGGAACCAGGCGTGCTGGTCGGAGACGTGGTTGGGCACGATGTCGACGATGGTGCGGATGCCCAGTTCGCCGGCCTCGGCGATGAGCTTCTCGGCTTCGGCGAGGGTGCCGAAGGCGGGGTCGATCGTGCGGTAGTCGGCCACGTCGTAGCCGCCGTCGGCCAGCGGCGAGAGGTACCAGGGGGTGAACCAGAGGGCGTCCACGCCCAGTTCGACGAGGTAGGGCAGCCTGGCCCGTACCCCTGCCAGATCGCCGGTGCCGTCGCCGTCGCCGTCGGCGAAGCTGCGTACGTAGATCTGGTAGATGGCGGCGTCGCGCCACCAGGGTGCGGTGGCCTCGGACGGACGGTTGGCTGCCACGTGGCGTTCCTTTCGGGCAGGTGGGACTCCGCCGCCGGCCCGGCAGGCGGGGCAGGATGGGTGGGCCGGCGGCGGAGTGCTGAGGGGAAGGCGGCTGCGGAGGGCGGGTGTCAGCCCTTGAGGCCGCCCGCGGTGAGACCGCTCATGATGTTGCGCTGGAAGAGCAGGAAGATCAGCAGTGTCGGGATCGACGCGATGGTGAGTGCGGCGATGAGCACGTTCTCCGGGACACCGCTGGCCAGGGAGTAGATGCCCACGTTGAGGGTCTGCTTGCCCGGGTCGGGCAGCGTGAGCATCGGCCAGAGGAAGTCCTTCCACACGCCGACGACGGCGAAGATGGAGACGACTCCGAGGATCGGCCGGGAGATGGGCAGGATGATCGAGCGCAGAGTGCGCAGGGGTGAGGCGCCGTCCATGGCCGCGGCGTCGAGGAGTTCGCCCGGGATGGAGTCGAAGAACCGCTTCAGCAGGAAGATGTTGAACGCGTTGGTGACCGACGGCAGCCAGATCGCCCAGGGCGAGTTGACGAGGTTGCGCTGGATCAGGGGCACGTCGAGCACCGTGAGGTACTGCGGGACGACGAGCACGGTGGCCGGGATCATCAGGGTGGCCAGCATCATGCCGAGGATGACCTTGCCGAAGATGGGCCGCAGCTTGGACAGCGAGTAGGCCGCGGCCACGTCGAAGATCAGCTGGAAGGCGAGCGCGCCGAAGGCGTAGTACAGGGTGTTGAACAGCAGCTTGGACAGGTCCATGACGGTCCATGCCTGGCTGTAGTTCTCGGTGTGGAGGGAGCTGGGGAAGGCCGTGGGCGGGCTCTGCACCACCTCCTGGGTGGTCTTCAGACCGCCGGTGACCATCCAGTACAGGGGGCCCAGGAAGACCGCCGTGAACAGGACCATCACCAGGCCGAAGACGATCCAGTAGACCGCCTTGCCGCGGGGGCGGCCGAGCTGGGCCGGCGAGATCAGGGTGCGCTGGCGGGCGCGCTCGGCGCCGCCCTCGGACCTGCGCCGTGCGGACTTGCGTGGGGTGCTCCCGCGCCGGGAGACAAGCGTGTTCGATGCCATGGTCGTGCTCCCGTCCTAGTCTTCGCTGCTGCGGCTCAGTCGTACGTACACCGCGGAGAATCCCGCGAGGACGACGAGCAGGACGAGGCCGAGTGCCGCCGCGCTGCCGTAGTTGTTGAAGTTGAAGGCGTACTGGTAGATGAGGTAGACGACGGTGGTGGTGGAGCCCTCGGGTCCGGCGCCGTTGGTGAGCAGGAACGGCTCGGTGAAGACCTGCATCGTCGCGATGATCTGCATGAGCAGCAGGAGCGAGAGGATGAGGCGGGTCTGCGGGATGGTGACGTGCCAGATCTTGCGCAGCAGCCCCGCGCCGTCGAGTTCGGCGGCCTCGTACAGCTCGCCGGGGATGCCCTGGAGCGCGGCGAGGTAGATGAGGGTGGCGCCGCCCATGTTCATCCAGGTCGCCGCGATGACGACGGAGAGCATGGAGGTGCTGGTGTCCTGGAGCCACTGCTGTTCGGGCAGGTGGAAGATGCCCAGGATGCGGTTGAAGAGGCCGTAGCCGGGGTCGTAGAAGTACTTGAAGAGCAGGACCGAGGCGACCGGCGGCAGCATCACGGGGAGGTAGACGAGCAGCCGCAGGTATCCCTGGCCGTGCCGGAACTCGTTGAGCACCACGGCGACGGCGAACGGGACGACGAAGCCGAGGAGCAGGGCGAGCACCGTGAACAGGAGGGTGTTGCGCCAGGCCTGCCAGAAGGCCGGGTCGTTGAAGACGTACGTGAGGTTGGACCAGCCGGCCCAGGTGGTGGTGCCGTCCTCGTTCTTCTGGAAGGCCAGGATGAATTCCCGGACCATCGGATACCAGGAGAAGAGCGAGAAGCAGAGCACCGCTCCGATCAGGAAGCCGTGCGCCGAGATGTTGCGGCGCAGGGCGCGCAGGAACTCCTCGCGGGCGGAGTCCGGGCGGGCGGTGCCTGGGTGTCCTGGGCGAGGCCTGGTCGCCTTGCGGGGGGACAGGGTTGGGGCCGACATGGTGTCTCCTCGGTGCCGGTGTGCTGCGAGCGCGGCAGCGGACGGGGGCGGATGCGGGGCCGGGTCCGCGTGACCCGGCCCCGCGCGTCCGTTACTGGTTCGCCAGGACCTGGTTGACCTGCTGCTCGGCGGTGGAGAGCAGCTTGTCGACGTCGGCGTTCTTGTTGGTCAGGACGCCCGACATCGCGTTGTCGAGGATCTTGTAGATCTCCTGGGCCTTCGGCGGCTCGGCCTTGCCGGGGACGGGGTTGTCCATGAAGGCCTTGAAGTTCTCGACGGGCATCGTCGCGTTCTCGGCGCGCGCGGCGTCGTCCTTGGTCTTGCTCTCACCGAGGAAGAAGTTCGGCTGCGGGAGGCCGACGGGGAGCTTGTCGGCCTTGGTGCGGGCCCAGTCGAACTGGCCCTTGCCGGGGGTGAGGTTCTTGAAGTTGAGCCAGGCGATGGCGGCCTTGATCTGGTCGGGCGAGCTGCCCTTCTTGATCAGGTAGTTGTTGCCGCCGAAGAGGGTGCCCTTGGCGCCGGGGATCGGGCCCAGGCCGAAGGTCTCGTACTGGGCGCCGAGCTGCTGCACCATGTAGGCGATGTCGTCGGGGGCGGCGAGGAACATGCCGAGCTTGTCGCTGGCTATCTGCTTCTGGAGGTCGCCCCACTTGAGCAGCTGGGTCTTGCCCATGCTGTCGTCCTCCCAGCGCATGTCGTGCAGCTGCTGGAGGACCTGCTTGCCGGTCTCGTTGTTGAAGGCGGCCTTCTTGCCGGAGGCGTCGACGACCTCTCCGCCGAGACCGAACTGGGTGGCGGCGAAGTGCCAGCCGCCGTTGTTGCCGGCGCTGTACTCGCCGTAGCCCGAGATGCCCTTGCCGAGGCCCGCGATCTTCTTCGCGGCGGCGCGGACCTCGTCCCAGGTGGCCGGCGGGGTGTTCGGGTCGAGACCGGCCTGCTTGAACAGCTTCCGGTTGATCATCAGGCCCATGGTGTAGTTGCTGGTCGGCAGGCCGTAGAGCTTGCCGTCCTTGCGGGCCACGTCGACGACCTGGGGCTGGATGTCCTTCAGCGCGGGGACCGTCTTGTCGGTGACGTACGCGGAGATGTCCTCGGCCCCGTCGTTGTCCAGGACCTGCTGGAGGTCGCTGAAGTAGGCGTAGAAGACGTCGGGCTGCGACTTCCCCTTCAGCATGGCCGTGAAGCGGGGCGGCTCGTTGCACTGGCCAGGGGTGGACTTCCCGTTGATCGTGACGTTCGGGTACTTCTCGTTGAACGTCTTGATGTCCTCCTTCCACTCACGCAGCTCCGCGGCCTTGGCCGCCGGCGGCATGCAGTCGATGGAGATCGTCACCTTGGTCTTCGGGTCCAGCGGAGCCGAAGGGTCGGACGAACCCTTGGACGAACTGCTCGAGTCGTCGTCCTTGCTGCTGCTCGTGCCGCAGGAGGCGAGCGAGGTCAGGGCAAGTGCGGTGACAAGGGCAGCCGCGGAGGCACGGCTGATACGGCGTGTGCGGCGCAACCCAGCACTTCTCATCGATGGTCCCCTTCGGGCATGAGCGTGGATGGCCCTCGGCCGACTGACTGCCGGGGCGTGGCACACTCAACCAGCGTCGACATGTGAACGCAATATCTCGCGCAGTTTTCGTAAAAGTTTGACAGCCATTCGTACGCCGCATGCGGAACACGGCGTGCGCACAGCACGGGGCGCCGCCCGGCGGACCGGACGGCGCCCCTGTGTGCGGTGGTTGCTACGGGTTGATGTTGATCTTCATGGTGGACGTCGTGTTCTTCACGTCCTGGGCGTTGTCACTGAACCTGAGCCCGTTGAAGGTGACCTCGCCGACGGCCGGCCCCTGGCCCGCTTCCGGCATCTCGTTGGCCCACAGCCCGAACCCGGACTTGGCGTCGAAGGCGTCGCCGCTCTTGTGCGCGCCGGAGATGGAGATGTCGGTCAGGATGGTGTCCTTGATCGGGAACTGCGGCTGGCCTCCCACGTAGTTGGTCTGGAACATGATGCCGCTGTACGTCGGGTCGACGATGTCGACGTGGTTGATCCGGATGCCCTGGAAGACCTTGGAGGCGGAGAACAGCCAGATGCCGGGGAAGGTCTGCGTACCCCAGAAATGACCGCCGGAGCGGACCACGGAGACGTTCTCGACCGTCGTCGGACCGGTCCCGAACCCGTTCATCGGGTAGCCGAAGTCCAGCGAGCTGACCGTGATCCCGGAGTACACCAGGGTGTCCGCGATGCGGATGTTGCGGAAGGTGTTGTCGTAGCCGCCGTAGACGGCCACACCGGCCGCACGCCAGGTCAGCAGGGAGGTGAGGTTCTCGTAGACGTTGTTCTTCATGTCCGCGCCGCCGGAGTCGATCGCCGAGAACAGCGCGAAGCTGTCGTCACCGGTGGCCCGCGACTCGTTGTTGACGACGTGGTTGTCCGTCGACCCGTTGGTCATGTTGATGCCGTCGGCGAACGTGTCGCGGATACGGGAGTTCTTGATGGTGATGCTGTCGGTGTTGGCGCCCCAGTAGAGGCACACCGTGTGCTCGTTCCAGACGTTGTCGATCACCATGTCCGAGACGTTGGAGAAGTCGAACACCTTGCCCGGCCCGTCGATGCGCGAGGTGTAGTTCCCGAAGTACGCGAAGTTCGCGAACGTGGACCCCTTGGCGCTGGCCTCGGCCCGGAAGCCGATGTCGGTGTTCTCCTGCGTCGAGGGCGCGTGGAACCTGGTGTACCAGGGCCCCGCACCGATGACCTTGACGGCCTTGCCGTACACCTGGAACTTGCTCGCGGTCTCGTAGTCGCCGGCCGGCAGGTAGACGCCCACCAGCTTGCCCGTGGTGTCCATCCGCACCTTGTCCAGGGCGTTCTGGACGTCCTGGTGGGTGAAACCGGCCGGAACGGCGTAGGCGGCCGGGTCCGGGTTGGCGACCTGGGTGGCCTGCTCCAGGCTGATGAAGTCGATCGCGTAGGTGCTGGTGTTCGCCGCGTCCTTCTGGAGCCGGATCTTGCTGCCCGCCGGGACGGTCTTCCCCAGCATCACGTTGGCCTCGTCGTAGATGTGCCGGGGTGAACCGGAGCCCGGGGAGTTGCCGGGGCCGGTCTCGGCGCCGTACAGCCAGGCGTACTTCGAGGTGAGGTCGATCGCCTTGAGGAAGGTGCCGTCCACGTAGATGTTGAGCTTGGAGTCGATACCGCCGCCGCCCGCCGAGTCCGGGATGGAGTAGCGGGTCACCAGGGTGTTGGTGCTGGCCCTGGTGGTGAACTCGACGTAGTTGCCGGTGTCGTTCAGCGTGACGGCCTTGCGGCCGGACGCCTCGCCCGCCACGTCGCCGACGGTCCTGTTGGGCCCGACGACCTTCGCGCCGCCGCCGGTGACGCCGTCCTCCGCCTCGTAGGTGTCGTACGGCATGTTGGCGCCGCGCCCGACGAAGAAGGAGCTGCTGACGGTGTTGTTCTCGCGCTTGACCGGGAGTTCCTGGGCGTCGTCCGCGACGACCGTCCTCACGGTGTACGAGCCGTTGGCCGCCGTCCAGGAGCCCAGGTTCACCGGGGAGCTGGTGGCACCCGCGGCGATCGAGCCGTTGTAGCTGCCGGTGAGGGTCTTCACCGTGGCGCCCTTGGCGTCGAGCAGGGTCACGGTGACGGCGTGCCCGCCCGAGGCCGAGGCGACCGTGCCCTGGTTCCGGATGGCGACGGAGAAGGCGACGTTGTCACCCTGGGCCGGGGCGGACGGCGAGGTGGCGACCGCGGGCACCAGGTCGGAGCTGGCGACCGGCTTCACGACCAGGCCGGAGGCGCTGGTGTACGTGTTGTCGGTCTCGTTCTGCTCGATGATCTGGTTGTCCGGGTCGACGACCGCGCTCAGCGTGTACGTGCCCGCGTCGCGCGCCCCGATGTCCGCGCCGACCTGCGAGGAGGCCCCGGCGGCGAGAGCGCCCACGTTGGCGGTCGCGACCTTGGTGCCGCCGAGCCGGAATTCCAGCTTGCCGGCCGGAGCGGCGACGGCGCCGGTGTTGCGCACCGTCGCGGTGAGCGTGACCGGGTCCGACTCGACGGGCGCGGCCGGGCTCACCGTCAACGCGCTGACCTGGAGGTTCGGGTTGGGTGCCGGAGCGCCCAGCACCTGGAACTCCGCGACCTGCCCGGCGGGCGCACCGGTGTTGGAGGTGAACTTCAGCTGGACGTCGGCGACCCGCGCGTCGACCGGGATGGTCACCGTGTTGCCACCGCTCGGACTGAACGCGTAGTCCTTGGCGGCGACCAGGCTGGTGAAGGACGAGGCACTCTGCTCACGGCCGAGGACCTGGATGTTCTGGGTCCTGGCTCCCCAGCTGCTGTCCGGGTTGAGCTTCACGACGACGCTCTGGGTGTCGGCGTTGGCGCCCAGCTTCACCGTGAGGGTGTTGGGGTAGCTGCCGCCCGCGCCCTCCCAGTAGGTGGAGACCTGGTTGTCGTTGGCGTTCTCCGCGACGAAGGTGTGCACCACGGAGGAGGCGGTGATGGGCTTGCCGACGGCGAGGTTGGAGGCCGCGCCGGTGGAGCCGTTGCGGGTGACGGTGTTGCTGTCGCCGGAGACGTTGCCCGCCGCGTCCTTGGCCCGTACGACGTACGACACGGTGGTGCCGGCGGGCTGGGTGTCGGTGTACGTGGTGACATCGCCGGCCACGCTCTTGCGCAGCACGTTGTTGGCGTAGATGTCGTACCCGGTGACGCCCTTGTTGTCGCTGGACGCCGTCCAGACCAGCTTGATCTGTCCGGAGGCGGGCTCGGTGAAGCTCAGGTTCGCCGGTGCGGTGGGCGCCTGGGTGTCCCCGGTGCTCCCGCCGCGGGTCACGGTGTTGCTGTTGCCCGAGACGTTGCCCGCGGCGTCCCTGGCCCGGACGTAGTACGAGACGGTGGTGCCGGCCGGGCGGGTGTCGGTGTAGGTGGTGACACCACCGGCGACGCTGGTCAGCAGGGTGTTGTCGGCGTAGATGTCGTACCCGGTGACGGCGGTGTCGTCGGTCGACGCCTTCCAGGTCAGCTTGATCTGCCCGGTGGCCGGTTCGGTGTACGCCAGCTGCGTCGGGGCGCTCGGCGCCTGCGTGTCACCGGACTCGGGGCCGTAGACCTCCAGCTCGGAGACCTGGGCGCCGGGCTGGACGGTGTTGGCGCTGACCAGGACGCGGACGTAGCGGGTGGTGGTGGCGTCGAAGGTGATCGTCGCCGTCTCGCCGGAGCCGGGGCTGAAGGTGTACGCCGTGGCCTGGGTGAGGTCGGTGAAGTCCGAGCCGTTGGCACTGCCCTGGATCTTCAGCGTCTGGCTGCGGGTCTCCCAGCCGTCGGGGAGCCGCAGCACCACGCGGTCGACCCGTACGGACGAGCCGAGGTCGGCCTGGAGCCACTGCGGCAGCTCGTTGTTGCGGCTCTCCCAGTAGCTGGCCCGGTTGCCGTCGTTGGCGTTGGCCGCGATGTACGTCTGGGTGTAGCTGCTGGCCGTGAGCGGGCGCCCGGCGGCGAGGTTCACCGAGGACTCGGCGGCCGCCCGGACCTCGAGCTCGGCGAGCTGGCCGTTGTCGGAGGCGGTGTTCTTGGTGATGTCGGCCCGTACGAAACGGGCCTGGGTGGCCGGGAAGCTGATGGTGACCTTGTTGGAGCTGCCCGGTGCGAAGGAGTAGGAGGCCGAGGTCTTCAGCGTGGAGAAGCTGGTGCCGTCGACGCTGCCCTGGAGGGAGAGCGTCTGGCGGCGGGCCGACCAGTCGGCGGGGAGCTTCAGGGTGACCTGGTCGATGCGGGTGACCTTGCCCAGGTCGCTCTGCACCCACTGGGGCAGGGACTTGCCCGACCCCTCCCAGTACGTCGACTGCTGTCCGTCGGCGATGTTCCCGGCGGACTTCCCGCTGCTCGCGGCGGCGCGGTGGCCGGCGGCGATGTTCGGGCCACCGGCGGCCGAGGCGTTCAGCGCCGGCCAGGCGACCATCATCAGGCTGGTGGAGACGGTCGCGGAAAGAATCCGCCATCTCCAGCGTCGCGTTCTCATCTGTCCCCGATCTGCTGCCTCGGCGCGAGGTGGCCGAGGCGCGGCTCAGTCTGCGAAACCTGCCCGTACATGAATTCCTGCACCGACAGGATGACCTTTTGCGTTTTGCGGTCAGAGAGTTGCAGAGAATTGACATGGAGTCCACCGTTCCGGCAGAAGTCGGCATCCACACAGGTCGGATGCACTGGCGTCAACTGTCGTGACATTAAGGGCAATTACTGGCGCACTGATCAGGCCCTCCAGAGCCGGTCGCCGGTGCAAGGAATTTGCGCGTCCGCGCAAGCCGCTGAAAGGTGCCAGTTGGGAGGGGTGAACGCGCGGGGCGCTCCGGGCACGGCGAAGGGCGGGCCCGCCTCCGCGGACCCGCCCTTCGCTCTCTTCGTTCGTCAGCCGGAAAGGCTCACCCGGCGGGGCTCCACCGGTACCGGACGTCCGGCTCCTTCTCCTCGTTGCGGCTGCCGTCGTCGAAGGCGACCGCGGTGAAGCCGTGGCGCTCGTAGAAGGCCCGCGCCCCGGAGTTGCGCTGGAAGGTGTACAGGGTCAGCCCCTCCGGGCCGGCCTCCTTGGCCGCCTCCAGCAGGAGGGTGCCGATGCCGCGGCGGCGCAGGCCGGGGGCGATGTAGAGGTGCTCCAGCTCCGTGCCGTCCAGCGAGACGAAGCCGGCGATCCGGGTCTGCCCGTCCTCGCTCGTCTCGGCCACCCGGACATCGGTGCCGGGCAGCACCACATGCGTCATCCAGGCGAGGGTCGCCTCGTCGCTGTGCACCCGCGCCAGGTATGGCATGGCGGCGGCGCGGGAGGCGAGAAAGAGCCGGGTCAGCGGGCCGGCGTCGTCCGGGCGGGCCTTGCGGAGCACGGTGGAGGGGCTGTCCGACGGCATGGGTTCTCTCCTGTCCGAGTGGCCGCCGCCCAGGTGCGGGGCGCACGGTGATCGAACTTACGTCGGGCCCGTCGCGGATCTCCATAGGATAAGAGCGCCCCTGTACCGCCGGTGCCCGCGCGCGGTGCCCGTCCCTGCCGAGGAAACGACGTAACGGTGTACCAGCCCCACGTGTTCACACTGACCGAGGACGGCTACCGGGGGCCCGTCCCCTCCTGGCGTCCGGGCGAAGCCTCCGTGTGGCTGGTGGACACGGACCGGGCCGCCGGAGCCGCGCGGTCGCTCGCGCCCGGCATCCTCGATGCCTCGGAACTCGCCCGGGTGGAGAAGCTGGTCTTCCCGGCCGACCGCGACTGCTACACCGCGGCGCATGTGGCGCTGCGCCTGCTGCTCGGCGCGCACCAGGGCGTCGCGCCGGATGCCGTACGGCTGACCCGGGAGCGCTGCCCGTCCTGCGGGGGCCCGCACGGGCGGCCGGCGACCGGCGGCGGGACGCACTTCTCGCTCTCGCACACCCGGGGCGTCGCACTGCTGGCGTTCGCGGACGCACCGGTGGGGGTGGACGTGGAGCGCGTCCCCGAGGCGCGGGTCGTGGCGGAGATCTCGGGACAGCTGCACCCGGCCGAGGCCGCCGAACTGTCCGCGCTGCCGCAGCCGGAGCGGCTGGCCGCCTTCGCCCGGGTGTGGACCCGCAAGGAGGCCTATCTCAAGGGTGAGGGGGTAGGCCTCGCCGGCGGACTGAACCACGAGCACGTGGGCACCGGCCCGCTCCCCCTGGACCCGCCGGGCTGGTCCGTCACCGATGTCGCCGTCCCCGGCGGGTACGCGGCGGCGGTGGCCGTCGGCACGGCGGGGCGGGCGCCCGCCGAAGGTCACGACCCGCGAAAATGACCGCACGGGCAGATCGCACCGACCGACCGATACGGAGGAGTGGCAGATGCCGCACGCACGAGCCGGACAGCAGGCGCGCCCCGAGGACCTGACCGATGTGGCACGGCTGGTGACGGCGTACTACACGCTGCATCCCGATCCGGCCGAGCCCGGCCAGCGGGTGGCGTTCGGTACCTCCGGGCACCGCGGTTCGTCGACCGCCACCGCGTTCAACGAGGACCACATCGCGGCGACGAGCCAGGCCATCTGCGAGTACCGGGCCCAGCAGGGCACGGACGGGCCGCTGTTCCTGGGGGCGGACACCCACGCCCTCTCGGAGCCGGCCCGGGTCACGGCCCTCGAGGTGTTCGCCGCCAACGACGTGCGGGTCCTGATCGACACCGAGGACGGGTACACCCCGACGCCCGCGGTCTCGCACGCCATCCTCACGTACAACAAGGGCCGCACCTCCGGTCTCGCGGACGGGGTGGTGGTCACCCCGTCGCACAACCCGCCGGGGGACGGCGGTTTCAAGTACAACCCGCCGAGCGGCGGTCCGGCCGGGTCGGAGGCGACCGGCTGGATCCAGGACCGGGCCAACGAGATCATCACCGGCGGACTCAAGGACGTCCGCCGGGTGCCGTACACCCGGGCGCTCGCCGCCCCGACGACCGGCAGGTACGACTTCCTCGGCACCTATGTGTCGGACCTGCCCTCCGTCCTGGACCTGGACGCGGTGCGCGAGGCCGGCGTACGGATCGGCGCCGACCCGCTGGGCGGGGCTTCGGTCGCGTACTGGGGGCGGATCGCGGAGCAGCACCGCCTCGACCTGACCGTGGTCAACCCGCTGACCGATCCCACCTGGCGGTTCATGACGCTGGACTGGGACGGGAAGATCCGGATGGACTGCTCGTCGCCGCACGCGATGGCCTCGCTGATCGCTCAGCGCGACCGCTACCAGATCGCCACCGGCAACGACGCCGACGCCGACCGGCACGGCATCGTCACCCCGGACGCCGGGCTGATGAACCCGAACCACTACCTCGCCGTGGCCATCAACTACCTGTACGCCCACCGGGAGAACTGGCCGTCCGGGGCGGGCGTCGGCAAGACCCTGGTGTCCTCCGGCATGATCGACCGGGTCGCCGCCGGCCTCGGCCGCCGGCTCGTCGAGGTGCCGGTCGGCTTCAAGTGGTTCGTGGACGGGCTGGCCGACGGCTCGCTGGGCTTCGGCGGCGAGGAGTCGGCCGGGGCGTCGTTCCTGCGCCGGGACGGCTCGGTGTGGACGACCGACAAGGACGGCATCCTGCTCGCCCTGCTGGCCTCCGAGATCCAGGCGGTCACCGGCGAGTCCCCGTCCCAGCATTACGCCGCGCTGACCTCCCGGTTCGGTGAGCCCGCGTACGCGCGGATCGACGCGCCGGCGGACCGTGAGCAGAAGGCGGTGCTGGCGCGCCTCTCCCCCGGGCAGGTCGGTGCGGACACCCTCGCGGGCGAGCCGGTGACCGCCGTGCTGACCTCGGCGCCGGGCAACGGCGCCGCGATCGGCGGCATCAAGGTGACCACGGAGAACGCCTGGTTCGCGGCCCGCCCCTCCGGCACCGAGGACGTGTACAAGGTCTACGCGGAGTCGTTCCGGGGCGCCGAGCACCTGGCCCAGGTCCAGGAGGAGGCCAAGGCCGTGGTCTCTCAGGCGCTGAAGGCCTGACCCGGTGTGTGCCCGGCCCTCCCCGCACGGCTGCGGGGAGGGCCGGGTCGCGCTCAGGGGGTGAACACCGTGGGCCTCGGGGCGGTCGCCATACCGCTGCCGATGAAGAAGCCGGGGTGCGGCGGCTGGTTGTAGGCGGTGTTCTGCCAGGCCAGCGCGGTGCGGTAGGTGGTGTCGTGGAGCAGTGTGGTGATCCTGGTACCGGTCTCGTACGGCGTGGAGTAGATCCGCAGCGCGGTGTTGTTCGTCGTCGCCCAGACCACCTCCTCGCGCCAGTCGCCGAACAGGTCGCCGGAGATGACCGGGGTGGCCTTGGTGCTGTTGTTGGAGTGGACCGAGGCTCCCGTCAGCAGCCGGGTGTCGCCGGAGGTGCCGTACTTGTCGATGTGGGTGCCGTCCAGCAGCTCCCGGGTGGTGTCACCGTCCCACCAGGCAAGGAAGTTGGTGCTGGAGGGCTTGCGGCTCGCGACCACCGTGCCGTGCGGGTCGCGTATTCCGGAGGCCGCGGACGACCAGGACTCGGCGCCCGCGCTGCCCGCCCAGATGTCGTCGCTGACGCCGCGCCCGTTGTCGCCTCCGGCGGGCGTGGACCAGATGATCTGGCCGGTCTTCGCGTCCGCCATCCAGGACGAGGGCTTCGAGCCGTCCTCGTCGACCTTGAACTCCTCCAGGCCCGGCCGCGACGGGTCCAGGTCGCCGACGTGCATGGCGTCGCCGTGGCCGTTCTTCGTGGTCCACAGGGAGCTGCCGTTGTCGTCGACGGCCATGGCCCCGTAGACGATCTCGTCCCTGCCGTCGCCGTCGACGTCGGCCACCGACAGCTGGTGGTTGCCCTGTCCGTCGTAACCCCGGCCGCTGTTGGTCGAGCTGTTGGTGTCGAACGTCCAGCGCCGGGTGAAGGCCCCGCCGCGCCAGTCCCAGGCGGCGATCACCGTACGCGTGTAGTAGCCGCGGGCCATGATCAGTGAGGGCCGGGTGCCGTCGAGATAGGCGGTGCCGGCGAGGAAGCGGTCGACGCGGTTGCCGTAACTGTCGCCCCAGGAGGAGACGGTGCCGCGCGCGGGGACGTAGTCGACGGTGCCCATGGCGGCGCCCGTCAGGCCGTTGAACATGGTGAGGTACTCCGGGCCGGACAGGACGTAGCCGGAGGAGTTGCGGTGGTCGGCCGAGGCACTGCCGATCACGGTGCCCCGGCCGTCGACGCTGCCGTCGGCGGTCTTCATCGCCACCTCGGCCCGGCCGTCGCCGTCGTAGTCGTACACCTGGAACTGGGTGTAGTGCGCGCCGGAGCGGATGTTGCGGCCCAGGTCGATCCGCCACAGCCGGGTGCCGTCGAGCTTGATGCCGTCGACGACGGTGTTGCCCGTGTAGCCGGACTGGGAATTGTCCTTGGCGTTGGTGGGCTGCCACTTCAGTACGAAGTCGAGTGCGCCGTCCCCGTCGAGGTCGCCGACGGAGGCGTCGTTGGCCTCGTAGGTGTAGGCGACGCCGTCCGGGGTCGTGCCGCCAGGAGGCGGGCTGATGGGTACGTCCTTGTAGCCGGCGCGGAACTGGATCGCGTGCACGGAGTCGCCCTGCTCGACGCCGCCGACCACCGCGCGCACGGTGTAGTCGGCGGAGTCGGGGGCGCCGGCGTGGAAGTAGTTGGTCGAGCCGGTGACCGGCGAGGCGTTCACCTTCGTACCGGCGCGGTAGACGTTGAAGGCGACGGAGCCGGCGTCGGTGGCGAGCCAGCGCCAGCTGACGAGGTTGCCGGCGTCGGTGTGGACACTGACGACGCCCCGGTCCAGCGCCTCGGCCTGGCGCGCGGTCGCGGCGTGCGAGGTCTGGCCGCTGACGACCAGTCCGGCGGCGGCGAGGATTCCGGCGGTGACGGCGCCGAGCAGGGTGCGGGTCCGGGTGGTACGGCGTCTGCGGGATGTGCGGGGATGCGCGAGAGCCACGGTACGTGCCTTCCGGAGTGGTGGTGGGCGGGTACTCCTCAGTGGCCGCCGCGCGCGGAAAGGTTGCCGCCCCGCGCGGTTCCCCGGTGCTCACCCGTTCGGCGCCGCTCGGTGGCGGGCGCGGACCGGGGGCGCGCAGGCTGTCCGGAGAGCTGCCGATCGACAGGGGTGGCGGAGCCCGTTGGGGGTGCGACGTGTCGGACACCGGTACCGCGGACCCGGGCGGGGACACGGACGACGCCATGGCACACGCGCTGCTGGACACCCTCTTCAGCCAGTCCGCGGTCGGCCTGCACGTCCTGGACACGGATCTGCGGGTGGTCCGGGTCAACGCCCTCACCGAGGCGGTGGACCCCGAGCGGATCGTCGGCCTGCACTTCACCGAGGCCTACCGGCTCGACGATCCCGAGGGGGCGCGGCAGCTGCTGCGCCAGGTCCTGGAGACGGGCGCTCCCCTGGTCAACAGGCCGGTCCGCGGACGCCTCGCCCTGTCCACCGGGCCCGCCCGCAGCCTCAACGTCACCCTGCACCGCCTGGACTCCGACGAAGGCCGTCCGCTCGGTGTGCTGGCGGCAGTCGTCGACGTCAGCGAACGGGACAAGGCGCACGTGAGGGCGGACGTCCTGACAGCGGTACGCAGAGGGGCGGGCCACTCCCTCGATGTGGCGGCGACCTGCGAGGGGCTTGTGTCGGCACTGGTCCCCGAGTTCGCCGACCTGGCCGTGGTCGAGGTGGTGGACGAGGTCCTGCGCGGCGCCGATCCGCCGCTGAGCCCGCTGGACCGGGACGTCCCGTTGCGCCGGGCGGCGGTGCGGGGCACGGTGACGGCGCCGGACAGCCTGGTCGGTGAGCTGCGCCGGCTGCCCGAGGCGACCCCGTTCGCGCTGGCCGTCACCGATCTGCGGCCCCGGCTCGTCGCGCTGGGCCCGGACACGCCGTGGCTGGACGCGGATCCGGCGACGCGGCGGATGATCGAGGCGACCGGGGCCCACTCCCTGATCGTGGCCCCGCTGAAGCTGCACGGCTCCGTCCTCGGCCTGGTGAGCCTGTACCGGCAGCGGCGCGATGCGTTCAACGAGCGCGACCTCACCCTCGCGCTGACCGCCGCCGCCCATACGGCGCTGAGCATCGAGAACGCGCTGCGCTACGCCCGGGAGCACGTGATCGCCACGACCGTGCAGCGCCGGCTCCTCCCCCAGCACGACGGCGAGCGGATCGCGATCGAGTCCGCACACGTCCTGCTGCCGGGCCGCAACAGCGGCTGCTGGTTCGACACCATCGGGCTGTCCGGCGCCCGGACCGCGCTGATCATCGGCAATGTGGCCGGTCACGGACTGCAGACCGCGATCACGATGGGGCAGCTGCGCACCGTCATCCACGCCCTGGCGGGACTCGACCTGGAGCCCGACGAGGTGCTGGCCCGGCTCAACGACACGGCCGACCGGCTGACGGACGAGCGCCGGTCGCTGCCGCCAGGCGACGCGCTGCACCGCCAGCCGCTGACCGCGACCTGCCTGTACGCGGTCTACGACCCGTTCACCCAGGTGTGCACGGTGGCACGCGCCGGGCATCCCGCACCGGTCGCCGTCGGGCCGGACGGCCGACCGCTGGAGCTGGACGTGCCGGAGGGGCCCGCCCTCTTCTCGGAGGACAGTGCGCCCTTCGCGACCGGCTCCGTGCGGCTCGACGAGGGCAGTGTGCTGGCGTTCCTGACCGGGTCCCTGCTGCCGGAGGAGCGGTCGGTGGAGCGGGTGCGCGAGGCCCTGGCCTTTCCGGAGCGCCCGCTGCGGGAGCTGTGCGACGCCATCGTGTACAACCTGCCGGCCGAGGCCGATCCGGACGGGGCCGCGCTGCTGCTCGCCCGGACCGGTGTGGTGCCGCCGGACCGGGTGGCGACGTGGGAGCTGGCGCACGACCGGACGACGCCCGCGATGGCCCGCACCCTGGTCCGGGACCGGCTGGAGGGCTGGAACCTCGACGAGGACACCATCGAGGCGACCGAACTGATCGTCAGCGAGTTGATCACCAACGCCGTCCGGTACGGGACACCGCCCGTGCAGTTGCGGGTGATGCTGGACCGCACCCTCACCTGCGAGGTCCACGACACCAGTCCGGTGGCCCCGCACCTGCGCCACGCGCGTACGGTCGACGAGGGCGGGCGCGGTCTGTTCATCGTCTCGCAGCTGGCCAACCACTGGGGCACCCGGTACAGCACCGGCGGCAAGGCCCTGTGGACGGAGCAGGAGATCCCGGAGGAGGACACCTGACGGCCGGCGCCGCATGTGCCGGTCATACGGGTGCGGCGCACCCCGGCCTGGTGGGCCGGGATGCGCCGCGGGGAGAGGACACGGCGGCGGCCCGGGTTCAGCGGGCCGCCGCCGGCGGGTCAGCGTCGGGGACCGTGGTGGTGGCGGCCCCAGGACTTGGAGTCGACCTGGTGGCCGCGCGCGTCGCGCAGGGTGGCCGTGTCGCTGTTGTCCCAGACGTAGTTGTGCCGGTCCTGGTAGACGTCGTGGCGGGTGTCGCGGCCGACGCCGGTGTGGACGCGCACCGAGGAGCGGCCGGGCAGACGCAGGTCGAACTCGTAGGTGCGGTGGCTCGCGTCACTGAGCGTCCAGCCGCGCAGGTTCACCGCGTGCCGGCCGGTGTTGGTGACGGTGACCCATTCACCGTTCAGGCTCCGGTTCGAGCCGTTGTCGCGACCGGGGCTGTCGTACTGGATCTTGCCCAGGACGACGGTCGGACGCGGGGCGTGGTGGCCCCGGCCGTGGTCGTGGCCGTCGGCGACCGCCGGGAGGGCGGCGGCGGCGACCAGTGCGCCGGAAGCGAGGACGGCGGCGGTGATCCGCCGTGCGGTACGGGACATGAAAACCCCTCAGGTGCAGGCCCGGACCGGTCGGGTCCGGGCGGTTGTTCGTTCCCGGCGTCATGCCGGGAGCCACACCTTGGCCCCGTCGGCGACGGCGTGGTGAACGCATCGGGGCCTGTTACGAAGTACAGACATTTCCGTCACACACGACTGTAGGCGGCATGTAGGGAAACCTGCGGGTACCTGTCAATCCCTGTCCGCTGCACCCAGCCGCACGCGCCGGGTTGACGGGGTCCGTCGTACGGGCGATGCCGTTCGGTGGCCCGTTCATGGACCCGGCGTGTGGGGCCTGCGGGTCCGTAACAAACAGGCCGAACGGGCTGTTGAATGCCTGTTCCGTTACCGCCGGAACGGGCGCACAGGCGTTCCCACGAACTCCGGGCGAGGTGCGCCCAACTACCGCCCCGGCTCTCGCCCGGCGCTCACGTCGGGCCGCCCGGACCAGGCGAGCAGGACGACGGAGCACACGGCGGCGAACGCACACCACGTGGAGATGAACTCGTAGCGCCACAGGGCCGCGCACACCGCCGCCCCGCCCGCGACAAGTCCCCCGAGCCAGGCAAGGCGGCGGTCGCCGGACAGGAGCAGCGAGCCGATGGTGGCCACCAGGTAGCCCGCGATCAGCAGCCGGGAATGCGGCAGGTCCACCGCATAGCCGAGGGTGTGGCCGCGTACGTGCGCGGTCACCGGACGGGTCGCCAGGCAGTACGCGAGAACGGCACTGGTCACCAGCCCGACGACGACGGGCACCGCGAGGCGGCGCCGCGCGCGCTCCGGCGCCGCGCACAGCACCCCCAGGGGAACCCAGAGGGGAAGCAGGGGCAGGGCCATCACCGCCCAGGCGAGGGTCGCGGGACCGCTCCCGCCGTCCGCCCGCCAGACCGCTGACTCGATGATCTGGTGCGCGCCGAGGAGAAGGGGCAGCGCCGCGAGCGGCAGGTCGCGGGCCCGTCGCGCACGTGCGACGCAGGCGACGCCGATCGCCGTCACCGCGCCGCCTGCGACGAGGTCGGCGGTCGCGCTCCAGCACATGGGGCCACGCTACGGGCCGCCGGGAGCGCGCGCCGAAGAGGACACACCCGGGCGCGGCCGGGCCTGTCAGGCCGTGGCGTCGGACCAGGCGTAGGGCGGCTCCACCCGGCCGTCCGTCCGGCCCGCGCCGGACCGGCCGATGGCACGGTCGGCCACGCTCATCAGCTGTCCGGCGACATCGTGCATCGCACGGCTCGCCGCGACCTCGTCGCCGATCGTGGGGACGTCGGAATCCTGGGGGCTGCACCGGGCGATTCCCTGGCCGGTGAGTTTCGCGGTGCCGGTGTCCAGCACCGCCTCGGCCATGGTCGTCCCGTCGTCCTCGGACAGTTCGACGCGCACGGTCCATTCCAGCGTGCGGTTCATCGCATACCTCCCGCCCGCGCCGGCCGGCGGGCGCGGGCCGCCGCACGGGTCCACCTCCAGCATCCACCCAACCGGCCGCCGCCGCCCGTCCGCCGTCCCGGCCTGCGTACGAGCCCCCGCCGAAATAGGATGCGGGGACAGCGACGACCGGGCAGCCGTGTCGCGGCGGCCCCCCGACCGACCGGGCCGGAGATGCGGCTCGCCACCCCCTGCACCGCGGAGCGGCCCATGAACCGGCGTCGTCCTCCCCGGTCGGCCAGCTCCGACGAACTGCTCACCGCGCTCCACGACCTCACCTCCCGGGCCCGCCGTGAGGTGGAACTGCACCAGGCGCGGGTGGAGCTGGCCGAGGCGTTGCAACGGGAGATGCTGCCCGCCGACCTGCCCTCGCTGCCCGGTCTGCGGAGCGCCGCCCGGTACACCCCCGCGCGCAGCGGCCTGGACATCGGCGGCGACTGGTACGACGGGTTCGCGCTCCCCGACGGCTCCCTGGCGTTCGCCATCGGGGACGTCCAGGGACACGACGTCGAGGCGGCAGCCTTCATGGGGCAGATCCGCATCGCGATGCGCGCCCTCGCGCTGGCTGCGGCCGGTCCGGGCGAGGTCATGAGCCGCACCAACGACCTGCTGCTCGCCGAGGACTCCGGGCTGCTCGCCACCAGTACCTTCGTCCACTTCGACCCCGCCACCCGGGAACTGCGGAGCGCGCGCGCCGGGCATGTGGCCGGGGTGTGGGCCACCGCCGACGGCCGGGCGGGCGTCACGGACGACGAGGGCGGGCTGCCGCTCGGCGTGCAGTCCGGCGAGGACTACCCGGTCACCACCCGCCGGCTTGCCGGCGAGGGTGTGTTCGTGCTGCTGACGGACGGCGTGGTGGAGGGTCCCTCGTACTCCCTGGACGACGGGCTGGACGCGGTGATGCGGCTCGTGCGCGCCCGGCCGGCCGAGGACGCGGACGTGCTGGCCGACGCGATCCTGGGCTCCGCCGAGCACACCGGGCACGAGGACGACGCGGCGGTGCTCGTCCTGCGTCACGGGCCCGGTGTGCCCGGCGGAGGATGAGGCGGGCGCCCGGGGGCGTGTCACACCGCCGCGCGCGGCGGGCCGGTGTCTGATGAGAACCGTGATCCGCAGCGAGAGGACCCGCCGGTACCTGCTGGCGGCCCTGCGTGTCGTGGCCGTCGCCGCCGCCTACTACGGGGCTGCCCGCCTGGGGCTGCTGCGGCAGGTGACCGTCCACGGGGCCGTGGTCACACCGTTGTGGCCGCCGACCGGAATCGCCCTGGGGTGCCTGCTGTACCTGGGACTGCGGGCCTGGCCGGGGATCGCGCTCGGCTCGCTGGCCGCCGTCGCCATGCTGGGCGGTGCGGTCACCCCCTCCACCCTCGTCGTCGCGGCGGGCAACACCGTCGCCCCCGTGTGCGCGTATCTGCTGCTGCGCCGGGCCGGTTTCCACAAGGAGCTGGACCGGCTGCGCGATGGGGTCGTCCTGGTGTTCCTCGGTGCGATGGCCGCCATGGTGGTCAGCGCGACCGCGGGAACCGGGATGCTCGTGGTGGACGGCAAGCTGCCTCTCGGCGACTTCGGGTCCGTCTGGGCGTCCTGGTGGGCCGGCGACGTCATGGGGGTCCTGGTGGTCACGCCTGTGCTGCTGGTGCTCGAACGGGTGCGGCTGCCCCGGCTCACGGACCGCTGGATGGAGGCCGGGGCGCTGTCGGTCGTCGCGGTCGCCGGCACCCTGATGGCCACCCGGAGCTCGCTGTCGATGCTCTACCTGGTCTTCCCGATCCTCATCTGGGCCGCCCTGCGCTTCCAGCTCCCGGGCAGCGCGCCCTGCGCCATGCTGGTGTCCGTCCTCGCGATCGTGGCGGGAACGGACGGGGCCGGCCCGTTCGCGGATCACACCATCGTGGAGGTGATGATCAACCTCACGGTGCTGAACGGGGCTGTGGCCCTCACCGCCCTGCTGCTGGCCGCCGTCGTCGCGGAGCAGCAGAACATCCGGCACCGCATCGAGCACGCCTGCGAGGAGCTGGCCGAGGTTGTGGACCAGCTGGCCCCGGGCAGGTCGACGGGCGCCTGGCCGTTCCGGGCACGGGACGAGCGCGGCAGCCGCTGAACCGGGTCAGCGCCGGAAGCAGCGGTCCAGGAACGGGTTGCGGAAGGTGCCCTCCGGGTCGTACCGGAGCATCAGCGCCTCGAAGTCCGCGTAGCGCGGGTACAGCGTGCGCAGGACCTCGGGAGCGGTGGAGAAGACCTTGCCCCAGTGCGGGCGGGCGCCGAACGGGGCCAGGGCCTCCTCGATCCCCGCGACCACCGGCGCGACGGCCGCCGCGTCCGGCACCCAGGTGAAGTGGAAGGCCACCGAGGCCCTGCCGTGGGCGGGGCTCAGCCACAGGTCGTCGGCGGCGACGGTGCGGATCTCGGAGATCTGGAGCACCGGGGCGATCCGGTCCCGCAGCCGGGCCAGGGCCTCGTACGCCGCCACCGCGTCCGCGCGGGCCACGAAGTACTCCGACTGGAGCTCGTCGCCGTTGCTCGGGGTGAACTCCATCCGGAAGTGCGGCAGCCGCTGGTACCAGGGACCGGGCACACCCCGCTGCTCCGTGCAGTTCACGGCCGGCACACCGGGGATCGGGTGCCGGGGGCCGTCGGCGAGCCGGGCACCCAGCCACTCGGCGGGCATCCCGGCCGCACCCTCACCGCCCACCCGCTGCTTCAGCCACACCTGGCCGACGGGACCGGGGCTCCAGTCGGTGAAGACGCTGACGCTGTAGGCGGCGGACATCACCTCGTCGAACCGCGCGGTCAGCGTGGCCTCGGGCAGGTCCTCGTACACCCACTGCCGCACATCGAAGGCGCGCACGAGGTCCAGCTCCAGCGAGGTCACCACACCGAGCGCGCCCAGGGACACCACCGCGCCGGCGAAGTCCTCGTCCGTGCGCGTCAGGGTCCGCGTCCCGCCGTCGGCCGTCACCAGGGAGAGTGTGCGTACGGAAGCCGCCAGGGAGCGGTTGCCCACACCCGAGCCGTGGGTGCCGGTCGCGACGGCACCGGCTGCCGAGATGTGCGGGAGCGAGCCCAGGTTGGCCAGGGCGAATCCGCGCTCGTGCAGTTCCGCGGCGAACTCGCCGTAGCGGAGCCCCGCGGAAAGGGTGAGGGTCCGGCGCGCGACGTCGATGTCCGCGACGCGTGGGAGACCTGCGAGGGAGATGTGGTCGCCGGTGGTGTCGGCGATCGTGTTGAAGGAGTGCCGGGTGCCCAGGGGGCGCACCGCGTCGGAGGCGGCCACCATGTCCCGCAGTTCGCGGACCGATCGCGGTACGCACAACCGCCTCGCGCCGAAGGTGATGTTGCCGGCCCAGTTCTTCTCCGCGGGGGTCACCGTACGTCCCTCTTCCACTCGTGGCCGGGTGCGTGCTCCCGGCACCGCATTCTCCCAGAGGGGGTGACGGGTCCGGAGGCGAGCAGTCCGAATATCGCCCGCGCAACCGCGCGAGCACGTACGGTAGTTGGCGGACCGAGGTACATATCCGCACACCAACCGATTGAGGCACGTGACACATACCAACAGGTGCGCACAGAACCTGAGATCCGGTACGGATCGGGACGAGTCCCGGATCACCGAGACTGTCTGAACTTCACCGGAACTCCAGCGAAATGCCATGTGTGTGGATATCGTGCACCGAGCGAGGGCGCATCCGTCAGTCCACAGGATCGGCGGATGCGCCCCGTTTGTGGCGATGCAACTGTGACTGGGGGGTTCATGGGGCATGTCGAGCTACCCGAATCCGATATACCGAGGCCCGTGGGACTGGCGGGGGCGCCACGACCACGGACCTCGTCCGGCCTTCCGCGCGGCCAGAACCTCGGCCGCCCGCGGCAGGTCCCGGCCGTACGGCGCGAGCGCGGTGCCGGCGCACCGGGCAGCGGCCCCGGCCTGCTGTCCCTGGTGGTGTGCGTCGAATCCGCCGGCCTGGGGTTACCCGCCTGGCTGGTGCTCCGCGCCGACGGACAGCCCGGGGCCCCGGCCGGGGCGCTCGCGGCCACCCTGGTGTGGTGCGGGGTCCGGGCCGCGCGGGGGCGGTACGCGTTACATGTGCCGGGCCGCCCGCCGGGGGCGCTGACCACGCCCGCGGACTGGTTACTGCTCATCGGTGCGCTGGCGGTGCTGTGGACCGTCGTCGACCCGTCCATCGACCCGGCGGCGGCCGTGGTGGCGCTGGTCCCCGGCCTCCTGACGGCGGCGGGCACCTCGTGGGCGCGCCGGCTGTCCTGGTCCGGGCGGCGCCGGACGGCGCGCCGGGTGCTGGTGGTCGGCGAGGCCTCGGGAGTGGACCGGGCGGTGCGGCTGCTCACCTCGCGGGAAGACCACGGCTATCGCGTGGTGGCGGCCCTGCCCGTCGGGCCGGCGGCGCTGGCCTGCGAGGTCGCGGTGCCGGGGCGGCTGGCTCCGGCGCCGGCGGACGACGACGCGTCGACGGTGCTGGGGGCGGCCTTCGCCCACGATGCGGACCTGGCGCTGGTGGTCCCGGGCCCGGGGCTCGCCGAGGAGCGATTACGGCGGCTGTCCTGGGGGCTGCACGACGGCGGGCTCGAACTGTCCGTGCTCTCGCACCTCTCGGAGACGGCGCCCGACCGCATCCGCCCCTCGACCGCGGCCGGGCTGACCCTGCTGCACATCGTGCCGCCGCTGCGCCGGGGGCTCCAGCCGGCCCTGAAGGCGGCGGTGGACCGGGCGGGCGCGGCCTGCGGCCTGATCGCCCTGTCCCCGCTGCTGCTGCTGATCGCGGCGGCCGTCCGGCTCACCTCCAAGGGGCCCGTCTTTCACCGGCAGATCCGCCAGGGCCGGCACAACCACCCGTTCGTCATGTGGAAGTTCCGCACGATGGTGGTGGACGCGGAACAGCGCAAGGCGCGGCTCGCCACGGCGAACGAGAACGACGGCCCGATGTTCAAGATGCGCCGCGACCCGCGGGTCACCCGGCTGGGCCGTCTGCTGCGCCGCTCGTCTCTGGACGAACTGCCCCAGCTCATCAACGTACTGCTGGGTGACATGTCCCTGGTCGGCCCCCGCCCGCCGCTGCCGGACGAGGTGTCCCGCTACGACGAGCGCGAGCTGCGGCGGCTCGCGGTGAAACCCGGACTGACGGGCCTGTGGCAGGTCAGCGGCCGGTCCGACCTCTCCTGGCAGGAGACGGTCTCGCTCGACCTCTGGTACGTCGACAACTGGTCGGTGGCCACGGACATGGGGCTCATGGCCCGTACGCTGCGGGCCGTCACCGACGGCCGCGGGGCCTACTGAGAGCGGGGGACGGATGCGCGCCGGAGGAGAGGGCCGGGTCGTCCGCCCGTCGTGGACGGGAGCGGGCCACCCGGCCGGGCGGCCGGGGTTACGGGGTCTGCTGCCGGAGCCACCAGGTGTACGTCTCCGCGATGCCCTCCCGCAGGGGGATGCGCGGTGCGAAGCCGAGGGAGGCCAGCCGGGAGACGTCCAGGAGTTTGCGCGGAGTGCCGTCGGGTTTGCCGGTGTCCCAGACGATCTCTCCCTGGTACGACGTCACCTCTGCCACCAGCTGGGCGAGTTCACGGACAGTGAGGTCCTCGCCGCAGCCGACGTTGACGGGCGCGTCGTCGTCGTAGCGCTCCAGCAGGAGCACACAGGCGGCGGCGAGGTCGTCGACGTGCAGGAACTCGCGCCGGGGGTTTCCCGACCCCCAGAGCGTGACGGCCGGTGCGCCGGATGCGCGGGCCTCGTGGAAACGGCGGATCAGGGCGGGCAGGACGTGCGAGGTCTCCAGGTCGAAGCTGTCACCGGGTCCGTAGAGATTGGTCGGCATGGCGCTGATGTAGGAGGCGCCGTACTGGCGCCGGTAGGACTGCGTCTGCACGATGCCGGCGATCTTCGCCAGTGCGTACGCCTCGTTGGTGGGCTCCAGGGGGCCGGTGAGCAGGGCCTCCTCGGGGATCGGCTGCGGAGCCCGCTTCGGGTAGATGCAGGACGAGCCGAGGAAGAGCAGCCGCTCGGTGCCGGCCGCGTGCGCGCCGGCGATCACGCTCAGCTGGATGCGCAGGTTGTCCTCGATGAACTGCACGGGATACGTGCTGTTGGCCATGATCCCGCCGACCCGGGCGGCGGCCAGCACCACGGCGTCCGGGCGTATGTCCCGCAGAAAGGCGCCGGTCCGCTCGGCGTCCCGCAGATCGAGGCGGTCACGGCCGCGCGTGATCACTTCATGGCCGTCGGCGGCGAGGCTGCGGGCCACCGCCGAACCCACCAGGCCCCGGTGGCCCGCCACGAACACACGGGCGCCGGGGCGTAACAGGGACGGGACACGTTCCCGGGAGGAGCCGGGGAGATCAGTCGTCATGCTGACGGATTGTGCCAGTAGCCGGGTGAAACGGTGACGTTTTATCGCGGATCACTCATACCTTGAGATTCCATGACCAACTGCCTTACGGGCGACCGCAGAAGGGGGAAACGTGGCGAAGACCGCACTCATCACCGGGGTGACCGGACAGGACGGTTCGTACCTGTCCGAGCTCCTGCTCCAGAAGGGGTACACGGTCCACGGTCTGATCCGCCGTTCGTCGAGCTTCAACACCGAGCGGATCGACCACATCTACCAGGGCCCGGAGCAGGAGAACCGGTCGTTCGTGTTACACCACGCCGACCTGGCCGACGGCGTCGCGCTGGTGAACCTGCTGCGGGACATCCGGCCCGACGAGGTGTACAACCTGGGCGCCCAGTCGCATGTGCGGGTCTCCTTCGACGCGCCGCTGTACACCGGGGACGTCACCGGGCTCGGCACGATCCGGCTGCTCGAAGCGGTACGGGCCAGTGGCATCGACACCCGGATCTATCAGGCGTCCTCGTCCGAGATGTTCGGGGCCAGTCCGCCCCCGCAGAACGAGATGACCCCGTTCCACCCGCGCAGCCCGTACAGCGTCGCCAAGGTCTACTCGTACTGGGCGACGGTCAACTACCGCGAGGCGTACGGGATGTTCGCGGTGAACGGCATCCTGTTCAACCATGAGTCGCCCCGGCGCGGGGAGACCTTCGTGACCCGGAAGATCACCCGTGGTGTCGCCCGGATCAAGGCCGGGCTGCAGACCCGGCTGCACCTGGGCAACCTGGACGCGGTGCGCGACTGGGGTTACGCCCCCGAGTACGTGGACGCGATGTGGCGGATGCTCCAGTGCGACACCCCGGACGACTACGTGGTGGCCACCGGTGAGGGGGTCAGCGTCCGGCAGTTCCTGGAGTACGCCTTCACGCACGCGGGCCTCGACTGGCGCGAGCACGTCCGCTACGACGCGAAGTACGAGCGTCCCAGCGAGGTCGACGCGCTGATCGGGGACGCCTCGAAGGCCGGGCAGCTGCTGGGCTGGAAACCGGCCGTACGGGCACGGGAGCTGGCCCGGATCATGGTCGACGCCGATGTGCGCCGGCTCGCCGACGAACTCGCCGGGGCCGCCGTGCGGGTGGACCGGTAACGGACTCCGGCGCGCACCCCCACCCCCACCGGTGACGCGGTGGGGCAGAACGCGCCGGTACGGGCGGGGCTCCCGGGCCGCGCCTCCTCACCCGCCCTCGGCGGCAGCCGGGCGGGGCAGCAACCGCGGCCCACGGGCCGCAGCTCGTTCTCACCTTCGGAGCTGAATGATGAAAGCAACCACGGGGCGCCGGCGCGGCCGGACGCGGGCCACGGCCGCGGCGCTCTGCCTGCTCGCCGGCGCCCTGGGCGCCGCGGCGTCGGCGGGTCCCCCGGCCGCCGCGCTCACCGCACCCGTCTCGATCACCGCGGACGACCTGTCCACCTGGCAGACCAACGGCATCGTGTGGTCGATGGCCGCGTCGGCGGACGGTGTGGTGTACGCGGGCGGCACCTTCTCCACCGTACGGCCGCCCGGTGCCGCGTCCGGGACCTCGGAGGAGCCCGCGGTGAACTTCGCCGCGTTCGACACCGCGACCGGGGCACCCACCGACTGCTCCCTGTCGTTCACGCTCTCCTCGGGCACCGCGACCGTACGCTCGCTCGTTCTCTCCCCGGACGGCGAAACCCTGTACGCGGGCGGCCGGTTCGGGGCGGTGAACGGCGTGGGCGTCAGCAACATCGCGGCGATCGACACCGCCACCTGCACCCCGCGCCAGGACTTCAAGGTCGCCGTCTCCGCCACCGTGCGGGCGCTCGCGGTCACCGACGACACGGTGTACCTCGGGGGCGACTTCAAGTCGGTGGCCGGGCAGACCCGCAACTACTTCGCGGCCGTCACCACCGGCGCGACGCTGAAGCCGTGGACGGCGAACGCGGACGAGGTGGGCCGGGCGGTGGAGCTCACGCCCGACGGGCGGCACGTGGTGCTCGGCGGTGACTTCTTCACAGTGAACGGCACGTCCTCGCACGCGCTCGCGGTGGTGAACACGACCACCGGGGCGCTGGACAGGAGCTACCCGGGTTTCATCCCGAACACCTCCACGGTGCAGGACCTGACCAGCGACGCCAAGCAGTTCTACACCGCCAACGAGGGCACCGGCGGCGGGGTGTTCGACGGCCGGATCGCCCTTGATCTCACCACCCTCAACCAGGTCTGGCGCGACACCTGCCTGGGGGCCACCCAGGCCGTTCTCGTGCACAACGGCGTTCTCTACAGCGGCAGTCACGCACACGACTGCGCCTCCATGGGCGAGTTCCCCGACCAGCCGCGCAAGCATCTGCTGGCCCAGTCGGTGGACGACCCGAAGCTGCTGCCGTGGTTCCCGGACACCAACGACGGGATCGGGGAGCCGGTCGGCCCGCGCGTGATGGCGCAGACCGACAAGGGCGGCCGCCACTACCTCTGGGTGGGCGGCGAGTTCACCACGGTCAACAGCAAGGCGCAGCAGGGCCTCACCCGGTTCGCCGACGGCCCCGACACCGGGGCGCCCTGGGTGCCGAATGTCAGTGTGTCCACGGTCGCCCCCGGCAAGGTGGACGTGAACTGGCAGACGAGCTTCGACACGGACGACGGGACGCTCACGTACCGGATCTACAAGGACGGGGCGAGTACCCCCGTCCACACGACGACGGGCTACTCCGTGTTCTGGGACCGTCCGCAGCTGCGGTGGACGGACACCGACGTCGAGCCCGGTGAGACGCACACGTACCGGATCACCGCGAGCGACGGCACGAACACCAGCGCCAAGTCGCCAGCCGTGAGCGCCACCGTGGCGGACAAGGCCGAGAGCTATCCCGCCAGGGTGCTCTCCGACGGGGCGAGCCTGTACTGGCGCTACGACGAGGGCACGTCCACCTTCGCGGCCGACACGGGGGCGGGGCTCGACAACGGCTTCCTGCGCAACACACCCTCCTACCGGCAGACCCCGGCGGCGGTGTCCGGGCCCTCGACCGCCATCGGGTTCAACGGCTCCACGCAGTACGCGTACAGCAACCGGGGCCGGTCCGACACCACGAGGTTCTCCGTGGAGACCTGGATCAGGACGACGACGACCAAGGGAGGGAAGATCATCGGCTTCGGCAGCAACACCATGGAGCTGAGCGGCAAGTACGACAAGCATGTGTACATGCTCAACAACGGCCGTCTGACGTTCGGCACCTCCAACAACGGCGGCCAGACCGTCAGCACCACCGGGGCGTACAACGACGGTGCCTGGCACCATGTCGTCGCCACCCAGGGGTCCGGGGGCATGGCCCTGTACGTGGACGGGCAACTGCGCGCGGTGAACCCGCTCTACACCAAGAACCAGAGCTACACCGGCTACTGGCGGGTGGGCGGGGACAACCTCGCGTCCTGGCCGAACCGTCCGACGAGCAACTTCTTCGCCGGCCAGATCGACGAGACCGCCGTGTACCCGACCGCGCTGACCGCCGCCCAGGTCAGTGCCCACTACGCGCTGAGGAACAGCGGATGAGGAACGCTTTCCTGGCCGGCGCCGCCGTCGTTCTCGCGACGGCGGCGCTGGCCGCCTGCGGCTCGGCCCCGGAGGGCGGGGACGGGCCGCAGGCGGCCGGCCCCGCGGCTGCCGGCAGCGCGGTCCCTTCCGGGCCCGCGGCCGGGGCGGAGGCGGACCCCCGGGGCTCCGCGCCCGCCGGTCCGCACGCCGCCCGAAGCAGCGAGCCGCCCAAGATCCCCGCCGACCGGCTGAAGCCCGCCACGGGCACGTTCAGCAAGAAGCAGAAGGAGTATCTGACCGACCGGGTGCCCGTGGGCATGGACCCGGCGGCGGTGCTCCAGACGGGGCAGGAGACCTGCGACCGGCTGACCTATCTCGTCAAGGTCGACCGGGACACGGCGGTCGGTGCCGTGGTGGCCGGTGAGATCACAGGTGCCGGGCCCGCCGTCGCCCATCTGTGCACCCGGCACAAGGACGTGGTGGAGCGCGCCTCGCACGGGTACGCCGACGGTGTGCACCGGGGCAAGGCGCTGCGGCCCGGTCACTACCGGGACGTCTCCCCCACCCCGAACTGCGTCTGGGAGGTGACCGGGCCCGGCGGCAAGGTTCTGGCCTCGGGCTCCTCCGGCGACGGGAAGCGGACCGCGCTCACGATTCCGGAGGCGGCCGTCGCCTTCACCTCCACAGGCTGCTACGCCTGGCTGCCCGAAGGGGACAACGGATGAGGAAACTGCCGATAGCCGTGGCCATCCCCACGAAGAACGAAGGGCTCAACATCGCGGAAGCCGTCCGGTCGGTCATCGACCACTTCGAGGCGGTCGTCGTCGTCGACTCGCACAGCTCCGACGAGACGGCGAAGATCGCCGAGGAGTACGGCGCCGAGGTCGTCCCGTACACCTGGGACGGCGGGCACCCGCGCAAGAAGCAGTGGTGCCTGGACCACGTCCGCACCGATCTGGACTGGATTCTGCTGCTCGACGGGGACGAGCGGCTGAGCCCCGGGCTGCTGGGCGAGCTGCGACAGATCTTCGCCGATCCGCAGGCGCCGAAGCCCGCGGCGTACGACATCCCGCTCGGTTACTGGTTCTCCGGGAAGCGGCTGCGGCACGGCTACACCATCCGCAAACGTTCCCTGACCGACCGCACCCGCTGCCACTACCCGGAGGTGGGCGACCTGGACGCCCCGGGTATCGGCGAGGTGGAGGGGCACTACCAGCCGGTCGCACCGAGCACGGCGGCACTGCGCCACCCCATCGAGCACCAGGACCTGGACCCGGTGTCCGCCTGGTTCGAGCGGCACAACCGGTACGCGGACTGGGAGGCGTGGCTGAACCACCACCCGGAGGTCAAGGAGCAGGTGCGCCGGGCCAAGTCGCGGCAGGGGCAGCTGTTCCACAAGGCGCCGTTCAAACCGCTGGTGTCGTTCCTCTACATGTACGTCTACCGGCGGGGCTTCCTCGACGGGCGCGCCGGTTTCGACTTCGCCCTGGCGATGAGCTTCTACCGGTGGCAGATCGCCCTCAAGTCGCGCGAGAAACCGGCTGCTTGAGACCGTCACTCCTCCGGCGGACCACGTCCTCGTAGGTCTGCCGGAGGGTGCGGGTGACGACCTCGATGGTGAAGTGCTGGTTCACCAGTTCCCAGGCGGCCTTCCCCGCCTGCGCGTTGGCGTCCGGCTCCAGCAGTTCCAGGACGGCCCGCGCGACCTTGTCCGCGTTGGCCGCGTCCTCGCCGACCCGGCTGTCGATGACGCGGCCCGCCCCGGCGCGTGCCACATCGGGCCCGAGGCCGCAGGTGCGGGTGATGACGGCCGGGGTACCGACGGACATCGCTTCGAGGACCGAGACGCCCAGGGGTTCCTCGATCGACGGCAGGACGTACACATCGGCCTCGCGCCCGGCCGCCAGCACCTCCTCGTGCCCGAGCGGCCCGACGTGGTCGAGCGAGGCCGTCACGCCGAGGGCGCGGGCCAGTTCGAGGGTGCCGGGCAGCGCGCCGGTGTCGGGTCCCGCGAGCACGAACCGGGCGTCGGGGTGTTCGGCCAGGACGGCGGGCATCGCGGCCACGAAGTCCTCCGGGCGCTTGCGCGCCTGGATGCGGGCGAGGAACAGCACGGTCGGCGGGCGGCCGGGCTCACGGGCGGGCTTGAACGGCTGCGGCCGCACGCCGTTGACCAGGCGCACGGTCCGGGTGAGGGGCACGGGGGCGGCGACGGCGTTGACGTCGACGCGCTCGGCCTCGGTGAGGTGGAGCACCGCGTCGGCGCCGCGCAGCACCCTGCGTACACCCAGCAGGTCGGTCAGCTGGGCGACCCGTTTCTCGGTCGGGTCGACCATGCCGTGGGTCTGCACGACCAGAGGCGTGCCGGAGGCCAGGGCGAGCAGGGCGGCGGGCAGGGTGACCAGGTCGCGCATCAGATGGACGTGGACGAGGTCGGCGCCGCGCATCATCCGGCGCGCGGTCCTGAGCAGGGCGCCGGAGGTGATCCCGCTGACCTCGAACATGGGCAGCAGGTGGCGGGCCTGGAAGAGGTGGACGGGCACGCCCTCCACCTCGCGCGGCAGCGGGCCGTCGAAGCCGTCGCCGAGCGCCATGATCCTGGCGTCGTCGCCCCCGGCGCGCTGGACCTTGGAGAGGTTCAGGGCCACCCGGGTCGGACCGCCGAAGGCATGGTCCGGAGTGTGCAGCGTGACGATGTGCAGGATCTTCACCAGGGTCCCCCTCGCCCTCGTCCGGCTCTGCCCAGACTAGTCGTCACATCTCCTCACGTGTGGTGATTCGTTAATGTGTGGCTACACAACCGTGCTTTACGGAAGGGGAGTTGATGGCGTCCGTGCATGAGAGCGCGCCGGCCGCACCCCCTCGGGCGCCGGGCGAGGCCCCCGCCGCGCCGCTGTCCTGGGCGATGCTGTCCCGGGCGCTGGCCGTGCCGCTCATCCTCGGCCTGGTGTGCTTCCTGCCCGCACTGATCGCCGCCCAGCCCGGCACCGGGGTGCGGGACACGGGGTACTGGTTGCAGCTCGTCCTGACCTGTTACTCGGGGGCGCGGCTGGCGACGATGATCCTGTCCACGCGGCGGCGGCTGCTGCAGGGCGTCTTCTGGATGTTCGTGTACATCGCGATGGGGGTGGCGCCGTTCGCCCAGGCGGTCATCGGGCAGACGCCGACGCCGGTGGTGGGCCCGCGCGCGGACCTGGTGACGGCGGTCGCGCTGGTGCTGGTGGGGTGCGCGGCCTTCGACCTGGGGGCGCTGCTGGCGTCGCGGCGCCCGCTGCGCCGTCGCCGCACGGCGCGCGGCGACGGCCGGGGCGCCACCGCGCACCCGTTGCGGCTGCGGCTGCTGGTGCTGGTGGCCCTCGCGGCGAGCGGGTACTACGTGCTGAAGCTGGGCGGGCCCGCGGTCTTCTTCTCCAGCCGGCAGGAGATCAGCGCCTCGGTGGCCGAGAGCGGGGTGGCGTCGGGCGAGTCCAATGTGGGCTCGGCGTTCCTGAAGGGCTTCGGCACGGTGCCGGCGCTGCTGGCGCTGCTGTTCTACACGCGCAGG
Organism: Streptomyces sp. col6; assembly: GCF_008042035.1. Classification (GTDB taxonomy): domain Bacteria; phylum Actinomycetota; class Actinomycetes; order Streptomycetales; family Streptomycetaceae; genus Streptomyces. The sequence goes on from NZ_RDBL01000009.1 coordinate 52,073, forward strand.
CTGGTCACCTCGCGCCGTTCCCGGCGCTCCCCCTCCACCGTCCTGGTCTGGTGCACCCTCGCCGTCGTCAACCTGATTGTGAACAACCCTGTCTCCAACGCCCGTTACTGGTTCCTCACGGTGCTGGTCTCCCTGCTGTTCACGGCGTTCCCGCGCAGTGCGGCGATGTACCGGTCGGTGCTGGCGCTCGGGGTGATCGGGGCGCTGGTGCTGTTCCCGTACGCGGACCGGTTCCGCTACGACGACGAGGGGTACCGGCCGGTCCAGTCGTCGTCGGTGTTCGAGCCGCTGGCCACCAAGGACTACGACCAGACGGTGATGTTCGCCAACACCATCTCCTGGGTCGATACCCGTGGCCACACCTATGGGCGGCAACTCGCGGGCTCCGCCTTCTTCTTCGTGCCGCGGGCGGCGTGGAGCGGGAAGCCGGAGGACACCGGGGTGCGCGTCGGGCAGTGGATGGGGATGAACATGACCAACCTCTCCGCGCCGCTGTGGACGGAGCTGTGGGTGGACTTCGGGGCGGCCGGAGTGATCGGCGGTCTGGCGCTGACGGGGTACGGGGCCGCCCGCGCCGACCGGCGCTATGTGCGGGCGGTCTCGCGGGACGGGCCGGGGCCGGGCAGCGTGCCGGCGATCGCGGTGCCGCTGATCGCCGGGTACACCTTCATCCTGCTGCGCGGCCCGTTGTTGCAGGCCGCCGGAAAACTGGCGATCGCGGTCCTGTGCCTGGCCCTGGTGACCAGCTTCAGGTCCGGGCGGCGTCCGCGCTGACCGGCGCACCGGTCCGCGCACCCTCCCGGGACAGCCGGACCACGCGGGTCCAGGTGGCGACCGCCTTGCAGACGGAGCCCAGGCACAGGCCCCAGGCAGCCCCCGTCACCCCGCCGAGCGCATAACCGCCGCCGAGGAGGACGACCGCGGCGAGCGAGAAGACCACCTGGATGGAGAGCGTGGTGCGCGGGTCGAGGAGCCGGAGCGCCAGCAGCCCGCAGGTGCCCGCCGCCATCGCCGCGTACTGGCTGCCGGTGGCCGGGAGCAGCGCCGCCGCCGTCGGCCAGGTGGCGCCGAGCAGATGACGGCCCACGGAGCCGGGCAGCAGGGCGAGGACGGTGGCCCAGGAGGCGGCCGTCAGGGCCAGGACGGCGGCCAGCGCGGCGGTGGCCCGCACCCGGAGCCGGTCGTCGGCGAGCCGTCCCAGGAGCGGGGGGCCGAAGCCGGTAGCGGAGGTGAACAGCACGTTGAGCGGGCCGAAGAGGGTGGTGGCGCCGCGCAGGGCGCCGACGACGAGCGGGTTGCCGACGGCGCCGAGGCCGAGCACGGAGAGCTGCGAGGTGGCGTTGCCGACGCCGAACTCGACGACGAAGCGCCGGCCGAGGTGCCCCTTGGCGAGCATCGGCTTCAGCAGCACCGGGGCGCCCGTGGTCCTGCGGTGCAGGGCGGCGGCCGACAGCAGCAGCGCGGGCAGCGCGGAGAGCCCCCAGACAGCGACCAGCCGGGCGGCCGGTGCCCCGTGCGGCTGTACGGCCAGCGCGCCGGTGACGCAGACCAGCCGGAGAGTGTCCGCGGCCAGGGCAAGGTGCTGGGCGTGCAGCGTGGCGAAGGCGTACCGGGCGATGTCCTGTCCGAGCACCACCGGCAGTACCAGACCCAGTGCCATCAGGGCCCGCGCCGTGGAGCCGGGCAGCAGGGCGCAGACGGCGGCGAGCAGGCCGCCGAGCGCGGTGGCGGCGAGCAGGGTGAAGCACGCGGCGGACCGGCACGCGCCGCGGGTGTCCTCGCCGGCACCCCGGCGCAGGACGAGCGGCTGGCCGGTGTAGGCGCCCGAGACACCGAGCAGCACGGTGAAGACGAGGTAGACGGCGGAGAAGCGGGCGAAGCCGGAGACGGTGGAGAGCCGGGCTGCGGCCACCAGGACCAGGATGTTGGTGAGGGCGGCCACCCCCTGGTCCGCGACCGAGCAGGCAATCGCGGTGCGGGCCCTCACCTGTGTCCGGCCGCGCTGCTGTGACCACCGCGTCCTGGGCCGCCGTCCAGGGTGCGCAGGCCGAGCGTCTCGGCGGGGTCGCCGGTGCGGGCGGCCGCGTCCGGGTCGCCGTACCCGCTCCGCTCGGCCGGGTTCTGCGCGGCCCGGCCCCGGTCCCTCGCGCGGGTCGCGGCGGCCTTCCGGTGGGCCCGCTGTTCCAGCCGGCCGTATCCGGGGTGCAGCAGGGTGCCGAGGACCGAGCCGCCCGCCGCGCCGATGATCTCGCGGATGCGTTCGAGGTCGCTGCGGTGCACCTCGCGCGGCCGGCAGACGATGACGACGCCTTCGACGCGGTCGACGAGGGCGACCGCGTCTGCGTACGAGAGGACGGGCGGGGCGAGCACGATGACGACCGCCCCGGGTCTGCCGCCCTCGGCGAGGATGCGGCTGACGGGGGTGGAGGTCAGGGCGCGCGGCACGTTGTCGGTGCGGCGGCCGGCGACCAGCGTGAAGGCGCCCGAGCCGGGCACGTCCACGTTGCCCAGGCTGTCGGCGGGCCAGTTGCGGCCCTCGTTGCCGGTCGCCCAGCGGGGCCCGCGCTTGGGTGCGGCGGCGCCGAGGTCGCCGGCCAGGGACGGGGTCCGCAGATCGGCCTCGACGAGCAGGACGTCCCGGCCCATCTCGGCGAAGGCGGCGGCGAGGTTGGCGGCGGCGGCCCGTGCCATGTCGTTGTCGCCCCGGGGCGCGGTGACCAGCAGGCGGCGGCGTTCGGCGAAGGACGGGTCGTAGGCGAGCCGGAAGGCGACCGCCCGGTACTCCTCGGCGAGCCGGCTGCCGGGGCGGCCGATCGCGAGCAGGGTGCGGGCCCCCGCGCGCTCCCTGGGCAGGGTGCCGAGCAGCGGGGCACCGAGGGAGCGTACGAGTTCCCGGGTGGAGCGGACGGCCGGGTCGAAGACGAGCCGGACCCAGGACATGAGCAGGCCGAGAGCGAGTCCGACGACCCCACCGAGCCCGAGCAGCAGCGGCAGCCCCGCCCCGGTGGGGTGGTGCGGGGCGACGGGCTTCTTGTTGAGGTAGCCGGGTGTGGTGTCCAGGGCGCGGAGTTCGGAGATCTTCTGGTTGAGCGTGGAGATGGCGACGATGAGGTTGGCCCGTGCGCTCGTGACGTCGTCGCCGCCGGTGCCGGTCTCCTGCTCGGCGAGGCGGTCGCGCTGTTCGGTGAGCGGTTTGAGCTGGGCGCGGTAGCCGTCGACCATGTTGTCGATGCTGTCCTCGGTGCGCTCGCGGCGTATCTCCAGGTAGGCCTCGGCGAGCGCCTGGGCCCTGGCCCTGGCCTGCTCCGGGGTGCGGCCGGTGTAGGAGAACTTGAGGACGAGGGTGTTGGGCGGGTTGGTGACCTGGAGCCCGGAGAGCAGGGCGCCGACCTCCACGGTGTCGCCCTTCTTGGCGAGGGTGCCGGCCGCGATGGTGCCCACGGCGTCGCTGACGGCGGTCTGGCGCTCGGAGCCGATGTTGATGCCCTTGTCGGCGGAGGCGCCGGCGGCGAAGGGGTCGGAGGTGGCGGAGCGCACGGACACCTCGCCGGTGGCGGCGTAGGTGTCCTCGCCGCTCAGGGCGAGCCATCCGCTGCCCAGCAGGCCGACGAGGACCCCGGTGACGAGGAGGGTCCGGTAGCGCAGGAGCTGGCGGAACTGGTCCCTGAGCAGGGCGGGTTCGTCCTGCTCGTCCAGCGCGCGGATCGCTTCGCTCATCGGCGTGGTCCCTCCCGGCCGTCCTCCAGGACCTCGGCGAGCAGGGTGTCGAACCGGGCGAGCGCGGCCTCCCGCCCCAGATGGCGTGCCACGTAGCCCGGTCCGTGGGCGCCGAGCGCGTCGGCCTCGGCGGGTGACTCGGTGAGCTTGCGGACGGCGCCGAGCACCGCGGCCGGGTCCTCCGGTGCGACGAGGAGCCCGGCCCCGGAGCGCCGCACCTCCTCGGCGGTGCCGCCCTCCTCGGCCACGGAGGCGACAACGGGACGCCCCGACACGAAGTACGAGGTGAGTTTGGACGGCACACTCATGTCGAGCACCGAGGCGCGCTGGGTGACGGCGAGGACGTCGGCGGCCGCCAGGATGTCGGTGAACTCCTCGGCGCCGGCCGGCGGCAGGAAGTCGAGGTTGGGCAGCCCGGCGGCGCGGGCCCGCAGCGCGTCGCGCTGGTTGCCGTCGCCCATCAGGACGATGCGGATCTCGGGGGCGAGCCGCGCGGCGTCGACCAGGACCTCCAGGCCCTGTTTGAGGCCCATGTTCCCGGAGTGCAGGACGACGGGCGTGCCCTCGCGCCAGCCGAGCCGGGCCCTGGTCGCGGCGCGGTCGCCCGAAGGGGTCGCCACATGGCTCCAGTTGGGGACGATCCGGATGCGGCCGGGGTCCACCCCGTACGCGGTGACACGGGGGACGAAGCTCTCGTGGATGACACCGACGAGGGCGGCGGCTCCCAGCGCGTACCGCTCGGCCCTCGACGCGAGGGCCGCCGCCCTGTCCCCGCCCCGGATACCGCTCTGGGCGGCGGCCGCTCCCATCAGGTCCTGGACGACCGGGATGTACGGCACCCGGTGGCGGCGGGCGATGCGGGCACCGATGACCCCGCCGGCCAGGCTCGGCATCTGGGAGATCACCGCGTCGGGCCGCGTCCTGGGCGGCGCGACGAGGCCGTGCGCCAGGATGCTCGCTTCGAAGGCGGCTCGGCGTAACGCGCTCTGCCGGGGCGGCACGTAGTGGCGCCTGCGGTGGACGGTGACGCCCGCGCGCCGCTCCTCGGTGCGCCACATCCCCCGGTAGGCCGCGTCGGTCCGCCAGGCCGGGTAGTGCGGCATGCCCGTCAGCACATGGGTGTCGGCCCCGGACGCGGCCCAGTGCTCGGCGAGCTGGGCGGCGTACGGGCCGATGCCGGTCACCTCCGGCGCGTAGTTCGTGGAGACCACCAGCAGGCGGCGGTGCTCGAACGGTCTGCCGTGCTCTTCGTCTGCCATCGGACGGTCGCCCTTCCCCCGGAGCCCTCTGTGTTCCACCGAGGAACAGCCCCAAAAGCGAGCTTATCCGTTCACGAGATGAGCAAGTGGTCTTCACAGTAAGGTCGTTGGAACATCAAGACCGATACCGACATCCCACCGGACCGGGTGCCATGTCCGGAAACCTTCCGATGGGACCGGACATCACCGGCGGACATCGCGTTCACCGTGGGGGGAGAGCACGGATGGTGCACAGGGTCGGCTACGCACCGGGGGTCTACGACCTGTTCCATGTGGGACACCTCAACATCCTCAGGAATGCCCGCAGCCAGTGCGACTACCTGGTCGCGGGGGTCGTATCCGACGAGATGGCCGCGCTGGCCAAGGGACACCGGCCGGTGATCCCGTTACCGGAACGGCTGGAGATCGTGCGCAGCGTGCGGCATGTGGACGCCGCGTTCGTCGAGACTGTCCCCGACAAGGTCGAGACCTGGCAGCAGGTCCGATTCGACGTCATCTTCAAGGGGGACGACTGGCAGGGCACGGAGAAGGGCCGCCGGCTGGAACGCGCCTTCGCCGAGGTGGGGGTCGAGGTCGTGTACTTCCCGTACACCATGCACACGTCCAGCACCCAGTTGCGGCAGGTGCTGGACGCGCTGGTCAGTGCGCCCGGAGCGCTTTCAGCTCCCTGAACCACTTGGCGAGGAACAGCGCGAGGAACAGGGCGTGCACGGCGGCGAGCACGGCGTATCCGTACCGGAACGCCGTCTCGTCGCCGAGCAGCAGGAACACCAGGCAGAACACCCCGTAGTCGGCGGGCAGCAGTGCCACGGCCCGCAGCCGGGAGGGCGGCGCGGGGGCCTCGGGGGCCTTCTCCGCGCCCCGGGCCGCCGCCTTGCCGAGCTGTTCCCGCAGCAGCCCCGCGCAGAACGTCAGCACGGCGACGAACAGGAAGCCGAGCGGCAGCAGCAGCCAGCCGTCGCCCGGCAGGTCGAACCAGCGGTGGAACGAGATCAGTACGGCGGTGTGGACGAGGATCATCTTGGCGCAGTCGACGACGTGGTCCAGCCACTCGCCGTCGGGCCCGCCCCGGCCGGTCAGCCGGGCGAGCTGCCCGTCGGCCGAGTCCAGGGCGAAGCCCACGGCGAGCCCGAGGTAGACGAGGACGGCGAGCCAGGCCCCGGGGCGGACGAGCGCCACACCCGCCAGGGCGGTGAAGGTGAACGCCGCGCTCACCAGCGTGACCTGATTGGGCGTCACGCCCAGCCGGTACGCGCCCACAGTGAAGATCCGCCCGGCCGGCCGGTTCACGTACCGCGAGTAGAGCGATACCCCCTTGGCCGATTTCTGCGCACCGCGCAGCTGACGCAGCACGGTCGGTGTGCTCTCCATACGCCCCCCAGCGTGTCGGCGTCGCCCGACGCTCCCCCGGCGGCGCACCTCGCGCACCGCCGGAGCCGCATCATGGCACGGGCCGTCCCGCCGCGCGGGTGCTTCACCCCATCTGGTGGGCGTACGGGGGCAGTTGCCCGGAAGCAGCCGCCTCCGCGAGGGCGGTCAGGCGGAGGCGGTGCGGCACTCCGGGTGGCCCCAGCCGTGGTCATTCTTCGCGATCATCTCCTTGGCCGCGTACGGCTTCCCGCAGTGGCAGCGGCCGGCGAACTTGGCCCGGATGGTGGCTCCGGTGCGGCCCGCGCCGCCCGTCCTGCGGGCCGCGCCTCCGGCCCCCTTCACCGGCGCGCCGGTCCGCCGGCCCTCGGTGGCGCGGGAGGGGGCGGGGACGTGCAGGACCGGCTCGGGTTCGGTGTCGACGTACTGCCGCTGGGGGACGAGGTCACCCGCGAGCTGTCGCTGCGCAACTCGAGTGCGGCCGTCATCGGCCGGGCCGAAGGGGCAAAGGCCCTGGCCGCCGTCCGGGACTCCCTGAATCTCGGACTCCGGGAGGGTGGCCCCGAGTTCGCGCCGGGCGCGCTCGGCGACGGCACGGGCGCGGCCGACGGCCTCGGGGTGTCCGGCCAGTTCGGCGGCGACCTGCTCGTCGGTGAGGAACTGCTCGATGGCCTCGCCGTTCAGGAGACGGGTGAGCGCCATCATCAGGTGGCTGGTGAGCATGCCCGTGGTCGCCTCGGTCACGGTGTTGCCCTCCGCCTCCAGGGCGGCCAGCTCGGCCGTGACGAAGTCGGCCACCTCGGGCTTGATCTGTCCGCCTTCGCGGAAGAGCTGAATCCGCAGGGCCAGCTGGTCGTCCATGGCCTTCCTCCTAAAATCGACAATAACCAGGATTTTGTATTTTGATGAGGTCGAAGGTCCCGTCGCGGCAGGACCTTCGACCTGTTCCGGCCGGCCCGTCGGCCGGGGCTCAGTACGAAGGCAGGCGCGTGCCCTCCAGCACCTCGCGCTGGAGCGAGGTGATCAGTCCGAGATTCAGGGAGTCCCGGACGGCGGCCAGGGCCTTTGCCCCTTCGGCCCGGCCGATGACGGCCGCACTCGAGTTGCGCAGCGACAGCTCGCGGGTGACCTCGTCCCCCAGCGGCAGTACGTCGACACCGAACCCGAGCCGGTCCTGCACCTCGTCCAGGTTCCAGACGGTGGCGTCGACCTCTTCGCGGGCGAAGAGGTCGGGCAGCTGCATGTACGAGGCCTCCAGCCGCTGGACGTCCGGGCGCCCGGCGAAGACGAGGTCGACCAGCATGCGCAGATCCTCCGACGCGTGGTCGACCGCGACCCGCAGGCCCGGGGTGTTCAGATCCACGCCGTGCCGCAGGAGCATGCCGTGCGCGCCGACGTAGGTGGCCGGCCCCAGGTCCGCCACCAGCTCCACCGGGTGCTCGGCGATCAGCTCGTCGGCGGCGAAGCGGGACAGGACGACGAGGTCGACCTTGCCTTCGAGCAGGGCCGCTGTACGGGCCCCGGCGCCTCGCATGAACGTGATCGCGAAGGGTGCGCCCGCCTTCTCGAAGGCGCCGCGCAGTCCGGTGGCCAGGCCCTCGTACCGGCGGGAGTACGGAAGGGGCATCGCGGCCAGCAGCGTGCCGAGCCCGGAGAGCCGCCAGAGTATGGAGCGGTCCGAGTGGGCGAGGAAGGTGCCGAGGTGCCCCCGGGCGGTCGTCCTGATGGCGCCGGACTCCTCCAGCAGCTGCAGTGCCGCCTGGACCGTGCCGTTTCCGCAGCCCAGTTCCTCCGCGTAGTCCCGCACCCGGGGCAGTCGCGTGTCCGGCTCATGGTTGAGCAGCAGGACCGCGAGCTGGCGGGCGGCCAGTCCGTTGCGCGTGAGGAAGCGGTCGTCGAAGGCGTTCACAAAGGGAACAGTAAACAGGATTCTGGATATTGACAAGGATCCTCACCGGCCGACGAATGAACCGGCCGGAGCGGACCCGAAGGCCGCGGCGCCGGGTTGCCCTAGCCGGACACGGGGGTCAGCTGCTCGTCCGCCCACTCGGCGAATGTCGTGAGCGGGATGCCCAGCTTCCGGGCGAACTCGGGCCGGGCAGGCTGGAGGACCACGTTGTTCCACTCGTGCCCGGCGCCCCACTTCGGCATCCCCGCCGCGAGGGCCTCCTCGACGTTCATGGAGGGCGCGGTCACGGGGACGCGCCAGGCGGCGGACAAGGTCTGCGCGATCTGGTCCATCGTGCGCAGGTCGCCGGCCAGTTCGAGTTCCACTCGGTGGAACCGGTCGGGATCCCGCAGGGCGTGCGCCGCGGCCGCACCGATGTCCCGCACGGCGACCAGTGCCAACGCCGTGTCCGGCTTCAGCACGGTCATCAGTCCGCCGCGTGGCCCTTTGGGCGCCAGCAGAGGCAGGTTCTCCATGAAGAAGGCCGGCTTGATCACCGTCCAGCGGGCGAAGCCCGCGCCACGCACCGCCTCCATGATCGCCTGCTTCGTGTGGAAGTAGTCCGCCATCGCCGCCCAGCGGCCCTCGGCCCAGCCGGCGGCACGGGTGTGTTCACCGACCCCGCTGGTGGAGGACTGTACGAACTGGCGTACTCCTGCGGCCTTCGCCGTGTCCACCAGGTTGGTGGCCTGGGCGAGTTCGCCCGCGAAATCCACGCCGGCCCCGGTCATGGGCGGCATCTGCACCGAGAACACCGCGCGGACGCCCTCGATCGCCGGGTCGAGGGAGGCCCGGTCGGAAAGATCCGCCCGCACCAGCTCGGCGCCCAGGGCCTCGATCGCCTGCGCGGGCTTCGAGCGTGGATCGCGTACGAGCGCACGTACAGGCACCTCGGCGGCCAGAAGTGCACGAGCCGTGGCCCCGCCTTGCTGACCGGTGGCACCGGTGACCAGGACGGTATCGCTGCTGACGGGCATGGTCGCTGCTCCTCACGGATCGGAGACGCAAAACGGCGGGGCCCGCCGTTTTACGTGCCGCTAAGATATGGCGGGGCCCGCCGTTTAGCAATGGGGAGATCATGACCGGTCAGCGCTCGGACGCCCGACGCAACTACCTGCGCATCCTCGCCGTCGCCGAAGCGGAGGTCGCCGCACAGGGTGCCGAGGCGTCTCTGGAGCAGATCGCCCGTATCGCCGGCGTCGGCTCGGCGACCGTGCGTCGTCACTTCCCCACCCGCCGGGCTCTGCTCGAAGCCGTCTTCCAGGAACGCATGGAGGGCCTGTGCGAGCGCGCCCACCGGCTGGGTGCGACCGAGGACAGCCGCACCGCACTCCTGGAGTGGCTCCACGCCCTCGTCCTCTACGCTGTCTCGGCCCGTGGATTCGCCCATGTCCTCAGCTACGAGCCCCCCACCGAAGAGCCCTCCCCGAACGGCTGTGGCAGCACAATCGAAGCGGCCGGAACTCCTCTGCTCCAACGAGCCGTCCGCGACAACGCCGTAGCGTCGCACGTCACCTTCCACGACCTGCTGACCCTCGCCGTCGGCATCGCCCTGGCCACCGAGCACCACACGGACCCCCACACACAGGCCGACCGCCTCTTCCGCCTCACTGTGGACGGGCTCAGCCCTGAGCGAGGCTGAGCCGGGGTGGCTCGCGCTGCCCGCGAAGTCGCTCGCCCCGAACTGCCTGCGCACTGTCAGGCAATCGAGCCGACCCATAGGCTTCGGACATGACGAACCGTAGCCGCATATCCGGTCTGCTGGGCCACCACGTAATCGTTGTCGGGGTGGCTGTCGCACTGTTCCGCACGCTATTTCTTGAGGAAGCCAGGCCCGCGCCCGGCATGTATCCGCGGGTTCCACCCCCAGAAGGCTTACTTGAGAGAGAAAAGGAGTATGTGGCCTGGTTGGACTCCTATGTCGCATGGCTGGTTCGAGTGGCCAGATCACATCAGAGACGTTTCGTGCTGCTGACATGCGCATCAGGCCTTTCCGCGCTGGCGATCAGTCCCGCTGTGGCTGTTCGGGCACCGATCTGGGTACCTGCGGCCTTGGGCTTCATCACCGCGGCTTGCCAATTCCTGCTGGTCCTCGGGCAGGATCAGAAGCTGTACCTGCTGATTCATGAACAGTCCGTCAAACTGCAGAAGATGCGCAGAGACTTCGGCTTCGGCACGGACTCGACACAGGACGGCTGGGCGATGCGGAAGCGGTTCACAGAGTTCCGCCAGGCCGTGGAGAAGACCAAGGAAAACTACGGGTCCCAGGTATTCAGGATCAAGGGCCAAGAGCCGCCGCCGCCACCGCAGACGGCAATCGCCGGGTGAACCGACGGCCAAGGGGCCGGACCATCGATGCTTCAACACGAATAACGCAGGCGCCCCGGACGCACGGGCATCATGGGCACGCACCGGTGCGTGGGCGCGAGCGTGCCGCCGGTCGGGCGCCCGGGAAGAGGGCCTCGTCTCAGCTCCGCAGGGTGGCGAGCCAATCGGTCAGCAGGCTGTTGACCTCGTCGGGGCGTTCCTGCTGGACCCAGTGACCACAGTCTTCCAGGAGGTGGGAGGCCGACAGGCGGGGGAGCGTGGTGGGGTAGGCATCGATGGCGTCGGACATCCAGGTGGTGGAGGCGTCCCGCGTTCCGCCGATGAACAGGGAGGGCTGCTCGATCGGGGCTCCGCGGTGCGGGGCGAGGTCTTCCCAGTCGCGGTCCATGTTGCGGTAGCGGTTCAGGGCGCCCGCCAGACCGGTGCGCTCGAACTCCCCGGCGAACACGTCGAGATCCTCCTCGCTCAACCAGGACGGGAGCGGACCGGCGGGGAAGCGGTCGCACAGCCGGCCGCCACGGGCGACGAAGTGCGGGTCGGGCTCGCCCTCGGCGGGCATGGTGTCGGCGGACAGGGCCGCGTAGAGGCCGGCGAGCCAGCCACGGACGTCGGGCTCGATCTCCGCCTCGGCACGGCCGGGCTCCTGGAAGTAGGAGACATAGAACTCCTGCTCGGGGCCGCCGATCCGTCCGAAGATGTCGGTGGGGCGAGGGCCACCGGGCGGCGCGTACGGAACGCTCAGCAAACCGACCGCGCGGAAGACCTCGGGGTGGAGCAGGGCTGAGGTGGAGGCGATGTTGGAGCCCCAGTCGTGGCCGACGACCACCGCACTCTCCTCGCCGAGGGCGTGCACGACGGCGACGTTGTCCTCCACCAGGTCGAGCATCCGGTAGGCGTCGAGTGCGGTGGGCTTGGAGGAGCGGCCGTACCCGCGCACGTCGATGGCCACCGCCCGGTACCCGGCCGCGGCGAGGGCCGGGAGCTGGTGGCGCCAGGAGTACCAGGACTCGGGGAAGCCGTGCACGAGCAGAACCAACGGGCCGCTTCCCTGCTCCACCACGTGCAGGCGTCCGGCGGGGGCTTTCACGATGCTGTGGCGAAGTGCGGCAGGCGGCTCGGATCGCATGAGGGACCTCTCCTCGGTTCGCTGGAGTTCGTCGGGAACCAGTCGATCATGCGGCGTTGAGGCCGTTGCGCGCGACAGACGTTGCCGTTTCGGCAAGATGGCGCGCTGCGGACAGGGCGGTCGCGGCAACGTGTTCTACGGTTTTCCGGACGAATCAGCCCACCCGAACAGTTCGAACAGTGATCACTACTGTGAGGCGGATGAAAGACGCGAGTTCGGATCCGGGGGCCCCGGACCACCGCAGCGCCCCTCGGTACCTGTGGTGGCTGGTCACCAGTCAGCGCCGCCGGATCGCCGCCGGTGCGTTGTTCGGCAGTGCCTGGATGCTCTGCCTGGCACTGCCGCCCTACCTCCTGTCGCGCGCCATCGACGACGGGCTCGAACCAGGGCGGTGGACCGCGCTCGTCGGCTGGGTCGCCGCGCTGATGGGCGTCGGGATGCTGAACGCGTGGCTGGCCATCATGCGACACCGGACGATGACCAGGGTGCGGATCGACGCCTCGTTCCGTTCCGTACAGGTGGTGGTCAGGCACGCGACCAGGCTGGGTGGGGCGCTGCCGCGCAAGGTCACCGCCGGGGAGGTGGTGACGATCGGGTTCGGCGATGTCGGTGTGATTGCCCAGACGCTGACCATCACGGGGCCGGGCGTCGGGGCGGTCCTCGTGTATGTCGCCGTGGCCGCGTTGCTGCTGACCGTTTCGCCCTTGCTCGCCGTGGTGGTGCTGCTCGGCGTTCCGCTGCTCGCGGTGCTGGTCGGCCCGCTGCTGGGTCGGTTGCAGGGCATCGAAGCGGCCTACCGGGAGCAGCAGGGCTCACTTGCCGCGCGCTTCGGGGACATCGTCGGCGGGCTGCGCGTGCTCAACGGCATCGGTGGCAAGGAGGTGTACGCCGACCGGTACCGGCGCGGCTCGCAGGCGCTGCGGGCTGAGGGATACCGCGTCGGTACGGTGACCAGCTGGATCCAGGCCCTGGGCGTCGGCCTGCCCACCCTGTTCCTCGGGGCGGTGACCTGGCTGGCGGCCCGGATGGCCACCCAAGGGGACATCTCCGTCGGCGAGTTGGTTGCCGTGTACGGGTACACCGCGGTGCTGGTGGTGCCCGTCTCGTTCTTCATCGAGGGTGGCTACGACCTCACGCGCGGGCTGGTCGCCGCACGTCGGGTCGTCCGGTTCCTGGCCCTGCGACCCGATGCCCCGGACAAGGAGCCCACCTCCGGGGGGCCCGAGGCCCCGGCCGTGCTCCGCGACCCGGAGACCGGGGCCGAGGTGGTGCCCGGCAGGCTGACCGCACTCGTCAGTGCCCGTCCCGCAGAGAGCGCGGCGGTCATCGACCGGCTCGGCCGGTTCGCCGGGTCGGCCGCTACCTGGGGCGGGATACAGCTGGACGAGATTGACCTGACGCAGGTGCGCCGGCGGATCCTGGTCGCGGACAACGAGGCGGACCTGTTCGCCGGTCCGCTGCGCGAGGTGATCTGCGGCGACCGCGAGGTGGACGAGGACACCATCGCCCGGGGCGTCCACGCGGCCGTGGCGCAGGACATCGTCCGCGGTCTGCCGCGCGGACTGGACTCGCCCGTCGAGGCGCAGGGCCGCAATCTCTCCGGAGGCCAGCGGCAGCGCGTCCGGCTGGTCCGGGCGCTGCTGGCCGACCCCGAGGTCCTCCTGGCGGTCGAACCGGCATCGGCCCTCGACGCACACACCGAGGCGGCCGTCGCCACCGGTCTGCGTACCGCACGCTCCGGCCGCACCACGGTCGTCACCAGTACCTCGCCGCTCCTGCTGGACCAGGCGGACACCGTGCACTACCTGGTCGACGGAGCAGTCGCCGCCGTCGGCACCCACCGCGAACTCCTGGACCGCCGGCCCGACTACCGCCACCTGGTCTCCCGGGGCGCGGGGGACGTGGGCCCCGGCCGTACGAACGATGAAACCACCGGGCGAACCCCGTCCCGCCAGGAGGCCGCACGTTGACCACGCCCTCGTCCCTCCCCGTCGCCGAGCGGTCCCGGATACGCAGCGCAGCCCTCCGGCTGGTCCGGCTCGACGGGCGGACGTTTGCCGTCATGCTCGGTCTCAACGCCCTCGCCGCCGCTGCCGGACTCGTCGGCCCGTGGCTGCTCGGCCGCATCATCGACGACGTCAGGGCCGGCGCCCCGGTGGCCTCCGTGGACCGCCTCGCATGCGCCATCCTGGTCTTCGCGCTGGTGCAGCTCGTCCTGGTGCGTTACGCGAGTTACGTCGGCCACCGCTTCGGCGAGCGGGCCCTGGCCCGCATCCGCGAACAGTTCACCGACCGGGCGCTCGCCCTGCCCGCCGCTGTGATCGAACGGGCCGGCACCGGCGACCTGATGACCCGCGGCACCACCGATGTCGCTGCGGTCGGCCACACGCTGCGCAGCGCCGGGCCGGAGATCCTCGTCGCCGGGGTCCAGGCGCTGTTCATCCTCGGCGCGGTCTTCCTGGTGGACCCGCTGCTCGGAGCGTGCGGGGTGGTGGGCCTGTTCGGCATCTGGTTCGCCTCCCGCTGGTACCTGCGCCGGGCGCTCACCGCGTACCTCGCCGAAGGAGCCGCCCACTCGGCGCTCGCGGAACAGCTCGCGGCCACCGCGACCGGCGCTCGTACCATCGAGGCCCTCGGCCTCCAGCAGCAGCGCATCGCCGCGTGCCAGGAACAGATCGAGGCGTGCCGGGCCACCCGGCAGCGGACCCTGTTCCTGCGCAGTGTGCTCTTCCCGGCGATCGACATCTCCTACGTCGTTCCCGTCGCCGGTGTCCTGCTCATCGACGGCCTGCTGCACAGCCACGGTGCGGTGAGCCTGGGCGCCGTGGTCGCCTCGGCCCTGTACCTGCGTCAGCTCGCCCAGCCCCTGGACGTCATCCTCCAGCAGATGGAACAACTGCAGAGCAGCAGCGCCTCCTTCGCCAGGGTCGAAGGGCTCGGCCTGGCCCCGCAGACACCGGCGGCCGCCTCCCTCAATCCGTCCGACGACCGGATCGAGGTGACCGGGGCGCGCTACGCGTACGCCGGTGGCAGCGACGTTCTGCACGGCGTCGACCTGACCGTCCGGCCCGGCGAACGCCTGGTGGTCGTCGGACCGTCCGGTGCGGGCAAGACCACCCTGGGCAGGCTGTTGGCGGGTGTGGAGGCGCCCCGCTCGGGCGCGGTGACGGTGGGCGGCATACCGGTCGCCGACCTGGGTCCCACTCAACTGCGCAAGCACGTTGTCCTCGTCACTCAGGAGCACCACGTCTTCCTGGGCACGCTCCGCGACAACCTGCAGATCGCCTCCTCCCACGCCACTGACGCCGAACTGTGCGCGGCACTCACCGCCGTCGGCGCCGACTGGGCGCGTGAACTCCCCGACGGCCTCGACACCGACCTGGGCCCGGACGGCCACCGCCCGGATGGCGCGCAGTCCCAGCAACTCGCTCTGGCACGCGTGGTGCTGGCCGACCCGCACACCCTGATACTCGACGAGGCCACCGCCCTCCTGGACCCGCAGACCGCCCGCCACACGGAACGGGCCCTGGCCGCCGTCCTGCAAGGCCGGACCGTCATCGCCATCGCCCACCGCCTGCACACGGCCCACGACGCCGACCGGGTCGCGGTGATGGAGGCCGGCCGCCTGACCGAACTCGGCACCCACGACGAGCTGGTCGCGGCCGACGGCGCCTATGCCGCCCTCTGGCACTCCTGGCACGGCGAGCGGCCCTCCACTCGGTGAGACGGCCCCGCGAACCCCGCAGCGGCGCAGGGGCTATGACCACCGGCTTGAGGCCGCTCATCAGCCGGTCTCGCGGCCTCGAAGTCAGGGGCGCCGGACAGTTGGTTCACGCCCCGGCCGCTCCGAGCCCTCGACGAGCGCTGTGTCGAGAGGCACGCGGATGGCTCTCGACCTGGACGTTCACCAGAGCATTGACGTGTCCCTGACCGGTCGATACGCTCCAGAAACCGAGTCTGAGAGCGCTCTCAGACTCGTTCAGGGCATCTCGCACCGGCTACCTCCACAGCACGGCCTTCCGGATGAGGAGTAGAGCATGTCTGCCACCCTTCCTTCCGCCCCCCGCACGCACAGGGCCCGCCACCGCAGGGCCGCCGCCCTGGTCGCCGCGCTCGCGCTGGCCGGCGGAGGTCTCGTCGCCACCCAGGTCACTGCCGCGACCGAGGCCGCGGCCGTCCCCGCGACCATCCCGCTCACGCTCACCAACAACTCCGGGCGCGGCGAGCAGGTGCACGTCTACGTCATCGGCACCGAACTCTCGTCCGGGCGCCAGGGCTGGGCCGACGCGAACGGCACCTTCCATCCGTGGCCTGCCGGCGGCAACCCTCCGACGCCTGCTCCCGACGCGTCCATCGCGGGCCCGGCCAACGGGCAGTCGAAGACGATCCGGATGCCGAAGTTCTCGGGCCGGGTCTACTTCTCCTACGGGCAGAAGCTGGTCTTCAAGCTCACCACCGGCGGTCTGGTGCAGCCCGCGGTGCAGAACCCGAGCGACCCGAACGCGAACATCCTCTTCAACTGGACCGAGTACACACTCAACGACGCGGGCCTGTGGATCAACAGCACCCAGGTCGACATGTTCTCCGCCCCCTACGCGGTCGGAGTGAAGCGCCCGAACGGCACCACCCTGAGCACCGGCCACCTCAAGCCCGGTGGCTACAAGGCGTTCTTCGACTCCCTGCGCAGCCAGTCGGGCGGCTGGGGCGGGCTCATCAGGACCCGCTCCGACGGAACGATCCTGCGGGCGCTCGCCCCCGGCCACGGCATTGAGGCCGGGGCGCTGCCGGCCTCCGTCATGAACGACTACGTCAACCGGGTCTGGAGCAAGTACTCCTCGCAGACGCTGACCGTCCAGCCGTTCGCGGACCAGCCGAACACGAAGTACTTCGGACGGGTCCAGGGCAACACCATGAACTTCACCAACAGTTCGGGAGCGGTCGTCACCAGCTTCCAGAAGCCCGACTCGGACAGCATCTTCGGCTGCTACAAGCTCCTTGACGCGCCCAACGACCTGGTCCGGGGCCCCATCTCGCGTACCCTGTGCGCCGGTTACAACCGGTCGACGCTGCTGAGCAACCCCAACCAGCCCGACGCGAACGACGCGAACTTCTACAAGGACGCGGTCACCAATCACTACTCCGCCAAGATCCACGCCCAGATGGCCGACGGCAAGGCCTACGGCTTCGCCTTCGACGACGTGGGCGCGCACGAATCGCTCGTGCACGACGGCGACCCGCAACAGGCGTACATCACGCTGGACCCGTTCAACTAGACGTCGTCCGTGGACGGGCCCGCCGCCGCCTGGGCTGCGGCGGGTCCGTCGTCATGTGACGGCTGATAACACCACCGGGCCGGACCGGGTATCCCACCCCGGTCCGGCCCCTCACGCGTCCGCTGCGACTCCGACGGGGCAATGGGGGAGGGGTGTCACCGCGAGTTGACCAGCGGCACGAGCTCCCCAACGCCCCGGTAGGCCAACCGTTGCCACAGGTGGTCGTCGGCGGCCGCTCCGGTCACGCCGTAGTCGTGCACTCGCCGGCCAGGAACGGCTTCAACAGCTCCAGCAGGGCGTGTGGGCGATGCAAAGGGATGATGTGGCCGCAGCCCTCGATGACGTGTCCGGTCAGGTCGTCGGTGACGGGGCGGAGCTGGCGTTCCAGCGCAGTACCGACGGGCTGGGCGCCCACTGCCATGGTCGGCACGGTCAGGCGGGTGGTGGCGACGCCCTGCGCGATCTGCCGTGCACTTTCGGGCAGAGCCCGGTAGTACGAGAAGGCGCGGCTCAACGCACCGGTGCCGGTGTACGCCCGGACGAAGGCGTCCCTGATGGCGGAAGGCACTCCGTCGCCGAGCGTGCCAGTGCGCAGGAACCAGTCGATGTAGGTGGCCTCGTGGCCTTCCAGCACGGTCTCGGCGAGGCGAGGTTCGGCAGTGTGGAAGCCGAACCACCACGGTGGCCCGTCGGCCAGGAAGTCCTCGGCGCCGGGCAGCCCGCCCAGTACGGACTCCATGACGACGAGGCGCCGGACGACATCGGGGTGACGGAGGGCGAGCAGGAAGGCCGCCGGTGCTCCCGCGTCGATGCCCACCACTGATGCGGAGCTCTCGCCGAGCTCGGTGAGAAGGGCTGCGGCGTCCTCGGCGAGGCCGGCGGCATCGTATCCGGACGTGGCCGGGCTGCTGGCGCCGAAGCCGCGCAGGTCCGGAGCGATGACGCGGTAGCGGTCGGAGAGGCCGTCCATGATGTCCGTCCACAGCTCCCAGGTGTGGGGGAAGCCGTGCAGCAGCAAGACGGCCGGACCGGAGCCGTCGATGGCGACGTTGAGCTCGGTTCCGTTCACGGCGACGCGTCGCAGTACGGGCATGGAGGCAACTCCCAGGTGGGTGAGGAATGGTGACAGGGTCACCATAGGAAACTAGCCTGGCCCTTCCAAGACGGCACTTTCCCCTCAGGTGGTGAGCTCCCGGTGACCACTCCCACGCCCGGCGAACCCGGTCGGCCAGGTGCACGCGGTGACCTTCTGGACCCGCTCTGTCCGACGCGCCAACTGCTCGACCGGGTCGGCACCAAGTGGACGTCGATGGTGGTCAAAATCCTGGCCGAGACGCATCCCGGCGAAGTCCGGTTCGCGGAACTCAGACGCCGCGTCCCGGGCATCTCCCAGAAGATGCTGTCCGTCACGCTCCAGAGCCTGACCCGAGACGGCCTGGTCTCGCGCCGCGTCGAACCCACGGTGCCGCCGGCCGTCCACTACCGGCTCACCGACCTCGGTCTGTCCCTCGAAGGTCCCCTTTCCGCCCTCCGGGTCTGGGCCGAGACACACATGCCGGAGATCGACCGCAACAACCGGATCGTCGAGGGCCGGTCAGCGGAACAGAAAGAGCTCCAGTGACCTGAGTGGCAGGTTGGCCGGCAGATGGCGGCGACCTCGTCGGGGATCTCCTCGGCGCTCATCGGTCACACGAAGGGCCTGGGGTGTTCGTTCACATGGGCGGACCGCGGGCGGACTCAGCCGCGCCGCCGGGATGCGGCGGCGATCAGGAGGGTGACGTGCTCGCGGTGGTCGTCGTTCCGGCGGGCGATGACGATCCGGCTCGGCCCCGCGTCGGGAACGGGGACGCATACGATGCCCGGCGCCACAGGTGTGACGAGTGAGCGAGGCAGGACCGCGACGACGCGGCCGATCCTCACCAGGGCGATGAGTTCGCCGGCATCCGCGATCTCCGGACCGCTCCCGCCGCCGGGGACACCCGCCCACCGCGGGAAGACCTCATTGCTGAGATCGCCCAAGGAGATACTGTCCCGCCCGGCGAGCCGGTGGCTTTCGGGGAGGACGGCCACCCGGTCCTCGACGTGGAGCGTCTCGGTGACCAGTCCGCCGAGGTCATCGAACGGGGCGTAGAGCAGGCCCGCGTCGGCGCGTCCGTCGCGCAGGTGATCGGTGCGGTCAGCGGCACCGCTGAAGAGGATGTCGACCCGCCGGGCACCGGGCTGCTCCGCATAGGCGGCGAGGATCCCGGAGAGCAGGTTCGCGTCTCCTCCGGGTTTGATCACGAATCTGAGCGGTGCGTCGTCGGCGGCGCGTTGAGTGTTCCTCACGGCGACCGTCATCGCGTTCAGCGCATGCCGGCCGTGCTCCAGCAGGGCCGCGCCTGCGGGCGTCAGTACGACGCTGCGGCTGGTGCGGTCGAAGAGCGTGACGCGCAGCCGGGACTCGATGCGCTTGATGGTCTTCGACAGGGCGGGCTGCGCGACGGCGAGCCTGCCGGCGGCGCGGCCGAAGTGCAGTTCCTCGGCGACAGTGACGAAGTACCGCAGCTCCCTGACCTCCAGCAGATCCATTCCTTCAGGTTATCGAACAGCCGCGGAAGAGGTCTTGGACGCGGCCGGGTAGCCGGTGGTCATATGGATGCATGATCCAGCACAC
Organism: Streptomyces sp. col6; assembly: GCF_008042035.1. Lineage (GTDB taxonomy): Bacteria > Actinomycetota > Actinomycetes > Streptomycetales > Streptomycetaceae > Streptomyces. The sequence continues at coordinate 71,748 of NZ_RDBL01000009.1, forward strand.
CATGTTCGTCCAGTTCACCGAACCGATTCCCGAAGCTGACCTGAACCAGTACCTAGCGGACCTGGAGAACGCCGCGAAGGGCACCGGCGTGCTCCAGACGTTCGCCGCACAGCGTCACATCCCCGTCCCCGGCGAGGAGCAGATCCCGGCCTTCATCGCCACCGCCGTCGTCCAGCTCGGCGTCGCCGACGTGGAGGCACTGGGCACTCTGTTCGCCGCGCCGCAGGTCGGCGATGTCCTCGACACCTGGCGCACCCGCTATCCGTTCAAGGCGGCGTGGGCGAACCACGAGGCACTGGCCTGAGTGACTTCACGGCAGGGTGTCGTCCTGGTCGCCGGGGACGACAGCGGGATCGGACGGACCATCGCGTCCGGCCTCGCCCGCCGTATCGCGGCGGCACCTGCCCGCGACCACGCGGAACGTGGACGGAACGATCAGATCTGCTGCGATGACGCGGTACGTATCGCGCCTGCCAGTCTTCCGGTCACGGGTCGGACGAACACACTCGGCCGAGCATTGTCGCGGCAGTGGAAGCCGGCGCCGGCGACCTGTGGCCGTGGAGTCGCCCCGAGCCACAACCCCCGCACGTCTACGCCGCCGAGGACGCTCCCGTCACCGGTGTCCGCCTCCATGCCCACGCAGGAAACCGTAGACAGGACCCCTGCACACGAGCGGCACGCACGACGCGAGTCCGTTGGCGAACACCTGATCCGGGTGGTCACCGCCATGCAGGCCTGCGCAGTGGAACTGTGCCCGGCAGCAGGCGGTGACCGATTCACCCAGGGACGATCTCCTTCAGGCTTCAGCATCCGGCACATCTGCAGCCCCTGACGAAATGGGGTGGCGGATGCGCTCCTTGTGGGGTGACGATCTCTCGATACGTGCCGATGAAGGGGCAGCCATGGGCGACATCGCTCCGAGGGAGCTCATCTCTCTCGCCGATGACGAGGGGAACAGCGTCACCGTCAACGTTCTGGGCCGCGATCCGGGCTGGAGCGCCGGGCTCGACGCCGAGATTGTCGTCAGGACGCCGTTCGTTTCCGGCCGTATCGCCCTGGTGCTGTCCGCCTCGAAGCTTGAAAGTTGGGCCACCGCGTTGAACAGGCTCGACGCCGACGAGGACGTCGTGTGGATGGAGTGGGACAGAGGGCCGTCCATCTCCATCCAGCTCACCGGCGAGCGCGACTGTCCGGAGGTGGTCGTGGAGGACGAGTCCGGGTCCATGGTCACCGTTCGGGTGCCGCTCGTCCCGCCGGACGACTGGATCGCCGACCACAGGCACCGTCTGCACAGGGTGATGAATCACTGGGTGCCGATGCTTACGACGTAGGGGAGACAAGCCGGCGCCGGCAGACCAACGCACATCCGAGGTGAGGAAGGCTTCCTGGATGGCGTCCCGTACCTCCCAGCGGATCGGAACCGCGCTTGATGCCCCGGCGGGCCATCACCGGCTCCACTCCGAGGGCGTTCTTGTCGCAGGGAGGCCGACGACATCGGCGACCGCCCCCAGCCAACTGCTCGTTCGGAAAGTCCGCGACCACACCGAGCGCCAGGGCCAGGACGAAGGGGTGGCTGAGCGGAGGTCAGGCCGTTGGTTCACGCAGCGGCGTCCCTGACTCTGTGCGCGAGAACTGCTCGCGAACACCACCGGACGCGCATGTGTCCGCTGTCCTCGAGTGCAGGCTTTCGACGGCGAACCCGATTGCTTCGGCCTCCTTGCCAGTGAACCTGGTCGCACGGACGAGTCGTCCTCTGGCGACCCGTCATCCCTGAGGCGGAGCGTTCGGATTCGTGCTCGCCCGCCCGGCGGACGTCGTTCGGTCTGCGGAGCGATCCTGAGCGGCCGCGCCCGCTGCGAGTCTCGAAGCGCACGGGCCGGTCCCGCCCGTGGACGTGAGGAGTGCGGATGTTCCAGGCCAGGCCGACCACGACTACTGACGAAGCAGCAAACACGTCTCGTCGCGAGAGCCGCCTGCATCGGGCGTGGCGTGCGGCGCACGAGCCCGCCGCAGGGGTGCCGCGCTGGGCCCGCCGGGTCGCCTACGCGGTGCCGTTGGTGGTGCTCCCGTCCGGGATCTGGCGCCTGGGCGTGCTGTTCGCCGCGGACAAGCGTGGCGGGTCGATCGACGACTCGGCGATGAACGCCTACGTCGTCTTCCTCACCCTCATCTCCGAGGCCCTTGCCTTCACGGCCGTCGGGCTGGTCGCCCGCTGGGGCGAGGTGTTCCCGCGCTGGATGCCGGGATTGGGTGGGCGGCGGGTACCGACGGCCGCCGCAGTCGTCCCGGCCACGATCGGGGCGACTGTCCTGACCCTGGTCTTCACGGTCATAGGGATCATCACCACGGTCACCCAGTCCAAGACCAACGGCGATCCGCTGCCGGCCGACTTCCCGAGCAAGGCCGGCGGCTGGGAGACCGTCTACTTCTATGCCTCCTACGCCCCTCTAGTCCTGTGGGGCCCCATGCTCGGCATCCTGACGTACGCATACTGGCACCGACGCAGGTCGGCGACGGCCGGGCCGTTGATGCCGTCGGCAGCCGGCACCACGTGCTAGGCGGCCACCCCGACGTCCCGGCGCCGACGGACAAGGGTGCCATCACGTGATTCGTTGCTGATCAAGCCAGTCGCCGCAGGTCGGGGCGCGGCGGCCGACTCGTCGCGCAGCCCAAGGACAGCACGCCCTGCTCCGGGCTTCGTGCGGCCGTGTACGGCGCTCCGGCGCCCCTGTGGCTTTCGCTCCGGCGGTACGTGCTCCCGCACGCAGAAGCGGCGTCGCACCGCACCGGTGCGACGCCGCTTCGGTGAGGCAGCAGGTCACGTTCGCGGGCGGGTGGCGAAATCGATGGACGGCTCCAGGCGCCGTTGCCGCTGGGCTGCTTGGCCTGTTCCTCCTGTCGACCCGGAAGCGCCCGCGATGATCTGCCCGCCCTGATCGAGCAAGCACAGCAGGCACTCCACCTCGACCCCGCAGCACTGCCTCCGGCACGCCCGCGTCGCCATCGGCACCGCCTCCACCTGGTGCGAGCTGATGATGGACGCCTCGCGGACCCCGCCTCCTCATGGTGCAAAACCTCTGCGACAGCCCCGCCGGTGACCCGCACCCTCACCACGTCGACTGGTCGGAAGCCGTGCAACCAGCGGGATGGCGTGCTCGACGACGCAGCGGTGCACTCCTCGATGCGGGGCAGGGGCTGCAGCCCGTGGTTCAAGTCCCTATCCAAAGTTGGGTATTCGTACTCACGGTGGGGCTGGTCCTTCCGGTGATCATTGATGCAGCGGGGCCCCGGAGGCGCCGTTCAAGCAGACACCATCACGGGGAGAACCATCATGTCTCGACGCATCATCCTGGGCTCGGCTGCCGCACTCGTCATCCTCGGCGGTGCCGGAGCGTTCGCGATGGCTCACGCCGAGGGGCAGCCGCCCGCCCTGAAGAACAGCACCGCCCGATACTCGGCCCCCGCTGCGGAGGGGGAGGGCTCCTTTACGTTCACCACTGACGTCAGGGCGGTTTCCGGCGTCAGGAGTCTCCAGGTACTGGCCTGGCCCGCTGCCGGCCCCTTCACGAAGAACCCGCTGACCGAGAAGGACCTGGTCGGCGCGGACCCTGCCACGTGCAAGCCCGCCGGGGAAGACACCGTTCGCTGCACCTACAAGGTCACGGTGAGCGCGTCCGAGGCCGCCGAGTCGGGGACCGGCCGCTGGCACGTCGCCACCCTCGCCACGGCCGACAACGGCGACACCTCCTTCAACGACAAGACGGCGACCTTTACCGTCGGCTGAGCAACAACTCGTCCAGAGCCGTTGGACCCGGACCGAGTCGGCCGCAGAAGTCGGCTACGTCCCCGCGGTGAGGCAACCCGATAAGTACCTGTTGGAGGCAGAACGCGGAGCAGCGTACGCGCCTTGATCTCGGAATCGGGTGCTTGATCCAACTCTCGCCGAGCATGGTTCGTCCCCACCGACAGGGCCAGGATGCTGTTGTTCGTCCGCTTCTGCATCGCCTGCCACGTCCGAAACGCACGGAACGGGATCAAGTCGCCATCCCCGGCCGCAAGTGCCCACACAGCATATTGCCGACAACTGCTGCTGACCATCACAGGGGTGCTCGGCGAGCACAGCAGTCGTTGCGGGTGGCGGTGGCGGCTCGTGCTCCCAACCGCCGGAGTGATCGCGGCGGGCGCACTGGTGCCGCGGCCCCAGGGCATGGTCAGGCGTCCATGGGGATCACGGTGACGGAATCCCAGGTGATCTCCCACGCCGTCCTGTCGTCGTCGCGTGGGCGTTCGTCGAATCCGACCTCGAGCAGGTGTACCTGGCGCACATGGAAGGGGACGTGACTGGGCGTGATCCGGCGCAGGGCGCTCTGCAGCGAATCGCTGTCTGCCGTGTCCCAGCTGTAGCCGAGGGACATGTGAGGGCGGCCTCCGTCGTGTTGGATCACGTTGGGCCCGCGGGCTTCGATCAACGCGTCCCGCACGTGTCCCTTCAGGTCGACCAGTGGCTCGTCGGGCGCGAGGTCCAGCAGGGCTCCGGCCTTGTTGGCGATGGGCGAGCCCGCGGTGATCTCGAAGGGCGCCAGGTCACCGATGTGCTTGCGTAGGGCCTTGACGAGGTCCTGGCGTTCGGCCGCGCCGATCCGGTCTGCGCCGGTATCGGCGATCATCTCCACGGTCGTGTGCAGCAGCCCGTCAGGGAGAAGGGTGATCGGATACGGTGCCATCGCCTCGTGGCAAGCCGCGATGAGCCGGGCGAGCTCGCGGTCGACCGCGAGCTCGGGCAGCAGGTACACGTGCAGAACCTTGAGCCCGTCCTGCCAGGCGGTTCCCCTGAACTGCGGCGTGAACTTCTTCATACTCCAACTTCCTTTGTCAGTACGGGCCCGGTGGTCGCGCCCCCGGGGGGCGGGCGCCCGGCCCGGTGCGCCCCTGTGCCCGGAACCGCATGGAGCCGACCATGAGCGCGTCGACCATGTGGTGGTGGGGGACGGGCGCTCGATTGCCGCGCCGGCCGCCTCGGCGAGTGACTGGGCGTACCAGCCGCCGTGGAGTGTTCATCGGTGAGAGCGGAGACGCCGTCGAGGAGCCGGCACGCGGAGGCTACGACGGGGCCCTGCCCTTGCCGAGGCGCAGTTCGTGGACGCGCTCGAACGTGTACGTATTGCGCTCGGGAACCTGCCGCTCCCACACCAGCCACACGCAGGAGACGGTGGCACGGGTGCGGGTCGCCGGCCGGATCGCCCTGCCGATGGCGGAGGCGAACATGTCCGAACGCGCCGCGGCCTCGGGCGTGGTCGTGTCCTCCACCCCGTACCCACACGACATGTGGGGCCAGAAGTGCTTCTCTTCCGGTGGGAGGACCAGGCCGGTGCTGAGCAGGCCGGCGCGGACGTGCCGGTTCAGCTCGGCCGGGCCCGCTTCGGGCCAGATCTCCACGATTCCGGCCGACCCACCGGCCCGCGCAGGCCCGATCTCGATGTCGAAGGGCTCCAGACCGTCGAGCTCTCGCTGCACGGCGGCCGCAGCGCGCGCGAGGTGCTCGCCGGCCACGCGCACACCGTCCTCGTTGTGATGCCCGATCGACTGGACCGTCAGATGGAGGTCGTCGTCGGCGATCGGGGCGATCACGTCCGGATAGCGCTCGACGATCTCCCGGAGCCGTCGGAAGTAGGCCATCACCTGCGGCTCGCGTTGCGGCAACCACAGCACGTGCGGCTTCACCCAGTCCTCGTCCGGACCGCCCGCACGGCCCCACAGCCGCTTGGGCTCCATGAATCTGCGCATCTCAACGATCCTTGCTCCGAGGGGAGTTAGTGGAAGAGTAAGTGGGGGAGCTGTTTCGGACGCGGCTTCCGCTCGTCGCCGCCTGCGGCGGGCGGCGACGAATCGGTTGAACGGGCCCGAGCCCACCCCGAAGGCGCGCGGCCCGCTGGCGGTGCATGAGCTCAAGACCGCTGACCGCGGCGGTCCTGAGGGCGCGCTACGAGCGGCAGGCGGTATGGCACTCTGCGGGACCGGGGCGGGCTGTTCGGCGGGCAGACTGAGCCTTGAGGCATGACATTTGTCCTGGACGAGACGGGATTCGCGGACCTACTGGGCGTCTATCGCGACGCGTAGGCTCGCAAGCATGTCGAAATCACAAGAGATGGGGCGAGACGACGCCTGGGAAGGCGTCGTCGCCCACAGGTCCCGGGGCATGCTCGACGGCTCGAACATGTACCACTTCCTCGAAGTCCGCCTTGTTGGCGGCGCGTCGGTCAAGGTCCGGGTCAGCCGCCGCTTCTGGAAAACGGTCGCGGTCGGCGACCGGATCGCCAAGCAGCCGAACGCGGATCCGTACAAGGCGTAGCCCACCCGGGCCGACGAACTCGGTGGCTCGGCCGCCATTCAGGACGTCCCTTTCCAGGCGGGAAGCTCGGCGGCGGTGACGATGCTGCGGACGCCCAAGTCCGCTCGGCGGGCCGGGTCCGCTTGGTCCACGACGACGGAACAGCCGGCCCACTGCCCGCCGCACTCCTCCACCATGGACCGTACGGCAGACGCCTGGCTGCCCGTCTCGATCCAGTCGTCGACCAGCAGCACCCGGTCCTCGGGGCCCACCGCCGCCCGCTGCAGGCGCAGCTCCTGGCGAGTACCCCGGTAGTCGGGGTCGCTGCGCCGGGTGACCTTGTCCCCCGGGAAGATCCCCTCGCCCTTGCGTACCGCCACGAAGCCGACGCCGAGTTCGACGGCCACCGCCGCGCCGAGCAGGAATCCCCGCGACTCGACGCCGCAGACGGCCGTGACGCCATCGTCCCGGAACGGCCCGGCCAGGCCGCGGACCACCACGGCGAGTGCCTCGGGGTCGCGGAAGATCGGCCAGACATCGGCATGGCCGCCGATCCAGCGGAAGCGTTCGAGGGTGACGGCACGTGCCTGAGATGTCATGATCGCTACTCTGCGGACAGGCCGGCAGTCCAGGCTAATGGATACGCGACGGCCGCAGCGTCGAGCCGGTACGTGGCGGAGACAGGGCGATCGGGGCCCGAGGGTATGCGGGTAAGGGGTACAGCCAGCCGTACTGTGCACGCCACAGGGCGTGCCGCACACTGATGCGCATGAGCGAGCCACGAAGACGAGTGACCAGCGCAAGCACGTACCTCCTGGTCGGCCTGCCGACGGCAATGGCGTCCATACTCGTACTGCCGGTACTGGCCGTGGGCGCGATTGCCTCCGGGCTGACTGCGCTCCCCCTCTTGATGCGGGGGCTGCGGCACTGGTCGGAGTGGCACCGGAAACGGGCTGCCGCACTGCTCGGCGTGGAGATACGCCCGCGCCCTGCCCGCCTGCCCAAGGGCCTGTCCGCACAGTGGCGCCGGCTGCTGGACGACCCCGAGTACCGCCGCGATCTGCGCTGGGTGCTGCGCCATGTCATCACCGGCCTGCCCGCGGGGCTGGCCGCACTCCTCTGCGTGGGGACCGCCGTGGGCAGCGTCGTCGTATCCCTGCTGTGGCAGGTGTTTCCCCAGGGTGAGTTGCAACTGTTCGGGACCGTGCCGGTGACCGGATGGGCCACCGCGCTGGCACTCGCTGTGGTCCAGGGCGGCGTGGGCGCCGCTGCTACCTGGTGGGCGGTGCCGCGTCTGGCCCGTATGCACGCGCGTGTCACTCTGGCCGCACTGGAGCCCTCGCCCGAGGCCCGGCTCGCCGAGCGTGTCGGCGAACTGTCCGAGAGCCGCGCGGGGGTGCTGGACGCGCATGGCGCCGAACTGCGCCGTATCGAACGTGACTTGCACGACGGCACGCAGGCCCGGCTCGTCGCCATCGCTATGCGTCTGGGAGTGGCCAGGGAAGAGCTGCCCGACGACGCGGGGGCGCTCGCCACGCTTCTGCAGGAGGCGCACGAGGGCGCCGAGGAGGCGATGGCGGAGCTGCGGAACGTCATCCGCACGATGTATCCGCCGATCCTCGCCGACCGGGGCCTGGAGGGCGCGGTCTCGGCCGTCACCGCGGGTACGGGCATCCCGGCGGATGTGGAGGTCGGCGAACTGGGCAGACTTCCCGCCGCCGTAGAGGCCGCCGCCTACTTCATCGTCGCCGAGACCCTGACCAACGCGGCCAAGTACAGCGGCGCGACGCAGGTCACCGTACGACTCACACGGCCGGCGGAAACGCTGCTGGTCGAGGTGACGGACAACGGGCTCGGCGGCATCGACGAGACCCTCGGCTCCGGCGTCATCGGCATACGCCGCCGAGCCGCCGCACTGGACGGCACCGTCCTCATCAACAGCCCGGTCGGCGGGCCCACCGCGGTCACGGTGGAGCTGCCGTGCGCGTAGTGATCGCCGAGGACAACGTGCTGCTCTCAGCAGGGCTGGAGATGATTCTGGGCAGCAAGGGCATCGAGGTGGCCGCAGTGGTGACGGATGCGCCGTCGCTGCTGGCGAAGGTTGCCGAACTCGTACCGGATGCCGTCATCGCGGACATCAGGCTGCCGCCCTCGTTCCGCGACGAGGGCATCAGAGCGGCGCTCGAACTCCGCCGGAACCACCCCGGTCTGCCCGTGCTGATCCTGTCCCAGTACGTGGAGAAGGTGTACGCGCGGGAGCTGCTGTCCGACGGTTCCGGGAGCGTCGGCTACCTGCTCAAGGACCGTGTGAGCCGGGTCGGTGAGTTCGTCGACGCCCTGCGGCGGGTCGCGGCCGGCGGCACGGCCATGGATCCCGAGGTGATCACACAGCTCCTCACCGGGTCCACGGGGAACGCCGTCGGCACCCTGACCCCCCGCGAGAGCGACGTGCTCACCCTGATGGCTCAGGGTCTCGGCAACGCGGAGATCGGCAAGCGGCTGTTCGTCACGGACAACGCCGTGCAGAAGCACATCGGCAATATCTTCATGAAGCTGGACCTCCCCATCGCCGACGGAGGCCATCGCCGCGTCCTGGCCGTCCTCAGCTACTTGGACAGCCTTGCGACCTGACCGCCCCCGGCTGTGCGGAGACGGTCGGGCCCGCGCTGTCGTCGGACACCCGGCCGCAGGCGAGGAACCGACACGCCGCGGCGGCAGGCGCTACGGGGATGCTCCCGTCTCCGGTTCGTGCTGTACGAGCCTTTCGAAGAGGAACTCGTGCTTCAGGAACGACGTCTCACGCTCCGCCCCCGGGTAGGGAGGGATGAGCTGAGCGGCCTGGATGAGACGCCAGCCGTCCTCCAGCGCGGCCACGCCCGTCTCGTAAGGCGGTTCATCGCTGTCCCCGGTCGTCGGCCGGGTCGCGCCGGTACCGTCGTACCGGGCCCAACCCACGACCTGGGAGTCGAGAGCTGATGTGGCCAGGTACAGGAACAGAACCTGCTGCCGCACGGTGGTGGAACTGATCACGCGCTTCTCCTCTGCGCAGGTCGGTTGCCGACGCGGGTGGCCGCGTACTCGATGTCGAACTCGGGATCGTCCGACAGGAAGCGCCAGAGCTTGATCCGGTTGTGGATCTCGAGCCTGCCCACAGCAGGCTCGTACCAGGGGAAGGTGCGCCCCAACTCCGTCCGCACTTCCGGGTCGTGGAGGTCCTCCGTGTCCCAGAGGCGCACCTGCGGGACGGTCGGGTTGAAGCGGATCTTGTACATGTGGCGGACGAGGTCGCTGTCATTGCGCCGCCCGCCGTGCCAGATGCCGTGATGCAGCAGGACGACGGTGCCCGCCGGGCAGGTCAGCCGGGTCTGGCCGCGGAGGTTCTGGTAGCGGCCGGTGTCCGACTCGTTGGTTTGGCGCAGATGACTGCCCGGAACGATGAGCGTGCCGCCCATGTCCGTGGTGACCGCCTGCGGGTAGTACATGAGCTGCACGTCGAAGGCGTCGGTCCGCAGATCGATGAGAGCGTCGGCATGCAGTGGCTGCGCGCTTCCCTCCCGCGGCTCCCGCGTGTGCACGTAATGGTGGTCGACGGTCGGATCCACCCCCACCAGGCTCTCCACCGCACCGGCGACCTCGGGCAGCTCGACAAGCCGGCGCGCGAAGGATCCCTCGGGGAACGCCTTCGGTACAGGAGTCCCGTACGGCACAGGGGGCAGCCCCGCCGCGAAGACGCCGAACGCCTCCTCGTTGAGCTCCTGCGGCACGATGCCGTCGAGGCGCAGGAAGCCATGGGCCACGAACCGCGCCACCTGGACCGTGCTCAGTAGTCTTCGTGTGGTTGACATGCACCAACCGTAAGAAGCGAGAGCGCCGCAGTCGTGGGCTGAATCCACCAGGGACTGGTAATTTCCCACCATGGCCCATTCCGTGGAACTCTCCCTCGACCTGCCCCCGCGCGTGCACAGCGCGGGCGTGGGAGTCCATGGGTTCGCGGGCCCTCACGACGTGTTCCGCCTGCCGCAGTTGTGGCAGCTGCATCTGTACGACTACTCCGGCACCTTGGAGTACGACGGGTTCCGGCACCCGGTCCGCCCGGGATACGTGAGCCTCGTACCGCCTGGCACAGAGGTGCACTTCCACTACGACACCACGCCCTGCCGGCACCTCTACGCCCACTTCACGTTGCCCGGTCACGGCGAGCGGCTGCGCGTCCCAGCGGTGCAGGACGCGGGCGCGGACGCCACGCTGCTCAGCGGTCTGCTCCGGCAGGCCGCGACGGCCTGCCCGCAGCCTTCGGCGCGAGCAGCGGCGGAACTCTGGACGGCGCTGTGGCGCATGACAAGCCTGGCCGGTGTGTCCGTGAACCACGCAGGTCCCCAGCGCTCCGTTCTGCGGACGGCGATGACCCACATCGAGGAACACCTCGCCGAACCGCTGGACGTCCCGGACATCGCGCGTGCCGTCGGGATCTCCCACACCCATCTGACGCGACTGTTCCGCAAGGACACGGGGCACACCGTCGTCGGCTACATCCGGCACCGCCGCATGAAGCGGGCCCAGCACCTCCTGACCGCCTCGACACTCGCCATCCCCGCGATTGCCGCGACCGTCGGCATCCCCGATCTCCAGGCGTTCAACAAGACCTGCCGCAAGGAACTGGGCGCCTCGCCACGAGCCGTCAGACAGTCGGCGCGGCAACCGGAACCAGCAGACCAGCCGTAGTGGGCAACTGGCGCCGGTTCCAGCTGCTTCGAGTACGGCGAGAAGGAGCCGTGCCACAGTCGGTGATGACCCTCGCGGGCCCGCCGGTCCGGCGGATCGCCGACGCGCAACATCACGGGGTACGGAAGCCCCGGAAAGTCACCGGCCCACGGGTCTGGAACCCGAGGCGTTCGTACAACGCGATCGCGGCAGTGTTCGCCCCGGCCACATGCAGAAAGGGACGATCGCCACGGGCCACGATGCGTGCGGCGAGCGCGCTGACAAGACAGGCGGCATGGCCTTGCTTCCGGGCCTCGGCAGCGGTGCAGACGGCACTGATCTCGGTCCATCCCGGAGGGCGCAGACGCTCCCCGGCCATCGCCACGAGGGTGCCGTCGACCCGGATGCCCAGGTAGGTGCCGAGCTCATGGGTGCGCGGCCAGAAAGGGCCCGGCTTCGTCCGAGCGACGAGATCAAGCATCTCGACCACGTTCTCCGCGCCCAGTTCGACCACGCCGGTGTCGGACTCGGCATGCGGTTGCCCGGGGAGGCCATCATCCGGCCAGATCATCTGACGGCCCTCAAGACTGAAGACCGGCTCCCAGCTCGACGGTGGGACGGCCGGACAGTTGAACATGTCGGCAAAGGCGCCCGGACCGAGCAGGCCCGCCAGGTCGCTCCAGTCCTGCGGGCCCGGATCGGCGGACACCGAGGAGAAGGTCGCCACTTCGGTGAGATAGGTGGTGGCCCTGCCGATCCGCCGGGCAAGATGCGCGTGCCGACCGCCGAGTGACTGCCCCACCGGGTCGTCGAGCACCAGGTCGTCGAGCACCAGGTCGTCGTTCGTCGTCATACCCATTCTTTCCCGGTGAGTGCGGTGGTCGAGCGTCGAGGGCGATTCCGTCGCGTACCCGCCGTGGAGCCCTACGGAATGCGCGGCACGGGCACGGACACGGTGAGCTCGGGCCGAAGCGCTGTCGGGCGAGCCACCGCGTTCACACGCTATGCCGGCGCCTTGCGCACACCGACAGCAGGTATACCCGCCGTACGACGGGACGGTCCCGGCCGGCCGTGAGAGCGCCCCCTACACCGTCGGGCCGGCCGGCAGACGGCCCTTTCCGCAGGTTTCGGCCGCACCCGATGGGCAGACCAGGGACTCGGCGGGACGCCGGCCCGACACGGCCAGGGGTACGCCGTTGGCGCGCAGGACTTCGCGGAGGTCCAGGATCGGAGTGAACACCTCGTGGTTGCGGTCTTCGCCCTGCTCTCCCCACGCGCGCTGCTCCGCCTCGACCACCATGCGGTCCTGCGCGAACACGCGCTCGGTGAATCGCCTGATGAGCGGGGTGGCCAGACCGAGCACGCCCGGGACCCGGGGCTTCTTGATCATGAGCAGGCCGTGGACGTGGCAGGTGCGCTGGTCGGTGCCCACGGGTACGTAGACCGCCCAGAGGCTGAAGACCGGCTGATCCGCGCCCTCAGGTACCAGCTGGAGGGTCTGGTACGGGTAGTCCGTCCGGATGGTCATCACGTCGCTGGAGCCGCCAGCGACGCCCTCGGCCGCCAGCATGCCGGCGGCGGCGTTGCGCTTCCCCCCGGTGTGGGTGAAGAGGTACTCGGCCTCCACCGAGCGAGCGCTGCTGCGGTGACCGAGAAGCTGCGGCCGGAGCCGGCCGACGACGCCTTGGTGCAGGAACTGGTGGTTCATGTCCAGCAGGTTCTCGTGCATGAACGAGTAGTGGCAGCGGACGGTGCGCGAGTACATGAGCGTCTTGTACTGCGGAGAGCCGTAGAGGGGGAGTGACGGCAGTGCGGTGGCTTGGGCCCTGTCCGGGTCACCGGGAAACACGAAGACCAGACCGTATGCCTCGCGTACCGGATAGCTGCGAACACCTCGGGGTGGCCGGCGGTCTTCCTTGGACAGGTACGGGATCTGCGAGATCCGCCCGTCACCGCGGTACGCCCACGCGTGATAGCGGCAACGGAGAACGTCACCCTCCACGACGCCCATGCTCAAAGGGACCTGCCGATGCGCGCACCGGTCCTCAAGCGCGTGAACGGTGCCGTTCGTCCCCCGGTAGAGCGCGAGGCGTGCGCCGGCGAACGAGGCCGCGACCACCTTTCCCGGGCGTACCTCTCTGGCCGGCGCCACGGGGTACCAGTAGTCCGGGTTCGCGCCGACGCGGCGCAGGTCCACCTCACCGGAGAGACCTGTGCCGGCCGCCGCCCCGTCGGTCTCCGCCGCCTTCGCGTCGGTCTCCTTCATGCTTCTCCCTCACCGATGGGTCGCCTGTCCCCATCCTGGCCGCGTCAGCGCGAGCTGCCCTGACAAGCGCGTCCGGACCAGTGACGGGGGCAGCGCCGCACGCGGTCCTCCGGTCCGCGTGCGGCGCTTGATCACCCTGATGGCGGCCGTCTTCGTCGCATGGCGGTGTGGCCGTCTTGACCGCAGGCGTGCGCTACCGGGAACGGCTCGCCCCGCTCACGTACCGGGATGCTCAGGCAGGGCCAGCCAGTCCGACCAGGAGATCTCGCGTCCGATGAAACGTGGCTGCTCGAAGGGCCAGTCGGCGGCGATCCACTGCGGTACCAGTGCGTCGAGGGCCCGCTCGGTCTCGCTGCCCACCAGCTCGTCCACCACCCACCAGGCGATTTCGCCATCCGCACCGATCCGTTCCGGAGGGTCGATATAGACACAGCCGAGCAGAGCCGTCTCAGCCGCGTCGAACAGGGCGTAGTTGAAGGACTGGTGTGCGTTGATTTCCTTCTCGTGCCGCAGGAGGTCCGCCTGGTCGGCTTCGTAGGTCATGGTTGCTGCGGGCCAGCCCCAGGCGGGACCGTAGATGGTCCACAGTCGTTCGCGTGAACCCATCACAGCTGGATAGTCGAGTGCGACGTCTGCTTCCCGGATCGGTCGAAGATGATGACTGCCACCCTGCAGCAGAACCCGGGTGGGATGGACGAAGTCATCGGGGAGCCAGTTCATGGGACGCGACGGTAGCAGCGAACGGCCAGTCGCTCATGGGGGATTCCCTGGTCACCGCGGCCCGCCGGACCAGGAGAACAGTCGGCCGGCTCGCGGGCGAACAGAAGACCGACGGTGGGCGATCCGGATGTTCCGCGCGACCCTTCACCCGCTCGACCGGGACCGCCCCACACCTCGTAGGATCGGTGCATGGTGGCCTTTGTACCGGCGTTCATCTGTTTCGCCCTGTTCTGTGTCGGTGTGGTGCGAGACCGCCGCCGAGTGAGCAACGCGGTCCTCCTGGGGCTGTCCATCGTCTTCGCGGTGATCGCGCTCGTACTGCATGTGGCTTCCGAGCGGGCCCAGTTGGGCCGCGATCTGGTCGTCGTGCTGCTGACCCTTGCGGGCGTGGGGGTCGTCACCCTGGCGTGGTTCCTCATCGCCAACGGGATCACCATGGTCCGCAAGGAGGGCAGGAGCCCGGCGAACCTGCTGTCCCTGGGGGCGGGCATCGCCCTGGTCGCCCTGCTCGTGCTGCTGATCACCGCGCTGGTGCTGCACACGCACACGCTTCTGGTGGTCGCGGCGACGGCGGTGGCGCTCTCCGGATACGTCGCCTTCCTGTTCCTCTGCTTCCTCGTCTACGGGGGCCTGTACGGGCGTCTGCGCATCCGGCGCCGGGCGGACTACGTGGTGGTCCTCGGCTCGGGTCTGATCGGCGGGACCACCGTGCCGCCACTGCTGGCCGGCCGTCTCGACCGGGCCCGAAAGGAACACGCCAGGCAGTCCCGGAAGGGCCGGCGCCCGGTCCTGCTCACCTCGGGAGGGCAGGGACCCGACGAGAAACTGCCGGAGTCCCACGCGATGGCCGACTACCTGGTCACGCAGGGCTTCCCCGCCGACTTGATCGAACGCGAGGACCGCTCGACGACCACGGACGAGAACCTGACGTTCAGCAAAGCCCTGATGGAGCGGGCGAATCCGCACTACCGCTGCGTGATCGTCACGAACAACTACCACGTCTTCCGCGCCGCGGTCATCGCGCGCCGCACCGGAATCAGGGGCCACGTGATCGGCGCCCCGACAGCCGCGTACTTCTGGCCGAGCGCCATGATCCGCGAGTTCGTCGCCCTCCTCGTCGCCTACCGCCGCACCAACGCCGTACTCTTCCTGCTCGTCCTGCTGAGCGGCCTCTTCATCTGGTGGCTGGGGTGGCCGTCGCCAGGGGCCGTCACGTAGAAGACGAACCGCGAGTCCGTCTCACCCTCCTCCAACGGCGGATCAACGACGTGAGGCCGAGACTCGTGGCGCCCGGGGGAGGCCCCGGGAGGTGTTCGCGCTCAGCCCTGGAAGGCTGCGCGCAGGGCATCGCCGAACGCGCCGGGGTGGGTGGTCAGCCCGAGGTGGCCGCCGGGGAAGATCCGGGGCTCCGCGCCCAGCTGCTCGGCGAGGGCGGTTGCCGCGCGGTGGGGGAGTTCACCGTACGAATCCTGTCCGACGGCGAGTACGAGGCGGTCCGACGCGCTCTTGAGCCGGTGGATGTCCGGGGCGTAGGACATGAAGGCAGGGACGATGCGCCCGAGGAAGTAGGGCAAACCAGCCACCCTCGCGTCGGTCGGCTCCAGCGCCGGGGGCGGAAGATCGGGGACGGGCTCCGGCCCGGGGACGCCGCCGCCCTTCGCCAGGCCTGCCGCGAACAGGGCCATCGCCGGCCCGAGCCCCTGCCTCCGGAGTGCGTCCCGCACCCGGTCGAGGAAGGCTCGGTGCTCGATGGCATCCGACAGAACCTCCACGACCGGCGGCTCGTGCGCCACGACGCGCGCGAGGCGACCGGGGTGGGCGGCGAGCAGCTGGAGTGCGGCAATCCCGCCCGAGCTGGCGCCGAACACCCGCGCCGGCTCACCGGGAGTCAGCAGCTCCAGCAGCCGGAGCGCGTCATCGGCGTGCTCGGCCACGGACTGCGCGGCACCGGGGGCGTCCAACGGACTGCGAGAGATCCCGCGCGGGTCGTAGGCGGCGACGGTGTATGCCGTGGCCAGACGGTCGGCGACGCCGTCGAACGAGGCCGCGCCGCCCGTCCCGCCGGGAATCAGCAGGAGGAGCGGTCCGCGGCCGCGTACCTCGAAATGCAGGGTCGCGCCGGGTACCCGAAGGCTGCCGATGGTCGGGCCGCTCATGGGAGTTCTCCTTCTCGATAGACGGCACAGGCCACTCGGGTGCCGCCCGTCGCGGAGCGGTGGACCCGACCTGAAACCTAGGACCTCTAGGTTTAACCTAGAGGTCCTAGGAAAGCAATGGGCTGCATCCGTCAGGCGGAGGGGTGGTTGCCGGGGCCGTCCTGTCTCTCCGCGAGTGGGGTGGGGGAGAGGTGTGAGGGGTCCTCGCCGCGTTCCATGAGCGTCTCGGCCGCACCGACGATCAAAGGATCGGGCTCGCCGATGGCCTCGGGGTCCTTGTTGTCATAGGGGACGCGCCACAGGAGGCTGCGCATCGCTTCCAGGCGGCCGCGCCGTTTGTCGTTGTTCTTCACGACGGTCCAGTGGGCGCAGGCGGTGTCGGTGGCGCGGAACATCGCGACCTTGGCCGCCGTGTACGCGTCCCACAAGTCCAGGGACGCGACGTCGGTCGGCGACAGCTTCCACCGCCGTACGGGATCCACCTGGCGAATCGCGAAGCGGGTGCGCTGCTCCGCCCGCGAAACCGAGAACCAGAACTTCACCAGCGTGATGCCGTCGTCCACCAGCATTTCCTCGAAGGTCGGGCACTGACGCAGAAACCGCTCGTACTCGTCCTCGGTGCAGAAGCCCATCACCTTTTCCACGCCGGCGCGGTTGTACCAGGAGCGGTCGAAGAACACGATTTCTCCGCGTGAGGGGAGATGTGGCACGTACCGCTGGAAGTACCACTGCCCCGCTTCGCGCTCGGACGGTTTGTCCAGTGCGACGATCCGCGCCGTACGAGGGTTGAGCCGCTCACTGAAGCGCTGGATCGTGCCCCCTTTACCGGCCGCGTCGCGCCCCTCGAAGAGCACGGCGATCCGGGCCCCCGACTCCTGTGCCCACCGTTGTAGTTTGAGCAACTCGATCTGCAGCACGCGCTTGGTTCGTTCGTATTCCTTGCGCCGCATCCTGCGGTCGTAGGGATAGTTGTCTCGCCACGTCTGAATGTCCTCACCGGCACCATCGAGCAGCACCGGGCGCTCGGGCCGCCTGTCGTCCACACTCAGGCCACGCAGTAGCTCCGGCTTCTCGTCCTCGTTCATGAGGATCGCCATACCCTCAGGCGCTTTGCTTACGCTGTGCCGTGGGCGAGTCGCGGTGACAGGGCGCGAAGTTACGCCGGATGGCCATGCGCGAGCGCTGCCATCCCGACGCGGAGAGGGCACCGCCGATCTTCAGGTCGGTGACGCGGTACGCCTGCTGCGGGAAGACCGCTTCTTCCGGAACCCGGGACGAATGCCGAGCGAGCTCTACTGCTCCGAGTGAGGGGCATCGCTGTTTCTCCCGGCGCCCAGGGAGGGAGGCCGCTCAACTGCGGTTTCACGCGCGTATGCGAGCAGATTGACCGTGGCCCCGACTGTGAAGCCATGGCGGCGCATCAACGCCAGCGAGGCTTCGTTGCGTGCCTCCACATCGGTAATGACGGCGTCCGCTCCCTGAGCCATGAGGTGGTCACGGCACACCGCCACCAGTCGGCCGGCCACGCCTCGACCTCGTACGGCAGAATCGACGGCGATCCATTCCAGGTATCCCCAGTCTGCGCGCTGCTCGAAAGTCATGGAGCCGAGTACAAAACCACACAGCTCACTTCCCCTCAGGGCTACGAAGCACGCGGGATGCGCAGCGTCGATGTGTACGGCCGCGGCAGACAACGACCAGCTGGTGTAGGGCTTGACTTCGGTATCAAAGGCTTTATGGCCCAACTCAAAGACATCAGGCAGGTGCCGAATGGTCATCGGCGCAATGACAATGTCGGATTCTTCGGACTGTTTCTCCATGCTGTTCATTCCTCACCTGTTCTTTTTCGAGGCACCAAGCTTCCCCATCTCGTAGAAAGTACCTTCACCTACCGGAAGGCGGCGGGGCTGACGTCGCGCCTGGCCCTGTGGCGTTGCGGACGACTGCGCGGGAGGGTTTCCCGGATGGTGTCGAAGCAGGTGTCGGGCAGGCCGGTCTCGTGGCGAAGGGCGGGTTGGGTGCCAGGACCCGGTTCGTGAGCCAATGGGGTCGGTTGTGGCCCCGTCCACGCAAGTAGCGTCAATCACCCAAGCGGCCCTCACCCCGGAGCGGGAGTACTGAGAACGGTCACTGATCAGGCGCTTGGGCGAGCGACACGCTGTTTCCATCGGGGTCGGTCACGACGGCATGGCGCACGCCGTTGCTGTATGTCTCAAGTGGCTCGTGGCTGATCCCGTGTGCCGCGAGACGCGCCAGAATGTCGTCCAGGTCCTCCACACCGAGCGTGATCATGGCTCCGCCCACTCGCTCGGCGCGCATGCTCCGATCGTCGACGACGAGCCATGCGCATTCGCCGAGCTGCCACAGGTACTCCTCACCGATGATCTCGTCGGCTGGGCGGCCGAGGAGCGCTTGGTACCACGCGCGCGCTTTGTTCCGGTCACTCACACACATGACGCTGTAAAGGTCCACGCGGATCCCTCCTCGGGGCTGTCTGCGAAGTGGACCACTCCTATGCCCCGGACTGCGCGCACCATCCCGCTCCTGTCCGATGTCGCCCTCCCCCTGGGGGCGCGATGCAGCCCCGTCACGCCCACGCCCCTCCTGCATGCCTCGGAGGGGCGGGCCTCGGCGTTCGTGCGCGGGAGCCGCAGGGGCGTCGTCACGCCTCGCCCTCTCTCGGCAGCGGATCGGTGAGCTCGGCGTAGAAAGCCTGTTCGGCCCGGCGGAGCCGGGCGATCTGCAGCTGACCGGCGCCGCGACAGACAGGGCATACTCGCTGCTTCCGGCATTCCGTGCACACCTTCCTCAGGCCGGCGCCGTCCAGTACCCAGGTGAGGCCACCACAGGCCGGGCACCAGCCGAGCCCGTTGCACTCGTAACAGAGCGCATGACCCGGTTCGACGGTTTCCGCCGTGTGTACGGGGTCGGGGCGCTCCGGTGCTCGCGGGGCCGACAGGGTCACCGTGGGTGTGACGCCGGCATAGACGACATCGCCGGTGGAGGGCCAGACGCGGACATCGATCCGGAACCCGGCACGGCTCCCGCTCACCACAACACGCGCCGCGACCCTACCGGCACGGCGTTCCTCGACGATGTCGAAGCCACCGGTGGTGAAGGCCTCGACGGCGCGGCGAACGGCCTCGTCGGCAGAGATCCCGGTGCCGAGGCCGGTCTGCGCCCGCAGCGCAAGCCGATGGCCCGGCGGATCGGTCCACTCGGCGACCTGGGGTGCGTCGGGCAGCGCGGAGTCGGGGATCACCGTCTCGGTGACGTGCGCGGCGATGCTCCGTACCTGCGCAAGCAACGTGCGGCCGAGACGGCGCAGTTCCGCGTCGGGTGCGGGATCCTGCCGCTTCGTCACATGGTCGACACCCGCCTGCTCGTGTACGGGCGGCGGCTGGGCCGGGTCACTCTTCGACATGGTTGAAGAGCATGCCGCGAACGGGCTGCGGCGTCCATGCTCGGCAGTGCGGTGCGCCGACCGCGACGGGACGTGCACTGCCTGTCGGCAGAGCTTCCGGAACCGGGATCCGATTCACCGCAATGTTCCTTTCACTGCGAAGTCTTGGCTGTAGCGTCAGCCGCGAGCCCTCGTAGGAAGGGCCATCGGAATAGGGGGAGGACTGTGCCAGACATTTCCCGGAGAGCGCTCCTGGGCGCCACCGGCGTAGCTGCCACATCGACACTTCTCACGACAACCGGAACCGCTCAGGCCGCCGATACCGGGGGTGGCGAGGACGGGCACACACCACAGAGCACCTCGAAGGAAGCCGGGACACTAATGGCCAGTGGCAGTCAGACCCTCAAGTACGTGGCATACATCTCGAGTCCCGACATGGAGGTGCTGAACGACGCTACGTTCGGCGTCGGTGCAGACCTCGCCGATATGTGGGCGTATCTCGACGATGCCACGGCACGTCTTCAGGCGAGACATCCCTCGTATTCCTTTACCCCTCGTCTCGTCCGGTACGAGCAGGTCACCACGGAGATGCCGCGCCCGTAACGCACACGGCGCCGGCCCCGCCCCCAGGCGGGCCGGCGCACCCGCGGAATGGTGTGCCGGCCTTCGGCCGCTCGGGGCCCCGTTCCCGCTCCTGCTGGATTCGTCGGTGTGGTCGATGCGTTCGATCAGGGCGGGCGGAGGCCGGCGGCTCAGCCCGGGTCCAGGACCGAGTCGTCCAGCGGGCGGGCCCCGGGCAGCTGGTGCCGGGCCGCGATCAGCGCCGCGTCGATGTCACGGGTGCCGGTGGATACGCACAACGTGTAGGCGACGTCACTCATGCGCCGACGCACCTGTGCGCTGTGCGCACGGGAGGCGTCCACGGCGGCAAGGGCCTCGTACTGGTCGATCAGGTTCCGCAGCACCGCGGGGTGGGCCATCAGCATCAAAGAACCGTCCTTGTTTCACCCGAACAACTGGCCGGGGGCCGTGCCCTCGTACCCGCTTCTCCGCACCGCACTCCTCGGTCGTCACACACGTCTCAGGCGCGTACAGACGCCGACTCCGCGGCCGGTCCGGTGCACCTCGGTCGCAAGCTCACCCACCGGCGTTCCGACGACGCGCACGATGAGGCGGATCCGGGGCAGGGAACTGATCACAGCCCAGTCATGTCGGACGGAGGAACGTATGACGAGGAGCCGGGCACAGGCGAGGTTCAGGCATCCGCGTCATGAGCGGCGAGGTGAGGCGCGACTGCCTGCCGTCGTGGCGACGCTCGTGGCGATCGTTCTCTACCTGGCTCTCCCGCAGCAGTTGCTGGTCGCCCCGCGGTACGTACTGCCCGGCCTGGAACTGCTGCTCCTCGTACCCCTGGTGGCGATCAACCCCCGACGGCTGACTCGCCAGACCCGAACGTTCCGTGTCCTGTCCCTGACCCTCGTCTTCGTGATCGCGGCAAGCAACATGACCGCACTGGGCATCCTGGTCCACGAACTGATCCATGCCGGGATCAAGGACGGCCCCGCGCTGCTCACGGCCGCGTTGCAGGTGTGGCTGACGAACATCATCGTGTTCGGGCTGGCCTTCTGGGAACTGGACCGCGGCGGCCCCGTCGCCCGGACACAAGCGCCCCGGAACGAGCTGCCCCTGGCGGACTTCCGGTTCTCCCAGGACGAGAACGGTGACGCGGTCCAAGAGGTCGCCGACGGCGCGAGCGGTTCCTCCGACTGGGTGCCCACTCTCGTGGACTACCTGTACATCTCCGTGACAAACTCCACCGCCTTCAGCCCCACCGACACCATGCCACTCTCCAGCCGTGCCAAGCTGCTGATGAGCGTGGAGAGCATCGCGGCACTGACGACGTCGCTCCTCGTCATCGCACGCGCAGTCAGCGTCCTGCACTGACACCGCGACTCCCGTTGTACGCCGGGGCTGCCGAGGCAGGGGCCGCCAGGCATGCCGGCGGCCCCGATTCGACGTGACCGTCAGCGGCCGATGAGGACGAAGACCCCCCACCCGAGGTACTCACGCTGGTACCTGGCATAGCGGGCCGGTTCCTCGGAGAGCTCGGCTCTCAACTCGGGGGCCAACTCGTCATCGGGATTCCGGTCGAGCCAGCGTCGGATGTTGAGCCACTGCGCGGCCCGATACCGATCCCAGCTGTCCTGGTCGGCAAGCATCATCTCGACGACGTCGTAATCCAGCGCGCCGAACTGCTCGATCAGCTCGGGCAGCAGTCGGAAGTCATCCTTGCCACCGGCATGGCACGCTTCGACGGTGTGCTGATCCGGGGGATCCTGACGCCAGTACGGTTCGCCGATCAGCAGGGTGCCGCCGGGGCGGAGGCTGCGCCGCAGCAGATCGATCGTGCCGGCCACTCCGTTGCCGATCCAGGTCGCACCGACGCAGGCGGCGAGTTCGACGGGTTCGTCCGCGACATAGCCGGACGCATCGCCGTGAACGAAGTCCACCTGACTGGCAACGCCGAGCTCGTGGGCCCGGGTGCGGGCCCCGGCCGTGAACTCGGTGCTGATGTCCACGCCGGTCCCGATGATGCCGTGGGCGTGCGCCCAGGTGCACAGCATTTCGCCCGACCCGCTGGCGAGGTCGAGCACGCGTGTCCCGGGGGCCAACTGCAGGGCCTGCCCCAGGGCAGCCAGCTTCTCGCTGGTGAACGGGTTGTGGATACGGTGGCTGCTCTCGCGGATGGTGAAACTACGTGGAAGATCCACTCTTGGGAGTCCTTACGTCCGATGAGGTCATGACATGAGCGGGGAACGGCCTGGTGACCAGGGCCGCCGTTGCCTGGACCGTCATCAAATGCACCTCATCCGGACGTGCGGGACTCGAACCTCGGTGAGGCTAGAAGGCGCAAGTGCCTGTGTCCATCGGTTTTCACCTGCGATCACAGCCCCGCAAGGGCGAAACCGACCCCACCACCCTGCGGTGCTCGCTCTAGTGGTCAGCGGTGCAGTGCTCCCCTCGGTTCCGCGTCTCGAAAGCAGATGGCGCCATCATTAACAATTAGTGCATGGGGCTCGCTTGTATGGTTACTGTCATGCAATTGGATTTGAATCTGCTCACCGCCCTGGACGCGCTGCTGGAGGAGGGCAGCGTGGCCGGAGCCGCGGACCGGCTCCATGTCACCGCGCCGGCGATGAGCCGCTCGCTGGGCCGTATCCGCAGGGCCACCGGGGACCAGATCCTGGTCCGAACCGGGCGCCACATGACGCCCACCCCGCGTGCGCTGGCCATGCGCACCGAGGTCCACACCCTGGTCCAGCAGGCCCACCAGTTGCTGTCCGCCCATACTGACCTCGACCTGGCAGGACTGGAGCGGGTGTTCACCGTCCGCTGGCACGACGCCCTCACCACCGCCTGCGGGACCGCCCTTGTCGCCGCGGTGCACCGCCAGGCCCCGGGGGTGAAGATGCGTCTCACGGTCGAGCCCGGCCACGACACCCCTGAGCTGCGTCGCGGGGAGGTCGATGTGGCTTCCAGCGCCGTTCCGCCGTCTCAGCCCGACATCCGCCACCGACTCATCGGCCAGGACAGGATCATCCTCGCAGTCCGGGCGGGCCACCCGCTCACCGAAGGACCGGTGACCGTCGAGAGGTACGCGGCAGCCGATCACGTGACCGTCTCCCGGCGTGGAAGCCTGCACGACCGGGTCGACGAGGTCGTCGCCACCCTCGGCCACGAGCGCCGTGTCATCGTCTCCGCCCCCGCGACGGACACCGCGCTGCAGCTCGCTCGTGACGCCGACGTCGTGGTCACCCTCCCCGACGCGGTGACCCGCTCCGCTCGCGAGCAGCTGGGCCTGACCACGCTGCCACTGCCGTTCGAACTGCCGCCCGTACCTCTCTATCTCCTCTGGCACCAGCGTTACGACAACGACCCCGCCCACAGCTGGCTGCTCAACCTGGCGACCCAGACCCTCCAGGACCTGTTCACCACCCCGGACGCCTCTGACCGGTAGCATCCCGTCGGCGCATTCCCGATGGGTCTCGGAGGGCGGCGTCGTCTCGCAACCGACGACGCGGTAGAGGAGAGTTGAGGCGGTCGGCGGGCGCCGCCGGGTTTCCCCGTACGCAGCGCACGGTTGCGGTCGCCGGTCTCAGCAGGCCGCGGCCCTACCGCAGGAACTCGCCGGCCTGCGCCCCGAGTACGTTCAGCAGCGCCAGGGCCTCGGCGTCGGGGGATCGGGCCGGTGCGGAGTAGAGAACGAGGCGCTGGTCCCGGTCGTCGAGGACGAGTGAGTCGCAGTCGACGGTGATCTCCCCGACGACCGGATGCCGGAAGGTCTTCGTGAGCGTCGGCGCGGCCCGGACGTCGTGCAGCTCCCAGAGCCGGGCGAACTCGGGGCAGCCCTCGTACAGCTCGTCGACGAGCCCCCGCAGCACGGGATCCGACGGGTAGCGGGCGAGGGCGGACCGCAGTCCCATGACGACGTGCAGCCGGAAGTCCGCCCCGTGGGAGGTTCCCTGCAACTGCGCACCGGTCTCCGTGGTGCCGAGGAACGCCCACCGTGCGAGGTTGCGGTCCCTGGGGGAGAGCTCGGAGAAGTCCTCCATGAGCGCGGCCGCGAGGCTGTTCCACGCGAGCACGTCGTACGCGGCGGAGACCACGAAGGCGGCCGTCTGAGGCAGCCGCTCGATGAGCGCGAGGATGCTTGGACGGACATCGCGCCGGTGCAGTCCCGTACGGCTCGGCGCGGTACCGGCCAGGACGTGGAGGTGGTCGGACTCGGTGTCCGTGAGCCGCAGGGCCGCCGCGATCCCGGCAAGGACCTCGCCCGACGGCCGCGGCGCCCTGCCCTGCTCCAGGCGAACGTAGTACTCGGTGGAGATGTGCGCGAGGACCGCCACCTCCTCGCGCCGAAGACCCGGCGTCCGGCGCCGCGGCCCGGAGGGGAGGCCGGCGTCCTCCGGGCGGAGCCGCTCGCGGTGGCTGCGGAGGAATGCCCCGAGTTCCTTCTTGTCCATACCTCAAGTCTGCACGCCGCACGGGGAAGGTTGCCTGGTACAGCTTGTGCCTGTATCCGCCCGGCGGCCGGCCGGACGCTGTCACCATGACGAACGACACGAACTCCACGCACCACATCACCAGCACGCCCATCGGCCTGCTCACCGGCAAGGTCGTGTTCATCACCGGTGCCAGTCGCGGCATCGGGGCGGCCGCGGCCCGGCTCTTCGCCGCCGAAGGCGCTGCCGTCGTGCTGGCCGCCCGGACCGCCGACGCCCTCGACCGCGTCGTGACGGAGATCCGCGCTGACGGCGGAGTCGCCGATGCCGTCCCCCTGGACCTCGCCGACCCCGCGAGCGTCCGGGCCGCCGTCGACCGCGTCGAAGCACTGCACGGCCGGCTCGACGGCGCCTTCAACAACGGCGCGGCGATCCAGCAGCCCGGCCCGCTCGACACGACGAGCGACGAGGACATCGACCGGCAGTTCGTCGTCAACTTCCGCTCTCACTGGACCGCCATGAACGCCGAGGCCGCACTCATGCGCCGCGACGGCGGCGGGGCGATCGTCAACACGTCGAGCATCGGCAGCCGCCGCGCGAACCCCGCCCTCCCGGCATACGGCGCCATGAAGCGCGCGCTGAACAGCCTCACCGAGACCGCCGCGGTGAGCTGGGCCGGGGACCGCATCCGGGTGAACGGCATCACACCGGGCGGCACCGCCACGGAGATGATCGACACGTGGGAAGCGGCAACCCCCGGCATCGTGGAGCGCATCAGCACGTCGACCGCGCTCGGCCGGATGGCCGAGCCCCGTGAGGTCGCCGAGGTGGCCGCATGGCTGCTCAGCGACCGCGCATCGTGGGTGACGGGGGCCATCGTGCCGGTCGACGGCGGCGCCGGCGCCTGAGCTTCGCCGGAGCGCAGTTCGTCCGATCACTGGTCTCACGGCCTACTGGCCGGTATACAGACGAGGTCGGGTCCGCTGGGTACGTGCGGCCGGGTGCCTTCTGACGTCCTGTGCGCCTCGGCCAACGTTGCCTGTCCGCGGACTGCCGGAATTCTGGGGAGGGCACCATGATGCATCGGAAGCGTCCGGGCGAGGCCGTATCGAGGCGACGCACCGCCATCACACTGGCCGCACTGAGCACCTGCGTGCTCACCGTCGGCCTCACCGGCACGGCCTCGGCCGCGCCGCGGGAGACACACGGGACACCCCGGTCCACCTACGTGGCGCTGGGCGACTCCTATACGTCCGGCCCTCTGATACCCACTCAGGTCGACGCCAACTGTGCCCGCTCCGACCACAACTATCCGTCGATCACCGCGCGCGAGCGCCACGCCACCTCGTTCACCGACGTGAGCTGCGGCGGTGCGACGACCGCCGAGATGTGGCAGGCGCAGGGCACCAACGGACCTCAACTGGACTCGGTGAAACCCGGCACGGACCTCGTGACCGTGCAGATCGGCGGCAACGACGTCGGCTTCGGCTCCATCATCAGCACCTGCGCCGGCCTCAGCGCCAAGGACCTCGCCGGCAACCCCTGTCAGCAGTACTACAGGGCCGCGGGCTACGACCAGTTGTCGCTGAAGATCCTCCAGACAGCGCCCAAGGTCGCCCGCGTACTGCGGGAGGTGCACAACAAGGCCCCCCACGCACGCGTGGTCGTCGTCGGCTACCCGGACCTCCTCCCTGACGACGGCAGCGGCTGCTACCCCGACGTCCCGTTCGCCGCGAAGGACTTCCCGTACCTGCGGGACACGGAGAAGCGCCTCAACCTGATGCTGCGCGCGGTCGCGCTGCTGAACCGGGCCGACTACGTGGACACATACGGACCGACGGTGGGCCACGACATGTGCAAGGCACCCGCCGACCGGTGGATCGAGCCGCTGCGCCCCGCGGCGCCCGCCGCTCCGGCCCATCCCAACGCGAAGGGCGAGGAGGTCATGGCACAAGCGCTCCTGAAGACCCTCGGCAGGGGTGCCGGGCACCACTGACCTGTCAGGTGGCGGAGCGCCCGTGCGCCCGCGGCGCAAAGGCCCCGCCCGCGTCCCCCGGAGGAGACGCGGGCGGGTCCGCCCGCACGTGTCGGATCAGCGCTTGGCGGCTCCCTTCGTGGGGCTGCCCGTGAAGGTGAACTGCGAGCCCGGCTCGACGAGCAGGTCACCGTCGCGCGAGTTCGAGATCATCACGTTGGAGAGGGTCGCGTCGCCGCGGGCACCGCTCATCGCGAGGATGCCCGAGCCGTTGTTCGACTTGTCGATGCGTACGTCGGAGATCTTCGTCCCGGTGTACTGGCCGCCGCCCGTCTTGAACTGGATGCCGTCGTACGTCGAGTCGAAGATGTCGGTGTCCCGGATGGTGACGCCGGGGATGTTGGTCGCCTGCGCGAAGAGCGTGATGGCGCCGAACTCCTGGTCCTCGTTCCAGAACGCCCCGCCGGTACGGTTCAGGGTGTTGCCCGCGATGAGCGTCTGACCGCTGAAGGGGATCGGGTCGTGGTCGGTGGCGAGCATGATGCCCGGGTAGTTCATCGTGTCGGAGACGACGTTGTTCTCGATGGTGTTCCCGAAGCCGCCGTAGACCGCGATTCCGTTGGCCCGCCAGGGCAGTTGAATCGTGTTGTTGCGGAAGTGGTTGTTGGAGCCGACGTCGACCGAGGTGTCCTTGACGTACTTGCTCGACCAGACGGCGAGTGAGTCGTCGCCGGTGTTGCGGAAGGACGAGTTGTAGACGGTCGAGTTATGGGTGCCGTTGGTGAAGTTGATGCCGTCCGCGTACGTGTCGCGGATCCGCATCCCGGTGAACTCCAGGCCGTCGCCCGGCCCCCACAACTCGGGGATGTTGGAGTAGTCGCGGCCGACCCAGACACCGACGTTGGCGTGCTCGATCCACACGTTGGAGATCTTGGTGTTCTTCCCCAGACGCCCGTTGATGCCGACGCCGCCCTCCGCGTTGCCGTCGCCGCCGCGGATCCGTCCGGAGCCGAAGATGGCGAGGTCGGAGATCTGCGTGTTGTCGTCGATGTCGAAGCCGAAGTTGCCCTCGTGCGGGTGGTTGATGCCGCCGGCGTCCTGCGGCTGAGTGAGGGTGTAGAGCTGCGAGTACCACATGCCGGCGCCCACGATCTTCACGTTCTTGATGCCGACCTGGTTGTACTGGCCGCGGTGCTGCGGGTCGGGGGTGAGGATCTTCTGCTCCTGGCGCCACTGGCCGGCCGGGATCCAGACGCAGGAGATCTGACCGGCCTGGTCCGCCATGACGGCGCGCTGGAGGGCGTCGGTGTCGTCGATGCCGTCGTTGGGGACGGCGCCGTACTCGGTGATCGAGGTGCACTCGGAGGGCTTCGTCTTCGCCGGGGCGACCTGCTCCAGGTCGACCAGGTCCACGATGTAGAAGGCCGCGGAGTCCCCCGCATCGCGCTGCAGACGGAACTTGGTGCCCACCGGATAGGTCTGGGCGAGCAGCGCGTTCGACTCGTCGAAGAGACGTCGCGCGTCCCCGCCGGGGGTGTTGGTCAGGCCCTCGGGGTCGTCGGTCGAGCCGTAGAGCCACGAGTGCTTCGAGGAGAGGTCGAGCTTGCGGACGAACTTCCCGTCCGCGTAGAGGCTGAGCGTCGCGGACTGCCCGCCGCCCCCCGCGGCGTCCGGGATGGAGTTGCGCACCACGATCGAGTTTGTGGGGTTGGTCGAGGTGAACTCGACGTACTCACCGGTGTTGTCGAGCCGCACCGACTTGCGCCCGCTGGACTCGGTGGCGAAGTTGGTGTGCCCGAAGGTGCGCTTGGCGTCGGTGGTGAGGAGCTTGCCGGTGTACGTGCCGTTCTCGGCCTCGTACTCGGTGTACGGCACCGCGGCGCCCCGGCCCACGACGATCGAGCGGGCGAAGGTGTTGTTGTTCTCGTCGGTCTCGGCGACGGTGTTCGTCGCGTCGGCGCTCGCGGTGAGCGTCGCGCCGCCGTCGGTCGCCGTCCAGCTACCGGAGATCGGCACCTGGACCGAGGCGCCCGCAGCGACGGCGGGGGTGGTGCCGTTGAGCGTGGTCGTCCCGGCCGTCAGCCGGGTGACGGTGCCGGCCGCGACGGCGCTCGTGCCGCGGTTTTTCACGGTGACGGTGAAGCTGACGCTCGCCCCGCTCGCCGGGCTGTCCGGGTTGGTGGCGATGCCGGTGACCTGGAGGTCGGGGCCGGGGCTCTGCGCGACGACGAGCGGCGTGGCGCCCGCCCGGCTGTTGTTGCTGTCGTCCTGCTCGACGACGGTGTTGTTCGGGTCCACCACGGCGGAGACCGCGTAGGAGCCCTGCGGGTGCTTGCCGGTGTCCACCGTGACGGTCGCCGAGGCGCCGGCGGCGAGAGTGCCGACGGCGGCGGTGCCCGCTGCCGTGCCGTCCAGACTGACAGCGACGGTGGTGGCCGGGGAGGTGGCCGTGCCGGCGTTGCGGACGGTGGCCTTGACGCTCACCGCGTCCTTCTCGGACGGGGAGCTGGGCGTCCAGCTCAGGTCGGTCAGCGTGAGGTCGGGGTTGGGCGCGGCGGTGCCGACAACCTCGACCTCGGCGATCTGGCCCCCGGGTGCACCGGAGTTGGCGCTGAGCGCGAGCCGGAGGTCGGCAGCGCGGCCGGAGACCGGAATGGTCACGGTGTTCTTGTTCCCGGCCGGGCTGAAGTCGTAGTTGGCGCGCGCCTTGAGCGTGGTGAAGGCGGAGGCGCTCTGGCCGCGGCCGCTCACCTCGATCGCCTGCGTCCGCGCGCCCCACGCGGTGTCGGGGTTGAGCTTGACGACGACGGCGGAGAGGTCCGCGTCGGCGCCGAGCTTCACGGTGAGCTGCCCCGGCAGTCCGGCGGACTCCCAGTAGGTGTTCACGTCCCCATCGTTGGCGTTGGCCGGGATGAAGGTGTGGACGTAGCCGTTGGCCTCGACGGGCTTGCCCTTGGCGAGGTTGGTACCGGTGGGCGGGGTGCCGGGGTCACCCGGGTCGCTTCCGCCGCCCGCACCGCGGACCTCCAGCTCCGAGAGCTGCGCGGCCTGCCAGCCGCTGTTGGCGGTGACCTGCACCCGGACGTACCGGACGTCGGCGGCGTTGAACCCGAGGGTCACGGCGCCGGCGGCGGCGGGGGTGAAGGTGCGCTTGGCGGAGCCGGAAAGGGTGCTCCAGGTGTCGCCGTCGGTGCTGCCCTGCACGGTGAGGGTCTCGTCGCGCGCCTCCCACGTCGTGGGGAGCTTGAGGGTCACCTCGTCGACGGACGTCTTGGTGCCGAGGTCGACACGGACCCACTGCGGGAATGAGCCGGCGGGGCCCTCCCAGTAGCTGGCCTGGTTCCCGTCGGTGACGTTGCCCGCGCCGTACTCGCCGTTGGCACCGCTTGCGGTGGCCGGGCGGCCCAGGGCGAGGTTGGGCCCGGCGGCGGCGGCCGGGGGCGCGGCGGCGTGCGCTGTGGCGGGGAGTCCGAGGGGGATCAGACAGGCTGCGAGCAGCCCGGTGACCAGCCGTCGGACGGATGACTTCCGTCTCATGCTGTCCTCTGTTCGGTGAGGGGCGGGGAGTGGAGGCGGGGCGGTTCGTCCAAGAAGGAGGGTGATAATTTTTTGAGTGAACTAGTCAATCTTTTGCGGCTACGTGGAGACAGATTTCTGTCAGGTTAAAGATTTGTCAACGGTTCTGACCGCGTCATGACGCTTGGTGTCCCGAGGTGACGCACCGTGCGAGAAGTGGAATGGGAGCTTCACCTGGGGGTGGTCCGGGCGCGCCGGTGAGGCCGGCGCCCGCGACGGACAGGGCCCGCCTCCGCGGCCGACGGGCCCTGCCTTCACGCTCGTTGTGAGGGGTCAGACGGCGTTGACGTAGGCGGGAAGCTGCCAGTCGCCGCCGCGGTCCTCCTTGGACATGCGCATCACCAGGTCGGGGATGTGCAGGAAGCAGGCCAGTGCGGTGAGGTTCTGGAACGCGGCTATGGCATGCCTGGTCGAGGGCATACCCACCCGCAGGATGTGCGGGTTGACCTCGCCCTGGATCTGGTCGACGAACGGGCGCAGGACACGTTCGTAGTTGGCCAGCGCGGCCGGCAGGTCGCTCGGGCTGCTGTTGATCTCCCCGGCCAGGACGTAGGCGCCGACCAGTCCGCCGGAAATCCCCATACCGCTGTAGGGGGAGGCGCAGTGTGCGGCGTCCCCGGCCAGGGCCACCCGGCCCTTGGACCAACTGTCGATACGTACCTGGACGATCTCCTGGGAGTAGAAGAACGGGCTGTCCTGCATGCCCCGGACGAACCGCTCGGTCTGCCAGCCTGCGTCCCTGAACCGTTCGGCCCAGAACGTCCGCTGCTGCTCGATCTCGGCGCGGTGGATCGCGGAGGCTTCCGCCGACTCCTCGCGCATGACGAAGTACACCTGCGTCTCGGTCGCGTTGTGGCTGCGCCGCATGATCTGCCGGCCGCCCGGAACCATGTAGGTGTCGCGGATGTTGGTGTCGGAGGCGATGCGCGGCACGAACCAGTACGCCATGTGGATGCCCACGCGCCAGTACGGGTCGAAGTCCTCGGGCAGCAGCGCGCGGCGGGTGCGCGAGCTCTGCCCGTCGGCGCCGATCAGCAGGTCGTACTCATCCGACGTCCCGTCCGAGAAGTGCGCGGTGACCTTGTCCGCGTGCTGATCGAAGCCGTCGACGCTCTTGCCGAAGACGTATGCGGCATCGTCCTTCGTCGCCGCGTGCAGGATGCGCACCAGGTCACCGCGCATGATTTCGTACTCCGAGGTCAGGGCCTGGCGGCCCTTGCCGGAGGTGTTGGCCATGATCGTCGCTTTCGGCTTCCCGCGGGAGTCGATGAACGCCACGCCCGCCTCGTCCACCAGCTGACTGCGCACCTCCTGCAGCAGCCCCATCCGCTCCACCGCGTCGATGCCCTGCCCGCGCAGGTCCACCTGCGCCCCCGAGTCGCGCAGCGCCGGGAACCGCTCGACGACCGTCACGGCGTGGCCGCCGCGGGTGAGCCAGAAGGCCAGCGCCTGCCCCGCGACGCCGCCGCCCGCCACCAGGATCCGCAGCGAACGCTTCGCGATCACGTTCATCATGACCCCGCTCCAAAATCTATCGGTGATTGATTCTTTCCCAGATTCTTCTATCACCGATAGAATGTCAACGTGACCAAGATGAACCGCGAGACCGTCGTCACAGAGGCACTGGACCTGCTGGACGACGTGGGCCTGGAAACTGTCAGCACCCGGCGGCTGGCCAAGCGCCTGGGCGTCGAGCAGCCGTCGCTCTACTACCACTTCAAGACCAAGAAGGACCTGCTGGCCGCCATGGCGGAGGCGGCCATGGCCCCGCACACCCATGCCGCCCTGCCGGAACCCGAGGACGACTGGCGGAGCTGGTTCCTCGACAACTCCCGCAGCTTCCGCCGCACCCTGCTGATGCGCCGCGACGGGGCCCGTCTGCATGCCGGCAGCACGCCGGCCGGCGACCTCGACCGAATCCGCCGCAAGATGGCCTTCCTGGTCGCCTCCGGCGTGCCCGAGCAGCAGGCGCAAATGGCGATGCTGGCCGCCGGCCGCTTCACCGTGGGATGCGTACTGGAGGAGCAGGCCGAGGCCGACGCGCCAAAGGCCGGGGGTCTACCGGACGACGTCCCTGTACTCGACCATGAGGCGGCGTTCGAGGCGGGCCTCGCCCTCATCCTCGGCGGCCTCGAACAGCACGTGCCGTCCCGCTCCTGATCGCCGACAGGCATCCACCGCGCGGGGTGACCTCACGCTGGACGCATGGGTCCCCGACGGTGTGTGCCTTGTCGCCCGACAGCCGGAAGTGACGCTTCGGCAGGTCCTTGCCGGTCCCTGCTGTGTGGCTGATTCCAGCAATGCCTGGTCGGCTGTCGGGGTGCGGAGACGGTCGGCGGGCGGGACGGGTACCGTCCTGGCATGACACAAGAGTTCGATCTTGTCGCGTCGCTTGCCAAGGGCGTGGAGGGCCGCAGTGCCGCCTGGGCTTTCATCCAGGGCTTCGCCGCGCACTGGGCCGGCGCCGCTGTGGGCAGCGGTGATGGATGGACGGAAGCCGATCTCGACGCTGCCGAGGCGAGGCTGGGTCTCCCGCTGTCGCCGGCGTTGCGTGAGGCGTACGTGCTGTTCGGGCGTCGGCGGGATCTCACCAGCAACCACGATGTGCTGCTCGGCCCGGCAGAACTCCATGTCGATGATGCCGAGGAGGCCCTGGTCTTCCGTCACGAGAACCAGGGAGCCGCGTCCTGGGGCATCCTCCTCGACAGCCTCCAGGACGACGATCCCGCGGTGTTCGTCCGGCTCGACCTTGCCGACAAGAGCGCCGAGCGCTGGGAGGAGTGGCTGGAGCGTCTCTCCCTGTGTTTCGTCGAGATTGTTCTCTCCGAGTCCCTGCAGGCCGATGAAACGCTGTGCGACTTTCTCGACCTGGACGACGACGGCCTCGAACTGGTGGAGACGAACTTCGTCCGACTACCGTTCCCCGCATATCCCCTGGGCGGGGATACCCGGTGGTTCCTGGGGCAGGACGTGCTCGTCCGCGATGACGACGGCGCGGCCATCCTGGCCCGTGGTCGGACGCCGGAAGCCATCGACCGTGTACGTGACGTGATCCCGGGCGACTGGCTCAACGACTGTCGCTGACCCCGCCTCGGACTCCCGCCGACCGAGCGGACGGCCTTCCCCGGTCACGTAGTGGTTCGGAGGGCTTCGGCCAGGTGTACCCCTTCGCCCGGTGAGCCCATGCCGCGAGGACCATCAGCATGGCTACCGGCCCGCCCACCGCCATCACCGTCGAGGGCGAGGAACGGTCGAGGACGGCCCCTCCCGCCAGGGCGCCGATGGAGATGGTGGCCTGGAAGGAGGCGGTGAAGAGGACGGAGGACGCCTCGGGGGAGTCGGGGGCGGCCTTGGAGAACCACGTCTGCGAGCAGACCGGGACGGCACCGTAGGCAACGCCCCAGACGGCCAGCAGCACCACCGCGCCGGCGTCCGAGCGTCCCAGGACGGGCAGGAGCAGGGTCGCGGCGCCGATCAGGGCCGCCGCCGTGGCGAAGGCGGATCGCGGACAGGGACCCACCACGGACCCGCCGACGAAGTTTCCGACGATGCCGGCCGCACCGTAGATGAGCAGGTAGATCGTAATGCGACCCGAACCGACGTGGGTCACCTGCTCGAGGAAGGGGGTGACGTACGTGTACATGCCGAAATGGGCGAGTACCACGAGGAAGGTCATGACCACGGCGAAGCGGGTGTTGACGCTTCGAAGCATGCCGCCGAGGACGTCGATGCGTGTCGCCCGGCCGGAAGGGAGAGGCGGGACGACCGCCAGGAGCAGCACGAGGACGGCCAGCGTGAAGCCGCCCATGACGAGGAACGCCGTCCGCCAGCCCGCGATGTCGCCGATGTACGTGCCCAGGGGTACGCCGAGCACGGAGCCGAGCGGTACGGAGGAGAAGATCACCGCGGTCGCCCGGCTCACGGACTTCGCGGGAACCAGTTGACGGGCGAGTCCGGCCCCGATGGACCAGAAGCCGCCGATGGTGATCCCCACCAGGACGCGGGAAAGCAGGACCAGCCAGTAGCTCGACGCGACGGCCGCCAGGAAGTTGGCCAGCGCGAGGAGAAGGATGAACGCGCCCAGCATGACCCGCCGGTCAATACGTCCCGTGGCCACCGTGACCACAGGGGCGGAGACCGCGGCGAGGAATCCCGGCATGGTCATCATGAGCCCGGCCATTCCGTCCGAAATGGTGAAACTCGATCCGATCGACGTGAGAAGGCCGATCGGAAGAATTTCCGTCGTGACGATGGCGAAGATCCCCAGCATGACTGAAATGACAGCCAGCCAGGAGACGAATGGCGTGCGGTCCGGCGACGCGGGGGATTGGACAGAAGGGGTGATTGCTGTGGACATGAATCCCGTCCCGAGTGGGGCATCACATGGAGAGCGTGACCTCCAGTCCAGCAGGAAAGGGCACCGTCTTCTGGCGGATTTCCGACCCCAACAGTCGCCCCCTGCTATGCGCAGACGGCAAGTGCTCAGGGACTCGAAGGCTGACCAAACCCGATTGTCAGACGAGGTCGGGCCGTGCCACCCTCCCGTTATGGAGCAGGACCAACCTCTCGTTCGCGACGTCTTCCCCGGCCTCGTCGCCGAGCTGACCGCTCTCCTGGAGGCAGAAGGCGAACACTGGCTGGCCATCAGCGCCTGGGATGTCCGCATGGCCGGCACATGCAGCTGTACTGACGACTTCTGCCAGAGCATCCGGACGGCGGACCATCCGCAGGGGGAGCCCTACGGTCCAGGACATCGGTGCGTTCCGCTCATACCTGCGGAAGGCATGCTGAACCTCGACGTCCTGGACGGCCGGATCATGTTTATCGAAGTACTTGACCGGGCGCCGATGCGCAACATGTCCGGCACAGGCGACGACACCAAGGCCGACGAGTGAGCGAGGACGGTGGGCTGTTCAGCGATCTGCTGACGCAGTGGCGGGAGAAGTGGCAGACGGAGCCGACGAGCGCGCATGAACTCCGCGCGGAGCGTGCTGAACGCTGGGTCCGGTTCCACAGCCTGCCGAACTCACAGCGCTACCCGCAGAACGAGGCCGAGTACACGGTTGTCCTGGAGCGCCACAACGCGGTGCTGGACGAACTGTTCACGGGGCGGGACGTCTTCGTGATCACTACCGGGTGGTCGGATCCCGGCGATCCCGCAGTACGTTCCGACGATGCGCTTCGACTCCACCCCGGCAGTGAACTGTGGACGTCTTCACCGACCGATGAGCCTGATCCGGAGTACCGGATATGCGTGTACTCCTACATCAGTTGCATCCGATGGCGGCCCACGTGCCTCGACCCGCTGCTTCGCTCGGTGGCGGACGACGTATCCGCGGGAGTGATCATCGCCGACATGAACCTCGCTCAGCTCTATCACCCCTACGACGGCAGAGCTGACGTCATCCTTGCCGACAGCGCCGGCCGGGACGCCATGCGCGAACGACACAGAGGCTGGCTGTCGCAGCACCCCCAAGGGCTCTGAAAGTCTCCCGTCTGGGCGAGTCCTTGGCGGCTCGGGGCGATCACACCGGTGCCGCCGACGGTGACGCGTAAGGGGCAAGGGGATTGTGGATCAAGTCGGCGCCAGTCGTCTGTTCTCCGTGGTCCGATCCGGCGACGCCCCCGCCCACCGGCTTCCCCGACGGCAACCGATGCCTGCGAACCCCTTGAGGACGCAGGCCACGATCTGGTCGACTACCTCGCCGGCCCCCGGACGACGCCGCGTCCTGCTCGACGGTGTCGCCCGGAGGAGCCCGCCTCCGGCCCGCGCGCACGCTGCGCGGAAGTGCCCCGGCTCGCGGGCCCGCACTGTGCCCGGCGGAAGAGCCGGCCTCAAGGTTGCAGGTCAGGCGGCCGGCCCGTAGGCCCGTAGGAAGGTGTCCACAGCGGCCTCGGCCACCGCGCGCGTCTCTGCGGCGGAAACCGCGCGGGTGCCGAGTCTGGAGCGTGCCTCCATGGGGCCGGTGAGCAGAGTGAGGAGTTGCTCGGCCGCCAGGGCCGGGTCGCACGGTCGCAGTCGGCCGGCCAGCGAGAGGTGGGCCAGCCGGTCCGCCAAGGCCTCGCCGAGCCTGCCGTAGGTGCGTTCCTGGACGGTCTCGATCAGGTCGGCAAAGCCCCCGACCTGGGCGTACATCAGCCATTTCAGGGCGCGGGCGCGCTCGCTGCAGCAGACCTGCAGCATCCGGAATGCCGTGTCCTCCAGGGCGGCGTGCAGATCGTCGCCAGGGGTGCGCAGTCGTTCGACCACGGCGAGGTTCTCCGCCATCACCGTGTCGGCCGCCGCCTCGATCGCGTGGCGGAAGATGTTCTCCTTGTCCCTGAGGTGGTTGTAGACCGTCGGCTTGGCGACTCCTGCCTCCTCGGCGATCTCCCGCACGCAGGCGTTCTCGTACCCCCGACGCGAAAAGACCACGAAGGCGGCGTCGAGGATCGCCTGCCGCTTGTCGATACGCCCCCGGGGCGCCGTCCGCCCGGACGGAGTGGTCGCTGCTGTCATCTCCGCAGGGTAACCGCCGCCTTGTTCTGTACTATTCGGACCTCTAAATTGAACCCGTTGGTTCAATCATGAGGCTCGTCCCACGAGAGGGGATCCAGTGATCGTCAACACGTTGCGTTTCAGCTTCAGGGAAGGAACGACGCAGGAGGAGAGGGAGGAGGTGCTGGCCGCGATGCGGCGCACGTCGACCGTGGAATCCGCCGCGTTCGGAGTGGTGGGCCAGGATCTCGGCGACCCTGCGGACGGGTTCACCCACACATACTGCGCGGGAGTCGCGGACTTGGCGGCGCTGGAGCGGTACCTGCACGACCCGGTTCACCTCGAGGGCGACTCCGTCATCCTCCCCCGCCTCGCGCGCCTCTCGGCCGTACGGTTCTCCGACGACATGGATCCCGGGCTGAGCGAGAGGATCATGGCGCTGCACATGGAAAAGGTCGCTCAGTACCCCGAGTGGGGCCGGCTCCTTCACTCCATCCCCGATGTGCGCGTTTCTGCCGAGACCTGACGGGCAGTCGGCGCGGGGCAGGGGCCGGCGCGGACCTGCCCGCAGCCCCGCGTCACATCCGCACGTGGCCCTGCCCGCTCCCCGTGCGAGGGTGGACGCCGGCGAAATTCCCACTCCGCTTGACGTCGTACGGCCGAGGCGGCCGGGCCCCGGCGGAGCGCGCCGTTGCCCGGCGAGATGCCGCTTGCCTGGGTTTCAGTCGGCGACAAGGACCTCCACGCCGAGTGTCCTGAGTCGCTCGACGACCGTGTCGTGAGGATCGGTGTCGGTGATCAGCCCGGTGATCTTCTCCCACGACAGGACGCGGTAGGGCGAGGCCGTGCCGATCTTCTCGCGGGAGGCGAGGATGTAGGTGTCCGCGGCCCGCGCGGCCAGGGCACGCTTCATCGCCGCCTCCTCCGCGTCCCCCGTGGTCAGTCCCGCCTCGGGGTGTACGCCGGTGACGCCGAGCAGGCACAGGTCTGCGGAGACGTTCTGCGCGGCCTCGACCGCGGCGGCGCCGCAGGTGACCGCCGAGTGCTTGAAGACGCGTCCCCCGAGGAGAAAG
Organism: Streptomyces sp. col6; assembly: GCF_008042035.1. Classification (GTDB taxonomy): domain Bacteria; phylum Actinomycetota; class Actinomycetes; order Streptomycetales; family Streptomycetaceae; genus Streptomyces. The sequence goes on from NZ_RDBL01000009.1 coordinate 109,427, forward strand.
AGCTCTGCCCGCGGGTGGTCGATCAGAGCCGTGGCGATCGTCGGGCTGTGGGTGATCACCGTGCAGCCGAGGTCCTTCGGGAGTGCCCGTGCCACGGCGAGGGCGGTGGTGCCGCCGTCGAGGATCACCGAGCCGCCCGGCCGCACCAGCGCGGCTGCCGCGGCGGCCACCTTCCGTTTTCCGTCCGGAGCCACCGTCTGCCGGGCGTCGTAGTCCACCACTGCCGGAGAGGCGGGCAGCGCGCCGCCGTACACCCGTTGGCACAACCCCTCGGCGGCGAGATCGCGAAGGTCACGCCGCACGCTGTCCTCGGAAATGCCCAGTTCGGCGGCGACGTCCTTGGCCACGATCTTGCCCTCGCGGGCGAGTAGACCGAGCAGGTGGTCGCGCCGTTCAGCAGCCAGCATTCGTACTCTCTCCTGTTCTTGCATGTTTCTGCATGTATCGTAGCGAGGGTGAACGACAAGCCCAAGCTCATCCTGATTGCCGGCCCCTACCGCTCCGGTACCGCCGGCGACCCGCAGGCCATGGCCGCCAACCTCACCCGCCTCGAAGCCGCCGCCTGGCCGATCTTCGAGGCCGGACATCTTCCCGTGATAGGTGAATGGATCGCCCTGCCCGTCCTGCAGTCGGCGGGTGCCGGCCCCACGGACTCGCTCGCCGACCAGGTGCTCTACCCGACCGCCGACCGTCTGCTCGCGCGCTGCGACGCCGTGCTGCGCCTGCCGGGCGAATCCGCCGGCGCCGACCAGGACGTCGCCACCGCTCGCCGCCGTGGCCTGCCCGTCTATCACGACGTGGCCGAGATCCCGCGTCGCACCCCGGAGGAGGCCGCGTGACGAGCCGCCCCGGTATCGACACCCCCGACCACCGCGGCCGCACCGGCCTCGACCGGGCCGGACGTGGGCTGGACCGTAACCCCGACGTCCGGATACGCGACGTCGAGCTCACCTCCCAGGGCTGGCACGTCCTGCGCCGCACCACCTTCGACTACCGGCGTCGCGACGGCCGGTGGGAGACCCAGCAGCGCGAGACCTACGACCGCGGCGACGGCGCCGTCGTCCTGCCCTACGACACCGGGCGCGGCCGTGTTCTGCTCACCCGTCAGTTCCGCTACCCCGCCTACGTGAACGGCCACCCCGACGGCATGCTCATCGAGGCGGCGGCCGGACTGCTCGACGCGGAAGACCCGCACACCGCGATCCGCCGCGAGAGCGAGGAGGAACTCGGCGTCAGGCTCGGCCCGCTCACCCCCATCCTCGACGCATACATGAGCCCGGGGTCCGTCACCGAACGCCTCCACTTCTTCGCCGCTCCGTACACCCCGGCCGACCGGACCGGCACGGGCGGAGGAGTCGAGGAAGAGGGCGAGGACATCGAAGTCCTCGAACTTCCCTTTGCCGAGGCCCTCACCATGGCCCACGACGGACGCATCACCGACGGCAAGACCATCTTGCTCCTGCAATGGGCGGCCCTGCACGGCCTCTTCGCCCAACCGCAGAACACCTGAGGGCTGCCTCCACCAAACCCGGGAATTCGTCTGGGGAAGGCGTCGCAGCGACGCTTCCGGCGTCCTTTTCGGCGGGTGCGAGAGCACACCACGCGTGCCGGCAGCCGTCCGAGCAGGGGAGGACTCCGTTCGTTGGTACCGGAAGAGGGTTCAGTGCGGGAACGACCTCGGCGGACGCTGACGGGGCAGCGTGGTGCGGAACTCCTCGATCACGGAACTCACCTGCCGCATCAGCGAAGTCCGTTCCAGCAGACCGAGGTAGAGATTACGGCGGGCCAGTCCCGGCAGGTCCACACAGAAGTACATCGCCATCAGCGGGTTGATGAACAACTCGCTGTCCTTGGTCCTCTCCGTGAACCGGACGTTGCCGAAGTCACCGCGCACGGCAGCGGCCACGGATCCGTTCACGATGCTCGGGTGGCTCGCGGTGTGGCGCTGGGCGTGCGCCACCGCGTCGAGATACAGCGCGCCCTCCCGCCCCGCCCCGAGCAGTGAGAACGCGCCGAGATAGGAGCCATCCCGGTCCAGAGCGGCCAAGTTCTCCAGCACGAGCGAGTGGTTCACGCCGTGATAGGCGTCCACCCCGAAGCCGAGGCAGGCCACCAGCCGGTTCGCGACCTCGTCGAGTCCGCTCACGGCGGCGAGGCTCGCCATGTCCTCCTCCGGGGTGCCGAGACCGTGCTCGTCGCCGCGCATCAGGATGTCGGTACCGCCGTCCACCAGCACGATCGCGTCAACACCACCGAGATGCTTGATCAGCGTCCGGTAGGCCGCCCGCAGCGGCCCGACCCCGATGCTCGGGAAGGCGTACACGGTCGGCGGCAGATCCTGCGTCACGAGCCACTGGGCGAGCGTCCGTTCAGGGAAGTAATCGCCACGCACGGGGATGTCGGGCCCGATGGCCGCGACGTCCTGGTCCACCCACACATCGAGGTCCAGGCCGTACAAGTCGGCGAAGGACAGGTTGGCAAGGTGCACCTCCTTGCCCGCCGACCGCAGCGCGAGTGCGAGCGGCAGTCCGGCGTACACGTCGAAGCCGCCGCCCGCTCCGGCGATGAGCACCCGTCGCGCGTCGTGCAGACGGGTGAAGAAAGCAGGTTCCCCCAGAGAAATCACCGCATGACGCTAGCAGAAGGGCAAGTCGGCACCGGAGCGATCAGACTTCAGTGGGATCGATCAAGGGCCGATGAGAAGGCACGTCTGCGCGCGGCGGGCACGGAATGCCGTGTACCAGGCGCTCGTCGTAGGGCACCCCCCTGCTACTTCGCTGTGCCGCACCGCCGGTTGCCGTGGCTGGCGGTCTTCCTGGACGTGCAACGAATACATCCGCGGGCCCGCGCGAGTGGAGACTCACAACCCGTTCGTCGTGAGGATCTCCATCAGTTTCGGCTTGCGTTTGAGCTCCTTGCGGAGTGCGGCGAGGAAGTGCGTGAAGGCGTCGGGGGTGCCGAGGCGTTCGTGACAGGCCCGGATGCTGCGGAGGAGGCGGGCGATTTCGTGGTACGTGCGGTCGCCGGTCGATTGTTTGAGGGGTTGGAGTTGGCGGAGGTACACGGCGAGTGCGTCGGAGGGCCTGTGGTCCCTGATGCAGTCGGCGAGGGGGAGGAGTTCGCGGTCGTCGACGTGGCCGACGGCGGCCTCCCACGCCGCGTCGGCCTGGCCCGCATCGAGCAGGATGTCGACGCGTACGCGGACAGGGACGCGGGCGTCGTCGCGCAGGAGCGTCATCGCGGTGTTGCGTTCCTCCTCGCCACGACTGCAGGCGCGGGCCGCCGTGCACAGCGCGCGGAACGCTGCGAGGGAGATACGGGACCGGAAGACGTCGCGGCGCAGGGCGAGGGCCTTCTCGTCGCGGCCGGTGGCAGCGTAGCGGGCGCAGAGCCACTCGACGAGCTGAGGGTCCCGCCCAGTGGCCGGCAAACCGCGTTCGGCCCATTCGAGGGCGTCCCTGGGACGTCCGGCCGCGTCCAGTTCCCGCGCGATCCGCAGGTGGCTGCTGCCGTCGGCGGCGGGGGCAGCGCCCAGGAAGGCGACGAGGCCGTCGATGTCGCCGCGCGCCTTCAGCAGGCGTTCCAACAGCCGGGCGGTCTTCTTGCCGGGGTCTTGCCGCCATGCCTCGGTGGCCAGCTCCTGGGCGCGGGTCAGGCCGGCCTCGCCGAGGATATCGCGGTAGTCGGCGGGGTCGGCAGAGGCGCACGGTCCGAGCAGGTGACCGACGAGCCAGCGCGCAGTCGGCTCCGGGTGCGGGGCGGCCGCCCGGCAGGCGCGCAGGTGCAGTTCCTCAAGGCCCTTCATGGACTCGTACAGGCATGAGAACCCGAGGGCGTGCTCATAGACATCGCTCAGCCGCCACAGCGCCCACCGGATCCCGTCGACGGCTTCCGCCGCCCGCTGAGCCGCGATCAACGCGCTCAGGACGATGCCCGCCTCCGCCACCCGCTCGCTGTATGCGACGGCGTTCGCGGAGTCGTCGTTCTCCTGCTCGTACTGCCAGTCCCCGGGGTCGAGCAGGCCTTTGACCAGGTCGCGGACCTTCGCGTGGTCGGCCTGGGCGGCCTCGGCCCGTATGCGCAGGCGGTCGCGCACGGCGGGGTCGGCGGCCGACTCCTCGGCCAGCAGGTCGAGCAGGGCGTCCCGGCCCAGCGTCGTGAGCCAGGCTGCCGCGTCGTCGCCGGGCCGCTTCGGCGAACGGGCTTCCACCGCGGGGGCCGGTACGGCGTGTGTGTTCGGGGCGGTGGACCGCAGGACCGCGAGGCCGACGGCGACACAGTGCTTGCAGAAGTTGCCTTCGGTGCCGTAGGGGCAGGAACAGGTCCCCGTCACCCCGGCATCGGGTCCCGCGACGAGTTCGACGCAGTACGTCTCCGCACCCGGCACAGTGGCGCGGATCGTGCCGTCGGCGATGTACAGGCCACTCACGGCACCCACGTAACTCTGACCGCGCTCGAACGACGTCGACCCGGCAGCACGCCTCAAGGAGGCCTCGTTGAAAGCCGGTTGCATGTCCATCATCTTCGGCACCCGTACATTCAAACGGATGCCGCAACCAGGCGGAACCTGGACCACGCGTGAACCGGAGTGGTTCCTCGACGCCGTCGACCTCGCCCCCGCTCCAGCAAATGGCCGGCCCGCGCGGGACAGGCCTCAGATGCGCAGGTCCGCCCTGAAAGCTGTTGCCGCCTCACCCGTGATGGCGACGCGCAGTTCGTCTTCGGTCCCCGTGTCGACGCGGACGTCCACGTCACCGGGCCTTCCCATGGCCCAGCCCTGCCGGCCGGTGAACGTGAGCCGGCCGTTCACAGTGGGGACGAGGCCGTGCCGCACCAGATAGGCGCCGAGCGGGCCGTGCCCGTTGCCGGTGACGGGGTCCTCGGCGATGCCGATGGCCGGGGCGAACATACGGGACCAGGTGAGCAGGCGAGGGTCGCCCGTGGCTCGTGTGAAGACGAAGAAGCCGTTGGTCCCGAATGCGCGGCTCAGCGCGGTCAGCGCGGCGGGATCCGGGCGCAGGGTGTCGACGGTGGCACGGTCACGCAGTTCGACGAGCGCCTTGGAGTGACCGGTCGACACGATCTGCACGGGCCCGTCGCCGGTCAGGTCGTCGGGGCTCGCACCCAGGGCTCTGAGCAGCCTGTCCCTTCGGTCGCCGTCGAGTTCGGTGCCGAAGACCGCCTCACCCTGCTCCATACCGATCCGTACCCGGTCGCCCTCACGCAGGACCCGCACCCTCTGCAGCAGCCCCGTACCGGACTTCTGCACCCATGATCCCGACGGCAGGCTGTACTCGACGGCCCGAGCGTAGTGTGCCGCCACCGTGGCGTGCCCACAGGTGGGGACCTCCGTGGTGGGGGTGAAGAACCGCACCCGCACATCGTGGTCGTCCCCGTCCGCCGGCAGTACGAAGGCGGTCTCGGAGTTGTTCAACTCCCGTGCGACGGCCTGCATCTGTGCGTCCGTCAGTCCCACGCCGCACAGGACCACGCCGGCGGGGTTGCCCCGGAAGGGGGTGGAGGTGAAGGCATCGACCTGATAGAGGACTCTCGGCATGGCGCGGCTCCTTCAGCCCTGGGTGGTCGGCTGTCGCTCTGCCACCCCGAGAGGCGTCTCTCCGCGTCGTGAGCGGGTGACGGCGACGCCGACGAGCACCACCGCCATCCCGACGCCCAGCCGCACGTTGAAGTCCTCACCGAGCACGACGACGCCGAGGGCCACCGAAACCACCGGCAGCAGGTAGCCAAGGGTCGCGGTGTTCGTGGCCCCTTCGGCAGCGATGTTCCGGTAGGTCAGATGGAAGGTGGCCGCCGTGGCGACAACACCGAGAACCAGTACGACGATCAGTGTCCTCGCGCTGACGTCGACGGGCTCGAGACCGCCGAACGGCACAGTCACCGCCGTCAGGGCGGTCGCCACGACCAGTTGCGCCGCGGAGAGTGAGATGGTGGGGATACCGGTGCCGACGAGGTGGCGCCCCATGTACGCGAATCCGATCGCGTAGCTCGCTGCCGCCAGGGCGACGGCCGCGATGCCCGACCCGCCCGACTCCGCGGCCTTCCACGGTGCCAGGATCAGTACGACTCCGGCATACCCGGTCAGCAGTCCGCCCAGCCGGAGCGGCCGGAGCCCTCGCTCCATGCCGGTGACGACACCGATCAGAACGGCCCACAGCGGCGTCGTCGCGTTGAGCACCCCGGCGACACCCGAGTCGATACTCCGCTGGCCGACGCTGAACATCGCGAAGGGCAGAGCGTTGCAGAAGAAGGCGGCCACGGCGATACGGCCCCAGATGCTCCGGCCGCGGGGCAGCCGATGGCCCGCGCACCGGCACGCGACCAGCAGGGTGACAGCCCCGATCACGCACCGGCTGAGGGTCACCTGTACCGGTGTCAACGCCTCGAGAGCCAGCTCGATCCAAAGGAAGGTCGATCCCCAGAGCAGAGCGAGAGCCCCGATCCGTACCCCAGTCCAGTTCCCGTTCATGCCACCCTGCACATCGTCGCGTCCATAGATCTCCCTCGTACGTTCGCGCACTCGAAGCCGCAGGACAATTGAAAAGTTCTCGAGGAGACTTAAGCATGTCTACAAAGTGAGCCACCTTCTCTTCCTTGTCGTTCGGGCCAGGACAGTAAAGATGTAGCGTGCCTTAACGATGGCGCAGAGATTTTTGATTGTCCTCAGGGGCCGCTCCGGGGCAACGTGAGCGCGATTCGGAGATCCAGCCCCGAGAACAGGACCATGACGTGACTGCCCTTACCGTCTCCACTGCCGCAGCGGCAGCGCTGCCCGCGCAGTGCGTCGCCATCGGTGTCTCAGCGAGTTCCGCGGGGCCGGTCGCCGCGCCCGGTGCCGAGGCCGTACACGCGGCGTTCGGCGGTGGCCTCGTCGCGACACTCACCTCCCTCGGCTTCACCGGTGCGGAAGGGGAAACACTCAAGCTGCCGGCCCCACCGGGCCTCGAGGCAGAGGTGGTCCTCGCCGTCGGACTGGGGAAAGCGGCGGACGACGGTGGGATCACCCGCGAGGCGCTGTGCCGTGCCGCCGGTGTGGCCGGCCGTGTACTGGCGGGTGCCGAGCGTGCTGTGCTCGCCCTTCCGGCCGGGACGGCCGAAGCCGCGGAAGCGGTGGCGATGGGCGCTCTGCTCGGGGCCTACGCCTTCACCGACTACCGTGTCCCGGTCGCGGCCCCGGTCGGTGAAGTGGTGATCCCGGCGGCCCCGGAGACCTACGAGGAGACAACGGCCGGTGCACGGCACGGCAGGGTGATCGCGGAGGAGATGAACCGCGCCCGGGATCTGATCAACATGCCCGCGAACCATCTGACGCCGGACGTCTTCGCCGTCATCGCGAGTGATCTGGGGGAGCGGTACCGGCTCGACGTCCAAGTGCTCGACGAGGAAGCCCTCGCGAAGGAGTCGTTCGGCGGCATCCTCGGTGTGGGTCAGGGCTCGGTGAGGCCACCACGCCTGGTCAGGGTCGCCTACACCCACCCGGAGGCCGAAAAGACACTCGCCTTCGTCGGCAAGGGCATCACCTATGACTCGGGCGGCATCTCGCTCAAGCCGGTCGGCTTCAACGAGATCATGAAACGGGACATGTCCGGGGCGGCCGCCGTCCTGGCCTCCGTGGTGGCCGCCGCACGGCTCCGCCTGCGCGTGAACGTCACCGGCTGGCTCGCACTCGCCGAGAACATGCCGTCCGGCTCGGCGACCAAGCCGGGAGACGTGCTGCGCATGTACGACGGCAAGACCGTCGAGGTACGCAACACCGACGCCGAAGGACGCCTGGTGCTGGCCGACGCCCTCGTCCGCGCCGGTGAGGAACGACCGGACGCCCTCGTGGACGTGGCCACCCTGACCGCCGCGATGAAGATGGCCCTGGGCCACCGCGTCTTCGGCGTCATGTCACCCGACCCCGGCTTCCGTGCCCTTGTCGTCGACGCGGCCGGACGTGCCGGAGAGGAGGCGTGGCCCATGCCGCTGCCCGCCCAGCTGGCCGAGGGGCTGGCCTCCCCGGTGGCCGACCTCGCCAACACCGGCGAACGCGTGGGCGGCGGCCTCGTGGCAGGTCTCTTCCTGGCGGAGTTCGTCCCCGCCGGCATCCCCTGGGCTCACCTCGACATCGCGGGCCCCGCCTTCCACGAAGGGAAGCCCTACGGGTACACGCCCGCCGGAGGGACCGGCTGCGCGGTACGCACCCTGGTGCGACTGACGCGGGAGGCCGCCGCGGAGCAGCCGGGAGCGAGCCGGTGAACCACTTCCCTTCGGGCCTCCGCGGTGTCGAGGCGCCCGCGGCTCCTGCGCCCTTCGGGCACTACGCGCCGGCGACGGTCACCCCGGACGGTACTGTCCGGGTCTCCGTGCAACTCCCGGTCGGAGGAGGCGTGGTGGCCACTTCGCCCCCTGCCGACCAGACGCGGCAAGCCCTCGTCAACGTCCTGTCCGTCGTGGAGGCCGCGGGCGGCCGAGCCGATTCGGTGGCCAGGGTCACCCTCTATCTCACCGACATCGCGGACTGGGACTCCGCCGACGCCGTCTTCGGCGAGGTGTTCGGCGCACACCGCCCGGCCCGGACCGTCGTGCAGGTCGCGGGGCTGCACCACGACTACCGTGTGGCCGCCGACGCCGTCGGTTGGTGTACGGAGCGGAGGGCCGGCACCGCACACGGCTGAGCCTGCGCTACGGCCGGGTCGGATCATGCGCTCGGGGAACAAGCGGTGGCAGAGCGGGAGTTGCCTCCTGTGAGTCAAGGTCGAGGACAAGGAGCGGTCATGGCAGGAGCGTTGGTCATCGGTGCGGGGCCCGGGATCGGGCAGGCGGTGGCCCGCCGGTTCGCCCGGGAAGGCCTGCCGGTCGCCCTGATCGCGCGAACGAAGGAAACGGCGACCGCGGCGGCCGAATCCGTTGCCGCCCTGGGGGTACGGACGCTCCCGCTCGTCGCCGACGCGGCCGACGAGACCGCGTTGCGCGATGCTCTGGACGCTGCCGCAGGTGAGCTCGGTGAACCCGACATCGTGGTCTACAACGCGGCAGCCATTCGGCCCGACGCCATCGGCGAACTCTCGCACCGCGACCACGTGGACGCGTACGCCGTCAACGTCCTCGGCGCCCTCACCGCCGCCGCGCACACTCTGCCCGCGATGGCACGGCGCGGCCGGGGCACCTTCGTCGTCACCGGTGGCATGCCCGACATGAAGCCGCAGTATGTGAGCCTGTCGTTGGGCAAGGCCGGGGTGAGAGCCCTGGTCGAACTCCTCGACGCGGAGTACGGGCCGTCGGGCGTGCACGTCGCCACCGTCACCGTCGGCGGGGCCGTCGCGCCGGGAACCGCCCACGACCCCGATGACATCGCCGATCACTACTGGCGTCTGCACACGCAGCCGCGCGAGCGGTGGGAACGTGAAGTCCTCCACTGAGCGCGCGTCTACGCCCGATCCTTGTGTGCGCAGCCCGGGGTGTCCCGGCCGGCGACGCCGGCGAGCACCAGGTCGAGTTCTGCCAGGGAGTCCTCCAGCACGGTGCGCCGGTCGGGGGAGTCGGCGAGGTCCAGGGCGATCTCACCGATCCCGCCGTACAGCAGTGAAGCGAGGGGAGCCGACGGCCGCTCGGGAATGCATCCGGCCTCGATCGCGATGCCGAGTCCGCGTCGCATCTGGTCCTTGCACCCGGCCTGGATGCCGCGCAGGGTGGACCAGTCGAGCGCGCCCGGCGCCTCGATCAGGGTGATCCGGCGCACGGCGGGTTCCAGGGACGCCTCCAGCAGAGCCCGGCAGCCCGCGGCCATTCCGTCCCAAGGGTCCTGCTCGGCCTGGAACGCCCGCCGGACGATCACGGCGAGTTCCTTCTGGTCGGCCGCGTACACCTCGCGGAAGATGTGTTCCTTGTTGCTGAAGTGATGGTAGAAGGCGCCGCGTGTCACCCCGGCCCTGGTGCAGATCGCGTCCAGCGAGGTGGCGGAGAAGCCGTCGTCGACGAAGAGCTCGCGTGCCCCGGTGATCAGCGCGTTCGTGGTGGTCCTGGTGCGGTCCTGCTGACTGCGGCGCACACCCGTCTTCGTTGCCACTGGCTCCCCTTCCGTCTCTCCACGAGGATAGAAGAGGCACCGCGGCACAAGCACGCCGTGCGCGCCGTCGTGTACGGCCTGTTCGCGCGCCGCCGGCAGGTCAGGCGGGCCGCGCGTCGCGCAGGAGGATGTCCGCCAGTGCGTGCGGTGCGATGACCATGGCATCGTGACCGACGGGCAGGGCCGTGCTCTCCCACCCGTTCCTCGCGGCCAGGTCCGCGAATGGCATGGGGCCGTCCGGCGAGCAGAGGACCGCGCGGCAGGCGATGTCCTCGACGGCCCCGGTCAGCCGGGTCGGCTCGGAGAACGTCCGCCGGGGCTGGGGAGTCAGTCTGGCTTCGAGCCACGCCACCTGCTCCGGCTCCGTCACACCGACGGTGCCCGCCGGGGCCGGCGGAATCAGACCGTCGACCGTGGCCCCTTCGATCCACGCGCGGAAGAACCGGGGTGCCAGGTCCTCCAGTGCCTGCCCGTCCCGGCCCGCCCAGGCATCGACCATGGTGATACGGGAGACGCGTTCGGGCATCCGGTCGGCCGCCTCTCGCACAACGAGACCGGCATAACTGTGACCGACGAGCACGACGTCACGCAGGTCCTCGTACCGCAGCAGACCGAGGAGATCGTCCACGTGAGTGCGCAGCCCGATCTCCTGGCCGACTAGGTGAGCCCGTTCGCCGAGACCGGTCAGCGTCGGCGCGTAGACCTCGTGGCCGGCCCTCCGCAGCAGGTTCGCGGTCCTACGCCAGCACCAGCCACCGTGCCACGCGCCGTGCACCAGCACATAGGCCGTCATCGTGCCTCCGCCCGCGTACGCTCCCGCCAGGCCTCGAACCTCCCTGCCGCCGTCTCGGTGGACAGGCCGAGCTGCTCGCACATCTGATGGAAGTCGAAGAAGAACCGCTCGTGGACGATCAAGCCGCCCCGTACGGTCCAGTGGCAGGCGAAGGGCAGCGCGAACGCCCTGCCGGTGGGCTTGATTCCGACCAGGCTCGCCCTCATGGTGGCCCGTACCGTCCCGGCGCCGATGACGAGGTCGCCCGCCGCGACGAGATACTCCAGATCCACGCCGTAGTCCGGGAAAGTGCGCAGAAAAGCCGCGTTCTGCCGGGCGACCTCGTCCGAGCCGGACGCAACGGCCTGGAAGGCGATCGTCTCGAAGACGACGTCGGGGTGGCAGAACCGCATGGCGCTCTCCACGTCGGCCCGGCTCTTCGCCCGTGCGTAGGACCGGACGACGTCGGTCGCCGAGGTGTGTTCCCCGGTCATCCCCGTCTCCCTGTTCATTCCGGCCCACCGACGGTGAGCACGACCTTGCCGGTGGTCCGGCCGCCGGCGACGTGGTCGTGCGCCTTGGCCGCCTCCGCCAGCGGGAACATCGCGTCCACGTGGACCTTGAGCCTTCCCCGGGCCACGAGGCCGGCCAGCGCTTCGAGCCCCGCGCCGTCCGGATCGACGAGGAAGGCCACGGCGCGCACACCGAGATCGGCGGCCCGTTCGTACAACCCCGGTGTCCAGGCCGCCTGCCCGCTGACCAGGACACCGCCCGGCCGGAGGCAGTCCAGGGCCTGGAGCCCCGCCTCGCCGCCGAACATCTGGATCGCGGCGTCCACGTCGCGCACCGCCGCGGACACGTCCGTCGTCGTGTAGTCGATCACTTCGTCCGCGCCCAGTGCACGGACGAAGTCATGCTTGGCGGCGCTGGCGGTACCGATGACGTAGGCGCCGCGGGCCTTGGCGATCTGAACCGCCAGATGCCCCACCCCGCCCGCCGCGCCCGCCACGAGAACCCGCTCCCCAGGGGCGGTGCCGGCGACTTCGGCGAGCATCTGCCACGCCGTCAGGCCGGCCAGCGGCAACGCGGCCGCCTCGCTGAAGCCCATCCCCTCGGGTATCCGCGCGAAGTGCCGGGCCGGGGCCGCGACGTACTCGGCGTAACCGCCTGCCTGCCGGGGAAACCACGGCATCCCGAACACGGGATCACCGGGCCGGAACCGGGCGACGCCGTACCCGGTCCTCACCACGGTCCCGGCAACATCCCAGCCATTGACGAAGGGCAGGTCGAGCACCCGGTTGTAGGCCTGACCCCGCCGCGTGTACACATCCACCGGATTGACCCCGGCCGCGCGGACCTCGACCAGCACCTCGCCGTACGTCGGCTCCGGTGCTTCCACCTCGACGAGCCGAAGAGGTTCGTTCTCGCCCCACGCAGACTGCTGAATCGCCCTCATGTCCAGCACCTCCTGGCGTGAAGATACATACATACAGTGTGTACGTAAAGAGGGGTCGGACGCCCGCACCACGTTCACATCGGCCGGAATACGCGCGTGCGGAGGGCGGTTGCAGCGGAACATGCGCGATTCCCAGGACACGCCCGGTGGCATACACCCGCTGCTCGCAGGGCGTTTCAGCCCCTACCAGTTCGACCCGTCGGCGCGTGTGGACGACCAAGCCCTCGGATTGCTCCTGGAAGCCGCGCGGTGGGCGCCGTCGGCGGGGAACTCCCAGCCCTGGGGCTTCTTCCTGGGCAGGCCCGGTGAACCGGACCACGACCGGCTGCTCTCGCACCTCGCACCGAGCTCGGCCCGCTGGGCGGCGGACGCCGGCCTGCTCGTCGTCACGCTGACGCGCCGTCACGTCGACGCCACGCCGCTGCTCTACTCCGAGTTCGCGGACTACGACCTCGGCCAGGCCGTCGCCCATTTGACGGTGCAGGCCCAGGCCCTGGGGCTGGCCACGCACCAATTCCGGGCCTTCGACCTGGAAGGTCTCACCAAGGACCTCGACCCGAACCCGGGCTGGGCGATCGTCTCCATGGTCGCTGTGGGCAAGGCGGTGGGGGAACCGCGGGAGGGACGCGGCCGACGCAGCGCCGCGCACCTGCGCTCCGCTCCCTGGGCACCGGCGGAGTGACAGACGAGTTCACCGCCCGTTTCACAACCCGCTGTGGAGAACTCTGTTCAGCGATCGGCTACAGCAGTGGAGCGTCTTCGCCCGCCGGCCGTTCAACACGGTGCACCGAAGCGGCTTCCCTGAGAGCGCTCAGCATGCTGCGCACGACGACCTGGTCGAGGGAGACGTCGCGTACGGCGGCCTGGATCGACCTGATCGGTTGCGGATTGTGCACGTCCCGGAGGGTGACGCCGTGGTGGCGATTGGCCAGCCCCAACCGCGGAATGAGCGCCACCCCGAGCCGAGCGGCGACGAACCCCTGGGCGGTTGCGTAGTCCTCGCTCTGCACCACGAAGTCAGGAGTGAAGCCCGCCGCGGAACACGCGGTCATGATGATGTCGAGGCACGTACCGTCCGAGGACTCGCTTCCCACCCAGGGCTCGTCCGCCAGATCGGCAAGGTCGAGCCGCCCCTTCCGGGCCAGCCGGTGGTCCTTGGGCAGCACGACGAGATACGGGTCGTCGACCAGACGCACCAACTGCACCCCCTCACGACGGCTGTTCCGGGGCTGCACCACGATGGCCAGGTCTGCTTGATGCCTGATGACCTCCTGCAGGGGATCATCTGCTTCGAGAACGCCCAGATCGATGCGTACGCGGGGGTGTTTACGTCGGAGCGACGCCACGGCCGGTGCTACCAATTCCGCTCCGGCGGTCGCGAAGTACCGCAGGGAGATGTGCCCGGTACGCCCCGCCCGCAGGTCGGAGAGCGCTGTCTCCGCTTCGGCGACCTGTTGACCGATGCGGGCCGCGTAGTCGGTCAGGATGAGCCCGGCGGCCGTCGGCTGGACTCCCCGGCCGACCCGTTCCAGAAGAGGGAGGCCGACCTGCTTCTCCAGGGCTGTCATCTGCTGGCTGATGGCCGAAGGGGTGTACCCGAGGTGGGCGGCCGCGGCAGTGACAGAACCACTGGTGACGACAGACCTGAGGATTTGCATACGCCGGACGTCCAACATGGACGCCAGCCTAACGACAGCCCCTGACCCGCCACCTCGGGCTCGCTGGCCACCGGACTCGTGATCCCGCACCGACGCGAACGCGGCCGGACCGGGCTGATCAACACCTCCCGCATGACGGGGGAGCCTCAGGTCAGTCCGTCCGCCCGGGAATCGGCCGCGGCGAAGCGGGCCAGTAGGGTCGCCGCTCGTAGTGGCTGAGGATCACCCGCATCGGCAACGGCCGCTCCGCGTCACCGTGGGGCCAGGCCCGTAGCCGGACCCGCGGTGACACGGAGCACGGTTCATGAGGGCCGGCAGGAAGGCCGGACGGTGCGCAGTTCGGTCCTCAGTACGGGCGTGCCGTCGACAGGCGCCGGATCCTCCGCGGTCGGCTCGATTCCGCCGGCAGCGATCTTGTCGAGCGTCTTCAGACCGGCGGCGCCGACCGTGCCGAACACCGTGTAATCCGGCCGCAGTACGGAGTCACCGTAGACGACGAAGAACTGCGAACCGTTCGTGTTCGGCCCGGCATTGGCCATCGCCAGCAAGCCGCGCCCGTAAATGCGACGGGCACCGGTCGGATCACTCGGTGCCGGCGGCAGGTCCACCGGCAGCTCGTCCTTGTACGCGTACCCCGGTCCACCCTCGCCGGTGCCGGTCGGGTCGCCGCACTGCAGGACCTTCAGCGTCGGATACGCCGTCAGCCGATGACAGACCGTACGGTCGTAGAACCGGTGCCGGGCCAGGTGCGTGAAGCTCTGGACCGTGCAGGGTGCCTTCGCCCGGTCCAGACGCAGGGGAAGCGGCCCCTGGCTGGTCGGGACAGCCATATCGGCCGTGCCGTGACCCGGGGTGTGCCGCGGGTCGGGCGGCAGGGGAACCGGCCGCGCCGCCGGCTCGTCCGGTGTCTGGGAGTACTGGCAAGGGCCGTGCGTGGTTCGCGGCGGAGCTTCGGAAGCGGACGCGGTGACGCCGCCCCCGGACACGACCAACGTCAATACCGCCAACGCGGTCATGAAACCTCGGTTCATCCTGCACACCCTCCAAAAGATCGTCAGATTTCGGAGCGCTCGCAGTCTAAGGCGCGGCCCGCCGGCCGAGTACCCGTCCGCAAGCCACATTCGCCTCCTTCGCGGCGGAGCCGTCCCGCCCCGTCGTCCTCACCGACACCACAAATACGGCCGGTGGGAGCCCGAGAACCCGGGATGATCTGAAGGAACGGCCTTGAAGGGGAACCCGGGCCCCATTCGTGAGCCCATGCAATCGTCTGGGGGTACGACCGGACCTCGCTGCTGCTAGTGCCCGGGGCTGCTCGCCGAGGCCGCCTGGGCCCTCTCCAGCAGGATCTCGGTGAAGGCTTGCACCTTCGGGGTGCAGTTCGTGGCCGACCACAGGAGGCCGTACTCGACCAGTGGTGCGTCGCTGAACGGTACGTAGACGACGTCGGGGCGCGAGTAGTACTGGGCGGCGCGGGCGCACGTGGGGGAGACGCCCTTGCCCGCGCCGACCAGGGCGAGCACCTCCTGCCAAGCTGTCGTGAACGGACCCCGCGCAATGGGCCGCCCCTTGGGCGTGCGGTGCGGGTAGTGGTGGTCGAGGAAGTACTGGGGCTGGCCCGTGACGGTGATCAGGGGGACTTCCGAGAGATCCTCGAGTGAGACGGTGTCCCGCCGGGCGAAGGGGTGGCCGACGGGAACGACAAGCGCACGGGGCTCGGAGAAGAGGACCGGCCCGTTGACGATGTCCGGCTCGTCGATGGGAAGTTCGACCAACTGGATGTCGTGTGTGCCGTTGCGCAGGGGACCGAGCGGGTCCAGGAGCGGCGACTCGTGGATGCGGACGAGGCAGTTGGGGTGGCGGGCCCGGAAGCTGTCGGTCGCGGCCACGACCAGTGTGCCGCACCACGCCGCTGAGTACGCGACGTTGAGTTCGCCGGTGATGCCCTGACCGGCGGCCGTCGCGGCTGCCAGGGCTTCCTTGATCTGCTGGTAGCCGACGGCGAGGCCGTCCCGCAGGACCATGCCGGTGGGCGTGAGCTGGACGCTGCGGCTGGTTCGCTTGAACAGCTCGGCACCGATGGCACGTTCCTGTTTTTTGATGGTCTGGCTGATCCGTGCCGGTGTGACGCGCATCCGCTCGGCCGTCCGGCCGAAGTGCAGTTCCTCAGCCAGCACCAGGAAGATCTCTATCTCCCGCAGTTCCATGCCGCCCACCCCCGTTTCATGTACCGCCGGCTTAACGGTCGTTGCAGGATACGACCTTGATGCCTCTCTTCCCGGGCGGGAGGGTGGACCGTGTGAGCAGCGGATATGCGGAGAAGGGCTCAGCGCATGAACATCATCGGGTCGGCCATGGTCCTGACCGTCGACGACCCGGCCCTGTCGGCCCGGTTCTTCGTGAGCCACCTCGGGTTCCGTGAGGTACTGGTGGCTCAGGGAGCAACCCACCTCTCCCGCGACGACGCGGCCACCGACATCGTCCTACGCGGCGGCGCCGGCCCCGGCACCTCGCAGCGGCACCCGCCCACACAGGTGCCCGCGGTCGTTTCCTACACGGTTACCGGAATCCACGCCGAGTACGAGCGTCTGCAACAAGAAGGGGCACGGATCACGGCCCCGCTGCGCAGGGAACTCTGGGGGGAATGGGGTCTGCAACTCACCGACCCCAACGGGGTGGTGGTCCAGCTCGTGGAGTGGATCCCCCCGGCCGGAGCCTGACCACCATCGCGCCCAGGTCCTCCGTATACCGACAACGGCTGCGCGGCCTGTGCCACCAGGCCTGCCGCTCCCGCACGGCACACAGCCACGAGTCACACCTCGATCACAGCAGAACCAACCTCTGCGGCGACGACCGCGACCCTCACGATCCCATCTTCTACAACCTTCCCGACACCCCGACAGGAGCCCAGAGACATGCCCCTCACACCGCCCGAAGAAGACCGCCCCGAGCTGCAGAAGATCATCGACGGGATGATCGATTCCGGATTCACCGGTGTGGCCATACGTGTGCACGATGAGAGAGGCCCGTGGGAGGGCAGTGCCGGCCTGTGCAGGCTGGACGAGACGGCGAAGCCGCCGACGGACGGACACATCCGGATCGGCAGCAACACCAAGACGTTTGCCGCCACCGCGGCGCTCCTGTTGGTGGCCGAGGGCAAGATCGATCTGGATGCTCCCGCAGCGGATTACCTCCCGGAACTGGAGGTGGACCAAAGGATCACCGTGCGCATGCTTCTGCAGCACACCAGCGGGATCTTCAACTTCACCGGCGAATACTACGAGGACGGAACGTTCGCACCGGGAATCGCCGCGACGACGGCAGGCCGGGAATGGGTGGACAACCGCTTCCACACCTACCGGCCGGAGGAGCTCGTACGGCTGGCCCTGTCCAAGCCGGCACGGTTCGAGCCGGGCACGGACTGGAGTTACTCCAACACCAACTACGTGCTCGTCAGGTTGCTGATCGAAAGCGTCACCGGCAACTCGCTGGTCGACGCGATGGAGCACCTGATTCTCAAGCCTCTCGGACTGACCGGCACTTCGCTGCCGGAGACCCGAACCGGCCTTGCGGATCCACACGCACACGGTTACTACCGCTACGAGGAAGACGGGGGTCAGGAGACGACGGTGGACGTCACCCGCCAGAACCCCTCGTGGATCTCCACCGGCGGCGACATGATCTCGACCACCCACGACCTTCACACCTTCATCTCCGCATTGACAGGCGGCAAGCTCCTCCCGCCCCCGCTGCTGGACGAGATGTTCCGGCCGCACCCCAAGGCCAGCTACGGCCTCGGCGTCTTCGTACAGGACGTGGGCCCGGACGGCGGCCAGGTCATCACCCACAACGGAGGAATGGCCGGCCACGCGGCGCTGATGTACAGCACCCCGGACGGCACCAGGACCCTGACCGCAGCGCTGAACTATGTGGATGACGCCTCGATGTCCATGGCCCAGGCATTCCAGCAGGCGACCGGGACACTCGTGCAGGAAGTGTTCGACGACAGCGACGCCGCTGCGGCCACGAAGGGCCCGTCACCGGCCGGTGGGTGAATCTTCCCCGGTACCCACCAGCCCGCGGCGGTTCCGTCCTGGGGTGGGCAAACCGTAGGGTGCCGTTCCTCTCGCCCCCCGGACCGCTGCGGGCCGTCCCGGCGAGCAAGCCATCCTGGACGACGAGGAGCAGCCGCTCCTGTGCCGGCACCGACCGGATGCGCCTCAGCTCCAGCAGCGACAGCACCGGGTTGACGCCGCCGACCCACGGCACGGCGCGCACCGGACCGGTGTCGCCTACGAGGGGCTCACCGCGTACAACCGGACCCAGCAAGCTGAAAAGGGCTACACCCCAGCCCCAGTTCTGGCTGCTGCGCACACCCGCAACTCGGGCAAGGTCGTCGTCCCCGGCCATCGCGGGACGACGACCTGCATATCCAGGTGCTGCTCACGGGCGGTATCTACGACGAGGCGTACGCCCGCGAGATGCTGGGCCGGATCGCGGGCCGAGGGTCCGTCAGCGCCTGGCCGGCTCGGCGAACCAGGACACGATCCGCGGGGTGGCCGCCACGTTCGACCCCAGGTGGCGCGAGCCGTGGTAGTCGGCCGCGCCCAGGTCGACGACCGGGGCGTGGACCCCGTTCGCGGCCAGCTCCGAACGGCGGCGTCCGGTGTTCTCGATGGTCGCCTGCTCGTCGCGGGACGTCATGTAGAGGCGGACCGGCGCGCGCGGGGTCCAGTCGGCGCAGACCGCGTCGGTGGTCCGCAGCGCCTCGGCCAGGCCGCCCGTCGGGTGCGCGAGCAGGGCGCGGCCGTGCGGGGTCAGCAGCTCGTCGAGCGCACCCGGGGTGCCGGCCATCAGCTCCTGGCCGGTGCGCGTGCCGTCGAAGAGGGCCCCGACCGTGTCGGCGTACGGCGCCCGGAACACCTCGCCCGGATCCTCGTACACCGCGTGCAGGCGGTTGAAGGCGACCAGAGTGTACGCGGCGTAGACCACGCTCGACTTGGCGTCCAGCTCGCCGGCGAGGAGCGCCCGCAGCTCTGCGCCGCCGAAGTCGTAGGCCCCGCTGACCGGCGCGAGCGCGTCGAGGCGGAACCAGTGGTCCTCACCTGCCTGGAGAGCCCGGCCGAGCCCGAGGGCCGCCGACGCGCCCTGCGAGAAGCCGGTGACCATGACCTCGCGGTCCAGGACGTGACCGGTGCGGGGCGCGAAGGCGCGGGCGGCCCGGAGCATGTCGAGGGAGGCCGTGGTCTCGGAGCCGATGTCCATCCAGGGGTGCAGCCCGGGGCCGGCGCCCATGCCGAGGTAGTCGGGCGCCACCGCGAGCGCCCCGGCCGAGGCGTGCGCGATCGCCGGCGCGGAGACGAAGGCGGCGCGTTGGGCGGACGGCGCGTCGTCCTTGTGGCTGCCGGTGCCGTGGGCGAACGAGATGGCGTAGAGCCGAGGCGCGCCGCGCAGGGCACGGCGACGAGCCCCAACTCGGATGCATTCCAGGGCACGTGAGCCTTTCGCGATACGGGTCCCCGGCGCATTGGTGGGCGCCCCCAGCCCTCGACGGGGGCTGTCCCCCGCATGGGTCAGCCCTGCATCGTGTTGCCCTGTACGTGGGAAACGTTCCGTGACGGCTCATGGCCACGGGCCTGTGACGGGCTCCTCGTCGGTCTGTGCCGGGCATTGCGCAATCCGGCCGATGATCCGGCAAGCGCTTCCGTACCGTCTCGACGCCGATGCCTGCGACCATGCCCTCAGCACTCCTGGCGCCCGCGACCTCAGCAACCGCACTGCGATCCAGCTTCACCTCCTGGTCGACGAGTTGCCAGTCGGCCGGGTCGCCCGGCCGACCGTGGCCTGCCACGGAGGCCGGCACCGCTCAGATGCAGTGGCAGAAGCGGTCGGCCACCAGGTCTGGGCCGCGAGGGGCTCCACTCCCGTTCGGGGGGCGATGTACACCGGACGATGAGCGCCCCAGGCCAGGTTCTGCGGGCGTGTTTCTCCTCGCGAACGTCGGCGGGCGGTCAGTCCGTGGTCAAGGGGGCGCGTGGGAGGAGCACGTGTCCGCAACCCGCCTGAATGCTGCTGACGTGCGTTATCGAGTTCTGGGTGCGTGCCACCGAACCTTGAGCGGTTCATGGCACCGCCCTTGGCTCAGTGCCGTATGCGGTAGGTCACGTGTGTGACCGAGTTCTTTGCTCGCGACAGGATGCGGAAGTCCCCGGGCCGCGGCCACCCGCCGTTTCACAGCAGCGGGTGGCGGTGAAGCCGTGCCTTCCTGCAGCGCAGATCCGGATCTTCCACGGCATCGTCACGCTCGTGCTCTGGCTCCGCTCATGACCCGGACAGGGCCTAATGCGCGGCGTCCAGTTTCGCCCGCTGGTCCTGCGTGAGGTCGAGGTCCGCCGCCGCCAGGCTCTCCTCCAACTGCGCCACTGAGGACGCGCCCACCAGGGGGATGACCGGGATCTGGCCACCGATCAGCCAGGCGAGTACGACCTGGTTCTGCGTGGCTCCCGTCTCTGCGGCGACCTCGGCCAGGGCGGTGAGACGGGTGGCCGTTCCCGCGTTCTGGTAGCCGGGGTCCAGAGGCTTGTCCGCACGGCCGTAGCTGCCGTTCAGGAGCGGGGAGTACGCGACCAGGCAGAGGGAGGGGTCATCACGGACATAACTGAGATGGTCGCCGGAGGCGACCCCCAGGTCGCCATCGGGAGAGCGGAGCGTGGGCTCGTCCGTGCGGTGGCGGAGGTAGCTGTGGTGGTACTGCAGAACCTCGAAACCGGGCAGACCCGCGGCCGCCGCCAGGGCGCGGGCCCGCTCCAGGCGCCAGACACGATGGTTGCTCGCGCCCAGCAGGCCCACCGTGCCATCGGCGACGACGGCGGCGAAACCCTCCACCGTCTCCTGCAGCGGAACACGGCGATCCTCGATGTGCGCGTACAGCAGGTCCAGCTTCTCCGTGCCGAGGTTCTCCCGGCTGCGCTCGGCCGACTCGCGAATCGTCTTCGCGGTGAGGCTCTCGACGTCCTTCGTGAAGGTCGAAGTGGGGTGGTCGGGGCGGCCGCCGAGCTTGGTGGCGATCGTGATCTCGTCGCCCACACCCCGGCTGCGCCGCCAGCGTCCCAGAAGCTGCTCACTCTCACCGCCCTGGGTGCCGTTGACCCAGAACGCGTAGTTGTTCGCGGTGTCGATGAAGGTACCGCCGGCTTCGACGTACCGGTCGAGGATTGCGTATGAGGTCGCCTCGTCGGTGGTCGTGCCGAACCGCATGGCACCGAGGCTCAGGACGCTCACCTCGCGGCGGGTGTCCGGATTCTGACCGATGGTGCGGTAGCGCATGCGGGTGCCTTTCCGAAGGGAGCCTGGGGCTTCGACGGCGAGTCTGCCTCCTGGAGTGCTCTCGAAGTCAAGGGGCACTGAGGTCAGACCAGCCCTCCCCGGACGAGCCGGCGGTACTCGTCGTGGTCGTAGCCGCGGTCGCCGAGGAGCGTGTCGGGCCGTCCGCGTGGCCTGCCGACGAGCCCGGGAAGCGATGGGACCTTCCGTTCGGGAAGATCGTCTGGTCCCACTTCGCCGCCGGCCACGGCCACCCGAGCCGTTCCGGAACCCCGGACGTGCTGACCCGGACCGCCCCCGGGGCCGGCCCAGACACCGGACTGCTGGCCTCGCGGGGCGCCTGGACCTGGCCCGGCACCGTCCGGGAAGCGATATCCGACAAGAACGACGACACAGAACGCCATGCCGCACAGTGCCGCATCAACCGGCTGAAACGCCTCCGGGCGGTGGCCACTCGATACGACAAACCCGTCGTCCGCTCCGAAGCCCCCGTGCTGGTCGAGGCCATCAACGAGTGGCTGTGACCGTCACGTTCGCCACAGACCCCGGACCGCCTACTCCTCCAGCCCTCGAGTCGTCGGCCGCTCGCGACCCCAGGCAGCCAGCGGCTGGAGTGCGTCGTTGAGACGCTTGCCGTTCTCGGTCAGCGAGTACTCGACGCGAGGCGGCACCTCGTCATAGGAGACGCGGTGCACGACGCCATCCGCTTCCAGCTCACGCAGGTGAGAGGCGAGCACCTTCTCGGTGATGCCGGGAAGCAGCCGGCGCAGCTCTCCGAAGCGGCGGCAGGGGTGCTCGTGGAGCGCCCAGAGGATCAGCACCTTCCACTTGCCGCTGATCACCTCCATCGCGGTGTCGATCCCGCAGATGTGACCGCCTGGTGCGCCCGGCCGGTTCAGCGTCGTCATGCCCCACCCCTCTGACGTGCTCGCTCACCCCGGGGTAACCACCCACTAACAAGTGCGTACTTGATCACCCCTGGGCCTGCGACCAGCCTAATCGGCATGACACGGAACACTGTTGAGAAGACTCCCGTCACGCTGCTGGGCCTTGGCACGATGGGCACCGCGCTGGCCCGAACCTGGCTTGCCGCCGGCCACCCGCTCACCGTCTGGAACCGCACCCCGGTCCGCGCCGCAGCACTCGCAGCCAAGGGTGCAAGGGTCGCGGACACCGTCACCGAGGCGGTCGCGGCGAATACCCTGATCATCGTTTGCCTGCTGGACGACACCTCGGTCGAGGAGGTGCTGGCCGGCGCCGACCTGGCCGGCCGCGACCTGGTCAACCTGACCACCAGCACCCCCGCCCAAGCCCGCGCCCGCGCCCAGTGGGCCCGCGAGCGAGGCGCCCGCTACCTGGACGGCGGGATCATGGCTGTCCCTCCAATGATCGGCATCCCGGAAGCCGGCGGCTACGCCTTCTACAGCGGCTCGCCACAGCTCTTCGAGCGGCACCGGACAACCCTGAGCGTCCCAGCCGGCACCACCTACGTCGGCGAGGACGCCGGCTTCGCAGCCCTGCACGACGTTGCCCTGCTCAGCGCCATGTACGGGATGTTCGCCGGGGCCGCGCACGCCTTCGCTCTGATTCGCAAGGAGGACATCGACCCCGCAGCGCTCGCCCCGTTGCTCGCCGACTGGCTCGTCGCGATGGCCCCGGCGGTTCACCGGACCGCCGACCAGCTGCGCAGCGGTGACTACACCAAGGGTGTCGTCTCCAACCTCGCCATGCAGGTGGCCGGCACGCCGACCTTCCTGAGCACCGCTGAGCAGCAGGGTGTCAGCCCGGAACTGCTCAGCCCCTACTTCGAGCTGATGCGCCGCCGCCTGGCCGAGAACAGCGGCGGGGAGGACCTGACGGGCGTGATCGACCTGCTGGTGCACTAACCAGCCACCTGCCGTCACAGCAGCGACCTGCTCGTCACAGTCCTCAACGAGACGGGTGCCCAGCACTTCACGACCCGCCCCTAGGGCGTGTCCGTAAAGTCCCGTCTGGCCCGCGACGCCTGGCACGCACTCTCGCCGCACCGGCCAACATCCCAAGTACGTCCAGTACGAGGGATGTGGGCCGGCACACCGAGAGCACGCACCAGACGCCGCAGGCCACGCCCTCCGGGCGTACGACGGGACTTTGCGGACACGCCCTAGTCCGCGACGTTGGAGCGCTCGTTGATGTGCTGTGGCTGTTCGATTGATTCACCGTCCTGGCGGAGGATGTCCATGTCCAGGAAGTAGGAGTCCGAGCACTCCCCGTTTCCCGTCGTCAGACTTGTAGGAGATGGTCACGCTCCTGCTTCGGGGCGTCCTCGGAGTTCACGAATGAGCCGGTCGGCCAGTGCGTCCTGTCGACGCGCACCAAAGTGGTTGGCCTGCGGCCGAACAGCCTTGTCAACCTTTGACGCGAACGATTGGCGTTGCACCGCAGAAATGACATAGCACAGGAGGCGGACAGTGCAGGACCGTTTCAATCACCGCCAGTTGCGCAATATGGCACTGGGCGCCGCAAGCGACGCACACGAGCTTGATGCAGAAGGAGATAACCTGCGCGCACTCTCGAAGGTGGTTATGTACTTCATGTACCAGGACATCTTCACGCGCACGCCCTTCCCGGAGCGGGAAAAGGTTGCCCAACCTTGGTGCGGAGAATGCGAGAAGGAGAGTAGGCAACTACTCGACTGCAGAACTCTGCCGCCTGCCGTGCTACCCACCTCTTGCGGTGCGTGTCACCCCAATTGCTGGCCCCTCGCCCCCCAACCTGGATGGGTAAAGCGGCCACCACGCCGTGCGGGAGCAGTGCGCAGGGCAGGGATCGAGCTGCGAACGGCAAACGCGGCCACTTTCCCCGGACCGACCCTGTGCAGCGCCTGGAGGACGCGGTGCGCAAGCGCCGACAGTCTTCGACTCCAGGCCCGTCGAGCGGTGGGGCGGGGTGCTGCGCGCGGGCTAGGTGTATTGCCCCGCAGGATTGTTGACACGGCTGATCGGGGCGCGGGTAGACGTATTACCGAACGCCACGGCTGGCGAATCGTAGTGTGCAGCGAGCTGAAGCGGAACCATCGGGGGCGTCCGCGGTGATCGTCGCCTTGGTGGATTCACGACTCGCTCGCTGGGGCAGAGACGGGGTGCGGGGCGGGGGCTGGCCCAAAGGAAGCGACCGGGGGGGTGCCATGGCAGATGCCGACGAAGAGGCCGAGGAAGCGGTTGCTCCGGGAGATCGGGGACTGGGGGCGCGGGACGCGCTGCTTACTGAGATGCATAAGACGGCCCGCACATTACGCATCGGGACCCGCAATTACGGGGTCACCTACTACCTGAGCCGCATCCTGCTGATCTGCCTGTCGAGTGTCGTGGCGGCTGGGGCGAACCTTGCCGACAGCAAGGGCAATTGGATGGTCATCTGGATCCCGGTGCTGGCGGTAGTGGTGGCTGCGATGACTGCGCTCGATACCTGGCTCAAGCCACAGCAGAAGTGGCAGGACTTCATGGAGTCCCGTGACGCCCTGGCCCTCCTCGTCATCGACTTCCGTCACGGCCTCCCCTTCGAGGAGGCACATCTCCGCTTCAGCGACCTGCGCGAGCAGCACCGCACTCGCAACATTTTTTGAACCCCGGAAGGCACCCATGCCCCAGTCCGCAGACGGCCCGAGGCGGATCACGCCCGGCGGCCACCCATTAACCACGCGCCGGTTCCGGCACACCCAATCACGGCATTTACGCCGGAGACCTCAAGGGCATCCACTTCCAGGAGAGCGCGGGGATCGGACCTCGGCCAGAACTGCTGTTGTTCGCTTGCACAGCCGGCATGCGTGCACTCACGATCGGTGGCTCAGCACTCGGCGGAAGCGGTAGTCGTCCATCCGGAGGTTCGGCCGCGCCGACTGGTGCGTGGCCCGAACACCGGCGAGGACGACGAAGACGATGGTCGCCGTAACCGAACCGTCGTGGGTTGAGTCGGTGCCTGTGGCGGTTCTGCGGCTGCGAATCTGACCGACGGCGACAGGTCCGGGCGGGGCTTTACCAAGAGCGGGTATCTCGAACGCGAGGCTGCCCTCACGGAAGCGGATTCCTGCCCGCAGTGAACAAGTCGCCCTGGCAGCCGTCCCCCGGCCGCGGGCCCACCCCCTCCGGGACCCGCGGCCGGCCCGACGCGCAGCAGGACCCCGTTCGAGCGAGTGCGAGCCGTGCGCGTCCGTCCGTACGCCGTCGCAGACCGCTCGGGGTACTCACGGCGTCCCTTTCCTGGTACTCATGTCCTTGGCACAGGGGGTGCGAGTGGAACGTGCGGCGGCGGGGAAGGCGGAGGCCCGCGTGCTGCTCATGGGCGTCGAGCGCTTCCCCGGACCCGCCGTGACGGCGGACGGGGAGCCGGAACCGGGGGGCGGCGCCTGGGACCGCCTGCCGTTCATGCCGGGGCTTTTGGACCGGCTGGGTGCCGCGTACGGGGCGCTTTCCTACCGGGTGCTGACCGTCCGCGACCCCGATCGGGTGGCGGTGCGCGACCACTGGAACAAGGCCTCGGACCAACGCTTCCGCGTCGTCCACGTCATCTCACACGGAGACACTGACCCCGCCGACGACAAGCGGTCCTGGCACGCGGCCACGCCCGAGCGGATCGCGATGGTGCCCTCGGACGGGGACACCGGTCAGGGCACGGACGTCAGCCATTGGGTCGCCGACGCACACCAGCAGCCGCTGCCCGTCCTGTTCGTAATCGACCTGTGCCGCGCGGGGCGCGCCGCCCGTCTGGCGCGGCTGACCGCGGTGCCCGAGTCCGAGTTGCGGGCCTGGGTGATCGCCGCAACGGGCCCCGACGACCCCGCCTACGACGGCGCCTTCAGCACGGGTGTCGCCGAGGTGCTGGAGCAGATCGCCGAGGACGGCCTCGACACGGCCCCGTCGCTGCGGTACGTCCGGTGGGACCGGGCGACCGCAGCCATCCAGGACCGGCTGTCCTCCCTCAGCCCCCGCCAGCGGGTGCACGCCACCCGCGTCGACCCTTCGCAGCCGCTGCCCGAACTGCCGTTCTTCCCGAACCCGAGGTGGAACGGCGATCTGCGGCTGGAGCGGTTGGGATCCCTCGCCGCCCCGGTGCGGGACTTCGCGGACCCCGGTACGGATCACTTCACCGACCGCGTCGGCGACCACTTCGTGGGCCGGGAAGGCCAGTTGGCCGTACTCGCGCCGTGGATCGACGACCCCTCGGCCGGCGGGCTGCGGATCGTCACCGGGGCGCCCGGGTCCGGGAAGTCGGCGCTGCTCGGCGCGTTGGTGTGCGCCGGGCACGAGCAGATCGTGGCCGCTGCCCCCGACATCCGCCGGTACTTGGCGGCACGGCATCCGCACGGAGTGCCGTCCCCCGACCCGGCCCTGGCCGCTGTCCACGCCCGCGGTCGGAACGTGGACGCCATTCTCACCGCCCTGGCCCTCCAGTGGCGGCTGCCCCCGCCCTCTGAGCCACCGGCCGGCGACGACCGGGGCCCGGCGGCGCAGTGGACGGTGCCCGACCTGCTCACAGCGGTGCGGGCGCTGCCCGCCCCCCCGCCGCTGGTCCTCGACGCGCTGGACGAAGCCGAGGACCCCGCGGGCCTGGTCGAGCAGTTCCTGCTCCCTCTGGTCGAGACCGTCCGGTCGGACGGCCTGCCCGCGGTCCGCCTGCTGGTCGGGTCCCGGCGAGGCACGCACCTCGGCCCGCTGCTGGACTGCGCCGCTGCGTCCCCGGAGTCGGTCCTCGACCTGGACGACGTACCCGCCGGGGAGCTGCGGGCCGACCTCGAGCAGCATCTGGCCCACGTCCTCGCCGAGTGGCCCGCCTACCGGGCGGCGGCCCATCGTCCGGTGCGAGAGGCCCTGGCCCGGTCGGCGGCTGCCGCCCTGACGCAGGAGCCGCCCGCCGGGCACGGTTGGGGAGCCTTCCTGGTGGCCCGTGTCTACGCCCGTGTCCTGGAGTCCCTTGACCCGCCGTCGGACGTGCCGGCCGCGACCGCACTGGGCGCGCGAGTGCCCCGTACTCTGCCGGACGTCCTCGAACTGGACCTCGGGCAGCGCGCCGACGGTATCCGTCTGCGGGCGGTCCTGACCGCGTTGGCCTTCGCCAAGGGCGAGGGCTTCCCTTTGGAGGCCGTCCAGGCGGTCGCCCCGGAATTCGCGCCCCGTGAGGAACCCGGTCTCGCCCCCGCGGACGTCCGCCCGCTGCTCGACGCGGGGAGCTTCTACGTGCGCACGGGCATCGAGACCGACGGATCGACCCTCTACCGCCTGTTCCACCAAGGCCTCGCCGACTATCTGCGGGCCCGCCCCCACACACCAGGAAGGACCGCATGAGGATCCTCGGCATCCACGGCATCGGCAACCACCGCCCGGACGAGACCCCGCAAGACGCGGCCAGCAACCTGTCGGCAATCTGGTCCCGGCACCTGGGGCCGGCCGTCGCGGCCGGGACCGTGGTCGAGGTGGTCTACTACGCCGACCTGCTGCGCGGCCCGGTCCAGCAGGGCGGTGCTGCCACGACGGCGCAGCTCACCGACGAGGAAGCGCTGGTGGTCCTGGAAATCCTCGCCCACCACCGGCCCCCGGCCCAGCCCCAGCCGTCCCGCCGGGTGCCCCAGGGCCGGTTGACCCAGCTCCTGCGGGACCAGGTCGCCGAGGTCGCGGAATCGTGGGCGTGCCCGGCCAGGCTCGTCGACCGGGCGATGGCGCGCTGGGCCAAGGAGGTCGTCGCCTACCTGACGCCGGGCCCGGCCCGCGAGGCGGTGCAGGAGCGGCTGCACGCGGCGCTGGACCGGCACCAGCCCGACATCCTGATCGCCCATTCCCTGGGCTCGGTGGTCGCCTACGAGACCCTCCACCGGGAGGACGCCCCGCCCGTAGCACTGTGGCTGACGCTCGGCTCCCCGCTGGCACTGCGCGGCGTGGTCTTCGACCGGCTCGTCCCCGCCCCCGTCGACGGCCGCGGCAGCCGCCCGTCGGCCGCAGGATGCTGGGCGAACGTAGCCGACCCCGGCGACCTGGTCGCCATACCGGCCAAGGGGATCTCCCAGCGGTTCCGCGGAGTCGAAAGCGACGAGGAGTGCGTCATCAACCGCCTCGACTTCCACAGCGCGTCCCGCTACCTGGCGAGCGGCGCGGTCGCCCGTCTCCTGGGGAGCGTACGCTGACCACGCGGCGACCTATGCCTGCGGAGCGCCGCGCGGCAGCTCGAAGACCACCACGTCCGAGCCCAGGGCCATCAGCAGGGCGCCCGGTTCGCCCGGCGCGTCGGACACCGCGGTCAGGTCCCCGACCCCGCGCAACACCGGCCACACGTCCACACAGGTCCCGCGGGCCAGGTCCCAAGTCCGCAACGTGCCGTCCGAGCCCGCGCTGAAGGCGAACGCCCGCCCGTCGGCCTCTACGCACGCCACGGCGGTCACCCGCTCCGTGTGGCCGGTGAGGGTAAAGAGCTCCCGTCCGGTCGCGGCGTCCTGGACCGCGACCGCCCCGTCCGTGCCGGGCACGAGCCGGACCTCCATACCGTCCACGACAGCCGACGTCCCCGCCACGGCAACGGGCTCCGCCCCGGACCCAAGGTCGACCGGGTCGCCCGTACGCGCGTCCCATCCCCGCACGCGCTTGTCACCGGAGGAGCCGGAGCCGGTGCTCAGCACCACCGCCCGATCCCCGACGCGCGCATACACAACCGATCGCACCGGGTCGCTGTGGCCGGGCAGCGCGTCGCCGACCGGGGCCTCGCCCAGGGCCCACACCAGCATCAGGCCCCGGCGGTCGGCGGTCGCGGCCACGGGCCGGCCGGCCACCGTGGCGCAGGCGACGTCGACCACGGTGTCGGTGTGCAGCCGCCACGGCTCAGCGTACGGCGTGCCGTCCAGCATGTTCCAGATCCGAACGGTGGTGTCGTAGCCACCCGTCACCGCAACCGGCACGCCCCGTACGACGGTGCAGTCCACCGCGTACAGCGTGTCGTTGTGGGCCCGCTCCACGGTGTGCAGCAGTCGGCCCGGCCCGGTGAGGTCGAAGAACTGCACGGCCCGGCCGCCCACGACCGCCGCGAGCGCGCGGCCGTCCACGGAGGTGCACGCGGCGGCGGCCCGGCCGGGCGGGCACGGCAGCGGCTCGCCGTGCCGCTGTCCGGTGCGCAGGTTCCAGCGGACCAGACCTGCGGATCCCGCTCCGACGGCCATCGGGGCGCCGTCGTCCTCGTAGCAGGCCAGAGCGGAAGGGCTGCCGCCCGCGTCCGGCAGGGCGTCGCCTCGCCAGTCGCGCGCGGCCAGGCTCCACACACGGGGACCGGTCTCCGCGAACTGCTGCGCGATCAGGACCACCGGCTCGCCGTCGATGACCGTGCAGGCCAGATGCGGAACCCCGTAGCGGGTCGGCACCTGGCACACGTGCGTGCCGCCGTCGTCATCCGCGTCCCACACCTGTACCGTGCCGTCGAACTCGGCGCTGACCAGCAGCCCGTGGCCATCGATGGCGCTCACCGAGGCCGTCCTCCACACCACCTCGCTGTGGCCCCACAACCGATGGCCGACGAACCTGCCACTGAGCAGGTCCCATACCCGCACCCGCCCGTTCCACCCGCCGGTCACCAGGGCCGGGCGGCCCGCCACCTGAGCCCGTGCGACCGCGGTCACCGTCTGGGACGCGCCCGAGGTGCTGTCGCGCAGCGCGCTGTTCATCCGGCTCCCGGTACGCCAGCGCGGCCGGGGGGCCCCGGGGCCCAGCCCTGCGGCGAGCGCCTCGGCCAGTGGCCCGAGGCGGTAACCGTGGGCGTCCAGGGCGAGGACGGCCCGCCGGTCGCGCGGCGTCATGAACCGGTGGACTCCGAGGCCGGCCCGGTAGACGGCGACGGCCTCGGCCGCGTCCTGCGACCGGGCGAGGTCGAGGGCAGGCACGAGCGTGCCCGGGTCGGCGTGCACCAGGAACTCGGCATCGGTCAACAACTCGTCGGCCCGCCCCGCGTCGAGGGCGTGCTCGACGGCATGCCGCCGCAGGTACGGGAGCGCCCCGGCCCACGCGCTCCCGTCGTCGCCGTCGGGCTTCAGCAGCCCCAGCAACCGCCCCAGCACGGCGGCGGCGGCCTCGCTCTCCTCCTCCATCCTCATTGGCTTCCCCTCCACCGGGTGCCCTATCCGGCCTCGGGACCGGTATTCCCGCATGTTGAGGTGTTGCAGATTCTCTGACGTTTGCAGCTTGACCATGCTGAGTAGCCGGGGCTTCCTGCTGATCACTCTGCGCCGTCGTGACCGGGCTCGTAGGTCGGGATCGTCCAGCGCATCGTTGCCCGGTCCGCGGGCCCAGGCTGAAGAGTCACGGGAGAGACCTGCCCGAAGCGGCGTTCGCCGCGATGTCGCATTCCTTCGTGGCCGTGAGGAACTCCTCCTGCCCGTGCCGGCCGTGTGCGCTTACTGCTCGGTCTTGGCTTGTGGCTTCCCCTCCTCGGCGCGGGCGGTATCAAGCCCGAACACCTTGTCGACGTCTAGGTTGATGTGTTCCTTCTCCGTGCCGAGCGGGACCAGCTCGTTGGTCCGGCGCAGGAATGACTGCAGGGCGGCTCGGGGCGCCTCCAGCAGGGCCGTTCCCTCAGGGGAGTTGAGGGAAATGCAGATGGTCTTGGAGCCGGCGCTCATGGACGGCCAGATCTTCACGTCGCCGGCACCCGCGTGAGTACGCAGTCCTGCCGTGATGATTTCCCGGCCGAAGACCCACGTCGGGTGTTCGCTCTGACCCGTGTGAAAGATCGCCTCGACCGCATAGGGGTCTGATGTCCGGTACCGGAACTCGGCAGGCACAGGAAGGGGCGGAGCATCAGGCACCACAAGACGAAGGATCGTCTCGCAGGCCACTTCGGCGACGTCCGTCTCGCGGTGGGTCACCACCTTCCAGTCGGCAGCGACCCATTTCCCGGTGCCTGTGCCTCGCCAGTGATCGAGCCGTTCGTCGAGGAACGTGCGGATCCGGCCGGAGGACTTCGCCGACCCCTGGTCAGCTCGGGGGGTACGCGACTTCTTTTGCGTCTGCTCGGCGTGCAGGTCCCTGCGGTGCCGGGCGATGCGGCGCATCGTCTCAGCGCTGGTTCGTGCCTGCAGGGCTGCGGCTGCGGGAGTGGAGAGCGAGGAGCGCTGCAGTTGGGCCACGAAGTCGAGGGCGTCCAAGGCCTTCGGGCAGGAGCTCAGGTCAGGGGCATGACCTTGCACGAGCTCCTGGTGCAGGTCGGTGAGTTCCTGCAGACAGGCACGGAATCGGTCGGAACCAGAAGCCCGTGCGACCTGCTGGATTCTCACGATGGCCTGGGCGACACCGTCGATGGTCAGTGTCTCTCGCATCATGCGTCCTCCATTCCGTTTCGCTTCGCTGAGGAACCGGATTCCTCTGGTGGGCCGCCCTGTTGCCGCGGGGGGTTCTTGCGCAGCCGGGACAGCCGCATCGAGACGGCCGCCGCGGACATCTGCAGGTGCTCGCCGATCTCCTGCATGGTGTAGTCCCTCATGGACAGGAAGAGCGCCGTCCTGGTCTCGTCGTTCTTCACCTGGCCGAGCAACCGCTGGACGACGTCGTGTCCGATGGCCTGAGCCTCCGGGCCGGCTTCGGGGGCGGGCACAGCATGCAGCGCTTCCGCGCCCTCAGCCGAACATTCCGGATGACGAGTACGCTCCGATGCCCACCGGTCGAATACGCCACCGAACTCGCCGAGGACGGCCCCGACGAAGTACGTCTTCAGCGATGCGCCGCCGTTCGGACACCAGCCGCCGCCGATCAGCGCATGCTCGCGGAACACTCGCAGTCCCCGGGCGATGGCCTCGCAGACCAGTCCCTCACGCTCGTCGTGGTCACTGCGCAGCACCTCCACGTTCTGATCGGTACGTCGCCGTACTGGGCGGCCGCGTTTTGCGCAGTTCACGAAGACCTCTCCCGTATAGAGCCAGGCCAGCATGATCGGGTGCGCGTACGCGGCGAGATCGTGCGCGAAGAGCTCCCAGGCGATGCCGCTGAATTCGGCTTCAGCCAGCTTCCTGCAGAGAGCGGAGTCTTCGTCCGCCCTTTCCGCGTCGGCGGCGACAGCCTGCCGCACCGCCTCTTGCAGAGCGGCCTGGTTCTCGTCGATCTGTACCTGGAAGAGCTGCTGTGGGCCGGGACCGTCGGACGTTGCGCGCGTAGTCGGCGGCCCCGAGGGTGTTCTCGAAGGGGACTCACCGAAGGGATCTTCCTGCATGCCTCTCCCTGAACGGACTGATTCTGGTGATACCGACGGGTCCTAGAGGGAGAGGCCCCGCAGAGCTAACGCTGATGTGAAAGAAACATCCGGACGGGTACATCAGCACCATGGGCGTGAGGCACCGGCGCTGCCGCTCTCTAGGACAACACCATGACTCAGACACTCGTCACGGCCGCCGCCACAGTCCTCGCCGTCATCGCCGCGCTCGAACATTTGCCTGTAGCGCTTACTCGTCTCGTCCGGTCATGCGGTCCCCTGGTTCAAGCATGGCGGGAACTTTGGCGCATGGGACAGAGCAACGGCAGCTGCCTGCAGACCGAAGACCGTTCTGGCCCGGACGCCTCGGCAGTTGGCGACACCCGCGACTCACGCAGGTGATGCTCGCCTCGGCTGGCTTAGGTTCTGTCCGGCGGATCATTGGCGGAGCCGGAGGCGGATTGCTGGGGCGGTGACGGTGCCATGGAAGACGTAGGCCCGCTTGTCGTAGCGGGTCGCGATCGCGCGGGAGTTCTTGAGGCGGTTGATGGTCCGCTCGACCTCGTTGCGGCGCCGGTAGTGGTCGTGCTCGCAGCCGGTTGGTCTGCCGCCTACTCTGCCTTTGCGGCGGCGGTTGGCCCGCTGGTCCTTCGGTTCCGGGATCGTGTGCCGGATGTGGCGTCTTCGTAGGTAGCGGCGGTTTCGGCGGGATCTGTAAGCCTTGTCGCCGCTGACGTGGTCCTGCCGGGTGCGGGGCCGTCCGCCCAGTGGCCGGGGAACCCGTATCCGGTCCAGGACCTCGGCCATCTGCGGGGCGTCGCCCCACTGCCCCGGCGTGAGCGGGAAGGCCATGGGGCGGCAGCCGCCTACGTCGGCGAGGTGGATCTTGCAGGTCGGGCCACCCCGGGACCGTCCGAGTCCCTCGTCGGGGCGGTGGTGCCGGGGCGTCGTCCTTTTTCGGGATCCGCGGACGGGCTTTGCGGGCGTCGGTCGTGTGCTGATGGGCCCGGCAGGACGTCGAGTCGACGCCGGCCATCGACCAGTCGACCCTCCTGCCAGGCCGGCGCCGGCCCGGACCGCTAGCAGGACCCGGTCCCAGGTGCCGTCCGCAGACCAGCGGCGATGCCGTTCCTGGATGGTCTTCCACGAGCCATAACGTTCCGGCAGGTCACGCCATGGGACACCGGTCCGGACCCATGAACAGGATCGCGTTGACCACGATGCGGTGGTCGGAGGACGTGCGAGGCGACGGTACGAAACCCGCATCTCCGGCGCGACATCGAGTGCGCGTAAGGGCAGCGATGCGGGTCCTGGGCGACAATGCCCGCCTGGCGCTGGGCGAGATGCCATGATGCCCCCTCACGAAGGTGTCGTCACGTCCGAGTGTTCGTGCCGGAAGCCGCTCGCGGACCGGGGGCCCGGGCCGCGAAGCCCCTGGGAATCTGTAAGCCGCTGAACCTGTAACCGGGGACCTGCGCGAGCTCCGCCAGCACGCCAGCATCGCGGAACCCGTACCCCCGGGCGCGCCCTACCGCTGATCACCCTGAACGGGTGATGCGCGATTTCCTCGCCGCGAACCACCCGCTCAGGAGGACGAAGCCGGACACCAAGGGGCCCACCCCCGGCGTACTGCACGGCGTGTGCAGCATGGCGGATCTGCCAGGACCGGTCGCGCGCGACCCCTCGGGAGCCGGCCGGCGAGCACCGGGGCCCCGGCCGCTGCACAGAACAAACACGTGGCGGCCTGTCGATGCGGTCCAGGCATGTGCGATTGCGGCCTGTTCCGCATCACGCAGTCCAGTCAGCCATTGGGCGGAATACTTTACCCAGCCTCACTGCTAGGGCGCGTATCCGGTCGTGATCAATGTGTGGGTTTCGCCTTTGGGGCGGGCGTGAGTCCGGTGGTCCGGAACGTATGACGCGTGGGCGGCTGAGCGACGAGGTCCGGTCGGAAGCGAGGTGGGCCTGCTGGTCAGGTCGCCTGCGAGCGCCCCAGAAGGCCCACATGCCGTCGGCTTCGCGATCTGCCGATGAACCTCCCGCACCGTGATCAGGTCCGCTCGGGGTCCGTGGCCGTCCCGCGCGCGGACGAGCGCGGGACGGCCACGTGGAGGAGCTGCTCGTGGCCGGAGCCCCGGGGCACGTGCCTCTCTGTGCCCCGGGGACCGAACGCCTTACGCCTGTGCGCCCATCGGGAGGTTCGCGCCGCCTGTGCAGTCGAGTACGACGCCGGTGATGAACCCGTTCGTCGCCAGGGAGTGTATGGCCCCCGCGACATCGGCGGCGCGGCCGACCCGGCCGGCTGGGGTCGTTTTCGCGAGGCCGTCGAAGAGTGCCGTGCGCTGCTCCGCCGGGATGCGGTCCCACCACGGGGTGTCGATCACGCCGGGGGAGACGGCGTTGACGCGGAGAGGGGCCAGTTCGACCGCGAGGGGCGGCACCATCGCCTCAAGGGCGCCGTTGATCGCGGCGAGGCCGGACGTGCCCGGGAAGGCGGCACGAGCCGAGGCGGCCGTGATCAGGGTTACGGAGCCGCGCCGGCGGTCGAGGCGGGGGAGCGCGGCCTGGAGGATGCGGACCTGGGGCCAGAACTTCGCGTCGAAGCCCGTGGCCAGGTCCGCGAGGTCCAGTTCCGCGAAGGGGCCGCTGCCCGCGGCGCCGCTGACCGCGATGACCAGATGGTCGATGGGGCCGGATGCAGCGAAGAATGCCGCCGTGTCCTCCTGTGACGTGGCGTCCATCCGGTGGGTGATCGTCTTGCCGCCGATGCGGGTTGCCGCCTCGTCCAAACGGGTCTGGGAGCGTCCGGTGATCGTCACCTCCGCTCCTGACGCGGCGAAGAGTGCTGCTGTGGCCTCGCCGATGCCGGAGCTTCCGCCCATGACGACGACGCGGGGAGCGGGCGTGTGGTCCGTGGTCATGATGGCGGTCCTCCGTAAGCGCTGTGCGCGGTTGTCGTTCATGCCCTGTCTTCGGTCTTCCGTAGCATTGACGAGACTGGGGGTCTCGATAAAGTGAGTTTTGCCGAGACCGTTGGTCTCGTCAAGTGGTTCGAGCTCGGAAACTCGGAAAGGATGTGCGACATGGCGCAGACGGAACCGGACAAGAACATGAACGCGGGCACGGGCGGCGTGCGGCCCCATACAGGGCGCCGGCGCAACGAAGCGGCGCGACGGGCCATCCTCGACGCCGCGCTGCGGCTGCTCGGCGAAGGCGACGGCGATCCTGTCACCGTCGAGACCATCGCGCGCGCGGCCGGGGTCGGCAAGCAGACGCTCTACCGCTGGTGGCCTTCCAAGGGTGCCGTGCTCCTGGAGGCTCTGGCGGAACGCGCCGAGCAGACCGTGTCCGCGCCTGACCGTGGGGATCTGCGGAGCGACCTCCAGGTGGTCGTCGCCGCCACCTTCGCCGAGGCTCAGCAGCCCCCCGTGGGCCCGGCGCTGCGGACGTTGGCGCGGGAGGCGGCGCGCGACCCCCAGCTGGCCGCGCTCATGCGGGAGTTCACCGAACGCCGCCGCGCGGCCCTGCGAGAAGTGCTGGAGCGGGGGCGGGAGCGCGGCCAGCTGGAACCCGGGCGGGACCTTGACCTGATGGTCGACCAGATCTACGGCGTCTTCTGGTACCGCTTCCTGCTCGGCCATGCACCTCTCGACGACGCCACCGCCACGGTCCTCGCGGACTCGCTACTGCGGTGACAGCGGCTCGCGGTGGTTCAGGTACGCCAGCACCGCCAGTGGCCCGAGGCTCTGCGAGACCTCGCCTCCGCGCGACGGAGCCTCGGCGTGAACGGCTGGCACCGCCGACAACCTGACCGGGCGGTGCTGCGTGCCTATCCCTTTGGCCGAGGAGGACCGGTGCTCGTTCGGGGGTCTCCCGACTCGTCCGGCCATGGGAACGGCGTCGGCCCGCGACTGCGGGCCGGGCTGCCCGAGGTGGCCCGCGTTCGGCCAAGCTCACCGCGGCTTCGCCATACAAAGGGGCGCCTGCCGCTGTGCTGAACCAGCCGAACTCGGCATCGACGTTTCCGCCGAACTCGGCCTGCCGGTGCGATCCGGTCCGCATGAGACCTGGGAGGACGGCGGTGACACTGACGCCCGATGCTGCCGTCTCGGCGTGCAGCCCCTCGGCGAGGGCCGCGACCGCAGCCTTGGCGCACGAGTAGGGCAGCAGGTGCGGAACGCCGAGCAGGCCGCCGACCGACCCGATGAGGCCGAGGCGGCCCCGGGTCTTTTTCAGGTACGGCAGCGCTTCCAAAGAGGTGTGCAGAGCGCCGTAGAACATGGTGTCCATGGCGTCACGGAACTCCGCTGCGCCTACGGCCTCGACCGGAGCGACCTGGATGACGCCGGCGTTGGCAATGACAAGGTCGAGGCCGTCACGCTCATGGACCTCACGCACCAGGACACCCACAGCGGCGCGGTCGCGCACATCGCACACGACCGTACGCACACTCGCCCCAGTGTCCTCCCGCAGCTGCGCAGCCGCCCGCTCCAGTTCCTCAGCATCGCGGGCGGCGATGGTCACAATGCACCCGCGCTCCGCCAGCTGCCGGGCCACAAACAGCCCCAGGCCCCGGGAGCCGCCGGTGACCAAGGCTCCAGGGCCCCTGGTGCGATGCAGGCGGGTGGTGCGATTGGTCATCTCATCGCCTTTCTGACGGGTGTCCTCGACGCGTTCCGGCAGTGCCGTGAAACGGGACGCGCTCCGAGTGCCCACGCCTCGCCGCATGTAACGCCCCGCGGCGCTACTCCGCGAGGCTGGGCAGAGCACCCCGGTTGTAGGTCGGCCCATACCGGCGTGACACTGATGACGTGGGCTGATCGGAGGCGTGCCATGATCATCCTCGGCCTTATTCTTCTCATCATCGGTCTGATCGCCGGTATCGGCGCCCTATGGACCATAGGAATCATCCTGTTGGCCATTGGCGCGGTGTTCTGGGCCCTCGGAGCTCTCGGACACTCCGTGGGAGGGCGACGCCACTACTGGTGACTGCCCTCGGCAAAAGCTCCGACAGGGCCTTGAGGCTCGGTCGTCGCTGCATGAACCTGGATGCGGGTGAAAGCGCCGGACCGGCGAGGAGCCTGGCGGCAGAAGATTGGAACCGCTGCATTCCTGCGCCGGCCGAGCCGCCCGCTGGACTCGATGCCCTTGCGTGCGATACGGGCCCCGATGTGCTTGCTTCACAGCCATCGCTGCAGGCGGGGGACGTCGTATGCCTTGCCTGCGCGCGGGCACGGGGCTTGGACTCCGTCGCGTGGGATTCGTGCCCCATGTGGACATGAGACAGCAACGGCTTCAGGGCCTGGTGTCGTGGGCGCAGGGTCGACTCCGAGGCCCCGAAGCACGGAGGTAAGGCCCGCCAGGCGCACCCGCTGACCAGAACGTGGATGACCGCCGCGAATGCCGCCTCGTCATCAATGTTCGCGACCGCGCCCCTTGCGGGCGGACCTGGGCCGGCGGTAGCACCGGCCCTGCTATCTCCCGCAGCCTGTCCGGAACAATCCATCCCCACCGCCCCCCATACCCAGCAGAAAGGCCAACTGGCCTTGCAGGAAACGGCCGTAGCCCCTGCAACAGCCCAGCGGGACTCTCCAGGGGCATGGGCAGCTACACCCAGTCGTGAGGCTTCATCGAAGCCGCCTACGTCAGACCGGTGCATCGCAGCGCCCTTTGACCACTACATCCGACCCTGAGTACCCCTCGTCAGGTCTTGCTTCCTACGCTCGTGATCATGACAAA
The DNA here is from genome assembly GCF_008042035.1 of Streptomyces sp. col6. Taxonomy (GTDB): domain Bacteria; phylum Actinomycetota; class Actinomycetes; order Streptomycetales; family Streptomycetaceae; genus Streptomyces. The sequence continues at coordinate 147,625 of NZ_RDBL01000009.1, forward strand.
CGAATTCAGCGATCAGTTCTTGCTTGAGGCGGAACGCCATTCCGTCTGGGGCGTGGCCCAGCTCGAGGCGCTCATGGATTTCCTGCCCAGAGCGCCGTGGAGCGCGGATCTGTCGACGTGTTCGTACCAGCAGGGGGAGGTGCAGCTACGGGTCAGTCTCCTCGGGACGTTCGACATGGAGCAGGGCTCCTGGCTGTGGGGCTGGGCAAATCCAGGATTCGCCGGGAGCGAGGTCGTGTCGTTGTCCGCTGCCGTGGCACGGTACGGGCAGGCTCACCGGATTCCCGAGTTCACTGCTTCGGAGGTCGATCTGTCCGGGTTCGACGATCCTCGGCGGGCAGCTGAGATGCTGGCCTTCGCAGGTATGGGAGTGGCCAACGCTCCTGGGTACATCGGGCAGCCCGCCGGGCCCGGCACCCAGGTGTACTTTCTGCCGGACGACGCGAAAGTGCCGAGTGCCCGGCTCGATCCGGTCGCTCTGCCTCGCGTGCTGATGACTGATGTTGCACTCATCGGGCATTCACCGAAACAGGCCGTCATGAGCTACTTCGAGCACCACGAGGTGCCGCAGCGTGTGGAAAGCGACCGCCTGCTCGCTGATCTGCCGAATGGAAACGCCGTCGTTGTCTCCTTCGACTCGATGGACCGGATCGGCAACATCCAGGTCATGGCCACCAGCTGACTCCAACCGTCCGCAAACCCTCCGCAAGTTCCTGGGTGTGGACGCGTTGACCAGGGGGCGACGAGGTTGTTTTTGCCGAACTTGCGATCCCCGGGAGTTGCGTAGGGCAAAGCAGTTCCCGAGAACTGTGTGAGGGCCTGCTGCAGGCCCCGGTCAACTTCTGACCTGGAGTGGCCGAGAAGGGAGGCCTGACTGAGGCAGCGGCGACCAGTCGAGTCTGCCGGCTATGGCGCCAAGGACCCGGTGGAGGCCGCTCGCCCTACTGGTCAGGCGGAGGGAAGGCGCGAAGGGCCCGGAAGGAGTCCCAGTCGGCATGTCCTCCGCTGCCCAGGACCTCGGCGGGAGAGGACAGCGCGCCGCTGAGGTGGCCCTTCATCTCGCGACGGGCGATACGGGAGACGAGCGCGGGGAACAGGGGGCGCAGCGGCTGGCACCAGCGGAGCCATGGAGGGGCGTAGATGTGCGGGGCCCGCAGGGCGATGCCCTGGGTGAGCCACGACGCGACTTGGTCGGGGGTGTGCACACGGCGGGCGAGGCCGGGCTGGTTGCGTCGTAGGGCTTCGAGTACCGGATTTTCGTCGATTCCGGTGAGCATGTCGGTGCCGGTCCAGTGCAGATAGGCGATGGCGATCTGTACCCCGTCCGCCTTGACCTCACCGCGGAGTGCGAGTGCGAAGGATTCGGCTCCGGCCTTGGATGCGCAGTAGGCGCTCATCATGGGGGCGGCGCCGAACGCGGCTGTGGAGGCGATCTGGAGGAAGTATCCGCGGGTCTGGGTGAGCTGGGGCAGGAAGGCCCTGGCGGTGTTCGCGGATCCTGTGAGGTTGACGTCGATGACCCGTTGCCATAGTGCTGGGGCTGTACGGTCGAACCGTCCGCTCACGCCGATGCCGGCGTTGGCCACGACCACACTGGCGGGGCCGAGTGCGGCTTCGACTCGGCCTGCGGCGTCGGCAAGCGCCGCACGGTCGGTGATATCGGCCTCGATGCAGATGCTCGGGCCGGGCAGATGGGTGGCCGTCGCGAGCAGAGTCTCTCTCTCCCGCCCGATCAGGGCCACGCGCATTCCGGCATGGGAGAGACTCCGCGAAAGAGCTTCACCGACGCCGCGAGCGGCGCCGGTGACAACGGCGACCCGACCTCGTAGGAGACCAGCGGGCGAGCGACGGGATCGCCGTCCTCGCTGGGAGTCACCCATCGTCTCTCCTTGCTCCCGCGCACGGCACCACTGGATGCTTCACTCTCCCGACCACCGTCAGCCCTCAGGCAGGTCCCCGCAACCTCGGTCACCGGCACAGGCTGGAAGAACGCCTCCGGCAGGGCGCCGCGTGATCTGCCCGGCTCGTCGCGCTCGGTGTGCCGCGCGCTCACCGACTGCCCGGCCGAGCGCGCCGAAGGCTTCCAGCGGTGGGCCCGGGCGGCGCTGCCGAGGTGGGGCAGGTCCTGTTTGCCGGAACCTCTCAGGTCGCCGGCGCGGGGGGAGCCGCCCGCGACCTGGTCGCGGGTATGGGAGTGGTCCCCGGTTCTGCCCGAGACGCTGCTGCCCGGGTCCGGCCCGCCGCTCGCTGCGCTCGTCCGGTGCCTCTTGAGCGCACCGTCACCCTGAGGGGGGGACGAGCCGCTGGAGCCAGCCACCGCGGTGAACACCGCACGCCGCCCCGGAGCCGAGCAACTGCGCGCCCTTCTCGCTCCATCCCGTCGGGCGCTGCTTGACGTTGCCACTGGCGGCAGGGTTGCACGATGACCGGCATGAGCAGCACCGCATCGCAGAGCAGCAGGATCGTCGCCATCACCGGAGCCGGCACCGGGATCGGTCGGGCCACCGCCCGTGCCTTCGCCGTCGAGGGCGCCCACGTGGTCGCGATCGGGCGACGGCCCGAGCCCCTCGAGGAAACCGCGACCGGGCACGAGCGGATCACGCCGTTGGCCGCCGACGTCACCGCCGAGGGCGAGCCGGACCGAATCATTCGGACCATGCTGGAGACTTACGGCCGACTGGACGTACTGGTCAACAACGCGGGCATCGTGCGCAGCGGCGCCCTCGGCACGCTGACGCCGGAGATGATCACAGCTCAGCTTGCCACCAATCTCGTCGCCCCCATCCTTCTGTCCCAGGTCGCGCTGCCACTCCTGGAGACGTCGGGCGGGGTGATCGTCAATGTCAGTACGTCTGTGGGGCAGCGGGCCTGGCCCGGCAGCTCGGTTTATGCGGCCACCAAAACCGCTCTGGAGCTGCTGACCCGCAGTTGGGCGGTCGAACTGGCTCCTCGCGGGGTTCGGGTGGTGGCGGTTGCCCCCGGCGCGATCGACACACCTATCGGCGAGCACCAGGGCCTGACGCCGGAGCGGATGGCAGCGGTGCGGGAATGGCAGTTGGCGCACACCCCACTGGGCCGGATCGGACGAGCCGAGGAGGTAGCCTGGGCAATCACTCAGCTTGCCGCTCCGGCCGCGTCGTTCGTCACCGGAGTGGTACTCCCGGTCGACGGCGGAGCGGTCGTGGCGTGATAGGAGTGACCCGGGGGTGGCTGGGGTGCGGATTGGTGAGCTGGCCGGGGCGACAGGGACAACCGCCCGGGCGCTGCGGCACTACGAGCAGGCTGGACTGATCTCCTCGGAGCGGGCCCCCAACGGCTACCGCGTCTACGACGAGCGGGCAGTGGTGCGGGTCCGCAACATCCGCTATCTGCTGGCCGCCGGGCTCACCCTTGACGACGTGCGGGTGTTCCTGCCGTGCCTGGACGGCGACGTGGCATCCGCACCGCCTTCGGAGAGAGGCCTGCGGGTAGCGGCGGAACGGCTGGCGGTCCTCGAACAACGGATCGCTGCCCAGACCGAAGCCCGCGACCGGCTGGAGACCGCGTTGCGACAGGCAACCGGTGTCCACATCCGCCCAAAGGCCTGAACGCCTGCTTCGCCGCAACAACCGAAGGAACCAGGAGAGGCGGATCGGCCGAGCACGAGGTCGCTACGCGGCCTAAGGGTCCAAGGACAGGGGCTCGCCCTCGCCGAACGGCACTTCACAGACCACCGATACGACGCAGCGGCACTCAGGCGCCGTATCGACGTAGCGCACCATGTACTCCACCGACCCGTCTCACGCGCGAGAACACCGCCCCCGAGCCACCCCCTCGTGGTACGCGGCGAGCCGGGCCGGCTTACGGGCCAGCAGCCACGCCGCGCGGTCGGGCCCGTCGGTCACGGCGAGCCCGAGACCGACGGGAAAGGGACTGACTGCGTACACGACGAGGTCCCCTCTTGCGACAGCGGCGAAGTGCAGCCGACGGCCTGCGGGGCAGCGCGCGCTGCGGCCATGGAGCCGACCGCAGTACGGAGCTGAAACCGGCGCGTGGAGGGAGTACTGGCTGGCGACGGCGGAGCGGGACGGGCATCCCGTCCGGGTCGGCGCCGTCACCACCCGTCCTGACGAGTGGCTCGGAGCGGTGGCTGGTGGCTGCGTGGCGCTGGCCCCGGCATCGGCGGCCCGTTTCTACTCCCATCCGGACGTGGTGTTCCGTCCAGTCCACGGGGTCTCGCCGAGCTGGGTGGGGCTGGCCCGGCCTCGGGGGCGGACTCAGGAAGCGGCGCTGGATGAGCTGCTGGGAGCCATCACGCGGCGGATGGGCCGAAGTTCGGCGGGACCGGCATCCCGCCGAGTCGCTGCCCGACCGGATCGGCACCACCTACGGAGGCCGGCGCGTTGAACAGCTCGCCCACCACAAAGGACACTCACGGCGACCGGCTTGGCCGAGTTCCGCCCGTGCAGCATGTGACTATCCCGACGCCCACTCCAGTCCGAGGCCGGCGAGGGTGGTGAGTTGCTCATCGTTCAGCTTCTCGTGGTTGCGGGGGCAGGACGTTGGTGACGGCGGCGAAGGGGCTGCGCAGCACGCAGCCCACCCGAGACCGGTCTTTCGCTCTCGCGCGTGGCCCGCCCCAGCAGGGGCGGGCCACTTTGGTTTCATGCCCGCCCTTGGGGCGTCCGCCATTAGGTAGGGCGCATTGTGACAAGTGGCAGCAGTCCAGGCACGGCTCGCCCGATCATGGAGGTCTCTACGCTTCATGGCACCGGGATCTGGGCCTGCCGTCCCCTCATGCATTCTCGACTCTTCTTGCCACTTGTCCCTCGCATCGAGGAGCCCGTTCGGAGGGCGGATCTCGGCTTCCGGCAGGTGCGTAGAACTCGTAACACGATCTTGTTCAAGTGTTCTGGTCGGGTGGGGCTGAGGCCGCGCCGGGAGAGCACGCGCGGGGAAGGGCGGTAATCGAAGTTGACTTTGCCTCTGGAAGATCGCTTGGCTGGGCGGTGTCAGGGAGCAGGATTGGGCGAGGATTCTGCTTGAAACCGCCGGTGGAGGGCACGCGACCCGGCCGCGCGGATACCATGCCCCGTCGCCGTGTGTCTGTTCGGCGGCGTGGCCGCTGCCAGGGGGGCGCGGCAGTGGGAGGGGGCGGGAGAATGAGACGGCGTTGGGTCAAGGCGCTCGCGATCGTAGTGGTCGTGCTGGCTGCGCTGTTCACGGTGGCGGACCGGGTCGCGGTGCACTTCGCGGAGGGGGAGGCGGTTCAGCTCGCGCAGCAGAAGTACGGATACGGCTCAGGGTCGACGAACGGTTACACCCATGTGTCGATCCACGGCTTCCCGTTCCTGACCCAGGCGACGGGCCGCGAGCTCGACCATGTCACGATCAGCGCGGGCAACTTCTCGCTCAACACGACGTCGAACGCGCAGGGCGACTACCTCGACGTGCGGAAGCTCGCCCTCGACCTGCACGACGTGACGGTCACCTCGCTGTCTTCCCGCACGGCGCAGGCAAACCTGGTCACCGGCGACGTGTCCTTCTCCTACGAGGCGCTGTCCGGTGTGATCACGCGGCTGATGGGCAAGGGCGGGGCGCTCACCGTCGGTCCGGCGGCCGGGTCGCACGGGCAGGAAGCGCGGATCCAGGTCAGCGGCACCTGGGACGGCCGTAAGGTCGACACCGGCGGAAGTCTGCTGGCGCAGGGCGACGAGATCAGCGTCGCGGTGCCGGGCATCGGTGGACACTCCTACGTGTGGCGCGTGTCCCTGCCGCAGAACGCCGGCTTCACCGCTGCCCGCTCCACACCGTCGGGGGTGGACTTCGAGATCATCGGCCACCAGGTCGTGCTCGGTTCCTCGACGTACACGAGGTGATGGGCCGCACGCTGATGACGTGGGCCGACCAGCGGCCGGGCATCGACCTGGCCGCGACGTCACAGACCCCTTATCACCTGAGGTGCGGCGCCCGTTCAGCAAGAAGCACGGCGTAGGCTCCGACCGTCAGTAGTCCGCCCGCCAGGATGGTCGCGGTCTTCTCGCAGCGGGCGGGGGTGCCGCCCGCTGCGGGTGGTCGCTGCGCCGCCGGCGACCCAGCCGGCCCGATGGCGGCACTCCGCGCAGGCGCCGACGAAATCCGCCAGGCGCCGCCGGGAACGGGCGTGTCAGTCGTAGGGCGGTGCTCTTTCCTGCCGTGGGCACGGCCGTGATGTGCGCCTGCCGATGCCTACGGTGGGCGCCCGGTTAGCTGCAGCGGCGGCCGGCAGGATCTTTTGAGCCGGTCGTGACGATGACGCTCAGGATGCGATGTCCGATTCTCGCCAGCGCCCTTCCCGCTGGATCGCCACCATGGGTTGATGACCCCAGAAAGCACGATGAATTCGGGCCCGATCGCCGTATCGGCGACCGGGCCGCGCACAGGCGTGCGCGCACGAGGCGAAGTCTTGGCCGTACTGCAGGAGTTCTACGCGGCCGAAGCGGCCTACATTGCCGCCGGAGGCATGGGAAAGGCCGGCTTCGACGGACTCGCCAGGTGGCTCGATCCTGAGGTGGTGATGCACCAGGCACCTGGCTTGCCCTACGGGGGCACTTGGCGCGGGCCACGCGGCATCGAGGACTTCATGGCCGCGATGAGCGAGGCGTGGCAGTCGTTGGAATTCTTGGAGCAGCGATTCGTGGTCGATGGAGATGCCGTCGTTGTACTGAACCGGGGCCGCCTGCAGGCCCGCGCCACCGGTCGGATCCTGGACACCTCGGTCATGCAGCTGATCACTGTCAAAGACGGACTCATTACCGAGATACGCCCGTTCTACTGGGACACCCTCGCGGTAGCCGAAGCCTTGCACCCACGGTAAACGCTCCGTCGTCGCCATTCCGGCGCACGCGACCGGCGAGGCCGCCGACGCCGTGGCACCCGCCGCCGCGAGCTACGAGTGGGTGCCCCCGGGCGACTCCTGCACCGCCGGGGTCATCCCGGCCGTCGGCGACGTCTTCGAATACCCCCGGGACGGCTGCGAGCGCACCGACTGGTCCTATCCCAGGTCTTTCACCAGGACTTCGGCTCGCTGGGGCGGTGACGCCGGCGGCCAGTACCCGCCGGGCCGGGCCGTCGACCACGCGACGCACGAGGCCGGCCCTCTGCCCGGCGCCGGGGGACCGGGGATACCGGTGTCAGGGGG
>NZ_RDBL01000009.1:154883-248924 GCF_008042035.1 Streptomyces sp. col6
CACCCAGCACACGACCCCGCTCCACGCCCGTCCCCTCCCACAGATCTCCCGCCCGCCCTGCATGCGCTGCCGGCCAGCCGCCCCGGGCAGACAGCCGGCGCGCCTCAGGCCCTCAGTCCGCGATGCGGTCCGACAGGTCCCCCGGACCTGCAGTGCGGTCCGGGGATCCGCTGACGAGCAGGTCACCGCCGTGTGCGCTCCTCGGCGTGAGCGTGAACGACACCCGGTGCGTGCGCCCACGCGACACCCCGGCCTGCGTCTCCGCGCCCACCGCCCACAGCTTGAACCCCGCCTTCGCCGACGCGTCGGCCCGCAGCTCGACCTCGAACTCCATCTCCACCGGCCCCACCGCGAACACCACATCCGGATGTGACCCGCCCCGCGCCGCCGCCGCGACCAGCTCGTCCCGCACCGCCGCCACCGCATCCACCAGAGGAATATCCACCGACCCCACCCCAATCCGACGAACCGTTACCGACCACACCGTAGAACCACCGGCACAACCATGGGGCGTGATCGAGACTGACGGTCTTACCTCCGGTGCCAGTTGGCCAACCACGCGAACCCGCGCACTGCGGGTGCTGCCGCCCATCCACCGAGCGCATACAAGCTCGGTGCATCAGTGCGCAAGACCGCGCCGCGCGGAGCCCCACCCGGCACCACCGCGACGTCACCGGTTCGGGTAATAGGCACCCGCCGGCGCCCGGCCTCGGGCAGGGGCGGGGGCCAGACAGTGGCAATCGAGCGCACTACGCCTGTGCGCGTGGTCTGTGAGAGCCGGGTGGGATCATGGAGAAGACCGAATTTCCTTGGGATCCGAGGAGTTCGGCGCCTCGCATCGGGGGCGCCCGGGTGCGGTGCCGGCCGAGAGCACGGAGCCGAAGCGGGTGATCTTCGATCTGGGCAGCGGCTCGTACTTCCACGAGACGAGCGACTGGTGGGTCTACGACGGCGACACCCCGCGCCCCCCACGCGACCTGGCTCTCCGCGCGAGCGGAGGTGAGCCGCTTCTGTAGTATCCGGCGACCCGCCGGTACCAGGTCAAGTCCGAAAAGTCGATCGCGCGTTGCTCCGTGTGTGGTGCGGCGGCATGAACTGACCGATAAATTCTGCGCGCGACGTGTCGTCGGTTCTGGACCACCTGAATGTTCTCGACACAGTCGTACCGGACGTGGCGGTCCGCATGGACTCCGACGGGGTCGCGGTCGTCGGCCACTCGATGGGCGGCCACCCATCTACTTGACAACGGAAGGCGCGCGGAAGGCCTCTCGTCGAATTCACCGATATCGAGCGCACCGCCCTCGACTACAACTGAGCCACACCCCAGTGCGCCGGTCCACCGCGTACCAGACCAGGCCGCCGGTGGGGTGAACAGCCCCCCGGGCAGCTGCCAGTTGTGACGACGGTAGCCGTTGTTCCCATGCCGCGCGAAGAGCCTCACTCGTCACTGCGCCGTCACCGCTCCTCGCCGACCAAGGTGAGATCACCCGACCCGCAGTGGTGGTACCAGCAGATCCGGACCATCGGCCGCCCAGAGGAATTGCGGGATTCGCACGCAGGGCAGTGCCATTCTTCGTCCCACTGTCGTTCACAGCGCCCACAGCTGAGCGCTGATCAGGTGATGTGCATCTCGGAGTGCCGCGCGCCGCTGCCTCAGTCGCTCTCTGCGAGGGAGCCTGAAAGAGCTGCGCCCGGGCCGACCCCGTTTGGCGAAAGCACGCCGGAGCTCCCGGGGCGGCGCCGTCACAGCAACGGCCCGGGAGCTTCGCTGACGAGCTGCGCGAGGCCCACCGTGCCCGGCTCGCAGCACGGCGCCTGGCCGTCGCCTGATGCCCGCACCGCATAGCCCGCGCCGCCGCGCCCGGATCGCGTTCTGCGACTCCGCCTCCAAGCAGCTGGACTCCATTACCAGCGAAACCTAGCTCCGCGCCTTGGACCGCGCCTTGGTCGCCCCTCCGTCGGCCGCGACGCCGGCGAACCCATCCCCGGCGACAGCACGGCCCGCGGCTGCGCCAGTGCATCGACGACATCGAATGAATCCGCCTGTGTACTGGGCGACCGCCCTGAAGACGGTGGTCGTGGTCGCCTTCATCGAGGTGTAGCAGCCGCTGCCGGTTTCGTGCTGGGGTCCATCTGCGCCCGCACCAGCACCGGCGCCCGGTGCCCCTCTTCATCGCTCCGCTGCTCGGCCGGACTGCCCATGAACTCCCGGGTCTGAAACGGCCGATCTGCCCCTTCACCCCGCCCGTCTCGTGGGCGCCCTCGATACGGCGCCGGCAGCAGAAGCCCTCGATCCCGAAGCGCAACCTGAACGCGATCCAGCGGTCGGCCTCCACCCTGGCTCGGCTCAGCCCCAGCACCCGGGCGGCGGCCTTCGGATCGTCGTAAGGGACCTTGCTTCGGGGGACTCCGCCCAGCGTCCGCAGCGCGTGGACGTGCCCTTCGAAGAAGGCTTCCTGGCCGCAAGAGGCGAGAAGGCGATGGACGGCCTTGCCCGAGCAGGACAGGCGGAACGAGAACAAATAACAGGTCACCAGCGAGCCGGATCGTGACGTCGCCGAAGTCGATCTCGGCCTCCATGCCGGGCTGGTGGGTCTGCGGCACGAATGCCGCGACCGGTGCTTTCCCCGACTCGATGAGGATCTGCGGCTTCCAGTCGGAGACGTAGCGCCGGACGTCGAGGCAGCGGACCCAGGGGAAACGCCTACGCGCCGCCCTCGACGAGGGGTGAATCCCCGGACTTGGTGAGGGCGGTCCGGTCCGGTGGGCCGCCCGCGTTACGCGAGCTCCCGGTCCGTGATCGTCCGCAGGGCGCTCGCCCCGGCACGGTCCGCCCGGGCCTGTTCCAGGCGCAGCCGCGCCGACCGGCCCCGGAAGGTCAGCGTCATGATCTGGTTGCCGAACCAGGGGCCGCCGGTCCTGCGCCAGCTCACCGACGGCGGCGCGCAGCGTCCGTGCCGGGCGATGTGCCGGCCGAGGGCCCGTGCCAGGGCGCTCCAGCCGAAGCGGAAGCCGAGGCGCATCGAGAGCGGCACGGAGTTGTGGACGGGCGAGCAGGTCAGCTGGGCCACCCGCGCGTCGGGCGCATGCCGCGGCCAGGACGGTTCGGCTATGTAGGCGTGGTGTACGTCGCCCGACAGCACGCTCACCGTCGCGGGCGCATCCGGTCCCGTACCGGCCTCGGCGATCAGGTCGCCCAGCGCGTCGAAGGAGGAGGGGAAGGCGGCCCAGTGCTCCAGGTCGGCCCCGCGCCGGAGCCGTTCCCCGCGCTCGGCCCAGCGCTCGCCGCGCTCGCCGCCGCACATCGCGGCGTTCCAGGCTTCGACGTCGTGCACCAGGTGGGGCAGCAGCCAGGGCAGGGAGGTGCCGATCAGCAGGTGGTCGTACGAGCCCCGCCCGTCCAGGATCTGCTCGCGCACCCAGGCGGCCTCCTCCGGGTCGAGCATCGAGCGGCGGTCCTCCGCCAGGACGCGGGCCGCGCGGGAGTCCACCATCAGCAGCCGGGTGCGGCCGAAGTCGCGCCGGTAGCTCCAGCGGACGGAGGCCGCGTCGGCGTCGGCCCGGGTGGCGAACTCGCGCAGGGCGGCGGTACCGTCGGGGGCCTCGCGGACGGCCGCGTACAGCGGGTCGGCGGCCAGCTCGGCCGGAGAGAGGTTGCCCAACTGCTGGTACACCCAGTACGACATGAGCCCGCTCAGCAGCCGCTCCTGCCACCAGTCGGTGGCCCGCATGTCAGTGAGCCAGGCGGCGGAGGTGTTCCAGTCGTCGATGACATCGTGGTCGTCGAAGATCATGCAGCTGGGCACGGTGGACAGCAGCCAGCGCACCTCCGGGTCGAGCCAGGACTCGAAGTAGAGGCGGGTGTACTCCTCGTAGTCGGCGACCTGGTCACCGGGCGGTTCGTCCAGGTCGCGGCGGTCGCCGATCCAGCTGCGGGTGGCGTCGGACACCTCGTCGGCGTACACCTGGTCGCCGAGCAGCAGCAGGACGTCGGGGCGGGCGCCCCCGGGGGCGGCCGCCATCCGGGCGGCGAGGGTGTCCAGGGCGTCCGGGCCCACCGGGTCCTTGCCGCCGGCCGGCGGCGCGGCCCAGCGGCAGGAGCCGAAGGCGACGTGCAGGCTGTCGTCGTCGGTGGGCGTGGCGATCACCGAGGGCGGGAAGGGCGAGTCGGGCGGCGGCCACACGCTCGCACCGTCGAGGAGTATCTCGTACGGCGTCGACGTGCCGGGGGTCAGGCCCTCCACCGGGACGAGGGCGTAGTGGTGGCCGGCCACGAGGAAGGTGCCGACCGTGCCCCGCGCCCCGTCGGCGCAGCGCACCTCGGCGGTGCAGGGGCCGCTCGTCTCGACCCAGACCGTCGCGCACGAACCGTCGGTGTACCTCAGCAGTGGGCCCAGACGCAGTCCCGCCATGATGATCCTCTCCTTCGTCGCCCCGTACGGTACGGGGCGACGAAGGCCGGTGGGAGGGGTCGGCGCCGAACGGAGGGCGGACGGCCGGCGTCAGCAGTTCGCGAGGGAGCCCAGCAGGGCGGACTTCTCCGCCGAGTCGACCGAGAGGTCGTAGTAGTACTTCACCTGCACCCAGGCGCGCACGTAGGTGCAGCGGTAGGCGCTGCGCGAGGGCATCCAGACGGCCGGGCCCTGGTCGCCCTCGGCCTGGTTGACGTTGTCGGTGACCGCGATGAGCTGGGGGCGGGTCAGGTCGTCCGGCCCGATCACGTCATGGGCGACAAGGGCTACAGCTCGAAAGCGATCGGTGTCGGTGCAAGATTCGCATGCCCCGCCACCAGCCCTCGTACTCGGCGCGGAGGAGCCGCAGGGCTTGTTCACCCGCAAGCCGCCGCAGAGCGCCCAGGCGCAGATGAAGTACCTGGTCAAGCAGCTCAAGGGCACCCTGGCCGTGGTACAGGCGCTCGGGGTCTCCCAGCGCATGGTGGAGCGGTACGGGGCCGGCAAGCTGAAGTGGCCCCGCGAGGACCTCCGGCGGTGCGCCGGTCGAAGACGTGCCCGAAGGCGTCGAGGAAGCCCGTCCAGGAGTGCACCTCGAACAGCAGGTCCGGCAGGTCGATCCTCGGCAGTATCGTCTCCGTGGTGGCCTTCAGCCAGGTCAGCGATTCCGGCTCGCCCACCGAGCTTGTCCACGCTCAGCCGGGCACGTCCCCCGCCTTCGGGGACGACGATCTCCACCCTCGCGTCGGCGCCGGCCTCTTCCAGGCGGTCGGCCATCTGCCGCCATGCCGCATCCAGCCCGCGCGTGAGCTGGGCCAGGTGCTCGTCGGCGTCCTCGGTCAGGGACAGGCCCGCGAGCGCGTCCGGGCGCATCGCCTCCCACCGCCGCTACGAATGCAAGGCCGACCACTTCCTCGCCCTCACCAGCATCGCCTGCACCCTCATCTGCTACCGCGGGCTCGCCGAATGAGATGTCTTCTCGCGAAGGCCCGGTGCCCCGACCAGTGGGTCGGGGCACCGGGCCTTCGGCGCTTACTACTCAGACCGGTACAGGCTCTCCAGGCCGGTGGCCGCCGCGCACGCGACCGGAGCAGCCTTCGCGAGCAGGCCCTTGTGAAGAGCGCCGATCCACGGTTGGGACGGCTGACCGAGTGGTTGGTACTGTCGTCTGATGGGCTGCTGGTCAGCGTATCTCGTACGCTTGGAGGACGGCTCCGTACGGGAGTTGTACGAGAAGTACGGCCGGTGGCACCTGGCCGGGGCCGAGGACCGTGCTTCTCTGGTGAAGAGGGTCCTGGGCGAGGGCAGGCCCGTCATCGGGGATCCGGAGACGGCGCGGTCCTGCCAGGGCATCGCCCTCGACCTGGCCACGCGTCGATACCGCTTCTACAGCTGCGCCCTGAGAATGCCGTGCGCGGGCGCCGCGCACCGAGAGAGCATGGCTCTGCACCTGGCGGGATCACCGGGCTGGGAGGGCTGGGACGTCGCTCATGCCTGGGGCGGCGATGAGGAGCTTCGCCGCGTCGTCCTCCCCGGGCCGCCGCCCGGACCCGTGGAGGACAGCCCGGTCGAGATCGACGTGGCCTCGCGCGACTACTGGTTCGTCGGCTGGGATCCGGAAGCCCGCACGATCACCGTTCGCCACGACAAGTCGATCGCCGACACCTTTGCCGGCGCGACGTGCCTCGTCAGCGTTATCGACGACGACACGGCCCTTGCCCACTGGCAATTGAACAACACCGTCGCCCCGCTACTAGCGCATCAGGGAGAGACCGTTGTTTGCGCCTTGGCCGCCGAGCCACCGTACCCCCTGGCCGCCGAGGACGCCGTGAGCAATGGCGCGGTCATCGACGTGCGTAGGCGTCGCCTCCGCTACTGGACTGCCGACGTCGTCCCGCCGGTATGCCTGGCACAGATGCGGGCGACGTGGCCGGGCTGGCAGGTTGAACGGCTGTCCTGGGGGCACCTGGGGCACCTCGCCGCGATCGGAGAACATTCCGGAGAACTGAGCATGACGGATGCCGAACTGTTCGATGCCAGCTGGGGCGCCGAGTTGATCGCTATGAGGAACCTTGCCCGTGATGCCTTGCCCGCCGAACCTCGTGGCCTGATCGCACCACAGGTGCTTGTGGTCGACCGGTGGTAAGGGTTCATGGGCCTGACATGCTGTCGGGTCCTCGCGTGCGCGGACCCGATCGCGTCGGGGTGCCAACGATGCGGCTGGTCGAAGACGTGCCTGGACGGGGGCTTCCGCCGGGGCTTTCGCTCGGGCTCTGTGCGACGCCTTGACCACCCGGCCCGGTGCGGCGATCCCGGCCGGCATCGCCGGCTCCGAGGGCGGCTCCGGCTGGCGCGGCGCCACCTGTATCCCCGGCGCCGCCGGGGTAGGGCGCCGGAACGGGTCAACGGCCGGGCCCATGGGCGGGTTCCGGGTCCGCCCCCGGGTCGGCGTCCGCGGCGGCGGAGGCCCGGAGTGCGACGGCGTCCCCCGCGCCGCGACCGGCCACCAGGGCGCGCAGGAACCCTCGGACTTGCTCCAGGTCGTGTCCTGTCGCCGCCTCGGCGATCCAGGCGTGCAGCCGGCCCTCGACAACGGCGACGCCTTCGGCGGCGCGGCGGCCGGCGTCCGTGAGCGTCAGTTCGACGTGACGGCGGTCGTGAGCGTCCACCTCGCGGTGCACGAACCCGGCCGTCACCAGCCGGTCGACGAGTCGGCTGGGGTTGCTGCCGCTCTCGCAGACCAACAGGGCGCCTAGCCCTGAGAGGCTGAGCGGCTGGCGCTCGGCCAGGAGCCTCAGCACCTCCCCTTGGGAGGGCGTGAGGCCCAATGGCCGCAGTTCCGACGCGAGTGCACGGTTTCCCTCGCGCTGCGCCGCAAGCACGAGCAGACGCACCTCCTCGACCTGCTCCATCCCGGAGTCCCTCCTCTTCGCCGTTCTCCTGTCACATCACGTTACACGTCATCCATTGACGAGCCATAGATGTCGTGTAATTTAATGTCGCATCATTCAATCAGGGCGAAGGCAAGTGAAGGGTGAAGCACATGCAGGACATCGTCTTCCGCAAGGTCGTCGCGGAGCGGTTCGGCGGGCCCGGGGTGCTGCGCACAGTGACCGCGGCCCTTCCGACGCCACCGCCCGGGCACGCTCGCGTCCGGGTGCTGGCCGCGGGGGTCGGGTTCACCGACCTGATGGCCCGCTCCGGTGACTACCTGCTGCAACGCCGGGCCCCGTTCACTCCGGGGTACGAACTCGCCGGAGAAATAGTGGACCTGAACCCGGACGGCCCGACGCCGCCGGGGCTCGGCACCGGGGTAGCCGTCGCCGCCGCACTCACCGCAATGGGCGCCTACGCCGAGTACGTCACGCTGCCACTGTGGCAGCTCGTGCCGCTGCCCGACGGACTGGAACCGCGGCTGGCCGCGGCCGTCCCGCTCGACCACCTCACCGCGCTGAGCCTGCTCGACACACACGGGCGCGTCGGCCACGGGGACGCCGTCCTCGTGCACGGCGCGAGCGGCGGCGTCGGGCAGGCCGTTGGAGCTCTGGGCCGGATGCGCGGCCTGCGGATGTACGGGACGGCCTCCGCTCAGGGCAGCCGCGAGGCGCTCGCCCGGTACGGCACGACCTTCATCGACTACCGGCATGAGGACTTCGAGGAGGTGCTGCGCGTACGCGAACCAGCGGGCGTCCGCGCGGTGTTCGACCATATCGGTGGCGCCAACCTCGGCAGGGGCTACCGCGTGCTGGGTCCAGGTGGCGTGCTCGTCAGCTACGCCTTCAGCGGGCGGCCCGGCCGCATGGTCGGCGACACGATGCGTGGCGCGGCGCGAGTGAAGCTCATGGGCCTGCGGCCGGGCCGGCGCACGGCGCTGAGCATGGTTCCGCGTGAGATCGCGGCGGACCACGAAGGGTACCGCTCCGCCCTTGCGGGACTGCTCGCCCTGGCCTCCCGCGGCGAGATCACCCCGCGCCTTGCCGCGGTCCGGCCAATGGAGGAGGCGGCAGACGTGCACGGTGCACTGGAGCGCCGGGAGATCAGCGGAAAGGTGGTCCTCGTGCCGCGGTGACCACCGCGCAGTCACGGCGCCCATGGAGGCCCCTCGACCCGGGTGGGGGCCGCTTGCGGTGGCGCGGCCTTGCCCAGCACCTCAAGGACGAGGTCGAGGAAAAGCCCGGCGTGCTCACACGCCACAGCGACCCATGGAACCAGTTCCCAGCGCCAGCTGTTCTAAGAGGAGCTAACACAATGCCTGGACTCGTCTGTAGGTGATCACGCAGCAGGCGAGTTTCAGGAAGGCTTCGCGGATGTCCCAGCGGATCCGCAGGCACCGGAAGCCGTGGATCCAGGCGCTTGTGCGTTCGGCGACCCAACGGACGGCACCCAGGCCGGAGCCGTGGCGGACTCCGCGACGGGCGATGACCGGTTTGATACCGCGCTTCCACAGCAGCCGGCGGTATTTGTCGTAGTCGTAGCCCCGGTCGGCGAACAGTTGGCTGGGCCGGTGACGGGGACGGCCGGTCCTGCCCCGAATGTGCGGGACGGCGTCGAGCAGGGCAGCAGCTGGGTGACGTCGTGGCGGTTGCCGCCGGTCAGGGTGATGGCGAGCGGTGTGCCGTGGGCGTCCGTGATGACATGGTGTTTCGAGCCGGGCCGGGCACGGTCGACCGGGCTCGGCCCGGTTTTGGGCCGCCCCGACGGGCCTGGTGGTGCGAACCGTCGATCACCGCCCTCGACCAGTCCGGTTTCCCGGCGCGGTCCGGTTCGGTCAGCAGCACCTGGTGCAGCCGGTCCCACACCCCGGCCTCGTGCCAGTCCCGAAGCCGTCGCCAGTAGGTCATCCCGGAACCGAAGCCGAGTTGCTGAGGCCCCACTCCCACTGGATTCCGGTATGCAGTACGAACAAGATCCCTTGCAGGCAGCGGCGATCGTCCAACGGCAGCCGTCCCGGACTCCGCGTCCGGCGCTGTCTGACCGGAAGCAAAGGCTCGATTCGCCCCCACAGGTCATCCGACACCACCCACGGAGGCCCCTTCCCCTTCCCCATGACCCACTCAACGAGCGCCCGGGGAAGCGGACATGGCCCCCAACAAAGCCTTCTGCTAGCCTTTCTAAGGCGCCAGATCCTCGTCTCGGCCAGCACGTCGAGCGGTTGGCCGGACAGGTGCTCGGCAAGGTAGCCGAGGATGAGGGCGGCCCGGTCGGTGTACTCGACGGCTTCGCCGGGTGGCCGGTTGAGGGCTTCGTGCAGAACCCCGCGGCGGACGGCGACGGGGTCGGTGCCGTAGAGGTTCTTCGGCTGGGCGCGAGGGGCAGACCGGCGGTATGGGTCAGAAGTTGGCCTGCGGTCACGGCCGTGAGCGAGTGACCGGTGACCTCATTCCAGAAGGTGCCGAGCTGTGCGTCCAGGTCAAGGGCGCTGTCGTCCCACAGGGCGCCGATAGAGGCCCAGACGGCGAGGATCTTGGTGAGGCTGGCAGCGTCGAATACGGTGTCCGGCCACATGCCCAACTCAGGTTCGTGAGGGTCCAGGACCCCGGCCGCGCCCGTTGCCCGGACTCGCCGGAGTCACCGACGGCCCCACACCGCACCTGGGTAGACCTTGTCGCGGACACCTTCGCTCAGCAGGTTCTCGATCTTGTCGCTGCGGTACGGCATTGGTCTTTCTCTTCCTGCGGGCATCCCGTCGGCCAGCGTAGTGAGCCTGCTCGGGGGAGTCGGGCAATGGCGTGCCGACGGTGGCCTCGGCGGGCTGGCCCGGTACTCGGGCCTTCTCGGCACGCACGGCATGGCCTGTGAGCAGCCGGCCCATCACGTCCTGGTGAACGGCGACGGCCCCGCTTCGCCCCCCAATCGGAGTCCTGTTCGCCCCCTCTTCCTGTGCGCGGAACTACGCGCCGGACCTTCCCCCGCCGGGCGCAGCTGACCCTGTGCCGGCCCGGCAAGGTCCGGTCCCTGCCCGGCTGGCCGGGTCAGCATTTGGGTAACCGTCTGACCTGCGCATTCGGTGGTCAGGGGCGGTGATCGGGACGGGGGTCTGGGACCGCGATCGCGCTGGAGGACCACCGGCCCAGCAACCGTCACACAGAAGTCGGAGGATGCGCATGAGCAATGCAGTCCAGTGTCAGTGCCATGCGCTTCACTGACCACCATGAAGCTCACGCAGATAGCGGTCAACGATCTGTTGGCTCAGCTCGGCCCGGCGAACGACCACATATATCTGCCCGGCGACCTGGACCCGCAAGTCCTGACCGACCTGCTCTCCGACAGATACGGAGCCCCACGCACCCTCGTCCTCGACGGCTTCACCGATCCGACGGTAGACGAGCTCGGCGGCGCGGGTCTTCTCGCCCCTTTCGGCGACCGTGCCGTGACGATGCGGGCCTGGGCCCATGGCGATCAGTGGGTCGGCATGGGTGCGGCGCGAGACGACGACGCCATCGAGCGGCCCGTGCTGGTGGTAGCTCACAGGCAGGTCTTGGAACCTTTGGCATTCGCTCCTCACGAGAACCCTGACTGGGTGGAGCGACTCGCACAGATCACCGGCTGGACTCAGCCGGCCCAGCAACCGGACACCCGTTGGGCGGATGTGGAGTCACGCCTGGGCACCAGGCTTCCGACCGACTACAAGCGCATGGTCACCACGTTCGGCGAGGGCGCCTTCGACGCATGGCTGAGCCTGAACCACGAGCCGTGGACGAGTCTCGAAGAGGAAGGGCTACTCATCTGGGCGGGCACCGAGCACGAGGACCTGTATTGCTGGCGGGTCAGCGGCGACGAACCTGACCAGTGGCCCGTCGTCGTCCGGACCATTGACGAGGGGGACGTCACCTTCGACTGTCAGGCCGCAGAGTTCGTCTGTCGCATCCTCATCGACCCGCACCACCGGTTCACAATGGCCCGCTACTTCGATACCCACTGGTTCATGAACTACCAGGAGAGCGACTGACCCACCCCGACCGCCCCTGGGCTCCGCAGCCACCTCTCCGACCCGAGGTGCTGCCACTGGCGCCCGCCGACTGCGGCCCCGACACACCTGCGGCGCCCGTCTGGCAGCCCGGCCAGCCGCAGACCAGCAGAACGCGGGAGGGCAGCGCTCCTCGGCGGGCGGATGCCGTACGGAGTCTTCAAAGGCCGAGCACAACATCATGCATCTCGACGACCATCCCCCACGCCACCGCCTCAACGCCACCCTGGATGACTTCGCCATCACTTTCCGAGGCATGACCGCGTATCCGGACGAGAGCAACTGCGTGCGTCATGGGGGCAGGCACAGGAGCTAGCCTCACGCTTTCATCAAGCGGGTGGGCAGGTAAACGAAAAGTGCCCCTGCCCAGCAAGAATGAGGATTGTTGAGGTACTTGTTTCGGCTCTAGCCGGAGGCGCTTCTCAGGTGAAGAAGCGTATCGGGCTTACCCGCGTGTCCGGATAGAGGGTGGCGGCCGGGCGGTGGTCTCTCAGGACGGGGGCGTGCTGCATTTACGCCACGGCGCCAGCGACGCTGAAATTGCGGTATCCAAGCCGGCCTTGCGGTCCGTCTCGACCATCCGATTCGGCGGCGTGTTCACCGACCCAGAAAGGGAGCTGGCGACGTGGCAGCCGACCGGCCCGCACTCGCCAGGCCGGATCGACGCGTCGTGCATCCTCGTGTACGGGCTGATCCTCGAGGCCAACGACGGTGCGATCGTCCACGCTCCGCTCCCGACGTCGCCGACATCGTCGGCGCCCCGGCATTTCCTGCCCTCTGCTGGCCCCTACGGCCGGAGGATCGTTAACGTACGAGCGCATTGTTAGGACCCCCTGGGCTGCACGCGGGGGCCCTGGGGTTGTCTCCTCCGGTCGTGGGCTCACGACCGGGCCCCGACGTCGGCTCTTCCCGCACAAAGGCTACTCTTTCGCCCTGCGCGCTCAGTGGTGACCATGGGCTGTGCTCGACGCACCGTTGAACAACCGCGCGATAGCGCGGAAGGGCAGGGTGACAACCGTGGCGATGGCACTACCAATGGAACGAAGCACGTCTGCAATGGCCTTCAGCATGAGAATTCCTCCGTTCAGTGACACCCCGGTGCCGGAGTGCCGCAAAGGTTGGTCAACGACCGCGTACCCGGGCCCTTGGCGCGAAAACCCAAGGCATGGTGGGGCCGGACTGCGTTTGAAGGCGTCCGGCGGCCTCCCGAGCTGTTGTGTTAGTTGTTGTCGGGGAGGTCGTCCTGACCTTCATCAAGCTGCTCCGCCTCATCGAGGGTCTGTTCCAGACGCCTGCGCATGGCCCCCTGCCGTGCGAGGAAGGGACTGGTCAGGAAGGTTAGGTCTCTGCAGACGTGCGAAATCAGAGCGGCTGAGGTTGGAGAAGAGCGGATATGGCGCGCGAGAGCAGTCTCCAACGGCGCTTCCGGTGCAAGCGGCACCAAGGGGACGGGCTCCGGCACCTTGCTGACGTCCTCGGCCGTGATGGGGTGCGACTGTTCGACGGCGAGGACGGTCTTCCCCTTACTGAACGCAGTAGGAATGCCGTAATGCAGTCCATCAGGCGGCTGGAGCACTTCCCAGCAACCATCATCGCTGACTCCGGGCAGTTGCAGGACGTCATCAGATCGCGGCGTCGCGAGCCCCGGTCTTCTCGCCGCCGGCCAACTGCTTGCAAGGGGCCAGGTGATCCACTTCCCGCCACAACGCGTCCTGGTACGCCTGCCGGCTTGTCTGCATCACCTCAACTATCGCGGTGTACCGGTTGCGCCAGTGGCCGCGACACGCTCCGGTGCGTGCGGAACGCCTGGTGGCGGGCCGCGACCTGGCGCAAGAGCAACGGGGAACAACTCTCTCGACGCTGGTTCGAGCGATGGTGACCTCGCCGACTCCGCCCGAGCCCGGTCCGTCGGCGGCGGTCGGCACTGTTCCGGCACAGCCGGAAGCGTAGAAGCGCCGAGCACCTGTGGCCTACCCGACGGAACGCCGTGGGGAACGGCGGCCCGCGACACCTTCTTCGGCCCCAGCAGCGTGCTGGTGGGCTTGCACGGCCGTCGCGTCCACCGACAGTCCCAGTCAATCAACTTGTTGCGTCGGCGCCACATGCGACAGGCATGCGGCGCCGACGCAAGCCGGGGCGGTCAGCAGCTGAGGTTGCTGCCGGTGGGGACGCCGAGGAGGGAGGTAAAGCTCTGGTAAGTGTTGATGCGGCTTTGGACCTGGGCGGGGTTGCCGCCGTTGCACTCGATCGAGCCGTTGATGGAGCGGATCGTCTCACCGAAGCCGGCGCCGTTCACCATGGCGTTGTGGGGGGTCATGGTGCCGGGGCCGCTCTGGGTGTTCCAGTACCAGAGGCCGGTCTTCCAGGCCACGGCCGCGTCCGTCTGCACCAGGTTCGGGTTGTGCAGCAGGTCGATGCCGAGCGCGTCGCCCGCGGCCTTGTAGTTGAAGTTCCAGCTGAGCTGGATCGGCCCGCGCCCGTAGTACGCGGCCTGGCCCGCCGGGCAGCCGTAGGGCTGGCTGCTGTCGCAGTAGTGCGGGTAGTTGGCGGTGTTCTGCTCGACGATGTACACCAGCCCGCCGGTCTCGTGGCTGACGTTGGCGAGGAAGGCCGCAGCCTCCTGCTTCTTGACGGTGTCACTGCCGGTGTTGGCGAAACCCGGGTACGCCTTCAGCGCGGCGACCAGCCCGCTGTACGTGTAGAAGGAACTACGGCCGGGGAACATCTGGTTGAACTGCGCCTCACTGACCACAAAACCCGAAGGCGTGCCCGGGTCCGTGCCGCCGCCGGTGCAGCTGTACGGGTCCCAGTACCAGGTGCTGATCGTGGGGTCGTAGCCCGGGTTGTCGTGCGACGCCTTGTAGTAGTTGCCGTTGGTGTATTTGACGATGTCGCCGGCCACGTAGGCGCGGCCCGCGGCCCAGTCCGGGTAGGCGCAACTACCGGTTCCGCCGCCGGAGCCGCAGGTGCCCAGGTCGGCCCATACCTGCGCCGCGCCCGGGGTCTCGCCCTGGGTCCACCACTTCGCCTGCCAGTTGTGGCCCTGGTACGAGGCGCTCATGCCGCCGGTGTAGACCGATGAGGAGTTCCAGCCTGACGCGCACGTCGCGGCAGAGGCAGGGGAAGCCATCGGACTGAGCACAGCAAGGCCCAGCGCCATGGCGAGCGCGGCGAAGAGTGCGAAGAGACGGTGTCTGGACATACGGCCACTCCTTCAGGGGGTTGAGTGGGACGAGACAGACACAAGCAATATGGTCTGGACCTGTCAAGGTCTAGACCAGAACTGCGCTCGAACCGCGCTCCATTTCCCCGCTCCCCGACCGGGCGCGCCGCCCCGGACGGCGCCCCTTGCAGGATGGGGCTGGACTCCCGCGGCTGCGCACCTTCGACGGAGGCGATCCACCGCCGGTCGGGCACGGGGAAGTCGGCGGTGCAAGTCATCCGCTCCGCCGCTGGCGCCCCAAGGCTGGGCTTGGTAGCGGTGTGGCGGCGGGAATGGCGGAGCAGGGCCCGCTCGGCGACGGCGTTGTCCAAGTCGTGGGGGAGCGCGCAGCGGCGCAAAGTTTCCAGCAGGTGCCGACACGCTTCGGCCAGGATGTGACGCCGGGAGAACTTCTCGCGGAGAGTGAAATCGACCGCGGCGACGTCGAGGGCGGCGAGCGTCACGTCCGCGGCAGGATTCACCCGCGCCCGCATCGCCGCCGCCCCCAGGCTTGGCACTTCTCCAGAAGGCCGTCGATCAGCTCCTGTCCGGAGCGGAGGATCACGAAGGCGCGCCACCATGCGAACAGCTGCGCGAGGGGTTTCGGGTTCTTCTTCGCGGGCCGGGTCTCCTGCGCCGGCCGCCGGCCCAAGGCGTCACAGCCGCGCTCGCCGGGCAGGTGGCCGTGATCCCTACGTACGGGTCGGTGAGCGCTTCCAGGGCGTCTTCGATGCGCTGGC
Source organism: Streptomyces sp. col6 (assembly GCF_008042035.1). Taxonomy (GTDB): domain Bacteria; phylum Actinomycetota; class Actinomycetes; order Streptomycetales; family Streptomycetaceae; genus Streptomyces. The sequence goes on from NZ_RDBL01000009.1 coordinate 170,244, forward strand.
GGCGGGGCGCCCACCAGTTGATGAGGTCCTCGGGCGCTCGGGCGATCTCCAGGACCGGGCGCAGGCCGGGCGTGAGCTCGCGCGGCGCCGTTGCCAGCCCGAGGGTCTCGCATACCTCGTTTGTCACCACCGACCTGAACCGCCTCACCCCGGAACAGCTCCACCATTTCCACCGGGCTGTAGATGATCTCCTTCGACCTGTGGAACGGCACCGAGCTTGGATCCGACTCGCCATGGCTCCCGGATCGGGAAGTCCCGTTGCTTCTCGCGGTGCGCTGTGGTGATGGCCTGTTCGCCGATTAATTCACGTTCACACCTGAAGGTCGACGCCGGCGCCCGAAGATCGCCTGGCACTGCCGATTCGCTTCTCGTCTCAAGTGAACCGGCTGGGGTGGAATCAGGTCAGTGGGACGCGGGCATGCTGAGCACCGGGGCGTATCTCATCGCCCCGGTGAGCGCGTACGGGCCGGGCGGCCGTGCCGACTGCGCACCGGTGCGCGTCCGGGGAAGCGACGTCGCCTTACCCTTGCGCCGGCCTGACGGCGCTGCTCGGATCGCCGGGACGATGTCGCTGGAGCACGCTGGTTGTATGAGTGCGCCCATCGTCATCCACCGCCCTTCCCTCACCGGCGGGCGCCGGGTCACCATCCGCGGGGAGATCGCCGGCCTCGCCCACGACGATCACGACGTCGTCGAGTTCCTGCGCAGGGCCGGCCTGCCCGACGCCGAGCAGCTCTTGGACGACACCTCATGGGTGCAGTGGCGCGGCGGTCGCGCGCATCGCTACGAGGCGGCGTAGCGGTGCGCGCGGCGGCCGGTGCTTCCGGGTTGCGCCTGCGGTTCTGAGCCGTGATCGTCAGTAGCCTCCGGCTCGGGCGGATGACACACGCGTCCCCGTATTGATGGCAGCAGCGGGTTGCTGAGGCCGGGGCGGGGGCGGGCTACGTCTACCGCGAGCTGGGGGGCGGATCGCTGGACGGACAGTTGCTCGACGTCACCGGCTGGGACTCGGGCATCCTGACCGGCAGGGCCCGCCTCGAACCCGTCTCAGGCACCAGGGGCGGGCCGTTCGTCCGGGAGGGCGCAACGTCCCTGACCCCGGCCGCGCACCCTGCCCGCGGGCCAGCGCTTCCGGGAGCGAAGTTGCCCGGGGCATTGGCTGTTCCTGCGGTACAGCACCCGGTGATCACCGCCCGCCGAAGCACATGCCCGCTCCGAGCGCGCTGACCGCACTGCCGATCATGGCGAGCAGCCGGTAGGGGACGCGCTCGACAACCATGTGCACTCCGCCCCAGTGCAGTTCCAGGAACGAGTGAGCGGGCTTGCGCAGCGGGCGTTTCGGTGTCATGAGGGCCTCCGGATCATGAGGTGGCGGGCCCCATGTCGTGAACGATCCGTGACTTCCACGGTGTACCCGAGACCCTTCCGGGGCAAACCCTGAAAATGGGCGCGGGAAATTCCTGCCGACTAATTCAACGAGAGGCGTGCCATTGTTTTTGAATATATATCTTGGAGTCCTTTGGTGACTATGTTCTGTAATCTTTGATCGCCGGCATCGACGTCCTGCGCGCAGGATTGGAAGGGCGACGCAAATCGGCGAAAGGGCTTGGGCAATCCACCAGATACGGCTGCCGTCCGTCGTTCGAACGACGGTGGCGAGCCGCAGAGGGCGCGGGCTTCGACGATGGCCTCGATGAGCATCTGGTTCTGCGGCCGGCCGAAGCGCCGGAAGACCGCTCCGGCCGAGCCATGCTCCTGGAGCTGCTTCATGCCGGTGACCACAACGGGCAACTTGCCTTCGTACATGTGGAAGCCCCCTCGTACGCGGTGCCCTTCCAGCGTCGCTCGGTCAGCTCGGCAAGCTGCGCTATGACGGCGTTGGGGTTTCGCGGGCCGGTCCGGTTGGAGACGAGCAGCAGCGGCGGGTGCGGCCGGTCGCCGTGGCGGCCGTCGGGCACCCACCAGCGGGTGCGCCACATCGGCCGCTCTTTGCCGTCGACGTCTTTCACCTTGCGCCGGCAGAAGCGCATGTACTTGTCGATCTTCGCGGCGAGGAGCTGAGCGGACTCGAAGCAGTTGTCGATCTCCACAAAGAACACCGGTACTCCTCCTCGGGCGCGGTGATGACGATGTCGCCTGGGCGCCGCACTTGCCGGGATCGGGCCAGGTGCCGGTTGCAGGCAGCTTTGCCTCGTTGACCGTCATCGGGTGGGAGGCCCTCCGCATCGCCCGCAAGGGAATCGAGTCCAGCGAACGCTTGGGGCACCGGCGATGGGCCATCGAACGCACCATCTCCTGGCTCACCGGTTACCGCGCACTCAACCACCGATACAAACGCCAACCCCGCAACTACCTGGCCTTTCTCGGCCTCGCCACAGCACTCAGCTGCTACAAACGACTCGCCCGACTCGCCACATAGGACACGGTCTGCAATATCGGCCGCGACCGCCTCCTATCGCTTGGGCAGGATCAGCAGGGCGTCTCCGACCGGGCGTTCGCCGCTCGCGTCGGAGGGACGGTTGACGACCTGACCGTCCACGACCATGGTCGTGGAGCCACCGCCGTCGAGGTTGACGGCCTCGCGCAGGCCCAGGGAGCGGGCGACTGCGGCGCTCTCGGGGATGCTCAGGCCGAGGGATTCGGTGCTGCGGCCGTCGGCGGTGACGAGGATGGTACGTCCGGCGGCGTCGACGCCCGCGAGGGTACGCGGGTTGCGCTTGAGGACCCAGCCGTAGTCGAAGCTCGGGTTGCCTGGCTGGACCATGCCGTCGGTGGCGGCGGTGATGTGGATGCGGCCGTTACGGACGAGTTCGGGCCCGCCGTTGACGACGTCGGTACGCCGCGAGGGAGCATACGGCCGCCCGTCGCCGTCCCGGAGTGTGCCGCGTACGCGGAGGCGGTCGCCGACATGGGCGAACGCCATGAGGTCGGTGACGGCATCGCCCGTGGCCTGGACGGAACTGCCGTCCTTCGGCAGGGCGCCGCCGCGCGGTGAGCGCACCTCCCGTACCCGTCCGGTGTGGTCCAGGATCGCTTCGAGGCCCTCGCCGGGCGGGGTCGACGCGCCGAACTGCGGCGTGAAGGCGACGAGTTCGGCCTGGTCGGTGCACGTGGTGTCGTGCAGGGGGCGGTGGGTGGGCCGGTCGTCAGCGGTGCCGCCGCAGTTGCGGATCAGGCCGGGGACGCGGTTGACGCCGTCGAGGGGGCGCATGGTGCCGTGGCCGGTGACGGTGCCCTTCCAGGTGAGGCGGGTGACGTGACTACCGCTGCCGTTGTCCCGGACGACGAGTGCAGGGCGGCCGTTGACGGCCTCGCTCAGCAGGCGGCCGTCGTAGATGCCGACGCCTGCGGGGTCGCCGGGGGCGCCGGAGCGCGGATCGAGGACGAAGAACCCGGCGTTGACGGCAGCACTCGCGCCCTGGGCGGCAGCGAGTGCGCTGGTCGTCTCGCGGCGCTCCAGATCCGGCCCGTAGGAGGCGGTCAGGGAGCCGTCAAAGGTCCGGGGGTCGATGGTCAGGACGTCGATCCGCCAGCGCCCCTTGTCGGTGCTGGCGCCGTCCCAGCCGGTGTAGACGGCGGAGCCGGTGTGTCCGGCAGTCCGCAGGCGGGTACGTACGGCGTTCGCGGCGGCCTCGGTGTCGTACGTGCCGACGCGAACACGGCTGCCGAGGGTGCCGCCGGGGTGGTCGGCGACGGCGGGGGCGCGGACCTGCTCCGTGCGGGCGTCGAAGCCCTCGGCGCGCAACGTGGCCGTCAGTTCGCGGGCACTGGCGGTGTCCCTGATGACGGCCGGGGGCGCGTCGGGGTCCGGAGAGGCGGCGCCGCCGGGGATGGAGACTTCGACGGTCCACGGGAGCGCGGCCGTGTCGGCCCCGCGCACGATCCGGGTGAGGGTCACGCCGGGCTGGAGAGTGCGAGTGGTGCGGGTCTCGGTCAGCCCCGGCGCACCGAGCGGCAGCCCTTTCCCCCGCGTCGGCCCGGCCTCCGTCCGGCCTTCCCCCGGCTGCGACGCGGCCGGAGTGGGCGCGGAGCCCAGCGTGGTGAGCACTGTCAGGACGGCTGCGGCACCGAGCAGTCTGCTGTTCACAAGACCCCCTGGACATGACCTTGGCGCATACGGGCGAAGCAACCGTGCGGGGCCCAGGGCACACCGGTCAAGGCGTGCGCACCACATTCACCGCGCCGTGCGGTCAGAGTCATGCGGCGGCCACGTCCCCGTACGGCTCGCGACCAGGGGAGGATGCGGCGGGCCCCGGCCCGGCGGTTCGAGGTACACGCCGAACCCGTGCCGCGCGCCGGTCGCGCACACCTCTCCGAAACTGACGAACGGACCGCAACAGGACGAAGCGTTAACGACGCGAGGGCTGCACATTGTGGCGTGAGTCACATCATCGCGATGTCTTTCATGTCAGTGGGCAAACGAGTCTCCAACCAAAAGGGAGGCTGACGTGGTAGGCGATCGAATCGGACTGGCTGAGGTGCTTGAAGCGGCAGAGGCCGCCGCGCCTGTGGCTTCGCTGGACGTCGTGGCGAGGAATCTGCGCGAGCGGTTCGGCGCACGGTACGTCTCGTTCCTGTTCGTCGACATCGTAGGCCAGCGCCTGCTTCGAGTCAGCGAGCAGTCCATCGCTCCCCACGAGCGCCGCGCCGACGAAGTTCCCTTCGACGACAGCATTTACGACGAGGTGCTGCGCACCCAAAAGGTGGTGCACGAGCCGCAGGGTGAGCGCGGGCAGCGAGTGCTCGCCCCGGTAACGAATCGGGGGGACACCGTCGGTGTGCTGGAACTGTTCCTCACCCGGGTCCCGCAGGGCGTGCTAGCGCAAATCGAGGAAGTCGCGCACGCACTGGCCTACGTCATCGTCACCGACCGCCGCTTCACCGACCTCTACCACTGGGGCAACCGCACCACATCTGTCAGCCTGGCCGCAGAGATCCAACGCCAGCTCCTGCCCTCGGCCTCCGCCTGCGAGGCCACCGAATTCGCCCTCGCAGGAGCCCTGGTCCCAGCCTCAGACATCGCCGGCGACACCTTCGACTACTCCCTCGACCAAGACACCCTCCACCTGTCCATCACCGACGCCATGGGCCACGACGTCGACGCCGCCCTCATGGCCACCCTCCTGGTCAACGCCTCGCGCGGCGCACGCCGCGCCGGAGCTGATCTCGCCGAACAGGCCCATCGAACCCACCAAGCCCTGCTCGAACACGGACGAAGAACCTTCGCAACCGGGCAGCTGCTGCGCATCGCCCTCAACGGCAGCAGCGCCCAGCTCGTCAACGCCGGCCACCCCTGGCCCCTGCGGCTGCGCGAGGGCACCGTCGAGGAGGTGCGCCTGGCCGTGAACCTGCCCTTCGGGGTTCCAGCACATGGCACCTATCAGGTGCAGGACATCGACCTGCGCCCCGGCGACCGCCTCGTTCTGTACACCGACGGCATGCAGGAACGCCAGGCACAGAAAGTCGACCTCCCCGGCCTCATCCTCGACACCGCCACCGAGCACCCGCGTGAGGTCGCACGACACCTGGCCACCGCGGTCACCGACGCCTGCAACAACAATCCGCAGGACGATGCCACCGCCCTGTGCCTGGACTGGCACGGACCACACGGCAGACCGGCACCGTACGGACGTGCCTGACGGTCGGTCCCCGATCGCGATCACCCTCGGGCATTGCCGATGGCGGGGGCTGGCCCCACCTTCGATCAACCGGACAGCCGGATGGCCGGGAGAACGCTGTGTCGGCGACGGTGGGGCTGACCCTGAGCAAGTCGCCTACAGAGAAGGCAAGATCGTGCGCATTGTCACGGCCACCGCCGTCGCACTGACCCTCGCCGGCCAAGCCGCCCCGGCCGCCACCGTCCACCAGCCGACCACCGACGGAATCTGGCGCATGGACGGCTACGGCACAGTGCTCTCCATCCGGAATGGAACCTTCCAGGAGTACCAGACCACCGCCGTCAGCTGCCTCAAGGGCGACTCCGCACAGCAGACCGGCCCCGGCACCTACACCACACCCGATGGCACTGTCCTCACTGTGCGCACCCAAGGAAGCCGCGACCGCGGGTCCATGCGGGTGGACGGCTCCGTCGGCGACCGGAACCTGCGCCGGATCCCGGAGTTGCCCGACGCCTGCACGCGTCCCGCCCGCAAGGGTCCGCTCGCTGCCTTTGACGTCTTCTGGCAGTCCTTCGAGGAGAACTACCCCTTCTTTTCCGCCAAGGGCATCGACTGGCACGCCCTACGCGACCATTACCGCCCCAGGGTGCACGCGAAAACAACCAGGGACGAGCTCTACGTCGTGTTCAGCGAGATGGTCAAGCCGCTCTACGACGCCCACGTCGCCGTTCAGGACGGCGACCGTGTCTTCGCACAGGTTCGCCCCGGCACCGTCCTGCCCACCCAGGAGTTGGACACCAAGGTCAAGAAGTTCATCGTGGCGCACGACCTCAAGGACGCCCGAAACCTCCAGGACTTCGCCAACGGACGGATCACCTACGCCGACCTCCCCGGCGGGCAGAGCTATCTGCGGATCTCCGGCTTCGGCGGATACGCAAGCGATGCTGCCCCCGCCGCCCAGCTGGCCGAGCTCGACAGGGCGCTGGACACGGTCCTCGACCAGGAGCGCACCCAGCGCCTGAAGGGCCTGGTCATCGACCTGCGGATCAATGGCGGCGGCTCCGACGCCCTGGGAATCCACATCGCCGAGCACCTCACCGACACCCCCTACCTCGCCTACTCCAAGCGGGCCCGCAACAACCCCGCAGACCCCACCCGGCACACTCGCCCCCAGCCCGCGTATGTCACGCCCGCCCATGGCCCCCGCTACACCGGGCCGGTCGCCGTGCTGACCGGCGGCTCGACCGTCAGCGCGGGGGAGACGTTCACCCAAGCCCTCATGGACCGGCCCGGCAAGACGGTCCGGATCGGGCAGCCCACACAGGGCGTCTTCTCGGACGTCATGCAGCGCAAGCTCCCCAACGGCATGTCGGCCTGGCTACCGAACGAGGAGTTCCTGGCCGGCTCGGGCAGGACCTTCGACGGCACAGGCATTCCGCCGCACCTCATCGAGCCGGTCTTCACCAAGCACGAGTTCGACAAGAAGAGAGACTCGGCCTTCGACAGGGCTCTGAACGTCCTGCGGAACTACGGCGGCACCACAAGCTGACACAGGAGCAGCGGGACTGGGGGAGAGCCCGCTGCTGGTCACGGAAAGTCACACGCTCAGCAGCACCAACAACTTGCGACACTGGGACTGTAAAAGGATCGGTGTAACTCCTGATCAAGGAAGATGTCGATGACCAGCGACGACGGGACCGAGGCCGAGTCCGTCAAGGCCGCTGAGTCGCAGCCGGCGAAGAAGGTGGACGACCAGCTCATCGACGAGTTGGTCGGCCGAGCTCAGGCAGAGGGTCTGCAGCTGACCGGCGAGAGTGGGCTGCTCCAGCGGCTGACCAAGCGGCTCCTGGAGTCCGCCCCGGCGGGCGAGATCACCGACCACCTCGGCATCGACGCGATCCGCGACGGCGCGGTGGCGAACCGGCCCATCTACGTGGCCCTGGCCGTCACCGTCGAGAGCCGACGGGACATTCTGGGGCTGTGGGCCGGCGATGGGGGCGAGGGCGCACCGGCTGGCCGTGACACGGAAGTCCGGATCGGTCTGTATGTAGACGTGCCCGATACGGACGAACCCCGCCTGGAGCAGGCGCCCGTCGTCCCTGCGGACGTACAGCTCGAACGTGGTCACATGGGTGTAGTCGTCCCAGCTGTCCTTGATGAGGAATGCTCCGTCCTGGTTCGGCGTCGGAGACTGCTTGTAGTCCAGGACGCCGAACAGCACGGTGACCTCATTCTCCAGCGTTCTCGGCGCACCAGCCGAAGAGATCTCTTTGCGACGCAGTTTCGTTCTGTCGGACGAGCTTCAGGAGTTCATCGTTGCTCAGTTCCTCCTGGACGCCTGGGTGGTCGTACGGAACAGGCCCCGGCGTACAGCCCGAATCGTCTGCCGCTACCTGCGTCTTTACCTTCGACTACCTGCGAGAGGCCTCTGGCCTGCCCCTCGGATGATGTTCTGATCGCGGCTATTTCCATACCACGGCCACAACTGCCGCAGCTGCCGTGAATGTCGCTACCGTATAGAAGGTCCAGATCTGCTTATTGCGCATGCCTACCAGCGCTGTCACCGCCACCAGGATATCCAGGGCCAGTTTCACTCCCATCTTGGCATGGGGAACAGACAGGTCCAGTGATATGCGGGTCCAGATCAGCCCGGCGCCCGTAACCAGCTGAACGACCGCGCTGGTCACCATGTAGGTGTCAGTGACCGGGTCTTTTCCCCGCACCTGGTAGAAGATTCCGCCCAGGAGAGCGGCGAATCCGAAAAGGTGAAAGACGAGGAATGTGTAGCGAAGGGATTCCATGAGAGTGATCTTTCCGTAGAGGCAGAACGGACTGTCTGCCTTGTGCGGGCAACTCAGCTGATTCCGCGTCCCCTTGGCGCAGGGCGTCGGTACTCGGCCAGACAGGGTGGAGCGAACACGGCGCAGAGAGAAAGTGCCCGAGACGCCTGCTCCGCCACCGCTGATTCATCGCAGTGTGAGGGAGGTCTCCGATGCGATGCGGGACAGTTTTTCGGGGTTGCGGACGACGTAGAGACCGGTGATGAGGCCGCCCTCCACGCGGGTCGCGATGATGGCATCCACCTCACCGTCCAGGTGGATCGCCAGCGCCGGGCTTCCGTTGACCGTGGTGTGGGCGAAGGCGACCGGGACGGTGCTCCTGCCGAGACCGCCCACCAGCAGACGGGCCACCTTGCCGGCGCCGGCGATCGGCCGTAGGGCAGCGTGCTTGACTCCGCCTCCGTCGCCCATGTAGACGACCTCGGGCGCGAGGACGTCGAGGAGGCCTTGCAGATCTCCGCCTTCCAGTGCCTGCAGGAACGACTCCAGAGCCGCCCGAGTCTGGCTCTGGGAGACCACCTTGCGCGGGCGCCGGGCATCGACGTGCCGGCGGGCCCGGTGTGCGATCTGGCGCACTGTGGCCGGGGGCTTGTCGACTGCCGCCGCGATCTCGTCGTAGCCGACGTCGAAGACCTCGCGCAGCACGAAAACGGCCCGTTCGGTCGGCGACAGCGTCTCCAGGACCAGCATCACCGCCATCGATACACTCTCGGCCAGTTCAACGTCCTGGGCCACGTCCGGCGCGGTCAGCAGCGGCTCGGGCAGCCACGGACCCACGTAAGACTCCTTTCGCCGAGCCAACGTACGCAGCCGGTTGAGCGCCTGTCGGGTCGTGATCCGAACCAGGTACGCGCGCTGGTCGCGCACTTGCTCCAGGTCGACCTCGACCCACCGCAACCACGTTTCCTGCAGGACGTCCTCGGCATCGGCCGCCGAGCCGAGCATCTCGTACGCAACGGTGAACAGCAGATTGCGATGGGCAACGAATATCTCCGTCGCCCGGTCAACGGCGTGATGGTCACTCATGCCCTGATCATCTCCCCTAGGACAGCCGGCCCGGCCCGAATCTAGGAAATCCGATCGATCATGAACGACTCCTCGGTCCGCATGGCCTCCAGCGCCCGGCCACGCCCGGCGCCCCCCTTCACGCGGTGCAGCCTGTACCCGCCGGGCTTGTGCGCCTCATCGGCAAGGTGCTTCACGATGCCCTTGCACACCCCCTCCTTCATCTTCGCGCCGAGGCGGCCACCGATGTGGAACCACACTGCGACATCGGACCTGTTGCCGAACTGGAAGACGCCGGCGCCTCGCCCCAGGCTGATGCACTGCGCTCCGAACGACTGGTTGAGGGGCTCGGGCCGCTCACCAGCCAACCGGCTCAGCACCGTGTCGGCGGCTCGCGCACCCAGCGGCATCGCGACCTGGCAGCTCATCCGCAGGGGCAGGCCGGACGGCGCCGCCGAGTCCCCGGCCGCGACGATGCGGTCGTCATCCACGCTCGTCAACGTCTCGTCGGTGAGCAGCCGGCCCAGGATGTCGACGCTCAGGCCGCTGCGAGCGGCCAGGTCCGGCACGCCGAAGCCGGCTGTCCAGATACTCACCGCGCTCGACAGTTCCCGGCCGTCTGCAAGCAGCACCGCGTCACGCTTCACCCTCGTCACCTTCGAAGCAGCACCTTCCACAACCTTCACCCCGAGCGCCGCCAGTCGCTCGGCCACCGAACGACGTCCCCGCCGGTGCAAGTACGGCCCGAGCAGCCCACCACAGACCAGCGTCACTCGGCGGCCCTGCTCCGCAAGCTCAGCGGCCGTCTCGATACCCGCCGGACCGGCTCCGACCACCGTCACCGCGGCCGACGCCGGTGCGGCGTCAAGGACCGGCAGCAACCGCTGCACGTCCTCCAGGCCGGCGATCGGGTAGGCGTACTCGGCCGCTCCGGGCACCTGCGGGTCCGCGCTGCCGCTGCCCACCGCATAGACCAGATAGTCGTAGCCGACCCGACCACCGCTCGCCAGCTCCACACCGCACCCGGCCGCGTCGATCCTCGTCACACTGTCGACCACCAACCGCACCCCCTGCGCGAGGACATCCTCGTAGTCGACGACCGCCGCGTCGGTCCCACCCGCCAACTGGTGCAGGCGGACCCGGTGGACGAAGGCCGGCCGCGGATTGACCAGCGTCACGGTCACGTCGCCCCGTAGCGTCAGGCGGTTGGCTGCCATGACGCCGGCGTATCCGCCGCCGATCACTACCACATCGGTGTTCTCAGCCATGATGTCTCCCTCATTTCGAGCGGTTCGAGCACAAGACACCACTCGATCGCCCTTCGTGACAGCATGTGAGGCAGGTCACCTCACGGGTCGAGGTGCAGCGGCCTTGCGCCTGCGACAGCAGCCGCGCTGAGGGACTCTCTTCAGCGGGCTGCGACCACTCAAGGGCGGGGGTGCCGTCGCCGCGGATTGCGGGCCCTGCGCCCTGATACTGCTGCCAGAGTGTGAGTTCTTGCCGGCTTCGGCTGGTCTCAATGAGCTCATGAGGTGGCCGACCCATACTGAGTTGTGGGTACCGGTGAGGGCCGCCGGTACAGGGACGGCACTCACCGGAGGCGTCGATCACATGAGGCCCGGGGGCAGGCGGACTTCTCCAGCGGGCCATTTCGCACCGTCGCACAGTGGCGTCCACATGGTCCGCAGCGGCATGGTCATGGGCCCTTCGGGTCGTTCGACGTGGACGTCGTGCTCAAGAGTTCGCCGGCCGAGTCGCTGGTAGAGCGGAACGAGGGGCGGTCGGCAGATGAGAAGCGCGTGGTGGCCAGCTGGTCGCCGGCGCTCGTCGGTGCGGTGTCGCGACGTGGTGGGGCCAGTGCGGCGGCGATGGCCACGGCCCCGATTGCACACACGGCCGCCGTTCCCCCCAGCGCAATATGCAGAGCATGGGTGAACCCGTCGGCCAGCGTTGCGGAATCACCGCCGGTCGGTCCTCCCGAGGCAACCTTTGCGGCAAGTTCCTGGGAGCCGACGCGGGTACCGATCAAGCTGACCAATACCGCCCCGTACACGGCGATGACGATGGCCTCGCTGCCGATGCGCATGGTGTTGAGGAACCCGGTGGCCATCCCGGCCTGCTCGGGCTCGACGAGGCTCATCGCCGCGCCGTCGCCCACGCCGAAGGACAGCCCCGCGCCCAGCCCGGTCAGCACCAGCGGCCCGGCGACCATGGCGACGGAGGAGGAGGGGGCGATCTGAGTGAGCCATGCGTTCCCGCCGGCGAACATCACCAATGAAATCGTGATCACCGCGCGGGCCGACACTCCCCGGTTGACCAGCGCGCCGGCCAGCGGCGGAGCCAGGAGTACCGGCGCGGTCATCAGAAGTAGCACCGTTCCGGCGCGCTGTGGAGAGAAGCCGCTCGCGCCCACGAGGTAAGTGGGCAGGTAGGTCAGCAGTGTCACAAAGCCGAAGGTCGACACGACGGGCACCATGCACAGGGCCAGGAAGCGGCGGTTCTTGACCAGCGCCAGGTCGAGCAGCGGGGCGGCAGAGCGAGCCTGAAGGACGACGAAGAGCACAAGGAGCCCGACACCAACGACGAGCAGCGCCAGCACACCGGGGCTCACCCAACCCCACTCCGGCCCCTGGACCGACCCCAGGACCAGCGTCGCAAGGCCGGCGACGAACACGACAGCACCGGTCACGTCCAGGCGGGGACGTTTCTCGGCGCGGGATTCGGCGATGTATCCGGCACCGGCAAGGGCAACGGCCATCAGGGCGGCGTGCAACCCGAAGACGGCACGCCATCCCAGCCCACTGACCAGCCAGCCCGACAGGGTGGGTCCGGCAGCCAGGCCCAGTCCGGCGGCGCTGCCGAGCGCCGCGAACGCTCGGGTGCGCGCGGCGCCGTCGAAGGTGGTGGCCAGGATCGCGCCGCCGCTGGCGAACACGCCGGCCGCACCAACGCCCGACACAGCACGGGCTATGTCCAGCAGGACGATGTTGGATGCGACTGCGGCGGCGAGTGAGCCGACCGTGACCACGCCGCCGCCGATCACGAAGGTCCGCCGGCGCCCCACGAGGTCGGCCGCGGAGCCGGAGACCAGCGTGAACGAGGCAAACGTCAAGTTGTAGGCGTTCATAACCCACTGCAGCGGTGCGCCTGCTGTGTGGAGGTCCGCACTGATGCGGGGCAGCGCGACGGCTGCCCCGGAGATGGACATCGGCACGGTGGCGAAGGCCAGGAGCACCACCACCAGCGTGATCGCCGGCCGGGAGTGGCCCGTAGGGACGGTTGTCACGAAGTCAGGCTCCTTGGAAGGGAGTTCAGCAGCCACGGTTGGCCACCGAGGCGACAATGCCACTCAGTGGCACAAGCTGTCAAAGGGCAAAGGCCTCCGAGTGATAGCCTCACGGTGTGAGTGAGAACCTGCGCGACCTGCCGCTGCGCGAACGCAAGAAACTGCGTACCCGCAGGGCCCTGGCCGAGACCGCGCTGCGCCTGTTCACAGAACGCGGATACGACGCCACCACGCTCGATGACCTGTGTGATGCCGTGGAAGTGTCGAAGCGGACCTTCTTCCGGAACTACCGTTCCAAGGAAGACGTCGCGCTGGCCGCCGACAGCGACTTGTGGTCGGCCTATCTAGATCACGTGGCCACCTTGGAGATGGACGGCCCGCTCCTTGAGTTTCTCCGCGTAGCGCTGAACAGCACATTGAGCGCCATGGACCCGGATTGGGGTGGCCGCTTCCTCGCCACCCGCGAGCTGTCGGAGGCCGTACCCGCGCTGCAGACGCACAGCATGGGCTACTGCCAGGACACGACGCGAGCCCTGGTCAAGACAGTGAATGGTTCCGCCGGCGTCGTCACTGACGAGTTGCGCCTCCCGCTGACCGTGGAAATCTTCGTAGCCGCCTGGCGCACAGCCTCCATGCACTGGTCGGTACGGGGCGGTTGCGGAGGCCGCGACGGCTTGATGAAACTGGTTGAGGAGACCTTCGCCAAGATCCCCGCCGCACTGACGTCTTCCGCCTGACGCACTGTCGCCGTTCACCAGATCCTGGCGGTTATCTGTCGTCAGCCTCCATCGGATCTCAGCAGGGGACGAACCACGTCGATCCGGTGCTGCGGAAACTGGCCGTCCGGCTGGAGGCGGTGGTCGGATCAGCGAGTGCCCGGGACGTTCCCGCAGAGGATTCACCACCAAGATCCACCTCGTCGCCGACGGGCGATGTCGGCCCCTCGCGTTCGTCCTGACACCCGGACACTACGGGGACGGACCCCAGCTCGAACGGGTCCTGGAGCAGGCATCGGTGCCCCGCACCGGAGTCGGCCGGCCTCGCACCCGGCCCGACCGTGTCCTGGCGGACAAGGCGTACACGTCGCGCAGAAACCGCAACAACCGACGGCGACGCGGTATCCCGCACACGATCCCCGAACGCCTCGACCAGCAAAGACGTCACAGGAACCGAGGCTCCCGAGGCGGCCGGCCCACCGGCTTCGACGGCGAGCGCTACAAGAAGCGCAACACCGTCGAACGCACCAGCAACCGCCCCAAAGGCTTCCGAAACGCGCCTTCGCCGACACAGGGCCGTACCCGTCCCTCACCACGCCTCAACATGAGGTCGGAAAAGCTCAGCGCCCGTCCGCTTGCCCTCAACCGCGGTTGAAGTGATGGGGTACTCGCGACCTTTCGACCGAGGGAAGCGAGTACCCGATATGGATGCCGTCACAGAGGCGATGGCCTCTTCTCCTTCGCCACAGCGTCCATCGCCCTTGACGCTCCCGGTGGTACTGACGGGTGTCGTCCTGGTTGCCATGTCCATCTCCGGGACTGCGGTGGCGCTGCCCAGCATGGGCCGGGAACTGGATGCCTCCGGCTCGGCCCTGAACTGGGTCGTGGCCGGATACAACCTGGCCTTCGCGGCGATGACTCTCGTGGCTGGTTCGACTGCGGACCGAGTAGGGCGACGCAAGACATTCGTCGCCTCGGCGGTCGTCCTCTCCTGCGGGTTCCTGGTTACCGCGGTGAGTCCCTCGGTCCTCTTCACCGACGCGGCGCGCATCGTCTCCGGTGCGGGCGGCGCCGGCATCATGGCCGCCGGAGGCGCGGTCCTCGCCGCCTCATACGAAGAAACCTCACGCAATCGCGCCTTCGCGCTCATGGGCACCATGGCGGGAGTCGGCATCGCGGTCGGCCCCACCCTGTCCGGACTGCTGATCTCCGCGACAGGCTGGCGCGGAAGCTTCGTGGTCTTCACTGCCCTGGGCACACTGATCACAGCGGGCGCCACCCGGATGCACGAGTCCCGAGCCGCCACCGCACGGGTCGACTGGGCCGGCAGCATCCTCTTCACCGTCGCGCTCTGCCTCCTCATGTTCGCCCCCCTGGAGGCACCATCCCTGGGCTGGACCGATGGGGCCGTCGTCGTTGCGGCCATCAGCGGGGTCATAGCGCTCGTCGTCTTCGGCGTTGTGCAGCGGCGCAGCGCCCACCCGGTCCTGGAGCCGGCTCTGCTCACCAACCGTGGCTTCATCGGATGGAGCTTGGCCACCTTGACGACGTCGGTCGGGTTTCTCGGCCTTCTGGTCTTTCTGCCGACCTACCTCCAGGCGGCCGCGCACCTCGCGCCGGCCGCAGCAGGCGCCGCAATGCTGCTCCTGACCGTCCCCATCCTCGTCACGCCGTTGGCCGCGGTGGCACTGGTCAACAGGGGAGTCCCAGCACGCCGACTGGTCTTGCTCGCGCTCGTGATGGTCACCCTGGGAAATCTCTCCCTGGTCACACTCAGCCCGGACAACACGCTTCTGGGCGCTACAGCCCCGCTCCTGGCGATCGGAACCGGTATGGGGACTTCCTTCGGGATCACCGACGGACAGGCCATGGCTCTGGTACCGGCCGAGTCCGTCGGTATGGCCGTCGGCTTCCTCAATACGTTACGCGGAGCTGCCGAGGCCATGGTCATCGCCGCTTTCGGGGCCGCGCTGCTCGGCTTTCTCGGCAGCCGCCTCGGCAGCGATGATCGAGCGGCTGCGGTGAGCGCCGGGCAGCTCTCCGACATACACCGACTCGCCGAACTCGCCGCCCTCACTTGGTCGTGGCGCATGACCCAGCTCGGTATCGGACTGCTCTGTCTGCTGCTGACCCTCACGGTCATGGCACTTATCCGCCACCATGGCCCGAGCCGCCAGAACGCCTGAACCAGCACCGTGAACGTCAGGAGACCGATGTGCTCGTCGACCCGAACGACCTTCTCACCATCGGTGACGTCGTCCGGCGCACCGGCGTATCAGCATCCGCGCTGCACTTCTACGAACGCAAAGGGCTGATCTTTTCAGGCCGGGACGGCACCAACCAACGTCGCTACCCCCGCCATATGCTCCGTCGCATCTCATTGATCGTCGTGGCCAAGCGCCTCGGCATCAGGCTCAGCGACGTAGCAGCGGTCTTCAGCACACTGCCCAGCCATCACGCGCCCACTCACAAGGACTGGCAACGCCTCTCCTTGGCGTGGAAGCAACAACTGGAAGAAAGGCGTCGGGCGATCGAAACTCTCGAGGCCGAACTGACCGGATGCATCGGGTGCGGCTGTCTGTCCATGAAGGCGTGTCTCCTCCTCAACCCCGACGACGCGCTCAGCCCGCAAGGACCTGGCCCCGTACGCCTTCAGAGGGCTGTTCGCGAGTGATTCTCCGTTTCGAGGCTGGCGCGGTGCGGCCACTCGCGCAGGACCCCGGAACGCCCCGGTCGGACGAGGACGGTGTCATCCGCCATGTGGAGTCCGGACGGGAGCGGACGGCTCTCGGCCGCGCGGTTGCGGCAGCTCGTCGAGCCAGCGGGCCAGCGGCCAGGGGCTACCGGCCGCCCTCGGGCGGGGAGGCGTGGGGATCGGCCCCGGCGGTATCGGCGTACGGACTTCTCTGGCTCTGGCGAGATTTTCGGAGGCGGAGATCATCTCGGTGGCACGGTCGGCCGGTTGGCATGGCGTCGGCGGCTGTGCTGTCCTTCGTCCCAGCGTTGCCGCAGGTAGTCGAGGTAGGCGCACGCGTCCGCAGTGAGAGGGGCATTCGGTGGGGCGGTCGACCGCTGGCCGTGGAGGCCTGAGGATCCCCACCACGGCGGGCTACCCGGCCAGCTCCTCGGAAGAACGACGGGTGATCTTCCTACCTGCTTCGGTCTCCACCAAGGTCACCGCACCGATCCAGTCACCATCGGGGTGCTCCCTCATCCACCGATCATCGCAGGACACCCCGGTGATCGTCTCCGGTCACAGCACTAGGTGTTGCGGGACATGACGTTGGTGACACCGGTGCCACGCTGGGCGTCGGTCGGGTAGCGTGCTAGCCATGTCGAGTCCTGAGTGAGACAAGGTGGGGGCTTTCGGTCACGCCGTCAGCCCCCTGAAGCCCTGAGCTTGTAGTCCTGTCGTTGCGCCGCATTCTGTGGTGGGACGAGTGTGCCTGTGGGGCTGGCCGCGGTGACGAGATGACCTTCTCGTGCTTCTCCTCACCTCGGAGCCTTCGATGTCTTTCCCGCTGTACCTGCTCGCTGTGGCGGTTTTCGCCATGGGCACCTCGGAGTTCATGCTCGCCGGCCTGTTGCCGGATATTGCCTCAGATTTCGACGTCACCGTCGGGGCCGCGGGTGTGCTCACCTCGGCCTTCGCGATCGGCATGGTCATCGGGGCCCCTCTCGTGGCCGCGCTTGCCCGCAACTGGCCCAGGCGATCCAGCCTTCTCGCGTTCATCCTCACTTTCGCGGCAGCTCACGCCGCGGGGGCCGTCACCTCCAGCTTCCCGATCCTGTTCGCTACCCGGGTCGTTGCCGCGCTCGCGAACGCAGGGTTCCTCGCCGTGGCTCTGACAACTGCCGCCACACTGGTCCCACCAGACAAGAAGGGCCGTGCGCTGGCCGTACTACTGTCGGGCACAACGGTGGCCACGATCGCCGGGGTCCCCGGAGGGTCGGTACTCGGGACGGTGCTCGGCTGGCGGGCCGCATTCTGGGCAGTCGCCGCTCTCTGCCTGCCCGCGGCTCTCGGTGTCCTGAAGGGCATCCCAGGGGGACGCGTGAAGGCAGAGGCGACGGGCGGGCCGGTCTTGCGGGCGGAGCTCGCCCTGCTCACCAGGCCGCGGTTGATCCTGATGATGCTGCTTGGCGCGCTGGTGAACGCGGCAACGTTCGGAAGCTTCACCTTCCTCGCCCCGATCGTGACCGACACCGCCGGGCTGGGTGGGCTGTGGATCTCTGTCGTTCTGGCGCTCTTCGGTGCCGGTTCCTTCGTCGGCGTCACCGTCGCCGGCCGGCTGTCGGACCAGCGTCCCGGGCTGGTCATTGCGGTCGGCGGTCCGCTGCTGCTCGTTGGCTGGCTGGCCCTGGCGGTACTGGCCGATAGGCCGGTCGCCTTGTGCACCCTCGTGTTTGTGCAGGGCGCGCTGTCGTTCGCCCTCGGCAGCACGCTGATCACCCGGGTCCTCTACGAGGCAGCACAAGCCCCCACGATGGCCGGCTCGTATGCGACCGCGGCACTCAACACCGGCGCCGCCGCCGGCCCCCTTGTCGCCGCGACCACCCTCAGCACCGAGGCCGGGGCCCTCGGACCGCTGTGGGCGAGCGGACTCCTGGTCGGTGTCGCGCTACTCATTGCCTTCACACTCCGCACTAGCGTCGCGGCCGGCCGAAGCGCCGAGGTGTTCAAGTGACACATGCGAACGCCCTCTTGAACGTGGAGGGACGCCGAAGGCTCGTGGAACACTGCCGCAGCCGTCCGATCGCCCACGTGGCAGCCGAGGCCGGCGTCTCCCGCGCCTGCCTGTCCAAGTGGAAGAGCCGATACGACACATCCGGTGAGGCCGGATTACAGGACCACCCCAGAGTCCCGCACTTCTCACCGCCCCAGACCCCACCCGAGATCGTTGAACGGATTGAGCGTCTGCGGCGGGACAACAAATGGTCTGCCCGCCGGATCGCGCTCGAACTCGCGAACCAAGGCGTGCGGATCAGCGAACGCACCGTGGGCCGTTGGCTGGCCCGCCCGGGCATCAACCACCGCCGTCACCTCGACCCCGACGGATCCGTCAACCGGCACCCGTCACAACCGATCGTGGCCCGCTACCCAGGCCACATGGTCCACCTGGACGTCAAGAAGGCCGGACGCATCCCGACGGTGGCGGCTGGCGGGCCCACGGACGCGACTCCGAACAGGCAAGAACCGCCCAGCGCGCGAAGACCGCCGGCGCCAAGGGAGGGTATGTCTACCTGCACTCCGCCGTCGACGGGTTCTCCCGCCTGTCCTATACCGAGCCCCTTCCCGACGAGAAGGCCGCCACCACCGTGGCGTTCTTCACCCGCGCCCGCGCGTTCTTCGCCGCCCACGGCATCCACCGGATCGTCCGCGTGGTCACCGACAACGGCACCAACTACCGAGCTGGGGTCTTCGGGCGCTCTGTGGCCTCGGTGGCCTCCCGCCACCAGCGGACCAAGCCCTACACGCCGCGGCACAACGGCAAGGTCGAGCGTTATCAGCGCATCCTTGCCGAAGAGCTGCTCTACGCCCGCCCCTGGACCTCCGAAGCAGAGCGAACCCGAGCAATCGCGTTCTGGAACATCCACTACAACTACCACCGACCTCACACCACCGCCGGGAACCGTCCTCCAGCCTCACGCCTCCCCGCAAGCGTCACCAACGTCATGGCCGGCAACAACTAGGCCGTGTCTCCCAACTCTTGGACACGGAGACATCGAGGGCTCCGTCGTGGTCCTAGACTTATGACATGGCATTCATGAGCACCCCGCACTGCTGCTTCCTGTGATCGGAAGGCGCTGAGGGCGATGCCAGACGGCGTCGCCCTCCTTGGCGTGCCTGCTGCATGAATGACGTCCCTATGCTGCCCGTTCCTTCCTGAGGCAGTGACGCTCTGAGCGCGCAGGCACGGTCCCTTCCCTTCACCCCTTCCCAGGAGTGCCTCGTGCCCGTGTCGCTTCCCCCTGCCCTCGATCTGTCCCTCGACCTGCTTCGCTGCCCGACGTGCCGAACGCGCCGCCTGCACCCCGAGTGCGGTGCACTGCGTTGCCCGGTGGGCCACACCTTCGACCTCGCCCGTCACGGCTATGCCAGTCTGCTGACGGGCAGCCGCGCCACCAGCGGCGACGACGCGGCAATGGTCCAAGCCCGGGACCGGTTCCTGTCCACCGGCACCTACGTGCCCGTCCGGGAAGTCGCGGCCCGACTGGCGGCCGACGCCATGCCCGAGCAGGGCACAGTGGTAGACGTAGGGTGCGGCACCGGTTACTACCTGGCCGGCGTACTCGACCAGCTGCCCGGCGCCCGTGGCCTGGGGCTGGACACATCGGTGCGCGCTCTGCGCTCGGCAGCCCGTGCCCACGACCGGGCCGCCGCAGTCACCTGGGACGTCTTTCGCCCCTTCCCGCTGGTCGACGGGGCGGCCGATGTCGTACTGGACGTGTTCGCCCCACGCAACCCGGCCGAGTTCCACCGCGTACTGCGCGCGACCGGTCGGCTGATCGTGGTCCGGCCCACCGGGCGGCACCTGGCCGAGCTGCGCGGCCAGGTGCCTGCGATGGTCACGATCGACCCGGCCAAGGAACAGCGCCTGCACCGGGCACTCACCCCGTTCTTCGAGGCCGTCGTCACTGAACAGGTGGATTACTCCGCGTCCTTGAGCAGGCTGGACGTCCTGGACCTGGTTTCGATGACGCCGAGTGCACGCCACGTGAGTCGTTCAGACCTGAATGACGGCAGCTTCCTGCCCGATCAGGTCACTGTCTCCGTGCTGGCCACCGCCTACCAGCCTCGGTAACCACGAGCGGGCGCATACGCCTGCTGACCGATGAGCAATGGACACGCCTGGCGCCCTGTCTTCCCCGCCGCCCGGGGAAGACAGGGCGCCCGTTCGCCGACCACCGTCGCATCATCGAAGGGATCATCTACCGATACCGCACGGGCATCCCCTGGAGAGACCTGCCCCGCGAAGCATTCGGTCCCTGGCAGACGGTGTGGAAGCGCCATCGGAGGTGGGCGGCTGACGGCACCTGGGACACGGTTCTGGCCCAAGTGACCGCTCAGGCGGACTCTGTCAACGGGATCGACTGGATGGTCTCGGTCGACTCGACGATCAATCGGGCCCACCAGCACGCGACGAACACGGCACGGCCGGAGAAGGACACCAGCGCTGTCACCTACGGGAGCAGGAGCGAAACAACTGTCACCAGGGGAGAACCAGCCGGCCACGCCATAGGGCGATCGCGTGGCGGCCTGACGACCAAGAACCATCACGCCGTGGACGGCAACGGCCGCCCGCTGGCCGTCGTAGTCACCCCTGGCCAAGTTCACGACGCGCAGATCCTCCCTCTCCTACTGGCTGACATCCGAGTCCCGCGCTTTGGCTCAGGCACGCCGCGCACCGCACCGGACGCGCTGCTCGCAGATAAGGCGTGCTCCTCTCGACAGGTCCGCACAGACCTCGCTGTCCGCGGCATCCGCACAGTGATTCCCGAGCGTGCCGATCAGCAGGCCGACCGCAAGAGGAAAGGCCGCAGCGGCGGACGGCCCCGGACTCTGGACACCGAGACCTACAAGCGCAGGAACGTCGTGGAACGATCGTTCCGCCTGCTCAAGCAGTGGCGGGGGCCTGGCCACCCGGTACGACAAACTCGCGATCGTCTACCGCTCCGCAGCCGCACTGGCGGGGATCAACTGCCGGGCCGAGGCGCGGGCGTGCGGATCTGTCGCTTCGCGAAACGCCATACTTCGTCTCGCGCGTAACTGCTGCCGTCGACCTGCCCCGGCAGGCCGAATCTCGTCGTGCTTCCGCGGCGCCGGGCATCGCGACCCGCAGAGCGGTCGGAGGGCACGCTCTCGAACACGGCTCAAATTCATCGGCGCATGGGCAAACGCCCTTCGGGCGTGATCATCGTATCGAGCGAATGTCGGCGGATTCCCTTGGTCCGGTGGGTGAAAGGGCCCTTAGCGTGCTTATGGACCTGGAGGGGGTCTCTTCTCTCCTTATCAGCGCCCTTCCTCGCGTGTTTGTCCATACGAACGGTCGCGTCCGCTGATGCACGTCCTCGCCGCATTAAAAGGAGCTTGCCCGATGACTGTTGACTCGAACTCGGAAGCACGGCTGGAAGTGCCCCGGCAGTCCAGTCTGGGGACGGCCGCCGCCCGCAACCTCGCCAGCACGACGAAGTCCGCCCCGCAGATGCAGGAGATCACCTCCCGCTGGCTGCTGCGAATGCTTCCCTGGGTCGAGACCAAGGGCGGTGCCTACCGGGTCAACCGGCGGCTGTCCTTCACGGTGGGCGACGGACGGGTGGAGTTCATCCAGGAAGGGGCCACGGTCCGGGTCATCCCCCAGGAGCTTGGCGAACTGGCCCTGTTGCGGGACTTCGACGACACCGAGGTGCTCACCGCCATCGCTGACCGGTGCGTACAGCGCGACTTCCGGGCAGGGGAGACACTGGTCGAGCAGGGCGAGGCCGCGGACCGGCTCCACCTGGTCGCGCACGGCCGAATCGGCCAGACCTCCGCCGGCAATTACGGCGACGAAGTCACCCTGGACGTCCTGGCGGACGGAGACCACTTCGGGGAACACGTCCTGCTCGACGACGACGCCCGGTGGACGCAGACCGCCACCGCCGAGACCGCCGGGACGGTGCTCACTCTGTCCCGCGCGGAGTTCGCGGGCATCGTGTCGGCCTCGCCAGAGCTCCGGGCCCACCTCGCTGAGTTCACCGCCCGCTCGCAGCAGCGGCAAAACCACCGCGGTGAAGCCGAGATCGCGATGTCGGCCGGCCACGTCGGCGAGCAGGAACTGCCCGGAGCATTCGCCGACTACGAGCTGAGGCCGCGCGAGTACGAGCTCTCGGTCGCCCAGACCATTCTCCGGGTCCATACCCGGGTGGCCGATCTCTACAACGGTCCGATGAACCAGACGGAGGAACAGCTCAGGCTCACCATCGAGGCGCTGCGCGAGCGCCAGGAGCACGAACTGATCAACAACCGGGAGTTCGGTCTCCTCCACAACGCCGACTTCAAGCAGCGGATCCAGCCGCACTCCGGCCGGCCGACCCCGGACGACCTGGACGAGCTGCTCTGCCGCCGCCGGGGCACCAAGTTCTTCCTCGCGCACCCCCGGACCATCGCGGCGATGGGGCGCGAGTTCAACGCGCGCGGCCTCTACCCGGACCACACCGACCTCGGCGGCCAGCAGGTGCCCGCCTGGCGCGGTGTGCCGATCCTGCCCTGCGGCAAGATCCCCATCACCCCGGAGAAGACCAGTTCGATCCTCGCCATGCGTACCGGTGAGGAGAACCAGGGCGTCATCGGCCTGCGGCAGACCGGCCTGCCGGACGAGTACGAGCCGGGCCTGTCAGTCCGCTTCATGGGCATCGACGAGAAGGCAATCATTTCCTACCTCGTCAGCACCTACTACTCCGCCGCCATCCTCGTGCCCGACGCGGTCGGCGTGCTGGAGAACGTACAGATCGCCCACTGGCCCAGGTAGTGGTCGCGGCCCAGCACCCTGAACCGGACCGTGTGCCGGAAGCCGTCGAACACCCCACCCCACCAAGGAGTCACGCATGCCCGTTCCCGAGCTGCCGCCTCCGCGCCCGAGCACGCCGGAAGCCGTCATCCACTTCGGCGCGACCATACTCGCCCCCGTCGCGGCTCACGCCCAGGAGACCGGCGCCGCCGTCAGCACATCGCCCGGCGCGCACACACTGCCACCCCTGCCGGCCCACCTCCCCTTCGGCCCGTCACCGACCTCTCTACCATCGACCGCCCCACCGCCCACCGGGGGAACCGGGCCGAGCCTGCAACTGGAGCGACTGCTGCGCGGGCCACATGGCCTGGGCACGGCCGGTCTGCGGCTGACTCCCCCCGAGGAGCCTCCCGCACCGGTGGCCGCAGAGAAGGGCCGGCCCATCCCGGGCCTCTACCATCACCCGATCCCCGAGCCCGACCCGGACCGCGTCGACGAGGTCAGCCGCAGGATCAAGGCATGGGCACTGGACGAGGTCTCCCTGTATCCCGAGGAATGGGAAGAGCAGTTCGACGGCTTCTCCGTGGGCCGCTACATGGTCGGATGCCACCCGGACGCACCCACCGTCGACCACCTGATGCTCGCCACCCGCCTCATGGTCGCCGAAAACGCCGTGGACGACTGCTACTGCGAGGACCACGGCGGATCACCCATCGGCCTCGGCGAACGGCTTCTGCTCGCGCACACCGCACTCGACCCCCTGTACACCGCGCGGGAGTACCAGCCGAAATGGGCGGCCTCCCTCCATGCGGACGCCCCTCGGCGCGCCTACCGCTCCGCCATGGACTACTTCGTCCGCGCCGCCGGGCCCTCCCAGGCCGACCGGCTCCGCCACGACATGGCGCGACTGCATCTGGGGTACCTCGCCGAAGCGGCCTGGGCCCAGCAGGATCACGTTCCGGAAGTCTGGGAGTACCTGGCGATGCGCCAGTTCAACAACTTCCGGCCCTGCCCCACCATCACCGACACCGTCGGCGGCTACGAACTCCCGGCCGACCTGCACGCCCAGGCCGATCTGCAGAAAGTCATCGCCCTGGCCTCCAACGCCACGACGATCGTGAACGACCTCTACTCGTACACCAAGGAACTCGACGCCCCGGGCCGGCATCTGAACCTGCCCGTCGTGATCGCCGAACGCGAAAGGGTGTCCGACAAGGACGCCTACCTCAAGTCGGTCGAAATCCACAACGAGCTGATGCACGAATTCGAGACCGAGGCCGCGGCACTGGCCGCGGCCTGTCCCGTCCCGAGCGTGGGGCGCTTCCTGCGAGGCGTCGCCGCCTGGGTCGACGGCAACCACCACTGGCATCAGTCCAACACCTACCGCTACAGCCTGCCCGACTTCTGGTAAGAGAGAAGGAACCATCTGTGACCAGCACCGAACTCGCCACCGCCCCCTCCGCACTGCGCATTCCCGGCCCGGCGACCCCCTACCAGGGAGACATCGCACGCTACTGGGACGGTGAGGCCCGCCCCGTGAACCTGCGCCTCGGCGACGTCGACGGCCTCTACCACCACCACTACGGCATCGGTGAGGTCGACTCCGCCGCACTCGGTGGCCCGGAGGACAAGGAGAGCGAGAACAAGCTGATCGCCGAACTCCACCGACTGGAGTCAGCACAGGCCGATGCCCTCCTGGGACACCTCGGTGCCATCGGCCGCGACGACACCCTGGTGGACGCGGGCTGCGGCCGCGGCGGCACGATGGTCATGGCGCACCAGCGCTTCGGCTGCTCTGTGGAAGGCGTAACCCTGTCGGCCAAGCAGGCCGACTTCGCCAATGGACGCGCCGCGGAACTGGGCATCGACAACCACGTCCACGCCACAGTCTGCAACATGCTCTCCACCCCCTTCGAGACCGGCTCCGCCGCAGCCTCGTGGAACAACGAGTCGAGCATGTACGTGGACCTGGACGACCTCTTCGCCGAGCACGCCCGCATCCTGCAGGTCGGCGGACGCTACGTAACCATCACCGGCTGCTGGAACCCGCGTTACGGCCAGCCCTCGAAGTGGGTCTCGCAGATCAACGCGCACTTCGAGTGCAACATCCACTCGCGCCGGGAATACCTGCGCGCCATGGCCGACAACCGCCTCGTGCCGCAGGCCGTGATCGACCTCACTCCCGACACCTTGCCCTACTGGGAGCTGCGGGCCACGTCCTCACTGGTCACGGGGATCGAGGAGGCGTTCATCAATTCGTACCGGGACGGATCCTTCCAGTACGTCCTCATTGCGGCCGACCGCGTCTGACAGTGCCCTGACCATGGCCGGTCGGCACCGGGAAGCCTCCCGGTGCCGGCCGGCACATCCTTGGGCACAAGATGGCGTCCCCGTTATCACGACTAACCTGGCCGACCTTCGAGCCAGCAGTGCCTGGCCAAACTGGCCGCGGACCCGCCCGGGGTGCGGGCGGCCGCGCAGGCCGTCGTCGACGCACCCGGCGGGATGGGGCGCATCGGCTCCTACTGGACCGAGGCAAGGTACCCAGGCACGGGCGGATGAGAGTGGGCCGGGAGGTGGCCCAAGGGGTGCGTGTAAAGGGCTCACAGACACTGACGCGTCCGTGCGCGCGAGAGGTCGTCACTCGTCCGTATGTATCGCTACGTCAGTGATCGCACAGTCGTCCCGCTCGTCATAACTTGAGATCAGTGTGCAGTCGACCGGCCGCACCTGCTTGGAGAGGAGCCACGGCGCCATGAGCTATGAGAATGAGGATGTCGATGAGACGGGCGTGGACCCCAAAGACATTGACCTGGTCATGGCGCAGACCGGTGTGAGCCGGCAGAAAGCCGTCAGGGTGTTGAAAGAATCCGGGGGGGACCTCATCAATGCCATCATGGCAGCCTCGGAATAATCCATCTGGACGGTGGATGCGCTACTGAGAGCGCACCGCCCGTCAGTTCGCAGACACTCCAGGGGACAGCACAACCGAGCACTTGACTCGCCCGGTTCGGGCGTGGTGCTGTCCGCCGGCGCGATCACCCACCGTGCAGCGAGCAACTCTTGGACCGGAACGCTGTCTCGTCATCGGCGGCCGCGACCGTCACAACCGCAAGGTCCGGCCCTGACGCACGCGTCTTGTTGATCAGTTTCGTACTCGGTGCGACGCTCCGTCTCACGCCGAGGTCTACGCTTCGCGGCTGCGCCGTCGGACCGAGGCGCGCAGCCGCAACAACGAGGAGATGACGGTGCTGATCGTTCTGGCCTTCGGCGCCCTTGTCGCGGCGACCGCGTTCGGGCAGATTGTGCTGGACTTCCTTGGGCGGCGGGCCTCCGGCGTCAATGACGGCGGCCGCTGACCGCCTCCTCGGGCTTTGTTCGCGCTTCGGTGCTCGACACCCGCGCCCGGTTCGACTTCACCGCCGCACCCACCCGGCACCACCGATCGGCGAGATGGACGGAGCCAACCCGGCGGGCCGGAAGCAGCTCGCCGGAGCGCCCGAGGACCTCATCAACTGGTCGGCGTCCCGCCGCCGGCGCATCGAGGATGCCCTGGAGGCGCTCACCGATCAGTACGTAAGGACCACGGCCACCTGCCCGGCGACCGCGGTCGCCGGGCAGGTGGCCGGCGCGGGATCCGGGCGGTGATCCCGCAGCCCGCCGAGGACGCCAACCGCAAACGGCTCGGCAGACTGGGCTCGGCTCAGCCGGTGTCTGCTGCTTTGCGTCTGCGGAACGTGGCCACGCGTGTGCGGTTTTGGCAGGTGATCGAGCAGAAGCGGCGCCGGCCGCCTGGTGAGCGATCGATGTAGACGTCGGCGCAGTGATCACCGGTGCAGATGCCGATGCGTTCGATCCCGTGGGCGGTGACGTACTGGCGCAGGGTGAGCGCCGATGCCGCGAGGAGTGCCTGCTCGGGGTCGCCGACGCGCCATACGGCACTCAGCGAGCCGTTTGCGGCGGCTTCCAAGGCGGGGCAGGCGCCAGCGTCGACGAGCAGGTAGGTCAGCCGTTGCGCGCACGTCTCCGTGTTCTGGGCGGAAAAGATCTGGTGCAGGAGGTCAGCAGCCCGGGTGAATTCCTCGGGCGTCAGCTCGGCTTCGACGCCCGTCGGCAGGCCGAGATGTGTGGCGAGATTTTCAGGCCGGGACGGGGCGTTTCTGCGGCCGGCCGCTTCACGTGGCAGCGTGCCCCACGCGTTGACGAGTTCCGTCAGTGCCGCCAGCGGGAGCTCGGTGAAGGTGACTGGCATATCTCAAGAGTAACGCGTAGAGCGGTAGTTGAGCGTTGCGGCAACCCGGCAAGGGGTGCACAGCCGTCCGGGGCGAACGCCCGGAACCCGGTCTTCGACCGGGCGAACCAATCGGATTTCCCGGGCAGCGGTCGTAGGATCTACTTGATCAGGATCTGGCTGAGGCCGTGTTTCGGGGCGCCACCGGACAATCGGATCTGTCTGTGGTGACCCGTCGACCCCTGCCCTGAGTGACCGGACAATGCTTGGGCCGAACCCGACTAGCGGATAGGGCATGACTATCGCCCGATCGTTCCGTTTACAGAACGTTCTGTTTGTGGAACACTGCTCGCGTCCCGACAACGCATCACCGGCACGGCTGGGGCGGTAAGGCAGTGACCTGGCTGCCCTGTGGGTGAACGGCTGCGCCTTCTGCGCCAGGCAACGACCACCGCCGATCGGCCGTGGCACGCTGCGACGCAGAATGCCGAGCGCGCCCCGTCCCCGGGCGCAGGGGCCTGACGGGCAGGTCAGGCAAGGGCAGGAGCGGCCAGGCCTGCCGCTACCACTGGATGGCGCTTCGGCGCAGGACCGACCACCTCACCCAAAGACAGGACGCCCTCGTACATGCTTATCCGCATAGCACGCGCCGACGAACTACCCGCCCTCGTCCAGCACTCCGATCAGCCAGAGCGCAACGACGGGAGAGCCGCCTACCTCACCGACCTATTGACCAAGCGGTGCACCCGGCCGGAGTGGTGCATGGTCGCGGAAGACGAGGCCGGCCGACTCACCGCGGCCACCGTGCTATGGACCCTCCCAGGCAGAGAGATCCCAATGGCCCTGGTTCTCCTTGAGGCGCCGTGGGGCGAACCCGGCCTCGTCACCGGCCGGGCACTGCTGGCCGAGGCGGTCGCTCTGGCCGGCTCTCTCGGTGCAACGGCGCTGGAGCACGTTACCGACTCGCCGACGCAGGCGCCGCAGTACCAGGCGCAGCCGGAACGGCGGGCCGAGCTTCTTCGTCTGGCGGGCTTCGAACGGGCTCGTGACGGTCGCCGCTTCCGCCGTCGCCCCGGGCCGGAACCCGCCACGCATGACAGCCGATTGACCTGGCGTTCCCTGCCCCGTCTGGGCTGTGAGCCCTTCATCTCTCTCCTTGCCGAGGCGCTGCCGACCAGCGCCGACGCCCAACTCGCCGCCAGGGTCGCCACGCATGGCGCCCGGCGTGCCGCAGAGAGCCTCTTCGCGGACATGGAGGAGTTCTCGTACGAGCCCTCGTGGTGGGAAATCGGCTACACCACCGACGGAACACCGGCAGCCCTCAGCCTCCCCGCCCGCAACCCATCGACCGCTGTGATCGGCCTGGTGGCGGTATCTCCCGCCTGCCGCGGCAACGGCTATGCGACGGCGGTGGTGGCGCGTGGGACGCGTCTGCTGGTCGAAGCGGGCGCCGACGAGATCCGTGGCGACTGCGACGCGGCCAATACCGCCATGATCATGGCTTTCGAACGGGCAGGTTACGAGAACTTCGCCGACCGCCAGGAGTTCACCCGCCAATTGTGAGCGAGGGCCCCTCCCGCCCCCTGAAACGGATCCAGGGCAGGAGAGGCGGGGCTGACACCGCAAGCTCGGCCGGCGCCGAACCGGCCAACCGGTTCAGGGATCCGGCGTTGATCGACGAGACATCTGCTGCTTTCGACGCGCTCTACGAGCAGGGCGAGGACTACAGCAGCAGTCGGGCCCGCGAGCACGGTATCGGCAGACCTGAACCGCAGGGCTAGCAGCGCGCCGAGTGCGAACGCGGCGGCCGCGATGCCGGCGGACAGGAGGGCCAGGAGCAAGCGGAGCCGGGGCGTAAGTCTGGGCGATGGTTCTCGCGCTGGCGTACCTGAGTGCGGGCGGCGGCGTACGGCTGGATGACGTATGGCTTCTTCCGGCGGTGAGAGAGTGGTGATGCCCGCAGCGCCCAACATCGTGAACTCCACGGCCTCGCTGGGAGCCAAGCTCCCGTCTCTGACACCCTCGAAGATGTAGGGCTCATCCCCCTCCCTGGGGGTCAGGCTGATCCCGGTCGCGCGCCCCGTCCCCATATTGCGCAGGTAGTAAGCATTGCCGGATACAAGCTCGATGGCGAAGGTGGGACGGGGGCGGTTCGCCTCCGCCTCAGCAAGTCGACGCTCGGCAGCTTCCGCCCGCTGATCCATTAGGGCCTGCTCCGCCACGCGCCTTGACAGCCGAGCCTCTTCAACCGAAGCAACTGCGGCGTCAGCCGCCTTCACGGACGCGTCTGCCGACCGCTTCCCGTCCTTTGCCGCCCGCCAGCTGACGATGAGTGCCGCGCCCGCGAACACGATTGCCGCGCAGGCACCAATGTTTGCCCATGGCCACGCCAAGACGGCACGGCCTACTTCTCCCCAGTTCATGGCGGGAGATTACGGCTGGCGGCATTCTGCATGGGGCGGAAGGCCGACAATCCGAGCACCTCGAAGCCACCATCCGCTGGCGCACGGTGGTTGAGCGGCTCAGTCGACTGTTTTGGCCCGGTTGGTGCGCAGGCGTTGCAGGTGCTGCTGGACGGCGTTCCGGCTGAAGCTCAGGCATTTGACCTGGCTGTCGAGGCGGGCGAATTCGGCGTCGAACAGTGCGACCAGGTCCTCTTCGCCGTCTGCTTCGTCCCCGTCCACCTGGTTCGGTTGGTTCTCCTGGAGCAGCGGCAGGATCAGTCTGGTCGGCAGCCCTGATCTGACCAGGCTGCTCACCAGCTTTGCCTGTTCGACGTCCGCCTCCTGATAGTGCCGGTAGCCGCTCGGTGCGCGCTCCGGCCTCAACAGCCCCCGCTCCTCGTAGTACCGCAGCATCCGGATCGGAATCCTGGTGCGCTTGGACAGCTCGCCGATCCGCATGAACCGCTCCTTGACTCTCACATGAATGTGAGACTTTACGGTACCGGTCATGAGTACTCAACCCACCGAAATTACTGCGGAAGCGCCGCCCAGGCTGCCCTGGGGAGCACTGCTTCTTCTCTCGGGCGCGGCCTTCGCCACCGTCACCACCGAACTGCTGCCCGCGAGCATGCTGCTGCAGCTCAGCGACGGCCTGGACATCACACCCGCGACCGCCGGCGGACTGGTCGGCGCATGGGCGCTGACTATCGCCGTGGCCAGCGTCCCGCTGACCCGGCTGACTGCACGCGTACCGCGCCGACGGCTCTTCACCCTCATTCTGCTGCTGCTCGCCCTCGCGACCACCGGCACCGCGCTCGCCCCCTCGTACGGGTGGGCGCTCACCAGCCGTATCACCGCCGCCGCCGCGCACGGCCTCTTCTGGTCGCTGCTCGTGCCAACAGTGGCCACACTCGTCCCGCCGGCGCGGACCGGCCGGGCCGTCTCGGTAGTGCTGGCCGGTCCCGCGATGGCCAGCATCATCGGCATTCCGCTCGGCGCTACCATCGGCGTCTCTCTCGGGTGGCGGGTCTCCTTCGGCGCATTGGCGGCGCTGCTCGCGCTGGCGGCCCTGGGCATCCGTTCCCTGCCGCTTACGGACGCGCCCCGGCCAGCCGTGCGGCAGGAAGGCCGAGACCCGGCACTGTGGACCGTACTCGGCGTCGCGCTGGCCGGAGGGCTCGTCATCACCGGCCACTTCCTGCTTTACACGTACATCGCACCGCTGCTCAAACAGTTCGGCGGATACGACAACGCCACCAGCGGCATACTGCTGTTCGTCTTCGGAGTGGCCGGGGTGGTCGGCACCCTCGGGGCCGGATCACTCTCCGACCGGTTCCCGCGGCAGGCGCTCAGCTGGGTCAGCGCCGCCTTCGCCGGCAGCGCCGCCTCACTGCTCCTACTCGATCTCCATCTTGCCGTGGCAGTCGTGGTGATCGCAGGCTGGGGCGTACTCATCGGGTTGCTGCCACCGGTGTTCCAGATGCACCTGCTACGGATCGCCTCCCCCGGCCGGGAGGCCGCCTCCGGGGCGATCGGCATCACCGTACTCAACCTCGGTATCGCCACCGGGGCGACGCTCGGCGGGGCGGTACTCGACAACTGGCAGGCCCGAGCCCTCCCCGCCGTCGCCGCCGCGGTCATCGCCGCAGCCACCTTCGGACTGGTGGTCAACGGACTCCGGGGCCGGTCCGCCACCGGCGAGAAATCCGGAGCTGAGCACACCGACGTGGTCCGAGAAGGTGACGACACGGCAAGCACAGGTGCACAGGATCCCTCCGTCGCAGAGGCGTGAGGGAAGCGGCTGTGCCGGCCGCTGTATCAGAGAGAGCGACCATGCGGCGGGGGTCTCGCGGGCCGCGGTGGTGGCTGGCGGAACGCGTCGATCGAATCGGTGACCGCCAGGGCGTGCGGGGCGTCGGCTTTCGCCGCGCCACGGGCCGTGTCGCCCAGACGGTGGCTTCCGGAGCATTTCCCTCCAGCCCCGGAAGCCACAGCCCCCAGCACGACCGGGGTGAGTACCCGAGAAACATCGCCGCCGACCTACGACACAACGCGAGAAGCCCTCACCGGCCCCTCGCTCTCCTCGGGATCACATGATCACCAATCCGGGCGAAGCACCACTTTGCCGAGGCCCTGTCTCCCGAAGGAGAGCATGGGCGGCCAGAAGCTTCCAACGTGGAGTTCGGCCTCGACATCATCCAGCGCAAGATCGTCCTCGGCTGCCCACCCGACTGTCCCAATCCCGAACGCAACCGCTACCTGATCTGGGTCGCCCACCGCCACGGCGCACCCGTGTGCCAGACCCTCCCGGACACCATCGCGGCCTCCCTATCCGTCGTCGCCTCCGGGTAGGTCGGAACTTTCAGATCACACCCTCGAACTGTTCCCGCAGCCGGGCGGGATGCGGCCCGTACTCGCCGACCGGCAGGTACGGCTCGAAGTAGTCCCAGCCCTCGTCAGCCAGTTGTGCGCGGGACGCCGAGGCCGAGGTCTCGGGGCTCGGGTGCGCCGGCTCTCGCGGTCGACGTGCCCGCACCGGAGGCAGGACTGCGAGGTGCAGGCACGGCTGATGCGGTCACGTCACGCCGTATCTGTGACCGATCAGGAGCGAGGTGCGGTCGGCAGGGCCGCAGGATCCACCCCGGAGAGTTCGACGATGCGGTGCGCCGGGAGGCCGGCGGCCAGAGCTTTGTGGAGCAGGGCGTCGCGCCCCTCCTCGCTGTCACGGTAAGACAGCAGTTCCTTCTCGACGGCCGCCACCTGGTCGGTGGCGGCAGCCCGGCGAACCCGCTCCAGCTCCTCCTCGGTCAGCGGCACCGGGAGCCGTTCTGCTCCCTCGGGAATCATCCCGGTCTCCTCAGGCGGCACGACGTGCAGCGCCGGAGACGCGGCATCGGTCTGGTGGGCATCGAGCCAGGCCCGCACGGCCGGTGTCTGCAGGCACTCCAGCCCTCCGGTGAGGGATACGGGCATCGCCTGCCAGCCCGATCCCGGGGCACCGTCGGCGAGGAAGAGATAAGCGTCGTCGGTCATGATGGGTCACTTTCCAGCGTCGGCTGTGGCGGTGTTGTGCACCCACTTACCCGCTCTGGCCTAGCCGTATCCGGTTGGCGTGCTGCGATCGGCTGTTCGGGTCGTACGCGACACACCGTCCCGGGACCTGAAGGTGCCCCTCGCACTCGTGAAACTGCTGGGCCGTGTCCGAAACCTCGCCCCAGGGCGCACGTCACGGCGAGGCCCGGAATGGTTGCACATGCAGGGGCCGCACGGCGACATTGCGTCATCGCGGGCTGACACGGGAATGGTCGGCTGCACATACACAGGCGGGTGAACCGGCGTTTGCATCCCTGTTTCAGGGAGATCTGGAAATGGTCGGCACGTCGCCTCCATCTCGCGTTCCCCGGAGGCGGCCGTCGCCGGTGCGGTGCGGAGAAGAGTATCGGGGGAGCCCTCATACTCGGTTCGGTGTCCGCAGGCCATGCTCCGAGGTGCTGCGGGCACACATCTGCTAACACCGAAAGAGAAACAGAGGGAGTGGCATGTTTGAAGCGGAGAATATCCGGGACTGGCGGGACCTTGACGTGGTGGACGTTGAGGGGGACAAGATCGGATCCCTGGAATCCATTTACGTCGCAACCGCCACCGACCAGCCCGCCTTCGCGGGCGTCACGATCGGACGACTGACCCGGAGACGGATCGCTTTCGTGCCGCTGGACAAGGCCGTGGTGTCACCCTCATACCTGAAGGTGGCGTGGTCGAAGCAGCTCGTCAAGGAAGCCCCATCCATCAATACCGACGGAGAATTGCTGGCTGAGGAAGAAAGGGAAATCTTCGATCACTACGGCTTGGATTACGGAACGGGGACCGGCCGTCGGCTGGCCCGACGCTGATCGAGGTACTGAGCCGAGAGCAACGCGCGCAGCGGCGCGGCAACACGCACCCCGCCCGCCTCACGGCTGCCTCGACCCGGGCGGCGACTGCCAGATGCGCCCCCGCGCGGTGCCGTCCGGGCGGAGCCGGTGGCCTGGGTCCGGGCCCGGGTGCCGTCGGTGTTGAGTCAGGCGCCACAGGGCGTGTCGTTGTTCTTCAACGAGTGCGTGGCGTCGTTCATGCCGTAGGAGCGAAGGTCTGCGATCGTGCCGCCTTCGCGTCCCACGCAGACCTGGGACGCGGTGTAGTTGTCCTTGGCGTAGACCCTCGCGGTGCGCCCGCTGTTGTTGATGACGGAGCTCCCGGCGCCGCGAATGTAGTCGGGCAGGTGTCGCACCGAATCGTCGGTGGCGCGTTTGACGTAGAGCTGGCCGACGAAGTTGATGTCAGGGTAGATGCACACGAACCCGTCGGGGCAGGCGATCTTGTCCTGGGGCGTGGCCCCCGGGCTGGTGGGTTGAAGCGCGTCTACGTGGCGACTATGTCGCTGGACCAGACCGGCAAGGGGCAGGCCCGCTGGACCAAGCACCGGAACTTTCCGAAAGCCACGCGGAGCTTTTGTCCGATCTGAGTGGAATCGTTTGTGACTATCCTTCTGAAGACCCCGCAGTGGTGCTGACGGGCCTCGCTGCGGACACATCCGGCGCCCTGACCCGCCATGGAACGCCCGCGGGTCGCCGGGAGCTGACGGGCTATACCGTTCTCCTCCATGCCACGTCCTGGTATGCGACTTCCGGCCGGATACTCAACCGGCCCCTGCTCGACGCCTACGCCGATGTCCTCAACCGCATCCGGGCGACGTTCGCCCCGGCGGTGTGCCGCTGTGCGCTGGGACATCCGAGCGACATTCTCAGCGACGACCGCGAGCACATGGTCGAGTTCGGGGTGAGCCTGCTGACCACGGCCGGGAGGGAGATCATCTCTGCGGACTACGGGGTTGAGGACAACGATATAGCTGTCCTGGACTGTCCGGCCTTCCTGTCCGACCTTGCCGACACGGCCAAGGAGGTCGTCCACGGAGGTATCGAAAGGCTCTTCGGCGAGATCGACGTCTCCCATCTCGACGCCGCTTTCCTCCGCAACGGCGGCCGTATCGAGTTCACCGCCGTCCAGGACGCACTCTCTCGCACCTGGGAGGACAACGCCGGGCCGGTCGGGCTATGGTGCGCGCGAAGGTGGCTGGCCGGGCAGGTCAACAAGGACGAACGGATCGGCGTGATGCTGTGCATGCGCATGGTCATCCAGAACTCGTACGAGGGCCTGCCCCCCTCTTACTCGCGCGTCATGCAAGCTGCCCTGAAGACCGTCGACCTCAACGCCGCATGCAGCCACCCAATCCACCCATGGTCCGCAGTCGCCGACCGTCGCGCGGCCGTCCTGCATCTCTGCGCGCCAGCAGAGCATCCCGACTCTCCGGTGCCTCCCGAGCTGTCGGCGCGCGAGCTGTGGGAATGCCCGGGCCAGTACCTTGAGCTTGCGCGGGCAGGCCTGCGCACCATCTCGCGCTGGAACTCCAAGACAACCCCTACCGCGTTCGAGGGCACCGGCCCCTGACGCTTGACGCGCTCTCGGGAGTCCGAGCCGGCGTCAGCCCTTGGGCGTAGCTGCGGAAGCCGGCGAGCCTCACACACTTCGGCGGGCTGGAGGGGCAAAGGCGTCTCACTCGCCGTCGACCGTCGGCTTCGCCGCGTGCTATAGCAGAGCGACACGGGCGGGCAGCGTCCTGCGGGCGCTTCGGATCGGTGGCTGTCGGTTCAGATATGGAGCTTCGACTGGTCCGGAAGGTCCGGCCGATAGAAGTCCTAGAGGCTGTTGTCTTTCCGAGTGTCATGACGATGTTTTCGCTGGTCAGAGGTATTGGTGGCGTCCGTGAGGGAGTGACGGATCGTTGTTTCGTCGCTCTCGTGGAGGTCGTGGATGCCGTCGGTTGTCGGACTGCTGGAACAGCACAAGCTTGCCGCCCGTCGTCGTGTGGACGGGCTGCGCGAGGAGGCTGACCGGATCCAGGCCGAGCTCGCGGCGGCCGAGCAGGAGTGGATGGAGTGGACGATCGCCCATGAGCGTGTGGGTGCGGTGCTGTCCGCGCCGGGCGGGAGTCCAACTGACGCGGTGGCCGCCGAGCGGCCGGGCGGTGCCGGGACGCAAGCTGGGGTGCAGGCGTCACCGCTCGTGGCGGCGAAGGCGAAGTCGCAGGTTCCGGTGAGGCGCGAGGCGCTGGCCGTGACGGCATTGTCGGCGGACTATCAGCGCATCCTGGCCGCGCTAGCGGATCGGGTCCGTCTCGGTCAGGGCCCGCTGACCTGCCAGGAGATGGCCTCCGCCTTCGGTATGGATGTGGTGCCGGCCAAGGTGGAGGCGTTGCGGTCTAAGGCGAAACGCCTGCTCGCGCGGGGCTGGCGGGCCGAGCCAGCGCCGGTCCGGTTCACGCTCGCGCGGGGCGTGAGCGGGTCAGGCGGCGGGTCATGACCATGGTCATTGACCAGTAGACCATCGCTTCGGCGCTGGTAGTGCGGCGTTCGAAGTCGCGCGCCAGGCGTCGGCTTCGCATCAGGTGGGCGAAGAGCCGCTCGACGATCCGCCGCTTGGGCAGTGCGACGAAACCGCGCCTGTCGTCGCTGCGCTTGACGATCACCAGGACCAGGGCGAGCGTGGCCAGGCAGTGCTCGACGAGGCTGCCGGTGTAGCCGCCGTCGGCCCAGACGAGTTCCAGCCGGTGGTGGGCATCGGCCGCCCGCTGAAGCGGCACTTTCACGGCGGCACGGTCGCCGATGTCCGGGGCGGTGACCATCACGCCCAGCAGAAGGCCGAGGGTGTCGACCACGACATGCCGCTTGCGCCCGTTGATCTGCTTCCCGCCGTCGAAGCCGCGGCTGTCGGCGCCGATCACGGCGTCCGCTTTGACCGACTGCGAGTCGATCACGCCGGCCGTCGGCTCCGCATCCCGCCCCGCCACGCCTCCTGGCGGACCCGACCAGGCAGCCGGTCATGCCCTGACCAGCACTTACGGGACAACTTCTAGGGCATCGCCCTCGTATGGCGGAGCGAAGTCGGGTAGGGGTCGGGGTCGCTGTCCTTGGGTCCCGGTGGGCCGAGCCGGTGGTCGAGCGCGGCACCGACCTCGGGGCAGTTCTTGCGGATGACGTCGAGGAAGGCGTTCAGTGCCGGGGAACGGTCCCGGGCGTTGAAGGACAGGACCAGATTGGGCAGAGGCGTGCGCGGGGTCACCTCGCAGAACCACGTGCCCCGCCGTGGGGCCGCCAGCATGCGGGAGGGTCCCAGACCGACGCCCACCCCGCAGGCCGCGAGTCCGATGATGGTGTGGATGTCCCTCGCGACGGTCGCGCCGGAGAGCGCCTTGGAGTCCTTGCCCAGGAGGGCTCGCAGCCCGGTGACGACGGCGGGCTCGTCCTCGCCCGGCGCTACGATCAGCGGCTGTCGCCGCAGCTGGTCCACGTCCACCGAGGACTGACCCGCGTACGGATGCGTGCTGCTCATGACCGCGACCAGGTGGTCGTGCCCGATCGGCACCGAAACCAGCTGCTCGGCCCCGATGCCCCCGGGCCGGCCGAGGCCGATTGCCGCGTCCAGTTCGCCGGTGACGAGCGCGGCCGTGCCGCGGCTGGTCGCCATCTCGTGCAGTTCCAGCCGCACGTCGGGCCGTTCACGGCCGAACCGGCCAAGGACGTCCGGCAGGGGTTCGAGCAGCGCCGAGGCAATGAAACCCAGGCGCAGTCGGCCCGTCTCGCCGCGTGCTGCCCTGGCCGCGTCGACCGAGGCCGCCGCGATCTCGTCGAGCGCCCTGCGCGCCCGGCAGAGGAAGGCCGCGCCCGCAGCCGTCGGAAACACTCCCTGGCGGGTGCGATCGAACAACCGGGCGCCCACTTCCCGTTCGAGGTCGGCGATCTGCTTGGACAGCGGGGGCTGCGCAATGCCCAGCGCACCGGCCGCCCGGCCGAAGTGTTCGTGCTCGGCGAGGGTAAGTGCGTACCTCAGGTGCCGCGCCTCCATGCCAACCTCCCAGCCATACCTCACATGTATCGTCGGCCAGCTTGCCAGATCTTTCACTGGATAACCGGGGCCGGGTCGCGTGGAATGCGGTCATGACTGATTCATCCTCCTCAGGTACCGTCTTCGTCTTCGTACACGGGGCCTGGCACGGCTCCGGGCAGTGGGCGGCGACGCAGCGCGCACTCGCCGGACTCGGTGCCGCGAGCATGGCCGTCGATCTGCCGGGGCACGGCTTCGACGCGCCGCTGCCCAGCGGATACCTCAAGGCGGGCCAGCCGGGCCTGCTGACCGAGAAGTCTGCGCTCGCCACCGTGACGATGGACGACTGCGCCGCGGCCGTACTGGACACGCTGCGCCAGGCCCGCCACCACCGTCGCGTTGTACTTGTCGCGCACAGCGCGGGCGGCGGCCCCGCGTCACTGGCTGCGGAGCGCGCACCCGAACTCGTCGACGAGATCGTCTACCTCTCGGCCTTCGTACCCGCCGGACGGCCCCGGTTCTTCGACTATCTCGGCTCGCCCGAGAACGCCACCGCGCGGGGGCAAAGTCTCAGCCTCGGTGACCCCGCCGAGCTGGGCGCCGTGCGGATCAACCCGCTCTCGCAGGATCCCGCCTACGTCGAGGAACTGCGGCAGGCTCACTACCACGACACCGCTGCGGACCGCTTCGACCGCTGGCGCTCGGCACTGAGCCCCGATCTCCCGCTGGCGATCCCGACCACCCCGGTCATCGTGACTCCGCAACGGTGGGGGAGCATCCCAAGGACCTTCCTGCGCTGCGCGGACGACCGAGGTCTGCCCACGGCCGTGCAGGATCTGATGATCGCGGAAGCCGACCGGGCCATGCCCGCCAACCCGTTCACCGTGCGCACCCTCCCGGGCAGCCACAGCCCGTTCGCCGCCCGCCCCCGTGAGCTCGCCGCAGCTCTGCTGCCATGAGAGCGGATGCCTCGTGCCGCCGGTGGTACTCAGCGCCACTTTCGTGCAGCTCCTCAACGTCACTGTCGCCCAGGTGGCCGCGCCGGCGATCCGGGCGCCGTGCAACTGCCCCTCGCCGGATTGGCTCTATTCACCAGTAGTGGTTCTGGCTCAACTTCTGTGGTGTCGAGTCGAAGCTCGGAGTCCGAGGCCGGAGCATGCCGAGGACCGGCAGGTCAGGGACTTGCCAAGAGGTAGACAGGAGCCCGGTGGGCGTAGCTCCACAGAAGCTGTGCCAGACCCGAAGCTCGTGAACAGAGCCAGGATGCGGTGGGCCTTGCGGCCGGCGGCGACTCGATGTGCTGGGCGAGGACCCGTTCGGTGATCCCCATCGCCCCGCCGAAGTGGCTCGGCGGCTTGCAATCGCTCCTCAGAAGTGGGTGGCGATCCCGAAAACTCGCCGGAGTTGAGTCATGTCGTGCCGATCGCGGTCCGTGGGCTCGTATCCCTGATGGAAGTAGACCTGCTGCTCAGCGGACAGACACGGGACAGTCTTCCCCTTGACAGTACCGGTCACGAAGCATGAGGAGGGATAGATGAAGGGACGCTCCGGATCGGGTGACGCCTGCACCGCCGACCCGTCGCCGGCGAAGACGAGGGGATGAAGGTCGACCTCCCGGCCGTCCGGAGCCGTGACGACGAACCGGATGGGCCTCCAGCTCAGGCTCTCCTCGAAACCCGCCTCGGAGAGAGCTGCCACCACGGCGGCCTCCTGGTCTTGCCGATGCATCAGGTCCAAGTCGCGGTGGTGGCGGGACTGTTCGCCGATCAGAGCATCAATTCCCCACCCTCCGCCGATCCAGACATCAACCTCTGCCCGTCGCAGCAGAGCCAGGACAGACAACACGCCTTCAGCCGTCATCACATGACGCAGGTTAGAAGCGATCACCTCGGCCTGCGAACGAATTCCTCCGACTGCGGCCAAGCCCCACCTCAGCGAGGCAACCAGGAAACTGCCACCTTCAATGAGAACTATGGAGGCGAGCGTCTCAGCATCCTGACGCACCCCAGCTCAGAGCCACCGGGCCCCGACAAGATCGATGAGACGCGCCCCCGGCGCCGGACCCAGCCCTTCCAGACGGCCTCACGCTGCTTGCCCTGAGTCGCAACTCAATCTGTCACCCCGCAGGTCAACGGCTCTGTCTCTGCAAGATTTAATGAGACGGGACAATTCGCGAGACTCCGCAGGTCCAGGGCTTGCCGTCAACGGTTGCCCCGACGAATCGGCCAGTCGTGAGACTGAGCAGTTCGCCAGCCTTGAGACAGTGCGACAACCGCCGGGTCGCGGCGCCGCCGTTGGCCACGGGCGGCGAGACGCTACACATCCATCAAACCCACTCACCCCGACAACGGCACTGTGTGGCGCTCTCGTTGGCGATCACCCGCTCCCGAGCTCGGATCTTCATCCAACTACGCGGCAGAGCCCGCCACACCACCTTCTGCAGCACGTTGGCCTGGCCTGCGGACTGTCGGCGGGAGCCCATAGGGTCGGGCCAGGGAAACCCCGACCGGTCATCCGCGCCGTGATCACTTACAGTCCCGACCGAACGAAGCCGCATGTGAGAAGACGGAGGTTCCTCGCAGAGCACCTGACAGATCCGGCTGAGCAGGGCCCCGTCTGGAAGTACACCCCGCGGGACAGCATCCTGCGCGTCGTGCACCCCTCCGGGAGCCACGCCATCACCGCTGTCAGCGGATCGGGAGGGGTCGGCGACCTGGAGTGCTCGGTCCGGTCGAAGAGCCCCACGGGACGGGTCATGGCCCAGTTGGTCGAGAACAACACGAAATACGAGCGCAGCGACCAGGGAGTCTTCAGCTCCCGGGACGAAGTCGAGTTCGGTGGCGAGCTCGACTCCATGCCTCTGTGGTTCCTGCTCTGCGAACGAAACGAAGACGGCACGCTGGTGGTTGGTGGAGTACCGGTAGTTCTTGGACTGCGCGGCAATGGTGTGGTCCCTGGTGGGCGCCAGGGTGCCATCCACGATGAGCACGGCGTCCTTGGCAAACCTCTTGCGCGGCTGGAGCGCGAGTATCGGCCAGAGGTGGTCGATGATCCGGTCCGCCGCCGACTTCGACACCCCGAACAGCGGCGCGAGCTGCCGCATGGTCAGGTTCGTCCGCCAGTAGGCCGCGACCAGTATTGCCCGGTCCTCCAACGGAAGACTCCACGGCCGACCCCTGCGGACCGAGCCCGCCCCCTCGCGCCGCAGTACCGTCACCAGCTTCCCGAACTGCCGCGGGATCAGCCCGGTGAACGGGGGTATCCAGGACGGCTCCGACGCCGTGATCACACCAGCCACCGCTGGATCATCTCAGTTGCAGGCACCACCGATTCAGGCTGATCCTCTACGCATCCGACGATCTGAGGGAGTTCGACGTGGGGCTGATTCTGTTCCCAGGAGAGGGAGACACGAGCAGTCCGGACGTTGGCTGGTCCTACAGCGGCTTCGCCGCGTTCCGGCGGCAGCTGGCGCGAGCCGAGGGTTTCGATCTCGACGAGATATGGGGCTTCGGCGGAGAGCGCGGCTGGAGCGACGTCTCCACCTCGCTCAAACTGCTCCTGGATCGCCCCGACGACGGTGGAGGCGAGCTCTCACCCACCGACTGCGCCGCGCTCCTGCCGCGGATCGAGGGGATCGTTAACCACTGGCAAAGTGAGGCTGGCGTCCCTCGAACACACATCGATGATGCCCAGCAGCTAGTGGTCGTTCTGCGGCTCTGTATCGCGAAGAACGTTGAGCTGATCTTCCTGTAGTGCTCCAAGAAGCCAGTCCGCTCCTTACGCCACGGGAGTAACGGGACAGCCCTTGGCCGCCACGGCTGGGCAGGACAGACTTGCCCGGCCGTGGCGCCTCTCGACGCGAATTGCCGCCGAGCCCTCCACTCCGACTCCCTGCTCATCGCATGATTGCCTCACTCTCATCACACCATCCTGGGGGAATCATGAGGAACCGCACCGCCGTCGCCTCGATAGCCCTGCTCACCACCGCACTTAGCGCATGTGGCACGTCTGAAACCGATAGGCGGGCCGACTGCCAGAAGGCCATCAACGCCACACGCACATACACCCTCCCCGACCGGCCCGAGGCCTGCCAGATTCTCAGTGATGCGGACTACGAGACGCTGCGGACGGCCTGGGTGAGCAAGAACAGGGGCATCAACCCAGGGAGCGGCGTTGACGACAAGAGCAAGCGGGCCGGAGACGAATAGAGCTCTTAGCCTGTTGAGCACGGCAGGTTGCCCCCGACCTGGTGGTTCATTACACCCATATGTACCTGCCTGCCAGGCTCGGGGATACCCAGCTCGATAGGCGGCCGGTGCGCTTGGCGCTGAGTGCCTTCGTGCTTGGCGCGGAGGAGCCGCAGGGCGTGTTCACCCGCAAGCCGCCGCAGAGCGCCCAGGCGCAGATGAAGTACCTTGCCAAGCAGCTCAAGAGCACCAGGGCCGCGGCACAGGCGCTCGGGGTCTCCCAGCGCACGGTGGAGCGGTACGTGGCCGGCAAGCTGAAGCGGCCCCGCGAGGACCTCCGGGGCCGCATAGACCGCGAGGTCGCACGGCGCTGGCAGCCACAGGTACGGGCGAGGGCGAGGCGGAAGGCCAGCTCCAGCGACGGCCTGATGATCTACACCCGCGCCCGGTTCGGGTACACCGCAGCACCGGGCACCACCGAACAGCGGCTCCAGCAGATCGCCGCCTACGACCGGCCCAGTGCCAGCTATAGGGCGGTCAGCGCCTCCAGCGTTCCACTGTCCGCCAGCTCGAGCAGGAGGCGGCCTCCTCCTGCCCCGGCCGCCACACTGTGGTCCTCGCCGGAGAGCCTGGTCTTCGCCCAGGCTGGCACGTTCCTGACGCCGGGCGGCCAAGCGGTCGGTGAGTTCCTGGACTTCCTCCTCCAGGAACCGGCGCCCGTTGCGTACGACGGAGCAGTGGAACGGCGTGGGTGAAGTGTCCGCACCGGGTGCACGGGGAGAGGGACGGGTGCGCCGGCTCTTGCGGTCGACGTGCCCGCACCGGTGGCAGGACTGCGAGGTGCAGGCCGGATTGACGCGGTCACGTCACGCCGTATCTGTGACCGATCAGGAGCGAGGTGCGGTCGGCAGGGCCGCAGGATCCACCCCGGAGAGGTCGACGATGCGGTGCGCCGGGAGGCCGGCGGCCAGAGCTTTGTGGAGCAGGGCGCCGCGCCCCTCCTCGCTGTCACGGTAAGACCGGCAACCGCAAGTACCGCCGCTTGCTGTGGAGACGTGGGATCAAAATGGTGATCGCCCGACGGGTCACCCGTGTCTCAGGACCGGGCTAGGCCTGCTGGGTGGTCGAGCGCACGTACGTCTGGTCGTTCAGTCGCGTCGCGCGTGTAAGTGGACTCGGCGCTCCGCGCCATAGCGCGAAGCGGCGTTGATTTGAGCCGCAAGGGGCCTCTGACGTGCGCTCATATGCATTCAGATATGAGCACACCCCGTTTTTTGATCTTGGACAGAGTGAGAAGCGGTCTGATTGCCTGACGTCATGAGCAACGAGAGAGACATACGACATCCGCAACCGCCATCACGGTTTTTCGGCCGGCGGTCGATACTGCGCGGTGCCGCCCTCGGTGCAGCCGCAGGACTGGTCTCCTCCACGACCACCACCGCAGGTGCGGCCGCCAACGGCACCCCGTCGGCAGGATCGACATCCTTCCGCTGGCTGGGTACCTCCGGTTGGCGTATCGATGTCGACGGACGCACAGTACTTTTCGACCCGTACATCACCCGTTTCAAGACCGGTCTTTTCTGCGGTGAATTCAAAGCCGACACGAAACTGGCGTCCGATCCCGAACTGATAAAGGATCAAATTGGCCATCCTGAGGTTGTCCTGGTCAGTCACTCGCATTGGGACCACATCTCCGATGTGCCCTACATTGCCAAAAGTACTGGAGCGCGGATCATCGGCACAGAGACCACGTTTCATCTACTCGTCGCATTCGGTGTAGACCCCGGACAGATCTCGGTCGTGAAGGGCGGCGAGATCCTGGATTTCGCGGGGATCACCATCGAGGTCGTGTCGAGCCGGCACAGCCGCAACAAGAACTACACGTACTTCGCGCCTGGCACATTGCACGCGCCCCCCGCAGAGCCCCCAGCTACCATCTCCGACTTGCCAGAGGGCGACACCCTCGCCTTTCAAGTAACCGTCGCCGGTAGCGGCCCCTCAGCATTCCTGATGGGAGCCAGCGACTTCTCCGAGCGCGCCCTGGAGGGGCTGCGCCCCGATCTCGCGATGATTGCGGTGCCCGCCACCACCGCGACCTTCCGCTACGTGCCTCGCCTGCTACGGGCATTGGGCGAGCCTGGCGTCGTGGTGCCCGTTCACTGGGACAACTTCGAGAAGCCGCTCAGCGAGCCACCGCGGCACGACCCGACCATGAACTTGAACGACTTCGTCGCTCAAGTTCATCAGGCATCTCCGACAAGCCGAGTCGTCGTCCCTGACTACCGCACGACCTACGGCTCGGACATGCGCCGTGCCGCACCGACAGCAGCACGACCCCATACTCAGTGATGGGTGTCTGACAAGCCCCGCTCGCAAACCGTGCCGATCCGCCTGGGGGTACACCGCAGCATTGCAGGAGTCGCCCCTACCGGCAGAACTCCGGCGCCTGGCTCTCCTTGCGAGGCATGAGGTCCGGAGCCGATAAGGTGATCAGCGGGCCTCGTTCCGGAATCCTGGACACGGGTTATGGCGTGGCTGGTGTGGTCACGACGTCGGAGCCCTCGTCGATAGGCCCGTTTGCCGGGCTGAACTCTAGGCAGTTCAGCAAGCTGATCGGCGCGCTGCGGCGCGAAAGAGCCGCTCCGGTCCGTAGGAAGCCGTTGTCTTCCCGAGAGTGGCGGGCGCGTGTGCCCTGGTGAGGCATAGGGCAGGTGCCTCCGCGGCAGAGACAGGGTGTCGTGTTGTCTCTGCGGTGGAGGTAGGGGATGCCTTCTGTGGTGGGGCTGTTGGAAGAGCGGGAGCGTGCCGCCCGGCGGCGGGTGAAGCTCTTCGGGTCGAGCTGCGCGAGGCGGAAGCCGTGTGGGAGCGGTTCGTGATCGTCCGGGAGACGGTCGGACTGGTCCTGGCTGAGGCGCGCGGAGGCGATGAGGTGTCACCGGTGGAGGTGGCAGTCGATCGGCCGGTGCGGAATGCTGCAGCCAGGCCGGGCTCGGCCGTGCCTGTGTGGAGGGGCGGCATCGATGTCGGTGTGCTCGCGCCGGACTACCGCCGACTCATGGATGCCCTGGCCGGTGGAAG
Source organism: Streptomyces sp. col6 (assembly GCF_008042035.1). GTDB lineage: Bacteria > Actinomycetota > Actinomycetes > Streptomycetales > Streptomycetaceae > Streptomyces. Next base: position 215,057 of record NZ_RDBL01000009.1, read on the forward strand.
CGGGTCGGGGGAGAGACGATGGACTGCCGGCAACTGGCTGTGGCGCTCAGGCTGGAAGCGGTTCCGCGAAGGTCGAGTGCGTGCGGTCGAGGGCGAGGCGCCTGGTCGCGCGAGGCTGGCTGCCCGAGGCGCGCCCCGGGACGTTCACCATGCTCGCCGGCCGGGGCGCTCACCACGCTGCAACTCGCCGCCGAGGCAGGCGTCAAGCGCTGGGTCCTCACCCACAAGCACGTCGACCTGAAAGAAGAATTCGTCCGCCGAAAGTCCGAGGCGAACGGCATCCCGCCCGCGTTCCAACACCTGCACGCCCGCGCCATCGACGCCGAAGCCGCCGCCCAGGCCCTTCGGGAGGACAACGACCGGCTTCGCGAGCGCGTCGCCGTCTATGCCCAGGTCATCCACGAACTCCGGACCGAGCTGGACAGGCGCACCGACAACACCACCCACCGCAGCCCCGTCCGGAGCCTGCCCACCAGGGCCTGAAAGGCGAGGCGACATGGCTGTTGAGCGCGTCTCCTGCGAACGAGTCTTGTAGTCGACCCGCCCTGCCAGCTCCATGCTCAGCTTCAGTCTCCTCCGTCGTCACGCAGGCAGTTTCAGCTCAGGAGAGGATTGCCCCTGAGGTTCGCTTCCCCGCACGGCCAGGGACCCTCGGCCAGGGACCCCAGCGGTGTACGGAATACCAGGACCTCGTTGTCCAGGGAGACGACTACACTGCCTTCGCTCAGCAGTAGCGCACGACCGATAACCGCTCGGCTGTCATCCATGGCGAACAGCTCGTGGCCGGCGAGATCCGTGTCCACAGCGAGCAGCTTGCCGTCTCGCCAGAACACCGCGGTTCCCTCGCAGTCCATCGCGGGGTAGGACGTGTAGTAACCCGTCAGTGGCGGCCCGTCCACAAGGCTGTTGTCCGATGCGAGCCGCCGGAAGCGTGATCGCGAAGGAAGGCTGTTTTCGAGCTCCGGGCCGCGTACGCCGCCGTTCTTGTCGACGAGCATTGCCCCATGGCTGGCCCAGCGCGCGGTTTCGACGCCGTCCCGGCCGAAGCGGCCGGTCGTGAAGACGCCGTAACCCTGGGATCCGAGCAGGAACTGGCCAGGACCAGCTATCGCCTTTCGGCCTGTGGGAGCGGGAGCGGTGACCGAGATGGTCGCGCCACTGTCCAGGTCGAGGAAAAACGTCCTTCCGATGCCACCCCGTCTGTCGGTGAAACTGGCTGCGATCCGGTCGGCCGATACGAGCAGTGGCTCCCAGTGATCAATGCCGATCTCCTCCGGGACCCAAGGTCTACGCGGCCGGATCTCCCATCCGGTCCGGTCTCCCATCTCCACCACACCCGGGAACGAAACCGCACCGAGCGCAATCGGCGTGGACCAGAGGCACTCCCCCTCTCTCGTGTACCGGGCCACGCGAGGCTCCGGTACAGAGGTGGGTCGTCTTCGTTCCCCACGGACCATGCGGGAGCCGCTGACCCAGGAAATGACGAACCCGTCGTCGAGGAGGACGAATGCGCCGACGTCCTCATTGGCGCGGCACTCCGGGCGGGCGGTGGGCCCAGTGGAACCGTCCGGCAGAACACCTTCCAGGAGCTGACCGTCGCGGTCTGGGTAGGCGAGCCACAGCGTGCCGTCCGTGGCCAGACGGGATTGCGGCTTGCCGGTCCCGGGGTAGGTCCGCTGCCACTCCACCTTGCCTGAAAGGTCGACCCTCGTGATGACGGTCGCCAGCGGATTCGGGCCGTAGCCGGTCACGGTCAGTGGCCCAGAGGGGTCGGATGTGGCCACAGCTCGGACCTGGCCCGGCATGGTGAAACGCGATGAGAGGGGCATGCGTCCGCATCTTGCCGCATGTCTCCTCTTTCGGGGCTCAGCTGCCGAGGTCAACCACGCCCCACGCGGTGAACGGCTCGGCCTGGACGTAAATCCTGCTTCCTCGGCTGACGGCGCGGCGGCGGCCGGGCAGGTGGCCGTCGGGCAGGGTGAGCATGCCGACGTCCGTTGGCTCGACGGATGCTTCGGTGAGCTCTCCGCGGGTGAGCCGGTCCACCTCTTCGCCGTAGCCGCCGTAGAAGGCGACCCGCTCGCCGTGGATGGCCACTGCCTTGGCGCCCCGTACCTGGTTCGGCCACACCCTCACGGGCCGATCGGGGCGTATCTCGACGAGCGGGAAGTCGGTGTACGGGCACGCCCAGGCGGTGGTGCCCGACACGTTCAGGGCGTAGCAGTCGAAGAGGCCAGGGATGCTTGCGCCGTCGGACGTCCAGTAGAGGACGTCGATCTCGAACCCCGCGAGGATCTCGCGCTCGATCGCCTCCGACAATCCGAGCTCCGCGAGCCACGCATCGTACGTGCCGTTCGGATCGTCCGACATCGTCGCGATCTCCGCCTCCTGGCCGCCCGCGCCCCGCTGGGGCCGGGCAGCGGCGAGGATGCGCGGGGGCGCGGTCAGGTAGAGCCGGAAGTCCGCCGGGATCCGCGGCCGCGTGGAGGAAGTCGACTTCGCGGGCGTCGGCCGTACCGTGCAGTGTCAGGACGTGGGCGCCGGGATGGGCGGTATGGACGACGCGCAGGTCAGGAAATGAGGGTCCTGCTGGGTCGTCCATCGCACCAGCCTCTCAGACCGGGATGTCGCCCCGGGCAGGCGCGTTCAGGGCAGCGAAGGGACCCGCAGAGCGAGCAGGGCTGTGTCGTCGCTGGCCCAGCCGCTGTGGTGGGCGTCGAGGACGGCGGTGAGGTGGCTGATGGTCGCGGTGGCGTCCAGGGTGTGGCTGGTGGCCAGGGCAGCGGCGAGGTCATCTTCGCTGAAGATCGCCTGGGCTCGTTCCGGGGCGGTGCCGGGGCGGGGGCGTGCTTCGATGGCACCGTCGGTGTAGAGGAGCAGCAGGTCGCCCGGGGCGAGGTGGAAGGGCACGTCGCTCAGGTGGACCGTGTGCATGACGCCCAGCAGGGTCCCCGCGATGCCGAGGGGTTCGACAGACCCGTCGGCGCGGCGGACCAGTGCCGGGGGATGTCCGGCCAGCGCGATGACGCCCGACAGGCCGTCGGCGACGGGCTGGAAGGTGGTGTAGACGGCGGTGAGGAAGCGCGGGGCGCTCTGGGCGAGGAGGGCGGTGTTGAGACGGCCGAGCAGATCCGCCGGCGAGCCCGCCTCGCCCGCGTCCGCGCGCATGGTGTAACGGGCCATGGAACTGACCTGCGCGGCCTGGATCCCCTTGCCGCACACATCACCGAGGACGGCGGCGTAGTGCGGACCGTGGGTGTGGAAAAGGTCGTAGAAGTCACCGCCGACCTCGATGTCGGTGCGGTACCGGTTCGAGGCCGGCAGATAGGAGGCGGCGGCTTCCACGCCGGGAACCTTCCGCAGCCGCGGAGGAAGCAGCGCGGCCTGCAGACTGTGGGCCAGGTCCGCCGAGCGCTGATGGGCGGCCCGTGCCGCGCTCAGGCTCTGACGCAGGTGGATCTCCGCCGCCACCGAGCGCGCCAGGGTTTCCAGCGTGGCCAGGTCGGCCGGGGACCAGGTACGGGGGAAGTCGTCGATCACACAGAAACTGCCCAGCACGTGCCCCGCGGGGTCGAGCAGAGGGTAGCCGGCCCAGGCGCCGATGCTCATCGGGCCCACCGAGGGGTGACCTTCCGTACGCGGGTCGCCGGCGACATCGTCGACAATGAACGGCTCACCGCCCAGTCCGACCAGGAAGTAGCAGAAACTCTGCTCCACCCGGTTCTGCCGCTCCTCGAGCGCGCTGGCGTCCACACCGACACACGCCTTCCAGAACGAGCGCTCCGCGTCGACCAGGGTCACGAACGCTCTCCCGGTCCCGGTGATCCGGGCCGCGAGGGATGCCAGGTCCTCGAAGACCTCCTCGGGCCCGGTGTCCAGCAGGGCAGTGGCCTCCACGGCGGCCAGGCGTGCGGGATCCGACAGCGCGGCCGGCAGGCCGTCCGCGCGCAGCCCGCCGGGGAAATCCATGCTCGCCACCTGTCCAGCCATCCCTTCCCTACACGCCGAAGCATTCCGTACCAACAAGCGAAGCACACCTAATACTCCCGATCCCGCCCTGCCAGCCCTCCCTCCCCCTGAGGGAGGAGAACATCGGGTGCCGGCCGCGGACGCCCGGCGAAGCCCAGTCGGCGGCCGACTGGAAGAGCGACGCTCGGCGAAGGCGCCGAGCTGATGGCGGCGGGGAAGCAGAAACTGAACATGGCCGGTCCGACGAACGCCTCGCGCGCGGACGTGCTGCGCGTCCTCGGCGTGCTGAAGTTCGTCACGACGGATCAGATCCAGCTGATCAGCCTCCCGCACCTGAATCACCGCCACGCCGACAAGCCGACGGCGGCGAAGCGGAAGGCGGCCCGCACCGCGACTCCCACCGCCGCCCTCGCCGACATGCGCCGCCACCGCCTGGCCGCGAACGGCGGCTCCACGGGCGCCGGCGAGACCCTGCGCCACCGCACCCTCAAGGGCCTGGAGGGCGCCGCGACCGAACTCCAACGCCCCCTGTCCGAGATGGGCGCCACCGCACGCGGCGCGGGCGTCGGCGGCGCCACCTCGATGACCGTCAACGAAACCGTCGTCGCCTTGCTGCGCTCGAAGCCGGACATGGCCAAGCTGGCTACGGACCCGCCCGAGTTACGGGCGGCGGCTCAGGCCGTCGTTAAAACGCCTCCGGGCGTGGGGCGCATTGGCTCCCACTGGACCAGGGCGCCGTTGCCGGTGGCTGGGTCTTGGAGCACGCCGGGCAAGGGCGGCGCCCAGGCCGACCGACCTTGTCCTGACCGCACCCCAGGACGGCATCCCGCTGCTGTTCATTGAGGTCGAAAATTGCCATGAGACGGAGGAGCTCGCGGACAAGCTGGAGAATTACGCCCGCTTCCACCGCCGCAAGGTGAAGGGCACCGCAGGCAAGGCGCAGCCGATGTGGCGCACCCGCTGGAACACCCCACCCGGGACATTGGAGCGACAACCCGTACCCACCGGTGCTCCCGGTGTTCAACCAGCTCGGTGCCCACAACCCCGAACGCACCATTCCGCGCCTCGCCGCCTCACCCGCCACCTCTGGGCCGGGGACACGGCCTACGAAGAGGACTCCCACCACTACGACAAGAAGATCCCCGTCATCACAACCACCCTGACCGACCTCCACGCGCACGGCCCGCACGGCCAAGTCTTCCACCGCTTCGGCCGCTCCAGCCCACAGACACTCCTCGACGCGATCGGCAACCCCCGCCAGCAGACCGCCTTTGAACGCCGATGGGCCCAGCAGCGGGCCCGTGAGCGCGAGGCCCGGGAACGCGAGCGCAAGGAGGCCGAACAACGCGCCGCGGAGCGCGAAGCGCAGCGCCCGGAGTGTGCGCGCGCTGCGGGACGAAGTTCACCGACGAACGGTGGAAGGCGGCCCAGGCCACGGACTGGGGTACTCCGGCGGACAGCCACCCCACCTTCTGTGAGCGGTGCAAGGGGCGGGCCGTCGCGGCCGGGTCCTCGCGCAGACAGTTCGGGTCAGCATTGAGCGCCACGGCCAAAAGGGCCAGGAGCAGACGGAGCGGGAAGGCAAAGCCCGGCAGACGGTTCTCGCGCCGGCGCACCTGAGGCCGCTCGAGGCACTGTGCGAGGCCACCGCAGTAAGGGGTGGGTGGGTGGCTTGCTGGGCGGTGGGGGCTCAGGGGGCGACCGAGAGGACGATCCTGCCGGGGCACCAGCCCCGGCCGCCGGCTCGTCCGCCAGCGCGTCGACCTGGCCCGGCACCTGCTGGAACCACCGACTGGCCCGTCGACCGGGTCGCGTCCCACGCCGGCCTCGGCACCGGCGTCTCCCTGCGGCAGCACCTCCACGTCGCGATCGGCGTCACGCCCCAGGCGTACTGCCGTACGTTCCGCCCAGGGTCGTAGCGCCGCTACCCGGGGCCGTCACAGAGCTGGGCGGTCAGGGTCGTACGGGCCCACTCCTCCCAGGCGTCGGGCGTCCAGCCCCGGTCGCGTACGAGGACCAGGTACAACTCCGGGCTGAGCAGTGCGTACAGCAGGTCGGCGGCGCGGTCCGCGTCGACGCCGGGGAGCATGCCGGGCTTACGGACCAGCTCCTCGGCCGCCGCGCGCTGGACGACGTAACGCGGGTCCGGGTCCGAGGTCCACTCCGCGGCGATCTCCGGATCCGTCGCGGAGGCCGTCGCGATGACCGGCATGATCGGTGCGACCCGGCCCAGGATCTCGCGCACGCCCCGGACATGGGCGAGCAGTTGCCGCTGGGCGGTGCGTTCGGCGCAGGCGTCGCGGAACCAGTCCCGGTTCATCGTGGCCACAGGCTCGGCGTCGCCCGCGATGGTCGTGTCGACGACGTCCTTGAACAGCGCGCGCTTGTTCCGGAACACGAAGTACACGGTCTGGACGGCCACGCCGGCGCGGTCCGCCACCTCCTGGAGGCTCGTCACCCCGTATCCCTGCGCGATGAACAGCTCCCGTGCGGCCGTGACGATCTTCTCCCGGGTGAGCCGCGAACGCTCCGCCCGCCCGTCGGGGCGCTTGGCGTTCCGCGAACCGGTTCCCTTGACGCTGTCCATGGTCCGAGCCTATATCTGGAGTCGAACACTAAAGTTCGACTCTAATATTCTGGAGAAGCGATGAGGGAGCCCCACACGGCCGCCGAACTCGACCAGGAGGCCGCCGTACGACGCATGCTGGAGGACTACTACCGGGACGGTGCCCCGCCCTGGGACACCGGCGTCACCCCTCCCGAGCTGGTCGCCCTGGTGGAGGGGTCCGGGGCGCCGCGTCCGGGGCGTGCCCTGGAGCTCGGCTGCGGCACGGGGACCAACGCGGTGTATCTGGCCCGGCACGGCTGGCGGGTGACCGCCGTGGACCTGGTCGACCGCGCGGTGCGGCGGGCGAGGGAGCGGGCCGGGGCGGCCGGTGCCGACGTCGACATCCTCTGCGGGGACGCCACCCGGCTCGGCGAGGTGGGCGCGCCCGGCCCGTACGACCTGTTCTTCGACCTGAGCTGCTACTGCGGCATCCCCGCGCATCGCCGCGACGCGTACGCCGCCGGCCTCACGGAGCGGGCCGCCCCGAGGGCGACGCTGCTGATGTTCGGCTACGGCCCCGACGTGTTCGACGACCCGATCTCCGGCGTCACCGCCGACGAACTGGAAACCCGGTTCACGGGATGGCGGCTGACCGACGTGACACCCGGCACGAATCCGTTCCCGACGGCCTGGTTCACGCTGCGGCGGGAGGTTGTGGGCTGACTTCAGGGGCCCGTGGACTCCCAGGCCGCCTCGATCATCCCGAAGATCTCGTCCACCGCGGCCTCCGGATCGGCCGCCTCGCGGGCCAGCGCGTGCGCGTCGACCACGAACCGCGCGATCGTCCGGCAGGCCGTCGGGGTCCGGGACAGCCGGGGGTCGGCGGCGATGGCTGTCGCCAGTGACTCCGCGTGCCGCAGCCTCATCGACTCCTCGTACTCCCGCAGCGCGGTCGATCCGTCGATCATCCGCCAGAGGGGGGCGGTGCCGTCCGCCGTGCAGTGCCGCACCATGGCGTGGATCTCGCGGCGCAGTGCGGGCATGAGCGGTTCGTCCGGTGCGCGGTCGGTGGCCGCCTGCGCGAGGCGGTGCTCGAAGTCGGCGTCCTGCTCGAACACCAGGGCCTCTTTCGAGGCGAAGTGGGCGAAGAGCGTGGTCACGGCCACGTCCGCCTCGGCGGCGATCTCCCGGATGCCCACCGCCTCGTATCCGCGTTCCAGGAAGAGCCGCAGGGCGGTGTCGGCGATCTTCTGTCGGGTCGCGGCCTTCTTGCGCTCGCGGCGCCCGGACTCCACGGTCATGCGCTCACGCTAGCAGGTACGTATCCGTAACCGTTTCAAAACACTAACCGTTAGTGTTACGGTCCCCGGCATGAGGAAAGTGAGCTTCGCCGAGTTCGGCGGCCCCGAAGTCCTGCGACTCATCGACGCCGAGGAGCCCCACGCGGGCCCCGGCCGGATACGCATCGCCGTGCGGGCGGCGGGGGTGAACCCCGTCGACTGGAGAGTGCGCGAGGGTCAGGTGCTGGGCGCCCATCCGACCGTGCTGCCCTCCGGCGTCGGGCTGGATGCCGCCGGGGTCGTGGACGAGGTCGGTGAGGGTGTCGACGGCGTGGAGATCGGCGACCGCGTGTTCGGCGAAGGGGCCGACACCTACGCCGAGTTCGCCGTGCTGTCGGCCTGGGCCCGGATGCCCGAGGGGCTGTCGTTCGAGGAGGCGGCCGGGTATCCGTCCGTGGTGGAGACCGCCCTGCGCGTCATCGACCAGGTCGGCGTGCGGCCGGGCGAGACGCTGCTGGTGAGCGGGGCGTCCGGGGGTGTCGGGTCGGCGGTGCTCCAGATCGCCCGTGACCGGGGCATCGCGGTGATCGGCACGGGCGGTGCCGCGAACCAGGACTACCTGCGCGGGCTGGGCGCGCTTCCCACGACGTACGGGGAGGGCTGGGTCGAGCGGGTGCGGGGGCTCGGCCGCGTCGACGCGGCACTCGATCTGGCCGGCTCGGGCGTGATCCCCGAACTCGTCGCGCTCACGGGCGATCCGGGCAAGGTGATCACCATCGCGGACCTCGGTGCGCCGGAGTTCGGCGTCCGCTTCTCCGGCGTGGCCGGCAGCGTGCCGGACGCGCTCGCGGAGGCGGTGGACCTCATCGGGCGGGGGAGGCTCCACATCCCGGTCGAGAAGGCGTACACCCTGGCGGAGGCCGCTCGGGCACACGTCGACAGCCAGGGGGGTCACACGCGTGGCCGGCGGGTCGTGGTCGTACGCCCGGCCGCCTGACCGGGGACCGGCCCGGACCGCGTTGCCCCTAGCGCGAGTTCGGCGAACACGGTCTTCCCGACGGTGCGCGGCTCGACCCCCCACCGGTCGGCGAGGGCGTCCACGATGACGAGCCCGCGCCCGTAGCACTCGTCCGGCTCCGCCTCGCGTACCCCCGGCAGCCGCTCGCCTCGCGGGTCGCTCACCTCGATACGGATGGCTCCGCCGGTGAGGATGAGGTCAACCCGGAAGAGCCGGCCGCGCAGGCTGCCGTGGATGAGCGCGTTGGTCGCCAACTCGGAGACGAGCAAGGCGACTTCCCCGGCGCGGTCGGCGTGCCCCCATTCACCGACGAGCCGCGCCGCGCGCCGCCGGGCGAGGGTGACGCTGCGGGCGGTGGGGGTGTAGTCGAGGCGGTCCTCGTGGAGCGGGGGGTTGTCCTCGGGAAGCGCGCGGGCTGCGGTCATGGGGTGGGCCTCTCTGGGTGGGGCGGTGGCATTGCCGGTCCTGCACGGGGCAGGGCGGTGCGCTTCCGCTGCGCGGTGCCGGTGCGTAGCCGGGTTGAGGCTGAACGTAGCGGCGGCGAGTCGCCGGGTTCAAGAGTCCCGGAAATATATTCCCCATACGGGTTACGGATGACTCGCGCGAGCTCAACTAGCTGCGACACTGGACCCGTTCACCGGGAGGTCGATATGCAGGCATCTGGCAAGAGGGCGATTGGCAACCGGGTCTCGACCGTTCTCGGTCGGCGCCTGGGTGGTGAGTTGCAGCGTCTGCGGGTGGCGGCGGGCAAGACTCAGCGCGAAGCGGCTGAAGTCCTGAGCGCCACCCAGACCAAGGTGGTCAAGATGGAGAGCGGATGGGTTCCCATGCGCGATCCGGACATCCGAGCGCTGTGCGAGCTGTACGGGATGGTGGATGAGGGGGCCCTCACAGGCCTGCTGGGTCTCGCGAAGACCGACCGCGACCGGCGCAAGGTCAAGGGCTGGTGGAACGACACTCCGACACCTGCCACACAGGCTGAGTACATTGCCATGGAAGATGCGGCGATCAGGATCAGACAGTGGCAGGTGGCGCTGATTCCGGGCCTGTTCCAGACTGCTGAGTACACAAGAGCGTTGGCCGTCGCAAGCATGTCAGGTGATGACCTCGACTGGATCGAGAATACTGTTGCGGCGCGAGCCAGGCGCCAGCAACGGCTGTACGCCGAGGATCCATTGCGCATCCACGCGGTGGTCTGGGAGGGCGCATTGCGGCAGGTGGTCGGTGGGCCACTTGTCATGGGGCGCCAGGTGGCTCACCTGTGTCACCTTGCCGAGCGGACCAATGTCCAGATCCAGGTTCTGCCCTTCCGGGTAGGTGCGTACCCGGGCACCGGCGGCCCCTTTAACATCCTGTCCTTCGGTGAGGATGAGGCCGTCGACGTCGTGCACATGGACACCCCGCGTTCGACGATCTGGGTGGAGGACGCGGGGGAGAGCGCCGAGTTTTCTAAGGTGTTCGACCACCTGATGGCTGTGAGCCTGTCGCCTCATGATTCGGTTCGGTTCATGGAGAGCATCGCCAAGGAAGTGCAGCAATGACCGCATTCCAGTTCGTGAAGTCCAGCTACAGCACCCCGGAACGGGAGTGTGTCGAGGTCGCCCGCAACGTGCCGGGCGCCGTCGCCGTACGGGACTCGAAGATGCCGGTCAGCGCGGTCATGGTGGTGGCGCCCGCGGCCTGGAACGCTTTCACGCACGGGATGTGCGAGCCGTCCGCCATGGATACGAGGAGCTGAGGCCGCATGCCCGAGTTCCGCTTCGTCAAGTCCAGCTACAGCACTCTGGAGAAGGACTGCGTCGAGGTCGCCCGCAACGTGCCCGGCACCGTCGCCGTACGGGACTCCAAGCGGGCCGCCGGCCCCGTCCTCGTGCTCACCCCCACCGCGTGGGACGCCTTCCGCGCATCCCTGTCGCTCGTGCAGTAGCGGCGGCGGTGGCGCCCCATCGCGTATCCCGTCAGTCCGCGTCCGGGTACACCGTCGGGCTCGGCAGCTCCAGACCGGTGCAGCCGCGGCGCTCGGCCTGGTCCGTCGTGAACGCGTTCAGGAGCTGCCGTACCTCGCTCATCGGGAGCGCCGACGCGTCGCGGGTCGGCGCGTAGCTGGTGGCGAGGAAGTTCGCCGATTCCCCCGCGCACCGGGCCTTGGCCCGACCCAGCGTCCTGCCGAGCAGCGCATCGTTCGGGCTGCCCTTCTCCGGGATCCGTACGTTGCCCGCGAGCAGCCTCTCGAACGGCTTGTCCGACCAGTCGCCGTACCAGCCGGTGAGGTTCACGGCGGACTCGCCGGTCCCGGAGTCGACGAGCGAGCAGCTGGTGATCGAGGCGTCCTCGTGCGTGGGCGCGAGCACCTGCCACTTCTTGCCGGACGGGCTCGCCGGCAGGTCGGCCCGGGACAGCCAGCCGCACATCGTGCTCTTCGCCTGGGCGAGGGACAGGGCCCGGGAGGGTTCGACCCGGTCCGGCAGCGGCAGCGAACCCGCTCCGCAGCCGGTCTCGGCATTGGCGCCGTTGGCTATGCGTACCGCCGTGCGCAGCGACTCGGGGGACGCGTTGCTCTCCACCCCGTGGGTGTAGAGCTTGGTGACGAGGCGCCGGGCGCGGCCTTCGGAATCGCGGCCGAGCTTCGGGCACTCCTGGACGATCACGGGGCCGAACTTGCCGTAGAACCCGGGGACCGAGCTGCTGTAGACGTAGTGCGGGTCTCGCGGGACGGTGAACTCCATGCCCAGCGGGCCCAGCGGCTCGCCCGTGTCGAGCTGCGACTCGATGTGGAGGACGAAGTGACGGCCGTCGTTCTCGTTCACCCCGCACCTGAGCAGGTCCTGGCCGGAGCCGAAGGTGTCCTTGGCCGCCTGGAGCCGTTCCCTCGGCAGGAGTTCGGCGAGTTCGCCGCCCGACAGGCTGCCTCCGCAGATTGTCGCCGCGTACCACCAGGGCTGCCACAGCGGTTTGGCCAGCCAGCCGCCGCCCGCGAGGACGGCGAGCACGACCGCCGCTATGCCGAGTGGCCGCCCGCCGGGCACCCACCGGCGCCGCTCCCCCGTTGCCATGACCTGCAGCCCTTCCTCGGTGCGCGTCCTCGAAGCGCGCAGCCTACGTGCTGCTCGAACTCGCCGGGATACAGGGGCGGACCGGGCAATCCGGCACGTGCTGTCCGTGGGAGGACGAAGCCGTGGAACCGTCTGCCCGGCCTGTGCGTCGCAGCGCCATGACTGTGCGAATCGGGAAGGCCGTCGTCGCTGCTGTGCTGGCGGGCGGGGTGCTCACGGGCTGCGGGACGGCCAGAGGTGACGACGACATAGCTGTCCGGTCGACGCCGTCCAACCGGACGGTCCCCTACGACCTCTACACGCATTGCGGAATCGACGAGGCCCGCGTCGGCTCGACGTACTTCGAAGCGGTCACCCCTCTTTCCGACGGCTCGGGCAACCCGCCCGACGGGTGGGGGAATCCCACCCAGCGCGGCACGATGACCTTGAAGCCCGGCGGGAAGGCGGTTTTCACCGACGACGCCGGCCACGAGGTCCACTTCCGTGCCCGGCCGGGTGCGAGCGACTTCAAACGGATCTGCGCCTGACACTGCCTCAGGGCCGCGTTGCTGTTGGTGTTGTACGCGTGCGGAGGCGAGCCCCGCCGGGGCGGACCGGCTCCGGCCCAACTCCGCGGGCGGAACCATGGGCGGGGCAGGGGCCCGTGCGAATAGGCGATCACCGATTCGGAAAAAGCTTTCCCGTCAGTAACCGGGTGCGGTGGCACTTTCCTGTGGGAGCATGTCGGGATCCAAGCCGACCGGGCGGATTCCTAGGGGGGCCAGCCGTGGCAATGGTGGCATGTCGCGAGTGCGAACAACAGGTATCGGACAGTGCGCGTAGCTGTCCCCAGTGCGGTATCGATTCGCCGGGCGGAGTGACGCAATTGGAAATCCGAAGGGTTTCCAAGATCACCGGATCTCTGGTGCCCATGGCGGTCTGGGTGGACTCGGAACACGTGGGTGACCTCACCTCGGGAAAGAGTTTCCTCGTCACCGTTACTCCGGGGGTCCACCGCGTCGAATGCGGTTTGCAGCAGCGAGGAAACAAAGGCGCCGCGCAGGAGTTCGACGTTCCCGTCGGGCGGAGGCTGGTCGTCGTCGTGAGCCCGAGCAAGTGGAACGGAAAGCCGAGCTTCAGCGCGGAGTTCGCGTAGGGGATCAGTGTGAGGCGCGGGCTCGGATCCGCATGCGCAGTGCGGAGCCGAGCGCGCCGACACAGCTCATCGCGGGGCAGACCCACCAGTCCCCCGGCTCCGGCCCGCGCTTCGTGAACACGATGACGGCCCAGATGAGGCCGCACACGTAGCCGCCCATCATCCCGACGTAGGGCGCCCACCGGGGGTCCCCGTGGCGGGGGCCCTGCGACGGGGTGAGGTAGAAACAGCCGGCCACCGTGATGGCACCGAAAGCGGCCGACCAGAGAAGCAATTCCTCGATTCCGCCGCCCTGGCCGGGGGAGAACTGGGATCCTGCCCAGATCTGGGTCACGAAGGACGCCAGGGCGTAGAACAAGGCCCATGCCACCGTGATCCGCCAGGTCGCTCCGACTTTCAGGGTCTGCGGCCCCAGCCGGTCCTGTGCGCGGTTGAATACCGTAGCCGCCGTGGCCACCGTACTTCTTCCGAGGCTCCACCACGCCCACAGGGCATTTGCGACCAGGAAGGTGGTGACGACGAGGGAGGGCGAACCGAATACCCGGCCGAGGAGCCACGTGCCGGTGGATTCCGGCGAAGGGACGGTCATCTCGCACCGCCGGGAATTCTGTGAGAAACGATCTTCGACGATTCCGGAAGTGCTCCGCGTATCCCCATGCGGTGATGTTAGAGCCGGGGGATGCCGCGTGCGGAGGCTTTCGGATATCGGGCCCTCTTGATTGGCGAACCTTTGCTCTTCGCGCTCCGGTCCGGTCAGCGGCCGTCTCCGGTGACCCGCACCACGAGCACCGCCACGTCGTCGCGTTGCGGGATCTCCGAGAGCCCTGTGGAGAGGGCTTCCAGGAGGAGCGGCAAGGGCTTGTCGGCGTGGCGGTCGAGTACGGCGGCCGTGTACGCGGTGCCGGCGTCGATGTCCTCGTCGCGGCGTTCGACCAGGCCGTCCGTGTAGAGGAGGAGCACGCTGCCCGGCGGGAGGTCGCGGGTGTGGTCGTGGCGGGGCGGGTCGTCCGACGTGCCGAGGAGGATCATGTCGTGGTCGTCCAGGATCGAGACGCCGCCGTCCGGGGTGTGCAGCAGCGGCGGAGGGTGTCCGGCATTGGACCAGGTCAGTTGCCACCGGCCGTCGTCGAGGTCGAGGCGGGCATGGACCGCCGTGGCGCCCAGGCCGAGCGGCAGGGTGTCGATGGCCCGGTCGATCGCGTCGAGGGCGGTGGCCGGCGAGTGGGCCGGGTCGTCGAGGCTCGCCTGACGGAGCATGCTGCGGATCTGGCCCATGACGGTGGCGGCCCGGACGTCGTGGCCGATGACGTCACCGATCGAGAGCATGAGGGCGGGCCGGGTCGCGGGCGGCGCCGTGGGCAGCGGATACGCGTCGTACCAGTCGCCGCCCACCATGTCCTGGTCGGCGGCGGGCAGATACAGGGCCGCCATGTCCAGGCCCGGCACGTCCGGCAGTTCGGTCAGCATCGCGGCCTGGAGCTGCTCGGCGGTGCTGAGCCGGTTGGCCACGAAGCGGGTGCGCTCCACGGCCTGGCTGACGTATCCGGCCACCGTGGTCAGGACGGCCTCCTCGGTCGGGGCCAGGACGTGCGGGCGGGACCAGCACCACGTCAGGACGCCGCGCCGGTTCGGCAGCGGGACGCACAGGACCGATTCGAGGCCCAGCGAGTCGTACCCGGCGACCGCGTCGGGACCGAAGCCGGCCACGAGGGCCGCGTGGTCCGGGACGAAGACGGTGCGCTGCTCGCGCATGGCCAGCGTGCTGGGGAAGGCCGCGTCCTGGCCCAGACGGTCGATGGCGCTCTCCACCGGCCGTATGTCGTCCGGGTCGATGACGCGCCACAGCCCCTGGCCGTCGGCCAGGAGCAGACCCACGTACGTGGGCTCCGCCGGCCCCTGGAACAGGTGGCGGAGGCGGCGCGTGAGATCCGTGAGATCGCGTGCGTGGGCCAGCTCGATGGAGGCGCGCAGCAGGAGACCGGCGTGGTCGCGGTCCCGCTGGATCAGCTCCGAGGCGATCCGCAGCCGCAGCTCCATCGAGCAGGCGGCGGTCAGGTCCTCCAGGTCGCGCAGCTCGTCCGCCGTCCATGTCCGGGGCTGGTGGTCGATGGCGCAGAGCGACCCGAGGACATGCCCGTCGGCGTCGGTGAGCGGCATCCCGGCGTACGCGATCACCTGGAGGTCGGGGATGGCGAGGCTGGCGCAGGTGCGGGGGTGCGTCCGGGTGTCGCCGAGGATCAGCGGCCCGCCGTCCGCGACGACGTGCTGGCAGAACGAGTGGGACAGCGGGGTCTCGCGGCGGGCCGCCCAGTAGCCGGACATCCCGGCCATGCCGGGGAACACCTGCCGGTCGGCCTCCAGCAGCGAGACCAGGGACACCGGGACGCGCAGGACGCGCGTGACCAGCCGCGCGAAGCGGTCCATGCCGGGATCGGCCGCCGCGGTCAGCCCCGCCAGCCGCAGCGCCTCGAGCCGGCCGGGGTCCTTCACCCCGTGGCCCTTGTCCGTGTCGGGACGAAGGGCGCGATGCCTGTGCAGCGCATTTTCCGAATATAGAGGGAATGTCCCGTGGTGTCCTGGGCGGGAGGGGCCGCCCGTCAGGGCGCGGGCGCCCCCGGGATCGCCGGCGCCGCGGCGAACAGCGCGAGGACCGCGGCCCGGACCTGGTCGCGTACCGCCTCCGGCGCGGCGGTGCTGAGCTTGCCGTCCAGATGCAGGAAGGCCAGGCCGTGGACGAGGGCCCAGACCGAGGTCCAGAGCGCCTCCGGGTCGACGTCGGGGAAGGCGCGGCGGACGATGGAGCGTACGTACTCCGCGATGGCCTCCGTCGCGGCGACCCGCTCCTCGCTGTCCGGGTCGCAGGGCTCCGCGAACATCGCCCGGAACAGCGCGGGATGGTCGAGCGCGAAGCGTACGTAGGCGACGGCGACGTCCGCGAGTTCACCGGGGCTCGCCGGCGCCGGGTGCGCGGTGGCCAGGCGTTCGGCGAGTTCCCGGTAGCCCTCGGCCGCGACGGCGGAGACGAGCGCCTCGCGGTCCGGGAAGTGCCGGTAGGGCGCGGTCGGGGACACCCCCGCGCGCCGGGCGACGGCGCGCATCGAGAGGGCGGCGCTGCCGTCCTCCTCCAGCAGCTCCCGCGCGGCGCGCAGGCAGGCGGCGTGCAGGTCGCCGTGGTGGTAGGTGGACGCCTGAGGCACGGGACACGCCCTTTCGTGTGTGCGGTGCCCGCATCCCCTCGTCGATGTGAGCGCCGTACACATTTTAGGGCAAGGTGCGCGGAGCCGACGGAGCGTTCCGCCCCCACCTGGAGGTGGACCGCAACCTCTACACCGGCCACAACCCGGCCTCCTCGGGACCCCTGGCCAGGCGGCTGGTGGCGGACCTGAGCGGGTGAGGGGGCCCCGGCCACCCCCGTGCAGGAAGGTTGAGCCCATGGCACGCCGTACGGAGTACTACGACGACCCGGACGCCCCGGAGCCGAACAGTCTCGTCGTCGCCGCCTCCGCGGTGGTCACGGACGCGGGCGGGCGGATTCTGCTTCAGCGCCGCAGCGACAACGGCCTGTGGGCGCTGCCCGGTGGCGGGATGGACATGGGGGACTCGCTGCCCGGCACAGCGGTGCGGGAGGTCAAGGAGGAGACGGGGCTCGATGTCGAGATCACCGGGCTCGTCGGTACGTACACCGACCCCCGGCACGTCATCGCGTACCGCGACGGCGAAGTGCGGCGTCAGTTCAACGTCTGCTTCACGGCCCGGGTCATCGGCGGCCGGCTCGCCCTCTCGGACGAGTCGACGGAGCTGCGTTTCGTACCGCCGGCGGAGATCGGCGAACTGCCGATGCACCACACGCAGCGGCTGCGTCTCGGCCACTACCTGGAAGGCCGTGATCAGCCGTATCTGGGATGACCGGGCCGGCCGGCTACCGGCGGTTCAGTGCTTCCGTGCCCGCGTAGCGGGCGCTTGTGCCCAGTTCCTCCTCGATGCGGATCAGCTGGTTGTACTTCGCCGTGCGGTCGGAGCGGGAGAGGGAGCCCGTCTTGATCTGGCCGCAGCCCGTGGCGACGGCCAGGTCCGCGATGGTGGTGTCCTCCGTCTCGCCCGAGCGGTGGGACATGACGACGGTGTAGCCCGCGCGGTGGGCCGTGTCGACCGTCGTCATCGCTTCGGTGAGGGTGCCGATCTGGTTGACCTTCACCAGTACGGAGTTGGCGACCCCGGAGGCGATGCCCGCCCGCAGCAGGGCGTCGTTCGTGCAGAACACGTCGTCGCCCGTCAGCTGGCAGCGCTCGCCCACGCGGGCGGTCAGCGCGCGCCAGCCGTCGAGGTCGTCCTCCGCCATCGCGTCCTCGATGGAGACGACGGGGTACGCGTCGATCAGCTTCACCAGGTACTCCGCGTGCTCCTCCGGGGTGCGGCGCACGCCTTCGCCGGCGTAGTCGTACACACCGTCGCGGAAGAACTCCGACGTCGCCGGGTCCATGACCAGGCCGATGTCCGTGCCCGGCCGGTACCCCGTGCGCTCGACGGCCGCCACGACGAAGTCCAGCGCCTCCTCCGCCGTACGGAGGGCGGGTGCGAAGCCGCCCTCGTCGCCCACGCCCGTGGAGTGGCCGGCGGCGAGCAGGTCGCGGCGCAGGGTGTGGAAGATCTCCGAGCCCATCCGGACCGCCTCGGCGAAGGTCTCCGCGCCGATCGGGGCGATCATGAACTCCTGGAAGTCCAGCGGATTGTCCGCGTGGGCGCCCCCGTTGACGATGTTCATCATCGGTACGGGCAGCAGCCGGGCGCCCGGCCCGCCCAGGTACCGGTAGAGCGGCAGGCGGTGCGCGGCCGCCGCGGCCTTGGCGGCCGCCAGGGACACGCCCAGGATCGCGTTGGCGCCCAGCCGGGACTTGGTGGCCGTGCCGTCCGCCTCGACGAGCGCCGCGTCGAGCCCGGCCTGGTCCTCCGCGTCCCGGCCGGTGACGGCCTCGGTCAGCTCCGTGTTGACGTGGCGCACGGCCTGGTCGACGCCCTTGCCGTGCCAGCGGGCAGGGTCGCCGTCGCGCAGTTCCACGGCCTCGCGGGCGCCGGTGGAGGCGCCGGAGGGGACCGCGGCGCGGCCGAGCGAGCCGTCCGACAACTGCACGTCCACCTCGACGGTGGGGTTGCCCCGGCTGTCCAGGACGCGGCGGCCGGTGACGGAAGTGATGGCGGTCATGGGAGAGGTCCTTCTCGTTGTCGCGTGCCGCGGTCCGGCTGCGACGACGGTGGCGCTGGACCCGGCAGAAGAAACTGTACAGCAATGCTGTTCAGTGCGGCTGTTCAGTTGTGCTGTTCAGTCTGCTGTCCTGTTTCCGCCCCCGCGCTAAAGTGCGGTATGCCCCTCCCGGAATCCGCCTCCATCGCCGCCGAGCTGCGTACAGCGATGGGCAAGCTCACCCGCCGCGTGAAGCTTGAGGACCAGATGCCGCTCGGCCAGGTGGCCGTCCTCGGCGAGCTGGACCGCAACGGCGCCCTGACCACCAGCGAGCTCGCCGCCAACCAGCGGGTGCGGCCGCAGTCCATGGCGCGCGCCGTCGGACTGCTCATGGACCAGGGGCTGATCACGCGCCGCGCCCACCCCACCGACGGCCGCAAGAGCCTCGTCGAGCTGTCGGGCGCCGGGCGCACGCTCCTGGAGGAGGAGCGCGACCGCCGGGCCGACTGGCTGGCCCGCGCCATCGACGCGGAACTGACCGAGGAGGAGCGGGAGTTGCTGGCCCGCGCGATCGGACTCGTGGGACGGCTCGCGGCGCACTGACGGGGGTACGCGGGTCCGGGGCCGGGTCCGCGCAAGACCCGGCCCCGCCGCCTCACCGCTTCAGCAGGAAGCCGAAGTCGCCGGACGTCCGACCGGTCAGGCGCGTCGCCGAGACGAGCTTCCCGTCGGCCAGCAGGCGTTCCGCCTCGGCCCGTGAGAGACCGAAGCCGTCCGCGATCAGGCGCAGCGGACGGACCGGTATCCGGGCCCCGAAGCGGACCGACACGTCGATCGCCTCGTGGTCCGGGCGGGCGTCGCCCCCGGTGTCCAGGCGCCAGGCGCCCGTCCAGTCGAGGGCCACGTGGTTGCGGCGCAGGACGACGCCGTCCTGCAGGAGTCCGGCCGCCAGGGCCGGGTCGTTGGCGTGCATCCGGTCCAGCAGCTCAGGGGGCACGGAGCGGACGTGCGCCCGCTCCAGCACCGTGAGCTTGGTGGTGTCCCCGCACCCCGTGCAGAGCGCGAGGAGCCAGGCGTCGAGCAGCTTGTGGTTCGCGTTGACGCGGAACTTGCCGTACGGGCGGAAGCTGCCGGACGCGCACGCGTGGCAGCGGCGCAGGACGAGGGGCAGGCGTGTGGGCATGACGGCCCAATGGGTGAGCACAGGAGTACACCGGTTCCAGTGTGAGAAATCCGCAGCGGGAAGCAGCACGGCGCACAGGGTGCGACGCGCGACCGATCAGCAGTGGGAGGTCTCACGCGATGTACAACGGACGCCCTTTCGTGGACGGCGAGTCGACGGGCACGCCGGCGATGGCATGGCCCGGCAGCAAGGTAGCGGGGGCCGGCGCGGTGTTCCACCGCTTTTCCGGCGGTGGTACGGAGGAGCGGGTGGTTCGGGGGAACACCCCCGTGCCACCGGGGGGTTGACTCCCCGGCTCGTCCGGGTGGCCACGGGATGGGCCGGCGCGGGCCCCCGCTGGTGCGATGGGGGTCCATGACCGGGCGGTGCCCCACCGCACCGGCACAGAGAAACGGATCACCATGCGCGCCATGACACAGCGTCGGCGGGGAATCGCCGTCCTGGCCGGTCTCACCGCCGTACTCCTCGCCTCGGCGACCGGACTGCCCGCGGCGGCTGCACAGCCGCGCGCCGTCGACCCGCTCCAGCGGGAGGTGGACGCGATTCACCGGACGGGAGCCCTCGGCGTGCTGGCCGAGGTGTCCGCGCCGGGCGGCCGGACAGTCGCGCGTGCCGGTTCGGCCGATGCGGGCAGCGGAAGGCCGATGCCCTGGGGCGGCAGGTTCCGGATTGGCAGCGCCACCAAGACCTTCACCGCCGCGGTGGTCCTGCAACTCGCGGAGAAGGGACGGATGTCGCTGGACGACACCGTCGAGCACTGGCTGCCGGGCGTGGTCCGGGGTCATGGCAACGACGGCCGTCTCATCACCGTACGGCAGCTGTTGCGGCACACCAGCGGCCTCAGGGACGTGGCCCCCGGGATCGCCGCGCTGAACAGCGCGCCCGGCTACCGCGCGGAGCGGTTCCGTACGTACACGCCCGGGGAGCTCGTGCGGATCGCCGTGAGCGATTCGCCCAAGTTCCCTCCGGGCAAGGGCTGGTCGTACTCCAACACCAACTACGTCCTCGCCGCGATGATCATCGAAAAGGTCACCGGCCGCAGCTGGGCCCGTGAGGTGGAGGCCCGGATCATCAGTCCGCTGGGCCTGAGCGGGACCTCCGTGCCCGGCACGTTCCCGTTCGTCCGGGGTCCGCACGCCCACGGCTACGCCGCGTTCGGCACCGGCGAGGACACCGACGTGACGACGCTCGACCCGAGCATGGCCATCGGATCCGGTGCGATCGTCAGCACGGCGCACGACCTGACCCGGTTCTATGCCGCACTGCTCGGCGGACGGCTGCTCGAACCGGCACAGCTGGCCGAGATGACGGCCGCCGAGGACGCGCCCGAGCTGGGAGTGGGGTACGGGCTCGGGATCGCCGAGATCCCGCTGTCCTGCGGCGGCACCTACTTCGGGCACCGGGGCGAACTGCTCGGCTACACCGCCTGGGCCGGTGCCACACCGGACGGCGGCCGGAGCGCCGCGGTCTACATCAACAACGACGGCGGGCGGGACACGGAGGCGGCCATGCTCACGCTCATGGACCGCGAGATGTGCGGGGCCGGCTGACGCCGGGAAGAGCGAGGGGCCCCGCACACCGTGGTGTGCAGGGCCCTTCTCCGTACTGAAGGCCTACTTCTTGAAGCCGTAGTCCATCAGCTTCTTCGCGTCCGCCGTGCGGTTCGCCTCGGACGACGAGGTCAGCACCGTGCCGATCACCGTCTTGCCGTTGCGGGTCGCGGCGAAGACCAGGCAGTACTTGGCCGCCGGGCCGGAGCCCGTCTTGATGCCGATCGTGCCGCTGTACGTGCCCAGCAGCTTGTTCGTGTTGGTCCACGACATGTAGCGGTAGCCGCCGCTCTTCGTCGTGACCTTCTGCTTCGTCGACTTCGTCTTCACGACCGAGCGGAACGTGGAGTACTTCATCGCGCTGCTCGCGAGCTTCGTCAGATCGCGCGGGGTCGAGTAGTTGGACCCGTTCCCTATGCCGTCGAACGAGTCGAAGTGCGTGTTCTTCAGGCCCAGCGTCTTGGCGGTGCTGTTCATCTTGCCGATGAACGACTTCACCCGCGCCGCGCGCGTCGAACCGGAGCCGAACTTGTCGGCCAGAGCGTACGCGGCGTCGCAGCCCGACGGCAGCATGAGGCCGTAGAGCAGCTGGCGCACGGTGACCTTGTCGCCCACGATCAGCCGCGCCGAGGACGCGCCCTTGGAGACGATGTAGTCGCTGTACGCCTTCTGGATCGTGACCTTGGAGTCGAGGTTCAGGCCCTTCTGGGCCAGCACCACACGGGCGGTCATGATCTTCGTGGTCGAACCGGTGGAGCGGCGGGTGTCCGCGGCCTTGGTGAACAGCGTCTTTCCGGTGCCGTTGTTCATCACGAAGCCGCCCTTGGCGACGATCGAGGGCGCCTTGGGTGCGGCGGCCTGCGCCGAGGAGGCGAACGCGGCGCCCGCGATCAGGGCGCCCGTCGTGAGGGCCACCGTGGCGGTCGCGGATCCGCGCCTTATGCCCTTAATGCCGAGTTTCAACTTAAACGCTCCAAATGCCCCTGGAATGCGGCCACATGACGGTGCCGCGCGCTGGTAAGACGGATGACCGCGCCTCTTGGTTGTAATCCTCACGGGGGTGATTTTTTACGACATCCGGGCCCGGGGAACGGGCATTCGGGATTCGGGAGGCGAGGGCGCGCCGTGGCCAGGGGCTACCATCGGCGTCACATCCGAGCCCCGGTGCGCGTGGTCCGGCACGGGGATCGGCGAGCCGGCCCGACGTACCGCGACGACAGGTGCGCCGAGCGCCCCCGAGGCCGGAGGTAACCGTGGACGATGTCGTGCGTGCGCAGGAGTCCGTCAGGACATACGGCGAGCTCCTGGCCCTTGCCGAGCGCCTGGAGGCGTTGCGGCAGTTGGGGGAGGACGGGGTCGAGGCGCATACGACGGCCGCGCTGCACGCGGTCCGTTTCGCCGCGACGATCCTGTGGCGGACCGTGCCGGACGTGCCGCCGCCGGCCTTCCGGCAGGACGACGAGCGCCTGCTCGAACTGGCCGCGCACTGGCGCGAGGCGGCGCTCGGCCTCGGCGAGTTCGCCCCACCGCGCCCGACGCTGCGGCTGGTGGAAAACGACGCGCCCTCCGCCCAGGGGCCGGGATAACGTCCCCGGCATGACGTCTTCCCTGCGCAGCGAACGCCTGCTGCTCGAACCGTACGTGCCGGCCGACGAGGAGGACTTCGTCGCCCTCTTCATGGACGAGCGGGTGTCGCGCTGGATGGGCGACGGCCCCGAGCCCGAGGAGAACCACCGCGCCCTTTTCTCCCGCATCTTCACGCACGTGTACGAGCCCGATGCGTTCGACGTCTGGGCGGTGCGCCGGGACGGCCGGATGGTCGGCCACGCGGAGATCAAGCCGTCGAAGGCCGTCGAGGGGCATGAGCTGATCTACGCCCTCGCGTACGAGGCGTGGGGTCAGGGCCTCGGCACCGAACTCGCGCGGAGGATCGTCGCGTACGGCTTCGAGACGCTGGACCTGGAGCAGGTGTACGCGACCGTGGCCGAGCCGAACACGGCCTCGCTGGCGGCCCTGCGGAAGGTGGGCTTCCAGCATGTCCGGGACATCACCGAGGAGGACAGGAGCACGACCCTTCTGCTGTCCTGCGGACGGTAGCGACCGGCTCCCCCGCTCACATCGTGGACGCGGACAGTGCTTGCGTGCATGTTGTATCTATGCTGTACGCATGCCTGCCCCCGCTCCCGCCGCCTCACCCGGTCGCTACCGTCCGCAGGCGGTCACCCCGCCCCGCCGCAGAACGCGCCTGACCCGACGCGGTCGCCTGACGCTGCTCATCGGCACCCTTCTGGCCCTCGTCGTGGCCGCCGCCGTGCTCGTCCCCCTGCTCACCAGGGAGCCGAAGACCGAGGAGGCGGCCCGCACACTGGTCATCCCCGAGGGGTGGCGGGCCACCCAGGTCTACGCGGCCGTCGACAAGGCCCTCGGCGAGCCCGCCGGCACCACCGGGAAGGCCGCGCCCACGTCGGACCTGCCGCTTCCGGCCGCGGCGAAGGGGAACCCCGAGGGTTATCTCTACCCGGCGACGTACCCCGTCACCGCCGCCACCGCCCCGAAGAGCCTGCTGCGCTACATGGTCGACACGGCGGTCGAGCGCTTCGGCGCGAACCACATCACGGCGGGTGCGCGGCGCAACGATGTGACCGTCTACCAGACGGTGACCATCGCCGGCATCGTCCAGGCGGAGGCGGACACCGAGGCGGACATGGGCAAGGTGGCCCGGGTCATCCACAACCGGCTCGACCGGGGCATGCCGCTCCAGATGGACTCCACCCTCAACTACGCGTTGAACCGCAGCACACTGGACACCACCACGGGCGACACGAAGCTCGACAGCCCGTACAACAGCTATGCGCACAAGGGCCTCCCGCCCACCCCGATCAGCAACCCGGGGGAGCAGGCGATGACCGCGGCGATCAAACCCACCCCCGGCCCCTGGCTGTACTTCGTGACGGTGGCCCCGGGCGACACCCGCTTCACGGACGACTACGCGGAGCAGCAGCGCAATGTGGCGGAGTTCAACCGGAACCGCCGCGGCGCGGGGGGATGACCGGCTGGTCTCAGGCGTACACGGAGTCCCTGGCGAGGGCCGGATCAGGCGCTCCCCCCTCCAGCAGCTCCATGATCTCCCGCACGGCGGCGCGCCCGGCACGGTTGGCGCCGATGGTGCTGGCGGAGGGCCCGTAGCCGACGAGGTGGACGCGCGGATCGCGTGCGGCCCGGGTGCCTTCGACCCGGATGCCGCCGCCGCGCTCACGCAGCCGGAGCGGGGCGAGATGGTCGATGGCCGCGCGGAAGCCGGTGGCCCAGAGGATGACGTCGGCGTCGATGCTGCGGCCGTCGTCCCAGGCGACACCGGACGGTGTGATCCGGTCGAACATGGGCAGCCGGTCGAGCACCCCGGACTCGCGGGCGCTGCGGATGGCGTCGTTGACGGGCAGCCCGGTCACGCTCACCACACTCTGCGGCGGCAGCCCCCGCCGCACCCGGTCCTCCACCATGGCCACGGCCGCCCGCCCCTGGTCCTCGCCGAAGGGGCCTTCCCGGAAGACCGGCGGCCGGCGCGTCACCCAGTGGGTCTCCGCCGCCACCTCGGCGATCTCCATCAGGTGCTGCGTACCGGAGGCCCCGCCGCCGACCACGACCACCCGTTTCCCGGCGAACTCGGCCGGGCCCGGGTAGCCGGCCGTGTGCAGCTGCCGGCCCAGGAAGGTCTCCTGCCCCGGGTAGCGCGGCCAGAAGGGCCGGTCCCATGTGCCGGTGGCGTTGATCAGGGCGCGCGTGGCATACGTCCCCTCGGAGGTCTCGACGAGCAGCCGGCCGCCTTCACCCTCCCGTACGGCGCTGACCTCGACCGGGCGGTGCACGCGCAGCCCGAAGGCGCGCTCGTACCGGTCGAAGTACGCGCCGATGACCTCGGACGAGGGCCGCTCGTCGTCCGCACCGGTCAGCCGCATCCCGGGCAGCGCGTGCATGCCGTGCACCTTGCCGTACGTCAGCGACGGCCACCGGAACTGCCATGCGCCGCCGGGAGCCGGCGCGTGATCGAGGACCGCGAAGTCGCGGTCCGGCTCCAGGCCCACGCGCCGCAGGTGGTACGCGGCCGACAGCCCCGCCTGTCCGGCGCCGATCACCACGACGTCCACCGAGCGCATCCCGATATCGTTCACGCTTCTACCAACTACGGCGGGCCCGCGGATCTTCCCCTGCCCGCCCGACGCGCAGCACACGCGCGTTCAGCGGCTCGGGCCGCGGGTGACGGCAGGATGGGAATTATGTCTTCCGCCTTCACCACCACGGTCCTGCACCTGACGACGGGCTCCTCGGAGACCGTCACCGACCTGACACCGGACTGCGAGCAGTTCCTCTCCCGGGCGGCCTCCGGCCGCGACGGCCTGCTCAACATCTTCGTCCCGCACGCCACCGCCGGCATCGCCGTCCTGGAGACCGGTGCGGGCAGCGACGCCGACCTCCTGGCGGCCCTCCATACCCTGCTCCCGGCCGACGACCGCTGGCAGCACCGCCACGGCACCCCCGGCCACGGCCGCGACCACGTGGTCCCGGCGCTGGTACCCCCGCACGCGACGCTGCCGGTGATCGCGGGGCGGCTGGAGCTGGGCACGTGGCAGTCGGTCTGCCTGGTGGACACGAACGTCTCGAACGACAGCCGCCAGGTGCGGTTGAGCTTCCTGGGGTGACGGGGCGCCGGCCGTGAGGTTGGACGGCTTGTTCAGATATGGACGAGGCGTCTAACCTGGCGATGGATGTCCGCCGCCGGACGCGGCGACGCGACAGCACGTCGAGCGAGGGGAAGCCGGAGCCGCCCATGAACGCCGAACAGCCTTCAGCCGTCGGGGCCGCCGACCTGTACGACCGGTCCGGGCAGCGCTACTCCCTGGACGACCCCCGGTGGCGGGGTGAGGACGGCAGTCCTCTCGCCGTCAGCGCGCTGCCGGGCCTGCGGCCTGGGCAGATCGAGACCTCGGAACGGTCACTGTGGCGCTACCACGCGGCCCTGCCCGTCCCGGTGGCGAGCAGGGTGAGCCTCGGTGAAGGGTGTACGCCGATGATCCCGGTCGACTGGGCCGGCCGGCGCGTTCACTTCAAGCTGGAGTGGTTCAATCCGACCTCCAGCTTCAAGGACCGGGGTGTATCGGTGATGATCTCCCACCTCGCGGCGCACGGCGCCGACCGCGTCCTTGAGGACAGTTCGGGGAACGGCGGTTCCGCGGTCGCCGCCTACGCCGCCGCTGCCGGTATCCGCGCCAAGATCATCGTCCCTGCCGCCACCTCGGCGGCCAAGATCCTCCAGGCCCGCGCCTACGGAGCCGAGATCGAACTCGTGGAGGGTACGCGGGACGAGGTCGCGGACGAGGCGATCCGGCAGTCCCGGCGGATCCCGTACGCCAGCCACAACTGGCACCCCATGTTCATCCAGGGCACCAAAACCGTCGCCTACGAGCTGTGGGAGTCCCTCGGCTTCACCGCGCCCGACAACGTGGTCCTCGTGGCCGGGGCCGGCAGCAATGTCATCGGGTGCGACCTCGCGTTCGGTGAACTGCTCGACGCCGGTCAGATCGACAGGCGTCCCCGCCTCTTCGTCGGGCAGCCCGAGCACTGGGCGACCATCGCCGACACCTTCAACGGCGTCGACCCGGACTCGCGCGGCGAGCGGGTGCCGACGATCGCCGAGGGCGCCTCCATCGCCCACCCGGTCCGGCTGCCCGAGGCGGTGCAGGCCATCCGCCGCTCCGGCGGAGCCGCGTACGCCGTCCCCGAGGCGGAGATCCATGCCGCCGTCCGCGCCCTGAGCGCACGTGGCCTGTACGCCGAGCCGACCAGCAGCGTCGCTGCGGCCACGCTCGACCACTTCATCGCGACCGGCGACATCGCTCCGGACGGGACGACGGTGGTCGTGCTCACCGGAGCGGGGCTGAAGTCCGCCGAGACGATGGCCTCGGTGTTCTCCGGACACGGTGACGACGGCCAGGAAGCGAGCGGCGGACGATGACCGACCCCACGGACCGGCCCATGGGTGGGGGCGACGAGCACCTCGTACAGGAGGCCGAGCGCATAGCCGTCGCCATCGGGCGCATGTTCCCCGGCCTCTGCGAGGTCGTCCTGCACGACCTGCGGCGGCCCGACCATGCCATCCGCGCCATCGAGAACAACCTGTCCGGACGGCAGGTCGGCGACCCCGCCACCGAACTGGGCCTGCGCCGCATCGCCGACCCCGACTACCCCGGCGTGATCCAGAACTACAGCAACCGGTTCCCCGACGGACGCCCCGCCAAGAGCACGTCGATCGGCATCAAGAACGCCGAGGGCCGCTATGTCGCGGCCCTGTGCCTGAACCTGGACGTCAGCACGCTGTCGCCGCTGGCCCTGACCCTGGCCAACCTCGTCGCCACGGAGGTGCAGCCCCAGGGCGAGGTCCTGGAGACGCTGCGCGACC
Source organism: Streptomyces sp. col6 (assembly GCF_008042035.1). Classification (GTDB taxonomy): domain Bacteria; phylum Actinomycetota; class Actinomycetes; order Streptomycetales; family Streptomycetaceae; genus Streptomyces. Next base: position 242,426 of record NZ_RDBL01000009.1, read on the forward strand.
GCGGTGACCGCGAACTCCGGTCCGCCATCGACTCCTTCGCGGCCCAGCGCTCCAGCACTCCGCGCGGCCTCAACCGCGACCAGAAGAGCGAGCTGGTCCGGCAGCTGCATCGCGAGGGCTTCTTCGAGACCCGCGGTTCCGCCCAGCTCATCGCCGACCAGCTGGGTGTCTCCCGGGCGACCGTGTACAACTACACGAAGCAGCCGCCCCTACGGGCCCACGACCGTGAGCAGGTCCACGACGAAGATCAGCGTTGAGCCCGGCGGGATCAGATGCGAGGGGGACTGCTTGCCGTAGCCCAGGCGCGGGGGAACGATGATCTCGCGGCGGCCGCCGGGCTTCATTCCCCGTACGCCCCGGTCCAGGCCCTTGATGGCCTTGCCGCCGCCGACGGCGAACTTGAACGGGCGGTTCTGCTCCCAGGACGAGTCGAACTCACGCCCCGACGCGAACGCGGCCCCTACGTAGTGAACCTGGACGACCCTGCCGGGCCGCGCCTCCGGCCCGTCCCCCTCCACGAGGTCGCGCGTCGTGAGTTCGGTGGGCGCGTGCCCCTCCGGGATCGTGACCTCGGGCTTCGCCGGTTCGTTCATCGTGGTCCCCTCGCTCGCCACCGTGCGCCCTTGCCGGGAGGCCGACGCATGGACGTTCCATGTGGCAGGCGATCACGCTACCGGCGGACGAGGACCTCGGCGCCGTTCGACTGTCAGTGGCGGAAGGCAGGATGTGCGGCATGACGACGACCGGGGCGGACTATGTGTGGTTCGAGGACGACTTTCCGGATATTGCCGAGGCGTACTGCTTCACCCTGGTGCGGGGGCTGACGCCGGCCGATCTGGTCTCCCGCCTCGACGGGCGGCGGGAGGAGCCCCTGCGCGGTATCGACGCGGTGGTCGACGCCGCCTTCGCCGAGTTCCAGCGAGAAGAGGGCGCCCGGCAGATGGTCGCGCTGACGACCGTCGGCGAATGGACGCTCCTGATCGAGCCCAACGGCTACCTCGGGGTCACCGAGGAATACGCCCTGGCGGCCTCCGCGGGGGTGAGCTGGGTCTCCCACTTCGTGAACATCAACGCCGTGGGCACCTTCCTCTGGGCGGAGGACCGGGACCTGCGGCTGTGCTTCGACCCGATGTTCCCGGAGGACCGATGGGGCGCCGCACCCGACGGCCTCCTCGACGTCATGCGTCGGGTGGGATTCCACTTCGACGAGGACGAACCGGAACCCGACCTGTCGTCACCGGCGGCGTTCGCTCTGGCGGAACACCTGACGGGCGTCGCCCTCACGCCGGAGATCCTGCGGGACACGACGTTCAGCTGTGCCACCGTGCGGGTCCGATGAGCTGGGAACGTCGAGGCGCTCGGGAGCGGTGCGGGGCGGGCTCGTAAGGTCGGGGGTATGACGACAACTCTTGCCGGTAGTGCGTTCGAGGCGCTTCGGGGCGACGCCCTGCGTGAGCCCGAGGAGCTGCGCCGGGCCTACGAGGTTCCGAAGGAGACGGCACTGCGCAAGCAGATGACCGAACTCACGGAGCAGACACGGAAGCTGATCGCCTGCTCGTCGCTCGTTCTGGTCGCCAGCGCCGATGAGGAGGGCCGCTGCGACGTTTCGCCGCGTGGCGGGCCCGCCGGGTTCGTGGCCGTACTCGACTCGGGGACCCTGGCGATACCGGACGCCACCGGGAACAAGCGGCTGGACACCCTGCAGAACGTCATCGCCACCGGGCGGGCCGGGCTGCTGTTCGTCGTCCCCGGGCGCACCACGACGCTCCGGGTGAACGGGCGGGCCTGTGTCTCCACGCGGCCGGAGCTGTTGTCGCAGCTGACGCCTGTGGGCAAGCCGCCTGCCAGTGCGCTGGTGGTGGGCATCGAGGAGGTCTACCCGCACTGCCCCAAGTCGCTCCTGCGCAGTGGAGCCTGGAAGCCGGAGCAGTGGCCGGCGGCCGACGCGCAGCCGACCTCCGCCGAGGTGACGCTGGCGCAGCTGCGGATGCCGGAGCTGACGATCGCCGACATCGAGCAGGCCGAGGCGGATTCGCTGACCTACCGGTACGAGTGACCGGTTCGGAGGTCCGCGCGGCTGCGGCACCCCGACTTTCCCGTGCCGGGAACAGCCGGTCCGGCCGGATCGGTTGCATCGAGCGGGGGCCGGAACCGTACGGGCGGGAGCACCGCCGGAGTCCGGGGCCCGGGAGCGCGGCGCTTTGCCGTGTGTCCGTATCCAGGTGTGATCAAACAGAAGGACCATGACATGACCGACCGGCCGTTGACGCTCATGGCAGTGCACGCCCACCCCGACGACGAGGCCACCAGCACCGGTGGCGTCCTCGCCCGGTATGCGGCGGAAGGAATCCGCACGGTGCTGGTGACCTGTACCGACGGCGGTTGCGGTGACGGGCCCGGAGGCGTCAAGCCGGGCGACCCCGGGCACGATCCGGCGGCCGTCGCCGTGATGCGGCGCCGGGAGCTGGAGGCCAGCTGCGAGGTGCTGAAGATCAGCGACCTGGAGACGCTGGAGTACGCCGACTCCGGGATGATGGGCTGGCCGAGCAACGACGCCCCTCATTCCTTCTGGCGGACCCCCGTGGAGGAGGGCGCCGCACGGCTCGCGGCGCTGATGGAGCACTACCGGCCCGATGTGGTCGTCACCTATGACGAGAACGGCTTCTACGGCCACCCCGACCACATCCAGGCCAACCGCATCACGATGGCCGCGCTGGAGATGACCGGGCTGACGCCGAAGGTCTACTGGACGACGGCGCCGCGCTCGATGATGCAGCGCTTCGGGGAGACGATGCGGGAGTTCGGCGAGGACATGCCGGAGCCCGACCCGGAGGAGGCCGCGGCGATGGCGGAGATCGGCCTGCCCGACGAGGAGATCACCACCTGGGTGGACACCACCGCGTTCAGCGGCCAGAAGTTCGACTCGCTGGCCGCGCATGCCAGCCAGGGCGAGAACATCTTCTTCCTCAAGATGGGCAAGGAGCGGTTCTCCGAGCTGATGGGCATGGAGACCTTCGTACGCGTCAAGGACACCACCGACGCCGCCGTGCCCGAGAACGACCTCTTCGCCGGGCTGCGCTGATCCTGCCGGCGGACCGCCGCCTCCGGGCCGGGACCGGCCCGGAGGCGTGCGAGCGGCTCAGTGCTCGCAGAGGGAGAACTCCCGCTCGTAGAGCTGCTCGTTGTGCTCGTCGACGAAGAACTTCCGCTCCCGCATGAGCTGCTCGCGGTACTCCTCCGCCTGTTCGAGCGTCATGGTCGTGGTGTCGGCCCAGGGCTGCTGCGGCGGTATGTCGGAGGTCGAGACGATCGGCCGCTCCGGGTCGACCAGGAAGAACGCGAGGATCTTGCGGTACCCGGGGCGGGAGGGGTCCGCGAGACCGAACGAACCGACCCGGTGCTGCAGGACGTTCGGGAACGCCAGGCAGCGGCCCCCCGGGGTCGTGGCCGAGCCCAGCACCTGGTTCAGCGCGTCCTCGTCCACCAGGCCGTAGGCGTCACGCACACCGTTGTTGTCGTTCTGCTCGTACTCCGGGTCGTCGAGCGCGGTCCGGAAGCTCAGCCGGCTCTCCGTGATGTTCTCGCTGTCCCAGTAGTAGATCCCGGTCGACACGATCCGCTCGTTCAGCATCCCCTCGACGTGCCAGGAACCGCCGGCGTACTCGGGCTTCTCCGGGGTGAGGTGGATGGTGGCGAGCTTGACGATGACCTGGAGGCGGCGCCCGCGCAGATCGACCGGGGCGAATCCGTCCGGCAGTGCGGGCGGGGCGTACTCGGGGGCGTCCGGGATGACCGGCTCCCGGTTCTGGTACCACTCGTCCATGGCCTCGTCGTGCGCCCGGACCGCTTCCTCGTACGCCTCCTTGTCGCTGAAGTCGTCCTCCTCCGGGTACTCCGGCTCGGAGTCGTACCAGCCATAGGGGTTGATCTTGATCCGCAGAGGCCGCGGGTGCCGCAGATCCGTGAGCACGTTCTCCAGCAGCGGGCGCATGCGGCCGAACAGGTCGGGCAGCACGGCGGCCAGTTCACGATGGTCCTCGGGGTGGACGTTGTTCACGTACGAACGGAACGCGACCTCGCCGTCCGCGCCGATCTCGACGTCCGTGGGCAGCCACTGGAACGTCTCCGAGAACTCGTGCTTCCAGTAGTGCGGCGTCGGGTTCTCCCACGCCCGCTCCGGTCCGCCGCTCACGCCACGCACCAGGCAGAACAGCGAGGGGTGCACGAGGTCGAGCACCTGGCCGTCCGAGCCCGGATGCCAGTCCTTCTTCTCCTCGGGGACCTCCTCCAGCACCCGGACCGCCTCGCGCAGCCGGGACCGCAGCCCGTCGTCGATCAGCGTGTCCGACTGCCACACGCCGTCGACGGCGGAGACCTCGATGCCGGTCCGGGCGTCCCGCAGCTCCGTGTAGCGCGCGAGTTCGGCCAGCACGAAGCGCACCTGCGCCTCGGTGAGTCCCTGGGCCGTCGCCTCCCTCGTCCACCGGGCGACGATGTCGGGGTCGTTCATCTTGTCGAACCATCCCGGCTTCGCCCGGAGGTGCGCGCTGCACGTGATCATCTCCAGCTCCCGCAGGGTCCGGGGCGTCGCGTACAACGCGGAGCGGGAGGCTTGGAACGGCAGCGGAAAGGCGGTCGGGACGGTCAACTCTTCGGTTCCTTCCAGGCGGTGAGCAATGGCCGGAAGAATACGGGAGCCGACTGACATCGCCCCCGGGTGCCGCCTAGGCGGTCCGGCGCAGCGCGAGGAGCGTCGCGTCGTCGGTGCGGTGCGGGCCGTCCAGGTGGCCGACGAGCCGTTCGGCGTAGTCCTGGAGCCCGGCGTGGCCCGCGCCCGGCGCGGTCTCCCGGAAGCAGCATTCCGCCGCCTGCAGGAAGCGGCGCGTGTCCGCGTCCGGGTCGGCCGGGCGGCGCTCGGTCAGCCCGTCCGAGTACATGAGCACGATGTCGCCGGTCTCCAGCGGGGTTTCCGTGGCGCTGTAGACCGTGTTCGGCATGACGCCCAGCGTGAGGCCGGGACCCCCGGCCGGCGCCGGGAGCTGGGTCGCGCGGCCGTCGCGCAGGAGCACCGGGCGCGGATGCCCGGCACAGGTCCAGCGCAGCACGCTGAGATCCGGGTGGTAGCGGGCGATGATCGCGGTGGCCGTGGACTCCCTGGCGTCGGCGCAGGCGACCTCGTTGAGCCACTGCGTCAGCAGCTCGACGGGTTGCGAGGTGTACGCCAGGCCCGCGAGCGCGTACCGGAGTTTGGCCATCAGGGTCACCGCTGCCAGACCGTGGCCCCGGGCGTCGCCCAGCGCGACCAGGAGGCGGCCGTCGGGCAGGCCTCGGGCCTTGTACCAGTCGCCGCCGACCCCGGCTCCGGGCGCGTCGGGGCGGTAGACGGCCGCCGCCTCCAGGCCGTACGTCTCCAGCTCGTCCTGGAAGTGGGGCAGCACCGCGTCGCGCAGGACGTCCGCGATCTCCGCGACGGCCTCGGCACGCTCGTGCTCCCGGCGCGCGTCGCGCTCGGCCCGCTCGGCCGCCTCGCGCCGCCGCCGGTCCGTGGTGACGTCGATGAGCACGGCCCGCAGCGCCCACACCAGGCCGCCGGGGACGATGCGCACGGGTTCCGCGACCATCCGGAACACCCGCTCGCCGCCCCCGAAACGCAGCTCGCAGTCGGTGGTGCGCTTGCGCAGGATGACGTCGTACAGCGCCTGGTACAGCGTGGACCTGCTGTCCGGTGTGGCGGCCGCGGCCAGGTCGAAGAGGCTTGGCAGCGGGGCTTCCTCGGCGAGGCCCAGCACCTGGCGGAACCCCCGGGACGGCTGGATGCCCTCGTCGGCGAGGTTCCACTCCACCCAGCACGTGCGGACCAACTGCTGGGCCGCGGTGGCCATCCGGAGCCGGCCGCCGGGTTCCCAGGTGAGCAGGAAGTGGTCGCCGCAGGGCGCGATCCGCACCTCCACACTGATCCGCACCGGCCCCGAGCGGGTGCGCACCAGCCACTCCACCGCGTCGCTCTGCTGCGGCGTGCGCCGGTGGTACGCCTCCGCCAGCATCCCCGGAATGGCGGTGGAGGCCAGTGAGGGGATGCGTTCGAACAGCGGCACCGGCCCCGTCCACGGGGGCACGGCGTCCTCGGGAAACCGGGACGCCGCGTACGCACGGGCCACGGCGTTGCGGGCCAGGAGGATGATGTCGCGGACCTCGCCGTCCTCACCGACCACGGGGGTCAGGAGCAGGGCCGCCACCGGGAGGGCGTCGAGCACGTCCTGGCAGGTGGGCGGGACGGAGGCCGGGGAAGCCGGGGGCGTGGGGTTCGGCAGGCCGGGGCCGTAGTGCTCGGCGTACGCGGTCACGCGCCGCCGCTGTGCGTCCAGCAGAGCCCGGATCGCCCGCAGTTCGAGACGTGCGCGTGGGCTYCCCGCGGGGTGGGGTTCGTCCACGGGCATGTCGGGCCTCTCGGTGCGGGTGTACGGGCGGCGCCGGAACAGCATCGGGGCGGGGGAACGGG
>NZ_RDBL01000009.1:249024-335078 GCF_008042035.1 Streptomyces sp. col6
CCTCGACCCGCCCCTGCCCACCCGCACGGTCACCCTCCTGCACCGCGAAGGCGGCTACCGCAGCGCCGCCGCCCACGCCTTCACCCGCCTCGCCCAGGACCTCGTCCGGGCCCGCGGCTACGCCCCACCGCCATAATCCCGCCGCACTCGGCCGGCTTCGGCACGTACGCTCCGCTCATGGACGACCCCGTGCTCACCGCCCGCGCACTGATTCGGGACCGCTTTCCCACCGCCCGGACGGTCTTCCTCGCCGGCAGCGTGCTGACCGAGCGCCGGACGCCGACGTCCGACCTGGACATCGTGGTCCTCCTGGACGGGCCGCCCGCCCCCAGCCGGGAGAGCCTGGTGTACCGCGGCTGGCCGGTGGAGCTGTTTCTTCAAACGGAGACCGTCTGGCACGACTTCGCAGACCGGGAGACCGCGAAGCGGAACTCGCCGCTGCTCGCCATGTGCGCCGACGGCATGCTCCTGGTGGACGCGGACGGGCTGGGCGCGTCGCTCCAGGACGAAGCGCGAAGGCGTTGGGCGGCGGGCCCGCCGCCGCTCTCGGACCGTGAGCGGGACCAGGCGCGGTACGCCCTGACGGACCTGCTCGACGACCTGCGCGGCTGCACGGACCGCGCGGAACGCCTGTACCTGGTCGCGCACATGCTTCAGCACGCCTCCGAGCTGGTTCTCCTCGTCGGCGGGCACTGGCTCGGCCGGGGCAAGTGGCTGTCGCGGCGGCTGGCCGCTGCCGACCCCGGCGTGCACCGTGCGCTGTCCGAAGCAGCCCCGCAGGCGATCGCCGGAGATTCCGAGGCCTTCGCCGCCGTCGTGACGGACGTGCTGGAGAGGGCGGGCGGCCCGTTGTGGGAGGGGTACGCCGGCCGATGAGTCGGCGTTTCGGCCAACCCGCTTACGGGACATAGGCGTTGCCGCACAGGGATGGGTGTATCCGCCATCACCCGGCACCGGCGCTGTTCCGGCGTTCCGGAGCGACTGAAACACCCCAGTCCGAGAGGGCGGACGGCTCGTTGAGCCTCACAACCGTGCCCGACGCATCCCTAGGTGATCACGTGCCGCTCTCCCGCTCCCACATCCGTGACACCGTCGCGGCGCACCTGGAACGGCACGCGGCGGAAAGCGGCGCCCTGTGCGGGCTGCCGACCGCTCTCGACGGCGTCGCCGAGCCGGCCGACCGCGCCGGAACGGTCTTCGACGACGGCCGTCTCACCGCGGCGCGGATCCGGCGCATCACTCTTGGTCCGCATGAACACGATGACGTATGTGTCCTGCCCCTGGCGGATTGGGAGGCCCTGATGCCCGCCCGTGACTTCGCGCGCCTGAGCGCGCTGGACCGGGCCCGCGGCACCGGTGAGGCCGCGTACGTCGGCGACTGGGACTGGGGGACCGCATGAGTCCGTGGTTGCGTTCCCGCGCCAGGAGCCGCACCCGTACCGCTCACGATGACGGGCCGTCCGCAGCCGAGCGCCGCCTCTTCGGCGACCGTCTCACCTACGATTTCGGGTTCGCCCGGCACGAACAGGTGGGATCCGAGGCCACATTGAGGCGGGTCGCGCGACAGATTCCGGCCATGCTGCTGCTCGCCTGCCGGCTGTCCTGGCGGGCCAACCGGCGGGCCCTGCTCGCCGTGGTCGCCGCCGAGACCGGCCAGGCGGCCGCCGGAGCGCTCGCGCTGGTGGCCACCAACCGGGTGCTGGCCCAGCTCGTCGGCGGCGGAAGCCCCGAGCAGATCCTGCACCGTGCCCTGGTGCCCCTTCTGGTGGCGGCCGCCGCGACCGGGGCCGTCAGCCTGCTGAACACCGCCTCCACCTGGGCGGCCGCGGTGCTGGAGCCGACGGTCGAGCGGGCCACCACGCTCACGCTCCTGCGGCACGCGGGCGGGGTGGAGCTCTCCGCCCTGGAGGACCCGGAGTTCAACCGCGTCCTGGAGTCGGCCCGCTTCGGGGCGGACTCCGTACGCCGGCTGACCTCCGAGGCCACCTCCGTCCTCGGCTCGCTGCTCACCATGGCCGCCACCGCCGGGGTCATCCTCTCGTTGCACGTGGCCCTGCTGCCCATGCTCGTGCTGATCGCCCTGCCCCGCGCCTGGGGGGCGGTACGCACGGCCCGGCGCCGGCACGCCTCATTGATGGCCTGGCTCACCCATGCCAGGGCGTCCAGCCTGATCAGCCAGCAGATGACCAGCACGCACACCGCCGCCGAGCTGCGGGTGCACGGGGTGGGCCGCATGCTGCTGGACGCGTACGACGACATGGCGCGGACCTCGGAGCGCGAACGGCACCGGCTGGCGCGCGGCGCCGCCGGAACCTCCGTCGGGGCGTCCGTCCTGTCCGGCGCGGCCTCGGCCGCCACCTTCGGGATGCTGGCCTGGCTCGTCGCCACCGGCCGGATGCCGGTGGCCGCCGCCGTCACCGTGGTCGTGGGCATCCGCAGCGGCGCCGCCTCCGTCTCCACCCTGCTGACCGGCGTCAACCGCATGTTCGAGGAGTCGCTGTACGTCCGGGACCTGGAGCGGCTCGGCGTCGAGGCCCGCGAGCGCGCGATCCCGGCCGGCGGCGCGGACCTTCCCGAGCACCCGGCCGTGATCCGTCTGGAGAACGTGTCCTTCACCTACCCCGGCCGGGACGAACCGTCGCTCAGGGACCTGACCCTGGACATCCCCCGCGGCCAGGTCGTCGCACTGGTGGGTGTCAACGGCGCCGGCAAGAGCACCCTGACCAAGCTGCTGTGCGGGCTGTACCAGCCCGACACGGGGCGGATCCGGTGGGACGACGTGGACGCCGGCACCGCCGACCGGGCCCAGGTGTTCGACTCCGTGGTGGTGCTGGCCCAGGACTTCGTCCGGTGGCCGTTCACCATCGGCGCGAACACGATCGCCGGGCGCCCGGAACGCGCCGGCGACAAGGACGCCCTGGACAAGGCCATCGACTTCGCCGACCTGGCCCCGCTCCTCGAACGCCAGCCGAACGGCCTCGACACCCTGGCGGCCAAGGGCTACACCGGCGGGGTCGAACTCTCCGGCGGCCAGTGGCAGCGCATCGGTGCCGCCCGTGCCGGCTTCCGCGCGGCCACCCGCGGTACGGGGGACCGGCCGGCGCACCTGGTGATCGCCGACGAGCCGACGTCCGCCCTCGACGCGGCTGCCGAGGTGGCCGCGTTCGACCGTATCCGCTCCCTGGCGGACGGCGGCCGGAGCGTCGTGCTCGTGACCCATCGCCTCGCGGCCAGCTCCGCCGCCGACCTGATCTACGTACTCGACGGCGGCCGTCTCGTCGAGCAGGGCACCCACGACCAACTCATGGCCGCGCGGCCCGGCCCGGACCGGCCGGGTGCCGGCAGCTACCGCACCGCCTACCTCCTCCAGGCCCAGCAGTACACCGCGCGGCCACCCCGCCAACGCACGGACCACGACACCGCTTCCGAGCAGAACAGCCCGGGAGCATGACGATCGCCGCCGCCTCCGCATCCGGCCGAGGCGAACCCCCACTGGACCCATGCGCAGAGGAGACGCCCCGATGAACACCACCCCCGCCGGCAACGACCAGCAGGACGGGCCATCCGAGGTACGCACCGGCGGCTGCCTGTGCGGCCGTGTCCGCTTCACGACCCGGGGCCCGGCCGTCTTCCCCCACACCTGTGCCTGCGGGCACTGTCAGAAACTGGGTGGCGCCCCGGTGATGTGGTGGGTTGGATTCGAGTCGGTCACCTGGAGCGGCGACACCGAGCCGACCTGGTACGAGACGTACGAAGGTGAGGCCAGGCGTGCGTTCTGTCCCACCTGTGGCAGCCGGCTCGCGGCCGTCGACAGCGACGTCCCGGAGACCGGTATCAACGTCACCGCCCTGGACGACACCAGTGGCCCGGACCTCGTGCCGGTCCACGCGTCGTTCCGTGACAACGCCGCGCCCTGGCTGTCCCCGGCCGCGGCGACCGACCGCGACGCGCAACCGACGCGACCAGGAGATGCCTCATGACCCGGAGCAGCCCGCCCGACGCCACGGATGCGGACACCACGCGGTCCGTGCTGAGCGAGGCCAACCGCGCACATGGCACCGGGTTCCGGCTGCTGCGCCGGTTCGATGACGGGGTCCAGTCGGGGGCCTGGCTCCTGACCGACGACTCGGATCGGCGGGCCGTACTGAAATGGAGCCCCGACCTCGCGTGGGCCGGCCGGATCGAGCGTGCCGCCGAAGGCGTCGCGAAGGTACGGGCTGCCGGGTACCCCACACCGGCCTGGCGTGCCGTCGGCACGAGCACGGACGGCTTCGGGTACCAGATCCAGGACTTCGCCGCCGGCCGCAGCCCGCACCAAGTGGCAGCAGCCGAGGCCCGGTTGCTGATCGGTCTCCTGGAGACGCACGCAGGGCTCGATCCCGATCCGCAGAGGTGCTGGTCGCGGTACGTGACGCACTGCATGTCCGACCGGAGTGCGGGGCTGTGGGCGCAGGCGGCGGCGACCGGCCCGGCCGGGCAGGCCCTCGTCGACGCGTGCGCACGCCTCCTCTCCGCCCACGGCCCCGTCACCCTGCCCACCGGCGACCTGGTCCACGGCGACTTCCGCCCCGGAAGCATCCTGATCCAGTCGGACCGGGTGAGCGCGGTCCTCGACATCGAGGCGCTGGGCAGCGGCACCAGGGTCTTCGACTACGCGACGCTTCTGAGCGCGCCCGACATCACCCCCGAGGCGTTGCGGATGCTCTTCGACGCGGGCGCGCGGGTCGCGGGCCCCGGCGTCCTCGCCCACTGCTTCGCCCATGTCGTGCTCGACCTGGCCGTCTTCGTCCACCAGCGAGAACTTCAACAAGGCATCCAGGGCCTCGGCACACTCCATGAGCGCGTACGGACGCTTCTGAACCGCTCTCCCTGAGATCGCGGGGCCGTCGGCGTGCCGTGCGGCGAGCCTTCGGCGGGCGCGTGTACAGATGGTGCGCGCCAACGAAGGAGTGAGATGACTCTTCAGCACCGCCCGGCTCCGGACGTCATCGTCGTCGGGGCGGGTCTCGCCGGACTGGCCTGTGCGCTGGATCTGTGCCGGTCCGGACGGCGGGTGGCGCTGCTGGAAGCGTCCGACGCCGTGGGCGGCCGGATGCGTACGGACCGGCGGGACGGGTTCCTGCTGGACCGCGGCTTCCAGGTGTTCAACACCTCGTACCCGCAGGTGAAGCGGCGGTTGGACCTGCCCGCTCTGCGGCTGCGGCCCTTCACGCCCGGGTTCGTGGCGCGTACGGCGACCGGCTCGGTGCGGGTCATGGATCCGACGCGGCGGCCGGCCGCGGGCGCGGAGCTGCTGCTGAGGCGGTCCGTGCCGCCTCGCGACCTGGTCGCGCTGACGGTACTCACCGCGCGCGACGCCCTCCTGCCCGCTCGGCTGCCCAAACGGCGCCCGGACCGCAGTACCGCGGACGAACTGGCCGCGGCGGGGCTGTCGGACGGGGTGACGGCCGAGCTCCTGCGTCCTTTCCTGTCCGGTGTCTTTCTCGAGGACCGGCTGGAGACGTCGGCGCGGTTCTTCCGGCTGGTCTGGCGGAGCATGGTGCGAGGAACGCTCTGTCTGCCCGCCGCGGGTATCGGGGCCGTACCCGCGCAGCTCGCCGAGGGGCTGCCCGCAGGCGTTCTGCGTCTGGAGACCCCGATCGCCGGGCTGACGGCGGAGGGGGTGCTGCTGGCCGACGGCCGGGAGCTGCCCGCGAGCGCCGTCGTCGTGGCGACGGACGCGGCGGCCGCGTCCCGGCTGCTGCCCGGCCTGGCCACACCGGCCGGGCGGACCGTCACCACGTACTATCACGCGGCGCCGGGCACGCCGTTCGCCGAACCGACTCTGGTCGTGGACAGCACGGGGCTCGTACTGAACACCTGTGTGCTCAGCGAGGTCGCCCGCACCTACGCGCCCCGTGGCAGAGCTCTGGTCTCCACCTCCGTGCTCGGCGGGGACGGGCCGGGCAGGGCGGACGACGTGCTCCGGCGTCTGGCCGAGCTGTACGACACCGACACGAGCGGCTGGCAGCAGATCGCCGCGTACACCGTCGAGGGGGCTCTGCCCGCGATGCCGCCGCCCTGGCCGCTGAGCCGTACGACCCGGTTCGCTCCGGGGCGCCATGTCTGCGGCGACCATCGCGCCACCGGGTCGGTGCAGGGGGCGCTGGCCTCGGGCACGCGCGCCGCCCGTGAGGTGCTGGCGGAACGGCCCGCCCGGTGAGCCGACGCCCCGACATCGCTTCGGACGTGGTCGTCGTGGGCGGTGGCGCGGCCGGGCTCAGCCTGGCGCACCGGCTGGCGGTGGACGGCACCGCCACGGTGACGGTCGTCGAGGCTCCGGACGGACCGCTGCGGCCGCCCGGACGCACGTGGTGCTACTGGGAGGAGGGCCCGGGGGACTTCGAGGAGGCGGTGGAAGCCTCGTGGACGCGTCTGCGGGTGCACGGCGCCGACGGGGGCGCCGTGACGGTCGCTCCGTTCCCGTTGCGGTACCGCATGCTGCGCTCCGAACGGTTCGAGCGGCTGGTCCACGCCCGGCTGGCGCGGAGCCCCGGGGCGCGGGTGGTGCGGGCGACGGCGGGCGCGGTGCGCGAGGAGGGCGACGGGGCGGAGGTGCTGTGTACGGGGCCCGACGGCGGGGCGTTGAGGCTGCGGGCCCGTCTGGTCTTCGACTCGCGGCCCGTGGCCGCCCTGCCGTCGGCCCGTACGCGGTTGCTTCAGCATTTCCGGGGCTGGTTCGTCCGCACGGCCGGGGACCGTTTCGATCCGGAGGTGGCGGACCTGATGGACTTCCGGGTGCCGCAGCCCCGTCATGGGCTGGCCTTCGGTTATGTGCTGCCGCTGGCCCCGGACCGGGCGCTCGTGGAGTACACGCAGTTCTCCCGTACTCCGCTGGACACCGACGCGTACGACGCGGCGCTGGACCACTACAGCCGGGAGGTCCTGGGGCTGGGGGCCTGGAGCGTCGAGGCGGTGGAGCAGGGCGTCATCCCGATGACCGACGGGCGGTTCCCGCGCAGGGTGGGGCGCCGCGTCTTCCGTATCGGCGCCGCGGGCGGCGCCACCCGGCCGGCGACGGGGTACACCTTCGCCGCGGTGCAGCGCCAGAGCCGGGCCGTCGCGGCCGGTGTCCGCGCGGGGCGGGCGGCCGTGCCGCCCGCCCATGGCCGGCGGGCGCTGGCGATGGACGCGGTGCTGCTGCGGGCCCTGGACACCGGCCGGATCGACGGCCCCGCCTTCTTCACCGGGCTGTTCCGGCACACACCCGCGCCGCGTCTGCTGCGCTTCCTGGACGGCGCCACCACTCCGTGGGAGGAATGGGGCATCGGACTGCGCTGTCCCGTGGGCCCGATGCTGCGCACCGCCGTGGAGCTTCCCTTTCTGCGCCGCCGCCCGCAGCCGGCGCCGGTCACCGTTGCCCCTCGCGAAAGGAGCCGTTGATGGATCTGCTCCACGACCGCGACCTGGCGGACGCCTTCGACGAAGCCGCCCCCGCCTACGATCTCCTCACCGCTCTGAATCCCGGCTACCGGGCCGATCTGGCCCGTTCGGCGCGCCGGCTGCAACTGCCGCGGGCGGGGGCGGGGTTGCATGTGCTGGATCTCGGCTGTGGGACCGGTGCCTCCACCCGCGCCCTGCTGCGGGCCGCGCCGCTCGCCCGCATCACCGCCGTCGACGCGTCGGCCGGCATGCTCCGTCGCGCCCGCGCCAAGCGCTGGCCGGCTCAGGTGCGCTTCCTGCACCGCAGCGCCGAGCAGCTGCCCGACCTGCGGGAAGGGCCTTTCGACGCGGTCTTCGCCGCCTATCTGTTCCGCAACGTCACGGATCCGGACCGGGTCCTGGCAGCCGTCCGCGACCGGCTGCGGCCCGGCGGGAGACTGGCCGTGCATGAGTACAGCCTGAGCGGTTCGGTCGTCCACCGTTCGCTCTGGACTGCGGTGTGCCAGGGCGTGATCCTCCCGCTGGGGACGCTCACCGGGGACCGCGCTCTGTACCGGCACCTGTGGCGCAGCGTGCTCGGTTTCGACACGGCCCCGGCCTTCGCCGGCCGCCTCTCGCGCGCCGGGTTCACCGGTGTGCGGGTCGCCCCGGCAGCGGGGTGGCAGACGGGCATCGTGCATACGTTCCTGGCGGGCAACGGCACCCGCGTCGGCGCGGGGCACTCCCGGTGACCGCCCGCCCGCTCGCGGCCCGGCGCGGCCGTGACCGCAAGGCCGAGGTGCTGATGCCCGCGGAGGGCCGTAGCCGGTTCTCCCGCGAGGATGCGCCGGCGGTGGCCGTGATCGGGGGCGGCATCGCCGGTCTGGCCGCCGCGACCGCGCTGGCCGAGCGCGGTGCGCGTGTCACGCTGTACGAGCAAGGGGAAGCGCTCGGCGGCCGGGTGAGCGGGTGGCGCACCCGCCTGGCCGACGGCTCCACGGCGACCATGAGCCGTGGCTTTCACGCCTTCTTCCGTCAGTACTACAACCTGCGCGGTCTCCTGCGGCGCACCGATCCCGCCCTCGCCCGGCTCACGCCCCTGCCGGACTATCCCCTGCGCCACAGCGGCGGACTCACGGACAGTTTCGCCCGTGTCCCCCGGACACCGCCGCTGAGCGCCCTCGGATTCGCCGCCCTGAGCCCGACGTTCGGCTGGCGCGATCTCGCCGCGATGAATCCCGGGGCGGCGCTGCCTCTCCTGGATGTGCGCGTACCGCAGGTCTACGAGCGCTTCGACTCGATCGGTGCGACGGCCTTCCTCGAACGGGTCCGCTTTCCGAAGGCGGCCCACCATCTGGCGTTCGAGGTGTTCTCGCGCAGCTTCTTCGCCGATCCCCGCACCTTGTCGGCGGCGGAACTCGTGCTCATGTTCCACATCTACTTCCTCGGGTCGGCCGAGGGGCTGCTCTTCGACGTGCCCGACGCCCCGTTCCCGCAGTGTCTCTGGGAGCCGCTGGGCGACTACCTCCAGAGCCTGGGGGCGGAGATCCTGACCGGAACGCCGGTGCGCGGGGTGCGGCCCGGGGACGGTGCGGGAGCCGAGGTACGTACGGACTCCGTCGTACGGCCGTACGACGCGGTCGTCCTCGCCCTCGACGCACGGGGGCTGCGCCGACTCGTGGCCGGGTCGCCTGGGCTGGGTGCCCCGGCGTGGCGCGATGACATCGCCGCTCTGCGCACGGCGCCGCCGTTCCTCGTCTCACGGCTCTGGCTCGACCGCCCCGTCGACCCCGGCCGCGCCGCGTTCCTCGGCACCAGCGGTTACGGAGGCCTGGACAACATCAGCGTTCTGGAACGCTACGAGGACGAGGCCGCCCGTTGGGCGGCGCGCAGCGGTGGTTCGGTGGTGGAGCTGCACGCGTACGCCGTCGACGGCGGTGCGGCACGCGGTGAGGTGGAGGCGCGGCTCGCCGGCCAGTTGCACGAGGTGTACCCGGAGACCCGGCGGGCCCGGGTGGTGGACGCCCGGCACGAGTGGCGGTCCGACTGCCCGCTGTTTCCCGTCGGCTCGTATCACCGGCGCCCCACGGTACGCGGACCGCACCGCTGGCTGACCCTCGCCGGTGACTCGGTGCGCTGCGACCTCCCCGTGGCGCTGATGGAACGCGCCGCCACCACGGGGTTCCTGGCCGCCAACGCCCTGCTCGCCGACTGGAACGTGCGGGGCCAGGTGCTGTGGACGGTGCCCCGGGCAGGGCGCTCGTCGTTGCTGCGCGCACTCGGCCGCCTCGCGGCGCGCTGACGCCGGCGCCGCGGCCGGGTCACCCGGGGAACCGGCCCGTGCTGCGCAGGGACCACCGCCGCTCCGCGTAGGCGAGGTCGTCGCGCCACAGACGGCCGGCGGTGCGGCGCATCAACGGCCGCAGCACGGGGGCGGCGGCCCGTGCCAGGGCGAAGCCCCTGCGGTCCGACGCGGCGACGACAGCCTCGACCACCGCCGTCCTCGGTCGTACGGCGTGGGCGGCAGTGAGCGGCGTGGCATGGGTCTCCACCACCGAGGAGGCGCCCTCCCCCTCGGTGATGCGCATAAGGACCGTACGCGGACCGGGTGCGGTGAACTCGGCTCGTACCGGCACGACCAGACGGGCCGTCACCCGGAAGGAGACGTCCACGACGAAGGCATCGTCGTCCTCGTCCCCCGTCGGCGCCCGCTTCACCGTCAGGTCCGCGAACGAGTAGGGGTGGAACCACGATCCGTGCCAGGGGTCGAGCCGGTTGGCCACGACATCCTGCGGTTCGCAGCGGCCGACCGCGGTGAACACGGCCTCCAGCGCGGTGCCCGGCGCGGGACGGTCCACCACGTCCGGGCGTTCGGTGGGTACTTCGCCCCCGACCCCGTCCAGCCGCACCCACAGCAGCACTCCGTCGTCGTGCACGGGGTACGGCTTCCAGCCGGCGTACGGGCGGCCGTCGAGCGCGAGTCCGTGCCAGTGGCACACCAGCGTGCCGCACACCACCCGGCTGTCGCGCAGCGGGGCGCCCAGATGGGGGCAGACGCCCGGCCCGGCATGCGGTTCGCCCTTGTCCGAGCGCCACAGCACCACTTCGACACCGCCGACGGTCCTGCCGTACGGGCCTCCGCCGGCCCGCACGTCCCGGGAGGCTCCCACGACGAACCAGTTGCCGGAGGGGCGCGCCGAGGCGCGTTCGAGCGCTGCGGAGATCAGGGCGGGGCGGGCCGCCTGCCAGGTGGGCGTCTGCGACGCCCAGCCGGGCCCCCGGCGCCGGCGCAACGGCGGTGTCCAGCGGGCCCGGTGCTCATGGTCCGTCACTGCCCCCGCCCTCCCGCCGGAACACCGGCCCCGGCGCGGGCGCGGCAGCGCGCTCCCACGGTGCGCAGGGCTCCGTACGCGGCTGTCGTCGCACGGCGCCCGCGGGACACCACGGCCCGGCGGTGCAGCACGGCGTAGTCCTGGCCGGCGATCGCGTCGAGGATGCCGCCGTACAGAGTGAACGCGGTGCGGATGCAGGGGCGCACCTGCGGATCGAGTATCGCGATGCCCGGCTCCGCCTCCCGGTACACGCCCCGCGTCAGGGCTTCGGCCGCGATCAGGGCGGCACGGATCCGGCGGTCGCGCCGTCCCGTTCGCCGGCTCCACTCCAGCAGCGCCCGGTCCACGCCGTGGGCGGCGAGCAGGTCGGCAGGGAGGTAGACCCGGCCCCGGTCCAGGTCCTCGCCCACGTCCCGGAGGAAGTTGGTGAGCTGGAAGGCCACGCCGAGAGCCGCCGCGTGCGGCGCCGCCTCCTCCCGGGGCCCGGTCGTGCCGAGCACCGGCAGTATCTGCAGTCCGATGACCGCGGCGGAGCCGTGCATGTAGGCGAGGAGGTCGGAGTAGGCGGGATAGTCGGTGACGCTCAGGTCGCTGCGCATGGAGACCATGAAGTCGGCGAACAGGCTGTGGTCGATGGCGTAGCGGGCGGCCGTGTCGGCGACGGCACGCACCACAGGTTCGTCGCCGCCGCCCGCACGCAGGCCGTGTGCCAGGTCGGCCTCCAGGCGTCGCAGCAGCCGGTCGCGCGCGGGCCCCGTCAGCCGGCGGTCGAGATCGTCGACGATGTCGTCCGCCCAGCGGGCGAAGCCGTACAGCGCGTGGACCGCGGAGCGGCGCTCCACCGGCAGCAGCCGGGCGGCCAGGAAGTAGGTTCTGCCGTGCCGGGCGTTGAGCTGCCGGCAGTGTGCGTAGGCGGCGCGCAGTGTGGGGTCGGTGATGCCTGCGGCGTCGAGTTCACGACGGGTCATGGACACCTCCCGCGAGGGCGGCGGGCGCGGCGTGGCGGACCGGCGCGGCGGACGGGGTGCGGCGGCTGCTGCCCACGACGCGCGCCGCGGCGAGCTTTCCGCTGATGAGCACGGTCGGCACCCCCACACCCGGAGTGGTGCCGCACCCGGCCAGTACGACGTTGTCCAGGCCGCTCACGAGGTTGCGGGGCCTGAACGGACCGGTCTGGGCGAACGTGTGGGAGACCGAGAAGGGGCTGCCCGCCGCGTGCCCCTGGGCGGCCCAGTCGAGGGGTGTCACGAGCAACTCCTCCTGGACGCTGTCCCGGAAGTGCTCCAGGCCACGGCGTTCCAGGGTCGCGGCCAGGTCGTCGCGGTAGCGGGGTCCGAGGGTCCGCCAGGCGGTGGTGGAGGGGCCCACTTCGGTGTTCGGGCAGGGAGCCAGTACGTAGTGCAGGTGCTTGCCGGGCGGTGCCAGGGCGGGATCGTGGGCCGTGGGGCGGGTGATGAGCAGCGACGGGTCGCTCATCAGCCGTCCGGTGCGGGTGAGCTCGTCGAAGGTCCGTTCCCACGCGGTGCCGAACGACAGTGTGTGGTGGGCGAGGCCGGGCCACGTGCGGTCGGTGCCGGCGTGGAGGACCACCGCCGAAGGCGCGTGGCGCAGCCGGACCGGGCGGCGCGGTGAGCGTCCCATGAGCCGGTAGGCGGAGGGCAGTTCGCAGGAGAGCACCACCGCGTCGCAGGCGATCCGCTCCCCGGTCGCCAGGTGCACGGCCCGTACCCGGCCGGCCCGCCGTTCCAGGGTGTTCACCTCGGCCGACCACCGCAGATCGGCACCGGCGTCGCGCGCGGCATCGGCCATCGCGCGAGGGAGCGCGTGCATGCCGCCCTTGGGGAACCAGACGCCGGCCACGGTGTCCATGTAGGCGATCACGGCGTACGCCGCGAGCGCCCGCGCGGGGGCGACTCCGGCGTACAGGGCCTGGAAGGTGAAGACACGGCGCAGCCGGGGGTCGGAGAGGAAGCGGCCGATGCGGCGGTCGAGGCGCCCGAAGCCGCCGAGCGCCGCCAGCCGGGCCAGATCCGGGTGGAGCAGCTGGAAGGGGGAGTCGAAGTTGGCGTCGATGAACCGCCGCATCTGCGCCCGGTGGAGCCGCTCCAGCCATGTGCGGAGTCTGCGGTAGCCCGCGGCCTGGGTCGGTCCGGCGAAGCGCCGGACCTCCTCCTCCATCGCCTCGCCGTCGGTGTGGACGTCGAGTGTGCTCCCGTCGGCGAAGTTCGCCCGGTAGGCGGGGTCCAGGGCGATCAGTTCCACGCGTGCGTACAGGCTGTCGCCCACGGCGGCGAAGGCCTCGTCCGCCAGGTGGGGCATGGTCAGCACGGTCGGCCCGGTGTCCAGCTGGAAGCCGCCGAGGTCCAGGCGTCCGGCTCTGCCGCCCGGCCCGGCGTCCCGCTCGACGACCGTGACCCGGCGTCCGGCGCCGAGCAGGTGGAGCGCGCAGGAGAGGCCGGAGAGCCCCGCGCCGACGACCACGACGTGATCGGTGGGCCCCGGGACCGTTCTCACCGCCCCTCCCGCATGGGGGGCGCCGCGCGCGCGTCGCGCGGCACGGTCGGGCGCTGCCGGTCTCGCCATGCTTCCGGTCATCTGCCCACCACCACTTCCGCCGCGAACCGAAGCCAGAATCCGCTGATTCCTGCTCGGTGGGCGTGGTGCCGGGCCCCCGCTCACGCGATCGGCCCAGTCGGCCCACGCTTCTGGCGGTGCGGTACCCGTCTGCGCGGCATGTCCGGGGCTGCCGGGGCCCCGTCAGCCCCGTTCGCTCCCGCTGCGGCTCAGGGGCCGCGCCAGACGTTGGCGAAGGCGGCGTTCTCGATCGTGCGCCGCTGGCGTACGGCTTCCAGCTCCATCACCGCGTCGTGGACGGCGGCCATCACGGTCGTCACCGCCTCGTCCTCGAAGCCGGGCTCGTCGCCGAGTCGTGCGCCGTCGACGCCGACGGCCGAGGCCAGGGCGGCGAGGACGGGCTCCTTCTCCGCCCAGCGCTCGGCGGCGCGCCTCCCCGTGGGCGTATCGGCCGGCTGCACGCGCTCCGCTCCGAGGGAAAGCCGGCCGGTTCGCTTGCGCGTCAGCTCGCCGTCCTCCTCCAGGGCGGCCTGATAGGTGGCCGCGAGGTCCCGGCCGCGTCGCCAGAGCCAGTCCTCCACCGGCTCGTGGGGTGCCTGCGGAACAAGCCCGCCGGCTGCTTCCCGCAGGAGCCGGTCGTCCGGCGCCGGGGACTCGCCCGGCACGATGCGGTCGCCGTCCACGACGACCGCGCCCGCTCCGGCGAGATCGATCAGCTCGGCTCCCGCCAGAGCGAGCGAGAGGTCGCCCTGCCCGACGGAGTGGTCCGGGTCCATGGCGATGATGAACAGGTCTTTCGCCGTGGTCATGAACGGCCCTCCTCGGGAACATCGACACAGGTCAGTGGCCGCCGGCCGGCCGGGCCCCTGCGGACCCGCCCGTGGAGACAGCCGTCACGATCAGTATCGCCCCGCGCCTCGCCGCCGCGTCACGTTTCGCGGACGACGGGGCCGCTCATCGCCGCCGCGTCACCTTTTGCGAACGACGGGGCCGCTCGGCTGCCGGGACCCGGACCTGGTGGCGGACGCGTAGCTCCGCGTGGGGAGCGGCACGCGACGCACACGCGTAGACAGGCTTCATGCAGACATTCCTTCCGTTTCCGGATTTCACGGAGTCGGCCCGCGTCCTGGACCCCAGACGACTGGGCAAGCAGCGGGTGGAGGCCCTGCAGGTGTTCCGCGGACTGACCGTGCCGGGGTACGGGTGGCGCCGGCATCCGGCGGTCCGTATGTGGGCGGGGTACGAGGAGGCGTTGGTCCGGTACGGGCTGGACATCTGCGCGGTCTGGACGGCCGAGGGGCGCGCCGACACCTGCGCGGACACCCTGGTACGGGACTTCCGGGCCCACCGGGCCGCCGTAACGGTCCGGTCCCAGGACCGGCTCGGCGCGGACGGAGATCTACCGCAGTGGCTGGGTACGACGGACTTCCACCGGAGCCACCAGTCGGCGCTGGTCCGCAAGGACCCGGAGCACTACCGCGACCGCTTCCCTCACGTACCGGACGACCTGCCCTACGTATGGCCGGCGTCGGACCGCTCCTCCGATGCGGGGCCGGGATGAGCCGGCCCGGGGCGTGCGCTCGCCGGCTTCCCCAGCGACGCGGGCCCGGTCGAGTCTCCGACGCTCCTGGAGTCGGCCCGTAGGGCGCCGGCGCAGACCATGCGGCCGACCCGACCACGGTGCAGGAGGTCTACGTCCGGACCGGCGGCGCGGGAGCGGCCAGGGCCGGGATCCAAAGCCCCGCCCCCGGTCCGGAAGGACCCGTACGCGACCGGAGCGGGAGCCGGTCGCACGGCCTCCTTCTCAGGGAGCCCGTCCCAGCCGGTGGGCGAGGTCCCGGCGGGAGAGCGCGCTCGTCTTCGCAGTGACGCGCGGGGGTACGCCCGACGCCGACCCGGCGTCACCCGGGCGAAGCCGAGCGGGTGGCGGGTGCGCGGCGCGAACAGCGTTCCCCGGAACCGAGTCGAGCGCCGACTCGCCCCTCGCGCGGCTAGCATTGCTCGCTCGCACGGATGAAGGCCTCGCAGTGCTCGTCGACTCCTGCCCTCCCGCGCCGCGCCCTCAGGGACACGTCCGACGCCAGTCTTCGCGAAAGCTCCCGCAACTCGCCCGGGGGCGCCGTTCCCTCCCCGTACTCCAGAAACGCCTGCAGTGCTCGCAGTTCTCCCCGGCGGAAGGCTACTTCGACGATCTCCTGCTGCCCCGCTGTCAGGGCGCTCACCGCCCTCGTCCGGTACGCGTCGGCACGCAGGCCGGCGAACCGTTCCTCGTAGGACGACGGCCCGGCCGCACCGTCGTCCGTGGCGAACACCGCGAGCCGTTCCAGCAACGCCTGCGGCTCCCTGTGCGCGGCGCGGTAGAAGGGCCGGTCCTCGCTGCCCGCGAAATCCGGATCCAGTTGCACCTCGGAGAAGAACGCGGCCACCCGGCCGGGTTCGGGGGTCAGTCCGCCACCCATCCACCGGGCGGATTCGATGAGGCCCTGGCCGGAGCCTTCGGGGACACGGAAGAAACACCAGCCCGACACACCGCACCACAGAAGGCCCGCGTCCCGGCCCTCGCCGAACATCGTCCGCCTGAAGGCACCGGTGAACTCCACGCTTCCTTCCACGTCCGCACCGAACTCGTCCTGGGTGTCGTCGTCATAGGCTCCGAACGCCGAGATCCCGGCCACGGGCAGACCCTCGTCCAGCAGCGTGCTCGCGACGGCCACCATGTAGTGCCCTATGCCGGCTTCGAGGTCGTCTCTGACCTGCTGAATGCAGTCCTGCGCGTCTGTCACGTTCGTTCTCCCGAGTCGACTCCGGTTGCGGACCTTGCCTCAGAGCCGTTCCCCGAGAACCTGCCGGTACACGCGGGAAACTCCCGACGAAATGATTTAACTACTTTTCATCCAAGGCCCATGGCACCGGAATTATTGCGCCACATACGACCGAACGGACTCTTTCGTGGCCTCCATCGACTTCTCTAGAATCGGTGGGCTGTCCGCTCGAATGGCCCGGGAGGTCATGTGAAGCCTGGAATCATGTACTGCTATACCTGCGATTCCGAAGAGAGGCACCGCCCTCTCACAGCCGACGAGAAGACCTGGCTGAAAGGCAAGACCGGACGCGGCAAGGTCGATGAGTTCCATATGTGCGAGGCGGAGGGGTGCCGCAACGTCCGGAGCGGGTACAACAAGCACCCCTTCGAGCCGGTCATCCGTGTCCCTCTGCCCTGAGGTGCGGGTCCCCGGACCGTGCGGGTGAACCACCTCCTCAGCCACGACGGCGCATCACCACTCGCCCGGCGGGCGCGGTGGCTCACCTGCGTTCATGTCGCGGTGCCGTGCGGGCGATGGCCCGTGACGACTTGTCAGTCCGGCAGGTTGCCGTCGCCACCGAGGTTGGCGACCATGCGGCGCAGCACGTTGATCGTGGTTGCGAAGTCGGCCGTGCCGACGCCTTCGTGCACCTGCTGGTGCACGCGCAGATTGCGGTCCCCGGCCCGGATGCGCCCGTCCTCCCCCGCCTCGGTCAGCGTCATGAGTCCCCTGTCCTCCGCCAGCCAGCCCCGGTCCACGAGGTCGTCGAAGACCTTGTCGAAGTCGGTACCGAGGTCGTCCCACTTCGCCAGCCGTACGGCCAGCGCCGCGCGGGTCCACGTACCCGGTTCCCCGGCCACGTGATTGAGCGTCCACCAATGCGGCTGTGTGAGGTCCTCCACCGCCAACTGCTCGCGAAGGGCTCCGACCACCAGCCTGCTCGCCATGCCCGCCCATGCCCCGATGGGCTGGGCGGCCAGCTCCTTCTGCGAGTACTCCCTGAGCGTCGTGCTCATGTGCCCCCCTCGTGATCAACGGAATGCGATCACCGTAAAACCTCAAGCCGAATTGAGGTCAAGGGAGTCTCCGGGGCGGCTCCCGGCGTGGTCGGCGCCCGCCTCAGGGGGTCGGGTCCCAGAGCCCGCCGGCCGCGCCCCGGGCGAGGTGTTCTTCGTAGACGCCGACCTTCCAGGCGATGACGGACCGGCACTCCTCCAGCGCCTGGATCTGCGCCTCGACGCGCTGTCGGTGCCCGTCGAGCAGTCGAAGGCGCTCCGCCTCGTTGCCCGGTCCGCGGCGGACCAGTTCGGCGAAGTGCCGGAGGTCGGCGAGGGGCATCCCGGATTCGCGGAGCTTGACGCAGATCAGCAGCCATTCGACATCGAAGGGGGTGTAGCGCCGTCGGCCGCCCGACGTGCGCCGGACCGGCCCGACGAGCAGGTCTTCGCGCTCGTAGAAGCGCAGGGCGTGCACGCTCAGTCCGGTTCGCTCGGCGACCTCGCCGATGCTCAGCTCCTGCTCGGTGGCGTCGGTGGCTGTCATTCCGCTCACTCCCGGACTTGATCCAGACCTCGCGTCAGATCGTAGCGTCAGCGACCGGACCGCTACTGATCAGCGGCCGCTCGGCCCCCGCGCATCGGCGAACGTCCGGACCGGCCACCCACCGCTGCGGGTACGTCGCCCTTGCCTGCGCGGCCTACCCGCTCCTGGCCGCGCGTACGGGCGGGCGACGCGGTTCGACGGCGGCTTCCGGGGCACCATGTTCCCGTGCGGTGAGCAGCCACTTCGTCCTCAGGCAGCGCCGCCGGGACGCCACGCGAGACGCATGTAGGGAACAGGAAATGACTCTCCCCGACCAGTCGAACGGCACCGACGGGAACGCCGCTCTCCGGCCCGTCCGCGGCCAACGCCCGATGCGGCGCGCGCGGGCCGCGGTTCTTCTGCTGCACGGAGGCCGCTCCGAGTCGCTGGAACCTCCGGCGGTCCTCAACCTGCCCGCTCTGCGCATGCGGCCCTTCGCCACGGCCATCCTGCGGGCCCTCGCCGACGAGGACGTCTTCGTGGGCCACGTCCGCTACCGCCACCGCGGCTGGAACGGCGGGAACGCCCATCCGGTCGCGGACACCCGTCGCGCGCTGAGCGAACTGTACGAGGCCACGGGCCCCGTTCCCGTCGTGCTCGTCGGCCACTCCATGGGCGGCAGGGCGGCACTGCGGGCGGCCGCCGACCCCCAGGTCAGGGGCGTGGTGGCCCTCGCCCCCTGGTGCCCGCCGCACGAACCGGCCGCCCACCTGAGCGGCCGCGCCGTCGTCGCCCTCCACGACGAGAGCGACCGCATCACCCGGGCTTCCGACACCTGGTCGTACCTCTCCCGCGCCCAGTCCGCCGGTGCCCGTGCCTACGGCCTCCGCATGCCCATCGGGGGCCACACCATGATCCGCGACGCCCGCCGGTGGCAGCGCATCGCCGCGGAGGCGACCACCGGCCTGCTCGGGATCACTCCCCTTCCCGCCCCGCTGGAGGAGGGCGCGACATGGTCGGGCGAACCGGTCGTCCGGCGGCCGTGACGAGCCGGCGGACCGACCCGGCCGGCCGGTCGTCATCGGCCTCCGGCCGGCTGACCGCGCCTCACCAGTCCCGGGTGGCGATCAGCTCCTCCGCGTCCGCGTCCTCGAACCCGTAGGCCGAGGCGATGAACCAGAAGTCCTCCGCGATCTCCTCCCGCGCCACGGTCTCGATCTCGCTCCCGGCCGCCTCGAACTTCGCCTCCAGGTCGTTGAACTCCTCCGTCGCGGCCCGGGTGAGCACGTACAGGGCCTTCAGATCCGACGGCTGTTCCGCCTCGATCCGTTCACACAGCCGGAGCAGGATCGTCCTGCCCTCGTCGAGGACGTGATCGGGGAAGTACTCGTCCTCGTACAGCGGTCGCAGGAACGCATGTCCCGCCACCTGCTCGTTCGTGACCGGCATGATGCCCCCAACCCTCGAAGTGAACTGTCCCGCCCATGGTGGACCGGACCACTGACAACGGGCCGTCACCGGTGCGACGGCGACACGGACCTGGGGACGTTCCTGACGAACAGCACCGGGGTGAGCGCCGTCGCTGCCGCGAAGAGCCCGAACGCGAGGCGCATGCCGCCCAGTTCGGCCAGGAGGCCCACCAGGGCTGCGCCCAGCGGCATGGCGCCGAAGTTGAAGAGGCGGGACGCCGCTCCGTAGCGGCCGAGCATCTCGTCGGGGACCCGCTGCTGGGTGAGGGTGCGGGCGTTGACCGACCAGAGGGTGCCGCCCATGCCGCCGAGGAAGGCGCCGGCCGCAACCGCCCAGAGGCTCGTGGTGAGCGCGGGCAGGGCCACCATCGCGATGGTGCCGATCAGGTCGGCGAACATCGCGCGGCGGGCGCCGAGGACCCGGTTCACCCAGGTCACCGTCAGCGCGCCCACCAGCCCGCCGACCCCGAGAGCGCTGAGCAGGATGCCGTACTCCCTGGATCCGAGCCCCATGGTCCGCTGGGCGTAGAGCGGCATGAGGGCCAGCCAGGCGCCCCAGACGGCGGAGAGGACGGCGACGATCACCGAGAGGGTGCGCAGCAGGCGGTCGTCCCAGAGGAATCGCACGCCCTCGGCGATGCGGCTGTTGACCGACGCCGGGGCCGCGCCGGGGGCAGGGGGCGCGGGACGGAAGCGGCCCACGAGGAGGAGCAGGGCGAGGGCGGCGAGGGCGTAGGAGACGCCTATGACGCCCAGGGCAAGGCTGGTTCCGGCGGCCAGGAGCAGCCCTCCGACGAAGGGGCCGGCGAACTCCTGGCCCACGGTCTCGGCACCCACCATCCAGGCGTTGGCGCGTTCACGCCCGGCCGGCGGCACCGCGGCCGGGACCAGGGCGGAGGCCGAGGTGGAGGCGGCCACATCGGCGACGCCGAGGATCGCGCCGGCGGCGAAGAGTTCGGTGAGCGTGATGCCGCCGGACACGGCCGAGCCGGTGAGCCAGCCCATCGCGGCCAGGCGCATGCCGTTCGCGGCCCAGAGCAGCCGGCGGCGGTCGAAGCGGTCGACGAGGACGCCGATGTGCAGGGCGATGAGCAGCCAGGGCAGCGTGAGGGTCAGCGAGACGGCGGTGACCTGCGCGGGCGAGCGGGTGAGCTGGGCGGCGAGCAGCGGCAGCGCCATCTTCATCACACCGTCCGCGAGATTGGTCGCGGCGGTGAAGGCGACCAGGACGGCGATGTTACGGCGCCCGGAGTCCCCGGTTCGTCGCGTGGCGGCCGTCCCCGGTATCCCGCCGACGTCCGCTTGTCCGGGCGCGGTTGTGGTCATGGCCATCCCCCTGGTCGGCTCAGCTGCACGGAATCTCACCGGCTAAAGCGTTAGCCGGTGAAAGCACTCTGCCTGACGCCACCGTCACCGCGCAACCGGTAAAACGGTTAGGCGGTAGAGTGGGAGGACGGGAAGGGGTGACACGTGCTGGAGCAACCGGCCTCGGCCGTCCTGGTCGAAGCCTTCGTCAACACGGTCGACGTGGAAGAAGCGAGCGACGCGATCGCCACCCCCGCCGGGCTGTCCGCCTGGCTCGCGGGCCGCGGCCTGCTCGACGGGACGACCGGGATCGCGGCGGACGTCCACGCGGACTACCTCGCCCTGCGCGCGGGGCTCCGGGAGGAACTGGGCGCGCACGTGGGCGACACCCCCGACCCGGAACTGCTCGCCGCGGCCGACCGGGTGCTCGCCGCGCACCCTGTGCTGATCACAGCGCGGGGTGCGCTCGCCGTCGCCCCGGGTCTCGCCCCGGAACGCGAGCCTCTGGCCTCCCTCGCGATCGCCTGGAACGAACTCACCACCACCGGCGACGCGACCCGGCTCAAGCGCTGCGCGGAGCACACCTGCGCATGGGCGTTCTGGGACATCTCGAAGAACCGCAGCCGCCGCTGGTGCTCCATGAGGGTGTGCGGCAACCGCAACAAGTCCCGCGCCTACGCCTCCCGGAAACGGCAGACCGCCTGACGAGAGCGACGGGCACGGCGGGGTCAGTCAGGAATCGAGAAGCACGGCCCGCCGGGGCGTACCTAGCCTGCTCGGCATGGACATCTCACAGACACGCAGTACCGCGCGGGGGCGTACGCCCGTCGAGCCGCAGCGCCTGACCGATGCGAAGCGGCTGCGCCGCATACGTGACCGGATCGACCGCGAGTACGCGAAGCCGCTGGACGTGGTGGCGCTCGCACGCGGGGCGGACCTGCCCGCCGGGCTGCTCGGCCGGGCGTTCCGGGCCACCTACGGGCAGTCCCCGTACGCCTATCTGACGGCGCGTCGCATGGACCGCGCGACGCTGCTGCTGCGCGGCGATCTCGGCGTCGACGCCGTCTGCTCCGCCGTCGGCTGCGCGACGCCGGGGATCTTCGTCACCCGTTTCGCCGAGCTGGTGGGCATGACGCCCGAGGCGTTCCGCGGCCTCGCGGCGGACGGCATCGAGGGGATGCCGGCATGTGTCGCGCAGCAGGTGGCGAGAGCGGTCAGGAATCAAGAAGCCCCGGCACCAGGAAGGCCTCTAGCGTGATGTTCATGGAAACCAACACCGCCACCAACGCCACGAGCTCCCTCTCCTCCGTCACCCTCGAGGTGGCAGACATCGAGGCGGCCCGCCACTTCTACCGCGCCTTCGGCGTGGACACGTACATCCGGCTGCGGGCCTCGGATGACCTGCCCGGCACCGGCTTCCGCGCCTTCACCCTCGCGCTGACCGTGTCCGGACCGGCCACCGTCGACGGCTTCGTCGCTGCCGCGGTGGAGGCCGGCGCCACGGTCCTGAAGCCGGCCGTCAAGTCGCTGTGGGGCTACGGCGGCGTCGTACAGGCCCCGGACGGGACGATCTGGAAGGTCGCCACCTCGGCCAAGAAGGACACCGGCCCCGCGACCCGCGAGATCGACGAGGTCGTGCTGCTGATCGGCGTCCAGGACGTGAAGGCCACCAAGCAGTTCTACGCCGATCATGGGCTCACCGTCGGCAAGAGCTTCGGCGGGAAGTACGCCGAGTTCACCCCCGGCGGCTCCGACCCCGTGAAGCTCGCCCTGTACAAGCGCCGCGCCCTGGCCAAGGACCTCGGCGTCGCCGACGACGACAGCAGCGCCCATCACGTCGTTCTCGGCAGCACCGGCCACGCCTTCACCGACCCGGACGGTTTCGCCTGGGAGCCCACCGCGTCCACCGACACCGACCGGGCCTGACCACCATCCCGCTTCCCCGCCCTTTTCCGTACGAGAGGAACCCAGCCATGGCATCCACGAAGTCCACCGAGAACTACAGCGGATTCAGCGCCGACGAGCGGGCCGCGATGAAGGAGCACGCGAACGAGGAGAAGAAGGCGGCCTCCCGGCGCGGCGCTTCCCGTGCGGAGAAGGATGCCGCCGCGGAGCAGGACGTCCTCGCGAAGATCGCCGAGATGCGGGACGGCGACCGCGCCCTCGCCGAGCGCGTCCACAAGATCATCAAGGAAGCCGCTCCCCAGCTCGCGCCCAAGCTCTGGTACGGCATGCCGGCGTACGCCAGGGACGGCAAGGTCGTCTGCCACTTCCAGAGCGCGGAGAAGTTCAAGTCCCGTTACGCCACGCTGGGCTTCAGCGACCAGGCGGCGCTCGACGACGGCGTGATGTGGCCGGCGGCCTACGCCCTGACGGACATGAGCGCCGCCGTCGAGGAGCAGATCACCGTGCTCGTCAAGAAGGCCGTGGGCTGAGGCAACCGCAGCCGGTCTCTGCCCCGGGCCGGGGCAGCGATGGCAGACTTGCGGCATGGACATGGGGCGGGAGTCGCGGTGGGAGAAGGACGCGATGACGGTGGAGATCGTTTTCGCCCTCGTCACCGCCTCCGTGCTGGCCGCGACGGTGTTCGCCGTGACCTTTGCCCTGGTCGTGGCGCTCGGCATCTCCGGACCGGCCCGGCACCCCGTGCTGACCTGCGGCGCGGCGCTCGGAGCGGCCGCCGGCGCATGGCGCGCGGTACGGGTGCTGCGGCGGTTCGACGCGCAGCGCCGTAAGGGCCACTGACCGCGCGGTGCCCCGGCGGGTTACGCCCCCGCCTGCAGCCGCAGCCCGGCCAGCGTGAGATCCAGTGCGGAGCGGAACTGGTCGACGTCGTCGTGGCCGTCGAACTCGTCGACGATCTCGTGCACGAAGGGGAAGTCCTCCGGGTCGAGTTCACGCCAGGTCCGGGCGAAGCGGCCGAGGTACTCGTCCCGGTCCACAGCGCCGTCGAGGATCTCCTGCGGCGGCTCCTGCCCGATGTCGACGGCGGAACCGACGACGACCCCGACGATCGCGGACACCGCGTGGAACCGCTGACGCGCGTCGAGCTTCAGGCGCAGCGTCTGCCGGCCGAGCTTCTCGTACAGGCGCAGCGAATTGCTCTGGAGCTCGGTGTTGCGCATGAAGTACGCGGCGAGCCAGGGCCGTTCCACGATCGCGTCGAACAGGGCGACGGCCATCGCGCGGAGGTTGTCGATGGGGTCTTCGCCGAGCTGCAGCTTCTCGATGTCGGCGAGCACCGCGCCCACCACGTGATCGGTGGCACGGTCCAGCAGCTCGTCCTTGCTCGCGACGTACCAGTAGATGCTGGCGACACCGCCGCCCAGGCGCTGCGCGAGCGCGCGGAACGTCAGCGCGGGCGCGCCCGCCTCGTCGAGCAGGGCCACCGCCTCGGTGAGCACCGACTCCATCGAGTGCGAAGCCCGGCGGCGTCCTCCGTCGGTGCGGCGCCGCTGCTGTGCCATGGCCTCTCCCTCTCGCTCTTTGCATCTCATCGAACGCTGTTCTATCGTAGCGCATCGTACGGCGTTCGATAGCCGAACGATGTTCGATCGAAAGGACCGCGCCATGACTACCGCCCCGCCCCGAACCGGGCCTCGCGCCTATCCCTCCCTGCGAGCCGCCTGGATACCCCTGGCCGCCCTGTGCCTGGCCTTCTTCGTCGAGATGGTCGACAACACGCTGTTGTCGATCGCTCTGCCCACCATCGGCCGCGACCTCGGCAGCGGGACGACCGCGCTGCAGTGGGTGACCGGTGCCTACTCGCTGACATTCGGTGGCCTTCTGCTCACCGCCGGGTCCATGGCGGACCGGCTCGGACGCCGCCGGGTGCTCCTGATCGGGCTCGGCGTCTTCGGCGCCCTCAGCCTGTGCGTCGTCCTCGTCAGCACCGCGGGCGAGCTGATCGCCCTGCGGGCCGCGCTCGGCGTGGCCGCCGCGGCGATGGCACCGATCACGAACTCGCTGGTCTTCCGCCTGTTCGACGACAAGGCGCTGCGGATGCGCGCGATGACCGTCATGATCATCGTCGGCATGTCCGGCTTCGTCCTGGGCCCGCTGCTGGGCGGTACGGCGCTGGCGCACGTGCGGTGGGAATGGCTGCTCATCGTCAACGCCCCGATCGCGTTGATCGCGTGCATCGGCGTCCGGCTCGGCGTACCCGCCGACCGGCCGGAGGACCTGACCAAGGACCGGCTCGACGTGCCGGGGGCAGCCCTGAGCGTCGCCGCCATCGGCCTCGCCTGCTACTCGCTGACCAGCGGCGTCGAGCACGGCTGGCTCTCCGCGATCACCCTGGCGTCGGTCGTGGGCGCCCTGGTGGCCGGGTTCGCGTTCGTCCGGCACGAGCGGCGCAGCGAGGCGCCCATGCTCGACCTGCGCGTCTTCTCCAACGGCACCGTCCGCGGCGCCACCATCGCGCAGATCGGGACGTCCATCGCGATGGCCAGCGTGATGTTCGGCCTGATCCTGCACTTCCAGTACGCGTACGGGTGGAGCCCGGTACGGGCCGGCCTGGCCAACCTGCCGATCATCGTGACGATGCTGATGGCCACGCCGCTGTCCGAGTGGCTGGCCCGCCGGTTCGGCCACCGCATCGCCTGCCTGGTGGGCGCGGCCTGTCTGGCGGGGTCGCTCGCCGGCCTCTCCTGGGGCGTCGAGCACGGTTACGCGGTCATCGCGGTGTGCATGGTGCTCATGACCGTGGGCCTGCGCACCGTGATGACGATCTGCGCGGTCGCCCTCGTCGACGCCATGCCGAGCAACCGCACCTCGATCGCCGCCGCCCTGAACGACACCGCCCAGGAGGTCGGCACCAGCGTCGGCACCGCCGTGGTCGGCACGCTGATCGCCGCGCTGGTCACCACGCAGCTCCCCGCCGGTGTGTGGAGCAGCGACCTTGTGTCCTCGTTCTTCCACGGTGAGCGGATCACCTACGCGCTGCTCGCCATCGTCGTCGGGCTCGTCGCGGCCGGCGGTGCGCTCAGCCTCACCGACTCCCGCTCCGTCGAGGAACACCCCGTCGAGGAACCGGCCTGACATGAGTCCCGGCAACCGAGTCCGTCGGTCCCGGACTCGGTTGCCGGGGCATCAGGCGGAACCAGCAGTCGCGAGAAGGGCGTTCGCCCGGCCCGCCGCTCCCTCGTTCACGGGCGCCCGCCGAAGTCCCAGTCGTGGACCTCGATGTCCGCGTACCGGTCCGCGGTGAGGACGGCACGTGCCTCGTCCCTGCTCGCGGCCGCGAGCAGCACGGCCGTGCCGAGCCAGGTCTCGCCGTCGTCGGCCAGCAGCGGCCCGTACGCGATCAACTCGTCCCGGGCGGGCGGCAGATCGAGGTCGGCGGCGGCGCCTTCGCCCAGGCCGAGCACAAGGTAGCGGTTGCCCGCTTCCGGATCTCCGGGGTACTGCCACATGGTGCGGCCCAGCACGTTGCGCCACCGGCGGATCAGCACGTCCCGGTAGGCACCGGCCTGGTAGTTGGGCTCGTCGAAGGCGAACGCGCGGACGGCGGCCGCATCGGGGAGGTCGACGATGTGCACGCTTCCGGTGGGCGTCTCACCGTCAGCGGCGAAGGTCGGCCCCCGGGCGATGAGTTCCTTCACGTACCGGTCCATGTAGGACCAGTGCTCCTCGATCAGTTCTTCACGCAGGGCGCGGGAGCCCGGCCGGTCTCGGTGGTAGCAGAAGTACTCCATGGGCACAGAACCTTCCCCGTTGACAGCGTGCGCCCCACCGGCTGTGGGCCGCGGTGCCCACCCACAGTAGGGCGCCCGTGAGTCGTCGGCCCGCCCTCACCCCTGCTCTCCGGCCACGACTCCGTGCAACGCGGCAGCCGACTCCGGCGTCAGCCGGTAGAACCCCTGCAGGCTGATCGAGTTCTCCAGGCGGCCGTCCACCACGTACTTCAGTACGCGTGTCCGTCCCCGGCGGTTCTGCCAGGTCAGTTGGGCGAGGAGGTCGCCGGGGACCGGCACGTCGAAGCGTACGGGCGTCGCGGCCACATGCACCGGCTCGGCGCCGCAGCCGTCGGAGCCGAGCATGGACCAGTCGTCGTGACCCGGATGGGCGGGGTCCTTCCAGGTGGCGGGAGGCGTGCCGCAGCAGACGCCCCGTTCCCTGTCGGTCACGCGCAGTTGGCTCACCACGTACACCTGGCGCTGGTTGACGTGCAGCGCGTACACCGTGTCCCCGGTGTTCGCGCCCGCCCACCTGGGCAACGAGGAGTGCACACCGCTGAAGGCGACCGGCGGGCGTTGGCCCGTCCGGCCCGCCTTGCGCAGCGCACGGCACACGTCTTGGGTCCACAGGACCGTAAAGGCATCGGACATGGCGTGATCGTACGAACGGACACTGACATCGGTGGTCGCGGGACATGGCGCACCGCCGCCACGTCGTGCCAGGGTGATCCACATGGACTGGCAGGCCGAGAGCCCCGAATTGTGGACCTTTCTGGAATCACTGCACAGCGGCGAGATACTCACGGGCACCGTCGCGGCGATCGAGAGGTTCGGGGTCTTCGTCGCGCTGGACGAGGGGCCGTGGCATCCCGTTTTTCCCGGCGTCGGATTCCTCACCGTGCCCGAGCTGTCGTGGCGGCGCCTCGACCGCCCCGAGGACGTCGTCCGGGTGGGACAGCGTGTCACGTGCGAGTTCCTCGGTTTCGACACCCACAACGCTGAGGCCAGGCTGTCCCTGTGCGCCCTGCAACCCGATCCGCTGAGGGCGTTCGCCTACCGCACCGAAGCGGGCCACGTACTGCGCGGGACGGTGACAAAGGTGTGTCCCATTGGCGTGTTCGTCGATGTCGGGGACGGGATCGAGGGGTTGGCTCCCTTCAGTGAGCATCTCGGTGTCACAGAGGTCCCCGGTGTCCGTCCGGCCGCCGGGCCGGAGGATTTCGAGGTCGGTGACGACGTCGTCATCGTCGTCCTGCACATCGACCTGTCGCGGAGACGCTTGCTGTTCGCCCTGCTGGACGACACCTGGCAGACGAGTGTCGCAGCGCCCGATCGGCAGACCGGCCGTGGAGCATGGACATCCGGCCGGCGATGAGTTTGCGCGCCGGCGGAGGTCACCACTGGGACACCCGCCAATCGTGAAGGGACAGTGCGATGACAAGCCTCATGGTGGACTTCATCATCTCGCTCGACGGATACGCGTCCGCTGAGGGCTGGCCCGGGTTCTGGGGCATGGAGGGGCCCGAATACCTCTCCTGGATCAACAGCGAGAGCGAGAAGCAGCACGTCAGCCTGATGGGCGCCACGACCTACCGGCTGATGTCGGGGTTCGCCGCGCAGATGGCCGACGACCCCGGCTTCGCCGAGCTGAACGCCCTGCCCAAGGTCGTCTTCTCGTCCACCCTCGAAGCGCCTCTGGCCTGGCAGCACACCGAGCTCGTCCGGGGTGACGCCGTCGAGACCGTGCGGGAGATGAAGAAGAGCGGGACGCGGCCCCTGCGGACCCTCGGCAGCCTCACTCTGTGCAGGTCGCTGCTGAAGGCCGGTCTCGTGGACCGCTTCCGGGTCGTGCTCTTTCCCGTGATCACCGGTGCCACCGGTCGCGAGAGGATCTTCGACGCGTACCCCGACGTACGCCTCGATCTCGTGGAGAGCCGCGTCTTCGACGGCCGGCTCCAGCTGCTGGAGTACGTCCCCACCGTCCTCGACGGGCCGCCCGGCGAGAGCGGCGGGAACGGCTGAATCCGGTGGTGAGCACGCATCCGTGACCCACAGGCTTAATTGCGCAGGCCAAGCTGCGCACTTTAGGCTGTACACATGACCGAGAACGAACAGGCCGTCTCCGAGACGGCCGCGCACGCGGCGCACGAGGTCCGCGTGGTGTACAGCCGGCTGCGGCGGCGTCTGCGCGAGACGTACGACCGTGCCGAGCTCACGCCCTCCCAGACCTCCGTCCTCAGTCGCCTCGACAAGGACGGCGAGGCGTCGGTCGTCGACCTGGCCGCCGCCGAGGGCGTCCGGCACCAGTCCGTGGCGAGCACCGTCGGCGCTCTCGTCGAGCGCGGCCTGGCCGACCGCCGCCGCGACCCCGAGGACGGCCGCCGCCAGCTGGTCCACGTGACCGAGAGCGGCCACGCGTTCCTGGAGGACCGCCGGCGCGCCGGTGAGGGCTGGCTCGCCCGGACCCTGGAGGAGCAGTGCACGGAGGAGGAGCGCCGCACCCTGCTCGCCGCGACCGCCGTGCTGGAGCGGATCGTCAACGCGTGAGTACGGCCCTGACACGCGCAGTCCGACGGTGGCGCCGCGGGCGGGACCAGGAGCCGGCGAACGGTTTCGACCGGCGGCTCCTCGCCCCGATGATGACGGGGGCGGCGCTCAACCCGGTCAACTCCTCGATCATCTCCGTGTCCCTGGTCCCCATCGGGGCTGCCTTCGGCGCACCGCCCGCCCGGACGGCCTGGCTGATCTCCGCCCTGTATCTGGCCACCGCGATAGGCCAGCCGGTGATGGGCCGGCTGATCGACCTGTTCGGGCCCCGGCGGCTGTTCCTGACCGGGGCCGCGCTGACCGGGGCCGCCGGGGTCGTCGGGATGCTGGCGCCCGATCTGGGTGTGCTCATCGCCGCTCGGGTCCTGCTCGGCTTCGGCACCTGCGCCGGCTATCCGGCCGCGATGTACCTCATCCGCAGCGAGGCGCGGCGGACCGGGGAGGAGAGCCCGGCCGCGGTGCTGACCGCGCTCGCCGTCACCACCCAGACCATCGCCGTCGTCGGCCCCAGCCTCGGCGGACTGCTCGTCGGTGTCGGCGGCTGGCGCGCCACGCTGGCCGTCAACATCCCGCTGTCGCTCCTCGGCCTGTACCTGGGCGCGCGCCGCATCCCGGCGCTGCCCGGGACGGGCCGCACGGACGGCGGCCATCCGCTGCGGAGCCTCGACCTGCCGGGGATGGGCTTGTTCGCCGTGGCGCTGCTGTGCCTGCTGCTCTTCCTGATGGACATCGACAGCGGCGCCTGGTGTCTGCTGGCGCTCGCCCTCGCGGCCGGTGCCGGTTTCATCCGGCGCGAGCTGCGTACGGCGGAGCCGTTCATCGACGTACGCGTGCTCGGCGGGAACCTGCCGCTCGTCGCCACCTACAGCCGCGCACTGCTCTGTTACGTCGTCACCTACGCCTTCCTGTACGGGTTCACCCAGTGGACCGAGCAGGGCCGCGGGCTGTCCGCGTCCCAGGCCGGGCTGGTCCAACTGCCCCTGTTCGCCACGGCGATCGTCGTCTCCACGCTCACGGGGCGGAAGCAGGCTGTGCGGGGGAAGCTCGTGGTGGGCGGCGTGGGGCAGATCGCGGCCTGCGCCCTGGTGCTCCTGCTGAGCACCGGCAGCCCGGTGTGGATGCTGCCGGCCGTGATGGTCGTCCTCGGTATCCCGCAGGGTCTGAACGGCCTCGCCCTCCAGAACGCCGTATACCACCAGGCCGACAGCGACCGCATCGGTTCCTCCGCCGGGCTGCTGCGAACCTTCGGCTACCTCGGCGCGATCACCGCGTCGGCCGCCAACGGTGCCTTCTTCGGCCAACGCGCCGACACCGGCGGGCTGCACCACCTGGCCTGGTTCATGCTCGCCGCCAGTGTCCTGTTCCTGTTGGTGACCGTCCTCGACCGCTCGCTGCGTCGCATCGGCGAGAACTGAGAAGGTCGTCTCGCTGCGGCAGGCTTCGCCCTCTCCTCGCATCGCAGCGGCAGACGGCACCCTGTGCGAGTTGCCGCATGCGGACCGTTACCTGCACCATGGGATTATCGTCCGGGTCGGCTCGTACGGCCCACCGCCAGGGACGGGATGGGTGCGGCTTATGGCCAGGTACTTCGAGAACGGCGCCGGGGAGCTCGTCACCGCCGCACTGTCCGGTTTCGCCCGTGCGCACGCGGATCTGGTGCGGTACGAACCGGCGGATGGATATGTCACCGCCCGGCACACCGCTCCCACGCGGCGGGTCGGGCTGCTGTCGGGGGGCGGGTCCGGGCACGAGCCGCTGCATGCCGGGTACGTCGGCGCGGGCATGCTGGATGCCGCGTGTCCCGGAAGGGTCTTCGCCTCGCCGCACAACCGGCAGATCTTCCGGGCGTCGCGCGCGGTGGCGCGGCCCGAGGGCGTGCTGCACATCGTCAAGAACTACACGGGCGACCGGATCAACTTCGGCATCGCGGCCGAGCGCCTCGCCGACGCGGGGATCGCCTGTGCGCGGGTCCTCGTCGACGACGATCTCGCGACCGACTCCGAGGACATCGCCGCCGGCCGGCGCGGTACGGGTGCCACGGTGCTGCTGGAGAAGGTGCTGGGCGCCGCCGCGGACACCGGCATGGGGCTCGACCAGCTGGTGAAGCTGGGCACGGGCCTGGCGGGCCGGTGCCGTACGCTCGCCGTCGCCTCCGCCGCCCACCACGCACCGGCCACCGGTGAGCCCGCGTTCGTCCTGCCGCCCGGCGAGCTGGAGTACGGCGTCGGAATCCACGGCGAGCGCGCCGCCCGCACCCGGGCGCAGGGAGCCGTGGGTGAGCTGGTCCAGGGGATGACGGAGGCTCTGCTCGACGCGGTGCGGCCCGGTCCCGAGGAGCCCGTCGTGGCCCTCGTCAACGGGCTCGGTTCGGTCACCCCGCTGGAGTTGTACGGCGTCTTCGGCGAGCTGGGACGGGTACTCGACGCCCGGGGAGTACGGCTCGCGCGGCAACTGGTCGGTGACTACGTCACGGCGCTGGACATGCGGGGGTTCTCGCTCACCCTCATGGCCGCCGACCGGGCCGCCCTGGAGCTCTACGACGCACCGGTGCACACCGCGGCACTACGGTGGTGACCGGTCCGCGCCACGCGACGGACGTACGAGGAGGGCCCATGAGCAACGCACTCGACGGCACACGGACCCGCGACTGGGCGGGGCACTTCGCGGAGTCGGTCGACGCCACCGAGGCCGAGCTGACCGCGCTCGACCAGCGGGCGGGGGACGGGGACTTCGGTGCCAATCTCGCCGCCGGCGTCCGGGCCGCCGGTCCGCTGCTCGACCGGTTGGACGCGTCGGCGGGCCCGGCGCAGTATCTCGGCGCCATGGCCACGGCCTTCCTCGACGAGGTCGGCGGAACCAGCGGCCCGCTGTTCGGCCTGCTGTTCCAGGCGCTCGGCCGGGCCGCCGGCCCGGGGCCGGAGCTGACGACGAGGGCGCTCGCCGAAGGTGCCGCCGAGGGCCTGGCGGCCATCCGGCGGGTGGGCGACGCCTCGCCCGGCGACAAGACGCTGGTCGACGCGCTGGCACCGGCCGCCGACGCGCTGCGGGCGGCCGGGCAGGCACCGGCCGCCGACGCCCTGGCCGCGGCTGCGGAGGAGGCGTGGCGGGGTGTGCGCGAGACGGCCTCGCAGGCGGCGCGGATGGGGCGCGCCAGCTACCTGGGCGAGCGCGCGACCGGAGTGCCGGACCCGGGTGCCGTGGGCATCGCACTGTTCTTCGCCTCCGCCCTCGGCACGGTGCGGTCGCTGGCACCCCATCTCGCCGGCGACTGAGCATGGGTCCGGAACACCCGTTACGCACCGAGGCGGCTACGGGCCCAGCTGAGCAGGTCCGGGTCGGCGAGGCTCCCGACCCACAGGTCGGCCCGGTCCGCCTCCGGGCCCGACGGGCGTGTCCCGAGGCCGATGACGCGGAGGCCCGCCCGGCGGGCCGACTCCATCCCGGTCAGCGAGTCCTCCACGGCAAGGGCCTCCTCGGGCGGTACGCCGCAGAGGCGGGCGGCGACTCTGTAGACGTCCGGTTCCGGTTTCGGCCGCACCTCCACGTCCGCGACCACGATGTGCTCGAAGCAGCTGAGGAGTCCGGCGCGGTCGAGGCACGACTCCACCGTGACCCGGGGGCAGTTGCTCGCCACCGCGAGCGGACGGTGGCGGGCGGCCAGCCGGACCAGCGCGGCGGCCCCCGGCATCGTCACCGGGTCCTCCTCGACCAGCGTGGTGAAGGTGCTCAGCAGCGTGCCGGCCAGCTCGTCCACCAGTTCCGGTTTACCGGTCTCCTGGGCCATGAGGGCGCCGCATTCCGTGTAGTGGACGCCCTTCGCCCGGTCGGCGAACCCTGCGGGAGGGGTGAGCCCGAACAGCCGGAAGGTGATGGTGCGGGCGTCCTGCCAGTGCCTTTCCGTGTCCATCAGCGTGCCGTCGCAGTCGAAGACGATGGCGGACGGGGACCAGGAGAGGATTCGATGAGCTGTCATGTAACCGCCGTTCTCGAAGGCTGCGCCGACCGGTTCGGCAGAAGGGCGCAGACGCGTGCCGGGAGGCACACCTGTGGAAGGGAGGTATCGGACGCGGGCGTCGTCTCGCGGCTGCTGCGGCCTGACCGGAACCGCTGAGTGCACCGCGGCGGACTTGGACCCTCAGGATCAGCCCGTCCGAAACATCATGGTCGTTACGTTAATTTGGCGGCTTCGCATTTCGCAATCACCAATTCGAGTGCACCGAAAATCCCGGTGATGCGTCGAAGGAGTTCGCGGGGCACCCCGGCCGGGACGGTGACATCGCACCGGTGAAGGCGCCGAACGCCCTGGTGGGCGGCGCATTCGGAGGGGGTTCCGGTCGCGGACGGGGCCATGACCCGCGTACTCCCCGAAACGATTCTTCCGACCTGACGACGGATTGGACGGAGCCACCCACACACACGGCCGGACGATGAATAATAAGATCTTCGCGCGATGCGACTGCACCCTCCATCGAGGGGGCGGAATGGACTTTCACGTCGCGGCGCCAGCACGTATGAGCGAAGGTGGAACAAGTGCAGGACAGAGCGCGCGCAACCCGCAAAGTGCTGCTGGAATCGGCGGCACATCTATTCGTCGAACGGGGATATGCGGGAACGAGTGTCAATGACATAAGCGACCACTCGGGAAAGACGAGCGGGGCCATCTATTTCCATTACTCCAGCAAGGAGAAGCTCGCGCTGGCCGTCGTCCGCGCGCAGTTCGCCACCTGGCCGCAGCTCGCCGCCGCCTACGCCGCGCCCGGAGTCCCACCGCTGGAGAAGCTGGTCGTC
Organism: Streptomyces sp. col6; assembly: GCF_008042035.1. Taxonomy (GTDB): domain Bacteria; phylum Actinomycetota; class Actinomycetes; order Streptomycetales; family Streptomycetaceae; genus Streptomyces. Next base: position 282,444 of record NZ_RDBL01000009.1, read on the forward strand.
CTCAGCTTCCGCGTCGCCCAGTCCCTCAGCGAGGACGTCCTGGCGCGGGCCGGCGCACGGCTGTGGGCGGAGCGCCGCGCCATCGAGGCTCCCGTGCCGACACCGTTCAACGCCTGGGCGCTGGCCTGTGCCCGGCTCCTCGCCCAGGCCCGGACGCGGGGCGAACTCGCCGAAGGGGTCGAGCCGTCCGCGGCCGCCGTGGCGCTCGTCTGCGGGTTCTACGGGCACTGCACCCTCACCGACGAGATGCCCGGCAAGTGGGGCTGGACCGAACGGCTGGAGCAGTGGTGGGGCATGGTCCTCGCCTCCCTCCAGGCGGACCCCGATCCGGCGGGTCTGCTCGCGCGGGCACGGGCCCGGATTCCCGCGCAGTCCGACGCGTCACGCTCCGGCGCCCTCCCGGCTGAGCGGCTGAGCGGCTGAGCGGCTGAGCCCACCACGGCCGGGCACCGGCCGTTGGCGGCACGTTGGTGCGCCGTTGGCGTGCCCCGGCACAGTGATCGACACCAGGAACGGGACCCCGGCTGCTCCGCGCATCCGCCGTCCCCGCGCTGACGATCGCGCGGCGGGTGCGGGCAGCACGGGGGTGTGCCCGCACCCGCCCCCGGCGTGCCGTTTTCACGTCTCCGCACGGCTTACGATGTTCCCCAGCCGGTCCCTCGTCCATAGAGATACCGACCGTTGACGCTGGTGGGGGACGTGGTGCTGAGGTTCGGACTGCTCGGGCCGCTGGTGGTCGACGACGGGGTGGCGCTGCGGCCGGTCACCGGACTCAAGGTCCGGGTGCTGCTGGCCACCCTGCTGCTCGCGCCGAACCGGGTGGTGTCCAAGGACACCCTCATGGACGCCATGTGGGGCGAGCACCTCCCCTCCAGCGCCGGGGCCTCCTTCGCCAACCACGCGACCCGGCTGCGCCGCATCCTCTCCCCGGCCGGCGACGACCGCCTGCGGACCGTACCGCCCGGCTACCAGCTGCTCGTGGCCGAAGGGGACCTGGACATCGAGGTGTTCGAGGCCCGAGCGCGTGCCGCGGGCCTCGCCCATCAGGCGGGCGACTGGCCCACGGTCCGAGAGGAGAGCGCGGCGGCACTGGCTCTGTGGCGCGGCGCGCCGCTGTCCGACCTGCCCGGGTTCCGCGACCAGCGGGCGCCGTCGCTGCGCGTCCACCAGCTCGATCAGCTGCGCCTCCAGGTCCGCGAGTGGGCCTTCGACGCCGGCCTCCGCCTCGGGCACCACCGCGAGATCCTCGATGAACTCGGCGTCCTGGCCGCGGAGAACCCGTTGCGCGAGGAACTGCACCGCCAGCTCATGGTCGCCCTGCACCGGACGGGGCGCCAGGCCGAGGCGTACGAGGTCTTCCACACCCTGCGCCGGGAACTCGTGGAGGAGCTGGGCACGGAACCCGGCGCCACCGTCCGCCGGACGTACGAGGAACTGCTCAACGGGGAGGACTCCCCCGCACCTCCCGGCACCCCGGCACCGGCCGTCGGTGACGTCGCCGTCGCGCCACGGGCCCCGTACCAGATCCCGTCGTCCGTACCGGAGTTCACCGGCAGGGACACGGAGGCGGCCGCTCTGGTGGCGCTGCTGCGCCGGGCGGCGGCCGGGCCGGCCCGGAAAGCCGGGGACGCACCCGATCCCCTGCGGCCGGTCGTCGTCTCCGGGATGGGCGGCATCGGCAAGACCGCTCTCGCCGTGCAGGCCGCGCGCCTGGTGCGGGAGGAGTTTCCCGACGGCACCCTCTACGCGGACCTGCGCGGGTTCAGCAGCGGCGGACCGCGCAGCGCCCACGATCTGCTCGCCCGGCTCCTGGGCGACCTCGGGGCGCGGCCGGCCGCACTGCCGGACGACACGGACGACCGGGCCGCCCTGTTCCGGTCGGCGGTGGCCGGCCGTCGTGTGCTGCTGGTCCTGGACAACGCCCGGGACGCGGCGCAGGTCGTCCCGCTGCTGCCACCCCACGGCCCGAGCGCGGTCCTCGTCACCAGCCGCCACCTGCTGGCCGAGCTGCCCGGCGTGGAGCTGATGCCCCTTCACCCCCTACGCCCCGACGAGCAGTTGGCACTGTTGTCCCGGTTGTGCGGCGCCGCCCGGATCGAGCGCGAACCGGCGGCGCTGGCCGGCATCCTGGCGGCGTGCGGCGGTCTTCCGCTGGCTCTGCGGATCGTCGGCGGCCGGCTGGCCTCCCGCCCCTCCTGGCCGCTGGAGCTGCTGGCGGAGCGGCTCACCCCGACCTCCGGCCGGCTGCGGGCGCTGGCGATGGGCGCGGTCGCCGTGCAGGACACCTTCGACATGAGCTACCTCGCGATACGCGACAGCGGCAACGCGCCGGAGCAGGCGGCGGCGCGGACGTTCCGGCTGCTCGGGGTGTGGAAGCCGCACACGTTCAGCGTCGGGTCGGCCGCGGCACTGCTGGGGGTGCCGGAGGGCGACGCGGCGGCCGCCCTGGAGCTGCTGGTGGACGCGAACCTGGTGCACAGCCCGGAGCCGGGCCGGTACGCGCTCCACGATCTCCTGGGCGAGTACGCGGCCGGGCGCGCGGCGGAGGAGGAGCCCGCGCCGGAGCGGGAGGCCGCGGTCGTCCGGATGCTCACCTGGTACGCCCGCGCCGTGGTCGCGGCCAGCGCCCTGGCCAGCCACGAGACGCAGTCGCCGCCACCGCTCGACGGGCCCGCGAGCCCGGACCTGCCGCGCTTCACTGAGGACGCCCAGGCCATCGAGTGGACCAGGAACGAACTGCCCACGATCCGGGAGGCGATCGGCCGGGCCGGGCGCATCGGGCGCTCCGACATCGCCTGGCGTCTGGCCACCGGGCTGTTCGGCTATGCCACCACCCACTGGTGGACCGGTGAGTGGGACGCGTGCCTGCGCCAGGCCATGGAGATCGCGGTGGCCCACGAGGACATGCTCGGCCGGGCGTGGCTGCATCGCCGGTTCGCCGTCGCCCACGGAATGGCCTCGCGCAACGCGGAGTGCCTGGAGCATCTGCGCGCGGCCCTGGGTTTCTTCACCGAGGCCGGGGACACACTGGCCCAGGCCTCCATCCTCGGCAACATGGCGGCGGTGCACACCCAGTCCGGGGACGGTGCGCAGGGGCTGGTCCTCGCCGAACGGTCCTACGAGCTGTACCGCCGCTCGGCCAGTGACCGCAGTGAGGCGCTGGCGCTGAACCGGATCGCGGAAGCCCATGACCTGCTGGGGGACCACGCGCTCGCCGCGACGTACCACCGGAAGGTCATCCGCATGCTGCGCGAGCAGCGCCACGGGGTCTTCCTGGCCACCTCGCTCACCAACCTCGGGGACTCCCTGCGGAAACTGGGCGACAGGGAGGCGGCGTTGAAGGCGCAGACGGAGGCCCTGTCCATCCGGCGGGAGATGCGCGACCCGGGCGGCACGGCCGACTGCCTGGCCTCCATGGCCCGCACCCACCTCCATTTCGGGGACCGCGAGGCGGCCCGCGCCCGCTGGGAACAGTGTCTGGAGCTGGCGCTCCGGCACAACATGACCCAGCACATCGAGGTGACCCGCGAAGGGCTCGCCTCGCTGTCCTGACCAGGGACCGGTGACGCGGGTCACATGCTCCCGCCTCTTGACGGCCTCTTTCCAAACCGGTTTGGTTGACCCCGTTCGAGCAGTCAAACCGGTTTGAAGACCTGTCGTCTTCGGCCCACCGGCAAGGAAGTCCAGGCACATGGCACGCAAGCCCACCATCGCGGATGTCGCCCGGCGTGCCGGTGTCTCACGCGCCACGGTCTCCTTCGCACTGAACGACCGGCCCGGTGTCGCCGAGGAGACGAAGCTGCGGATCCTCGCGGCGAGCCGGGAGCTCGGCTGGACCCCCAGCCGTCAGGCGCGGGCCCTCTCGCTCGGCAAGGCCGGCGCCTTCGGGCTCGTCCTGGCCCGCGACGCGGAGCAGGTCGGCGCCGATCCCTTCTTCCCGGCGTTCATCGCCGGTGTCGAGGCCGTGATCGGGCAGCGCGGTGACGGGCTCATGATCCATGTGACCGCGCCGGACCAGGAGCAGGGCGTCTACCGGCGGCTCGCCTCGGAGCAGCAGGTGGACGGGGTCTTCCTCACCGACCTGCGGCGCGACGATCCGCGTCCCGCGCTGCTGCGGGAGCTCGGTCTTCCGGCCGTGGTGGTCGGTCAGCCCGAGTGGGGTGACGGCCTGACCGCGGTGAGTCTGGACGACGAGCCGGCCTACACGGCCGCCGTCCGGCATCTCGCGGAACTGGGTCACCGGCGCATCGCCCACGTCGAGGGGCCGCAGGAACTGCTGCACGCCCACCGGCGCCGGACCGCGTGGGAGCAGACCCTGCGCGCGCTCGGCCTGCCCGAAGGGCCCGTACTGCCCGGCGGGTTCACGCCCGAGGGCGGTGCGCAGGCGACCAGGCGGCTGCTGGCCTCGGCCGAGCCGCCGACCGCGATCGTCTACGGCAACGACCTCGCCGCCATGGCGGGGCTCTCGGTCGCCCAGGAGCTGGGTATCCGGGTGCCCGGCCAGTTGTCGCTGGTCGGCTACGACGACGCTCCCCTGACGCGGTACAGCTTCCCGCCGCTCGCCTCCGCCCGTGCGGATGCCCGGGGCTGGGGCGAGGCGGCGGCGCGCGCGCTCGACGCGGTCGTCGCCGAGGGCGCCGCCGACCATGTGCGGCTGCCTCCGGCGCAGTTCGTGCCGCGTGCGTCGATGGGGCCCGCGCCCCGCCCGTGACGTAACGGGGGCCATCGACCGGTCGTGCTCGCGCCGACCGGGAATTCCGCGCGGCGACGAGGCCGTGCGTGAACAGTTCGGAGATCAATCATGCTGAGGAGAACGGCGTACGCGCTGCTCGTGCTCGCTCTCGCGGGCACGGCGACGGCCTGCGGCCGGTCGGCTCCCGATCCGGCCGCCGCCGCCGAGGCGCGCGGCCCGATCACGGTCTGGCTTTCCAACAACGCGCAGGAGGTGCAGTGGGGCAGGGCGATGGTCGCCGCCTGGAACAAGGACCATCCCGGCCAGCACGTCACCGCGCAGCAGATCCCGGCGGGCAAGACCTCCGAGGAGGCCATCAGCGCCTCGATCATCGCGGGGACGACGGCCTGTCTCGCCTTCAACACCTCGCCGGCGGCCGTGCCGACCTTCCAGAAGCAGAACGGCCTCGTCTCCCTGAGCGACTTCCCGGACGGCGAGTCGTACATCTCCGAGCGCGGCGGCGCCCTCACCGACCAGTACCGCTCGACCGACGGCGGTTTCTACCAGCTGCCGTGGAAGAGCAACCCGGTCATGATCCTCTACAACAAGAAGCTGTTCGCGAAGGCCGGCCTCGATCCCGAGCACCCGAAGCTCGCCACGTACAAGGACTTCCTCGACACCTCCCGGAAGCTCGTGCGCAGCGGTGCCGCGAAGGCGGCGATATGGCCCTCGCCGAGCAGTGACTTCTTCCAGCCCTGGTACGACTTCTACCCGGCGTTCGCCGCGCAGAGCGGCGGCAGGCAGCTGATCGAGAACGGCAGGCCCCAGTTCGACTCGGCGGCGGGACGGCAGGTCGCGGCGTTCTGGCGCACGCTGTACGCGGAGAAGCTGGCGCCCCAGGAGCAGTACCCGGGCGACTCTCTCAACGACGGCAAGGCCGCCATGGCGACCGTGGGCCCGTGGGCTGTGGCCGCGTACAAGGACAACGTGGACATCGGTGTGGCACCGGTGCCGACCGCCGACGGCGGGAGCGGCAAGCACTCCTTCAGCGACGAGAAGTCCGCGGCGATGTTCAGCTCGTGCGAGAACCGGGCCACCGCCTGGGACGTGCTGAAGTTCGCCACCTCCGCCGCCCAGGACGGGAAGTTCCTGGAGGCCACCGGGCAGATGCCGATGCGCGAGGACCTGACCGCCAAGTACCCCGCCTACTTCGCGAAGAACCCCATGTACAAGGCCTTCGCCGACCAGGCGGAGCGCGTCGTCGAGGTGCCGAACGTCCCGGGCTCCATCGACATCTGGCAGGCCTTCCGCGACGAGTGGACGAAGTCGGTGGTGTTCGGCCGCGAGTCCACGGACGCGGGGCTGCGCAACGCGTCGTCCGAGATCACCCACCTGCTGAACGAGTACGGGGACCCGTCATGAGTGTGAACCTGGATGCGGCGCCCCGCGCCATGGGCACGAGTGCACCCGCTCCTCGCGGCAAGGCACGGCGCGGTCTGTCGCGGGCCGGCGCGCTGTTCGTGTCGCCGTACGTGCTGTTCCTCGTGGTGGTCTTCGCGGTCCCGCTGGTCTACACGGTGTGGATCTCCTTCCACCGCTTCTACTTCACCGCGCCGGGCACGGACATCGACTCCCCGTGGGTGGGTCTGTCGAACTACCGGGACGTGTTCACGGACCCGGTCGTCGGGCAGGCGTTCCTCAACATCCTGATCTTCCTCGTCATCAACGTGCCGCTCACGGTGGGCCTCTCGCTGGTCCTGGCGGCGGCGCTGAACTCGAAGATCCGGGGGCGTGGGTTCTTCCGGGCGGCGTTCTACGTGCCGTATGTGACGGCGAGCGTGGCGCTGGTCGCGGTGTGGCAGTTCCTCTTCGGCTCGGACGGGTTCGTCAACCATCTGCTGGGCTCGCACGCCCCGGACCCGTCGTGGCTGGTCAACTCGCATCTCGCGATGCCGATGATCGCCGTGTTCGTGACCTGGAAGCAGCTCGGCTTCTTCGTGATGCTGTACCTGGCCTCGCTGCAGAACGTCGGCAAGGAGCTGTACGAGGCATCCGCCATGGACGGCGCGGGCAAGGTCCGGCAGTTCTTCTCGGTGACGGTCCCGGGCGTACGGCCGGCGACGACGCTCGTCGTGATCTACGCGATCATCACCGGCGCCAACCTGTTCAGCGAGCCGTATCTGCTGACCGGCGGCGGTGGCCCCGACCACGCGTCGACCTCGCCCGTCCTGCTGATGTACCAGAAGGGCATCGAGCAGGGTCACCCCGACTTCGCGGCGGCGCTGGGCGTCGTCCTCGTCGCCTTCGTGATGGTCGTGTCGATCGCCGCCCGCAAGCTGACCGAGAGGGGCGACTGACATGAGCGCCACCACACCGAGGCCCACCCGTCGCGTCTGCGTCGGCAGCGTCGTCCGCTACGTCCTGCTGTCGCTCGGCGCCGTCGCCTTCCTGTTCCCCTTCTACTACATGATCGTCGGCTCGCTGCGCGGGCAGACGGTCGGTGATCTGTCGGCGGCGGTCCCCTCGGGGCTGACCGGCGACAACTATGCGGCGGTCAACAGCGCGATCTCGCTGGGGCGGTCCCTGCTCAACTCGGGGATCATGACCATCGGGGTGCTGCTCTGCACGCTGGTGTTCGGCGTGCTCGCCGGGTACGCGCTGGCGCAGCTCCGCTTCCGGGGCAAGGGCGCGGTCTTCGCCGCCCTCCTCCTCGTCCAGATGATCCCGTTCCAGCTGCTGACCCTGCCGCTGTACGTGCTCGTCGTCCGCGACTACGGGCTCGGCGACAACTACGTGGGCATGATCCTGCCGTTCGCGATCAACTCGACGGCCGTGTTCCTGTTCCGCCAGTTCTTCGCGCAGATGCCGCAGTCCCTCTTCGAGGCGGCGCGCATCGACGGCGCGAGCGAGCTGCGCATCCTGTGGCGGATCGCGCTGCCGATGGCCCGGCCCGCCGTGCTGACCGCACTGCTGCTGACGTTCATCGGGCCCTGGAACGAGTTCCTGTGGCCGTTCCTCGTCACCAAGGACGCGAACATGCAGCCGCTGGCCGTCTCGCTCGCGAGCTTCCTCTCCAATCTTCAGGGCACGGTGGCCAACCCGGCCGGTGCCCTGCTGGCCGGCGCCTGTGTGCTGGCCCTCCCTGCGGTGGTCCTGTTCCTCCTGTTCCAGCGCCACTTCACCTCTACCGACATCGACTCCGGAGTAAAGGGCTGAACCCCATGAGCACCACCACCGCCACCCGCATCCCGTACCGCATGGTCCGCAAGGGCGTCGTCATGTCCCCCCTGGCCGGTGAGGCGAACGAGGTCGAGGGTGTCCTGAACCCCGCCTCCGGCCGTACCCCGGACGGCACCCTGCACCTGCTGCCGCGCCTGGTCGCCGAGGGCAACGTCTCCCGTGTCGGCCTCGCCGAGGTGACCTTCGACGAGGAGGGCGTGCCGAACGGCGTCGAGCGCCGCGGCACCGTCCTCTCCCCGGACGAGGGCTGGGAGCGCGGCAAGAACAACGCCGGCGTCGAGGACCCGCGCGTCACCTGGATACCGTCGCTCGGCAAGCACGTCATGAGTTACGTGGCCTACGGCCCCCTCGGCCCGAAGCCGGCGCTCGCCGTCTCGGAGAACCTCACCGACTGGACCCGCCTCGGCCCGATCCAGTTCGCCTACCAGCCGGACCTGGACACCGACCTCAACCTGTTCCCCAACAAGGACGTCGTCCACTTCCCCGAGCCGGTCCCGGGCCCGGACGGCGAGCCGGCATACGCGATGCTGCACCGCCCGATGTGGGACCTGGGCTGGTTCCGCCCGGGTGAGGGCGTCCACCTGCCCGCCGGGGTCACCGACGAGCGGCCCGGCATCTGGATCAGCTACGTCCCGGCCGCCGAGGTGGAGGCCGACATCACCGCGCTGACCCGGCCGCGCGACCACCGGCTGCTGGCTCTGTCCGAGTTCCCCTGGGAGTCCCTGAAGATCGGCGGCGGCCCCGCCCCGATCCGGGTCCCCGAGGGCTGGCTGCTCATCCACCACGGCGTGTCGGGCTCCATCGAGGACCCGTGGGCGCAGAACCAGGACGTGTCGTACGCGGCCGGCGCGATGATCCTCGACCCCGCCGACCCGTCCCGTGTCCTCGCCCGCTCGGACCAGCCGCTGATGGCGCCGGAGACCGAGGAGGAGCGCTCGGGCACCGTCCCGAACGTCGTCTTCCCGACGGCGATCGAGGAGATCGACGGCGAGCTGTACGTGTTCTACGGCATGGCCGACGCGCACATCGGCGTGGCCCTCCTGGAGCGCACGGCATGACCGACGGCGCCCTCGGAATCGGCCTGGCCGGCTGCGGCGGGTTCGCGGAGTTCGTCCTGGACGCGATCGCCGGGCTGCCCGGTCTGCGGCTCGCGGCGGTCGCCGATCCGTCGCGGGAGCGGGCCCGGCTGCTCGGTGAGCGGCACGGCGTCCCGGCGCTCGGTTCGCTGGACGAGCTCCTTCAGCGGGACGACGTGGCGGCCGTGCTGATCGCCACCCCGCCGGCCACCCATGCCGCGATGGCCACGGCCGCGCTGCGCGCGGGGCGCCATGTCTTCTGCGAGAAGCCTCTCGCCACCACGACCGAGGACGCCTCGGCGGTCGTCCACGAGGCGCGGCTCGCCGGGCGCGCCCTGGTCGTGGACCATGTGCTGCGCTACAACCCGCTGCTGCGGGCCGTGAAGCGGCTGACCGGACGGGGGCTGCTCGCACCGCCGCGCCGGTTCCTGTTCGAGAACGACGCGTCCGACGAGGACCTGGGGCCCGGTCACTGGTTCTGGGACCCGGCGCACAGCGGCGGCGTCTTCATCGAGCACGGCGTCCACTTCTTCGACGCCGCCCGCGCGCTGCTGGGCTCCGACCCGTTGAGCGTGCGGGCCACCGCGGTCGCCCGTCCGGGCGGCCCGGTCGACATGGTCAGCGCCGATGTCGTGCACCCCGGGGGCGTGCTCGCCTCGCACCTGCACTCCTTCACCCATGCCCATCGCGCCGAGCGGCAGCTGATGCGCCTGGACCACGGGTTCGCGGAAACGCGGATCACCGGGTGGATCCCCGTGTACGCGGAGATCACTGCGTGGGTGGACGAGGCGGGTGCCCGTGCCTGGCAGGAGCTGCCGCGGCTGCGGGACGACCTGCTGGCCGTCGAGGGGTTCCGGCCCGGCGGCGGTGAGCGGATCACCGTGCACGTGGAGCGGAACGCCGGGTCCGCCGCGCCGGCCCGGGGCCGGGGCGAGGAGCGGACCGTCCCGCACCGGGTCACCGCCGTCCTCGACCTCGGCGGCGAGGCGCGCAAGCCGTACGTGTACGCGCAGAGCGTGCGCGCGGCGATGGCCGACCTGGTGCGCTCGGCCCGGGAGGGTACGGCTCCGGTGGCCGGCCCGGTCAGCGGGTTCGCGGCGGTCGCGGTCGCCGAGGCGGCCACGATCGCCGCCGCGACGGGCACCGGGCAGAGCGTCCTGTCCCCCGGCCCCGCCCTCTCCCAGGGAGTGTCCGCATGAGCTGGTGGCAGGACATGGTGTGCTACGAGGTCCACCCCCGGGCCTTCGCCGACGCGAACGGGGACGGGACCGGCGATCTGGCGGGCCTGACCGCGCGCCTGGAGCACATCAGGGACCTGGGCGCGGACGCCGTGTGGTGCACCCCGTTCTATCCGTCCCCGCTGGCCGACGGCGGCTACGACATCTCCGACCACACGGGGGTGGCGCCGGACCTGGGCACCGGCGCGGACGCCGCCCGGCTGACCGCCCGCGCCCATGAGCTGGGCCTCAAGCTGATCGTCGACCTCGTCCCGAACCACACCTCCGACCGCCACCCGTGGTTCCTGGGCGCCCTCGCGGCGGGCCCGGGATCGGCGGAGCGGGAGAGGTACCTGTTCCGGGCCGGCCGGGGCGAGACCGGCGAACTGCCGCCCAACGACTGGCAGTCGGCGTTCGGCGGGCCCGCCTGGACGCGCGTCGCGGACGGTGAGTGGTACTGCCATCTGCACGCCCCCGAACAGCCCGACCTCAACTGGCGGGACCCGAAGGTGCGCGACGCCTTCACGGAGGTGCTGCGGTACTGGCTCGACCGGGGCGTGGACGGCTTCCGGGTGGACGTGGCACACGCCCTGTTCAAGGCGGAGGGCCTGCCGGACGCGGGACCCGGGCAGCACACCGACCCGCTGCGCAACCACCTCATGCCGTACTACGACCAGGAGGAGCTGCACCCGCTCTACCGCGAGTGGCGGGCGCTGCTCGACACCCATCCGGCGCCCCCGGGTGCGGTGGCACCGCACGACCGAGTGATGGTCGCGGAGTCCGCCGTCTTCGACCCGGAACGCCTCGCCCGCTACATCAGGCCCGACGAGATGCACCAGGCCTTCAACTTCGCGTTCCTGGAGGCGGCGTGGGACCCGGCGGAGCTGCGCCGCGTCATCGACGACTCGTTCGGTGTGCCGGGCGCGGCCGTCACCTGGCTGCTCTCCAGCCATGACGCGGTGCGGCCGGTCACCCGGTACGGCTCCCTCGCGCGGGCCCGTGCCGCCGCGCTGCTGATGCTGGCGCTGCCGGGATCCGCGTACCTCTACCAGGGCGAGGAGCTGGGCCTGCCCCAGGCCGAGGTGCCCGTCGACCGCATCCGCGACCCGCTGTGGGAGCGGTCGGGCCGCACGGAGCGCGGGCGCGACGGGGCGAGGGTGCCCCTGCCCTGGTCCGGTGAGCGGGCACCGTACGGCTTCACCACGGCGGACGCCGGGGACACCTGGCTGCCGCAGCCCGCGGACTGGGCCGGACTCACCGTCGCCGCGCAGGAGGCGGACCCCGGCTCCACGCTCGCCCTGTACCGGGCGGCTCTGCGGCTGCGGCGCACCCATCGCGCACCGGACCCGGCGGCCCCGCCCGTCTGGCTGTCGGCACCGGGCGCGCCCGTACCGGCCTTCCGGCGCGGAGAGTTGGCGTGTGCGGTCAACCTGGGTGCCGAGCCCGTACGCGTGCCCGGCCGGCCGCTGCTCAGCAGTGGACCGCTCAACGGGGGCGCGCTGCCGCCCGACACGGCCGTGTGGTTCCTCGCCCCGGCTTCTTCCCGTACCGCTCATGGAGACACCGATGACGACGCACGCGACTGACCCGACGCCCCGGACCGACCTGTCCGGGCTCGTCAAGGCGTACGACGTGCGCGGGGTGGTGCCGGACCAGTGGGACGAGTCGACGGCGGAGCTGTTCGGTGCCGCGTTCGTGCGGGTCACCGGGGCCGGGGCGATCGTGACCGGGCACGACATGCGACCCTCCTCCCCCGGTCTGGCCCGAGCCTTCGCCCGCGGCGCCACCGGGCAGGGAGCGGATGTCACGGAGATCGGCCTGTGCTCGACGGACCAGCTGTACTACGCGTCCGGGTCGTTCGGGCTCCCCGGCGCCATGTTCACCGCCTCCCACAACCCGGCCCGCTACAACGGCATCAAGCTGTGCCGGGCCGGTGCCGAGCCGGTGGGCCAGGACACCGGCCTCGCCGGGATCCGGGCGCTCGTGGAGCGGTGGACGGACCACGGCGCGCCGGCCCAGGCCGCCCGCGCGGGACGCGTCACCGGGCAGGACACCCTGGCCGGATACGCCGCGTATCTGCACTCCCTGGTGGACCTGTCGTCGATCCGCCCGCTGAAGGTGGTGGTGGACGCGGGCAACGGCATGGGCGGCCACACGGTCCCGACGGTGCTCGCGGGGCTGCCGCTGACGGTCGTGCCGATGTACTTCGAGCTCGACGGCACGTTCCCGAACCACGAGGCCAATCCGCTGGAGCCGGCGAACATCGTCGATCTCCAGGCCCGGGTGCGCGCCGAGGGCGCCGATCTCGGGCTCGCCTTCGACGGCGACGCGGACCGCTGCTTCGTCGTCGACGAGAACGGCGGCCCGGTCCCGCCGTCGGCCGTCACGGCCCTGGTCGCCTCGCGCGAGCTGGCGCGGCACCCCGGTGCCACGGTCATCCACAACCTCATCACGTCCCGCGCGGTACCGGAGGTGATCCGTGAGGCGGGCGGCACCCCGGTCCGCACGCGGGTCGGCCACTCCTTCATCAAGGCGGAAATGGCCCGCACCGGGGCCGTGTTCGGCGGCGAGCACTCCGCGCACTACTACTTCCGCGACTTCTGGAACGCGGACACGGGCATGCTGGCGGCCCTGCACGTCCTCGCCGCCCTCGGCACCCAGGACGGCCCGCTGTCGTCACTGACCAGCCACTTCGAGCGGTACGCCGCGTCGGGAGAGATCAACTCCACGGTCACCGACCAGCCCGGCCGCACAGCCGCCGTACGCGCGGCGTGGGAGTCCCGCCCCGGCGTCACGGCGGACACCCTCGACGGCCTCACCATCGGCGGCGCGGACTGGTGGTTCAACCTCCGCCCGTCCAACACGGAACCGCTGCTGCGGCTCAACGTGGAGGCGCGCACGGAAGACCTCATGTGCGCGGTGCGGGACGAGGTGCTGGCAACAGTACGGGAGGGCTGACCGGCCGGGCACAATGCGGCCCGTGAGCCCGCACCACAAAGTCGTCCTCACCTGCTTCCTGCGCGACGACGGTGCTGAACGCCACGTTCGGGGACGGCGTGACGCGCCCCGGTCCCCGCTACTCGGCGCCGTCGGTCAGCGTGACCGTGAGGGAGTCCTCGTCGCGGGTGAGGTGCTCGATGGTGATCGAGCCCTCCGCGCCGTCGTAGTTTCCGGTGCCGCCGGTGACGGCGAACTCGTGGGTCCACTGCCGTGAGTTGGCGGGCAGTTCGGTGACGGCGGGGAGCGGCCGCTGGAAGGCGGTGGCGGCCGTGATCATGCCGTCGTCCAGGCTCAGGACCAGGGTCGCCATGACGTACGAGCCGTCGGGCCCGACGTTCACGGGCAGGCAGTGCGCGTTCTCGGTGCCCACGCTGCGGCCCTCGGCGTCCGTCAGGTCGTAGCGCACGTAGTACGGGACGCCGGCCGTCAGGATGTCCGGGATGTTCGCGCCCGTGCGCGTGCCCTTCAGGGCGAGCAGCCGGTCGGCCCTCGGTGCCGCGTGGGCGGTCGTGGCCGTCCCGGCCACCAGTCCCCCGGCGATCGTCGCCGCCGAGGTCAGCTGCAGCATGCTCCTGCGGTCCATGTCGGTCATCCCGTGCCTCACACCCTTGCTCGTCGTGTACGTGGATGCGCACTCGCACCCCACGGCCAACGGCACCGGGGGCCGGATGGGATCGCCCCGTGGCGGAAGATCACTGGAACGCAGGAGCGCCGCGTCGTACCGCCGTTCAGCCGGCCGGTCCGAACCGGTCGGGGGCCAGTGACTTCAGCAGGGCGGTGAGTACGAGGTCCGTCGAGGCGGCCATGTCCACGGAGCCGGGCGCCAGGAGCCATTGCACCTGCAAGCCGTCCATCACGGCGATGACGGCGTTGGCCGCGTTCTCGACCTTCTGCGTCTCGTCGTCGGGGAGGTCGCACGCCTCGCGGAGGGCGTCGGCGACGAAGGTCCGCAGGCCGTCGTAGCGGTCCCGGAAATAGGCCTGCGCCGGATGGTCGTCCGTGACGGACTCGGCCGACAGGACGGCGTAGAGACGGACGATGCCCTCGCGTTCGGCGTTGCGGGTCGCCGTGTCGACGAGGTGGCGCAGGAAGGCGAGGCCGTGCGGGCGGTCCGGGCCCAGTTGCCCGATGTCCGACTCGTCGCGGAGTTCGAGGACGCTGGTGAGCAGGAGCGCCTTGGACCGGAAGTAGTGCAGGACGCCGGCCTGGGTCAGGCCGGCCCGGTCGGCGATCTCGGCGAGCGAGGCGTTGTTGTAGCCACGGGCGGCGAAGGTGTCCATCGCGATGTGCAGGATGTCCCGCTGCCGCTGTTGCGCCTCCGGGCTCCGGGGCGTGCGGGGCCTGGCCGAACGGCCGGGCTTGCCTGCTGACTGGTTGCTCACCGGCACAGCTTAGACCGGCCGTAATGCCGGGCGGGCGGGGCCTCGGACGCGCTGACCTGGGCCCGTTCGGGGTGCGGGGAACGCCGTGCGGCAAAGCCGTACCGACTACTTACTAACCACTTAGTGGGTGTGCTTTCATAGCGCCGTCATCCCAGGGAGCCACGCCCCGCCACGGCTCCGCCGGATGCGCCATGTCCTCCCCCAGGCATGACCGAAGGAGAGCCGCACATGTCCCACGACAGTCCCCCGCGCCCCAGGGCGCGTGCCGCATGCGCCGCCCTGGCCATGGCCGTCGCGGCCATCGGCCTGGCCGGCAGCGGAACGGCCGCCCAGGCCGCCGACCCCACCGCGCAGGTATGGGTCACCACCCCCGACGGCGCGAAGAAGCTGTCCGCCGAGGGCACCGTCGCCTTCACGGGCTCGCCGCAGAGCGTCGACATCCGGGTCGACGGCACCAGCAAGGGCCAGCGGTTCACCGGGGCGGGCGCCTCGGTCACCGGGGCCTCGGCCCATCTCATCCAGGGCCTGTCGCAGGACAAGCGCAACGCGCTGATGACCTCGCTGTTCTCGTCCGCCGGCGACGGGATCGGGCTCAGCTATCTGCGCCAGCCGCTCGGCAGCAGCGACTTCAACGCGGACAGCAGCCTCTACACCTACGAGGACAGTCCCGGGTCCTTCTCCATCGACCGGGACAAGGCCGAGATCATCCCGGTCCTGAAGCAGGCCACCTCCGTCAACCCGGCCATCCGCTTCATGGGCACCCCCTGGTCGCCGCCCGCCTGGATGAAGACGAACAACGCCCTCAACGGCGGCAGCCTCAAGCCGGAGAGCTATCAGGCGTACGCCGACTACCTGGTCAAGGCGATCAAGGCGTACGGGCAGCAGGGCATCACACTGACGGACCTCACCGTCCAGAACGAGCCGGAGTTCGCGGCGAGTTACCCGTCGATGACCATGACGTCCTCGCAGCAGGCGGACTTCTTCAAGGTGCTCGACCGCACACTGACGGCCGCGAACCTGCCGACGAACCTGCTGGCCTTCGACCACAACTGGGACCACCCCAACTACCCGTTGGAGGTGTTCAACGGGACCCCGGGCATGAGCCGGGTCATCGGTGCGGCGTTCCACTGCTACGGCGGCAACCCCTCCGCCCAGCAGCAGGTCGTCAATGCCGGCAAGCGCGTCTTCTTCACGGAGTGCTCCGGCACCGAGAGCGCCGACCGGTCCACCACGTTCGCCGACACCCTCAAGTGGCACGCCGAGAACCTCGTCGTGCAGAACATGCGCAACGGCGGCGAGACCGTCGTCGACTGGAACCTGGCGCTCGACCAGAACGGCGGCCCCCACCAGGGCGGTTGCTCCGACCGCTGCAACGGGGTCGTGGAGATCGCGAACGGCAATGTGACGCGCAACGCCGAGTACTACGTGCTCGGGCACGTCGCCAAGTTCGTCAAGCCCGGTGCCACCCGCATCGGCTCCACCAGCCAGGGCAGCGGCGGCGTGGAGAACGTCGCCTTCCAGAACCCCGACGGCACCCGTGCCGCTTACGTCGTCAACTCCGCCACGAGTTCCCAGCAGTTCTCGCTGACCGACAACGGCAGGTCACTCGTCTACACCCTGCCCGCCGGCGCGGTCGCCACCTTCGTGTGGAGCGGCACGGACGGCGGTACGACGGAGCCGCCCGCGGGCTCCATCGACTCGTCGGCCTGGTACCGCGTGAAGAACGCCAACAGCGGCGCCTGCCTCGACGCCGCCGACTGGGGCACCGCCGACGGAACCGCCCTCCAGCAGTGGAGCTGCTCCACCGGCGCCAACCAGAGCTGGCAGTTCCGGCCCGCCGGCGACGGCACCTACCAGGTCGTCAACCGGCACAACACGAAGGTGTGGGACGTCGACGGCGGACCCGGCGCCACGGCCGCCGGTACCAAGGTGCACCTGTGGTCGTACGTGGGCGGCACCAACCAGCAGTGGCGCGCCGAGCCCTCCGGCGCGGCCGGCCAGTTCCGTTTCGTCGCCCGCAACAGCGGCAAGTGCCTGGCCGTGGACGGGGCTTCCACGGCCAACGGGGCGCACCTGTCGCAGCAGCAGTGCGACGGATCGACGGCGCAGAGGTTCTCCCTGAACAGCTGAGCCGCCCGGCCCCGCCCGACCGGGGCCGGGAGAACCGTGCGGCGCCCCCGCGAGCGGTCTGCTCGCGGGGGCGTCGCGCGTCCCCCGGGCGCGGGCGCCGCCGCATAGGTGCGAGGATGCCGCCGCATGGTCCACGGAGGAGCGGAGCAGGACATGGAACTGACGATCGTGGTGCAGAACCTGGCACACGGAGGGCTGCGCAACGGCGTGGGTGACCCGGAGAACCGGTGGCCCCGACTGGCTGAGCGGATAAGGAGTGCGGGCACACCCGACCTGGTGCTCCTGCAAGAGGCGGCCGACTGGGGGAAGTACGGTCACCGGCAGTTGGGGCAGGCGATGCGGGACCTGGACATGGACGCCCTGCCGCTTCCGCCGTGCGGTTCCGGGATGCCGCCGGCCGTGCTGTACCGGCGCGAGACGGTCGGCCGGTGGCTCAACTGGAACACCGACTTCGCGCAGGAGACGTTGCACGGCTTCGGTGTCGCCGTGTTCGACGTCGGCCTGCCCGCCCCGCTCGCGGTCGTATCGGCGCACCTGAATCCGTTCGTCGCCGACAAGGCGCGCGACGAGGCGAAGCTGATGGCGACCCGGGCGCTGCGCTACGGCCCGTACGGCATCGTGGCCGGCGACATGAACTACCCGCCGGCGGACCCGGACAGCCCCGCCCCCGACTACGCGGCGATGCTGCCGTACAACCGGTCGGCCCGGACCCGGCTGCCCTCCGAGTCGGGCGGACGGCTGGTGCCCGACCGCCGGGTGACGGAGGTACTGGCGTACACGGGCTTCGTCGACGCGGCGGCCAGGCTGTACGAGGAGCGGGGCGAGAAGGAGCTGCTGCGCAGGACCGCGTCGGACGACCGGATCGACCAGCTCTGGGTGTCGGCACCGCTGCGCGACACCGTGGTGGACTACGCCCTGCTGGACACCCCGGAGGGCGCGTCGGACCACCACGGCCTCGTGGTGCGGCTGGACCTCGGCCGCGCGGCCCGCGACAACGTGTGGGAGTACCGGTAACGGTCAGCCGAGACCGCGGTGGGCGGCCCACAGGGTGCCGGCGCGGCTCGCCGCGTCGGCGACCAGGGCCGCCAGTTCCGGCCGGTCCGGCACCGGGAACGACACATAGGCGCCCCGCCCGCCCTCCACCGGCCGTCCGTACGCCTTCACGGCGAGGTGGCCGTCGGGGAGGAGGCGGACGTTGAGGGTGCTGAGGAGGAACGTGGTGTCGCGCCGGGTGTCGGTCCAGCGCAGGTCCGGCGGGACCGTGACGTTGATCGCCAACGCGCTCACTTCCAGATCGCTGCTCATCCCCGCATGATCCCACGGTGCTTCCCTGCGCCGGGGTGTGCGGCGCATTGCGCGTGAGGGCCGTGCTCCCGGGGGGTCCCGCGCGCTCTACCGGGGCCCGTGGGCGGCGGAAATGATGAGCACACCGCAGGTCGACGAGGTGATCCGCACCTCAGCGGTGGAAGGAGCCCATGGTGTTGCTTCTCATCTCTCCGGACAGCGTCGAGGAAGCCGTCGACTGTGCGAAGGCGGCGGAGTACCTCGACATCGTCGATGTGAAGAAGCCCGACGAAGGGTCGCTCGGCGCCAACTTCCCCTGGGTGATCAGGGAGATCCGGGAAGCCGTGCCGGCCGGCAAGCCGGTGTCCGCGACCGTCGGAGACGTCCCGTACAAGCCCGGCACGGTGGCGCAGGCGGCGCTGGGTGCCGCCGTCTCCGGGGCCACGTACATCAAGGTGGGGCTCTACGGGTGCACCACGCCCGACCAGGGGATCGACGTCATGCGGGCGGTCGTGCGGGCGGTGAAGGACTACCGTCCCGAAGCACTGGTCGTCGCCTCGGGGTATGCCGACGCCCACCGCGTCGGGTGCGTCAACCCGCTCGCCCTGCCCGACATCGCGGCCCGGTCCGGCGCCGACGCGGCCATGCTCGACACCGCCATCAAGGACGGGACGCGGCTGTTCGACCACGTACCGCCGGACGTCTGCGCCGAGTTCGTCGGGCTCGCCCACGCCTCCGGTCTGCTCGCCGCCCTCGCGGGCAGCGTCAAGCAGGCCGACCTGGCGACGCTGACCCGGATCGGGACGGACATCGTGGGTGTGCGCGGGGCGGTCTGCGAGGGCGGCGACCGCAACGCCGGACGGATCCAGCCCCATCTGGTGGCCGCGTTCCGGGCGGAGATGGACCGGCACGCCCGGGAGCACGCGGCCGGCGTCACCGTCGCGGGCTGACCGCCGGTGCCGGCCTTCGATGCGGTGGCCGGGGCTCACGCGCCCGGCCGGACCGCCGGGTTCGCCGTCGTCGACCCGGCCACCGGGGAGACCTTCGGCGAGGCCCCCGACATGCGCCCGGACGAACTGGACGCGGTGATCGGCCGGGCCCACCGGGCCTGGCCCGGCTGGCGGGCCGACCCCGCCGCCCGGACCCACGCGCTGCTCGGCGCGGCCGACGCCGTGGAAGCGGCGGGCGACAACCTCGCTCGGCTGCTCACCCGGGAACAGGGCAAACCACTGTCCGAGTCGTACGCGGAGACCGCCCGCACGGCGGCCCGGCTGCGGTACTTCGCGGAGCTGGCGCCGAGGACCAGGCGGATCAGCGACGGCCGGCCCGTGCGCAGCGAGATCCGCTGGCGTTCGCTGGGGCCCGTCGCCGCGATCGTCCCGTGGAACTTCCCGCTGCAACTGGCGGCGGCGAAGTTCGCGCCCGCGCTCGCGGCGGGCAACACCGTGGTCCTCAAACCGTCCCCCTTCACCCCGCTCGCCACCCGGCTGCTGGGGTCCGTCCTCGCCGCCGTCCTGCCCGAGGACGTACTGACCGTCGTCACCGGACGCGAACCGCTCGGTGCGCGGCTGGCCTCCCATCCGGGCATCCGGCACGTCACCTTCACCGGTTCGGTGCCCACCGGGCGGGCGGTCGCCGAGGGGGCGGCGGCCTCCCTCGCCCGGGTCACCCTGGAACTGGGCGGCAACGACGCGGCGGTCCTGCTGGACGACGTCGATGTGGAGGGGATCGCGGACCGGCTGTTCTGGGCCGCGTTCCGCAACTGCGGGCAGGTCTGCATGGCGGTGAAGCGCGTGTACGCCCCCGCCCGGCTGCACGCGGACGTGGTCGAGGCGCTCGCCCGGCGGGCGAAGTCCGTCGCCGTCGGCAGCGGGCTGGACCCGGCGACCCGGCTGGGCCCCGTCAACAACGCCCCGCAGCTGGCACGCGTGGAGGAGGTCACCGAACGGGCGCTGGCGGACGGAGCCAGGGCCGCGGCCGGCGGCCACCGGCTGGACGGACCGGGCTATTTCTTCGCTCCGACGATCCTCACCGATGTCCCGCCCTCCAGCGCGGTGGTGACGCAGGAGCAGTTCGGGCCGGTGCTGCCGGTGCTGCCGTACGGGAGCCTCGACGAGGCCGTGGACGCGGCCAACGGCACGGGCTTCGGGCTCGGCGGCTCCGTCTGGGGCACCGACCTGGACCGGGCCGAGGCGGTCGCGGACCAGCTGGAGTGCGGGACGGCCTGGATCAACCATCACGCCGAGTTGTCCCTCGCCCAGCCCTTCGCCGGGATCAAGGACAGCGGGGTCGGCGTGGCGGGCGGGCCGTGGGGGCTGTACGGCAACCTGCGCCCGTTCGTCGTCCATCGCCCGGAGGACGCATGACGACGAGATTCCGGGCGGCGGTGCTGCGCGCGTACGAGGAGCCGTTCGCGGTCGAGGACGTCGTCCTGGACACGGAACCGGCGCCGGGCGAGATCCTGGTCGAGATCGCGGGCGCCGGGATGTGCCGGACGGATCTCGCGGTACGGCGGTCGGCCGGCCGCAGTCCGTTGCCCGCGGTCCTCGGCCACGAGGGGGCCGGGGTCGTCGTCCGGACGGGCGGCAGCCCGGACACGCAGATCGGTGTCGGCGACCACGTCGTGCTGAGCTTCGACTCCTGCGGGCACTGCCGGAACTGCCGGGGCGCGGCCCCCGCGTACTGCGACTCCTTCGCCGCCCTCAACCTCTTCGGAGGGCGGGCGGACGAGCCGCCCCGGCTGACCGGCGCGGACGGAAAGGCGCTGGCTCCCCGGTGGTTCGGCCAGTCGTCCTTCGCCGAGTACGCGCTCGTGTCCGCCCGTAATGCCGTGCGCGTGGACCCGGCGCTGCCCGTGGAACTGCTCGGGCCGCTCGGCTGCGGCTTCCTCACCGGAGCCGGGGCGGTGCTGAACACCTTCCGCGCCGGACCCGGCGACACGCTGCTGGTGCTCGGGGCCGGGGCGGTGGGGCTGGCCGCCGTCATGGCGGCGGGAGCGGCCGGTGTGCCGGTCGTGGCGGTGGACCGGTATCCGAGGCGGCTGGAGCTCGCCGAACGGTTCGGCGCGGTCCCGCTCGCCGCCGACGCGTCCGGGCTGCCGGAGCGCGTCCGCCGGCTGACCGACGGCGGCGCGCGGTACGCGCTCGACACGACGGCGTCGCCGCCGCTCATCAACGACGCGCTCCGGGCACTGCGCCCGACCGGCATCCTGGGCCTGGTGGCGCGCCTGCACAGCGCGCTGCCGCTGGAACCGGGGACGCTGGACCGGGGCCGGAGCGTCCGCCACATCTGCGAGGGGGACGCGGTGCCGGGGCTGCTGATCCCCGTACTGACGCGGCTGTGGCAGGCCGGCCGCTTCCCTTTCGACCAGCTGATCCGCACCTATCCCCTGGCCGACATCAACGAGGCCGAACGCGACTGCGAGGCGGGCCGGGTGGTCAAACCCGTCCTGCTCCCGGAGGGAAGAACCCGATGAACGAGGCAATCGGCACCACGGAATCACCACGGCCGGACACGGAGGGGGTGGACGGGGGCGTGGGCCTGACCGCACTGCTGGTCGCCGCCTCCCGGGCGATCGAGAGTAACCGCCGCGACAGCCTGGCCCAGGACGTCTACGCCGAGCACTTCGTACGGGCCGCACCGGCGTGCGCCGAGTGGCCGGTGCGTATCGAGCAGGTCCCGGACGGGGACGACAACGCTCTGTGGGGGCGGTTCGCCCGCTACTTCGGTCTGCGCACCCGGGTCCTCGACGACTTCGTCGTACGGTCGGTGCTCACCGGGGCCCGCCAAGTGGTGCTGCTGGGAGCCGGTTTGGACACCCGGGCGTTCCGGCTGGACTGGCCGTCCGACTGTGTTTTCTTCGAGATCGACCGGGCCGGTGTGCTCGCGTTCAAGCACCAGGTGCTGACGGAACTGTCCGCCGCGCCGAGGGTGAAACGCGTGCTGGTTCCGGTCGATCTGCGCGATGACTGGGTCTCCGCGCTGACGAGTTCGGGCTTCGACCCGGCCGCGCCGAGCATCTGGCTGGCGGAGGGCCTGCTGTTCTATCTTCCGGGCCCCGCCGAGACGTATCTCGTGGACACCGTGGACCTGCTGGCCACCGAGGGCAGCGCCCTGGCCTTCGAGGCGAAGCTGGAGGCGGACCTCATGGCGTACCGCGACAGCGCGATCTACACGGCGACGCGGGAACAGATCGGCATCGACCTGCTCGACCTCTTCGACAAGGGCCCGCGTCCCGACTCGGCGGGCCGCCTCGCCGCCCGGGGCTGGTCCGCGTCGACGCACACACCGTTCGAGTTCACCCGGCGGCACGGACGCGGTCCGCTGCCGGAGCCGAACGACGCGCTGGAGGGAAACCGGTGGGTGTTCGCGTACCGGAGACGGAGGTGAGGGCTACGGCAACTCGCTTGTGAGCCAGACGACTTCGCCGTTCTCATCCATGGACAGGTGATCCCGTACGAAGTCGAGCTTCTCCAGGACGCGGAGTGAGGGGGCGTTCCACGTGGCGACGGCCGCCCCCCGCTCCCGCGAGGGTCCTCCCGGCTCAGGCCTCCGGCGAGGAGGCGAGCCGGAGCGCGCGGCCGGTCAGCGAGGTGGCGTCGTCGAGCAGGGCGGCGGGGGTGCCGGTGAAGACGATCCGCCCTCCGTCGCTGCCGGCGCCGGGTCCGATGTCGATGACGTGGTCGGCGCGGGCGACGACGCGGAGGTTGTGTTCGACGACGACGAGCGTGGCACCGGCGTCCAGGAGGTCGTCGAAGAGCACGTTGATCCGGTCCACGTCGCTGGGGTGCAGTCCGGTGGTCGGTTCGTCCAGGACGATCCGCTCGCCGGCCATGTCATCCACCTGGCTGAGGTGGCGTGCCAGGAGGAGCCGCTGCTTCTCGCCGCCGGAGAGGGTGTCGAGGGACTGGCCGACGGCGATGTAGCCGAGCCCGACGCGTTCCTGCCAGGACATCGCGGCGGTGATGTCGGGGTCATCGGGGAACTGCTCGGCGCACGCGTGTGCCGCCATGCCGAGCACATCGGCGATGCTGCTGCCGTTGACGGTGACGCCGAGGGCGGTGTCGTTGAAGCGCCGGCCACCGCAGACGTCGCACGGGGTGGAGACGTCGTCGAGGAAGGCCAGTTCGGTGGTGAGGTGGCCCTTGCCGCGGCAGGCGGGACAGGCCCCCTTGGAGTTGAAGCTGAACCAGGACGGGTCGAGGCCCGACGCGCGGGCGAACGCGCCCCGGACGTGGTCGGCCACCCCGAGGACGGACAGCGAGGTGGACCGCACCCCGCCGCGCAGCGGGTCCTGGCCCACAACGGTGAACTCGGGGTGCTGGGAGGGGAGTTCAAGGGTGGCGAGTGAGCTCTTGCCGGAGCCTGCGACCCCGGTGACGGCGGTGAGGACGCCGTGGGGGATCTTGACGTCGAAGCCGGTCAGGTTGTTGGCCCCGGCCTTCCGGACGCGGGTGGAGCCGTGCCACGGGCGGGCGGTGGTCGCGACCTCCAGCGGGGTCCCGAGCAGGCGCCCGGTCACCGTGCCGCTCGTGCGGAGCGCGTCGGGTGTGCCCTCGAACTCGATCCGCCCGCCGTCGTTTCCGGCGCCGGGGCCGACGTCGATGACATGGTCCGCGATGCCGATCATCTGCCGGTGGTGCTCGACGACGAGCACGGTGTTGCCCGCGTCCCGCAGCTGGAGCAGCAAATGGGTGAGGAGGTGGACGTCCACGGGGTGCAGGCCGACCGAGGGCTCGTCGAACACATAGGTGACGTCGGTGAGGGCGCTGCCCAGATGCCGGACGATCTTCACGCGCTGGGCCTCGCCGCCGGAGAGGGAGGACGAGGTCCGGTCCAGGGACAGGTAACCGAGGCCGACGGAGCGCAGGGCGTCGAGGGTGGCGCGGATGCCGTCGAGGGCGGGTTCGACGCGCGGGTCGTGGGTGTCCTCCAGCAGTTCCCGCAGCCGGGTGACAGACAGGGCCGACCAGTCCGGGAGGGAGCGGCCGTCGATCAGGCTGGCACGGGCGGCCTCGTTGAGGCGGCTGCCCCGGCACTCCGGGCAGGTGTGGCGGGTGGTGATGCGGTCCAGTTCCTCGCGGACCTGCGCGGAGATCTTCGTCGGGTGGTTCTTGACGAACGTGTCGCGCATCCGGGTGATGACTCCGTCGAAGCGGGCGGTCTTCGGGAACTCCGGGTCCGGGTGCGGAAGCTTCATCTGCTCCGCGTGCAGGAAGAGGTCCATCTCCTCGTCCGTGTAGTCCTTCAGCGGCTTGTCGCGGTCGAACAGACCGCTGTACGCGAACCGCTTCCACCGGTACCCGCCGCGCCGGAACAGGCTGAACCGCACGGGCCCTTCGTCGATGGACTTCTCGGGATCGATGAGTTCGCCGGGGTCGATGTCGACGACGGTGCCGATGCCCTCGCACTCGGGGCACATCCCGGACGGGTCGTTGAAGGAGTACGCGGGCGTGTAGCCGGCCGAGGGTTCGCCGATCCGCGAGAACACCAGCCGCATCAGCGGCGCGACATCACAGGCGGTCGCCACGACCGAGCGGGCGTTCCCGGTGAAGCGGCGCTGGTCGATCAGTGCGGTGAACGTGAGTCCGTCCATCGACTGGACCTCGGGCGCGGGCAGCTGGGGCAGCCGGTTGCGTACGAACGTCGGGTAGGCGTCGTTGACCAGCCGTTGGGCCTCGGCCGCGATCGTGTCCAGCACCAGCGACGACTTGCCGGAGCCGGACACCCCCGTGACGACCGTGAGCGCCTTCTTGGGCACATCGACGGTGACGTCCTTGAGGTTGTTCGTCGCCGCGCCGATCACGCGGATCACCCCGGCCGCATGCTCATCGTTCACCTGGCGATCGTACTCAGCCGCCTGCGCCTTCACGGGTCGGCGCCCGGCATCTCGCGTGCCGGGCACCCCCGGAAGGTCAGCCGGTGGCGGCGTTGAGCAGGTCGAGTGCGCTCTGCTGGCAGCCGTAGTCGGTGGTGCCACCGCCTCCGTTCCAGTGCGGGCCGTACTGGTCGAGGGCGTTGCGGTCGCGGGTGTAGGCGCTGTCGGCCCAGCGGGTGAGGGGCGCGGCGTACGGGTGGTCGGACAGCGCACGGTTGAGGACGCCCAGGCCGCGCACATAGGCGCCCTTGAAGCTCGGGCCGTCTCCCGAGCAGCCGTCGCCCTCGCCGGGTTCGCGCAGGACACCGTCGGTCTGGAGCCGGACGGTGGAGGCGTCGGCCAGGCCGCGCGCGGTCGTCAGGAGGCCCGCGTCACCGGTGGCGCGGTGCAGTTCGGTCAGGGCGCCCAGGATGACGCCCTGGTTGTAGGTCCAGGTCGGCTGGCCGTTGTTGGCGCAGTTGCCGTCGAGACCGTCGTTGATCATGCGGTCCCCGTTGATCA
The DNA here is from genome assembly GCF_008042035.1 of Streptomyces sp. col6. GTDB lineage: Bacteria > Actinomycetota > Actinomycetes > Streptomycetales > Streptomycetaceae > Streptomyces. The sequence goes on from NZ_RDBL01000009.1 coordinate 307,823, forward strand.
TGCCGCTCTGCCGGAACCAGTCCCACTCGTTCTTCGCCCGCTCCAGGTACACGGTGTCGCCCGGGATGCGGTTGTGCAGGGCCGCCGTGAGCCGGAGGAAGAGTTCGTTGGTGATGGCGTTCTTGTAGTTGCCGCCGGTGTTCCACCGGACCCCGCCGCCGCAGGTGCCGTTCCAGTTGGCGAACATGTGGTCCGCGTCGGCCCGTGCGGTGTCGAGGTAGCGGCTCTCCCCCGTCAGGTCGTACGCGGCGATCCAGGCGAGGCCCCACCAGCCGGTGTCGTCCAGGTACTCGTTGCGGAACTGGCCGCCCTGGGCGTTGATGTTCTTCTCGTACGTGTCCGCGATGGCGTAGCGGTAGCTGCCCATGCCGGTGATCCGGATGTTGTCGACGACGGCGGTCAGCGCGTTGGCGGCCGTCCACCAGCCGTTGCCGCCGAAGAGCTTGGTGCCCCGGTCGTACGACATCATCAGGGCGGTCGCGGCGGCGGTGCTCCTGCTGCCCGCGTTCCAGGTGGCGCGGGCCCAGGGGGTGCACGCGATGGCGCCTCCGCCGGCCGGCTGCCCGCAGGCCCGGAGCGCGCCGACACCCTGGGTGTTCCAGTCGTCCACGTTGTACATCTGGGTGCGCCAGCCCCGTCCCCCGGCCGGCACGGCGGTGTCGCCCAGCTTGCTGCCCGACGCCCAGGTCCTGCCCCCGTCCATGGACCGGTCGAGCCAGACGTGGTCCCCCTCGCCCCCGTTGTCGATGGAGCCCCAGCCCATCGCGTCGGTGTCGTCGATATGGAGGGCGATCGTGCGCGAGGAGACCGTGGCGGTGACGGGGATCCGCTCCTGCGGACTGAGCGACGGGTCGCGCGCGTCGCAGTACTTGTTGCACACCGCCGCCTCCGGCGCTGCGGCGGCCGGCACAGCACCAGCGAGAAGGGCGGACAACGTTGTCAGCACGGCACCGAAGAGGGCTGCCCTGGATCGCGCAGGCTTCATGGGAGGACTCCCGGAACGTCTGGGGGGTGACGGAGGGCGCTCCGCCGGCGAACAGGAGAACGCTCTCCGACGCTAGCGAAGCGCCATGGGCACGTCAACGGCCCGTGGTGCCGGGCCCTGTCACCCCCGCACGGGGCCGGTCGCGTACGCCAGCGGGGGCGCGATCGCCTGGGCGTCCGCGCCCTCGCCGACCCAGAGCCCGATGAACAGCGCCGCCGTGGCCTCCAGGAGTCCCGCGCGCTCCAGCCCGCCGCCCGGCACGGGTTCGCACCCGGTGTCCCGTACGAGCCGGCGCACACGCGCGAGGGACGGTTCGTCGTCGCCGCACACCGGTACGGCCAGCGGCCGGCCGTCGAAGACGGGCGGGGCCATGCGCCACACGTCCTCGTGGCACAGGTTGAACGCCTTGACCACATGAACTCCCGGTGCCGCGCCGGCCAGTCGCTCCGCCGCGGAGCGGCCGTCGCGGGTCAGCAGCCGGAAGCCGGGGCCCACCGGGTTGGAGCAGTCGATCAGCGCCTTGCCCTCCAGGGGCCCGCACAGCTGCCCCACCACCCCGGCCCCGGCATCGAAGGGCAGGGCGGCCAGCACCACGTCACCGAATGCGGCCGCCTCGCGGAGCCCGGCGGCCTTCGCGCCGCCGCCGAGCCGCGTCGCGAGCCCCTCCGCCCTACTGACCCGGCGCCGGCCCGCCCAGGACCCCGCCCGCAGCACCGCACCTCATCGCATCGCACCCGCACAGGAGACCTCCATGCAGCCGACCACTCCCACCACGCCGACCGCCGCGATCACGACGACGACCCTCTCCCTCACCGTCGACGACGTCACCGCGTCCCAGAAGTTCTTCACCACCTACCTCGGCTACACGGAGCAGGCCGCCGCCGAGGGCTTCGCCTCCCTCACCCGCCCGGACGCGGCAGCCGACATCGTGCTGCTCGCCCGGGGCACGGAGATCCTGCCGCCCGAACAGCGCGACCGGCGCGCGACGGGGCTGATCCTGGCCCTCACCCTCGCCACCGGCATCAAGGACGAGGAGCGGCGGTTGCGCGAGGAAGGCGTGGAGATCACGATGCCGCTGCGCGAGGAGCCCTGGGGCGAACGCCTCTTCCAGGTCACCGACCCGAACGGCGTGATCATCCAGTTCGTGGAATGGGCCGCCCCGCAGGAGGCCTGAACGTCCGGGGCGTCCCTCAGTCGTGCTGGGCCTCACGGGCGGAAAGCAGGCCGATGCCGGCGGCCGCCCGGACCACGGGCCGACGGACGGCCGCCATGCCGGGAGCCAGCCCCTGGTGAGCGTGAGGGAGGCGAGTTCACCGATACTTCAGCGGGCACGGTACGCAACGGAGCTTCCGCCGCCCCACGACAGGATGTCCCTCAGGAAGGCTGAACGCGGTGACGACCGTCGCTTATCAGGGTGAACCCGGCTCCAACTCGGCGACCGCCGCGCACACCCTCTACCCGGACGCCTCGGGACACCCGTGCACCGGCTTCGAGCAGGCCCTGGACGCCGTGGCCCTGGGCGACGCCGACCTCGCCGTGATCCCGGTGGACAACTCCGCGGCCGGACGCGTCGCCGACGTGCACCACCTGCTGCCGGAGTCCGGGCTGTTCATCGTCGGCGAGTACTTCCTCGCCATCCGTTTCGACCTGATGGGTGTCCCCGGCGCCACCCCGGACCAGGTGGAGTGCGTCCGCAGCCACGTGCACGCCCTGGGGCAGTGCCGCAAACTGCTGCGGGAGGGTGGCTGGCGGACCCTGGTCTGCGACGACACCGCCGGGGCAGCGCGTGAGGTGGCCGAACTGGGCGACCCGCGGCACGCGGCCCTCGCGCCTCCCGCCGCCGCCGGGCTGCACGGCCTCGACGTCCTGCGCGCCGGCGTCGAGGACGACCCGGAGAACACCACACGGTTCGTGGTCCTCTCCCGCACGCCCGCGCCCGCCCCGGACCCGGGACAGCCGACCATGACGAGCCTCTTCTTCAGCGTGCGCAACATCCCGAGCGCGCTCTACAAGGCACTCGGCGGCTTCGCCACCGGCGGGGTGAACCTCACCAAGATCGAGAGCTATCAGATCGGCGCGGGGCTCAACGCCAGTCGCTTCTACGTCGAGGCCGAGGGCCACCCCGACGAACAGCGGGTCGCCCTCGCCCTGGAGGAACTGCGGTTCTTCTCCTCCGAGGTGCGCGTCCTGGGCGTCTACCCGGCCCATCCGCACCGGTTGAAGGGAGGTGGTCGGCGTCGACCACGGCCTGGGCGAAGGCGGTGGGCGCCTCCTGCGGCAGATTGTGGCCGATGTCCGCGATCGTGCGGTGCGCGTAGGGGCCGGTGAAGTGGAACCGGTAGCCCGAACCGTCCCCGGGCGGCGCGGTGAAGGGGTCGAGCGCGGCGTCGAGGGTGACGGTGGGCACGTGGATGGCGGGCTGAGCGGCGAGCAGCTTCTCGTGGCGCGCGTACCGGTGGTCCGTGTCGACCAGGCCGATGCGCCAGCGGTAGTTGAACAGCACGACGGCCGCGTAGTCCGGGTTCTTGAACGCCTCCGCCGTGCGGTTGTACGTGGCGTCGTCGAAGGCCCAGTTGGGGGAGACCAGGGTCCACACGTAGCGGCACAGCGCGAGCCGGCTCGTCTCGTCCTCCATGGCCGCCTTGCCCCGGGGGGTGGCGAAGTACCACTGGTACCACCACGTGCGCTCGACGGCCGGGTCGGCGGGTGCGGCCTGCATCTTGCGGTCGGTGATGAGGTAGCCGCTGGTGGAGACCAGGGACGTGACCCGCTCCGGCCACAGGGCGGCGATGATGTCGGCGGTGCGCGAGCCCCAGTCGAAGCCGGCCAGCACGGCCTTCTCGATCTTCAGCGCGTCCATCAGGGAGATGACGTCCAGCGCGATGGCGGACTGCTCGGCCGTGCGCGGGGTGTGGTGGGACAGGAAGGTGGTACTGCCGTGTCCGCGCAGGTACGGGACGATCACCCGGTATCCCAGGTCGGCGAGGAGCGGGGCGACGTCGACGTAGCTGTGGATGTCGTACGGCCAGCCGTGCAGCAGCATGACCACGGGGCCGTGGGAGGGCCCGGACTCGGCGTAACCGACGTTCAGGACACCGGCCTTGACCTGCTTGATCTCGCTGAATGAGGTGTGGGTGCCCGGGGTGATGGCCGGGACGGTGGGAGCCTGCGAGCCGCCGCCCGGCCGTGCGTGCGGGGCGGCGGAGGCGGAAGCGTCGGTTCCCAGGCCCGACAGCGAGACCGCGGTCGCGCCGGTGCCCAGTCCGACGGCCTTGCTGAAAGTGCGCCTGTTGATCATGTCAAACCTTCCGTCATGCGTGCATGCAGTGTCCGGCTCGTGCCCGCCGCGCCGTTTGCACCTGCCGTGCGGGAGTACGGGGCTGCGGGGGCACCGTGACCCTTGCACAGAAGGCTGTCACCTGTCCAGCAGGTGATGCGATGCGCGTGGCGAGGTCGACGCCCATGCTAGGGCTCCTGGGGTAAGGATTTCGTCACCTGTTTGACAGGTGGCGGTGGGCGGTAGATGCTGGCATCAGTCGCCCGGAGCGACGATGCGGGACACGATCCACGACCGAAGAAGTGGGGCAGGGGCATGGACAAGGAACTCGCCATGGACGCCGACGCTGCGGTGAGGCACATGCGCTTCGGCAAGCTCCCCGAGCGGATCCGCCGCGAGGACATGACGGCGGAGGTGGAAGCCGCACCGGGGGACGGGGGAGGCGCCTACAACCCCGAGAACTCGTGGAAGTTCTACTCGTGCGTCGCCCTCGATCTGGGCCTGTAGCTTCACCGATCGATCCCTTCGCCCCGCGCGGCGGGAGTGCGTGCCAGGCGTCGCGCGGCAGAGGGGAGTTTGACGACAGGCCCTAGCCGCGGGCGAGCAGAGCGAGGTTCCTACGGCGGGGCAGGAGGCGCGTGGTCAGGGTGAGGAGGCGGTTGGGCCTGGCCGGGACCGTGGTCGGGGCGTCGTCCTCGCGCAGGGCGCGCAGGGCTGCCGTGACGACCTGTTCGACTACTTCGCCCGCGCGTCGGAGGCCTACCAGGCCGCCGCCGAGCAGCTGCGTTCCGGCTGAACGGGCGTCACGTACGGGCGGCGTCACGTACGGGCGACGTCACGGCTCGCCCCGCCGGGGCCCGCGGGTGAGGCCGGCCGCGGAGGTGTGCAGGAAGGCCGTGAGCTCCAGGGCGAGTGCGGTGGGGCGCCGGCGCTGGACGATGCTGATCTCGCGGGCCGGAGCCGGACCGCGCAGCGTACGGACCGACACCCGGGAGCGGTCGGCGCCCGCGAGCAGGCTGCCGGGGACGAGCGCGATGCCCAGACCGGCGCCGACCAGCGCCAGGATGACGTGGTAGTCGGCGGACTCGTACGCGACGCGCAGCTCGACACCGGCCTGGCGGGCGAGGGTTTCCAGGCAGACGCGGTTCGGTACGCCCGGAGCGCCGGAGATCCACGTCTCCTCGCCGAGCCGGCCGAGGCCGATGCCGCGGTCCGCCGGTCCCCCGGCGAGGCGGTGGCCGGCGGGCAGCACCAGGTCGAGCGGGTCGTCGAGCAGCCGCTGCCGGTCGAGCCCCGGATGGGGCGTCGGGGTCACGCCGGGATAGCGGTGGGTGATCAGCATGTCCAGGTCGCCCGAGGTCACCAGCCCGTAGCCCTCGGGCGGTTCGATGTCGACCAGCGACAGCTCGGCCCGCGGATACCGGTGCTGGAGCGCGGCCAAGGCCGTCGGTACCAGTACCTGCGCCGCCGTCGCGAACGAGCCCAGCGCGAGACGCTGCGGCTGCGCCTCGATCGCGGCCTCGACCGCGGCGCGCGCCTGCCGGAGCTCCCCGATCACCCGCTCCGCGTGGTCCACCAGCACGGCGCCGACGGGCGTCAGGGTGACGCCCGTCGGGCGGCGTTCGAGGAGGCGGGCACCCAGCTCCGCCTCCAGCTTGGAGATCTGCTGCGAGAGCGCCGAGGGCGTGAAGGAGAGGGTGCGGGCGGCCTCGGCGATGGAGGCGGCGTGAGCCACTTCCATCAGGACCCGCAGGCGGTTGACGTCCAGTTCGCGCATCACCGCCATCGTAAGCGCTGCTAATGGGCCCCCAATGATCGTTGCTGGTGCTAATGGGCGAGCCGGTGAAGCATGGAGCCGTGAAGAACCCACCCCATGCCCTCGCCCCCGCTCCCGGTGACGTCCACGCGGCCGCCGACAGGATTCGTCCCTACGCCCGTCGCACACCGCTGCTCGATCTGGAGATCGACGGCCGGCGCGTGCTGCTGAAGCTGGAGTACCTCCAGCGCGGCGGCTCGTTCAAACTGCGCGGCGCGCTCAACGCGATGCTTTCCATGTCCCCGGACGACCATGTCGTGGCGGCGTCCGGCGGCAACCACGGCCTGGCGGTGGCGACGGCGGCCTCGCTGCTCGGCAGGGCCGCGACGGTCTACGTACCGGAGACGGCTCCGGAGGCGAAGGCCCGCCGTATCGAGGCCGCCGGGGCGCGGCTCGTCCGGCACGGCGCCGCCTTCGCCGAGGCCGCGTCGGCGGCGCTGGACGTCGCGGCGCGGCCGGGGCACCGGTTCGTTCACCCGTACGACGACCCGGCGGTGATCGTGGGTCAGGGCACGGTGGCGGCCGAGGTCGTGGCCGACGAGCCCGATGTCGACACGGTCGTCGCAGCCGTCGGCGGAGGCGGACTGGCGGCCGGTACGGCGCTCGCGGTCGCCGGCCGCCGTGTCGTCGCCGCCGAACCGGAGGACTGCCGCTGCCTGCACGACGCGCTCGCCGCCGGGAAGCCGGTGGACTCGGCCGTGGGCTCCGTGGCCTCCTCCGCGACCGGTGCGAGCCGGGTCGGCGAGATCGCCTTCGACGTCCTGACCGCACACGACGTGACGTCCGTTCTGGTCAGCGACGACGAGATCCTTCAGGCGCGCGACCGGCTCTGGGAGGAGTGCCGGATCGCCGTCGAACCGGCCGCGGCCATCGCGTTCGCCGCGTGGCTGGCGGGCCGGGTCCCCGGGAAGCTGCCGTGCCTGATCGTGTGCGGCGCGAACGCGGACTGGGTGGCGCGGTGAGGCCGGAGGCGTTCAGCCGAGGATGAGCGGGAGCCTCGCCGCCAGGTCGCCGAGCTCCGCCGTCTGCGCGGGGGTAGGTGTACTGCGGCCGGTGCCGATCCGTAGCGCGTCGGCGTCCGGGAGCGAGGCGGGGAACGCCGCGCCGGCGACGGACTCCAGCGCGGTACGCGCCACCGTGAGGGTGTCGGCGGGCGGTTCGGGGGCCGAGGGCAGGTGCGCCACCAGGTCGAGGTGGTGGAGGGTGCCTTCGAGGACGTACGCCGCCAGGTAGTCGGCGACGGTGAGGACCATGTCCTGGGTACCGACGAGGGCGGCCGGGTCGGCGAGCCCCGCCGCCCGGACGGCCGCCGAGCCGACGTCGTCGATGTGGTGCTTCAGCCACCTCGGTTCCCCGTACGCCGCCGCCAGCCGCGGGATCAGCGCGTCCAGCGGGTCGTCGCCCGACGGGGGCTCGGGCAGCAGCGTCCAGTAGCCGGAAGCGTCGGCCGTGGCGGGCGCGTCGGCGGGGGTGACCAGGGTGATCAGGACGTCCTGCGCGTCGATGACCAGGTGGCACACCAGGTCCCGGACGAGCCACCCCGTACAGCCGGAAGGTTTGCCGAAGTCCTCGTCGGGAAAAGCGGCCACGGCGTCGAGCAGCGCTGTCCAGGAACGTGAAAAGGGATGCATGCCCCCACGCTAGAGGCTGTCCGCACGCCTCATCCGTAGTGGCGGAGTTGCGGCCACATCTCGGCCCACGGGTGACGGGGGCCTGTGCACAGGTAGACGTGACCGCCCCATTCCACGTTGTGCACGCCGTACGGGTTGGTGAGGCCGGCGGCCACGGTGACGTGCCGGAAGTACCGGCGCAGCTCGGCGGCGTAGCCGGGGGCGTGCTCCGGACCGGGGGACACGGCCAGGACGGTCGTGGCCGCCGGGTTGCCCCCGCCCCACCACCAGTCGGTGTTGTGGGCGCTCACCGCGTGCGGCAGGGCGGTGCCGCGGCCGAGTTCGTTGATGGCGCCCGCCTCGCCGTAGTCGGCCGTGAAGATCACCGTGTCGGCGCGCTGCTCCCGCGGAAGGCCGTCCCACACCTGGCGTACGGTGCCGACGAGTTGGGGCCAGCCCAGGGTCTCCCCGGTGTTGGTGCTGACCCCGTACGTCCAGGCGACCGCCGTGGGCGGCAGGACCGGCAGGACGATCACGGCGAGCAGCGCGGTCGAGACGGCGGTCGCGGTCATGAGGGAGCGCAGACGGTCGCGACGGGCGTACAGCCACGCGTCGAGCCCGACGGCACCGGCCGCCAGCAGACATACGTACAGCCCGCCCAGGTAGTAGATCTGCGCGCCCGTGGTCACCGCGAAGAGGATGAACAGCACGGCGTACGCGGCGACCAGGCACTGCCACAGGGGCCGGCCGGAGCGCCACAGGAAGCGCAGGCCCCCGAACCAGAGGACCGCCGTGGCGAACCCGGCCGTGGCGAGCTGGCCGACGATCCAGGTGGGGATGTTCCCGGGGCCGCCGTTCTTCTCGTTCAGCGCCCGGGTCATCTCGAACATGGCCCAGTCGTGGTGCGCCTGCCACCACAGGTCGGGCAGGACGAGCAGCACGGCGAGCGCGGCACCGGCCAGAAGCCACCGGTCGGCCGCCGTGCGGCGGGCGGGGCCGAGCAGGACGGCGGCCAGCAGGACGATCCCGAAGATGCCGGCGAGGTGGTTGAACTCGGCGCCGACCCCGACGAGCGCTCCCACGGCGAGCCACCAGCGAGTGTCGCCGGTGCGGCCGATCCGTACGACCACGAGCGCGATGGCCGCCCAGGCCAGCACCTCGTACGCCGTGGTGTTGGCGATGTGCGCGCCGCCCAGGAGCACGGGCATGGCCGCGGTCGCGACCGCCGCGAGGAGCTGGGTCCGCCGGGCGCCGCCGAACTCACGCGCCGTCAGCCCGCCCACGACGACCGTGCCCGCCGCGGCGAGCGCGGGCCACAGACGCAGACCGGCCTCCGAGACGCCGAACAGCGACAGCGAGACCCGTGCCAGCAACGGGGCCAGCAGCGGCTGATCCACGTAACTCGCCTGGAGGTGCCGGGCGGAGTCGAGGAAGTACAGCTCGTCGATGTGGAAGCCGTAGCGCGTGGACAGCGCCATGAGTACGGCGAAGACCCCGCCGGCGACGGCGAGGACGCGCCGGTCCGGCGGCGGGAGGGGGCGGGCCGGCTCCCCGGCCGGGGCGGGGCCGGCGGTGTCCGGTCGGGGAGCGCCCGTTCCGGCCGTGTCCGTCTCGTCCGCCATGTGCATCCGCCCCCGGTTCCCCGCCTTCCCGGGTACGTCGTGTGCGACCCGGGCGGCCCACTCGCCGCGGGCCGCCCACACCCTAATCCCGTTCCCTGTCAGGGGGGTTGAAGGATTCAGGCGTCCTGCGGGGCGGCCCGTTCCACGAACCGTCGCCCGGCTGACCCCAGGACGAGACCGTCTCAACCGTCACCGGCTTGACGGGTGACGCAGGCGCCTGTCATGATTCCGTCACCGCCTCAACCGGTGACGGAACGGAAATCCCGGTCAGGAGGTGCCGTCAAACGTTTCTCGAACCGGACCAGGGAGCACCAGCCATGGCAGTCACCTACACCGCCGTTGTCGATGTCGACGGAGAGGGCCGCAACGGCGGTCGCGTCAGCTCCTCCGACGGTCTGCTGACGACCGCCCTCGCCATCCCCAAGGAGCTGGGCGGCGCGGGCGGCGCCACCAACCCCGAGCAACTCCTCGCGGCCGGGTGGGCGGCCTGCTTCCTCGGCGCCCTGCGCCGCGCCGCGGCCGAGCGCAAGGTCCGGCTGACCAGCACGACCATCACGGCGGAGATCACCCTCACCCACGGCGACGACGGGGAGTTCTCCCTCTCCGCGGTCCTCAACCCCGTCCTCGGCGGCGTCGACCAGGCCACCGCCCAGCAGCTCGCCGACGCCGCGCACCAGATCTGCCCGTACTCCAAGGCCACGCGCGGCAACATCCCCGTCAGCATCCGCGCTGCCGCGGCCTGACCCCCCGAACGCGGGTCCCGCATCCCTCCAGGCCCCCCGGATGCGGGACCCGCAATCTCCTCCGGTGGGGCTCACACCACTCACGGCGAGCAAGGACAGCAGATGACCCTCAGGAGACATCCACGTCGCGCCGGTGACGGCGGGGCCCCCGGCCGTACCGCCGCCGGGCCCACCGACGTCCAGGTGTGGCACTGGGCGCAGAGCGCGGTGTTCGGGGGATACGGCCCGTCCGCGTCGAGCTTTCAGCCGGCCTCACCGCTGTCGGAGGCCCCCCGGACACCGGCGGACCGCCTCGCACCGTGACACGTATCCCGGCCCGCCGCGCCGCCGGCGGAACGAGCGCGGATCAGGCGTCCGCCCCCGTCTGCGGCACCGACGGCACCGAGGCGGCGCAGGACGCCCTGATGGCCGGGCTGCTGCTGCGCCGTCTCGCGCCCGAACACCGTCGATGAGGGACGGCGCGCAGCCCGGTTCCACTCGGGATCCTGTAGCCCCCTGCCGTGAACCCCGCCCGCGCCCGCGATCCGTCAGCTCGCGGTACCCGCCGCCGCGGTCTTCTTGCGGGCCCGGTAGGCGGCGGCCTTGTACTTGTTGCCGCAGGACTCCATGCCGCACCACTGCCGCCGCATGCCCCGGGACCGGTCGATGTAGACACGCGTGCACTCGGGGTTGCCGCACTCCTTCAGCAGGGGCACGTCCGGGCCGCTGAGCAGCTCGACCGTCTGCCGGGCGACGGTGGCCAGGGCCTGGGCGGGCGTTGCGTCGGTGTGCCGGCCCGCCCGGGTGAGCTGGGGCGTTACGGGAAGCTCGCGTGCGGCCCCGTTGAGCACGGCGAGCGCCTCGCGGTCGAACTCCTCGCCGAGGCGGCGGTCGGTGATCAGCCGGTAGGCGGCCTCGCGTACGGTGACCGCTGCCCGGACGTCGTCCTCGTCGCCGGGAGTGATCGTGTCCACGAGCCCGGACTCCAGGTACCAGGCGTTGAGCCGGTCCGGGGTCACGAACATATCGAAGCGCGTGGAGCGCCGGGCCCGGAGGGTGGCCGCGAAGTCGAGCGCCGGATTCCCGCAGACGAAGACGTGGTTAAGATTCACGTCACCATTCTGACAGGTGACCCTGTCGGGGTGCAAGAACTCGTCCCCGTCCGGGCCTGTTCCCCTGGTCAGGGGCCGCCCGGCTCTCGCGCGCCGCCACCGGGCTGCGGGCCGTCCGCGCACGTCGCAGGTCGCCCGGGGCCCATCCGGCCGGGAAGTTCAACGCGGGTGAGAAGATCTACGCGGGCTGGATCGCCGGAGCCGTGCTGGTGATGATGTTCACCGGCCTGCTGATGTGGTTCATGGGGCTGAAGTCCCGGCAGATGCGCACCCGCACCGCCTGACGGATCCCCTACCCGAGGTACCGTCCCGGCCCGCGCCCCGTGGCGCGGGCCGGCCGCACGTCCTCTTCCCGCGCCCCGGAGACGGACCGACGTTCACGCCGCGTGCGTGTCCGGCCCGCCCAGTACGTCCCGCAGGAACCCGTCCCAGTCGAGTGCGGCCATCTCCCTCTCCGTCGTGCAACCCTTGCCTTGCTCGCCAACGGCAACGCCCTGCACTACGGCGCCCACTCCAGCACCCGCGCGGCGCGCGCCGCCTCCAGCCACTGGGGGAACTCCTGCAGAAGCTGGTCGAACAGCTGATCGTCGTCGACTGCCCCCGGAGTGCGGCCCGCGTGGAAGAAGCCGGCGTTGTCGACGACGCGACGGGCCGGAACAGCGAGGGTGTCAAGCTTGCGCAGGAACGCGAACTCGTTGTCCTCGGGATCACCGAACCCGATGAACTGCCAGAACAGCGGCAGCCGGGCCGCTTTGCAGAGATACCGTTCGGCGGCGAACCTGCTGGTCGGCCCGCCGTCGGTCTGGAAGACGACCAGGGCCGGGGCACTGCTGTCCGAGGCCATGTAGTGGTCTATGACCGCGTCCATCGCCCAGTGGTAGTTCGTACGGCCCATGTGACCGAGACTCTCGTGCATCGAATTGACATGCCCGTGGTGCCGGCCCAGCTCCAGATCGGTGGACCCGTCGACATCCGTGGAGAAGAACACCACCGGGACGACACCGTCGTCGTCGAGGTGCGCCGACAACGACAACACCTGCTCGGCCAGGCGCTGCATGGTGCCGTCCCGGTAGTAGGGCCGCATCGACCCGGAACGGTCCAGCACCAGATAGACGGCGGCCCGCGTGCCCTCCAGCCCGTGCGCACGCACACTGCTGCCCGCTGCCTCGTAGAGGGGCACCAGATCGGGCGCGTACTCGATCACCTTGGACAGACTGATGGCCGGATCGGATTCCCGGCTGTTCGATGAACTCACGTCCCCATCTTGAGGCCAGGCCGCCGGAGACCACCCTCCCCGTTCCCGGTCACCCGTTCGGGGGAACCCGCGTCCCGTCCGAACGCCCTGGCATATTCTGCGATGTCGCGGGCACGGCCCGCGGGACCGGAACGAGGAACAGCTGTGTCGTTGCATGTGCACCGTTCGAACCACACCCGGCTTCTGCGCCGCACGGCCGCCGACCGCTGCAAGTACTGCGGCACACCGATCGAGTGGTTCGAGCGGTACGACACGCTCAGGATTCCGCTGTCGCCGGAGTTCCCGGCGCACCCGGTCCCGCCGAGGATGCACTGGCACCTGTTCAAGGGGGTCGCCTACCCGGGCAAGGACCCCGTGACCGGATACTGCCGCATCCCGCACCCGGCCATCTGCCCCGCCGCCGAACACCCCGATCTCCCGGAGGAACTGCGGGACGTGGTGGCCCGCCTGGCCACCCGGATGCGAGGCCGCATCGACCGGGGCGAGTTCGTCCCGTACGTCGAGCCCGTCATCGAGGAACAGGTCGCCACGCCCGACCCCGAGAAGGTCCAGGAACAGCGGCACGTCATCTCGTACTACGGCACGCTCCGCCTGGCACCCTGCGAGGTGCACGAACTGCAGTGCATCTCGACGGACACGCGGAACGGGGAGCGCTGCCGGAACGGTGTCTTCGACGTCGAAGAAGGCAAGTGGGAGGAAGTGGACGTCCCGCACGCCCCCGGCCGGCAGGGGCAGCAGATCCTCTCCCTCACCGGCGGCCGCATGTGGGCCTGGGTCATCAAGGACTTCAACTGCCTGCGCCGCTGGTGGAAGCAGCAGTGCGTCGACCACTTCGGCTCCGGCGCACCGGACCACGTCGCCTTCGAGCTGATCCAGTTCCAGCCGCTGCTCCACGACCAGTACATCCTGACCGAGCGGCCCGAGGGCTACGACCCCGCGCCCGTCGGGCAGGACATCGTCATCCACGACGGCCCGACCGGGGACAGCACCGTATGCGCCGGCCCCGGATGCTGGCACTCGACCATGGGCAAGCAGCCCGCCGGATGGCGGTGCTGGGACTGCGAGCGGCGGGAACGCCGCAGGGCCCGCACCCGCCGCAAGTGGACGCGCCCCCAGGCCTGACCCTCCTCCGCACCGCCCACCCGGCCGCCGCCCTGATTGACACAGCTGCTCGGTGGATCCTTGCGCGTGCGAAAAAAGGCATCTGCACCACTAAACGGTGAACATCGCCGCTATGTCCCTTGAAAGGGCGCCGAGTTGGAAAGTGTGGCCCTGCTCCTCAAAGAGGCGCACGGCCAACCCAAGGAGATGACCTTGAAGCGTGTCCCGTTCCGCCGGTCCGCAGCACTGATGGCCGCAGCCGCGGCCCTGATCGCAGGTCCCGCACTCTCCGCCCACGCCATGACCCCCGCCGCCCCGGGCGGGCAGCAGACCTACGCCGGACAGGCGCGTGCCGTCGGCCTCACCGGCCAGCAGGCCGGGGAGCTCCAGCGGCAGGTCGACGCGGTTCTCGCCCAGCAGCCCGGGGCCCGCCAGACGTCGGCGAACACCCTCGCCATCCCCGGCGGCACCCTCACGCTCCCCGCCCCCGGACAAGCCGAAACCCGCGACCTGGCCTCTCCCCGTACGGCCCTGGCCTGCGCCAACGGCCACCTGTGCATCACGGACGGACGCGGCGTCAACTACGACTTCTACCGCTGCGGCTACTACGACTTCAACGGTGTCGGCGACGGCACCTTCAACAACAACCAGACCTCCGGCACCCGCGCCCGCTTCTACAACAGCGACGGCAGCGAACGCTGGTCCCACGTGGCCAAGGGCACCGGCACCGCCTCCTGGACCCCCGTCTTCCACATCCGCCCCTGCTGATCCCCGCCGCTGCCCCCACCCCCCTTCCGGCGGTGGGGGCAGCCGCATGAGCGAGGGCTACGCGTCGCCGTTCCGGTCGCGCAGCGAATCGGTCATGCTCCGCAGAATCCGCAACGCCCCCGACTGCTCGGCCTCGGTCATACCGGCCAGCATCCGCACCTCGACGGACCGCACCGCCGCGCTCGCCTGCTTCAGGCTCTGCCGGCCGCGCGGAGTGAGCCGTGCGGGAAGGGCCTTGCCGACAGGCGCCTCCGCAGGCCTGGTCACGTAGCCCTCTCGCTCCAGGGTCTGGAGCAGTACGTTCATCGACTGCCGCGTCACGAAGGCGCCGCGCGCCAGCTCGGAGTTCGACAGGCCCGGCCGTTGGGCCAGCAGCTCCAGGCAGGAGTAGTGCGTCACGCTCATCCCGAGCGGCCGCAGCACCTCGTCCATGGCGGTGCGCAGAGCACTCGAAGCCTCTTTCAGCAGGTAGCCCAGTGAAGTGTCGAGGTCCACGCCCGCGCCGTCTTTGCTCATGTCAGGATTCTGACATACCGTGGGTGTGTCAGTAATCTGACACGAGCGAAGGAGCACCCTCATGCCCGCCACCGGCCCCGACTTCATCTCGCTGCAAGTGCGCGACCTCGACGCTTCGCAGGCGTTCTACGAGCAGTACCTCGGCCTCATCCGTTCGCCGGCCGGGCCCCCGCACGCCGTCGTCTTCGAGACGAAGCCGATCGCGTTCGCACTCCGGGACATCGTTCCCGGCACCGATCTCGCATCCGCCGCCCGGCCCGGCATCGGTGCCGCGATCTGGCTCAACGCCACCGACGTCCAGGCCATCCACGACGCGCTCGTCGCCGACGGCCACACCATCGCCTCCGCGCCGGTCGACGGCCCCTTCGGCCGGACCTTCACCTTCGCCGACCCCGACGGCTACCACGTCACGCTCCACGACCGCGCCTGAGCGGGCGGCCCACTCCGTATCCGAGCACCCCCCGAACTGTCACCGAACACGCTTACCCCACCATCTCTTCACCTGATGGTCACATTTATAGGTAGGCTCCGGGACGCTGCATCCGCACCACAGAGGGGGGACTCCTCATGCGTATCCGTCATGCCCTGGCCGCCACCGCGACCGCCGCTTCGGTCATCTCGCTCGGCCTTGTGGCCGGCGCCCCGGCCCAGGCGGCCGAGTACTCCTCGGCCCTGAAGATCAAGGGCGTCCAGTACGACGCCCCGGGCCGCGACTCCAACAAGTGCTCGGGCGGCAACGCCGCGAGCGAGTACCTGACGATCAAGAACTACTCGCGCACCGCGACGGTCAACCTCAAGGGCTACGTCGTCAAGGACGCCGCAGGCAACAAGTTCACCTTCAAGTCGACCCACAACCTGCAGCCCGGCGACTACATCAAGCTCCGCGGCAACCGCGGCACCGACTCGGACGCCAAGAACGTCGTCTACCGCCAGAACTGCAACTTCATCTGGAACAACGACAAGGACACCATCTACCTCTACAAGCCCTCCGGCGCCCGCGCCGACGTCCATTCGTACACCAAGAAGGCCAACGACCGCGACGGCAACGGCTACATCACCTACCACGGATAGACCCGGCAGACGGCGGAGCCCTCAGCGGTGACGGCCACCGCGAGGCGGGGAGCCCCCGAGGGCTCCCCACGCCCGCAATGTCGGCCACGCCGCCCGGAATCCGCTCATCCCGGCCCCCACTCCTCCAGGACCGCGGCGCATCACAGCCGGGCGTCCTCGCGTTCGTCGAAGTCCTCGCGTGCGCGCTCGATGGCGGGCATGTGCCGCGAAGTCCAGGCCAGCAGGACGTCGATGGGCTCCCGCAGGGTCTTCCCGAGTTCCGTGATCCGGTACCTCACGGCCACGGGGCGCGTGGAGACGACCTCACGCTCGATCACACCGTTGCGTTCGAGCCGCCGGAGCGTCGTGGTCAGCGACTTCTGAGTGACCTGAGGGATGGCCCGGCGCAGCTCGTTGAAGCGGCACGGGCGCTCGCAGAGGTCGTTGAGGACGGCGAGTGACCACTTGTCGAGCACCTGGTCGAGTAGTTCGCGGCGCGGGGCCGTGGGCACCGGGACCAAGCACGTACACGTCAGCGGCCAGATCGCGCGCAGGCCCGACGGAACCCCCGTCGCGCCCGGCGATCTGGCCGGACAGATCGCTCAGGCACTGCGCAACACCGCCATCGGACTGGCGGGCGCCGACGCGACCTTCGCGGACGTGCTGCGCCTGACGTTCTACGTGACCCAGTGGGCCCCGGAGAAGATCGGCGACTTCATGGCCGGAGTGGAGGCCGTCGCCGAGGAGATCGGGCTCCCGGCCCCCCTGCCTCCGGCCTCGCTCATCGGCGTCGACTACCTCTTCGAGCCGGATGTGCTCGTCGAGGTCGAGGCGACCGCCCTCCTGGCCTGACGGCCCGCGCGCGGATCAGCGGGCGATCGAGACCGCGAACGGCGCGAACCCGCTCGCCCGGATCACGTGCGGCACGAAAAGTATCGCGGCCTCGGTGGCGCGGGCGGTCCGGATCCCACCGAGATCGGTGATCCACTCCTCGCGCCAGCCGAGGTCGCCCAGCAGCTCACGTACGGCCTGCTTGGCCTGCGCGTCGTCGCCGGACAGGAAGGCGTCGGGCGCCTGCGCCAGGGCGCCGGGCGCGGTCATCACCGGGAAGAGCATCGTGTTGAGTGTCTTGACGACACGTGTCTCGGGCAGCGCTTCCTGGAGCTGCTCGGCGAGGCTGGAGCCGGGATGGATCAGGTCGGCGGGCAGTCCGTCGGGCCCGTCGGTGGTGGCGTTGGAGACGTCGACGAGGATCGTGTCGCGCAGTTCCTCGCGCAGCGCGGTGAGCCGCTCCAGCGAGCCGGCGCCCGGGGTGGCGTTGATGACGACCTGGGCCGTCCGCGCCGCCGACGCGGCGGCGCCCGGTGCGCGGCCCACGGCCGTCACGTCGTGCCCTGCCTTGGTGAGGGCGGTGGCGAGGTTGCCGCCGACGCGGCCGTTTCCGAGAACTGCGATCGTGCTCATATTGATCAGGTCCTTCCTTGTGCGCGGATGATCAGCGGGAGAGTGTGGTGACGGCCTGGGCGTGGACGCCGGGCGCGGCGGCCAGGAAGCTGTCGCTCTGCGGGGTCCAGGGGCGGCCCTCGGCGTCGGAGATCCGTCCGCCGGCCTCGGTGACGAGCAGCGCCCCGGGCAGCAGGTCCGCGCGGGCTCCGGCGAACTGCCAGAAGGCGTCGATGCGGCCCGCGGCGACGTTCACCAGATGCAGGGTCGCGGGCACGGAGGTCCGCACGACGAGCGCGTCGAACAGCATCGCGGTGATCGAGGAGCCGACGCGCCGCACGACCTTCTCGTCCTCGTCGGGGCGGGCCTGGCTGGTGGCCACGAGCCCCAGACCCAGGTCCGTGGCCGGCGAGACACGCAGCGGCCGTCCGTCGAGATGAGCGCCCCCGCCGTCGAGCGCGGTGTACGTCTCCCCCGTCAGCGGCACATGGACCACCGTGAGCACCGGCCGGTTCTGCCGCACGAGGGTGGCGGTCACCGCCCACTCCGCCAGGGCGTGCAGGTGGTTGACGTTGCCCTCGGCCGGATCCACGACCCACCACTCCCCGGGCGGCAGCGCCCCGCCCTCGAGCTCGTCCTCCACCCACCCGGCATCCGGCCGCAGACCCGTCAGGGCGGGGCGCAGGATGCCGAGCGCCGCATCGTCGTTGACGGCGAGCGCGCTCATGAGCTCCTCCCGGGTCTCGTAACGGACGACGTCACCGAACCGCTCGCGCAGTACCGACCCGGCCTTGCGTACGGCCTCCACGGTCAGGCGGAGGAGGTCTGAGTCGGGAAGGGTTTCGGACATGGCTGTACTCCCGTGTGCAGAAGGTGAGTTGAGGCGATCGGCCCGAGCTGTTCGCTCCGTCCCGCGCTCTGCTTTCGACGGTATAGAGGCCCATGATTAACTTCAAATGCATGTCAGGCACGCCTGGCATTACTCTCATGCAAGTGAAACCGGGCTACGGCGCGGCGTACCCGACCCGGGGGCGAACGCCACCCGGCCGAGGTCCGCGATCTCTGACGTCCCGTTCGGCGAGCGCTGCCTCCAGAGCGTGAACCCCCTTCGGGGAACCCGGACGCGCAGTGAACGCGGTGCCGGCATGACCCTTGCGGGAGCGACTGAGGCCGCCTGGGTCGGAGACCGACCACAAGAGGGTGCCTACATATCCGGCGACGGGGTACAGGGAATTCACTTTCGATGAGAGGGGCTTGTCATGCTCGGCATAGTTGCGGCAGTGCTGTTCTTCGTTTCGTTCCTGATCAACGCGGCGGATATCAGTACCAACGATGTGTTCTCTTCCACGAACGTGATGCTGCTGGGCCTTACGGCCCTGGCCCTGCACATAGCGGGGGTGGGCCACGGCTGGGCCCGCAGGCGGTGACTTCCCCCTGTGGCCTGCCCGAGACGGTGGGCTCGGTCGACGACGAGGCAGCCGTTGCGCGACGTGTTCTCGAAGAGAGGCACCGGAGGAAATAGTGGTGGGGCGGGGCGCGCAGAAGTCGACGGCGGCCTTGTGCCACGCTCGCGTTGTCCTGCCCGGCCCATCCCTCGCGCAGCACAACGCCAGGACATACAGGAGTCTCCATGACCAACTTTGTGATCACCGTCCCCGGCACGTTCGTCATCGACATCACTCACTCCACGCGGTCGGCTCTGGAGAGTGCGCTGGCCTCACAGCACACGGACGTGAGCAGGAGCGAGGGCCTGGACCTGCTCTCACTCAACGAAGACGGCACCTTCTCCGTCCGCCTGGAAGTCGAAGCACCGGATCGATACGAGGCCGAACTGAATGCCAGCAGGATTCTTGCCGCAGCCCTGAAGAAGGCAGGAATCGAAGAAGCGGACGCCCCGCTCGGCCCGCCCGCAGTGACCGGAATCGACAGCGACCTCTGAGTCGTGGCACTGCCCGGCTTCGCGGCCCGGCCGGAATTTCTGCGGGGTAGGAGACGCACATGACTTTATCGAAGCCTTTGAAGTACGCACTCGTTGTTCTCGGCGTTTACATCGCCGGAGCGCTGTACCTGCGGTTCGGGAACCATGAGAGCTGGGGCAAGGCGTTACTGATCTCCTTGTTCTGCACACCGGTCGTGTTGTTGTGGTGGTGGGTCCGGGACCGCTTGATGGATCGAGCCCGCCGGGCCGGTGAGCGGCACAGGCTGAGGGCCGCAGCGCCCCGCTCCAGGGACTGAGCAGGGCGCAGGTCGGCTCTGTCCACGAGAACCGGCTCCGGCCCAGCTTCCGCAGGCGTACGCACAGATGTCGCCGTCAACTCCCTGCGGAACCGCAACACGCGGCCGACACCATGCTGGTTCTGACAGGATCTGATCGCATGGACTGCACCTTCTGCCGACTGATACAGGACGACGCCGCCCGGTGGGTGACGCGCGGGCCCGTGGTCAGCGCGTTCGCTCCGCTGGATCCCCTCGCGCCGGGGCACACCCTGGTGATCCCCACGTCCCACTGGGCGGACATCTTCGACACTCCACCGGAGGTCTTGGCGCAGGCAGTGGCGCTGGTCCAACGCCTTGCCGGGAAGATGCGGAGCGAACTGAAGGCCGGCGGCGTGAACATCCTGAGCGCAAGCGGCCCCGACTCGGAGCAATCAGTACCTCATCTGCACTTCCACGTAGTCCCACGCTGGTCCGACGACGCGTTCACCACCTGGCCCGCAGAACGCTCCCGTCACCGGATCGACGGTGACCCTGTCACCCAGCTCGCCAAAGCCATGGCGGCTCAAACAAAGTGACAGCACAACAAAAGCCGTGCCAGAACCGGTTCTCATGGACAAGACCACGCCGGCCCATCTGCGGCCGGCAGTGGCCCGAACAGCGACCCGGTCCCGACCATCTCCCCGCGAACCCGCCGCCGAGCGGCGCGCGATACCCGGCCCACAACCCGGTGACCTGCACGCGCATGCCCGGGGCTCCGGGCTGGCGGATCCGGCCTCACGCCGACCGCTGCCGCTGTCGGTGAATAGGTGGTCATGAGCGGCGGGGCAGGCATTCGTACGAGTTCGCCACCACTCCACTAAATACCCTCTGACCAGGGCTTTTGTCTCGTTCGAAGGTCTACCCGGACGTGTATGCGTGACCCGGCGCGTCGGCGCTCCGCAGGGTCTAGGGTGGGGCCCTTCCACGACCCTGCTCCGGAGGTGCCTGCCCGGTGACGGACAGCTTTGTTCACTTGCACAACCACACCGAATACTCGATGCTCGACGGCGCGCAGCGGCTCAAGCCGATGTTCGCGGAGGTGGCCCGACAGGAGATGCCGGCCATCGCGATGAGCGATCACGGCAACATGTTCGGTGCCTACGAGTTCCAGCAGGTGGCCAAGGGCTTCGACGGCGTCAAGCCGATCATCGGGATCGAGGCGTACGTCGCACCGTCCTCCCGCCGCAACCGCAAGCAGGAGTTCTGGGGGCCGGGCGGTGTCCGGGCCATGGCCGATGACGGCGAAGGCTCCAAGGACGTCTCCGGCGGCGGACGCTTCACCCACATGACGATGTGGGCCCGCAACGTGCAAGGCCTGCAGAACCTCTTCTATCTCTCGACCGAGGCCAGCTACTCCGGACAGTTCCCGGCAGGCAAGCCGCGCATGGACATGGAACTGATCTCCGAACGCGCGGACGGGATCATCGCAACGACAGGATGCCCCTCCGGAGCGATCCAGACCCGCCTGCGCCTGAACCAGTACGCCGAGGCCCGCGAGGTCGCCGCCTCCTACCAGGACATCTTCGGGAAGGAGAACTACTTCCTGGAGCTCATGGACCACGGCCTGGACCTCGAGCGCAACGTCCGCGCGGACCTGCTGCGCCTGGCCAAGGATCTGGGCATCCCGCTGCTGGCCACGAACGACGCGCACTACGTCCACGAGAGCGACGCGGACGCGCACGACAACCTGCTGTGCATCGGGGTGGGGAAGAACAAGGACGACCCGAAGCGGTTCCGCTTCAACGGCAGCGGCTACTACCTCAAGACCGCCGCCGAGATGCGTGAGCTGTTCTCCGAGCTGCCCGGGGCCTGCGACAACACCCTGCTGATCGCGGAGCGCGTCGAGTCCTACGAGGAAGTCTTCGCCCACGAGGACGAGATGCCGCAGTTCCCCGACGTCCCCGAAGGGGAGACGCAGGAGTCGTGGCTGCGCAAGGACGTCCTCAAGGGCCTGGAGATGCGCTACGGCAGCCCCGTCCCCGACGAGGTGCTGGAGCGCTTCGAGACCGAGATGACGGTCATCGGCCCCATGGGCTTCTCGTCCTACTTCCTCGTGGTCGCCGACATCTGCCGCTACGCCCGCGACAACAAGATCCCGGTCGGGCCGGGCCGTGGCTCGGCCACCGGTTCGATCGTCGCCTACGCCACCCGTATCACCGAGCTGTGCCCGCTGGAACACGGTCTGCTTTTCGAACGGTTCCTGAACCCCGAGCGCATCAACCCTCCGGACGTCGACCTCGACTTCGACGACCGCAAGCGCGACCAGATGGTCCGCTACGTCGTCGAGAAGTACGGCACCGAGTACACGGCGATGGTGAACACCTTCGGCAAGCTGAAGGCCAAGAACGCCATCAAGGACTCCTCGCGTCTGCTGGGCTACCCCTTCGCGCACGGCGAGCGGATCACGAAGGCGCTGCCGCCCGACGTGATGGGCAAAGGCATCAGCATCGACGGCATCTTCGACTCCGCCCACCCCCGCCACAGCGAGGCCGGCGAGGTCCGCACGATGTACGAGAACGAGCCGGACGTCAGGAAGGTCATCGACTCCGCCAAGGGCGTCGAGGGCCTGATCCGCGGCACCGGTGTGCACGCCGCCGCGGTGATCCTTTCCAAGACGAAGCTCACCAACCGCATCCCGCTGCACATGCGTGCCAAGGACGGGGTGAAGATCACCGGGTTCGACTACCCCTCATGCGAAGACATGGGGCTCGTCAAGATGGACTTCCTCGGACTCCGCAACCTCGGCGTCATCGACCAGGCCATCCAGAACGTGCGAACCAACCGCGGCGTCGACCTCTCGACCGAGACGATCCCCCTCGACGACAAGAAGACCTACGAACTCCTCGCCACCGGCAACACCTTCGGCATCTTCCAGCTCGACGGCGCCGGCATGCAGACCCTGCTCAAACTGATGGAACCCACCCGCTTCGAGGACATCGCAGCCGCCCTCGCCCTCTACCGGCCCGGCCCCATGGCCGCCAACGCCCACACCAACTACGCCCACCGTAAGACCGGCCGCCAGAGCATCGAACCGATCCACCCCGAACTCCGCGACGCCCTGGAACCCATCCTCGGCAACACCTTCCACCTGCTCATCTACCAAGAGCAGATCATGGCGATCGCCCGCCGGCTCGCCGGCTACACCCTGGGCGGCGCCGACCTCCTGCGCCGCGCGATGGGCAAGAAGAAACCGGAGGTCCTGGCCGCGGAGTGGGAGAAGTTCCACGGCGGCATGCGCGACAACAAGTACTCCGAGGAGTCGATCAAGGCCCTCTGGGACGTCATGCTCCCCTTCTCCGGCTACGCCTTCAACAAGTCCCACACCGCCGGGTACGGACTCGTCTCGTTGTGGACCGCCTACCTCAAGGCGAACTACCCCGCCGAGTACATGGCCGCCCTGCTGACATCGGTCGGCGACGACAAGGACAAGGCCGGCATCTACCTCGCCGATGCCCGCAAGGCCGGGGTGACCGTGCTGCAGCCCGACGTCAACGAGTCGTTCGCGGAGTTCACCGCCATCGGCGACGACGTGCGCTTCGGCCTGCAGTCCGTGCGCAACGTCGGGGAGAACGTCATCGCGTCCATCGTCGACGGGCGCCAGACCAAGGGAAAGTTCGCCGACTTCCCCGATTTCCTCGACAAGGTCGACCTGCCGGCCCTGAACAAGCGGGCTGTTGAATCACTGATCAAAGCCGGCGCGTTCGACTCCCTCGGACACACCCGCAAGGGCCTGTCCGCCGTCCACGACAGCGCGATCGACTCCGTCATCCCCGTGAAGAAGGCCGCGGCCATCGGCCAGGACGACCTCTTCGGAGACCTCGCCGGCACCGGCGAGGAAGGCGGCGGCTTCGGCCTGGCCTTCGCCATCGCCGAGGACGAGTGGCCCCGAAAGGCCCTGCTGGCCACCGAACGCGAAATGCTCGGCCTCTACGTCTCCGCGCACCCCCTCGACGGAACCGAGCACGTCCTGGCCCAGCACCGCGACACGACCATCCCCGACCTCATCGCCTCCGGCCGCACCGAAGGCGTCGTACGGCTGTCCGGACTCATCACCGGCGTCCAGAACAAGATCACCAAACAGGGCAACACCTGGGCCCTGATCAACCTCGCCGACCGCGACGGCACCATCGAAGTGCTCTTCTTCCCCGCCGTCTACCAACTCGTCGCCGCCGCCCTCCTCGAAGACAGCGTCATCAGCGTCCAGGGCAGGATCAACGACCGCGACGGCGCGCTCAGCATCTTCGGCCAGGAGATCCAGGTACTCGACATCTCCTCCGCCGAGCGCTCCGGAGCAGCCCCCATCCACCTGCGACTGCCCTACCACCGCGTCAACCAGCAACTCATCACCGAGCTGAAGCGGATCATGCAGGCACACCCCGGCGAAAACCCCGTACGCCTGTCCGTCAGAGGACCGAGCAAGACCACCGTCTTCCAACTCGCATCCAACGTCAACGCCCACACCATCGCCTCCGACATCAAGGGCACGTTCGGCATGGACACCTGGCAGGGAGTGTCGTAAGAGCTCGTAACACGATCTTGTTGATGACGGCTGGTGGGGCGTAGCCGGTGTGACGATTCGGCCGTTCGTGAAGGTGTGGTTACTCGACCGTGGATCGTGGACGATGAGTTGTGGGCGTTGATCGAGCCGTTGTTGCCGCCGTGGTCGGAGACTTCGCCGAGGTCTCGGCCGGTGTCGGACGGGCTCTGTCTGCAGGGCATTCTGTTCGTCCTCTACAACGAACCAGCCTGGCAACTCCTGCCGATGGAGCTGAGGTTCGGCTCAGGGCAGACGTGTTGGCGTCGCCTGGACCGATGACAGGAGGCAGGGGGCCTTCGACCGGCTGCACGGGGCCCTGCTTGCCGAGCTGAACGCGGCCTGCGGACTCGACTGGTCGCGCGCGTGCGTGGACGGCTCCCGCATCCGAGCGAAAAAGGGGGAGCCGACACTGGTCCGTCGCCGGTCGGCCGGCGGAAGACAGGCAGCAAACGCCACTTGGCTTGCGACGGACGCGGCACCCAGCTGTGTCAGTCCAGCTGTCTCAGCCACGAGTCGAGAGCCGCGAAGTCGCTGGCAGTCAGGCCGTGGCGGGGATCGACCCGATGGAGCAGGGCTTGCCCCTGATGGTGGGCAGCGACCCAAGACCGATCGGTGTCGGTGACCTCGTCGTCGACCCAGGCGAACGGGCGTCCCTCAGCCCATTCGACAAGGGCACGGGTCTTCCAGTGCAATCCGTTCCGCTCGTCCTGCTCATCAATGTCGGACGGCTCCGGCCAGACCACCACGGGCAGCTGCGGCAGACCGATGCGGGGCGCGATGCACTCGTTCGCGTCCGTCATCCATGTCGTTGCCCAGACCACCTCGCACGGGAGTGCCGCCAGCCGGGGGCCGTGCTCGGGATTGATCCTGGTCAAGAGCGGATTCGCATCGGCACCATGCAGTCCGGGGCCAGCCGCATAGGTCGGATACGTCTGGGACGCCGCGCCGAACGGGATGAGCGGCCCGTCAACATCGAGAAACAGCAGTGCACGCTGCACGGAACCGGTCACGGAAGCACGATAGCGGCGGATCCCACCCGCGACCGCCTCGATGACCCGGGCCCGACCCGCTTGCTGCTATCTCGCGTGAACATCCACGTGCTCCAAGATCCGCAACTGCTGACCAGGCCCAGTGCGATCGGCGGGGAGACACCGGTGACGGTGACCCTGGCCAGCTCGTTGCCGAGGCCGGGCATGAGGCGGCCGAGGCCGAGTCCGGCCGCCATCGCGAGAAGGATCCATGCGGCGAGATACCGGTCGAGGAAGGACAGCCGTCCTGTGACCGGCGCGGTCGGCTCTGCCGCAGGGGCGGCTGGTCGGTCACGAGGCGGCCCCGGCTGATGTCTTCGCGGGCAACGGCTGCCCGGCGGGACGGGTAAGGACCGAGGCGAGCCGGTCGGTCGTCTGCGGCAGCAGGCGGTAGTACACCCAGGTCCCGCGCCGCTCGGAGTCGATGAGTCCGGCCTGCTTCAGCAGCTTCAGGTGGTGGGAGATCGTCGGCTGCGACAGGTCGAAGGCCGGGGTGAGGTCGCAGACGCAGACCTCGCCGCCCGCCCGGGAGGCGATCATCGAAAGCAGCCGCAGGCGCACCGGATCGCCCAGCGCCTTGAAGATCTTTGCCAGATCGGCCGCCTGGTCCTCGTCCAGCGGGGCGGTCAGCAGCGCTGGGCAGCAGCCTTCAACGTCGTCCTGACCGAGTACTGCAAACTCTTGTTTTGACATACTTCTATATTGACGTTCTCCGATCCAGGGCGCAAGGTTGCATCGACAGGCATCGAATCAACCTGATCGGGGAGACCGCCATGTCCCGTGTCCAGCTGGCCCTCAACGTCGCCGACCTCGACGCCTCGGTGACCTTCTACTCCAAGCTCTTCGGGGTCGACCCCGCCAAGCGCCGCCCCGGCTACGCCAACTTCGCGATCACTGAGCCGCCGCTCAAGCTCGTCCTGATCGAGGGGGAGCCCGGCCAGGACACCCGCCTCGACCACCTCGGCGTCGAAGTCGAATCCACTCAGACGGTCACCGCCGCCACCGACCGCCTCAAGAAGGCCGGCCTCGCCACGTTCGAGGAGACCGACACCTCCTGCTGCTACGCCCTTCAGGACAAGGTCTGGGTCCACGGCCCCGGCAGGGAGCCCTGGGAGGTCTACGTCGTCAAGGCCGACGCCGACCAGAGGGGCAAGAGCCCCGCACTCGACGGCGCAGACGCCTGCTGCACCGACCAGCCGGCACCCGAAACCGCGCCAACGACCACCGGCTGCGCATGCGGCAGCTGAGGCACCGCATCCGCGGTACCGACCGGTGGGCCTGAACGTGTCCGCCGGGCAGCGCGTACACGCCCACGCGCGAGGGGCCAGCGTGCACCAAAAATCGAACAGGTGCTCTAATCGGTGGATGGACTCCCTCCGCTTCCCCGATGGCCTGGTCCGTGCGCAGCAGGCATGGAACGCCACCTATGACGCCCTCGCCGTACCGAACCCCCGCCACTTGACCGTGCTGCGCCGACGTCTGCTGCGCCTGTCGGTCCTCCTGCACACGCACCCGTTCTGGGCGACCACCCCTGGCGGAGCGCCGGCGGCCCGGGTGGAGCTGCGCCGCCGCGCCCGTGCGTCTGGGCAACGACGTGATGAGCGATCGGCGTGAACCCGGCCGGGTTGTCGCCGCGGCAGGAGGCCGTCCTGCGCGCGGTGCGGGAGTGGATCGCCGAGCACGGTGAAGGTCCGTCGGTCCGGGAGCTCGGTGCCCGGGTCGGTCTGTCGAGTACGAGCTCGGTCGCGTACCAGCTCGGGCGCCTGGAGGTGCTCGGGCTCATCAGCCGGACCGGCCGGCGCTGGCAGACCTGCCGCCTGCGCCCGTGACCAGGGTGCTGGGTCAGCGGTCCGGGCACTGCGCGGGCCGGTCCAGAAGTGACGGCATGCCGTCACCGGTGCTCTGAGCTGCGAGGGTCAGCGTTTGGGTCAGCGTTTCAGCGCCCGGCTGATGCGGTTCATGGGATGTCGCTTTCCCAGACGAATGGACCATTCGCGGCGCCGGGGGCGGGTGCGTAGGAAGCGCGCCCGCCGGGGTAGGCGCTGTACGGGGCGATCAGGAACGCCCCGGTCTCGATCTGCTCGTCTTGAACGGGGTCCAGCCGCCCCGGCGGCGGGGTGAGTTCTAGATCTCGTCGCTCCAGCCGGCGACATCGAGC
>NZ_RDBL01000009.1:335178-415399 GCF_008042035.1 Streptomyces sp. col6
GCCTGCGGGAGGAGGCGGTCCGCGAACTCAGGGACGCCCCGGAGCGGTTCGACGAGGTCTACGACCGGGCATGGCGGGAGCTGCCCGGACAACCGCTGTTGCACCTCGCGACCTTCAACATGGAGTCGCTCCAGTACGACTGGATGGACGGCGACATCAGCTGGTTGATCAGCCGCGACGACCTTCACGCCAGACGGTTCGACAAGGTCGAGCACTACTGGTTGGGCTGACCCCTGCGGTTCGGCCGGTCCCGGGGGCCTCACGAGCACCGCGTGATCACGACATCACACAGCCCCTAGCCAACTGCCCGCCGTCGACAGCGCGCCCATCCGAGCCATCAGCAGCTCCACCGCGTCCTGGGGCAGATAGATCAGCAGTCCTTCGGCGATCCACACGGTCCGCGCCGCCGGGTCGTGCCCTGCGGCGGCCAGCGCGGCCGCCCAGTCCTCACGCAGATCCACCGCGACGGTGATCCGCTCGCACCGTGCGACCGCCCGCTCCTGGCGCAGCACCGATGCCTTGAAGTCCAGTGGCGCGGCGGTGTCGACCTCGAACAGGCGGGTGCCCTCGGGCCAACTCATCCGAAAGGCCCGGCTGTCCATGCCTGCGCCGAGCAGGACGACCTGCCGGACCCCGGACGCGGAAGCCTGCTGCAACAGCTCGTCGAGGAACTTCGTCCTGATGACG
This sequence comes from Streptomyces sp. col6, assembly GCF_008042035.1. Lineage (GTDB taxonomy): Bacteria > Actinomycetota > Actinomycetes > Streptomycetales > Streptomycetaceae > Streptomyces. The sequence goes on from NZ_RDBL01000009.1 coordinate 335,866, forward strand.
ATGGAGAACGACACCGCGAGCCGACGGCGGCGCGCGGCCTCGTCACCAGCCAGGGGCGGCGGGGAGGGCCACAGGCCGCCGGCGGTGGCGAAAGCCCGTGCCAGCGGGTCGCGGAACAGCGGGTTCTCCCGCCCGGACTCCAGCGCCCGTACCCTGGCCACCCCCACTGCCGTTGCCCACACCCCCGACGGCTGCACCCGCTCCTGCTCATCAGTCACCACACCAGCCTAGAAGAAGACAGTTGCGCCTCCCGTGCAGGTATGACATTTGCCAGCAGCTCCGTGAGCACGTCCGGCGTTGCCGCAGGCCCCGGCCTCCTGTCTCCGACCCACGGTGCAAAGTGGTCCGCTACAGCCCGAAGTTCCGCGTCGCCCGGGTGACCCGTGGTCCGGGAAACACCGGGCCGTCCCCATCAGTCAGGCATGCCCAATCTCAGCCACAAGGTCCTGGTGGCGGCGTAACGCTTTCCGTGGGCCGTGGCCGCGTCGGTGCGTGCCGGGGCGCTCCAGTGGCCGGACGCATCGGACTTCCCGGACGCTGCACTGAGCGCGGTGGGCAACGAGAAACGCACGGAGTGCATCGAGCGCCTGGAGGCGTGTACCGAGGAGCACCACGCCGGGCCGGAGGAGCTGCTGCGCGTACCGGCCGGGCGGCATGGCCCTCCTCGGCCGGTTACGCCACCCCGGTCCAGCTCCTGAGCGACCGGCGCGGCTCCCCGGGCTGGAAGTGCAGGGCCCGAAGGGGGCGGTCTCTGCAGGGCGTACACCTGATACGGCACGGTGGTTCCGCCCGCGGCGAAGGCCAATGGCACCCGGCGGCTACAACGCCCACGAGAAGGCCGGAGAGATGGCCCAGGAGGAGGACGAGATAGGTCAGCGGGCGCGCCGGATGCGGATCGGACCATGGGCTTCTGCCGGTTTGACGGGGTGGCCGCCCTGAGTGATCTCCACCTGGCCTGCTTCGGCCAGCCGCTGAGCCGCGCGGCGGGCTGGTTCCATCAGGGAACGCCAGCCGTCATCGTCACCCTGGTGCACTTTGCGTGCGGCTTCGGAAGGGCAGATGCTGGCAGTCGGGCTGCGGTGCTCGAGGAGGGCCAGGATGGCCTGCTCCAAGCGCCTGTCGGTCTGCTGCTCGCTTTTAGTCACGTCGTCAGCATGGCATCGGCGGTCGGCGTACGGACCCGGGCCGATACCGGCCCCGGAGCGGTCTGATCGGACGGGTTCTGACTCAGGGCGCTGGTCACACGGTCCGGTGAGGGCGTGGTGGGAGACAAAGGCGCGTGGCGGTCGAAGGAGAGGCCCTGACCCTTCGCCACCGACCATGCCCCCGAGATTCGCCGAGCGATTGCTGAGAACCCCGCCGTCCCGCTCGACCTGCTCACCGCCCTCGTTGCCAACGAACGGATGCCCGGCGAACCCGTACCTCGCGTCGAGTCCGCCGCCGAGCTCGAACTCCACACACTGGCCTCGAGTCGAGGGGCGCAGGCGAGGCGCTCGCTGTGCTGGGCACGCCCTTATCGTGGCCGCAGCACATGGGCGGTCTGTTGGAAACGTCGAGAGCACAAAAGGCCCTCCGCCGCCGCGTCTGCGGCAGCGGAAGGCAGATCGTCAACGCGGCTTCTCGATTCCGATCTGCACTCCGGGCGGTCCGCAGGTCGGAGGGCGGACCTGATCCGAGTGCGCCCGGTCACGTGGGCGTCGCTGGGGGCGGGCCACCACGGCCCACCCCCAGCGAGGCACTCAGCACTGGTAGAAGGTGATCTGTCCGTCGCCGTTCTCGTCCACCGAGTTTCCCAGGAGATTGGCGTCCGACGTCCAGCCCTCCAGCTGGGTTTCCGCATACCGGACGTGCCACCACACGTTGCCGTACGAGTTGACTGTCCAGCAGTGGAGGTAGACCGTGCCGCCAGCAGGCACCCACCCCCAGGTACCGCACCCGGACTGGTACGGGCCGTCGGTGAGGTAAACCCCCCGCTTCAGCGTCGCACGCCCCTCGCCGTTGGCGGTGGGGGTCCAGCACTCCACCTGCGCGGTGGCGTGCGCGGCCGGCGCGATCGCGACGCCGGCACCGAACAGCATGACGGCCGCCAGAAGCACGTTCGCAAGGGACCGAATCGGGCCACGATTCAAAACAGCTCTCGACACAGCACAGCTCCTTCTCTCCGGGCAGGACAGGGGTCCTGAAGACCGCGAAAGCGGTCGATGGACGCCCCTACTCAGTGATCCCAGAACGTATGGTCTGCGGTGAACTGCCGCATCCCACACAGGGTTCAGATCCTGCCCAGACCGCTGCGGTAGCTGACCGGCCTACGTAAACTTCCGTGGTACCGCGGAAGGTTGACGCACATCAGGCATGGCAGGCCTTACGCTGCGGCGATGCGGATCCGCCCCATCACTGTCGACACGCTGATCGTGACGGCGTTGACTGCCGTGGCCCTGCTGCTGGGGCCGGAAGCTTCGCGCCAGGGACAGGATCCGCTTGACGGCACCGCCTACGCGTTGGTTGTCCTGGTCCATCTGCCGCTCATCTTCCGTAACCGGGCGCCCGTCGTGGTCTGCTGCGTCGTACACGCCACCTGGCTGGTGTACATCACCGCCGGTCATTGGCCCGTGGTGTGCAGCTTCGGCCCCATGCTCGCCGTCTACACCGCCGCCTCGCTGCAAGCGCCGCGCGTCTCCATCCCCTGCGCCGCACTGTTGGGCGGAGTATGGATCTACGCGGGTGCGGTGAGCCACCCCGCTTCCTGGGCATCCATTGCTGGACAGGCCGTGGTCTACCCGGCGATCCTGTGGCGGTTCGGCGTTCTCGCCCGTCGCTCGACCGAGTTGGCACGACAACTCCACCGGGAGCAGGCCGATCGGGCCCAGCGTGAGGTGGCCGAAGAGCGGGGCCGGATCGCCCGCGAGCTGCACGACGTGGTCGCACACCACATGTCCGTGATCTCCGTGCAGACCGGTCTCGCTCGCTTCGTCTTCGACACCGACCCCCGGACCACGCGCACCGCGCTCGACACGATAGAAGTCACCGGCAAGGAGGCCCTGCAGGAACTGCGCCGCATGCTCATGCTGCTGCGCTCCTCGGACAACGGCGCCCCCACCGGCCCGATGCCGAGCCTGGCGCGCCTCGGCGAGATGACCGAACGCGTCCGGGCCGGCGGGACCCAGGTGGCCCTGACGGTCGAGGGCGTGGAGCGCCCTCTGGCCCCCGGCCTGGAGCTTTGCGCCTACCGAGTGGCGCAGGAAGCGCTCACCAACGTCCTCAAGCACGCACCTGGAGCAAGTGCCCAGGTGCGGCTGACGTATGAGCCGCACCAGGTGACGGTTTCGGTCACGGACGACGGTGAGGGGGTGATTTCAGACAGAGTCCATGCCTCCGGCGGACACGGCTTGCTTGGCATGCGGGAGCGGGCCAAGCTCTACGGCGGGCAGATCAGCATCGGCCCGCAGGGCCGAGGCGGCTTCGCTGTGCGGTTGATCCTGCCGACGCCCGCGAGGGCCGCACAGCAGGGGGACGACGCCACCACATGACCACAGTGCTCGTCGTTGACGACCAGTTCCTCATCCGGGCCGGCCTGGTCGGGCTTTTGCGTGCCGCGCCCGGCATCGAAGTGGTCGGGGAGGCCAGCGACGGTGCGGAGGGCGTGTTCCTGGCCGCCCGAACCGCCCCCGAGGTGATCCTCATGGATGTCCGCATGCCCAACATGAACGGCATCGAGGCCACCGAACGCATACTCGCCGGGGCCGGCGACCCCCCGCCCCGGATCCTGATGCTGACCACATTCGACCTCGATGAGTACGTGCACGGGGCGCTGCGCGCCGGAGCCTGTGGGTTCCTCCTCAAGGACTCCGGACCGGAACGGCTACTCGCCGCCGTGGCAGCGATCGCCGGCGGCGACGCACTGTTCGCGCCAAGTGTCACCCGCCGTCTGGTGGAGGCGTACGCCCGACAGACCGCTTGCGAACAGCCTCCCGATCTGGCCGCGCTGACGTCCCGCGAAGTGGAGGTCCTGAAACTGGTCGCACGCGGCCTGTCGAACCCGGAGATCGCCGAGCGTCTGTACATCAGCGAGGCTACGGTGAAGACCCACCTCAACCGCACGATGACCAAACTTGACCTGGGCAGCAGGGCACAGGCCGTGGTGGTGGCGTACGAATCGGGCCTGGTGATCCCGGGCGGCTGAAGCATCGTGTGCGCATGCACGAGCTCGTCGGCAGCGGCCGGGTGGGTAGCAGACATTTCCCGGCGAGGCCGGTGCGCGGCGTTCACGTCCTGGCCGGTCTGCGACCGCTCCTGCCGCCGGCATCGGAAAGGAGCAGCTGAACTCCAGGGGATCGACGCGATCGCCTTCACGTTCCGGACCGGCATCCAGTGCGTCCGCCTGCCGGAGGAGTACGGCGACTGGCGAAGCATCTGTCGTCGGCTACGGATGTGGGGCCTTGACGGTACCTGGGAGCGGGTGTTCACCGAGCTGATGGCAAAGGCCGGTGCCGAGGAGGACCTGACCTGGGTCATGTCGGTGGACTCACAATCGACATGCGGCCGGGGCCCGCGAAAGGGGGCCCCGGCCGACGAACCGGCAGACCACGCCATCGGCCGCTCCGGCGGCGGACTGACTACCAGGAGTCATCTCGCAGCCGACGACCGCCGCCGGCCCCTTGTCTTCGTTCTGACCGCCGGCAAGGCGGGTGTGGCGCACCCGCCTTCGCGGACGTCATGGCCCGTCTGCGCGTACCCGACCGCGCGGACGACCGCGCACCCGACCGGACGTAGTCCTCGCCGACAAGGCCCATTCCTCATGCGCCGTCCGCGAGCGCCTACGCAGAAGCGACATCCGAGCGGTGATCCCCGTCCCTGCGGACCAGCAGGGCCGTCGGCTCCAGCGAGGCCGCCGGGGACCGAGCCGGGACCGTCGAGCCGGCGGGGGCCGAAGCCGTCGAGGGCCCGGCCGTCCTGTACACCCACGCCTACGTCTCCGGACCGGTCGGCCATGGGCTCCCTCAAGGGAGGTACGGCCCTGGCACCGCAGGCAAACCGCCTGCGGTGCCAGGGCCGCTCTGATCATGAGGCGGCTGCCTGCGGTCGCCCGTTCGGAAGCAGGGAAGAGAGCTCGAGGTAGGGAAAGAGTTCCTCGGCTGTGCGGAACAGTTCCTGCGGCTGCGGTCCCAGGCCGGTGACCCTGGTGCGTCGCTGCGGGGTGCCTGCTGGCGACGGGTCGGTGAGGAGGTGAAGGCCGGCGGAGTCGAGGAAGGGGGTGTCGTTGAGGTCCCAGACGAGCTCGGTCACGTCCCGGGGCAGTGCGTCGATCACGGCACGGAGCTTGGGCATGGCGGTGTGGTCGATGTCGCCGTGCGGGATGATCCGGGCGGTTGTCGCATCGATCATCGTGGTGACGTCCATGGCGGGCACGCCCCCTTCCGGGGGTTGTGAGCCCAAAGGCGCAGCCCCTCGTGGGGAGGGGTGACGACGATGGCGGGAACTGGGAGCCCGTGGAGGGGGCAACACCCGGAACCCGAAAGTCCGGTGCCCCAAGAGGGCGCCGGACGGTCTCGCGTCCCCTCACCGTGACACATCCCCACCCCACCTGGCCACCCCCACCCACGCGGATCGGCTCAGTGGAACCCCGGGAGCCATCGACGGCCGCCCGGGAAAAGTCCGAGGAACTCCCGCACGAGTCGCGGACCCGGGCTATGTCACCCATGACCACCTCGCACGAGGCGCTGTCCCGCATGACAACGGTGTCGAGCCCCGCCGAGGAAGACCTCGCCAGCCACGAACCCGACGTCTCCCCGCACATCCTCCTGGACCACTGCGGACGCGACCCCGGACGGTGGGAGGCACTCGCCGCCGCCATGACGTTCATCTACACCGACGAGCGGTTTACCTCTGGCCAACTCCTGGACTCCCTGAACCCCGTCCCGGCCCCGGCCCCGGCCCCGGCCCGACGCAACCGGCCCTGGGACGCTGACCGCACCACCGCTCAGGAGGCAGGGCGCTTCTTCGCCGTCGCCCTGAGCGCTGCGGTGTTCTTCCAGGCCGACGGCTTCTTCGCGAGGCTCTTATTGCAGGGGCGGCGTGACGGCCGGGCCCGCATTCGGCAAACGCTTCCAGGTGTCTCATCTCTTTGGGGCGGCCTGCGCCTGACCGGGCGGATGACAGTCGGCTCGGGCTTCAGTCACAGTTCGGTGCTGCGGTGCTCGATGAGGATGACATCGCGCCATCGGCCGCGGTGACGGCCAATACGTTCGCGGGTGCCGACGACGCGGAATCCGGCTCGGAGGTGAAGCGCGAGACTGGCAGTGTTCTCCGGGAAGATGCCGGACTGCACCGTCCAGATCCCGGCGGCCTCGGTGGAAGCGAGCAACACGCGCAGAAGCGCCGCGCCGATGCCTTGGCCGCGGGCATCGGGGTGGACGTACACCGAGTGCTCGACGACGCCGGCATACGCGCAACGGTCCGACACAGTCACGGCCGCGACCCACCCAAGCACCCTGCCCCTGCCGTCGACGGCGGCCGAGCGGTGCGCGGGCAGCTTGGCGGCGTCGAACTGCTCCCACGTCGGTGCCGCGGTCTCGAACGTCGCGTTCCCCTCGTCGATGCCGAGCTGGTGGATCGCGAGGACCTGCTCGGCGTGCTCGGCCCTCATGGGCACGATGCGAACGGCCTCGTCCCCGCTCACGGCTGGCTCGCGGGGGCGATCTCGCCGATCAGTATCCGGACGCGCTGCTCGATCTCGTCACGGATGGGGCGCACGGCCTCGAGGCCCTGCCCGGCCGGGTCGGTCAACTGCCAGTCGAGGTAACGCCTTCCGGGGAAGACGAGGCACGTGTCGCCGCAGCCCATCGTGACCACTACGTCGGATGCCTGTACGGCGTCGGTGGTGAGCAGCCGGGGCACCTCGGCCGAGACGTCGATGCCTACCTCGGCCATCGCGGCGACGACGGAGGGGTTCACGGTGTGGGCGGGAGCAGAGCCTGCGGAGCGGACCTGCACGCGGTCGCCCGCCAGGTGAGTGAGGAAAGCGGCGGCCATCTGGGAGCGGCCGGCGTTGTGGACGCAGACGAACAGCACGGACGGCAGGGCCGTGTCAGACATGGGCTGGGTCTTCCTCGGTGAAGTGCGCGGGAGTGTTGAAGAAGCGGCGGGTATACAGGGCGACGTAGACGAGACCGATCAGTACTGGCACCTCGATGAGCGGTCCGACCACCCCCGCGAGGGCCTGTCCGGATGTGGCGCCGAACGTCGCGATGGCGACCGCGATGGCCAACTCGAAGTTGTTGCCCGCGGCGGTGAACGCGAGCGTCGTCGCCCGCGGGTAGCCGAGGCCCACTGCGCGGCCGACGGCCATGGAGCCGGCCCACATGAGCGCGAAGTACACGAGCAGCGGCAGCGCGATACGGACGACGTCGAGCGGCTGTGAAGTGATTGCGTCGCCCTGCAGCGCGAAGAGCACCACGATCGTGAACAGCAGTCCGTACAGGGCGAACGGGCCGATCCGTGGGATCAGCTTCGCCTCGTACCACGTGCGGCCCTTGGCCCCCTCGCAGATCCGGCGAGTGAGGTAGCCGGCGACGAGCGGGATGCCGAGGAACGTCAGCACGCTGCGGGCGATCTCCCACACGGACACGTCCAGGCCTGCCTGCTCCAGGCCGAGCCGGCCGGGCAGTAGCGACAGGTAGAACCAGCCGAGGGCCGAGAACGCGATCACCTGGAAACCCGAGTTCAGGGCGACCAGGACTGTGGCGGCTTCGCGGTCGCCACAGGCCAAGTCGTTCCAGATGACCACCATGGCAATGCAGCGCGCCAGACCCACGATGATCAGGCCCGTGCGGTACTCGGGCAGGTCGGGCAGGAACAGCCACGCCAGCGCGAACATGAGCGCCGGGCCGACAATCCAGTTCAGCAGCAGCGAGGGCAGGAGTAGGCGGCGGTCGCGGGTGACGGCATCGAGCCGGTCGTAACGCACCTTGGCAAGGACCGGGTACATCATCACGAGCAGGCCGAGCGCGATCGGCAGCGATACGCCGGTCACGGTGACCTTGGCGAGTGCGTCCCCCAGGCCGGGGACGATGCGGCCGAGGCCGAGGCCGACCGCCATCGCGGCGAGAATCCACACGGCGAGATATCGGTCGAGGAACGACAAGCTGCCGGCGACTTCCTGCTCGGACGTGGCGCTCACGCGGTCACTTCGGCGGGGACGGGCACGGGCTCGCCCGCGGGGCGGGTCAGGATTCCGGCGAGGCGGTCCGTCATCTCGGGCAGCAGCCAGTAATAGACCCACGTACCGCGCCGCTCGCAGTCGATCAGGCCGGCCTGCCGGAGCAGCTTGAGGTGATGCGAGATCGTCGGCTGAGACAGGTCAAAGGCGGGGGTCAGGTCGCAGACGCAGACCTCGCCGCCGGCGCGCGAGGCGATGATCGAGAGCAGGCGCAGACGTACCGGGTCGCCCAGCGCCTTGAACACCTTGGCCAGATCTTCGGCCTGCCCCTCGTCGAGAGGGGCGGTCAGCAGTCCGGGGCAGCAGGCGCCGGTTTCCTCAGCCCGACCGAGCACCATACGCTCTTGTTTCGACATACTTCTATATTGACAGTCATCTATAAAAGATGCAACCTTGAATCGACGGACATCGATACAACGATCGGAACACCGCCATGTCTCGTGCACAGCTCGCCCTGCGCGTCAGCGACCTTGAAGCGTCGGTCACCTTCTACTCGAAGCTGTTCGGCGCTGAACCGGCCAAGCGACGCGAGGGGTACGCCAATTTCGCCATCTCCGAGCCGCCGCTCAAGCTCGTGCTGATCGAGGGCGAGCCTGGACAGGAAACCCGCCTGGACCACCTCGGCATAGAGGTGGAAGCCACCGAGCAGGTGACCGCCGCGACCACGCGACTCAAGGACGCCGGCCTCGCCACCTTCGAGGAGAACGACACCTCGTGCTGCTACGCCCTCCAGGACAAGGTCTGGGTGCACGGCCCCGGCAAGGAGCCGTGGGAGGTCTACGTCGTCAAGGCCGACGCCGACACCCTCGGTAAGAGCGCGGAGCCCAGCCCGGGCGGTGACGCCTGCTGCACCGGCCAGGTCACCGAGGCGGCGCCGGGAACGGCCGGCTGCGAGTGCGGCAGCTGACTCGCCGCGCCGCACAACGAATGCGCGGCGTCCCATGAACGACGCGAAGTATGGAGAACGGCCTTTACCGGGCTTGCTGTTCGGGGAACAGCTCGTGGTGCAGTCGCATCACGGCACGATGCTGCAGTCCCACTTCTCACGCTCGTTGCCACGGCCGACCAGCTGCCCCCCGGCGTGATTCTCGACGGCGGGCCCGCTTCTGCCGTGACGCGCTATCAGAACCTGGCAACGCCTCTCAGGCATGGGGGTGGCGGTCGTCGTGCGGAGCGCATGGAGGGCGTGCAGTCGAGACGGACACGCAAGGCCGTCTCCGCGATGCGCCGCGACCTCGGCCGCTTCCGCCAAAAGGCCTGCGGGTGCGCCGTCGCACTCGACGAGCATGCGCGGACCCGCCATCCCGACGTCACCGTGGCTTTTGCCTGCCGTCGCGACGGGCGCGTTCAGGGCGGCCATCGGGTCCATAGCCGGGCTCCCCCGCCCCGTCGCCCGCGGCCGGCCCCAGCCGCGCCGGTCGCGGAGTGGCACAAGGCGGTGGGGGCGCCCAATGCTGGGCGCCCCCACCGCCGGGAGATTGCTCCGTCGTTACGGACGTCGGTGGCTGTGGTAGTAGCCGCCGATCTGCTCGTGGTAGGCGGCGTCGCCGACGTGCTTGCCCTTGTCGAACTCCGGGGAGCCCTTGATCTGGTCCTTGGTGAGGTCGACGAAGATCTTCCGCTCTGTGGCGTCAATGCTGCGTACGGTGCCGGCGGGCAGCAGCATGTGCTTGCCGAAGTTCCAGACACCCGTGTCGACGACCAGGTAGGAGGAGTCGACGTCGTCCGAGTGCTTGTCGACCTTGCCGATGCTGCCGTCGGTGGCTTCGACCTTGTATCCGATCAGGACGTTTCCGGTGGTGTGTCCGGCGGTCGGCTGGTAGTCCGACATGTTGTCACTCGTAAACGACTCCCTCATTCGACAGCTGTCGCTCCCCCGGCTTCAACGGCGAACGGGGGCGACATCTCCGGAAAACCGAGAAGATCTCTCAGGGCCTCCTGGGCCCGGGATCATGATCCTCATTCATATCCATCTCCTGCGATCACAGAATGCAGGAGGGACCGGGGATCCCATCACTGGAGGTCATGGTTCCTGATGGAATCCCCGGCCGAACTCTCCGGGTGCCCGGCAACGTGTCGCCCATGCCGGACATCTCGTCAGACTCATCCGTCCCTCGGGGCCGGGTATACGTCTGACGTGCGGGTGGGCCACAACGCTTTCGTCGTTGTGGCCCACCCGCACGTCGAGGGTCTGCTCATTCGGTGGTTGTCACCAGCGGTACCAGCGACCACGCTTGCCATTTGCTGTCGGCCGCACCACGAACCCCAGCAGCCAGACCACCAGCACGATAATGGCGATCCACCACAGCGCCTTCAGCGCGAAACCCGCGCCGAAGAGGATCAGGGCGAGCAGAAGAACGAGAAGAATGGGAACCATGATTATCAACCTCCGAGACAACCAGTGCCCCCAAAGCCTTCCCGCACTCCCCCGGCCTTACATAAATCTTACTGGAAGTCGCTCCGGCGTGCCGCCGTCGAGAAACGGTCAGCACCGGCGCCCGAGTACGCCGGTCGCTCTGTCCTTGCGAGACTCCCCGCCAGGTGTCCATGCCGAAGGTGCCCTTGATGTCGGAGGCGATCGTGTGCGCGTTGACGTTGGCTACGAGCCGGAAGACGGTGGCCTTGCTCGGCCCTCTGACGGACAGGCGTACGGGGTTCTCGCCGGGGTGAGCCTGCATGATCCGTTTCAGTTCGGTGATCAGTTGTTGTTGGATGCGGTGGTACGGCAGCCACAGGAGGACGGGCGCTGCTCCGGGACTTTCGGCCGAAGCGACGTCGAGGACCTGGGCCCCCTGACCGAAGGTGCTGATCGCGCCGTCGCGGTCGGCGAGCTTGATCAGAGCCCAGGCATTCCCCTGTTTGGTGATCTTGTTCTGGACGCCGGTGATGAGTCCGGACAGACGGACGACACCTTCGGCGCGGCCGCACAACAGGTTGCCGTGGGCGTCCGCGTCGCTCTTGTGGGCGTAGCTCCGTAACTGTCGGCTGCATCCGGCATGCATATGCGGCGGGCGCGGCCCTGACATTGACCTGCGGTGCCGCGCACCACGATGTTGATGGGGGACATATCTTTCAGCAGTCGTCGAGCCGCCGAATTCACGGTGGTGGGACGGAGGCATGGCGTGGGCTGAGAGTGATGAGTGCGATGTCGTCGGTGAGGCGGTGGGTCCATTGGGTCGCATCGGATACGAGATGGCGGACCAAGCGTGCGGGGTCGGCCGGAGCATGGCGGAGGCGCTCGTCGAGGGGGTAGAAGGCGCCGGAGGCGTCTCGGGCTTCGCTCAGACCGTCGGTGTACAGCAGAAGGACAGTTCCAGGAGCTAGAGGGACGGTCGAGGGCGCGGGATCGTGCGCCGGATCGAGCACCCCGAAACCGAGCGGCAGGAGAGCCGGCAGGGCAAGAGTTTCAGCCCGCCCCGGACCCAGCAGTAACGGAGGAAGGTGCCCGCAGTTGAGGATGCGAACTTCGCCGCTGCCGTCCTCGTGCTCGATGAGGATCGCTGTAGCGAACAGTTCGGTGTCCTCATGGGCTGAGGCAGTTCGGGCCAGGTGCTGGTCGAGGTGAGTGGCAAGATCGGCAAGGCCTTGCGTGTCGTGTGTTCTGCTGCGGAAGCATCCCAGGACGTCATTGACGATCTGCAGGGCCTCCAGCCCTTTACCGCGGACGTCACCGAGCAGGATGCGGCTCCTTCCCGCGGTGTGCGAGACGTCGTAGAAGTCACCGCCGATGCCGCTCTCAGTTGCGGCCGGCCGGTACAGCCCCTCCAGGTCGAGAGTTCCGAGGTGCCGAGGGATGGGGCGAAGTACGGCTCGCTGGAGAGCGGTGGCACCCGCTTGAGTACGGGCGAGCCGCGCGCTCTGGCGACCGCTGATCCATACGGCGATCCCGACGATGACTCCAGTCAGGACGAATACGACCATCGCAAGTGGGCGCTGCGCGTACCGGATCGAACTCAAGGTTGTCACCAGGACGTATTGCACCGCGGCAGCGCCGGCGACGGCGAGAGACACGGCTGACCGGCTCAGAACGACGGCGGCCAGAGCCAGACCGGTGACGGTGATCCACAAGAGTTGGCTGATCGTGTCGGTACGCGCTTCCTGCGCCAGCACAGTCTCGTAGGGGGTGGCGCTGACAGCCGCTCCGCCCAGGATCACGGCAGCCGGGTACACCGAGGCTGCGACCCCGCGTTGAGACACGGGCAGATCGCTCAGATACTCGGTGACCCAGGCGATCTGCGCCAGGATGATGCCGAAACCGATCGCCACCGAAAGGCCGGTGGCCATAGCAGTAGCCGCAACAGGCCGCTGCTGCGAAAGCGTCGAAAGCAGGGCCACGCTGACGGCTGCGAGGGTCAGCCCCAGCGCTGACGCCGCCCGAGGAGACACCCGCTGACGCAGGCAGGTGAAGCCGGCAACCGCACTTCCCACACCGAATCCGGTCCAGGCGACCAGGCTCGCGGCCTGGCCGGCGCCTACGCCGCTGAGTGACACGAGGAGAATGGTGGCCAGCGCCGACTGCCCGAAACCCCAAATGCCTCCGGCTACAACAGTTGCCGCCCTGTGCCGGCCTCCCCTGCCGAGACGTTCTCTGTTGCGCCGGCGTCTCATGAGCTGCCCCGGCCGCTCTCCGCCCGCGACCGCGTGCAACGCGATCAACGACAGGGCCAGCAAGGTCATGACCTCGGCGTCGAGCCAGTTGCGGAGCGGTGCCGCCTGCAGCCCTGCCCCCAGCACCACGACCAGCGCGGCACGCGAAGCGAAGCCCTCCACGGAAGCCTGGCGTACTGCCGGAGGGCCCTTCAGCACTCGCAGTCTGCGTGCGCCGGGATACAGGATCAGACACATCAGCGCGGGCACCGCCTCCACAGCGCGCCAGCCTCCCAGACGACCGGCTGCCAGCGCCAGCATGACCCCGGCGATCAGAGCCAGGGCGAAGGCGGCAAAAGCTGCCGCGACCGCATGCCTGATCCGGCCGGTGAGATGTGCCGTGGGCACCGCGGCGACACAGCCGAGAACCACGCCCATAATGGCGGCGCTCTCTACCGCCAGCCCTGCCCAGTACATCCACGCACAGGGGGCCGCCAACAGGACGGCACCGCCCGCCCCGCCGACGGGAAGGCACCACAGAACCACTCTGCGGGTCCCCCACATGTCAACGGCCCGCCCCGCCAGCAGCACGCCGGCCAGTGACGCGGCAACCACGAGGACCTGCGTCGCCGCCCGGGCCGTGAACCCCATATCCAGCGACGAGCCCGCGCGTACCAGCGTGGCACTGTGCAGAGTCGGAGCAAGCAGGCCCAGCGCCGCCCCCGCCACGAGCAGCGCCCGTCCAAAGAACCCGAACTCTCCCGTGCTATGCCGCTCACGCAGGGAAGGAACCACAGTCACCCCCTTGATCGACTTGGAGAAATTACGTCATGAAGCTGACATAAGGTATCTTCCGCCCGGCTTCCTTGACGGCATGTCAGCCCCATGGCACGACTCGGCCCTGCCAATTACCTGAATTCGAGCCTCCGGCAGGACATCCAGGGCGAGGGCCGGGCCGATCTCGACGCGCACGGAAGGAGCAGCTGATGTCCTGTCCTCCAAAAGCCATCGCTGCACGACGGTGGGAATGTTCCGGACGCTGACGTGACCGAGGCGAACGGAGCGGAAGCGGAACGTCGTTCCTTCCTGGCGTACGTACGGGACGTGGCTCGTCTTCCGGGATTCGAAGGCATCGCGTCGGGGTTCGGCGCAGCGCACGTCGCGCATGCGGTGCGCAGGCCGCTGCTCGAACGTGCGTATCTGCCCGAGGAGCTGTTCGCCCCGTTGACGGCTGCAGCCGTACGCGACCCTGATCCGAGCTTCTGCCGCTGGTTCGCCGAGCCTGCGGTCTGGCGTTCGGACGCCGCCGGGTGACGGCCGCGTGGGTCGACTGTCTCCGCCATGGCATGGATGAAGAGCGGGCCGGTGCGGTGCAGGCCTGTTGCTGCCTCTGTACGCGGATGGGTCTCCAGCGCATGGGCCCGGCGGCGTTCGTGATTTCGCTCCGGACGAGTCCTCAGACATCGGGGAGGCTTGGCTGACGGCGGGGCGGCGCCTTACCGCCATAAGCATCACTGAACGTGACGGATGGCCTTGCGCAGCGTTCGGCCGCGCCAGCCGCGCCGAGGTGCTCACACACCGGAGAGGATGGCGCCGGGATCCAAAAGCGCGCCCACGCACCCCTTCCCAAGGGCGGCCGGCCTTCGCGACAACCCGCACGTCGAGCGATGCAGAGCGGTAGGTCTGACGCCCGCAAAGCCGGTGCGGGCCACTCCTTCGCATGAACGCCTTCCATTACACCCAGGGCGGGAGATACCCCTCCTAGAGTGCACAGTGCAACATTTGAACCGGAAGAAGTGAGATGTCCATGCGGGAAGAAGCGATCGCACGGGTCCAACTGGTGTTCACGTTGTTCGATGCCGATGGGAACGGAGTGATCGAGGCAGACGACTTCGAGCTCATGGCGCAAAGGGTCGTAGCGGCAGTCCCGGACGCAGGCGCAGACAGGCACGAAACAATGGTGAATGCCTTCCGGGCCTACTGGCAGACCCTGGCCGAAGAACTCGACACCAACCGCGACGGCCGCGTCGACTACGCGGAGTTCCAGGACATCGTCCTCACGCCGGAGCGGTTCTCCGAAGCGGTTACCGGATTCGCCGACGCCCTCACTGCGATCGCGGACCCGGACGGGGACGGAATGGTCGAACGACCCACGTTCGTAGCTGTCATGAGGGCCATCGGCTTCGCTCCGCACAATATCCACGCCCTCTTCGACGCCCTGGAACCAGCCGGCGCGAAGCAGGCTTCGGTCCCGGCTTGGACCGAGGCCATCAAGGACTACTACAGGCCGGACGCGACAGGCATCGCGGACCACCTGGTCACAGCACCCGCCGGCTGACCCACCCACGCCGGCGCGCCCGCTGCCTCCCCCGGAGAAGACCTACGGGTCACCACTGCACAGATGCTTGAATGGATGGTAAGGAGCTCAGGAAAGCACTGCCCTGCCGTCGGCCCCGCTCTGCACGGACGGCGGCAGGGCTTTCCGGAGCCCGGCTCCGCCGCCCGCCGGTGACCGTTCAGGACGCAGAGCGCTTCTTCGCGGGTTTCGACGCCCTGGACTTCTTCGTCGCGGTCTTCTTGGCCGCCGGCTTCTTCGCGGTGCTCTTCTTGCGGGGCCGGATGTCATGGACGGTGGCGTCCTCGCCGCTCTCGCCGCGCTTCTCCTTCGCCGCGGTGACGGAGGCGTTCAGGGCGGCCATCAGGTCCATGACCTGACCGCCCTCCCCCGCACCGCCCCTCTCGGCCGGCTCGGGCCGCTCCTTGCCCTCGGACTTCGCCTCGATCAGCTCTTCCAGGGCGTCGCGGTAGTGGTCCCGGAACTGGGTGATGTCGTCGGTGGTCATGGACTCGGCAAGCTGGACGGCCTGCTCGATC
The DNA here is from genome assembly GCF_008042035.1 of Streptomyces sp. col6. Taxonomy (GTDB): domain Bacteria; phylum Actinomycetota; class Actinomycetes; order Streptomycetales; family Streptomycetaceae; genus Streptomyces. Next base: position 351,542 of record NZ_RDBL01000009.1, read on the forward strand.
TCCGACTCCTCCAGCTCCACCGGCCGCGGCGCCAGGGACTCGGGGCTGCGGACCTCGTCGGGCCAGTGCATCGCGTGCAGCACGATCGCACCCTCGCGCACCTGCAAGAGCCCCAGCCGCTCACGGCCGTGCCACGCCCATTTCGCGATGGCGACCTTGTCGGAGCGTTCCAGGGCCTTGCGCAGAAGGGTGTAGGGCTTGGCGGCGACCTGGCCGTCGGCCCCGAGGTAATAGCTCTCGCCGATCCGGACCGGGTCGATGCTGCCGGCGTCGACGAACGCGACGATCTCAATCGCCTTCGCCGTCGGCAGCGGCATCTCCTGCAGCTCCCGGTCGGTCACCGGGACGACCTCGCCCTTGGAGACCTCGTAGCCCTTGCCGATCTCCTCCTGCGACAGCTCCTTCTCATCGAGCTCGCAGACCTTCCGCGTACGGACGCGGCCCATGTCCTCCAGATGCACCCGCCGGAAGTGGATCGAGTGGTCCTCCGTCGCACTGATGATCTTGGTGGGGATCGTGACGAGCCCGAAGCTGATCGCCCCTGACCACAGCGGCCGCGGCATACGCACACACCTCCAGACCCCCCTGAGGACAGAGACGGAGGCAAGCCGCGCCGGGCGGCTCATCGCCGCGGCCCGGCCGCCGCCCCATCTCGATCCTCGCGCCTCGCACGGACCACCGCACCCCGAGTCCGAGCATCCCCATGAGCGCGCAGGCTCACCGCCAGAGCTTCCGCAGGCGCCGCCTCAGGCAGTGCCCTTCCGCTCCTCCTCCAGCTTTTTGAGGGCATCGTCCAAGGTGTGGCGCCGTGCCCCGCGCCACACATGCCACGCCCGCCTCGTACACCTCGCGATGTTCCGCGACTACGCGCCGCAGAGGCATCGGCCGGCTCAGGGTCTCCCGGCCGTTGGTCAGCGTCACACGCAGCTGGAACGCCGTCACGGCGGTGCACCAATCCTGCGGATTCGGTTCTCGACTGATCAGGTCCGCCAGAATCCGCCTGGCCCCGCCATGAGCGGGTACGCCTATGTGATCTTCTCCCTCAAGGAAGGTGACATCGAAGAACTGCGCGACCACCGGGTCGTCCGCAGTCCGTCCAGTGACGCCGAGCAACTGCCCGTCCAGCGGCTAGCCATCTCTTCATCCAACGCCCACAAGGCCCCCCACACACAAGCAGCTGCCGCCGGTGTGCTGTGAGTCACGTTCGCGCGCGGCGGGGTACACCCCTGGTACGCAAGTTGGGCATTCTCTCTGGCGGCCGTGCAACGGGGTACGGCGCGCCGACCGACTGGGGGGACCAATGTCGCGATACACGGGCGGGGAGCAGGAGCGAAGAACGGGCCGCGGGCGAGGGGTGATCGAGGGGGCGTTCGCGCTCCTGGATGCGTTGCGCAGGTGCGGCGGGGAGGCAGGGCTCACCGAGATCGCTGCGGCCTGCTCCCTGCCCAAGGGGAGCGCTCACCGGCTGCTGGAGCAGTTGCTGCTGGTGGGCGCCGTGGAGCGGCGAGGCAGCCGCTACCGCGTCGGATCGCAGCTCTACCGTCTCGGACAGGTCTGGGAGCCGCACCCGGGCTTACGGGTGGCGGCTCGTCATCCGCTGCACCGGCTGCGGGCGGTCACCGGGGCGAGTGCCCTGCTGACCGTCCTGCACGAGGGCCGGGCCCTGACTGTGGCGTCCGTGCCGGGCGAGGCGGAGCCTCTGGTGCCGGTACAGAACGGGATGAGCTTCCTGTTGGACACGGCGGCCGGCCAGGTACTGAGCGGTGGGGGCAGGGCCGGTTCCGGGGGTCGACCGGCGGGGACGGTGATGGAGTGCGAGGAGGTGATGAACGGGGTGTGCTGCGCGGCGCTTCCGGTGCGCGGGCGCGACGGGCGGGCCGTCGCCGCGATCGCCGTCATGACGTTGTCCGCGCAAGGACTGCAGCGGGCGGCCCACGAAGCGGCGCTGGCGGCCACGGCCGTCACAGCGGCCCTCGCCCGTACAGACGTGCCCCTGCCCTGTCTGCCCCCGGTAATGCACTACTGACTCACCGTCAGGTATGGGCTCGTGAGGTGACTGCTTGTCCTCCGCGCCCCGGTTCCGCTCAGTGGAACGCGCGTAGAACGACGGGCCGCGGCTCAGGCAGTCTGTTCATCGAGCCGGTCGGGGGACCGGCGAAGACCTGAAACCAGGGGGACAACATGAGCATCCGACGACTGACCACCTTCGCCCTCGCAGGCGCACTGGGCCTCGGTTCGCTGGTGGGCGCCGCCGGCGCCGCGCAGGCCGATCCGGTCGACTACGTGCAGATCCGTCTCGTCGACCTGTACTGCGGCGACGAGAGCGAAGGCGACCACGACGAGGCCTACCTCAACATCGCAGCGAACGGCGGCAAGGCCGTGAAGCTCTGGCCCGCCAAGGCGTCGTACCAGACCATGGGAACCGGCTACCGCCGCGCCCTGGACGAGAGCAACGGCAACGCGCTGCTGGTCCTGGGCAAGACCGAGTCACGCACGCTTTCGCTGTGGGACTACGACAGCACCAGCAGCGACGACCGGCTCGGCTCGGTGACCGTCACCGGCAACGAGGCAGGCGCGGAGACGCAGTACCGAGTCCTGGAAGGCTCCGGTGGCGTCTACACCATCGCCTACCAGGTCATCGACATCTGATCCGCCCCTTCCGGCCGGACCCAACCGGTCCGGCCGGACCGCGGCAGAGCACAAAACGCGAGAGCGACCGGCACAGAACCACACGCCGTCGACTGCGCGTCGGGCCACAGCAAACCTCCGCCCGCGCCCGGCACCGCCACCCGTCGGGAGACCATCTACCGCAGCCGGCCGGCCCCGGTGCCCCCGGAGGGACGAGTGACCGCGCCGCACGACAGTTCACCAGCATGAGCGCTCGAGGCAATGCCAGGACCTGGGTCTGCCCATCCCGCAGTCCAGACGCGGAGGTGGTTGTGGTTCAGAGGTCGATGACGGCCCAGAGGCGACGCCCGTCCGGGCCTGTGTCCATGCCGCACTCCGTAACCGGACGGTGCGCCGTGATCCGGTGCAGCACATCCGAGCCGGCCTCGTCGTCCAGGTCAGCGAGCCCAGAGTGGTGGGACAGAGCAAGGATGCAGGCCTGCCCGTCCTGGTCGGACAGATGGACGGACACCCGATTCCCCTGGTCCGCGACCGTTGTCTCGACGAGGAGCACCGTGACCGCCTCGACCGCGTCCAACACGGTCTGACCGGGCCAAAGATCCCACGCCCCGAGCTGGGCAAGGACCGCGTTCTTGGCTTTGCCGGCCGCCCACCGGTTCGCCGCATACACCCAGTTCCCGCCACGCCGGTTCCGCATCACCACGCCGCACCGTGCCGACCTGGCAAGCCCGCCTGGGCCACCGTCCGCAGTCTCGGGGCGGGGCGGAGAGACCGGCCTCTTCGGCGGCGGAGGCGTCTTCGGTGGGTACGACGGCGGGGTCGGCTGCTCGATCGGCGCTGCTGGCATGGGACCTCCCGGCATGGACAGGCGCAGAGAAATACGCCCTGTGATCAGAGTAGGGCGGACAGCCATGCGGCCGGGGGGATTGCCCGGAAGACCCCCCATCGCCGGGGAGCCGAGCGACGGCCCGTTCGGCAGCCTCGCTCACGTGATGCCAGAGGCGCCAGCGGTCCGCGACCTGGACCGCCTGTGGAGTACCGACGGTCCCGCCTTCGGCGAAGGACGGCGCCCGGCCACGACAGATTCACCTCAACGCCCGGCCGGCGCGGCGAGCCCGGCCGCAGGGCTGGAGGCCTCCCGGTCGGGCAGCACGTCGAACAGCGCATGGTCGGCGAACAGGACAGCGTGGGGACGGGTTGACGGGGCATTGCGACGGTGGGCGGCGCAGCGCGAGAGCAGCCGACGAGGCCCCGGCAGGTGCCATGGCCGGGTGCTACGGCCCGCGCCGGTCCACGGGGTGACCCAGGACTTCCGACATGGCGCGGGTCGAGCGCAGGAGCTCGGCCGAGAGGCGTGTCAGATCGTGCTCCGTGATGCCCCGCGCGGGCATCACCAGCGTGACGACGAGCGGGAAGGACTCGCCCGCCGTGAAGACGGGGGCCGCCACCGAAGTGATGCCGGGGATGCCCCCCCGACGGTGGAGGCCACGCCGTCCCGTAGTGCCTCGGCCTTGATCCGGTCGACGCGGTCCAGGGTGGCCGTGTCCAGGGTCTCCAGTTCCATCCCCTTTTGAGGAGCCGCGACCGCCGGCGCTTTCCGCGCGCCGGCGGCGTGCTGGTGGGCCCGCGCAGCTGTCGAGTCCACCGAGACGTCCCAGTCGATCCGGCCCACGGCGTCCTCGGCCGCCTGGATCCGCGACAGCAGCATCGTCCATGTTCCATCCGCTGACCAGCGGCGATGACGTTTGTAAACGGTCTCCCACGACCCGAACCGCTCCGGCAGGTCCCTCCACTGCACGCCCGTCCGGACCCGTTAGAGCACCCCATTGACCACCCGACGGTGGTCACTCCACCGGCCCCGCGCGCCCCACCAGGAGGCAAGAACGACTCCAGCGGTCCCACTCCGCATTCGTCAGATCACCACGACCCTTACAAACAGCCCGACCCCAACACCCCACGTTCGTCAGGAGATCCGAGAAACAGTGCCCAGGAAGCTGACGCCGGTTCCCGCGAGCCCGGCAAGGGCAGACGATGGACACTGCACTGACTGAAGTAGGTCAACACCCCGTCTAGCGGCCAAAGACGACGGGTGCCAGAGAGAATCAGTTCATGGCGGTCGAGACCGGCTCCGTGGCAGCCCGTCATAGTCAGCCATCCCGGTTCATCGCCCTGCGTGCGCCGGCGCGGACGAGCCGCGGGAGATTCGAGGCCAGGGCCAGGCCGCCGAAAAAGATATAGGCGAGCACGGGGTGACCGTGGGGCGTGATGCCACCCATACCCACGCCACCGACGAAATAGATCGCGCCCTCAACGGAGTTCACCGCGAGCGATACGAGACTCAACCCTGTCGTGGTAGGGCTCTTCATCCCTCGATACAGGGCAGGAAGGGAGTAGCAGGCCGAGGCGATGACGAGAGCGGACCCGAGCGCAGGCTCCATGTACCCGGCGCCGAGGCCAACGATCGTGACCAGGCCGATGGCCGCGAAGCTGAAGAGAGTCGCCGCCACGATGGTCTTGTTCATCGCATGTTCGGCTTTGGCCACTTCGCGCCAGAGCAAACCGTGGAACACCAGCCACACCATGCCAGCCACGGCAGCAGCCACCGACTGCGCGAGAACGGCTACGGCTATCCACCCCGGACCCGTGCCGGCCAGCACACCCATACTCACCGGGCTGATGCCGTGCCCGGACCTCGTCCGCTTCACGCGCAGCCACGCCGGCACCGACCGCGCGACCTCGATCGCCACGAGCGCGGTGCCCGATACCAGCGCGCCATTCACATGCATCGAAGACCGATCGCGGCGAGCCTGCCAGCGCCAAAACTGATGCTCTTGATCACAGTCCTCTGTCCCTTGTCTCCGCGGTCACCTTGCATGATGCACAGAGGGAACGGTAGCGGCCGCAGCGCTTGGGACAGCGGCTAGGCACCGTCGTCAAATGTCACGCCCACATCGGGAAGGATGCGGGGGTGACGGCGGCTTCGTAGGACTCGGCTCCTGCGGGCTGCCGAAGCGGCCGGGGTGAACGATCCGGCACCCGACGACTACGGCGTTCCCACCTCGGCGGTCGATCCTCTGCCCCTGTGACCACTCGGCATCGTGGCGGGAACGGGATGGCCGTGCGCCCGGGAAGCGGCACCGGTGCGTGTCCGGGTTCGAGGTCAGGAACGCCGGCCGCTGCGCCGGGGGCGTCGCAGCGGAGCCGCATCCACGGTCCCCAGTGCGGCAGGCGAGGAGAAACCGCCCGCAACGACCGGGCGCACAGGGGCTGCTAGCTGCGCAGTGGTGCGGTCGGGGTTGCGGCGCGGGCGCTCGGCGCGGGCCAGGACCGTGACGTTCGGGATCAGTGGCGCGCAGGCTTCGCAGACTTCTTCGACGCTCCAGACACGGCGCATGACCGGGTCGTGGCGCAGGATCAGCAACACGGCACCCGTGCACGGGGTCTTGGAGTCGGGGTGGGCTTCGCAACTCTGCACGCCGCAGCGGCATCGGGCGTTGGGACGGAGGGTTGCCGCTTTCGCGTGGGCGGCGGCGTGCCGGGCGGCGAACGCCCGTAGCGCGGGAAGGTCTTCGGAGCGGGGCGGCATCCGGCAGGCTGTCGTGCTGCAGGTGACGGACGCGGATGTTCGGCCGTGGCCGATGATCCGGACGGTCCAGGCCCGGCCGGGAACCCGCTCGGTGGATGTTTCGGTGTGCACGGTCGTCACGGCCGCATGCTCCAGAGTGCTCAGCAGATCGAATTGAGATGGCTCCACTATGTGCTACCCCCTATGGCAGGGGGCAACAGCTTCGGCCGGGCAGTTCTCTCCGCCTGGCCCCCGGGCCCGACTGCAGGGCGCCGCGCTTCCTGGTCGCGCGTGCCGGTCCCGTACGACGGGATCAACGGCGAACTCATCGACCTGGAGGCCCGCGGCGCCCACAACATCTGGGCAGCAGGCCGCAAGCTGAACGACGACGCGGACACCGGACACGCGCTGCTGGCGCACTGGAACGGCCACACCTGGCAGCAGGTCCCCGCGCCCGCAGGCACCGGCCGGGTGAACGACCTGACACTCGCACCCCAGGGAATCGCGATCACAGGTGAACAGACGGACGGCACGCCGTATGTCATGCGCCTTCGGGACGGCCGGTGGTCGAAGCTGTCCGTACCCTCGAACAGCGCGGACACAGGCAGCCACCTGACCGGAGCGGCCTGGACCCCTCATGGTGTTACCGCCGTCGGATACGAAGAGGGGGCCACAGGCCTGCCCAGCCCTCCGCTGCTGACCGGCGGCAACTGACACCAGGGTCGACGATCCGGTAACGAGCGGTCGAACTGTGCATGCTGGTACTGGAGTTGACCACGCACGTGATCGCCGGCACGGCCTTGTTCGGCCCCGTGATCGCCTCTGCCCCTACGGAAAGCCGCCGGACAGCTCGGGGACAGCCTGGTGATGGTCGCGGCAACCGACGGCTTCTTCGAGCTCAAGCGGAGTCGCAGCGCCAGGCCGTCCTTCGACTGAGCCCATCATGTCCGGGCCGGGTGCCAGGAGCCGCCCGTCCCGGCCCGAGCGAATCCAGTCCCGTACGCGTCTGCCATGTGCGATACCCGACCAGGAGAACGAGGTGAACCCGTTGGAGTGCGACGCCGTCACCGGCTGGGACAACGACGCCACCGCCGAGGCCCCGGCCGTCTTCACCCGCGCCCACCCGATGTACAGCGCCTCCAGCCGCGACCTGGCCGCGCATGCCGGTCTCGCCGACAGCCGCAGAATCGTCGAACTGTGCGGCGTCACCGGCACGACCACCGAGGCAATTCTCGCCCTGGCCCCGCCGGACGCCACCGTCATATCCCCCGACAGCTCCGCCCGCCATGCGATGGATGCCGCCATCCAGTTGGCCAACGGGCCGACAGTGCACTGCGCCGTACTCGGTGTCGGCGCTCAGGCAGAGGCCACTGTCTCCAACCGGCCCTCCTTCGCCTCGGTGACGAGGTCGGCGAACTGCGTCGCGCTCATCTGTACGTGCTGGCCGAGGTCGTCGGTGATGACGACACGGCGGTCCTCGCTCGCGGAGGGATCGACGGTGTATTGCACCTGTCTGTGCGGCGTATGCGAAAGGAACCAGAGGGCTGAGAGGCGCGGCTCAGGTGTCGGCGCGGGACATCTCCCAGGGCGCCTGCGGCAGAACCTCGCCGGTCTCCAGCATCGACTTGAGGTTGGCAAGCACGGCCGGCCAACCGGCCGAGATGCCGCCCAGCATCTCCTGGTTGGGGAGCTTCTCGTGGGTCACGGTGAGGCGAACGATGTCCTGATGTGGTTCGACGAGGAAGGTGACGACCGATGGCTCTCTCGGCGATTGGGCGTCGGGGGCGTCGTCGAAGGTGATGACCAGCCGGGTGGGGGGCACGGTGTCCAGGACGCGGCCCACCACGTCGACCTTGCCTGAGCCGTCGGCTCGCCGGTGCTCCCAGGCCGATCCGGGTTGCCAGTCGGAGACGTTCGCGTGTCCCCAGTAGCGCGCCGTCAGGTCGGCATCGGTCAGGGCTTGCCACACCTGCTCCGCACTGGCGCGGATGTAGGTGACGTATACGTAGTCCGGCACTGGTGTGGGTGCGTTGGTCATGGCGTACTCCTCTGCCTGGTGCTTGATGACGCTGATCGCTTGCAGGCGGGGTTTGTCGAAGCCGGAGATCCAGCGCTGTTCGATCTCGTGGATCGGGGCCGGGTTCAGGTAGTGCAGCCGCTCCCGGCCGCGTCGTACGACGGTGACGAGGTTGGCCCGCACGAGGATGTCCAGGTGCTGCGTCGCCGACTGGCGCGCCATGTCAAGGCGCTCGCACAGTGCGCGCAGTGTCTGTCCGTTGTGCTCGCGTAGCCGATCGAGCAGGAGTCGCCGAGTGGGATCGGCCAGTGCCTTGAACACCGAGTCGGTCGCTGTTGCTTCGAGGCTCACACAGAAATTATGCAGGCATTCACCTGCCTATTGTCAAGGGCAATGATCGGCCCTGCGTAAATGTCGCGCTGCGGGAACTCGAGCCGGCCAAGATCGTCAGGAAGGTCAGCAACGGCGTCTACCGCATCAACCCGATGCCGGCCGGCTACGACTCCCCCGAAGACGCACGACCTGGAACACGCCTTCCGCCTGTTCAAGGCGACCACCTCGGGAGCCTCGGTTCGTGCGGTGTCTTCGCTGGTCGAGGCGTTCGGGGATCGTGTGTGGGATGCCGCGTCGGCGGTGGCCGCGCCGCAGGTCTCATCTGTGCCGTCACGCCCGGTCCTTTCGGCAGGTAGAGCAGCAGCGAGGGAAGCCACGGCGCAGCGGAGCCGAAACCCGGCGAGGAGCCGCACGCCGAGGTCGGACGATGACGGCCCTGTCGGACCCATCCCCGAGGCGACCGAGAGGTGTCATGCGGGCGACCGCCTTGAGCGCTCCGGAGGAATTGACGCCACGGAGAATTTCCGTGTCCGTCGCGCCCGGAGAGTCTGTGTAGACGGTGATGCCCCGTGGTCCGAGCTCCCGGGCTGCCCAACCGCGGTCAGTTGCTCGATCGCACCTTGCTCGCAGCGTACGGCCCGATGCCCGGCACGGGCGCACGGTGTTCATGGTGGAGATGTTCACGATGCGTCTGCCGTCACGCATCTTCCTGGCTGCGTAGCGCATGGTCAGGATGACGGTCCTGGCGTTGACCGCCATCACGCTGTCGAATACCTCCACCTCGGTCTGGGCGAGTGGCACCCGGCTGCGGACCATCGCCACGTTTTTGACCAGAACGTCCAGGCTCCGTGCAGGGTGGTCGCGACGTGTCCGGCCCATCCCCGCCGCCCACAGGCCCTGGCAGACCAGCCGGGTCCCCGGGCAGCCCGCGGCCGGCCATGACCGCCTGACAGCCGGCCCCGCACTCCGTAACCGGGCGATGCGCCGAGACCTGGTGCAGCACATCCGCGCCGGCCTCGTCGTCCAGGTCAGCGAGCCCAGGATGGTGGGACAGAGCAAGGATGCAGGCCTGCCCGTCCTGGTCGGACAGGTGCACGGACATCCGATTCCCCTGGCCCTCAACCGTTGTCTCGACGAGGAGCACCATGACCGCCTCGACCGCGTCCAAGACGACCTGACCGGGACGGAAGTCCCACGCCCCGAGCTGGGTGAGGACCGCGTCCTTGGCCTTGACGGACGCCCACCGGTTCGCCACGTGCACCCAGTTCGCGCCACGCCGTTCCGCATCACCACCCCGCACCGTGCCGACCTGGCAAGCACGCCCGAGCCGCCGTCCGCTGTCTCGGGGCGAGGCGGAGAGACCGGCTTCTTCGGCGGCGGAGGCGTCGTCGGTGGATTCGACGGCGACGTCAGCTGCTAGATTGGCCCTGCTGGCATGCGCCCTCCCGACATGGACAGGCGCGGAGTGCGCCCCCTCAACCGCTCCTCGTACACCGAGGGCTGACACCCCCGTACGCGACCGCATGCTCCCGCCCACGCAGTCGCGCCTTGGACGTCGCCAGACCCCGGCCAACCGCATGGACGCGGTCGAACCGCGGCATGCATGGCGGAACGCGCGCACGGCGGTGGCAGCGTGAGGTGTCGCCGCTGCAACGAATCGCTGGAGCCGAAGGAGGACGTGCCGTATGACATCCCTGGCTCGACCGGGCGCGCGCAACGCCGGCGACCCAGCGTCGGCGGCCGACTGACTGACTGCCGGCCTGTGCACCGACGGTCTCCGCGCCCCGGTGAAACGTTCCTACGCCATCATCACCCTGCCCGTGGGGCCCGCGCTTCCGGTCAGCCGGTCTCGCGGTCGGGTTCGGATGGGGCGCTCAGCAGGCGGCGGACAAGGACGCTCCAGCTGTCGGACAGCGGGCGGCCTTCGGCGGAGGAGAGGGGCCTGTCGGTCTCGGGCATGGCCAGGAACAGCAGGAGCGGGCCTTCGAGTGCGCCGGTCAACTGGACGGCCAGGCTGTCCAGGTCGGGGAGAGCGACTGCGGCCTGCCCCAGCAGGACGCGCAGGTGCACACGCGTGATCGACGCCGGGCCGGCGGGGACGGGCTGGTTCCGGTCGAGGGCGGCGCGGGCGATGCCGTGATGGTCCAGCAGGAAGGCAATCCTGGCCTGCCCGTAGGCGACCATGCGGTCGAGTGCCGGCGCACCCGGACCCAGTGGAGGGGGGCCGTAGAGCACCTGTTCCTGGAAGGCGCGGTCTTCGGCGTCGAGCAGGGCGCGGAAGATTCCGGCGCGGGTGCCGAAGCGCCGGAAGACAGTGCCCTTGCCCAGGCCGGCGCGTTCGGCGAGGGCGTCCATCGTGACGCTGCAGGGGCCCCCGTCGGCCAGCATCTCCCGGACGGTCGCCAGGAGCAGCTCGCGGTTGCGCACGGCATCGGCGCGTTCGGGGCGGGGCCGGCCCAGAGGGATGAGGGATCCGTTCACCTGTCCAACCTACCGCCCCCCATATTAAGCGGGGTATAGTCCGTTTATGGCGGTGAAGTCCCCATCCCGGGTCCTCCGCCGCGTGCCCTCTACCACTGCCCCTTGAGGAGTTCCGCGATGAACCTGTTCCGTCTGGACGCGAGCATCTTCCCGGCCACTTCGGCCAGCACCGAACTGGCCTCCTTGGTCGAGGCCGAGTGGACTGCCGCACACCCCGGCGCCACCGTGACGCGACGGCACATTGCCACGGATCCCCTCCCCTCCGAGGCCTGGGCCCTGGCGACCACGGCCGGCTTCACCCCCGAGGCGGACCGGAGCCCGGCCCAGCGCGACGCGGCGGCCCTCGCGGCCACACTCGTAGAAGAGCTGCGCGACGCGGACGCGGTCGTCCTCGCGGTGCCGTTCTACAACTTCGGGGTCTCCCAGCACTTCAAGGCCTGGGTCGACCTCGTGATCGCCGGATGCGGCCCCACCGACCCGGTGCTCAAGGGCAAGCCCACCGCCTTGATCACCACCATCGGCGGCGGATACGGCCCCGGCACGCCGCGCGAAGGCTGGGACCACTCCACTTCCTACCTCGAGCGCATTGTCCGCGACCTGTGGCAGGCCGACCTCACCCTGGTCAAGCGCGAGCTGACCCTGGCCGCCACCACACCGGCCATGGAGCAGCTGCGGGATCTCGCGGACCGGCACCACACCGCCGCCAAGGAACTGGCGCGCGAGGCCGGACTCGCCCTGGCCGGCAACTGAGGTGACTTGACCGCACGGGGCCGGGGGCCGCTTCCCGCCAAGCGGCCCCCGGCGCCCCGGAGTGACGGCGTGAGGTTGCCCCCGCCCCGCGGCCGCACGCCTGCCATCATGTACGCGACATACTCACTCTCGGGAAGAGCAGCCCCTCATGCGTACCAAGCGTCCCGCTTCCGCCGTCCTGATCACCGCTCTCAGCTTCGGCTTCTCGCTCACCGCCACCTCGGCCGTCGAGGCCTCGCCCCGGTCCGGATGCCAGTACAAGGTCGTCTGGCCGACGGCCGGGGTCTACGAGGACCCGAACCCGGGCAGTGCCGTCGTGAAGACCAAGTACGCCGGTGACATCGTCGGCGCGGCAACGTGCGAGGGCGCGTCCTACAACGAGTACGGCTATGTACTCGTCACCACCGACGCGGCCGCGGACGGGCGGGGCTGGATGCGCGAGGGCGCGGTCGTCGCTCTCTGACCGCCACGCCGCAGGTCTCGCCCGGAGGCACCGGACAGCCACTCCTAAGGACACGCGGCGCCATGCATGCCACGGTCCCCTTCCGCGTCGCCCGTCCCCGTCCCCGTCCCGTCGAGCACATCGAGCAAGCGCGTCACGGCGTCCCGGTCGGCCCTGCCGGTGCCGCTTGCCGCGATGTGGCCGTCCGGGCGGATCAGCAGGAAGCCGCGGTGGGGTGCCGTGCGGTGGGTCAGCAGATGTGGACGGCGGGCCGCCAGGGCGCGGGCCCAGTCCGCGGACGCGTCGCCCGTGACCAGGGTCAGGCGGTGGTCCGGCGCTCGGGTCAGGGCCCATCGTGGGGCGCGGGCGCCCGCCCGGCGACCGGGGCCGGAGCGTTCGTAGCGCACACGTCTCCCCGCCAGCAGGGGTACGAACCACCGGCGCAGCACACCGGCGGATTCCAGCGCCTGCCACACCAGGTCCCGCACCTTCGCGGCGAGCGGGGGGAGCATGAAGACGCGGAGCATGGTGTGCGTGGCCCGGACGGTCTGCTCAGCCGCCTGTCGGCGCTCCTGCTCGTACGTGTCGAGCACATCCGGGTGGAGCGCGCCGCGCGCCACACCCGCCAGCTTCCAGGCCAGGTTGCGTACGTCCTGAAGGCCCAGGTTGAGGCCCTGACCGCCGAGCGGGGCGTGGGTGTGCGCGGCGTCCCCGGCCAGGAAGCACCGGCCCACCCGGAGCCGCGACGCGATCCGCTCCGCGCTCGTGAACTCGCGTACCACGTCCAGGCTCGCCAGGCGCATGCCGTGCGGACCGCGCTCCGACAGCAGCCGTTGGACGGTCTCCTCGGTCAGCGGCGTGCCCGGCGGGACAGCCGTGTAGATGCGGACCACCCCGTCCCGCATCGGGGCGTACACCAGGGACCCCTTCTCGGACATCGAGTAGTGCACGGCACCCTGCTCGATGTCCTCGGTGAGCCTGCCCTCGGCGAGCAGGAGCGGCATCGGTACCTGTTCGCCCAGGAATTCGATGCCCAGTGCGTCGCGGACGGTGCTGCGCACCCCGTCGGCGGCTATCAGCCAGTCCGCCTCGATCGTTCCCGGCCCGTCCGGGCTCACGGTGCTCGCGCGGACGCCTGACGCGTCCTGCTCGATCCCGGTCACCCGGATACCTCGTTCGACGCAGCCCCCCAGTCGTCGCAAGGCCCGGTCCAGCAGTTCCTCCGTTCGGTGCTGGGGCAGCAGCAGAGGCTGGTCGGCGGGGCCGAGGGAGAGGTCGAAGCGACGACGGCGGGCCAGTGTGAAACGCATCGCGCGCACCGGCTGCCCCAGTCGCCCTGCCTCCTCCAGCACGTCCAGGTCGTCCAGTACGGCGAGCCCGCTCGGCCACAGTTGCATCGCCCGGGGACCCGTCGCGGGGCGGGGCGCGGCGTCCACCACGCGCACAAGGACACCGAAGCGGCGGAGTTCGGCCGCTGCCGCGAGTCCGACCGGGCCGGCGCCGACCACCAGCACGGTGGTCCGGGCGCTCATGCCGACCACCCCAGCTCGTGCGCACCGGTGACGTCGTCCAGCCAGTCGGCCAGGGCGGTCGCCGTGTCGGCCGCGTGCTCCTGCATGAGCGTGAAGTGGTCGCCGGGCACCTCCCTCACCTCCTGGCTGCCGGGCCAGGGCGCCCGCCACGGCGGCACACGCCACGGCGCCGGCCCCGGCAGCGCGGAGGCCGCCCGTACCAGCAGGGACGGAGCGGCCGGATCGGCCGGCTGCCACTGGCCGAGGAGCGGGAGGTAGCCGCCCATCGCGGCGATCCGGCGGTCGTCGGCCTCCAGCACGTCCAGTCCGCGTGCCACGCCCGACAGGAGCGCCGGCGGCAGCCCGTCCGGGGTGAGCGGCCCCGGCGGGTAGGTGTCGAGCAGGACCAGCGCTTGGGCAGGGGTGCCGCGCGCGGCCAGCCTCGCCGCCACCGCGTGGGCGAGGAGGCCGCCCGAGGAGTAGCCGGCCAGGGCGACGGTCCGGCCCTCCGCCCGTGCCGTCACCGCCGTGGCCGCCGCATCGACCAGCGACGCCCATGAGGCGGGCAACCGCTCGTCGCCGGCGAAGCCCGGCAGTCCGAACGCGCAGACCGCGCGTCGGTCTGCCAGCTCCGCGGCCAGTCGGACGAACTGGTGTGCGCCGGAAGTGGCCAACACCGTGGGAAAGCACATGAGCACCGGTCCGGCCGGGCCGGTGGCGAGGTTGTGGGCCCTGGGCAGGTCCCGCGCCTCGGGCACGTCGAAGCGGGGCAGCCGGGCGGCTGCCGCGACGACCTGTACGCCGAATCGGGCGATCCGGGCCGGGTCACCGGAGAAGGCCGCGTCCGCCGCCACGTGGCGCAGATCGCCGGGGACGGAGGGCTCAGTGCGGTCGGTGCCACCGTGCGCGGCACCGTCAGCCGTGCTGCCGTCGCTGGGGCCGTCGGCGGAATCGAGCGTGCCGGCCCCGACGGCCCGCGTACGAACCGCCGTGCCCGACAGTTCTTGTCGCAGATGCCGGGCCAGCGCGTCCGCCGTGCGCAGGTCGAAGAGCCGGCGCACAGTCAGCCTCTTGCCGGTGGCCGACGCCAGGCGGTTGCGCAGGGCCACCGTCACGACGGAGTCCATGCCCAGCTCCAGGAAAGAGCGGTCCGGGGCAATGGCCTCCGGGGTCTCGTGTCCGAGGAGCGAGGCGGCTTCCGTACGAACCAGGTCCAGCAGCCGTTCGTACTGTTCGGCCGGTGCCAGGCCGGCGAGGAGTCCCGCGTCGGCCAGTTCCGCGATCTCCGGTGTCGCGGGCCGGTGTTCGCGGGCCCGGCCCGATGCGGTGTCCTCGATCCAGAAGCGGCGCGACTGGAACGCGTAGGTCGGCAGGTCGACCGCCTCCGAGGTGTCCGGCAGGGACGACGACCAGTCGGCTCCGATGCCCTGTACGTACGCCTCGGCGACCGCCGTCGCCATCCGCTCCGGGCTCCCCTCGCCGCGCCGCAGCGTGCCGATGACCACCGCGTCCGTCTCCGCGTCGTACGCCAGATCCTCGATACCGGCGGCCAGCACCGGCTGCCCGCTCACCTCGATGAAGGCGCGGTGGCCCTCCTCGAGGGCGGTCCGGACAGCTCGGTCGAAGCGGACCGGTTCGCGCAGGTTCCGGTACCAGTAGGCGGCGTCCGGGGCGGAGGTCAGCCTGCCGCCGGTGACGGTGGAGTAGAGCGGCACCGCAGGGGCTGCGGGGCTGAGCCCGGCCAGTTCCGTCAGGATGGTGTCGCGTACCGGCTCGACCTGGCCCGAGTGACCGGCACCGGGTGCGTCCAGGAGGCGTACGCGGACGCCCTCGGCCTTGAAGCGCGCGTGCAGCTCACGGCATGCGTCGGTGTCGCCCGACACGACGACAGCCTCCGGCCCGTTCACGGTGGCCACCGACAACCGGTGCCCGTACGGTGCCAGTTGCGCCTCGATGTCCTCGACCGGCAGTGCCACGGCGAGCATCGCGCCGGTGGCCCGTAGACCGGCCAGGGCCCTGCTGCGCACCGCGACCACGTGCGCACCCTGGGCGAGGGTCAGTGCTCCCGCGACGCACGCCGCGGCCACCTCGCCCTGGGAGTGGCCGATCACCGCCGCCGGGTGGACTCCGTAGGACTGCCACATCCGGGCGAGCGACACCATGACCGCCCACAGCACGGGCTGCTGCACATCGAGTCGCTTCATCGCCTCCTCGTCGCACAGTGCCTTCGGCAGTTCGGTCTCGACGGTCCAGTCCAGATGCGGAGCCAGTGCCCTCGCGCACTCCCCCATCGACTCGGCGAACACCGCCGACCGGGAGAGGAGTTCCGACGCCATGCCGGGCCACTGGGAGCCGTGGCCGGCGAACACGAAGACCGGTGCCCCGCGTTCCTTGGCCGTGCCGCGGACGAGACCGGCGGCGGGCCGGCCCTCCGCGAGCGCCGTGAGGCCGGCCAGGACGCCGGCCCGGTCGTCACCGAGGAGCACCGCGCGGCTGGGCAGCGCGGCGCGGGCGGCGAGGGCCGCTCCCACCGCGCCGAGGGACACCTCCGGCCGTTCGGCCAGGAAGGACGCCAGCCGGCCGGCCTGCGCGGCGAGCGCCGCGTCCCCGCGTGCGGAGACGAGCAGCGGGACGGGGCCGGTGTGCGGAGCAGCGGTGCCGGGCTCCTGCGGCGGCGCCTGTTCGAGGATGACGTGGGCGTTGGTGCCGCTCATGCCGAAGGCCGACACCCCGGCACGGCGCGGACGCCCCGTTTCCGGCCACGGGGTCTCCTCCGTGACCAGCCGGATCGCGCCGGACGACCAGTCGACGATTGGGGTCGGCCGGTCCGCGTGCAGGGTCTTCGGGACGGTGCCGGCCCGCATGGCGAGGACGGTCTTGATGACCCCTGCCATGCCCGCAGCGGCCAAGGTGTGACCGATGTTGGACTTCACCGAGCCGAGCAGCAGTGGTTCCTCGCGGTCCTGGCCGTACGTCGCGAGCAACGCGCGCGCCTCCACCGGGTCACCGAGACGGGTCCCGGTGCCATGGGCCTCCACCACGTCGATGTCCCTGGGGGCCAGACCCGCGGAGCGCAGGGCCTCGCGGACCACGCGCTGCTGCGAGCCGCCACTGGGCGCGGTCAGTCCGTTGCTTCCGCCGTCCTGGTTGACCGCGGTGGAACGGACCAGGGCGAGCACCCGATGACCGTTGGCGCGGGCGTCCGAGAGCCGCTCCAGCAGAACGAGACCCACGCCCTCGGCGAAGCCGGTGCCGTCCGCCGACTCGGCGAACGACTTGCACCGTCCGTCCGGTGCGCAGGCATGCTGGCGGCTGAAGTCCACGAACCCCGTCGGGGTGGACATCACGGTCACGCCGCCGGCGACCGCCAGCGAGCAGGTGCCACCGCGCAGCGCCGACACGGCCAGGTCGAGTGCGACGAGCGAGGACGAGCACGCCGAGTCCACGGTGACGGCCGGCCCCTCCAGGCCGAAGGTGTACGCCACTCGGCCCGACACCACGCTGGTCGCGGAGCCGGTCATCCGGTACGCCTCGATGTCCTCCGGGGCCTCGGTGAGCAGCACCTGGTAGTCGCTGGTGACGCAGCCCGCGTAGACACCCGTGCTGCTGCCGCGCAGGGCCGCCGGGTCGACGCCGGCCCGCTCGAACAGCTCCCAGGTCGTCTCCAGGAAGAGCCGTTGCTGCGGGTCCATCGCCAGGGCCTCGCGCGGCGAGACACCGAAGAAGTCCGCGTCGAAGTCGAGGGCCCCGTCCAGGAATCCCCCGGAGCGGGTGTACGTACGCCCAGGGACATCCGGCTCCGCGTCGTAGAGGCCGTCCACGTCCCAGCCCCGGTCATCCGGGAACCCGCCAACCGCATCGGTGCCCGACGAGACAAGGTCCCAGAGCTGTTCCGGGGAGCGGACGCCGCCCGGGAGGCGGCAGGCCATGGCGACGATCGCGATCGGTTCGGTGCTCCGTCGGCGCAGCGCTTCCAGCCGGGACCGGGTCTCGTGCAGTTCGGCGGCCACCCGCTTGAGGTAGTCCCGCAGCTTCTGTTCGTCAGACATGGAGTTCCTCAGACATAGTGATCCTCGTTGCCGATGCCCAGTTCGTTGTCGATGAAGGCGAAGACGTCCTCGTCGTCCGCGTCCGCCAGTGCGGCGGCCACGGATGAGCCGCCGGTCAGTTCGGCGGTGAGCTGCCGCAGCAGGCCCGTGATCCGGTCCCGTTCACCGTCGTCGGCCGTGAGCGCGGCCTCCCTGAGCCGCCCGAGGTCGGCGTCGATGCCGGTGGGTGGCGGCGGGGCCGACGCGAGCTGGTCCGAGAGGTACGCGGCGATGGCCGCGGGCGTCGGGTACTCGAAGGCGAGGGTCTCGGGGAGCGGCAGCCCCGTCGCGACCGCCAGCGTGGTCCGCAGGGTGACGGCGGCGAGCGAGTCGAAGCCGAGGTCCCGCATCGCAACGTCCGGCCCCACCGCCTCCGGTGTCGCATGGCCGAGGACCGTCGCGGCCTTGCTCCGCACCAGATCGAGCAGCAGCCGTTCCCGGTCCGCCGCGCCGAGTCCGGTCAGCCGGTCCGCCCAGGCCCCCGGCTGGTCCTCATGGGGTTCGCCGTCCGCAGGGGTGCCGGCCTCCGTGGTCCTCGCGCTCGTCCGGGGGCCGGCGGGGGGTGCGTCGAGCCAGTACCGCCGGTGCTCGAACGGGTAGCCGGGCAAGGCGGTCCGGCGGGCGCCGGTGCCGTCGAACACGGCGTCCCACACCACGGGCGCGCCCGCGGTCCACAGGGCGCCGAGCGCGCCGAGGCCGGTGCGGACCTCGTCCCTGTCGCGGCGCTGGAACGGCACGGCCGGCACCTCGGCGGCGTCGTCGTCCGTCTGTGCCGCGCGTACGAGTGCGGTGAGCACCGCGTCGGGGCCGATCTCCAGGAACGCTCCGGCCCCGGCCTCCCTGAGCGCGCACACGCCGTCGTGGAAGCGCACGGCCTCCCGTACCTGCCGCACCCAGTAGCCCGGATCGCACAGTTCGTCCGCGCTCGCGACACGCCCGGTCACGTTCGACACCACCGGCAGGCCCGGCGGTCGGAACCGTGTCCGTTCGGCGACCGTGCGGAACGCATCGAGCATGGGGTCCATCAGCGGCGAGTGGAAGGCGTGGCTCACCCTGAGCCGCCGTGTCCGGTACCCGGCCGAGGCCAGTGCGCCGGCGGCTTGCAGCACGTCGCCGTCGGCGCCCGACACCACGACGGAGCGTGGGCCGTTCACCGCGGCCACGGCCACGGTGCCGCCCTTGGCCGCGAGGACGTCGCGCACCGTCGCCTCGTCGGCGGCCACGGACACCATCGTGCCGCCGTCGGGCAGCGCCCGCATCAGCCTGCCGCGTGCGGCGACCAGGGCGGCTGCGGAGGGGAGGTCCAGGACGCCGGCGACATGGGCGGCGGTGAGTTCGCCGATGGAGTGCCCGGCGACGAAGTCCGGCCGGACGCCCCAGGATTCGACGAGGCGAAACGCCGCGGCTTCGAAGGCGAACAGCGCTGCCTGGGCGTAGTCGGTCCTTTCGAGCGCGTCCGTGTCCGTGCCGAACAGGACGGTACGCAGGGGCCGTTCGAGGTGGGCGTCCAGCAGGTCGATCGCCGAGTCGAACGCCTCGGCGAAGACCGGGAACCGCGCGGCGAGGTCGCGGCCCATGCCGAGCCGCTGGCTGCCCTGCCCGGTGAACAGCACGGCGATACGGGGGTCGGTGACTCGCCCTCGGGAAACGCCGGGAGCGGTCCGGTCCGCGGAGATCGCGTCGAGGGCCGCGCGCAGTTCATCGCCGTCCGCGACCACGGCGACCGCCCGCTCGGCGAGTGCGGCGCGCCCCGCGCCCGAGGTGAACCCGATGTCGGCCACCGCGGCCTGTACGGAAGCCAGACCCGCGGCTCGTCCGCGCAACGCGGCGGCGGTCACCGCCGACAGCGGGACGGGGACCGCTCCGCCGGGGTCCCTCCGGCGGGGTGGCCGTGCCGGAGGCTGTTCGAGGATGACGTGGGCGTTCGTCCCGCTGATCCCGAAGGACGAAACCCCGGCGCGCCTCGGCCGCCCGGTGTCGGGCCAGTCGACCGGCCCCGACGACACCACCTGCACGCCGCCCGAGGACCAGTCCACGTGCTCCGACAGTCGCTCGGCGTACAGCGATCCGGGCACCACCCCGGCGTCCAGCGCCGACACCATCTTCATCACGCCCGCCACACCGGCGGCGGCCTGGGCGTGACCGATGTTGGACTTCAGCGAGCCCAGCAGCAGCGGGCCGCCGGTCCGGTCGCGGCCGTAGGTGTCCAGCAGCGCCTGCACCTCGATCGGGTCGCCCAGCGCGGTGCCCGTCCCGTGTCCCTCGACGACGTCGACGTCCGCCGTGGTCAGGCCCGCGTCGGCGAGCGCTGCCCGGATCACCCGTTGCTGGGCGGGGCCGTTGGGTGCTGTCAGACCATTGCTGGCGCCGTCCTGGTTCACGGCTGTCCCGCGTACCACCGCGAGCACCCGGTGCCCGTCACGACGGGCCGTGGACAGCCGTTCCACGACGAGCATGCCGACGCCCTCCGCCCATCCGGTCCCGTCCGCGCCTTCCCCGTAGGCCCGGCAGCGGCCGTCGGCGGACAGACCGCCCTGACGGCTGAACTCCACGAACGTGAACGGCGAGGACATGACCGTGACCCCGCCCGCCAGAGCGAGTTCGCACTCCCCGGTGCGCACCGATCGCACCGCGAGGTGCAGGGCCACCAGCGAGGAGGAGCACGCGGTGTCGACGGTGATCGCCGGGCCTTCCAGACCCAGCGTGTACGCGATGCGGCCGGAGGCGACACTGCCGGTCGTGCCGGTTCCGAGATAGCCCTCGGCCTCGGCCGGCACGGACGCCAGTCGGCTGCCGTAGTCGTGGTACATCAGACCGGCGAAGACACCGGCCTGCGCCCCGCGCAGTCCGGCCGGGTCGATACCGGCCTGTTCCAGTGCCTCCCACGCGACCTCGAGGAGCAGCCGCTGTTGCGGGTCCATCGCGACGGCCTCGCGCGGCGACACGCCGAAGAACCCGGCGTCGAAGCCGGCGGCATCGTCCAGGAAGCCGCCGGAGTGGGTCGCCGAGGTGCCGGGCCGGCTCTTGTCGGGGTCGGACAGCGTCTCCAGGTCCCACCCGCGGTCGGTGGGGAACGGTGTGATCGCGTCGACGCCGTCCCGCGCGAGCCGCCACAGGTCGTCCGCCGAGCGCACTCCGCCGGGATAGCGGCCGGCCATGCCGACGATCACCACCGGGTCGTCCTCGGCAAGGCCTTCGGCCGGCGGTGCTTCGCGCCGGACGTCCGCTTCTGTGGGCCGCAGGCCGGACGACAGGTGGGCCGCGAGTGCGTCCGTGGTCGGGTGGTCGAAGAGCAGGGTGGCCGGCAGGCGAAGACCCGTCGCCGCGGAGAGGCGGCCGCGGAGTTCCAGCGCGGTGAGTGAGTCGAGGCCGAGGTCGCTGAAGTTGCTCCGCCCCGACACGGCGGCCGTGACCGGCAGGCCCAGCACAGCTGCCGCCTCGGTGCGGATCAGCTCGGACAGCAGTGGCAGCCTCTCGCTCTCCGTGGCCCTGGCCAGCCGCTGTGCCGTTCCCGTGCCGGTGCGAGGGCTCGGGCGGGTGGCCGGTGCCAGGCCGTGCAGGATCGCCGGGAGGTCCGCCTGGGAGCGCAGGGCCCGCCGGTCGAGACTCACCGGTACCAGAGCGGTCCCGGGGTGGCCGAGGGCGGCGTCGAAGAGGGCGAGGCCCAGTTCCGGTGAGAGCGGGATCATGCCGGTGCGGGCCAGCCTGGCCCGGTCGGCGGTGGTGAGCGAGGCGGCCATGCCATCCTCCCAGGGCCCCCAGGCCAGGGAGAGCGCGGTCAGGCCCTCGGTGCCGCGCCGCCGGGCCAGCGCGTCCAGGAACGCGTTGCCGGCCGCGTAGGCCGCCTGGCCCGCGGTGCCGAACGTGCCCGCGATCGAGGAGAACAGCACGAACGCGGCGAGGTCCACGCCCTCCGTGGCCTTGTGCAGGTTCCAGGCGCCGTCCACCTTGGGGCGCAGTACGGCATCGAGCCGTCGGGCGGTGAGACCGCCCACCGTCGCGTCGTCGAGCACACCCGCCGCATGCACCACGGCGGTCAGCGGGCAGGCGGCCGGGACCTGTGCGACCAGGGCCCGCACCTGCACGGCGTCCGTCATGTCGCAGGCCGCCACCCGCACGGCCGCCCCGGTCTCCCGCAGTTCGGCGGTCAGCTCGGTCATACCCGGGGCTTCGGCGCCGCGCCGTCCGGCGAGCAGCAGGGACCGTATGCCGTGCCGGTGGACGAGGTGGCGGGCGAGCAGTGAGCCCAGCGCCCCTGTGGCGCCGGTGATCAGCACGGTGCCCTGCGGGTCCAGCGCGAGAGGCGGTGTGCCGTCGGCGGGGGCGAGACGGGGCACCAGCATCCGGCCGGCTCGTACGGCCAGTTGGGGCTCCTCGGTGCGAAGTGCCTCCCTGGGCGGAATCCCGGGACCGGTCGCGTCGAGGTCGACCAGGGTGATCCGGCCGGGGTGCTCGGCCTGCGCGGACCGCACCAGCCCCCATACCGCCGCGTGGGCCAGGTCCGTGGCGCCCGGACCGTCTCCGGCGTCGACTGCCCCCGTGGTCAGCAGCGCGAGGTGTCCGGACGCGTACCGTTCGTCGGTCAGCCAGGCGGTGATCAGGTCGAGCGCGGCGGCCGTGGTGGCCCTGACCCGCTCGGGCGTCGTCTCCCCGTTCGCGCCCGGCACGCGCAGCACCACGATGTCGTCCGGTCCGATGGGTACGACGAGGTCGGCGAGCGTGTCCACGTGCCGGACGGTGGGTGCGGGTGCGGTGTCCGGGGCGGCGGGCAGCGGGACCCAGTCCACGGCGAACAGGGCGTCGGCGGCGGGGTCGCCGCCGACGAGCGAGGCGAACCGGCTCCGGGTCGCGCCGCGTACGGACAGCGCACCGATCGAAAGGACCGGGCGGCCGTCCTCGTCGACGACGTCCACGGCGACGGTGTCCTCGCCGACGGGTGCGATACGCGCCCGGACCGCGCCGGCGCCGGTGGTGTGGAGCCGCACGTCGCGGAACTCGAAGGGCAGCTTCACCTCGGGGCCGGCCGGTGTCACGAGACCGACCGCGTGCAGCACGCCGTCCAGCACCGCGGGGTGCAGTCCATAGCCGTCCTGCCCGAGTCCTTCGGGCCTGACCGACACGTACACCGCGCCACCGCGGCGCCGGGCCGAGCGCAGGCCGCGGAAGGCGGGGCCGTAGCCAAGACCGCGCTCGTCGAGCTCGTCGTACCAGGCGGCCACGTCCACGACGTCGTCTTCGTGGCCGGATGCTCCGGCGGCGGGCTCGTCGTCGAGGAGGACGGCGTCCGGCCCCGCAGCGCGACGGCCGACCGCGCCCGTGGCGTGCCGCGTCCAGGGCCGCGTCTCCTCGTCCTCCGGCCGTGAGTGGACCGACAGCGGACGCAGCCCCGACTCGTCCGGTGCGCCGACGACGACCTGGACCTGCCGCGCGGGGGCGGCGGGCATCGGCGCCTCGATCACCAGCTCGTCCAGCACCGGGTGACCGCACTGGTCGCCGGCGCGCACCGCGAGGTCGACCAGTGCCGAGCCGGGCACCACCGCGGTCCCGAACACCGTGTGGTCGGTGAGCCAGGGGTGGGTGTCCGGGCCGATCCGCCCCGTCAGGACGTACCCGTCGGCGTCCGCGCGGGCGATCGCGCTGGTCAGCAGCGGGTGCCCGGTCCCGCCCTGCCCGTGCCCGCGCGGATCGGTGGGTGGCCGCACGGCGTCCAGCCAGTACCGGGTCCGCTGGAAGGCAGAGGTGGGCAGGGCGGCGGGGCGGGCACCGGTGCCGTCCAGCAGTGCGGACATCCTGACCGGTGTGCCCCGTACCCACAGCCTGGCCAGGGCGTGCGCCAGCTCCAGCGGCTCGGAACGGTCCCGGCGCATCAGAGGTACGAAGCCGGCCCCGTCCACCACGCCGGCCTCCTCCGCCGTTTCCCTTGCGAGGGTGGAGAGGACGGCGTCCGGGCCCAGTTCCACGAACGTGCGCGCACCGTCGTCCGTCAGGTGTCGCACCGCGTCACCGAAGCGGACCGTGGACCGTATCTGACCCACCCAGTAGTCGGGGGTGCACAGTTCGGCGGCGCTCGCCGGGCCTCCGGTCACCGTGGACACGAGAGGGACGGCCGGGGGACGGTAGTCGACGCGGGCGGCGACGGCCCGGAACTCCGCCAGCATCGGTTCCATGAGCGGGGAGTGGAACGCATGACTCACCCTCAGCCGCCGGGTCGCACGGCCCGCCTCCTCGCACTGCCGGGCCACCGCCAGCACCTCGTCCTCGGCGCCGGAGAGCACCACCCGGCCGGGCCCGTTCACTGCGGCGACGGCGATGCCGGGCCGCCCCGCCAGGAGTTCCGCGGCCTCCGCCTCGCTCATGCGTACCGCGACCATGGCTCCGCCCTCCGGCAGGGCTGCCATCAACCGGCCTCGGGCGGCGACCAGTTCGGCGGCGTCCGGGAGGGACAGCACCCCGGCGGCGTGTGCAGCGGCGAGCTCGCCGACCGAGTGGCCGGCCAGGGCGTCCGGCCGCACCCCGAGCGAGACGACGAGCCGGTACAGGGCGACCTCGACGGCGAACAGCGCGGCCTGCGCGTAGTCCGTACGGTCGAGCAGGCGGGCGCCCGCGTCGCCGTTCCCGCCCGCCGGCCCCGCCGTGTCCTCCCCCGCGAACAGCACTGTCCGCAGCGGTCGGTCCATGTGACGGTCGAGTTCGGCGCAGACCTCGTCCAGCGCGGCGGCGAACGCCGGCTGATGGGCGTACAGTTCGCGCCCCATGTCCAGACGCTGGCTGCCCTGTCCGGTGAAGAGGAACGCGACACCGCCGCCGACGACCTGTCCCGTGACCACGGACCCGTGGGCCCGGCTCTCGGCGAGCGCGGTCAGGCCCTCGGTCAGCTCCGCCCGGCCGGCGGCGAGCACGACGGCGCGCGCGTCACCGGCAGCGCGTGCGGTGAAGGTGGAGAGCCCGATGTCGGTGGGCTCGGCGCTGTCCAGCGCGGCAAGCAGCCTCGCGTTCGCCGCGCGGACCGCTTCGTCACGGCCGGAGACGGCGACCGGGACCACAGGTGGTGTCGCGCGCACCGGCGTGCCGTCGGCTTCGACGGGCGCGGCCTCCACGATGAGGTGGGCGTTGGTGCCCCCGATCCCGAACGAGGAGACCCCTGCCCGGCGTGGCCGCGGCGACTCGGGCCACGGGGTCGCCTCCGTCACGAGCTCCACCGCGCCGGATGTCCAGTCCACGTGCGGCGAGGGCTCGTCCACGTGCAGGGTGCGCGGCACCGTGCCGGCCCGCATGGCCATCACCATTTTGATCACGGCGCCCACTCCGGCGGCGGCCTGGGTGTGGCCGATGTTCGACTTCGCCGATCCGAGGAGGAGCGGGGCCGCGTCGCCGCGCCCCTGTCCGTAGGTGGCGAGCACCGCTTGCGCCTCGATGGGATCACCGAGCGGTGTGCCCGTGCCGTGCGCCTCCACCACGTCCACGTCGGCCGGCCGCAGCCCGGCATGGGCGAGGGCGGCGCGGATGACGCGCTGCTGGGAAGGTCCGTTGGGGGCGGTGAGGCCGTTGCTGGCACCGTCCTGGTTGACCGCGCTGCCGCGCAGCACGGCGAGCACGGGATGACCGTTGCGGCGGGCGTCGGACAGCCGCTCCAGCACCAGCATGCCCGCGCCCTCGCCCCAGCAGGTGCCGTCGGCGGAGGCGGCGAACGACTTGCAGCGACCGTCGACGGCCAGGGCCCGCTGGCGGCTGAACTCCACGAACGGAAACGGTGTGGACAACACCGTCGCGCCGCCGGCCAGGGCCATCTCGCACTCCCCCTGTCGCAGCGCCTGCGCGGCCAGATGCAGAGCGACCAACGACGAGGAACAGGCAGTGTCCACCGACACGGCGGGGCCTTCCAGACCGAGTACGTACGACACCCGGCCCGAAGCGACGCTGCCGTAGCTGCCGGTCCCGAGGTATCCCTCCAGCTCGGGAGGGGAGGCGGGGAGCCGGGTCGCGTAGTCGTAGTACATGACACCGGCGAACACGCCGGTGCGGCTGCCGCGCAGAGTGGTGGGGTCGATGCCGGCCCGCTCGACCGCCTCCCACGAGGTCTCCAGAAGCAGCCGCTGCTGCGGGTCCATGGCCAGCGCCTCGCGTGGCGAGATGCCGAAGAACTCGGCATCGAAGCCGAGCGGATCGGTGAGGAACCCACCGTGCCGGGTGTACGAGGTTCCGGGGCGGGCCGGGTCGGGGTCGTGGAGCGCGTCCAGGTCCCAGCCCCGGTCGGCGGGGAACTCCGAGATGGCGTCGACCTCCTGCGCGAACAGGTCCCAGAACCGCTCGGGTGTGTCGGCGCCTCCCGGGTAGCGGCAGCCCATGCCGATGACCGCGATCGGTTCGCGGGCGGCCTCCGTGAGCCGATGGTTCTCCTTGCGCAGCCGGCCGGTCTCCCGGAGGGACGCGCGCAATGCCTCGACGACCGCCTCGGGTGTGGGGGTTGGGCTGCTCATGCCGTCGTCTCCTGACTCGTCGTTCCCACGTCGCGTCCCGCCCCGGCGAGCCGCACCAGTTCGGCCAGGTCCAGGCCGTCGAGATCGATTTCCTCGTCGCCCCACTCCGTGC
Source organism: Streptomyces sp. col6 (assembly GCF_008042035.1). Lineage (GTDB taxonomy): Bacteria > Actinomycetota > Actinomycetes > Streptomycetales > Streptomycetaceae > Streptomyces. Next base: position 377,946 of record NZ_RDBL01000009.1, read on the forward strand.
CGGGAGGCCCGCTCACGGGCTCCTCTTCCGGCTCCGGGGCGGGTGTGTCGCGGGCCAGCGCCTCGGTGATGTGCGCAGCGAGCGAGGTGGGGCTCGGGTAGTCGAAGACGACGGTGGCGGCGAGCTGAAGGCCCGTTGCCGCGATGAGGCGGTTGCGCAGTTCCAGCGCGATGAGGGAGTCGACCCCGAGATCGCGGAAGCCACGCCGCGTGTCGACGGCCCCGCCGCCCAGCGCCGTGGAGAGCTCGGTACGGAGCAGCGCGGCCACCGCCTGTTCCCGCTCCGGCAGGGACAGGCTGGGCAGACGCTGCGCGAGAGCCGGTCCGGCCGTGGCGCCGGAGGCGGCGGCGGGCACAGCGTCCACGTGTACCGGGGTGCGGAGCAGGGAGGGCAGGTCACGTGGCCGTTCGGCAAGCGCGGCCCGGTCGATCCGCAGCGGTACGACGGCGGCGTCCGGTGCGGACAGCGCGGCGTCGAACAGGTCGAGACCCTGCTCGTTCGAGAGGGCCGCCATGCCGAGGCGGGCAAGCCTCGCCAGGTCGCCGGCAGTGAGCGAACCGGCCATGCCCGCCTCGCGCCAGGGTGCCCACGCCATCGCGGTCGCCGGCAGCCCGGCCTCGGCGCGCTGTGCTGCCAGCGCGTCCAGGAACGCGTTGGCAGCGGCGTAGTTGGCCTGCCCGGCCGCCCCGAACACCCCGGAGGCGGACGAGAAGAGCACGAAGTGGTCGAGGTGGAGGCCCGCCGTGAGCGTGTGCAGATGCCACGCCCCGTCGACCTTGGGCCGCAGGACCCGGGCCAGCCGCTCCGGTGTGAGCGCCTGGGTCACACCGTCGTCCAGGACGCCCGCCGCGTGCACCACGCCGGTGAGGGGCCGGTCCGCCGGGACGGCGGCCAGCAGGTCCGCGACGGCGCCCCGGTCCGCGACGTCGCACGCGGCGAAGACCACCTCGGCCCCGGCCTCGGTGAGCCAGGCCCCGAGCGTGTCCGCGTTCGGGGCGGCCGCTCCCCGTCGGCTCGCCAGCACCAGCCTGCGCACGCCGTGCGCGGTCACCAGGTGCCGTGCGATCAGGCCGCCCAGCGCGCCGCCGGCGCCGGTGACCAGGACGGTGCCGTCCGGACGCCACGCCGTGGCCGTGCCTGTGCCGGCGGGACCGAGCCGGGGCACCCGGATCCGTCCGTCCCGGAGGGAGGACTGGGGTTCGTCGACGGTGAGCAGGGCGGGCAGGGCGGCGAGCGAAGCGGGTATGCCGTCCGTCTCGACGAGAAGTATCCGGCCGGGGTTCTCGCGTTGCGCCGACCGGACCAGCCCGCACACCGCGGCGACGTCCGGGGCCGACCGGTCGCCGGTCAGCAGCATCAGCCGCGCCGTTCCTCTGTCGCGGCCCAGCCAGTCCTGGAGCAGCGCGAGGGCTCGCCGGGTCGCGGAGTGGACCCGCGTGGGCATGTCGTCCTCGGGGCCGGTGGGCCAGGGCACGATGGCCAGGTCCGGCAGGTCGTCCCTCGTGCCGAGCGCGGCGAGCCGTGTGACGGTCAGCCCGCTGCGGACGAGCGCCTCGGGCAGCGCGGGGAAGAGCTCGGTGGCGGGATCCTCCACGATCGCGACGACTCGGCCCGGTGCGCCGGCCTGCGCGTCGACAGGCACCCACTCGACGCGCAGGGGCCGTTCGGCGGACCGGCCGCCGGAAGGAATCGTGCGCACCGTCATCCCGTCCACCGTCACGACCGGGTTCCCGGCCCCGTCGGCGAGCTCGACGCGGATGGTGTCCTCCCGCATGCGGGTGATCCGAACCGCCGCGACCCTGGTGCCGGGTGCGTGGACGCGGACCCCGGTCCAGGAGAAGGGCAGCCGGGGGCCCTCCTCTCCGGTGAAGAATCCGAACGCCCCGGCGCCGTGCAGGGCGGCGTCGAGCAGGACCGGGTGGACGAGGTATCCGGCGATCTCCTCGGCGAACCCGATGTGGGCGAGAGCGGTGTCACGGCCGGCCGCCAGCGCGGTCACACGGCGGAACGCGGGGCCGTAGACCAGGCCGGTGGCCGTGAGCCCGCCGTACAGCTCGTCCACCGACAGTTCCACGGCGTCCTCGACCGGGCCGGCGGCGGGTTGGGCCGCTGTGTTCGCTCGCACGAGCGTGCCGGAGGCGTGCCGGGTCCATGCCTCCGCGTCCTCCTCGCGCGACAGCACCGTGACGGCGCGTTGCCCTGCGCCGTCCTCGGCTGCCACCTCGATCTGGACGGCCACCGGTTCACGGCCTGTGAGGAAGAGCGGTGCGGCCAGCACCAGCTCCGCCAGCTCCCCCGCCCCGACGTCGGCGCCCGCGGCAAGCACCAGTTCGACGAGCGCGGCACCGGGCACCACGACCGCCCCGCCGACGACGTGATCGGCCAGCCATGGAACGGCGGCCGTCGAAAGGGTGGCGGTGAAGACCTCGGTCCCCCCGGTCACGCTCACCCGCGCGCCGAGGAGCGGATGCGCCGGGGCCCGCAGGCCGAGTGACGCGGGTGTGGTGGTGGGGCGTGGGTCGAGCCAGAACCGATGGTGCCGGAAGGGGTACGTGGGCAGGGGCACCCGACGCGCCTCCGGCAGGACCGCCGTCCAGTCCACCTCGACCCCGGAGACGTGCAGTCCCGCGAGGCCGGCCAACAGCCCCGCCGTCTCCGGCAGATTGCGCTGCTGGGCCGGCACGCACCGGACCGGCTCGTCCGCGAGGACCCGCTCGGCCAGCGCGGTGAGCACCGGGGCGGGCCCGACCTCGAATGTCGTGGTGACCGCGTCGGCCATCAGCGTCCGCACCCCGTCGTGGAAGCGCACCGGTGCGCTCACGTGCCCGACCCAGTAGTCCGGCGACGACATCAGCCCGTCCTCGGCGTACCGCCCGGTCACGTGGGAAACCAGCGGGAGCGTGGGCGGCCGGAAGGTGAGGGTGTCCAGCACCGCGCGGAATTCCGCGAGCATGGGCTCCATCAGCGGCGAGTGGAACGCGTGGCTGACGTCGAGCCAGGTGGTCCTGCGCCCCGCCGCGGCGAACGCCTCGGCGGCCCGGACGACGGCCTCCCGTGTGCCCGAGAGCACCACGGAGTCCGGCCCGTTCACGGCTGCGACGGCGATGTCCGGTGCTCCGGCCGGGATGAGGGCCGTCACCTGCCGCTCGTCGGCTTCCACCGCGAGCATCGCACCGCCGGAGGGCAGTGCCTGCATCAGCCGGCCACGGGCGGCGACCAGAGCGCAGGCGTCCGCCACATCCAGCACACCGGCGACGTGCGCCGCCGTCACCTCGCCGATGGAGTGCCCCGCCACCACGTCCGGCCGGACGCCCCAGCTCTCCACCAGCCGGTACAGCCCGACCTCGTACGCGAACAGCGCGGCCTGCGTGTAAACAGTCCGGCCGAGCAGACCCGCGCCGGGCGACCCCTCGGGGGCGTACATCACTTCCTTGAGGGGGCGATAGCCGTACGGTGCCAGCGTACGGTCCAGCGCTCCGCAGACTTCATCGAGTGCCCGCGCGAACTCCGGGTAGCGGGACGCCAGTTCGCGGCCCATCGTGGCCCGCTGGCTGCCCTGCCCGGTGAACAGCACGGCGAGTCGGGCACTCGTACGGGACCGCCCGCGCAGCACGCCCGGGGCGAGGTGCCCCGCGGCCACGGCTGCCAGTCCGGCTCGTAACGCGTCATCATCCGCACCGACCACGACGGCGCGTTCGCCGAACGACGGGGTACCGGCGAGGGAGTGGGCGAGATCGGCCGGCGCCTCGGTCCCGATCAGCGGGAGGAGCTGCCGGGCCCGCGCACCCAGTGCCTCGGGGTCGTGCGCGCTGAGGAGAAGCGGTACGAGGGCCGCAGCGGGAGGCGCGGGGGGAGGAAGGACAGAGGGTTCGGCCTGTTCGAGCACCACATGGGCGTTCGTCCCGCTGATGCCGAACGACGACACGCCGGCCCGCCTCGGCCGGTTGCTCTCGGGCCAGGGCACCGCGCCCGAAGCCACCACCTCCACGCCGCCGGCCGCACGTCGGACGTGCGGCGACACCGGATCGGCGTGCAGTGAACCGGGGACCACCCCGGCGTTCAGGGCGAGCACCGTCTTCACCAGACCCGCCACGCCCGCCGCCGCCTGGGCGTGACCGATGTTCGACTTCAAGGAGCCGAGCAGCAGTGGTGCGGCGCTTCGCCCGCGGCCGTATGTCTCGGCCAGGGCCCGCACCTCGATCGGGTCGCCCAGTGCGGTGCCGGTGCCGTGGCCCTCCACCACGTCGACGTCCGAGGGAGACAGGCCGGCGTCGGCGAGGGCGGCCCGGATCACCCGCTGCTGTGCCAGGCCGTTGGGTGCGGTCAGGCCGTTGCTGGCGCCGTCCTGATTGACGGCGGTCCCCCGCACCACGGCCAGCACCCGGTGGCCGTGCTCCCGGGCCCTCGACATCCGTTCGACGACGACGACCCCGACGCCCTCGGCCCATCCCGTGCCGTCCGCGCCTTCGCCGTACGACCTGCACCGGCCGTCCCCGGACAGCCCGCCCTGGCGGCTGAACTCAACGAACGTGAAAGGCGAGGAGAGCACGGTGGCACCGCCGGCCAGGGCGACGTCGCACTCCCCGCCGCGCACCGAACGCACGGCGAGATGGAGCGCCACCAGGGACGAGGAGCACGCCGTGTCCACGGTGATGGCGGGCCCCTCGAAGCCGAACCGGTACGCGACCCGGCCGGAGGCGACACTGCCCGCGCCGCCGGTCATGCGGTGGCCGCGCACCGTCGGCGGCACGCTCTCGTAGGCGGCCGCGTAGTCGTGGTACATCAGGCCGGTGAAGACGCCGGTCCGGCTCCCCCGCATCCCGCCGATGTCACAACCGGCCCGCTCCAGCGCCTCCCACGACACCTCCAGCAGCAAGCGCTGCTGCGGGTCCATCGCCAGCGCCTCGCGCCGCGACACCCCGAAGAACCCCGCGTCGAACCCGGCGACATCGTCCAGGAAACCGCCGCGCAGGGTCCGGGAGCCGCCTGGCCCCTCCGCGTCGGCGAGCGCGGCGAGGTCCCAGCCCCGGTCGTCGGGGAACGGCGAGATCGCGTCGACGCCGTCGGACACCAGCCGCCACAGGTCATCCGGTGAGGCAATGCCCCCGGGCAGCCGGCAGGCCATCCCCACGATGACCACCGGGTCGTCGTCGGCGGAGTCGTTTCGTGCTGCCGGGGCGGGTTCCTCGTCGATGCGTGCGCACAGGTGGTCGATGACGGCGGCCGGAGTGGGGTGGTCGAACACAAGGCCGGCCGGGAGGGGCCGACCAGTGCGCCGGGCTATCCGGTTGCGCAGTTCGACCGCGCCCAGCGAGTCCAGGCCCAGGTCCTGGAACGTGGCGTCGGTGTCCAGATCTGCGGCGGACGACAGCGCGAGGACTCCGGCCAGCTCCGTCAGCACCAGAGCTGCGGTCTGTGGGGCGGTGAGCGCCGGGACTGCGGTGTTCTTGTGCACCGGCGACGTCACCGTGTCTCCCGTCGGCACCGCCTCGTCGCCGATCCAGTGCCGCTCGCGCTGGAACGCGTACGTGGGCAGCACGGTCCGCTCCTCCGCGCGCACCCCCAGGTCCGCGAAGACCATCGGCCAGTCGACCGAGGCCCCACGGGCGTGGAGCGCAATCAGGGCGGTGAGCAGTGTGTCCGTCTGCGGCCGGCCCGCTCGGCCCGCGCACGCGAAAAGCGCGGCGTCGTCGCTCTCCCGGACGGCGCCGGTCAGCACCGCGTCCGGGCCGACTTCCAGAAAGCGGGTGACGCCCCGGGCCCTCGCGGTGCGGACGGCGTCGACGAAGCGCACAGTGCCCCGAGCCTGCCGGACCCAGTAGTCGTGCGTGCGGATCTCCTCGGACTCGATCACCTCACCGGTCAGCGTCGACACGACCGGTACCTGTGGCGGGTGGTGCGTGAGGGAATCGGCGACGGCGCGGAATTCGTCAAGCATCGGATCCAGGTGCGCCGAGTGGAAGGCGTGCCCGGTCCGCAGCCGGTGAGTGCGCCGCCCGGCGGTCTCCCAGGTACGCGCGATCTCCAGCACGGCGTCACGGTCACCGGACAGCACAGTGGCGGCCGGTCCATTGACGGCGGCGACGGACACGCCCTCGGGAAGCGGGCCCAGTTCGGCCTCGGCCGCCTCCACGGCCACCATCGCCCCCGTCGACGGGAGCGCCTGCATCAGGTGGCCACGCGCGGCCACCAGCCTCGCGGCGTCCTCGGCCGACAGCACGCCGGCCACTCGCGCCGCCGCCAGCTCACCGATCGAGTGACCGATGAGGACATCCGGTCGGACGCCCCACCGTTCCAACGTCACGGTGAGCGCCACCTCGTACGCGAAGAGCGCGGGCTGCGTGTACTCCGTACGGTCGAGCAGCGTCGCATCCGTGCCGTCGAGCACCTCTCGCAACGGCCGCGGGGCAAGCGGATCCAGGTGCGCGAGGACGGCGTCGAAGGCATCCGCGAACGCCGGTACGGTGCGGCGCAGTTCGGCGCCCATGCCGAGGTACTGGCTGCCCTGTCCGGTGAAGAGGAACGCGCACGTCCCCTCGTCCACCGTGTCGGTGCCGGCCCGGCCGTCGGCCAGGTCCTGGAGGCCGCTGCGCAGAGAAAGGAGGTCATGGGCCAGGAAACCGGCGCGGTGCGCGAAGTGGGTGCGCGTGGCCGCCAGTGCGTACGCGACGGAGGCGGGCCGGGCGTCCGGTCGGGTGTCCAGGTGGCGGAGCAGCCGGGTCGCCTGGTTCCGGACGGCCTGTTCGGTGCGGCCCGAGAGCAGCACCGGGAACGACCCGGACACGCCGTCGGACCGAGCGGCCGACGCGGGAGGGCGCTCCACGCCCTCCCCCAGCACCAGGTGGCAGTTGGTTCCGCCCATGCCGAACGAACTGACGCCGGCGACCAGTTGGCCGCCCCTCGGTGCCAAGGGCCGGAGGGCTGTGTTCACGGTGAGCCGGGTGGCGGTGAGGTCGATGCCGGGGTGCGGGGTGCGGTAGTTGAGGCTCGGGGTGAGCGTCCGGTAATGCAGGCACAGCACGGCCTTCAGCAGACCGGCGATGCCCGCCGCGCCCTCCGCGTGACCGAGCACCGTCTTGACCGAGCCGACCGGCAGGGGCGCGTCCGCCGTGCGCACGCTTCCCAGAACCGCGCCGAGCGAGGCGGCTTCGACCGGGTCGCCCGTGGGGGTGCCCGTGCCGTGGAGCTCGACGAAGTCCACCTCGGAAGCCGCTACGCGGGCATGGGCGTAGGCGGCGTGGAGCAGCTCCGCCTGGGCGTCGGCGCTGGGTGACGTGAGCGTCGCACCGCCGCCGTCGTTGTTGAGCGCGCCGCCGCGGATGACCCCGAAAACGTTGTCACGGTCAGCGAGGGCCTGCCCCAGCGGCTTGAGCACCACCATGCCGCCGCCCTCACCGCGCACATATCCGGTGGCGCGTGCGTCGAAGGTGTAGGCGCGACCGTCCGGCGACAGCGCTCCGAAGCGGTCCGCGAGCAGGAACCCCGTGTCGGTCAGGTTCAGCTGCACCCCGCCGGCCAGTGCTGTGGTCGCAGCCCCCGACCACAGGCTCTCGCAGGCCTGCAGCACCGATACGAGCGACGACGACTGGCCCGTGTCGACGGTCGTACTCGGTCCACGGAGCCCGAGTACGTACGAGATCCGGTTGGCAAGCATGGTCCGGTTGAGCCCCGTCAGAGTGGTGGCAGCGGCCTCGTCCGCGCCACGGCCCCGGGACAGCTCCGCGTAGTCGTCCGCCATCGCGCCGAGGAACACGCCGGTTCGGCTGTGGCGCAGCCTGCCCGGCACGATGCCGGCGTGTTCGAGTGCCTCCCAGGCGAGCTCGATCGCCAGCCGCTGCTGCGGGTCCATGAGCGCGGCCTCCTGCGGCGGGATGCCGAAGAACGCGGGGTCGAACCGGTCCACCTCGTCCAGGAACCCGCCCACCCTGCCGGGCAGCCCCCGCCCGGCCGGTGCCCGGCCGACGGCGCTGCGGCCGGACCGGAGCAGTTCCCACAGCTCCTCGACCGTGGAGGCACCCGGCAGCCGGCAGGCCAAGCCGATCACAGCGATCGGTTCGGGTGCCCTGGGGTCGCTCGCCCTCGTCATCGTGATCCTTCGGGAATGGTGCGGTCGTGGTCCTGGTCCCGTGCCTCGGAAGGCGTCAGCGCTCGTCGGGCTTCGTGTGCAGCACCGGGGTCAGCGCGTTACCGCCGAGGCGCTCCCGCAGCGCGGGGTCCGACACGCCGAGACCCGGCGCCGGGGCCATGCAGAGGATGCCGATCTTGCCGACGTGTTCGTTCAGCTGGAGCTGCCGGCACGCGTCGGCGGCGTCGTCGAGCCCGTAGACCTCGGACATCACCGGTTTGACGCGGCCTTCCGCGATCAGCCGGGTGCACTCGACGGCTTCCTGCAGGTTGGCACCATGGCTGCCGATGATGGTCTTCAGCTTCATCCACAGGTAGCGGTTGTCGTACGTGTGCTGGTAGCCGGAGCTGGAGCCGCAGGTGATGATCACTCCCCCACGCCGGGCGACGAACACCGAGACGCCGAAGGTGGCGCGGCCGGTGTGCTCGAACACGATGTCCGGGTCGCGTCCCACCAGTTCCCGGATCTTCTTGCCGAGCCTCTTGCCGGCGCCGATCACCGCGTCCGGTGTGGCGTCGAAGGCGCCGTCGAGCCCGATCTCGTTGCGGTCGATGACGTGGTCGCAGCCCAGTTCCCGTACGGCTTCGGCCTTGCGGGCGGAGCTGACCACGCCGATAGGTATGCCGCCGCCGTTCTTCACCATCTGCACCGCATAGGCGCCGAGGCCACCCGCCGCGCCCCAGATCAGGACGACGTCCCCCTGCTTGAGCCGCGCGCCGTGCTTGCCGACCAGCATGCGGTAGACCGTGGTGGCGCACAGGGTGTTCGACGCCGCCTCTTCCCACGTGAGGTGTGCGGGTTTGGGGATCAGCTGGCTGGCCCGTACGACCGTGTACTCGGCCATGGAACCGAAGTTGGTCTCGAAGCCCCAGGCCCGCTGGTTCTCACCCATCATTCCGTCGTCGTGGGTACCGGCTTCCTGGTCGTCCACCTGGGACGGGTGCATGACGACCTCGTCGCCGACCTTCCACCGGCGCACGCCGGAACCGACGCGCACGACGACACCGGAGCCGTCGGAGCCGATGACGTGGTGCGGCAGGTCGTGGCGCGCGGCCCAGCCGCCCTGCCGGGCGAACTGCTTGAGGAAATTGAACGTCGGAACGGGCGAGAACATCGCCGACCAGACGGAGTTGTAGTTGACCGCGCTCGCCATCACGGCGACGAGCACCTCGTCGGGCGCGATCTCAGGCATGGGCACCTGACCCACCACCAGGGATTTCCGCACATCCTTGTCGCTGACGCCACGGAACATGTCGATGTCCTCGGCCCGGAGATGAGCCGCCTTGTACGTGGTGGGCAGGGTGGCCCGCTCCAGCTCCTCGGGGCCGCCACCGCGGTGCAGAGCCTCGCTCAGTTCCATGCCATTTCTCTTTCTCCTCTTGGCGATCTCCCGGATCTTGCTTGCCAACGCGACTGGCCCAGGCTGCGGCCGCCGCATCGGGCGCTGGCGGAGCAGCGGTGGAGGCGGCGCACAAAGAGGCGGACGGGCGGCCTCGCTGGTGGGCGACCGTCGAAGAAGTCGCAGTGCCCTGGGCGGGGCCTCCAGGACGGTGGCCATCGGTGACAGAGATCGGGTTCTACCTGCGGCGGTTTCACCGGGTCACGGCCTCTCTCCGCAACCGCACCGGCTGCGAGATGGCTGGTGCGTCACGATGGCAGGCCGTCCGTCGGCCTCCGGTATGTTGCGGCGCGAACCCGGTTCTCTGCGGAGGGGGCGCGACGTGAACACCTTGGAAGCCGGCGAGGTACCGCACCACCTGGCGGCGTCGTACGCCACCGGCTTCGGCCAGGAGGGGGCAGCCTGGATCGCCGGTCTGCCGGCCCTCGCAGCGAGCATGCTGGAACGCTGGGATCTTGAACGGGACGGCCCCGCACGTGCCGGAGAAGCCTCACTGGTACTGCCGGTGCTGCGACCCGATGGCACGCCGGCGGCCCTGAGACTCCAGATGCCCCGGCAGGAGACCACCGCCGCACTGATCGGCCTCCGCACCTGGAACGGCAACGGAACAGTGCGCCTACTCGATCACGATCCCCTGAGCAGCAGCATGATCCTGGAGCGCCTCGACGGAGCCCGCACGCTGGCCTCGATCAACGATGACGACCTGGCGATGAGCACCCTCGCCGAACTTCACGCGCGGCTGGTCGCAGTTCCCGCTCCGCGGGGACTGCGCCATCTCGGCGACATCGCCTCCGAGATGCTGGATCAGGCCCCCCGGGCGATCACGAGGCTGGCCGACCCGACCGATCGCGCACTCCTGCGCGACTGGGCATCGGCGGTGGCCGAATTGGCCGGGGAGCCCGGGGACCGGATGCTGCACTGGGACCTGCACTACGACAACGTTCTCGCCGCACAGCGCGAGCCCTGGATCGCCATCGATCCCGAGCCACTCGCCGGCGACCCGGGATTCGATCTGTGGCCCGCCCTGAACAGCAGGTGGGGCGACGTCGTGGCGAAGGGCAGCATCCTGCGCATCGTGCGGCGTCGCTTCGACCTGCTCACCGATGTCCTCGGTCTGGACCGCGCACGCGCGACGGGCTGGACCCTCGGACGGCTGCTGCAGAACGCGCTCTGGGACATCGACGACGGTGAAACACGGATCGCTCCGTCCTCCGTCGTGATTGCGGACTCGCTGCTCACTCGGTAGCTCCCGCCATCGGCGGGCCGGTGACGGTGACAGCAAAGCTGCCTCTGTCCGGATCGAGGGATGTCCTGTGGGTCGTTGATCGAGCCGCTGCCGCCGACCTGCCCCTGACAGTCGCCGGGGCCGACGCCGGTGCCGGACCTCGGCGCCTTGAGCGGTGGCAGAGGGCCGCTGGGCCCGGCGTCGCCAAGGCTTCGGGCGAAGTGCGTGGTGGCCCGGCAGCCCTCTGCCGGGCCACCCGTCGGTCAGTGGGTGGCGGTGCGCTTTTCGAGGCGGGTGCCGTCGCGAAGGGTGATCGACATCAGGTCGCTGGGGGCGTCCAGCTCCAGGCGGTGCCAGCGGCCGCGGGGGACGACCACGGCGGCGCCGGCCTGCAACCGCACCATGTCCTCGGCCCCGTCGGGGGCCTCGGGGCGGAAGTAGAGGCGGATGCCGCCGGTCAGGCAGCACACCGCTTCCTCGGCCTCCGGGTGCATCTCCCAGTGGTCGGCGTGAACGTCGGCGTTGGTCTCGACGTGGAACGTGGCGATCTGCCAGGCGCCGGAGCTGCTGCTTGTCATCTGCCGTTCGACGGCACGGACATGGCCGTCGGGGTGGAACTGCAGAGCCGAGGCGAACAGGTCGACGGTGGTGGTTGTCATGACGGTGTTCCTTCCAACTGGTTTTCGAAGGAGTCGGTGGATCGCGGGACCGGAGGGGCGGCTCGGCGGCGCGGCAGTACGCCGACGGCGACGACTGCCGCGAGTACGAAGACGGCGGCGGCGATGGCCAGGCCCAGGGCGTAGCCGTCGTTGAGGGCGGCGGGGCCGGTGGCCGTGCCGGTGCGGTGCGCGGCGATCGTGGCCAGGGCCGCCAGGCCGATGGAGCCGCCGAGTTGGCGCGAGCTGTTCATGAGGCCGGAGGCCATTCCGGCCTCCCCCGCGGCAACGCCGGTGGTCGCAGCGGCGGCGACCGGGGCCAGCACCAGTCCGGCTCCGACGCTGGTGACGAGGGAGGGGCCGAGCACGTCGCCGACGAAGCTGCCGTCGGGGCTGATGAGGGCGAACCAGGCCAGGCCCGCTGCGGCCAGCAGGGCGCCGGGCACCAGGGACGCGCGGGGAGTACGTGTTGCGGTGATGCGGGTCGCGACGACGGTTCCCGCGATCAGGCCGAAGGAGAAGGGCAGGAAGGCGATACCGGTCGCCGCGGGACCCATGCCCAGGACCTGCTGCATGTACAGGGACACGAAGTAGAACGCCGTGAACTGCCCGGCCGCGGCCAGGAACACCAGAACGTTCGCCCCGGCGACCCAGCGGCTGCGCAGGAGGCCGAGGCGCAGCAGCGGTGCGTCGGCCCTCGACTCCACGAGCACGAAGGCCGCCAGCAGCACGGCCGCGGTGGCGAGGGTCGCCCAGATGGACGGGGAGTCCCAGCCCAGGGTGTCGGTGCGGACGACTCCGAGCACGAGCAGCCCGACTCCGCCGGTCGCCAGGACGGCGCCCAGCGAGTCCAGCTTTTCGCGCCGGGCGGGTGCGGTTCCGGCAGGCACCCCTGCGGGGATGAGGGCGAGAGCCATCCCGACGATGGGCAGGTTGATCAGCATGACCCAGCGCCAGCCCGCGTACTCGGTGAGCAGCCCGCCTGCCAGCACACCCAGTGCGCCACCTGCGGCGTTCACCGCGCTCCACACGCCGAGCGCACGTACGCGCCGGGGGCCTTCGGGGAAGGTCGTGGTGAGCATCGCCAGCGCGGCCGGCGCGGCCGCGGCGGCGCCCACACCCTGCCCGGCGCGTGCGGCGATCAGTTGCCAGGGTGTCTGGGCCAGCCCGCCTGCCAGCGAGCACAGTCCGAAGACGGCCAGCCCGAGCGCGAACATCCGGCGTCGGCCGTACAGGTCGCAGGCACGGCCTCCCAGCAGCAGTAACCCGCCGAATGTCAGCGCGTACACGTGCACGACCCATGACAGACCGAGTGGCGCGAACCCCAGCATGCTGCGGATCGCGGGCAACGCGACGTTGACGACCGACATGTCCAGGGCGACGACGAATTGGGCAATGGCTGCGGCGGCCAGCACCACGCCCGGCTTCTCCCGTGAGTTTTTGTACATGTAAGAAAACTAGCTGCAGGGAGGGCCGTTGTCGACACCTGAGGGATGATGGCGGGCATGCAGCAACCGTCCGCACCCCGCAGAACCCCGGGCCGGCCTCCCCGCATCTCCCGCGAGGAGATCATCGGGACGGCCCGCCGGATCGTGACCGAGGGAGGCGTGAACCGACTGACCATGCGGCGGCTGGCCGCAGAGGTCGGCAGTACGCCGATGGCGCTCTACCACCACGTCCGCGACAAGGAGGAACTGCTCGTCCTCCTGCTGGACGACTACGCCTCCCGGACGCTGCGCCGCCCCGAACTGCCGGACGACCCCCGGGAGCGGGTCATGGCCGCCGCCACCGCGATCCACGAGGCGCTCGCCGCCTGTCCCTGGATCGTGGAGGTGCTGACCGCCGACGATCTGATGTCCACGTCCGCGCTGTGGTTCGTCGAGCAGATCGTCGACGGCCTGATGGAGTGCGGCCTCCCCCTGGACCGGGCCGTACACGGCTACCGCTCTCTCTGGTACTACACCGCCGGAGAGATCGTGGTCAGAACGACAGCGGCCCGGCGGCGTACGGACGACGACCGTGCGACGTACCGGGAACAGGTCTTCGCCGATCTCGACCCGAGCGAACTCCCCCGCTTGGCGCAGGCCGCCGACCGCTGGGCGCCACTGACCGCCGAAGACACCTACCGGGACGGACTCGAAGCCCTGGTGGACGGCCTTCTCATCAGGCGCTGACAGCATCACCGCCGGTGATGCGCCTGGCCGGCTCCGCCCACGGGGACGGGTTCTGGTCCACCTTCCGAGGAGTCCTCATGCTCTGCAACCCGCCAGGTCATTGCCCCGGGCTCACGGCTGAGCTTCTGGCGTCCGTTCGCAGCCGACGATGAGCCGGAGGAAGAACAGGGCTGCAGCTCGGGCCTGCTCACACGGCCTGGCTACAACGACACCCTTGCTCTCAGGCTGCGAAGACTCCAGCAGAGCTCGTGACCGTCCCGTCAGGACGCCGGCAGGGCTCGTTCTCGCGGACCGGGGCCCCCGCCCTGGCGACAGGCGCGGGCGCCCCAGCGCACCGGATGGCTGCGTTTGTCAGCTGAAGATGACGGACCGCACCTTCAGCCGCTCTCCGGCGCCACCAGTGAGCGGGCGCAGGCGGAAGGAGTCACCGGAGCAGTCCGGCTCACTGAAGACCGTGGCCCACTTGTCGGTCCGGTTCTTCGGGGAATGCCCTGCCTCCGGGTTCTCCCGGCCGACGCCGGGAAGGTTCACGCACACGTCGTCGGCGGGGTTGTTCAGGAAGCCCGATGCTTCATAGCCCTCGACGGTCAGATAGTCGTAGCGGAACTGCCCCGTGGCGGCGGAAGCCGGGGCGGCTGAGACGGAGACGGCGAGCAGAGCGGCACCAAGAACGCTGGTGAGGCTGGAACGCAGGCGCATGACCATGTCTTTCTGCTGACGGAAGGTTACGGCGACGATCATTGCCTCACGGCCGCGCCCATAGCCCCGGACTCACTCGCTCGCATGAGGGAGAAACGACCCTGCACCGGCCGGATGCAGTCAACCGGCCCGAACCCGACCACCCGGAATCCGCCGGGCAACGCCCACCGAGCGCGACCGCTCCAAGCGATGCGCGCCGAGGATGTCGCCGGCCTCTCCCGTACGAACGCCGGGCCACTGCTCGCTTTCGCCTTGTCCGGAGACGCCCGGCGCACTGCGGTCTCCGGCGGCCCCGGAGTGGCCCAGGGCGATTCGATTGGATCACTGCTTGCGGAAGGCCTCGATGCCCGCCCGGCAGGTGGCCGCACTGTCGGTGCGGCCTCGCTTGCTGCGCGAGCAGAAAGCCCGTGGCCTGATGCCTCTCCTGTGCCGGTCTGATGCCCGGGGAAGGCCGCATGTCTTGGACCCAGTCGATGGCGTCCCCATGGAGGAGGTGCAGGCCACGGACTTCGCCGAGTACCGGCGCAGGAGGCTGCACCCGACACCGGTTCCGACACCCTAAGGAGTCGAACCATGGCCGCACGACCCGAGGCCGCCTCGAGCCGCTGCTCCCGGACCGGACACCGAAAGGGGCCCCTGCCGGCGAGCCGGACGACAACGCCATCGTCCGGTCCCGCGGTGGACTGACCACGAAGATCCACCTCGTGTCCGATGCGAGGTGCCGACCTCTGGCCTTCTATCTCACGGCCGGACAAGCTGGTGACGCGAGGAGGAAAGGCGACTCCATCAACAAATTCACGAGCTCAAGCTCATGAATCGAGCGGCGTGGCGCATACACTCGTCCACTGTCCGAGGTATTTATAGGTACTTGAAACTCCACACCCCCGGATCGGTACTAGTTTAATCGGATTTTCCGAGGGCTCTGGCGCACGGTTAGAGGAGATAGATGCGTTACTTTGCCAAGCGAACTACACGCTTTACCAGGCACTCCGGGCTGGTCGCTGCAGCAGCGTCGGGAGTCGTACTGTCCAGCATGCCTGGCGTTGCATATACCCAAGGTAAGTCTGAGCCTGGGGCTTCCGGCAGGGGGGTTGGTTCGTATTCGAGGCCATCTGATATTCCTACCGATGGCCTCAAGTATGCTGTAGCTCTGCCTTTTTACCAGAAGAACGGCGCTTACATTGACACGGTAGCGACACCTCAGAATATCGACAAGGGGGCTACCAATACAGTCGGCCTCACGCAGAGTGTGTCAACGAGCCAGACGCTCCCACAAGGGGTCAGTGCCAGCTCGAGGAGCACAGTCAGCTCCGTCCTTGGGGTCGTCCTGAAAACGACTGTGGCGAAAATTGCAGCGCAGTACGGCATCGACAAGGAAGCCGCAGAACAGGCAGTCAATTCTCTACTTGGACTAAACTCGGGCACCGCAAAGAATCCCGAAATCAAGAAAGAAGTCACCTTCACCACCAGCAACACGATGACCATTAAGGCCATTACTCAGAGCATTACTGCACGCCCTGTATTCTATAGAGTCAAAACAGTCTCCGATGAATGGATCAAAGATGATCATTCCGGAGATCTTCAGTTGACGGATCAGAATGTCGTGTCGGACGTCGTCGTGAAAATGGGCTGGCAGCTGGAATGCGGCAAGAAGCTCTGCCAGCCCGGGGTGGACTACACGCAGCCCGGAATGGACCTCAAGCCGGCAGACGAGTGGCCCGCCAATGGCCTTGACCTCTCGCCTTCGGGCGCACCGGACAGTTTTGAACCAGGACAAGAGCATGCCGAAAACGGTGTTCGGTGGACGGGGTCCGGGCCAGCACAATGCAACGTAGAGTCAACCGGGCAGCGTGAGGACGCGGGCGGAGTCCTCAAGTGGATGCCACTTGCAGTAAAGTGCCCGCGCCCGAAAGAGGGCGACCCCAGAGCTATCGAGATCTATCGATTCACGTACCATGTCGAGGGGATGACCGGCCCAGGCCCTAATGACTGGGACTCCAACTACGCGAACGGGACGATTGCCGACTCTCCGGATTACCAGAGGCACATTGTTCGCAGTGTGACCGATAGCGAGATCATGCGTGAACAGAGGGGGATTCCCGCCGACGGAAAATGGCGCAATTTCGCCCTGGACAATAACCTGACTGTGGGTCTCTGGTATGGCGACCCGAAGTGGCGTGTCGATATTGTCCCGGTCGAGGGCTACGTGGAGCCAGGGGCTGCGATTGGCCCGGTGATCAATAGGGGCTACATTCAGTTCTCCTACGAATTCACACGGCCCGGCGACAAGAACTTTATCCGCGTATACCGCAGCGGTGCCGACATCAACAAGGATTCTTACCTCGCTATGAGGGTCCCCAGCCTCGACGCAGGGCAGCATACGGTGGTCATGACGGAACCGAGGAGTTGGCCGCAGGGGGAATACACCGTCCATGCGATGACCGAGAAGGACGGGCGTCTGGTGTCGCTGGCCTCCAGAGACTTCCGGGCTTGATGGCCGAACGGTGAAACACCTGGGCGGGCGCCGACTGGATGCGGATTAGGTTGCGGGCAGCAGTAGCAGTTGGCCGTTCCAGCGCTCAGGCCGACGGCTTCGACCCCGTTGAGCGCGGTCTTGCGCAGGGTCTGACCGGGAGCAGCATCTTCCTGGACGGTCTCGGCGAACTCCCCGAGAACCTAGTCGGCGACGGAGGGGATGGCGGCATCCCTCGGCCATCGGCGTCGATGGCGAGGACGAACGTGATACGCGTGCTGCCGGTGATGGTCGCCCGCGCGTCGTGCGAGAGGCCCGGTCCTGCCTCTGCGGCCAGTACGGCCACGGCTCCGTTGCGCGGCGTAGATCGGTGGCGCGGCTGACGAGCTCCGTCAGCCAGTCACGCTTGCCCCTCCCGCACTTCCCCGTGCCTGGGGTCGCACTCGCCCACGGATCGTCCGACCGGTTTCCAGCACCAGCTCACAGGAGCCGCCCTCGGCTTCGCCCGCATCGATCCCACCTCACCGGCACAACCCGAGCCCGCACCCGCCACTTCGTAGCACTGTGCCCCGTCGAGCTGACGCGCGACGGGGCACAAGCAGGAGCCGAATGAACCAACTGCGTCCGGATGATCCGTACCGTCCCCGGCCGGTTGCTCAGCCGGGCTCCGCCTGTTCCGGCCGACCCACCACGCGATCTCTTCAGTGGGTACCTGGGTGGCTCGCTCCTGCCCTTCGGGGGGAGCGTTCACGAGTGGCGGCGAGGTTACGGTACCGCCGTCCGGAGTGGCCATGCCCGATGGACCAGCGCACACCGTGCGCATGCTGCGTCAGCATCAGTCCTCGGCCTGCATGGCCGGACCCCGCGCGCGCTCAGCGTGGTCAGCACCTGGGGCGGGTGTCCCGCGGGAAGCCGCTCGGCCATTCCACTCGTCGACAGCGAGGAACAGCACGGCAAACAGAAGAAGTGCCGTGCCGGTGAGTACGGTCGCGTCGAGCCGCTCGCCGAAGGCCAGAACGCCGATGACCGCCGCGGTGAGCGGCTCCACCAGAGCGACCACGGAAGCGGTGGTCGCCCGTACGACTCCTAGGCCGACGAAGAACAAGGTGTACGCCACCGCCGTCGGCACAGCCCCCAGGTAGACGATCAGGCCCACGGTCCGTACCGGACGCTCCAGGTCGGGCAGCAAGCCCTCCAGAAGAGCCATCGGCAGAAGGCAGACTGTGCCGACCGCAAAGCCGGTCAGCGTGGACTCGAACCCGCCACCGGCGTCCCCTCGACCGGAGGATCGGCCCAGCAAGGTCACGCCCGCGTAGCCGACCGCGGACAGCAACGCGCATCCAATGCCCAGCAATGGAGCCGAACCGGTAGTCCCGTCTGCGCCGATCGTCAGCAGCATCAGGCCGACTACGCCGCTCGCCATCGCCGTGTTTCCGGCGGCGCCGGTGCGCTCGCCGAGCGTGAACCGGGCGCCGACGGCGACCAGTACAGGGCCTGAACCCAGGGTCACCATCGTGGCCACGGTCAACCCGGCCTGCTGCACAGAGGCGAAGTAGGCCGTCTGGTACACCGCCAGCCCGCAGCCTGTGATCACGGTTCGCCGTGGGTTCGCCGCGAACGTTGTGCGCAGTGCCGGCGCCATCTCCGGCCGCCGGGACCGTCGGACCAGGTGAGCTGCCAGGAGCAGCCCGAGTCCGGTGAGGAACCGCCAGAAGGAAACGGAGATGGGGCCCATTCCGCCTACGTCATTCAGTTCGGCGGCCACCGCGCCGCCGGTGCCCCAAGCTGTGGCTGCGATCGCGACACAGAAAACACCCTGCCGAACAGGCAGGGAAGAGGAATGCAACTGAGGTCTCCTCGATTGATTGCCATCACGATGTCCCCGTGGGCAACCTGCGCAGCTGTCCCGGCACCTCCGGGACAGCTCTGCATGACTGCCCGCCTTATGCGGCGGGCGGCGGAAGTTTCAGAAACAGCTGCATGTGACCACCCTACTCATCAAAGGGGTGCTGCTTCCGGCCCTCCAGCGACAACGTGCGCATGCACCGGGGTGACTCCGCCAGGACTCGACGGACACGCACAGCACCGCGGCACCAACCGGTCTGCCTCTGCGGAAACGGCCGTGCTCGGGCTCGGACACGTCCGTGACCTGAGCCGCAGTCGGCCCTGAGGGGCAACTGCGATGCACAGAAAGCGGCAGGTCCGCGGGCGGCACGGGGAGGCGCGACCGCTCGTCGCTCAGGGAGGTCGGGCCCCGGGATCGTCGGACGGTTCGTGCTCGGTGACAGCCGGCCGGTTTCTCCGCGGCGGACGCGCCCGGCCTTCCCGTGACCGCCACGGCGGTTAATCGTTTCCCAACCGTACTGGCAGCCGGACCCGCAGAGGCCGACGAACATGGACAGGACGGCCAACTCATGCGTGTCGACAGGACGTCCTGCCCCGGTGAACCGCCCGTACCGCCCGGCCCGGAGGTATTCACCCCCTCCCGCGCCCTGCGGTTCTGGCTCAACCCGGCCAACCTGGCGGCCCGCCTCGACCGGTCCGGCCCGGTCGTCAGGACCAGGACCGGTCCGGCGACCGCCTTCCAGGTCAACGACCCGTCGCTGCTGCGCAAGGTAGGCAGTGACGAGGACACCTTCCGGTTCTGGGGCCCGGACCCGAGCCTGCGCGACTTCAATGAGAACGGCGTGGTCGGCCTTGAGGGCGCCGCTCACCGGGAGCGGCGCGCCGTGATGAGGCCCGCGTTCGCCGCGTCCCGGCTCACCGCTCTCGGGCCCAGTGTCCAAGCCTGTACCCGGCGCCTTCTCGCCGATCTGCCCGCGGACCGGCCGCTCGGCATCCGGGTGGAGATGAGCCGGCTCGCCTGCGGCCTCCTCGTCAGCTGTGTCCTCAACAGCGAGCTCGATCCCGACACCTTGTCCGGGATCGCGGCCGCCCGTTCCACCCTGTCGGGTGGCACCTTCTGGCGCTACGCGCTCTCACCCTGGCCCTGGGTGCCCGTCCCCCGGCGCCGCGCCTGCCGCCGCGCGCTGGCAGAACTGGACGAGGCCGTCAGCCAGGTGCGAGCCCGGCACCGGCCCGCCCCGGACGGCCAGGATCTGGTGTCCCTGCTCGAAGGCGCCGCCGGCGGGAATCCCCACCTGGTGCACCGCGACATCCGTGCCCTGCTGATCGCCGGCATGGAGACCAGCGCGTCCACACTCGCCTGGGCCTGTTACGAACTGGGCCGCCACCCGCACTACCAGCAAGCGCTCCGGGACGAAGCCGACGCCGCACCCGATCCCAGCCGCCTCCACGCACATCAGCTTCCGCTCGCGACCGCCTTCGTCCAGGAAGTCACCCGCCTTCACGGCATCCCGTTCCTGGTCCGCCGCACCCGCCACCAGACCCACCAGGGCGGTGTACGGATCCCGGCCGGGGCCGTGGTCACCCTGCCGCTGGGGGCCCTGCGCCGGGACAGGAACCGCTACCCTGACCCGGACGTGTTCGACCCGCAGCGCTGGCACCCAGACGCCGAGCCGAAAGCGGCCCCCGCCGCGCTTCTCGCCTACGGCCTTGGTCCCCGGTACTGCCCCGGCGCGGCCGCGGCCGATGTCATGCTGCCCGTCGCCCTGGCAACCCTCGCAAGCACGCGCACGCTGCGCCCGGCCCGACCGGGCCGCCGGATCGGCGTGAGCCTTGAACTCACTCCGACACCCAAGGGCCTGACCATGTACGCCACACCATGCGAACCTCGGCCCACCGGCCCCCCGGGGGTGTGAGCGGCAACAGGAACCTGCACCACCAGGAGGTCCCCTCTGCTGCTTCGTCGGTGCCGGCCGGAATACCGCCCGTATTCGGCCGCCACCTTGCCCTCAGGCGCTGGGCGCCTCGGTCCGGCTGCGGGCACAACGCCGTCGACGCAGCCCGCAAGGCACGAGAAGTCGTCTCCCAACTCCTCGACGACAACTACGACAACGAGATCGCGCCCCGCCGGTGGGCAATGTGATGATCTACCGGCGAGGAGTGATCCCGTGCGGTTCCGTACCCGCTCTCAGGCAGTGCCGTGCTTGAGGCCCAGGCCGCCACGGAATCCCATGTCGTCAGGCCCCTCGGACACCGATGCGTCCGGGCGCCAGCGGTCGACGGGCACTACGCCCGGCTCCAGCAGTTCCAGTCCCGTGAAGAATTCCTCGATCTGCTTCTGTGTGCGCAGCACCACGGGCTTGGAGACCTTGTTCTGCCGGTAGAAGGCCGATGCCTGCGCTGCCCTGACGGGATCTGCGTCACCGCAGGCATGGGACAACGCGACATACGAGCCGGCCGGAAGAGCGTCCACGAGGACCTGCAGGACGCCCGCCGGGTCCTCGTCTTCGTCGAGGAAGTGCAGGATCGCGGCCAGTACCAGGCCCACCGGACGTGTCATGTCGAGTGTCTCGGTCACCTCAGGCGATTCGAGTACCGCGCGCGGGTCACGCAGGTCGGCCTGCAGGTAGGTCGATCGGCCCTCGGGTGATATCGGGGTGAGCAGCGCCTCGGCGTGCCGAAGCACCACGGGGTCGTTGTCCACGTAGACGATCCGTGCCGAGGGCACCAAGCCTTGAGCGATCTCGTGCAGGTTGGGCCGGGTGGGGATGCCAGTGCCGATGTCCAGGAACTGGGTGACACCGCCCTCTTTCACCATGTGCCGTACAGCGCGCGCCATCCATGCCCGGTTCTGCTGCGCACTGCGCTGGATTTCCGGCCAGCGCTGGGCGATGCCCTCCGCGACGGCTTGGTCCACCGGGTAGTTGTCCTTGCCACCGAGGAGGCTGTCGTAGACCCGCGCCGGGTGCGGCTTTCCCTGTTCGAACGACCCGTTGGGGAACACACGATCTCCTTCACGCGATGACACGTTTGATTCACACAACAACGCTCTGGCCAGAGCCATTTGAACATACTGTGTAGTGCGAACCTACCCCTTGCTCCCGGGTCACTTCCGCCTCACTCATCACGTCGCAGGGGCGGGCACCTGCCATCACGACCGATGCCCTGGGCCATCCGGACGCCAGCACGACCAGCCGGGTCGGCAGCCACTGGGTCTGTGCCCCGATGCGGGGCAGCAGATCGGCGGCGATGTGGCAGAACGTCGCCGCGGCGAGCTTGGAGTCGGACGAGCCACGGCCGAGCAGCCATCCGTCCGCGATGTCGCCGGAGGCCGGCGGGAAGGACCAGGCGGTCTCGTCGCCGTACGGGGCCGGTGTCCACGCACGCGTCCAGCGTCCACCAGGGCCCCGGGTGCCCGCCGGGGATCTCCACGAGCAGCCCCACCAGGCGGTCCCTGTCGTCGTGGAGGCGTCGGTGCGGCAGATCACGGGCGGCGAGCCAGTCCTCCAGCACGGTAAGGACGGGCCCGCAGTCGTCGATCCCGGCCCGGCTCGGGCGCCGGACCAGCTCCTGGGCCAGCTTGATCACAGACACCGTATGGGCCTCGGCCGCCTGCTGAAGGTTCTTCCTCGCCGTTCTCCCCACCACGTCGGTTGTGCCGTACCGGCAGCGCGCGAACGGCCTCGATCGTCTCCACCGACCCTGTAGACGCGCACGCCTCCCGCCCATGGTGGACCAGAGCCACCGCCGACGCCGTCCAACTCAGGGATCAGTCCGCGGGCAGCGTCCGGGCCAGGGATCGCATCACGGGCTCGCGCCGGATGTCGATGTGGGTGAAGGTCAGCGCTTCGGCGAGACGCGGCCGGCCGGCGCCGATCGCGTCGCAGATCTGCCGGTGCTCGGAGCAGTGCTGCTCGGCGCCGCGCTCGGTGCCCGTGAGCCGGAACAGCCAGTGCATCAGGCCGAGGGAAGGCTGGAGAGAGGACTGGAGCAGCCGGTTCCCGGTCATGATGATGAGCTCCGCGTGGAAGGCGGTGTTCGCAGCCGCGATGCCCGCCGTGTCCCCGCGCGCGGTCGCCGCCCCGGCCTCGTCCAGCACCTTGCGCAGCACGTCGTGGCAACCGCCGTCCGCGACGATCTCGGCCGCCCGCCGCGCGGCGAACACCTCCAGACTCAGCCGCAGGTCGAAGAGTTCGTCGACGTCGCGAAGGGTGAGCCTGCGCACGCGAGCACCGCGTCGCGGCTCCAGGACGACGAGTCCCTCGGTGGCGAGCCGCACCAAGGCCTCGCGCACCGGGACGCGCGAGACGCCGAGCGCCTCGGCGAGTTCGCGCTCACGCAGCCGCGTGCCGGGCAGGTACGCCCCGGAGTGGATGCCGGCCCTGATCAGCTCCTCGGTGCGTGCCACGTGGGAGCCGGGAAGTCCGGCCGCCTCGACGCCCGTCACCCTCGTGCCTCCCGCTCCGGAGCGCGGAACGCCGGGAAGGCGGCCGGGAAGAGCTCGGCCGTCCCGCGGCGCTCCACATCGCGCTCGCTGTAGGCCGCCCGCATCCGCTCGAAGAGAGCCTGGGCGTCGCGCCGCAGGGCATCCAGATCGATTCCGGGCAGACCGCCGTCCACCAGGACCGGGCGGCCCGCGACGACCGAGTCCGTCGCCTGCCGTGCCGTGCCGTTGAGCAGGAACGTCCGTACCGGGTCGTCCAGTACGCCGTCGCGGATGTCGTCGAGCGAGAAGGCGACCAGGTCGGCCTGGGCACCGGGGGCGATGCGGCCGAGGTCGTCGCGGCCCAGGGCGCGGGCACCGCCCAGGGTGGCGGCCTCCACGTACTGTTCGGCGGGTGCGGCGTCCGAGCGCCCCTCGGCGATCTTGGCCAGGTGCACCCCGACGTCCATTCCGCGGATCAGGTCCGGCGGGAAGGAGTCTGTGCCCAGGCACAGATTCACCCCGGCCTCACGGTACGCGCGGAAAGAGTGCAGCATCTCGCCGTAACGCAGGGACGTCTGCGGGCAGTGGATCACCGAGACGCCGCGGTCGGCGAGCAGAGCCAGATCGCCGCGGTCCTCACCGTGCACCGAGGGGTGCCGATCGATGGTGACGGTGTGCGGGATCAACAGGTTCGGGTTCAACAGGTCGTGCTTCTGGAGAAGTTCGAGGGAAGACAGTCCGTGCCGGCGGTGGATGATGTCGCGCTCGACGAGGCCCTGGAGTGCGTGCAACCGGATCAGGACGCCGCGTTCCCGCCCGATCCGCGCCGTCTCGCCGAGCAGTTCCTCGGTGAGCGTCTCGATGCGGCAAGGCAGCAGGACGCCGGTCAGCAGGGGGTCGTCGAGCTCCGCGAGGTGGTCGAGGAAGCGGACCGCGTCACGCAGGCCCGCACGGCCCTCCTCCTCGTCGAAGGCGACGTCGCGCGTGCCGTCGGGCAGGACCACGTTGACTCCCGCACGGTAGGCGGGTCCGAGGTATCCGCGCAGCCCGATCCCGCGCGCGGTCCGCGCCATGTCGACCAGCTCCTCGTACGGCTCCGCCCAGCGACTGTGCACCTCGGAGGCGATCGGCATGAACGTGGTGATGCCGTGCAGCGCGAGCTGGGCGAGGGCGTACGCGCGGATCGTCGCCCGCTCCCCCGGGGTGAACACGTCGTGGCGCCGGTGGGTGAAGTAGTCGAGCGACCACTGCAGGCCCTTGCCCCGCTCGGGTCCGGCCCAGGAGTCGATCACGAGATGGTCGACATCGGTGAGTGCGTCGAGGTCGATGAGCCCCGGCATGACCAGGGAATCACCCAGGTCGCGCTCTTCGTCGACAGCGCCCTCGTAGCGCGGCCCGACGTAGACGAGAGTGTCGCCCTCCCACACCACTTCGCCGTCCCGCAGCAGCGCGTGGCCGCCACCCTGGTGGGCGAGGATGTGCCGGGCGCGCCAGCGGGTGCGCATGTTGCCTCCTGGGGACCGTGTCCGCGGACGCGTGCGGCTCACCGTCCGTCGGGTTGCTGATCTTACGAGTTGGTATACCGAAGTGGAAGGCCGGGTGGATCTTCTTCCCTTCCGGAAGCAATCCTCTAGCTAATTACCTCGTTATCGGCCTCTTTGAAGTAGTTCGATATA
The DNA here is from genome assembly GCF_008042035.1 of Streptomyces sp. col6. Taxonomy (GTDB): domain Bacteria; phylum Actinomycetota; class Actinomycetes; order Streptomycetales; family Streptomycetaceae; genus Streptomyces. The sequence continues at coordinate 402,644 of NZ_RDBL01000009.1, forward strand.
CCAGGAACTGGTCGCCTCTTTCGCGCCGGCGACTTCTTGGTATACCGTCCGGCCAACCTTCCCCCGAGCGCCGAACGGATCTCCCGACGTGACGGATTCCCCTGTGCTGCCCGCGCGGCAGCCCTCCGACGCCGATGCCGGAGGCGTGCCCGGCTCCCCCTCGCCCGCGGCGGTCTCGGCACCGCCCGCCATAGCCGCCCGCTCCCTGCTCGGCACGGCATGGCTGCGCATCCGGCGCAGCAAGATCGCGCTCGCCGCGCTGGCCGTGGTGGTCCTCATGATCCTTTTCGCGGCGCTCGCCCCGCTGCTCACCGCGATCGAGGGCCAGGACCCCTACACCACCCGCACCAGCCCGGACGTCCTCGACGACTACGGCACGCCAGGACTCCCGCTGTCCTACTACCGCTTCCCGTCCCCCGACCACTGGCTCGGCGTCGAACCGGGCCTCGGCCGCGACCTCTTCGCCCGCTTGGCGCACGGCGCTCAGGTCTCCCTGATCATCGCGCTGCTCGCGACCGCCGTCTCCGTCGTCCTCGGCACCGTGCTCGGCGCGGCCGCCGGCTACTTCGGCGGCAAGGTCGACATGGTGATCAGCCGGATCATGGATCTGTTCCTGGCGTTCCCGCACCTGTTGCTCGTGCTCTCGCTCACGCCGATCCTGCAGTCCCGGCTCGGCGACACGGCACTCGGGGACGGCAGCCTGCTGCCGATCGCCTCGCTGGTGATCATCCTCGGCTTCTTCGGCTGGGCGTATCTCGCACGCGTCGTCCGCGGCCAGGTGCTGTCCATCCGCGAGCAGGAGTTCGTCGAGGCGGCCCGCGCCTACGGGGCCTCGCACCGCTCCATCATCCTGCGCCAGATCGTCCCCAACGTCATGGGAGTCGTCCTCGTCTACGCCACGATGATGATCCCCACGAACATCACCGCCGAGGCCGCGCTTTCCTTCCTCGGCGTCGGCGTGAAGGACCCCACCCCGTCGTGGGGCCAGATGCTCAACGCCGCCCAGGCCGGCAACTGGTACCTGACCGACCCCTGGTTCCTCGCCGTCCCAGCCGGGGCCCTGGTGATCACGGTCCTCGCCTTCAACCTGCTCGGCGACGCGGTCCGAGACGCCCTCGACCCCAAGTCCTCCCGTGGCTGACGCCGCGCGGCACCACCAGGAAAACCAGGAGCAGCAGTGAATCGACGCACCACGGCGGCGCTCGCCCTGGCGGCGGCCACCGGACTGGCCCTCACCGCCTGCGGTGGCCCCAAGCCCGCGCTCGGCTCGGGCTCCCGCGCCCCCGCCGACGCCTTCGAGGCCGTCAAGGTCGGCGAGGGCGACACGACCCGGGGCGGCAACGTCAACGTCCTGATGTCCACCGACTTCCAGACCCTCGACCCGGGCAACAGCAACTACGTCCAGACGGCCAACGTCGGCCAGCTCTACTACCGCACGCTCACCATGGCGAAGGAGGAGGCGGGCAAACCCCCGAAGATCGTCCCCGACCTCGCCACCGATCTCGGCAAGGTGTCCGAGGACGGACTGACCTGGACGTACACCCTGAAGAAGGGGCTGAAGTTCGAGGACGGATCACCGGTCACCGCCAAGGACGTCAAGTACGGCGTCGAGCGGACCTACGCCCGCGACGTCTACACCCAGGCGCCGCAGGAACTGAACGCGGCACTGTCCGACGACGGCTACAAGGGTCCCTACGCCAAGGGCTCCGCCAGTGACTTCAAGGGCATCGAGACGCCCGACGACCGTACGGTCGTCTTCAGGCTGAAGCAGCCCTTCGCCGAGTTCCCCGCGCTCGTCTCGCGCTCCAACACCGCCCCCGTGCCCCGGGCGAAGGACACCAAGCTCGACTACACCAACCACCCGGTGTCCACCGGCCCGTACAAGATCGAGCACTACGACCGCGGCCGCTCCATGCAGCTCGTGCGCAACCCCGCATGGGACCCGGCGACCGACCCGAACCGCACCGCGCTGCCGGACACCTTCACCTTCAGCCTCTCCACCGCCCAGTCGACCATCAGTCAGCAGCTGCTCGCCGACTCCGACGCGACGGCCCTCACCCTCGACAGCGCGGGCGGCCTCCAGGCGTCGGACGCCGCGAAGCTCGACACGGCGAACGTCGCGCGGCGCACCGCCTCCGGGCTGATCGGCTGCACCGACGTCCTGGACTTCAACACCGAGTCCATCAAGGACCCGGTCGTGCGCAAGGCGATCGCCCTCGCCATCGACCGCAAGGCCATCCACCTCCAGTACGGCGGCGCCCGCTTCGGCAAGCTCACCCAGTCGTACATCAACGCCGACCAGCGCGGATACGTCACCCAGCACACGGCCCTCGCCGCGTCGGGGCAGCCTCGGGTGGCGGCGGCCAAGAAGCTCCTCAAGGGCCGCGACTACCCGAAGAAACTCGTCTACGGGTACGCCGACGCGACGCCCCGGTACAAGAACATGGGCACCTCGCTCCAGCAGAACCTGAAGCAGATCGGCATCGACCTCGAACTGCGCGCCATCCCCGCCGCGAACTACTACACGACGCTCGCCGGCGAGAACATGCCGGACATCGCCCGCAGCGGCTGGTGCGGCGGCGCCGACAGCGGCTCGGTGCGCACGACCGTCGACCCGAACCTGGGCCCGAGCGTCGACGGCAAGTCCTTCGGCTTCTCCAACATCCCCCGCTACCACGACCCGGAGATCGCCCGCGCCATGTACGCACTGCGCGGCGAGAACGGAACGAGTGAGTACCTCGGCCGCAAGTGGGCGACGCTCTTTGACCGGAGCATGCAGGACTACCCGCTCGTCCCGCTGATCAGGAGTGTCACCCGCAGTGTCGTCGGATCCCGCATCCGCAACGCGCAGGTCGGTTACTTCTTCGGCTCCATCGACCTGTCGACCGTCTCGGTCGTGTCCAAGAAGGGGTGACCATGCCCGCCTTTCTGCTACGGCGTCTCGGCGCCACCGTCGTTCTGCTGATCGTCATCAGCTTCGTCACCTTCAGCCTGTTCCAGTTCGGGCCCGCCGACCCGGCCGCCGCGGCCTGCGGCCAGGAGTGCACGCCCGAACGCGTCGCCGAGGCGCGCGTCGCCCTCGGCATGGACAAGCCGTTCCTCACCCAGTACCTGACGTACATGTCCGGCCTGTTCCACGGGCGGACGATCGGTGCGGCCGGCGCGCAGTCGCTGTGCGAGTGGCCCTGCTTCGGCAAGTCCTTCCAGACGAACGAGAACGTCACCGCGGTACTGGAGCGCGCCCTGCCGTACACGGTCTCCGTCGCCGTCGGAGCGATCGTCCTGTGGACGGTCGCGGGTGTCACCCTCGGTACGCTGGCCGCGCTGCGCAAGAACAAGCTCACCGACAAGGCGATCGTCGGCGCCGCCTCCATCGGCGTTTCCCTGCCGATCCCGGTCACCGGTCTGCTCCTGCTCCTCGTCTTCGTCTCGACGTTCGACCTGTTGCCGTTCACGACAAACGCCATCACCTCACCGTTCGGCCCCGCCGGCTTCGGCGGCTGGTTCCAGAACTATCTGCTGCCCTGGGTCGCACTCGCTGTCCTGTTCAGCGCCCAGTACATCCGCGTCACCCGCAGCTCCATGCTGGAGACGTTCGGCGAGGACTTCATGCGCACCGCCCGCTCCAAGGGCCTGTCGAAAACGGTGATGATCTTCCGGCACGGCGCCCGCGCCGGGCTCACCCCCGTGGTCACCATGCTGGGTCTCGACATCGGCCTGCTTCTCGGCGGAGCGGTCCTCACCGAGCAGATCTTCTCCGTCCCCGGAGTCGGATTCACCGCCGTACGGGCCGCGCAGGCCGGCGATCTGCCCGTAACCATGGCGATCACTCTGCTCGCCGCCTTCTTCATCATCGTCGCCAATGTCGTTGTCGACGCCGTCTACGCCGTCATCGACCCGCGAGTGAGGGCCGCCTGATGTCCACCTCCACCGAGCAACCTCTGCTGCGTATGCGCGACTTGCGCGTCGCCTTCCCCACCGATGACGGACTCGTGCACGCCGTCAACGGCATGGACCTCACCCTGAACCGGGGCGAGACCGTCGGCCTCGTCGGCGAGTCCGGCTCCGGCAAGACCGTCACCAGCCAGGCACTGATGGGCCTCCTCAAGGAGAGCCGGGCACAGGTATCCGGCGAGATACTGCTCGACGGCACCGACCTCAACTCCCTGTCCGAGGATCGGATGCGGACCTGGCGTGGAAAGAAGATCGCGATGATCTTCCAGGATCCGCTCTCCGCGATGCACCCCTTCCACACCGTCGGCGCGCAGATCGCCGAGGCGTACCGCGTCCACAACAAGGTGTCGCGCAGGGCCGCGCTCGCCGTCGCCGTCGACATGCTCGGCCGGGTCGGTATCCCCGACCCGAAGCGGCGGGCCGGAGCCTTCCCGCACGAGTTCTCCGGCGGCATGCGCCAGCGCGCGATGATCGCCATGGCGCTCGTCTGCGAACCCGAACTGCTCATCGCCGACGAGCCGACGACCGCTCTCGATGTCACCGTGCAGGCGCAGATCCTCGACCTGCTCGGCGAACTCCAGCAGGAGACCGGCACCGCCGTCGTCCTCGTCACCCACGATCTCGGCGTCGTCGCCGAGGTCTGCCACCACGTCGCCGTCATGTACGGCGGACAGTGCGTGGAGCGGGGCAGCGTGCGCGAGCTGTTCCGGGACCCGCGCCACCCCTACACCCAGGGCCTGCTCGCCTCCATGCCCACACTCGGCGACAACGGCGACCGGCTGCGGCCCATCCCCGGCTTCCCGCCGTCGCTCACCGCGCTGCCCACCGGGTGTCTCTTCGCCGACCGCTGCCCGCAGACCCACCTCGTGCCCGACGGCCTCTGCCACAGCGAGCGGCCGGTCTTCATCACGGCCGAGGCGGCCGACCATCCGTCCCGGTGCCACCAGGAGCAGTTCGCCGCTGCCGGGAGAACCACCGGGGACACCGCCGGCGACACCACCGAGGAGGCAGCCCGATGACCACGACCGAGCAGACCCCGCTGCTTGAGGCCAACGGCCTGACCAAGCACTTTCCGGGCAGGGGCGGCCTGCTGGGCCGCGGCGGTTCCCCGATCAAGGCGGTCGACGGTGTCAGTTTCTCCGTCGGCGCGGGGCAGACCCTCGGCATCGTCGGTGAGTCGGGGTGCGGAAAGTCCACCACCGGGCGGCTGCTGATGCGCCTCCTGGAACCCACCTCGGGCACCGTCCGCCTCAACGGCCGCGACATCGGCGCGATGAAGCGGGCCGAGGCACAGGAGTACCGGCGCCAGGTCCAGATGGTGTTCCAGAACCCCACCTCGTCCCTCAACCCCCGACAGACGGTCGGCGCCGCCATCGCCGCCCCGCTGCGCGCCCAGGGCATCGACCCGGCCGGGGGGATCAAAACGCGCGTACGGGAACTGATGGACCGGGTGGGCCTGCGCCCCGACCACTACAACCGGTTCCCGCACGAGTTCTCCGGCGGGCAGAAGCAACGTGTCGGCATCGCCCGCGCCCTCGCGCTCGAACCGCGCCTGATCATCTGCGACGAACCGGTCTCCGCCCTCGACGTCTCGGTCCAGGCACAAGTCGTCAACCTCCTCCAGGACATCCAGGCCGACACCGGCGTCTCCTACCTCTTCATTGCCCACGACCTGTCCGTCGTACGGCACTTCGCCGACCGCGTCGCCGTCATGTACCTCGGCAAGATCATGGAGAGCGGAACGACCCGGGAAGTCTTCGACCACCCCCACCACCCCTACACCCGGGCCCTGCTCTCCGCCGTGCCCCAGCCCGACCCGGACGCCGACCGGGGCCGCAGGATACGGCTCAGCGGAGATCTCCCCACCCCGGCGAACCCGCCCTCCGGCTGCGTGTTCCGCACGCGCTGCCCGCTGCGCCCCACCCTCGGCAAGGCCGAACAGGAGCGCTGCGCCGGGGAGGTGCCGTCCGTGGCGAGCGACGAGGGGCCCGCTTGCCACTTCACCGACCGGGCCGTTGCCGCCCGCCACTGATCCCACACCCACCGACTGCTCGACACCGTGAGGAAGTTGCACCACATGCTTATCCGTGACGTCCGCCCCTGGGGCGGCGAGCGCAGTGACGTCCAGCTCGACGGCACCCGCATCGCCGCGATCCGCCCGCACGACCCGGCGGCCAGGCCCGCCGCCGGGGTCGTCGAGGGCCGCGGCCGCCTGCTGCTGCCGTCATTCAGCGATGTCCATGTCCACCTGGACTCCACCCGCGTCGGCCTGCCGTTCCGCCCGCACACCGGCGGCCCCGGCGTGTGGACGATGATGATGAACGACCGCGAGAACTGGCGCGACGCCGAGGTCGCGCTGCCCGAGCGGGTGGCCGGCACCCTGGAGCGCATGATTGCCCGCGGTACGACGCGGGTGCGCACGTACGCGCAGGTCGACGTGGACTGCAAGCTGGAGAAATTCGAGGCGGTCGTCGCCGCCAAGGAGAAGTTCGGGCACCTCGCCGACGTCCAGATCATGACGTTCCCGCAGGCCGGCATCCTGCGCGAGCCCGGCACCGCCGACTACCTGGAGGCTTCGCTCAAGGCGGGCGCCGACGTGATGGGCGGCATCGACCCCTGCACTCTGGACCGTGATCCCAAGGGCCACCTCGACGTGGTCTTCGGCCTTGCCGAGAAGTACGGCGTGGAGGTGGACATCCACCTGCACGAGCCGGGCGAGCTGGGCGTCTTCTCGACGGACCTGATCCTGGAGCGGGTGCGCGCCCTCGGTATGCAGGGCAAGGTCACCATGTCGCACGCCTACGAGCTCGGCTCGGTGAACGAGTCCACCAGCCGTCGCCTCATCGAGGAGTTCGCGGAGCTCGACATCGCCATGGCGACCGTCGCCCCCGCGGGCCGCGGCCAACTCTCGCTCGTCCAGCTCACCGAGGCCGGCGTCCGCGTCGGCCTGGGCGAAGACGGGCAGCGCGACTACTGGAGCCCGTACGGCAACTGCGACCTGCTCGATCGCACGTGGCAGCTCGCTTTCACCAACAATTTCCGCCGCGACGACCACATCGAGATGTGCCTCGCGGTGGCGAGCATGGGCGGCGCCTCCCTCATGAGCCACGACGTCCCACGCCTCGCCGGGGTGACCGACCGGCCGGGCCTCGCGGTCGGCGACCGCGCCGATCTGCTCCTCGTCGATGGCGAGACGCCGACCAGCGCCGTCATGGACCGCGGTACCGACCGCACGGTCCTGCACGACGGCCGGGTCGTAGCGGACGGCCTCAAGGTCGTCACTGTCGCCAAGTAGGCGTCACCACCGTCATGTGAGTGACTCAAGGTGTGGGGGCGGGAACCCGGCAGATCCGTCGGGTTCCCGCGCCCTACGAGTACATTCACGGCAGAACCTGGCCTGCCCTCTCCTCCAGCCCTTGAGTGGCCGGCCGCGCGCGGCCCCAGGCGGCGAGCGGCTGGAGTGCGTCGTTGAGGCACTTGCCGTTCTCGGTCAGTGAGTACTCGACGCGGGGCGGCACCTCGTCGTAGGAGGCGCGGTGCACGACACCGTCCGCCTCCAGCTCACGCAGGTGAGAGGCCAGCACCTTCTCGGTGATCCCCGGAAGCAGTCGACGCAGCTCACCGAAGCGACGGCAGGGATGCTCGTGGAGCGCCCAAAGGATCAGCACCTTCCACTTGCCGCCGATCACCTCCATCGCGGCGTCGATCCCGCAGACATGTCCGTCCGGTGCGCCCGGCCGGTTCAGCGTCGTCATGTCCCACCCTTCCGACGTGCTCGCTCACCCCGGGGCAACCACCCACTATCAAGTACGTACTTGATCACTCCCGGCCCTGTGACGAGCCTAATCGGTATGGAAAACACTGTGGAGAAGACTCCCGTCACGCTGCTGGGCCTCGGCGCGATGGGCACCGCGCTGGCTCGTACCTGGCTTGCCGCCGGCCACCCGCTCACCGTCTGGAACCGCACCCGGGTCCGTGCCGCGGCACTCACCGCCGAGGGTGCAGGGGTCGCGGACACCGCCGCTGAGGCAGTCGCAGCGAACGCCCTGATCGTCGTCTGTCTGTTGGACGACACCTCGGTCGACGATGTGCTGGCCGGCATCGATCTGGCCGACAGGGACCTGGTGAACCTGACCACAAGCACCCCTGCCCAGGCCCGCGCACGCGCGGAGTGGGCCCGTGAGCGTGGGGCCCGCTACCTGGACGGCGGAGTCATGGCTGTCCCTCCCATGATCGGCGTCCCCGAAGCCGGCGGCTACGTCTTCTACAGCGGCTCGCGGGAGCTGTTCGAGCGGCACCGGGAGACCCTGGTGGTCCCGGCCGGCACTACCTACGTCGGCGAGGACGCAGGCTTCGCGGCCCTGCACGACGTGGCCCTACTCAGTGCCATGTACGGGATGTTCGCCGGTGCCGCGCACGCTTTCGCCCTGATCCGCAAGGAGGACATCGACCCCGCGGCGCTCGCCCCGCTGCTCGCCGACTGGCTCGTCGCGATGGCCCCGGCAGTGCACCGGACCGCCGACCAGCTGCGGAGCGGCGACTACACCAAGGGCGTCGTCTCCAACCTCGCCATGCAGGTGGCCGGCACGCCGACCTTCCTGAGCACCGCCGAGCAGCAGGGAGTCAGTCCGGAACTGCTCAACCCCTACTTCGAGCTGATGCGCCGCCGCCTGGCAGATGGCAGGGGCGAGGAGGATCTGACGGGCGTGATCGACCTGCTGGTGCGCTGACCAGCCCCTTTTGCGCCTCACTGCGGGAAGCGTCTGTCTCACGGGAGAGTTTGCGGGCCCTGCGCGAGGACCTGCCCGCCCACGAGTGCGCCTCACCTCGCCGGGAGCGGCTGGACCGGCGCGGGAGTGCGTTTGGCGGCGCGGCTGACGATGGCCGTCTCGACGTAGCTGATGCCAAGGCCGACCAAGTCCTGAGAGAGGAAGTTGTAGAGGGTCGTCAGGTCCGGGAAGTACGCTGCCGCGTGCAGGTTCGAGGGTCCCGACGTCGCGAACGCGCCGTGTACAGACGGGTGGTCGGCCAGCGCCTGCCCGGCGGCGGCGAGATGGTCGGGGGCCACGTGCAGCAGGAGCTTGGCCTCGATGGGCAGCCCGAGGCGGCGCGGATCGACCAGAACCTGGGTGATCAGGCGGCCCTGGGCGGCCAGTTGGGCGAGGCGCCGGCGCACCGTGCTCTCCGGGTGGCCGGTGCGCGCGGCCAGGGCTGCCGAGGACAGGCGCGCATCGGGGGTCAGGGCGTCCATGAGGGACTGTTCCAAGGGATCGGTGTCGACGCCGTACGGGCCGGAGGCAGCGGAAGCGGTCGCCCCGGGAACCGGCTCGGCCGGGCTCAGCGCCACGCGTTCGGACGCGGTCAGCACGTGGTGACGCCATTCGGAGGTGAGCCGGAAGACGTGCAGAATCGTGGCACTCTCCAGGGATGTCACCGCCTGGGTGGAAGGCAGTTGGCGGAAGACCAGCGGGTCCCGTGAACCCGGTTCGGTGCGGGCGACCGCGAAGATCTCGTCGCCCGAGGTGGTGACGTCGATGAACGGGATGTCCGCGCGCGCCGCGAGCGCGGCCACGATGGTGTCGAGCTTTCCCCGCACGACCCGGATGCGGAGAAACAGTGCCCCGGCCGAGCCGCCGTTGCGCGGTCGCGCGGCCGGGGAGATCACCACGCGCACGGTGCCGTCGGCACCGAGCGCGTGCAGGCGGCGGCGCACGGTGGCGGGGCTGAGCCCCAGCACGTGGGCTGCCCGCTCCGCGGTGACGCGGCCGTTCCACTGCAGCGCGGCTACCAGCCGCTGATCCATGAGGCTCAGTACGGAATCCGCCGATGCGCGCGCCATGAAAGCAAGTTTCGCCCATTCCGTCGCCGTGCGGAGCCCCTCTCGACGACCTCGCCCCAAGCATGGATGGCACCCCCCTGAGAACGACGGATCTACCACGGAGGTCCATGTGCCCGCGTCCAAGCAAAGGGAAAAAGTACGCTTCGTCAGCGGTGACACTTCGTGTGCCGCCTGGCACTATCCGGGGTCCAACGGCGGCTGCGTCATCATGGCCGGCGGGACCTCGGTGACGAAGGAACCGGCCTCGGACCTGTTCGCCGCACGGTTCAACGACGCCGGTTTCGCGGTCCTGGCCTTCGACCACCGGCGGTTCGGGGAGAGCGGGGGCGCGCCGCGCCAAGTCGTCCGCTTCGACGAGCAGGTCGCCGACTGGCACGCCGCGATCGAGTACGCGGCCACTCTGCCCGACATCGACCCGGACAGGATCTCGGTCTGGGGCTTCTCGCTCGCGGGCGGCCACATCTTCCATGTCGCGGCCGACCACCCGCGGCTGGCCTGCGCGATCGCCCAGACCCCGCTCGTCGACGGCCGCGCGATTGCTCCCCACGCGCTGCGCGCGATGACGCCCCTCGCGGCGCTACGTCTGTTCGGACGGGGGGTCGCGGACGCGCTCGGGAGCCTCGCCGGACGGCCGCCACTGCTGATCCCCACCTCCGGAGCACGCGGCACGGTCGCCTCGCTCACCACGCCCGACGCCATGGACGGCGACCAGGCCCTGGATCCCGACCGTCGCCATACCAACTGGGAGCAGACGGTCGCCGCACGGATCGCCCTGCAGATCGGCCGGTACCGTCCCGGCCGCCATGCCCCCCGGATACGGTGCCCACTGCTGGTGGTCGTCTGTGACCAGGACCGGAGCACGCTCCCCGGCCCTGCCGTCCGGGCCGCCCGGAACGCACCGGCGTGCAAGGTGGTGCACCTGACAGGCCGCCATTACGCCCCGTTCCTGGAGTCGCACGAGCAGGCCGTCGCGGCGGAGATCTCGTTCCTGGAGAACCATCTGCTTCCTCGCGATCCCGGGTGAGGCGGGTCACCCGACCGATCGACCCGCCCAACGGCAGGAAGGGCAAGGCCCCTGCCGGGGAGCCCGTCTTCGTGTTCACACACGAACCACGGGCGGTCAGGGAACACGCCTGTACGGCAGCGGGCGCGACCTGTGCATGGGCCTGACGGCAGGGGGCGCGGACGGCAACCGTTCATCCGCTCTTCACCCTGCCGGCTGAGGGACGTGAGCCCGGGGACTGTTGGCGTGTGCATGCTCTGACCGCACCGCCACCGTCGTCACCCCTTCACCGGAGGTCTGCAGTGCCCGGCAGAAACGTGTACCGCCGCAGTCGTGCCGTCGTGGCAACCGCTCTCGCGTTCACAGCGGCAGCGGCCGGGATCTGGACCGGCTTCGCCGGCTCGGCCCCCGCGCACGCCGCGGCGGCCGTCCCGACCCCGGACCACGTCGTGGTCGTGGTCTTCGAGAACCACGCGTACAGCCAGGTGATCGGCTCCTCCAGCGCTCCCTACATCAACTCGCTCAAGACGGGCGGGGCCAACCTCTCCCAGTCGTACGCCGAGACGCACCCGAGCCAGCCGAACTACTTCGCCCTGTTCTCCGGCTCCACACAGGGGATCACGGACGACAGCTGCTACACACCCGGCTTCTCCTCCGCGCCGAACCTCGCCTCCGAGCTGATCGCCAAGGGCAAGACCTGGGGCAGCTACAACGAGACGCTGCCCAGCCAGGGTTCGACGACCTGCAGCAGCGGCGACTACGCCCGCAAGCACAACCCCTGGTTCGGCTTCAGCAACGTCCCCACCTCCAGCGCCAAGACGTTCGCGCAGTTCCCGACGGACTACTCGACGCTCCCCCAGGTCTCCTTCGTCGTCCCGAACCTGTGCAGCGACATGCACGACTGCTCGGTGTCCACCGGTGACACCTGGCTGAAGAACAAGCTCGGCGCCTACGCCACCTGGGCCAAGACCCACAACAGCCTCCTCGTCGTCACCTTCGACGAGGACAACCGGCTCGCCGGGAACAAGATCCCGACAGTCCTCTACGGCCAGCAGGTGACCCCGGGGTCCTCCTCGGCCACCACCTACAACCACTACGACCTGCTGCGGACGCTGGAGGACATGCACGGCCTCACGCACGCCGGCAACGCGGCCTCCGCCAAGGACATCACGGGCATCTGGACGTCCTGACATGTACGTAGCGGACAGCCGCGCCGGCACACCCGAGACCCCGGCGGCGGCCCCGTCCGCGGACGGCACCGCCCGGCCCCTCGCCGGGCGGCGCCGTCCTGCGGTCGCGCCCACGGTGCTGGCCCTCGGCGCAGTCAGCCTGATCACCGACGTCTCCTCCGAGATGGTGACGGCGGTGCTGCCGCTGTACCTGGTGGCGGGCCTCGGCCTGTCCCCGCTGGGGTTCGGGCTCCTCGACGGGATCTACAACGGCTTCTCGGCCCTGGTCCGTCTCGTCGGCGGACACCTCGCCGACCGGGGAGGCGGGCGCCACAAGTGGGTGGCGGGGGCCGGGTACGCGCTCTCGGCCGCCTGCAAACCCCTGCTCCTGGTGGCGCAGACGCTGACCCCCATCGGCCTGATCCTCGCAGCCGACCGCACCGGCAAGGGCCTGCGCACCGCCCCGCGCGACGCCCTCATCTCCCTGTCGAGCACCCCGGAGAACCGCGGCCGGGCCTTCGGCGTGCACCGCGCGCTGGACACGGCGGGCGCCCTGCTCGGCCCCCTCGTCGCGTTCCTGATCCTCCGCGCCACCGTCGACGGCTACGACGCCGTGTTCACGGTGAGCTTCTGCGTGGCCGTGGTGGGCGTGCTGGTGCTGGTGCTGTTCGTACCGGGGGGGTGCGGGCACGAAGAACGGCACCGGGCCGCCTACAGATACCGATGCCGATGCCGTTACGGGCCGAGCCGGGGAGCCCGGAGCCGAAGCTCCGGCCCTCCCTGCCCTCCCC
>NZ_RDBL01000090.1 GCF_008042035.1 Streptomyces sp. col6
CCCCGGCGGCACCCGTACCAGCGCCCGCTCCCAGACCTCCCCCACCGGCGCCTCGAACGCCCGCCGAGGCCGCCCCGCCTCGGCGGCAGGCACCGGCACCGGCCCCAGCACCTCCGCGTCCGCGGGCAACCGCGCCCCCGCGAGGAACGCGGCCAGCGCCTCCGGCGCCCCCGTCACCGAGGCCATCCGGGACACCGGTGGAAAGCCCAGCTCGGCCCGCTCCGCCAGCTCCCGCCGGGCGTGACCGACCGGATCCCAGCGGACCAGCGCCTGCACCGGCCGCAGCGTCGGCTCGGCGACGACGACCACCGTGCCGCCCTCGGGCCGCCCCCGGACCAGCGCGGCGGCGGAGGTCCAGCGCCGCAGCGCCTCCTCCCCCGCACGCAGGTCGGGACGGCCGGTCATCGCCCAGCCGTCCAGCAGGAGCGCCGCCGCGTACCCGCCCTCGGCGACCGGCTCGGCACCGGGCGTGCTCACCACCAGCGCGGGCCGGTCCGGCACCGAGTCGAGCACATGGTCGCGCCCGGACGTCCGCACCGGCACGGCCGGAAACGCCCGCCCCAGCTCCTCCGCCGTACGCCGGGCGCCGACGACCTGGGCCCGCAGCCGCCGGCCACCGCAGGCCACGCAGTGCCAGGCGGTCTCGGCCCGCCCGCACCAGGCGCAGTTCAGGTCCTGCTGGTCGGGCGCCTCCAGCGGCCCCGCGCACTGCCGGCACCGCGCGGGCTCCCGGCAGCGCTCGCAGGCCAGCCGGGGGGCGTACCCGCGGCGGGGCACCTGGACCAGCACCGGACCGGTGCGCAGCCCGTCCCGGACGGTCTGCCAGGCGAGGCTGGGCAGCCGGGCGGCCCGCGCCGCCCCGTCCCGGGCGAGTTCGCCGTCGCCCACGGTGCGGATGACGGGCGCCGCCGCCCGCAGCTGCTCCCGCCCGGCGCGCAACGGCAGCGCCCAGCCGCTCTCGACGAGCTGCGCGGCCTCCACGGTGCAGCTGAGGGAGCCCAGCAGGAAGCCGCACCGCCCGTGCGTGGCCCGCAGCTCCAGGACCTCGCGGACATGCGGGAAGGGCGCGCGGTCGTCGCTGTGGCTGGAGTCCCCGTCGTCCCAGACGACGACGAGCCCGAGGTCGGCGACGGGCGCGAACATCGCGGCCCTGGTCCCCACCACCGCCCGGACGGACCCGCGCCGCACGGCGAGCCATTCCCGGTACCGCTTCCCCGGTCCGGAGCCGGCGGTGAGCAGCGCGTGCCGCCCCTCGCCGAGGAGGGCGGTGAGCGCGGCGTCGACCCGGCCGGCGGCCCGCCCGTCGGGGACGACGACGAGGGCGCCGCGCCCTGCGGACAGCGTCGCGGCGACGGCCGTGGCGATCTCGGCCGGCCAGTGCGGTCCGGGCAGCGCCGTCCACACGGCCCTGGGGGCGTCCCCGTTGGCCAGCGCGGACAGGAAGGCGGGCCCCTGCTCGTACCGCTCCCAGGTCCCGGG
>NZ_RDBL01000091.1 GCF_008042035.1 Streptomyces sp. col6
GGGCCTGGGGGGGCCTGGGGGGTCTGGGGGTTCATGCGGCTGAACTCCTTGTCCCAGTCGATTCCGGACATGCGGCTGGCTCCTTCGCGGTGTGGTGCGGACCCGGCCCAGACATGCCGGAAGCGGGTTCTGATCAGGGGAAACGTGCTCTACTGGTGCGGTGACTGCTTCCGGCAGTCGCAGCGAAGGCCAGCCCATTACCGGTGGGCTGGCCTTCACTGGTGTGTGCCGGACGGTGTCCTGTCAGCGGTGCTTACGGGGCCGCAGGCGCGGGTGGCACCACCAGCAGCCGGAACCGTGGTCGTGCTCGATGCAGGACGAGAACCACGCCGACCGTGTACTGCAGAGCGCTCACGGTGAGCTCCTCACTCTTCAGTGCGTCGGGGAACCGGGACCGGCCCGGTCTCACGAGACCTGCTTGAACCGGCCCCGTGCGATCTCAAGGCGGCGACCGGCCGTGGCGCGTGAGACACCGAGAACCGTCTTGGCTTCATCGACTGAGACGGTGTCCGGGCCCTGGCGCCGGTACATGAGACTCAGGAGCGAGGTGACCTGTCCCTCGATCTCAGCGTCCCGGGCGAGCGCGGGGCGACCGGTCTCACCGGAGCGCAGCGGGAGGGGGGTCGCACCGCTGTCCGACGAGGCTGTCTCACGGCCTGACCTGCGCGTCTCACCCGTGTGGGACGGCATCTCAGCCGCGCTCGCCTGGGTGGGCGTCTCAGTGGTGCCGGTCTCAAGGGCAGGGGGCGTCTCACCCTCGCCGGTCTCAGCGGCCAGCGCCGGGGCGGTGCGGGGGTGCGGAACCGTCTCACCGCCGGTGTTGAGACGGCCGGTTCGGACGAGGTCGGTCTCACCGCCGGGTGCGGCCGCGGTCGTCTCATCCGGGCCGGTGCCGTCTGCCGAGCCGGTCTCACCGGGCTCCTGGGTGATCCGGTGGACGCGCCACATCACCCAGGGGGCGATGGCGGCAACTCCGACGATGAGCCACCACAGCGGGTCGCCCTTCTCGTCGACGCCGACCAGTTCGGCGTCGGCAAGGTGGTAGATGGCGTTCGCGGCAACCATGAGGATCAGTGCCCCGGCGACGTCGCGGTGCCGGCGGAACGCCTGCACGACGTAGACGTCGATCGCGAGCGGCAGCGCCCAGGCCACCCACGCGGGCCAGCCGCTGAGTTTGGCCAGGGCGAACTCCCCGGACGCGGTCAGGACGATCGTCGCGGCCAGGGCCACACGGGGCCCCCAGATGTTGACGAGGTTCTGCCGCTTCTCCTGCTTCGCGATGAGCGCTCGGGCCGCAGCGACCTCCGCCCGGGTGTCCGCCAGCTCCCGCTGCGCCGCCTGCTGCTCAGTACGGGCGCGGGCGCGGGCCCGGTCGGCCTCCAGCTTGGCGGCGGCGACCAGGCGGCCGGCCTCCTTCTCGGCCGCGCCGATCCGCTCGGTGGCGGCGGTCTCCGCACCGGCCAGGGCACCGGCGGCCTTGGCCTCCGCGAGCGAGCGGATCTTGAGAACCTCTTCCTCGGCACGGGCCTGCGCGTTCTGAAGGGTCTGCTGTGCCTCACCGCGCGTCGCCTGCGCGTCCTGCTCCGCCTCGTCCAGCGCCTCGGTGGCCTGCTCGCGGGCGCGGTCCAGGAGCCGGGCCGCGTCCTCTTCGGCCGCTGCGACGTCCTCGCGGGCCTTCGCCCGCAGGGCCTCGGCGTCCTTCTCCGCCTGCCGGCGCATCGCGGCCGCTGCCTCGCGGCGGGAGCGGGCGTCTTCCTCAGCGGCGGCCACCATGTCGGCCGCGCGCTGCTTGGCCTCCTGGACCAGGTCCTCGGCGTGCTCGGCGGTGGCGGCGGCCTCTGCCTGTGCCCGGGTCTTGTCCTGCTCGGCCTCGGTGCGCAGCTGTTCGGCGCGGGTGCGGGCGGCCTCCACGATCCGGGCCGCTTCGGCCTCCGCCTCGGTCTGGAGAGCCTGCGCGGCCTGGCGGCGCCGCGCGAGGGTCTGTTCGACCGCCGCGAGGTCGCCGTCGGCGATCGTGCGGGCTCGCTGCACGGTCTCCTCCGCCGCCGCGACCTGCTCCTCGGTCAGCGCCCGCATCCGCTCCGCCTGGTCCCTGGCGGCCGCGATGATGCTGTCCGCCTCCGCCTGGGCCTTGTGCGCGGCGGTGTCGGTCTCCGCCGTCTGCCGGCGAGCTCCATTGAGGAGCACCTCGGCCTCGGTCCGGGCCGCGGCGAGCAGCTGGTCGGCCTCCGCGCGGGCGGCCGTCACCATCGCCTCGGTGTCGACCACCGGGGCCGCCGGGGCGGCGGATTCGGTAGGGACCGTCGTACCGGTGACCTCACCGTCGACGTCGGGCGCCGTGGTGGCCGTCGTCCTGGTCGTCGTCTTCTTCGTGGGGGTCGTCTTCTTCGCGGCAGCCTTACGGGCGGGCTGGCGTCGGGTCGTCACAACGGGTCCTTTCATACGGTGCTGAGTGCCTGGGCCATGCCCGCCCCAGGCGGGGTGGTCGGCCTGTCCCGGTGTATGGGCGGCGAGGACCAGCAGCCGGGCAGGGGGCGGGAGACGAACTGGTCGCCGCTCCCGTCCGGCGGGAGCGGCGACCAGTTCGCCGGGGCGCTTGGTCAGGCGGCTGGAGGGGCCGGGATGGCGGTGCTGCCGTGGGTACGGGCGAAGACGGCCGCGGCGGCCAGGAGGCCGAATACCTCCTCGACCTGACGGGCGGGGTGCCGGTCCCAGGACTCGTAGCTGGCGTGGGGGGCGCCGGTCAGGGCCCGGACGAGCAGCTCGAAAATGTTGTCGAGGGCGCTGCGGGTGTCGAGGCTGAAGCGCCGCTCGGGGTCGGTGTCCTCGGCGTGGGCCAGGGCGTCGTAGATACCGCGGCGGGCGGTGTAGGAGGGGTTCCAGCCCGCGGTGCGCAGGGTGTCGGCGGCCTGCTCGGCGTGGGCGGCGATCTGCTCGCCGGTCAGCGGCATGCCGCTGGGGCCCCAGTACAGCCAGTTGGTGTGATTGCCGGCCAGCTCCCAGGCGCGGTCGATGAGGGAGGCCGGGGTAGAGGGCGGGGTGGTGGCGGCGATCGTGCCGGCGACGAACACCTCGATGTCCCGTACGAACTCGCGCTCGGTCACGGCCGCATCCTGCGGGCGGGTCAGGCCGTGGTTCAGCTCGAACATGCGGTCCCTCTTCTCGGTCGGATGGTCCGGGCTGTCCGGCTCCCCTCGGCCCCGCCCGTACCGGCGCGGGGCCGGGACGGGCGGGGGAGGCAACCGACAGGCGGGGCAGGGTTCATGCAGTGTTGAGGAGGCGGAACGTCGCGAAGGCAGTGCCGTGCGGGTCGACGCTGGCCATGACGATGCGGTCGGCCTCGTCGCCGTCGCCCCGGTTGACGGCGTCGGCAGCCGCACGGGCGGCCTCCCAGTCCACGCACGGGGTCGGGCGGTGCAGCCGGGTGCGCAGCGTGCGCCAGGCCCGGCGGACCGGGTGGCGGCGGCGGGCCCGGGTGACCCGGGCGGCGGCGTCTCGGTGTCCGAGCTCGTGGAGGATCTGCTGGGATTCGTAGTCGGCGGCGGTCCAGCCGTCGCGGCGGGTGGTGCGCATGGTGTCTCCTGAATGGGCGTCGGGCCGGGTCGATGCCCGGTTCCGGGGGTGCGGAAGAGCCGGCCGCCCGTGATGCGGGCGGCTGGATAGGTCGAGCAGCGGTGGGCGGGACACCGGTTGGTGGTTCCTCCCGCCGGACGGTGCGGTCAGCCCTTGCGTTTCTGCTGGGCGAGGTAGGCGTCCTGGAGCCGGACGAACTGCGCGTACAGCTGCGCGCCGGTCTCGCAGTGTTGGCCGTCCTGGCAGGTCGGGCAGGTGTTGAGGTGGGTGCGCCAGGTGGTGCTGGCGGCCATGTATTGGGTGTGGGGGCTGTCAGCCACCGTGGTTCCGATCAGTTCGTGCGTGGTGCGCGGGGTGGATGTCGGTGACGCGGTGGCCGGCCTCCCAGGCCTGCGCGGCCGCCGTGGCGGCGGCCGCGAGCAGGATGCGGGTGAGCGGGTGGGCCAGGCCGCGCGCGGCGATGGCCCGGGCCGCACGCTTCTGCGCGGCCCGGGCAGTTCGTATCTGATGCACCGGCTGCTACTTCTGGCCGGTGCCGCCGCAGGGCTGACAGGTCTGCATCTCGACACCCTGGTACGGGGTGCCGTCCGCACCGACATGGCACACGGTGACCATCTGCTGGCCGGACCCTCCGCAGGAGGTGCAGGTCATCGGGTCACCCCCGCCGTACTCGCGGCCGGGGCGGGGGCCACGCCGCCGCAGCGGCAGGTCCAGTATCCGCACAGCCCGCACGCGTCGTCCGCCGACCGGAACGTCAGCGGACGGACCAGCTGCAGGATGGGCTGGCGGTCGTAGCCCGGCTGCATCTCGTCGAGAGTGCGGCGCGCCCGACGGCCGGCAGCTCGGGCGCGGGTGTCGCCGTCGAGGACCAGGTCGCCGATGAGCCGGTGGAACTGGTCGGTCTCGTCGCGTTCCGGGCCGCGCTGGTTGTCCTGCTCCTCCCAGTCCTCCAGCCACCCGGCGCGCGGCAGGGGGGCAGGGACGACGCCGGTGCAGGTGCAGGTCTCGAACGTGCCGCCGCAGTTCGGGCAGGTGCCTGTCAGAGCGGGGATGAGGGCGAGGGTGGTGGTCATGCTGCGACCTCCCACCCGTTACGGGCCCGGCGGGCCGTACGGATCTCGCGGATCCGGGCCGTGAGCATGTTGACCAGCACGTTCTGTTCGGCCTGCGCCCTGGTGGGCGACAGCCGCTCGCCCTCGACCTTGCGGTCGAGGGTGGAGGTGACCTCGTGCTGGACCTGGGCGACGAGGTCGTGGAGTTCGCGCTGCTCGGTGTCGCGGTCCGCAGCGACCGCGTCGGCCAGGCGTACGGCCTGGGCGGTACGGACGGCGGCGAGCTCGGGGCCGGTCAGCCCGGCGCGCACCATGTCGTCCGCGTCGTCGCGGCCGTCGTCGTCTCGCAGGGCGAGTTCCTCGCAGGCGGCTCGGGCGGGGCAGCCGGTGCAAAGTCGGATCGCCTCGGTGCGGCGGGCCTGCCACTCGTCGGCCGGCTCGTGCTCAGCACGGAACCAGATGTCCGGGTCGGTGTCGGTGCAGCGGCGGGCGCCGGCGTCGACCACGGTCTGGAGTACGGCCCGGCGCGTGTGCCGGGCCTGAGTGGATGTCATCCTGTGCATGCGCATGTTGCCCTTCGAGAGAGGGTGAGCTGCGAAGACGCACCCCCCGGGGGCCTAAGCCCGGGGGGTGCGTCGTGTTCAGGGCCAGTTGGCCCTGTGGCTGCTGTACGAGCAGCCACGGCCCCGGGCCGCCCCGTTCACTGCGGGGCGGCCCGGGGCCGTGGTCGTTCGTCGCGGAAATGCGGGGTCAGAACGGGACGCGGGTCCAGGCCGGGAAACGACCTGCGCATCGGCCGCAGTGGGGGCGGCGGGTGATCCGGCACCATCCGGCGGCGACCGCGTCGGCGAGACTGGACTCGGTGGCGCCGCAGCGCTCACACGCGAGCTGGCCTCCGACCGACTGCTCGGCAGCCTGACGGTCCAAGGGAACTTCGGGGCCCTCGGTAAGGCGCGCGCCCTGCGGAACGGCACGACGCAACTGGTCGGCGGTCTGCACCGCCGGGAGTACGGCAGCCCAGGCGGCCTCGCGCGTCGGGGCGGCCTGGGCGTACTCGCGGTCGAACCGGCGGCGCTCCCGGGCGACGAACTCGCGGACAGCCCGGCGCTTGGGCTCCTGGCGGAACAGCCGGAGGACGGTGACGGCCAGGCGCTCACCGTCGGGGCACGGCAGTGTCTGCCCGGTCCGGTCCGTGGCCTCGCCCTTGCAGGCCAGGCACTGCTCCTGGTGCTGGCGGAACGCCCGGCGGACCTGCTCCACGCTGAGCGGGACGGGCCTGATCTGAGACGCCGCCGGCACCGAGCCCGTCTTGGGCTTGGGCAACACCGTCGTCGGCCGGCGCGAGGCGACCGACGCGGATACCTCGGTCCGCTCGGCCATCTGCTGCCGCCAGGTGTCGACCGCGGTGTCGAGGACGATCCGGCGGTTGGTGTTCGAGCAGCGGCGCGGGGTGGCGGTGCGGTCGCGGTACGGGGTGGTGTGGTGGGGGACCAGCACCGGCGTGCCCTGGACGCCGGTGATCGGCGTCCAGCACTGGCAGGCCGGGCAGATCACGTGTTCCCGGCCCGGCGTTAAGTCGATCTGGCTGGCTGTGAACTCCGAGGCGGCGAGCGCCGGGAGGGTACTGAGGTTCTTCGTCCGGGTCTTCCGGCGGCGCTTGCGGGCTTGAGGCTCCACAGTCGTCGTGGCCATGAAGGGCTCCTCTGGTAGAGGGAGAGGGGGCTGCGTCGCGGGTGGGCTCTCCGACCACCAGGTGCTCGACCGAGGCCGGCGTCCTGGCTGATCGGACAGCGCATCAGCGCTGCGACGTGCAGTAGGAGGCATCCGGCCTGGTGACCGGCCCAGGGGATTTGGTGGAGCTATCAACCCTGGCCCTCCCCAACGGGGAAGTGCGTCCTGCGGTAGTGCTGATGCCGCTGCAATGACGGAACACCCGGACAGTGCCGGGAAGCCTGCGGCGACGAGCTCAATGTAGACCACTAGCGATGCAGTGCGCTAGTGGTAGCGCAGGAAGTACGCGTGGCGTAGTCTTCTACGTGTAGAGCTGCACTACAGAGCGATTTCGGCGCGCGAGCCGAGAGAGGAGATCGGTATGCCCAGCACAGTCGGATATGCAGAGATTGCCGCGAACTATCGCCAGCAGATCCAGGATGGGGAGCTGCGGCCAGGCGACACGATGCCGTCCCTGCGCCAGGTATGTGAGCGCTACAACGTCGCCCAGACGACTGCCAATAGGGCATACCGGGTGCTCAAGATGGAGGGACTGACCATTGCGCGCCCTGGAGTAGGCACGGTGGTAGCCGGCCCCACGAGCAACAACATCGGAACTCGCGTCCGGCTGTACGAAGCAACGGGTAAGGCCCTGGACGGGGGCGAGAGTTCCCAGATCCTCGAAGTCGGGACCGTTGGCGCAGACGAGTTGATCGCTCCGCGCCTGGACGTCGCGCCAGGCACTCCGGTTCAGGTACGACGCCGACTCGTCAGCCGCAACGGTGTACCAGTACACCTCAGTAACTCCTACTACCCCGCTTACGTGATCGCGGTGACGCCAGAACTGGCCGAACCCGTTTCGACAGGTGGGTCGCGTGAACTCGCAGCAGCACGCTTGGGAGTCCCTCAAGCGCGAGTCCTGGAAGAGGTGACCTCTCGCCATGCCACGGCGGCCGAGAAGGAGCACCTCGGTCTCACGGCTGGCGATGTGGTCGTAAGCCAGGTGATCCGCACGGTGACCCTTGACGACGACCGAGTGGTGGAAGTGGCCGTCAAGGTGACGGGCGGCGAGACCATCCTGCGCTGGGCCACGGAACTCGGCAGCCAAGCGACCTAGCTCCAAGCCTCAAGAACCAGCCCGTCTGCCACACCACCAAAGGTGGCCTCCAGTGACAGGATGTCGTCATGAAGAACAGCGCGCAGCCGCCATAAAACGCTGAAGCGGTCCCGTCGCCACAACGGAACCGCTTCCTAGCGATCGACTCGACGAACTGCCAGGAACCCGAGTCGTGAGCAGTGAGAGTGACCTCGCCTGCCGGGTGATGCCCGTGGACCTCTCGGTCCGCGTGGTCACCAATACCCAGAATAAGCGCGCCGCCTCCCGGAACGCCACCATCCCGGGGTCCGGTCAGGTCACATCCGCTGGTCACGGCTCCCCTATCAGGGGAGATCCACCCACTATGTACCGCCCGCCCACCCGTCGCCGCCGCCACCTCGCGGCCGCCGGCCCGGCATTTTTTTTGAAGATCGCTGTCACGTCTGAGGCGCAGCCGCTCCTTGGGGTTGGCGTGACCATCACTCCCGCCTCGCAGGCCGCCCCCGTCCCGTCGTACGGGACGCACATCTGTGACCAGCCACTGCCCGCCCGCTCCCGCAACCGCCGCCCCATGGAGGCGCACGCCCTGTTCGGGCATGCGCCAAAGCCCGTAGACCATGCGGTGGCGCCGTTCAAGACGCTGCTCGCGGCGGGG
This sequence comes from Streptomyces sp. col6, assembly GCF_008042035.1. Taxonomy (GTDB): domain Bacteria; phylum Actinomycetota; class Actinomycetes; order Streptomycetales; family Streptomycetaceae; genus Streptomyces. The sequence continues at coordinate 8,087 of NZ_RDBL01000091.1, forward strand.
GGCGCCGCATGAGGTCCATCGATGGGTCGGTCTTCGGCCGCGGGGACGAGCCGGATCTCGTTGCGGTCACTCGGCAGGTGGCGGAGACGCCCGGTCTTCAGCCCGAGGACGTCGGCGTCCTGGTGTACCTGTTGCTCAAGCCGCTGGGGTCGCTGGCGACCGGCAAGGACATCGCGGGGGGGATGCGCGAGCTCGGCTGGAAGATGAGCGTCGACCGCTTCGACGCCATCGCCAAGCGGCTGATCAAGGCCGGGCATCTGAGGCGCAAGTCGGTCTACAACTCCGACACGAAGCGCCCGGAGTGGCGCTACTGGGCCTTCCACGACCCGGGGAAGAACCCGGACCACGCCGGAGCGACCTCTGCCAAGTCCTCGCAGGTCAGCGCCGAAAACGGGTTTTTCCCGGTTCCGGCGGAGCAGGGCGCGAGGGAAGCCGGGGAAAACCCTGTTTCGCCTGGTCAGAGCCGGAAACGGGTTTTTCCCGGCTCCGCTCCGGAACCGGGAAAAACCCGTTTTCCCTCAGACGACGTTTTCGCAGGTCAGAGCCGAAATCGGGAAATCCCCGGTTCCGCTGCTGCCCCCCCCACTCCCCCCTATAGGGAGGAGGAGGATTCCTCCTCCCGTATGTCCTCCTCCACAACGGCCGTCGCGGCTGGCGCTCCAGCAACAGACGCAGCAGCCGTCGCGGCCGCTGCCGAGTTCCTCGCGGAGCTCCCGGGGCGCTGGGCCTGCGGCCGGCGAACCGCTGCCGAGTTCGCACCGCTGCTCGCCGAGGCGGTCCAGGCACAGGGCTGGGAGCTGGGCACCGATCTCGTCCAGCACCTGACCCGCCGCCCCCCGGCCCGCCGCAGCATCACCACGGTCCTCCGCGACCGGATCGACGACCTGCCCCGCTACCGCGCCGCGCGCCGTGCCCTGGAGCAGGACCGTGCCCGGTCGGCCGGGCAGGTGCCGGGGCAGCAGCTCGCCCTCGAGGACCAGCCCGGCGGCCAGGGCGCCGCGCCGCTGCCGCAGGGTGTGAGCCCGGAGCGGGTCGAGGAGGCCCGCGTGCTGCTGCTGACGCTGACCGGGCCGTGGGTGCTGGCCCCGGAGACGGCTGCCCGTCTGGCCCCGAAGCTCGCCGCCAAGACCCTGGAGCGAGGCTGGGAGTTCGACGAGAAGCTGCGTCAGCAGCTGATGTCGAACCCGGGCGGCATCACGAACAATCAGCTGGTCCTGGAGCGGCAGCGCATCGAGTGCCTGCCGCAACGCCGCAGCACTCCGGGCGGGTCGGGCACCTCCGCCTCCGCACGGAAGAAGCGGATCGACGCCTGTGGCGTGTGCGACGCGTACGGGCAGACCGAGCGCAACGGCATGCTCGTCACCTGCAAGCACGACCAGGCCCCGGCCCCGGCCGTCACGCCCGAGCAGCCCGCTCCGCCGCAGGCACCGCAGACTCCGGCACCTGACATGGCACCCGAGGCGCCTGCGGTGCCCGAGCAGCCGCACCAGGCGGTCGAGCGGCCCAGCCTGGTCGAGCTGCTGCGCTCGATGCAGCAGCCCGCGATCTGACCCCTGACATGCAAGAGCGGCGCCCGGAAACCTTGGCCGGCCCGGACGCCGCACGATCCCTCTGGAGAGATCACCGATGACTCTAATTCCTGACCAAACCCACGACGACGACCAGGGCCCGGGGCTCGTCCGGATGCCGCCGCAGGACCTCGACGCGGAGACGTCCGTGCTCGGCAGCATGATGCTGAACCGGGATGCCGCCGTCGACTGCGCCGACATCCTCAAGCCCGAGGACTACTACCGGCCCGCCCACCAGATCATCCACACCGCGATCCTCGACCTCCTGGCCAAGGGCGAACCCACCGACCCGATCATCCTGGCCGCAGAGCTCAACAAACGCGGCCAGCTCGAACGCGTCGGCGGCGCCCCCGCACTCCACGCCCTCGTCCAGTCCGTCTCCACCGCAGCCAGCGGCTCCTACCACGCCGAAATCGTCCGCGAGCAGGCCATCCTGCGCCGCCTGGCCGACGCCGGCGTCCGCATCACCCAGTCCGCCTACGCCGGGCAGGGCGAGACCGACGACCTCGTCGCCGAGGCCGCCGCCGAGATCGCAGCCGTCGTCGAAGGCACCGGCCAGGAAGATGATTTCCTGCTCCCGGCCCTGACGATGGAGGGCACCCTCGACCTGGTCGAGGCCAGCGGCAAGAAGGGCCTCACCGGCCTGCCCACCGGATTCGCAGACGTCGACTCCCTCACCGGCGGCCTCCAGCCCGGCCAGCTCATCGTGGTCGCGGGCCGCCCCGGCATGGGCAAGACCACCCTCGCCATGGACATGGCCCGCACCTGCGCCATCAAGCACAGCATCCCGGCCGCGTTCATCAGCCTGGAAATGGGCATCAACGAGCTCAACATGCGGCTGCTGTCGGCCGAAGCCCGCGTCGCCCTGCACCACATCCGCGGCGGGGCCATGACCGACGAGGACTGGAGCCGCCTCGCCCGCTACCTGCCCCGCATCACCGAGGCCCCGCTCTACATCAACGAGTCCGCCACCACGCTGGGCGCCATCCAGGCCAAGCTCCGGCGCCTGAAAGCCCGCGTCCCCGACCTCGGCCTGGTCGTCATCGACTACCTCCAGCTCGTCACCGTCGGCGGCCGCCAGGAATCACGCGAACGCGAAGTCTCCACCATCAGCCGCACCCTGAAACTCCTCGCCAAGGAACTCCAGCTCCCGATCATCGCCCTGTCCCAGCTCAACCGCGGCCCCGAAAGCCGTACGGACAAACGGCCCACCGTCTCCGAACTGCGCGAGTCCGGCTCCATCGAGCAGGACGCCGACATGGTCGTCCTGCTCTACCGCGACGACGCCTACGAGAAGGAGTCCGCCCTGGCGGGCGAGGTCGAGCTGATCGTCGGCAAGCACCGCAACGGGGCGACACCGACCATCACCGTCGCCAACCAGCTCCACTACTCCAGGTTCGTCGACATGGCACAGACCTGACCCCAGTAACACCCGGCAGCCCCACACACCCCACAACAGCCCTGTACGGCGCTCTCGCTGACGATCACCCATCCCCGAGCCGGATTCCACGTCCGGGGTGGAGATCGTCGCTCACAGGCCCGTGCGGGCGATAATCGAGAGGAGCAGCCGCATGGGCATCATCGGTGACAGCCTCGACAAGGCCGCGGCCGCCACGTTCACCCGCCCCATACCCGCGACGCCCGGGGCCCAGATCCGCTACCTCGTGAAGCAGGCCAAGAACTCAACGCGCGCTGTCGCGCAGGCCCTGGGCGTCTCCCAGCGCACAGTCGAGCGCTACCTCAAAGGCCAGATCCGCCGGCCACGCGCCGACCTCGCCGCCCGCCTCGCCGACGAAGTCCGCCGCCACTGGCAGCCCCGGATCCGCGAACGCGCCCGCCGTCAGGCCGCCACCTCGACCGGCATCATCGTCGAAGCCCGCGCCCGGTTCGGCTACACCGCCGCCCCCGGAACGACGGACGACAGCCGTATCCGGTGGATTACTCAGGCCCTCCCACCCGTTTATGCGGCCCGGCTTTTTGCCGCACAGGACGCCGGAGCGGGTGAGCAGGAATTGCAGCACATAGTCGCCGAAGGACTCCAGGAGGTCTATTTCCGCGACAACGGAAGGCGCGCGGACGGCCTCCTCGTCCAATTCACGGACATAGAGCACACCGCCCTCGACTACAGCTGAGACGGGTGAGGCTCTGGGTGGCTTTGTTCACGACTTCGAGCAGCACTTGTTCACGGCTCCGGGAGGCGCCTGGTGGGCCTGCGAGTCGATGTTCACGAGAACGGGCTCTGGCTCAACTTCTGTGGTCTGTGACTTTGTGTCACCGATCAGATTTCGAAGAGGGCTTCCTCTTGTGGCGGGATCGGAGGGTCAAGGACGTTACGGAGGCGGGTGATGTCCTGGCGCCACTTCGACCAGTTCGCAGCTTCGGCCCACAGCTCGGCGAGTTCAGACCGGTTGGAGACCACTTGGTCCAGGGCGTCGACGGCGAGCATCCGAAGGTCTGCAGGCAACTCCGGTAGCGGCTCTGATGGGCCATAGTTCGAACACGCCGGATCACCGTCAGGATGCTGGGCGACGACCAGGGCCGCCGCGCCCACGGCTCGCTCGCCGTCGTAGATTCCCAGGAAGTCCGCCGGCCCAGCGGCGCGCTTGAGTACGCCGCGGATCATGGCTTCGCGTTCTTCCAGTGCTGCCTCGTCCAGGTCACCGGCGAAGTCGGCGGCGGTGTCGTTGTCGAAGGGGCCGATGTCCCAGGTGCCCATGTCTCTCCTCGCGCGGTCGTCTGGGGATCGTCGCACTGGTCACTGACAGTGCGCTCAGGAGGCAAGCAGTACCCGCTTGCGTAGGAGGTTGAAGCCAGCGCGTCCGTACATCTGCCGCTTGATCATTTTGATGCGATTGACATGGCCTTCGACTGCGCCCGAACTCCAGGGCAGGGTGAGACCGGCGATGACGGCATCGCGGTCGCGGTCGATGCCGGCGGCAAGGGTATGGAGACTGGGCAGATCGTCGTGCCGGACGGCGGCGAGCCAGTCCGGGAGACGCTCGCCCTGGCGCTCAGTCAGCATGACCGCGAAGGCGCGGACGTGCCGGGTGAGCGCGTCGATCTCGGGACAGTGGGTGCGCACGGCTTTGAGCAGCAGTTGTTCGGCCTTGGGAAGAGTTTCCGGTTGCCGGAGAATCCATCCGGCGACCGTTCGGGACGTGGGCGGCCGGGCGACCACCGGCCGCGGTGAGGTGCGCTTCTTGTGCAGGTAGGCGCGGACGCGCTGGTAGCTGCCCTTATAGCCGAGCGGCACGATCTCCTCCCACAGTTGCCAGGCGTTGGTGCAGCCCTCGTTCCACCGGTCGTCCAGGAAGGGCTTGTAGTCATCGAGGACCGACGGTCGGTTCTGCCACTGCCCGGTGAAAAGCTCCTCCGGCCTCGCTGCGTCGGCGAGCTGCTTGACGGTCCGCCAGGTCATACCGAGCTGCCGCTGGACCGAGCGGCGGCTGTGCCCGGCCTCCAGCAGTGCGTGGACGTCGGCGTGCCTGGCGCGGGTGCGGTCGGCGAAACGATGGCCCGTGGGCCATGGCGAGCCAGAGGAATCTTCCTCCGGCGCAGGCTCCGGATCGGGTTCGGGGGCGGCCGTGACCAGGGCGCGGAGGCAGCGGCGGTGCTGAGCGACGGCCCGTTCGCAGCCTCACTCACGTTGTGCCAGAGGTGCCACCGGTCCGCGACCTGGACCGCTTGTGGAGCGCCGGCGGTGGCACCTTCAGCGAAGAACGGCGCCCGGTCTCGGCAGATGACCTCAACACCCGGCCGTGCGGCGAGCCAGGCCGCCAGGCTGGACGCCTCCCGGTCGGGCAACAGGTCGACAGGGCGGCGGGTTTCGATGTCGATGAGGACGGTGCCGTAGTGGCGGCCCTTCCGGGTCGCATACTCGTCGACACCGACCACCCTCGGTGCGACCACTTCGGGCTCGGGAAGCGCGTCCACCAGCCGAAGCACCGTGCTACGGCTGACGGGAACGCCGAGAACGCCGGCGATGCGTGCCCCGGCCCGGCCCGCGAGGGCCAGGCCGACCGACGCCAGGGTCGAGCGCAACCGTTCGGTCCTCTGACTGTGCCGACGCGTCAGGCCCCGTATCTGCTCGACGAAGGTACGGCGTGCGCAGCTCTGATTTCCGCAGGTGAACCGCCGGACCCTCAACTGAAGGACGACCCGTCGGCCTCCGCTTGGAACATCAGCGGGAAACCGCAGGTAGGAACCGTGAACCCGGTTCGACCAGGTGCCACAGACCGGGCACACGGCGCCGTCGGCCGTGCATTGCGCATCAACGCGCACTGTCGCGATGTTCACGTCTACCGACAGCACCGCGACGTCCGCGATCGACGGGAACAACAGCGCCTTCAGCCGGAGCAGGACCTCTTCCACGGCCCTGAACATTCAGCCCGACTGCGTTGCCCAGGGATCATTTTCAGGCGACTTCACCCACAGCTCGAAGAGGCTTAGCAGTCACTGAGAGTGGCGGCTCCACAGAAGTTGAGCCAGAGCCCGAGAACGGGAGGCACCCGCCGGCAGTCGGCAACGGCGCGACGGCTGTTCCGGCCTCCGCCCGTAGCCAGCGCTTTTGCCGGGACCGCCGCGGCGCGGTCGACGGCGATCCGGCGGCCACCGCTGCGGTGCTGTCCGTTCTCGTGGACATCGGACGCGCGCGGGTGCCTCCCGAACTGCTGTCGAAATGCTGCTCTCCGACGTGTACAGAGCCACTCTGGGGCACGGTCACCTCGGTGACCTTCACCCAGAGGGCGGCGAAGTCTCGTCGTTGAGGAAGAGCTCCACCGTCAGTTCGCCTAGCACCAAGCTACCGCCCCGCCCCATGTCCAGGGGTTCGCCGGCCGCGCCCGATCGGCGCGATCAGGGGACGTCGCCCTCCCAGAAGAACGGCCCGCCCGTGACGCCCGGGGCGGGTGCGTAGGAGGCGCGGCCGCCGGCCCCGTACGCGCTGAGCGGGGCGATCAGGTGCGCCCCGCCGGCGAGCATGTCCTCGCTCCAGCCGGTGACGTCGAGCAGCTGGCCGTCCAGCGGCCCGCCCACCAACTCGCGGTAGTCGTGGCCGGGCTCGGGCCCGGTGTCCGCCTCGTCGTCGCTGCCGTAGATGCGGGGTGCGTGCGTCATGCGGTCAGTCTGGCCCGGCGGCCAGGTGCTCGTCCGCGGATCCGTCCGGGCCGCCGCAGCGTGAGCACCGAGTGCTTCCGGCGGGGCGGCTGCCTGCGGTTGAGGCCGCCCGCAGAGACGGCGGGGGCTGAGAAAAGACCAGGCTCGGGCTGGTACGGAAGATCCGTACCAGCCCGAGCCCCTTCTCCTCTCGGGGGTGCGTTGCTGTTTCGCCATGCGCCAGCCGCAGCCGGCTATTCCTCGCTGCCGAGGTCGAGCAAGGGCTTAGAGGCAACAAGGATTGGGTCGACGAACGTGTGCACGAGCGCGGTGACCTCATCCGCCGTGACGTCCGTGGTCCACGTGCCGGTTTTGGTGTGTCCGCCACTGCAGGACAGCAGGAAGCGGTGACCGGCCTCTGGCTGCTGCTCGGCTTCCCGCACGTAGGGCCGCATCCGGCACTGGCCGTGCCGCTCGGTCTGCTGAAGGTGTGCGCGGACCACCTCCAGGGCGAAGCGTTGTGGCAGGGAACGCTGTTCGTTGCAGCCGCGGCACTCCAGCAGGTGTTCCACGCTGCCCTCGAACTGGAAGAAGTACTCCGGGGTGGCGCAGCCTTCGCGACTGTTGCAGCTGCCGCACAACGGCCCACGCACCTGACCGTGCTCGTGGCAGTGGTCCCACACGCTCGCCTGGCTCGCCTTGCACAGCCGGCACAGGTACTCATCCGCCCGCGTGCCGCGCCGGCGGACCTTTTCGTACGGCACACCGCGCAGATGACCGCTGTACTTCAGGAAGGCCGCCCCCGAGCACGGCGGGCACCGGGTCACGTAACCCTGCGCCGTCGGAGTCCGCCACCCCAGCCACCCCGGGCTCCGCTCAGCGCAGGAGGAACACAGCCGGGCCCGCGCGGCCACCTCGCTCTCGCGCTGCTCCCACCGGTCCAGGAGATCGGCGTAGGCCCGCGGCAATAGCCATTCCTGCCCGGACCACGTCAGGAGCTCCAGCGGCCGGGTGGCGGCAATGTTCTGCCCGTGTCGGCGCCCGACGCGGGAGGCCATGAACTCCTCCCATGTCAGGTCACCGGGCAGGCCGTTCGCACCGACCTGCCGCCAGGCACCCCACTCGCTGAAAGTCCGCTCCTGCCTGAACAGCTTGTCGCGGGCCGCATCGAACATCCAAGCCGCCACACGACGTCGCCAGTCGGGCAGGTACCACTCGACGTTTTCGCCCTCCGCCATGCTGTGGTGAGTGGGCAGCCGGACCGTAACGACGTCGTCCAGGCGCACCTCCATATCCGCGAACACGCGGCCGGCCGCCCGGATGTCCCGCTCGTCGTACATCCACCGGGCCCGGTGCTTGTAGCAGCGCACCGCTATGTCACCGAGAAAGACATGGCCGTGCTCCCGCAGGCCCGGCATGTGAACGAGCTCGTCAGGGGCCAGCGGCACCGCAGAGTTTTGCGTGAGGTCCGCGAAGAGGGAGCGTGCCAACTCCCGGCTGATCGGCATGACCGAAGGGTGGCAGCCGCCACTGACAATGCCGCCCGAACCGCACAGAGCCAACTGTCAGTGCACAGGCGCAGAATGATTCGGTACCACTCGAATGGAGCACACGGGAGCAGGATGGACACACGCCTTATCCAGACCGCTGTCCTTGGAGATCCGGAGTCCGATGAGCCGGTGATCTGTCCGGAGGACCCGGAAGAGCTCGATGCCTTCCGTCTGGAGCATGAAGCGAACACGTGGTGGTGCGGCATCAACCTGCCGGGTGGATGCGGCCGACGGCTGATCACCAGGCGCTGCACCGACAAGATCTGCCACTTCGCTCACGTGCCGGACCCGCACGGTTCCGACTCCCGGCTGCCCTGCAGCCGAAGGCAGCGCAAAGATGATGCCGACCACCTCTTCATCAAGGCGGATATCGCGCGTTGGCTGCGGCAGCAGAACATCGAAGCCGACTTGGCCCTCAGCGAGCCGCTCGGCTCCGCCGTTACGGCGCGCCTTGCCGACGGACGGCTGCTGGTCGTACATCTCGACACCGCACGAGCTCCGGCGTGGGACGACGAAGAGGTGTGGGAGTACATCCTGGGACCGGGCTGCCTGATAAGCCCGGACGTGCTCGCCCAGCGCGGCCACGCATTCCGGATCCGCATGGAAGGACGGTCCGACCGCGGACGCCGCTTCGTCGTCGCCGGCATCCAGCGAGCGGGTACGCATACCGAGTGGTTCGACCTGGCTAACCTCAAGGTGACGGCAGGCAGTATCACCACGGTCAACGAGGAGCACTCTCCCCAGCCTGCGCGGACACCCGCCGCGGCCACCGGGCAGGCCGCCTCGGGCCAGCGGCCGGCCGATACGTCGTCGCCGTCCAAGGCCACGGCTCCAAGGGCCGGTGAGTTCCGGCCGCCGACCGTGCGCCGGCTCGACAGCGCCATCTACGAGCAGGCACCGGGGCACGTCAAAACCGCCATGCTCAGTGTGCAGCACGTCATCGACAACGAGAGCCTCGATAACGACGAGCTGACGGCGCTGAGGGCCGCGTACGGCCGCGGGCAGCGGTGGCTGGACCAGCGCCAGCGGCGGCGGGCGACCGTCATCGCACAACTCCGGGAGCGGGTCGACGCCGGAAAGGACCCCGGAGGGCTGGCCCGACAGGCGTGGGATCTCGTCGACGAAGAGGATGCGACGGACGAGGACAGGGCCCAGGTCAAAGCGATCCAGCAGCAAATGCAACGGGTAGTAGACGAGCGGCGTGAGGCCGAAGCCCGCAGGAGGATCGAGGCCCACCAGGCCGCGCTGGAGGCGAAGCAGCGCGCGGCGAGGGAACGGCAACTCGCGCTCGACCGGGAGACTGCTCGAAAGGAACAGGAGGCGCGGATCGCGCGGCTCAAAACGCTGGTTCCCCCCGTGAGGGGCGGACTGAAGAGGGCTGCCGGAAACGGAGAGATGCGTACCTGGCAGGAACTGCAGCACAAGACGGGAGCCCGCGGCCTCAAAGGCCTCTCCTACGAGGATCGGGTCGACCTCCTGGTGATGGTTGGACAGAAGACACCGCCCGACGAACCCCTGTGGTCCGTGTTGCTCATTGCACACGGGGACCAAGAAGCGCTCGCCATGCACCGCGCCGTGGCAGCGCAGCTTGGAAGGGACGTTCCCGAGAACGACGGCGAACTCATCGCGCAGCTCAAGGACCAACGCGCCGAACTGCATCGACTTCACCGGTAGCCCCATGGGCGCGCTGAGGTCGCCGTCTGCGTCAGGTACCGCCAGCGCGCCCTTCTTGCATACATAGCGAGCGGTCGCTACCCCGCCTGTCACCACCGCGAGCCCCGGACCCTACAGAGTCCGGGGCTCGCCGATTTTCCAGGCCGGCCCCGCCTGACGCCTGCGCGGACAGGCCGCTTCCGGCCGGGTGCATCCGAGCGGCCACCGAGGCCAGCGTCCGCTCGATACTGTGGTGGCACACGCCCGTTCGCGCCTGGAGGTCCTCGATGAGCGAACAGCCGGCCCCCGCCGACACCACCGTCCGGCAGCAGCTGGAGCCCGACACTGCTGACGAGCTGCGCGCGTACGCGGCCCGGACCCGCGAGAACGCCGACCAGCTCGCCGCCGTCCTCGAGGACATCGCCACCAACGGCCTGCCCGCAGCGGAGGACTGCACCCCGTGGGAGGAACTGCGCGAGACCCACCTCACCCGGCTCACCGCCCAACGCCCGGCCGTCGCCTGATGCCCACACCACGCAACCCGCGCCGCCGCGCCCAGGTCGCCTTCACCGACTCCGCCGCCAAGCAGCTGGACACCATCACCAGCGAAGCCGAGCTTCACGCCTTGGACCGCGCCCTGGTCGTCATCTCCGTCGACCCCGACGCCGGCGAACCCCTCCCCGGCGACAACAGCGGCCCGCGACTGCGGCAGTACGTCGACGACGTCGAACGGGTCCGCCTCGTGTACTGGGTGACCGCCCTGCGCACCGTGGTCGTGGTCGCCTTCATCGAGGTGTAGCAGCCGCTGTCGCTCTTGACATGCTCGCGCTGCATAGTGGCGCGGGATGCAGCGCAGCGCAGCATTTGCACGCGCCCCTACGCGGCCTTGTACTGGTGCGCGCGCTATCTCACTGCGGCCGCGCAGCTCGTTCAGCAGCCCGCAGATCTTGGGGCCGGCCAGGCGCTCGACCGCTGCGCGGCCCCCGGCCAAAGGTGACGGCATGCCGTCACCAGTGCTCTGAGCTGCGAGGGTCAGCGTTTGGGTCAGCGTTTCAGCGCCCGGCTGATGCGGGTCACGGGACGTCGCCCTCCCAGACGAATGGACCATTCGGGGCGCTGGGCGCGGGTGCGTAGGAGGCGCGCCCGCCGGGGTAGGCGCTGTGCGGGGCGATCAGGAACGCCCCGGTGGTGAGCATGTCCTTGCTCCAGCCGGTGACATCGAGCAGCTGCCCGTCCAGCGGACCGCCCGTCAGCTCGCGGTAGGCACGGCCGGGCTCGGGACCGGTCGCGGGCTCGCTGCCGTAGACCCGTGGGTGCGTCATGCCGCCAGTCTGGCCCGGCGCACCGGCGGCCGGGCCCGGTACCGCGAACCGGGCGGCATCGCCGCGGTCCTGGTCGTGGTCCTGGCGGTGGCCGACGTCGGGCAGTTGCCCTACGGGTTGCCCTACAGGTGGCCTATCAGGTTGCTGTACGGGTTGCCGTACGCGTTGCCCTACAGGTTGCCGTGGCCCATTCCGCGGAGCCACGTTCCCGCAGTTCAGGGGGTGCGGGTCACTCGGAACACGCGCCGACACCTCTTCCCAGAGGGGAAGAGGGTCTTCTCCTCCAGCACCACAGCCGGGCTGCGCGGCGGTCGGGGCGGCCGCTCGCCGGCGGACCGGCGGCGGTTGCTCAACCGGTTGCCCTCCTCGTCGGGATCAGGGTTGCCCGACTCAGGTTGTGATCGGGGTTGCTCAACAGGTTGACCGTGGTTCCGGGGAGGGCCCGTTTCCGCGCAGCTCAGGGGCGGCGGGTTAGTCGAAAGCCGAGCCGACACCTCTTCCCCAGAGGGGAAGAGACCCGTCTCCCCTTCCTCGGCGGGCGCGGTGATCGGCCGACTGCGGCGAGTCACGGTGATCGCTGTTCCATTGACGATCAATCCGGGGGTGCCGGGATGACGACGGTTCGACGGATGCGCGCGGTGGCGCTGTGCGGGGCTGTACCGCTCGCGCTGCTCATGGCGGGCTGCGGAGGCGGCGGCGGGGACGCCAAGCCGTCCGAAGCCGCCCCAGCCGCCTCCCAACCCGCGCCCGCGTCGTCCTCGGCGACGCCGACAGACCCGGACGCGGCGCAGAAGCGGGCGGTGCTCACCGCCTACGCCTCGATGTGGGCGGAGCAGATGAAGGCGTACAAGGTCGCGGACGCCACGGGCACCGACCTGAAGCGCTACGCCGCACTGACCGCGCTCTCCAAGCTGCGCCTCGACCTGGCACAGATGAAGAAGTCCGGCACCCGGGGCACGGGAACGCTGGGCCACGAGCCGGAGGTGACGGAGCTGAACACGGGCGGGAAGCTGCCGACCGCGATCCTGCAGGACTGCATCGACCTGTCCCAGTGGAAGGCGGTGCGCACGTCGGGCGAGCCGGTCCCGCTGCCGAGCAACCAGCCGCGCCGCTACCTGGCCACCGCCAAGGCGGAGAAGTGGCCCGACGGCTGGATGATCACCGACTACACCCCGAACGAGGCCCGCACGTGCTGAGGCAAGCGGCGGCGGCCGCCGTGCTCCTGGCCGCCGGTCTCGCGTCGGCCACGCCCGCGCACGCGGACACCGGCCGGGGCGGGGGAGTCTGCGACAACTCCGGGCTGCTGGTCACCGTCTGCGCGCACGAGACCACCACCCCCGGCACGGGCGGCGCCAAGCCCGCCCACGCCACCACGGGCGGCAAGAAGACCGCAGAGGCCCCCTGCACATACACGCGGGCCGACCCGCAGCCCCCGGCCGCGAACCTGGCCTGGGAAGACCACACCCCGAAGGACGGCGCCCTCTACCAAGTCGAGTGCCCGGACACCGGCCGCGCCGGAATCGTGTTCGTCCCGAACGGAACAGCCGGCCCGGCCGCGCCCGCCATCGACCCCGAGAGCGTGGCCCGGCAGGCGGTCGCCTCGATGCGACTGGAAGGCCCGGCAGTGGCCAGCCCCCGGGCGTCCGGGCGCTATCCAGTCGGCGCACCGATGTGGATGTGGGTACGCCGGACGCCGACCGCGTACGGGCCGCAGACCGCGACCGCGACGGCCGGCGGCGTCACCGTGTCCGCCACCGCGCAGGTGCACTCCATCCGCTGGGACATGGGCGACGGCAACACGATCACCTGCCTCGGGCCGGGCACCCCGTACGACAAGCAACTAGGAAAAACGATCTCCCCGGGTTGCGGCCACCGCTACCAGCACTCCTCCACCGACCGCCCCGGCAAGCGCTACAAGGGCCACGCCACCGCCACCTGGGCAGTCACCTGGACCGCACCCGCCCTCGGAGACAGCGGCCAGTTCACCGAGATTCGACACGCCGACTGGACGGTCCGCGTAGTTGAGGTCCAAGTACTTAACTGAACGTCAAAACGCCTCTGAGCTGCGGCTTTTGGCTTTGCTTCGACGCCGGGAGGCAGTACCAGACGCCAAGATAGGTGTGACCTTGGTCACGCCTAGTTTTAGCAGGCGTTAACCCCCTTCCTGTGCCTCTGACCAGCGAAAACGAACCTGCCGCGTGCCTGGTATGGCGCTTTTGCGTCTAATGTCGCGACTTGCGTTTCGGTATGCCGTGGAGTCAATGTCTTTCCGTTGGTCCCCCGCCGGAAGGCCCCTCTTTAAGGGGAGTTCCGGCCTTTCTGCTGTTCAAGGCCCTGCAACTCCCTGAAGGGGTACAGGGCTCGCGCGTTGGCGTCGGGCCTAGGAAGGGGCCTGTCCGCCGGATCTGGCGGTCAAACGGACAGGCCCCCTGAGCCGGGAGGCCCTTATGACCGTACACATCACTGATGTAGGAGCCGCGATTCTTGTCGCCGCCTGCATCGTGGGGTACCTCGTGTACAAGCACAGCAAAACCACCCCCGGCCCGGCCAGCAAGGGCGACCTCGTAGGCGCGATTACCTGCGCGGTCGCGGTCCTCACCGCGCTGCTCCTCCTCTTTGGAGGGGGCGCAGATGCTCAGCAACCTGCCTCACCCGCAGACGCTGCCACAGCACCGCCGTACTGATATCCCGCCCGCCGACGCCCGTCCTCTTGGTCACCTGCCACGCGTGTGACCAGCGGAAAGGTCGTGCTCCGCTCATGCCTGGGGCAGGCGGTGCAGCCATGCATGCCTGCCGGTAGCAGGTGTGTAAGGTTGATAAGAGAGTCCAAGACTTCAAGGTTCTGGGACTCTGGGAAGCAAAGAGGGCCTCCTGCTGGTTGCACCCAGCAGTCGGCCCTCTCCGCAGGTGCTGCGGTTACTGAGCCCGGCCGTCTAGATACCGGCCGGGCTCAGTGACGAGTCCACGCCGTACGTCCGCGCTCGCTTCCCGTCCGGTTCTCACCGAACGAGCCGCAGTACACCATCGATGATCACCGCGACCACCGGCACCCAATCCAGCAGTACCTGTCTTATCGACAGATGCCTGCGACGGGTACTCGGCTGTTCCGCTGGCTGAGTCATCGCGCCTCCTTCATTGACCCCAAGTCGCCCTCGGGAAGGGCCCGCACCGGTTCCGGTACAGTTCAGGAGGGGTCAACTCGCTGAAGCTCCAGTCATCTTAGACGAAGCACAAGCTCGAAGTTGCCCGACACCACTACATGTTGTGTCGATTCTGGACTCCAACCACTAGATCTTGGGTTTCCTCGCATTTCTCGCGCTGTCACATATGCGGACAGATCGCCCAGCTGTCGACACCGTAGCCCTCGACAGCCGCCTCGATTGATGGCGTGCGCCGCCGCCGTCCGGGCTGCGCGGCGGGCCGGGCCGGTCGTTCGCCGGCGGACCGGCGACGGTTGCCCAACAGGTCGCCCTCCTCGTTGCGATCGGGGTTGCCGGACTCGGGTGGCGATCAGGGTTGCCCAACTGGTTGACCGTGGTCTTGGCGAGCGGTCCTGTCCGCGCAGGTCAGGAGGCGCGGGTTAGCCGGAATCGGTGCCGACACCTCTTCCCCGGAGGGGAAGAGCGCCCTTCCTACTCCTCCACCGCGGCTTGTGACTCGTGCCGAGATGCAGGCCCGGCTCGTTGAGCCCGCCATGGACACTCAGCAGCCCGAACCGGGCGCAGACGAATGGCCAGTGCCCGCGAGTTCACCCGGTACGCCAACGAAGCCCTGGACATGGACCACCCGGAAGCCGCCCGCGCCTTCGCCGACCTCGCCCTGGTCCACATCCGCCTCGGACTCCGGCCCGAGCACGTTACCTCCGCAGACGCCCCGGACCCCGGCACCGAACCACCAGCGGACCTTCCCCAGCCCCGTAGCTCACACGACTGGGACCTCCCCGGCTTGCCCGCCGGCTGCGCCCCCGGCCGGGCTCCCGGCCTCCTCACCGAAGAGCAGTCCCGCGCCCGAATCCGCTACGGCCTCGACCACGGATGGACCCAGCGCCGCATTGGGCGGTTCGCCGGACGATCGGCGACGACCGTAAGCAAAGTGAAATCAACTATCGAACCCGGCACGTAATTTCAGGAGTACCCCCAGCATGAAATTCTCTCGGGGCGCTCGGAGCTCGGTTGTGCTCGGATGACGCGTGGGTAATCAATTTGATGACTGACTGTGTGCCAGATACCTGCCGTGGAGGTGGCGATCTGTTCGTGATACTACACAGCACATCAGTGATGCATGATGCGGTGATTATGCGAGTGATGCACGGGTATCATCGTAGTGGGTCGGTGTTCACCAGGGGGATTTTCAGGCCATTCGCACTCGCGGGGGGAGACGCTGCCGGATGTGGGTGACGGACTTCCCGGTGCGGGTGGAGCGCAGCGGATCCGCACCTGTTGCCCGGTGGCCGGCAGTCGGGCCGGGGTGATGGGGTGTCATGGTTCAGGGGGTGGTTGTTTTCTCGGGATGCTACACAGACCAGCGGTGATGCACCGTCATCGTGTAGCCAGCTGTTCCGGCGGAGCCGGAACCGGGTGGGGGAGCGAAGCGGACCCGCCCCGCAGTTCGGGCTGGAGCGGAGCGGAGGCCCGTGGATTGGAGCGAAGCGGAAATCCGAAAGGCGCGAAGCGCCTTTTTCAACACTTCGTCACGAACCGCGAAGCGGTTCGTTTCGCTTTCCCATCGCGAAGCGATGGCGCGCCTTTCGGATTTTTTCGGATTTCCGCTTCGCTCCAATCCACGGGCCTGCGCTTCGCTCCGGCCCGGACTGCGGGGC
>NZ_RDBL01000092.1 GCF_008042035.1 Streptomyces sp. col6
ACTTCATCCAGTACGAGTGGGAGACCACCACCATCGTCAACGTGCCCGCGGGGGAGAAGGTCCGCTGGCTGCCCCGGCAGAACGCGTCGGACCTGCTGCTTCCCGGCAACGACTTCTGGGTCTTCGACGACAGCCTGCTGCGATGGACCACCTTCCACGGCGACGGCTCCTGGGGCCCGCACGCGTTCTCCGAGGACCCCAAGCTGATCCGCCAGTGCAAGGAGGCGTTCGAATCGGTGTGGGCGCGCGCCGTCGACCACGCCGACTACACGCCGCCGCGCAAGGAACAGGCCGCGGCCTGAGACCCCCGGCACCCGGCGGCCCCGCTCCCCTCAACGGGAGCGGGGCCGCGGCCGTGGGCCGTACGCGTCTCAGATGCCGATGATCTCGAACGGCAGCGCCGGCACCCCGCCGAAGCGCGCGCCGAACCGCGTCAGCTTGGTCGTCAGATACCCGGCCGCGTCCGCCATCGGGTTGTCCGGCGGCAGCGACGCCAGATAGCCCGCGTGCGCGGCCAGGGCCTCGATCCCCGCCTCCAGCCCGTCGGTGACGTCCACGGCGTACGTGGACGCCGGGGAACCGCCGACCGCCAGCCACCGCACACCCGGCCAGGGCTCGTGGCCCTCCTCCACGAGTTCCGGGAA
>NZ_RDBL01000093.1 GCF_008042035.1 Streptomyces sp. col6
ACGGCTCGGCGGAGCACGACACCGTGGAGGCGGAAGGGTCGGTGCGGGACGCGGACCGGGTGGAGTACCTGCGTACCCACCTCACGGCGCTCCGGGCGGCGATGGACGCGGGGGTCGATGTGCGGGGCTACTACGTGTGGTCGCTGCTCGACAACTTCGAGTGGGCGCTCGGGTACGCGAAGCGGTTCGGCGTCATCCGGGTCGACTACAACACCCTGGAGCGCACACCGAAGGACAGCTACCGCTGGTATCAGGGCCTGATCGCGGCACACCGGGCCTGAGCCCGGACACGACGAACGCCCTGCCCGCCGCTCCTCGCGGCCGGGCAGGGCGTTCGTCGTACCGCCGGACGGGTCAGGCGCGTCGTCGGGCCCACATGGGGCTGATGAAGGCGATGAGCACGGCGGCGACACCGATCTGGAAGATGTGCCGGATCCAGTCGATGCCCCCGGTGTCACGCACACCGAAGGCGGTGGCGAGGGCGTTGCCGACGAGGGCACCCACGATACCGAGCAGGACGGTCAGCCACAGGGGGATGGGCTGACGGCCGGGAACGACCAGCTTGGCCAGCAGGCCGATGACGAGTCCCGCGATGATGGCCCACAGAAATGACACGACAACTCCTCTTCTACCGCTGTCCGATCCGTT
>NZ_RDBL01000094.1 GCF_008042035.1 Streptomyces sp. col6
GGCGTGACCGTCATCTGCGAGGTCAAGCGCTCCAGCCCCTCCAAGGGCGCGCTCGCCGCCATCGCCGACCCGGCCGCGCTCGCCGCGGACTACGAGGCCGGCGGGGGTAGGCGTTGCGTCCACCCGGTGATTGTCGCCGCTGACGCGGAAAGGCGCAGCCCGGTCCGGGCCGCGCCTTTCGTGCGCGCGTCGCGCGCGGTGGGTCAGGAGGTCTGCGCCTGGCCGGCGCGCGCACGGGCGGCGACCAGCTCGGCCGACTCCTTCGGCATGCCGAGGCCCGCTGCCTTCATCGCGAGGCCGACGACACCACCGAGAAGGACGACGCCCATGCCGGCCCAGAAGCCGACCGGGTTGGCCGCGACCATGAAGACGCCCGCGACGCAGAAGCCGATGAAGGCGATGATGACACCGGTCCAGGCGGCCGGGGTGTGTCCGTGGCTGCTGCCCGCCATGAGTTGCTCCTCGTTGGTGTTGCGCTGTTGGAATCGCTCGGGTCGCTGTCCCCACGGCCCGTGCCGCTGTGCCAGCTCACTGTCATTGTCCCGTACGTGCGGGTAGGACGTGAGCTGGGGGTCATGCCTCGCGCGTCGGGTCCTCGCCGCGGTCCAGGGCCTTCCACAGGTCCTCGGGCCGGTCCGGGTCGGGGGCGCGGGGGGCCTTGCGG